>NZ_CM183351.1:0-4035760 GCF_059507695.1 Cobetia sp. PDI-12MA | reverse complement strand
GCGACCTCACATCCAGTTGTCGAAGGGGCGGCCATTGTATAGGCCAAGCCACGAGTTATCCACACGACATCTGCCGCAAAAAGCACTGTGGACAACATCGGTATTCTTCAAGTATCCGCATCGGGACAAGCTGGGGAGCGTCCGAGCACAAGATTTCGACTGTGGACAAGACGACAGTTATACACATAGCCATACACAGGCTGAATGCAGGTTGCCCACTACTTATCGCCAGAGCTGTCCTATCGACATGCAATTGAGCAAGATACGAAAAAACAGGTTATCCACAGGAACTGCCCTCCTTTACAGTTATTGGTTATTCAGAATGACTTTCTAGTAGTAATGACAGTAGCCCCGCGATCTTCAAATCACGCGAGGTGCGAGGGGCTGTGATAGCGCCGGCAGAATTTCGGGTTATCCACTGCGACGTTTCGGCGCACTGACGCGCCAGCGGCGTGAGTGCACAACCGCTCTGCAGAAACGCGAGTCCTTGAGGCTCACGACCGAACACAGGACTTGCCCCTTCCCCCGCATCGCCATGGCGGGCGATGCCAATCACTCAGCCCCACTGAGCGCTGAAAAAGCGCTGATCGCTTGCCTGGCGAGCGGTGCCTGTTGGCTCAAGGACGCCGAAACGAATTTTTTTGTGCCCGAAGGCCTGTCTTGCGCATGATCCGCGTGAGACACGAAGCGCCATATGGCGGGCGACGTAGACGATATCTGTCGTCAAATGCCGCGAACGGGCTGTGGACAACTTCCAACGCGACATTGCAAGCCACTTGCAGATTCACTAGAATCCCTGCCCCTGACCAATCTGCCCTGTCCTCATGTGGATACAGGGCAACATTCGTTGACCTTTTCCAAACAACCACGTGGGAAGAAGCAGCTATGAAACGCACATTTCAGCCGAGCGTCCTGAAGCGCAAGCGCACACACGGTTTCCGTGCTCGTATGGCGACCAAAGGTGGCCGTGAGGTCATCCAGCGTCGTCGTGCGAAAGGCCGTAAGCGTCTGAGCGCCTGATCGAGGCCCGGATGTCCCGTCAGGGATTTCCCCGGCAGCTTCGCTTGCTGACTGCCGGGGATTACCGGCACGTCTTCGATCACACCACCCTCAAGGTACACGGCAAGGGGCTTCTGGCCCTGGCGTGTCCGAATGACCTGGGACATGCCCGCCTGGGGTTGGTGTTCAGCAAGAAGAACGTGCGCCGTGCCGTAGATCGCAACCGCCTCAAACGTCTGACGCGCGAATCCATTCGCCTCCGCCAGCAGCGCCTTCCGGCCGTCGACATCGTCGTACTGGCCAAACGAGGCGTGACCGAGCTGGACAACGAGACTCTGCATCGCCAGCTGGACGGCATGTGGGCTCGTCTGGAGAGGGACGCCAGACGCCAGAAAGCGGCCAAGTCAACGCCACCTGCCTGACGCGACACCTGCCCGGTGCGTCCGGCATGTGGCGTTTTTTTCGTTATACGCCCTACCGTTCGTGACCGGACTCATCTGACTCCCCGCCAGATTGATTCACCCTCCAACGGGTATACACCATGGACGTCAAACGATTACTCCTCGTGATTCCGCTTGCGGTTGTCGCCTATCTGATGGTGGTCCAGTGGAACAAGGACTACGACCAGCCGGCTGCGGAAACACAGGCTCCCCAGGTTGCCTCTCAGGCCGCCAATGCCACTGCGCAAGGCCTTGAAGCCCCGAGCAGCAGCACGACTGCCAATGGCGATACCGGCCTCTCCACGCCGGATAGCGCAGCAAGCACCCCGAGCAACAACCTGATTGAAGTCAAGACTGACGTGCTGGACCTGCGTATCGATCCGCAGGGCGGCGACGTGGTCTATGCAGCGCTGCTCGCGCACAAGCAGAACAATGCTTCCGAGTCGCCCTTCGTGCTGCTGTCCGACAATCAGTCACGCAGCTACGTGGCCAAGTCCGGCCTGCAGCTGGATGGCCACAAGGGCCGTATCGCCTTCTCTGCCGACAGCAACAGCTACACCCTTGCCGAGGGTGACGACAGCCTGCAAGTGGACCTGAAGGCCGACATCAATGGTGTTGCGGTCATCAAGCGCTTCACCGTCAGCCAGGACAGCTACCAGATCAAGGTCGACTACCTGCTGGACAACCAGACCCAGCAGCCGATCAATGCTCGCTTCATCGGCCAGCTGGCCCGTGACAACAGCGCGGACCCGACCAGCGGTGGCGGCATGGGCATGAAGTCCTATCTGGGGGCAGCGTTCTCTTCTGAAGAGAATCACTACCAGAAGGTCGATTTCGAAGACATCCAGGACGGCAGCTTCAAGAATGTCGACGTCCAGGGTGGCTGGGTCTCCATGATCCAGCACTACTTCGTGTCTGCCTGGGTGCCGGCTGACAACCAGAAGAACCTCTACTACGCCAACGTCGACAAGCAGAACCGCAATGTCGCCGCCTTCGCGAGCCCGACGACCCAGATCGCCGCGAGTCAGCAGGCTGAGCTCGGCGCGACCCTGTTCGTTGGCCCGAAGGATCAGGACCAGCTGGAAGCGACCGCTCCCTACCTGGAGCTGGTTGTCGACTTCGGCTGGCTGTGGTTCCTGGCCAACCCGCTGTTCTGGCTGCTGGAGCACATCCACGCGCTGGTCGGCAACTGGGGTGCCTCCATCATCCTGCTGACCGTTCTCGTCAAGGTCGTGCTGTTCCCGCTGTCCGCGACCGCGTACCGCTCGATGGCCAAGATGCGCAAGATGGGCCCCGAGATGCAGCGCATCAAGGAAAAGTACGGCAGCGACCGCCAGAAGGTCTCCCAGGAGATGATGAAGTTCTACCAGACGGAGAAGATCAATCCGCTGGGTGGCTGTCTGCCGATCTTGATCCAGATGCCGGTCTTCATCGCCCTGTACTGGATGCTGATGGAATCCGTCGAACTGCGCCACGCACCGTTCATGCTGTGGATCCAGGATCTGTCAGTGAAGGACCCGCTGTTCATCCTACCGATCATCATGGGCCTGACGATGTTCATTCAGCAGCAGCTGAACCCGACGCCTCCGGACCCCACTCAGGCGAAGATAATGAAGATGCTGCCGATCGTCTTCACCTTCTTCTTCCTGTGGTTCCCGGCGGGTCTGGTGCTGTACTGGATCGTCAACAACACACTGTCGATCGCTCAGCAGTACGTCATCACCCGTCAGATCGAGAATGCCGAGCCAACCAAGAAAGGCGCATGATGCCTTTCAGGTTCGCCTGACATGACTCACCCACGACCCTCGCCTCGGCGGGGGTCGTGGCGTTTCGGGGCTCTGATTCCGGCGGCTGTGCCGACACTCCCGCCGCAAGGCGCCTCCCCCATCACCCCGCTTGCTGTCACGGGCCTCCAGCCGCGACAATAGCGGCCATCTCCTTCATCTTCATTCCGGCTTCGCGCCCGAGGTTTGTGCATGTCTACCGCCTACCAGCCTGACTCCATCGCGGCCCTGGCCACTCCGCCCGGCCGTGGTGGCGTCGGCATCATCCGTGTCTCCGGCCCGGCCTGTCAGGCCATCGCCCAGGCCATGCTGGGCCAATGCCCGCCGGCACGCCGCGCCCACTATGGTCCCTTCATGGGGCTGGATACCCAGGGCAACCCCATCGCCCTCGATGAAGGCATCGCGCTCTACTTCCAGGGCCCGAATTCCTTCACCGGCGAGGACGTGCTGGAGCTGCAAGGGCACGGCGGCCCGGTGATCATGGACCTGCTGCTGGAGCGCTGCGTGCAGCTGGGCGCACGCCTGGCACGCCCCGGTGAATTCAGCGAGCGCGCCTTCCTCAACGACAAGCTGGATCTCGCCCAGGCCGAGGCCATCGCCGACCTGATCGACGCCAGCTCACGCGCAGCGGCCGAGAATGCGCTGCGCTCGCTCAAGGGCGAGTTCTCGACGCGCGTCAGCGCGCTGGTGCAGCGCCTGATCGAGCTGCGCATCTACGTCGAGGCCGCCATCGACTTCCCCGAAGAGGAAATCGACTTCCTGGCCGACGGCCATGTCGCGGCGCGCCTCAATGAGGTCAAGGCAGAGCTGGTGGGCGTGCGCGCCGCTGCCAACCAGGGCGCTCTGATGCGCGAGGGCATGACGGTGGTGATCGCCGGCCGCCCGAATGCCGGCAAGTCGAGCCTGCTCAATGCGCTGACCGAGCAGGACACCGCCATCGTCACCGACATCGAAGGCACCACCCGCGACGTGCTGCGTGAGCACATCCATCTCGACGGCATGCCGCTGCATATCATCGATACCGCCGGGCTGCGCGACACGCCGGACGCTGTCGAGCGCATCGGCGTGCAGCGCGCCTGGGACGAGATCGAGAAGGCGGACCGCGTCCTGCTGCTGGTCGATGCCGCGACTACCTCGGCGACGGACCCGATGGAGATCTGGCCGGAGTTCGTCGCGCGCCTGCCGGACCCGTCCCGCCTGACGCTGGTCCGCAACAAGATCGACACCAGCGGCGAGACGCCGGGGCTGACCGCCATCACCGCAACGCAGGATGGTGATGCCGAGCTGGCACGCCACCAGGCCAGCGTGGTGCGCATCTCGGCGCGCGACAATCAGGGCCTCGATGCGCTGCGTGATCACCTCAAGGACATCATGGGCTTCACCGGCACGGCAGAGGGTCGCTTCAGCGCCCGCCGCCGCCACCTGGATGCGCTGGAACGCGCTGGCGAGTCCCTCGACAACGGCGACGCCCAGCTGCATGGCGCCGGTGCCGGGGAGCTGCTGGCTGAAGACCTGCGCGCCGCCCAGATGGCGCTGTCCGAGATCACCGGCGAATTCTCCGCCGATGACCTGCTCGGAGAAATCTTCGGCAGCTTCTGCATCGGCAAGTGATTGCACCGAAGTGATCGCACCGAGCTGACTCCCGCCCGCAGGCGGACTCTCCTCTTGCCGACAGTGCTTGCGTCTGGCTGTCTCCCTCTCGTTATACTGCCTCTGCCGACCCCTCCGAGTGGCGGAGGCGGGCAGAGGCAGACGGGGAGCCGACATGGCGGGACGCGCGACATCGAACAGACCGCAGGATGCCCATCGCGAGTCCCGTGACTCCAGTGCCTCACCCCCGCCGGCCCCTGACGCCGAGCTGACTACCGGGCCTCTCCCCGAGGCCCCGTTGCGTCACCTGCTGCTCGACTTCTTCACCCGCCATTGGCCCCGCTATCTGCTGGCCATCGCGTTCCTGATCGGGGTCGCGGGGCTGAATCTGCTGTTGCCGTGGGCCATCGGCGCCACCATCGACGCGTTGCGTGACGGCAGCCTCGACCACGACGCCTTGCTGAACCGCCTGTTGTGGCTAGTAGGCGCGGGGCTCGCGCTCTATGCACTGCGCTATGCCTGGCGCGTGACGCTGTTCGGTACCGCCTATCAGCTGGGGACGGAGCAACGTGATGCCTTCCATGCCAAGCTGACGCGCCTGGCCCCCGGCTTCTACCAGCGCCATCGCACCGGAGACCTGATGGCGCACGCCAGTCAGGACATCGATGCCGTGGAGATGGCCGCCGCAGAAGGCGTGCTGTCCAGTGTCGATGGCGCCATGACCTTCGTGCTGGTGCTCGGCATCATGTTGATCGCCATCGATGTGCCGCTGACGCTGCTCGCGCTGTTGCCCTTCCCTTTCATGGCCTGGGCCTTCGCACGCATCTCGCGGCGGATCGGAGAGCGTTTCCGCGAATCGCTGGAGCGCTTCTCGGACCTGAATGACCAGACCCAGGAAGCCTTCGCCGGCATTCGCATGCTCAGAAGCCATGCCTTGCTGGAGGATGAAGGCGCAAGGTTCTCTCAGCGTGCCGCCGCCGCCGAAGCCGTCGATTATCGCGTCCAGAAGCTGGAGGCAGCCTTTGATCCGGTGGTGTTCATTGCGCTCTCGGCGGCGACGCTGATGACACTGAGCGTAGGTAGCTGGCGCTATCTGGATGACGCCATCACCCTGGGCCAACTGACCAGCTTCACGCTCTATCTGGCGCAGCTGATCTGGCCGATGTTCGCGCTTGGCTGGTGCCTGAATATCCTGCAGCGCGGCGCGGCAGCCGCACGGCGGCTGGCTACCTTCCACGCCGCACCAGAAGCCCTTGAGGATAGCGGCACTCTGGACGAGGTCAGTGACCATTCACTACGCCTTGAAATCAATGAATTCCACTACCCGGGCAGCCAACAACGTGCCTTGGGCCCCCTCTCCCTTCAGGTGGCGGCAGGGGGGAGTCTGGGGATCGTCGGCGCGACCGGCAGTGGCAAGTCCACCTTGCTGCGTCTGCTGTCGCGCAGCTGGCCTCTGACACCTGAGCAAGGGGTCCTGACGCTTGGCGGCAGAGAAGCGAGTAAGTACACACTATCTGTCTGGCGTCAGCAGTTCTCACTGGTCCCCCAGGACCCGTTTCTGTTTGCGCTCTCGGTGGCCGACAATGTCGCTCTCGCCTGCCCCGAGGCCTCTGACGAGCGAATTCGTGAGGCGCTGCGCGCAGCAGCCTTCGAGGAGGATCTGCGCCGCCTCCCCCAAGGGTTGGAAACGCTGGTGGGTGAGCGAGGCATCACACTCTCCGGCGGCCAGCGTCAGCGACTGGCATTGGCACGCAGCCTGCTCAGCGAGGCGCCTATCCTGCTGCTGGACGACACCCTCTCGGCGGTCGACCAGGTCACCGAACGCACTCTGCTGAAGACTCTGGCGCGTCTGCAGCAACCCGATCACCACGGCCTCAAGCGCACGCTGATCATCAATTCCCATCGCCTGTCTGCCGTACAGGCCTGCCAGCAGATTCTGGTGCTCGAGGACGGGTGCATCCTGGAACAGGGCGATCACGCCAGTCTGCTGGCCGCCCGCGGCGCCTACTGGCGCCTATGGCAGGCCCAGCAGGTCAACCGCGAAGACGATTCCAAGGCGGAGCGCTCATGAGCCAGGATGCCGCGACACGACCCGACACCCTCAGCGGCACTCGCCTGCTCAGCCGACGGCGGCTGACATTGCTCTGGCAACCGCTGGGCAGGCGCCGCGCAGAGATCCTGCGCGCGCTGTTGATCCTGATCGCGGCGACCGTACTGGATGTGCTTGGTCCGTGGCTGACCCAGCGCTATCTGGATGACTACCTGATTCCCGGCAACCTCGCTCCCGAGGCTCTGGCCGGATTGGTGGCCATCTACGTGATCACCCAGCTGGGCGCCGCCGCCGGGCGCTATTTCCAGCAGCTGCGCTTTGCCCGTCTGGCCCTCGCCAGCGTGCGCGATATCCGTGAGCGAGTCTTCACACACCTGCTGCATCAACCACTATCGACCCTCGACAATATCGCCGCCGGTGAATTGGTGGCCCGCGTGACCAACGACACCGAGTCGCTCAAGGAGCTGTATATCGGGGTGCTGGCGACACTGATCGGCAATGTGGTGCTGTTGATCGGCATCCTGTCGGCGATGGCCCTGATGGATGGCACCTTGGCGATGATCGCGACGGCGCTGGTACCGCTCTCCATCGGCATGATCTGGCTGTATCAGCGCTTCTCCGGGCGTGCTGCACGCGAGGTACGCCGCCTGCGCGCCTTGCAGAATGCCAGAATTGCCGAGGCGATCGGCGGCATGAGTGTGCTGCAGGCAAGCAACCAGACCGAACGCTTCAGTCAGCGCTACCATCACCTCAACGTCTCCCAGTATCAGGCGCGCATGCGCACGGTGCGTGTGTCGGGGCTGCTGTTGCGTTCGGCCATCGACCTGATGGCGATGCTGATCACGCTCTCGCTGGTCGCCGTGTTCGGGCTGCGCGAACTGGGCGGCGGTGCAGAACTGGGGGTGCTCTACGCGTTCATCGCCTGGTTGGGTCGCATCAGCGAGCCCCTGATCCAGATCACACAGCGACTGCAGGTCTTCCAGTCGGCGCTGGTGGCGACAGGCCGGCTGGAAGAGGTCCTGGACCGGCCGCGCGAGACGCCTGAGCCAGATAAGCGCGCCGCGAGGAAATCCACGCATGGGCACACGGACAACACCGTGATAGCGAGTGGTCACTATCAACTCGAGAATCTGACGTTCCGCCATCAGGGTGCGGAGGGCTCGGCCCTCAAAGGCCTGACGCTTGCCATCGAGAGCGGTGAGTTTCTCGGCGTGGTCGGCCCGACGGGCAGCGGCAAGTCCACCCTGCTCGATCTGCTCAGCGGGCAGCGCCCTGCCCCGGGGTCTCAGCTGCTGCTGGATGGTCGTCCGCTGATGGAGTGGTCGACTCGACAGCGCGCTACCGCGATAGCCGTCGTCCCGCAGGAGCCCTTCATCCGCGCCACGACACTGCGCGACAACCTGCTGCTGGGACGTGAGATCAGCCAGCATCACCTGTCACGGGTTCTGCACAAGGCGCATCTGGCGCCGCTGGTCGATAGTCTTCCGCTGGGGCTCGACACCTTGCTGGGCGAGCGCGGCCTGAGTCTTTCCACGGGTGAGCGCCAATTGCTGGCGCTCGGACGCGCACTGGTCACGACACCACGCGTGCTGTTGCTGGATGAGGCCACCGCCAGCATCGATAGCCATACCGAAGCCCTGTTGCAGCAGGCACTGCATGAGCTGCGTGGCGAAGTGACCTTGATCGTGGTGGCACACCGGCTTGCCACAGTGCGCGATGCAGACCGCCTGCTGGTGCTGGAACAGGGCCGCATCACCCAGCTGGGGCCCCATGATGCCCTGATGGCAGAATCCGGCCTCTATCGGCGGTTATGGCGAGAAGACATCGCGCACTGATCAGGCAGGCCAACGGCCCCCATGATGCAAACGCCCCCACAGGCATGGCCTGCGGGGGCGTTGTCAGTCCGAGCTCTTGATATGACGCTCAGCGTACTGCGTTCATCTCAGTCATCACGGCTTGCGCGGGCCGCGTGGCTTGTTGCCCTGTTTCTTGCCAGACGCTGCCTTGCCTGAATTCGTCTTGCCAGCTGCTGACTTGCCAGAGCTTTCCTTGCTGGCGCCGCCCTTGGCAGCCTTGCCTTTCATGGCATTGCTTTCCTGCTTCTCACGCAGGGCACGCGCTTCACGCGCATCCAGCGGCTTGCCGACATCCTTGTTGTCTTCAGGGCGCTGTTTGGCCGCGTACTTTCTGGGCAGCTTGGTCGTGCTGTTCGGATTGACCTGACCATCACGGCCGATCGCCGGCGTACTGCGCATGCTGACCCGCGTGGTACCTTCGCGGCGGCCCTTGCCCGGCACGCTGGAGGACCAGTCGCTCCAGCTGGCAGAATCCTTGCCCGCCCCCTTGCCTGCCGTCTCGCCCTTGCCGCGCGGACGAGTGGGCTCGACAGCGGCCGTCGACTTGCGCTCGGCAGGCTTCTCACTGACGCGCTTCTCACTCGGCGCCGAATGCCCGTGCACCTGATCCTTGATCTGCGCCTTGATGCTGGTCTTGGGCTTGGCAGTCGCGGAATGACGCTTGCCCTTGGCCTTGGGCGTCGCACTGTCATTGCGCACGCGAGGCTTGGCCCAGCCTTCACCACGCTTGAGCTTCTCGCGCTTGGGCTTGGCCTGGGTCACCTCGACATCGCTGTCGCGCTTGACCTTCTGATTGAGCTTGCGCAGCGCCAGTAGTCGTTCACGCGGCATCGGCTTGGGCTCACTGCGCGCACGGGCGACCTCTTCCGACAGCCACCACAGGCCCTTGTGCTCGACGGCAACCGACTGCGGAGCCGGCAGCGCGCTCTTGAGCACCTCGACCACTTCCTGCATGGCGATGGAGAACTGACGATCGAACTGCCACGGTGGATTGATCACCAGCATGCCGGAACCGTACATGCCGTGATCCCCCTCCGGTGAATCGATCGTCAGCTCACTGCGCCACATCGGTGCCGGCGAATGCTTCTTGAGACGCTCGAGCAGGTCATGCTGACGCCCTGCCGGCAGCAGCGGATACCAGATCATGATGGTGGCATGACGTGACTTGCGCAGGGTCTCGACCACGACATCTGCCACATCACGGTAATCATTCTTCAGCTCATAGCTGGGGTCGATCAGCACGGCGACGCGCGGCGTGGTGACCGGCACGGCCGCCAACAGACCGGACAGACCATCCTGCTGACGACGCATGACCTTGCCGAGGCTGTCACGCTGCACCGGCGCCTGATCGAAGTGGTAGATCTCGCCCGGATGCAGCTCATAGGCCAACAGGCGATCGCCGCGGCGCAGCGACTGGCTCAGCCACCAGGGCGAACCGGGATAGACGCTCAGCTCGCTGGCGCCGCCCTTGGCGACATCCGGCTGCATGTCCGCCAGACGTGCCAGCCAGCGAGCCAACGGCTTGTCAGCTGACGAAGACTTCGGCTCACCCGCATCGGTCAGCCAGCGATCACGCACCTGCCACAACGGCAGAACGCCCTGCTCGTATTCTCGCAGCTGTTCCGTCTCGCGGGCCGCCAACGGATACCAGCCACGACCGGCGTGAGTGTCGATAAACGTAACGGGAGATTCTTTACGTAATAACTGCTCGGCCAGGGTGGTGGCGAGCAGGTGCTTGTGCAGGTCGGCAAAATTGCCAGCGTGATAGGCGTGCTGATAGGCGAGCAAGAGCGCCTCCTTGATACGGCGATATCTGCCACATCCAGCGAGGCAGCAGATAGAAATCGGGGGGCGGCGACGAGAGGAAAACCAGACAAGGCCGCCGAAGGGGCTGAAGGATAGCAGAGATGATCACTTGTCACCCCAAAAGCCGTGCTTGCCAAGCAACGAGGCCCACGCAAAAGCGCAGGCCTCGTGGTCATTCACCATCATGCCGCCATGGCAGCTGATGGATACTCAGCTTTCCATCGGCGTCAGCGTGATCTCGACGCGACGGTTCTGGGCGCGCCCGGAGGCGGTGTCGTTGGATGCCACCGGGCTGGCTTCACCATAACCGCGCATGTTCAGACGGTTGAAGGCGATGCCACCACTGGCCAGATAGTTGCCGACGGCCTGGGCACGCAGCTCGGACAGGTTCTGGTTGTAGTTGCTGGCACCGGTGGAATCGGTATAGCCCGCGATGTTGACGCGGGTCTCGTCGTATTCCTTGAGCACGGTGATGACGCCATCCATGACCGGCTGAATCTGACCGGACAGGGTGCTGGAGTCGGAGCCGAAGGTGACGTTGGACGGCATGTTGAGGATGATCTGGTCGCCGACACGGGTCACGCTGACGCCGGTGCCCTGCAACTGATCGCGCAGCTTGGCTTCCTGAACATCCATGTAATAGCCGATACCACCGCCCGCGGCGGCACCCGCAGCGGCGCCGATCAGCGCCTTGTCGAGACGATGGTTACCACTCTTGGTCGCTCCGGCGATTGCACCGACGACCGCACCGATGCCGGCACCCTTCGCCGCACTGGAGGTCTGCTGCTCATTGGTATACGGGTTGGTCGTGGAACAACCCGCCATCGCGACGGCGGCTGCCAACGGCAGGGCCAGGAGTACAGACTTCTTCATGGTAACGCTCCCTATCTACACACTCATTAAAGGCAAGATGACAATTGCGCAAATAATCGTCATGCCTCCGATAATGCCTGATCAATCAGGTGTCGAACATGGCCAGCAGGTCATTGAGGAACAATAAGCCCCGGGGCGTGGCGCGCAACAGCACGTCATCCTCAACGATGAGCCCGCGCGAACGCGCCTGGCTCAGGCCCGGCTCCAATGCCTCGCGATCCAGCCCCGTCGTGCGACGCAGATCCTCGAAGCTGACACCCCCGGTCAAGCGCAGTGCATTCATCATGAACTCCAGCGCCAGCTCATCGCGGTCAATTTCCTGCTGCCCCGCCACGAACCCGCGAGGGTCCTGCATCCTGCGCAAGTACGCTTCAGGCTGACGACTTTTCCAACGTCGTTGGAGCTGCAACTCACCGTTCAAGTTCCCAGCCGGGTCGGCTTTCAACAACGTCAACTTGCCATGCGCGCCCGCTCCGATGCCCAGGTAATCACCGAATTTCCAGTAATTGAGGTTATGACGCGCGCTGCGCCCTTCAAGGGCATAGGCGGAAATCTCGTAACGATGGAAACCGGCAGCCTCCAGCTCGGCGTGACCATGATCCTGGATATCCCACAGCAGGTCATCCTCCGGCAGTACCGGCGGGCGCGAATAGAACTCGGTATTCGGCTCCAGCGTCAATTGATACCAGGACAGATGGGTCGGCTTGAGTGCCAGGGCACGCCGGATATCATCCAGCGCCGTCTCCAATGTCTGGCCCGGCAGGCCATGCATCAGATCGATATTGAAATTGTCGAAGCCCGCCGCCCGTGCGCTGGCCACCGCGCGCTCGGCTTCTTCAGCGGAGTGGATACGCCCCAGCACCTCGAGCTGCTCCGGCTGGAAGGTCTGCACGCCCAATGACAAGCGATTGATGCCGGCGGCGCGATAGGCGGCAAAGCGGCCCTGCTCCAGCGTGCCGGGATTGGCCTCCAGCGTGACCTCGCAGTCGGCAGAGAACGTCATGCGCGCCCGCAGGCCATCGAACAGTCGCTGGTAAGCCGCTCCGCTCAGCAGGCTCGGCGTGCCGCCGCCGATGAAGATGCTGTGCAATTCACGCTCGGGCTGGCCCTGCAGCAACTGCAGGTCCTGATCGAGATCGGCCAGCAGTGCCGTGATGTATTCCGCTTCAGGCAAGCCGGCATCACGCCCGACCCCGTGGGAGTTGAAGTCACAGTAGGGGCACTTGCGCACGCACCACGGCACGTGAATATAGAGCGACAGAGGCGGCAGGTTCGCGGCGGACATCACGCTTGACCGCTCTGCGCGGCAAGCGCCTCGAGCAACTGCTGCATCGCACGTCCCCGGTGGCTGAGACGGTTCTTGGTCTCGGCATCCAGGGCCGCGGCGGTCATGTCATGCTCCGGCAACCAGAAAAGCGGGTCATAACCGAAGCCACCCTCGCCTTGTGGCGCGTCAAGAACACACCCCTCCCAACTGGCCTGAACGATGATCGGCACCGGGTCTGCCGCATGGCGCAGATAGACGAGCACGCACCAGTAGCGCGCCGTACGCGCTTGCTCAGGCACGCCCTCAAGCGCTGCCAACAGGGCGGCGTTGTTGTCACCATCACCACTACCTTGCTGACGCCGCGCGGCAAAGCGTGCGGAATAGATGCCCGGCTCCCCGCCCAGCGCATCGACTTCGATCCCGGAATCATCTGCCAGCGCCGGCAGGCCGGTGGCCTCTGCGGCGTGGCGCGCCTTGATCAATGCATTCTCGACGAAGGTCAGCCCTGTCTCTTCGGCGTCACTCACTCCCAGCTGCCCTTGAGGAATCGGTTCGATCCCCAGCGGCGCGAGCAGGTGGGAAAATTCACGTAGCTTGCCGGCATTGCCACTGGCCAGTACGAGAGAAGAAGCGGACATGTGAATCTCCGGGATAGGAACAACGAGAATGCGGCCGCGTGTGAGTCACACGGGCGAGGCGCTTGCAGCACCCCATTCTAGCGCGTGCATCCGATGCGTACACGCGAGGGGTCTGCGCCAGGCACGACTGAGATCCATGGTGTCATGGGCCGATATCACTCATGTGCTCAACTTGATGACTGACAGGCCGATACAGGCTATCTGCCCCATAGCGGGCTAATGCCAGTGCAGGATTTGTCTGTGCCTCGCGGCTCAAGCAAGTAAGCATCAACCGAAAGAATCGCGTAACTCGATGATTTGTATATCTTTAAATTGAGAAATAAAAGGAATATGCGTTATGCCATCTAACACTATGCGCAGCGCCAGCCCCCAGATGACACTCGACTAGACTTCAAGACAACCATCGAATCACCGTGGATTCATGTCTCCGCCTCAGCCTGCTGATGATGAGCCCCCCCAACGCTTGCGACAGGAGCGCCCCCATGACTGCTACCAGAGTCCTGTTCGTGACAAGCCCTTCACCGCAGACCGAACTGTTCGTCGAGTACCTGCAAGAGACACTGAAATGTGTCGTCGAGGCCTGCCACCATGAAGCCCCACTGCCGTCATCTCCCTGCCTGGTGCTGATCGACAGCACCCAGTGCAGTCTGGCCCAGATGATGCGATGGAGTCATATCGACAAGATCGCTGCCTTCAATGTCGAACATGAAGACGATGCCATCTCACTACTTCTGAATATTCCTTTCAGTGGAATCTTCTATCGCCAGGACAGCCTTGAACAGATCAGCAAGGGAATCGGCAAGATACTCGAGAATGAAAACTGGCTGACTCGCAATATCATGCAGACGCTGATTCGTCATTATCGTCAACAACAACAGATTGCCTTTCAGCCTGTCATGGGACTGACACAACGAGAACTGGAAATATTGTCACTCATTGCCTCACAGCAAAGTAATGCAGATATCGCGCATAGATTGATGTTGAGCCAGCACACCGTGAAATCTCATTTATATAACATTTTTCGCAAGATCAGAGTCCACAACCGCCATCAGGCGATCCAGTGGGCCCACGAGCACCTCAACCTTTACATCCCCAAGCGCACGACGGAGCCGGAATCCTGAGGCTCAGGTGACGCTGGGCGACCACCTCTCCCACGAGGCGGACCTGTGAGGTAACCACTGCGACAGAGCATGCCCCAAGTCGGCTACGCGTAGTAAGCGCTTCACTTTTCAAGAGTGAAATGACTCATGTGCAGTACTGCGTCGCATTCCTGACACCCCTCAAATACGTGGATACAAAAAGACAAGCCCAGTTACATAATGACATTGAAGAGACGCTTTTCAGTATTAGATATGTGGTACCTTTGAACCAGTGAAAAGCTTGGTAAAAAAAGCGCAAAGGTCTGGTTTTCATTGCACTCTCGAGAAGGGTCATCATGACCAGCGCTATTTTCATCAGGTTTACGTACTGTTTTTCCTATTCTTTTTCTGGGTCAAATCAGAACTGGAGGGGAAGGATAAACTGGTTATTTTAGCAAGTACTGATTAGAGGTTGCCTTATCCCCACTATCGCGCAATCCTATAAAGGTGCTCAGCGCGTAATGCCCGACGTGAATGAGTGCAGTGCTACACGACTCACCCAACCACACTTCAGATATGGCTCCGCCAAGAAAATCGGTACGACAACTCAGAGGTCTCGCACCATGATTACAGGGAACGCAATGGTGCTGCTGGTGACTGACTGCAATCCGCAGTCAGCGCTTTTCATGGATTACATTCGCCAGCAGCTTGAGTGTCAGGTGGCTTCCGCAAGCCCCGACGAGGATTACACACCCGGGCAGGCAGAAAGAACGATAGTGCTGCTGGACACCGACCACGTCGATGAAGGCACGATGCAACGCTGGGATGCAGATGCCAGCCAGGATGCCAGCGCAGAGCTGGCCGCTATCAACATCAGTGATGAAGAGGAAGCTGCCAGCCTGCTGGTCAGCACCCATCTTCAAGGCGTGTTCTACCGACAGGACAGCCTCTCACTGATCAGCAAGGGCATCGCGAAACTGCTGGAAGGCGACATGTGGATGTCCCGACCGCTGATGACCCGCCTGCTGGATTTCTATCGCCGTCAGCAGCTCAACGCCTATCGCCCGGTCTGTGGTCTGACCCAGCGTGAGGTGGAAATCATCGGCTTGCTGGGCACGGGTGCCTCGAATACCGAGATTGCTGACCAGCTGTTCGTCAGTGAACACACGGTCAAGTCACATCTCTACAACATCTTCCGCAAGATCAAGGTGCATAACCGCATTCAAGCCATGAACTGGGCACGTCAGAACCTGGCAATGCCTGTCTCGCGCACCCCACGCATCGCTCGCAGAGCACAGATGTCGTGAACGGTCGGGGCATGACAAGCCGCCAGGTGGTCGCCTGGGGACTGACATGCTTCAGTCTGTCGCCCGCCTTCGCGCAATCCGCGCCGGAGGCGGTGCGACCCGAGGTATCCGTTGCCAGTGAAGAGCAGCAGGCTCGCCGTCAGGGGGAAGATGGGGTCGCCATCCAGCACGCTCGCCCCACGCTTTCCGACGGTCTAAGTGGGGTGATGATCGATCGCACCATGACCATGATCGGCAAGACCTTCTTCCGCCAGTTCAGTCAGCAACGCCTCGATAGCCCAGCCATCCGCAACACATCCCTCAGTATCCATGAACGCCCCTCAGCACGCTGGGGCAGCCTCATCTGGATCACCGAAGGCAACAACGTTCTGTATGAAGCGACGCTCCCTCCGCGCCTTAATGACGTGGATATGTACGCCAGCGCCGCTGTATCAAACGTCTCCGACCAGTTCCTGCGTCGCAAGGTCATGGAAGCCCTGCGCAATGACCCGGACATGGCCGGTGACGAATTCTGATGTATTGAAGACCGACATAATAAATGGGCTCCGGACACGGAGACCCTGACAATACGCAAGGGAACAGGGGAACATCATGAAGCATCAGACACTCGCGGTGTCGTTGCTGTTATCGGCGATGCCGCTATATGCCGGTGAACTCATCTATCAGCCCATCAACCCGAGTTTTGGTGGCAACCCTCTCAATGGCAGCTATCTGCTTGGCAAGGCCCAGGCCCAGGACACCCACGAGGATCCTGATGCCTACTCCTTCGATAGTCTTTCCGAAACAGAACTTTTCATCAGCGACCTGCGCAATAGCCTGGTATCCGATGCCATCACCGATGCTGTCGATTCCACAGAACCCGGCCGCTCCAGCGTGATCGACAGCGCTCAGCTGCGTGTCGAAGTCATCAGTAACGGCAATGGCGGTTTCTCCATGCAGGTGCTTGATCGCGCCACAGGTGAAACCACCGTCATCAACCTCGGCACATCAGGCAATACATTCTGATCCGCTACTGATGAAAGGTTTCGCTCAATGAAGACACTCACTTCCATGCTGGCTGTCGCCAGCCTGGCGCTTGCTGGCTGTGCACCGATGGTCGCCAATACCCAGGGTCTTGAAGGGGTGCCCAGCACCTTGATGCCAAGAACCTCCACCTATCAGGATCTGATCAGTCTACCGCCTCCTGCCGGCCGTATCCCGGTCGCCATCTACGACTTCCGTGACCAGACGGGCCAGTACCGGCCTGCCCCTGCCAGTACCTTCTCTACGGCGGTCACCCAGGGCGGAGCCGCCATGCTGAGCGCCGCATTGTCGGACTCCGGCTGGTTCATCCCCCTCGAGCGCGTGGGACTGCAGAACCTGCTGACAGAGCGCAAGATCATCCGTGCCAACATGGAGCGCACAGGCCAGAATGATCTTGCCGCGCTGCAAGCTGCCAACCTGCTGTTCGAGGGTGGCATCATTGCCTTCGACTCCAATGTCAGAACAGGCGGGGCAGGCGCGGAATACTTCGGCATCGGCGCCTCTGGTCAGTATCAGGTAGATCAGGTGACGGTCAACCTACGCGCTGTCGATATCACCACAGGGCAGGTCATCGCCAACGTCAATACCAGCAAGACGATCTACTCCCGGGAGCTGAGAGCGGGCGTCTATCGCTTCATCGATTTCAGTCGCTTGCTGGAGATGGAGGCGGGGTATACCAGCAATGAACCCGTACAGATGGCGGTCATGTCCGCCATCGAATCCGCCGTGATTCACTTGATTGCGCAAGGCGTCGAACGCCAGCTCTGGGTTCTCCAGGACCCGGACAGCCTTCAGACATCAGAACTGATGGAGTATCTGCAAGCCCCGACTCCGATGTTGTAGAGCCGACCCACATTCAAGACCCCGAAGAGAGCATCGTGGTATTCGCGGTGTTTATCTCTCCCTTGAAAGGCAGTCACCTCACAAGAGGTGGCTGCCTTTTTCGTATCGGCATAAATATAAGAGATAAATAAAACAACAAAGCATGAAATAGCATGCGTCTAATACCGTCAACAGTAATACCTCCCTGAACGGTGCTGAAAATCTGGCCACCCTTTGTCATTACACACCGCTAATGGGCAAGACATTATGAGTAGCAATCTCTAGCCCTCATAAACCCGAAAATGACTGATGGCGATGGCCTCGATAAAGACCAATAGTTAGTGCACTTAGACGGTCACCTGGATGGACTCACGCCATGGCTTCGGCAAAGCATCAACAAATAAGAATGCTACAGGCCTGCCTTTTCTTTTCATCACTGACACTCAGCTTATGGGTGTTGGCCAATGACCTGGCGACCACCTCCGAATTGGGAAGCAGCCACTCAGTGGCAGTCATCGAGCAATCTGGCACATACAACACAGCGATGATCGCTCAGCATGGCAATGGCAACGCCTCATTGATTGGCCAGAGCGGTGCCCTGAATGAAGCAGGTGTCGACCAATATGGCAATGGAAACACGGCATACACACTGCAAGAGGGTGCCCTGCATGAGGCCAGCATTCTTCAGCATGGCCAATATCATGATGCGCTGATCATTCAGCAAGGTGTTGGGCAAAGCGCCAGCATTCAGCAGACAGGCATCGGGGGAAGCGCCACGCTTCTACAACAGGCCAGTAGCCAGATACCGGCAAGTATCACTCAATATTCACGGGGCCATATGCGTGTCCAGGTCATACAACAGTGATCTTTATCACGATGGCTCGCATGACATCGCTCCATGACAATGATGCTTGTGAAGGTGATGGCTGAACAGCCGCTTTCATCGAATCGCCAATACGAATTTTGCCTGGCCAGGAGAGGTTCTCAGTTACATGTAGTCAAGAGACCTGCATGACGAATACAACCTCCTGGCAAGGCCATAAAAGAGCAGTAGCAGTACAACATGATGTCGCGGATCACGAAAAACCAGACTGTCATCATGTCAGGGGATGCATGACCAGAAGCAAGTCAATAATAAAAACACAACTCAAAAAATGATCTACACAAGGGAACAAACCATGAAAATCCAAATGAGCCTGCTGGCTGTCGCGATTGCCTTTTCCTCTCAGGCCATGGCAGACAACAACACCGCAGATGTCGATCAAACTGGCTTCATGAACATGGCCAATGTTGGCCAGACATCACGTGATGGTGGGTCTCTCGACAGCTCCCACGATAGTGATATTGATCAGGTCGGCCTCTACAACAAGGCGAACAGCTATCAGAACGGCGTCAATCATACGATTCGCATCAATCAGCTGGGTGGCGCCAACAAGGTAGAATCAACCCAATACAGCAGCACCAATACTGGTATCGTCAACCAGACTGGCGTCTACAATTCCGTTGACCTGAACCAGAAAAGCTACAAGCATCTCACCCGTGTCACTCAGGATGGCTTTGCCAACCATTCTGAATCGTGGCAGGGCGCTAGTGGCTCTCCGGCGGGGCGTGAAAATACTCTTGTCGTGACTCAGACAGGAGCATTCAATGACTCCATGGCCACCCAGCAAGGCAGTTACACCATTGCCCGAGTGACCCAAGGCGGCTATCAGCACGCCTCGGATGTTATGCAGACCGGCGAATACAACCGTGCACGTGTCACTCAGGAAGGCCGCTTCAACAACTCCACAGTGACGCAGACTGGTGAGCTGGGTCTTGCCGTCGTGACCCAGACCGGATCACGTATCGATTCCACCGTCACCCAGGCTGGCGCCAATCAAGTCGCACGGGTCACGCAGGATGGCAGCTCTCATGACTCGCTCGTCAACCAGAGCGATGCGAACAATACCGCGCTGGTGAACCAGTCCGACATGCTGCAGTACTCCGATATCAGCCAGACAGGCAGCGAGAACCTGGCCATCAACAATCAGAGTGGCTACTCCAACTACGCCATCGTCGAACAGGGCGGTACCAACAGTGACTCACTGATTACCCAGACCGGCCTCAACGACCATGCTCGCGTCCAGCAGACGGGATCTGGTCACACCTCTGATGTCCTTCAGCAGTCTGGGGGGTTCCTGAGCTTCGTCGCCAACCGTGCTCACGTCGTTCAATCAGGCGCCATGAACGCTTCCAGCGTGACCCAGACTGGCGGTGGCAACGTAGCCAACGTGATGCAGTATTGATCACGCGCCAGCCAGGATGTCTTACAGAACCCCGCGCAAGCGGGGTTTTCGTTTTTTCGCCCGGTGGATCCCCATAATGAAAAAGGCCGCTGACAGGGTCGTCAGCGGCCTTCCAGTACCAGCCGCGAAACATCTATCGCAGCGGCAAGTTACTTCTTTGGCGCTGTCACGGCACCCTCCGGGAAGGGCTTGCGATAACTCTCAAGGCTTTCATCCACCATCTGGCGGCCCTTGCTGACCTGCCTGTTGCCGCTGGCGAACCCCGCCTTGCCCCATGACAACGATCGCTCACCTCAATGCAGCCTGAGCTGCTCACGAATCAGACGAGCCAAGGTGACATTGGCGTTGGGTGCTGTCGTGTCGATATGGACCAGCTGACCATGCTCTTCTGGCGCAAATGGCTCGCGATTGGCCAATTGCTTGTCGAGCACTTCCAGTCCCGCTTCGGAAGCCTCGCCACTGCGCTGACTACGCTTGATGATGCGCTTGCGCAGCGTCTCGTCATCGGCCTCGAAGCTGATCATCAGTACCGGCAGGCCACGGGCTTCTGCCTCATGACGCAGGCGATCACGCTGCACCTTCTTCAGGCAGGTGGCGTCGATGCAGACGGGGATACCCGATTCCAGCAGCGTGGCTGACAGATTCGAGAGTCGCTCGTAGGTCGCATGGGTAGCCTGGGGGGTATAGATGCCACTATTGAGCCCGGACTCGGTATCGGCATCCGCCGCAAAGCCATACAGGCGCTTGCGCTCCACATCACTGCGAATACGCACGCCGCCCAGCTCGCGCACCATCTCTTCCGTGAAGCGACTCTTGCCACTGCCGGAGACACCCACACCGATGATCATGTAAGGGAAGCGGATCTCGCTATAACGCTCCGCCAGCCCGATATAGCGCTCGTACTCGGCCAGCACATCGGCGCGATCCGCCTCACACAGGTCCGGTTGGTGATAGCGAATCATCGCCACCTTGGCCCGGATCAGTGCGCGATAGATCTTGTAGTACGGCAGCAGACGCACCAGCGAGTAATCACCGGAGAGCTCGAGATAACGGTTGAGTGCATGATGGGCAAAGGCCTGCTCATCACGCGCTTCGAGATCCATCACCAGGAAGGCCAGGTCACAACCGACATCGTTCCAGCGCAATTCTTCATTGAACTCGATGCCGTCAAACAACAGAGCACGGCCTTCATGGCGCACGGCGTTACCCAGGTGGATATCACCGTGAGTCTCACGCACGAAGCCTTCCTGCCAGCGACGCTCGAACTCGGGATTGAGGCGCTGGAAGGTCTCTTCTGTCCACTGCTTGAGCAGCGCGAGTCGCTTGATGGCCTCGGCATCATCGCCGAGGCGGGGACGAATCAGTTCGAACTCGTTGTCGATGGTACGACTGACCATCTGCGGGCTACCCAGCTCGCTATCGCCCTGGATGCGCTCGGCCTGCTCATGGAAGGCCACCAGCTGGTCGACCAGATCATCCAGCAATTCCAGCGACAGCTCGCCACTGGCCTGCAGGGCGCTGAACAGATGGCGATTGGAGAACTGGCGCATCTTGACCGCGTACTCGAAGACAGCACTGTCGTCTCCGATGCGCGGAGCCTCGGGCGTGCCCGAGATCGCCACGGTATCCAGATACAGCGTCGGTGCCAGACGGCGGTTGAGGCGCACTTCCTGTTCGCACAGGAGCTTGCGGCGCTCAAGGGTCGAGAAATCCAGGAAGCTGCCGAAATCCAGCGGCTTCTTGATCTTGTAGGCGTAGTCGCCGGTCAGCACGATCCACGAGATATGCGTCTCGTGCACTTCGATATCCTTCACGGGGTGATCGAAGCAATCGGCTGTGTGAAGGGCTCGAATCAAGGCCTGGCTCAAGGTCGTCTCCGCTAAGGCAAGCTGGCTATAAGGTCATTAGCGCAATCGCTATCGTTGGCGACAAGTGTACCGGATGGCAGCCCGCCCGGCAGCCTGCCGAGCGGGTTCCTGTCTGCGTTGGCCAACCCGCGGACTCAGGTACTGTATTACGTCGCACTCAGTTCGATGAGGACATCTGCGCAAAGACCCGCTCAGCCGCATCCAGCGTGGCCTGGATATCCGCATCGGTGTGCGCCGCGGACATGAAGCCGGCTTCATAGGCGGAGGGTGCCAGATAGACGCCTTCGGCGAGCATCGCGTTGAAGAAGGTCACGAAATCCTGCTGACGGCAGCGCGTGGCGGAGGCGAAATTGCTGACTTCTGCGTCATCGGTGAAGAAGACACCGAACATGCCACCGGCATGCTGGGTGATCAGACGGATGCCTGCCGCCTTGGCACGGCTTTCCAGGCCTTCACACAGCATCTCGACCTTGCGTGAAAGCTCGGCGTGGAAGCCGGGCGCCTTGAGCTTGCGCAGCAGCGCGACGCCAGCGGCCATCGCCAGCGGATTGCCTGCCAGCGTCCCGGCCTGGTAGACCGGCCCCAGCGGCGAGAGGTGGTGCATGATCTCGCGCTTGCCGCCGAAGGCACCCACCGGCATGCCGCCGCCGACGATCTTTCCCAGGCAGGTCAGGTCCGGCGTGATGCCGTAATGCGCCTGAGCGCCACCCAGGGCGACACGGAAGCCCGTCATCACCTCATCGAGGATCAGCACGCTGCCATGGGCATCGCACACTTCACGCAGGCTTTCCAGGAAGCCCGGAACCGGCGGAATGCAGTTCATGTTGCCGGCGACCGGCTCGACGATGATGCAGGCGATCTCGTCACCCAGCTCGGCGAAGCAACGACGCACGCCCTCGGCATCGTTGTAGTCCAGCGTGATGGTGTGCTCGGCCAGCGACGCCGGCACGCCCGGGGAGCTGGGCTCGCCATGGGTCAGCGCGCCGGAACCGGCCTTGACCAGCAGCGAGTCGGAGTGACCGTGATAGTTACCCTCGAACTTGACGATCTTGTCACGACCGGTGAAACCACGCGCCAGGCGAATCGCCGACATGGTGGCTTCGGTGCCGGAGTTGGTCATGCGCACCATGTCGAGGCTCGGCAGCATCTCGCAGATCAGCTCGGCCATCTCGGACTCGATCTCGGTGGGCGCGCCGAAGGACAGGCCACTCTCGAGACGCTCGCGCACGGCGCTAAGCACATCTTCATCGGCGTGACCGGTGATCATCGGCCCCCAGGAACCGACGTAATCGATATAGCGCGTATTTTCCACATCGAACAGATACGCGCCCTTGGCATGGTCGATGAACACCGGCGGACGATGCAGTCCCTTGAAGGCGCGGACCGGCGAGTTGACGCCACCGGGAATATGACGGCTGGCGCGTTCGAACTGGGCAGCGGACGTGGTCATGACATACCTCTTGATAAGCGGCGGGCGGCACATCGGCCGCGAAAATGGAGAAAGGGTGATCAGACACAAAGAGGCTGTGGATAACGTGAGTGCAGCTTGTCCACAGCAAAAAAAACGGCCCGATAGCCTCGGGGCGGCAAAGGGGGGTGTGGATAATCCGAATGCCGTCGATGGCGACAGCTTAACGCGACTCACGGGTGAGTTGCAGCCGCGCGAGCGCAAGGGGTGCCGGCATCGAAAGAGGCAATAGCGCTATCGCCAGGGCAGAAACTGGGCCTCGGGCAACGCACCTTTCCGCCCACGCTGCTGGCCATCGACGAGACTCTGCCAGGTGGCCTGCTGGGCAGCCTGCCATGCCGATGGCAATGTCATACCGCGCGCCAGACGCACCGCCAGGTGCGAAGCCAGCGTGCAGCCGCTGCCATGGAAGCTGCCAGTCAGTCGCGGGCAGTCCAGTGCGAGTGTGGCATGATCTCGGCGATACAGACGATGGATCACCGACGGCTCAGCCAGCGAATCAGCGCCATTTCCCAGCGGGTCAGCATCGCGCTCGACAGGATCAGTACCGGTGACCAGCACGGCCCCGGCGCCTGCCGCCAGTAGATGCTCGGCGAGTTGACCGTCGCCCGTCCCCGCGGGGCAGGCCGCCAGCCGCGCAAGCTCCGCGCGGTTGGGCGTGAGCACATCCACGTGCGGCAGCAAGCTCTCACGCGCCTGATGGATGAGCGACTCGGTGGAAAGCTCCAGCCCGCCGCCCGCTTTCAACACCGGGTCCCATACCACGGGTAGCCCCGGCCAGCGCTGCTGGAGTTCCTCGATCAGCGTCACACACGCCGTGAGCGCCGCTTCGCTGGCGAGCAGACCGATCTTGAGCGCGCCCGGGCGGAAGTCCTCACACAGGGTGCGGGCCATGGCGAGCATCGACTCGCCCGATTGCGGAATCACCGCCTGTACATTGCAGGAGTTCTGCACCGTCAGTGCCGTCGGCACTGTCAGCGCCCAGCCACCACCGGCACGGATCGCCTCGCTGTCGGCGACCAGACCCGCGCCGCCGCTGGGATCATGCCCCGCCAATACCAGCACGTAGGGCAGTTGCGCTGAGCACTCGGTCATGGCTGAACCATCCCTCAGAACGGTTTGACGATGACGCAGATGACGATCACCACCAGCATCAGTACCGGCACTTCATTGAAGAAGCGGAAGTAGCGCGAGGTTCTCTTGCAGGTATCGGCGGCGAACTGCTTCAGATACAGGCCACAGGCATGGTGATAGCCGACCAGCAGCACGACCATGGTCAGCTTGAGGTGCATCCAGCCCATGCTCATGAAGCTCGGCACCAGCGCCAGCAGCCAGATTCCCAGCACCAGGGTCGCGATCATCGACGGCATCATGATGCCGCGATAAAGCTTGCGCTCCATGGTCTTGAAGTACTCGATGGCCTTGTGGTCGCCGGCATCACGCGCCTGGGCGTGATAGACGTACAGCCGCGGCAAATAGAAGAGGGCAGCAAACCAGCACACTACGGCAATCAGATGGAAAGCCTTGATCCACAGATACATGAGGGAGCTCCGTCAGTCAGGGTCGGGAAGGTCAGAAAGTGGACGCGCGGATGAAGCAATCGGATCGCCACGATGGCATGTGACACCGCCAAGGCCCATGCGGTATGCGGTCGCGGCCAGGCGTGCGCAAAGTGAATTCACGCCTGAGAAGCAGGTGCCACGAGGTGCTTCAGGGCGTATAGCGATAGTAGCTCTCTATTGCATCCCGCGTGATGATACCTGAAATCTTGCGAATCATCGGTGCGGTGGTGTGCTCGACATAGAGGGCATCGACATCGCTGGGCAGCAGCCGCTCATAGGCCTCGGACAAGGTAGCCTGCAGGTGGATGGGCGCGAGATCCAGACGCTGCGCGGGGATCTCGAGCAGGTCGAGCTCTTCCTGCTCCCGCCAATGCTCATCCATCAGCACACGCACCAGATCCGCCGCCGGCAGTGCGACCATCGGCTTTTCCGGCGTCGAGCGCGTGACCACCAGCCAGACCGGCTTGCTGTCGAGCAGGGCGCGAGCACGTTCACGCGTGATGCGGCGCGGCACGCTGACCAGCGAGCGCTCCATCACCGCCGGCACCGCCACCCGCGACAGCGCCTGCATCAATGGCTGCTGGAGCGGATGCAGTCCCTGCGCCGTCAGCGTCGAGATGAAGAAGCCCTGGCAGTGACACAGCTGGCGACAGGTCAGGCCTGCCACCACCACCGCCAGCATGCCGGGCAGGATGATATTCGGCGAATGCGTCAATTCGAGCAGTGCCATCAGGGCGGCCAGTGGCGCCTGAAGCACCGCACCCATCATCGCCGCCATGCCGAGCAGGGCGTAAAGCGCGATGTCCGAGGCCTGGTCCGGCAACAGCCAGCCGCCCAGCATGCCCATCAATGCCCCGGCCGCGGCGCCCGCCACCACCACCGGGCCGATGATGCCGATCGGCACGCCACAGGCCACGCACAGTGCCGACAGCACCAGCTTGCCGACCACCAGCGCCAACAGGATATCCAGCGCCAGCTGGCCGTCGAGCAACTGAGCCAGACTGTCATAGCCGATGCCTTGTACCTGGGGATACCACCACGCCACGACGGCCGTCGAGACCCCGACCAGCGCCATGCGCATCCCCCATGACAGGTGTGCCACGCGCGCCTGCTGACGCGCCAGATGCACGAAGCCCCCCGCCAGCAGGCCGATGACCAGCGCCGTGACGATGACCCAGGGCAGATCGAGCAGGGAATGCAGCAGCAGAGACGGCACCGCGAAGGCCGGTGCCGAGCCGTAGACCATCTGCGTGACCACCGCGCCGGTGGTCGAGGCCAGAATCACCGGCATGAACCCCATCAGGGTGTACTCCATCATCACCACTTCCATGGCGAAGATGACCCCGGCGATCGGCGTATTGAAGGAGGCGGAGATGCCCGCCGCCGTACCACAGGCGACCAGCACGCGCAGACTGTTGTTGGGCAGCTTGAGGCGCTCGCCGATCCAGCTCGAGGCACCGGCACCCAGGTGGATCGCCGGGCCTTCACGCCCCGCCGACAAGCCGCCGAGCACGCTCGCGACCCCGACCACGACCTGATTGAGCCAGGCACGCAGCGGCATCTTGCCCTGATGGTAGGTCAGGCGCTCGATGACATGACCGATGCCTAGCTTGCGCTGCGCCGGATGCTGTCGCCCCAGCACGATGCCGATCACCAGCACCGCCAGCAGCGGCAGCGACGCGCGCACCCAGGGGGCAAGTCCCTCGAAGTTCTCCGGGTTGTCATCGGGCATGAAGCCCAGAGCACCGGCACTCAACAGCAGGCGGAAACCGACCATCAATGAGCCGGTCAGCAGCCCTGCCACCAGCCCCAGCAGACACAGTTGCGGGAGTGCATCGACCGCCGCCAGCTTGCGCCGAAAATTGTCGAGACTGGGACGAGGCAGATGCGGACGCGTCAGGCGTGACACTCACGACTCCTTGAAGGCACTGGCAATGACAGAGGACATCCATGTCGGCAGCGCATTACTGCCCGCCTGACACCTGTGTATCATATCGATTGCGAACCGTCGCGACCGTGCGCAATCCGACAACCTCGGCACAGCATGGCGCAACGCCTGTCTCGCGCACAGGCCACCAAAGGTCGCAGCAGCAGATCGGACACAAGATTACATCTCGCATCAACAGGACACCGCCCGAAGGCGGGGAGGCAGCATGATCAAGGTAGGTATCGTCGGCGGCACCGGTTACACCGGAGTGGAACTCCTCAGGCTCCTGGCCAGCCATCCGCAGGTGGAAGTGACCGTGATCACCTCGCGAAGCGAGAAAGGCGTGCGTGTCGACGAGATGTACCCCAATCTGCGCGGCCACTACGACACTCTCGCATTCAGCGAGCCGGATGCCGACGTGCTGGCCGCCTGTGACGCCGTATTCTTCGCCACGCCTCACGGTGTCGCTCACGCCCTAGCTGGCGATCTGCTGGCACGCGGCACGCGTGTCATCGACCTGTCCGCGGACTTCCGCATCAAGGACGCCGACGTCTGGGCCGAGTGGTATGGCCAGCCGCATGGCGCGCCGGAGCTGCTCGGCGAAGCCGTCTACGGCCTGCCGGAAGTCAATCGCGATGCCATCCGCGAAGCACGCCTGATCGCGGTGCCGGGCTGCTACCCGACCTCCGTGCAGCTGGGCCTGATCCCGCTGCTGGAAGCCGGCCTGATCGAGACCGACAACATCATCGCCGACTGCAAGTCCGCCGTCTCCGGCGCGGGTCGCGGTGCCAAGGTCGGCTCTCTGCTGTGTGAAGCCGGCGAGTCCATGAAGGCCTACGGCGCCTCCGGCCACCGTCATCTGCCGGAAATCACCCAGGGGCTGGACCTGGCAGCCGGCAGCGCGGTCGGTCTGACCTTCGTCCCGCACCTGACGCCGATGATTCGCGGCATCCACTCCACCCTCTATCCGCGTCTGAGCGGCTTCAGCGGCACGCTGGAAGATCTGCAGACGCTGTTCGAACAGCGCTACGCCGACCACCCCGCCGTCGATGTCATGCCGCTGGGCAGCCATCCGGAGACGCGCAGTGTGCGGGGCACCAACCTGTGCCGCATCGCCCTGCATCGTCCGGGCAACGGCGACACCCTGGTGGTGCTGTCGGTGATCGACAACCTGGTAAAGGGCGCGTCAGGCCAGGCCATCCAGAACCTCAATCTGATGTTCGGTCTCGATGAGATGATGGGGATCGGTGCGCCGGCGATGATGCCCTGAACCGCCAGCGTACGCCCGCAAGGCTGCACGTCAGACAAAGTTGACCCTTTTGCTCGGATATAGGGATAATAGCCGTCATTCCGTTCTCTATACCGTGCCGGGCGCTGTCTTCAGCGTCCGGCCTCCGACTCCTTCCAGGAGGCCCGCATGAGCGAAGCACAAAGCTTCATCCCCACGCCGTTGTACCTGTCCGAGCGCGCCAGTGCCCGGATTGCAGCGCTGCGCGCGGAAGAAGCCAACCCGGAGCTGCGTCTCAGGGTCTACGTCACTGGCGGCGGCTGTTCCGGCTTCCAGTACGGTTTCGATATCGCCACCGATCTGGCCGATGACGACACCGTGGTCGAGCTGGGCGAAGCCGCCATCGTGATCGACCCGCTGTCCTACCAGTATCTGGTCGGCTCGACGATCGACTATGAGGAAGGTCTGGCAGGCGCCCGCTTCATTATCCAGAACCCCAATGCCACCAGCACCTGTGGCTGCGGATCTTCCTTCATGGTCTGATCATTGAGGATCTGACCGTGAGGATCTGACACGCCCCGCACACGACATTGGCGCCTTGCTGGCGCCTGATCGCCCCCTACCGGTTCCTGGTAGGGGGCGATTTTTTTGTCATCTCAGTGGCTTGCGAGCTTCCCTTCGCGGTATGGCAGCGGCGGCAGACTTGACGGGGCCCGGTGCGCTCGTCAATCTAAAAACGCTATACATCCTAAAATCTAAATATAAAGAGAAATGTAAAATGCGCAGATCCCACCTGCTGGCCTCCCTCTCTGGCCTTGCGGCCGCCACCTTCATGGCCAGCGCTGCCCATGCCGTCACCCTCAAGGCGGCGACCGACCCGAGCTTCGTGCCCTTCGAGATGCTCGATCAGGAAAGTGGCGAGATGGTCGGCTTCGATATCGACATCCTCAATGCCATCGGCGAGCGCGCCGGCTTCGATATCGACCTCAAGACCATGGACTTCAATGGCATCATCCCGGCCGTGCAGACTGGTAGCGTCGATGTCGCCATCGCCGGCATCACCATCACCGAAGCACGCGAGAAGATCGTCGACTTCACCGATCCCTACTATGACTCCGGCCTGCAGATTCTGACCTCGACCAACAACGGCGACATCGAGGATATCGAGGGCCTGGAAGGCAAGAAGGTCGGTACCAAGATCGGATCCACCAGTTACGACTATCTCACCGCCAACCTCGGTGACTCCACCATCACGCCTTATCCGGGCAGCGCCGACATGTACATGGCCCTGATGTCCGGCAGCGTCGATGCCGTCTTCTACGATGCCCCCAACGTCGGCTACTTCGCCAAGACCAAGGGCAATGGACGCGTCAAGACGGTGGGGCCGCTCTATGAAGGCCAGCAATACGGTATCGCCTTCACCGAAGGCAGCGAGTGGACCGAGGCCGCCAACAAGGCGCTGGCCGAGATGAAGTCCGATGGCAGCTATGCCGAGATTTACCAGAAGTGGTTCGGCGCCATGCCCGGCGACAGCCAGTAAGCCGCTTTCGACTCGCCTCGGACGCCCCACATCGCGTAGTGCAGAACGTAGTACAGATCATCATCACGACATTTCGGCAGCGACAGCCTGCCGGAATGTCGGTCGTCTCGAACCTCCGGCGCGCCCAGCGGTGCATGAGAGGTTCGTGCCAAGGAGCCCCCCGTGGACGTTCAGTTCCAGTTTGATTGGCAGGCCGCACTCAATTCGGTGCCCTACCTGCTCGAGGGCATTCCCTGGACCCTCGCCATATCCTTCGGTGGCCTCGCCATCGGCTTCGTGCTCGGCATCCTGTTCGGACTGCTGAGCCTGTCTCCCAGCCGGATCCTGCGCTGGGTCGCCACCGCCTATATCGAGATCTTCCGTGGCACCCCGGTACTCGTCCAGGTGCTCTTCATCTTCTATGGCCTGCCACAGATCATCGGTGGCCCCATCGATGCCCTGACCGCCGGCATCGCCGCGATCGCCTTGAACTCGGCGGCCTATATCTCGGAAATCGTGCGCGGTGGCGTGCAGTCCATCGCCCGGGGCCAGCGGGAAGCCGGCCTGTCACTCGGCCTTTCCACCCCGCAGACCTTCCGCTATGTCATCTGGCCCCAGGCGCTGCGCCGCATGATCCCTGCGCTTGGCAACCAGGGCATCGTCTCGATCAAGGACACCTCGCTGTTCTCGGTGATCGGCGTCGGTGAGCTGGTGCGTCAGGGGCAGATCTACATCGCCACGACCTTCAATGCGCTGGAAACCTACTTCATGGTTGCGCTGCTGTATCTGGTGATCACCCTCAGCCTGTCATTTGGCTTGCGGATGCTCGAGCGCCGCGGGTTGGTGGGCCAATGATGTCTCTCTGCCCCCCAAACGTGACGGATATCGCCGCGCCACCTCTCCTTCTGCCTGATCTCATTTCTCTGACGACCATCCGGCATGCAGCGCCGGTTCGGAGCGCCCCATGACTGCCATCGTGAAGATGCACAAGCTCAACAAGCATTTCGGCAGCCTGCATGTCCTCAAGGACATCGAGCTCGAGGTCGCCCAGGGGGAGGTGGTGGTGATCATCGGGGCCAGTGGCTCCGGCAAGTCGACACTGATTCGCTGCGTGAACGGCCTGGAGGAGTTTCAGGACGGCAACATCGAGGTGGATGGGCACTCGCTGATCCCCCACGGCAAGAGCCACAGGGCGCTCAAGGCGATACGCACCGAAGTCGGCATGGTCTTCCAGCAGTTCAATCTCTTTCCGCACATGAGCGTGCGTGACAACGTCAGCCTGGCCCCCATCAAGGTCCGCGGCACCTCGCGTCCGGCGGCCGAGCAGCAAGCCGATACGCTGCTCGAGCGGGTCAATATCCTCGAGCAGGCCGACAAGTACCCGGGGCAACTCTCCGGTGGCCAGCAGCAACGCGTGGCCATTGCCCGCTCACTGGCGATGGAACCGCGCCTGATGCTGTTCGATGAGCCCACCTCGGCACTGGACCCGGAAATGATCGGTGAGGTGCTCGATGTCATGCGCAAGCTGGCCCGCGAAGGCATGACGATGATGATCGTCACCCATGAAATGAGTTTTGCCCGTGAAGTGGCAGACCGGGTGGTGTTCATCCATCAGGGCAGCATCGTCGAGGAAGGCACGCCAGAGCAGGTCTTCGATACGCCGCAACATCCACGCACCCAGAGCTTCCTGGCCCGCGTACTGTCTCACTGAGCGTCTTCCGGAAAGCTAGCTGAGCCACTGTCCGGACACGCGTTGAGCATGTGATGTCCCACCCGCTGCACGCATGGCAGCGGGCATGCCCCGACCGTCAGGTAGGGGCATTTTTTTGTCCTCAGAGAGGCTTGCGAGCCCTGCGGATCGCCAAACGATGAAAAATCTTCTCCCTCCACGCCTACTGTCGGCATTTCGAGAAGAAAAAAACGAATTTTTTGGCCCCGGCCACCCCCTTGCCAGGTCACGCAAACACGCCTCGACGCTCGAACGAATGTCGCTTTCCCCGCCTGGCAGCCCTCACTCAAGCGTCGCTTTAGCGTGTGAAAAGCAGGGATAAATCAGGGGCCTAGTCGGAAAACCACACGAGGATAACGTGCACCGTGAGCCGCCGGGACAGCGTTCAGGCAATCTCAGCGGCCGATACGGGCAAGACAAGCGAAAAAGTATCCACAGGCTGGGACGCATCGCGTCATTGGCACCATTGGCGAGGGCTGTAGGCATTCACGCACCACTTATCCCATGACTGTCTACAGCTTTGGCCAGCGCAGGAAATCGACATTTGCCTCTGTGGACATTTTCCGGCATTATCCGCGGCCTTCTTGCCGTCAGGCCATGCAGCACTAGGGGTTGTGGGTAACAACGCAACTTGTGCACAGCAGGGCAGAAAAGTCGGGTACCAGCTCGGTATGAATCAGGGGATAATCGGGGCTGTGGACAAGGGCACATTTCATCCACAGGAAGCGACCGGTGACGTCCTCAGGTACTCCGCATTTTCTCCCCAACTATATCAACATCGTAAGCTTTTGATTTGTAACGGATAAAGTCGATTTCCCACTGATTTTGTCCACAACAGTAGTTACAACATCAACAGAACCCCTTTTTCTTTTCTTTATATAATCTTGTTATCCGGAAACCCGAAGGACGGACCGAGACCTCACGATCGACCTGACGTGAACTCACCGAACCCGAAGTGTTCGGGATAACGAACGGCTGTCGGTCAGCACATCCCTCGGCGGAAAATCGACGTGTCGTATCCGCAAGACTCGTGAATCGTCACGGTGTGGATTGATGCCTGAGTAGAAACAACCCGGGCATTCATTCATGACCTGCCAGGGCACGGCGCTGTGGAAAACTCCTGACGCTTACCCACAGGCGGTTTATACTGTGCGGCCCGGACGTCATCCTGCTGGCTTGCAAGCTCCCTCACCGGTCGAGCACATGCCTTCGGCGACGGACATCATTCGCCATGCCGTCTGGCAGACCTTGATTCATCCAGGCATCGATTCATCGCCCTGCCTGGCCGATTTGCCTGCTTCGCCAACCAGCGAACAGCGCTTCACCCAAGTTTCGTGATACCCCGAGGTGCCAACGTGGATTACCCGAACCGCTTTGACGTGATCGTCATCGGCGGCGGTCATGCCGGTACGGAAGCCGCACTGGCTGCTGCCCGCATGGGCCGTCAGACCCTGCTGCTGACCCATAACATCGAGACGCTGGGCCAGATGTCCTGCAATCCCGCCATCGGTGGGATCGGCAAGAGCCATCTGGTCAAGGAGATCGATGCGCTGGGCGGCGCCATGGGCCTGGCCACCGACATGGCGGGTATCCAGTTCCGTACCCTGAATGCCCGCAAGGGGCCGGCAGTGCGTGCCACTCGCGCCCAGGCTGACCGGGCGCTGTACAAGGCCGCGATCCGCAACGTGCTGGAAAACCAGCCGAACCTGACGCTGTTCCAGCAGGGTGCGGAAGACCTGATCGTCGACGGCGAGACCGTGCGGGGTGTCGTCACCCAGACCGGGATCCGCTTCCACGCCACCACGGTGGTGCTGGCGACCGGGACCTTCCTCGGCGGCGTGATTCACATCGGTCTGGACAACCATGCCGGTGGTCGCGCCGGTGATCCGCCCGCCAATGGGCTGGCGTCACGTCTGCGTGAACTGCCGTTCCGGGTAGATCGCCTCAAGACCGGCACCCCGCCGCGCATCGATGCCAAGAGCGTCGACTTCAGCAAGATGGAAGCCCAGCCGGGTGACACGCCGCGACCGGTGATGTCCTACATGGGCAGCCGTGAGATGCAGCCGGAGCAGGTCAACTGCTACATCACGCACACCAACGAGCGCACTCACGAGATCATCTTCGCCAATCTCGACCGCTCGCCGATGTACTCCGGCGTCATCGATGGCATCGGGCCGCGTTACTGTCCGTCCATCGAGGACAAGGTGCATCGCTTCGCCGACAAGAACAGCCACCAGGTCTTCATCGAGCCGGAAGGCCTGAATACCCATGAGCTGTATCCCAACGGCATCTCCACCTCGCTGCCCTTCGATACGCAGCTCGAGGTGGTGCGCTCGATCCGTGGCATGGAGAACGCGCACATCACGCGTCCCGGCTACGCCATCGAGTACGATTTCTTCAATCCCCAGGACCTGCATCACTCCCTGGAGACCCGTTTCATCAAGAACCTCTACTTCGCCGGTCAGATCAATGGCACCACCGGCTATGAAGAAGCCGGTGCCCAGGGGCTGCTGGCGGGCGTCAATGCCGCCTTGCGCGCCACTGACGACGAGTCCTGGCATCCGCTGCGTGACGAGGCCTACACCGGTGTGATGGTCGATGACCTGATCACCCTCGGCACGCGCGAGCCGTACCGCATGTTCACCTCGCGCGCCGAATATCGCCTGTTGCTGCGTGAGGACAATGCCGATCTGCGCCTGACCGCCAAGGGGCGCGAGCTGGGCCTGATCGATGACGCCCGTTGGGAAGCCTTCGATCGCAAGCGTGAAGCCATCGCCCGCGAGACCGCACGTCTCGAGAGCACCTGGCTGACGCCGAAGAGTCCGGAGCTGGCCCCGTTGAGTGACAAGCTCAGCTCGCCGCTCAAGCGCGAAGCCAGCCTGATGGAGCTGCTCAAGCGTCCGGAGCTCGAGTATCCGGATGTGGCAGACCTGAAAGGGGAAGGGGTCGACGACTGGCGCATCGCCGAACAGGTACAGATCACTGCCAAGTACGCAGGCTATATCCAGCGTCAGCAGGAGGAGATCGACCGCCTGCGCCGTCACGAGCACACCGAACTGCCGACCAGCCTCGACTATGATTCCGTCGATGGTCTCTCCAACGAGATCAAGCAGAAGCTCAACGAAGCGCGCCCGGCGACGCTGGCCCAGGCCGGCCGTATTTCCGGTGTCACGCCGGCAGCCGTCTCCATCCTGTTGATTCACTTGAAGAAGCGTCAGCTGATCAAGGCGGAGACACCCGCAGATGCCGCAACAACTGACACGGGAGTCGCGCAATGAGCCAGACGCTCAACGAGACCCAGCGTGAACGTTGCGCTCAGCTGCTCAGCCGCGGTGCCAGCGCCATGGGCGTAGAGTTGAGCGAGGAACAACATGCTCAGCTGATGACACTGCTGGTGCTGTTGCACAAGTGGAATCGCGCCTATAACCTCACCGCGGTACGTGAGCCGGAGGCGATGGTGACTCGCCATCTGCTCGATAGCCTCAGTGTGCTGCCTTATATCAGCGGGCCACGCCTTCTGGATGTCGGCGCCGGCCCGGGCCTGCCCAGCATCGTGATCGCGATCATGCGTCCCGACATCGCCGTCGTGCCGCTGGATTCGAATGGCAAGAAGGTGCGCTTCCAGATTCAGGCCGGCCATGAACTGGGCCTCAAGAATCTGAGCCCGACCCAGGTCCGTATCGAAGCCTATGATGGCGCGCCGTTCGAACAGATCATCTCGCGTGCCTTCGCCGATACCGATGCCTTCGTCAATCTGTCAGCGGCCGTGCTCGCCGAGGGCGGCGAATGGTTGGCCATGAAAGGGCGCATCCCCAGTGATGAGATTGCCCGCCTGCCGATGGGTGTCTCGCTGGTCGAGACATTGGTGCTGGAAGTGCCAGGCGAGGAAGGGGAGCGCCACCTTCTGCGCCTCAAGCGCGACTGATAAAGCGCCTCAAGGTGTGCGCAGGGATTGTGCCGGGCGCAAAAGGCAGGCAGCCTGATGTTTTCACGAGGGCAGATCATTGATCTGTCCTCGTGAGCATGTGGCTGGTGCCAATGGCCCCGCTTCTCAAGGAACCAAGGAAGTCACTCGTGACCAAGATCATCGCGCTGACCAACCAGAAGGGTGGCGTCGGCAAGACCACCACTGCCGTCAATCTGGCGGCGTCGCTGGCGGCACTCGATCGCCGCGTTCTGCTGATCGATCTCGACCCGCAGGGCCATGCCACCATGGGCAGCGGCATCGACAAGCACGACCTCGAAGGTAGCGTGTTGGATGTGCTGCTGGGCGAGCTGCGTGCCAGTGACGTGATTCTCGATTGTCCCGATGCCGGCTACGCCCTGTTGCCCGGCAATGGCGACCTTACCGCCGCCGAGGTCGATCTTCTCGGTGTCGAGGGGCGTGAGCGCCGCCTCACGGAAGCTCTGGCGCCGATCGCCGCGGAATATGACGTGGTACTGATCGACTGCCCGCCCTCGCTCAACATGTTGACCGTCAATGCCCTGACCGCCGCCCATGGCGTGCTGATCCCGCTGCAGTGCGAGTTCTACGCGCTGGAAGGTCTGTCAGCGCTGCTCGATACCATCGAGCAGATTCAAGGCAACGTGAATCCGGCCCTCGACGTGTTCGGGATCGTGCGTACCATGTACGACGCTCGCAACAGTCTGACCCGCGATGTCAGCAAGCAACTTTCCGATTACTTTGGCGATACCCTGATCAAGGCGACCATTCCGCGCAACGTGCGGGTGGCGGAAGCGCCGAGCCACGGCCTGCCGGTGACCAAGTATGCGCGTCTGTCGCGTGGCAGCCAGGCCTATCGGGTGCTCGCCAAGGAATTGATTCGTCGTCTCTCGCTGTAACTTCACCGAGGAAGGTCCATGACGCGTAAGCGTGCCCTGGGAAGGGGCCTGGATGCCCTGATTGGCGCCGGAAGCCGCCGCCGCCATGTCGAAGCCGATATAGAAACTGTCGATGGCGACGCCATCGATGCGTCACCGGATGCCGCGCTGGCCGCGAATCCGGCCGCTGCCACGGCGGAATTGCCTAGCGAGCGCCTCGAGCGCCTGCCGCTCGGGCAGTTGCAGCGTGGCAAGTATCAGCCACGGCGTGACATTCAGCCGGAAGCGCTCGAGGAGCTGGCGGATTCCATCCGGGCTCAGGGCGTGATGCAGCCCATCGTGGTGCGTCCGGTGGGGGAGGGGCGCTACGAGATCATCGCCGGCGAGCGCCGCTGGCGTGCCTCGCAGCTGGCGGAGCTGGATACCATTCCTGCCGTCATCCGCGAAGGCATCAGCGATGAGATCGCGCTTGCGCTGGCATTGATCGAGAACATCCAGCGCGAGAACCTCAATCCGGTCGAGGAAGCCCTGGCGCTCAAGCGTCTGCTTGAGGAATTCGAGCTGACCCAGCAGCAGGTGGGCGACGCCGTCGGGCGTTCACGCGCCCAGGTCACCAACCTGCTGCGGCTGCTGACGCTGGAACAGGAAGTGCAGACCCTGCTGGAGCGCGGTGAGCTCGACATGGGGCACGCGCGTGCCCTGATCGGCCTGACCCCGGCACGCCAGCGCAAGCTGGCCCATGAAGTGGTCGAGCGCGAGCTGACCGTGCGCCAGACCGAAGCACTGGTGAAAAGCGTGCAAAAGGGTGAACAGTCCAAGCCGGCGCCGGCACGACCGGACGCCGACATCCAGCGTCTGGAAACGCGCCTCTCGGAGCAGCTGGGCGCCGCCGTCAACATCCGTCATGGCAAGAGCGGCAAGGGCAAGGTCACCATCTCCTACACCAGTCTGGATGAGCTGGACGGCATTCTCGGCCATATCCACTAATGGGTGAGCAGGGGAGGGCTGACCGTGCGTCACACCTTCCCTGGCGGCAATTTTCTGCGTGACGGATCACGATCTTCTTTCGCGCCCCTGTGACTCATTGTCGCAGGGGCGCGAAATGCATCTGACATTCAAGATATTGAAGGATGTTGCTGACGTCAGGTTGTGATTCATGCAACCCTGTGTCGCTCGCACCGCAAGCGACTGTCAACGTAAGCAAACTGTCATCGGTTTCCCGCAAGATAGTGAGGCTTTGGTCGTAAGCTTGCGAAAGATCAAGGAATTTAGCTTGTCGTTTGGTTGATGGCGGTGAAGCGCTCCCCTATAATCCGGCGAGTTTGCTCCCGGGCTGTGTCCAGCGCAGCGCCAGAAATGGCGAAGGCCATCATTGCGAGACACAGGTCCAAGATGCACAAGACGACACCCGCTGCTCTACAACGCCCTCAGGTAGCTCGATTGCTCTGGGGCCAGGCGCTGGTCATCGTGATTGCCGTCTTGCTGGCGGGAGTGATGAAAGGCAGTGGTGCGGCGCTTTCCGCGCTGTGTGGTGGGCTGGTCTGCCTGCTGCCCAATCTGTTTTTCGCCTGGCGTTCACTGCGTGTGACCGGTGCACGCTACGCCCAGGCAATGGTCAAGGCCTTCTATCAGGCCGAGGCCGGTAAGTTCGGTTTGACGGCCGTATTGTTTGCGTTCTTCTTCATTGCAGTGCCGCCCTCAAACCCCGCTTTATTTTTTTGCGCTTACGTGGCGGCAATGGCGGTTCACTGGCTGGGCCCCTGGCTGGTGAAGCGAACACCGTACACACGAACCTGAGGCAGAGTCATGGCAGGCACCAACCCGAGTCCCTCCGAATATATTCAGCACCACCTGCAGAATCTGACGTACGGCAACCACCCGGAACACGGATGGTCACTGGCGCACAGCGCTCAGGAAGCGGCCGACATGGGATTCTGGGCCATCCACCTGGACACCATGGGCTGGTCCATCGGTCTGGGCCTGATCTTCCTGTGCCTGTTCCGCAAGGTCGCCAAGTCCGCCACCACTGGCGTTCCCAGCGGTCTGCAGAACTTCGTCGAATTGATGGTCGAGTTCGTCGATCAGTCCGTGCGTGAGACCTTCCACGGCCGTTCACGCCTGATCGCACCGCTGTCACTGACGATCTTCTGCTGGATCTTCCTGATGAACCTGATGGACTTGATCCCCGTCGACTGGCTGCCTGGCGTTGCTGCCAAGGTCGGTGAGATGTTCGGCGCCGATCCGGCTCACGTGTTCTTCAAGGTGGTGCCGTCCACTGACATCAATGCCACGCTGGGCATGTCACTGTCCGTGTTCGCGTTGATCATCTTCTATTCCATTCGCGTCAAGGGCCTCAAGGGCTTCCTGGCCGAACTGACGCTGCACCCGTTCAACACTCCGAACAAGCTGGCACAGATCGCGCTGATTCCGGTCAACTTCCTGCTTGAGTTCGTGACGCTGATCGCCAAGCCGATCTCTCTGGCGCTGCGTCTGTTCGGTAACATGTATGCAGGCGAGCTGATCTTCATCCTGATCTCGCTGGTCGGTATCTGGCAGCTGCCCCTGCACTTCCCGTGGGCGGTCTTCCATATCCTGGTCATTACCCTGCAGGCATTCATCTTCATGATGCTGACCATCGTCTACCTGAGCATGGCCAGCGAAGACCACTGATGCATTTCGCCCCACGCCATCCGTGGCGTGGGGCAAGATTTCCGAGCTCTGCTCACACCCTCAACCCCTTGACTTAAACTTGACTAAAACTGGAGTTCCACAATGGAAGCACAAGTTCTTGGCATGACCGCTATCGCCGTCTCCCTGCTGATCGGCCTGGGCGCCCTGGGCACCGCCATCGGTTTCGGTATCCTGGGTGGCAAGTTCCTGGAAGGCGCAGCGCGTCAGCCGGAAATGATCCCGCAGCTGCAGGTCAAGATGTTCATCGTCGCTGGTCTGCTGGATGCCGTGACCATGATCGGTGTTGGTATCGCGCTGTTCTTCACCTTCGCCAACCCGTTTGTCGGTTAAACATCGGCTGGCCTCCGGCCTACCGTGTTTTTGACCCAACAATCGTGAAGCGAGAGGTGCTGGCGTGAATCTGAACTTAACCCTGATTGGTCAGGCCATCGCCTTTGCGGTCTTCGTTTATTTCTGCATGAAGTATGTCTGGCCGCCGGTCACACAGGCTCTGGCAGAACGTCAGAAGAAGATTGCAGATGGTCTGGATGCTGCCAGCCGTGCTACCCGTGACCTCGAACTGGCGCAGGAAAAAGCCACCGAGACTCTGCGGGAAAGCAAGGATGAAGCAGCACGCATCATTGAGCAGACCCATAAGCGCTCCAACCAGATGATCGAGGAAGCACGTGAAACTGCACGTGCGGAAGGCGAGCGTCTCGTTGCGCAGGCCCGTGCCGAAATCTCCCAGGAGATCAACCAGGCCAAGGACGAGCTCCGTGGTCAGGTCGCTGCTCTTGCAGTGATCGGCGCCGAGCGCATCCTGGAATCCTCCATCGACGAAGCCAAGCACCGCGAGCTGATTGACAAGCTCGCTGCCGAGCTCTGAGGAGACTGATTCCATGGCTGAAACGTCTACCTCCACCGCGGCTCGCCCGTACGCCAAGGCGGCGTTCGAGTTTGCACGCGGCCAGCAGGCGCTAGAGGCCTGGTCCGGCATGTTGTCGACAGCGGCGCTCGTCGCTGTCGACGCAAACGTCAAGGCGGTGCTCGACAACCCCAAGCTCTCCACCGAGCACAAGGTTGGCACCTTCCTGGACGTGTGCGGTGAGGCGCTGGATGACAGCGCCCGCAACTTCATCCGGACTCTCGGTGAGCAGGACCGCCTTGCGGCCCTGCCCTCCGTGGCCGAATTGTTCGAGGCCCAGAAGGCCGAGCAGGAACAGCGTGTCGAGGTGACCCTGGTGTCTGCCTTTGCACTGGAGAGTGAGCAGGAAGAAAAGCTCGCCACTGCCCTGCGCAAGCGTCTGAACCGCGACATCTCCATTACCACTCAGGTGGATAGTACGCTGCTCGGCGGCGTCATCATCCGTGCCGGAGATACCGTCATTGACGGCTCCGTGCGCGGCAAGCTGGCCCGGCTTTCCGAAGCACTGAACTCCTGAGTCCGAGGGACATGGCATGCAGCAACTGAATCCTTCCGAGATCAGCGACATCATCAAGCAGCGTATCGAAAAGCTTGACGTCGCATCCGAAGCCCGTAATCAGGGCACCATCGTCAGCGTCTCCGACGGCATCGTGCAGATCCACGGCCTCGCAGACGTCATGTTCGGTGAGATGATTGAATTCCCGGGTGGCGTCTTTGGTATGGCGCTCAACCTTGAGCGCGACAGCGTCGGTGCTGTCGTTCTGGGTGACTACCTCCAGCTCGAAGAGGGCATGACCGCGCAGTGCACCGGTCGTATCCTCGAAGTGCCGGTAGGCCCGGAAATGGTCGGCCGTGTGGTCGACGCGCTGGGTAATCCGATTGACGGCAAAGGCCCGATCGACGCCAAGCTGACTGATGCGGTTGAGAAGGTCGCTCCGGGCGTCATCGCCCGTGAGCCGGTCGACCAGCCGGTGCAGACAGGTCTGAAGTCCATCGATGCCATGGTGCCGATCGGCCGTGGTCAGCGCGAGCTGATCATCGGTGACCGTCAGATTGGTAAGTCCGCCATCGCGATTGATGCCATCATCAATCAGAAGGGCAAGGGCATTACCTGTGTCTACGTCGCCGTCGGCCAGAAGCAGTCCACCATTGCCAACGTCGTGCGCAAGCTCGAAGAGCACGGCGCGATGGAACACACCATCATCGTCGCGGCTGGCGCTTCCGACCCGGCTGCCATGCTGTTCCTGGCACCGTACGCCGGTTGCACCATGGGTGAATACTTCCGCGACCGCGGTGAAGACGCGATGATCGTCTATGACGATCTGACCAAGCAGGCATGGGCGTACCGTCAGATCTCCCTGCTGCTCAAGCGTCCGCCGGGCCGTGAAGCCTACCCGGGCGACGTCTTCTATCTCCACTCCCGTCTGCTTGAGCGTTCCGCACGCGTCAACGCCGAATATGTCGAGCAGTTCACCAACGGTGAAGTGAAAGGCAAGACCGGCTCCCTGACTGCGCTGCCGATCATCGAGACCCAGGGTGGCGACGTGTCTGCGTTCGTTCCGACCAACGTGATCTCCATCACCGACGGTCAGATCTTCCTCGAGACCAGCCTGTTCAACTCCGGTATCCGTCCGTCCATCAACGCGGGTCTGTCTGTTTCCCGTGTCGGTGGTGCTGCTCAGACCAAGATCATCAAGAAGTTGGGTGGTGGTGTGCGTCTGGCACTGGCTCAGTACCGTGAGCTGGCAGCTTTCTCCCAGTTCGCCTCTGATCTGGACGAAGCGACCCGCAAGCAGCTCGAGCATGGTCAGCGTGTCACCGAGCTGATGAAGCAGAAGCAGTACTCTCCGATGTCCGTGGCCGACATGGCGATCTCGCTGTTCGCGGCCAACGAAGGCTACCTGGATGACGTCGAAGTCGCCAAGGTGCTGGGCTTCGAGAAGGCGCTGCTGGACTTCATGCGCTCCGAGCACGCGGATCTTCTGGACAAGATCAATCAGTCCGGCGGCTACGATGACGAGATCAAGAATGGTCTCAAGGCTGGCGTCGAGAAGTTCAAGGCGACTCAAAGCTGGTAAGTGGCATGGCCCGGCTAGGCCGGGCCCTGTCGTTTCCCTTCGGGTGGCATGAATAAGGCAGATCGCTATGGCAGCTGCAAAAGAGATTCGCTCCCAGATCGGGAGCATCAAAAATACGCAAAAGATCACCAGCGCCATGGAAATGGTGGCTGCGTCCAAGATGCGTAAAGCGCAGGATCGCATGGCGGCCAGCCAGCCTTATGCTCATCAGATCCGCAAAGTTGTAGGACACATCGCCCGGGCCAACCCGGAATATCGCCATCCCTATCTGATGGAACGCGATGTGAAGCGTGTCGGTTATATTGTGGTCTCCAGTGATCGCGGCCTGTGTGGTGGCCTGAACGCCAATCTGTTCAAGGCTGTCACCAAGCATGCGAAGAGCTGGCGCGATCAGGGTGTCGAGGTGGACTTCTGTGCCCTCGGCTCCAAGGCCGGTACCTTCTTCCGCAACTACGGTGGCAACCTGCTTGCCGCCAAGTCCGGTCTCGGGGATTCCCCGGGTACCCAGGATCTGATCGGTAGCGTCAAGGCCATGCTGGACGCATTCGACGAGGGCAGCCTCGACCGTCTGTACGTGGTGTTCAACGAGTTCGTCAACACCATGACGCAGAAGCCGGTCGTGCGTCAGCTGCTTCCTCTCGAAGCTGATCTGAATGACGAAGAAACCGGTCCCACTACATGGGACTACCTGTATGAGCCGGATGCCGTCTCGTTGCTCGACAAGCTGCTCAAGCGCTATGTCGAGGCCCAGGTCTACCAGGCCGTGGTCGAGAACATCGCCTGCGAACAGGCAGCGCGAATGATCGCAATGAAGAGTGCGACCGATAACGCCGGCGACCTGATCGACGACCTTCAGCTGGTCTACAACAAGGCCCGCCAGGCAGCGATCACTCAGGAAATCTCCGAGATCGTATCCGGTGCCGCCGCCGTCTGATGACAGCGTGGCAACAGGCAAGCAGGTTTCAATCGCAGGTTTAAGAGGAACCAGGAATGAGCGGACGTATCGTACAAATCATCGGCGCGGTGATTGACGTCGAGTTTCCGCGGGACGCAGTGCCCAAGGTCTACGACGCCCTGAACGTCGCCGATAGCGAGACCGTACTCGAAGTCCAGCAGCAGCTGGGCGACGGCGTGGTCCGTACTATCGCAATGGGTTCGACCGAAGGCCTCAAGCGCAGTCTCGCAGTTGAGAGCACCGGTGCTCCGATCTCCGTGCCGGTCGGCACGGCGACTCTGGGTCGCATCATGAACGTGCTGGGTCAGCCGATCGACGAAGCTGGCGACGTGGGTGCTGAAGAGCACATGCCGATTCACCGTGCAGCCCCGAGCTTCGCGGAACAGGCAGCGTCCAGCGAGCTTCTGGAAACCGGCATCAAGGTCATCGACCTGGTCTGCCCGTTCGCCAAGGGCGGCAAGGTCGGTCTGTTCGGCGGCGCCGGTGTCGGCAAGACCGTCAACATGATGGAGCTGATCCGCAACATCGCCACCGAGCACAGCGGTTATTCCGTGTTCGCGGGCGTGGGTGAGCGTACTCGTGAAGGTAACGATTTCTTCCACGAAATGAAGGAATCCAACGTTCTCGACAAGGTTGCCCTGGTCTATGGCCAGATGAACGAGCCGCCGGGCAACCGTCTGCGCGTGGCACTGACCGGCCTGACCATCGCCGAGAAGTTCCGTGACGAAGGTCGTGACGTTCTGCTGTTCGTCGACAACATCTATCGTTACACCCTGGCGGGGACCGAAGTGTCCGCACTGCTGGGTCGTATGCCGTCCGCGGTTGGTTATCAGCCGACTCTGGCGGAAGAGATGGGCGTCCTGCAGGAGCGCATCACTTCTACCAAGACTGGCTCGATCACTTCCGTGCAGGCCGTCTACGTCCCCGCGGATGACTTGACCGATCCGTCGCCGGCGACCACCTTCTCGCACCTTGACGCGACTGTCGTACTGTCCCGTCAGATTGCCGAGCTGGGTATCTATCCGGCCGTTGACCCGCTCGACTCCACCTCTCGTCAGCTCGACCCGCTGGTCGTTGGCGAAGAGCACTACAACACTGCCCGTAACGTTCAGGGTGTGTTGCAGCGCTACAAGGAGCTGAAAGACATCATCGCCATCCTCGGGATGGACGAGCTGTCTGACGAAGACAAGCAGACCGTGGCACGTGCGCGCAAGATCCAGCGCTTCCTGTCACAGCCGTTCTTCGTTGCGGAAATCTTCACCGGCGCGCCGGGCAAGTACGTGTCCCTCAAGGACACCATCCGCGGCTTCCAAGGTATTCTGGACGGCGAATATGACGCACTGCCGGAGCAGGCGTTCTACATGGTCGGCACCATCGACGAAGCTGTCGAGAAAGCCAAGGGCATGTAATTTCCCTGTTCAGGCATGAGGAAACAGGTATGGCTATGAGCGTCCATTGCGACATCGTCAGCGCTGAGAAAGGCATCTTTTCCGGCCTGGTCGAGCGTCTCGTGGCTGCCGGCAGCGAAGGTGATCTCGGCATCATGCCGGGCCACGCTCCGCTGCTGACCGAGCTGCAACCCGGCCCGATTCGCGTTCAGCGTCAGGGTGGGGCCGAGGAAATCTACTACGTCAGTGGCGGATTTCTCGAAGTGCAGCCGAACCTCGTTTCAGTCCTCGCCGACACCGCAGTACGTGCCGACGATCTGGATGAGGCGGCAGCCCAGGAAGCCAAGGAAGTGGCCTTGAAGGCCATGAACGACCAGGCTTCCGAACTGGAATACTCACGCGCCACGGCCGAACTGGCCGAGGCGATGGCCAAGCTGCGCACCGTGCAGCAGATGCGTCGTCACACGCGCTGAGATGCACTGGGCCATGACGGCCAGTGACAGGAAAGAGGCGACCTTCGGGTCGCCTTTTTTTGTGCTTGGCACAATGGGACGGCCGGTCTGACCGGCGAGGCAGCCTGGCGTGATCCAAGGCTGAGCATACTCATTCGCCAGCGCCTTGAGTGCTGAGCCTATAGGCTCAAGCCTCTTGCGGGAGTACTGCTACTTTCTCGGGTCTGTTCTCGGCGACAGCCCCGTGGGTAAACCTCGTCACTGGCAGGTCACGGATCAGCTGCTATCATGGCGCCACTATTTTCAGGGCTTCAGGTATGAAGACCCGCTTTCTACAGGAGTTCACCGATGAGCAGCGCAGAGCGTACCGACGTCGTCATTCTTGCCGCAGGCCAGGGCACCCGCATGCGTTCCAGATTGCCGAAGGTGCTGCACCCGCTGGCAGGCAAGGCGATGGTGCGTCATGTGGCTGACACTGCTGCAGGTCTGAACGGTGCGCATCTGAATGTCGTCATCGGTCATGGTGGTGAGCGCGTCCAGCAGCAGCTGGCCGATACCGGTGCCAGTTTCGCGGTACAGGCAGAGCAGAAGGGCACAGGGCATGCCGTGGCCCAGTCACTGGACGCCATCGGTGATGGCAAGGTACTGATCCTGTATGGCGATGTGCCGCTGATTCGTCGCGAGACCCTCGAGGCGCTGCTGGCCGAAGTCAGTGAGCAGACCCTGGGGCTGCTGACGGTGATTCTGGAAGACCCGACAGGCTATGGCCGTATCGTGCGTGACGCCGAAGGCCGCGTCAGCGCCATCGTCGAGCACAAGGATGCCACGCCGGAGCAGCTGGCCATCCAGGAAGGCAACACCGGTATCCTCGCCACCACCGGTGCTCAGCTCAAGCGCTGGCTGCCGGCGCTGTCCGCCGACAATGCCCAGGGTGAGTACTACCTGACCGACATCATCGCCATGGCAGCCAGCGAAGGCGTCAACATCGCCACCGCCCAGCCGGCGGCAGTCGAGGAAGTGCAGGGCGTCAACAACCGCCTGCAGCTGGCCGATCTCGAGCGTGCCTTCCAGCGTCGTGAGGCCAACCGCCTGATGACCGAAGGCGCCAGCCTGGCCGATCCGTCACGCATCGATGTGCGCGGCAAGCTGACCATCGGCACTGACATCAGCATCGATGTCGGCTGCATCTTCGAAGGCGACGTCACCCTGGCGGATGATGTGGTCATCGGCGCCCACTGCGTGATCCGCAACGCCACCATCGGTGCCGGTGCCAACATCGCGCCGCACAGCGTCATCGACGGCGCCGTGCTGGAAGGCGACAACAACGTCGGTCCGTTCGCGCGTCTGCGTCCGGGCACCGAGCTTGCGCGTGGCGCACGTATCGGCAACTTCGTCGAGACCAAGAATGCCCAGGTCGGTGTCGATGCCAAGATCAATCACCTGAGTTATGTCGGCGATGCCACCCTCGGCGAGGCCGTCAATGTCGGCGCCGGCACCATCACCTGCAACTATGATGGTGCCAACAAGTTCCGCACCGAAATCGGCGCCAATGCCTTCATCGGCTCCAACTCGGCGCTGGTGGCACCGCTCAAGATCGGTGCCGGTGCCACTGTGGGTGCCGGTTCTACCTTGAGCCGCGATGTCGCCGAGGGCGCGCTGAGCGTGGCGCGCGGCAAGCGTATCGACAAGCCGGAATGGCCGCGTCCGACCAAGAAGTGATCGGCTACAGTGATCGGCAGTAGTGGTAGTGATGCTTGCCCCTGAGGGGAGATGAGCATCACCGGCGGGGAGGCACCGACAGGTGTCTCCCCGTTTTTTCGTCACGGCCGATTGTGCTGGTTGACCGGCCGGGAGCGAATCGTCTCATCCTCTAGCGTCTTTCACTTGATGTTTCGATTAATCTCTCTTATCTTTCGGTTCGAAACTTTATGGGAGTTCCCGATGTCAAAGCGACTGACACCACAACGGCGTCACCAGATCCTTGATCAGCTGGCGCGTGACGGTGAGGTCAGTGTCGAGGCACTGGCGCGGGAGCTTGCCACCTCGGAGGTCACCATCCGCAAGGACCTGGCCTTCCTCGAGAAGAGTGGCCTGCTGCTCAGGCGCTATGGCGGCGCCGTGGCCATGCCGCGTGAGCTGCTGGTACATGACGAGCCGGTCAGCGCCGCCAAGCAGGCCATCGCCCGCCTCGCCGCGAGCCGTATCCGCGCGCACCAGCGCATCATCATCGACAGTGGCACCACCACGGTGGTGTTGATTCCCGAGCTCAAGGGTCGGGATGACCTGATCGTGATGACCAACTCGCTGAGCGTGGCCAATGCCATCCGCGAGCTGGAAAACGAGCCGGTGCTGCTGATGACCGGCGGCACCTGGGACCCGCACTCGGATTCCTTCCAGGGTCAGGTGGCGGAGCAGGTACTGCGCAGCTATGACTTCGATCAGGTGTTTCTCGGCGCGGATGGTCTCGACCTCGAGCGTGGCACCACCACCTTCAACGAGCTGATCGGCCTGTCGCGCGTGATGGCCGAGGTGTCGCGAGAAGTGGTGGTGATGGCGGAATCCCACAAGCTGGGCCGTCGCATTCCCAACCTGGAGCTGGCCTGGACCAGCGTCAGTACCCTGATAACCGATGACGCGCTGCCTGATGCCGCGCGTGACCAGATTCGCGCTCATGGCGTCGAGGTGTTGATCGCCCCGCTCATCGAGCCAGCAACTGCATAAGGAGATCGCTCATGTGTGGCATCGTCGGCGCCGTCGCCAGTCGTAACGTCCAGAACATCCTGCTCGAGGGCCTGCACCGCCTCGAATACCGTGGCTACGACAGCGCAGGCATGGCCGTCCTCTCCGAAGAGGGGCGCCTGAACCGCGTGCGTGCGCTGGGCAAGGTCGCAGCGCTGCAGGAGCGTCTCGAGGAAGCGCCGCTCAAGGGGCGTGTCGGCATCGCGCACACCCGCTGGGCCACCCATGGTGCACCGAGTGAGGCCAACGCCCACCCGCACCAGTCCGGTGACAGTCTGGCCGTGGTCCACAACGGCATCATCGAGAACTACGAGACCCTCAAGCGCGAGCTGGAAGGTCAGGGTTATGTCTTTACCTCCGAGACGGACACCGAGGTCGTCGCGCACCTGCTGGCGCGTGAATACACCCTGAGTCAGGACCTTCTGACCGCGGTGCAGAAGGCGGTGGCGCTGCTCGATGGCGCCTTCGCGCTGGGCGTGGTGCATCGTGCCCAGCCGGACGTTCTGATCGGCGCGCGTCAGGGAAGCCCGCTGGTGATCGGTGTCGGGATCGACGAGCACTTCCTGGCCTCCGATCAGTTGGCGCTGCTGCAGGTCACTGATCGCTTCATCTACCTGAAGGAAGGCGATCTGGTGCGCATGACCGCCGAGCAGATCGAGATCTTCGAGCAGGGCGAGCGCCTGGTCACCGAGGCCAACGAGCGTCCGGTGCAGACCTTCGAGCACGCGCAGGATGCCGCTTCCAAGGGCGATTACCGTCACTTCATGCTCAAGGAAATCCACGAGCAGTCGCGTGTGCTGGCCGCCACGCTGGAAGGCCGCCTGAACGGTGACCACGTGCTGGTGCGCAGCTTCGGCAGCGAGGCGGAAAACCTCTTCCGTCAGGTCAAGCAGGTGCAGATCGTCGCCTGTGGGACCAGCTACCACGCCGGCATGGTCGCGCATTACTGGATCGAGCGTCTGGCCGGCATTCCGGCGGCGGTCGAGGTCGCGTCCGAGTTCCGCTACCGTCCGGTGGTGGTCGCCGATGGCACCCTGTTCGTCACACTGTCCCAGTCCGGCGAGACCGCCGATACGCTGTCCGCGCTGCGCTATGCCCAGTCGCTGGGTGGCTTCCTCGGTAGCCTGGCGATCTGCAACGTCCCGGGCAGCTCGCTGGTGCGGGAATCAGACCTCAGCCTGATGACCATGGCCGGCCCGGAAATCGGCGTCGCCTCCACCAAGGCCTTTACCACCCAGCTGATCGGTCTGATGCTGCTGACACTGTCGCTGCGTCGTGTGCGTGGCGGTGATGAGGCGGGGGAAGCCGAGGTGGTGCGTGAGCTGCGTCAGCTGCCGTCGCTGGTCACCAAGGCACTGGCCATGGACAGCGAGATCGAACGTCTCTCCGAGGCCTTCGCCGACAAGCACAATGCGCTGTTCCTCGGGCGTGGCACCCAGTTCCCCATCGCACTGGAAGGCGCGCTCAAGCTCAAGGAAATCTCCTACATCCACGCTGAGGCTTATCCGGCGGGTGAGCTGAAACACGGCCCGCTGGCACTGGTCGATGCCGACATGCCGGTAGTGGCGGTGGCGCCGAACGACGAGCTGCTCGAGAAGCTCAAGTCGAATCTGCAGGAAGTGCGTGCGCGTGGCGGCGAGCTTTACGTGTTCGCTGACGAGAACATCAGCCTTGAAGAGAGCGAAGGCGTGCGTGTGCTGCGCATGCCGCATGTCAGTGAAGTGCTGGCGCCGATTCTCTACACCCTGCCGCTGCAGCTGCTGTCCTATCACGTCGCCGTGCTCAAGGGCACTGATGTCGATCAGCCGCGCAACCTGGCCAAGAGTGTCACGGTCGAGTGATCCGCGCTGCAGGACGGCTGCGCCCTATCTGGCGCAGCACTGGATGAGCCCAGTCTCATTGTGCCAACGGCAGCCTTCGGGCTGCCGTTTTTGGTATCCTGTGCGCCTGCCTTCTTATCCCCTTCCGTCCGCTGCGCGTTCATCGCCCGGCGCACGCACGTGACCTGCCATGACTGATCGCGACGCATCGCTTACCCGCCTCAACAAGTTCATCAGCGAAACGGGCTTCTGCTCGCGGCGCGAGGCGGACCGCTACATCGCCGAAGGACGCGTGACCATCAATGGGGACGTGCCCGAAATGGGTACCAAGGTCGCGCCGGGCGATGAAGTGCTGGTCAACGGCAAGCCATTGAAAGCCAAGCAGGAAGCGGTCTACCTGGCCTTCAACAAGCCGGTGGGCATCACCTGTACCACCGAGCGCCATGTCGATGGCAACATCATCGATTACATCGGTCATCCCAAGCGGATCTTCCCGATCGGCCGCCTCGACAAGCCCTCCGATGGCCTGATCTTCCTGACCAGTGACGGCGATATCGTCAACAAGATCCTGCGTGCCGGCAATGCCCACGAGAAGGAATATGTGGTGCGGGTCGACAAGCCGATCAACGCCGACTTCCTCAAGCGCATGGCCGCTGGCGTGCCGATTCTGGACACCATCACCCAGCCGTGTCGCATCGAGCAGATCTCGACCTATGTGTTCCGCATCATCCTGACCCAGGGCCTCAACCGTCAGATCCGTCGCATGTGTGAGGCGCTGGGCTATGAGGTCTTCAAGCTCAAGCGGGTGCGCATCATGAATGTCAGCCTGGACGGGCTGGGAGTCGGCGAATGGCGATATCTCACCCAGCGCGAGATGGCGGATATCCAGCAGATGATCGAGGGCTCCAGTGGAACCGAAGAAGCCTCGCGCCTGGCCGCGGCACCGCCGCCTTCCCAGCATGCGACGGCCGCGCGCCATCAGCGCGCCGCCCAGGGTACGGACGCTGGCCGGCGTAGCGGGACTCGACGTCATGAAGGCGGCAATAGCGCTGTCGGTCAGCGTGACACACGTCGGCGCAGTCCGGGTCAGCGCAGCCCTGATAAGCGCGACACAGGTCAGCGCGGTGCTGATCAACGCCATCCGGGCCAGCGTTCAGGAGCCAAGCAGGAGAGTACAGGGCGTCGTGAGCGTTCTGATGAGCGCACCCCGGGGCGTGGCAATCAGGAAGGCAGAAGTGACGGTAAAAGTGCCCGCAGGAATACCACCAAGAGTTCGGGAGGCGCCGGCAAGCTCGCCGGCGGCCTCAAGCCGCGCACGCGTGGCAACGCCAGCGATGGTCGCAATGAGCGTGGCGCGGCCAACAGCAAGGGGGCTGTTAACAAGAGCTCTGCCAACAAAGGCTCTGCCAACAAGGGCGGTAGCAGCAAGAGTTACGGCAACACGAGCTCGGGGAAAAACAGCCCGGCTGGCAAGGGCGCCTCGTACAAGGGCGGCGGCTCTTCCAGCGGGGGACGCGGTCGCCGCTAGTGAGCCGTCTGTACCTGCTTGTCATGTGCCGGTGAAGCAGGCTGTGCGGTCTGGGGCGTGCGGCGATGGTAGCGGCCCAGCACGAAGGACAGTGTCGCGAATGCCAGTGCTGAACAGATGACCTGTGGCCAGGGGTAGACCAGCGCGGCGATCGCGATCAGCAGCAGGTCGAAGGCGAAGGTGGTGCGACCGGCATGGATGCCGAAGCGTCGCTCCAGATGCAGCGCCAGAATGTTCAGGCCGCCCAGTGAGGCGTTCTCGCGAAACAGCAGCGTGATGCCCAGGCCGATCAACAGGCCTGCGGCTATCGCCGCGACCGGCAGGCTGACAGCGCCCAGCGGCAAGCTGACCGCCAGCACATCGGACAGCACGGAGAGCAGGGTGACGCAGCCCAGCGTGCGCAGGGTGAAATTCAGCCCCAGCTGTTTCCAGGCCAGGCCGTAGAAGGGCAGGTTGATCAGGAAGAACAGGCTGCCGAAGCTCAGTGCTGTCAGGTCGGCACCCAGCAACGACATGCCGGCAGTGCCACTGACCAGCAGGCCACCGGCCTGCAGCAGGCGTACGCCAAGCGCCACCAGCAGGCAGCCCTCGATGAGCGTGATCAGGCTGCGCAGGGTGATGGCATTTGCCGCGCGTGAGCGGCTGCCGCTGGCGCGCAGTATGAGTCGTTGGAAAGCAGTCATGACAGGCTCCGGGGTATGGGCAGTCAACAAGAGTGTCTTCCGGCGCGGCTTGTGGCTGGCAGGAAGCGGAGTCAGGGCGGTGGGTGGACCGCCTGCTGACGTGTCATGCAGGATGCGGACCATAGCACGCCGTGATGACAGTTTTTATTGTGCTTACGTCGCTCTGGCAGACGATATTCTTCGGCTTGTTGGCTCTTTGACCCTTATATTCCTCTAGTTCTGGCCTCTTCATGCACCATTTTCATGCAGCCTCCGAACCGCCGGATACCTCGCACTCGGCGGGACATCTTCATCTCGGGCTCGCGATGTGGGCCAATGACGACTGGCGCGGCAGCCTGTTGCCGGGCAGCGGCCCGCGGGAACATCTGGCGGATTACGCCAGGGTCTTCGATAGTGTCGAGGGCAATACCAGTTTCTATGCCCAGCCCACGGCTGCTGCCATCGCCAGCTGGGCACGTCAGGCACCGGCCAATTTTCGCTTCTGCTTCAAGTTGCCGGGCCGACTGACTCATGAATTGCGTCTGCAGGGCATCGAGCAGGAATTGGCGGCATTTCTCGATTGCCTGGTACCGATAAAGGACCGCCTCGGTCCGATCATGATTCAGCTACCACGTGACCTCGGGGCGGACGTCCTGCCACGCCTCGAGCAATTTCTGCAGTCGGTGAAGGGAACAGGGCTTGCCTGGGCGGTGGAGCCCCGCGACCCGATATTCTTCGCCAAGGGTGAGGTGGAACGACAGTTGAATCGCTTGTTGATAACTCACGCAGTCGATCGCGTGATGCTGGATGTGCGTCCACTCTTCAGTGGCCCTACCACCGCGCATCCGGGCCTTGCGGTGGCGCGCTCGGAAAAGCCTCACCGCCCATTGCATGTGTTCTCCAGCGGACAACATCCCGTGGTGCGTTTCATCGGGCATTACGATGAATCCACCAATCGGGCACTGTTTGCCCCCTGGGTAGAGCGTCTTTCCTTGTGGATAAGTCAGGGGAAAAGCCCGTTCCTCTTCGTGCATACACCGGACAACAAGGCAGCGCCCGCACTGGCACGCCTGTTGGCCAATCAGGTGCTGGCGAAACTGGGCCGCCCCTTGGTCGGGGCCTTTCCGGGCGAGGGGCAGGGCAGTCTGTTCTGACGCTCCATCAGGGCGTGATGTTTCTCCTGTGAGGCCATGGTCTGATGGTGGCTTGCTGGCAGATGGCCCCTCAATCGAGTAGCTTTAGCCACATGTTGCCGTTACCGCGGCGATATTTACCGGAGATGGGCAGTCTGCCCGTTCCGGCGTGCCTATCGGCACTTGCCTGTCATTCCCCACGACCTACCCGGTCAGCGTGAATGCCGGGAGCACCACAGCAGTGATCCTGCGACGCCATCGTGTTGGCCACGGATGATCCGTCCGCATTGGCAGCATGATGCAACAAGCACAACAAGGTGCCCGAAGTCGCTACCAGCGACAGGCGCCCTCGCGACGAATCAGGGATTCACATGTCATCCAAACCGCATTCCCACGCACAGTGGTCTTCTCGCCTGGCCTTTACCCTGGCTGCCGTCGGTTCTTCCGTCGGTCTGGGCAATATCTGGAAATTCCCCTACATGACAGGTGAGAGCGGCGGCGGTGCCTTCGTCCTCGTCTATCTGATCTGCATCCTGCTGATCGGCCTGCCGATCCTGATGTCGGAATGGCTGCTGGGTCGCTTGGGGCAGAAGAACCCCATCTCGACCATGAGCCACATCAGTGCCCGGCTCAAACGCAGTCCCGCCTGGGTCTTGATCGGGGTAGCCGGCGTGCTCGGCGCCTACCTGATCCTGTCCTTCTACAGCGTCATCGGCGGTTGGGCGCTGGCCTTCATCGCCGACGCGGCCAGCGGCAGTTTCGAAACCCTGACCTCTGACACGGCCGGTAGCCTGTTCGGCGGTCTGCTGGGGGACCCGACCACGCTGCTGGCCTGGCACAGTGCCTTCATGCTGATGGTGATCCTGGTCGTTGCCGGCGGGGTCGCCGGTGGCCTGGAGCGTGCCGCCAAGATCCTGATGCCGCTGCTGGCGGTGATGTTGATCGTGCTGGTCGGCTACGCCGCCACCACCGATGGCTTCGCTGATGCGGCCGCCTGGCTGCTGACGCCGGACTTCTCCAAGCTCGACAAGGATGGCGTGCTGGCGGCCATGGGGCATGCCTTCTTCACCCTGTCACTGGGCATGGGCATCATGATGGCCTACGGCTCCTACCTGTCCGATGACGTCAATATCGGGCGTACCGCGCTGGTCGTGGTGGTGCTGGATACCGTCATCGCCCTGCTGGCCGGTCTGGCCATCTTCCCGGTGGTGTTCTCCAACGGCCTCGACGCCGCGGCGGGCCCGGGTCTGATCTTCCAGACCCTGCCGCTGGCCTTCGGTCACATGCCGGGCGGTGAAGTCTTCGGTGTGGTGTTCTTCGTACTGCTGGTATTCGCGGCCTGGACCTCAGGCATCTCGCTGCTGGAGCCTATCGTCGAATGGCTGGAAGAGAAGACGCCGATGTCGCGCGTCGGCTCGGCCTGGGTCGCGGGTATCGCCACCTGGCTGCTGGGCATCGCCACCATCCTGTCCTTCAACCTGTGGAGTGACGTGGCGCCGCTGGGCATGTTCGCCAAGTTCGAAGGCATGACCATCTTCGACCTGCTCGACTACGCGACCAGCAAGCTGATGCTGCCGCTGACCGGTCTGGCGACCATCGTCTTCGTCGGCTGGTTCATGGGCCGTGACGAAGTGCGCAGCCAGCTCAACATGAGCGACTCGGCCTTCTCGCTGTGGAGCTTCGTGGCGCGCTATATCGCCCCGATCGGTGTGGTCGTGGTGTTCGCGTCAAGCCTGTAACTACCTCCGTCCTCGCTGACCCCAGCAGAGGCACGTCACACTCAGCACGAAGATGCAGTACCTCAAGAGGCTCGCCTATCCGGCGGGCCTCTCGTGTTTCTGACGAGGCAAGAGGCGGATTCTCTGAGGTCAGATAGGGTCAGTGAGCGCTCGCACTGTAATGGTGCGTCATTGGTCGTAGGGTTTTGCAATATGAGGCATGAATATCACGACCTTTCGGCGAGATATCTTCAGGCCTTGTGTAGAAAACACGCCATTTCAGGAGATTTCAGACGCAACAGGGGCCGCAACAAGAAGTGTTTGTCGGGAGGATCTGACGAGAAATACCGCGAGAGGGGGGTACGACCATGCTCGAAAGAGATGGTGGAAGGTGTCGCATGGAGCCCGAACCCTGGCGGATCAGAGCGTGAAAACATCACTGATCGGCGGGGAGCGTATCGCCTCCCCGCCTGGAATCAGTGGGTGTCGATATCGCTTTCAGTATCCATTTCCAGCACTTCGATGTCGCTTAAATCCTCGCTTAGGCGCTTGATTTCGTTGTGCAATTCTATTCCACGACGGGCGCGGAGATGGCGGACTGCGCTTTGTTTCTTGCGGGCCTGATGTTCGTCGGCACCGAGAGTCATGAAAATATCGAGAAGCTCTTTCTTGAGCGTATCTACCTGCTCTGAATTACGCATGATTCGACCTCCATGGCATCCAAAGGATGTGGGCTTTCACTGGCGCCACACCGTTTTACTATAGCTCACTTGACAAAATTGTGACTATAGCCTGCCTGTGCAGGCGACACCCCCGGGGGGATGACGTAAGCTCAGGCATGCCCATGAAGTCTGCAAGGAGTGTGCCGTGAGCCATGCCATCTTCGACGACCTGAGGAGCCGGATGGAGAATTTCCGCCGCTCTGAACAAAAGGTCGCACGCTATGTCCTTCGTCATCCGGAGGAAGTGATTCACATGCGGATCGTCGATCTGGCCAGCGAGTCATCGGTCAGTGAGCCGACGGTCGTGCGTTTCTGTCGGGCAATGGGCTTTGCCGGCTTCCAGGATTTCAAGCTGCAGCTGGCGCAACGCCTCGCCACCGGCACCCAGTTCGCCCAGTTCTCCATGAATGACTCCGACAGCGTGGCCGAGTTCTCGCACTCGCTGTTCGATTCCACCATCGGTACCCTGCTGTCGGTGCGTGACCGCCTGGATGCCGAAGCCGTCGCGCGTGCCATCCACTCGCTGGCCTCCGCCAGCCGGGTCGAGTTCTACGGCTATGGCGCCTCGGGCGCCGTGGCTCACGATGCCCAGCACAAGTTCTTCCGCCTGCAGATCTCCACTGCCGCCTACACCGACCCGCACATGCAGAACATGTCAGCGGTGACGCTGGGGCCGCGTGACGTGGTGGTGGCCATCTCCCAGACCGGCCGCACCAAGGCACTGATCGCCAGCGTGCGGCTGGCGCGTGACGCCGGCGCGACCGTCATCGGGCTGTGCCCGAGTGGTTCGCCACTGGCGGATGAAGTCACGCTGCCGCTGCACATCGATGTGCACGAAGACACCGAGATCTACACCCCGATGAGCTCGCGTATCGCGCACCTGGTAATCGTCGATACGCTGGCGGTCGGTGTCGCCAAGGCGCGTGGCCCCAAGCTCAAGGAGCAGCTGGAGGCAGTCAAGAAGAGCCTCGCCACTCTGCGCATCGACGACCACGACTTCGATACCCACTGAGCATCACTTGGGCATCCTCTGCCTTGAAGGCAAGTGCAAGGCACGTATGTGCAAGGAAGGCCGGCGCGGGGAAGAGCAGGGCAGGCCGCTGTGATAAGGTGGATGCCTGAACAGGGGCAGCGAATCTCACGCTGCTCCGCTCCTCGACTCCTCTGCCCTGTGGTGAGCCCTGCATGACCGAATCGCCCCTCCTCGATCACCTCAACACGCATCAGCGTGAGGCCGTGTCCGCGCCGCCGGGCAACATGCTGGTACTGGCGGGGGCCGGTTCCGGCAAGACCCGCGTGCTGGTTCACCGCATCGCCTGGTTGATGGACCAATATCAGTTCTCGCCCTACGCCATCCTGTCGGTGACCTTCACCAACAAGGCCTCGCGGGAGATGCGCACGCGTCTCGAGGCGCTCAATGGCAGCAGCCTGCGCCACATGTGGGTCGGTACCTTCCACTCAATCAGTCACCGTCTGCTGCGCACCCATTGGCAGGAGGCGCGCCTGCCCGAGCACTTCCAGATCATCGACAGCGATGACCAGCTGCGCATGGTCAAACGGCTGCTCAAGGAGCACAACGTCGATGATGAGCGCTGGCCGCCCAAGCAGGTCCAGTACTTCATCGCCGGCTGCAAGGAGGAAGGTCTGCGCGCCCATCAGGTGCAGACCCATGGCGATGCCTACATGGGCAAGATGGTCGAGATGTATGAGCTCTATCAGCTCGCCTGTGAACGCGGCGGCCTGGTCGATTTCGGTGAGCTGCTGCTGCGCTCGCTGGAACTGCTGCGTGATACGCCGCATCTGCTGGCGCATTACCGCGAGCGCTTCGCCCACCTGTTGGTCGACGAGTTCCAGGATACCAACACCCTGCAGTACGCCTGGCTGAAGCTGTTGGCCGGTGATCGCGAGTGCATGACCGTGGTCGGCGATGATGACCAGTCCATCTACGGCTGGCGTGGCGCGCGGGTCGAGAACATCCAGCGCTTCACCGAGGAGTTCGCCAACACCCGCGTGGTGCGTCTGGAGCAGAACTACCGCTCCTCCAGCGCCATTCTGGAGGCCGCCAACGCCCTGATCAGCCACAACGGCGGGCGCATGGGCAAGGAGCTGTGGACCGATAGCGGTCGTGGCGAGCGCATTCGTGTCTATGCCGGCTTCAATGATATCGACGAGTCGCGTTATATCGCCGATACCATCCGTGAGCTGGTCAATGAGCATGGCTACAGCCGCGACGAGATCGCGATCCTGTATCGCTCCAATGCCCAGTCACGCGTGCTGGAGGAGACGCTGATCCGCCAGGGCATGCCCTATCGCATCTATGGCGGCCAGCGCTTCTACGAGCGTCTCGAGATCAAGAACGCGCTCGCCTATTTGCGCCTGATGAACAACCGCGAGGACGATGCCGCCCTGGAGCGCGTGATCAACGTGCCGGCGCGTGGCATCGGAATGCGCACCGTCGAGCAGCTGCGCGAGCGCGCACGCTACGGCAACCTGACCATGTGGCAGGCGATGAGCGATGCGGTCTCCGATGGCGCCCTCAAGGGACGCGCCGCGACTGCCGTGCGAGCCTTCGCCGACATCATCGATGGCCTCGACAACGACACCGCCGGCATGGCGCTGCATGAGCTGGTCGAGCACGTCATCCACGCCACCGGCCTGCGTGAGCATCACGCCGCCGAGAAGGGCGAGAAGGGCCAGGCACGCCTCGAGAACCTCTCGGAGCTGGTCAATGCCTGCCGTGCCTTCAGTCAGGGCGAGCGCATGGACCCGGAAGCCCCCAGCGAAGGTGCCGAGGCGCTGGAACCCTTCCTCGCCGAAGCCGCACTGGATGCCGGCGACCATGAAGCCGCCGAAGGCGAGGAATGCGTGCAGATGATGACGCTGCACTCCGCCAAGGGACTCGAATTCCCGGTGGTATTCGTCGCCGGGGTCGAGGAGGGACTGTTCCCGCACAAGATGTCGCTGGAAGAGCCGGGGCGTCTCGAGGAAGAGCGTCGCCTGTGTTATGTCGGTGTCACCCGCGCCATGCAGCGCCTCTACCTGACCTACGCCGAGCTGCGGCGCATGCACGGCAAGGAGACTTTCCAGCGGCCGTCGCGCTTCCTGCGTGAGCTGCCGGAAGAGCTGCTGGAAGAGGTGCGTCTGCGTGGTCAGGTCTCGCGTCCGGTCTCGACCCAGCGCGCCACGCCGAATCGCCGTCCATCCGGTCCGCGTCAGGAGAGTGTCGAGGCCAATGGCGACATGCCGGCACTCTCGCTTGGCAGCCTGGTGCGCCATCCGCTGTTCGGGGAAGGCGTGGTCATCAATGCCGAAGGCCAGGGTGAGCGCGCGCGCGTGCAGATCAGCTTCGAGGGCGAAGGCGACAAGTGGCTGGTGCTGGGCTTTGCCAAGCTGGAAGTGCTGAGCTGACAGCAAGTCCTGATAGCAGGCGCTGATACGAGGCGCTGGCAAGAGGTGAAGAGTGGCGCAGGGGGCGCGGTATTCGTGCGCCATTACGGCCTTGGTGCAGTTGTGGGCCATCCATGGGTCGCGGCATAGTGGCAGACAATCTGCTGTCTTGATGCCGTGTCATGCATTGCCCACAACTCGAACAAGGAAAGTCCCATGCAACGCCGCCGTTTTCTCTCTGCTCTGGGGGCCGGTGCTGCCGGTCTCGCCGCCGCGCCTTTCGTGTCCACCGCCAATGCCTCCGAGGGCGAGACCATCCACTGGAAGATGGTCACCTCCTGGCCGAAGAACTTCCCGGCACTGGGCACCGGTGCCAATGAGTTCGCCAGCCTGATCGGTCAGCTCTCCGGTGGTCGCCTGCAGGTCAAGGTCTATGGCGCCGGCGAGATGGTGCCGGCGCTGGAAGTCTTCGATGCCGTGTCCTCCGGCACTGCCCAGATGGGCCACTCGGCCTCCTACTACTGGAAGGGCAAGGTCCCTGCGGCCCAGTTCTTCACCGCCGTGCCCTTCGGCATGAACACCACCGAGACCAACGCCTGGCTGTATCACGGCGATGGCATGAAGCTGTGGGACGAGATCTACTCGCGCCACAACCTCAAGCCGCTGGCGGTGGGCAACACCGGCACCCAGATGGCTGGCTGGTTCAACAAGGAAGTGAACAGTCTCGAGGACATGAAGGGCCTGAAGATCCGCCTGCCGGGGCTGGCGGGCGAAGTGATGAATCGCATCGGCGCCAGCGCGGTCAATCTGCCGGGCAGCGAGATCTTCACCGCGATGGAAACCGGCGTGATCGATGCCACCGACTGGGTCGGCCCCTACAATGATCTGGCCTTCGGCCTGCATCAGGTGGCCAAGTATTACTACTCACCGGCCTGGAACGAGCCTTCCGCCATCCTCGAAGGCACCGTCAATCTCGAGGCCTGGCAGGCATTGCCGGAAGATCTGCAGCAGGTGGTGATCCAGGCGGCCAGAATCGCCAATCACGCCATGGTGGATGAGTTCGCGCTGCGCAACGCTACCGCGCTGACCTCGCTGGTCGAGGAACACGGTGTGGAACTGCGTGAATTCCCCCAGGACGTCTATGCGGCGCTGTTCGATGCCTCCAACGAGGTGCTGGACGAGTTCATCGCCAAGGACGAGGACGCCAGGCGCGTCTATGAGTCCTATCGCGCCTTCCAGCAGCAGGTCGCGCCCTGGTCACGTATCGGCGAGCAGGCCTATCTGGATGCGCGTGGACGAGTGCTGGGCGAAGCCTGAGCGAGTCTCTTTCGGGCTACCTGACGGACTGTCTGACTGCGTGACTGACTGTTGACGAAAAAGCCGCCCCTGAGGGCGGCTTTTTCTTGGCGTGTGGCTGACAAGAAGAGGGGCGAGGCGCTTGGCTCAGTCCTGCTCCCCGGTGATGGCGGTGCTGGCCTGCTCCGGTACGGCACGGATGCGGCCATTGTCATCGAGTGCCACCATCACGTAGCAGGCTTCGGTCACCTTGGTCAGCGCATGTTGATTGCGCTCCTGCGGCGGGCGGATCCAGACCTCGACGGAGAGTCTGATCGAACTGCGCCCGACCTCTGCCACCTGAGTGAAGATATTGACCACCGAGCCGATACGCACCGGCGACAGGAAATCGAGACCCTCGACGGCTACGGTGGCAGTGCGCCCGTGGGCGACGCGCCCGGCGGCCAGCTCACAGGCCTCGTCCATGCGGTGCATCAGCCAGCCGCCGCTGATGTCGCCATAGAGATTGGTGTCCTGGCGCTGGGCGATCAATTTGAGCGTCAGTGTGCCGTTCGGCGTCGGGATATCATCCAGAGCTTGCATGTCATGACTCGCTATCTTGTTGTTATAAAATGGCCATTTCATTTCTGCACCCTTCCATCTGAAAAAGGTGCGTCTTTTGGCGCAGTGCGCTTCCTTGCCTAGGGCACTTCCTTGCGCAGGGCGCTGCCTTGCAAAGGAGGCTTCGGCAATGGCCGAAGGACGTCATCGGGTGCCATCGGTGGTAGCAGCGCGACGCAGGCCATGGCGGATGAGCCGCAGCGGCTTCATCATCTCCTGTATCCTACTCTGGCGGACAAAGCACTGTCCTCACTGACAAGGGACTGTCAGGAAATTTTTTTGCGCTGCAGCATGGAGTATCGTTCCTCAACGCAGCAATGGCGGATACTCGCAGTGTTTCGTCATGCTACATGGGCCATCCTGAGCTACCGTCGCATGCCCGTCACCACGGGCATGGCAAGCAGTGGCCAGCTCCGTGTCGCATCGTCATCTCGTTCATTCTCTGGTGGGAAGTCGCCATGTCAGTTTCCGTCGGGACGCTTGTCCGTACAGGGTTTCGCGCCGTGTTCGCTTCGCTTCGCGGGTCATCCGTGCCTTCCTCTTATGTGCCCTCCGCAGGTGCGCCTCGTCTGCGCTCAAGCCCACCGTCGCTGCGACTGATGTCGCTTGCCTGCCTGCTGGGGCTCTCGACGCTCTCGGCTCCGGCGCTGGCCGACAAGGTGCCCGAATATCGCCCGGTGTCCGGGGTAGTGGGCAACCTGACGGCGGTGGGCTCCGATACCCTGTCGGTGCTGGTGACGCGCTGGGCTGCCCAGCTGCGCCGCTATCATCCGGGGGTGCGCGTGCAGCTGCAGGCCGCGGGCTCCTCGACGGCGCCACCGGCATTGATCGCCGGCACCACTCGCATCGGCCTGATGTCGCGCCCGATGAGTGACCAGGAGCGTCAGGACTTCACGCGTGAATTCGGCTATCCGCCGCTGGGGGTGCCCGTGGCACTGGATGCGATGGGCATCATCGTGCATCGCAGCAATCCGCTGGAGGAGATCAGCATCGCGCAGCTGGATGCCATCTTCTCCGCCACGCACAACTGTGGTGGGCAGGCGGCCAGTCGCTGGGGCCAGCTCGGGCTGAGCGATGAGTGGGATGACCGCCAGCTCACTCGCTTCGGGCGCAGTGCCACCTCGGGCACCTACGGCGCCTTTCGCCGAATCGCGCTGTGCGATGGCGATTTCCGTCTCGATGTCAGCGAACAGCCGGGCTCGGCCTCCATCATCGGTGCGGTGGGCTCCTCGCCCAATGGCATCGGCTATGCCAGCTTCAGCACCTCTTCGCCGCTGGTGAAGCAGCTATCCGTCAGCCGTGAGGCGGGTGGCCACGCTGTCTTCCCGAGCCGGGCCAGCATTCGCGACGGCCGCTATCCGCTGACCCGTGCGCTGTACATCTACGTCAATCGCGTGCCGGACGAGCCGCTCCCGGCGCTGGAACAGGCCTTCCTGTCATTGATCATGTCGCGTCAGGGCCAGCAGGCCATCCTGCGTGGTGGCTATGTGCCATTGCCGGAAAAGCAGCTGTTGCACTGGCGTCAGCAACTGGGGCTCTAGGATGTTGATGCCCTCTGATTCGCCTTTGTCATCTTTCTGTCATCACCTGGACATAATCTCGGTGCCATACCTGCTTCATGCGTCTGCGGAGTCGACACTCCCGGGCGCGAATCCTTTCGTGGTGATATTTCATGTCGGCAGTTGATGCCTCCCGAATGCAGCGTCGTCGTCTGCGGCATGACCGTCTTGCCAGTCTGTGGCTGACAGCGGCCGGATTGGGCGTGATGGTCATCGTCGTCGTGATGCTGGCCTATCTGGTCAGCGTGTCGTGGCCGCTGCTCAAGCCCGCCAGCGTCAAGCCGCTCGAACAGCAGGCGATCGACCAGCAGATGCCTGCCGCTCAGACCGACCTTGACTGGCTGAGCGACCCTGATTGGCTGAGCGCCTTGCCTGGCATGCGGCTATTCGCGCGTGACGGGCTGCCTCCCGTGCTGGCCAGTGATGATTCGACGGCGGACTTGCGCACCTCGCCGCTGGCGGGTGTCTGGCTCGCGGATGATCGTCTGCAGGTGGTACAGCAGTCCGCCGCGGGCATTCGCCTGCGCGGCAGTGCCATCGAGGTTCCCGCAGGACTTGAGCGCCGCCAGGCAAGCCTGGTGCTCAGTCGCGACCAGCTGTGGCTGCGTATTCCGTTCGAGGATGGCGATGGCCTGTGGCTGGCACGCCTGACGCTGTCGGCGTCGCACGCCACCGCAGGCGCGCTGGATGGCGATGCGGCAAGTCAGCCCCGGCACTCCGAGTGGCAGCAGCAGTGGTTGCCGGGCACGGCCAGACTGTCTTCGCAGCAGGGGCGTCTGCTGGTCACCGCTGACCGCGATGGCTTCACCCAGTGGCAACTGAGCGAGGCCTCCAGCGGGACCGGGCCGCTGGCACGCAAGCTGGCACATCACGCTGTGAGCTCTTCTGCCTCCGCGTCATCGCCGGCGATCACCGCGCTCAGCGTCCTGCGTGGCGGCAGAAGCCTGATCGTCGGGGACGCGGCAGGCGGCCTGACCCATTACTTGTTGCCGGCGCACGCGCAGCCGCTGGTCAAGGCCGGCGTCTTTGACAGTGGCCTGTCGGCGCCGGTGGTGACGATGGCTGCCGCCCATCACAGCCTCGGCTTTGCCGCGCTGGACGCCAACGGCCGCCTTGGCCTCTATCTGGCCACCAGCGAGCGTCGCCGTCAGGTGCTGGACTGGCTGGATGCCTCCCGGGTCGCGACAGGCGTGGCGCTGGAATTCGACAATGATGACCGCCGCTTGCTGGCATCGGCGGTCCGGGAGGCAAGGTTGCCCGGTCAGCTCGCTCAGGACGCGCCGCTGGGGGCGCTCGGCAAGGCCTATGCCGGGCTTGCGATACATGACCCGCATCAGGCCGTCGGGCTCGACGCCATCTTTGGCAAGGTCTGGTATGAGGGACGCGCTGCGCCGGAGTGGATCTGGCAGCTGGAGAGCACCGGCACCCACGAACCCCGTCTGTCGCTGGTGCCCATCATGTGGGGCACGCTCAAGGCGGCGCTGGCCGGGCTGCTGTTTGCCGTGCCGTTGGGGCTCGGCTGTGCCATCCATGTCGCCTGCTTCATGGCGCCGCGCCAGCGTTCCCGCATCAAGCCGCTGCTGGAGATGATGGAGGCACTGCCGACCGTGGTGATCGGCTTCATCGCCGCTCTGGTGGTCGCGCCCTTTGTCGAGCGTGAGCTGATGGCGGTGTTGCTGGGACTGGTCCTGATTCCGCTGGGCACCATGGCGGCCGGCTTCCTGTGGACCCTGGCGCCGCGCGCATGGCGCAACCTGCTGCCGGAAAACATGGCGGCCTTCGGGCTGTTGCCACTGCTGTTCGTGCTGCTGTGGCTGGATGTGACAATCGCCGGCCAGGTCGAGCAGTGGTGGTTCGACGGCGACCTCCGTCAATGGCTGTTCAGCCACTACGGCATCGATTATGCCCAGCGCAATACCCTGGTGACCGGCATGGCGTTGGGGCTGGCGGTGATGCCGACCCTGTTCACGCTCAGCGAGGATGCCCTCTCGTCGGTGCCGCGTGGCCTGGCCGCCGGCTCTGCGGCGCTGGGCGCGACGCCATGGCAGAGCCTGCGCCGCGTCATCCTGCCAGCCGCTGCGGTCGGGCTGTTCTCGGCGATGATGATCGGCATGGGGCGCGCTGTCGGTGAGACGATGATCGTGCTGATGGTGGCCGGCAATACGCCGCTGGTGGATGCCAGCCTGTTCGAGGGCCTGCGCTCACTGGCCGCGACCCTGGCCATCGAGCTGCCGGAGGCCGAGGTCGGCAGCAGTCACTACCGCTTGCTGTTCCTCGCTGCCCTGGCATTGTTCGTCTTCACCTTCGTGGTCAATACGCTGGCGGAAGTGCTGCGACAGCGCTTCACGCCGCCCAATCAGGGGAGCTGGGGATGAGACGCCCTGACACGAATCGCGCCAGCTCCTCACTGCTGCGCCCACGCGAGCCGCTGGTCGGACGCCTTCAGCGATACTGGCGTGATGGCGGCCCGTGGGGCTGGCTGAACGCCATGGCGGTCAGTGTCTCGCTGGTGCTGGTGCTGGGCCTGCTCAGCCTGCTGGTGGTGGGCTCCTTCAGTCACTTCTGGCCCTCCCGGCTGGTCGAGGTGGAGCTGACGGCGCAGCCGGGGGAAAGTCCCACGGCCCTGACCACCACGCGCGGAGAGCCGGCGGCCGACAATCGCCATCTGCTCGGCGAGCTGATGCACGAGGAGATGCGCCGTGTCGCCTCGGGCGAGGGGGACGACGCTCGCCAGCAATGGTGGTTGCTGCAGACATCCTCGCGTGACGGGGCCGCGGCCAGCTGGCAGTGGCTGCCGGAGACGCTGCTCGACAGGATGACCTTCCCCCGCCAGGCGCTGATGCTGGAAATGCGCGACGGCCGTACTCTCTACGGCATGCCACGGGCGCTGAGTGACCCGATGACAGGGGAGATGGACCACACGCCCGATGTTGGCGACGGGCCTGCCCGGCCCCTGGCCGAAGACACCGAGCCACTGTTTGCCCGCCTGAAGATGATCGAGAGCGAGCGCCGCCAGCTGCAGGCGCTGCGCCTGGACAGTGAAGCCTTGAGCAGTCGCTATCAGGCGCTGCAGCAGTCTCTGGCATCCCGGCGCAGCCCCTCTGCTGACGTTGCAGCGGCGCAGGCTCATGAGGACGCTGAGCTCGAGCGGGAGATACAGGAGGAGTTGGAAGAGGTGCGCAGCGCCTTCATCGAGCGTGAAGGTCAGCTGAGTGCCCTGCGTGATGCCTTGGCGGGCGGACAGTTGCTGCTGGGCGGCAATGGCGGCTACGAAGGCCGCATCGCGCTCGATGATATCCGCAATGCCTGGCAGCCCAATGCGATGGGCTTCAGCGGCCGGCTGATGATGACGTTCCAGCGTTTTCGCGACTTCGTGGCCGGTGCCTCCACCGAGGGCTTCGGTGGCGTCTGGCCCGCCATCTTCGGCACCGTGCTGATGGTGGTGCTGATGTCGATCATGGTGATGCCCTTCGGCGTGATGGCGGCGCTCTATCTGCACGAGGTGGCCCATCAGGGGCGCCTGACGCGCCTGACGCGCATCGCGCTGCGCAATCTGGCCGGGGTACCCTCCATCGTCTACGGCGTGTTCGGTCTCGGCTTCTTCGTCTATGGACTGGGGGCCGGGATCGATGAGCTGTTCTATTCCGAGCGGCTGCCGACGCCGACCTTCGGGACCGGCGGCATTCTGTGGGCCTCGCTGACGCTGGCTCTGCTGACCTTGCCGGTGGTGATCGTCGTCACGGAAGAGGGGCTGGCGCGCGTGCCGCGTCGTCTGCGCGAAGGCGCGCTGGCGCTGGGAGCGACCCGCCTGGAAACGCTCAAGCGCGTGGTGATTCCGGCCGCCTCGCCGGCGCTGATGACGGGGCTGATTCTTGCCGTGGCGCGTGCGGCGGGTGAAGTCGCGCCGCTGATGCTGGTCGGGGTGGTCAAGCTGGCCCCGGACCTGCCGCTGGATGACAGCTTCCCGTGGCTGCATCTGGACCGGAAATTCATGCATCTGGGGCATCAGGTCTATGATCTGGCCTTCCAGAGCAGCGACGCCTTCAGCAGTCGGCCGCTGGTCTATGCGACCGCGCTGGTGCTGGTAGTCGTGATTCTATGCCTCAATCTGAGTGCCATTCGCCTGCGTCACATGCTGGCACAACGTTACAAGGGAGCCACCGAATGAGGCGTGACTCTGAACAGCCCAAGCCCCAGTTGTTTCTTCAGGAGACGCCTGCGCGGCCAGCTGAGGACATCTGCCTGGAAACCCGCCACCTGAGCCTCGATTATCAGGCGCGTGTCGGCAAGGAGAACCAGACGCGACGCGCACTGGAGGATGTCAGCCTGCAGATCGCACGCAAGCGCGTGACGGCCTTCATCGGCCCTTCCGGCTGCGGCAAGTCGAGCCTGTTGCGTACCTTCAATCGCATGACCGATCTCGACGAACAGTCACGTCTTTCCGGCAAGGTATTGCTCGAGGGCGAGGACATCCATGCGCGCGGCGTGGACGTGCCGATGCTGCGCCGCCGGATCGGCATGGTCTTCCAGACACCCAACCCCTTTCCGATGTCGGTCTACGAGAACGTGGCCTTCGGGCTGCGGCTGGTCGGCGAGAATGACAAGCGCCACCTCGATGACAAGGTCGAATCCTGTCTGCGCTCCGCGGCACTCTGGGAAGAGGTGAAGGATCGCCTGCACGACAGCGCGCTGGGGCTCTCGGGTGGCCAGCAACAGCGGCTGGTGATCGCGCGGACACTGGCGGTCGAGCCGGAGGTGCTGCTGCTGGATGAGCCGGCCTCGGCGCTGGACCCCATCTCGACGCTCAAGATCGAGGAGCTGATCCGTTCGCTGCGCTCACGCCTGACGCTGATCATCGTCACGCACAACATGCAGCAGGCCGCGCGGGTCTCGGACGATACCGCCTTCCTGCATGAGGGCCGCCTGGTGGAATTCGCCCCGACCGATCAGCTGTTCACCAACCCGCGCCGCCGCCAGACCGAAGACTACATCACGGGGCGTTTCGGTTAGCGCGCTCATGCGCGAACGTGCAGCCAGGTAGCCTTTTCGCCCTGATATTGCTGACGATGTAGGCCAGATAGCGCCTTTGAGTCATGGGTGAAACATAACTGCAATCAAGTGTCGGCATGCTGAGGGGGAGCCCGCTGTGTCAGTCAGCAGTGGGCCATACTTGTCACGTCATTCATGTCACGCCCCCTGACTCGGTGGGCGACTTTCCGGGAGAGGGAAATGGATATCACCAGCGATTCGCACGGCAAGCATATCTCAGAGCAGTTCAATCACGAGCTGGATGCACTGAAGACACACCTGCTGGCCATGGGCGGACTGGTAGAGAAGCAGCTGCAGGATGCCGTCACGGCATTGCTGGAAGGCGACAGTGAGACCGCCACACGGGTGCGCGACAACGACAAGGCTGTCAACGACATGCAGCTCAAGATCGATGACGAGTGCACCCGGGTGCTGGCCCGCCGTCAGCCGGCGGCCTCCGACCTGCGTCTGGTGCTGGCCGTCATCCGCGCCACCTCCGATCTCGAGCGTATCGGTGATGAATCGAGCAAGATCGCACGCAACGCCATCTCGCTGGTCGAGAACGGCCAGAGCCCGCGCGGCATGGTCGAGGTGCGACACCTCAGCCAGCACGTGCGCAGCATGGTGCGTGACTCCCTGACGGCCTTTGCGCGCTTCGATACCGACCTTGCCCTCAAGGTACTGCGTGAAGATGCCTCGGTGGATCTGGAATATCAAAGTGCCATGCGCTCGCTGATGACCTTCATGATGGAAGACGCGCGCCAGATCACGCCGGTGCTCAATGTGATGTGGATTCTGCGTGCGCTGGAGCGTATCGGTGACCACGCCGACAACCTGGCCGAGTACGTCATCTTCCTGGTCAAGGGCGTGGACGTGCGTCATACCGACACCCATGACCTGAAGCCGCAGGACCTGGACAAGAAGTGAGCTGAACTCCCGGGTGTGACGCAACGCCCGCAGACTTCTGCACGATGCTTCGCCCCGCACCTGCCCATCGGCAGGCCGCGGGGCGATTGCGTCATGGGAGCGCGAGCAGTCTCATGCGGCCGACAGCTGCGCTGCGCAGGCGGGAGTGCTAGGGTGTGGCTCCGGTCAGTCTGCTGGCTGGCCGGTTCTTTTGAGATGACGAGGACGTCGCATGATTGATGCCGTATCGGCGCTGGTCCGCGGGACCCGTATGGTCTATACCCCGGGGCTGCGCCGCTTCGTATTCGTACCGCTGGCGATCAACCTGGTGCTCTACAGCATCACGCTGTGGGTGTTGTTCAACCAGTTCGGTGGCTGGATCGATTACTGGATGCTCAAGGTGCCGGCCTGGCTGGACTGGCTCAGCTGGTTGATCTGGCCGCTGCTGGTGGTGAGTCTGTTGCTGGTGGTGTTCTTCACCTTCAGCCTGGTGACCAACCTGATCGCCGCGCCCTTCTACGGCATTCTGGCCGAGAAGGTCGAGCATCGCCTGGATGGCACACTGATTGACGATGACCGTGGGCTGATGAAGATCGGCGTCGACTCGCTGGGACGTGAAATGGCCAAGCTGGGCTATTTCATCCCGCGCATGATCGCGCTGTTCATCATCGGTTTCATCCCGGGTCTGAACCTGCTCTCGCCGCTGTTGTGGGGGCTGTTCTCGGCCTGGAGCATGTCGATCCAGTACCTCGACTACCCGATGGACAACCATCAGGTCAGCTTCGGTGACATGAAGCAGCGCCTCAAGGCGCGCTGGTGGCCCTCACTGACCTTCGGCGCCGCGGTGTTCGTCATGACGCTGGTGCCTCTGGCCAATCTGCTGTTCATTCCGGGCGCTGTCGCCGGGGCGGTACTGATGTGGCAGAGCCACTACCGTCAGTTGCCGGCGCCGCGTCGTTGAGACAGCCTGTCGCAGCTGGTTCATCGCTGTACTGGTTTGTCGTTGAGGTAGCCGCAGCGTCGTCTGGCGGACCAAAAGAAACGCCCCGCAGTCGCCTCCTTTCGAGGTGGCTGCGGGGTGTTCCGCGTTGGGCTGGCCTCCGGCTCAGCTCATCACGGAGTCAGCACATCACCGGGCTAGCGCACTGCTGGTCCGGGGAGCGCTCGTCTGACAGGCGCGCTCGTCGGGGAAGTGACAGCGGAAGCGCGCACCCTCGCCGGGGTGGCTGTCGATCTCCAGATGGCCCTGATGGCGAATCAGCACATGCTTGACGATGGCAAGCCCCAGACCGGTGCCTCCCGTGGCGGTGCTGCGGCCCTTGTCGATGCGGTAGAAGCGCTCGGTCAGACGCGGCAGGTGGACCGGGTCGATGCCATCCCCGTCATCTTCCACCTCGACCAGCAGGCCCTGGTCATCCGCCTTCCAGCGCAGGGTGATATGGCAGTCTTCGGGAGTGTAGCGCACCGCATTGAAGACCAGATTCGAGATCGCGCTGCGCAGTTCCTGCTCCTCACCGCGTAGTGACAGGCTGGCATCGGCCTCGATGGAGAAGGTGTGGCGTCCCTGGGACAGGCCTTCGGCGTCGTCGCGGATATGGCCGAGCAGGGCACTCATGTCGATGCAGCGGCCGTTGTCGGACAGCTCGTCGGTTTCCAGGCGTGACAGGGTCAGCAGGTCCTCGACCAGGTGCTGCATGCGGTCGGTCTGGCTCTTCATCTGGCCCAGCCCACGCTGCCAGCGCGGTGGCAGGTCATCGGCGTAATCGGAGTAGGTCTCGAGATAGCCGGCCAGTACCGTCAGCGGCGTGCGCAGTTCATGGGAGACATTGGCCACGAAGTCGCGGCGCATCTCTTCCAGGCGATAGAGGCGGGTGACGTCACGCAGCATGACCAGACGTTCGTTGTCACCGAACAGGGTGATGGAAATCTGCAGCGTCAGGTTGTCAGACAGCGGCGACTGCAGCGTCAGCGGCTCGCGGTAGGCCAGCCGATTGAAGTAGTCGATGAAGGCGGGGTCACGCAGATAGTTGGTGATGTGCTGGCCGCGGTCGTGGCTGGCCTTGAGACCGACCAGCTGCTCGGCAGCGCTGTTCCACCATTCCATGTCACCGTGGTTGTCCAGCATCACCAGGCCGTCGCGCATGGCCTCGGAGGATTCCTGGATACGGTTGAGGATGCTGCGCAGTCGCTCCTGAGTCTGACGCTGGCCCTTCTGATAGCGGTAGAGACGATCGAGCAGGTCTCCCCACACGCCATCGCCGGGCGGTGGCTCTTCATGGGGATTGGTGATCAGCCAGGTATAGAGGCTCTTCAAGTGCTTGAGATGGACGAACAGATACAGCGCCAGACCCAGCGCCAGGCCCCAGCCCAGATGGCCCAGCAGGCCACCGATCAGGCCGAAGCCACCGGCAAGGTAGCCGAGGCGCCATAGCTCGTTGGTCCAATAGCGCATGAATCCCTCAGGCCTGAGCGCTGAAGCGGTAACCGGTGCCACGGACGGTCTGGATCAGATGCTGATGGCCTGTGCCCAGCGCCTTGCGCAGGCGGCGGATGTGCACGTCCACGGTGCGCTCCTCGACATAGACGTTACCCCCCCATACCTGGTCGAGTAGCTGGCTGCGGGTGTAGGCACGCTCCTGATGCGTCATGAAGAACTGCAGCAGGCGATATTCGGTCGGGCCGACATCCAGTGAGTTGCCGTGGGCGGTGACGCGGTGGCTGGCCGGGTCGAGCATCAAGCCTTCGACTTCCACTGCCTCCTCGACCCCCTTGGGGGTGGTGCGACGCAGCACGGCCTTGAGACGGGCGACCAGCTCGCGTGGCGAGAAGGGCTTGGTGATGTAGTCGTCGGCACCGGCTTCCAGGCCTTGAATCTTGTTGTCTTCCTCGCCCTTGGCGGTCAACAGGATGATCGGCAGTTCCGAGGTGGTCTCGTCTCGCTTGAGACGCCGCGCGAGCTCCAGGCCACTGGTGCCCGGCATCATCCAGTCCAGCAACAGCAGATCGGGCTTTTCATCGACGACGATGGCGTGGGCGTCCTGGGCATTGTCTGCCTCCAGCACGCGGTAATCCGCCATTTCGAGGGCGACGGCGATCATCTCGCGAATCGAGGATTCATCGTCGACAATCAGTACGGTCTTGGAGCTCATCGCTAGATCCCATGCAGCAGTCGGCGCACGCGCCAGAATGACAAGTCGATGACGATTACAACCCGCTTATATGACAACCAGATGACAACTGCCAGCATGGCAGCTTGCACGCAAGCCTGCCAGCCGCCTTGGAGGCGCGGCAGGCAGGCATGAATCGTGGGCTGGGGAGCAACCGGGGGCAGGGATAGCTTTAAATTAAATAATGCGAATATTTATGCAGGAGTCAGCTCATCGGCCAGGTCGCCAGGGCGATACCGGCGAAGATCAGCAGCCCCGTCCAATGATTGTTGAGGAACGCCTGGAAGCAGGGCGCACGCTCACGCTCACGGATCAGACGTTGCTGCCAGACGAAGGTGACGGCGGCGGCAGCCAGCCCCAGCCAGTAGAAGATGCCCAGCGCCAGCTGCAGGCCGATGCCGATCAACACCACCAGCATGCCCAGCTGCAACAGGCCGATCATCAGCTTGTCGGCACGCCCGAACAGCACGGCGGTGGACTTGATGCCCACCTTGAGGTCGTCGTTGCGATCGACCATCGCATAGGCGGTGTCGTAGGCCACCGTCCACATCAGGTTGGCCGCGAACAGCCACCAGCCGTAGGTCGGCACCTCCTCCAGCGTCGCGGCGAAGGCCATCGGAATCGCCCAGCCGAAGGCGGCGCCCAGCACTACCTGGGGCAGATGATGGAAGCGCTTCATGAATGGGTAGCTGGCTGCCAACAGCACGGCGACGATCGACAGCAGCACCGTGGTCAGGTTGGTGAAGCACACCAGCACGAAGGCGGCCGCGACCAGCCCCCCGAACAGTGTCAGCGCCTCGCGCTCCGAGATGCGGCCCGAGGTCAGCGGTCGGTCACGCGTGCGCTCGACATGCTTGTCCCAATGCCGATCGGCGTAGTCGTTGATCACGCAGCCGGCGGCGCGCATCAGGTAGACCCCGGCGATGAAGATCAGCAGGGTCGTGCGCTCGGGGATGCCATCTGCCGCCAGCCACAGTGCCCATAGGGTCGGCCACATCAGCAGCCAGGTGCCGATGGGGCGGTCCAGCCGTGTCAGGGCGAGGTAGTCGGCCAGTCTGGAAGGACGCGAAGCGGCGGAAGTGGATGACGCGGTCATCGGGGCTCCTGGGCGGGTGGTAGTGGGCAAGGGAAGAGAGGGAAACGAGGCCAGTCGGCCGCACGGCTCAGGTCAGTTGCAGCGCGTGCTGGAAGGCTGGCGTGAAGCCCTCCTGCACCAGCACCTTGAAGCGACCATGCGAGAACATCGAGCGGCGCATCCACAGGCTGGTGGTGCGGGCCAGCGGCCTGGAGCTCGAAAGCACCAGCGGGGCGCGGCTGATATCGATGGCGCTGCGTATCAGGTCGGGCTGGCGAAACAGCCAATGGCCCAGCGAGCGCTCGCCCAGCGTCGAGAGGCGATGACCGTGGGCCAGGTCCAGCGCCGCCAGCGAGCGTGCGATCACCCATGGCGTATCGCCATGACAGAGCGCCACTTCGCGTCGCCAGACATGCCGGCGTGGGCCGATGCCCAGCAGGCGTGCTTCATCAAGCCGCGCGGGGCCGGTGTCCTGAAGCAGCAGGCGCACGCGCAGGCCCTGGATGGGCTGACCTGCGCGTTCATCCTGCTGCTGCATGGCGCTGGCAAGGCGCTGTGTCAGCGAGTCCGTCGAGGAGAGCCACGCCCACCAGCCGGCCGGCATGACACCCTGCAGCGCGGCAGCCGGCTGCCAATGACGGCGCACCGCCGCCGAAGCCGTGGGTACGGCGCGCGTGGGCGAAGGCCAGCGAGGCACAGGTTGGTACGGGTTCTCGGCTGACGAATGAGGTGCCTCACAGGTGGAGGTCTGTGGCGTGAGCGCTGCGCGATGAGGCTCGCCTGCTGGGCATCGGACCACGGTGAATTCCCTGTCAGGATGACGAAATGGCGAGTCTAGCATGGCCGAGCGGCAAGGCCTCCCGCTCAGGCATGCCTGCACTGCAGGCGGGCTGGTATGCTGGGCGCATTCATCGGCGTTCATGACGGACGCTGCTGGCGCTCTTTCATCAGCGCTTCCCTCGGATCGATCTCAGGAGATGGTGCCATGCGCGACCCTCGCACCCTTGTCATCATTGGTACCGGCATGGCGGGCATTGGTCTGGCGCGCGCGCTGCGTGCGCGTGACAAGGATAGCCGGCTGATCCTCATCAGCCAGGACAGTGGCCACGATTATGCCAAGCCGATGCTGTCCACCGCCTTCGCCAAGAAGATGTCGGCCACCGACCTGTCGCGTCAGGCGCCGGTGGCGCTGGCAGACGAGCTGAATGCCGAGCTGCGTACCCATCAACGCGTCACTGCCATCGACGGTGATGCCCGCCAGCTATGGCTGGGCGAGGAGTGTCTGGCCTATGACGAGCTGGTGCTGGCACTCGGCGCGGCGCCGCGTCGTCCCTTCCCCGTCGCCGCGGAAGTGGCCTCACGCGTGCAGAGCATCAATGACCTCGATGACTATGCGGCCTTCTGCGCGACGCTGGCGAGGGCCCGCGAGCGCGGAGAAGACGGGCATGTGGTGATTGTCGGTGCCGGACTGGTCGGCTGTGAATACGCCAATGATCTGACGGCGGCCGGCCACCGCGTCACCTTGGTCGCGCCGGAGGAAACTCCGCTGGATGGATTGCTGCCGCAAGCACTGGGGCAGCGTCTGGGTGCGGCGCTGGATGGGCTCGGTGTGACGCGTCGCCAGGGCGAGATGGTCGAGACCATCGCCGCCAGCTCAGGCGAGGAGGCCGAGCGCCAGGCTGCGCCAGTCGAGGTGCGCCTGCAGAGCGGTCGTCGCCTGACGGGCTCCGTGGTTCTGCTGGCGACCGGCTTGGCGCCGCGCATTCGTCTGGCGCAGGCCGCGGGTCTGAGTGCCGGCGGCGATGGCATCCGTGTCGACCGCCACCTGGCCACCTCCCAGCCGTATATCTGGGCGCTGGGCGATTGCGTCAGTGTCGAGGGCGTCAATGCCATGTATGTCCAGCCGCTGCAGATGGCTGCGCGCACCTTGGCGGCCAACCTGTGTGGCGAGCCGAGCGTGCTCGACTGGAAGGCGTGGCCGGTGCTGGTCAAGACACCGGTCTTGCCGGTGGTGGCCTATCCGCCGCGTTCGGCCGTGGCGCGCTGGGAAATCAATGGTGACGGCGATGATCTCGAAGCGCGTGCACTGGATATGAACGAACGCTTGATTGGATATGCGTTGACAGGCGCCGCCGTTCGCAGGAAAGTCGAGCTAGCGCGGCAGGCGCCGCCGTTGCTAGGCTAGGCGATGCCATGATCGATGGTCGTAAATCCCTTGCTGCCAGCGCGGTCAGGCACGATAGTGAATGCTCCGTCAGACATGCTGCTCGGCGGGCGTGGTCTGACAGATTGCTGCCATCGACAGGTTTGATACGGCAAAGCTTGCCGAGAGCGGATTGCGTCGCCGCCATACGCCACCGCTAGCAAGTGCAAGAACAACAATGGAAACGGCGGCTTGGCCGCCCGTGCAGAATGCCAAACCAGGAGGGCTTTTCATGCGCAAGCCAGAACTCGCTGCGGCCATCGCCGAGCGTGCGGATCTATCCAAGGACAAGGCCAGTCAGGTACTGAACGTGATTCTCGACGAGATCACTCATACCGTGGCCAAAGGCAATGACGTCTCACTGATCGGTTTCGGTTCATTCACCGTGCGCCAGCGTGCGGCGCGTACCGGCAAGAATCCCCAGACAGGCAAGCCGCTGACCATCCCGGCCAGCAAGACCGTTGCCTTCAAACCCGGCAAGTCGTTGAAGGATGCAGTGACCAAGTAACCTCGGCGCATGCTTCAGCGCAGACCCGGGGTGACTGTCGCCATGGCTTTCAATCGTCGTCATCCAAAGCCCTGTCGGCTGTCATGCTGATGCCACCGGTTCCGCCCTGCGGGGCCGGTGGCATTTTCATATGGCCTGCGTGAACGATGCTTCGCGATTCAAGGAATGACACCATGAAGCTCAAGATATTGCTGTGGGTGCTGGGTCTGCTGCTCAAGCGGGCCTTCAAGCGTGACCCCGAATTTCGTGCCGAGCTGGAAAAGCGTCCGCTGGATTGGGGTGTCGCGACCGAAGACATGAGCATCGCGCGTCACTACCGCATGTCCCACGCGGGCGTCACCACGGGCAGTGGCCTGCCGGTGGATACCGAGCTTGAGCTGCGCTTCGCCGATAGCGACAGTGCGGTGGCCTTTCTGCTCAAGCCCTCGCCGCGTGCCTTCCTGCAAGGCCTGATGGACCAGCGCGTGCGACTGGTCGGCGATTCGGCTCAGCTCAACCGCTTGCAGTCATTGCTCAAGCGCATTCGCTGAATGTCCCTGTGCCGTGCCTGCATGAACGAAAGACGCCCCGCTGAGAGAATCAGCGGGGCGTCTTTTCGTCACGCGCCTTTCTTTTGTCACGAGCTTTTCTTTTGTCGCGAGCCTCTCTTGGGGGGGCGTTACAGCAGCTGCCTGAGGCCCGGAATGCCTTCCAGCACCTGATCGACCACGCCATCGCCGGCTTCTTCGCGGGCATAGCTCAGCGTCTCTTCGGCCACGCCGCGCGCCTGGTCCATGTTCAGGTCCAGCCCCATCAGCTTCTGGCCCAGTTCCAGCGCGCCGCCACCGCTGCCGCCGGTGAAGGCGCTGACGGCGCCCATCAGGCCGCCCATGAGGCCACCGCCACCGGACTCGGCGGCTTCCTCGCCTGCGCTGCCGATCAGGCCTTCCGCCCCCGGAATGGCGCCCAGCAGTGAGGCGGCCGGGCCATCCGGCCCCTGCTCACGCACGAACTTGAGAACCATGCCGACCGCCTGCTCGGCGATTTCCGGTGACAGCCCGAGGGAGCCAGTGACGCGTTCGATAAGAGGATGCATCGGTATTCTCCATGAAAGCCAATGAGGTCAGGAGTCTTCAGAGTGGCACGTCGCGGCGACTCGACGTTCGACGCGCCTGCCAACGCTTGCATGCGCCATGGCTATCGGACACGGCAGAACGGGGTGTTATGCTAGCGATATAAATCTAAAGTCTAATGCGCTGCCCGGCGCCCTGGTCACGGAACACTTCATGACACGCTCTCTCCTGGACTCCCTCATGCACTCTCTGCGTCGATTGTGGACGCTGGATGCCTTCAGCTATTCGCTACGCATGTTGATCGCGCTGGGTGGCGTGATGGCGGTGGGGTTCTGGCTTGACGAGATGGCGGTGGTGATTCCGCTGTTTCTGGGCGTGATCGCCTCGGGGCTGGCGGAAACCGATGATCACTGGCGCGGTCGACTGCGCGCTCTGGGCATGACGCTGGCCTGCTTCAGCATCGCTGCCGTCTCGGTGGAGCTGTTGTTCGGCATGCCGCTGCCCTTCGTGATCGGGCTGGCGCTGGCCACCTTCGCGATGCCGATGCTGGGCGCCATCGATGCCCGCTACGGCGCCATCGCGCGCGCTTCGTTGATTCTGGCCGTCTACACCATGATCAGCCTCGAGCAGCAGCATGGTGATGGTCAGATCGCGGTGCTGGAGCGCAGCCTGCCCGATTGGCTGCGGGAACCGGGGCTGGGCATCAATCTGGTCCAGCCGTTGCTGCTGGTGGTGGGGGCGTCCTGGTATGGCCTGCTCTCGGTCGTGTGGTGTGCGCTGTTCTCGCGCCAGCCACTCAAGCACAGCATGGCGACGCTCTACCGTGAGCTGGGGCGCTATCTGATTCTCAAGGCGCAGCTGTTCGAGCCGCTGCGCAATGTCGACCAGTCCGCCCGCCGCCTGGCGCTGGCCGAGCAGAACGGCCGCGTGGTGGTGGCGCTCAACCAGACCAAGGAGATGGTCTTCCGGCGCCTTGCCGGACGGCGTGATACCACCAAGCTCGACCGCTACCTGCGCCTCTACTTCATTGCCCAGGACCTCCACGAGCGCGCCAGCTCTAGCCATTATCCCTATGGCCAGCTCACCGACGCCTTCTTTCATCACGATATCCTGTTCCGCTGTCAGCGCCTGCTGGAGCAGCAGGGGCGCGCCTGTCGCGGGCTCGGCAAGGCGCTGTTGATGCGCCAGCCCTTCGATGCCAGTGACAGCCAGCAGGCGCTGGAAGACCTCAATGCCTCGCTCGTCTATCTCAAGCAACAGCAGCGGCCCGAGTGGCACCATCTGATGCAGGCGCTGGAAGCCCTCGCCAGCAACCTGCGCCTGATCGAAGGCCAGATCGCGCGCCTGAATGATCTCGAAGCCGTCAGCAATGAAAGCGACAACAGCCTGCTGGACCGCTCGCCCCACGGCACGCGCGACATGTTCGAGCGTATCCGCAGCCACCTGACACCGCGCTCGCCGATCTTCCGCCATGCGCTGCGTCTGACCGCGACGCTGGTGGCCGGCTATGGTGTGCTGCTGGCGGTGCACCCGACCCAGGGGTACTGGATTCTGCTGACCGGGCTGTTCGTGTGCCGTCCCAGCTATGGTGATACGCGCCGTACGCTGGCGCAGCGGATCCTGGGCACGCTGATCGGTCTGGTCGCCGGCTGGGCGCTGATCAGCCTCTTCCCGGCGCCCACGATCCAGGCCGGTATCGCCGTGGTCGCGGGGGTGCTGTTCTTCGCCACCCGTGGCTCGCGCTACACCCTGGCCACCGCCGCCATCACACTGATGGTGCTGGCGTGCTTCAACCAGGTCGGCGATGGTTTCGATCTCATCTGGCCACGCCTGTTCGATACGCTGGTCGGTGGCCTGCTGGCCGGGCTGTCGGTGGTGCTGATCCTGCCTGACTGGCAGGGCCGCAAGCTCTATCGTCATGCCGGCGTCAGCCTCAAGACCAGCGGCCGCTATCTGGGCGAGGTGCTGTCCCAGTACCGCCATGGCAAGCGCGATGATCTGGCCTACCGTCTGGCGCGGCGCAATGCCCACAACGCCGACGCGGCCTTCTCCAATCTGCTGGCCACGGCCCGCAAGGAGCCCGGGCACTTCCGGCGCGATGTCGAGCCGGGCTTCGGCTTCCTGCTCCACGCGCACACCGTGCTCGGCTATCTCTCGGCGCTGGCAGCGCATCGCGGCGAACTGGAATCCACCGCCTCGGCCAGCAGCGGCATCGAGACGCTGCTGCGCCATGGCGAGCGCCTGAGTCAGCAGCTGACGGCGTTGGGGGAGCAATTGGAGTCGGGCGGTGAGATCGCCGTCACACTGGACAGCGAAGACGAGATAGCGGCGCTGGAAGCTGAGGTCGAGCAGGTCGAATCCACCACCGGACGCCTGGCGCTGTCGCAGCTGATTCTGGTGCTGCGGCTGTTGCAGCCGCTGGAAAGCGCCGGCACCCAGCTGATCAAGGCCAGCCGCGCCAGCTGAGTCGCTGGCGCGCGGCGGCTCAGACGGCGCCGTATTGCCCGGCCGCCTCGCCCAGCCAGCGGCGAATCAAGGGCTCCGCGGCCTGCGGGGCCTCGCTGAGGATGGCATCGGCCAGTGTGGTGGTCGGGGCGATCAGGTCACTGTCACGCTCTAGATCGGCGATCTTCATTCCCGCCAGCCCCGTCTGGCGCGTGCCCAGCACTTCGCCGGGTCCGCGTAGCTCCAGGTCCTTCTCGGCGATCTTGAAGCCATCCGTCGTCTCGCGCATCACTGCCAGGCGCTGCTTGGAGTGCTGCGACAGCGGTGGATGATAGAGCAGCACACAGAAGCTCTCGGTGCTGCCACGCCCGACTCGGCCACGCAGCTGGTGCAGCTGCGACAGGCCGAGACGCTCGGGATTGTCGATCACCATCAGGCTGGCATTCGGCACATCGACCCCGACCTCGATCACCGTGGTCGCCACCAGCAGGTCATGCTCGCCGTCCTTGAATGCCGCCATCACCTCGGCCTTCTCGGCCGCCTTCATGCGGCCATGGACCAGGCCGATGGACAGCTCCGGCAGCGCCTCGGTCAGCTCGTCACGCGTCACCTCGGCGGCCTGGCAGGTCATCACCTCGGATTCCTCGATCAGCGTACATACCCAATAGGCCTGACGGCCCTCGGAGCAGGCGGCGCGGATGCGCTCGACCACCTCGGGACGGCGCGGGTCGGCTACCGCGACGGTCTGCACCGGGGTGCGTCCCGGCGGCAGCTCGTCGATCACCGACAGGTCGAGGTCGGCGTAGGCGCTCATCGCCAGGGTGCGTGGAATCGGCGTCGCGGTCATGATCAGCTGGTGCGGCGTCAGACCACCGACTTCCCCCTTTGCCCGCAAAGCGAGACGTTGATGCACGCCGAAGCGGTGCTGCTCGTCGACGATCGCCAGCCCCAGGCGCTGGAAGGTCACGTCGGCCTGAAACAGTGCATGCGTGCCGACCACCATGCGGGCCCGGCCATCGGCGATGGCGGCCTTGGCATCCAGCCGCGCCTTGCCCTTGAGCTTGCCGGCCAGCCACGCTACCTCGATGCCCAATGGCTCCAGCCATTCGCGGAAGTTGCGATAATGCTGTTCGGCGAGAATCTCGGTGGGCGCCATCAAGGCCGCCTGACAGCCGCCGCCGATCGCGATCAGCGCCGCCAGCGCGGCGACCACCGTCTTGCCCGAACCCACATCGCCCTGCACCAGACGCAGCATCGGCACTTCGCGCGCCAGGTCGCGGCGCACGTCTTCCAGCACACGATGCTGGGCGCCGGTCAGCGAGAAGGGCAGCTGGGTGAGAAAGCGCGTGCTGAGGCCGCCACTGGCGCTCAGCGAGGGCGCGCCATCCTGCTGGATACGCGCGCGCACCTGACGCAGGCTCAGCTGGTGGGCGAGCAATTCTTCCTGGGCGAGGCGGCGCTGACTCGGGTGCACGCCGTCACTCATCTGATCGACGGGCGCATCCGGCGGCGGCTCGTGCAGAAAGCGCAGACACTCGATCACGCCGGGCAGGCGAAAGCGCGTGCGCAGCGCCTCGGGGATCAGGTCCGGCAGCTCGTGGGGCGTCTCCTCGAGCTGCTTGAGCGCCTGGGCGATCAGGGCACGCAGGCGCGCCTGGTTGAGGCCTTCGGTGGCCGGATAGATGGGCGTGAGGTGGTCTTCCACCGGTGCGGTGCCCTGGCCAAGCAGGCGGTATTCCGGATGGTAGATCTCGAGACCGGTGGCCCCGGCGCGTGCTTCGCCGAAGCAGCGCACGCTATGGCCACGCTGGAATTGCTGCTGCTGGGCTGGGGAGAAGTGGAAGAAGCGCAGACTGAGAATGCCGCTGCCATCGCGCAGACGCACCAGCAGGCTGCGGCGGCGGCCCTTGACGATGTCACAGGCCGTCACCTCGCCTTCCACCACCGCCTCCATGCCGCTCTTGAGCGTGCCGATGGGCGTGACGCGGGTCCGGTCCTGATAGCGCAGCGGTAGATGGAACAGCAGGTCTGCGACGCGCTCCAGCCCCAGGCGCGACAGCTTCTCGCTCAGCGCGGGGCCGACGCCGCTCAGGCTGTCCAGCGGTTGGGCCAGCGCGCCGGTGGCGAAGACACCGGCGCTGGCGGGCCCGGCAGATGAGGCTTCCGTGCCCGCCCTGCTCATGCCGGTTCGTGGCTCTGGGAAGCGGAGCCCTGCATGCCGTTCTCATTGCTCTGGCGGGCACGATTGGAGCACTCGGCGATCGCCTGGCTGATCACGTCGATGGCCTTGGGGCGCGGGAAGCTGGCACGCCATGCCAGGGCCACGCTGCGGCTGGGCGCCGGGCCCTTGAAGGGGCGCGTCTCGAGCACGCCGCTCTCGTAATGACCGGTCCCGGTGGCCGAGTAGGGCAGCACGGTGATACCGAGGCCGGAAGCGACCATGTGGCGGATGGTTTCCAGCGAGCCGCCTTCGGCGATCAGCGTATTCTCGGGGTTGTTGATCTGATTGCCGATGGCCGGGCAGGCCTCGAGAATCTGATCACGGAAGCAGTGGCCCTCGCCAAGCATCAGCAGACGCTCGTTGATCAACTGCTCCTTGGCGATGCTGTCCTGCTCGAGCAAGGGGTGGCCGGCCGGCAACAGGACTTCGAAGGGCTCTTCGTAGAGGGTCTTCGTCAGCACGTCGGTCTCGGTGAACGGCAGTGCGACGATGATCACGTCCAGCTCGCCATTGCGCAGCTTGCGACGCAGATCGCCGGTCATGCCTTCCTCGATGTAGAGCGGCATCTTCGGCGCACGCCGCGTCAGTTCCGGCACCAGGTGCGGGAAAAGATACGGTCCGATGGTATAGATGGCGCCGATGCGCAGCGGGCTGGAGAGCTGATCCTTGCCGGAATTGGCCAGTTCCTTGATCACGCTGGACTGCTCCAGCACGCGCTGGGCCTGCTGAACGATCTTCTCGCCGAGCGGTGTGACCTGTACGGTGGACTTGGAACGCTCGAACAGTGCGACTCCCAGCTCTTCCTCAAGCTTCTTGACGGCCACCGACAGGGTGGGCTGCGAGACGAAGCAGCGCTCTGCGGCGCGTCCGAAATGGCGCTCCTGGGCCAAGGTTACGATGTAGCGGAGTTCTGTTAGAGTCATGATTCCTGCCCGGAACTGGCATCCTGGGATGCGGTGGGTACCGATTCGTTTTACCAAGGAGCACGGCAAAGGTGAAGAAGACGAGTCTCATCCTCGGTTGTGGCGACGTTGGCAGCGCGCTGGCACGCGAACTGCTCAAGGCCGGTCAGCACGTCATTGGTGTCAGGCGCGATGTGTCCAGGCTCGCGGATCTCGGCATCGAGACGCTGGCGTTGGACATCACTGCCGAAGGTGCACTGGCCAGCTTGCCAGATGCCGACACGGTGGTACATGTGCTGAGTGCCGACCGTTTCGACGAAGAGGCCTATCGCGCCGCATACGTCGACGGCATTCGGGCGCTGGTGACGGAGCTCGAGTCGCGCGCCAATCCGCCGACCCGCGTGCTGTTCGTGTCCTCGACCTCCGTCTACGCCCAGAAGGATGGCGAGGAAGTCGACGAGCAGTCGCCCACCGATGCCACCAGCTTCTCGGGCCAGTTGATGCGTGAAGGCGAGCAGGCGCTGCTCGACTCCTCGCTCAACGGCACCGTGGTGCGCTTTTCCGGCATCTACGGGCCGGGCCGCGACATGCTGATCCGCCAGGCGCGTGATGGTCGCATCGCCGGCAGCAACCCGCCACTCTACTCCAACCGCATCCATCGTGACGACTGCGCGGGCGTACTGGCGCACCTGATCGCGCTGAGCCTCGAGGGCAAGCCGGTCGAGCCGATCTATCTGGCCACCGACTGCGATGGCGCACCGCTGCACGAAGTGATGGCCTGGTTGGCGCGTCAGCTCAAGGTCGAGTCCACCGAGGTGATCCAGTCACCGCTGCGACGTCGTTCCAGCAAACGCTGTGGCAACGCCCTGTTGCTCGAGAGCGGTTACACCTTCCGTTACCCGACCTTCCGCGAAGGCTATGCCGAAGTGCTCAAGGAGCACGGCGTGACGGTGCCGAAGGGCGAATTGTCGGGCCGCTGATCTTTCACTTGTCCACATGCGGTTGCGCGTCGAGCCGCCAGACCGGGTGTGGATAAGTTGCTCGCCGAGACTGGCTGAGGAGCGGCCAGTTCTTGAGTGACGCAGTGCCCAGATGAAGCGCCAACTGACAGTGCCCGCCCCGGAATCCCGGGGCGGGCACTGTCGTCTCTGCGTCAGGCACTCCTTGCGGGTGACCTGCCATCGTCAGTGAGCGGGTGCTCAGTCACCGATGACCATCACGCCTTCGGCTTCGAAGGCCACGCCCTTGGGCAGCGCCTTGACGCCGACCGCGGCACGCGCCGGGAAGGGCGCGGTGAAGAACTCTTCCATCACCGCGTTGACGCGCGCGAAGTCGTCCAGATCGGTCAGGTAGAGATTGAGCTTGACGATGTCGCCCAGGCTGCCGGCCGCTTCTTCGCACACGGCATTCAGGTTGGTGAAGACCTGACGCGCCTGCGCCTCGATACCGCCTTCGACGACTTCCATCGTCTGCGGGTCCAGCGGAATCTGGCCGGACAGATAGACGGTGTTGCCCGCCTTGATCGCCTGGGAATACGGACCGATGGCAGCAGGGGCCTTGTCGGTGTTGATGATCGCGCGATTGCTCATGACATGCTCCTTGTGACTGCGCTCAAGCCTTGCCGGTTGCGAGTGTTGTGCGGTGGCGGCCTTCAGCAGCGGGTTACGATTGTGGTTATAGGGGCTCGCCGTCCACGGCGAGTTCGGCCGCGGTCAAGGTCATGCACTGCCGTCGAGCTGACGTGCATGGCCTTGGCCGCGACACGGGTGTTCAAGAAGAACGTGTCCGATGGCTACTCTGCGGCAGCCTTGAAAACAAAAACCGCGCCGCCCGCCAGTGGCGGACGACGCGGCCAGTACGCTGGATCAGCTGAGGACGCGGGTGATTCGCTCCACGTGCAACAGGTTGCGCATGCGCTTGATGATACGCGCCAGATGAATGCGATCACGCACGGCCAGCGTCAGATTGACGATGGCCAGATGGGCGTCGCGTTCCTCGATGCCGATGCGCTCGATATTGGCTTCGGCATCGGTGACCAGCTCTGCCAGCTCGGCGATCAGGCCGCGCTGGGTCTGTGCCTCGATACGCAGCGCCACCGTGAAGTCGCCTTCGACCTGATCGGCCCAGGTCAGCGGGAAGACGCGTTCCGGATCGCTGGCCAGTTCGGTGATGTTGCTGCATTCCTGACGATGGACCACCAGGCCCTTGCCGGCCGACAGATGGCCCATGATCGGCTCGCCGGGCAGCGGGTGACAGCAGCGCGCGTAGCTGGTGACCATGCTGTTGCCACCGCTGACCTGCATCGGGCTGTTGCCGCTGTTCTCCGCCTGGACATTGCCGTCCTTGGCCGAGAACTTGGGCTGCTGCGCCGTGGCGCTGGTCGTGTCGCTAAGAAGGCTCTGGGCCACGCTGTAGGCGGCGCGGGTACCAAGCCCGATGGACTCGAGCAGATCATCACGCCCGCCTTCCAGCTCCAGCTCCGCGGCCAGCGTATCGAGACGCCTGGGTGGCAGTTGCTCGAGGGAGGCGTCCAGCCCGGCGAGCGCCTTGTTGAGCAGGCGCTGACCCAAGGTCACGGATTCGCTGCGCTGCTGATGCTTGAGGTAATGACGCACGGCAGAGCGCGCCTTGGCTGTGGTGACGAAGTTGAGCCACGCCAGATTGGGCTTGGCGCCCGGCGCGGTGATGACTTCGACGGTCTGGCCACTCTCCAGCGGCGAGGATAGCGGCGCCAGATGACGATCGATGCGGCAGGCGATACAGCTGTTGCCGACATCAGTGTGCACCGCATAGGCAAAATCGACCGCCGTCGCGCCGCGCGGCAATTCCATGATGTCGCCCTTGGGGGTGAACACGTAGGTATCGTCGGGGAAGAGGTCGTTCTTGACGTGCTCGATGAACTCGAGCGAGTTGCCGGCATGGCGCTGCATCTCGAGCAGACCCCGCACCCATTCGCGGGCACGCGCATGGCTGCCGGCACCGATGGGGCGGTCGGTCTGGCCGGCCTTGTACAGCCAGTGCGCCGCGATGCCGTTGTTGGCCATCGCTTCCATCTCGCGGGTACGGATCTGTACCTCGATGGGCATGCCATTCATGCCGAACAGCGTGGTGTGCAGACTCTGGTAGCCGTTGGCCTTGGGGATCGCGATGTAATCCTTGAAGCGACCCGGCACCGGCTTGTAGAGATTGTGAACCACGCCGAGGATGCGATAGCAGCTGTCCACATCATCGGTGATGATGCGGAAGCCGAACACGTCCATCAATTCATTGAAGGGCTTCTGCTGGTCACGCATCTTGCGATAGATGGACAGCAGATGCTTCTGACGACCGATCACCGAGCCGGGCAGCTGATCGCGCTCCAGCGCGTTCTGCAGACTGGCCTGGATCTCGCGCATCAGGGTACGGCGATTGCCACGCGCGGCGGTGACGGCACGCTTGATGCGTTCGGAACGCATCGGGTGCAGCGCCTGGAAGGAGAGGTCTTCCAGCTCGACGCGAATGGTGTTGATACCGAGACGGTTGGCGACGCGGGCGTAGATCTCGAGCGTCTCACGGGCGATGCGACGCTTCTTTTCGGGGCGCAGGGCGCCGAGGGTACGCATGTTGTGCAGACGGTCGGCGAGCTTGACGATGATGACGCGGATGTCCTGGGACATCGCCAGCACCATCTTCTGGAAGTTCTCGGCCTGGGCGACGGCCTTGTCCTCGAAGGTGATCTGGGTCAGCTTCGAGACGCCATCCACCAGCAGGGCGACGGGTTCGCCGAACTGGCCTGCCAGTGCCTCGAAGGTCACGCTGGTGTCTTCGATGACATCGTGCAGCATGGCGGCCATCAGGCTCTGATGGTCCATGTGCATGTTGGCGAGAATGTTCGCCACCGCCAGCGGGTGGGTCACATAGGGTTCACCGGAACGCCGGCGCTGGCCATCGTGGGCCTGCTCGGCGTAATAGAAGGCGCGCCTAACCTGACGGATCTCTTCCTCGGGAAGATAACCGCCCAGGCGGTCTGCCAGGTCATCGATCGTGAACATTCAGCGGCCTTGGCTCAGAGTGTTTCCGGGCCCGCACCCCGTGCTCCGGCCACGAGGGCGGGAGTGGCAGAGGTGCGGAAGCACACATGCAGTCGGCAGGTTGAGCGTGGGCTCAGTCTTCGATCTGCGGCATTACCGGCTTGCGCTGGATCGGAGCTTCGACCGGCTCGTTCAGGATGTCACGACCGACCAGACCTGCCGCCACTTCGCGCAGGGCGAGGACGGTGGGCTTGTCGTTTTCCCACGGCAGTTGGGCGTTGCGGCTGCCGCGTGACAGCTGACGGGCACGACGTGTGGCGATCATCACCAGCTGGAAGCGGTTGTCGACGTTCTCGAGGCAATCTTCTACGGTTACGCGAGCCATGGCGGTGCACCTATCAATAGCGGGATATTCGGGGTTCGCTGTCGGCGTGTAATCAGCGCAGAGTGCCGCGACCGCTAGGGGCCACTTACCCTGATCATCTGACAGTATCTCGCACACGACGCAAGCACAATGCCGCTGAGCCGGCCCGCCAGGGGCGAGACGGCTCAGCGGCCAATGATTCTGAAAGGGAATCGAGTCTACTCGACGCCGTCGTGACATGACAAGTCAGGCGCGATCAACTCCTTCGCCCGGCGCGTCTGTCGGCGGCGTACGCGACCACAGCGCGCATGATCAGGACGAAAGCCGGCAAGTCCTGCCCGGTTGTCGGGCCAGCCTCGGCTGACTGAGCAGGCGGATTCCCGACGCCGTCATCAGTCGGCCAGCAGGGAATCGAGCAGTGCCGCGTGGCGATGCTGCACGCGTGGCAGACGCGCACGCTGGGCATTGACGAGTCCGCACAGCTCGTCGAGGGCCTGCTCGAAGTCATCATTGATGACAATCAGGTCGTATTCGTCGTAGTGGGACATCTCGCTGACCGCATCGCGCATGCGACGCGCGATCACGTCCTCGCCATCGGTACCGCGACCGGACAGACGCTCGAGCAGCGCTTCACGCGACGGCGGCAGGATGAAGATGGAGACGGCTTCCGGCACCTGGGCGCGCACTTGCTGGGCACCTTGCCAGTCGATCTCGAGGATGACGTCCTCGCCCTTGCTCAGGCGAGCTTCGACCGCCGGGCGCGAGGTGCCATAGAAGTTGTCGAAGACCTGGGCGTGCTCGAAGAAGTCGCCCTGCTCGATCATGGTCTTGAAGTGATCGACGTCCACGAAGTGATAGTTGACGGCGTCCTGCTCGCCCGGGCGCTGGCCGCGGGTGGTGTGCGAGACGGATACGCCGATACCGTCCATGCGCTCCAGCAGTGCCTTGACCAGGGTGGTCTTGCCGGCGCCGGACGGCGCGGAAATGATGTAGAGCGTGCCACGTGCGTTGCTGGCCGCCGAGGAAGATGCTGAAGAAGTCGAAGACATGGAAGTGATCCGCTTGCTGTCGCTGAATCGCGGCATTATCGCATAATCCACCCCGCTTGGGCTGCACGCGCGCATGACAGTCCCGCGATGCAATGTTGCAGCTCGGGCATCACAGTTGTCGTCGCGAAGTGGCTGGGTTGGCGTGGCGTTATCTGCAACAATGGTCGTATATTTCAGTTATCACTCAAGCGTCGGCCAGTTCTCGCGTCAGCCAGTTCTCGCGCCGGCCTGGGGTCTTGAAGGGACACGCGGTTTGCCACCGCCTCGCCATGCTGGCCTGAGCTTGCGCACTCCCGTGATTCCCGACGCGCCTTGCCAGACGCGTACATAAGTCGATAGAGCAGCGCCAGACGTGCCGCAGGCCTCCGCCAGAGAGGCCGCGCACGAGCGCATCACCCGTTACCTGTCCCGCGCGCCATTCATTCCCGCCTTCCGGCTGATGATGAATGGCGCGCGGTCTTTTGCCCTGTGTAGCGCCAGCCATGCGCGGGCAATGTCAGCCGTGACCTGCCCCTGACAGTGGCGCCATGGCTGAGTACGGCCACGGGTGATACCCCCCTTTTCAAGTTTCAGGAGACCCGGACATGTCTGCCTCCCCCGTTGCGCGCCATCCGCGCATCGCCGAACTGGCGCTGGCGCTCGGCGCCTTTGCCATCGGCACTACCGAATTCGTGATCATGGGCCTGATGCCCAACATCGCGGCGGATTTCAATGTGTCCTCGCAGCAGGTCGGCTACGCCATCAGTGCCTATGCGATGGGCGTGGTGGTCGGTGCGCCCCTGATCTCGGCGCTGGGCGCACGCCTGCCGCGTCGCGGGTTGCTGATCGGCCTGATGCTGCTGTTCGCGGTCAGTAACGTGGCCAGCCTGCTGGCACCGTCGCTGACCAGCTTTGCCGCGCTGCGCTTCATCGCCGGCCTGCCGCATGGTGTCTATCTGGGCGTTGCGGCCCTGGTGGCGGCGGATGCTGCCCCGGCCGGTGAGCGCGGGCGGGCCGTCGGTCGCGTGATGCTGGGCCTGACGGTGGCGATTCTGATCGGGGCGCCAGCGGCGACCTGGTTCGGCAGCCTGTTCGGTTGGCATTCCGCCTTCCTCGTCGTCGGCCTGCTGGCACTGGTCACGGCGCTGCTGGTGCGCGGCTTCGTGCCCTATCAGGCCGGCAATCAGGACGCGACCCCGCTGACCGAGCTGGCCGCTCTGATCAAGCCGCGGGTGCTCTATACCCTCGGCATCGCCTGCATCGGTTTCGGCGGCATGTTCAGCGTCTACAGCTATGCGGTGGAGACGCTCAATGTCCAGGCCGGGCTGTCCCAGAATCTGGTGCCGATGGTGCTGGCCGTCTTCGGGGTAGGCACCATCATCGGCAACCTGATCGGTAGCCGTGCCGCGGACATCGACCTGATGCGTACCATTCCTGCCGTGCTGATCTGGAGCGCGCTGGTGCAGGGCGGCTTCTACTTCGCCGCCGATGGTGTCTGGAGCGGCATCCTGTTCGTCGGGCTGGTCGGTACCGGTATCGGTCTGGCGCCGGCGCTGCAGATGCGCCTGATGGATGTGGCGGAAGACGCCCAGACCATGGCGGCGACGCTCAATCATGCGGCCTTCAACATCGCCAATGCGCTGGGCGCCTGGTGTGGTGGCATGGCCTTCGCCTATGGCCCGTCGCATTCCTCCATCGGCCTGGTCGGGGTGGCGATGGCCATCGCGGGCTTGATCGTCTTCCTGCTTGGTCAGCGTCATGAGCGCCGCGAGCTGCAGACGGCTTCTGCCTGATGTGGGCCTGAAGCGAGGTCGTGAGCGCGAGGCCAGGAAAGTGAGGCAAGAAAGAGTCTCGTGAGCACAAGCCGCAACGAAAGAACGCCGCCCTTCGGGGCGGCGTTCTGCGTTTGCGTGGCGAAAAGTCTGTGGAAGGCAGTCTGTGCAGGGCTGTCTTGGTAGCGGCACCGGCACGTAAGCAACAGGGCACTGTCAGCGCTGTTGACGCGCACGCGTCGGCGACATGCCGAAGTAATCGCGGAAGCAGTGGCTGAAGTGGGTCGTGCTGACGAAGCCACAGGCTACGGTGACCTCAGTGATGCTGGCGCTGCCCTGTGTCAGCAGCTGGCGAGCCCGGGTAAGGCGCAGTTCCAGATAATGGCGCGAGGGCGTGGTATCCAGATGGCGGGTGAACAGGCGCTCTATCTGGCGGCGTGACAGCGTCACGCAGCGCGAGATCTCGCTCATGTTCAAAGGCTCCTCGAGGTTGTTGCTCATCAGCTCAAGGATGGTGCGAAGTGCCTCCGGGTGCTGGCTGTCCGGCGCGGGCAGCGTCTGGTCCGGGTGCCAAGGGCTGGGCGTCGCGGGGCGCTCGCAGGCGAGGATTTCCTCGACACTGCGCGCCAGGTCATCGCCGTGACGCTGGCGCATGGCTTCCAGCATCATGTTCAGCGCGCTGCCGGCATTGGTGCAGCTGAAGCGCGCCGCTTCCACCACCAGCGGGGCACGCGACAGCTCCAGCTGGGGGAATGACTCGCTGAACAGCGCCGCATTCTCGGGATGGATGGTGCAGCGATGGCCCGCCATCACGCCGGCGGCCGCCAGGAAGTAGCTGCCATTCCACAGGCTGCCGAGGCGACAACCCTGGTGATCGGCTCGGCGCAAGACCTCGCTCAGCAAGGGAATCTCGTCCAGCTGCACCCGGTAGCCGCCACACACGATGATCATGTCGATCTGCGCCTGCCCCAGCGACTCGAGCCCGGCGCTGGCCATGATGTCGATGCCCAGATCACTGCGCACGCTGCCCGCCGTCACCCCGAAGGTGTGAATGCGATAGAAGGGAACGTCTCTGAGCAGATTGGCCGTGACCAGCACATCGAGTGCGCTGGTGAAGGCGGGCATCGAGAAATGCTCCAACAGAATGAAGGCGACATTGAGCGGTGCGCTCTGGGCACAGGTCACGTCCTTGAGCAGATGCTGGTTGCGACGCTTCATCGCGGGGGTGAAGTCGCGGCGGCGGGGCGAGGTCATGGCTTGCGTTCGTTGCAGGGGCCGCGAGCGGCAGTGAATCGAAGGCGACCGGCAGGGCGGGCCACCGTGAGACTCCATCCTCGCAGCTGCGCGCTTCCGCGGCGAGCCTCTCGCTGGCGGTTACGGGATGGCAGGCATGTAATGAAGCTGTTGGCTTGATGATACGTCGCGTTACATGGGTGTAAAAACAATCACTTGTGCCATATTCGACGCTTTCTCGCCTGTTAGACTGCCCCGTCACTCAGATCATGCCTCGAGGCTGACTAATGACGGATACCTCCCGGACTGCCTTGTCCGGCTCCGCAATCCAAGCAGCTCCCCTTCCCGATCACGCCGTATCTCTTGCTGATCACACCACATCCTCTTCTGATCAAGCCACATCACTTCCTGATTCCGAGCTCACAGCGCTCAACAGCTCCCGCAGTCTGGACTGGCCGGTCTTCCTCCTCAGTGGAGGCGTGATGGCGCTGTTCGTCGCCGCCGCGCTCATCGACCTGGACGGCGTGTCGGCCCTGATCAATCACGCCTTCGACTTCTCGACCACCTGCTTCGGTGCCTATTGGCAGGGCTTGATGATCGTGACCTTTCTCGTCGCCGTCGGCATGACCTTCGGGCGCACGGGGCGCGTGGTCTTGGGCGGGTTGGCGACGCCTGACATCTCCACGCCGCGCTGGATGGCGACCATTCTGTGCACCCTGCTCGCCGGTGGTGGCGTGTTCTGGGCCGCCGCAGAGCCCATCGCGCACTTCGCCTCGCCGCCGCCCGTCTTCGGGCCGGAGGCGCCGGTCGGCAATCTCGATGCGGCCTACAGTGCGCTGGCGCAGAGCTTCATGCACTGGGGCTTTCTCGGCTGGGCAGTGCTGGGCAGTCTGACGGGTGTCGTCTTCATGCACCTGCACTATGAGAAGGGCTTGCCGCTCAAGCCGCGCACCTTGCTCTATCCGCTGCTCGGAGAGCGTGTGATGCGTGGGCCGATCGGCGCGCTGGTCGATGCCTGCTGCGTACTGGCCGTCATCGCGGGCACCGTGGGGCCGGTCGGTTTCCTCGGTATCCAGGTCAGTTACGGGCTCAATGCGCTGTTCGGCATTCCCGATACCTATGCGACGCAATTGGTGCTGCTGGCCATCCTGACCCTCGTCTACACCCTGTCGGCCGTCAGTGGCGTGATGCGCGGCATCCAGTTCCTGAGCAGTGCCAACGTGCTGATCGGCGGCGCGATGCTGTTCTTCATCGTGCTCTTCGGGCCGACCGAATTCCTGCTCAAGGCCTTCCCGCTGGGCATGGTCGACTACCTGAACAATATCGTGCCGATGGCGGTCTTCCGCGGCGACAGCGGCTGGCTGGATAGCTGGACGCTGTTCTTCTGGGGCTGGTTCATCGGCTTCGGGCCGCTGATGGCGATGCTGGTCGCGCGTATCTCGCGGGGGCGCACCCTGCGTCAGATGGTGCTGTTGATCACCATCCTGTCGCCGCTCGCCACCTGTGTCTGGTTCACCATTCTCGGCGGCAGCGGCTTGGCCTTCGAGCTGGAAAACCCGGGCAGCGTATCGGGCCCGTTCAGCGGCTTCAATCTGTCGGCGGCCTTGATCGCCATCACCCAGCAGCTGCCGTTCGGCTTCATCATGTCGGTACTGTTCCTGATTCTGTCGGCGCTGTTCGTGGCCACGACCGGGGATTCGATGACCTACGCCATCTCGATGGTGATGAGCGGGCATGACAATCCGCCACGCAGCGTGCGCGTGTTCTGGAGCCTCATCATGGGTGTCGTGGCAGCCATCCTGATCTCGATGGGCAATGGCGGCATCAATGCGCTGCAATCCTTCATCGTGGTGACCGCGGTGCCTGTCTCGCTGGTGCTGTTGCCCAGTCTGTGGAATGCCCCACGTATCGCGCGGCAGATGGCGCGCGAGCAAGGGCTGTAACTGGCTGATGTGACAAAGGCCGTCCACCAGGGGGGCCTTTGCGTGTCGTCATGCACGGATCAGTCTGGCATGGCCCGAAGATGGCAGCCGAAGCAGGTCAGGGCAGGTCATGAGTTGTTATCACCGATGCCCGGATGTAAAACAGCTGTAGGCTTGGTGATACGTCGCGTTACATGGGTGTAAAAACAACCGCTTGTGTCACAGTTCAGCGTTATACGGCTGATACACTGCCCCGTCACTCAGATCATGCCCAGAGGCTGACTAATGACGGATTCTTCCCGGACTGTTTCGTCCGGCTCCGCCACACCGGTAAATCCCCCCGCTGAACCCGCACACACCCCGCAAGGTATCGACTGGCCCGTCTTCATCATCAGTGGTGGCGTATTGGCACTGTTCGCCATCGCCGCACTGGTGGATCTCGACGCTGTCTCCGCGCTCATCCAGAGTGCCTTCGGTGTCTCGACCCAATACTTCGGTGCCTACTGGCAAGCGCTGATGCTGGCGACCTTCGTCATCGCCATCGTGCTGACCATCGGCCGTACCGGACGGGTGCGCATGGGCGGGCTGGCAGCGCCGGATATCTCGACGCTGCGCTGGATGGCCATCATCCTGTGCACGTTGCTGGCGGGTGGTGGTGTCTTCTGGGCAGCGGCAGAGCCGATCGCTCACTTCACCTCACCGCCGCCGGTGTTCGGCGTGGACGCCCCGACGGGCAATGCCGATGCCGCCTACAACGCGCTGGCGCAGAGCTTCATGCACTGGGGCTTTCTGGCCTGGGCGATGCTCGGCAGCCTGACCGGCATCATCTTCATGTACCTGCATTACGAGAAGGGCCTGCCGCTCAAGCCGCGCACGCTGCTCTATCCGCTGTTCGGCGACCGCGTCATGCGTGGTCCCATCGGTGCGCTGGTCGATGCCTGCTGCGTGCTGGCCGTGGTCGCCGGTACCGTCGGCCCCATCGGCTTCCTCGGTCTACAGGTCAGCTATGGCCTCAATGCGCTGTTCGGCATTCCCGATACCTACGCGACCCAGCTCACGCTGCTGCTCCTGCTGACCGTCATCTACACCCTGTCCGCCGTCAGCGGCGTGACCCGTGGCATCCAGTTCCTGAGCAGCACCAACGTCCTGCTCGGCGGCGCGCTGCTGCTGTTCATCCTGATCATGGGCCCGACCGGCTTCCTGCTCGAAGCCTTCCCGCAGGGCCTGGTGCGCTACGTCGGTGACTTCGTCGCCATGTCCTCCTTCCGGGGTGATGATGGCTGGCTGAATGGCTGGACGCTGTTCTTCTGGGGCTGGTTCATCGGCTATGGCCCGCTGATGGCGATGTTCGTCGCGCGTATCTCGCGTGGCCGCACCCTGCGCCAGATGGTGCTGTTGATCGCGGTCATCTCGCCACTGGTCACCTGCCTGTGGTTCACCATCATCGGTGGCAGCGGCCTGGCATTCGAGCTGAGCAACCCGGGCAGCGTCTCCGGCCCGTTCACCGGCTTCAATCTGCCGGCAGCGCTGATTGCCATCACCCAGCAGCTGCCGTTCGGCTTCACCATCTCGGTGCTGTTCCTGGTGCTGACCACGCTGTTCGTCGCCACCACCGGTGACTCGATGACTTATGCAGTCTCGATGGTGATGAGCGGCCACGACAATCCGCCGCGCGGCGTGCGCGTGTTCTGGAGCCTGATGATGGGCGTGGTCGCGGCGCTGTTGATCTCGATGGGTGATGGCGGCATCAATGCGCTGCAATCCTTCATCGTCGTCACCGCCGTGCCGGTGTCTCTGATTCTGCTGCCCAGCCTGTGGAACGCTCCGCTGATTGCCCGCCGCATGGCGCGCGAGCAGGGCGTCTGATCGGCTCACACGCTTGCAACTAACGAGCGTCTCGCACCATCAAGAACGCCGCCCCGAGGGGCGGCGTTTTCGTGTCTAGCGATCAGTCATCAGACGCTGACGTTCAACGTCACATCGATGTTGCCACGCGTCGCGTTGGAGTATGGGCACACCTGGTGCGCCTTCTCGACCAGCGCATCCGCCTCGGCCTTGTCCATGCCCGGAAGACTGATATCCAGCGCCACCTCGATACCGAAACCGGCCGGAATCTGGCCGATGCCCACCTTGCCGGTAATCTCCAGTCCTTCCGGCAGCGCCACGCCGTCAGTGCTGGCCACATGCTTCATGGCACCGATGAAGCAGGCAGAGTAGCCCGCCGCGAACAGCTGCTCCGGGTTGGTGCCTTCACCGCCACCACCGCCCAGCTCCTTCGGCGTGCTCAGGGTGATATCCAGCGCCCCATCGGAAGAACGCGACTTGCCCTCACGACCCCCAGTGGTAGTGGCTTCTGCACGGTACAGCACTTGTTCGATAGGCATGCCTGACTCCTTGAGCGGAAAAGCCCTCAGTCGAGGGATGGAAACAAGATGGCGCTTGTCGGGCAGAGTTTCAATTGTTGACGGACGGGGCCAGACATTTATAGCAGATGTGCGCGATAGCTCTGTGGGTTGAGCGTCAATTGCGGGTAGAGGTCTCCCCTTAAGCAGTACATGTTGGGTTGGGTTAAGAAGCTAAAGATGCGGAAAAGATGGTAATGCTCAGGATTGGCTTGCGAGCACTTGAGTTCATTTGGCGTGATGAAAAAAGCGCACTCTTTGGCAAATGCCGTCGTCTTCACCTCGATCCAACGCTCTCGTCCATCCACATCAAAGGACAGGACGTCATAGCCCAAGCCGTCGCCCTGGGTTTCCGCCACATGTTCGACCTTCTCGGCTAGCGATGTGCGGCCTTCTTTTCTGAGGCGCATCTTCTCAAAGGCCACCACAAAGCGTTCGCCAGCACTCCCTAGAGCATGGTTGCGGGCTTCTCGTGCCAAGTAGTCGCGCTTAACCGGTGTGGGCGTCGCGTAACGCTGCTTGGCCTCCTGCACGCTGGTCTGAGGCGTCTTGGACTCCGGTGGTGTGACAATGATGGAAGTATCTTTGGGGGCCGGTGCATCAATGACCGGCCGGTCTGCTGCATTGCGTGCTGCCTGATCGAATAGCTCAGTACGCAGCAGGTGGCGCTCAACAACATCGACCAGCATGCCCTGATAGTTACTCATCGGCTTGTAGCCGTTGATATAGGGGCAGTCGGCATCACGCAGTACGGCACTGATATTTTGATGCTTAAATTCGATAGAAGCCTTTGAGCGATTATTTAATTTCTCGGCAAGCTCACGATTGTGGTCCGTTTTCACGTAATGCTGACCGCAAAGCTCTGCAATCAGCATCTTCTTGTACGTTTCGACAATCGCTGTGACTTCTTCACCACTCCATGGTTCGGGTCTGCTCATCCTGCTAACTCCTTTGGCGGGATATCACTCGATATTCTGAATCTGCTCACGCATCTGTTCGATCAGTACCTTGAGCTCGACGGCGCAGCGGGTGGTGTCGGCGACGACGGATTTGGAGGAGAGGGTGTTGGCTTCGCGGTTGAGTTCCTGCATCAGGAAGTCGAGGCGGCGGCCGATGGGGCCCTTCTGGGTGAGCTGACGACGGACTTCGCTGACGTGGGTGTCGAGGCGGTCGAGTTCTTCATCGACATCGGCTTTCTGGGCCATCAGGGTCAGTTCGGCTTCCAGGCGTTGCGGGTCGAGGGTGGCGCGGACTTCCTCGAGGCGGGCGAGCAGGGTTTCACGCTGTCGGGCGAGGATGTCCGGCATCAGACGGCGGACTTCGGCGACGTGGGTATCGACGCCATCGAGGCGTGCGCTGATCAGCTCGGCGAGGCGTTCGCCTTCGCGGGCGCGGCCTTCGATGTGCTCGTCCAGCGCGCGCTTGAACAGGTTGAGGGCATCGGCCTTGATGCGCTCTTGATCGGCGCCTTCGCGTACCAGCACGCCGGGGTAGTCGAGCAGGGCGAGGCGTGAGGGCTGCGGGGCGTCCGGGCAGTGCTGGCCGACTTCGGCAAGCACGCGGCTGAGTTCACCCAGGCGTCTGGCATCGACGGCGAGACTGTCGGCACCGGCTTCGGCGTCAAAGCGCAGCGAGAGTTCGACCTTGCCGCGATTGAGGCGCTTGCGCAGGCCTTCGCGGAAGGTGCTTTCGAGTTCGCGCAGGCTGTCGGGCAGGCGGAAGTGCGGTTCGAGATAGCGCTGGTTCACCGAGCGCAGCTCCAGCGTCAGGGTGCCGTAGTCGGCTTCATGGGTCTGGCGGCTGAAGGCGGTCATGCTGTGGACCATGACGTGCTCCTTGTCGGTTGGCTGTCGAGAGAGGCGGTGCATGAGCGACCGCGCTGATAGCCTGAAGTGTACGCGTGCCGCTCTTGAGCGCCCAGTGATCAGGAGCGGGTCTGGCCCGCGCGGCGCGAAGGTCGTCGCCCGTGGCTGCGGCGTGTAGACTCTGGCCTCCCGAATACTGCAACAAGGAATCCCCATGAGCGAAGCCAACGTGATCCGTCCCAGTGGCCGTACCCCGGAGCAGCCGCGCGAGATCCGCCTGACCCGTGAGTTCACTCGTCACGCCGAGGGTTCGGTGCTGGTGGAGTTCGGGGAGACCCGCGTGCTGTGCACCGCCTCTGTCGTGGCGGGCGTGCCGCGCTGGCTGCGTGGGTCCGGCAAGGGCTGGCTGACCGCCGAGTACGGCATGCTGCCGCGTGCGACCCATACCCGTAATGATCGTGAAGCGGCGCGTGGCAAGCAGGGTGGCCGCACGGTGGAGATCCAGCGTCTGATCGGCCGTGCGCTGCGCGCCGCGGTGGACCTCAAGAAGCTGGGCGAATACACCATCACCATCGATTGCGATGTGCTGCAGGCTGATGGTGGCACGCGCACCGCGGCGATCACCGGTGGCTGTGTGGCACTGGTCGATGCGCTGCAGGGCCTGCAGCGTGAGCGCAAGATCAAGACCGACCCGCTGGTGAGTCTGGTCAGTGCCGTGTCGGTCGGCATCTACAAGGGCGTGCCAGTCGCCGATCTTGACTATCCGGAAGACAGCAAGGCCGATACCGACATGAATGTCGTGATGGCTGAAGGCAAGGGGCTGATCGAGGTGCAGGGCACCGCAGAAGGCGCAGCCTTCGATCGCGCCGAGCTCAATGCCCTGCTGGATCTCGCCGAGCGTACCGGTGAGCAGCTGTTCGCCGCCCAGCGCGCCGCACTCGGCATGCCGGCCGACGCCTGAGTCCTGCGGCCCGGCGCTACTTCATGTGTGCCATGTCTTCAGAGCGATGTCATGAGCGCTTGAGGCCAGACAGAAAACGCCCCCACCGCTTGCGCGATGGGGGCGTTTTCGTCAGTGCCCGAAGGCAGATCATGCGACTGGCAGGGAGGCCCGAGGCCGAACGCTCAAGGGGTGACAGCGTGCATCACAGCTCGAGGTCGTACTCGACGATGACCGGTGCGAACTCGCTGAAGGTGGCATCGGTGTCGATCCAGGCGTCCTTGATATGACGGCGCAGGTTCGGGTCGATGACCTGATAGTCGAGGCGCCAGCCTTCCTGACGGGCGCGCGGCTGGTCACTGTCCAGCGCTGGCCACCAGGAGTACTGGTCGGCATCGCGATTGACTTCGCGGAAGGCGTCGATGAAGCCGATCGGGCCGAAGACCTGATCCATCCATGCGCGTTCTTCCGGCTTGAAGCCCGGCGTCATCTGATTGTCGGACCAGTTGGCGAGGTCGACAGTCTTGTGGGCCACATGCCAGGTGCCGCAGATCATGTAATCACGACGCTTGCGGCGCAGCTTGCTGAGGTATTCCTGGTACTGCTCCATGAAGGCGCCCTTGGCAGCCGGATCACTCCCATCAGGCATCAGGAAAGAGCAGATGCTGAAGCGGTCGTAATCGGCCTGCAGGTAACGGCCTTCGTTATCGCACTGCTCAAAGCCCAGTCCATACATGATGGCCTTGGGAATCTGGCGGCAATAGAGGCCAACCCCTGAGAAGCCGTCTTTTTCGGCGTCCAGGAAGTAGCCTTCGTACCCTTCCGGGTAGAGGATGCTGTCGTCGAGCTCGAAGCTCTTGGCCTTGAGGTTCTGGATGCAGACGACGTCGGCGTCCTGACTGGCAAGCCAGTCGAGGAAGCCGCGGCTGACCGCTTCTCGAATACCATTGACGTTAACTGTAGCGATTTTCATACGTGGTCCCTGGTTCGTCGCGCCTGTATGATACCCGAGCTTTAGACGATTTGGTAAATGGCTAACGAATTCAAAGGTGATATCGGATGCAGGACTACCAGCGGGAGTTCATTGAGTTTGCCATCGAGCAGGACGTGCTGCGGTTTGGCGAGTTTACGCTCAAGTCCGGGCGGGTGAGCCCCTACTTCTTCAATGCTGGTCTATTCCGCTCCGGACAGGCCCTGGCACGTCTGGGACGCTTCTATGCGCGTGCCATCGTCGAATCAGGCCTGGAGGCCGATGTGCTGTTCGGTCCGGCGTACAAGGGTATCCCGCTGGGTGCCGTGACGGCCGTGGCGCTGGCTGACCATCATGATCGTGACATGCCGTTCACCTTCAATCGCAAGGAAGCCAAGACCCACGGTGAAGGGGGCTCGTTGGTCGGCGCGCCCCTCGAAGGCCGCGTGATGATCATCGATGATGTCATCACCGCCGGCACCGCCATCGGCGAAGTGATGGAGATCATCCACGCCGAGAGTGCCAAGGCGGCGGGCGTCGTGATCGCACTGGACCGCCAGGAGCGCGCTCCCGATGGTCAGGGAGGCCTGAAGGCGAACAGCGCCATTCAGGAAGTGGAGGCACGTTTCTCCATGCCCGTGGTCAGTATCGTGACGCTCGACCAGGTGCTCGAATATCTGGAACAATACGCACAGCAGGAACTGTCTGGGCATGCGGTCGCGATTCGCGACTACCGTGCGCAATACGGTCTCCAGGGCGCCTGAGAGCGTTCATGACCCGCGCAGCATTACCTTCCCAGTCACGTACAGAGGTGCATACATGACAGCTCACCGTAACATTCTCGGCCTTTCGGCAGCCATCCTCGCTGCCAGTCTGTCCGCCCCGGCCATGGCCGGCAACGCTGACCTCAACCTGAATAGTGAAGCCGTTCAGGGCGAAATCAATGGCGAGATCAGCAATGGCGTCCAGCTCGGCGGCGGTATCCTGTCCAGCGATGACCATGACGACGTCACGGCTGGCCACGTCCAGCTGCTGGGCACCGAGCGCACCAGCGAATACGACGTGGGCCTCGGCGCACGCTGGAGCCAGTACGACACCGACCACGGTGACGGCGGCGGTCTGGGCCTCGGCGGCTACGGCTACTACTACCTGCCGGGCGCACCGCGCGTCTCGCTGGGTGGCTACGGCTACGTGACCCCGGACGTCGCGACCAGCAACGACCTCGAGCACAGCTACGAATACGGCCTGCGCGCACGCTATCAGGTCATCGACAACGTCGAAGGCTATGTCGGCTACCGCAAGGTGAAGGCCGACTTCGAGAACCGTGACGAACGCACACTGGATTCCGGCCCGCTGGTCGGTATGCGTCTGCAGTTCTGAGCATGGTTCTCGGCAACGCGTGCTCCGCGTGAGTCACGCATTGCGGTAAGATGGCGGGCCCTCCGGGGCCCGCTTTGCGTTGTCATGACCAGGTGATCATCGCCGGGCAGCCCCCTGTTTTCGCCTTCTGCCGCGAGTCTGCTCATGCTCGATATCGTGCTCTATCAGCCCGAGATTCCGCCCAATACCGGCAACATCATCCGCCTGTGTGCCAACACCGGTTACCGCCTGCATCTGATCGAGCCATTGGGGTTCGAGCTGGATGACAAGCGCCTGCGCCGTGCCGGTCTCGATTATCATGAGTGGGCACGTGTGCAGCGCCATGCCAGCCTCGATGACTTCGTGGCGAGCGTGAGGCCTTCGCGGGTCTTCGCGCTCTCGACGCGTGGTCGCACCGCGCCGCATGAGGCCAGCTTCCAGGCCGGTGATGCACTGGTATTCGGCCCCGAGACACGTGGCCTGCCACAGGCGATGCTCGACAGCCTGCCCCGCGAGCAGGTGTTGCGCCTGCCGATGCTGGCCGACAGCCGCAGCATGAACCTGTCGAATGCCGTCGCCGTGGTCGTCTATGAAAGCTGGCGTCAGCTCGATTTCGCCGGCGCCGCAATTCTTGATTGATCGTCCAGCACGCGATTGATCGACCATCGCTCCGCGTGAGATGCATTTTCGCTCCCTTTCTTCGCCCAGCAGGACACCGTGATGACCGAGATCCGTGATCGCCTCGCCAAGCTCAACCCCCGCCAGCAGGAAGCCGTGCGCGCCATCGATGGCCCCTGTCTGGTACTGGCCGGTGCCGGATCAGGCAAGACCAGCGTGATCACGACCAAGATCGCCTATCTGGTGCAGGAATGCGGCATGAAGGCACGCAACATCGCCGCCGTGACCTTCACCAACAAGGCGGCGCGCGAGATGAAGGAGCGTGTCGGCAAGATGCTCAAGGGCCGCGAGGGCCACGGGCTGATCGTCTCGACCTTCCACACTCTCGGACTGACCATCATCCGCGGCGAGCTGAAGACGCTGGGCTACAAGCCGGGCTTCTCGCTGTTCGACACCGATGACGCCAAGGTGTTGATCAAGGAGCTGATGCACAAGGAAGCCGACACCGACGCCGAGCAGATCAACGCGGTGCAGAGTCAGATTTCCAACTGGAAGAATGACCTGGTCCTGCCCGGGGCGGCGCTGTCGCATGCCGAGGATGAAGACGCCCAGTACGCCGCGGTGATCTACGAGGCCTACAACCGGCATCTCAAGGCCTACAACGCGGTGGACTTCGATGACCTGATCCTGCTGCCGGTGGTGCTGTTCCGTGATCACCCCGAGGTGCTGGCGCGCTGGCAGCGGCGCATCCACTACATGCTGGTCGATGAGTATCAGGACACCAACATCAGTCAGTACCTGCTGGTGAAGATGCTGATGCAGGAGCGCCAGACCTTCACGATGGTGGGCGACGATGACCAGTCGATCTACGCCTGGCGCGGGGCGCGCCCCGAGAATCTCGTCACTCTCGGCGAGGACTTCCCGCGCCTGAACCTGATCAAGCTGGAGCAGAACTATCGCTCCACCGGCATCATCCTGCGCGCGGCCAACACCCTGATCGCCAACAACCCGCACGTCTACGACAAGACGCTGTGGTCGCAGATGGGCGATGGCGACCCGATCCGCATCATCATGAATCGCAACGAAGAGGCCGAGGCCGAGCGCGTGGCGGGCGAGATTCTCACGCGGCGCATCAAGGAAGGCGCCGAATGGCGTGACTTCGCGGTGCTCTATCGCGGCAACTTCCAGGCGCGCCTGCTGGAGCTGAAGCTGCAGCACTACCAGATTCCCTACAAGCTCTCCGGCGGCACCTCCTTCTTCGGGCGCAACGAGATCAAGGACGCGATGGCCTATCTGCGTCTGCTGATCAACCCGGCGGACGACAACGCCTTCCTGCGCATCGTCAATGTGCCGCGGCGGGAAGTCGGGCCGGGCACGCTGGAGAAGCTGGCCAACTACGCCACCGGGCGTGGCGTGTCGCTCTACGCCGCCTGCAGCGAGATGGGCCTGCGTGAGCAGCTGAGCGAGCGGGCGCTGGACCGCCTCGGCCGCTTCACCCACACGCTGGACCGCGTGCGCCGCGAGATGGACGCCGGCCAGTCGATCAGCGCGATCCGCGAGCTGTTCCGCGAGGTGGATTACGAAGGCTGGCTGTATCAGAACGCCAGTGCGCCCAAGATCGCCGAGCGGCGCATGGCCAACGTCTGGATCCTGATCGATCAGCTCGAGAAGTCGATCAGCGGCAATCCGCAGGAAGAGGTGGAGGAGCTGGAGGGCAGCGAGGCGATGATCGGCGATACCGAGACCGGCGATGTCGCGGCGGCCATCTCACGCCTGGTGCTGCGCGACATTCTCGAGCAGCAGGCCGAGGAGGATGACTCCGACCGCGTGCAGCTGCTGACGCTGCATGCCTCCAAGGGCCTGGAGTTTCCGCATGTCTACGTGCTGGGGCTGGAGGAAGACCTGCTGCCGCACCGCAACTCCATCGAGATGGACACGGTGGAGGAGGAGCGCCGCCTCGCCTACGTGGGCATCACGCGGGCGCGCCGTACTCTGGTGCTGACGCTGGCGCGCCAGCGCAAGACCTACGGCGAGATGATGGACTGCGTGCCGAGCCGCTTCCTGGACGAGCTGCCGCCGGAAGACCTCGAGTGGGAAGGGCGGGCCGACAAGCCGCAGGATCAGGAGAAGAAAGTGGCCCGCGGGCGGGATGCCATCGCGGGCCTGCGTTCGTTGCTGGGCTGATGTTTACCGTCGGGTGCTGTGCGCTGAGGTTCAGCGCACGGAATCGAGCAGGTAATCCACCGCGGCCTTCACTTCCTCATCGGAAAGCGCCGGATTGCCGCCCTTGGCCGGCATGGCATTGAAGCCTTCGATGGCGTGGGTGTAGAGCGTCTCGTCGCCCTTGGAGAGACGGCCTTCCCAGTCGCCGGCCTCGCCCAGGCGCGGGGCACCGGCGGCACCAGTGGTGTGACAGGCCATGCAGATGCCACCGTAAACCTTCTCGCCGTCTATCGCGCTGGCGGCATTGGCTTGCCCGCCAGCGCCACTGTCCGCCGGCTGTGAGCTCGCTGCCGAGGCATCACCGGCGCAGGCGTCGCCCTTCACGCATAGCTCGCCCACCGGCTTGAGTCGCTCGGCAATCGCCTCGCGGGAGTTGTCTGCGGCCTGTGCGGATGCGCTGACAAGCACGCTGAACAGCATCGCGCTCAATGAGAATGACAGGGGAGAGCGCTTGAGGGGAAAAGCAGCTGGCCGGCGAGCTTGCATGGCGTGCACCTTTTGGGGCTGTGTATCGAGCCAGTATAGCGCTCGCCGGAGGGGCAGCAACCGCATGGCTGGCGGGATATCTCGACATCGTAGAATCAAGACGTTACCATAAGCGCGCCTCGGTTCACTGCAACCCTGGCATGCGCGCCCATAGCTCAGCTGGATAGAGTACTGCCCTCCGAAGGCAGGGGTCGCAGGTTCAAATCCTGCTGGGCGCGCCAACGGATTCCCGTCACCGGCGCCATCGCCGGTCGACACCCGAAAAGCCCTCGTACCTCACGGTGCGGGGGCTTTTTGCATTGCGGCGTGCGGCAGCGGCGCAGGCGACTTTCTTTGACGTCATCAAACGAGTGTTCTAAAACGGGGTGAACCACGCCGGCGATCCTCCTCGCGCCGGTCGCTATCGGCTGGTACGCCATACTTGTGGCTGTCTGCCTTCGCTGCTGGCTCCGCCGGCCCTCACTGGATGTTCTCATGACGACTGCCGCCCCTGTTGATCCTGCTTCGCCTGAGCCTGCTACCTCGACTGAATCTGCTGCCTCGCCTGCTGGCTCGTCTACTGAGAGCAGCGAGGCTGCCACTCGGGAAATCACGCGCATGCAGGCGCTGCTGGAAGACCAGCGCGCCGCCTATGGCCTGTCGCCTATGCCCAGCGCCAACGAGCGCCTGGCCTGGCTGACTTCGCTGCGTGATGCGCTCAAGTCGCACGAGGAGGTCTTGGTCGCGGCGATCAGCGCCGATTTCGGCCACCGCAGCGCCCATGAGACGCGGCTGGCCGAACTGGTGCCGAGCTACGAAGGCATTCGTCATGCGCGCCGTCACCTGAAGGGCTGGATGAAGCCCTCGAAGCGCCATGTCAGCGCCGCCTTCCAGCCGGCCTCTGCGCGTGTCGTCTATCAGCCGCTGGGCGTGGTCGGCATCATCGTGCCCTGGAACTATCCCCTCTATCTGGCGCTCGGCCCCTTGATCAGCGCCCTGAGCGCCGGCAATCGGGTGATGATCAAGATGAGCGAGTTCACCCCCGAGACCGCCGAGGCGCTGCGCGTGATGCTGCTCGATGCCTTCGATGAGGTGCAGGTGGCCGTGGTGATCGGTGAGGCCGATGTGGCGGCGGCCTTCTCGGCCTTGCCCTTCGACCACCTGCTGTTCACCGGCAGCACGGCGGTCGGCAAGCATGTGATGCGTGCCGCGGCGGACAACCTGACTCCCGTGACGCTGGAGCTGGGCGGCAAGTCGCCGGTGATCATGTCGCGTGAGCTGATGGCGGATGAGGCGCAGCGTCGTGAGGCGGCGGGGCGGCTGGCCTTCGGCAAGGGCATGAACGCCGGCCAGACCTGCGTCGCGCCGGACTATGTGCTGTGCAGTGAGGACCAGGTCCCGCTGCTGGTCACGGCGCTGGGCGAGGCATTCCAGCGCTTCTATCCGCGCTTCTGCGAGACGCAGGACTATTCGCGCATCATCAATCAGCGTCAGTACCAGCGCTTGCGAGAGGTGCTCGAGGATGCCCTGGCGAAGGGGGCGACACTCAGGCCTCTGGTCGACAGCCCCGACTGGGATGACCCGGAGCTGGTCGAGAAGCGTCTGATGCCGCCGCTGGCGTTGCTCGATGTGACGGATGAGATGCGCGTGATGCAGGAAGAGATCTTCGGCCCGCTGCTGCCGATCGTCGGCCTGTCGGCCCCGGGAGCTTCGAATGAGGTGGAAGGCGAGACGAGCGTGAAGGGCACGTTGCTGGATGCACCGGCGGATACGCTATCCGTCGCGATGGCCTATGTGAACGCCCGGCCCCGGCCGCTGGCACTGTATTACTTCGGCCACGACAAGCAAGAACAGCAGCGGGTCACCGAGGGCACGCATGCGGGCGGAATGTGTCTGAATGACACCCTGCTGCATGTGGCGCAGGATGACATGCCGTTCGGCGGCATCGGGCCGTCCGGGATGGGGCATTATCATGGCAGGGAAGGTTTCCAGACGCTCAGCAAGGCCAAGGGAGTCTTCGCCAAGGGGCGCATGAATGGCGCGCGGCTGATGTATCCGCCCTATGCCGACGGGCCGACAGCGCGCGCCATCCATGGTCTTATCCGCCGCCTGCTGATGCGCTAGGCGTTTCAGCGGTGCAGGTCGCCGGCACTTTCCGGCTGGTAATGCAGCGCCTCGATACGCACCTCATGCAGGCTGCCATCCGGCAGCCGCCACTCGATGAGGCTGCCGACCTTGAGGCCGAGCAGGGCAGCCCCCAGTGGCGCCAGCACCGACAGGCCATCCTGCTGGCCGGGCAGCGCATGCGGATAGACCAGCGTGCGCACCAGAGTCTGCTGGCGGGTCAGGTCCGTGAACTCCACGCGGCTGTTCATGCTGACGATATCGGCGGGCACCTCGTGAGGCTCGACGACCTCGCCGCGCTCCAGCTCGTCCTCAAGCTGTTCTGCCACCTGACGGTCGGCGGCGGCAACGCGATCAATCAGGCGCTCGAGGCGTTCGGCGTCCAGACGATTGATGATGATCGAGGGAAGTGTGGCCATGAGACCTCCTGTCAGTCGTGGTGTCAGCCCCTTGTGAGCAAGGCCTTGCTGGACACCAAAAAAACAGCCCTCCGCCGGGAAGGGCGAAGGACTGTGTGCAGAAGTCATCATATAAACTTCGCTCGGCGATGGATAGTCCATTCAGGCAACTTGAGGTCAGCGCGAGGGCTATGACTGAGCTATGGCTGGACAGTGGTCGGGCATTGGAAGAGCCAGGAGAGAGCAAGGGGCAGACCCGCTCACTCCCGCGTCAGGCGCTGGAGCTGACGAACAGCCAGTCAGTGATCTCGTCGCGATTGAGCACGACCAGCTGCTGGGCGCGCGGAGACTCTTCCAGATGGTCCGGATTGATGCCCAGCTCGCGCAGGACGTACTGCACCAGTGCACCGCGTGTCGGCAAGTGCAGCTCACCATCCACCATGCCGTGGTCCTGTTCTATCAGGCCGCGCTCGGCGGGTGTCAGGCGTGGGTCGGCGCCCAGCTTCAAGGTGACTCGCGTCTCCCAGCCTTCATCGCACTCGCGCTGGCTACCTTCCAGGGCTTCACCGAACAGCTCCGGCACCGCGCGGAATCGAGACAGCACGAAGTCGCGAAAAGCGCGGTTCTTCTCGCAGAAGGCTCGCACATGCCAGCGGCCAGCGGCGTAGACCAGCGTGTGCGGGCACAGGATGCGCTCCTCCCCCTGGGGGGAGTTGAGAGAGGCATAGGTCACCTCGAGACGCGCGCCCTGACTGGCGGCCTCGATCAAGGCCCTGACCACAGGTGGGCTGGCGCTGCGCGACGGCAGGCGCAGGGCCTCGGTATTTGCCTGCCCTAGCCCCAACCCGGTGAAATGCGGATTCAGATTGTCGTGATTGCCCAGCAATTGCAGGTATTCATCGACCTCACCCCGCGTCAGCATGGGGCAGAAATTCGCCGACGGACGGTAGCCCTTGATGACGGGGTCATACTCGAGATTGTTCTCGGCGACCGTCTCGCGGTAGGTCTTCATGACGCGCGAGGCTTGCTGTCTGGCGATACCGAAGGCGTTGCCCAGATGACGCGAAGTGACGCGCCCCTCCCACAAGGCGATGATCTCGATCAGGCGGTAACGCGCCAGCGTGTCCCATGGCAGGACTTCGAGGCGTTGCTTGATGCTCATTGCTGAATCCTTTCATACGGGTCTTCTGGAGCGTATTCGTGACGCATTGCACACACCTGGCGTGGCAATGGCGACACATGGCGAGTGCTCACGAGGATCGGTAAGAGGACCCTGCTCCGGGTGGCGTGTGGTGAACAAGTCTTCGTTAACTGCAGGATATGCATGAAGAAAGCTCCGGCAGAAGATACCTGCTCCGTTGCGTTGACCCTAGTGACCGCGCATCGACGTCTCGTTTTTGCGTCGTCCAAACGCGACGCATCATTAGAATTTGACGATTTATCTTCGCTCTGTGGTGTGTGATTGCGCACTATCAATACATCAAGACATTACGTTGCGCAGTGGCATTGGCCGCGTGTGGCATGCTCTGGATGAAGACGCTATATGCACAACACAAATATGCCTCATATAACCCTCATTTAAGTGTTAGAGATGCCTCAGGCCAAGGTATCGCGCAAAGTTGCCTTATTCTGCGAGCCCTAATAGCGACGCACTTCCTGCAATGACATTCATAAGTATTAGAGAGATGGTCATGCTGCCCTTTGCGGCAACAGCGAAAAGTGCTCAAACGCAAAAGACCCGCCGAGTTGGCGGGTCTTTTGCGTTTGAGCACGATGCCCCCTGCCATCAGACAGGGGGCGGGCTGGGCCAGCTTACTTGCTGGCGCGCTTGCGCTCGTTCTCTTTCAGGTGCTTCTTGCGGATACGGATGTGCAGCGGAGTGACTTCCACCAGCTCATCGGAATCCAGGAACTCGATCGCCTGTTCCAGGGTGAAGCGAATCGGCGGCGTCAGCACGATGTTTTCATCGTTGCCGGTAGAACGCATGTTATCGAGCTTCTTGGCCTTGGTCGGGTTCACGACCAGGTCGTTGGCGCGGTTGTGGATACCGACCAGCATGCCTTCATAGACTTCGGTACCGTGACCGATGATCAGCTTGCCACGTTCCTGCAGGGTGTACAGGGCGTAGGACAGCGCCTTGCCCGGCACCATGGAGATCATGACGCCGTTGCGACGCTCGACGCCTGCGCCTTCCTTCAGGTCACCGTAGTGATCGAAGCGGCTGGTCAGGATACCGGTACCGGAGGTCAGGGTCAGGAACTGGCCACGGAAGCCGATCAGACCGCGAGACGGGATGATGAAGTCCAGACGCACACGACCCTTGCCATCCGGGTTCATGTTGGTCAGCTCGCCCTTGCGGTAGCCCAGCTCTTCCATGATGGAGCCCTGGTGCTGCTCTTCACAGTCGATGATGACTTCTTCGTACGGCTCCTGCTTCTTGCCGTCGATTTCCTTGATGATGACTTCCGGACGGCCCACGGCCAGCTCGAAGCCTTCACGACGCATGGATTCGATGAGAACGGAGAGGTGAAGCTCACCACGCCCGGAGACGACGAACTTCTCCGGAGTCTCGCCCTGTTCGACGCGCAGTGCGACGTTGTGGATCAGTTCCTGGTCCAGACGCTCACGGATGTTGCGGCTGGTGACGAACTTGCCGTCCTGACCGGCGAACGGAGAATCATTGACCTGGAAGGTCATGGAGACGGTCGGCTCATCGACGGTCAGCGGCGGCAGCGCTTCGACAGTGGCGGTGTCGCAGATGGTGTCGGAGATCGCGAGGTTCTCGATACCGGTGATGCAGACGATGTCGCCGGCAGTCGCCTTGTCGGTCTGCACGCGGTCCAGGCCCATGTGAGTCATGACCTGGCCGATCTTGCCCTTACGGACAGCGCCTTCCTTGGTGATGATGGACACCTGCTGACCCGGGCTGACGGCGCCGCGCTTGATGCGGCCCAGACCGATGACGCCGACGTAGCTGTTGTAGTCCAGTGCGGAGATCTGCATCTGGAACGGACCGTCCAGCTCGACCTTGGGCGGCTCGACGATGTCGACGATGGACTGGAACATCGGGTCCATGGTGTCTTTCAGGTCTTCCGGGTCCATACCGGCAATGCCGTTGAGGGCAGAGCAGTAGATGATCGGGAAGTCGAGCTGCTCGTCAGTCGCGCCCAGGTTGTCGAACAGATCGAAGATCTGGTCAACGACCCAGTCAGGGCGAGAGCCCGGACGGTCGATCTTGTTGACGACGACGATCGGCTTCAGGCCCTGGGCGAATGCCTTCTGGGTCACGAAGCGCGTCTGCGGCATCGGGCCATCGACGGCATCGACCAGCAGCAGCACGGAATCGACCATGGACATCACGCGCTCGACTTCGCCACCGAAGTCAGCGTGCCCGGGGGTATCCACGATGTTGATGTGGTAGTCGTTCCACTGGATCGCGGTGTTCTTCGCGAGAATGGTGATGCCGCGCTCTTTTTCCTGGTCGTTGGAATCCATGATGCGTTCCTGACCCTCGGCCTTGCGGTCCAGGGTGCCGGACTGACTCAGGAGCTTGTCGACCAGGGTAGTTTTACCGTGGTCAACGTGGGCGATGATGGCTATGTTGCGAAGTTTCTCGATCACGACGGGAACCTGTGCGGAAAATGGGCGCTCGCGTACCGGGCGCTTGTGATTTGGGGCGCATTATAGGGGGCATGGCATGCCTCCTGCCAGCATCGTGCATTCACGAGGCGAGTCAGCGAGTGCCTTCAATTGGTCTGAAGTGCCCAAATGATTGTCTCTCAAGTCTTTTCCGCCCCCCTGTCGCGCATGAAAAAAACTTGTGAGTCGAGGCCGACATCAGGAGGAAAGGAAGAAATGACCGCAATGTGATGCTGACGTGATCATCGGGTGTGAGCGGAGAAATACTTGAGATCCAGTATTTTGCACCATCGTGGAGCAATGACGTTTTTTGGTGCACCCAAATGATGAATCTGCACTGCGCGGCAAGAATTTTTGCACCTTGTCGGCCCATCCTTGGTCGGGTTTTCGTGCTGCATGCATGAAGATGATGATGTTTTTTTTCAGCATATTCATGATCTTACTGAAATCGACGATGCGGCGTGCGCCATTCTGGCACGCTCGCTGCATTGTTAGAGCATCCTGTCTGATGGCTGGCATAACGACGCCGACCATGAGAGAAAAGGCTTACAAAATAGAGCAATAACCCCAGACAACGCTGACACCAACTGTAACCAGAGCCGCCGGCTCCATCGGAGAATTACCATGGCTGAGAAGACACTTGCCCTGATTGAAGAACACGAAGTCAAGTGGGTTGATCTGCGCTTCACCGACACCAAGGGCAAGGAGCAGCACGTCTCCATCCCGGCGCGTGCAGTGGATGAGGAATTCTTCGAGAACGGCCAGATGTTCGATGGTTCCTCCATCGAAGGTTGGAAGGGCATCAACGAATCCGACATGATCCTGATGCCGGACGACGGCACTGCCTTCCTCGACCCGTTCACCGAAGACACCACCCTGGTGCTGCGCTGCGACGTCATCGAGCCGGCCACCATGCAGGGCTATGAGCGCGATCCGCGCTCCGTCGCCAAGCGCGCCGAGGAATACCTGAAGTCTACCGGTCTGGGCGACACCGCCTTCTTCGGTCCGGAGCCGGAATTCTTCATCTTCGACGAAGTGCACTGGAAGAACGAGATGAACGGTTCCATGTTCAAGATCTCTTCCGAAGAAGGTGCCTGGGCGACCGATTCCACGCCGGAAGGCGGCAACCTGGGTCACCGTCCGCGTCTGAAGGGCGGCTACTTCCCGGTCCCGCCGATCGACAGCTTCCACGATATCCGTGCTGCCATGTGCAACACCCTGGAAGCCATCGGTCAGGAAGTCGAAGTTCACCACCACGAAGTGGCGAACGCCGGCCAGAACGAGATCGGCGTCAAGTTCAATACCCTGGTCAAGAAGGCCGATGAGGTTCAGGAACTCAAGTACGTGATCCACAACGTGGCTCACGCCTACGGCAAGTCCGCGACCTTCATGCCCAAGCCGCTGGTCGGTGACAACGGTTCCGGCATGCACGTTCACCAGTCCTTCTGGAAGGATGGCGACAACCAGTTCGCCGGTGACGAGTACGCGGGTCTGTCCGAAATGGCCCTCTACTACATTGGCGGCATCATCAAGCACGCTCGTGCCCTGAACGCCTTCACCAATGCGTCCACCAACTCCTACAAGCGTCTGGTGCCGGGCTTCGAAGCGCCGGTCATGCTGGCCTACTCTGCCCGCAACCGTTCCGCTTCCATCCGCATTCCGTACACTGCCAGCCCGAAAGGCAAGCGTGTCGAGGCGCGTTTCCCGGATCCGACGGCCAACCCGTACCTGGCGTTCTCCGCGATGCTGATGGCCGGTATCGACGGTATCAAGAACAAGATCCACCCGGGCGACGCGATGGACAAGAATCTCTACGACCTGCCGGCCGAAGAAGCCAAGTCCATCCCGACCGTGGCCGAGAGCCTCGAACAGGCCCTGACCGCGCTGGACGGCGATCGTGAGTTCCTGACCCAGGGCGGCGTCTTCACCGACGACATGATCGATGCCTACCTCGAGCTGAAGGGCGAAGATGTCCAGCGCCTGCGCATGGCGACTCACCCGCTCGAATTCGACATGTACTACAGCGTCTAAGCACTGCAACGCCTAAGTACAGCAGCGTCCAGGCGCTGCAGAGGTTGAGGCAGCCATTCGCTAGCCACGCCATCTGACGGGGTGCCTTCCAGGTGGAGGCAAGCCCCGGACGATGACGACAGCAGGGCCATACCGACAGGTGTGGCCCTGTTTTTCGTTCTGACTCTTTGCTCTGATCCTTTTCCCTGATATCGGCCATGCTGATGACAGACCTGCAGGGCGCGGTGGTAGCCTTGCGTGACAGTCAATGCCCACAGGCGTCTTGTCGAGGGCCCCAAATGCTGGCATCAACGCGGTAAGCTTTGTAACTTGTTAGCCTTGTCATCAGGCAGCAGGATCGCCTGCCGATAGACCCAATCCCGCTGGAGCTGCCTGCGGCTTCTGGCCTCCCATGACTCTCTTCAGGAATCTTCGGATGTGGCCCTTCGTATCCTCCCTGCGCGTCGCGAACCCCGCGACGGACTCGCGTGCACTGCCAGCAGCGCGCCCCGAGCCACTGCAGTGCCTGCTGCTGGCAGCGACGCTGATGCTGACGAGCCTGTCGTTCGATCTTCAGGCGGCCCAGGTCTATCGCCACGTCGATGCCAACGGCAACGTGGTCTTCAGTGATCAGCCTGCGGGCGGCAGCAAGGTGCAGCTGACGCCGCTCAGCGTGGTGCCGTCGACAGAATCCCTGCCGCCGCGGCGCAGCACGCCGTCGCGCGTGAGCTCTTCCTCATCCAGCGAGAGCACCCGCACCCGGGCGCCTGCGGTGGATGTGGCTTTCCGTGGCTATACCACCTTCACCATCCAGAGCCCGTCCAACGAGGAAACGCTGCAGACCGGGCAGGCGGGCAATCTGGCGGTACGCCTGGGGATCGAGCCCAAGCTGCGTCCGGAAGACAAGGTGCGCGTGACCGTGGATGGCGCGCCGTCTCAATCCGCCATGCACAGTACCGTCTTCATGGTGCCGGCGCTGGAGCGTGGCAAGCATGTCATCCAGGCGGAGTTGCTGGATTCCACCGGCCGCGTACGCCAGACCAGCGAGCCGAAGGTGGTCTATGTGCAACGCGCCAGCGTCAATCTGCCTCGCAATCCCAACAATCCTGCCAATGCTGGCGGAGGCTAGCAGCGTCTGGGCGGCCTTCTTTCATCTCGCGTTTCTCCTTGGCTGACAGGCCGCCTTCGGGCGGCTTTTTCGTGTCTGGGCCAGTCGATATCGGTTTGCCTGATGGCGGAGTGAAGCAACACGAGCTCGAGCGCGATTTCTCGCCTGCACCATTTTGGTGCCAATATGAGGGGGCCGAAATGGTTGCACAGCATCGGACGCCGTGTTCTCGGTGCCTGCACCAGACTGGCGCGGTTATTGCAGAACAGGGAGACGTACTGCAGATGGCGAACAAACCCATGCATCAACGACTGCTCGAACACCTCAACACTGCCGTGGTGGTGCTGGACTCACAACTGCAGATGGTCTGGATGAATCCCGCCGCGGAGACGTTGCTGGCGGTGAGTCTGGTGCGCGTGAAGGGCAGTACGCCCGACAACATGTCCGGATTGGATGACACCCTGGTCAATGTGCTGCGCAAGGCGCTGGAGGAACAGCATCCCTACACTCAGCGTGAGGCCGAGATCATCAACGCGGCCAATGAAGCGCTGACGGTGGATTTCACCGCGACGCCCATCAGCGCCGATGAATTGCTGGTCGAGATAGAACCGCGTGACCGCCTGATGCAGATCTCGCGCGAAGAAGCGCTGATCGCCCGCCAGGAGGCGGTCAAGGTGCTGACACGCGGGCTGGCGCATGAGGTCAAGAATCCTCTCGGCGGCATTCGTGGCGCTGCCCAGCTCCTCGAGCGTGACCTGCCCGAACCGCAGATGGTGGAATTCACGCGCATCATCATCGAGGAGGTGGACCGCCTGCGTGATCTGGTCGACCGCATGCTGGGGCCGAACCGGCCACCGCTGCAGTCACCGGTCAACATCCACTCGGTGACCGAGCGGGTGCGCTCCCTGCTGGCGGCGGAAGGGCATCACATCAAGCTGACGGCCGACTATGACCCGAGCCTCCCGGAGGTCATCGGCGATGAAGGACAGCTGATCCAGGCGGTACTCAACATCGCACGCAACGCGACCCAGGCGCTCAACGAGCAGCCCCGTCCGGATACGCACGAGGGCGAAGAGGCGCCCTGGGAGATCACGCTGCGGACCCGCGCTCGTCGTCAGTTCACGCTGGGCCATGAGCGCCACCGACTGGTGTGCGAGCTGGCGATCATCGACAACGGCCCCGGCATCCCGGAGAGCCTGCGCGAGACGCTGTTCTACCCGATGGTCTCGGGGCGCGCCGAAGGCTCAGGGCTCGGGCTGTCGATCGCCCAGGGCATCCTGCACCAGCATCAGGGGCTGATCGAGTGTGACTCGCGCCCCGGCCATACCGAATTCCGTTTACTCATTCCGCTAGCCGGCACTTCTGGAGATCACACATGAGCGAGACTGCCCGCGTCTGTATCGTCGATGACGACCGCGCCATTCGCTGGGTGCTGGAGCGCGCTCTGGCACAACCCGACCTCGAGGTGGAAACCTTCGAGCGTGCCGACCAGGCCGAAGCCAGCATCATGCGTCAGTGTCCGGATGTCCTGATCACCGATATCCGCATGCCCGGAACCGATGGCCTCGACCTGATGGCGCGCGTGCGCGAGAAATACCCGGACCTGCCCGTCATCGTGATGACGGCGCATTCCGACCTCGACAGCGCCGTGGCTTCCTATCAGGGCGGCGCCTTCGAATACCTGCCCAAGCCGTTTGATGTCGATGAAGCGCTGGCGCTGGTACGGCGCGCCGTGGCACATGCCCGTGAATCCAAGGCACCCGCCGCCGTGCCGGAAGGACTGACCAAGGAAATCATCGGCGAAGCGCCGGCGATGCAGGAAGTCTTTCGCGCCATCGGCCGCCTGTCACAGTCGCATATCACCGTCCTGATCAACGGCGAGTCCGGTACCGGCAAGGAACGCGTGGCCCAGGCGCTGCATCAGCACTCGCCGCGCGCCGCCAAGCCGTTCATCGCACTCAACATGGCCGCGATTCCCAAGGACTTGATGGAATCGGAGCTGTTCGGCCATGAGAAGGGCGCCTTCACCGGCGCCACGGCGCTGCGCCGCGGGCGCTTCGAGCAGGCCGATGGCGGCACGCTGTTCCTCGATGAGATCGGTGACATGCCCGCCGAGACCCAGACTCGCCTGCTGCGCGTGCTGGCCGATGGCGAGTTCTATCGTGTCGGTGGCATCACGCCGGTCAAGGTCGACGTGCGCATCATCGCCGCGACGCACCAGCACCTGGAAAAGCTGGTCGAGGATGGGCGTTTCCGTGAGGATCTCTTCCACCGCCTCAACGTGATTCGCGTGCATCTGCCGCGCCTGTCGGAGCGCCGCGAAGACATCCCGCGTCTGATGAGTCACTTCCTGGGCGAGGCCGCGCGTGAGCTGTCGACCGAGCCCAAGGTGCTGACGGAGGCCGCGGAGAAACACCTGACGCGCTTCGACTGGCCGGGCAACGTGCGCCAGCTCGAGAACACCTGTCGCTGGCTGACGGTGATGGCCTCGGGGCGTGAAGTGATGATCGAGGACCTGCCGCCGGAGCTGCGAGATGCCAGCGGCACCGAGGCGGCCTCCGGCGATTGGCGTGGTGCCTTCCGCGAGTGGGCAGACCGCGCGCTTGCCGCCGGTCATACCCATCTGCTGGAAGAAGCGGTGCCCGACTTCGAGCGTATTCTGATCGAGACGGCCCTCAAGCATACCGGTGGTCGCAAGGGCGAAGCCGCCGAGCTGCTGGGCTGGGGGCGCAACACCCTGACCCGCAAGCTCAAGGTGCTGTTGCCGGCGCTGGCCGAGGACTGAGGATAGCCTGAGCGGGTTCGAGGGCAATCTTGGCGAGCTGAGGATGACTTGAGCGGGCTGGAGACAAGGAGAACAGGGTGCCACAATCCCTGTTCTCTTTTTTCATGCGCGTCATTCACCTGTTATCTGCTCGCCGGCGCCAGCACTCGGCGCCTGCCAAGGAGTTGCCTGATGTCATCAATGAGCTGGGAGCGACTGCTGGAACCGAGTCGCCTGCATGACGCACCGGGCACCGTATCGCGTGAGATGGGGCGGACTCCCTTCCACAAGGACCACGACCGTATCGTGTTCGCGGGTTCCTTCCGTCGCCTGGGGCGCAAGACCCAGGTTCATCCGCTGACCGACAACGACCACATCCACACGCGCCTGACCCACTCGCTGGAGGTCGGCTGCGTCGGCCGCTCGCTGGGCATGATGGTCGGCGAGAAGCTCAAGGAGCAGTTGCCCGACTGGATCACGCCGTCGGATCTCGGTGTCATCGTCCAGACCGGCTGCCTGGGGCATGACATCGGCAACCCGCCCTTCGGGCATGCCGGGGAGTACGCCATCCGTGACTGGTTCGCCGCCGAGGCCGCCAGTGATCACGGTCGGCTGGCCGGGCTGAGCGATGCCGAGCGCGAGGACCTGCTCACCTACGAAGGCAATGCCCAGGGCTTTCGCATCGTCACCCAGATCGAATACAACCAGTTCCATGGCGGCATGCGCCTGACGGCAGCGACGCTGGGCACGCTGCTCAAGTACCCGTGGACGGTGGAGCACGCCACGGCGGGCGGCAAGTTCGGCTGCTATCAGAGCGAGCGCGTGCTGCTGGATCAGGTCGCCGAGCGTTGCGGTCTGCTGGCACGGGCCGATGGACGCTGGTGCCGTCACCCGCTGGCGTGGCTGGTCGAGGCCGCCGATGACATCTGCTATGCGCTGCTGGACCTGGAAGATGGCCTCGAGATGGGCATCCTGCAATTCGAGGAAGTATTCGAGATTCTCACCGGCATCAGCGGTGGCGAGCCGCGCGAATATCAGGAGATGGTCGCCCGCGGCACTTCCCAGCGGCGCAAGGTGGCGGCGCTGAGAGGCGCGGCGATGGAGCGTGCCGTCAATGATGTCGCCGAGGCTTTCGTCCAGCGCGAGACGGAACTGCTGGCCGGTACGCTCAGCGAAGACCTGCTCGACCTGTGCCACCCCGACCTCGGCTGGGGCGTGCGGGAAGCCAAGAATCTGGCGCGCCAGAAGATCTTCCGTAACGAGCGCAAGGCCAAGCTGGAGATCGGCGCCTACACCACGCTGGGCATCCTGCTCGAGGCCTTCATCGGCGCTGCGCATGAGCTGCATACCACGGGGCGTTCCAGCTTCAAGCATCAACGTGTGCTGGCATTGATCGGCGAGAACACGCCGACCAAGGATTGGGATCTCTACCGCAGCTATCGGCGCATGCTCGACTTCATCGGCGGCATGACGGACCACTTCGCGGTGGACCTCGCCCAGGAGATGGGCGGGCGCCTGCGCGGTGACTGAGAGCGAGGCGCCATCAGCCCGATCATCTCAAGCCTGATCTCTTCATGCCTATTCACCCAAGCTTGACCACTGCAGGCTTCATCACTTTCAGCCTCATCATTTCCCGCCAGGGAGCGGTAGCGGCGATGTGCCGTTCCCTGGTGGATGCCTGCGGTCCGGCCTGACATCTGCTGCCTTCTCTGCGCCTTTTCTGCGTCTTCCCCCTCTGTGGCTGCCCACCTCTGTGCTGCTTGTTCTGACTGTGTCTTCCTTGCTGATTTGCCTGTCGCTGCCAGCCCTGTCGTCGTGCTTCCTGTTCCTCTCTGGGCCCTGAGCGCCAAGGCCTGCCAGGCGCTAATAAATGACTTGCTTGCGTTAAATTATCTTTACGTAGGCGCTTGGATCGTTGTACTAGGATTGTACGCAGTGGGGATGCGTGTATCGCAATCACTCATGATAAGCTGTTATCATGCATGGCAACAACGATAAATGAGGCTTATATATGAGCAAGGAAACCCGAAAGGTATCCGCCAAGGCGGCGGGGGATCGGCCCGAAAAGCCCTTCGACATGATCGACAAGCCGACCTTCTTCGGTTCGATCTTCCTGCTGTTGGCAGTGACGCTACCCCTGGTCATCTTCCCCGAGCAGGGCGCGATGTGGGTATCGGCGGCCAAGAACTTCGTCACCAGCAAGCTCGGTGTGCTCTATCTGCTGCTCGGCGTGGGGGCCGGCGGCTTCATGATCTACATCATCTTCAGCGACATCGGTCAGATAAAGCTCGGTGATGCCGAGGAGAAGCCTGAATTCTCCATCGTGTCGTGGGCGGCGATGCTGTTCTGCGCCGGCATCGGGGCCTCCATCCTGTACTGGTCGATGATCGAGTGGGTCTACTACTACCAGTCGCCCCCATTCCATGTGGAAGGCCAGACACCGGAGGCAGCGGAATGGGCCGCGGCCTACGGCATCTTCCACTGGGGCCCGCTGGCATGGGCGATCTACCTGATCCCCGCCGTGCCGATCGCCTACTTCTACTACGTGCGTCACCACAGCGTGTTGAAGATTTCCGAGGCGCTGATGCCGGTGCTGGGCGAAAAGCTGGCACATGGCTGGCTGGGCAAGCTGATCGATATCAGCTTCGTCTTCGGCATGCTGGGCGGCGGCGCGACCACCCTGGGGCTGGCGGCACCGATGATCAACGAGGGGGTGCACGAGCTGTTCGGGGTGCCCAAGTCGCTGACCACGCAGATCGTGGTGCTGCTGGTGTGTACCGCCCTGTTCGGCTACAGCGCCTACGTGGGCCTCAAGAAGGGCATCAAGCTGCTGTCAGACATCAACTTCTGGCTGGCGGTCGGCCTGTTGCTGTTCATCTTCATCGTGGGGCCGACCCTGTTCATGGCCAATACCGGTCTGGATGCGCTGGGCCGCGTGATGAGCAATCTGATCCACATGGCCACCTGGCTTGAGCCGTTCGCTGAGTTCAAGGGCTTCGAGGACACGCACTTCCCGCAGGACTGGACCATCTTCTACTGGGCCTGGTGGCTGGTGTTCGCGCCCAGCGTGGGGCTGTTCATCGCGCGTATCTCGCGGGGCCGCACCATCCGCGCCATGGTCGCCGGTTCGATGTTCTTCGGCACCATGGGCTGCTTCCTGTTCTTCATGGTGATGGGCAACTACGGCCTCTACCTGCAGCTGTCCGGTGAGCTGGACGTGGTCACCATCCTCAATGACCAGAGCCCGACCGCGGCCATCTTCGCGATGCTGCACACGCTGCCGCTGGACTACGTGGTGATCTTCGCCTTCACGCTGCTGGCGCTGATCTTCACCGCGACCACCTTCGACTCCATCTCCTACATTCTGGCCGCTGTGGTCCAGAAGGAAGTCGATGAAGAGCCGATGCGCTGGAACCGCCTGTTCTGGGCCTTCGCCCTGTCGTTCATGCCCATCGTGCTGATGTTCATCGGCGGGCTGGAGACCCTGCAGACGGCTTCCATCATCGGGGGGGTGCCGCTATTGGCAGTGGCCTTGATGCTGTGCATCTCCATCGTGCGTGCCGCGCACTATGACCTGCGCTACCAGCCGGATTACACGGTCAAGGAAATCAATATCGAGGAATTCCCGGCGGATGACCCCTGGACCGAAGAAGGCACCTGGGAAATCCCCGACGAGGATGTGCCGGCAGCAGGCAAGCCGCGGCAGGACCCGCCCAAGGATCATATCGAAGGCGACCCGCACAGCCGCCCCTCGCGCCTGTAAGGAGATGAGCCAGCTGGCCAGTTGAGCGGCCAGTACCAGACGACAAGACGCCGCCCATTGGGCGGCGTCTTGTCGTTCAGGGCAGGCAGGGGCGTGCGCCCGCAAGATGTCAGCCGGTTTCCTTGAGTGTCGCGCGGCGCACGCGGCGTGGTGTGAGGATCGGCGGCGTCGGTTCCTTGTCGTCATTGTCGAGGGCCAGATAGCGACCGATGGCGGCACCGATGCGTCGAGAGCTATCCTGGATGCCCTGATTGCCGAACAGACGGTTGAACTCGAAGATCATCGGGTGGCCATCGACCATCGCGATATCGAAGCCGGCATGATCAACACTCAATGCCTCGGCCAGGTGCAGGGCCAGGGCGATGGCGGGGGCCGGAATATTGTCGTAGTCCGTCTCGCCACCCTGACTGACATTGGAGCGATAGCCGCCCAGCGGCGTGACGCGCCAGTAGGCGGTGATGACTTCGCCACCTACCACCACGATGCGCAGGTCGCGGTCGATCTCCAGGCGCGGCTGGGCATACAGCACCGGATGCTCCGCCGCATGCGCTTCCAGTTCGCCACGCGACTGGATCAGCTTCACACCGACACCCATCGAGCTTTTGACTTCCTTGACGATCAGCGGGTAGCCGAAGCGCGCCTCGATATCATCGATTGCCTGACGGCTGGCGCCGCGAATCTCGGTCGGCGGCACATTGTCCGGGCAGATGGCCTGAAAGACGCGCGTCTGCTCGACCTTGTCGTGGCCGATCGCGTAGCTGGGCAGGCTGGGGAAGATGCGTTTGCCGAGGCCGTAGACCAGAGTGGTGATCTGCCAGTATTCGGGAAACAGCAAGATGTCGGCGGCGCGGATCTCGTCGAGGTGATCCAGCATGCGCTCCGGCTTGATATAACGAACACCGGGGATGCCGAGGGTACGAAAAGCGTCGAAGGTGATGAGTTTCATGCGGGATATGTCGTCAAGAGCGCCATCATTGCGATAGCGCGATAAGGTTGCCAAGGCTGGACCGGCGCGTATTTAACGCCGGGCGGGGCGCCTTGGCAAGCCTTTGTCTGGCGCTGCCATGCTCCGAGGGGCCGGAGCATGGCGGAGGATCAGTTTATGGCGAGGCGCTCGGCCTGAACGCGGTCGAGAATCGCTTCGTTGATGCGCTGCTTGAGGGCGTCATCCAGGGTCGGGCAACCCTCTTCGGGAGCCATGCAATGGGTGCTCAGCCACTCGGCCAGGCCCTCGCCATTGACGACATCCGGGTCTTCGGCACGCTGTGTTCCCTCGCGGATGATCTTCCAGCCCGGCAGGGCCAGGATGCCATGTACCGGAACCTCGACACCGCACTCACGCTTCAGCCAGGCGGCCGTCCAGTCGCGTGCGGTACGTGTCTCGCGCAGCGGTTTGCGCTCGCGATAGCCCGGGAAGTACAGGCGACCATCCTTGAGCTTGACCTCATCCTTGAGTGCGCCCAGTGCATCCAACGGCCGTGAGCGCGCCTTGGTGCGAATGGCGTAGGCACCAGCGGGGGTGACCACCAGATGATCGATATGGAAGCCCTCGGCAGGCACGTCGTGATAGACCATGCTGGTCAGCTGCTCCGGGCGGATGAGCTGGTCGAGTTCCTGACCGATGGACAGCTCGCAGGCCAGCCCCAGCTTGAGCTTGCGGATACGCTGGAAGTGACGCGTCAGGCGCAGCGCGAAGATCAGCACGAACAGCGCACAGGCCAGACCATAGGCGGCCCACTCAAGCCAGTTCTGCTCTTCACCGAACACCATGCGCCCCATGCCGTAGACCAGCGGGCTCAAGGTGATGAGCGGCCCGAGCGCCCCGTCGAGAAACAGCGCCTGGAAGGCCTCATCGAGACGATCGCGCAGGCTCTGGCCCGGCTCGCGCAGCTGACGGCGGGTCAGTGGCGACTGGATGCGCCGCTCATGCAGGCCGCGCATGCCCAGCACCACCAGCGCGATGGCACCCAGAGGGGTAAGGAAGAAGACAGGTAACAGGTATTCCAGCCAATCCATTGGGGTGTCCTATCGGTGAGAGACGGGCCTGCTGATCAAGCCGAACGTACAGGTCAAGCCGAACGTGCTGATCGGGCCGGGCGTAGGCGCCATCAGTGGCCCAGCGCACGCGGCAGTGGCGTGAGCGGGATCTCGACCTCGCCCTGTGAGACGCTGCCGTCACCCAGCACCGGCACTGCGCTGTCATTGATCCAATAAAGACGCCCTTCGCTGCGCACATCGGCTTGCAGCGCGTAGCGATGGCCTTCCTCGATGGCATTGCGATCGTATTGCAGGCTGACCGGGAAAGGCCCTTCACGCAGGCCGCCATAGCGGGTACTGGCAATCAGCCCAGCTTCGGCATCGGCGCGGGAGACATCCACCAGGCGCACTTCCAGCATCGCATCCGGCGGTGCGGTAAAGGCCTGCTGTGGCACCACGCGCGCCTCCAGCTGCGTGAAGTCCGGGCCGGTCATGCAGCCACCCAGCCCGAGCGTGGCCAGCAGCAGGCCAGAGAGCGAGAGCGTGCGAGCCGAAGGCCGGCGTGGCGTGATGAAGTTCAGCATGGAAATCCCTTGTGCAGCGAGATGGAAGGCAATGGTGCGCGCAGCGGGCGTTCAGCCACCGGCCAGCTTGACGGTATAGCCCATCCGCGTGAGTTCCGCCTTGAGCGTCTCGCGGTGATCGCCCTGGATCTCCACGATGCCATCCTTGAGGCTGCCGCCAGTGCCGCACCGCTGCTTGAGAGTCTTGGCCAGGGCCTTGAGTTCCTTCTCGGCGAGCGGAATCCCGCTCACGGTGGTCACGCCCTTGCCCTTGCGACCGCTGGTCTCGCGACGGATACGCACCACGCCATCGAGGCTTGCCAGGCGTTCACGCTCGGCGAGGTCGGCACATTCGCACTCGGCTTCGGCACGCCGACACTCAGGGCAGGTTGCGCCATGTTCGGTGGAATAGACAAGCCCGGACAGTTGATCCTTGAGCGAGGCCATGATGTCTCCTGCGATACGGTGATGAATGATCAATGCCAAACGGAATCTCGAAAGGATACCTGCGTGCGCGAGAGGCTGGCACCCTGAGGCGCATAAAAAAGGCGACCCCGAAGGGTCGCCTTTCTCTTCCTTCCCTGCCTGCCCGCGTGCGGGTAGGGGGCAGGCGGGGGCCGTCCGATCAGTTGATCTTCGGGTCCAGCTCGCCACGGTTGTAACGCTCGAACATCGCTTCGAGGTTGATCGGGTCGATCTTGCTGCCATGACCGGCGGCACCGAAGGCTTCGTAGCGGGCGATGCAGATGTCGCGCATCGCCTTCACGGATTCCTTCAGGTACTTGCGCGGGTCGAATTCAGACGGGTTCTGGGCCATGAAGCGACGGATGGAACCGGTAGAGGCCAGGCGCAGATCGGTGTCGACGTTGATCTTGCGCACGCCGTGCTTGATGCCTTCGACGATCTCGTCGACCGGCACGCCGTAGGTTTCCGGAATCTTGCCGCCGTATTCGTTGATGATTTCCAGCCAGTCCTGCGGCACGGAGGAAGAGCCATGCATCACCAGGTGAGTCTCCGGGATGCGGGCGTGGATTTCCTTGATGCGCTGGATGGACAGGGTGTCACCCGTCGGCGGCTTGGTGAACTTGTAGGCGCCGTGGGAGGTGCCGATGGCGATGGCCAGGGCATCGACGTGGGTCTTCTTGACGAAGTCGGCGGCTTCTTCCGGGTCAGTCAGCATCTGGTCGTGGTCCAGCTTGCCTTCGGCACCGATGCCGTCTTCTTCACCGGCCATGCCGGTTTCCAACGAGCCGAGGCAACCCAGCTCGCCTTCGACGGACACGCCACAGGCGTGGGCCATCTCGACGGTGCGACGGGTCACATCGACATTGTATTCGTAGCTGGTCGGGGTCTTGCCGTCTTCGCCCAGCGAGCCGTCCATCATCACCGAGCTGAAGCCCAGCTGGATGGAGCGCTGGCAGACTGCCGGCGAGGTGCCGTGATCCTGGTGCATGACCACCGGGATATGCGGGAATTCTTCCACCGCAGCCAGGATGAGGTGGCGAAGGAACGGCGCGCCCGCGTATTTGCGTGCGCCGGCGGAGGCCTGGACGATCACCGGAGAATCGGTGTGGTCGGCGGCTTCCATGATGGCGCGCATCTGCTCGAGGTTGTTGACGTTGAACGCCGGGATGCCGTATCCGTACTCGGCTGCGTGGTCCAACATCTGGCGCATGCTGATCAATGCCATGACATCACCTGTCTTTTTGAGGAATCGAGTGGAGAAGCGTCAGGTGCCCCCCGTCAGCTGACGGGGGGCGACCTTGTGGCCGTGACTCTAAGCCTGCGCCAATGAGGACACAGGCGGGTTCAGCTTGCTGCGGCTTCCAATGCCGCAACGGCCGGCAGTACCTTGCCTTCCACGTATTCGAGGAAGGCGCCACCACCGGTGGAAATGTAGGAGACGCGCGACTCGACGTCGTACTTGTCGATGGCCGCCAGGGTGTCGCCACCGCCGGCGATGGAGAAGGCATCGCTCTCGGCGATGGCCATCGCCAGCTGCTCGGTGCCGTTGGCGAACTGTTCGATCTCGAACACGCCGACCGGGCCGTTCCAGAGAATGGTGCCGGCATCCTTGAGCAGCGCACCGAAGCGTGAGGCGGTCTCCGGACCGATATCCAAGATCATCTCGTCGTCCTGGACATCGGCGACGGCACGCACGACGGCTTCGGCCTTGTCGGAGAACTCGGTGGCGACGACGACGTCGGTCGGCAGCGGAATCTCGACCTTGTCCATCAGCGCGCGAGCGGTATCGAGCAGATCAGCCTCGTAGAGGGACTTGCCGACGTTGTAACCGGCCGCCGCGATGAAGGTATTGGCGATGCCGCCACCGACGATCAGCTGATGGCACTTGTCGGACAGCGCCTTGAGCACGTCGAGCTTGGTGGAGACCTTGGAGCCGCCGACGATGGCGACCATCGGCGCACGCGGTGCGGCGATTGCCTTCTCGAGGGCTTCCAGCTCGGCGGCCAGCAGCGGGCCGGCGCAGGCGTTTGGCGCGAAGCGTGCCACGCCATGGGTCGAGGCCTGGGCACGGTGCGCGGTGCCGAAGGCATCCATCACGTAGACATCGCACAGCGCGGCGTAGGCGCGGGACAGGGATTCCTCGTCCTTCTTCTCGCCCTTGTTGAAGCGCACGTTCTCCAGCAGCACGACCTCGCCTTCGGCGATATCCGGTGCCGTGTCGAGATAGTCGTTGATCAGGCGCACCGGGCTGCCCAGCAGCTCGCCCAGATGTGCCGCGACCGGTGCCAGCGAGAACTGATCTTCCGGCTCACCCTCGGTAGGGCGGCCCAGATGACTCATCAGCATCACGCGTGCGCCGGCGTCACGTGCCGCCTTGATGGTCGGCAGGCTGGCACGGATGCGCGCGTCGCTGGTCACCTGACCGTCGCGGATCGGCACGTTGAGATCTTCGCGGATCAGCACACGCTTTCCGGACAGGTCGAGGGCGGTCATCGTTTGCACGTTCATGACGGGTTCCTTGGTCGTGAATCGGTGGAGAGAGCTTCCCTCGCCAGAGGCGTTGTCATCTCGCAGGCGTGCCAATGGGTGGCGACGTCCAGCATGCGATTGGCAAAGCCCCATTCGTTGTCGAACCAGCACAGCATCTTGATCAGCCGGCCGCCGGCAACACGGGTCTGGGTCGCATCCACGATACCCGAGCGCGGATCGTGGTTGAAGTCGATGGAAGCCGTCGGCTCCTCGCTCAATCCCATCAGGCCCTGCAGGCGTTGTGTGCAGGCCTCGCGCAGCAGGTCATTGACCTCATCCGCGCTCACGTCGCGCTTCACCTCGATGGACATGTCCATGCAGGACACATTGATGGTCGGCACGCGCAGGTGCAGACATTCGAAGCGTCCTTCCAGGTGCGGCATCAGGCGGTTGATGCCCTTGGCCAGGCCGGTGTCCACCGGCACGATCGAACTCATCGCCGAGCGCGTCAGTCGGAGGTCCGTCTGGTGGTAGGCGTCGATCACCGGCTGGTCGTTCATCGCCGAGTGCACCGTGGTGGTGACGCCGCGTTCCAGACCGAAGGCCTCTTCCAGCACCGTCAGAATCGGAATCAGGCAATTGGTGGTGCACGACGCCGCCGAGACGATGCGCATGCCGCTGCCTGCCTGCCCCGCCTCGGCGGGGGCCAGCGCCGACTGGTTGATGCCGCACACGATGGTGGCATCGACATCGGCGTCGGTATCGCCGGGCTGGGAGAACAGCAGTCGTCCGGCGCCTGCTGCCAGATGCCGCTCGGCGGTGGCGCGGTCCTTGAAGCTGCCGGAGCACTCCAGCACCAGGTCAATCCCCAATGCCCGCCAGGGCAGGCAATCTGGATTGGCCTCGGACAGGATGCTGATCGCATGGCCGTTGACGATCAGCTGGCCGTCGCGCTGTTCCACCGTGCCGGGGAAGCGGCCGTGGGTGGTGTCGTAGCGGGTCAGGTAGGTGATGGTGTCCAGATCTGACAGCTCGTTGATCGCGACCACTTCCAACGGCAGTGACTCACCGCGTGCTTCACGTTCTACCAGCGCTCTCAGCACACACTGACCGATGCGTCCGTAGCCATTGATGGCCACTCGCAAGGGAGCATTTCCCTGGCGTCGGGACGCCTTGTCTCCCTGGGGAGCGTCGGCGGTGGACAGAGGCGGCTGGTGGTTCAAGGATGTCGTGTTCCGAGTATTTTTCAGGGGGTCCATGGTAGCGCATCGCTTTGCTGGGCGGAGGGAGCGAAAGGCGCGCAAGCGCCTGATTTCTGGTTTTTTTCGTCTAAGGACACGTAGTCACACTACCCAACTGGTGGGGTTGTGTAGTCGCCGTCTGCGCTGTCTTTCATGGGTACGGTCGCTGGAGAATGACCGCTCATGCAGGATGAATCGTGTCATCACGACCGCGACTCGTGTGAGCCACGTCGACTACAGGCGACAGCCGGTGACGCTTGAGGTCTTCCCGAGTGTCGCACAGACGAAAACGCCGCCGCTCCCAGTGGGAGGCGGCGGCGTCGATCTGCATCCCACCCCGTCATCGACGGGGTGGCTCAGGCGGTGATCAGCCCAGCAGCTTGTTGGCGCGTTCGACCACGTTCTCGACCGTGAAGCCGAAGTGCTTGAACAGGTCGCCGGCCGGCGCGGATTCCCCGAAGGTCTCCATGCCGATGATGTCGCCGTTCAGGCCGACATACTTGAACCAGTAGTCACGATGACCGGCTTCGATCGCCACGCGCGCGGTGACGGAAGACGGCAGCACGGATTCGCGGTATTCCGCGTCCTGCGCATCGAACAGGTCGGTGGCCGGCATGGACACGACACGCACGGCGCGGCCGGCGGCTTCCAGCTCGGCGGCGGCATCCATCGCCAGGCCGACTTCGGAGCCGGTGGCGATCAGGATCACTTCCGGCTGGCCGTTGGCGGCGTCCTTCAGCACATAACCACCACGGCTGATGTTGGCCAGCTGGGCCTTGTCGCGGTTCTGGTGCGGCAGGTTCTGACGCGACAGGATCAGCGCGGTCGGACCGGAGTGACGCTTGATGGCCGCATCCCATGCCGCCGCGGTCTCCACGGCATCCGCCGGGCGCCAGGTGGACAGGTTCGGCGTGGTGCGCAGGCTGGTCAGCTGCTCGATCGGCTGGTGCGTCGGGCCATCTTCGCCCAGACCGATGGAGTCGTGGGTGAAGACATAGACGGCCTGCTGACCCATCAGGGCGGCCATGCGAACGGCGTTGCGCATGTATTCCATGAAAATCAGGAAGGTCGCGCCGTACGGGATGAAGCCGCCGTGCAGACCGGCACCGTTCATGATCGCGCCCATGCCGAACTCACGCACGCCGTAATGCAGGTAGTTGCCGCTGAAGTCTTCGCGGGTGATCGCCTGGGCGCCCTTCCAGAAGGTCAGGTTGGACGGGGCCAGGTCGGCACTGCCGCCGAGCAGTTCCGGCAGCTGCGGGCCGAGCTGGTTCAGGCACTCGAAGGAGGCCTTGCGCGAGGCCGGGCTGTCGCCGGCGGCCTGGGCATCCTCGATCATCTTCTCGCTGGTCAGGGCGTGCGGCAGCTTGCCTTCCAGACGACGGGTGAACTCGGCGGCCAGTTCCGGGTGTGCTTCGGCGTAACGGGCGAAGCGCGTATCCCAGTCGCTCTCGAGCTTGGCGCCGCGCTCGCTGGCATCCCACCCCTGATAGATGTCTTCCGGGATGTGGAAGGGCGCGTGGGCCCAGCCCAGCTTCTCGCGGGTGGCGGCGACTTCGTCGTCACCCAGCGGCGCGCCGTGGCAGGACTCGGTGCCTTCCTTGTTCGGGGAGCCGAAGCCGATCACGGTCTTGCAGATGATCAGGCTCGGCTTGTCGTCGTGGCTCTTGGCCAGGGCGATGGCGGCGCTGATCTCTTCCGGCTTGTGGCCGTCGACGTTGGAGACGACGTGCCAGCCGTAGGATTCGAAACGCTTGGCGGTGTCATCGGTGAACCAGCCTTCGACTTCGCCATCGATGGAGATGCCGTTGTCGTCATACAGGGCGATCAGCTTGCCCAGACCCAGGGTACCGGCCAGTGAGCCGACCTCGTGGGAGATGCCTTCCATCATGCAGCCGTCACCCAGGAAGCACCAGGTGGTGTGGTCGACGACGGTGTGGCCCGGACGGTTGAACTGCGCCGCCAGTGTCTTCTCGGCGATCGCCATGCCGACGGCATTGGCCAGACCCTGACCCAGCGGGCCGGTGGTGGTCTCGATGCCCGGTGCGTAGCCGTATTCCGGGTGGCCGGCGGTCTTGGCGTGCAGCTGGCGGAAGTTCTGCAGGTCTTCAAGGCTCAGCTGATAACCCGAGAGGTGCAACAGGGAGTAGAGCAGCATGGAGCCATGGCCGTTGGACAGCACGAAGCGGTCACGATCGGCCCAGTTCGGGTTGGCCGGGTTGTGCTTGAGGTGGTCGTTCCAGAGCACCTCAGCGATGTCGGCCATGCCCATGGGGGCGCCGGGGTGGCCGGACTTGGCCTTCTGAACGGCGTCCATGGAAAGTGCACGGATGGCGTTGGCCAGGTCTAAACGGGAAGGCATGCAGTAGCTCCTCGCCTGCGGGCGTCAAGAGTGGGGCAATGAATCACGGCGTGCTGCGCCGGACGCCCAGTGCATCCCGAGAGCCAGGGCATGCTGCTGCCTGGGTCTCCTTCAGGACTGTGCGCCTGAAACAGTGCGCCGGAAAGGACAGTGCGTCGCGTGAACCTTGTACGCGCGGACTCGCGTCCGAGCGTGATCTCCGGGCGGGTATTGTCACCGAGATGACAGGGCGCGGCAAATCGCATCCGGGATGTGTGCTCGTCCAAAGGTGGCAATGGCTTATTACCCTGTGTGCAGCGCTTGTCGCAAAAAGGTCTCGATTGGACGCCCCCACGCGCCCCAATACGCTAGGAACTCACATAAGTGGCGTGTAAACTCGCCCCCCCGAGGCTCAACCGCCCGTGTTGAGCTTCATCGTGCGCCGCAAGCGTGTTTCTACTCGGTCGTCAACGCAGTCTGCCGTCAGTGGCCGAATCATCCCCGCATCCGAAAAGAGGGTCGAGGACCAATGAGCGAATACTCACTCTTCACATCCGAGTCCGTGTCCGAAGGGCATCCGGACAAGATTGCCGACCAGATTTCCGACGCCGTGCTCGATGCCATCATCGCGCGCGACAAGCAGGCACGCGTCGCGTGCGAAACGCTCGTCAAGACAGGCGTTGCCATCGTGGCCGGTGAGATCTCCACCAGCGCGTGGGTGGATCTCGAGGAGCTGGTACGTCGTGTCATCACCGATATCGGCTATACCTCTTCCGACGTCGGCTTCGACGGCGAGACCTGTGGTGTCCTCAACCTGATCGGCAAGCAGAGCATCGATATCGCCCAGGGCGTCGATCGCACCAAGCCGGAAGATCAGGGCGCGGGCGACCAGGGCCTGATGTTCGGCTACGCCACCAACGAGACCGACTCCTTCATGCCGGCGCCGATCCACTACGCACACCGTCTGGTGGAGCGTCAGGCGGAACTGCGCAAGAACGGCATGCTGCCGTGGCTGCGTCCGGATGCGAAGAGTCAGGTCACCTTCCGCTACGACGAAGCCGGCAAGCCGGTCGCCGTCGAAGCCGTCGTGCTGTCGACCCAGCATGACCCGGAAGTGTCTCAGGAAGACCTGCGCGCGATGGTCAAGCGCGAGATCATCGAGCAGGTGCTGCCGGCCGAGTGGCTGTCCGAGACCACCGAATACCACATCAACCCGACTGGCAACTTCGTCATCGGTGGCCCGGTAGGTGACTGTGGTCTGACGGGTCGCAAGATCATCGTCGACACCTACGGCGGCATGGCCCGTCACGGCGGTGGCGCCTTCTCCGGCAAGGACCCGTCCAAGGTCGACCGCAGCGCCGCCTATGCCGGTCGCTACGTGGCCAAGAACGTCGTCGCCAGCGGCCTGGCCGACAAGTGCGAGATCCAGGTCTCCTACGCCATCGGTGTCGCCGAGCCGACCTCGGTCTCGATCAACACCTTCGGCACCGGCAAGATCAGCGATGCCAAGATCGTCGAGCTGGTGCGCGAGCACTTCGACCTGCGTCCGTACGCCATCACCACCATGCTGGACCTGGCGCACCCGATGTATCAGCTGACCGCTGCCTACGGCCACTTCGGTCGTGAGCCGTTCGAGCACAGCTACAGCTGGACCGACGTGAGCGGCGAGAAGAAGACCGAAACCTTCACCGCCTTCCCGTGGGAAAAGACCGATCGTGCCGCTGGTCTCAAGGCTGCCGCTGGCCTGTAAATCCGCCAGTTCGACAGGCCTGGCAGGTGGCGGACGTCTCGCCCCTCGCTTTCGGCGCCATGACAAGAAAACCCGCCTCGGCGGGTTTTCTTGTCTCTGGCCCTCCTTCGGACAGCAACAGGAGAGATGCCCAGTGGCTGATCTACGCTATCTCAAGGGCTACGCCCCCGAGATCCAACAGCAGGCGAGTGAACTGCTGGCCTCGGGCAAGACGGCAGCCTTCTTTCTCGGCAAGTATCCCGAGCCCCACCAGCTGCAGGGCGCGCGGGCGCTGCATGACTACACCATGGCGCTGAAGAATCAGTATCTGCGCAGCTCGGCGCCGATCAGCAAGGTGATCTACGACGACCGGATTCACGTCATCGACAACGCCCTGGGGCTGCACACCTTCGTGTCGCGGGTGCAGGGCAACAAGCTCAAGGCCAAGAACGAGATTCGTATCTCGTCGCTGTTCCGGCGCCTGCCGGAGCCGCTGCTCAACATGAACGTGGTGCATGAGCTGGCGCATCTGCGCGAGAAGGCCCATGACAAGGCGTTCTACCGGCTCTGCTGTCACATGCAGCCGGAGTATCATCAGCGTGAGTTCGAGCTGCGTTTCTATCTCTGCCACCGTGAACGCCACGGCGATCTCTGGTAGCCATGAGCCGCTCTGGTAGCCACGATTCGTTCTGGCAGCCACGCGCCGCTCACGCGACGGAAGAACTGGAAAGAATGACAAGGACGTCATGCCATCAGGGGTATCGGCGCCACTGCAAAGGACCGTTTCGGATGCTCAATCTCGCTGCACTGTTCATCACCATCACTGCCGTATGCATGTGGTTCAATCATCGCGTCCTGCGGCTGCCGCCGACCATCGGCGTGATGGCCATCGGTCTGGTGCTGTCGCTGGGCGTGATCGGGCTCGATCACTTCGCGGTGACCACCGTCGTGGCCGATACCGCGGAAGACTGGTTGGGGCGCATCAACTTCAACAGCCTGCTGATGGACGGCATGCTGTCCTTCCTGCTGTTTGCCGGCGCGCTGCACGTGGATCTTTCGCGCCTCAAGGCCTATCGGCGCTCCATCGGGCTGCTGGCCACGCTGGGCGTGCTGATCTCGACGCTGGTGATCGGCTCCGCCGCCTGGTGGCTGTTCCAGTGGGCCGGTATCGAGGTGCCGTACCTGTATTGTCTGGTGTTCGGTGCGCTGATCTCGCCCACCGACCCGATCGCCGTGCTCGGCATCATGCGCAGTGCCGGCGCACCTGCCGATATGGAGATCCGCATCGTCGGCGAGTCGCTGTTCAATGATGGCGTGGCGGTGGTGCTGTTCACCGCGCTGCTGAGTGCGGCGTCGGCCGGCAGCGGCGAGGTCGAACTCGGCCACATGGGACTCCTGTTCCTCGAGGAAGCCGGCGGCGGCATTCTGCTCGGGCTGGCGCTGGGCGCATTGGTCTATCAGCTGATGCGCAGCATCGACCAGTATCAGGTCGAGGTGATGCTGAGTCTGGCGCTGGTGCTGGGCGGCTACGCGCTGGCCTCGGCGCTGCACGTCTCCGGCCCCATCGCGATGGTGGTGGCGGGGCTGATCATCGGCAACATGGCGCGTGATGGCGCCATGTCTGACAACACCCGCCGCTATCTGGACGGCTTCTGGGAGCTGGTCGACGAGATTCTCAACGCGGTGCTGTTCGTGCTGATCGGGCTTGAGCTGGTACTGATGCCGATCACGCTGACCTCGATCGGCATCGCGCTGGTGCTGGTGGCGGTGATCCTGCTCTCGCGCCTGGCGCTGATCGGCCTGCCGCTGAGCCTCTTGCGCCGCTGGTACACCTTCCGTCCCGGCACCACGCGCGTACTCACCTGGGGCGGTCTGCGCGGCGGCATCTCGGTGGCACTGGCACTGGCAATTCCCGAAGGCGACTACCGCGAGCCGCTGGTGGTCACCACCTACATCATCGTGCTGTTCTCGATCCTCGTGCAGGGGTTGAGCATCGGCAAGCTGGTGACGGCGGTGGTCGGCGATCGCAGCCACTCGGAAGAGTCGAACGACAAGCGCTGAGTCAGAGTCGGCCAAAGCAAACGCCACGATAGTGGCAGCGACCAGCCCGGATGTCTGGTTGCAATGACTGGCCGTGACCTGGCTGTACCTTCAGCGCCCTGCTGTCGCCATCGAGGAGGATGACGACAGCAGGGCGCTTTCGTTCGTGTTGCCGGCGCGTTCGTATTGCCGACACCTCTTCGTCCTTGCCTCGCCTGGCCAGCCTGATGACACCCCACATTGTTCTATCAGGCAGACGGTAATCTTGCGTTTACTGATCAACTCTTTATTGCAGTGAGGTGTGCTCTGTACGCGGTGTAACATTGGCTGATGCTACCGAGTGTCGAGGATGGAACATGCCGCTTCATGAACATCTGATATTGCCGGGCAGGGACGGTTCGGATATCGAAGCGCAGCACTATCGCACGCGAATCAACAATACCTTCATCATGTTCGCCATGGCGTGCTTCGCCTGCTTCCTGCTGTTTGACTATTTCCAGGTGCCGTCTGCCTGGCAGGCATTGTGGGTGGGGCGGCTGATCATTTTCCTCTGCTGTCTGCTATGTATCCTCCAGCTGCGCCGCGGCGACGTGTTCGCGGACAAGATCTTGCTGGCCGGGGCGATACCCGCCAATCTTTTCTTCTGCTTCGGGGCCGCGCTGATTCCGGATGCGCTGACGCTGACGTTGTGGAACCTGAGTTTCTCGACCTGCATGCTGATCGCCATGCCCGCCTGGCTGGTGTGGGGCTGGCGCTACCAGCTGGCCAGCAGCCTGCCGCTGATAGTGTGTTATGTGCCCATCTTTCTGTGGCTGAGTCCCTTGTCGTTGACGACATTGGCCGGTGCGGGCGGTGCCTACATCCTGGGCACCCTCTTCATAGCGCCGGCACTGGCGCACGCCCGCGCCTCGACCTTCCATCGCACCATCCGGCTGCAGCGCACACTGGAGGCGCGCAATCTCGAATTGCACGACATGAATCAGCGGTTGCTCATCCAGCAGAACGAGCTGGAATACCGTGCCAATCATGATCTGCTGACGGAGCTGCCCAATCGCCGGTTCGGCTTGGATTTTCTCGAGCGGATGCTGGCCGAGAGCACGAGCACTCGGCAATGCATGTCGATCCTGTTCGTGGATGTCGATCGCCTGAAGCACGTCAACGACAGCTTCGGGCACGCCGAGGGTGATCGCCTGATCCAGCTGGTGGCCCGGAGTGTCGCCCAGGCGGCTGGTGAAGACGGACTGGCATGCCGTCTGGGCGGCGATGAATTCCTGGTCGTCATGCCCGGAGCCTGTGATATGGCCAGCCAGCAGGCGACGACCCAGTTGATGCGCCATCTTCAGGAGCAACGCCTGCAGCAGCAAATCCCCTTCCCGGTCGAGGTCAGCATCGGGCGCGTCACCCACGACCCGGTATTGCAGGGCGATGTGGATGTCGATGATCTGATCCATATCGCGGATGACCGCATGTATCGTCAGAAGCGCGCTCGGCGGCGGGCCATGGCGGGCGCCAAGGACCCTCAGGCGTGAGAAAGCCCGCGAACTTCCCTTAATCAATGCCGCAAGTGATTGATGGCCATGGCTGTCATCGCTTTTTCATGTCGCTGTTACGGGTATGTCATCGCCTCCCCTCAGTCTTGCTGGGCAACGACAGGGGCCATCTGGGCCTCGCCTGTCGATTCCGCCTGGCAACCCGGAGGTGACTGACATGACCGCTTTGCAATCGGCTCCCCATGCTGAAATGTCGCCTGCTTCCGACGCTCTCGGTCAGGTTCGTACGCTGTTCATCTCCGACGTGCATCTTGGGACTCCGGACTGCCAGGCGGCGCTGCTTGCGAAACTGCTGCGTCGCGTGCGCCCGGAACGCCTGTATCTGGTCGGCGATATCGTCGACCTGCTGGCGATGCGCAAGCGTGCGGTGCTCGACAAGGACCAGCAGGCACTGGTGGCGCGGGTGCTGCGTCTGGCGCGCAGCGGCTGCGAGGTCATCTATATTCCCGGCAATCATGATGCCGCCTTCCGTCGCCTGTGCGGCCTGAAGCTGCACAATGTGAGCATCGAGCGGCGCGCGATCCATACCACCGGCAGCGGTCGTCGCCTGCTGGTCTCCCACGGTGATGAATTCGACACCCATGTGCGCATCGCGCCGTGGTTGCTCAAGCTGGGCGATGGCATGCACGGCTTCATCCTGTCGCTCAATCGCTGGTGCAATCGCGCGCGTGGCATGTTCGGGCTGCCGTACTGGTCGCTGGCCAGCGCGCTCAAGCGTCGCAGCGGTACCGCCCAGCGCTACGTGGCCCAGTTCGAGGAAGCCGCCATGCGCCAGGCGCGCCTCGAAGGGCTGGATGGCTATGTCGGGGGGCATATCCACCAGGCGGGCTTCCGGGTTGAGGAAGGCGTGCTCTACTGCAACGACGGTGACTGGGTCGAGCACTGCACCGCGCTGGCAGAAGATGCCGAAGGCGCGCTGCACCTGATCGACTGGCAGGGGCAGATCCTCGAGACGGCGCCGCGCCATCTGATGCCGCGTCAGGCGCCGGCCACGACGCCCGACGCTGTCACGCCCGGGATGGCCGGCGCCTGAGCCTCACCCCAGGCCGCTGATCGCCAGCATCCATGACAGATACAGCGGGATGATCAACGGCGCTGCCAGGGTGGTCAGCATCACCGCGATCGCGCCCTTGGCCGGCTGGATATTCAGCTCGATGGCCAGCACGACCACATTGGCGGCCATCGGCACCACGCCCAGCAGCAGCAACACTTGCGCCAGCACCGGGTCGAGGGCGAACAGGCTGCCCAGCAGCATCACGCTGCCCAGACTCAGCAGCGGCCACATCACGAAGCGCAGGCCGGTCGCGGCCAGAATGAAGCGCGGGTCGATCTCGCGCAGGCTGACACCGCCCAGCGTCATGCCGATGATCATCATGCCCAGCACCGTGTAGCTGTACTTGAAGTAGTCGAGTCCCTCCATCACCGCCCCCGGTACCTCGAGGCCCAGTGTCCCTACCAGCAGAGCGGCCAGAAAGGCGTAGATCAGCGGCAGACGCACGATCTTGACCAGACTCTGGCGCATCGAGAACTGCCCGCGCGCACTGACGTAGAAGCCCAGCGTGAATTCATACAGCGTGATGCCGAGCAGGCAGAACAGGTACTGGGTCACGCCTTCCGGCGGCAGTAACAGCATCGCGACCGGCAGGCCGAAGTAGCCGGTATTGCCGGTGCCCGAGGAGAAGGCGAGCAGGGCAGCTTCCTGCGGCGGGAAGAATCTCGCGGCCAGCGGGCGCACCAGCAGGCAGATGCTGCTGGCCAGCGAGAACAGCCCCAGCGTCAGGCCCAGATCACTCAGCGATGGCTCGCCGAGCACCAGCCCGCGAAAGAAGGTCAGCGGCGCGATCACATAGATCAGCAAGGTGGCGATGGGGCGCGGATCGATCGCGAGGCGGCGTGCACAGAGGGCGCCGAGGGCGACGAAGGTGATCAGCATCCAGAGCGGTTGCTGCAGATCGATGTGGTCCATCACGGTTCCTTGTGAAGCGTCATTGTCCTTTTGGTTCATCATGCCGTGTGGCCCCTGTCAGCGTCATCCCATGAATGTCACTCATTGCGCCTTTCCTTCATCAGGCTTTGGGTCGCGCATCAGGCTTTGGGTCGCGTGGTTGCGCGGCTGGTGAGGGGCAGGACTGAGGAGCAGGATGCCACCGTCAGCAATGGTTATAAACACGCACTTTCTTATATGAATGGCATTGAAGTTGAGGCGAAAACCTTTCATTGGCCGGGGTCGGCGGCGGCGGTCAGAATGCTCGACATGCAGTGCAAGGGCGGTGGCGTGACGCACCGGACGTGTATTGCTGCACGCACACCGCGAAGTGTGCGGCGATAACGACATCAATGCCGGACACGACGACCACGAGGGCCGCCCCATGAGTGCAAGCGAACATCCGTCAGGGATCAGCTTCGAATTCTTCCCGCCGAATACCGAGGCCGGGCGTGAAAAGCTCAAGGGGGTTCGCGATCAGCTGGCGGCGCTGGAGCCGGAGTTCTTCTCCGTCACCTATGGCGCGGGCGGCTCCACGCGTGAGCGTACCTTCAACACCGTGCAGTCGGTCAGCGCCAGCGGCATCTGCACCGCGCCGCACCTGTCGTGTGTCGGCAGCGACCGCGGTGAGCTGCGTGAGATCCTGGCGCAATATCGTGAGCAGGGTGTCAAGCGCCTGGTGGCGTTGCGCGGGGACCTGCCCTCCGGGATGGGCTCGCGCAGCGAGCTGCGTTACGCCAACGAGCTGGTCGAGTTCGTGCGCGAGGAGACCGGCGATCACTTCGAGATCGCGGTGGCGGCCTATCCCGAGTGCCATCCGCAGGCCAACAATTACCATAGCGATCTCGAGAACTTCGCGCGCAAGATGCAGGCCGGCGCCGATATCGCCATCACCCAGTACTTCTTCAATGCTGATGCCTATTTCCACTTCGTGGAGCGCGCGCGTGCCGCCGGCATCGAGCAGCCGATCATCCCGGGGATCATGCCGATCACCAACTACACCAAGCTGGCGCGCTTCTCCGATTCCTGCGGTGCGGACATCCCGCGCTGGCTCCGCCGCCAGCTCGAGAGCTATGGCGATGACAGCGAGAGCCTCCAGGCCTTCGGTACCGAGGTGATCTCGCGCATGAGTCAGCGTCTGCTGGATGGCGGCGCACCGGGCCTGCACTTCTATACCCTCAACCAGGCCGAGCCGTGTCTGAAGGTGCTGGAAAATCTGGGTATCGCTTCTCGTTGAGTCACGTGCGCCGGGTGTGCACGGCAAGTCATTGGAAGAGTGGCATTGAATGTGACGTCGATCGCCCTGAGGTCTGATGGGTAGCCGCTAGTGACAGCGGCCCGCAAGCCACTCAAGGCGTCGGCAGTGACGCCGGCCTCAGTGATGGAGAGATTGCTCATGAATCACGAGACACAGCACACGGCATCCTTTACGCCCTCTTCCAGAAAGCCCCTCAAGACCGCCGCGACGGTGGCGCTCGGCGCCTGGTTGTTCGGCGGTGTCGCCCAGGCAGCCACCGAGGTGGAAATGCATCGCGTCAGCAGTGATGGCGTCGGTGAGTCCGTCGGCAGTGTCATGGCCGAGGATACCGATGACGGTCTGCTGCTGACGCCGAAGATCGAGGGGCTCGAGAGCGGCATCCACGGCTTCCACCTGCATGCCAATGCCAGCTGCGAACCGGCTGAGAAGGATGGCGAGACCGTCGCCGCCGCCGCGGCAGGTAGCCACTTCGATCCAGAAGAGACCGGTACCCACCAGGGCCCCTACGGTGATGGCCACCTCGGTGACCTTCCGGCGCTGAGTGTCGATGCCGATGGCAAGATCTCGCTGCCGGTGCTGGCACCGCGCCTCAAGGAGAACGATCTCAGCGGCCATGCGCTGATGATCCACTCCGGGGGTGACAACTACACCGATACGCCCAAGCTGGGCGGTGGCGGCTCGCGCGTTGCCTGCGGTGTAGTTGACTGATGTGTGGTCGACTGGCCTGTGGTCAACTGAACCACCTGCCGAGATGACATGAAAAAGCCCCGCCAATTGGCGGGGCTTTTTCATGTCGCAGTGATACAGCAGATATCAGTGCAGTTTGCCGGGATCCAGAATGCGCACCGGCTGAACCTCATCGCTCGCCGGCGTCTCGCGGGGCTCGCTCACGCGCGTGGAAATCTCGGCGAGGGTCGGCGGCTCCTCGATGGCTTGCTGTTCGAAGAAGTCGCAGGACACGCAGTCACGGTAGCGGGTCTCGTTCTGCTCCCAGGTGCGCAGGCGGTCCATTGCTCCGCAGCGCGGGCAGACGGCACCGGCGATGAAGCGCTTGATGGTAGACATGGTGCCTCCAGTCAGGGTCAGGGTAGGTCTGGCAATCCCGCCTCGGGCGGATGATGCGCCATATGATACGCCCCCGACCGGTAAAGGTCAGGGGCGCATGGTCAGCGGCTCGTGGTCAGGCTTGCGCCATCACGAGACGGGGCGAGATCAGGCCGCCTGGGCACCGATGCCGGAGTGACGCAGCAGGGCATCGACCTGCGGGTCACGGCCACGGAAGGCGCGGAACAGCTCGGCGGCGTCACGCGAGCCACCGCGTGCCAGTACCTCGTCACGGAAGCGTTGGCCGGTGGCGGTATCGAAGACCGCGCTTTCCTCGAAGGCACTGAAGGCGTCTGCCGACAGCACCTCGGCCCACTTGTAGCTGTAGTAACCCGCAGCGTAACCGCCGGCGAAGATATGGCTGAAGCCATTCTGGAAGCGATTGAACTCGACCGCCGGCACCACGGCGACCTTGCTGCGCACCTCGTCGAGCAGCGCCTGGACATCGCTGGCCGACGGCTTGTCGAGCTCATGATGCAGGCGGAAGTCGAACAGCGAGAACTCCAGCTGGCGGACCATGGTCATCGCCGCCTGGAAGTTGCGGGCTGCCTGCAGGCGCTCGAGCATGTCATCGGGTAGACGCTCGCCGGTGTCCACGTGACGTGCGATCAGATCCAGTCCTTCACGCTCGTAGCAGAAGTTTTCCATGAACTGGCTGGGCAGCTCGACGGCGTCCCATGCCACGCCATTGATGCCGGAGACTTCGGCGACTTCCTGACGGGTCAGCATGTGATGCAGGCCGTGACCGAACTCGTGGAACAGCGTGACCACTTCATCGTGGGTCAGCAGCGCCGGGCGATCGCCCACCGGGCGGGTGAAGTTGCAGGTCAGGTAGGCGACCGGCAACTGCAGGCTGCCATCCTCGCGGCGACGACGGACGCGGCACTCGTCCATCCAGGCACCGCCTCGCTTGCCTTCACGCGCGTAGAGATCGAGATAGAAGCCGGCGATCGGGGTGTCATTCTCGATGACCTCGTAGTAGCTGACGTCCTCGTGCCAGACCGGCACGTCGCGCTGCTTGAAGGTGATGCCGTAGAGGCGGTTGACGACCTCGAACAGTCCGTCGATGGCCTGCGGCGCCGGGAAGTAGGGGCGCAGCTGCTCCTGATTGATCGCGTAGCGCGACTCGCGCAGCTTCTCGCTGGCATAGCCGACATCCCACGGCTGCAGGTCGTCGATGCCGAGGCTCTCGGTGGCGTAGGCCGCCAGCTCGTTGAACTCCTCACGCGCCTGCGGCACGGCGCGGGTAGCGAGGTCATCCAGGAAGGCGATGACCTGCGTCGGCGAGTCGGCCATCTTGGTCGCCAGTGACAGCGAGGCGTAGTCGTCGAAGCCGATCAGCGCGGCCAGCTCCTGACGCAGGGCCAGAATCTCCTCGATCACCGGGCCGTTGTCGAACTCACCGGCGTTGGGGCCCTTCTCCGAGGCGCGCGTGACGAAGGCAGTGTAGACCTCCTCGCGCAACTCGCGGTTGTCGGCATAGCTGAGCACCGGGAAGAAGCTCGGGAAGTCCAGGGTGATGCGATAGCCTTCCAGGCCCTTGGCTTCGGCATTGGCCTTGAGCGCTTCAAGGCCGCTTTCCGGTATGCCCGCCAGTGCCTCTTCGTCGACATCCTTGTGCCAGGCCTGGGTGGCATCCAGCACATGGTTGGAGAAGGTGTTGGAGAGCTCGGACAGGCGCGCCTGTATCTCGCCGTAGCGCTGCTTCTTGTCTTGCGGCAGATCGACACCGGCGAGGCGGAAGTCGCGCAGGCTGTTGGTGATCGCCTTCTGCTGGGCTTCATCGAGGCTTGCGAACTCATCGCTGTCCGCGAGGCGCTGATAGGCCGCGGCCAGGTCGCTGTTCTGACCCACCCAGGTGGAGTAGGCCGACAGCTTGGCGAGACAGGCCTGATAGGCCTCACGCAGCTTGGGCGAGTTCATGGTCGAGTTGAGGTGCGAGACCGGCGACCAGGCCTGGCTCAGGCGGTCACCCAGCGCTTCCAGCGGCGCGGCGAAGTTGTCCCAGCGCGTGTCATCGCGGGTGGCCTCGATCAGGCGCTCTATCTCCTGCTGGTTGTGCTCCAGCAGTTCGCTGATCGCGTCCTCGACGTGCTCGGCCTTGAGGGTGTCGAAGGGGGGCAGGGTGTTGCGTTCCAGCAGGGGATTGATCGACATCATGTACCTCGCGTCATTCGGGTGGGCGGCAGCGGTGAGCGGTAAAGGAGAACTTGCGCATCGATTGCGCCGTGAAAACGGCGTCACCGCTGCCGCGGGGATACCTAGAATGTGAGGCCTCGGCGCGTGTTATTCAATCTATCGCCTCGATAGGCGGGCGCTGCCACGCGCATGTCGCATTGGCCGAGGCCGGTACGGCTGCTATCTTGCTGGCCTTGGCCCCCGAGTGGGGCCTGTATCCTTCCCCCGTACCGAAACCACGAGAGCAGACATGAGCGAAACCACCGAACGCTGGGGCAGTCGCCGAGCCTTCATTCTGGCCGTGACCGGCGCCGCCGTAGGGCTGGGCAACATCTGGCGCTTCCCCTACATGACCGGCGAGAACGGCGGTTCCGCGTTTCTGCTGCTGTATATCGGTTTCGTGCTGCTGCTGGGCCTGCCGGTGATGATGGCCGAGATCATGATCGGGCGCGCCGGACGTCGCGGACCGATGCAGGCGCTGGTCCATCTGGCCGTCAGCGGTGGCCGGACCCCGCACTGGCGCTGGCTGGGGCTGTTCGGCGCCATCACCATGTTCTTCATCCTGTCGTTCTATTCGGTGGTGTCGGGCTGGTCGATCGAGTATCTGGTCGATTCGCTGAAGGGTGACTTCAGCGGCATGAGCCCACCGGAGATCGGCGCTACCTTCGGTGCCTTCCTGGAAGACCCGGTGACGATGACCTTCAACCACACCGTCTTCATGCTGATGACGATGAGCGTGGTGGCCGCCGGCATCTCTTCCGGGCTCGAGCGCCTCAACAATCTGATGATGCCGCTGCTCTATGTGCTGTTGCTGGCGCTGGCCGGTTACAGCATCAGCACGCCCGGCTTCGGCCCCGCGCTGAGCTGGCTGTTCATGCCCGACCCGAGTGCCATCACGCTGGACGTGATGCTCAATGCCATGGGACATGCCTTCTTCACGCTGGCGGTCGGCGCCTGTGCACTGATGGCCTACGGCGCCTACATGCCGGAGCGCCAGAGTCTGCCGACGGCCGCGATCGCCGTGGCGGCGCTGGATATCGGTGTGGCGCTGCTGGCGGGTATCGCCATCTTCGCGGCGGTCTTCAGCCAGGGCATGGACCCGGCCTCCGGCCCCGGCCTGATGTTCGTCAGCCTGCCGATCGCCTTCGCCAATCTGCCGGGCGGCAGCGTGCTGCTGGCGCTGTTCTTCCTGCTGTTGCTGCTGGCGACCTGGACCAGCTCGATCAACATCGCCGAGCCCATCGTCGAGGTGCTGGAGGGTTGGGGCCTCAAGCGTCGCCACGCGGCACTGGCGGTCGGTGTCTCGGTGTGGGCGATGGGGTTGTTGTCGGTGCTGTCCTTCTCGAGCCTCAAGGACGTGCACGTGCTGGGCGAAATGAATGTCTTCGATGCGGTGACGACGATTCCGCCGGACTTCTTCCTGCCGATCGGCGGGCTGCTGATCGCTATCTTCGCGGCCTGGGTGATGCCGCAGAATCGTGCGCTGGCTGGCCTCGGCACATCGCGTGGCTTCTTCCGCACCTGGCGTTGGGTACTGCGCTGGGTCTCGATTCCGCTGGTCGTCGTCGTGCTGGGCTGGAGCTTCTTCAAGTAAGCCCGCTTGTGCCATCGGTGCGTGAATCTGGCGTTGAGTCGGCGCCAGGCGTGGGGCGATGCGCAGGGCATGTCGAGCCTGAAAGCGGGGCGTCGGGACGGGGGGCGAAAACATCGCAACGCGAGTCAGGCCGTCGCGCTATTGGCATCCCGGTGTTTGGCGCAGTAGGCTGGATGCCTAATTCAGGAGGCAAGGCATGAGCATTAGATCCTTCAAGGGCCTGACGCCGCGACTGGGCGAGCGGGTTTTCGTCGATCCGGCCAGTGTGGTGCTGGGTGATGTCGCCCTCGGGGATGACAGCTCGGTATGGCCGCTGGCGGTGATTCGCGGCGACATGCACCGTATCCGCATCGGCGCGCGCACCAGTGTGCAGGATGGCGCGGTACTGCATATCACTCACGCCAGTGATTTCAATCCGGGTGGCTATCCGCTGGAAATCGGCGATGACGTCACCATCGGTCACAAGGCCGTGTTGCATGGCTGCACCATTCACGACCGCGTACTGGTCGGCATGGGCGCCATCGTGATGGACGGCGTGGTGGTGGAAGATGAAGTCATCATCGCGGCGGGTGCGCTGGTGCCGCCGGGCAAGCGTCTCGAGGGCGGGCATGTGTATGCCGGCAACCCGGCCAAGGCACTGCGCCCCATCAAGGACAGTGAGCGTGAGTTCTTCACCTATTCGGCGGTGAACTACGTCAAGCTGAAGGATCAGCATCTGGCCGAAGACTACGTCGACTGAATCTTCCTCGCGGAGAGTGGCAGACGCAGCAATGATCACTCCCCCGTTGGCTCAGGCCAGCGGGGGAGTGCTCGTTTCAGAGCCGGATTATTCGCAAGTCAGGGGCAAATTTTCCGCAAGCCAGGGGCGGATTTTCCACAAGCCAGGATCGGTTTTTCCACGAGCTTTAGAAGGCAGAGATGGCAGTGGCGCGCACAAACCAGGACAAGCCATTGTTTTTCATGAAATGCTTGCGTCATAATCTGGACGTATATCCAGTGCCGGCGTGTGGCGTCTGGTCCAGTGACATCGTCGAGGGCTCGCGACCCGTATTTCATGGCCAATTTTCGTACCCATATCACCGTAGCGGCCTTTGCCGGCGGCATCGTCGCGGCGGCGGGCTGGCAGGGCGGCCTGTGGTCGCTGGCGGAGGGGGTTCCGCTGGCGAGTCTGACCACCTTCGGCGGTATCCTGCCGGATATCGACTCCGACAACTCGCGCGCCATCCGGATCCTGTTCACGCTGTTTGCGGTACTGGCGACCATGGCTTGCGTGCTGCTGCTGCAGGACCGCCTGCTGGCGGGGCCGTTGATGATGGCGGGCGGCGCCACCTATCTGGGCGTGCGCTATGTGGCCAGCGCCATCTTCAAGCGCTTCACCGTCCACCGCGGTATCTGGCACTCGCTGCTCGCGTCACTGCTGTGCTCACTGGGCGTGACGGCCGCCAGCCTGCATGTACTGGGGCAGAGTGAAGAGCAGGCCTGGTGGCAGGGCGCGGCCCTGTTGTTCGGCGCCATGATCCACCTGTTGCTCGATGAGATGTACAGCGTCGACATGGTCGGCGCACGCCTCAAGCGCAGCTTCGGTACCGCCTTCAAGCTGTTCGATTATCGTGAGCCGGGCAACTCGCTGGCGATGGTGGCGGTGATCGCCGCCATGACGCCCTGGCTGCCGCCCGTTTCGGTGCTGGTGGACATCATGCATCTGCAGGGGCCGCTGTCCGTGTTCGGCGAAGGCCTGTCGCGGCTGATGGCCGGCGTCTGATGCTGTCTGGCTGAAGACCGGCGCGAATCTCCGTTGCGTTGTCTTGGTCGTGATGCCTTGGTTGTGATGCCTCTGTTGTGGTGCATCAGGCACGATGCCTCAACCACGATAGGGCTCGGCGCTCAGGCCGTGCTTCTTGAGCTTGTCGTAGAGTGTCTTGCGCGGCAGCCCCAGCCGTTCGCAGGCCATCACCACCTGACCTTTGCTGGCCGCCAGGGCTTCGCGAATCAGCGCGGCCTCGAACGCCTCCATGCGCTGCGGCAGCGATTGCGCCTGCGTGGCTGCCTTCACGTTGTGCTCCAGTTCCCCCAGCTCGCCTGATTCCCTCGATGCTCCTGATGCATCCCGCTCGCACGTGCCGGTGGTGATGCCTTCTCTGTCCGCCTCTCTTGCGGCTTCCGTGCTGTTCACGGCCGGGCTACTCGTGCCCGTGGTGAGCGGTCGCCCTTCCGCCATGCTGTCGCCGATGTTGCCTTCCAGCCCGCCCAGCAGCACATGACGCTCCGCACAGTTTCTCAGCTCACGCACGTTGCCCGGCCAGTCATGCGCCAGCAGTGCCTGCAGGGTGGTGGCGTCCAGCGGTGGGACTTCCAGACTGGTGCGTTCGCTGGCCAGAATCGCGAAGTGCCGGAACAGTTGCAGGATATCTTCGGCATGCTCGCGCAGTGGCGGCAGATATAGCGTGACCACGTTCAGGCGGTAGTAGAGGTCTTCGCGAAACTCGCCGGCGCTGGCCGCTTCACGTAGATCCCGCTTGGTGGCGGCGATGACGCGGATGTCGATGGGGCGTGGCGTATTGCTGCCGAGCCGCTCGATACTGCGCTCCTGCAGCACCCGCAACAGCTTGATCTGCAACGACATCGGCATCGATTCGATCTCATCGAGGAACAGGGTACCGCCGTCGGCGTGTTCCAGCTTGCCGATGCGGCGCTCGCTGGCACCGGTGAAGGCGCCTTTCTCGTGGCCGAACAGTTCCGACTCGATCAATGTCTCCGGCATGCCGCCACAGTTGAGCGCCACGAAGGGCTTGCTGGCGCGGGCGCTGCGCTCGTGCAGACAGCGGGCGACACGGTCCTTGCCGGCGCCGGTCTCGCCATATAGCAAGGTGTCGGCATCGACTGCCGCCAGGCGTGAAACCTGGGCATCCAGGCGCTGCATGAGGTCACTGCTGCCCACCAGCCTGGGGCCGGCGCTGTTGCGCTGGGTATCCAGCTGTTCGCGCAGCGAGCGGTTCTCCAGTGCCAGCCGGCGGGCGGCCACCGCGCGCCGTACGCCATCGAGCATGCGCTCGCGATCGAAGGGCTTCTCGATGAAATCCCAGGCACCGGCCTGCATGGCCGCGACGGCGGTATCGATGTCGCCATGACCGGTCATCACGATCACCGGCAGCTCGTCATCCACGGCATGTGCCGCGTGCAGCAGGCTCAGGCCATCCATGCCCGGCATGCGAATGTCCGTGATCACCACACCCTCGAAGGGCGCCTCGGCGCGCAGGATTTCCAGCGCCTGCTCGGCACTGGCCAGCGGGCGAGTGCGGTAATCGGCCAGCATCAGGCTCTGGCTCAGGCTGTCGCGCAGGTGCGGTTCGTCATCCACCACCAGCACCTGCATGTCGGTATTCGTGACGTCGCTCATGACGGCTCCTGTGAATGGTTGGCGGTGGGTGGCATCGGGGGTTGTGAGGGCATCGAGAGCGCCGGCAGCGTCAGCCGGAACAGTGCGCCACCCAGCGGCGAGGGGTGCGCCTCGAGGGTGCCGCCGAGGTCGGCGACGATACGCGCGCTGATCGATAACCCCAGCCCGAGCCCCTGGCCGTCGGCGCGCTGGGTATAGAAGGGTTCGAACACGCGCACCAGTTGCGATGGCTCGAGGCCGGGGCCGTTGTCGTGGACTTCCAGCACGACCTGATCACCGGCGCTGCCCGTTTTCTCATGCAGGTCGAGCTGGATGCTGGGGGGCTCCGTGCGCTCGGGGGGCATGTCGGCCAGCGCGTCCAGCGCATTGCCGATCAGGTTGACCAATACCTGCTCCAGACGCACCGGCTCGGCGCGCACTTGGGCCAGCGTTGGACCCGCTTCGCGAATGAGGGTCACGCCGAGCGCCTCGCAGCGTGCATGCAGCAGGCGCAGGGCATAGTCGAGGCTGGTGGTGAGGTCGATGGCCTCCAGACGGTCACCGCTCTTGCGTGAGAACTGACGCAGCTGCGCGCTGATCTCGCCCATGCGCTGGGTCAGCTCGGTGATCTGGCGCAGGTTGCTCTCGACCTGGGAGGTCTGGGCGCGAGCGAGGAAGGCAGTCGCGTTCTCGGCATAGGCGCGGATGGCGGCCAAAGGCTGATTGAGCTCGTGATTGATGCCGGCGGCCAGCTCCCCCAGCACCGCCAGCTTGGCGGTCTGGATCAATTCATCACGCGTCTCGCGCAGCTCGCGTTCGGCGCGGGTGCGCTCCTCGACTTCGGCACTCAGGCGCGTGTTGCTGGCGGCGAGGTCGCGGGTACGCTCGACCACCCGTTGCTCGAAGGCATCGCGTGCCTGAGCGAGCTGCTCGGCCTGGGCACGGCGTTCGCTGACATCGAAGACCGTGACCAGCCATCGTGGACCATGGGGGCTGGGCAGTGGCGAGCAGGAAAGCTCCAGTGGTACCGCGACTCCCTCGCGCAGGCCATGCACTTCCAGCGGCCCGACGGCGCGGTCCTGGGTCAGGCGGTCCAGCAGGTGGCGCTCGGCCGGCAGGAACAGCTCGCGCAGATCACGCCCTTCGCGGGCGCTGGGCTGGCGGGTTGAGTCTTCCGGTGAGGTGTCGGCGCTCAAGGGCGAGCCGAACAGCGCGATGGCCGTCGGATTGAGATACACCAGCCGCACCCGCTCATCGAGGATACACAGGCCAGCCTGAGTGCGGTCGATGATGCCGCGCACCCGTTGCTGGCTGCTGGCGAGATTCTGGCGCTCGCGCTCGGCGAACAGGCGACGCTCACGCAGGATGCGCAGTCGCTGCCAGCCCAGCCCTGCCAGCAGACACAGCAAGGCATAGCCACCGGCCGCGAGACCGGCTGTCTGCCAGATACCGCTGCGCAGCGGAGCCAGTGGCTTGAGTACATGCAGGCGCCAGCCGATATCCGGCAGTGGCTGGGACAGGCTCAACCAGGCGTGCTGCCAGAGATCCCCCGGTGTCAGCTGCAACAATTCGATGGAGGTCGTGTCGCGGCGCGACTCAAGGGGCGAGCCCAGCAGCTCCGGCAGCGCCTCGCGATGATGCAGGCGCAGCGGACGCAGGCGCTGATTGGCATAGCGCTGGGTATCGAGCAGTCGGTTGCGTGTCTCCTCGCTGAGTGGCTCCAGCGTGCGCAGCACCCGCTGCGCCTGGCTGGCGATGAAGATCACGCCATGCGGATCAGTGACCATGATGTCGGCATTCTGGTCGAGCCACGCCGCCTCCAGCGCCTCTATCTGCACCTTGACCACGGCCACGCCACGTCGCCCCTGCGGGCTGGTGACGGCGGCACTGAAGAAGTAACCGCGCTCACCGGAGCTGGTGCCCAGCCCGTAGAAGCGGCCTTCGCCACCATTGATGGCGTCTTGCCAGTAGGGGCGGAAGCGGTAGTTCTGGCCGATGAAGGTGTTGGCGGAGCGCCAGTTGCTGGCGGCGATGGTGGTGCCGGTGTCATCGACCAGATAGAGGTCCGAGATGCCGGCCAGCTCACGCATGCGGTCCAGGCGCTGATTGAGCGCCACTTCCGCGCTGAGATCTTCAGGGTGATCCAGAAAGTCGCGCAGCTGGTCATTCTCTGCCACCAGCCTGGGCAGATAGGCGTGTCGATTCAGTTGGCCGCGCAGGCTGGCGGCAGTCAGACGCAGTTCGTTGTCTGCCTCATGCCCCAGGCGCTCCAGCCCCTGGCTGCGCGCCATCGAGACCGCCTGCCACACGCACAGCATCAGCCCCAGCGGTAGCACTACCGCCAGTACGAGACGCCACAGCTGGGGCAGGCGCGTATCCTTCATCGGCAAGCCTTCATGTTCAGGCCCTCATCTCAAGCGCTGCTTATCCGGAACTTCATGTTCAGCCAGGGCGTCATGACTGAATGTCATGAGCCATCCGGCGCCGCCTGGGCACGGCGCAAGGCGCGCTGGGCACGAGTCTCGGCGCGTTCCAGTTCCAGCAGTGAATCCTCGACGAAGACCAGATGCTCATGGGCGGCGTTGCGCGCATCTTCCGCGCGGCCTTCCATGATCGCCTCGAACAGGCTGCGGTGTTGCTGGATCAGGCGCGGGCGTGATTCCGGCTTCTCGAACAGGTGGCGCAGGTTGGCCACGATACTCTTCTCCAGCAACTGGAACAGGCTGCGCATCGAGTGCAGCAGCACCACGTTGTGCGCGGCCTCAGCGATGGCGAGGTGGAAGGCGGCATCGGCACCGGCTTCGCGCTCTGGGTCACGTCCCTCGAAGCTCTTCTCCAGGTCCTCGAAGCGCTGGCGCAGCATTGCCTTGTCGGCAGGTGTGGAGCGCATGGCGGCGTAGTAGGCGCTGATGCCTTCCAGCGCATCACGAAATTCCAGCAGATCGAGATTGAACTCACCGTGGCGACCCAGCAGCGCGCTGAGCGGGTCGGACCAGGCGCGCGCCAGCTCTTCAGAGACATAGGTGCCGCCGCCCTGACGTGAGGTTAGCAGTCCGCGCGCGGCCAGTTTCTGGATGGCCTCCCGCACGGAGGGGCGCGAGACTTCGAACTGCTCGGCCAAGGTGCGCTCGGGTGGCAGGCGCTCGCCGGGTTTCAGGCTGCCTTCGATGATCATGCTTTCGAGGCGTTCGGTGAGTACATCGGCGATACGGGGTTGGCGGACGGGGGCGTAACGCATGGAAGTGTCCTTGCGGCAAAGGTGAAAGGCGGAGCCGAACGCTGGAAGGCCAGAGTGCGGCAGGCAAGAGAGGGGTGCTTGCGGCGCTGCCGATGATCAGTGTGGCCCGTGGGCATTCCACGCCACAGCCGACATTGGTCTTACCAATATGTGTGATAACCACGCCTCGCGTGGGAGATGAGGACTATCAATAATTGGTAAGACCAATTTTACGCAATAGAGATGCTTTGACCAATGTCTAGATACCTTATGCGACATGATGTTTGACCCCTTTCGAGGCGACGCCTAGATTATGCCGAAGCACATCAGGGTAAATTGGTATTACCAATTTATCGGAAGGCCTGACCCAAGGGTGCGCCAACCCCCGAGTCCTTCACTGCCGTGCCAGACAACAATCACAACAATTCGCCTGCGGAGTTTCCGTCATGTCCGAGCCACTGCTGGCCTTGCTGGCCTTCACCCCTATCCTGCTGGCGGGCATCCTGCTCGTCGGTCTGCAATGGCCCGCGCGTCGCGCCATGCCATTGGTCTTCCTCGTCACCGCTGTCATCGGCTATTTCGTGTGGCAGATGTCGCTGACGCGCATTCTGGCCTCCACGCTGCAGGGGCTGATGGTGACCGTCTCGGTGCTGTGGATCATCTTCGGCGCCATCTTTCTGCTCAATACGCTCAAGCATTCCGGGGCGATCGCGGTAATCCGCGGCGCCTTCACCACCGTCAGTCCCGACCGCCGCGTACAGGCCATCATCATCGCCTGGCTGTTCGGCAGCTTCATCGAGGGGGCTTCCGGCTTCGGGACGCCTGCGGCCATCGCGGCGCCGTTGCTGGTCGCCATCGGCTTCCCGGCGCTGGGGGCGGTGATGGTGGGCATGATGATCCAGTCGACGCCGGTATCCTTCGGGGCGGTGGGCACGCCGATCGTGATCGGCGTGAATGCGGGCCTCGACAAGGCCAATCTCGGTGAGCAGCTGCTGGCGAACCATTCCAGCTGGGAGGCCTTCCTGCAGCTGATCACCTCGGAAGTCGCCATCGTGCATGGCATCGTCGGCCTGCTGATGCCGCTGTTCATGACCGTGATGATGACGCGCTTCTTCGGGGCGAAGAAAAGCTGGAGCGAGGGGCTGTCGATAGCACCGTTCGCGTTGTTCGCCGGCCTGTGCTTCACGCTGCCCTACGTGGCGGCAGGTATCTTCCTCGGCCCGGAGTTCCCGTCACTGATCGGCGCTCTGGTCGGCTTGATCCTCGTGGTGCCAGCGGCGCGTGCCGGCTTTCTATTGCCGAAGGACAGCTGGGATTTTCCGCCCGAGGCCGAGTGGCCCAGGCATTGGCTGGGTGACCTGACGCTGGAGCGCGATGACGTCGAGGCCGCCGCGGCGGGCAGAAAGCCGCTGCCTCTGTGGCTGGCGTGGTTGCCCTATGGGCTGATCGCGTTGCTGCTGGTCGCCTCGCGCGTATCGAGTGACTTCAAGGGCTGGCTGGTCAGCGTGCAATTCAGTGCCACTGACCTGCTGGGTGCCAGCGGCATCTCCGGCGCGATACAGCCGCTCTATCTGCCTGGCGGCATCATGGTCTTCGTGGCGCTGATCACGCTGTTGCTGCATCGCATGGCCTCTCGCCAGCTGGTGGCGGCGGCCAGCGAATCCTGGCGCACACTGGTCGGCGCCGGCTTCGTGCTGGTGTTCACCATTCCGATGGTGCGCATCCTGATCAACTCCGGCGTCAATCTGAACGATCTGGCGTCCATGCCGGTGGTGATGGCGGACGTGGTGGCTGACAGCCTCGGTCAGGCCTACCCGTTGTTCGCCTCGGGCATCGGCGCGCTGGGGGCCTTCATCGCCGGCTCCAATACGGTTTCCAACATGATGCTGTCCCAGTTCCAGTTCAACGTCGCCGCCCAGCTCGGGCTGTCGGGAGCGCTGATGGTGGCGCTGCAGGCGGTCGGGGCCGCGGCTGGCAACATGATCGCCATCCACAACGTCGTGGCGGCCTCGGCGACCGTCGGTCTGCTGGGGCGTGAAGGACGTACCCTGCGCATGACGGCGATTCCGACCACCTACTATCTATTGGCCTCCGGCGTGCTGGGCATTCTGGCGTTCCATCTGGTGGGCCTGAGTGACCCGCTGCTGCCATAAGCGTGATCCGTGCTGACTGATACCCTGAAAGACATCCTGACTGACTAAAGAGACTGGCCATGACCGTCGCTGCTGCCCCTGACTCCACTGCTCACCCTGCCATGGGCGGGCATGCCTCACCCCAGGCGCGAGCTGCTGCCTATGACGCCCTGCGCGAGGCGTTGGCGCAGCACATTCCCGGTGAGCGCCTGATCCATGATCCGCTGCGCACCCTGGCCTACGGCACGGATGCCAGCTTCTATCGGCTGGTGCCGCAGCTGGTGGTGCGGGTGCATGACGAGCAGGAGCTTGGGCATGTGTTGCGCGAGTGCCGGACGCGCAAGCTGCCGGTGACCTTCCGTGCGGCGGGGACGTCGCTGTCCGGACAGGCGTTGACGGATTCGGTGCTCATCCAGCTGGGCGGCGAGTGGCGAGGGGCGCAGGTGCTGGAGCAGGGCAGCCGCATCTGCCTGCAGCCGGGGGTGATCGGGGCGCGTGCCAATCAGCTGCTGGCCCCCTTCGGGCGCAAGATCGGCCCGGACCCGGCTTCGATCAACAGCTGCATGATCGGCGGCATCGCGGCCAACAATGCGTCCGGCATGTGCTGCGGCACGGCACACAACAGTTATCGCACCGTCGAGGACCTGCGCGTCATTCTCGCCGATGGCACCTGCCTGGATACGGCGTCGCCGGAGAGTGTGCAGGCCTTTCGTGCCAGCCATGGTGGCCTGCTGGCGGAGCTGGAGCGCATGGCGGCCAGTGTGCGCGCCGACCCTGAGCTGGCCGAGCGCATCCGCCACAAGTACCGCCTCAAGAACACCACCGGCTATAGCCTCAATGCACTGGTCGACTATGCCGATGGCCTCGAGATCCTCAAGCATCTGATGATCGGTTCGGAAGGCACCCTGGGTTTCATCGCCTCCATTACCTATCGCACCGTGATCGAGGAGCCGCACAAGGCAGCGGCGCTGGTGTACTACCCGAACATCGATGCAGCCTGTCGCGCCACCATGTTGCTGAAGACGGCTCCGGTCGCGGCGGTGGAGCTGATGGACCGCGCGGCGCTGCGCTCCGTCGAGGACGCACCGGGCATGCCGGACGAGTTGCGCACCCTGCCGGAAGCGGCGGTCGCGCTGCTGGTGGATGTGCGGGGCGCGCATCATCAGGAGTTGGAGGCGCGCATGGCCGAGGTGGGCCGCGTGCTGGAAGGCATCGAGACCTGCGAGTCGTGGGCCTTCACTCAGGATGCGCAGCGTTATGCGCTGTACTGGAAGATCCGCAAGGGCCTGTTCCCGGCGGTCGGCGCAGTGCGTGATCTGGGGACCACCGTGATCATCGAGGATGTCGCCTTCCCCATCGAGCGGCTGGCGGAAGGCGTCGGTGCGCTGACGGAGGTCTTCCAGCGGCATGGTTACTCCCAGGCGATCCTGTTTGGTCACGCGCTGGAGGGCAATCTTCACTTCGTCTTCCCACAGGGCTTCGAGCGCGAAGGTGAGGTGGAGCGCTATCAGGCGCTGATGGATGACGTCGCGCAGCTGGTGGGGCAGGAATATGGTGGCTCGCTCAAGGCCGAGCATGGTACGGGTCGCAACATGGCGCCTTATGTAGAGCTTGAGTGGGGCAAGGATGCCTATGCCCTGATGTGGCGAATCAAGGAGGCCTTCGATCCGGACAACCTGCTCAACCCGGAAGTGATCCTGACGCGCAATCCTCGCCTGCATCTGGAAAACCTCAAGCCACTGCCGGCAGCGGACCCGCTGGTGGACCGCTGCATCGAGTGCGGTTTCTGTGAGTCGGTCTGTCCGTCGAAGAATCTGAGCCTGACGCCGCGCCAGCGCATCGTCATCCGGCGGGAGATCGCTCGCCTGGCTGCGCTCGAGGCACCGGATGATGCACAGCGCGACCAGCTGGCAGCGCTCAGGAAGGAATACGCCTATCAGGGCATGGAGACCTGTGCGGGGGATGGCCTGTGCGCGACCCAGTGTCCGGTCGGCATCAATACCGGTGATCTGATCCGGGGATTGCGTCATGAAGAGAACGCCGGTGCCGATCATCCAGGCAAGGTGAAGGTGGCGCAGTGGGCCGGAGAGCATTTCACTCGTGTCACCAGTGGCATGCGTGGGGTGCTCAGGCTGGCGGATGGGCTGCATGGCGCCGTCGGCACGCGCAACATGCGTCGCCTGACCCGGGCTGCTCGCAAGGTGTCCGGTGACAGGGTGCAGCAATGGACTCCCAGCATGCCGGCGGCCGCGCCGCGCCCGTATCTCAAACGTCTGGCACAACCCTTGGGTCGCAGTGAGGCGCCGAATGGGCACGTCGTCTATTTTCCGTCCTGCGCCACGCGTGTCTTCGGGGTCGCTACTGATGATCGCGATCCACGCAGTGTCACCGAGATGGCGCTGGCCTTGATGGACAAGGCTGGCTTCGAGGTCGTGCTGCCGAAAGGGGTGGAGGCGCTGTGCTGTGGGATGGCCTTCCAGTCCAAGGGTCAGTTCGAGGCGGGAGATGCCAAGGCCGCCGAGTTGGCAACGGCGCTGGTGGAGGCGAGTGACGACGGACGGCTGCCGATCTTCTGTGATACCAGCCCGTGCCTGGCACAGGCTCAGGCCTATGCGCGCGAGCATCTTGAAGTGTCGCTCACCTTGGTCGAGCCGGTGCAGCTGGTCCTCGACTATCTATTGCCTTATCTCTCGATCACACCGCTCAAGGCAAGAGTCGCGGTGCATGTCACCTGCTCCAGTGTCCGCATGGGGCTGGCAGAGCAGTTCGTGGCGCTGGCGCGGCAGTGCGCCAGTGAAGTCGTCGTACCGGAAGAGATCACCTGCTGCGGCTTCGCCGGCGACAAGGGCTTCAGTACCCCGGAGCTCAATGCCTCGGCATTGAAGGGGCTGAAGGAGGTAGTGGCCGATTGCGACTACGGAGTTTCCAATTCGCGCACCTGCGAGATAGGGCTGAGTGATCACTCCGGACTCAGCTATCAATCGATTCTCGGTCTGGTCGATAGAGCATCGGCACCAAGGTGATGGGAGGTGTTCGAGATGCATGACGCCCTGATGACAATCTCTTGAAAAAGCCCTTGCCCTCGCGGCGGTTCGTGCGTAAAGTACGCATCCGCTGCCGGGGACGCATGGCGTCACCAGCGGTGAAAGAGGTTTGCAGGTAATTGTTTTGCTTGATGTTTTTGAAGCATGCTTCGAAATCATCGATTGACAACCCCGGGCGATTCGCTAGAATACGCCGCACTCCTTACGGAACAGGTGATCGAGCAATGCTCCTCACCGCTTGATGATGCTTAGAGGCAGTCGACTGACTCATCATCAAGTGCTTGACTTTTCAAGCGTTCTGGGTAGAATATGCCTCCTCGCTTCACAGCGACGCTCTTTAAAAATTTGATCAGGTAATTCGTGTGAGCGCTTGCCGATGAGTGGTGACAAGGTCATCAAATATCGGAGCAAGCCTCTCACGAGAAGTTTGACTCTGAACCAAGTTTGGTCTGCTTAACAGACTATCAAGCTTTCAACTGAAGAGTTTGATCATGGCTCAGATTGAACGCTGGCGGCAGGCTTAACACATGCAAGTCGAGCGGAAACGATTCTAGCTTGCTAGAAGGCGTCGAGCGGCGGACGGGTGAGTAATGCATGGGAATCTGCCCGATAGTGGGGGACAACCTGGGGAAACTCAGGCTAATACCGCATACGTCCTACGGGAGAAAGCAGGGGATCTTCGGACCTTGCGCTATCGGATGAGCCCATGTCGGATTAGCTTGTTGGTGAGGTAACGGCTCACCAAGGCGACGATCCGTAGCTGGTCTGAGAGGATGATCAGCCACACTGGGACTGAGACACGGCCCAGACTCCTACGGGAGGCAGCAGTGGGGAATATTGGACAATGGGCGAAAGCCTGATCCAGCCATGCCGCGTGTGTGAAGAAGGCCTTCGGGTTGTAAAGCACTTTCAGCGAGGAAGAACGCCTCGGGATTAATACTCCCGAGGAAAGACATCACTCGCAGAAGAAGCACCGGCTAACTCCGTGCCAGCAGCCGCGGTAATACGGAGGGTGCAAGCGTTAATCGGAATTACTGGGCGTAAAGCGCGCGTAGGTGGCTAAGTCAGCCAGGTGTGAAAGCCCCGGGCTCAACCTGGGAACGGCATCTGGAACTGCTTGGCTAGAGTGCAGGAGAGGAAGGTAGAATTCCCGGTGTAGCGGTGAAATGCGTAGAGATCGGGAGGAATACCAGTGGCGAAGGCGGCCTTCTGGACTGACACTGACACTGAGGTGCGAAAGCGTGGGTAGCAAACAGGATTAGATACCCTGGTAGTCCACGCCGTAAACGATGTCAACTAGCCGTTGGGTCCCTTGAGGACTTAGTGGCGCAGCTAACGCAATAAGTTGACCGCCTGGGGAGTACGGCCGCAAGGTTAAAACTCAAATGAATTGACGGGGGCCCGCACAAGCGGTGGAGCATGTGGTTTAATTCGATGCAACGCGAAGAACCTTACCTACCCTTGACATCCAGAGGACTTTCCAGAGATGGATTGGTGCCTTCGGGAACTCTGAGACAGGTGCTGCATGGCTGTCGTCAGCTCGTGTTGTGAAATGTTGGGTTAAGTCCCGTAACGAGCGCAACCCCTATCCTTATTTGCCAGCGAGTAATGTCGGGAACTCTAAGGAGACTGCCGGTGACAAACCGGAGGAAGGTGGGGACGACGTCAAGTCATCATGGCCCTTACGGGTAGGGCTACACACGTGCTACAATGGCAAGTACAAAGGGTTGCAATACGGCGACGTGGAGCCAATCCCATAAAGCTTGCCTCAGTCCGGATTGGAGTCTGCAACTCGACTCCATGAAGTCGGAATCGCTAGTAATCGTGGATCAGAATGCCACGGTGAATACGTTCCCGGGCCTTGTACACACCGCCCGTCACACCATGGGAGTGGACTGCACCAGAAGTGGTTAGCCTAACCTTCGGGAGGGCGATCACCACGGTGTGGTTCATGACTGGGGTGAAGTCGTAACAAGGTAGCCCTAGGGGAACCTGGGGCTGGATCACCTCCTTATCGACACTGTCTATCGCTCGCGGCAAGTGCTCACAACGAATTACCTGATCTTATTGCTGGCTTAGCCGGCAGTGGCAAGCGTGCTCAACAGAGCGCGCTTCTCACTGTTCTCTGAACAGCCGCTCTTTAACAATGTGAATCATGCTGACGATGGAATGTGCGCCAAGCACATCTCCATCAACACGATATGTCGGAGAGGTCCGACAGATTCGTAATCCTTGACAGACCCCTTGGGGTTATATGGTCAAGCGATTAAGCGCATACGGTGGATGCCTTGGCAGCCAGAGGCGATGAAGGACGTGATAGCCTGCGATAAGCGTTGGCGAGGTGGCAAATACCCTGCGACCCAACGATTTCCGAATGGGGAAACCCACTCACCATCAGGTGAGTATCTATAGGCCAATACATAACCTATAGAGGCAAACCCGGGGAACTGAAACATCTAAGTACCCGGAGGAAAAGAAATCAACCGAGATTCCCCAAGTAGCGGCGAGCGAACGGGGACCAGCCCTTAAGCGTGACAACTGACAGGCGAACAAGCTGGGAAGCTTGACGATACAGGGTGATAGTCCCGTAGTCGAAGTCTGAGTCACGTGAAATCGAGTAGGTCGGGGCACGAGAAACCCTGACTGAACATGGGGGGACCATCCTCCAAGGCTAAATACTCCTGGCTGACCGATAGTGAACCAGTACCGTGAGGGAAAGGCGAAAAGAACCCCGGCGAGGGGAGTGAAATAGATCCTGAAACCGTATGCGTACAAGCAGTGGGAGCACCTTCGTGGTGTGACCGCGTACCTTTTGTATAATGGGTCAGCGACTTATATTCTGTGGCGAGCTTAACCGTATAGGGGAGGCGTAGGGAAACCGAGTCTTAACTGGGCGACCAGTCGCAGGGTATAGACCCGAAACCGGGCGATCTATCCATGGCCAGGGTGAAGATTGAGTAACATCAATTGGAGGCCCGAACCCAAGTATGTTGAAAAATGCTGGGATGAGCTGTGGATCGGAGTGAAAGGCTAATCAAGCCCGGAGATAGCTGGTTCTCCTCGAAAGCTATTTAGGTAGCGCCTCGCGTATCACCGCTGGGGGTAGAGCACTGTTTCGGCTAGGGGGTCATCCCGACTTACCAACCCGAGGCAAACTCCGAATACCAGTGAGTGCAGCGTGGGAGACACACAGCGGGTGCTAACGTCCGTTGTGAAAAGGGAAACAACCCAGACCGTCAGCTAAGGTCCCAAAATCCTGATTAAGTGGGAAACGATGTGGGAAGGCTCAGACAGCTAGGAGGTTGGCTTAGAAGCAGCCATCCTTTAAAGAAAGCGTAATAGCTCACTAGTCGAGTCGGCCTGCGCGGAAGATATAACGGGGCTAAATCAGGTACCGAAGCTACGGGTTCATCCTCTGGATGAGCGGTAGAGGAGCGTCGTGTAAGCCAATGAAGGTGGATTGAGAAGTCTGCTGGAGGTATCACGAGTGCGAATGCTGACATGAGTAACGATAAGGGGAGTGAAAAACTCCCCCGCCGGAAGACCAAGGTTTTCTGTTCTACGTTAATCGGAGCAGAGTGAGTCGGCCCCTAAGGCGAGGCGGAAACGCGTAGTCGATGGGAAACGGGTTAATATTCCCGTACCGGATGTGGTTGCGATGGGGGGACGAAGAAGGCTAGGTGAGCCAGGCGTTGGTTGTCCTGGTGAAAGCATGTAGGCCGAGGAATCAGGCAAATCCGGTTCCTCCGAGGTCGAGATGCGAGACGAACTGACCACGGTCAGGAAGTCATCGATGCCACGCTTCCAGGAAAAGCCTCTAAGCTTCAGACCACATGCGACCGTACCCCAAACCGACACAGGTGGTCAGGTAGAGAATACCAAGGCGCTTGAGAGAACTCGGGTGAAGGAACTAGGCAAAATGGCACCGTAACTTCGGGAGAAGGTGCACCGGTTCGAGTGAAGGACTTGCTCCGTAAGCTCTTACCGGTCGAAGATACCAGGTGGCTGCAACTGTTTATTAAAAACACAGCACTCTGCAAACGCGCAAGCGGACGTATAGGGTGTGACGCCTGCCCGGTGCCGGAAGGTTAATTGATGGGGTTAGGATTCGTCCGAAGCTCTTGATCGAAGCCCCGGTAAACGGCGGCCGTAACTATAACGGTCCTAAGGTAGCGAAATTCCTTGTCGGGTAAGTTCCGACCTGCACGAATGGCGTAATGATGGCCACGCTGTCTCCACCCGAGACTCAGTGAAATTGAAATCGCAGTGAAGATGCTGTGTACCCGCGGCTAGACGGAAAGACCCCGTGAACCTTTACTATAGCTTTACACTGGATGCTGATGTTGTCTGTGTAGGATAGCTGGGAGGCTTTGAAACCGCGTCGCCAGATGCGGTGGAGCCAACCTTGAAATACCAGCCTGACATCATTGGCGTTCTAACTCAGGTCCGTCATCCGGATCGAGGACAGTGTATGGTGGGTAGTTTGACTGGGGCGGTCTCCTCCTAAAGAGTAACGGAGGAGCACGAAGGTACCCTCAGCACGGTTGGAAATCGTGCATTGAGTGCAAGAGCATAAGGGTGCTTGACTGCGAGACAGACACGTCGAGCAGGTACGAAAGTAGGTTCTAGTGATCCGGTGGTTCTGTATGGAAGGGCCATCGCTCAACGGATAAAAGGTACTCCGGGGATAACAGGCTGATACCGCCCAAGAGTTCACATCGACGGCGGTGTTTGGCACCTCGATGTCGGCTCATCACATCCTGGGGCTGAAGTCGGTCCCAAGGGTATGGCTGTTCGCCATTTAAAGTGGTACGCGAGCTGGGTTTAGAACGTCGTGAGACAGTTCGGTCCCTATCTGCCGTGGGCGTCGGAAGTTTGAGAAGAGCTGCTCCTAGTACGAGAGGACCGGAGTGGACGAACCTCTGGTGTTCGGGTTGTCATGCCAATGGCATTGCCCGGTAGCTACGTTCGGACGGGATAACCGCTGAAGGCATCTAAGCGGGAAGCCCCCTTCAAGATGAGACTTCCCTGAGGCCTTGCGCCTCCTGAAGGGCCCTTGAAGACTACAAGGTTGATAGGCTGGGTGTGGAAGCACAGCAATGTGTTGAGCTAACCAGTACTAATTGCCCGTGAGGCTTGACCATATAACACCCAAGGGGTTTGCCCAGGCAAACCGCCGGGATTGCGACAGGATCGACGACATATCGGTCAGCATGATTCATATTGCGAGTCGCGAGGTCACAAGCCTCGAGGCTCAGGCATCGCAAGATGCCACCGTTTCGCCTGACGACCATAGCGAGCGTGAACCACCCGATCCCATGCCGAACTCGGAAGTGAAACCGCTTAGCGCCGATGGTAGTGTGGAGCTTCTCCATGTGAGAGTAGGTCATCGTCAGGCACTTATACTGAACCGCCCCTGTAGCCTTGCTGCAGGGGCGGTTCTCTTTGTGCTCAGGAAAAATTGGCGCAAAAGAAAAGCCGTGAGCAGAAAGACGTGCATGGAAAAGTGGTGCGAGAGAAAAGCCTTCCCAGGCTGCGCAAGAAGAAAGTCTTTGGCTCATCATCGTGCTGTGATGGTTCTGTCATTGACGGAAAATGAAGTGCGCTTGTTATTTATCCCTGGTTTTGCCAAGAACCTCCCCTGCAGATTTTACTGTAGGGGTGTATTTTTATGCGGCTTGAGGCACCTCATATGGGGCTGTCAGCGTCGGAGTTCATCAGAGGGATGCTTATTTCCATCATGTCTGGGCCGGAAGTGGTGCCATTCAGGATGTTTTTTTGCGCAAGGCTGTGTTTTTTCGTGCGCCGCCAGGCGAAGAAAAGAATAGTCGAGACGAGGTTTTTGCCAGAGATCGCCTGGCTGGAGTGCTCCAGGTGCCAGAACCAAGGGCGTGAAGACAAAATCTGACCTGATCTTCAAAAAGCCCTTGCCCTCACGGCGGTTCGTGCGTAAAGTACGCATCCGCTGCCGGGGACGCATGGCGTTACCAGCGGTGAAAGAGGTTTGCAGGTGATTGTTTTGCTTGATGTTTTTGAAGTTCGCTTCGGAATCATCGATTGACAATCCCGGGCGATTCGCTAGAATACGCCGCACTCCTTACGGAACAGGTGATCGAGCAATGCTCCTCACCGCTTGATGATGCTTAGAGGCAGTCGACTGACTCATCATCAAGTGCTTGACTTTTCAAGCGTTCTGGGTAGAATATGCCTCCTCGCTTCACAGCGACGCTCTTTAAAAATTTGATCAGGTAATTCGTGTGAGCGCTTGCCGATGAGTGGTGACAAGGTCATCAAATATCGGAGCAAGCCTCTCACGAGAAGTTTGACTCTGAACCAAGTTTGGTCTGCTTAACAGACTATCAAGCTTTCAACTGAAGAGTTTGATCATGGCTCAGATTGAACGCTGGCGGCAGGCTTAACACATGCAAGTCGAGCGGAAACGATTCTAGCTTGCTAGAAGGCGTCGAGCGGCGGACGGGTGAGTAATGCATGGGAATCTGCCCGATAGTGGGGGACAACCTGGGGAAACTCAGGCTAATACCGCATACGTCCTACGGGAGAAAGCAGGGGATCTTCGGACCTTGCGCTATCGGATGAGCCCATGTCGGATTAGCTTGTTGGTGAGGTAACGGCTCACCAAGGCGACGATCCGTAGCTGGTCTGAGAGGATGATCAGCCACACTGGGACTGAGACACGGCCCAGACTCCTACGGGAGGCAGCAGTGGGGAATATTGGACAATGGGCGAAAGCCTGATCCAGCCATGCCGCGTGTGTGAAGAAGGCCTTCGGGTTGTAAAGCACTTTCAGCGAGGAAGAACGCCTCGGGATTAATACTCCCGAGGAAAGACATCACTCGCAGAAGAAGCACCGGCTAACTCCGTGCCAGCAGCCGCGGTAATACGGAGGGTGCAAGCGTTAATCGGAATTACTGGGCGTAAAGCGCGCGTAGGTGGCTAAGTCAGCCAGGTGTGAAAGCCCCGGGCTCAACCTGGGAACGGCATCTGGAACTGCTTGGCTAGAGTGCAGGAGAGGAAGGTAGAATTCCCGGTGTAGCGGTGAAATGCGTAGAGATCGGGAGGAATACCAGTGGCGAAGGCGGCCTTCTGGACTGACACTGACACTGAGGTGCGAAAGCGTGGGTAGCAAACAGGATTAGATACCCTGGTAGTCCACGCCGTAAACGATGTCAACTAGCCGTTGGGTCCCTTGAGGACTTAGTGGCGCAGCTAACGCAATAAGTTGACCGCCTGGGGAGTACGGCCGCAAGGTTAAAACTCAAATGAATTGACGGGGGCCCGCACAAGCGGTGGAGCATGTGGTTTAATTCGATGCAACGCGAAGAACCTTACCTACCCTTGACATCCAGAGGACTTTCCAGAGATGGATTGGTGCCTTCGGGAACTCTGAGACAGGTGCTGCATGGCTGTCGTCAGCTCGTGTTGTGAAATGTTGGGTTAAGTCCCGTAACGAGCGCAACCCCTATCCTTATTTGCCAGCGAGTAATGTCGGGAACTCTAAGGAGACTGCCGGTGACAAACCGGAGGAAGGTGGGGACGACGTCAAGTCATCATGGCCCTTACGGGTAGGGCTACACACGTGCTACAATGGCAAGTACAAAGGGTTGCAATACGGCGACGTGGAGCCAATCCCATAAAGCTTGCCTCAGTCCGGATTGGAGTCTGCAACTCGACTCCATGAAGTCGGAATCGCTAGTAATCGTGGATCAGAATGCCACGGTGAATACGTTCCCGGGCCTTGTACACACCGCCCGTCACACCATGGGAGTGGACTGCACCAGAAGTGGTTAGCCTAACCTTCGGGAGGGCGATCACCACGGTGTGGTTCATGACTGGGGTGAAGTCGTAACAAGGTAGCCCTAGGGGAACCTGGGGCTGGATCACCTCCTTATCGACACTGTCTATCGCTCGCGGCAAGTGCTCACAACGAATTACCTGATCTTATTGCTGGCTTAGCCGGCAGTGGCAAGCGTGCTCAACAGAGCGCGCTTCTCACTGTTCTCTGAACAGCCGCTCTTTAACAATGTGAATCATGCTGACGATGGAATGTGCGCCAAGCACATCTCCATCAACACGATATGTCGGAGAGGTCCGACAGATTCGTAATCCTTGACAGACCCCTTGGGGTTATATGGTCAAGCGATTAAGCGCATACGGTGGATGCCTTGGCAGCCAGAGGCGATGAAGGACGTGATAGCCTGCGATAAGCGTTGGCGAGGTGGCAAATACCCTGCGACCCAACGATTTCCGAATGGGGAAACCCACTCACCATCAGGTGAGTATCTATAGGCCAATACATAACCTATAGAGGCAAACCCGGGGAACTGAAACATCTAAGTACCCGGAGGAAAAGAAATCAACCGAGATTCCCCAAGTAGCGGCGAGCGAACGGGGACCAGCCCTTAAGCGTGACAACTGACAGGCGAACAAGCTGGGAAGCTTGACGATACAGGGTGATAGTCCCGTAGTCGAAGTCTGAGTCACGTGAAATCGAGTAGGTCGGGGCACGAGAAACCCTGACTGAACATGGGGGGACCATCCTCCAAGGCTAAATACTCCTGGCTGACCGATAGTGAACCAGTACCGTGAGGGAAAGGCGAAAAGAACCCCGGCGAGGGGAGTGAAATAGATCCTGAAACCGTATGCGTACAAGCAGTGGGAGCACCTTCGTGGTGTGACCGCGTACCTTTTGTATAATGGGTCAGCGACTTATATTCTGTGGCGAGCTTAACCGTATAGGGGAGGCGTAGGGAAACCGAGTCTTAACTGGGCGACCAGTCGCAGGGTATAGACCCGAAACCGGGCGATCTATCCATGGCCAGGGTGAAGATTGAGTAACATCAATTGGAGGCCCGAACCCAAGTATGTTGAAAAATGCTGGGATGAGCTGTGGATCGGAGTGAAAGGCTAATCAAGCCCGGAGATAGCTGGTTCTCCTCGAAAGCTATTTAGGTAGCGCCTCACGTATCACCGCTGGGGGTAGAGCACTGTTTCGGCTAGGGGGTCATCCCGACTTACCAACCCGAGGCAAACTCCGAATACCAGTGAGTGCAGCGTGGGAGACACACAGCGGGTGCTAACGTCCGTTGTGAAAAGGGAAACAACCCAGACCGTCAGCTAAGGTCCCAAAATCCTGATTAAGTGGGAAACGATGTGGGAAGGCTCAGACAGCTAGGAGGTTGGCTTAGAAGCAGCCATCCTTTAAAGAAAGCGTAATAGCTCACTAGTCGAGTCGGCCTGCGCGGAAGATATAACGGGGCTAAATCAGGTACCGAAGCTACGGGTTCATCCTCTGGATGAGCGGTAGAGGAGCGTCGTGTAAGCCAATGAAGGTAGATTGAAAAGTCTGCTGGAGGTATCACGAGTGCGAATGCTGACATGAGTAACGATAAGGGGAGTGAAAAACTCCCCCGCCGGAAGACCAAGGTTTTCTGTTCTACGTTAATCGGAGCAGAGTGAGTCGGCCCCTAAGGCGAGGCGGAAACGCGTAGTCGATGGGAAACGGGTTAATATTCCCGTACCGGATGTGGTTGCGATGGGGGGACGAAGAAGGCTAGGTGAGCCAGGCGTTGGTTGTCCTGGTGAAAGCATGTAGGCCGAGGAATCAGGCAAATCCGGTTCCTCTGAGGTCGAGATGCGAGACGAACTGACCACGGTCAGGAAGTCATCGATGCCACGCTTCCAGGAAAAGCCTCTAAGCTTCAGACCACATGCGACCGTACCCCAAACCGACACAGGTGGTCAGGTAGAGAATACCAAGGCGCTTGAGAGAACTCGGGTGAAGGAACTAGGCAAAATGGCACCGTAACTTCGGGAGAAGGTGCACCGGTTCGAGTGAAGGACTTGCTCCGTAAGCTCCTACCGGTCGAAGATACCAGGTGGCTGCAACTGTTTATTAAAAACACAGCACTCTGCAAACGCGCAAGCGGACGTATAGGGTGTGACGCCTGCCCGGTGCCGGAAGGTTAATTGATGGGGTTAGGATTCGTCCGAAGCTCTTGATCGAAGCCCCGGTAAACGGCGGCCGTAACTATAACGGTCCTAAGGTAGCGAAATTCCTTGTCGGGTAAGTTCCGACCTGCACGAATGGCGTAATGATGGCCACGCTGTCTCCACCCGAGACTCAGTGAAATTGAAATCGCAGTGAAGATGCTGTGTACCCGCGGCTAGACGGAAAGACCCCGTGAACCTTTACTATAGCTTTACACTGGATGCTGATGTTGTCTGTGTAGGATAGCTGGGAGGCTTTGAAACCGCGTCGCCAGATGCGGTGGAGCCAACCTTGAAATACCAGCCTGACATCATTGGCGTTCTAACTCAGGTCCGTCATCCGGATCGAGGACAGTGTATGGTGGGTAGTTTGACTGGGGCGGTCTCCTCCTAAAGAGTAACGGAGGAGCACGAAGGTACCCTCAGCACGGTTGGAAATCGTGCATTGAGTGCAAGAGCATAAGGGTGCTTGACTGCGAGACAGACACGTCGAGCAGGTACGAAAGTAGGTTCTAGTGATCCGGTGGTTCTGTATGGAAGGGCCATCGCTCAACGGATAAAAGGTACTCCGGGGATAACAGGCTGATACCGCCCAAGAGTTCACATCGACGGCGGTGTTTGGCACCTCGATGTCGGCTCATCACATCCTGGGGCTGAAGTCGGTCCCAAGGGTATGGCTGTTCGCCATTTAAAGTGGTACGCGAGCTGGGTTTAGAACGTCGTGAGACAGTTCGGTCCCTATCTGCCGTGGGCGTCGGAAGTTTGAGAAGAGCTGCTCCTAGTACGAGAGGACCGGAGTGGACGAACCTCTGGTGTTCGGGTTGTCATGCCAATGGCATTGCCCGGTAGCTACGTTCGGACGGGATAACCGCTGAAGGCATCTAAGCGGGAAGCCCCCTTCAAGATGAGACTTCCCTGAGGCCTTGCGCCTCCTGAAGGGCCCTTGAAGACTACAAGGTTGATAGGCTGGGTGTGGAAGCACAGCAATGTGTTGAGCTAACCAGTACTAATTGCCCGTGAGGCTTGACCATATAACACCCAAGGGGTTTGCTCCGGCAAACCGCCGGGATTGCGACAGGATCGACGATATATCGGTCAGCATGATTCATATTGCGAGTCGCGAGGTCACAAGCCTCGAGACTCAGGCATCGCAAGATGCCACCGTTTCGCCTGACGACCATAGCGAGCGTGAACCACCCGATCCCATGCCGAACTCGGAAGTGAAACCGCTTAGCGCCGATGGTAGTGTGGAGTTTCTCCATGTGAGAGTAGGTCATCGTCAGGCACTTATACTGAACCGCCCCTGTAGCCTTGCTGCAGGGGCGGTTCTCTTTGTGCGCAGGAAAAGTGGTACGCAGGAAGAGTCGTGTGCGAGACAGAAGCTGCGCTGAGCAAAGAATGCTGAGCAGAGTGAGCTTGCGCTGAGAGCAGTGCTCTAAGAGCGCCCAGGATCAATTGAGAAAGCCCGGCTCCCTCAGGAGTCGGGCTTTTTGCGTTCAATGTGCAAATACGGCATTGAGAGATAGACAGCATGAGGTGCCAGGCAAAATGCCGTAGTCTTTGAGCACGACTCTTCGGTGACGGACTGGGCAATGGATGAGCTGATGTTGGTGGGCGTCATGATGGCGTTGCTGGTACTGGGTGGTTCCTTGATGGGGTGGCTCAGCATGCTGCGCATCAAGGCGCTGGAGCAGCGACTGCGCGACATGGAGGTCAGGCTTGCTCGCGAGCTCCCTGTTCATGGAGCTCCGGTTATGCACACCCCCTTGCGAGAAGGGGGTGTGGACAAATCGTCTGGCGAAGTGCCACCCCTGGAGGGGCTGGCAGCATTCGGTGCAACACCTCCGATCAGCGACTCGCGAGTCGCTGGATCATCCAGTGGCGGCCGCTCTCTGTCCTACCGGCTGCTTCAGCGCTTGTTGCATGGCGCTGCCTCCAGTCGTTCAGGCGAGGTGGGGCAGGGCGCAGACCCCGCAAGCAAGACATCAGAAGTGCTGCCGGGGGGGATGTCACGTCTGCTGACGCTGCTCCAGGAACACTGGATGATTCTTGTGGGTGCCTTGTCTCTGGTGATGGCAGGCATCCTGCTCGTTGGGTACTCCCTTGAGCAGGGCTTGCTGGGGCCGGGGGTACGGCTGGCGTTGGGACTCGGGTTCGGCCTGAGCATGACGGTATTGGCTGAGTGGATGAGGTTGCGTACATCCCAGTCATCGAGTTTGACAGGCGCCGTCAGTGGCGCCGGCAGTCTGGTGCTCGCGGCGAGTCTGTTGGCTGGTCACTTTCTGCTTTCGCTGGTGTCCATGCCGGTTACCTTCGCACTGTTGGCAGCCTTGAGTCTATGGATGCTGGAGCGTGCGCGGCATCACGGGCCGTGGCTGGCAGCATTGGGCATGCTGGGCGGATACGCCCTGCCTTTGGCACTGCCCCTTCACCAGCAGTGGCAGGAGGCCTCAACCTTGCTGTTGCTGGGGCATGTGGGTGTGATCGCGGCGGCATGTCGGGTGCTGTATCGGCAGGTTGCGGTGAGCTGGCTGTATTGGGGCGGTCTGGTGGGGGCGCTCACCTGGTGGTTGCTGTTGATGCCCTTCGGCATCTCCTCTGGCACGACATTGCTGGTGGGGCTGTTGTCTTGGGGGAGTGGTGCCTGGCTGGCCTTGCTGGCGCTGGGTTATCTGTGGGAGCGGGATCCATTCACGGGCGCCGCAGAAAAGAATGGGCGACAAGCGAAGGCCTCACTTGCGGTCTGGTTGCCTTGGCGTGCATCTATTGAGCTGCGTCGGCACTGGCTCGCCGGGGGCCTTGTCTCGGCGAGCGTCGTGCTGGGGCTCTGGCTGCCCTGGCTGGGGGGGCTCGAGCATGGTGTGTCCATTGACGCTTTGGTGGAGCCTTCCGGTATGGGCGGCTCCGGTGTGAGCCAGTGGCATCGGGGGTGGCTGGCTAGCCTCATGCCGATGCTGGTGATTGCCTGGTCTAGTCGGCGCCATGCAGTGCTGTGGTCGATGGTCGTTGCCGGCAACGGGCTCTGGCTGCTGGTGTGGGGGCTTGCTTTGACGGCATCGCATTCGAGCAGCGTGATGTTCAGCCCGTTGATATTGAGTGTCGGTCTGTTGTCGCTGGCGCGTTGGCGGCCGCATCATGATGCGGGTGAGGGAGCAGAGAGGCCGCTTGCAGCCTGTTGGTGGGCATTGGCGACCATGGTGCCGCTGCTGGCGTGGGCTCTGGCACTCTGGCAGGACGTCATGCCATGGTCGACCGAGGCGAGCGATGCAGAGAGGCTGATCAACACAGGGTTGCCGCCATTGATCTGGGGGCTGGTGTGCTGGGCAGGTGCCATGCGTTTTCAGGCGCGTGAAGGTGCTCAGCTTGCCGCTGGGCTGTGGCTGCCCGCGCAGGCCGGGATATTCCTTGCCCTGGTGGCAGTGCTGGAGGGGCCATCGCTGACCCTGGCGCTGGCGCTGCAACTATTGGGTTTGACCGTTTGTGAATGGCGCTGGTATCGCGAGGGTCATATCGCAGGGCGTTCCGTGTTTGCTGAGCTGTCACGCTTGCTGGCGTGGGGCGTCGTGGTTCGCTTGATGTGTGGCGTGGCAAATGACAGCTATGCCGATATCGCGCACTGGCCACTGCAGATATTCCTGCCGGTGCTGGCATGTGTCGCTCTCAACAGTTATGGCATGCGCCATCGCATGCATGTCCAGCGCTGGTTGGAAGGGGTCGTGATACAGCTGGCGCTTGCCACGACCGTGCTGGAGGTTCGCTACCTGCTGACGGATGGTCAGCCTTTCACGGGGCACCTTTCATTCCCGGAGCTGTCCGTGCAGGTGCTGGCACTTGGTGGTGTGGCGGCGGGCTATGCCTGGCGTGCCAGCGGCTCGGTCCAGAATGTCGCCTTGTATCGCACATTGGCCTATGTCGTTGGAGGGCTGGCAGCAGTCATCTGGCTTGCGGGTGTCGTATTGGCGTACAACCCGCTATGGCAGGGGGCTGATGTGGGCCGCTGGCCGCTGGTGAACTGGCTGCTGCCTGCCTATGGTATGCCAGCATTGGGGGCTGTTCTGGTCTGGCACCTTGCGGGGGCCGGCACGCGACTGCGTCATCTCTGCGAGGTGGCGGGGCTGCTGGCTCTTGGTTTATGGATCGGGATGAGTCTGCGACATGTCTGGCATGGATACGCGCTGGAGTTCTGGCACGGGGTCGAGCAGGCTGAACTCTATGCCTACAGCATTTCACTGCTGGCCGTTTCAGCCGTTCTCGTGATCAGTGGTGCGCGGATGGGGCAGTCACATTGGCAGCGGGTGGGGCAGGGGGTGCTGGTGATGACGGTTCTCAAGGTCGTAATCTGGGATACCGCGACGCTGGAGGGGCTGTGGCGTGTAGGGTCATGGTTGGGGCTGGGCAGTGTCCTGATGCTGCTTTCCGCCTTGTTCAACCGCCTGGCGGGGGCGGGAGTGCGTGCCGGGGAGCGGGATTGACGAAAAGAGCGTTATCTTTGGTCGTTGTTCTTGGCTCGCAAGCCCATGAATCCGATAGAATGTGCGCTTTTGCACAGGGGCAGGCCTCCGCATGACCATCCGTGATCTCATTCGTCTACTTGGAGATGGTGGCTACCACTCCGGAGAGGCCCTGGGCGAAGAGCTCGGGGTGTCGCGTACGGCGGTCTGGAAGCAGCTCAAGAAACTTGAGGCGCTCGACATTCCGCTGGAAGCCATCAAGGGGCTTGGCTATCGACTGGCCAACCCCATCGAGTTGCTCGATGGTCAACAGATCATCGAGGCGTTGCCGCGCGAGACTCGCAAACACCTGACGCGCCTGTTCGTCGAGGAGTCGGTGGACTCGACCAATACCTTCATTCGCGAGCGCTTTCGTCAGGGGGCTGGCCATGCCGAGGTCTGTCTGGCTGAGGTGCAATCGGCTGGGCGTGGCCGTCGTGGGCGCGAGTGGGAGACTCCCTGGGGGCGCAGCCTGGTCTTCTCGCTTGGCTGGCGTTTTGAATCAGGTGCTGCATCGCTTGAGGGCCTGAGTCTGGCGATCGGTGTGGCAGTCGCGGAAGTGCTCGAGGCCGATGGGCTGCCCGCGCGCCTCAAGTGGCCCAACGATGTCCTGCTGCAGATCCAGAAGGATCAACCCAAGATAGCCGGCATTCTGGTCGAGGTGACGGGAGATGTATCCGGCCCCTGTGATGTCGTCATCGGTATCGGCATGAATATCGAGTTGCCGGCGTCCCGGCGCGAGGCGATCACTCAACCGGTGGCTGCGGTACGTGACATCATTCCCGGTGCTTCGCGCAATCGCTATGCCGCGCGTCTGATGGAGTCGTTGCTGGCGCTGTTGCCTGAGTTCGAGTCGCAGGGCTTTGCCGGATGGCAGGCGCGCTGGAATGAGCGCAATGCCTTCAAGGGGCGTGATGTGGTCATTCTGCGTGGAGACAGACGAGAAGAAGCCGTGGCAGAAGGTGTCGATATCAATGGAAATCTCGAGGTGCGCATGAATGGCGAAACCATCACTCTCGCCGGTGGCGAGATCAGTCTGCGCGCCGTCTCATGATTCTGGATCTTGATATCGGTAATACCTTGTCAAAGTGGCGTCTCAAGGACACCGTTTCCAGCGAGATCCGCTCACGCGGCGCCGTCTGGACGCGAGAGGAGTGGCGGCCGGGCGAGGACATTCCTGACCTGGATGTCGTCACGGCCGTGCGTATCTCCAGCGTGGCGCGCAAGCAGGTGCTGGATGAGACGGTGGAATTGCTGCGCAAGCAGGTCGGCGTCGTGCATGTCGCGCACTCGACGCGGGAGGCGCTGGGCGTCACCTGCGGCTATGAAGAACCGCAACGCCTGGGCGTCGATCGCTGGTTGGGCGCGCTCGCCGGCCATCATCTTACCGGGGGTTGTTGCAGCGTCGATTGCGGTAGTGCGATCACGGTGGATTTCGTGCTGCCGGGAGGCAAGCATCTTGGAGGCTATATTCTCCCGGGTCTGCGCTTGATGAAGGAAAGCCTCAAGCTGGGCACACGCAATGTGGCCATCGACCCGGATACCGAAGTGGATACGCTGCTGGCGCCGGGGCGCAATACCGTGGAGGCCGTGAATCATGGCATCTACATGGCGGCCGTCAGCGCGGTCAATCGTCTCTATGCCGAGGTCTGCGATCGTGAAGGGGTGGCCTTGCCGCTGCTGCTGACCGGCGGTGACGCGCGGGTAGTGGCGCGCGGTCTGCGGGTGCCGCATGCGCTGTGGCCGGACATGGTGTACGCCGGTCTGGAGGCGCTGTATCCATTGACCGCTGCCGAGCGGGCAGGGCGTCTGTCAGGTGCGCCCGACCAGCCGCGAGTGCCTGATCTAGAAAAACTTCGCTCAGGGCTTGCGCTCACCCAGATGCTTTGACATACTACGTCCCGTTCTGAGGCGATACATTCCCTCAAGCGCTTGAAGTAGAATGAAATCAAGCACTTGACAGCGTATCCCAAGCGACGTAAGATTCGTCGTCACAGATGGTGGGGTTCCCGAGTGGCCAAAGGGAGCAGACTGTAAATCTGCCGCGAAAGCTTCGAAGGTTCGAATCCTTCCCCCACCACCAGATTCGCTTATGATGCCGCGCGCATCAGGGGCAGCAAGAGTTGGAAAGCGGGCATAGTTTAATGGTAGAACCTCAGCCTTCCAAGCTGATGACGCGGGTTCGATTCCCGCTGCCCGCTCCAGTTCATCTCGCCAGTCGAGATTGCGCAAAGGTTTTGCTCGTGTAGCTCAGGGGTAGAGCACACCCTTGGTAAGGGTGAGGTCGGCGGTTCAAATCCGCCCACGAGCTCCATACAACGGAAAGGCGAGTCGTGGTTTGGCTCGTCTTTTTCGTTTCCGACGACCTCCCAGGTCGCGGTCAAAGATAAGGCTTGTCAGTTTGGGTTGTCTCAGCTATGATGGCGCCCGCTGTTCATTCAGCCTTGTTTTTAGTCTCTGGAACACGCAAGTGTTACAGGCCAGTAGCTCAATTGGCAGAGCAGCGGTCTCCAAAACCGCAGGTTGGGGGTTCGATTCCCTCCTGGCCTGCCATCCTTCCCCAGGATGGTATTCGACTTCTTACCGATTCTCGATTCTAGCGATCGCTGCACCCTTGAGGAGTCTCTTTGATGAAACAGAACGCCGAGGTGCAGGAAGCGCGCCACGACGGGTTCAAGTGGTCGGTCGTTGTCATTCTTCTTGTGCTGGCTGTTGCTGGCAACGCCTATTTTGCTGACCAAGCGCTGCTTTATCGCGTGCTTGGCGTCGTCGTGCTTGGTGTTGCAGCGGCTGCTCTGGCGATCACGACCAACAAAGGCCGTGATGTTGTCGAGCTGGCAAGTAGTGCGCGCCGCGAGATCCAGCGCGTCGTTTGGCCGACCCGACAGGAAACTGTCCAGACAACTGCCATCGTGCTGGGTGCCGTGCTTATCGTGGGCCTGTTGCTATGGCTCATCGATACCACCCTCGGCTGGCTGATGTCCGGCATCGTCAGTTAACGGAGTTTCCATGTCCAAGCGTTGGTATGTCATACACGCCTATTCCGGTTTCGAAAAGCAGGTCATGCGTTCGCTCAACGAGCGTGTGAAGCTTTACGCCATGGAAGATCACTTCGGTGAGATTCTCGTGCCGGTCGAAGAAATCGTCGAAATGCGTGACGGCAAGCGCCGCAAGAGCGAGCGCAAGTTCTACCCGGGCTACGTGCTGGTCGAGATGGACATGAATGATCAGTCCTGGCACCTGGTGAATGAAACCCCGCGCGTCATGGGTTTCATTGGCGGAACCCCGGAGAAGCCGGCAGCGATTACCCAGAAAGAAGCCGACGCCATGCTGCGTCGCGTTCAGGATGGCACCGACAAGCCGCGTCCGAAGACTCTCTTCGAGCCGGGAGAGACGGTGCGTGTCATTGATGGCCCGTTTGCCGACTTCAATGGCGTAGTCGAAGAAGTGAATTACGAAAAGAGCCGTCTGCAGGTCAGCGTGCTGATCTTCGGGCGTGCCACGCCGGTGGAGCTCGAGTTCTCCCAGGTCGAGAAGGACTGATCCCAGGATCATCATCTCACCTGTTTGAATACGAGCGTCACGGCAACACGACGGGTCGCCTGAGGCGGCCCGGTTTTACGGGGAGCCGCAAGGCGCTACCACCCATACTGGAGTCCTATCATGGCCAAGAAAGTACAGGCTTACATCAAGCTGCAGGTTGCAGCCGGTAAAGCTAACCCGAGCCCGCCCGTGGGCCCTGCCCTCGGTCAGCACGGTGTCAACATCATGGAGTTCTGTAAAGCGTTCAACGCCGCTACCCAGAACGTCGAGCCGGGTCTCCCGACTCCTGTGGTCATCACTGTCTATTCCGACCGTAGCTTCACTTTCGTCACCAAGACGCCGCCTGCGGCCGTCCTGCTGCTGAAAGCCGCTGGTCTGAAGTCCGGTTCTGGCGAGCCGAACAAGAAGAAGGTCGGTACCGTGACTCGCGCTCAGCTCGAAGAGATCGCGACCACCAAGGAGCCGGATCTGACAGCTTCCAATCTGGACGCTGCTGTTCGCACCATCGCCGGTACTGCCCGTAGCATGGGCCTGAACGTGGAGGGTCTTTGATCATGGCCAAGATTTCAAAGCGCGCCCAGGCGATCAACGCGAAAGTTGAATCCGGCAAGGTCTACAGCGTCGAAGAAGCTGTCGCACTGCTGTCCGAGCTGTCCACCGTCAAGTTCAAGGAGACCATCGAAGTCTCTCTGAACCTGGGTGTTGACCCGCGTAAATCCGATCAGGTCGTTCGCGGCGCTACCGTAATGCCGAATGGCACCGGTAACGAAGTGCGCGTCGCTGTCTTCACCCAGGGTGCCAACGCTGAAGCAGCGAAGGAAGCCGGTGCAGACGTGGTCGGCATGGACGACCTGGCAGAACAGGTCAAGAAAGGCGTGATGGACTTCGACGTCGTCATCGCTTCTCCGGATGCCATGCGCGTTGTCGGTCAGCTGGGCCAGATCCTCGGTCCGCGCGGCCTGATGCCGAACCCGAAGGTCGGCACCGTGACGCCTGACGTCGCGACTGCCGTGAAGAATGCCAAGGCTGGTCAGGTACGTTTCCGTACTGACAAGAACGGCATCATTCACGCCGGTATCGGCAAGATCGACTTCAGTGCAGACTCCATTCAGGGTAACATTGACGCCCTGGTGGCCGAAGTCAAGAAGCTGAAGCCGAGCACTTCCAAGGGTGTCTACCTGAAGAAGATCACCCTGTCCAGCACCATGGGTCCGGGCCTGACTGTCGATCACGCCAAGTACGCGTAAGGCAGTCTCAGAATGTTTCACTTTGCGGTCCCCGTGCTCAGCCGCGGGGCGCCGTCAAAGACCGCAGGCGCTGGCCTTGTCATCTCGGTGACGGGGCCGGCTTAATCGCGCCGCGATGCTTGCATTGCGCGTAGCCTGCGCAGATGGTGTCCCAGCCTTGCTGGTGGCAGCCATCCTCCAAGACTCTCCCGCGCAGTTCTGGTGAGAGAGATGGTAAACCACTGGGGAATTCGTTCCCCGGCACGAAATGGAGTCAACACCGTGGCTTTAGGTCTCGAAGACAAGAAGGCAATTGTTGCTGAGGTCAGCGAAACCGCCAAGGGTGCTCTCTCCGTAGTCGCTGCCGACTCTCGTGGTGTGACTGTTGGTGCAATGACCGAATTGCGCAAACAGTGCCGCGAAGCGGGCGTCCAGCTGCGTGTTGTTCGCAACACTCTGGCTCGTCGCGCGCTGTCCGGTACCTCTTACGAGGTGCTGAACGAGTCCTTCGTCGGCCCGACTCTGCTTGCATTCTCCATGGAACACCCGGGCGCTGGCGCTCGTCTGTTCAAGGAATTTGCCAAGAAGGTCGAGGCGTTCGAAGTCAAGGCATTGGCCTACGAAGGCGAGTTCATCCCGGCGGCGAATATCGACCGTCTGGCATCTCTGCCGACCCGCGATGAAGCACTGTCCAAGCTGCTGTCTGTCATGAAGGAAGCTTCTGCAGGCAAGCTGGTCCGTACTATCGCAGCACTGCGCGATCAGAAGGAAGCCGAAGCTGCCGCGTAAGCAGCGCTTTGACCTCCTGGCTGTCTCGTGCAGCCTGATTCGATTTCCGTTTGACCGAGCATCTTTGCTCCGCAAAGTTTAGGATTGCTAAAATGGCACTGACCAAAGAAGACATCATCAACGCCGTCGCTGACATGACCGTCATGGAAGTGGCTGAGCTGATCGAAGCAATGGAAGAGAAGTTCGGCGTTTCCGCCGCTGCCGCCGTCGTCGCTGGCCCGGCCGCTGCTGGTGAAGCCGCTGAAGAACAGACCGAGTTCGACATCGTTCTGACTGCTGCTGGTGACAAGAAAGTCAACGTCATCAAGGCTGTGCGTGAACTGACTGGCCTGGGTCTGAAAGAAGCCAAGGCAGCTGTCGACGGCGCTCCGGCCACCCTGAAAGAAGGTGTGAGCAAGGAAGACGCTGAAGAAGCGAAGAAGAAGCTGGAAGAAGCTGGCGCGTCCGTGGAACTCAAGTAACTCGTGTTCCAGGCTGCGCACGCTGCGTAAGCTTCCTGGCTGGTGGCGGACTCCGCCACCAGCCTTTTTCTGTTGCAAGACGAATTATGACGGCGAGCCAGCCCGCAAGGGAGGCTTGCCGTCCGCGCCTGATGGACATCGCCGCGCCATCAGGTATGAGCCGACCACGCATCGGTCACCCAAGGTGAACAAGCTGGGGAATACAGATGGCTTACTCATACACTGAGAAAAAACGCATCCGCAAGGATTTTGGCAAACTGCCCCAAGTGATGGATGTGCCTTACCTGCTGGCCATCCAGCTTGATTCCTACCACGACTTTCTCCAGCAGGACAGGGCGCCAGAACAGCGCCTGGAAGTCGGCCTTCACGCTGCCTTCAAGTCCGTGTTCCCGATTGCCAGCTTCTCTGGCAACGCAGCGCTCGAGTATGTCAGCTACCGCTTCGGTACGCCGGCGTTCGACGTCAAGGAATGTCAGCTGCGCGGAGTCACTTACTCTGCACCGCTGCGCGTGAAAGTGCGCCTGATGATCTATGACAAGGAATCGTCGAACAAGGCGATCAAGGACATCAAGGAGCAGGAAGTCTACATGGGGGAAATCCCCCTGATGACAGAGAACGGTACCTTCGTCATCAATGGTACCGAGCGTGTCATCGTGTCACAGCTGCACCGCTCGCCGGGTGTGTTCTTCGACCACGACAAGGGCAAGAGCCACTCGTCCGGCAAGCTGCTGTACTCCGCACGTGTGATTCCTTACCGCGGTTCCTGGCTGGACTTCGAGTTTGATCCGAAGGACAACGTCTACGTCCGTATCGACCGTCGTCGCAAGCTGCCGGCTTCCGTTCTGCTGCGTGCCATGGGCATGACCAGCGAAGAGATTCTCGGTACGTTCTTCGACACCACGATGTACCACATCGAGCGCAGCGGCTTCTCCGTTGAGCTGGTGCCGGCACGTCTGCGTGGCGAGACCGCCGCCTTCGACATCAAGGATGCCGACGGTAGCGTGATCGTGGAGGAAGGTCGTCGTATTACACAGAAGCACGTCCGTCAGATGGAAGCCTCCGGCCTCGAGCGTCTCGAAGTGCCGATGGACTACCTGTATGGCAAGGTGCTGGCCAAGGATCAGATCGATCCGGCCACTGGTGAGCTGGTCTGTGAAAGCAACAGCGAGATCACTCCGGAACTGCTGGAGAAGATGGCTCAGGCCAAGATCACCCAGTTCGAAGTCATCTACACCAACGACCTGGATTGCGGTCCCTTCGTGTCCGATACCCTGAAACTGGATACCACGCGTAACCAGCTCGAGGCATTGGTCGAGATCTACCGCATGATGCGTCCGGGCGAGCCGCCGACCAAGGACGCAGCCGAGTCACTGTTCCAGAACCTGTTCTTCAGCGAAGACCGCTACGACCTGTCGGGCGTGGGCCGCATGAAGTTCAACCGTCGCCTGCGTCGCGAAAGCGATACCGGCAGCGGTGTGCTCGATCAGGACGATATCCTGACCGTCATGAAGGAGCTGATCAGCATCCGTAACGGCAATGGCGATGTCGATGACATCGACCACCTGGGGAACCGTCGTATTCGCTCTGTGGGCGAAATGGCGGAAAACCAGTTCCGTGTCGGTCTGGTCCGCGTCGAGCGTGCGGTCAAGGAGCGTCTGTCCATGGCCGAGAGCGAAGGCCTGATGCCGCAGGATCTCATCAACGCCAAGCCGGTCGCGGCGGCGGTGAAGGAATTCTTCGGTTCCAGCCAGCTCTCCCAGTTCATGGATCAGAACAACCCGCTGTCCGAAGTGACGCACAAGCGCCGTGTCTCCGCGCTTGGCCCGGGTGGTCTGACCCGTGAGCGCGCCGGTTTCGAAGTTCGTGACGTTCACGCCACGCACTACGGTCGTCTGTGCCCGATCGAAACGCCGGAAGGCCCGAACATCGGTCTGATCAACTCGCTGGCGACCTACTCCAAGACCAACAGCTATGGCTTCCTCGAGACGCCGTACCGCAAGGTCGTGGATTGTCAGGTCACCGACGATGTCGTCGATCTGTCCGCGATCGAGGAAGGCGATTTCATCATCGCCCAGGCCTCCGCGACCGTCGACGAGAACGGCCGTCTGGTCGACGACCTCGTCCAGGTTCGTCACCGTGGCGAGACCACCTTCATGGCGCCGGAAAAGGTCACCATGATGGACGTGTCTCCGCGTCAGGTCGTCTCTGTCGCTGCGGCACTGATCCCGTTCCTCGAGCACGATGATGCCAACCGCGCCTTGATGGGTGCGAACATGCAGCGTCAGGCCGTTCCGACTCTGAAGGCTGACAAGCCGCTGGTCGGTACCGGTATGGAGCGCTTCGTGGCGCGTGACTCCGGCGTCTGCGCCGTGGCACGTCGTGGCGGCGTCATCGATTCCGTCGATGCCAAGCGCATCGTCGTACGTGTGCGGGAAGAAGAGATCATCGGCGGTGAGGCCGGCGTTGATATCTACAACCTGACCAAGTACGTGCGCTCGAACCAGAATACCTGTCAGAACCAGCGCCCGATCGTGCGTCCTGGCGACGAAGTCGCCATCGGCGACATCCTGGCCGACGGCCCGTCCGTCGACATGGGGGATCTGGCCCTGGGTCAGAACATGCGCCTGGCGTTCATGCCCTGGAATGGCTTCAACTTCGAGGATTCCATCCTGTTCTCGGAGCGTGTGGTGCAGGAAGATCGCTTCACCACCATCCACATCCAGGAACTGACCTGTGTCGCGCGTGACACCAAGCTCGGGCCGGAAGAAATCACTTCCGATATCCCGAATGTCGGCGAATCCGCACTCTCCAAGCTGGATGAGTCCGGTGTCGTCTACATCGGTGCCGAGCTGAACCCGGGCGACATCCTGGTCGGCAAGGTCACGCCGAAGGGCGAGACCCAGCTGACGCCGGAAGAGAAGCTGTTGCGTGCCATCTTCGGCGAGAAGGCGTCCGACGTTAAGGACACCTCTCTGCGTGCCCCGACCGGCATGAAGGCCACCGTCATCGACGTTCAGGTCTTCACCCGTGACGGCGTCGAGAAGGATCAGCGTGCGCTCTCCATCGAGCAGATGCAGCTGGCCGAGGTCCGCAAGGACCTGCAGGAAACCTACCGCATCGCGGAAGAGGCGACCTTCGAGCGTATGCAGCGCAACCTGGTCGGTCAGGCCGTCAACGGTGGTCCGAAGCTCAAGAAGGGCGACGTGCTGACCGATGACTACCTGGAAGCACTGCCGCGCCAGGAGTGGTTCAAGCTGCGTCTGCAGGACGAGTCTCTCAACGAACTGCTGGCTCAGGCCGATGAGCAGCTCGAGATCCGTCGTCGCGAGATGGACGAGCGCTTCGAAGACAAGAAGCGCAAGCTCACCCAGGGGGATGATCTGGCACCGGGCGTGCTCAAGATCGTCAAGGTGTACGTCGCCGTGAAGCGTCGTATCCAGCCGGGTGACAAGATGGCCGGTCGTCACGGTAACAAGGGTGTCATCTCCGCGATCATGCCGGTCGAAGACATGCCGTTCGATGGCAATGGCGAGTCGGTTGACGTCGTGCTGAACCCGCTGGGTGTACCGTCGCGCATGAACGTCGGTCAGATCCTCGAGACCCACCTCGGCATGGCCGCGCGTGGTCTGGGTGTGAAGATCGAGCACATGCTGCGTGAAGAGCGTGCCGAGCAGGTCAAGCAGATCCGCGAATTCCTCGACAAGGTGTACAACACCGTCGGTGGTCGCCAGGAAGACCTCTCCGTGCTCAGCGATGATGAAATCATCACCATGGCGCACAACCTGAAGAAGGGCGTGCCGATGGCTACGCCGGTCTTCGATGGCGCCAAGGAACACGAGATCAAGCAGTTGCTCACGCTGGCCGGTATCCCTGATTCCGGACAGATGGACCTCTACGATGGCCGCACCGGCGAGAAGTTCGATCGCAAGGTGACCGTCGGTTACATGTACATGCTCAAGCTCAACCACCTGGTGGATGACAAGATGCATGCGCGTTCGACCGGCTCCTACTCCCTCGTCACGCAGCAGCCGCTGGGTGGTAAGGCGCAGTTCGGTGGTCAGCGCTTCGGTGAGATGGAGGTCTGGGCCCTCGAGGCGTACGGCGCTGCCTACACCCTCCAGGAGATGCTCACGGTCAAGTCCGATGACGTGGAAGGCCGTACCAAGATGTACAAGAGCATCGTAGATGGCGATCACACCATGCAGGCGGGCATGCCCGAATCCTTCAACGTGCTGGTGAAGGAAATCCGCTCGCTGGGTATCGACATGGAGCTGGAAGGCTGACGCCGAAAAGCCACAAGTATTGACGGTCCGCAAAGCCTGGTGTCAGCAGCCAGGCTTTGCCCATGACAACTCCGCAACGGAGCGACCCATGAAAGATTTGGTGAAAGTTCTCAAATCGCAGGCGCAGTCCGAAGAATTCGACGCCATCAAGATTACCCTGGCGTCTCCGGACATGATTCGCTCGTGGTCTTTTGGTGAAGTGAAGAAGCCTGAAACCATCAACTACCGGACATTCAAGCCGGAACGTGATGGTCTTTTCTGTGCCAAGATCTTTGGCCCGGTGAAGGACTACGAGTGCCTGTGTGGCAAGTACAAGCGGATGAAGCATCGCGGCATCATCTGTGAGAAGTGTGGCGTTGAAGTGACCAAGGCGGCAGTGCGTCGTGAGCGTATGGCTCACATCGAACTGGCGAGCCCGGTCGCGCATATCTGGTTCCTGAAGTCTCTGCCGTCCCGTATCGGCATGCTGCTCGACATGACTCTGCGTGATATCGAGCGCGTGCTGTACTTCGAAAGCTTCGTGGTCATCGACCCGGGCATGACGACCCTCGAGAAGGGGCATCTGCTCAACGATGAGCAGTACTTCGAAGCGCTGGAAGAATTCGGTGATGATTTCGACGCCCGCATGGGTGCCGAGGCCATCAAGGCGCTGCTCGAGGACATCGAGCTGGAAGAAGAGGTCGAGCGCCTGCGTGAAGAGATTCCGCAGACCAACTCCGAGACCAAGATCAAGAAGCTGTCCAAGCGCCTCAAGCTGCTGGAAGCCTTCTATTATTCCGGCAACAAGCCGGGCTGGATGATCATGGAAGTGCTGCCAGTGCTGCCGCCGGACCTGCGTCCGCTGGTACCGCTGGACGGCGGCCGCTTCGCGACCTCGGATCTGAACGATCTGTATCGTCGTGTGATCAACCGCAACAATCGCCTCAAGCGTCTGCTCGACCTCAATGCGCCGGACATCATCGTGCGCAACGAGAAGCGCATGCTGCAGGAATCCGTGGATGCACTGCTCGACAACGGTCGTCGCGGTCGCGCCATCACCGGTTCCAACAAGCGTCCGCTGAAGTCGCTGGCCGACATGATCAAGGGCAAGCAGGGTCGTTTCCGTCAGAACCTGCTGGGCAAGCGTGTCGACTACTCCGGTCGTTCCGTCATCACCGTCGGCCCGACCCTGCGTCTGCACCAGTGTGGTCTGCCGAAGAAGATGGCGCTTGAGCTGTTCAAGCCGTTCATCTACGCCAAGCTGCAGGCCTCCGGTCACGCCAGCACCATCAAGGCCGCCAAGAAGATGGTCGAGCGCGAAGCCCCGGAAGTCTGGGATTTCCTCGCCGACGTCATCCGCGAGCATCCGGTGCTGTTGAACCGTGCCCCGACTCTGCACCGTCTGGGTATCCAGGCGTTCGAGCCGCTGCTGATCGAAGGCAAGGCCATCCAGCTGCACCCGCTGGTCTGCGCTGCGTACAACGCCGACTTTGACGGTGATCAGATGGCTGTCCATGTACCGCTGACGCTGGAAGCCCAGCTGGAAGCGCGTGCGTTGATGATGTCGACCAACAACGTGCTGTCGCCGGCCAACGGCGAGCCGATCATCGTGCCGTCCCAGGACGTCGTGCTGGGTCTGTACTACATGACCCGCGAGAAGATCGGTGCCAAGGGTGAGGGCATGGCCTTCGCGAATCTGGGTGAAGTCGAGCGTGCCTTCGGCACGCACAGCGCTCACCTGCACGCGATGGTCAAGGTCCGTCTGACCGAGACACTCAAGGATGAAGAGTCCGGCGAGCTGTACGAGAAGACGTCCCTGCACGACACTACCATCGGTCGCGCACTGCTGTTCCGCATTCTGCCGAAGGGCATGCCGTTCGAGCTGATCAACCAGGTGATGAAGAAGAAAGCCATCTCCGGTCTGATCAACGAGGCGTACCGTCGTGTCGGTCTGAAGGACACCGTCATCTTCGCTGACCAACTGATGTATACCGGCTTCCGTCTCGCGACCTGGTCCGGCGCCTCCATCGGCGTCAACGACTTCGTCATTCCGGACGCGAAGAAGGTCATCATCGACGCGGCTGAAGACGAAGTGAAAGAGATCGAAGACCAGTTCTCCTCCGGTCTCGTGACCGCGGGTGAGAAGTACAACAAGGTCATCGATATCTGGGCGCGTGCCAACGACCGTGTCGCCAAGGAGATGATGGCAGGTATCTCGAAAGAGACCGTCGTCAACTGGAAAGGCGAAGTGGTCAATGACGAAGACGGCAAGCCGATGGAGCAGGACTCCTTCAACAGCGTCTTCATCATGGCCGACTCCGGTGCGCGTGGTTCCGCCGCACAGATTCGTCAGCTGGCTGGTATGCGTGGCCTGATGGCCAAGCCGGATGGCTCGATCATCGAGACGCCGATCACCGCCAACTTCCGTGAAGGTCTGAACGTACTCCAGTACTTCATCTCTACCCACGGTGCCCGTAAGGGTCTGGCGGATACGGCACTGAAAACCGCCAACTCCGGTTACCTGACCCGTCGTCTGGTCGATGTTGCCCAGGATCTGGTCATCACCGAAGCGGATTGCGGTACTCAGGAAGGGCTGATCCTGCACCCGGTCATCGAGGGTGGCGACATCATCGTCCCGCTATCCCAGCGTGTGCTGGGTCGTGTCGTGGCGCAGGACGTGGTGGATCCGGTCTCTGATGAGGTCCTGATCGCACGCGGCACGCTGCTCGACGAAGCCTGGTGTGCACAGCTTGATACCATGGGTGTCGATGAGATCGTCGTGCGTACCACCATCGCCTGTGAAACCGTGCACGGTGTCTGCTCGGCCTGTTATGGCCGTGATCTGGCACGTGGTCATCAGGTGAACGTCGGTGAGGCCATCGGTGTCATCGCGGCACAGTCCATCGGTGAGCCGGGTACCCAGCTGACCATGCGTACCTTCCACATCGGTGGTGCCGCCTCGCGTGCCTCTGCCGTGGACAGTGTTCAGGTCAAGCATGGCGGCAGTGTGCGTCTGCACAACATCAAGTCGGTCGAGCGTGCCGATGGCAAGCTGATCGTCGTCTCGCGTTCCAGTGCGCTGGCTGTCGCGGATGATCATGGCCGTGAGCGCGAGTTCTACAAGCTGCCTTACGGTGCCGAGCTGTCCGTGCGTGATGGTGACAAGGTCGAGTCCGGTCAGGCCGTCGCCAAGTGGGACCCGCACACTCACCCGATCGTTGCCGAAGTGGCGGGTCAGGTGCAGTTCACTGACATGGAAGATGGTCAGACCATCAACCGTACCACCGACGAGATGACAGGCCTGTCCTCCATCGAAGTCATCGAGAGCGCCTCGCGTCCGTCCGCGGCACGTGACAAGCGTCCGATGATCATGCTGGTGGATTCCAGTGGCAAGCATGTGACACTGCCGGGCTCCAACACGCCGGTCCAGTACCTGCTGCCGGGCAATGCCGTGGTATCCGCCGAGAATGGCGCGGCCGTCGGCGTGGGTGACGTCATCGCACGTATCCCGATGGAGGCGTCCGGTAACAAGGACATCACCGGTGGTCTGCCGCGTGTTGCTGACCTGTTCGAGGCGCGTCGCCCGAAAGAGCCGGCCATCCTGGCCGAGATCTCCGGTACCGTGACCTTCGGCAAGGAAACCAAAGGCAAGCGTCGTCTGACCATCACACCGGTGGAAGGTGATCCGTTCGAGCTGTTGATCCCGAAGTGGCGCCAGATCAGCGTCTTCGAAGGTGAAACGGTCGAGAAGGGTGAAGTCATCTCCGATGGCCCGAGCAACCCGCACGATATCCTGCGTCTGCTCGGTGTTGCGGAAATGACCAAGTACATCACCACCGAAGTCCAGGAGGTCTATCGCCTCCAGGGTGTCGGCATCAACGACAAGCACATCGAAGTCATCGTGCGTCAGATGCTGCGCAAGGTCGAAATCACCGATTCCGGCGATTCCACCTTCATCACAGGCGACCAGGTGGAATACGCCCGCGTCGTCGAAGAAAACATGCGTCTCGAGGCCGACGGCAAGTTCCCGGCCAAGTTCGATCGCATCCTGCTCGGTATCACCAAGGCGAGCCTGGCAACTGAATCGTTCATCTCCGCGGCGTCCTTCCAGGAAACCACGCGAGTTCTGACCGAGGCATCTGTCACCGGCAAGCGCGATTATCTCCGTGGTCTGAAGGAGAATGTCGTTGTCGGTCGCCTGATTCCGGCGGGTACTGGCCTGGCCTATCATGACGAGCGTCGTCGCCGTCGCGATGGCCTGCCGCTCGCACCGGCCCCGTCGGCACAGGACGTCGAGCAGGAATTGGGCGCACAGCTCACTGCCCTCGACGCGGACGACGACGACCTCTGAGGTCTTGCGCCCCGCCGTCTCTGACGGCGGGGTTGACGCCCTTGTGGCCCAAGCCCTAGAATATGCAGCCTTTAACAGTAGGGCAGGTGCATCCTGCCCTGTTGTTGGAAGGCAGTACAACCCATTGGAGCAAGCAAATGGCAACCGTTAACCAGCTCGTGCGCAAGCCGCGCAAGCGTCAGGCGTCCAAGAGCGACGTCCCTGCGCTGCAGGCATGTCCGCAGAAGCGTGGCGTGTGTACCCGTGTATACACTACTACCCCGAAGAAGCCGAACTCCGCACTCCGTAAGGTTTGCCGTGTTCGCCTGACCAACGGCTTCGAAGTCACTTCATACATCGGCGGTGAAGGTCACAACCTTCAGGAGCACTCTGTTGTTCTGATCCGTGGCGGTCGTGTGAAGGATTTGCCGGGTGTCCGTTACCACACCGTTCGTGGTGCACTGGATACCTCTGGCGTGCAGAACCGTAAGCAGGGCCGTTCCAAGTACGGCGCCAAGCGTCCGAAGGCGTAATTCAAAGTTTAACATCGGTCTGATAAGAGTAAGGTCGGGCGTCGCGTCCAACGCGAGGCGTCCCGGGTTTACCTGAAGGACCCTTCTACTGAGGGCTTATCATGCCTAGAAGACGTGTAGCAGCTAAGCGCGAAATCCTGCCGGATCCGAAGTTCGGAAGCGAGCGCCTGGCCAAGTTCATGAACCATCTGATGATCAGCGGCAAGAAGTCTGCAGCTGAGCGCATCGTTTACGGTGCTCTCGATCGTGTTGCCGAACGCTCCAATGACGAGCCGCTGGACCTCTTCGACAAGGCGCTGGAAGCCATCCAGCCGATGGTCGAAGTGAAGTCCCGTCGTGTTGGTGGTGCAACCTACCAGGTGCCGGTTGAAGTTCGTCCTTCCCGTCGTCAGGCACTGGCCATGCGTTGGCTGGTGGACGCTGCGCGCAAGCGTGGCGAAAAGACCATGGTGCAGCGCCTCTCTGGCGAGATCCTGGATGCCGCTGAAGGCAAGGGTTCTGCTGTGAAGAAGCGTGAAGACGTGCACCGCATGGCAGAAGCCAACAAGGCCTTCTCCCACTACCGCTTCTAAACAACGGGGATACTCACCGTGGCACGCAAGACTCCACTTAAGCGTTACCGCAACATCGGTATCTGTGCCCACGTCGACGCCGGTAAGACTACCACTACCGAGCGCGTCCTGTTCTATACCGGCCTGTCTCACAAGGTCGGCGAAGTCCACGATGGTGCTGCCACCATGGACTGGATGGAGCAGGAACAGGAACGTGGCATCACGATCACCTCTGCGGCGACCACCTGCTTCTGGCAGGGCATGAACAAGCAGTTCGACGAGCACCGTATCAACATCATCGATACTCCGGGGCACGTTGACTTCACTGTTGAAGTCGAGCGTTCACTGCGTGTTCTCGATGGCGCGGTCGTGGTGCTGTGTGGTTCTTCCGGTGTCCAGCCGCAGACAGAGACTGTCTGGCGTCAGGCCAACCGTTACGAAGTTCCGCGCATGATCTTCGTCAACAAGATGGACCGCGCTGGCGCGGACTTCTTCATGGTCGTCGATCAGGTGCGCAAGCGCCTGGGCGCGAACGCCGTCCCGATCCAGATCAACTGGGGTGCGGAAGACGAGTTCAAGGGCGTCATCGATCTGATCAAGATGAAGGCCATTGTCTGGGACGAAGACAACCACGGCATGAACTACGAGCTGATCGACATTCCGGCCGAGCTGCAAGAGACAGCTGCCGAGTGGCGTGAACACATGCTCGAGTCTGCTGCTGAATCGTCCGAAGAACTGATGGACAAGTACCTTGAAGAAGGCGAGCTGTCCGAGGAAGAAGTCAAGGCTGCGCTGCGTCAGCGTACCCTGGCCAACGAAATCTGCCTCGTGACCTGTGGTTCTGCCTTCAAGAACAAGGGTGTCCAGGCGGTTCTGGATGCGGTCATCGAATACATGCCGTCTCCGCTTGAAGTCAAGGCCATCGAGGGTGAGCTTGACGACAAGGACGGTACCATCGAGACCCGCGAAGCTGACGACAAGGCTCCGTTCGCGGCGCTGGCGTTCAAGATCGCGACCGATCCGTTCGTTGGTACCCTGACCTTCATTCGCGTCTACTCAGGCGTGCTGAAGTCGGGTGATGGCGTCTTCAACTCCGTCAAGAGCAAGAAGGAGCGTGTCGGTCGTATCGTCCAGATGCACTCCAACTCTCGTGAGGAGATCAAGGAAGTCTATGCTGGCGATATCGCCGCATGTATCGGTCTGAAAGACGTGACCACCGGTGACACCCTGTGTGACCCGGACCACAAGATCGTGCTTGAGCGCATGGAATTCCCTGAGCCGGTCATCTCCGTTGCCGTCGAGCCGAAGTCCAAGGCCGACCAGGAAAAGATGGGTGTTGCACTGGGCAAGCTGGCCCAGGAAGATCCGTCCTTCCGCGTCGAGACCGACGAAGAGTCCGGTCAGACCATCATCTCCGGTATGGGTGAGCTTCACCTGGACATCCTCGTCGACCGCATGCGTCGCGAGTTCAATGTCGAGGCGAACATCGGCAAGCCGCAGGTGGCTTACCGTGAGACCATCCGTACCAAGGTCGAGCAGGAAGGCAAGTTCGTTCGTCAGTCCGGCGGTCGTGGTCAGTTCGGTCACGTCTGGCTTCGCATTGAGCCTCTCACTGCAGAGGACAAGGGCGACGACGAAGAAATGACCTTCAAGTTCGAGTCCGAGATCGTCGGTGGTGCGGTTCCGAAGGAATACGTGCCGGCCGTCGAGAAGGGCGCCGCTGAGCAGCTCAAGAATGGTGTCATCGCCGGTTATCCGATGATCGACGTCAAGGTCACGCTGTTCGATGGTTCCTACCACGACGTCGACTCCAACGAGACTGCGTTCAAGGTCGCCTCTTCCATGGCGATCAAGGCCGGTGCCCCGAAAGCGGGTGCAGTGCTGCTTGAGCCGCTCATGAAAGTCGAAGTCGTCACGCCTGAAGATTTCATGGGTGACGTCATGGGCGACCTGAACCGTCGTCGTGGCCTCGTTCAGGGCATGGATGATTCTTCCACTGGCAAGATCATCAATGCACTGGTGCCGCTGGGTGAGATGTTCGGTTATGCGACCGACCTGCGCTCACAGACCCAGGGCCGCGCAAGCTACTCCATGGAGTTTGCGAAATACGACGAAGCACCGAACAGCATCGTCGAAGCCGTCATCAATCAGAAGTAACCGATTAGCTAACGAAAGAGGTTATAGCAGTGGCTAAGGAAAAATTTGAGCGTTCGAAGCCGCACGTCAACGTCGGCACCATTGGTCACGTCGATCACGGCAAGACCACTCTGACTGCGGCTCTGACTCGCGTCTCTGCAGAAGTCTTCGGTGGTGACGCGCGTGCGTTTGACTCCATCGATAATGCCCCGGAAGAGCGCGAGCGTGGTATCACCATCTCCACCGCTCACGTGGAATACCAGTCCGAAGTGCGTCACTACGCGCACGTCGACTGCCCGGGTCACGCCGACTACGTCAAGAACATGATCACCGGTGCTGCCCAGATGGACGGCGCTATCCTGGTCTGCTCCGCTGCTGACGGCCCCATGCCGCAGACTCGCGAGCACATCCTGCTGTCCCGTCAGGTCGGCGTTCCGTTCATCGTTGTCTTCCTGAACAAGGCTGACATGGTCGATGACGAAGAACTGCTCGAGCTGGTCGAGATGGAAGTTCGTGAACTCCTGAGCGAGTACGACTTCCCGGGCGACGACACTCCGATCGTCATCGGTTCCGCCCTGATGGCTCTGGAAGGCAAGGACGACAACGGCATGGGTACTACCGCCGTTGCCAACCTGATCAAGGCCCTGGATGCGTACATCCCGGAGCCGGAGCGTGCTATCGACCAGCCGTTCCTGATGCCGATCGAAGACGTCTTCTCCATCTCTGGCCGCGGTACCGTCGTCACTGGCCGTATCGAGCGTGGTCTGGTCAAGACTGGCGAAGAGATCGAGATCATCGGCGTGCGTGACACCACCAAGACTACCGTTACCGGTGTCGAGATGTTCCGCAAGCTGCTGGACGAAGGTCGTGCTGGCGAAAACGTCGGCGCCCTGCTGCGCGGCACCAAGCGTGATGATGTCGAGCGTGGCCAGGTTCTGGCCAAGCCGGGCTCCATCAAGCCGCACACCAAGTTCGAAGCCGAAGTCTACGTCCTGTCCAAGGAAGAAGGCGGTCGTCACACTCCGTTCTTCAAAGGCTATCGTCCGCAGTTCTACTTCCGTACCACTGACATCACTGGTACCTGTGAGCTGCCGGAAGGCGTCGAGATGGTCATGCCGGGCGACAACGTCCAGATGGTCGTGTCTCTGATCGCTCCGATCGCCATGGAAGATGGTCTGCGTTTCGCTATCCGTGAAGGCGGTCGTACCGTCGGCGCTGGCGTCGTGGCCAAAATCGTCGAGTAAGGTTCTCCTTACCTGACACAGAAGGGGGCCCTGATGGGCCCCCTTTTCTCGCATGTTTGACACCTGATGTCAGTCTGCCTATAATGCGCATCCTTTGAATGCGTGGGTGACGGCCTACGCCGTCGACATCCATTGGAGTTTTGGGCAATGCAAAACCAGAAGATTCGCATCCGGTTGAAAGCATTCGACCACCGTCTGATCGACCAGTCCTCTGCAGAGATCGTTGAAACTGCAAAGCGTACCGGTGCTCAGGTTCGTGGCCCGATCCCGCTGCCGACCCGTCGCGAGCGTTACACCATCCTGGTCTCTCCGCACGTCAACAAGGACGCGCGTGACCAGTATGAGATTCGTACCCACAAGCGCGTTCTCGATATCGTCGAGCCGACAGAGAAGACTGTCGACGCGCTGATGAAGCTTGACCTGGCTGCCGGTGTGGACGTCCAGATCAAGGTTGACTGATACCTCACTAGTCACTGCGGCCCAGCGCTCTCACTGATAGAGCAGCAGCCGCCACGCCGGGATGGCGTCATACAATGTGCTAGTGGAATGCTCTGGAAAGGGCAGCCATAGCGGGTGACAGCCCCGTACACTAAAGGAGACTGAACATGTCTATCGGTTTAGTCGGTAAGAAGGCCGGGATGACCCGTGTCTTCACCGAAGCTGGCGCCTCTGTGCCGGTTACCGTGATTGAAGTTGAGCCGAACCGCATCGTGACCATCAAGTCTCTCGAGACTGACGGCTACAATGCTATTCAGGTGACAACTGGCTCTCGTAAAGCCAAGCACCTCACCAAGGCAACTGCTGGTCAGTATGCCAAGGCGGGTGTAGAGGCTGGCCGTACCCTGATGGAATTCCGCCTGAACGAAGGCGACGAAGCTCCTGCAGTGGGCGGCGAACTCACCGTATCCCTCTTTGAAGCTGGTCAAAAGATTGATGTGACCGGCACCTCCAAGGGTAAAGGTTTCCAGGGCGCAGTTAAGCGCTGGAACTTCCGCACCCAAGACGCTACCCACGGTAACTCACTGTCGCACCGCGCGCCGGGTTCCATCGGTAACTGTCAGACCCCGGGCCGCGTCTTCAAAGGTAAGAAGATGGCTGGCCAGATGGGCAACGTCCGTTCCACCGTCCAGAGCCTGGAAGTGGTCCGCGTCGACGCTGAACGCAATCTTCTGCTGGTCAAGGGTGCCGTTCCAGGTGCTCCGGGCGGCGAAGTGATCGTGCGTTCCGCTGTGAAAGCTCGCTGAGGGGAATTAACCGATGAATCTTAATCTTGCAGGTGCAGGCGGCGCAGTAGACGTCTCCGATGCCACCTTTGGTAAGGACTTCAACGAGGCTCTGGTTCACCAGGTCGTCACCGCCTATCTGGCTGGTGCACGTCAAGGTACCGTGGCTCAGAAGACCCGTTCTGACGTGTCCGGCGGTGGCAAGAAGCCGTGGCGTCAGAAAGGTACTGGTCGTGCACGTGCCGGTACCATCCGTTCCCCGCTGTGGCGTTCTGGCGGTGTGACCTTTGCAGCGCGTCCTCAGGACCATTCGCACAAGGTCAACCGCAAGATGTATCGCGCTGCCATGCGTTCCATCCTGTCCGAGCTGGTCCGTCAGGATCGCCTGGTCGCGGTCGACGCTATCAGCGTCGAAGCTCCGAAGACCAAGCTGCTGATCGCCAAGCTCCAGGAACTGGGCCTTGAGAAAGCGCTGATCGTCACTGAAGAGCAGGACGTCAACCTGTACCTGGCCGCGCGCAACATCCCGTATGTTGACGTCGTCAATGTCGCTGGCGCTGACCCGGTCAGCCTCGTCGGTTACGACAAGGTGCTGATGACTGTCGCTGCCCTGCGCAAGTTCGAGGAGAACCTGGGATGAATCAGGAACGCGTATTCAAGGTCCTGCTTGGTCCTCACATGACCGAGAAGGCCGCGGTCGCTGCCGAGAACAACCAGTACGTGTTCAAGGTTGCCAGCGACGCGACAAAGCCCGAAATCAAGAAAGCCGTCGAAGCGCTGTTTGGCAAGAAAGTCGATCGTGTCCAGGTTCTGAACATGAAAGGCAAGACCAAGCGCACCGCTCGCGGTGTTGGTCGTCGCGCTGGTTATCGCAAGGCCTATGTAACTCTGGCCGCCGGCGAGACCATCGAAGACTTCTCTGGCGCCGAGTAAGGCAGGAGTACGGAACATGGCAATTGTTAAGACAAAACCTACCTCCGCCGGTCGCCGCCACCTGGTAAAGGTCGTCAATGACGAACTTTTCAAAGGTCGCGCGTACGCTCCGCTGCTTGAAAAGCAGTCAAAGTCCGGTGGTCGTAACAATAATGGTCGCATCACTACTCGCCACATCGGCGGTGGTCATCGTCACCATTACCGTCTGGTTGATTTCAAGCGCAACAAGGATGGCATTCCGGCCATCGTTGAGCGTCTGGAGTACGATCCGAACCGTAGCGCGAACATCGCGCTGGTGAAGTACCTTGACGGCGAACGTCGCTACATCATTGCACCGAAAGGTGTCTCTGCTGGCGATCGTCTCGAGTCTGGTGTTAACGCACCGATCAAGAAAGGCAACGCTCTGCCGCTGCGCAATGTCCCGGTGGGTTCCACCGTTCACTGTGTAGAGCTGAAGCCAGGCAAGGGCGCCCAGATCGCTCGTAGTGCAGGTACCAGTGCCCAGGTCGTGGCACGTGACGGTAACTACACCACGCTGCGTCTGCGCTCTGGCGAGATGCGTAAGGTGCTGTCCGAATGCCGTGCAACTCTCGGCGAAGTGGGCAACTCCGAGCACAGCCTCCGTCAACTGGGCAAGGCCGGTGCTAAGCGTTGGAGAGGCGTGCGCCCGACTGTTCGCGGTGTCGCGATGAACCCGGTCGATCACCCGCATGGTGGTGGTGAAGGTCGTACCTCTGGTGGCCGTCACCCGGTCAGCCCGTGGGGCGTCCCGACCAAGGGTCACAAGACTCGCAAGAACAAGCGCACCGATAAGCTTATCGTCCGTCGCCGCAAGGCCAAGTAACAGATATTGAGGGGTAACGGCTGTGCCACGTTCACTGAAGAAAGGTCCTTTTATTGACCTTCATCTGCTGAAGAAGGTTGAGACAGCAGTGGAAAAGAACGACCGCAAACCGATCAAGACCTGGTCGCGTCGTTCCATGATCCTGCCGAACATGGTCGGGCTCACCATTGCCGTCCATAACGGTCGCCAGCATGTCCCGGTTCTCGTTTCTGAGGAAATGGTCGGTCACAAGCTCGGCGAGTTTGCTGCCACCCGCACATACCGCGGGCACGCTGCAGATAAAAAAGCCAAACGGTAAGCCAGAGAGGATTTAAGAGATGGAAGTAGCTGCTAAGCTGCGCGGCGCTCGTTTATCCGCCCAGAAGGCCCGTTTGGTGGCTGACCAGGTGCGCGGTAAGCCGGTCGCCGAGGCGCTGAATCTGCTCGCTTTCTCACCGAAGAAGGCCGCGAAGATTGTTCGCAAGGTTCTGCAGTCCGCGATCGCGAATGCGGAAGAAAACAACGGCATGGACATTGACGAGCTTCGCGTCTCGACTATCTGTGTCGACGAGGGCATGACGCTCAAGCGCATCCAGCCACGTGCCAAAGGCCGTGCGGATCGTATCTTGAAGCGCACTTGTCATATCACCGTCAAGGTAGCCGAGAAGTAGGAGACGACCAATGGGTCAGAAAGTTAATCCGACAGGTTTCCGACTGGGTATTGTCAAGGATCATACCTCTGTCTGGTACGCCGAAGGCGCTACCTATGCCGACAAACTGAACAACGATCTGCAGGTGCGTGGATTCCTGGAAGAGCGTCTGAAAAGCGCTTCCGTGAGCCGCATCAGCATCGAGCGTCCGGCAAACAACGCCCGTATTACCATTCACACCGCCCGTCCGGGTATCGTGATCGGTAAGAAGGGTGAAGATGTCGATCGCCTTCGTCGTGAAGTTTCCGAGATGATGGGCGTTCCCGTCCACATCAACATCGAGGAGATTCGCAAGCCGGAACTCGATGCCAAGCTGGTTGCTGCCAATGTGGCAGGTCAGCTCGAGCGTCGTGTCATGTTCCGTCGTGCGATGAAGCGTGCTGTGCAGAACGCAATGCGTCTGGGCGCCAAGGGCATCAAGATTCAGCTCTCTGGTCGTCTCGGCGGTGCCGAAATCGCCCGTACCGAATGGTACCGCGAAGGCCGCGTTCCGCTTCACACCCTGCGTGCTGACATTGATTACTCCACCTTCGAAGCTCACACCACCTACGGCATCATTGGTGTCAAGGTCTGGATCTTCAAAGGCGAGATCCTCGGTGGCATCGAAGAGGTGCGAGCCAAGGCGAAGCAGCCCGCGTCCGCACCCAAGAAGAAAGGCAAGTAAGGGGGTAATCGATGTTACAGCCCAAGCGTATGAAATTCCGCAAGATGCAGAAAGGTCGCAACCGTGGCCTGGCGCATCGCGGAAGCAAGGTAAGCTTTGGTGAGTTTGGCCTGAAAGCCACCGGCCGTGGTCGTATCACCGCTCGTCAGATCGAAGCTGGCCGTCGTGCCATTACCCGTCACGTCAAGCGTGGCGGCAAGATCTGGATCCGTGTCTTCCCAGACAAGCCGATCTCCAACAAGCCGTTGGAAGTTCGTATGGGTAAAGGTAAGGGTTCTGTCGAGTACTGGGTCGCTCAGATCCAGCCCGGCAAGGTCCTCTACGAGATCGAAGGTGTATCCGAAGAGCTGGCCCGTGAAGCATTTAGCCTGGCCGCTATGAAGATGCCGATCTCCACCACCTTTGTTAAGCGGACGGTGATGTGATGAAAGCCCAAGAACTCCGTGAAAAGTCAGTCGAGGCGCTCCAGGAGCAGTTGTTCGAACTGCTGCGTGAGCAATTCAATCTGCGCATGCAGAAGGCAACAGGCCAGCTGAGCCAGGTTCACCTGCTCAAGCAGACTCGTCGCCAAATTGCTCAGGTTAAGACTGTGCTCAACCAGAAGTCAGGTGAGTAAAATGGCCGAAGAAACTAAAGCACGCACACTCACTGGCAAGGTGGTGAGTGACAAGATGGAAAAATCCATCGTTGTCATGGTCGAGCGCCGTGAGCGTCACCCGATCTATGGCAAGTACCTGAGACGCTCCACCAAGCTGCACGCCCATGATGAGGCGAATCAGGCTCGGATCGGTGACACCGTCTCTATCGCCGAGACTCGTCCGCTGTCCAAGAAGAAAGCCTGGACCCTGGTCGAGGTGGTTGAACAGGCCAAGGGTTAATCCCTAGGCCAGTTCCCACCAGGCAGTCAGATTAGGTTTGGAGAAAACCGATGATTCAGACTCAGACAATGCTGGATGTCGCCGACAACAGTGGCGCGCGCCGGGTGCAATGCATCAAGGTGCTGGGTGGTTCACACCGCCGTTACGCTCGTGTTGGAGACATCATCAAGGTCACCGTCAAAGAAGCTATCCCGCGTGGCAAGGTCAAGAAAGGCCAGGTCATGAAGGCAGTGGTCGTTCGTACCAAAGCCGGTGTCCGTCGTAATGACGGTTCCGTGATCCGCTTCGACGGTAATGCGGCCGTTCTGTTGAACAACACCAACGAACAGCCGATCGGTACCCGTATCTTCGGCCCGGTTACCCGTGAACTTCGCAGTGAGAAGTTCATGAAGATCATTTCCCTGGCGCCCGAAGTGCTGTAAGGAGCGGAAGCGGATATGCAAAAGATCAAACGTGACGATGAAGTCATCGTCATCGCCGGGAAGGACAAGGGCAAGCGCGGTACCATCAGCAAGGTGCTGAAAGGTGAGCGTCTGCTCGTGTCCGGTGTGAATATGATCAAGCGTCACACCAAGCCCAACCCGATGCTGGGCACCCAGGGGGGTATCGTCGAGCGCGAGGCTCCGATTCACGCGTCCAACGTGGCCATCTTCAACCAGGAGACCGGCAAGGCGGATCGTGTCGGAATCCAGGTACAGGAAGACGGTACTAAGGTACGCATCTTTAAGTCGACTCAGAAGCTGATCGACGCCTAACGCGAGTCGGGTACAACATGGCGAACTTGAAAGAACGTTATCAGAACGAAGTGGCCGCCCAGCTCAAAGAGCAGTTCGGCTACGCCAATGTGATGCAGGTTCCCCGCATCACCAAGGTGACCCTGAACATGGGTATCGGTGAAGCCACCGCTGACAAGAAGCTGATCGACAACGCGTTTGCCGATCTCCAGATGCTTTCTGGTCAGAAGCCCATCGTCACCAAGGCACGCAAGTCCATCGCTGGCTTCAAGGTCCGCGAAGGATGGCCGATCGGTGTTAAGGTGACCCTGCGCAGCGATCGTATGTGGGACTTCCTGGACCGTCTCGTGAACGTGGCTATCCCGCGCGTTCGTGACTTCCGTGGTCTGAACCCGAAGTCCTTCGATGGCCGTGGAAACTACTCCATGGGTGTGCGTGAGCAGATCATCTTCCCGGAGATCGAGTATGATAAGATCGACCGGATTCGTGGCCTGGACATCACCATCACCACTAGCGCCAACACCGATGATGAAGGTCGTGCGTTGCTGGGCGCGCTGAACTTCCCGTTCAAGAAATAAGGGTGGATCATGGCAAAGAAAAGCATGGTTGAGCGCGAGCTCAAGCGCACCAAGCTGGTCGCTAAGTACGCCGCCAAACGCGACGCACTGAAGACCATCATCAACGACGTCAACGCTTCTGAAGAAGAGCGCTTCGACGCACAGCTGAAGCTGCAGCAGCTGCCGCGTGATGCCAGCCCGGTCCGTCAGCGTAACCGCTGTCGTATCACTGGCCGTCCGCACGGCTACTACAACAAGTTCGGCCTGAGCCGCAACAAGCTGCGTGAAGCCGCTATGCGTGGTGACGTGCCTGGTCTGACCAAGTCCAGCTGGTAACACCACTGCAAGAATTCAGGAGCGCAACGTAAATGAGCATGCAAGACACTCTGGCGGATATGTTCACCCGTATCCGCAATGCGCAGATGGCCACCAAGGAGACGGTTACCATGCCGTCTTCCAAGCTCAAGGTTGAAGTGGCCCGCGTATTGAAGGAAGAGGGTTATATTTCCGAGTTTGCCGTCGCAGAAGGCGCCAAGCCGGAACTGACCGTGACCCTCAAGTACTTCGAAGGCAAGTCGGTTATCGAGAGCATCAAGCGTATTTCCAAGCCGTCCCTGCGCCAGTACAAAGGCAAGGGTGAGCTTCCGAAAGTCGCAGATGGCCTGGGTATTGCGATCGTTTCCACCTCCCGGGGCGTGATGACCGATCGTGCGGCCCGTCAAGCTGGTGTCGGCGGCGAAGTCCTCTGCACCGTATTCTAGGAGTTTGGAATGTCCCGCGTAGCCAAGTATCCGGTTAAATTGCCGAACGGCGTCGAGGCAAAGCTCGACGGCGACAAGCTGACCGTGAAGGGCAGCAAAGGCCAGCTGGAACTGACCGTCCACCAGGACGTGGTCATCTCTATGGAAGAAGGTCAGATGACCTTCGCTCCGTCCGAGACCGCCAAGAACTGGGCAATGGTTGGTACCACTCGTGCTCTGGTCAACAACATGGTGTCTGGTGTTTCCGAAGGCTTCACCAAGTCTCTGGAAATCAATGGTGTGGGTTATCGTGCCCAGGCCAAAGGCCAGACAATCAACCTGACACTGGGCTTCTCACACCCGGTCGACTATGAACTGCCGGCAAGTGTTACGGCTGAAACGCCGAAGAACACTCAGATCGTCCTCACGTCTGCTGACAAGCAGGCTTTGGGTCAGGTCGCCGCAGAGATTCGCGCATTCCGTCCGCCGGAGCCCTACAAGGGCAAAGGTATTCGGTACAGCGACGAAGTCGTCCGTCGTAAAGAAGCCAAGAAGAAGTAAGGCAGGGTTATGAACGCGAAGAAAGAATCTCGTCTCCGTCGTGCCCGCCGCGCTCGTGCGAAAATCCGCGAGCTGGGCGTGTTTCGCCTGTGCGTGAACCGCACCCCGCGTCACATCTACGCGCAGATCATCTCGCCGGATGGCGGCCAGGTCCTGGCCACCGCATCCACGCTCGACAAGAGCCTGCGCGAAGGTTCTACCGGTAACTCGGACTCCGCCGCCAAGGTGGGTGCTCTGATTGCCGAGCGCGCGAAGGAAGCGGGTATCAAGCAAGTGGCTTTCGATCGCTCCGGGTACAAGTACCACGGTCGCGTGAAGGCCCTGGCCGATGCCGCACGTGAAGGCGGCCTGGAATTCTAAAGGGTTTTACGATGGCGAATATCGAACAGAAGGGCGGTGACCTGCAAGAGAAGCTCGTGCAGATCAACCGCGTCGCCAAGGTAGTCAAGGGCGGCCGTATCTTCGGTTTCACCGCTCTGACTGTCGTTGGTGACGGCAATGGTCGTGTTGGCTTCGGCCGTGGCAAGGCGCGTGAAGTGCCGGTCGCGATCCAGAAGGCAATGGACCAAGCTCGTCGCAACATGATCAAGGTCGACCTGAAGGGCCACACCCTGCAGTATCCGGTGAAGGCTCGTCACGGCGCATCCAAGATCTACATGCAGCCAGCGTCCGAAGGTACCGGCATCATTGCCGGCGGTGCGATGCGTTCCGTGCTCGAACTGGCTGGCGTCCATGACGTCCTGGCCAAGTGCTACGGTTCCACCAATCCGGTCAACGTGGTGCGCGCGACCATCAACGGTCTCGCTGCCATGAAATCTCCGGAAGACATCGCCGCCAAGCGTGGCCTGTCTGTCGACAAGATTGCGGGGTAAGGCACCATGGCAGCTAAGATCACGGTAACCCAGATCCGCAGCACCATCGGCGTCCTCGAAAAGCACAAGGCCACTATGAAAGGTCTTGGCCTGCGCCGCATCGGTCACACTGTCGAGCTGGAAGACACCCCCGCGGTACGCGGCATGATCAACAAGGTTCACTACCTTGTCCGTGTTGAGGGAGAGTAATCCATGAAATTGAATACCCTGAGTCCGGCCCCGGGCTCCAAGCACGCTGCAAAGCGTGTCGGTCGTGGTATCGGCTCCGGTCTTGGTAAGACCGGCGGTCGTGGCCACAAGGGCCAGAAGTCCCGTTCCGGTGGCAGCGTCAAGCCGGGCTTCGAAGGCGGTCAGATGCCTATGCAGCGTCGCCTGCCGAAGTTTGGTTTCACTTCCGCGAAGTCTCTGATTTCCGAAGAAGTGCGCCTGAGCGAACTGGCACTGGTAGACGGCGAGATCGTCGACCTCGAAACGCTGAAGAAGGCCAACGTGCTTCGTGATTCCACGAAGTTCGCGAAGGTCATGCTCTCCGGCGAACTGGACAAGGCAGTCACGGTTCGCGGCATTAAGGTCACCAAGGGTGCCCGTGCTGCGATCGAAGCTGCCGGTGGCAAGGTAGAGGACTAAATGGCTAAGTCAGGAAACGTACCGGCGATGCAGGGAAGTGGGTTGAGCGAACTCTGGGCGCGTTTGCGCTTCGTGTTCATCGCCATCGTGGTGTACCGAATCGGTGCACACATCCCCGTTCCCGGTATCAATCCTGACCAGCTTGCTGCCTTGTTCAGGGAAAACCAGGGCACCATCCTGAGCATGTTCAACATGTTCTCCGGTGGTGCACTGGAGCGAATGAGTATCTTCGCGCTGGGCATTATGCCCTACATATCCGCGTCGATCATCATGCAGCTCCTGACGGTGGTCTCGCCTCAGCTTGAGCAGTTGAAAAAGGAAGGCGAGGCCGGCCGTCGCAAGATCAGCCAGTACACGCGCTACGGCACGGTAGTACTGGCCCTGGTCCAATCGATCGGCATGGCAGTCGGACTGGTCGGAAACGGTGTCGCCTATTCCGCTGACTTCAGCTTCTACTTCACCGCCGTGAGTACGTTCGTGGCTGGTGCAGTGTTCCTGATGTGGCTGGGAGAGCAGATCACCGAGAAGGGTATCGGCAACGGGATCTCACTGATCATCTTTGCTGGTATTGTCGCCGGGCTGCCGAGTGCCATCGGCCAGTCTTTCGAACTGGCGCGCAATGATGGTGCCTGGAATGTGCTTCCGCTGCTGGCGCTGACGCTGCTCGCAGTCATTACCGTTGCCTTCGTGGTGTTCATCGAACGCGGCCAACGCCGCATCACGGTGAACTATCCGCGCCGTCAGGTTGGCAACAAGATGTATGCAGGTCAGAGCAGCTACTTGCCGATGAAGGTCAACATGGCCGGGGTCATCCCGCCGATCTTCGCGTCAAGCATCCTGCTGTTCCCTGCGTCGATGGGTCAATGGTTTGGCCAGAGTGAAAGCATGCAATGGTTGCAGACGGCATCTCAGGCTCTCGGGCCGGGTCAGCCACTGTATATCTTGCTTTTCGCTGCCGCTGTAGTATTCTTCTGCTTCTTCTACACGGCGCTGGTCTTCAATCCGAAGGATGTTGCTGACAACCTCAAGAAGTCAGGAGCGTTTCTGCCGGGTATTCGCCCAGGCGAACAGACCGCCCGTTACATCGATAAGGTGATGACTCGCCTGACGCTGTTCGGCGCCCTCTACATCACCCTAGTCTCCCTGATGCCTCAATTCCTCGTTGTTGCATGGCAGGTTCCGTTCTATTTCGGCGGCACCTCTCTGCTCATCGTGGTCGTGGTGGTCATGGACTTCATGGCCCAGGTGCAGTCGCATCTGATGTCAAATCAGTATGCGTCGGTGATGAAGAAGGCCAACCTCAAAGGCTATGGCAGCGGTGGCATGATGCGCTGATTGCGCAGCCCCTGTTAGCAAACTGGAGAGAACGATGAAAGTTCGAGCTTCCGTCAAGAAAATTTGCCGTAACTGCAAGATCATTCGGCGTCGTGGCGCAGTGCGGGTCATCTGCACTGAGCCCCGCCACAAGCAGCGTCAGGGTTAATTCCCTCGACCCGCTTAGCTGAATACAAGCTCGGGTGCTGGCATACCCCCTTGTTCCCAATGGGATCAAGGGGTATGCTATTGCGCCCTTTGTGGATGTAAAATCCGCCGCTAACCTTTCGGAGAAAACTGATGGCCCGTATTGCTGGCGTCAATATCCCGGACAACAAGCACGCGGCGATCTCGCTGACTTATATCTTCGGGATTGGCCGTACGCGTGCACAGCAGATCTGCGCCGCTCTCGGTTTAGAACCGAGCGTCAAGATCGCTGATCTGTCTGTTGAACAACTGGACCTGGTTCGTGCCGAGGTGGGTAAGTACACCGTCGAAGGCGACCTGCGTCGTGAGATCACGCTGAACATCAAGCGTCTCATGGACCTCGGTTGCTATCGTGGCCTGCGCCATCGTCGTGGTCTTCCGTTGCGCGGTCAGCGCACCAAGACCAACGCACGTACACGCAAAGGTCCGCGTAAACCGATTCGCAAGTAAACGAACTGGCGTTTAGACAGGAAACATCTAATGGCTAACCCGAGTAAGCGCAAGAAGGTTAAAAAGCAGGTAGTGGATGCCATCGCGCATATCCACGCCTCTTTTAACAACACTATCGTGACGATCACAGACCGCCAGGGCAATGCTCTTTCCTGGGCAACTGCCGGTGGTTCGGGTTTTCGTGGTTCTCGCAAGAGCACCCCGTTCGCTGCGCAAGTCGCAAGTGAACGTGCAGCGACCGCTGCAGCCGAATATGGTGTGAAGAACGTCGACGTGCTGGTCAAGGGCCCGGGTCCGGGTCGTGAGTCCGCCGTGCGTGCTCTCAATGCCGCAGGCTTCCGCGTGCAAAGCATCACCGACGTGACCCCCATCCCGCATAATGGGTGCCGTCCGCCGAAGAAACGCCGCGTTTAAGGAGACAGACTCATGGCTCGTTATATTGGACCGAAGTGCAAACTGTCTCGTCGTGAAGGCACCGACCTCTTCCTGAAGAGTGGCGTGACTCCGTTCGAGAAGAAGTGCAAATCCGAACAACCCCCGGGTGTTCATGGCCAGCGCCGTCAGCGTCTTTCAGACTACGGCCTGCAGCTGCGTGAAAAGCAGAAAGTACGTCGCATGTACGGCGTGCTGGAAAAGCAATTCCGCAACTACTACAAAGAAGCCGCTCGCCTCAAGGGTGCGACCGGTGAGGTTCTGCTCCAGCTCCTCGAGACTCGTCTCGACAACGTCGTCTACCGCATGGGCTTCGGCTCCACGCGTTCCGAGGCACGTCAGCTGGTCAGCCACAAGGCGATCGCCGTGAACGGCCGTACCGTCAACGTTGCTTCCTTCAAAGTGAAGGCTGGCGATGTGGTCACCGTTCGTGAGAAGGCCAAGAACCAGGCTCGCATCCAGCAGTCTCTGGCACTCGCTGCCAACCGCGGTGATGTCTCCTGGGTCGACGTCGACTCCAAGAAGATGGAAGGCACTTTCAAGGCTGTCCCCGAGCGTGGCGACCTGTCTGCCGATATCAACGAAAACCTGATCGTCGAGCTGTACTCCAAGTAATGTAACGCCGGGCCGATTCGTCGGCCCGGCTGGAGTACCCAGATTATCCGTTTGGCAGCCTTAAAGGTGTTCTTATGCAGCGCTCAGTGACAGAGTTTCTCCGTCCTCGCGATATCAAGGTCGAGGAAGTCAGCGCCCATCACGCGCGTATCGTCCTCGAACCCTTCGAGCGTGGTTTCGGCCACACCCTGGGGAATGCTCTGCGTCGCATCCTGCTTTCTTCCATGCCCGGCTGTGCCGTCGTGGAAGCTGAGATCGAAGGCGTTCTGCACGAGTACAGCGCCATTGAAGGGGTGCAGGAGGATGTGATCGAAATCCTGCTGAACCTCAAGGACGTGGCCATCAAGATGCATGGTCGCGACGAAGCTGTGCTGGCGCTGAACAAGAAGGGCCCGGGTATCGTGACTGCTGGCGACATCGCTGGCGACCACGATCTCGAAATCGTGAATCCGGATCACGTCATCGCTCACCTCAATGATGGTGGCGAGCTGAAGATGCAGCTCAAGATCGCTCGTGGCCGCGGCTACGAAGCGGCAGATGCACGCATCTCTGCTGATGACGAATCACGTGCCATTGGCCGCCTCCAGCTGGATGCGACCTTTACCCCGGTTCGTCGGGTCTCCTATGCCGTCGAGGCTGCGCGTGTTGAACAGCGCACCAACCTCGACAAGCTGGTGATCGACCTGGAAACCGACGGCACACTGGATCCGGAAGAAGCGATCCGCCGCTCCGCAACTATCCTGCAGGAGCAGCTGGCCGCCTTCGTTGATCTGGAAGCAGACAAGGAACAGGAAGTCGAAGAAGAGGAAGATCAAATCGATCCGATCCTTCTCCGTCCCGTAGACGATCTTGAGCTGACTGTTCGCAGTGCGAACTGTCTCAAGGCCGAGAATATCTATTACATCGGTGATCTCATTCAGCGCACCGAAGTTGAGCTGCTGAAGACCCCGAATCTCGGCAAGAAGTCCTTGAATGAAATCAAGGACGTGCTGTCCGCGCGTGGTCTGTCCCTCGGCATGCGGTTGGAAAACTGGCCGCCCGCAAGCCTGAAGGACGACAAGGCTTCCGCTTAAGGAAGCCCGGTCGGCTCAAGCCCCAGACTGGTAAGGAATCACAACCATGCGTCATCGTAAGAGTGGTCGTCACCTGAACCGTACCAGCTCTCACCGTGAAGCCATGTTCAAGAACATGTGCATCTCTCTGGTAGAGCACGAAGTCATCAAGACTACCCTGCCGAAAGCCAAGGAACTGCGTCGTCATATCGAGCCGCTGATCACCCTGGCCAAGCAGGACACCGTTGCGAACCGCCGTTTGGCGTTCTCTCGCACGCGCTCCAAGGAAGCGGTCGGCAAGCTCTTCAATGAGCTCGGCCCGCGCTACACCTCCCGTCCGGGCGGTTACCTGCGCATCCTGAAGTGCGGCTATCGCGCCGGTGACAATGCCCCGATGGCATTCGTCGAGCTGGTCGATCGCCCGGTTGCCTCCGAGGCAGCGGGCGAAGAGTAAGCTTCGGCTTGCTTCGTCCACAAGAAAAGGCCAACCCTCACGGGTTGGCCTTTTTTTATGCCTGACAGTTGGCCGTGTGACACTGGCGTGTCATTTTCCGGAAGGTCCACCTCGCCCCGGGGTGTGTTGAGGATGGGCTGGGGTGAGGTGGGCCAGAGGAGCGGAAGGGGCGTAAGCCGACGCCTAATTGCTGGTCTCGGCCTTCTTCTTGCTGCTCGAGGTGGCACTGGTGGCTTTCTGGCGCTCCAGTAGCGGCGCCAGGAAGCGACCTGTGTGCGAGATCTCCTGCGTGGCCAGTTGCTCAGGGGTGCCTTCAGCGATGATCTGACCGCCGCCTGAGCCACCCTCCGGGCCGAGGTCGATCAGCCAATCGGCCGTCTTGATCACATCCAGGTTGTGCTCGATCACGACTACGGTGTTGCCGTGATCACGCAGACGGTGCAATACGACCAGCAGCTGGCGAATATCCTCGAAGTGCAGGCCGGTGGTCGGCTCATCGAGAATATAGAGCGTCTTGCCGGTATCGCGCTTGGCTAGTTCGCGCGCCAGCTTGACGCGTTGGGCTTCACCGCCGGACAGTGTGGTCGCACTCTGGCCGAGGCGGACGTAGGAAAGGCCGACATCCATCAGTGTCTGCAGGCGGCGGGCAATGGCCGGAACCGGCGAGAAGAACTCCAGCGCCTCCTCGATGGTCATCTCCAGCACTTCGTGGATATTCTTGCCCTTGTACTCCACTTCAAGCGTCTCGCGGTTGTAGCGCTTGCCCTTGCAGACATCGCAGGGCACGTACATGTCGGGCAGGAAGTGCATCTCGACCTTGATCAGGCCGTCGCCCTGACAGGCCTCGCAGCGGCCGCCCTTGACGTTGAAGCTGAAGCGGCCCGGCTTGTAGCCGCGGGCGCGTGCTTCCTGAGTGCCGGAGAACAGCTCACGTATCGGCGTGAAGATGCCGGTATAGGTTGCCGGATTGGAGCGCGGCGTCCGTCCGATGGGGCTCTGGTCGATATCCACCATCTTGTCGAACAGGTCCAGCCCTTCGATGGTGCCGTAGGGCGCGGGCGTCAGGGTGGTGGCCCGATTGAGCTCACGCGCGGCCAGCGGCATCAGGGTGGCGTTGATCAGCGTCGACTTGCCTGAGCCCGAGACCCCGGTGATGCACGTCAGCAGGCCTGTCGGCAGTGTCAGCGTCACATCCTGCAGATTGTTGCCGGTGGCACCGGTCAGGCGCAGCACCTTGTCAGGGTTGGCCGGAAGGCGGTAGGGCGGCACGGCAATCTCGCGCTCGCCGCTCAGGTATTGTCCGGTCAATGAGCCAGGCGTCGCCTCGATCTGCTCTGGGGTGCCCTGGGCGACGATCTCGCCACCATGCACGCCGGCGCCCGGGCCGATATCCAGCACATGGTCGGCGGCGCGAATCGCGTCCTCATCATGCTCGACCACGATCACGGTGTTGCCCAGATCGCGCAGGTGGATCAGCGTCTTGAGCAGGCGATCATTGTCGCGCTGATGCAGGCCGATGGACGGCTCATCGAGGATGTACATCACCCCGACCAGGCCGGCACCGATCTGGCTGGCGAGACGGATACGCTGTGCCTCACCGCCGGACAGTGTGTCGGCGCTACGCTCCAGGGTCAGATAGTCGAGGCCGACATTGACGAGAAATTCGAGGCGCGCCTGGATCTCATGCACGATCTTGGCGGCGATCTCGCCCTTGCGTCCCGGCAGACTCAGCTTGCCGAACTCTTCCCACGCCTCACCGATCGGCTGACGCACGACCTCGGAAAGAGTGCGGCCATCGACATAGACGTTGCGCGCCTCACGACGCAGGCGCGAGCCGTCGCAACTCGGGCACGGCTGGACCGCCAGATAGCGGGCGAGGTCCTCGCGCACCATGTTGGATTCTGTCTCGCGGTAACGGCGCTCCATGTTGGGCAGCACGCCCTCGAAGGGGTGCTCGCGGGTCACCTTGCGGCCACGGTCATTCACGTAGCTGAAGGCAATGTCCTCGCGGCCGCTGCCGTTGAGCACGGCGTCGCGCGCTTCATCGCTGAGCGACTCCCAGGCCGCTTCCAGCGCGAAACCGTAATGCTCGGCAACGGCCTGCAGCTGGCTGAAGTAGTAGACGCTGCGGCGGTCCCAGCCCTTGATGACGCCTTCGGCCAGTGACAGCTCAGGGTGGCTGATCAGCTTATCGGGATCGAAATACTGCTTCACGCCGAGGCCGTCACAGGTCGGGCAGGCGCCCGCCGGGTTGTTGAAGGAGAACAGGCGCGGTTCCAGCTCGGCCAGTGCATAGCCACACACCGGGCAGGCGAAGCGCGAGGAGAAGACGAGGTCTTCCTGTTCGCCATCCATGAAGTGCAGGCGCGCGCTGCCGTCGGCCAGGTTCAGTGCGGTCTCGAAGGATTCGGCCAGACGCTGCTTGAGGTCTTCGCGCACCTTGAAGCGATCGACGACGACGTCGATGTCATGCTTCTTGTTCTTCTCCAGCGGCTTGAGGTCATCCAGCTCGACGATCACGCCGTCGATGCGTGCACGCACGAAGCCCTGAGCGCGCAGCTCTGACAGCAATTGGAGATGCTCACCCTTGCGGCCACTGACTACGGGAGCCAGCAGCATCAGCTTGCTGCCTTCCGGGAGGGCGAGCGCCTGATCGACCATCTGCGAGATGGTCTGGGCTTCCAGGTCAATCGCGTGGTCCGGGCAGCGCGGTGTACCGGCGCGTGCATACAGCAGGCGCAGGTAATCGTAGATCTCGGTAATGGTGCCGACGGTGGAGCGCGGATTGTGCGAGGTCGACTTCTGTTCGATGGAAATCGCCGGTGACAGACCCTCGATATGGTCGATGTCCGGCTTTTCCATCATTGAGAGGAACTGACGTGCGTAGGTGGACAGTGATTCGACGTAGCGCCGCTGTCCCTCGGCGTAGAGAGTGTCAAAGGCAAGTGATGACTTGCCGGAACCGGAAAGTCCGGTCACCACGATCAGCTTGTCACGCGGCAGTTCGACATCGATGTTCTTGAGGTTGTGGGTGCGCGCACCCCTCACCTGAATCCTGTCCATTGCCACCTCGGGCTGCGTCGATAAAAGCAACGATTATAAGGCGCGGGTGAAACACCCGGCAAAGGCTGCATGCTTTCAAAGCCGTCAAGCGGGCCTTAGAATATGCAGTCCATTGGTGGGCGACCACCGTTGGACGTCATATCTCGGCGACCCACGTGGTCGGCCTCCCTCTTCTTGACTGTCATGCTCCGGAGCCCGCCGCCGCCCATGAAAACCTCTCGACTGCTCGCGCCGGAACGCCGTGCCATCGTCGGCCTTGCCAGCCTCTATGCGACTCGCATGCTGGGGCTGTTCATGGTGTTGCCGGTGCTGGCGCTCTATACCCGTGACCTCGCCGGTGCGACGCCGACACTGGTCGGCGTGGCGCTGGGTGGCTACGGGCTGACCCAGGCATTGCTGCAGATTCCGTTCGGCTGGCTGTCAGACCGACTGGGGCGCAAGGCCGTGATCGGCTTCGGGCTCGGGTTGTTCATCCTGGGCTCGCTGGTCGCGGCGACGGCCGACAGCATCGAGATGATCATCCTCGGGCGCTGTCTACAGGGCAGCGGCGCCGTGGCGGGAGCGATCATGGCACTGCTGGCCGATCAGACCCGAGAGGAGGTTCGCACCATGGCGATGGCCTCCATCGGCATGTCGATCGGGGTCGCCTTTGCACTGGCGATGGTCGCAGGGCCATTGGCCGCAGATGCCTTCGGCTTGTCAGGGGTCTTCTGGTTGACCGCCGTGATGGCCCTCGCAAGCCTGTTCGTGCTCTGGAAGCTGGTGCCAGCTGCGCCCAGGCGTCAGCATCAGGATGTGGGGCTTGATAGGCGCCAGCTCAAGGGTATCCTCACGAATTCCGCATTGTTGCGCATGGATGTGTCGATCTTTGCGCTGCACATGATCCTGACCGCCTGCTTCGTGGCCATTCCCCAGCAGCTGGTCAACTTCGGCATCGCTCCGGCGCATCATGGCTGGATCTACCTGCCATTGATGGGGCTGGCCTTTGTCGCCATGCTGCCGCTGGTCATCGTGGCCGAGAAGTATCGGCGCATGAAGCCCGTCTTTCTGGGGGCCGTCGCGACCATCGCGACAAGCTTGCTGCTGCTGGGTGTCGATGGCATCGAGCATGCAGGGCTGGCGATGTTCCTCGGCCTGCTGTGGCTGTTCTTCGTTGCCTTCAATCTGCTTGAAGCGACCTTGCCGTCGATGATCTCCAAACTGGCTCCTGCCGGTGCCAAGGGCACGGCGATGGGGGTCTATTCCACCAGTCAGTTCCTGGGCGCCTTCGTGGGCGGTGTCGGGGGCGGCTGGTTGACCGGGCATTTCGGTCTGAGCGGCGTGTTCTTCGCCATGGGGCTGGTCGCCATTCTGTGGCTGGCCGTGGTGTGGGGCATGCAACCGCCGCGACATCTGGGCAGTGAAGTGATCGGCCTGTCTCCCGAGGCCTCGCAATTGTCAGCCGTCGAGCTGCAGACACGCCTGCTGGCGATTCCCGGCGTGGAAGAGGCGCTCGTGGTGCGTGAGGAACGGGTCGCTTATCTCAAGGTCACACGCGATACACTGGATGACAAGGCGCTGGCCCGCTTCACTCGCCAGCGTGATGACGAAACTCCGGCAGGCGCGGAAGTGCCTGCCAGCTGAACTCTGACATCGGCGATACATTGCCGGTGCACTTGATACCTTCTCCGGTGCCCATGGCGCGCCGGTCTATTTGCAGGAGTAATCTTCATGGCTCGTGGCGTAAACAAGGTCATTCTGATCGGTAATCTCGGTCAAGACCCGGAAGTTCGCTTCACCCCGTCCGGCAGTGCGGTGTGCAACCTGAACCTCGCGACGACGGACACCTGGAATGATCGCCAGAGCGGTCAACGTCAGGAACGTACCGAATGGCACCGTGTGGTGATGTTCAACAAGCTGGCTGAAGTGGCCCAGCAATACGTCAAGAAAGGCTCACGCCTGTATATCGAAGGCCGCCTGCAGACGCGCAAGTGGCAGGATCAGAACGGCAATGACCGTTACAGCACGGAAATCGTGGCCAACGACATGCAGATGCTGGATACGCGTGGTGAAGGTGGCGGTGGCAACTTCGCTGGTGGTCGCCCGCAGCAGGCGCCTCAGCAGGGCGGCCAGCAACCGGCCGCAGCGCCTCAGCAGGGTGGCCAGTTCGGTGGCCAGCAGCCGGCCCCTCAGCAAGGTGGCCAGTTCGGTGGTCAGCAGCCGGCCCCTCAGCAAGGCGGTCAGTTCGGTGGTCAGCAGCCGGCCCCTCAGCAGGGCAACAACTTCGGTGGCCAGCAGCCCGCCCAGCAGAACAATTCCCAGAACAACAACTTCGGTGCGCCGCCCGCGGGCAGCTTCGATGATTTCGATGATGAAATCCCGTTCTGAATAAAGTCTTTCGCCTGTGCGCCGATAGAATGCGCAAGCGATAACGATGAAAGGCCCTCGCTCAGCGAGGGCTTTTTTTTGAATCAACCATGAGACGGTTTCCGTTTTATTTCTTCAAGCGTCTGTTTTTTCATGAAATTTCGCTGATCATGAAGAATGAACCAGAGCGTGACATCCAGTGGGTTTTGTCGCGCGTAAGGGGGGGGAGCGCCAGTCCATTGCGGCTCATACATGCGTTGCAAACGAGCGTTGTGCAAAAAACGCTTCATGGCCGTATTCTCTCAGTATCAAGCCGCTGGGCTGTCAATGTTGTCGGGTGGCAATCCAAGGTCTGAGAATCCTGTCGTGGTACTCCAGAGGGAGTGCTGGCGATATGACGCCGCTGTCGGATTTCCGCCCCTGTCTTGCCGACTATGGCATGCCCCTGATGATCGAGGTTATTCATGCATGGCAGTTATTCCTACCCACTGGTCGCCCTGTCAATCGTGGTCGCCGTGCTGGCTTCACATGCAGCGCTGCAGCTGATTCGTCAGGTCGCGCTGGCCCCTTCGCGCGCCACCAGCCTCGGCTGGCTGGTGGGCGGAGCCGTGGCGATGGGGTTGGGTGTCTGGGCCATGCACTTCATCGGCATGCTGGCGTATGAATGTCAGGTTCCGGTCACCTATGCGCCCGGCCTGACGGCATTGTCGGTGCTGATCGCGATGCTGGCCTCGGGGCTGGCACTCTGGGTGAATACGCTGCCACGCCTGACGCCGATGCTGTTGATGACGAGCGGGACCATCATGGGCGGCGGCATCGCCACGATGCACTACACCGGCATGGCGGCGATGCAGATGAACATGCCTTACCGCTATGACCCGCTGCTGTTCGCGGTGTCCATCGTGGTGGCGGTGGTGGCCGCGACGGCGGCCCTGTGGCTGGGAGGCTTCTTCTTGCGCCAGCGCCGCCCCAATCGCACCTATCAGGCTCTGGCGGCCGGCGTGATGGGACTTGCCATTGCCGGCATGCATTACATCGGCATGGAGGCGATGGTGATGATGCCGCTGACCACGCCCATCATCTCTCCTGCCGGGGCTGGCATGAACTCCGGGCAGAACATGTGGCTGGCTCTGGCCATCGCGATCGCGACCCTGGCCGTGCTGGGGCTGGCGCTACTGGCCATCAGTGCCGAGCAGCGCATGCGGCGCAGCCGTCATTACCGCTCGCGCCTGGATGGCCTGCTGGAGTATCGGACCCGGGAGCTGCGTCATGAGCGTGATCAGGTCGCGGTCATGCTGGATTCCATCGATGAGGGAGTGATCAGCCTCGATCGCGAGGGCCATATCCAGCACATCAATCCCATCGCTGCCGAACTGTGTGGCTGGGACCCGTCGTTGGCCCGCGGGCGCCCCTGGGCGCGCATCTTGCAGCTGCGCCATGAAGGTACGTTGCAGTCGGTTTCCAGCCAGCTGGAAGGGGTCTTGCAGCGCGGCGAAGTGGTGCACATGTCCAGCCAGACGCTGCTGGTGGCACGCGATGGCAGTGAATGTGCCGTGGAGCTCAAGGCTTCGCCCGTGCGCCGTCGCAGCGGGGATGTCGAGGGTGCCGTACTGGTCTTCCGCGACATCAGCTATCGCCAGGCCATGATTCGGCGCCTCAACTTCCAGGCGCATCACGACAGTCTGACCGGTCTGCACAATCGCACCGCCTTCGATGACTCTCTCACCGCGGCGCTGGCTGATGGCGGCTTTCACCAGCTGCTGTATCTGGATCTCGATTTCTTCAAGGTGGTCAACGACACCTGCGGGCACGCGGCCGGAGACACCGTATTGCGTGAGCTCTCCGCACTGATGCGAGCGCATGTGCGGGAAACGGATGTACTGGCACGCCTGGGGGGTGATGAGTTTGCCGTGCTGCTCTATCGCTGTTCTCGCGAGCAGGCCATCGAGCGTGCCGAAGCGCTGTGTGCGGCCGTCAGTGCCTATCGCTACTACGATGAGGGGCGTCCATTCCAGTTGGGCGTCAGCATCGGGGTTGCACCGGTCGAGAGCGGTGTCCAGGCCTCCGAGGTTCTGCGGCAGGCGGATGGGGCCTGCTACATGGCCAAGCAGAGCGGGCGCAACCAGGTGCATGCCTACCATGACGGAGATGCGGGATTCGAGCGCGCCCAGCGTGAGGTGCAATGGCTGCCGCTGCTGCACGAGGCGCTGGAGAATGATCGCTTCACGCTGTACATCCAGCCGATCCGCTCGCTGAGTGATGCCACCAGCAAGCCCTACTACGAGGTGCTGCTGCGTTACGTCAACGACTCGGGCGAGCACCTGGCTCCGGCGCACTTCATGGCGACGGCAGAGCGATTCGGCCTGATGCCCGAGATTGATATCTGGGTCGTCACCCAGGCGCTGCAGGTGCTGGAGTCCGATGATGGTCGCATCGAATCGGATGCCGTGCTGGCGATCAATCTCTCCGGTCAGAGCATGGGTGACCTGCGCATGCGCGATCAGCTGGCGGCGCTGGTCACGCAAAGCTCCGTCAAGCCTCAGCGGCTGTGCTTCGAGATCACCGAGACGGCGGCCATCAGCAATCTGGCCCAGGCGCGCGAGTTCATCTACAGCATGCGCCGGCTCGGCTGCAGCTTCGCCCTGGACGACTTCGGCAGCGGCATGTCGTCCTTTGCCTACCTCAAGGAACTGCCGGTCAATCAGCTCAAGATCGACGGCGCCTTCGTGCGCAACCTGACTCGCGATAGCCTCGATGCCGCCATCGTCTCCGCCATCTGTGGCATCTGTGCCCAGATGGGCATCATCACGGTGGCGGAATATGTCGAGCGTCTTGAGCTGATCCCCGCCCTCGAGCTGATCGGTGTCGACTTCGTGCAAGGCTATGGCATCGGCCGTCCTCAACCGATCGGCGCCCCGCTGATCCCCATCACTCCACGCAACAACGGGCCTGCAGCCAGTCTGCAAGGTTGATAGAATGACACCTTTGCATCGTCGCCTCTTGCGGCGATGCGCCTGTTTGCTGGAGCCTGCCTGTGAAACTCTTGCTGCTAGATGCCGGGCATTGTCTTGGCTTGGGGCTGATTCGTGCGGCCAGTACGCGCGCTGATCTTGAGCTCAACGCCGTCGAGTCTGACCGTATTGATGCCGGCGACATCCGCGCCAGTCAGGCGGATGTCGTCATCGTGCCACCGTTCGCACGCCCGGCCGATTCCGCACCTGCCGAGGTGATGGCGCATGCCGAGGCGGTGGAGCAAGTGCTGGCCGCCTGCATCGAGACTGGCACACCGCTGGTATGGTGCGTGGCAGATCAGATGTTCGAGCAGGGCGGCGAAGGCTTGCTCGACGAGGATGAGGTGCCCTCGCCGATCGATACGGCGCTGCGCCGCGTCATCGCGACCGGTGATCGCATCCGTGCCGAGCTGCCCAATCACCTGATCGTACGTCTTGGCCCGCTGTTCGGTCCCGAAGGACGTGATGCCTGGCTGCCGACGCTGATCGAGCGCCTGCTGGCGGGAGAAGAGGTGCGTGCCGCCGAGGATGTCATCCTCTGTCCGACCAGTGTCGATGCCGTGGCGATGGCGTTGATCGGCATGCTCCAACAACAGCGCTGCGGTGCGGGTGCCTGGGGGGCCTACCATCTGGCCGGCACCGAGCCCACCAGTACCTACGCCTTCGTCAGTGTCGTGCGTACCCAGCTGATCACCCGCCTCGAGGGGCTGGGCGAGACGGTGGCCGCAGGCCCGCTCAAGGCGCTGACCCTCAACGCCGGTACGCCGCTGCGGCGTGTGCTCAACTGCCGCCGCGTGCTGGACACCTTCGGTGTGCATCAGAAACCGTGGCGCCTCGAACTATCCCGCCTGATGGATGACTGGATCGCGCAGCGCGCTTCCGGTTCATCTCGCTCTGATTCGATCTGACCTGTGGAGACTGTGCCTGTGAATGCGCTGCGTAGCGTGCTGTTTTATGTAGGTTATTTCATGGCGTTGCTGCTAAGTGCCGTGGTGCTGGTGCCGCTGGCGGCCTGCCTTCCGCTACAGGCGCGCTACCGTGTCCTGCATAGTTACAACCATATCGTGCTGTGGTGGTTCCGTCTGACCTGTGGCGTGAAGGTGCGGGTGAGCGGGCGTGACACCTTGCCTGAGGGGGCCTGCGTGTTGCTGGCCAACCACCAGAGCGAATGGGAAACTATCTATCTGCAGGTGGCCAAGCGCCCGCTATGCACCGTGCTCAAGCAGGAGCTGCTGAAGATTCCGGTCTTCGGCTGGGGGCTGAAGCTGCTGGAGCCGATCCCACTGGATCGCACCCAGCCGGCCAAGGCGCTCAAGCAGGTGCTATCAGTGGGCACCCAGCGCCTCAAGGACGGTTTTACCGTGTTGATCTTCCCGGAAGGCACGCGCATCGCGCCGGGGACTCGCAAGAAGTTCAACAAGTCCGGTGCCGCGATTGCCTGCCGTGCCGGTGTACCGGTGGTGCCGGTGGCGCACAATGCCGGTGAGATCTGGCCCAATGACAGCTGGATCAAGCGCCCGGGCACCATCCATGTCGCCTATGGCCCGGCCATCGAGACGGCGGGTCGCAAGCCGGACGCGGTGATCGCCGATGTCGAGGCCTGGGTCGAGGCCAAGCTGCAGGAAATCTCCAGCGTCCAGCGTCCGCCGTTGGAAGAGGAAGCGGCGGCCGATAGCGTCGGCGCCTGACTGTCTGGCGCCTTCCCTTTGCTCACCTGATTCATCCGGTGCTGCCAGCGAGTACCGGACAGCCACCAAAAAGGCCGCCCCGAAGGGCGGCCTTTTCGTGTCTCACACCAGCGCGAATCTGCAGACTGCATGTCTGCTGAACGCGCGCTGAATCAGTCCTGGAAACGTTCCAGAATCAGGCAGGCGTTGGTGCCACCGAAGCCGAAGCTGTTGGACAGCACACGGTCGATCTTGACGCCATCACGACGGGTCGTGACGATGTCGAGGCCTTCGGCGCGGTCATCCAGCTCGCTGACATTGGCAGACGCGGCAATGAAGTCGTTCTCCATCATCAGCATGGAGTAGATGGCTTCCTGTACGCCAGTGGCGCCCAGAGAGTGACCCGTCAGCGACTTGGTCGAGCTCATTGCCGGGCTGGCGGCGCCGAAGACTTCCTGGATGGCCTTGAGCTCGGCCACATCGCCCACCGGCGTCGAGGTACCGTGGGTGTTGATGTAGTCGATATCGCCATTCACGGTCGCCATCGCCTGACGCATGCAGCGTGCTGCACCTTCGCCGGACGGTGCCACCATGTCGTGGCCATCGGAGGTCGCGCCATAGCCGGTCACTTCGGCGTAGATCTTCGCGCCGCGTGCCTTGGCGTGTTCCAGCTCCTCGAGCACCAGCATGCCGCCGCCACCCGCGATGACGAAGCCATCACGGGTCTTGTCGTACGGGCGCGACGCGGTTTCCGGCGTGTCGTTGTAGCTGGTGGACAGGGCGCCCATGGCGTCGAACAGGCAGGACAGGGTCCAGTGCTCTTCTTCACCGCCACCGGCGAACACGATGTCCTGCTTGTTCAGCTGGATCTGTTCCACGGCGCTACCGATGCAGTGGGCAGACGTGGCACAGGCCGAGGAGATCGAGTAGTTGATACCCTTGATCTTGAACGGCGTGGCCAGGCAGGCAGAGACGGTCGAGCCCATGGTGCGAGTGACGCGATAGGGACCGACACGACGCAGGCCCTTGGCGCGCATCACGTCAGCGGCCTCGACCTGGTTCGCGGAGGAAGCGCCACCGGAACCGGCGATCAGGCCGGTACGCTCATGGGAGACCTGCTCTTCGGTGAGACCGGAATCGGCAATCGCCTGCGCCATGGAGATGTAGGCATAGGCCGCAGCATCCCCCATGAAGCGCAATTGCTTGCGATCGATGTGGTCTTCGAGATTGATGTCGACAACGCCGGCCACGTGGCTACGGAAGCCCAGCTCGGCGTATTCCTCTTTGCGGCGGATACCAGAACGTCCTTCGCGGAGCGATTCCAGGACCTGCTGGCGATCATTGCCCAGGCAGGAAACAATGCCCAGCCCGGTGACTACCACTCTACGCATGGGAGCCTCCCGTTCAGAAGTTCGCAGTGGAGGTGAACAGACCGACGCGCAGGTCGTTGGCCTGATAGATGTCGCGACCGTCAACTGTCACTGTACCATCGGCGATGCCGAGGATCAGCTTGCGAGTGATGACTCGCTTGATGTTGATGGTGTAGGTCACTTTCTTGGCAGTCGGCAGCACCTGGCCAGAGAACTTGACCTCACCGCAGCCCAGCGCGCGGCCACGGCCCGGATTGCCCAGCCAGCCGAGGTGGAAGCCTACCAGCTGCCACATGGCATCGAGGCCCAGGCAGCCCGGCATCACCGGATCACCCGGGAAGTGGCAGTCGAAGAACCACAGGTCCGGAGAGATATCCAGCTCAGCAATCAGCTGACCCTTGCCGTGGCTACCGCCTTCCTCACTGATGTGAGTGATGCGATCCAGCATCAGCATGTTGGGAGCAGGCAGCTGCGCATTGCCCGGGCCGAAGAGTTCGCCCTGGCCACAGGCCAGCAGCTCGTCGCGAGTAAAGGAGTGTTGCTTGGTCACTGAGTCATTCCGAGTAGCGGGATGGTAATGCCGTACGAGGCACCTGAGCGCCTGAATGGGGCTAGTCTAATGGCTGGCACCCCTGAATGCACGTGGGGGCCAGACTAAAGGGCAGCAAGAGCGGGTGCAAATAAGTCCTACAGCTGGGGGGAAAGTGGTCGATAGGAGCTAGTGTGTGATTCGCACGGGGTCCTCTTTGCCGGCATGGGTCGCAACCCGCTGGAGCCATGCCGAGAGTGGCCCGCGCCCTGCAAATGCAGGATCCTCCCCGATGCCCCCTTTCACCGAGAGCTGCTTATGTGGCCGCAAGCCCACTTCAATCGGCCCCTGATCATCGGGGCGCTCGTTGCCTTGACAGCGCTGCCCTGGTTGCCGGGGCTCGAGCTGCGTCTTGCCGCGTTGCTGCCTGCCGTTCTGGCGGGTCTGGACATCGTGCGCCAGCGTCGTCGCCAGCTGCTGCATCGTCAGCTTCTGGAGGCCGCCGTGCACCTGAGCAGTGATGGTCTGGTGATCAGTGATCGCCACAATCGGGTGCTGGCCGTGAACGCTGCCTTCAGTCATATCACCGGTTACGCACCGGAAGAGATCATTGGTCGCAACCCTTCCCTGCTGTCTTCGGGGCGCCACGACGAGGAGTTTCATGCCCGTTATCGCCAGGCGCTCGAGGTCAATGGTCACTGGGAAGGCGAGGTCTGGAATCAGCGCAAGCAGGGGGATGAATACCCCGAGTGGCTGCGGGCGCGCCGTATCGAGCAGGGCGGCGACGTCTTTCATGTCGCTCTCTTTACCGACATCACCCGCCACAAGGCACGCGAGCAGGACCTGCAGCGCCTGGGGCTGGAAGATGCCCTGACGGGCCTGCCCAATCGTCGCCGACTGGGCGACCTGCTGGTCAGTCGCCTCAATGGCCTGCGCGCAGGGGAGGCGATGGACCTGGCACTGATCGATATCGATGCGCTCAAGAGCATCAATGATGCCCTGGGCGCGGAAGGGGGGGATCGCCTGCTGCAGCAGTTCTCCCAGCGTCTGACGGCGCTGGCGCGTGGCGGCGTGGTCGGGCGCATCGGTGGCGACGAGTTTGTCATTCTCCGTTCCACGGCAGGTGGCGAGCATGCCGCCTGGGTGGAAGAGTTGCGCCAGGTGCTGACCAAGCCCTTCGAGATCGGCGATCAGGCGCTGCACCTGGCACTGTCGATCGGCAGCTGCCGCGCCCCGGAGGATGGCGCTGACGCCGATGTGCTGATGCAGCGCCTGGAAAGTGCCCTGTATGCCGCCAAGCGACATGGCCGCAATACCGACATGCGCTTCCAGCCCGCACTGGATGCGGGTGGTGACCTGCAGCTGGGGCTGGCGAATGACCTGCGGGTCGCCATCGAGAGCCAGGGGCAATTGCAGCTGCACTATCAATGTCAGCACGATGCCAGCACCGGTAAGGTCGCCAGTGTCGAGGCGCTGTTGCGCTGGAAGCACCCGCTGCGGGGCGCTATCTCGCCGGCCGAATTCGTGCCGCTGGCCGAGCGCCACGGCCTGATGCTGCGCCTGGGCAACTGGGTACTGCGCGAGGCAGTACAGCAGCAGGCCAGCTGGCGGCGTGCCGGTCACCGCCTGTGCATCTGGGTCAATGTCTCTGCCTTGCAGCTGATCCAGGGTGGCTTTGAAGCCTCACTGGCGGGCCTGTTGCTGGAGTATGACGTGCCCGCCAGCTCCATCGGGCTGGAGCTGACGGAGTCGGTACTGCTGGATGAGCGTGCCGGCGACATCTCACGGCGTCTGGCCGCCCTGCGCGCCCGCGGCCACCAGATCGCGGTGGACGACTTCGGTACCGGCTATTCGTCACTCGCCTATCTGAAGGATCTTCCGGTGGACAAGCTCAAGCTGGACCGTGCCTTCATCCGCAGCCTGCCCGGCGAGCGAGCGGATGCCGCCATCACCATGGCGGTGCTGGCGATGGCCAAGGGCCTGGGCATGGAGATGATCGCGGAAGGCGTCGAGACCGCTGAGCAGCGTGAATACCTGGTATCGAATGGCTGCGGCTGGATCCAGGGGTTCTACTTCTCGCGGCCGGCGCCCGCGGGGGAGGTCATCGAGCGACTCAATGGCTACGAGGCCGGCAATCTGGCCATCAAGGCCGCCTGACGGCCTCAGGCACGCTCGGCATGCCCACGAAGGCCTGCGATGCCCAGACACAGGCCGCCCCAGATCAGCGCCTGGGCCGGTAGCAGCCAGTCGGCGAGGGCCACATTGGCGAGCTGCGCCCCACCGTAATAGGACAGCGGCGCACTGATGGCGCCGCCAGCCGCCGCCAGCCAGGGCCGCTGCCACAACCAGCGCAGCGCATGATGGATCGTGCAGGCGAACAGCGGCCACAGACACCACAACCAGACAGGCAGTGGCAGCCAGTGCGCCCAACCAGGCGTGTCCGAGGTGATGGTGTATCCGCCGGCCAGTGACAGGCTGCCATCCACTACCATCCCCAGCGCCACGAAGGCGGCCAGCCAGCGCAGCTCGCGCAGGCGCTCACTCGTCGGCACGATCAGCCATAGATGCACGGCCAGTATCAGCGGCGTAGCCAACAGGGCGACCGTCGAGCCACCCAGCACACAGCAGAACCAACCGAGCTGAAAGAGACCGGCATTGAGCAGTGCTCCAAGGCGCTCGGACAGCATGTTCAGGCGTCCCAATCCTGGAGCCCCGCCTGTACCGGGCGCGCTCCCGGCCCCCCCAGCAACAGCTGGCAGGTGCCGATGGTGCGCTCGCGGAAGCCCCCCTCGCAGTACGCCAGGTAGTAACGCCACATGCGCACGAAGCGCTCGTCGTAGCCCAGCGCATAGACCTCCCCGAGATGCGCCTCGAAGCGCTGCCCCCAGGCCTTGAGCGTGGCGGCGTAGTGCAGGCCGATATCCTCGAGCTGCAGCAGGTTCAGCTGGGTGTCCTGCTGCATGGCGGTGAGGATCGCCGCATGGGACGGCAGGAAGCCGCCGGGGAAGATGTAACGCTTGATGAAGTCCATCTCGCGGCTTGCGGCCACGAAGCGCTGATCGCGAATCGTGATGGCCTGCAGCGCGATCAGGCCTTCCGGCTCGAGCAGGCGCTCGAGGGTCTTCAGGTAGGTCGACAGATACTGATGGCCGACCGCCTCGATCATCTCCACCGAGACGATACGATCGAAGCGACCTTCCAGTTCCCGGTAGTCTTCCTTGAGCAGCGTGATGCGATCCTCCAGCCCTTCCGCAGCGATACGCGCCTTGGTATAGGCGTGTTGCTCATCGGAGATGGTCGTGGTGGTCACGCGGCATCCGCGTGTTCTTGCGGCATGGATCGCCAGCCCGCCCCAGCCGGTGCCGATCTCCAGCAGGTGATGCTGTGGCCCCAGTTCCAGCAGGTTGAACAGCTTCTCCAGCTTGTGGGTAGAGGCCGCTTCCAGACTGGCCTCGGGATAGGGGAACACCGCCGCGGAATACATGCGGTGCTCGCGGTCGAGGAACAGCTCGAAGAGGTCATTGCCGAGATCGTAATGCGCCGAGATGTTGCGCTTCGAACCCGCCAGCGTATTGCGCGCCAGCGCGTAGGCGACGCTCAGCGCCCACTTGGACAGGCGCGACGTTCCGCTGTCCACCGAGTCATTGACCTGCTCGAGGTTGTAGGCGAACAGGCGCACGAGTCCGACCAGATCATCCGTCTCCCACTGGCCATCCATGTAGGCCTCCGCCGCCGCGACAGTGCCACCCAGCGCCATGCGCCGCCACGCGCGTGAGTCATGGATACGCAGCGTGACGTTGCGCGCGCCGCCCTTGCCCAGCACGTGGCGCTCTCGACCTTCCAGCACCGTCAGGCTGCCACCCTCGAGCTTGTCGAGCATGTGCAGCAGGCGTGGCCGCAGCAGCCGCGTCAGGCGGTCCGCCGGTGCCTGGGTCGTGGCCAGAGTGGGGGGAGCGGGTTCGAATTGGCTCATGATGAGTTCCTCATGATGAAGACGGCGAGCGCGGATGGTCGAAGATCGGCACGCGCTTGAGCGCCAGACGCAGCGCCTCGAAATGAATGCCCGCGACCGTCTTGAGCGTCATCCACGGGAAGCGCAGCAGCAGGCGATGAAAGGCGCGCGGGGTAGCCGGTTCCAGGTGCAGGCTCAGGCTGGCATCGAACAGCGAATGCTGCGCTATCCGTGCCGTATCCCCGGTGAGGGGATGGTTTTCCATGTGCAGCAACAGCTCGTCCGCGCTGGGATCGTTGAAGCGCCAGTGATAGCGCATGCCCATCGGCATGAAGGGCGAGACATGCATGCGTTTGTCGAACTGCGCTGCCTGCATGCGTCGCTGTGGATCAGTACGGGCGGCATACAGCACGCGCTCTCCCCAGGGAATATTGGTGACCTCACCGAGCACTGCGCCCAGCTGGCCTGAGGCGTGATAGAGGTAATAGAGGCGAATCGGGTTGAAGCCGATCCCGAAGTGGCGCAGCTGGGTCAGCAGAAAGATGCGCCCCTGCGGCAATGGCGCGTGATCGCCATTGCGGGCAAGCTCGCGCTGACAGGCGGCGCGCACCCGGTCCTCTAGTGGGCCATCGACAATGTCGTGGACCGCGGCCGGCAGATGGTCACTGTCACGAAAGGCCAGTGGCGCGGCGTGACTGGCGCTCACCAGACGCTTGCCGGCCATCAGTGCCGGCAACTCATCCAGTGCCAGCCATGCCATGGCGACGCGATAGCGAAAGGCATGCTGGCGCGGCGCATGGCGGCGATGGCGCAGCGTGCCATAGCCGATGCGACTGGCGGGCGCCTTCAATCGTCTGCCTCGCGAGCACCCAGTGCCTCGGCGACCCGCAGCGCGCTCCATACGCCATCCTCGTGGAATCCATTGCGCCACCAGGCACCGCAGAAATGGGTGCGCCCCACTGGGCCGTCCGCCTTGGCTTGCGCGCCGGAAATCTGCGCGAAGCGCGCCTTGGCGTCCTCGGCGGCCAGCGTGAAGCGCGGGTGGTCATAGGCGTAACGGCCCAGTACCCGAGCGGGATCGATCGCGTCGCTGTCATTGAGCGTGATGCAGAAGGTCTCGCGGGGCGGGTGCTCGCGCTCATCAAGGCGTTGCAGGATGTTCATGTCGTAGGTGACGCTGGCCCGCTGGGCGTCGTCGCGCCCATCGAGGCGGTAGTTCCAGCTCGCCCAGGCCGCCTTGCGCCTGGGCAGCAGCGAGGTATCGGTATGCATCACCACCTCATTGCGCTGAGTCGTGATCGCCCCCAGCACCGCTCGCTCCTGCTCGCTGGCATCACCGAGCAGAGCCAGTGCCTGTGGCGCATGACACGCCATCACCACCTGGTCGAAGCGTTCACGGCGGCCATCGGCATGCTCAAGTGTCACCCCGTTGGCGTCTCGCAGGACACGACTGATCTTGCTGTTGAGGCGAATGCGCTCTGCGTAACCCTCGGTCAGCGGCGCGATGTAGGTGCGTGAGCCACCGACCAGCGTGAACCATTGTGGACGATCATTGACCGACAGCAGGCCGTGATGGCGGAAGAAGCGCACGAAGAACAGCAGCGGGAATTGCGCGATATCCGCGATGCTGGCAGACCAGATCGCCGCGCCCATCGGCAGCAGGTAATGCTCACGGAAGACCTGTGAGTAGCCATTGGCATCCAGGTAGCTGCCCAGGGTCGCGCCCTCGGCGAGCTTGCCGTTGTCCAGATCGGCGGCAGCCTGCTTGTTGAAGCGCAGGATGTCGCGCAACAGGCGATAGAAGCGCGGGCGCAACAGGTTGCGCTTCTGGGCGAACAGCGACAGCAGGGTGTGGCCGTTGTACTCGAAGTCCTCGGCGGTGGTGTGCACCGAGAAGCTCATCTCGGTGGGCTGGTAAGCCACGTCGAGGCGTTCCAGCAGACGCTGGAAATGCGGATAGGTGCGGTCGTTGAAGACGATGAAGCCGGTGTCGATGGCCCAGTCGCTGCCATCGGCGCACTGCACATCCATGGTGGCGGTGTGGCCGCCCAGGCGCTCGGCTGACTCGAAGACATGCACTTCATGCTTGCGACTCAGGTAATAGGCCGCTGACATGCCGCTGATGCCGCTGCCGATGACGGCAATGCGCTGGCGGGGTGGAGGCGCTGTCGCGTAGGTCGTTGTCGTGTTCATGCCACTCCAGAAGTAGAACGCACCATGTCGTCATGAGCAGAACTGTTGCCGGCCTATCGGCCTGGGCAGGTCTCGTCGGGCTTGCCTGCCGCGTACTCAGTCGCGGGTCATGCGTAGTCCGATGCTGCGTCGCAAGATGGCGGGCAGGATGCCCAGCAACTTGACCAGCAGCGTGAAGCGTCTCGGGAAATGGATATCGAGCCGATGACGCGCGAGTCCCGTCACGATCGCCTCGACCGCCTGATCGACAGTGACCTGCATCGGCATTGGGAAGTCATTGCGCTCGGTCAGCGGTGTCTTGACGAAGCCGGGGTGAATCACGCTGACATCGATGCCCTGGTTGTCGAGGTCCAGTCGTAGCGACTCCAGGAAGTAGCTCACTGCGGCCTTGGAGGCGCCATACGCCTCGGCTCGAGGCAACGGCAGATAGGCCGAAGCACTGGAGACCGCTGCCAGCTGCGGTCGCTCACCGTCGTCTGCCGCTGCCATGCGCAGCAGCGGCAGGGCGCTTTCGATCACATCCACGGCGGCCTGGAAATTGGTCGCGAATACGCGGTGGACCAGATCTGCCTCGAATTCCCGTGTATCCAGATATTCGCAGGTGCCAGCGTTGAGCAGTGCAAGGTCGAGTCCACCAAAGCGGGCCTCTATCTGGCTGGCCGCCGCGCGGATGGCCTCACGGTCGGTGAGGTCGAGCGTCACGACCAGCGCTTCCCCGGGGCCTTGCTCGGCATCGGCTGCGATGGCCTCCAGCTTGTCGGCGGAGCGGGCGCTGAGGGCGACCCGGTGGCCATCCGCCAGCAGCCGGCGCGCCAGTCCTTCGCCGATGCCGGAGCTGGCGCCGGTCAGCCAGATACGTTTGCGAGCCTTTGCGGATGTCGATGTGGTGCTCGAATCATGACTGGCCATTTCCCCTCCTTGGCGTAAGTGTGTCTGGTGTGCCTGTCTGCGTCTTCAGCCTGTGTCTGGCCGGTAGAGCCTTGCTGGCACTGACTCAGAGAACGCCGGGTGTGTCCGTATGGATGTCGCCAGGGCTCAACCCTCTGCTGCTCAGTCCATGCGCCGTTTCAGCAGGCCGATCACGCTGCGCAGGACGGGCACCTGCTCGTAGAGCAGCTCGCCGGCATCGAAGAAGTCACGGTGCTGGATGACTTTCCCGTCTCGGAACTCGAGGCGCGAGGCACCCTGCACGCTGATGTCCTTGCCCCCGTTCAGACGGGGATGGCGATAGGTCATCGTCCAGCTGAGCCAGGCAAGTCCCTGTTCATTGCCTTCATCCGCAGGGCCGGCGGCTTGCGCAGGTATCGGCCCCAGCGGGTGATGAAAGACGAAGTCGATGGCGGCGACATTCATGTACAACCCTGAGAAATAGGCGTTGAGTGCCGTCAGGCCGCGGACTTCATGCAGGGGGTCGCGAAAGACGATATCGTCACTGTAGACTGATTTGAGCAGTTCTGTAGAGGTTTTGTCCAGCTTTTCGTAAAGACGACATACCCGAGTCAGGGCTGGGCTCATCTCGTCGGGTAGCGATTGCATGGCAATGCTCCTGAGGGGGAGGTATACAAGAGCGGCCTGCTGGAGATCAGCAGGCCGCTTGAGGGGTCATTCGCTTTTTGACAGCGCCTTGAAGGTATCCAGCGCCCGCTGGCGGGCGGCCTTGTGGTCGACGATCGGTCGTGGGTAGCCCGTCCGTTGACAGTCATCCGCACTGGGCTGGTGGCGCCGCTTGGCCGGCAGCTCGGCCAGCTCCGGCACCATGCTCGCGATGAACTCGCCGTCCTTGTCGAAGCGTTGCCCCTGGGTGGTCGGGTTGAAGATGCGGAAATAGGGCGCGGCATCGGTGCCGGTGGAGGCCGCCCATTGCCAGCCACCATTGTTGGCGCCCAGCTCACCATCGACGAGATGGGTCATGAAGAAGGCCTCGCCACGCCGCCAGTCGATCAGCAGATGCTTGGTGAGGAACATCGCCGTCACCATGCGCAGGCGATTGTGCATCCAGCCGGTCTGCACCAGCTGACGCATGGCGGCATCGACGATGGGGTAGCCGGTGCGGCCCTCGCACCAGGCGGCGAAGCCTTCGTCATCCTCGCGCCACTGCAGGGCCTCGGTATGGCGCTGGAAGGGACGGTGGCGATTGACGCGCGGGAAGCCGACCAGGATGTGCTGGTAGAACTCACGCCAGATCAGCTCGTTGACCCAGCTGGTCAGGCCGACATTGCCATCGGCGAGGCTGCCATTCTCTGCCAGCACGGCGGCGTAGCATTGGCGAGCCGAGATCATGCCCAGCGCCAGATAGGGCGACAGCTCGCTGGTGCCCCGGGTGGCGGGGATATCGCGCAGCTCGTGGTAGCGGCGCGCGCGGAAGGTAAGGAAGCGTTCCAGACGCTCCTGTGCGGCCTCTTCGCCGGCCGGCCACAGCTCGGCGTCCAGCGCTGTCGTCGGTTCGCCCTTGAGTGTCTCGGGCAGTGGCGGGATGGCGTCGCCGTGGATCTCGCGCCCCATGGCATCGCGGGGCGTGGCTTGCACTTCAGGCGCCTCATTCAGCGCCAGACGTCGGGAATCGACTTCCTTGTGCCAGCGCTTGGAGAAGGGCGTGAAGACGCCGTAGTAATCGCCCTTGCCTGTCAGCAGCTCGCCGGGCGTGAAGGCCAGCATGTCGGTGTAGCGATGCAGGCGGACGTCGCTCTCGGCCAGGCGCTCGCGCACGAGCCTGTCGCGCTCACGCTCATTGACGGCATATTCGTCATTGAAGTGCAGGGCCCGGACGCCCAGCTGATCGCACAGTGCGGCCAGCGCCTCGGGCACCTTGGCGAAGGTGTCGCAGTCGAGCACCTTGAGCGGGATGTGATAGCCAGCGAGTGCCTGTTGCAGGACATGCAGGCCGCGGCGCATGAAGTCGAGCTTGTTGGCGCCGTGACCGTGCTCGACCCACTGCGCCAGGCAGGGGGCGACGACGGCCACGACCGGGCCGCGTGCGGCGGCCTGCGAGAGAGCCGTGTTGTCATGTACGCGCAGGTCACTGCGCAGCCAGACCAGCTGCAGGGGAGCCCCCGCTGGCGCGGAGGCGGAGGAAGAGGTGGATGGTGAGTCAGATGACATCGGGGCTCCTTGGCGATCGGTGAAACCAATGCCGAGCAGGAGCCTGCGTTCAACGTGCCATCAAGGACCTCAGGCGAGCGACCGCCTGAATCGGGTCGGCCCCCAGGCCTTCGATGGGCCCGTCTACCAGCTCCTGCTGGCGAATCTGAGCGACCGGGCCAGCGATGGCCAGCGGCACGCTCAATTGTTCTGCGACCCGCGGCAACTGACGGCGCATGACATCCGAGCGCTCTGCCTGGGTGCCGACCAGTACCACGGCCTGTGCCTGCAGGCGCTCTGCGGCCAGCGGCAGCTCCGCCAGCGGCAGTGGGCCATCCAGCAGACTGACGTGATAGCCGGCGTCGCTGGCGACCAGTGCGAACAGCAGCAGCCAGCTAAGGCCCGGTTCTTCCGGCAGGCGCGTCAGCGTGATGTGCGGGGCGTGACGCTCCTGATTGGCAAACACCAGCCGGGCACCGATGCGCGAACGCAGGAAGCTCTCGAAGAAGCACTGGGCCAGGCGGGTGCCGAAGGTGGCGGTACCGCGCTCCTCGAGCTGTTCGAGCAGCGGACGCCACAGGCGCTCGACCACGCTGCTGACCGGGTACAGTGCCAGACTCTGGTTGTACAGCTCGGCCAGACGCGCCTCGTCCTGGGCATCGATGGCGGCCAATGCCAGCTGCTGCTGGCCGCTCCAGCTGCCTTCGTCCGGCATCGGCGTGCTTTCCGGCTGCGGCTGGTCGAGAAGCTCGCGTACCTGGCTGACAGGTACTCCGCGGTTGAGCCATTGCAGGATGTGTTCGATCCGCTCGATGTCCTCGCGGGCATACAGGCGATGCCCCTTGGGCGTACGGCGGGGCTCGATCAGTCCGTAGCGGCGTTCCCAGGCTCTCAACGTGACCGAATTGACGCCGGTCAGGCGAGAGACTTCGCGGATCGGAAACAGCGGCGAACTGGCAGTTTCCGTGGCCTTGTCAGTCATGAATGGTGTTACCTCTGGCGGTGACGAGGCATCCCGGGTGAAGCACAGGTGAGGACGACACACAGGGTAAAGTTGAAGTGTCGTCACATGGGGCGCTGTGGGATACCGGCAATGCATCTTGTGCACTAGCTGTACATGTGGGCATCAGGATGGCGCAGCCGCCAGAGCCTGACAAGAGGCAAGCTGCGCCGCATCCTCGGTGCGCATGTTTTGAAGGTGCATCACAGCGCCTTCGACGCAGGAGGTCCCGTCATGAAATTGGCCATCTAGGCGTTGTCCTGTTGCTCCACAATCTGGATCAAGGCCTCGACAAAGGCCGGATGTGCTCCCACCGGGTCAAGCAGGCTGATGGGGCAGTCGGGGTGCTGGCGCTGCGATTCTTCCAGCATGGCGGGCACGTCTTCACGCAGATGACGGCCGGCCGCGAAGAACAGCGGCAGGATGTCGATACGCGCGGCACCGTCTGCCGCCAGGGCATCGATGGTGTCGGTCAGCAGCGGGTCGCACAGTTCCATATAGGCCAGGCGCGTCGGACGCTTGAGGCGGGAAGCCAGTGTGGCTTCCAGTGCCTCGAAGGGCTCGCGCCAGCGCGGGTCACGTGACCCATGGGCCAATAGAATCAAGGCGTTGTCGTGATCTGTGGACGTAGTCATGCAGCTATCCTGTGGGCGATGAGGGGTCGCGGCAGCGTATCAGCTGTCGGCGAGGGTGTTGAGCAGCTGTTCGGCTACCTCGTGCCCTGACAGCCAGGCGTCCTCGACTCGCGGGCCACGCAGGGCGTCTCCGGCCAGCCATAGCCCGGACGCCCCTTGGCCGCAGACATTGTGGGCTTGGGCGTTCTGGTCATCGCCATTCCGGCCGGCTGCCGCTGAGGTCTGCGGCAGTGTCTGGGTCGGATGGGCGTAACGCCAGCGATGCGCCGCGAGGGTGACCTTGCCCCGGCTCCAGCCCGGCGCCAGCTCGCAGATCTCGGGCAGTGTCTCGAAGGCCTTCCACAGCAAGGTCGCGACCTCCTGTGGCGACTTCTCCAGGTTCGCCCGGCTCCAGCCAGCGGTCGCCAGCAGGCTCAGGGTCTCCTTGGCATGTGACGGTGTCTGGCGGCCGGGGCGCGAATGCTGGCGCATCACGCAGCGCAGGGGGCCATCATCACCGCGGCTGACCAGCAACCCTTGCCAGTCATCGTCGCCCCCCAGCGCGGGAAGCGGCGTCTCCAGAGTGGCCATCAGTGTCCAGGTCGGTGCCATCTCCACTCGGGCCAGCGCCTCACTCAGTGCCGGGGCAAGCGAGTTCTCGCAGAGCGCCACCCCCTGGGTGTCGGTGCCGGCCGTGCTCAGCAGGGCACGTGCCTGCGGCGCCGGCGCGCTGATCACCACGTGATCGAAGGGGCCGTGCTGATCACCGTCGCTGTCCTCGAGCCGCCAGCGCTTGTCTGATGCCGTGCCATCGTCCGCGATCAGGCGCGTGATGCGCGTCTCGCTGTGCAGGCTGGCGTGGGCCGGCAGCTGTTCGCTGAGGTGGCGGCTCAGGGCGCTCATGCGCGGACTGGCCACGTAGCGGGTGGAATCATCGCGCAGCCGCTGCCATTGGCTCTCGTCAGACGCCGGCTTGCCGAGGCTCAACAGTCTCTCACCCCAAGTTGCGACGACGCCTGCGGCCCGCCACTGCTCGAGCGCGGACTGGAAGCGTGGATCACGCGCCGTGAAGTATTGCGCGCCGATGTCGATGGGGCCTTCGCTAGTGCGGCGACTGGCCAGGCGTCCGCCGGGGCCGCGCGCCTTCTCGAATAGCGTTACCGCATGGCCCTGCGCGGTCAGTCGGGTGGCGGCAGACAATCCGGCGATACCGGCACCGATGATGGCGATGGACGATACTGGCATCTGGAGGCGACTCCTGCGCGGGCGGTGTTCAGGGGGGACGGGTCGTCATGTGACCCGACAGCAGATACGCTAAAGTTAACTTCTTGCGCATAATTGTACAATATAAGTATAGATTCATGGCGAAAGTCGGCACACTCGATGCTTCATCGCCGAGGAGGGCAACATGCGAATATTGATAACAGGTGCAACGGGGTTCGTCGGCCTGGCGCTGTGTCAGTCACTGGCCGCTGCGGGCCACTCGCTGGCGGTCGTATCGCGCCGCCCGGAGCGTGCTGAGCGCCAGTTTGCCGACCTGGGGCTGACGGTGGTCGCGGCGGATTCGTCACTGGCCTTCAAGGATTGGCAGCCCGAGGGCATCGTCAATCTGGCGGGGGAGTCGATAGCCGGGCGGCGCTGGAGCGAGGATCACAAGCGTGAGCTGCGCCGTTCGCGGCTGGAGACCACCGAGCATCTGGTGATGCTGTGTCAGCAGCTGGCTGCCGAAGGCCATCCGCCGCAGGTGATGGTGTCCGGTTCGGCGATGGGCTATTACGGTGCACAGCCCAAGGCGGGCGAGCCGGGCGATGTCGAGATAGATGAACAGGCGACGCCCCACGATGATTTCAATCACCGCCTGTGTCGCGACTGGGAGGCGGCCGCCATGCCCGTCACCGAATACGGCGTGCGACTGGCCATCATCCGCACTGGCCTGGTGATGGAGGCCGATGGTGGCACACTGGCCAAGCTGCTGACGCCCTTCAAGCTCGGGCTCGGGGGGCGGCTGGGCGATGGACGCCATTACATGCCGTGGATCCACCGCCACGACATGATTCGCATCATCGAGCGCCTGCTGGCGGATGACAGCCTCAGCGGCGCCTTCAATGCCAGCGCGCCGCACCCGGTCACCAATATGGGCTTCACCCACGCTCTGGCCCGGAGTCTGGGGCGTCCGGCGATCCTGCCGCTGCCGGCCAAGGCGCTTGAACTGGGGCTGGGGGAAATGAGCACCCTGTTGCTGGAGGGCGCCCGCATGGTGCCGGCGCGTCTGCTGGCTGCCGGCTTCACCTTCGATTACCCGACCCTCGACGTGGCCTTCGCCGATATCCTGTCACGCAAGTGAGCCTTGGCAGGAAGGCGATGCTAGAAGGGCAGTGGCGCTTCCAGCACCAGTGGTAGGGCATCGCTGTCGCTGGCTGGCGGAATCACCAGGCGTGCCGCATGCAGCAACAGGCGCGGGCTGGCATTGAGTGCCGCTCCGCGCGCATAGAAGCCATCGCCGATGATCGGATGACCGAGCGCCAGCATGTGCAGGCGCAGCTGGTGTGAACGGCCGGTATGTGGCGTCAGCGAAACACGGCTGGCGGCGAGGGGCTGCGACGTACCATCCGGGCGCTGGCCCGCGAGCGTCAGATGCTGCTCGACCCGATAATGCGTCAGTGCCGACTTGCCATGCGTGAAGTCAACGATCTGACGCGGGCGGCGTGGCCAGTCACAGCGCAGCGGCAGGGCGATGCTGCCCTCGGCGGGCGTGAGATGACCTGCCACCACGGCCACATAGCGTTTCTCGATGGTGCGTGACTGGAAGAGCCGCGACAGCCGCCGCTGGCCCTCGACATTGCGCGCCACCAGCAGCACACCGGACGTCGCCACATCCAGGCGATGCACGGCGCGCGTATCCTCGCTCAGCTGGCACAGGCGCGAATGGACACTGTCGAAGCGCGAGGGATCACGCCCCGGCACCGAGGGCAGCTCGGCCGGCTTGTCGATGGCCCACCAGTCATCGCCTGCCGCCAGCAGCGACAGCCCCACCCTTGCGACACGCTCGCCTTCCTCGGCCAGGCGCTCTCCTTGCCAACCTTGCCCTGACGCTGCCTCGCCGCTCTCTGGATATGATCTCGCCATGGGGGTGCTCTGTAGTAATGAAACGAAAGGATGAAACGAAAGGGGTGCAACGCAAGTGGTGAAGCGTAAGTGATGAGCCGTGAGTCGTGACGCGCAAGCGATGGCATCGTCGCGGCCGCTGGGCGATCTGGCAAGTCCAGCGGGCCATTGTCGCTGGCGCATACGGCAAAACGCCCCGCCTGCCGATGGCAGGTGGGGCGTTTCAGGTTCATCACTGACGACTGCGGTCAGCTCAACGCTCGTGGGCATCCACGGTGACGATGACGCGCACGCTGTCCAGACGCAGACGGGTGGTCTCGATGGCACTGTCCAGCGCGGCACGCTCCTGGCGCAGTGCTTCGAGCTCTTCCTCGCGCACGGCCGGGTTGTGGCTGGCCAGGGCTTCCAGGCGCGCCAGTTCGGCACTGAGCTGCTCACGCATCTGCTGCTGGGCCTGCTCGACGATGGTCGGCAGTTCGCGTTCGGCTTCCTGCTCGGCATCGCTCATCAGCTTGCGCAGCGTGGCGTGGCTCTGCTTGATCAGGTCGCGCGCGACCGCCTTCTTGACCGGCTTGAGGTTCTTGGCCAGACCGCCGAAGGACACCTTGTCGGACAGGTTGCTGCCGGTTTCATCCAGCAGCACGCGGATGGCGGTCGGCGGCAGGAAGCGGCCAAGACGCAGGCCGCGCGGCGCGGTGGACTGGGTGCGGAACACCACTTCCGTCATCAGGCGGCCACCGGGAATCGCCGGGTGCTTGAGCAGCGCCAGCGCGGTGTTGCCCATCGAGCCGTCCAGGATGCGGACCAGCATCTCGCGCACCAGCGGGTGCTCCCACGACAGGTGCTGCACGTCTTCGCGTGACAGCGCGGTGGCGCGGTCACTGGTGACGCTGAAGCCTTCCTCGCCCTTCACCAGTCCCGGCAGGCCGTCGAGCATGTGCGGGCCCGGCGCCAGATAGGTGATGCCGTCGCCGAGGTCCCGGCTCTCGATGCCGAAGATGTCGAAGGCGCGCTCCAGATAGCCGGGCAATGCCTTGTCATTGTCCAGCGTCTCGATGGCGGCGATGACTTCCTCGGCGCGCTCGTGACGGCAGGCATTGAGTTCCAGCAGGCGGTTGCGGCCGGACTGACGTTCTTCCTGCAGGGTATCGAAGCGCTCGCGGGTCTGCTCGATGATGCTGTCGATCTCTTCGCTGTCGAGCAGGGCTTCTTCCAGCTCGTCGCCGAACTGGGCGTAGAGCTCGCTGCCGATGCCGTGCGGCGCGCTGAAGGCGTCCATGCCGTCACGGTACCAGCGCAGCAGCTGGGCGCCCGGTGAGCCTTCGAAGACCGGCACGTGGATCTCGATCGGGAACTGCTGGCCGATGCGATCCAGGCGCCCGATGCGCTGTTCGAGCTGGTCCGGGTGCACCGGCAGGTCGAACATCACCAGGTGGTGGCAGAACTGGAAGTTGCGACCTTCCGAGCCGATTTCCGAGCACACCAGCAGCTGCACGCCTTCCTCTTCGGAGGCGAAGGCCGCGGCGGCACGGTCGCGCTCGACCAGGCTCATGCCCTCATGGAAGACCGGCGCATGCACGCCGCCCAGCACGCGCAGGCCTTCGGACAGCTCACGCGCGGTATCGGCGGTATGGCAGATCACCAGCGCCTTCTCGTTGCCGAGGTCAGTCAGGGTTTCCAGCAGCCACATGACGCGCGGGTCGATCTGCCACCAGGGTTCCGCGTTCATGCGGTCATCGGGCAAGGCGCGATACATCTCGTCGAGGAACAGCACCACCTCGGGGTGGTTCATGCCGGTCTCGATCAGCAGGTCATCGAGGTAGTCCTCGTCACGCTCCAGCTTGCGCACCACGCGACGGTAGGAGGAGGGCAGTTCCAGTTCATGGACGTGCAGGCGACGCTCGGGGAAGCCGGCGACATGGGTGCGCGAGTTGCGGAACATCACGCGGCCGGTGCCGTGGCGATCGAGCAGCTGATCACGCAGCTGACGACGCGCGCTGTCGCGCTGGGCATCGTCGGCATCACTGGCCATCAGGGTGTCGAGCAGGGCGCGGCTGTCGCTGTCATCCAGCACGCTGGCGAGGCTGTCGAGGCCGGACTGATCGGCGGGCAGCGCTTCCAGGGCGTCGATGGCGCTGGCGACGGCCACATAGCCCTGTTCCTCGGCCTTGAAGCGCTCGATGTCGTGATAGCGCTCCGGGTCGAGCAGGCGCAGGCGCGCGAAGTGGCTCTCTAGCCCCATCTGCTCCGGCGTGGCGGTCAGCAGCAGCACCCCGGCGGTCTGGCGAGCGAGGGATTCGACACAGGCGTAACCCGGGCCCACCTTGTCTTCGCTCCAGTCGAGGTGGTGGGCCTCATCGACGATCAGCATGTCCCAGTCGCAGGCGGCAGCCTGGACCTGACGCGACGGGTTGGCGAACAGCCAGTCCTGGCTGGCCAGAATGATCTGGTTGCCTTCGAAGGGGTTGCGCGTGCCGTAGGCCTTGCACTGCTCTTCGTCGAGCAGCGAGACATCCAGCGCGAAGCGGCGCAGCATCTCGACCAGCCACTGGTGGGTCAGGCTGGCGGGCACCAGGATCAGCGCACGGCTGGCGCGGCCGCTGAGCAGCAGGCGGTGCAGGATCAGGCCGGCTTCGATGGTCTTGCCGAGGCCGACTTCATCGGCCAGCAGTACGCGCGGCGCGTGACGGCGCGAGACTTCATCGGCGATGTAGAGCTGGTGCGGCACCAGATCGACCTTGGGACCGGACAGGCCCAGCGCCGGGCTCTGCTCGACACGATGGAAGTGGCGCAGGGTGCGGTAGCGCAGGTCGAACCAGTCATTGCGGTCGACCTGGCCGGTCAGCAGACGGTCACGCGCCTGATTGAACTGCATCTTGTCGTTCAGGCGCGCTTCGGGAAGCTCGATGAGCTCGCCGGCATGCTCGCCGCTGCGCTCACAGATGTAGACGATCTGGCCGCGCACTTCCTTGAAGTCATCGACGATCAGCCATTCGCCATCGTCGGACTGGATGCGGTCGCCATTGCCGAAGGCCACCCGGGTAAGGGGCGCTTCGCGTAGACTGTAGGTGCGGGTTTCTTCGCTGGCGGCAAAGAGCACGGTGACGGTACGGAAGTCGACATTGAGGATGGTGCCAAGGCCGAGATCAGCCTCGCCGTCACTGATCCAGCGCTGACCGGGAATGAAGTCGCTCATGAAGCCTCGGGGTAGGACAAAGACGGGAATCGGGAATACAGGGGCGCGGTATCTTACCGGATCAGACGCCGTGGCTTAAGCGCCTTTTCTTGTGGCGAGCGTCTTTGTCGCACCAAGCGAGGCCACCGGCGTGTCGTCCTATGGCTGTGACGCCGGTAGCAGGGCGTCCAGCTGAGCGCGGCTCAGTTCGCCGATATGACGCTCGATCAGCTGTCCGTCGCCATCGAAGACCAGTGTCGCGGGCAGGCCCTGCGCCTCGGCCAGCGCCATCAGCTGCATGGCGGGGTCGAGCAGCGCGTACTCGAGCGTCAGCTGTTCGCTTTTCAGAAAGCGGGTCACCGCCAGCGCCTGCTCGCCCTGATTGGCCAGTACCACGGTGACGCCGGGTCTCCGATCGGCCTCTGCCAGCAGTGGCATCTCGCGGCGGCAGGGCGGGCACCAGGTGGCCCACAGATTGACGATCACTCGCTCGTTCTGGATGTCATTCAGCGCGACGGGGCGCCGATCCAGATGATGGAGGGTGATGGCAGGCATCGCGTCGAGGGCGGAGTCGTTGCCCAGCGGGTCGAGCTGCTTGAGGCCGAGGAAGGCGGTCAGGCCGAGGGTCAGGCTGCCCAGCGCGATGACCTGGCGAATCGTGCCATGCCGGCGCAGCAGCCACAGGCTGGCCAGGGTCGCGGCCAGCATGCCGCCGAACAGGTGATAGCCCGGTTGCCACAGCTTGAGGATATCCAGCGGTGCCTGCTGATAACTTGCCCAGTGCAGCGCGACATGAGTGAGGCGCGCACCGATCACCCAGCTGACCAGCATGCGATTGAACCAGCGCGAGGGGCTCAGCGGCGGTGAATCGTGAGCGGGCGCGGTCGTACCCCTGGCGTGCATGCGTGCCAGCAGACGAATCAGCAGCGAGAACTCGATCAGCATCACCAGGGCTGCCACGAAGGCATAGAGGCGTTCGACGGAAATCAGGGCAGGGCCCAGGGCGATGGCATCCATGCGGTTATCCTCTGGCGGTGTCCGGGAGAGCGTTCAGGGCAGCAATACCTGTCGGCCTGTATGTGGCAAGCGCTTGGAAAACGCTCGGCAGGCGCTGCAGGCGCGAGGCTCGAGTATGCGATAATCGATGGACTTCGACATCCACGCCCCGCGCGCTGAGCATTGCTCCGCCGCCGAGGACGCTCCAAGGATATCCCCATGCTGTCACATCATTATGACCGTAGCCGTGCCATCGCCGTTGCCAGTCAGGCCAGCGGCCTGATCGCCATCGTCGCGCTGGAGACCTGGCTTGGCGATGCCGCCCGCCTCTGGCAGGGGCTGGTATTCGCCCTGATGCTGGCCTTCGGACTCGGCCTTGCCCTGCGCAGTTACTACCTCAAGCAAAAGGCCCGCCGCGACCGTGAACGTGCTGGTCGCGAGCGGGCCCGCAAGGCGAGTGACAGCTGGATGTCCGACTGACTCGCCGCTCGATATGGCTCAGTGCGCGCTATGAATCAGTCACCCTGCAGGCGGTAGCCGTCGCGCTCCATGCAGTATCTCAACAGTGTGTGCATGGGGCATCCTGAGGCGTAGCGCGTCGGGGGGGGGCGTCGCAGGCGCGAGCAAGCAGAAGGAGGCTGGTGAGGCAGGAAAAACCTTCCAGCATCAAAAAAGCCGCTGATCAATGATCAGCGGCTTTTTCATATGTCTGGTCGGAGTAGCAGGATTCGAACCTACGACCTCTGCCTCCCGAAGGCAGCGCTCTACCAAGCTGAGCTATACTCCGATGCGTCGTGAGCTTGTCTCGACGGAGGTGAATTATACGCAGGCAGCTTTGCTTTGCAAGCCCTTGAGGCCAAAAAGTTTTATCTGAGTCTCAAGGGACAATTCGGCTGTCGAGAAGCGCGCTTCCATTCACCTCATCCTGCTGGCGCTTCTCGCCACGTTGACGGCGGTCTTCTCCTGCCATGATCGACTGACCGATGACCTGCCAGGCAGGCCATCGTCTTGCGCATATCAGGCCTGGCGGCCGACACTCAACAGCGCGATGCGCTCGAGGCTGTCGCGGAATTCGCTCTCCGGCAGCGCCTTGAGCTCGTTCAGGGCGTTGTCGGCCATCTCCTGGGCACGGCTGCGGGTATAGTCGAGACCGCCCGTGAGGCGTACCACTTCCAGTACCTCGTCGAGCTGCTCCAACCCACCTTTCTCGATGGCGCCGCGCACCAGGCTGGCCTGAGCCGGACTTCCGACCTGCATGGCGCGAATCAACGGCAGGGTCGGCTTGCCTTCGGCCAGGTCATCACCGACGTTCTTGCCCATGGTCTCGGCATCGCCCTGATAGTCGAGCAGATCATCGATCAGCTGGAAGGCGAGGCCCAGGTAGCGGCCATAGTTCTGCAGCGCGCTGACCTGTGCCGGCGTGACAGTGTCGTCGGTTTCCCTGGCCAGAATCGCGCCGGCATGGGCGGCCGCCTCGAACAGCATGGCAGTCTTGCCGTGGATGGTCTCGAAGTAGGCGGCTTCATCAATGTCGGCGTTGCCGATATTGGTCAGCTGCAGGACTTCGCCCTCGGCGATGGTGCAGGTGGCGGCGGAGAGTATCGCCATCACGTCCATCGAGCCGACTTCGACCATCATCTGGAAGGAGCGCGAATAGAGGAAGTCACCGACCAGCACCGAAGGCGCATTGCCCCAGGTGTCATTGGCGGTGGAACGGCCGCGCCGCAGGCTGGATTCATCCACGACATCATCGTGCAGCAGGGTCGAGGTGTGCATGAACTCGATCAGCGCGGCCAGATGAACGTGTTTCTCGCCTTGATAGCCCAGCGCGCGGGCTGCCAGCAGCACCAGCACCGGGCGCAGGCGTTTGCCACCACTCTGGATGATGTACTGACCGATGGTCTGGACCAGCGGCACGCGCGACTCGAGCTGCGCGAGGATGGTGCGGTCGACGGCGGCGAAGTCATCTGCCACTGCCGCGTGAAGGGTCGATGCGTCGGCTTGCATGAGATCGTCGTGCCCGTAGCGAGAGGTGAGGCCGCCGTGGCGTGCCGTTTGGCGGTAATGCTATGGGGCACCCCTATGGCCGTCAAGGCGTGCACCCGCGCAAGGACGCTGGCTGGCGGCCGATTGGTCGCGTAAACCTTGACATTGCTTGTCGGTCGCGGCACGTGGCGCTATAATACGCGGCCGTGACTCATCCCGCTCCCTGTCAGATGGCTCCAGAAGGGGCGCCACTCGCAGCAGGCCACCCAAGAGCACACCCTTGATGAGTTCGATGGAGAGAATCATGTACGCAGTTATCAAGAGCGGTGGCAAGCAGTACCGCGTTCAGGAAGGCCAGACCCTGAAGCTCGAGAAGCTTGAAGTCGCGACTGGCGAAGCTATCCAGTTTGACGAAGTCCTGATGGTCGCTGAAGGCGACGACATCAAGGTCGGCGCTCCGCTGGTTGAAGGTGCCAAGGTTTCTGCCGAGGTCGTGTCTCACGGCCGTGGCGACAAGGTCACCATCATCAAGTTCCGTCGCCGGAAGCACTCCATGCGTCGTGCGGGCCACCGTCAGTGGTTCACCGAAGTCAAGATCACTGGTATCTCTGCTTAATTGCAGCGCTACCCACCATAGGAGAATTATCCAATGGCACATAAGAAGGCGGCGGGCTCTACCCGCAACGGTCGCGATTCTGAATCCAAGCGCCTTGGTGTGAAGCTGTTCGGTGGCCAAGCGGCTATCGCCGGCAACATCATCGTGCGTCAGCGCGGCACCCGTTTCCACGCTGGTACTGGCGTCGGCATCGGCAAGGACCACACTCTCTTCGCTCTGGCCGACGGCCACGTGAAGTTCGAGACCAAGGGTCCGAAGAACCGCAAGTTCGTCAGCATCGTTTCTGCCTGAAACGTCTGACAGCTTACGCAGACTGGACGATGCCCCGGTATCGTGGGACGGTCTGCAAGGAAGCCCCGCTCAGGCGGGGCTTTTTTGTCGCATGACGGCCCGGGTCGTCGTCAGGAGAGAGCAGCATGCAGTTCCTTGATGAAGCGTCGATCATTGTAGAGGCCGGACGTGGCGGCAATGGTTGCCTGAGTTTTCGCCGTGAAAAATACGTGCCGCGCGGTGGTCCCGATGGGGGCGACGGTGGGCACGGCGGCAGTGTGTATCTGATCGGGGATGACTCGCTCAATACCCTGATCGACTTCAAGTTCCAGCGCTACTACCAGGCAGAGAGCGGCGATGCCGGTCAAGGCCGCCAGATGGCAGGCAAGGCGGGTGAGGACCTGATCGTCAAGGTGCCGGTCGGCACCACCGTGATCGACGAGGAAACCCTCGAGATCATCGGTGACGTGACGGAAATCGGCCAGCTGGTACTGGTTGCGCAGGGTGGACGTCGTGGGCTGGGCAACATCCACTTCAAGTCTTCCACCAACCGCGCGCCGCGTCAGACTTCCAAGGGGACCTGGGGCGAGCGCCGCAACCTGCGTCTCGAGATGAAGGTGATGGCGGACGTCGGTCTGCTCGGCATGCCGAATGCCGGCAAGTCGACGCTGATCCGAGCCGTCTCCGCCGCCAAGCCCAAGGTCGCCAACTACCCGTTCACCACCCTGGTGCCGAACCTCGGTGTCGTGAAGATCGGTAGCCACCAGCACTTCGTGATGGCCGATATTCCCGGTCTGATCGAAGGCGCGGCGGATGGTGCCGGCCTGGGACTGCGTTTCCTCAAGCACCTGACGCGTACGCGCCTGCTGCTGCACGTGGTGGATATCGCCCCCTTCGACGAGAGCGATCCGGTGCATGCGGTCGAGGCGATCCTCAAGGAGCTGGAGAACTTCTCCTCGGCACTGACGGAGCTGCCGCGCTGGCTGGTGATCAACAAGGTCGATCTGCTGGCGGAAGAGGATCGTGACGCGATGGTCAAGGACCTCGTCCAGCGTCTGGGCTGGGAAGGCGAGCTGTTCGTCGTCTCCGCGGCCAGCGGTATCGGCACCCAGGAGCTGGTGCAGGCCGCACACCGCTGGCTGGGCGAGCAACGCCTGCAGCTGGCGGAAGATCCGGAAGCTGCCGAGGCACATGCCGCCCTGCTGGCGCGCATGGAGAACGAGTCGCTGGAGCGCGCTGAAGAGCGCCTGACACGTCGCAAGCGCAAGAAGGATGACGAAGAAGAGGACGATGACGACTTCAATGACGACGATTACGACGTCGAAGTCGAATACGCGCCCTGAGGTCTCAGTTTGTCCGGTGGCTGTCCTGCGCGGTAGCCACTGAGTGACGAGCGACCCGCTGCGCGATTCACGCCCCGCCCCGAACCTCATGGTCTCGCGGCGGGGCGTTTTCGTTGTCGGGGCCGGCGAGGAGTGATGACAGCGGGCTGGCGGGAGCAGACAATGGCAAGCAGGGAGGCAGGGCCTGCCGGCGAGGGATTACATGACAGGAGAGAGCGCGGTGTCGGAGCAGAAGGTGGCGGAAGTGGCGGAGCTGGGCAGTCAGACGGGGCGCGAGGCCTTGGCCAGTGCACGGCGCGTGGTGGTCAAGATCGGCAGTGCGCTGCTGACCGACGACGGCCGCGGGCTGGATGACGCCGGCATCGGGCGTTGGGTCGATCAGATCGCGGCGCTGCACGCGCGGGGTGTCGAGGTGATCGTGGTGTCCTCCGGGGCGATCGCGGTCGGCATGTCGCGGCTGGGCTGGTCAGCTCGCCCCAGCGGTGTGCATGAGCTGCAGGCGGCAGCGGCGGTCGGTCAGAACGGCCTGACCCAGTGCTATGAAGAGCATTTCCATCGTCATGGCCTGACCACGGCGCAGATTCTGCTGACTCACGATGACCTCTCCAACCGCAAGCGCTACCTGAATGCACGCTCGGCGCTGCGCACCCTGGTCGACCTGCGGGTGGTGCCGGTGATCAACGAGAACGACACCGTGGTCACCGACGAGATCCGCTTCGGCGACAATGACACCCTCGGCGCGCTGGTCGCCAATCTTCTCGAAGCCGATGTGCTGTTGCTGCTCACCGATCAGGAAGGCCTTTATGATGCCGATCCGCGTCATGACCCGGCGGCCAGCCTGATCGAGGAAGCCCAGGCCGATGACCCGATACTGGTCAAGGTGGCCGGCGGCGGCGGTTTGCTCGGGCGTGGCGGCATGGCGACCAAGGTGCGCGCGGCGCGTCTGGCGGCGCGCAGTGGCGCATTGACCGTGATCGCTTCTGGTCGTCAGCCCGAGGTCATCACTCGGCTGGCTTCCGGTGAGCGCTTCGGCACGCTCCTCTTGCCGGAGCATGCACCGATCGCAGCACGCAAGCGCTGGATCGCGGGACAGCTGCAGGTGCGCGGCACCCTGACGCTGGATGCCGGGGCCGTCAATGTGTTGACCACGCGTGGCTCCAGCCTGTTGCCGGTGGGCGTCAGGAAGATCGAAGGCGCTTTCAAGCGCGGTGACCTGGTGCAGTGCGTCGATGAATCCGGCCAGCGCATCGCCAAGGGCCTGGTGAATTACAGCGCCGAAGATGCCGGACGGATTCTCGGCCTGCCCAGTCATCAGATCGAGGCGACGCTGGGCTATATCGAGGCGCCGGAACTGATCCACCGCGACAACCTCATCGTGCTGTAGCACCCATGAGGCCTGCTTCCTGGCTCTGTGCCTGGGTCTGTGCCTAGGGCCGGTACAGGCAAGCTCAGACTGGCGATATACGCTCGGGTCATGCTAGACTTTGCCGTCCTGTCGGGTGCTGGTCCGCCCCGATGGCGAAGGTTTGACGGGGCTTCCACGTCAAGTCGCTGATTTCTCGAAAGTCTTCACATCAGTGTCGAAAGACGAGAGATGATCGGACTCGCTGTCGCGGTGCGACAACGTCTTCCAAATTCAAGTTCATGAGTACGCGCCTACGGGTGGACTCATAAGGAGCATCAAAGTGGCAAATTCCAAGCAAGCACGTAAGCGCGCTCGTCAGGCTGAAGTTCGTCGTCAGCACAACTCCGCACAGCGTTCCGCCGTGCGTACCAGCATCAAGAACGTGCTGAAGACCGTCAAGACTGGCGATCACGCTGCTTCCATGGCCGCTTTCAATGTCGCGCAGAAGGTCCTCGACCGTTACGCCGACAAGGACATTCTGTCCAAGAAGAAGGCCGCTCGTCTGAAGAGCCGTCTGAACACTCGCGTCAAGGCACTGGCTGTCTAAGACGTGTGAGTGTGAAAAAACCGGCTTCGGCCGGTTTTTTTGTGTCTGTCTGTCGAGTGGATGGCATCGGTGTCAGGTCAGGGAAGCGAGAGGGGTGTCAGGGTGAGCAAGCCGCAGGATGAGTCGCCCGCAGGCGAGAAGGAAGTCAGGGAAGAAGATGGCAGGGCCGAAGCTGCCGCGCAGTCCGCTTCACAGGCGAGTGCCCAGGGCGAGACCCGTTCGGGCGACAGCCTGCCGGTGCGGGGTGGTCTGTTGCGCTCGGGGTTGATCGTCAGCGTGATGACGATGCTGTCGCGCGTGCTTGGGCTGGCGCGCGATGTGACCATCGCATCACTGCTGGGCGCCGGCAGCGGGGCGGATGCCTTCTTCGTTGCCTTCAAGGTCCCCAACTTCATGCGCCGCCTGTTTGCCGAGGGTGCCTTCAACCAGGCCTTCATTCCGGTGCTGTCGGAGTATGCGACTCGCCGGACGCGGGAGGAGGTCCGCGAGTTGCTGGACGCCGTCAGCGGCAGTCTTGGCGTCGTACTTGCGTTGATCACCGCGCTCGCGATGCTGTGCGCGCCCTGGCTGGTGTGGGTCTTCGCGCCCGGGTTCGGTGACGATGCCGGCAAGCTGGCGCTGACCGGTGACATGCTGCGCCTGACCTTCCCGTATCTGCTGCTGATTTCGCTGACCGCCTTTGCGGGCAGTGTGCTCAACACCTGGAATCGCTTTGCGGTGCCGGCCATCACGCCGGTGCTGCTCAACCTGAGTCTGATCGGCGCGGCGCTGTTGTTGGCCCCTCGCTTCGAGACACCCGCCATGGCGCTGGCCTGGGGCGTGTTGATCGCCGGTGGCGTGCAGCTGCTGTTCCAGGTGCCGTTCCTGTTGCGGCTTGGCCTGATGCCCAAGCCATGGCCGAATTTCGCCCATGAGGGCGTGCGCCGCATTCTCAAGTTGATGACCCCGGCGCTGTTCGGTGTCTCGGTCTCGCAGATCAATCTGCTGCTGGATACCGTGCTGGCCTCGTTTCTGGTCACCGGCAGCGTGTCGTGGCTCTATTACTCCGACCGTCTGGTCGAGCTGCCGCTGGGCATCATCGGCATCGCCATCGGGACGGTGATTCTGCCGGCGCTCTCCAAGCGCCACGCCGAGCAATCACTGGAGCACTTCCAGAAGATGCTCGACTGGGCGCTGCGCTCGGTACTGTTGATCGGTGTGCCGGCGGCGCTGGCGCTCGGCGTGCTGGCCGAACCCCTGCTGATCACGCTGTTCCACTACGGCGCGATGACCGACAACGATGTGGTGATGTCGGCCCAGAGCCTGCGTGCCTACAGCTTCGGCCTGCTGGCCTTCATGTTGATCAAGGTGCTGGCGCCGGGCTTCTATGCGCGTCAGGACACGAAAACGCCGGTCAAGATCGGTATCATCGCGATGGTCGCCAACATGGCCTTCAACCTGGCGCTGATCGTGCCGCTGGCGCACGCCGGGCTCGCGCTGGCCACGGCGCTGTCGGCCTTCCTCAATGCGGGCCTGCTGGCACGCGGTCTGTATCGTGACGGCGTGCTGCGCTTCCAGTCCGGTTGGGGACGCTATTCGCTGACGCTGATCGGCGGTTGCGCCCTGATGGGCGGCGGCCTGATGTGGCTGTCGCCGGACTGGACCACCTGGCTTGGTTGGGGCCTGTGGGAGCGCTGTGCGATGATGGGAGCGCTGGTCGTCGGCGGTGTGCTGGCCTATGCGGTGTGGTTGGGGCTGTGCGGTGTCCGCCCGCGCCATTTCCGCATGCAGAGCTGAGTCTGCTGCCCGGGTGCCACGCAGGTTGGTGTCCCCGGTTCCAGCTGTTTTCTCCCTGGTGGGGCAACGGTGGCTGTCAGCGCCGTGCCCCTTCGCTATAATCGACCACTTTCGGCGGCTTGTGTGATGCACGCATGGACTTGATCAGAGGACTCCACAATCTCGCCCGCCTGCGCAAGCAGGATGGCAGTCGCGGCTGTGTGGCCACCATCGGCAATTTCGATGGCGTGCATCTTGGCCACCAGGCGATTCTGGAGCAACTTCGCGAGCGCGCGGCGGCCTATGGCCTGCCCGCCACGGTGGTGGTGTTCGAGCCGCAGCCGCGTGAGTTCTTCGCGGGTGACAAGGCGCCGCCGCGGCTGACGCGTCTGGCGGACAAGGCGCGTCTGCTGGGCAGCCATGGCGCCGAGCGCGTACTGTGTCTGCCCTTCAATGAGACGCTGCGCTCGCTGTCGGCACGCGAGTTCATCGAGCAGGTGCTGATCGATGGGCTCGGCGTGCGTCATCTGGTGGTCGGTGACGACTTCCGCTTCGGCTGCGATCGCGCCGGAGACTTCGCGTTGCTGGAGCGCATCGGTGCCGCCGAAGGCTTTGCGGTGGAACATACCCGCACCTTCGAGATCGCCGGTGAGCGTGTTTCCAGCACCCGTGTGCGTGAGGTGCTGGCTGCAGGCGACATGGCGCTGGCCGCCTGGTTGCTGGGGCGCGCCTACCACTGGCAGGGACGCGTGGTCGCAGACCGCCAGCTGGGTCGCACGCTGGGCGTGCCGACCGCCAACCTGCCGCTGCCGAATGCGCCGCTGGCGGTCTCCGGCGTCTACGCGGTGATGGCGCACCTTGCCGACGGCCGCGACTGTCCGGCGGTGGCCAACATCGGCTGGCGCCCGACGGTCGGTACGCCGCGGCCGGTGCTCGAGGTCCATCTGCTGGACTTCGCAGAAGACCTCTATGGCCAGCCGATGCGCGTCAGCTTCTGCGCCTTCCTGCGTGGTGAACAGCGCTTCGATGGGCTGGAGGCCCTCAAGGCCGCCATCTACGCCGATATCGCCCTCGCGAAGCGTTTCTTCGCGCTGGCCGCGGGCGAGATGCCTGCCGGTGATGAGCAGGCGTTGCTCGATTGCATGACCTCGATGGCTGACCTGCCGCTGGCCAGCCGTCCGCTGAGCGCACTGATGACGGATGCGCCGACGGCACCCTTACACGGCACTGCTGAGGTGTCTGATTCCACAGCTCGGGAAGCCCAGGCTTCCCGCCCCCACGACGGCTGACCCGAAAGGCTATGAGCGACTACAAGCACACTTTGAATCTGCCCGATACCGACTTCCCGATGCGCGGCAATCTCCCCAAGCGTGAGCCGGAGCAACTGGCGCGCTGGAACGAGATTGACCTCTATGCGCGTCTGCGTGAAGCAGGCAAGGGCCGTCCGAGCTTCGTGCTCCACGACGGCCCTCCCTATGCCAACGGCAATATTCACATCGGTCATGCCGTCAACAAGATTCTCAAGGACATCATCGTCAAGTCCAAGACGATGGCGGGCTTCGACGCGCCTTACGTGCCGGGTTGGGACTGTCATGGTCTGCCCATCGAGCACAAGGTCGAGACGACCCACGGCAAGCACCTCGAGTCCGAGAAGGCGCGTCATCTCTGCCGTGAATACGCTGGCGTGCAGGTGGAAGGTCAGAAACACGAGTTCATCCGTCTCGGCATCGTCGGTGACTGGGGCAACCCGTATCGCTCCATGGACTTCGCCAATGAAGCCGGTGAGATCCGTGCGCTGGCCGAGATGGTCAAGGGCGGTTATGTCTTCAAGGGGCTGAAGCCGGTCAACTGGTGCTTCGATTGCGGCTCTGCGCTGGCGGAAGCGGAAGTCGAGTACGCCGACAAGACCTCTGATGCCATCGACGTCGCCTTCGCGGCAGACGACAGTGCGGCACTGGCCAAGGCCTTCGGCCTCGAGTCATTGAGCAAGCCGGCGGCGATCGTGATCTGGACCACCACTCCGTGGACCATCCCGGCCAACCAGGCGCTCAACGTTCACCCGGACTTCGTCTACTCGCTGGTCGACACCGGCGAGCGCATGCTGGTGCTGGCCGAGGAGCTGGTCGAGGACAGTCTGGCGCGCTTCGGTCTGAGCGGTGAGACGCTGGCGACCGTCAACGGCGCGGCGCTGGAGCTGATCAACTTCCGTCACCCGATCTACGATCGTCTGTCGCCGGTCTACCTGGCCGACTACGTCGAGACCGGTGCCGGTACCGGTATCGTCCACTCCGCGCCGGCCTACGGCGAGGATGACTTCCATACCTGCCGTCGTTACGGCATGAGCTTCGACGAGATCGAGAGCCCGGTGCAGGGCAATGGCGTGTACGTGCCGGACCTGCCGGAATTCGGTGGCCAGTTCATCTGGAAGGCCAATCCGAACATCGTCGCGCGTCTGGAAGAGCTCGGCGCGCTGATGGCGCACGAGAAGATCACCCACAGCTACATGCACTGCTGGCGCCACAAGACGCCGGTCATCTATCGCGCGACGGCCCAGTGGTTCGTCGGCATGGACTTCCCCGGCACCGATGGCGTGACCCTGCGTGACAAGGCGCTGTCCGCCATCGAGGACACCGCCTTCATCCCGGCCTGGGGCCAGGCGCGTCTGAAGAGCATGATCGCCAACCGTCCGGACTGGTGCATTTCGCGTCAGCGCAACTGGGGCGTGCCGATTCCGCTGTTCCTGCATCGCGCGACGGGGGAACTGCACCCCGACAGCGTGGCGCTGATGGAAGCGGTCGCCGATCGCGTCGCCGAGCACGGCATCGACGCCTGGTGGTCACTCGACAGCCAGGAGCTGCTGGGCGATGAGGCCGAGAACTACGAGAAGGTCACCGACACGCTGGACGTGTGGTTCGACTCCGGGACGACACACTGGCATGTGCTGCGTGGCTCGCACCCGCATGGTCATGAGGAAGGCCCGCGTGCCGACCTGTACCTGGAAGGCTCCGACCAGCACCGTGGCTGGTTCCACTCGTCACTGCTGACCGGCTGTGCCATCGATGGCCATGCGCCCTACAAGGCGCTGCTGACTCACGGTTTCACCGTGGATGCGCAGGGTCGCAAGATGTCCAAGTCCGTCGGCAACGTGGTCGCGCCGCAACAGGTGATGGACAAGCTGGGCGCCGACATCCTGCGCCTGTGGGTGTCCTCCAATGACTACTCCGGCGAGATGGCCGTCTCGGACGAGATCCTCAAGCGGACCGCCGATGCCTATCGTCGTATCCGCAACACCTCGCGCTTCCTGCTGTCCAATCTGAACGGCTTCGAGCCCGAGCGTGATGCGCTGGCCTTTGACGACATGCTGGCGCTGGACCAGTGGGTGGTCGATCGTGCCGCCCAGCTGCAGGCACGTGTCGAGCTGGCCTACGAGGAATACCGCTTCCTCGACATCTATCAGCAGGTGCTGACCTTCTGCTCGCGTGAGCTGGGCGGCTTCTATCTGGATGTCATCAAGGACCGCCAGTACACCACGCAGCCGAACTCGCGTGCGCGTCGTAGCTGCCAGACGGCGCTGTATCACGTGATCGAGGCACTGGCACGCTGGATGGCGCCGATCCTCTCCTTCACCGGTGAAGAGATCTACGCCAACATTCCGGGCCCGCGCAAGGACACCATCTTCCTCGAGACGGCCTACACCGGCCTGACCACCCTGGCGGATGATGCCCCCATGGGGCGTGAGTTCTGGGAGCAGGTGCTGCACGTCAAGCAGGCGGTCAACAAGACGCTGGAAGGCGCGCGTAACGCCGGTCTGGTCAAGAACGGCCTGGCGGCGGAAGTCACTCTCTACGTCAATGACGAGCTCAATACGCTGCTGGCAAGTCTCGGCGACGAGCTGCGCTTCGTGATGCTGACCAGCGGCGTGACCCTGGCGCCTCTCGAGGCGGCCGGTGAGGCAGAAGAGACCGACGTGTCCGGCCTCAAGGTGGCGGTCAAGGTCAGCGAGAATGCCAAGTGCGAGCGTTGCTGGCACCACCGTCCGGAAGTCGGCACCCTGCCGGAACATCCGACGCTGTGCAGCCGCTGCGTGACCAACCTGCCGGATGGCGAAGGCGAGACGCGTCACTTCGCTTGATCGCTGATGCGACCGAGGCATCGTTCAGCCTCCGCTGAGCGCTGATATCGAACGCCGGGCTCTGGCCCGGCGTTCGTGTCTTGCCGGTCGCAGACTCATTTCACGACAGGAAGGTAACATGACGTCTTCTTCACAAGGCCCCGCGACGGATACTCCCTCGGCCGGCAGTGAGCCAATGCGCTCGCCGCTGCGCTGGTTATGGTTGTCGCTGGTGATCGTGGTGCTGGACCTGGCCACCAAGTGGCTGGCCAGCAGTTCGCTGGTCTATGGTCAGGCCAACGAAGTGCTGCCGATCTTCAATCTGACGCTGCTCCACAACACCGGCGCGGCGTTCAGTTTTCTGGCCGGCCATGATGGCTGGCAGCGCTGGTTGTTTGCGGGCATTGCGGTGGTGGCAGCCATCGGCCTGAGCATCTGGCTTGCGCGCCTCAAGCGTCACGAGACCTTCACCGCGCTGGGCATCGCGCTGGTGCTGGGGGGCGCGCTTGGCAATCTCTATGATCGTGTCGTGCATGGCTACGTGGTGGACTTCCTGTCCTTCCACTGGGGCAATGCCTTCTTCCCGGCCTTCAACGTGGCGGATGTCGCCATCAGCCTGGGAGCCGTGGCACTGATTCTTGAATCTTTCCGTGGCCGCTCCGAATGAGCGCCACAAGCGAGGTCAGCATGAGCGAGCATCGTATCGCCGATAACATGGAGGTCAGCCTCCATTTCCGTCTGCGTCTGGAAGACGGCACCGAGGTGGACTCCACTTTCGACAAGACACCGGCCTCCTTCCAGGTGGGTGACGGCAATCTGCCCCCGGGCTTCGAGCGTTCGATCATGGGCATGGCGGCGGGCGAGACCGGCAGCTTCACGATCACGCCGGAGCATGCCTTCGGTCAGCACAATCCGCAGAACGTCCAGACCGTGGCGCGCAAGAGCTTCGATGAAGAGATCGAGGTCGGCATGGTGATGTCCTTCGCCGAGCCGTCGGGCTCGGAGCTGCCGGGCATCATCCGCGAGATCGATGAGCGTGACGTCAAGGTCGACTTCAATCACCCGCTGGCCGGGCGTACCCTGACCTTCGAGGTCGAGGTGCTGTCAGTCGCCCCCGCGACCACGCACTGAGTCTTCTTTCCCTAGGTGTGCTCCCCCGTGAGTGCACCTCGCCATCAAGCGGAGCCTGTCATGCAGATCAAGCTGGCCAACCCGCGCGGTTTCTGCGCCGGAGTGGATCGCGCCATCGATATCGTCAACGGGGCGCTCGACGTGTTCGGGCCGCCGATCTACGTGCGTCACGAGGTGGTGCACAACCGTTTCGTGGTCGACTCCCTCAAGGAGCGCGGCGCCATCTTCGTCGAGGAACTGCACGAAGTGCCGGATGACGTCATCGTCATCTTCTCGGCGCACGGTGTCTCACGTGCCGTGCAGGAAGAGGCCGAGCGTCGCAACCTCAAGGTCTTCGATGCCACCTGTCCGCTGGTGACCAAGGTGCACATGGAAGTCCTGCGCTATGCGCGCAAGGGCCAGGATTGCGTGCTGATCGGTCATGAGGGCCACCCCGAAGTGGAGGGCACCATGGGCCGCTATGACACTTCCAGGGGTGGCACCATCCATCTGGTAGAAGACGAGTCCGATGTGGCGAGTCTGGAGGTCAAGGACCCGGAGAAGCTGGCCTTCGTCACCCAGACCACACTGTCCATGGATGACACGGCGCGCGTGATCGATGCGCTGCGCGAACGCTTCCCGGCGATTCAGGGCCCGCGCAAGGATGACATCTGTTACGCGACCCAGAATCGCCAGGATGCCGTGCGCATGCTGGCGGAAGCCTGCGATGTGGTGCTGGTGGTCGGCAGCCCCAATAGCTCCAATTCCAATCGCCTGCGTGAACTGGCGGAGCGCATGCAGACCCCCGCCTGGTTGATCGACGATGCGCAGCAGATCGAGGCCAGCTGGCTCGAGGGGATCGGCAGTATCGGTATCACCGCAGGGGCCAGCGCCCCCGAAGTGCTGGTGCAGGGCGTGATCGATCGCCTGATGGCGCTGGGAGCCTCGGCACCCGAGGAACTCGAGGGTCAGGAGGAGAACATCGTCTTCTCCATGCCTAAGGAACTCAAGGAGCGCTTGATCGCCTCGGACCAGATCCGCGAGCTGTAACACCTTGTAAGTTCCTGCCGGTGAAGAAGCCGCGACTCTGTCGCGGCTTTTTTGTGGGTGCCATTCGCATTTTACCATTCAATTCAGCAGTTTCTTGTATAAGTGACAGCATTCTTGAGCACGATCGTTGATCAATCTGGTGCGCATTGAAAAAAAATGTAATACGTGGTTACCGAAATGATACATAATGGAGGTATAGTTCGTACTCTGGAGAATCCCCCATGCCACGACTGTTCTCGGTCACCGGTGTCAGCAGTGCAGGTGCACGCCGTGAGCCGAAACCGGGGCGCGGGGCACCTGGCAGGCGTCGGGCTCAGGGCTTCACCCTGATCGAGATGATGATGGTGGTCGCGATCATCGGCATTCTGGCGGCGGTCGCCATTCCCTCCTATCTCGGTTATGTGGAGCGCAGCTGGCGCTCGCATGCCCAGCAGGCGCTGGGGCAGCAGGCCAGACAGCTGCATGGCTTCTACTATCAGAATTTCTCCGAGGCACCCGTGGGGGATGATGACCAGCCGACGGATGGCGTCAGCCGTATAGAGGATGGTGGTGGCAATCTTCGCTACCTGATCACGTATCGCAGTCTGTCTGCCTCGTCCTTCGTCCTGCAGGCGACGCCTCAAGGGGCACAACTCAATGACGACTGCGGCGTACTGTGGATGGACCAGGACATGAATACCGGTGCCGAAGGAGGAGGCCGGTGCTGGTGATGATGAGTCCCCAAGAGACAGACTCGAGTCCGGCATGGCCGGTCGACCCTCAGCGGCAAGGAGACGTATCTCTCATGCGCCAATCCCGTGGTTTCACCCTGATCGAGCTGGTCGTGGCGGTGGCGATCATTGCCATCATCGCGACCTGGGCGGTGCCGGCCTGGCAAGGCCTGGTGCAGCGCTCTCAGGTGGAGTCCGATGTGCGTGCCCTGACCCATGCGCTCGGCATGGCGCGCAGCACCGCCACCACGCGCGGTGTCGATGTGAGTGTCTGTCCCTATGCGCCGAGCGTGGCCACCCCCAACCCCACGGCCTGCGACGATGACTGGGCGAGTGGCTGGGTCGTCTATATCGGGAGCACTTCCAACTTCACCCTCGACGATCGCCTGTGGATTCATCAGGACAGCAATGCGGTTGCCCAGTCGGGTGGCGCCGCCAGGATCACCTACAACGATCGCGGCACGCTGACTAGTGGCAACAGCACGCTGGTGTTCTGTGCGGCGTCCGATGCTACCTCTGTGGTAGTGGCTCCTTCAGGCCGTGTCCGCCTTGAATCCGGGGGGGACTGCTCATGACAGCATCGTTGATGACCACATCCCTCAGGAAAGTCCTACAGCCGAGAGCGCTGAGGGAGGCATTGCTGACGCGCCTGCAACGGCGCCGTTGCACCCGGCATTCTCAGCGCGGCGTCGGCCTGATCGAGGCGCTGGTCGCGGTCATGCTACTGGGGGTTTCCCTGTTGGGGCTGGGGTTGTTGCAAGTTCAGACGCTTCAGCATCAGCGCGTCAGCTACAGCAATACCGTGGCACAACTGCTGTCGCTGGACATGGCTGAACGTATCCGCGCCAACCTTGAGGCCATCGACCAATATGATGACGCCGACACCACCAATGCGCCGGCGGATGGATGCAGCTCGGACTGCATACCCTCAGAGCTGGCGGACCAGGACATCATTGATTGGCGTGACGCCATCATCGGCTCCACGCTGACCAGCGGCGTCGGCAGCGTGGAAGTCGACGAGCGTGTCGTCGGCGGCGCCGGCATCGGCGTTCACGACGTCAGTGTCCAGGTACAGTGGAGTGACCCCATCAGCGGGGGAGTTGACCAGCAGACCTATCGTTTCGAGGTAGAGCCATGAACCGCTGTTTACCTGCATCGGCCCGCCGACGCTTGGCCCCCGACACTGCCCGTCCGCATGGCTTGAAGCGCCAGGCGGGCGTGGGGCTTGTCGAGCTGATGATCAGCCTGGTGCTGGGGCTGCTGATCACGGCGATGGCGGTGCAGATGTTCTCGACCTCACGCAGCACCGTGAGCACCCAGGAGGCGCTTTCCTATCTGCAGGAATCGGCCCGTTACGTGTCCTTCCGGCTCCAGCCACTTATGCGCAATGTGGGCTACGCAGGTTGTGCCAATAGCCGCGATATCACCAATGCCAGCTCGGTGGATGCCTCCCACGACCTCACGGCGCCTTTCGGTGGTCAGCAGCGTACCCAACGGGGCCTCAGCTATTTCAATCTGACGTTCGTCGCTGCCAGCAAGGATGGCGATGAAACCACGCTGACCAGCAGCATGACGTCGCTGGGTGGCCCACTGTCCGTGCGCAACGGTAGCGAAGATGCCTTCGTGACCAACGAGTATGCGCTGGTCAGTGATTGCAGCAGCACCGATGTCTTCAGGGTGTCGGGCACCACCCAGGGCAATGTGGAAACCAATGACACTCTGTCACGCTCCTACGGCAGCTCTCAGTCCTCGAACGCCTATCTCTACCCGGTGCAGGCCTGGGAGCTGCGGCTGGATGACCAGGCCAACGATTCCTCGGTGCGTGCACTGTATCTCGATCGAATCGATGCCGCTTTCGCACGGGAAGAACTGGCCTCCGGCGTACAGGGCTTCGATGTCAGCTTCAGTCTGGATACCACCGGCAACGGCAGTGTCGATCGCGTCAAGGTGCCGGCCGCCACGGTGCGCAGCGAAGGCCGTTGGGATGAGGTACGCCGTATCGAGATCGCTCTGACGCTCGAGAGCCTGCCGGGAGTGGTACCGGGCGGGAATAACGATGGCCGTTTGACGCGAACCTTCAATCTCACGTTCACACCGCGCAATCTGCAACTGAGGGGCAGTTGATGAATACCTCGTCTTCAATGTCTACCGTCTGCGCGGCCACCCGGGGGCCAGCACGTCAGCAAGGCATCGCCTTGCTGATCGTGTTGATCATGCTGGTCGTGATCGGGCTGCTGGCCGTCACCGGGGTCGAGGACAGTCAGCTGCAGACACGCATGGCCGTCAACAGCCGGAACTTCGAGCAGTCCTATTACAACGCGGAAACCAGTCTGAGCATCGGTGAGCGTGCGCTGCAGGATAGCCTGGAGGATGGTACCTGGAGCCTTGACAGCTTCGATGATTCAGCTGGCCTGATGCTGGCACTGCCCGAGGATGCGCCGCCGATCAACCCGCTCTCGGAAGCGGATTGGCAAGCCAACGGTATCCAGACGCTGGACAGTGATACCGGTGCGGTCATCGGGGCCTATGTGATCGAGTATCTAGGCAAGGTCGGCGAGCCGCCGCTGAATGCCAGCAACGAAGTGAATGCGGTGGGCACGCGCCTGGATGCCTTCCGTATCAACGCGATGGGCACTGGGGGCGGCAATGGTGCCTCCTGGACAGTAGTGCAAAGCGAGATGGAACTGGGCCCTTACTTCTGAGAGGAGCAAGAACATGCGTTATCTGCTGAGTGGTGCCCTGTGCCTTGTCGCCTTGCCCTGTCTGGCGGCTCCCGGGGAAATTGCCCGCGCTCCGGTCACGGAAGCGACCGGAGTCCAGCCCAATATCCTGTTCATTCTGGATGATTCGGGCAGCATGGCCTGGGAGGATACCCTTAACAAGGGGGTCGAGCATTGGGGTTACCAGCCGGCTTCCTCGCTGATGGGGTACACCGGGGTGTATTCCAAGAGAGGGATCTGGATAGAGAACAATCATGATGCCGATGATCGTATCGTTTACTCATCAGACCTTGGCGGGGCGATCGGGGCCTGCATGGGCTTCAATGTCATGGCCTACAACCCTGCGCTGACCTACACCCCCTGGGCGGGCGCTGATCGAGCGGGAATCGCCTATCAGAACATGAGCCTGTCGAATGTCCGTGAAGATCCCTACGAGCCTACCAGCTGGGCCAGGATGAGCGATGACGCCTACTACGTCCGCTGGGACGACAATGGTGATGGGGACTATGACTACGGTGAATGCGGCGTCTATCGCAGCAATTCTGGGCGCCTGTATCTGGACGATGATCATGTCGTTGAAGTGGAAGACCTGTCCGCGGCTCAGCAAGTCAATTTCGCCAACTGGTTCACCTACTATCGCGACCGCATGCTGGTGGCCAAATCTGCCATGGCCGGTGTGATCAACGCCAATGAGTCCCGGGTCGGGCTGCGCACCATCCAGAGCCGCAACAATCGCAACGTTGCGGACATGACGGATACTGATGAGCGTGAAGCCCTGCTGGAGGAGCTGTTTACCGCCTATCCCTCCGGTGGCACTCCTCTGCGTACCGCGCTCAAGAGCGCCGGTGAGTATTACTCCAGCACTGGTCGTTCGGCTCCCATTCTGAGTGCGGATGAGGGCGGCATGTGTCAGCAGAACTATTCCATATTGATGACCGATGGCTACTGGAATGGCTCCAGCCCCAGTGTCGGTAACGTCGACGGTGGCAGCGGCGAATTCATCAGTGCCAGTCACCGTGACAGCTATTCCAATACGCTTGGTGATGTCGCGATGAAATATTATCGCGAGGACCTGCGGACTGACTTGATCGACAGCGTACCGACCATACCGGGAGTGGATGAAAACTCCGCTCAGCACATGGTGACCTACACCGTCGGTTTCGGTGTGGATGGCTCGCTGTCCGAGAACCCTGCTGATCTTGAATCTGCCTTTACCTGGCCGCAGCCGGTCGCCAACGCCAATACCACCATCGACGATCTTCGCCATGCGGCCTGGAACGGGCGTGGTGAATATCTCAGCGCCGCCAATCCGCAGGCATTGATTGATGCGTTGAACAATATCGCTCAGTCGATCGCAGGACGCGCGGCCAGTACCGGTAGCCTGGACATCAGCAGTGGTGGGCAGACCAGCGGCGCGTACGTGATTCAGACCATCTATGATCCCGCTGATTGGTCGGGCGATGTCGTTGCACGCAAGATCGGCACCAATGGCACCTTGAGCGCCACCTCTGATTGGTCCGTCGCGGAGTGGTTGCGTGAGGATGATAGCCGTAGCTCCAGCCGCAAGGTGATTACCTACAATCCGGGGATCTCTGAAGTGGATGAGAAGGCCTTCTTCTTCGATATCGAGGAGGCCGGATCACTGGAGGCCGAACAGATTCTCGATCTAGTCGGATTCCTCGATGAGACGCTATTGACCGATACTGTGCTGATATCCGTGCGTGAAGCTGCAAATGGCGTATCTGGCATCATTGGCAACGGGCTGGGTCTGGGGTTGGGCAATGGCAATGGCCTTGCCAATGCCGTGGGACTGACCGGTGGACAGAGCGGAGTGCTAGACCTGGTCGGCGATACCGTGACGCAGTTGACAGGGCAGATCCTGGATACCAGTGGCACCTTCCTGAAACTCAATGGCACCCCGCTGGCCGTGAGGACCTCAGAGCTCGAGAACCTCATCGGCTATCTCAAGGGCGATGACGAGTATGAAGGGACCTTGTTCCGCGATCGTGATGACAACTATCTAGGAGATATCGTCCACGCCTCGCCGGCGATCGTCGGGCCGCCTTCGGCCAGCTATCGCAATGACATGGAAGTGTCTTCGTACCGCTCCTTCAAGACGCTGTATGAGGACCGCCAGAACATGATCTACATCGGTGCCAACGACGGCATGCTGCACGCCATCGACATGGAGACCGGTGAAGAGAAGTTCGCTTACATGCCGTATGCCGCCTTCAGCATCGAGAGCGGGCGCGGTATTCGCCAGCTCGCTGATCAGAACTATGTGCACCAGTACTATGTCGATGCCACTCCGGTCGCGCGTGACGTGCATGTCCAGTTGGGCGATGAGGATGCGCCCGGTTGGCACTCGGTCCTGCTGGGTGGGTTGGGCGCTGGTGGCAAGGCGGTCTACATGCTGGATATCACCGATCCTGAAGGCTTCGAGTCATTGGGTGAATCCAATGGCACCTCACCGGCCGAGATCGTGCAGTGGGAATTCACCCACGAGGACCTTGGCTATACCTTCAGCGATATTCAGGTAGCGCGTCTGGACGACGGCAAGTGGTATGCCATCTTCGGCAATGGCTACAACGCCGACAGCGATGGGCGTGCCAAGTTGTTCATCGTGGACCTGGAAGACCCCGACAACTATGCGCTGCTGGATTCTCAACAGGGCAGCAATGCCGGCGGGTCGTGCACCTCTGCCAGCAGTGACTGCAATGGCATGTCGAGTCCTGAGCTGGCTGACATCGACGCCGATGGCATCACCGACTGGGTCTATGCCGGCGATCTGCATGGCAATGTCTGGGTGTTCGACATGCGCGAGTTCTCGCTGAGCAACATCGGCAGCAGCGAAATATCGCGTCTTTTCCAGTCATGTGCCGTTGCCCTGAACAGCACGTCATCGACCTGTCCGGCAGCTTACCGACAGCCCATCACATCGCGGGTAGCCGTGGCACGCAGCGGTGTCTTCAACAGCACCGTCGATACGCCGTACCTGAATGTGTACTGGGGCACCGGGCAATTGCTGACGCTGCAGGATGCGGTCGATACCTCGACCCAATCCTTCTACAGCGTGCTGCATACCGGGTCTTCGACTCGTCGTTATCACGGCGAGCTGGAAAAGCAGAGCTTCTCCAATATCAGTGGTGTGAGTGACGCGCGTACGGTCACAGGGGTAGGCGTCGATTATTCCAATCAGAACAACAATGGTATGCAGTACGGCTGGTACCTGGAGCTACCGGACTCCGGTGAGCGTCTGGTGACCATCCCGGCTGTCCGTGGTGATCTGATTGTCTTCAATACCACCATCCCGGGCTCCAATGGTCCCTGTACTGGCGGTGCCAGCGGTTGGCTGAATGCGCTCAGCTTGCGCAATGGGCTACAACCGGTGCGCAGCTACAACAATGTGCAGCAGGTCTTTGATTACAACGATGACGGCGAGGTCAACGCGAGCGACAACGTAAACAATCAGGTCGTGCTATCGATCAAGACAGAAGGCGAGCCCACCTCACCGAAATTCCTGGGTGATACCCAGTACGTCGGCCAGGGCGGTACCAATCAGGTGGTCGAAATGGCCATGGATTTCGGGATCGACGGCCTGGAAGGCCGTAGTGCCTGGTATCAGCTGCGCTAGGAGAGAGACCATGAAGACATCACGACTCAAGCTGACTAGTAGTGGACTGATGCTGGCGGCGGGCTTGCTCTTCACGAGCTGGAGCTCCCAGGCCCTGGCGGAAGATACCCCGATTCCGCTGGTCATGGAGCAGAGCGTTACCGGCGTCATCGATGAGCGTGAGGGAGATCAGCTGCTCGTCGACGACATGGGTTTCGTGCTTCAGCCGGAGAGCCGGATACTCACCCGCAATGGGCGCGAGCTGAAGGCCTTCCACCTCACGCCGGGGCAGAAGGTCGAGGTGCGCTTCGACCCACGTGGTGAGCCGAAGCAGGTCATCGACATCACGCTGCTGCGTCGGGGGCGCTGATGATCAGGCGAACTGCAGGTTCTCGAGCACAAGGCGGCTTCGGTCTGCTGGAGCTCATGATTGCCGTGGCCATCATCGGCATTCTGGCGGCGATCGCCTATCCCAGCTATCAGGACCAGGTGGAGCGCTCACGTCGCACCGACGCCACCACCGCCTTGCTGGCGCTTGCGCAGACCCAGGAGCGCATCATGGCAACCTGCGGTGAATACGCGACGGCCAGCGTGACAGCGGCGACCAGCTGTGGAGATGCGCTCGGAGCCGGCGGCGATGGTATCGGGCTGGGGCAGGCAGATGCTGTCAGCGAGGAAGGTTTCTATAATCTGGCCGTTGCGGGAGATGCAGACAGCTATACCCTGACCGCTACTGCTACCGGCAGTCAGGCCAATGATGAGGACTGTGCCACCTTTACGCTCACGGAGTTGGGAGTGAAGGGGGCGGCAGTCCTTGAGGACTCGGAAGGCACTGACAGCAGCGATTGTTGGTAGGCACTGACAGCCGACATTGCATGGCAAGCGCATGAAGCCTCGATCTACGATGATCGGGGCTTTTTGTTTGGTGAGTGAGGTCCAGTCGAGAAATATGGAATAACGGTGATTCTGGGGAGTTTTCGGGATGATGGGTAATCTTGTGTAACATAATGATTCCATCTGTGGTTCATAGACGTTAAATTGCCCAATTTCACGCCCTGCAGGGTGCTTTGGTCTGCGTGGCTTTCAGGGGTAAGACGATGCAGCTTTTTCCTGCACTTCGGCATGGATGTCAGCAGGGCCGCCAGCAAGGCTTCACGTTGATTGAGCTGATGATCACGCTGGCCATTCTCGTGATCACGATCACGGTTGCCGTCCCCGCCTGGCAGGGGGTGGTCGCGCGCAACGCCGTCACCGGCACGGCCGAGACGCTCGTGTCTTCCATCAACTATGCGCGTAGCGAGGCGGTGGCCAGCGGCAACGACATCACGCTCTGCCCTCTGAATGCGCAGGGTGACGCCTGCATGAATTCCACCAGCTGGAGCAATGGCTGGGCGGTGGTGCAGGGCAGTCAGGCCGAGGCCCGGGCGTCGCTGGGCGATGACCTGTTGCGCGTGTTTGATGCCGCCATCACCGTGCAGGCGGGTGTTGCCGGCGTGACTTTCGATGATCAGGGCGCGACCTCTGATTCCACCTGGTTGTTGATCTGCGATCAGTCAGGCGGGCAGGGCCATCGCCAGCTTGAATTGACTCCCATTGGACGAGTGTTGACGGAGACTTATGGCAGCGATGACCAGAGTTGCTGAGCTTGGCGTGTCCCGTGCAAGCGGTGGCCAGCAAGGTACCAGCCTGCTGGAGGCGTTGATCGCTCTGCTGTTGATGGGGCTGACATTGCTGGGGTTCGGGCTCATGCAGATGGAAAGTCTGCAGGCCAACAACGAGAGTTACGCGCGTACCGAAGCCCGTATTCTCCTGGTCAGCATGGCTGAGCGCATTCAGGCCAATCCCGATGGCGTGGATGACTACGATGGGCTTTCCACCGCGGGGGCAGGAAATCCGGGCGGTTGTCCCTGCAGTGTTGCCGAGCTAGCGGCCCGTGATGTGGCGGTGTGGGCGGACAGGCTTGAGGACAGCAGTCTGAACGCGCCAGTCGGGTCCATCGCCAGCAGCGGCAGTGACCTTCTCACCCTGACCCTCGGCTGGAGCGGTGCCGCGCAGCTCGGGCAGAACGAAGACAGCATGGACGCCGATGCTCAGGCATTGAGCGAGACCCTACAGATACGAGTGGTGCCCTGATGTCGTCGAAAGCCTCCCTCCCGCTGCGAGCCTTCGCGTCGCGCTCGCCTCGGGCGCCGCGCTCGATTCCCTCACGGCGTGCCCAGCAGGGCGTCGGCCTGGTCGAATTGATGCTGGCGCTGGTGCTGGGACTGTTCATTTCCGCCATGGCGCTGGAATACTTTCTGGCCTCGCGCTCTACCCTCAACACCACGTCTGCCGTGTCTTACCTGCAGGAGTCTGCGCGCCATGTCACACGCCGCCTGCAGCCATTGGTGCGCAATGCCGGCTTTTCCGGCTGTGCGTCGGTGAGCAGTGTCAGTGATGGTACCGGCAGCCATGCGCTGTCCGATTCTCCTCTGACGGCCGAGTCCGACACGGTGGCGGGGATTACCTACGACCGTCTGGCCTTGCAGGTACCGGCGCTGGGAGCGCAGCGCGGTTGGCAGCTCGGGGCGAGCGTCGCCCAGGGCGATACCTCGCTGACCCTTGAGGACTACACCTCCGGCACGCTGGAAACGGATAGCGTCGTGCTGCTCAGCGACTGTGAGAGCGGCGACATTGCACGCCTCTCGGGTGATGGAAACAACTCGCTCGAGCTGTCGAGCGCCGTCGAGCACGGCTATGGCGGCACCATACAGACCCAGGCGTATGTCTATCCGCTGCAGCGTTGGTACCTGTTGCTGTCACAGGCCGATGACGACTCCCCCGTTCGGCTCTGCCTGAACGGCGAGGATGTCGATGGCGATCCGGCAGCAGGGTGTGGCGAAGAAGTGGCACGATACGTCGAAGCACTGGACCTGACCTTCGATACGGCCTCCGGCAGCGGTAGCGCGAGTCGCTTTGCAGTGGAGCGCAGCGTGGCGGAAGTGGAAGCCGCGAACGACTGGAGCAGCGTCAGACGGATCCACATCCGCCTGACCCTCAAGACGCCGCCGACGATCAATGTCGAGGGAGAGGGGGGGGGGGAGTTGCAACGCACCTTCGATATCACTCTGAGCCCGAGGAATATCGGTCTATGAACCAGTCGAGTTCTCCCCGTCCGCCGCGCCAGCAAGGCATGGCATTGCTGGTCGTGCTGATCATGCTGATCGTGGTGGGCGTGATGGCGGTGACGGGCAATGAAGATACCCAGTTGCAGACCCGCATGTTGATGAATACCCAGTTCTATGACAACGCCTATGCGGAGGCCGAGAGCCTTCAGCAGCAGGCGGAGAGTCGTCTGCTCGAGGGGGAGCTGACCCTGGATGATTTCGATGGGGACGGCTTCTACGACGTGACGGCGGGGGAGGAGCTGGGCTTCGATCCTCTGCAGGCAGATGCCTGGGAGGGAGAGGGGGTCTTGAGCGGTGATGCGGCGGACAACGGCAACTATGTCATCGAGTATCTCGGAGAGACGACGGAAGGCGTGCTGAATGACGATAACCTGAGCAGCAGTCAGTTGTTGAATGCCTTTCGCATCACGGCCGCCGGTTGGAGTCTTGAGAGCGCTGGTGACCCTGATAGCAGGAAGCGTGCACTGGCAGTGGTGCAAAGCGAAATCATGATGGCCGATTGAAGGGAATCTATCGATGAAATCGAAGCACTCACCCCGCCGCAGCGGCTTGCGTCGTCTTCACCTTCCAGCCCTGATGTCAGGCGGACTGATGATGGTCACCCTGCCCGTGCTGGCAGACAGCGACACGCTACTCCAGTTGCCCACCACCCAGAGCGTCGGCGTCACCCCCAATGTCCTGCTGGTGCTGGATGACTCGGGCTCGATGTCTTTTGAAGACACTTTTGAGGGTGGAGAGTCTGAGCAGTCTTACGATCTGGTTTACAATGATTGTTGGACCAAGGGTAATCGCACGATTTGTGGAGATTATCAGCCACTGGACTTGGATAATAAGTTCTTTTGTGCGGAAGAGAATAAGCAGGCCTACGACCCGGATCAGACTTATCTTCCCTGGAAAAAAGGCAAGTCTGAAGAACGTTATGACAACATGGATCCTACTGCTGCATGGATTGACTTCAGTAAAGGAAGTTCATGGGATAATGTGGTTGATTTGACCGATCCGAAACTTAACTTTCGTTACTATACTGGGCAGGGGTGCAAAAGCAATACGAAAGTCATGATATCTAGCCCAACTCTTTCTAAGGAAGAAAAAGTTAACTATGCAAATTGGTTTACTTACTATCGTAATCGACTAAGCGTAGGTAAAGCCGCGAGTTTGGAGCTATTGTCTGGTACCGATTATCGCACTGGTTATTTGACTATAAATCCGCGATCTGGGTCAGAAAAAGTTATTGTTGATGATATAGTCGATAAAATTGTTGAGTTAGTGACCAATGTTTTAGGAGTTGTGGTCGAGTTAGTGACTACAAGTGATAGCGGTAACAAGCATCTAGAAGAGGTCCAAAAGGCTATAGTAGATACGGAGATAAGTGACAGTTCGAGCTATCGTGGGACACCCTTGCGGGAAGCACTTTACCATGCAGGTGAATACTATAAGGGAAATTATCCAACCTTAGGTAACTCTCCTATTCTCTCTAATGACGAGGGAGGGATGTGCCAACAGAATTTCACAGTGTTGGTTACAGATGGTTTTTGGAACTCAGGCAGTACAGCCTTATCATCTGAGCTCGAAGATACTATAGGCGATGCTAATAAAGATGGTAGGTCATGGTATAACCTGGTTTATTCTTGGTTCTCCTATAAGTATGTTGAGGCTGGTAGCACTACCTTGGCAGATGTGGCCTATTATTATGCTAATAATGATTTGCTTCCTGATTTTGGGAGCGGCACCTATGAAAATCAAATAATGACGACCTACACTGTCGCATTTGGAGTTGATTCAGACAGTGATGAATGGAGTGATAAAAAGCGTGTTCTGGAGAGCAGCTCCAGCACCATCGATGACCTGGAACAGGCCGCCATCGATGGCGGCGGCTCCTACTTCAATGCCTCCAGCCCGACGGACCTCGTCTCGGCGCTGGCGGCAATCGCCTCCGAGATCGTCGCGGTCGGCAACAGTGTCAGTGGTCTCTCCACCAACCTGACGACGGCCAGTGTCGAGACGGACAGCCGACTGGTCGAGAGCCGCTATTCCGCCTCGACCTGGACGGGAGACGTGGTGGCCTCGTCGGTCCAGGAGGGCAAGGAGGTCGAGGACGACGACCAAGTCTGGAGTGCTGCCACCCAGCTGAGTGAGGCATTGGAGGGTGAGAATGGCCTTGAATCGCGTACGGTCTTCACCATGTCCGGCGGCAATGGAGTCGAGTTCACGACCGACAACGTGGGTCGCTTGAGCTCCAGCCAGCGCAACGATCTCGCGCGCATGGAGGTCGGTGGCAACTCCACCGATGACCATGTGAAGGCGGCGATCGAGTGGTTGCGGGGCAGCGATGAATACGAAGGTGATGGTCTGCGTAATCGCACTGGCGTCCAGCTGGGAGACATCATCGGCTCATCGCCTGTCGTCGTGACTCGTGACGACTCGACGACACAGGGCAGTGTTTTCGTCGGGGCCAACGACGGCATGCTGCATGCCTTCGACCTCGAGACCGGCAACGAGCAGTTTGCCTACATTCCGGAGCTGCTCTACAGCGAGGAGGACGACGCAGGGCTGGGGTATCTGACGGATCCGGGCTATCAGCATCGCTACTACGTCGACGGTGAACTGCGTCTGGCCAGCCTGAATGGTGAGGAGTGGCTGGTATCCGGTCTCGCTGGCGGTGGACGCGGCCTGTTCGCACTGAATGTCACCAAGGCCGTGGCAGGCGAAGACTTCGACGAAGATGATGTGGTGCGCTGGGAGTTCGGTGCCAGCGACGATGATGACATGGGGCATGTCTACGGCAGCGCGCATATCGTGTCACTGAACAACGGTGATAGTGCGGTGCTGGTCGGCAATGGGCTGGAAACGGCCGATGAGAACGCTGCGCCGACGTTGTTCGCGCTGGAGCTTGATGGCGTCAACGCCGGCGGCGTGATCGCCAAGCTGTCCCCCAGCGGGGTGACCGGCGGACTGGCGAACCTGCAGGTCGCGGACCTCGACAGCAATGGCACCGTCGATTTCGCCTATGGCGGAGACCTGCAGGGGCGACTGTGGAAGTTTGACCTCAGTGACGACGACAGCAGCAAGTGGAGTGTCACGCGCCTGTTCACGGCCTGTGCTACCAGCCTGACTGGCGGGGAGTGCCAGACGGATGCGTTGCAACCGATCACGGTCAAGCCGACGCTGAGCCGTTACTCCGGAGGCACGCAGACCATGTCTTCGCCCAACCTGCTGGTGTCCTTCGGAACCGGGCAGGACATGTACGCTGATGCCGAGGACGAAGCCTGGGTCACCCAGAGCCTCTACACCGTGCTGGATGCCGGCGGCAGTCATACCAGCCTGACGCGCAGTGACCTTGAGGCACGCAACTTCGTCAGCGGCAGTTACACCAACGGCGAGCTGACAGGCCGGACCCTTGGCGGCGACAGCTTTGCCTACTATCCCAGCCAGCTCGAGGATCAAGACACGGATCGCTTCGGCTGGTATCTGGATCTGGATGCCTCCGAGCAGGAAGAGCTGGTCGAGCCGGCCAATCTGCTCTCCAACCTGGTGGTCTTCTCCACCAGCACGTCCAGTACCGGAACCAACTTCTGTGAAAGTACCGGCGGTGGGTGGCTGGTCGCGCTGGATACCGAGACAGGCCTGCCGACCTATGACGATAGCGAAGGCAGCTATGTGACCATCTTCGATTTCAATCAGGATGAGGCCTTCAGCGCCGATGACCTGGTCGGCACTCTCGTTGATGACACCGTCGCCGTCGGCAATGTCATCGTCAGCGTCAAGTTGAGCGGCACACCGACGTCCAGTGTCAGTGTCGGCGATACGGTCTACGTGGGCACCAGTTCGCTGGGCAGCGAGGAGGGCGGTGTCTCGTCCTATGATCTCAACGTATCCAGCTCGACGGACACCGGCCGTGTCTCCTGGTATCAACTGCGCTGAGCCCGCCTCGTACATCAGGCCAGGATGACACGCTGCGCCGCCACGCCTTCCCCCGGGTGGCGGCGCCTTGCCTTTCAGCAAGGTCTACTTCCTTCAGGCAGGCTTGCCCGGAGTCTTTTAGCCGAGTCTTGCGCCTTGGTCTTTCACTCAAGTCCTTCGTCTTAGCCTTTCACCCAAGTCCTTCATTCACGTTCTTCAAGGAAGCACTTCATGGCCAGTCTTCTCTCTTCCCGTTCGCGTCTGTCTCGGCGCCGGTACGCTTCAGGCTTCACCCTGACGGAGATCATGATCGTGATCGTCATCGTCGGCATTCTCGCGGCGATCGCCTACCCGAGCTATCAGGATCAGGTAATCCGCTCGCGTCGTGCCGATGGGCAGGCGGCACTGATGTCATTGGCCCAGGCCCAGGAGCGCTACATGGCGCGTTGCGGTGGCTACGCGACCAGCATCGCCGGCGACAGTGATTGTGATGAGGAAGGGCTGGGACGTGCCACCGAGTCGCCGGAAGGCTATTACACCCTGAGCCTGGAGGATGGCGCCACGACGACCCGCTTCACGCTCATCGCGACCGCGGTGGCGCCTCAGAGTGCCGATGCCGACTGCCCCGCGCTGACTCTTACCAATACCGGTGTCCGCGACACGACCGGCGATGGTGATTGCTGGTAGCCGTGAAGCGCTCGGCTATGGCCAATGCTGGAGACTCGGCGCAATGCTGGATTGCCTGCGGCTCGCTTGCACCACCTTGCGGGCGGCGTATTCTTGATCCCTTTCCCGGGCTGATGGCAGGAGCGAACAGGCGTGAATGACTTTGTGGTGGTAGGCGGTGGCGTGATCGGCATGCTGACTGCGCTGGAGCTGGCAGATGGCGGGGCCGAGGTCACGCTGGTCGAGCGAGGCCAGTGTGGGCGTGAGGCGTCATGGGCGGGCGGGGGTATCGTCTCGCCGTTGTATCCGTGGCGTTATAGCGCGCCGATCTCGCGCCTGTCTGCCTGGTCGGAAGGCTTCTATCCCACGCTGGCCGAGCGCCTGATCGAGACTACCGGTATCGACCCCGAATATCGCCAGCAGGGTCTGCTGTACCTGAATGTCGAGGATGCCGAGCAGGCACTGGCCTGGTCCCGGGAATATGCCAAGCCGCTGACGCGCGTGGACGCCGACTTCGTCTATGACAAGGCTCCGGCGGTCGCGTCCGGTTGCGAGTCGGCGCTGTGGATGCCGACGCTGGGCAGTATCCGCAATCCGCGTCTGGGCAAGTCACTGCGTGCCGCGCTCGACGCTCACCCGCGCGTGCGCCTGCTGGAGAATGTCGCGGTGCAGGGCATTCTGCTGCAGGACGACACCGCCATCGGCGTACAGACCGCCAATTCGGTGCTGTCTGCCGGACAGGTCGTGGTCTGCGGTGGTGCCTGGAGTCGAGAGATTCTGAGTGAGGCGGGGCTTGCGCTGCCGGTGCGGCCGGTACGCGGCCAGATGGTGCTGTTCAAGGCGCCCAAGGGGCTGGTGGAGCGCGTGGTACTCAAGAATGGGCGCTATGTGATACCGCGGGGCGATGGTCGCATCGTGGCCGGCTCGACGCTGGAGGAGGTCGGTTTCGACAAGGCGACCACCCTTGAGGCACGCGAGTCACTGATCAAGAGCGCCTGCGAGATCATCCCCGCGCTGGCGCAGTGTGAGGTCGAGCACCACTGGGCGGGACTGCGCCCCGGTTCGCCGACCGGCACGCCCTTCATCGGTGCCGTGCCTGAACGCCGCCACCTGCACGTCAATGCCGGCCATTACCGCAACGGGCTGGTACTGGCGCCGGCCTCGACCCGCCTGCTGGCGGATCAACTGCTCGGGCGTACACCGATCATCGACCCAGCCTCCTATCAGCCCGAGGCCCTGCTGGCCGAGATCGCTGCGCTGGATACATCATCAGATGCCGTCGAGACCCGCTGGGCCTGAGGGATTGTGTGTTGTCGTTCGCCAGCGAGCATCTCGTCTCGGTGGCGAATCATTTGCGCGGTCCTTCGTCGAGGAAGTGCTGCTGGTGTTCCTGGCAGCAGAAATGCAGCGCCTCATGGCGGATGGCGTCATTTTCCGGCAGATGCAGATCGCAGTAGGCGCAGCGCACCATGTTCTGCGCTTCGCGCTCGGCAGGTTGGCCGTCATTGTGGCTGTCCTGACTCAGCTTCCATTGGCGATACATGCGGTAAAGGCGCAGGCCGGCCCAGAACAGGGCGACGAAAACCAGCAGACGGATGATCAACAGGCTCATTCCTATATGACTCCCAGATGAGGCGGCGCGCGTGGCTTTTGCCAGCGGCGCGACCTTGCGGGACAATGGCGGCCAACATGATGACAGGTGGGCCGGTGCACGGCTCAGTGATCTGAGCCAGATGTCTGGCCACAGTGTACTGGCCCCTTATCGAACCGCCAATCGAGAGATCCTTACCGCATGCAAGATCTGACTCTGGTGATGGCCCAGCTCGACCCGCTGGTCGGTGATATTCCCGGCAACACTGCGCGTGCCATCGAATCGGTGCGTGAAGCGAGTCTTGAGCACAAGGCCGATGTCGTAGTGCTGCCCGAGTTGTGTCTGACCGGCTACCCGCCGGAAGACCTGCTGCTGCGCGAGTCCATGGAATCCCGCCTCGAGGAGGCGCGCGCCCAGATGGCGAAGAAAGTCGCGCCGGGCGTGATGGTCATCGTCGGCTACCCCGGCATGCGTGACGGCAAGCGCTATAACCTGGCCGGCGTGCTCAAGGATGGTGAGTGGATCGCCGAGTATGCCAAGCAGGCCTTGCCCAACTATCAGGTCTTCGATGAGCAGCGCTACTTCACGCCGGGCACCGAGCCGTGTGTGGTCGAGTGCCGCGGCGCCCGTCTGGGCATCGTCATCTGTGAAGACCTGTGGGACGGCACGCCGGTCCGTCAGGCGCGGGATGCCGGTGCCGAGATTCTCGTCAGCCTCAACGCCTCGCCCTATCACCTGGAGAAGCCGGCCGAGCGCAATCAGCTGTTCGCCGAGCGGGCAGCCGAGGTCAATTGCCCGCTGGTCTACGTCAACCAGATCGGCGGTCAGGATGAGCTGGTCTTCGACGGGGGCTCTGCCGCCATCGATGCCGACGGCAAGACCTGCGTGCAGGCGCCGTGGTGGGATGTCGGCCTGATGCCGGTGCAGTTCCTCAAGAAGGAAGGTGGCAGCTGGGCGCCGCAGAGCGGCGAGATCGCCGAGCTGCTGTCGCCGGAAGAGTCACTCTACTGTGCACTGGTCACCGGGCTGCGTGACTACGTCAACAAGAGTGGCTTCAAGGGTGTGGTGCTGGGGCTTTCCGGGGGCATCGATTCCGGCCTGTCGCTGGCCATCGCCGTTGATGCACTGGGCGCGGACCGCGTGCACGCCGTGATGATGCCGTATCACTACACTGCGGTCATCTCCAAGGAAGACGCCGCCGAGCAGGCCAAGCTGCTGGGTGTGAATTACGAGGTGATGCCCATCGCGCCGATGGTCGAGGCCTTCACCGAGACCCTGGCGGAGAGCTTCGCCGGCAGCGAGCGCGACACCACCGAGGAGAATCTGCAGTCGCGGTGCCGTGGCGTGCTGTTGATGGCCATCTCCAACAAGAAGGGCCTGATGGTGCTGACCACCGGCAACAAGAGCGAGATGGCGGTGGGTTACGCCACGCTCTACGGCGATATGGTCGGCGGCTACAACGCGCTAAAGGATGTCTACAAGAGCTGGGTGTTCCGTCTCGCCAACTGGCGCAACACCATGGGCCCGGCGATCCCGGAGCGCGTCATCACGCGCCCGCCGTCCGCCGAGCTCGCCGAAGACCAGCTCGACAGCGATTCGCTGCCGGACTACGACACCCTGGATGCGATTCTCACCCACTACATCGAGGGTGACATGAGTGCCGAGGCGATCATCCGCTCAGGCTTCGAGGAAGAGGATGTCTATCGCGTGGTGCGTCTGGTCGACCGTACCGAGTACAAGCGTCGTCAGGCACCGGTCGGCGTGCGTGTCACGCCGCGGGGCTTCGGGCGTGATCGTCGCTACCCGATCGTCAATGGCTGGGTGGCTGGCGAATGACGGATTGCGGATTCTTTTCGCAAGACGCTGAAAGCGCCTGAATTCGACGATTCTGGCCATGCTGGCAGCACGAAAAAGCCCGTGATCGATGATCACGGGCTTTTCGATGGTGTTGCCTGCCAGTCGTCAGACCGTCAGGTCGTCAGCCTTCACGTAACGCGGCTCGAAGGTACGGCCATCCAGACGTTCATTGTCCGGATCATTCTGGATCAGCACCTTGAGCGTCTCGCTGGCACGGTCACGCAGACCGAGGCCCAGATAGCCCTCGACCATCACGGCCAGCGCGTCGCGGGTGGCAGGAGTGTTAGGGTAGTGCTCAATGACCCACTCACCACGCTTCACGGCAGCCAGATAGGCCTGCTTGCGCAGGTAGAAATCGGCTGTCTGCAGCTCGCCGCGTGCCAGTACGTTGCGCAGATAGATGATGCGCTGACGGGAATCTGCCGCGTAGGTGCTGTTGGGGAAACGACGTACCAGCTCACCGAAGTCGACGTAGGCATCGCGTGTCGCGCCCAGGTCACGCTTGGAAATATCGATCAGATCGAGGGATTCCAGGCTGAAACGGCCCGCGCTGTACGCTGCCAGTCCACGCATGTAGTAGGCATAATCGACCTGCGGGTGATCGGGGTGCAGGCGAATGAAACGGCTGGCCGCGGCGCGTGCCGCCTCCCAGTTGTCGACCTGGTAATAGGCGTAGATCAGCTCCAGCTGCGACTGTTCGGCGTAGCTGCCGAACGGGAAGCGAGTATCCAGGGCTTCAAGTTGTTGCACAGCGGAGTTGAAGCGGCTGGTATCCAGAGAAACCTGGGCCTGACGATACAGGTCCTGCTCCTGAAGATCCGGTGCCGGCTCGTTGGACGCACAGCCAGCCAGCAAGGTGCTGGCCAGGGCGAGGGCAGTCAAGGGAAGGGCGCGCATCGGTTTCCTCATCTCGGGCAATCCATGGCGGGCATGCTAGAATCCGCCGATCCGCACTCACTATAAAGCAAAGGCCCTTTCGTGCGAAACGGCCTCAGAGAGCAATATGGCAGACACCATCAACCGCGAAGAGCGGATCCCGGAGGCGATGATTGGCATGCGCCTTGATCAGGCCTGCGCCGAGATCTTCTCCGACTATTCCCGCGAGCGTCTCAAGCACTGGATCAAGACCGGTGCGCTGACCCTCGACGGTGCCGCCGTAAAACCTCGCGAGAAGGTCTATGGCGGTGAACGTCTGGCCCTGACCGCCGAGCTTGAAGAAGAAGTCAGCCACGAGCCGGAAGATATCGAGCTCGAGATCGTCTATGAAGATGACGACGTGCTGGTCATCAACAAGGAGCATGGCATGGTCGTGCACCCGGGCGCGGGTAACCACGATGGCACGCTGCTCAACGCCATCCTGCATCATTGTCCGGGCAATTCCATGATGCCGCGTGCCGGTATCGTGCATCGTCTCGACAAGGACACCAGCGGACTGATGGTGGTGGCCAAGTCATTGACCGCCCAGGCGGACCTGGTCGAGCAGCTGCAGGCCCGTACCGTGTCACGCGAGTACGATGCCGTCGTCACGGGCGTGTTGACCTCCGGTGCTACCGTGGATGCGCCCATCGGGCGTCACCCCAAGGACCGCAAGCGTCAGGCCGTTACCCACAGTGGCAAGCCGGCGGTCACCCACTTCCGCGTGGTGGAACGTTTCCGGGGCCACACCCATATCCGCTGCAAGCTGGAAACCGGGCGTACCCACCAGATTCGCGTGCACATGGCGCACCAGCGCTATCCGCTGGTTGGAGACCCGGTCTACGGCGGGCGTCTGAAGCTGCCGCCGGGGGCCAGTGACCCGCTCAAGGAGCTGCTGCGCCAGTTCCCGCGTCAGGCACTGCATGCCCGCCGTCTCGCCTTCATCCACCCGATCACGGGCAAGGAAGTCGAATTCCGCGCCGAGATGCCGGGTGACATGCTGGTGCTGATCGACTATCTCAAGGAAGACATCGCTCGCTGAGGCGGCAGGCTCGCGCGACACGCCGCACAAGGAGAGGTTATGCACGACGAGAGTCTACGCCCGACCCTGATACTGCCGGACTGGCCCGCGCCGAGCCCGGTGCAGGCCTTCGTGACCACGCGTGAGAGCGGCCCCAGCCAGGGGCCGTATGCCGGCTTCAATCCGGCGCTGCATGTGGGGGATGACCCGGCGATGGTGGCGCAGGTGCGTGAGCTTCTCGCGGCGGAGGTCGATGACGGCCGTCCGCTGGCGTGGCTGGATCAGGTGCACGGCACTCAGGTGGTGGATGCCTTCGATGTCTGCCATGCCGAGGGCCGGCCGGATGCGCCGCCACGGGCGGATGCCTGCATCAGTACCGGCACCGGGCAGGCCTGTGTGGTGATGACGGCGGACTGCCTGCCGGTGCTGTTCTGTGATCGGCAGGGCACGCGTGTCGGCGTGGCACATGCGGGTTGGCGCGGGCTGGTCGCAGGCGTGCTGGAAGCTACCATCGAGCGTCTCGGCGATGACCCCGGCGAGCTGATGGCCTGGCTGGGGCCGGCGATCTCCAATGCGCAGTTCGAGGTCGGCCCCGAGGTGCATGATGCCTTCATCGCGGACCTGCCTGAGGCCGATGATGCCTTCGAGGCCAGTCCCTACCGGCTTGGTCACTACATGTGCGACCTCTACAAGCTGGCACGTCTGCGTCTCGAGCGTGCCGGAGTCGGTCATGTCAGTGGTGGCCACTTCTGCACCGCCTCGGAGTCGCGTTTCTACTCCCACCGGCGTGATGATGGCGTGACCGGGCGCCTCGCCACGGTGATCTGGCTGCGCTGAGGCGCCGAGCAGAAATCACTGTCCAGGGGCCTGGTCTGCGCATTCCACAAGCTCGACATTCAGTACCCACAAACGCCCCGTTGACCTGATGTCCCAGGTTGGCGGGGCGTTTCTGTGTGTGGCAAAGGTGATGGCCGGCGGGGCGGGAAACTGACCTGGATCAGGCAAATGGCACAACATGCTGCAGTGCGGCGAATCCTGCCTTGAAAGCCGTGCGCCAGTCCCCATCTTGAGAGTCAGATACGAAAAGTTACAGGCGAAGCTCCTGAGAAAAGGAGTACCGCCATGACTCTCAGGAGACAGCACCATGCGCATCGACAAACTGACCAGCAAGCTGCAGAACGCTCTGGCGGATGCCCAGTCGCTCGCCGTCGGGCGAGGCCACAATGAAATTCACCCGCAGCATCTGCTGCTGGCCCTGCTTGAAGACCGCGATGGCGGTCTCAAGGCACTGGTCAACAAGGCGGGCGGCGATGCCACCAGTCTGATGAGTGGTCTCAAGCGCCAGCTGGATGACCTGCCGACCGTGTCCCAGTTCGACGGCAATGTCGCGCCCTCGCAGGCCCTCGGCAAGCTTCTGAATCTGGCCGATCGCGAAGCGCAGAAGCGCGGCGATCAATACATCGCCTCCGAGCTCGCGCTGTTGGCCGCGCTGGAGCTGGGCGGTGATCTCGGCAAGCTGTTCACCTCCTCGGGCATCAAGAAGCCCGCCCTGACCTCCGCCATCGATGCACTGCGCGGTGGCGAAGCCGTGGGCGATGCCGATGCCGAGAACAATCGCGAAGCGCTCAACAAGTACACCCTGGATCTCACCGAACGCGCACGGGATGGCAAGCTCGATCCGGTGATCGGGCGTGACGAGGAAATTCGTCGCACGATCCAGGTGCTGCAGCGCCGCACCAAGAACAACCCGGTATTGATCGGTGAACCTGGTGTCGGCAAGACCGCCATCGTCGAGGGGCTGGCCAGCCGTATCGTCAATGGCGAGGTGCCGGAAGGTCTCAAGAACAAGCGCGTGCTGTCTCTCGACATGGGCTCGTTGCTGGCGGGGGCCAAGTTCCGCGGCGAATTCGAGGAGCGCCTCAAGTCGGTGCTGAAGGAGCTGGCGCAGGAAGAAGGCCAGGTCATCCTGTTCATCGACGAGCTGCACACCATGGTCGGCGCGGGCAAGGCCGAAGGCGCGATGGACGCCGGCAACATGCTCAAGCCGGCGCTGGCGCGCGGCGAGCTGCACTGTGTCGGTGCCACCACGCTTGACGAGTATCGCCAGTACATCGAGAAGGATGCCGCACTCGAGCGCCGCTTCCAGAAGGTGCAGGTCGACCAGCCCAGCGAGGAAGACACCATCGCCATCCTGCGTGGCCTGAAGGAGCGCTACGAGGTACACCACGGGGTCGACATCACCGACAGCGCCATCATCGCCGCTGCACGCCTGTCCTCGCGTTACATCACGGACCGCCAGCTGCCGGACAAGGCGATCGATCTGATCGATGAAGCCGCGTCACGCATCCGCATGGAGCTGGATTCCAAGCCGGAGGAGATGGACCGTCTCGATCGCCGCCTGATCCAGCTCAAGATGGAGCGGGAAGCGCTCAAGAAGGAGACCGACGAGGCGGCGCTCAAGCGCCTCGGCGCGCTTGAGGACCAGATCTCGGAGCTGGAGCGTGAATACGCCGACCTCGATGAAGTCTGGAAGGCCGAGAAGTCCAGCATCCAGGGCGCGGCCCAGTTCAAGGCGGAGCTGGAACAGGCGCGTATCGATCTGGAGCAGGCGCGTCGTGCCGGCGACCTCAGCCGTATGTCGGAACTGCAATACGGCGTGATCCCGGGGCTCGAGAAGCAGATCAGCGAAGCCGGCGAAGGCGAGGCGGATACCTCTGCTCACGTGCTGCTGCGCTCCAATGTCACTGAGGAAGAGATTGCTGAGGTCGTCTCGCGCTGGACCGGCATCCCGGTCGCCAAGATGCTCGAAGGCGAGCGTGACAAGCTGCTGCGCATGGAAGAGGCGCTGCACGAGAAGGTGATCGGTCAGGACGAGGCGGTGATCGCGGTGTCCAATGCGGTGCGTCGCTCACGCGCGGGGCTGTCGGATCCGAATCGTCCCAACGGCTCTTTCCTGTTCCTTGGCCCGACCGGCGTCGGCAAGACGGAGCTCTGCAAGTCACTGGCCAGCTTCCTGTTCGACACCGAAGAGGCGATGGTGCGCATCGACATGTCCGAGTTCATGGAGAAGCACTCCGTGGCTCGTTTGATCGGCGCGCCTCCCGGCTATGTCGGGTATGAAGAGGGCGGCTATCTGACCGAGGCCGTGCGCCGCAAGCCATACTCCGTGCTGCTGCTCGACGAGGTCGAGAAGGCACACCCGGATGTCTTCAACATCCTGCTGCAGGTGCTGGAAGATGGCCGTCTGACCGATGGCCAGGGGCGTACCGTCGATTTCCGCAACACCGTGATCGTGATGACCTCCAACCTGGGCTCGGAAATGATTCAGCGCATGAGCGGCCTCAATGGCGAGCTGGCGGAAGACGATGGCAGTACGGAAAGTGCCGACGAGCGTGCCGAGCGCAAGGCGGCCTTCCAGTACGACGACATGAAGACGGCGGTGATGGAAGTCGTCGGCAATCACTTCCGACCGGAGCTGATCAACCGCATCGACGAAGTGGTCGTGTTCCACGCGCTGGGGCAGGCGCAGATTGCTTCCATCGCGGGCATCCAGCTTGAACGTCTCAAGGCGCGTCTGGCCGATCGCGATCTCGGCTTCGATATCACCGATGCCGCGATGGCGCTGCTGGCCAAGGCAGGCTTCGATCCGGTCTATGGCGCTCGTCCGCTCAAGCGCGCCATCCAGAGTCGTATCGAGAACCCGCTGGCCCAGGCGCTGCTGGGTGGCGACTTCGTGCCCGGTGATGTGATCCGTGTCGACGAAGAGGGCGGGGAACTGACCTTCACGCGCTGAAACGTGTGCCCGTGAGCGCCGCCCCACCGTGACGAAAACGCCCTTCCGCTTGCGGAGGGGCGTTTTCGTGTCTGCCGTCCGAACGCAAATAGACAACCCAGCGTGAGGTAGGCTGAAATTCACGAAGCAGAAAATTGCGATTTTATGGCTGTTGGTGAGGTTTTGCGCACGCTTATGGCCGGATTCGTTGTTACCGGTGTGGCATTTGGCGCAGGCGGCGCACACTGGCGTAAGGTTGAGTTGACAGCCACTTGCGGCTGTTGGACTCTTGACCATTCCTGATTGCGGGCGCGGCCATTCGGGCGACCCTCGAAGCGCCGCGTGAAGGACAGACGCTGAGTCGCTGTCCGCCTGTCAAAGGATACGCCGGTCCGGGTACGCCAACCGTACCGACCGGCCATCAGCCCCGACCGCATCCAACCGATGCGACAAGAGTGCAGGCCCTAACCGGGCCGCAGACGCCAGGGTTTGGCATCAGGTGCCGCAATTTCTGCGGTAGCGACATTCAGGTCGCACTCGATCCGGCTTGCGCATTGCCGCCGGACGCACTCGAGACCTCCAGGGGAGAATAACCAAGTGGAATTGCTTTCCGGCGCTGACATGATCGCCCGCGCCCTGCACGACGAGGGCGTGGAATATATTTACGGCTACCCCGGTGGAGCGGCGCTGCATATCTATGACGCCCTGTTCCGCCAGGACAAGGTCCAGCACATTCTGGTCCGTCACGAGCAGGCCGCGACCCACGCCGCCGATGGTTACGCGCGCGCCTCCGGCAAGCCGGGTGTGGTGCTGGTCACCTCAGGCCCGGGCGCGACCAATGCCGTCACCGGTATCGCCACGGCCTACATGGACTCGATTCCCATGGTCGTGCTGTGTGGCCAGGTCGCCAGTCACCTGATCGGTGAAGACGCCTTCCAGGAAACCGACATCGTCGGTGTGACTCGCCCGATCGTGAAGCACAGCTTCTCGATCAAGCATCCGAGCGAGATTCCCGAGGTGATCAAGAAGGCCTTCTATCTGGCTTCCAGTGGTCGCCCGGGGCCGGTCGTCATCGATATCCCGAAGGACATGACCGCCCCGACCGAACGCTATGAGTACAGCTACCCCAAAAAGGTACGCATGCGCTCCTATAGCCCGGTCACCCGCGGCCACAGTGGTCAGATCAAGAAAGCCGTCGAATTGATGCTCAAGGCACGTCGCCCGCTGTTCTTCACCGGTGGTGGCGTGGTGTCCGGGCGTGCCAGCGAAGCGCTGACTGATCTGGTACGCCGCCTCAACTTCCCGATCACCACTTCGCTGATGGGCATCGGTGCCTACCCGCAGGGGGATCGGCAGTGCCTGGGCTGGCCCGGCATGCACGGCTCCTACGAGTCGAACAATGCCATGCACCACGCCGATCTGATCATCTGCATCGGTGCGCGCTTCGATGACCGCGTGACCAACAACACCTCGAAGTTCTGCCCGACGGCCAAGATCATCCACGTCGACATCGACCCGAGCTCGGTCTCCAAGACCGTGCGCGCCGATGTGCCGATCGTCGGTCCGGCCGATGCCGTGATCAACGAGATGATCAGCCTGGTGCAGGGCCGTGAGCTGGCCAATCCTGACGCACTGGAGGCCTGGTGGTCCCAGATCGATGGCTGGCGTGCCGAGCGTGAAGGCAAGCTGTATGAGCCGTCCGCCCCGGGCGAGCCGCTCAAGCCGCAGCAGGTGGTGGAAGCCGTGCACCGTGCGACGCGTGGCGAAGCCTTCGTCGCCACTGATGTCGGTCAGCACCAGATGTTCGCCGCCCAGTACTACAAGTTCCAGCGCCCCAACCGCTGGATCACCTCCGGTGGTCTGGGCACCATGGGCTTCGGCTTCCCGGCGGCCATGGGCATCAAGATGTCCTACCCGGAAGACGATGTGGTGCTGTTCACCGGTGAAGGCAGCTTCCAGATGATGATGCAGGAGTTCTCGACCTGTAAGCAGTACGGGATCGGGGTCAAGATCATCAACCTCAACAACCAGTCGCTGGGCATGGTGCGTCAGTGGCAGGACCTGAACTACAAGTCCCGTCACTCGCATTCCTATATGGAGTCGCTGCCTGACTTCGTGCAGCTGGCCGGCGCCTATGGCTTCCGGGCCATCAAGGTGCACACGGTGGAGGAGCTCGAGCCTGCGCTGGAAGACGCCTTCCGCAACAAGGACGAGCTGGTGTTCCTCGACATCTATGTCGACCCGCGTGAACACGTCTATCCGATGCAGGTGCCTCTCGGCTCCATGCGTGACATGCTGCTTACGAAGACGGAGCGGACCTGATGCGCCATATCATCTCCATTCTGATGGAAAACGAACCGGGCGCGCTGTCACGGGTCGTCGGCCTGTTTTCACAGCGCAACTTCAACATCGAGACCCTCAACGTGGCCCCGACCGAAGACGCGACCCTGTCCCGTCTGACCGTCACCACGGTCGGCGAGGATCGCGTCATCGAGCAGATCACCAAGCACCTCAACAAGCTGGTGGATGTGGTCAAGCTGGTGGATCTCACCGAGGGTAGCCACATCGAGCGCGAGCTGATGCTGGTCAAGGTCAAGGCGTTGGGTGCCCAGCGTGACGAGATCAAGCGCACGGCGGACATCTTCCGTGCCCAGATCGTCGACATCACGCCGAGCCTCTACACCATCCAGATCACCGGCGACGGTGGCAAGCTGGATGCCTTCCTGGCGGCGATGCAGCCGGTAGGCGTGCTGGAAGTGGCGCGTACCGGTGTCTCCGGCATTGCCCGCGGTGAGAAGGTATTGAGCCTGTAAGACGGTGGTGGTGGAAACGCAAGTCAAGAACGGCGCCCCTCGGGGCGCCGTTTTCGTTGCTGCGCCATTTTCGTTGGCTCGCTACCAGGTATCAGTCAGCGGGGCGCTGCGGCGAGCCGGGCAGTTGCTCCCACAATGCGCGCACCAGCGGGTGACGCAGGCGTTTTTCCTGTACGCACAGGCCGACCTTGTAGGGGGTCAGCGGCGGATCGACATCGAGAATGCGCACCTGATCGGCCAGCGGCGAATTGTCGAGCACGATCTGTGGCACCACGCCGATCCCGAAGCCTAGCCCGACCATGCTGACGATGGCCTCGTTGCCGGCGACCTGGGCATATAGGCGAGGCTTGATGCCACGCTCATGGCACCAGGCATCGAAGCGCTCACGCGCCAGGCCGGTCTCCGACAAGATCATCGGCACGCGGGTCCAGTCGATGTGGTCATCACTCGCCGCCGAATCGTCCGCCTCGTCGATGCCTTCCAGCTGATGGCCGGGGCCATCACGGCGCGGGGCAATGAAGCGCAGCGGCGACTCGGCGAAGTCGGTGAAGGCTAGTCGGGAAGGCAGCACGTCGGGGCGCGCGGCGATCGCCAGGTCCTCGTGGCCCATCAGGACGCGTTCCAATGCCACGGCGGGGTCGCCGGTATGCAGCTTGAGCTCTACATGCGGATGGCGGGCACGGAAGGTGGCCAGAATCTCATACAGGAAGCTGTAGCTGGCTGTCACCGAGCAATACAGGGAGAGCTCGCCGCGCAGTTCATCGCTGTCTTCCAGCAGTGACTGGCGAATGTCATCCCATTGACTCAGGAGTTCGCGAGCATGACGACGGAAGCGTTCACCCGCCGGTGTCAGCGCGACGCTGCGGTTGTCGCGCTCGAACAGGCTGACGCCCAGCTCTTCTTCCATGGCCCGGATGGCCCGTGACAGTGCAGAGGCGCTCAGGTGGCAGGCTGTGCTGGCGCGCCCGAAATGCAGCGTTTCGGCGAGGGTCAGGAATTGCTTGAGTTGGCGATTGTCCATGCCGGAGTCCGCTGTCGGTGAGTGCTGAAGGGAGAAATGGCTTGTGTTGCGTATTGCGGCATATGATGGTGCAAATATAGCATTTTACGCAATGCTTGGGTGCAGGTAAGGTGGACTCATCGCCGCGCAGGAGGAGGACGGCAGACCTTGATTCAAGGCGCACGACCTCCCGGGGACGCAGAGCGGCCGAGACAGATGGCCGTCGGCGCTGGACACTGTCATACGCCTTTCCCTCGCGGGAAGGGTCGCAAGAACAACAGACACTCTTTCAAGATCTCACGCCATCCCGCTGACGGGGTGAGCCGCCAGGAGCAATGACGATGAAACTCTATTACGACAAGGATTGTGACCTCTCCCTCATCCAGGGCAAGAAAGTGGTCATCCTCGGTTATGGTTCCCAGGGCCACGCCCACGCGAACAACCTGAAGGAATCCGGCGTCGACGTCACCGTAGCCCTGCGTCGCTCTTCCTCCAGCTGGGCCAAGGCCGAAGCGGCTGGCCTGAAGGTTGCTGAAGTCGAGGAAGCGGTCAAGGCTGCCGACCTGGTCATGATTCTGGCGCCGGACGAGAACCAGAAGGCCATCTACGAGAACCAGGTGGAACCGAACCTGAAGCAGGGCGCGACCCTGGCCTTCGCTCACGGCTTCAACGTCCACTACAACCAGGTCGTGCCGCGTGCTGACCTCGACGTCATCATGATCGCGCCGAAGGCACCGGGTCACACCGTGCGTTCCGAGTTCGTGAAGGGCGGCGGTATCCCGGACCTGATCGCCATCCACCAGGATGCGACTGGCCAGGCCAAGGACATCGCACTGTCCTACGCGGCAGGCGTCGGCGGCGGCCGTACCGGCATCATCGAGACCACCTTCAAGGACGAGACCGAAACCGATCTGTTTGGCGAGCAGGCTGTCCTGTGTGGTGGCGCGGTCGAGCTGGTCAAGATGGGCTTCGAGACCCTGACCGAAGCGGGCTACGCGCCGGAAATGGCCTACTTCGAGTGCCTGCACGAGCTCAAGCTGATCGTCGACCTGATGTACGAAGGCGGCATCGCCAACATGAACTACTCCATCTCCAACAACGCGGAGTATGGCGAGTATGTGACCGGCACCGAAGTCATCAACGAGCAGTCCCGTGTCGCCATGCGCAATGCGCTCAAGCGCATCCAGAGCGGTGAATACGCCAAGATGTTCATCCAGGAAGGCAACACCAACTACCCGTCCATGACGGCCCGTCGTCGCCAGAACGCCGAGCATCCGATCGAGCAGACTGGTGAGAAGCTGCGCGGCATGATGCCGTGGATCACTGCCAACCAGCTGGTCGACAAGTCACGCAACTGATCCTGACTATTGGATCCGGCGTGAAATGAGCGGGGCGCTCTCCATCAGGAGGGCGCCCCGCTTGCGTTGTTGCTCTATAAGCGCTATCGAATGGGGGAGGGAAGTGACAGTCGACGGTGAGGCCGCTAGGGTGTCACCACTATTCGCGCTCACTGGCAGGTGTAGAATGTGGTTACCCTGCCACGACGAGGCATGATGCAAGGAATCCCATGACTGACGAAAATCGACATCCCGGCGCAGACGAAGTCCCCGAAGCACAGACACGCCGCAGCAGTTCAGTGCTGGACAAGGTAGTGGAGGAGTTCACCGACGACAGCGAAGTCGTGGAAGAAGCCATCGAGGACGGCAAGCCCGTTCGTCGGCGTGGCATCTATCTGCTGCCCAACCTGTTCACCACCTCCGCGCTGTTCTCCGGCTTCTTCGCTGTGGTGTGCGCGCTGAACGGGGAGTTTGCCAACGCCTCCATCGCCATCTTCGTCTCGATGGTGCTCGACGGCCTGGACGGTCGTGTGGCGCGCCTGACCAACACCCAGAGCGCCTTCGGTGCCGAGTACGACAGCCTCGCGGACATGCTGTCCTTCGGCGTGGCGCCGGCGCTGGTCACCTTCAGCTGGATTCTGCAGGATGTCGGCAAGATCGGCTGGATCGCCGCCTTCGTCTACGTGGCAGGCGCTGCACTGCGTCTGGCGCGCTTCAATGTCCAGATCGGCTCCACCGACAAGAAGTGGTTCATCGGTCTGCCGAGTCCGGCAGCGGCGGCACTCGTGGCCGGCTGCGTATGGACCATGCACAACTTCGACGCCGAGACCTTCGCCTTCAAGTCGCTGATGGTCTTCGTGGTCGCGGCTGCCGGTATCCTGATGGTGTCGAACATCCGCTACTACAGCTTCAAGGAAATCGACCTCAAGGGGCCGGTGCCCTTCGTGGCGCTGCTCGCCATCGTGCTGGCCTTCGTGGTCATCTCGCTGGAGCCGTCCGTGATGCTGCTGGGCCTGTTCGGTTGCTATGTCGCCAGTGGCCCGATCATGGCGCTGGGGCGCAAGCTGCGCGGCAACAAGTAAGCGTCAGCTGCCAGCAGTGTGATGATCGATATTCGGCCCCGCCATTCTTGGCGGGGCCGAATGCGTTGCTGGCCAAGGGAAGATGTCAGCAAGCAAAAACGAGGCAAGAGCAAGAAGATGAAGAGAGACAAGATCGAGGAGAGAAGAGAAGGGCTGAGCGGAGATGTCATCTGCATGTCCCGAGAATGACAATCTCTTGAAAAAGCCCTTGCCCTCACGGCGGTTCGTGCGTAAAGTACGCATCCGCTGCCGGGGACGCATGGCGTTACCAGCGGTGAAAGAGGTTTGCAGGTGATTGTTTTGCTTGATGTTTTTGAAGCACGCTTCGAAATCATCGATTGACAATCCCGGGCGATTCGCTAGAATGCGCCGCACTCCTTACGGGACAGGTGATCGGGCAACGCTCCTCACCGCTTGATGATGCTTAGAGGCAGTCGATTGACTCATCATCAAGTGCTTGACTTCTCAAGCGTTCCGGGTAGAATGTGCCTCCTCGCTTCACAGCGATGCTCTTTAAAAATTTGATCAGGTAATTCGTGTGAGCGCTTGCCGATGAGTGGTGACAAGGTCGCCAAATATCGGAGCAAGCCTCTCACGAGAAGTTTGACTCTGAACCAAGTTTGGTCTGCTTAACAGACTATCAAGCTTTCAACTGAAGAGTTTGATCATGGCTCAGATTGAACGCTGGCGGCAGGCTTAACACATGCAAGTCGAGCGGAAACGATCCTAGCTTGCTAGGAGGCGTCGAGCGGCGGACGGGTGAGTAATGCATGGGAATCTGCCCGATAGTGGGGGACAACCTGGGGAAACTCAGGCTAATACCGCATACGTCCTACGGGAGAAAGCAGGGGATCTTCGGACCTTGCGCTATCGGATGAGCCCATGTCGGATTAGCTTGTTGGTGAGGTAACGGCTCACCAAGGCGACGATCCGTAGCTGGTCTGAGAGGATGATCAGCCACACTGGGACTGAGACACGGCCCAGACTCCTACGGGAGGCAGCAGTGGGGAATATTGGACAATGGGCGAAAGCCTGATCCAGCCATGCCGCGTGTGTGAAGAAGGCCTTCGGGTTGTAAAGCACTTTCAGCGAGGAAGAACGCCTCGGGATTAATACTCCCGAGGAAAGACATCACTCGCAGAAGAAGCACCGGCTAACTCCGTGCCAGCAGCCGCGGTAATACGGAGGGTGCAAGCGTTAATCGGAATTACTGGGCGTAAAGCGCGCGTAGGTGGCTAAGTCAGCCAGGTGTGAAAGCCCCGGGCTCAACCTGGGAACGGCATCTGGAACTGCTTGGCTAGAGTGCAGGAGAGGAAGGTAGAATTCCCGGTGTAGCGGTGAAATGCGTAGAGATCGGGAGGAATACCAGTGGCGAAGGCGGCCTTCTGGACTGACACTGACACTGAGGTGCGAAAGCGTGGGTAGCAAACAGGATTAGATACCCTGGTAGTCCACGCCGTAAACGATGTCAACTAGCCGTTGGGTCCCTTGAGGACTTAGTGGCGCAGCTAACGCAATAAGTTGACCGCCTGGGGAGTACGGCCGCAAGGTTAAAACTCAAATGAATTGACGGGGGCCCGCACAAGCGGTGGAGCATGTGGTTTAATTCGATGCAACGCGAAGAACCTTACCTACCCTTGACATCCAGAGGACTTTCCAGAGATGGATTGGTGCCTTCGGGAACTCTGAGACAGGTGCTGCATGGCTGTCGTCAGCTCGTGTTGTGAAATGTTGGGTTAAGTCCCGTAACGAGCGCAACCCCTATCCTTATTTGCCAGCGAGTAATGTCGGGAACTCTAAGGAGACTGCCGGTGACAAACCGGAGGAAGGTGGGGACGACGTCAAGTCATCATGGCCCTTACGGGTAGGGCTACACACGTGCTACAATGGCAAGTACAAAGGGTTGCAATACGGCGACGTGGAGCCAATCCCATAAAGCTTGCCTCAGTCCGGATTGGAGTCTGCAACTCGACTCCATGAAGTCGGAATCGCTAGTAATCGTGGATCAGAATGCCACGGTGAATACGTTCCCGGGCCTTGTACACACCGCCCGTCACACCATGGGAGTGGACTGCACCAGAAGTGGTTAGCCTAACCTTCGGGAGGGCGATCACCACGGTGTGGTTCATGACTGGGGTGAAGTCGTAACAAGGTAGCCCTAGGGGAACCTGGGGCTGGATCACCTCCTTATCGACACTGTCTATCGCTCGCGGCAAGTGCTCACAACGAATTACCTGATCTTATTGCTGGCTTAGCCGGCAGTGGCAAGCGTGCTCAATAGAGCGCGCTTCTCACTGTTCTCTGAACAGCCGCTCTTTAACAATGTGAATCATGCTGACGATGGAATGTGCGCCAAGCACATCTCCATCAACACGATATGTCGGAGAGGTCCGACAGATTCGTAATCCTTGACAGACCCCTTGGGGTTATATGGTCAAGCGATTAAGCGCATACGGTGGATGCCTTGGCAGCCAGAGGCGATGAAGGACGTGATAGCCTGCGATAAGCGTTGGCGAGGTGGCAAATACCCTGCGACCCAACGATTTCCGAATGGGGAAACCCACTCACCATCAGGTGAGTATCTATAGGCCAATACATAACCTATAGAGGCAAACCCGGGGAACTGAAACATCTAAGTACCCGGAGGAAAAGAAATCAACCGAGATTCTCCAAGTAGCGGCGAGCGAACGGGGACCAGCCCTTAAGCGTGACAACTGACAGACGAACAGGCTGGGAAGCCTGACGATACAGGGTGATAGTCCCGTAGTCGAAGTCTGAGTCACGTGAAATCGAGTAGGTCGGGGCACGAGAAACCTTGACTGAACATGGGGGGACCATCCTCCAAGGCTAAATACTCCTGGCTGACCGATAGTGAACCAGTACCGTGAGGGAAAGGCGAAAAGAACCCCGGCGAGGGGAGTGAAATAGATCCTGAAACCGTATGCGTACAAGCAGTGGGAGCACCTTCGTGGTGTGACCGCGTACCTTTTGTATAATGGGTCAGCGACTTATATTCTGTGGCGAGCTTAACCGTATAGGGGAGGCGTAGGGAAACCGAGTCTTAACTGGGCGACCAGTCGCAGGGTATAGACCCGAAACCGGGCGATCTATCCATGGCCAGGGTGAAGATTGAGTAACATCAATTGGAGGCCCGAACCCAAGTATGTTGAAAAATGCTGGGATGAGCTGTGGATCGGAGTGAAAGGCTAATCAAGCCCGGAGATAGCTGGTTCTCCTCGAAAGCTATTTAGGTAGCGCCTCACGTATCACCGCTGGGGGTAGAGCACTGTTTCGGCTAGGGGGTCATCCCGACTTACCAACCCGAGGCAAACTCCGAATACCAGTGAGTGCAGCGTGGGAGACACACAGCGGGTGCTAACGTCCGTTGTGAAAAGGGAAACAACCCAGACCGTCAGCTAAGGTCCCAAAATCCTGATTAAGTGGGAAACGATGTGGGAAGGCTCAGACAGCTAGGAGGTTGGCTTAGAAGCAGCCATCCTTTAAAGAAAGCGTAATAGCTCACTAGTCGAGTCGGCCTGCGCGGAAGATATAACGGGGCTAAATCAGGTACCGAAGCTACGGGTTCATCCTCTGGATGAGCGGTAGAGGAGCGTCGTGTAAGCCAATGAAGGTGGATTGAGAAGTCTGCTGGAGGTATCACGAGTGCGAATGCTGACATGAGTAACGATAAGGGGAGTGAAAAACTCCCCCGCCGGAAGACCAAGGTTTTCTGTTCTACGTTAATCGGAGCAGAGTGAGTCGGCCCCTAAGGCGAGGCGGAAACGCGTAGTCGATGGGAAACGGGTTAATATTCCCGTACCGGATGTGGTTGCGATGGGGGGACGAAGAAGGCTAGGTGAGCCAGGCGTTGGTTGTCCTGGTGAAAGCATGTAGGCCGAGGAATCAGGCAAATCCGGTTCCTCTGAGGTCGAGATGCGAGACGAACTGACCACGGTCAGGAAGTCATCGATGCCACGCTTCCAGGAAAAGCCTCTAAGCTTCAGATCACATGCGACCGTACCCCAAACCGACACAGGTGGTCAGGTAGAGAATACCAAGGCGCTTGAGAGAACTCGGGTGAAGGAACTAGGCAAAATGGCACCGTAACTTCGGGAGAAGGTGCACCGGTTCGAGTGAAGGACTTGCTCCGTAAGCTCCTACCGGTCGAAGATACCAGGTGGCTGCAACTGTTTATTAAAAACACAGCACTCTGCAAACGCGCAAGCGGACGTATAGGGTGTGACGCCTGCCCGGTGCCGGAAGGTTAATTGATGGGGTTAGGATTCGTCCGAAGCTCTTGATCGAAGCCCCGGTAAACGGCGGCCGTAACTATAACGGTCCTAAGGTAGCGAAATTCCTTGTCGGGTAAGTTCCGACCTGCACGAATGGCGTAATGATGGCCACGCTGTCTCCACCCGAGACTCAGTGAAATTGAAATCGCAGTGAAGATGCTGTGTACCCGCGGCTAGACGGAAAGACCCCGTGAACCTTTACTATAGCTTTACACTGGATGCTGATGTTGTCTGTGTAGGATAGCTGGGAGGCTTTGAAACCGCGTCGCCAGATGCGGTGGAGCCAACCTTGAAATACCAGCCTGACATCATTGGCGTTCTAACTCAGGTCCGTCATCCGGATCGAGGACAGTGTATGGTGGGTAGTTTGACTGGGGCGGTCTCCTCCTAAAGAGTAACGGAGGAGCACGAAGGTACCCTCAGCACGGTTGGAAATCGTGCATTGAGTGCAAGAGCATAAGGGTGCTTGACTGCGAGACAGACACGTCGAGCAGGTACGAAAGTAGGTTCTAGTGATCCGGTGGTTCTGTATGGAAGGGCCATCGCTCAACGGATAAAAGGTACTCCGGGGATAACAGGCTGATACCGCCCAAGAGTTCACATCGACGGCGGTGTTTGGCACCTCGATGTCGGCTCATCACATCCTGGGGCTGAAGTCGGTCCCAAGGGTATGGCTGTTCGCCATTTAAAGTGGTACGCGAGCTGGGTTTAGAACGTCGTGAGACAGTTCGGTCCCTATCTGCCGTGGGCGTCGGAAGTTTGAGAAGAGCTGCTCCTAGTACGAGAGGACCGGAGTGGACGAACCTCTGGTGTTCGGGTTGTCATGCCAATGGCATTGCCCGGTAGCTACGTTCGGACGGGATAACCGCTGAAGGCATCTAAGCGGGAAGCCCCCTTCAAGATGAGACTTCCCTGAGGCCTTGCGCCTCCTGAAGGGCCCTTGAAGACTACAAGGTTGATAGGCTGGGTGTGGAAGCACAGCAATGTGTTGAGCTAACCAGTACTAATTGCCCGTGAGGCTTGACCATATAACACCCAAGGGGTTTGCTCCGGCAAACCGCCGGGATTGCGACAGGATCGACGACATATCGGTCAGCATGATTCATATTGCGAGTCGCGAGGCCACAAGCCTCGGGACTCAGGCATCGCAAGATGCCACCGTTTCGCCTGACGACCATAGCGAGCGTGAACCACCCGATCCCATGCCGAACTCGGAAGTGAAACCGCTTAGCGCCGATGGTAGTGTGGAGTTTCTCCATGTGAGAGTAGGTCATCGTCAGGCACTTATACTGAACCGCCCCTGCAGCCTTGCTGCAGGGGCGGTTCTCTTTGTGCGCAGGAAAAGTGGGCTCAGGAAAGAATGCGGCTAGAACAGTTTCTCCCTGCAAGAGTCGCGGATGGCCGCCCCGATCCTCGTCAGGCACTTATACTGAACCGCCCTGTAGCCTTGCTGCAGGGGCGGTTCAGTATGTGACAGAGCGTAGAAGCGCAACCAGTCCTGCTGATGAAGGGAAGCGCGCAGGGATCCGCCTGTGGACAACCGGAACATGGGAGTGGCACCTGAATTACCCACAAGGGCTTGTCGAGCATGAAGAGTTTCCAGGGGCAGGCAACTCTTGCTGGAATCCTGGGTACAGCTGGCTGATGGTGGGAGCTGATCAGGCGTCGCGGGTTCTGCACCTCAGTGTTGCGCATGTTTTATGCGATCAGGCTGAACTAAAGCGCTATTGGCGACTCTGAGTATGTGAGTTTCGACGTTCCCTTGCTTAGAAACTTGTCTGTGCTATCCCATCAGCAGACTTTTTGCGATCTGGCGCTCCTGCCTTGCAGTCGAGCAGCCTATCCGCCGGTCACTTCCCCAGTGGCCGGTTTTTTTATGCCTGCCATTCGGGGCGGTGCCTTTGTGGTCTTCGGCGAACTGTTGCGAAGCCTCCGGTGATCTTCTGCAGCGAGACACAAAAAAAGCGGCCGGATGAGTGATCATCCGGCCGCCTTGGCATCTGATGTGGCCCTCACGGAATGAAGGTCATGTCAGTGAGAGGAGCGTCTTAGCTGTTCTGCTCGATGCCCTGGATGTGCCAGTCGGCGCCATCGCGCAGCTCACGGACCAGGTGCCAAGTCTCGTTGAACTCGTTCTGCTCGCCATTTTCATCCAGCACGCCGTGGAACAGGACCGTTGCTTCCGCCTGCTTGCCAATCTCCTGCACGCTGCCCAGTTCAGCAAACAGACGCACGATCTCGGTACGGTTGTTGGCCGGTTGCTGAGCGCGCTCTTCACGCAGCAGATTGTAGAGCTCTGGCGTGACGTACTCCTGAATGCGCGGCAGGTCATTGTTGTCCCAGGCGCGCTGCAGGGTCATGAAGTGTTCCTTAGCACCGCCGAGGAACTGCTCCTTGTCGAACCAGGCCGGTTCGCTGGTCGGGGCGCCGCCTGTCAGGCCTGCCCCGATACCACCGGCAGGAGCCAGCGACTCGCCTTGCGGTTGATGCGCTTCACGCGCCTGCACATTGCGGGGCTGGTCATCGTGGCGTGTAGAGGTACCACCACCGCTACCTGCCGGCCCGCCGCTCGCCATGGCGGCCTTCTTGCGCGCGCTGAGGAACTTGAAGGCAATGAAGGCGATCACCGCGATGATCAGGAAGTCTGTCATGCGCAGACCATCGAAGGCGCCGCCGAAGAACAGCGATGCCAGCAAACCGCCTGCCAGCAGGCCTGCCATAGGCCCGGCAAACTTGGACAAGCCGCTGGAGGGCTTGGACTTCGCTGCAGTGCTGCTGTTGGTGGCCTTGTTGCTGCCGAACAGTGAGCTGGAGGATTTTCCGCTGTCAGCGGAGCGTGAGTAGCTACCGAAACTCTTGCCGCCGCCGAGGCGCTTGGCCTCTGCGTGTTCGACGCTCAGACCGAAGCCGAGCAAGCCGACCATCAGCATGATGAACAGATGGCGCATGTGGGATCTCCTTGGATGCGCTAGCGTGTAAGTGGAAGCTCCATTCTAGCCTTAGAATCGTCGTGGGAGGACCAATGGACGACGAAAAGTCTCAACATCTGATGGCGAGGCGATCATTGTTGTTGCTGATCGATTTCCAGGCTCGCCTGATGCCGGTTCTGAATGGCGGAACCGAAGCCATCAACAGTGCCATCTGGCTGGGCGGAATCGCCCAGGCGCTGGAAATTCCCGTCTGGCTGACCGAGCATTGCCCCGACAAGCTAGGCGCAAGTGCCCCGATGACGCACCTGTTGAGCGAACGCACACGCTGCTTCACCAAGCGCAGTTTCAGTGCGCTGGATGCGCAGGACTTTTGCAAGGCATTGGAGCAGAGTGGCTGTGACCAGTTGGTGGTGTGTGGTGCCGAGGCGCATGTCTGTGTGATGCAGACCGTGCTGTCCCTATGCGGCGCAGGCTATCGAGTGGCGTTGGTCGCCGATGGGATCGCCAGTCGCCGCCCGCGGGAGGCGGCGCTGGGAGTGGCCCGCTGCGAGGCCGCGGGCGCCAGTATCGTCAGTGCCGAGATGGTGGCGTATGAATGGCTTGGGTGTGCAGACCACGTCCTGTTCGGCGATATTCATCGCCGTTACTTCAAACCGCGCGCCGCGGAACACCTGACTTTCCCGGGGCTGGGGGGGTGAGGCGTGAAGTGCCTGCCATCACGTATCAGGCGCGTGCCGCGTCGGCCTCACTGCGCGTGAAGACCAGCGTATCGACCTCGGAGGCGGCATTGGAGAAGCGGTAACCGGCTACGTCGAAGTCCTTGAGGTCTTCGGCTGTCTCGATATCGTGCTTGAGCATCCAGGCGCTCATCAGGCCGCGTGCACGCTTGGCGTAGAAGCTGATGATCTTGGACTGGCCATTCTTCTCGTCCTTGAAGACCGGCGTCACGATGCGATGGCGGAACGCCTTGGCATCGATGGCCTTGAAGTATTCATTGGAGGCCAGGTTGACCAGTATCGGTGTGCCACTCTCTTCGACGGCCTGTTCCAGTGCCGGTGTCAGTGTCTTGCGCCAGTAGGCATACAGATCCTTGCCGGCTGGATTGCTCAGACGCGTCCCCATCTCGAGGCGGTATGGCTGGATAAGATCCAGCGGGCGCAGCAGTCCATAGAGGCCGGAGAGAATGCGCAGCTTGTGTTGTGCGCGTTCGAAGTCTTCCTCGCTGAACGTCTCTGCCGCCATGCCCTGATAGACATCCCCCTGGAAGGCCAGTACTGCCTGCTTGGCATTCTCCGGCGTGAAGGGCGGCTGCCATTCCTGGAAGCGAGCGGCATTGAGGCCGGCCAGCTTGTCGGAGAGCTTCATCAGGCTTGCGATGTCCTGCGGCGACTGCTCGCGCAGGATGTCGATCAGTGGTTGAGCCTGCTCGAGAAAATCGGGTTGGCTATGACGGGAGGTCACGGGGGCGCTGTCGAAATCCAGCGATTTGGCGGGCGAAATCACACTCAGCATGTAGACCTCCAGGCAGGGAAAGGTCTCAGTATATCAGGCAGACAAGATGGCCCCGAGTCCGTCAGGACTATCGGGGCCATAGATTGCACTGCGTGACGCCAGAGGCATCAATAGCGGCGGATCAGGAAGACCCCCGCGAACAGCAGCAGGACGCCTGCCACGCGCCCCAGCGAAAGATCATGCTGCGGGAAGGTCGCCCAGCCGAAGTGGTCCAGCACTACCGAGGCCGTCAGCTGCCCCGCCAGGAAGGTGGCCATCATGGTGGCAGCGCCCAGCTTGGGGACCAGTATCACGCTGGCCGCGACGAAGAAGGCACCCAACAGACCGCCGGTCCAGCTCCACCAGGGGGCCGCCTTGAGGGCGCCGACGCCCGGCATGGGCAGGCGCATGGCCAGCACGATGACGACGAGCGCGATCGAGCCGACCACGAAGCTGACCATGGCAGCCATGAGCGAGCTGTGAGTCTGCAGGGCCAGTGTGGAGTTGACGCCAGCTTGAATCGGCATCATGGCACCGGCGGCGACAGCCATGAGGATCATGCTCAATTCAGCGAGATTCATGAGGGGTCCTTGGTCACGAGCAGGCCGGTCATGATGGCCGGCCTGTCGGGGGTTGTGTATCCGCTACGGGTCAGAGGTGATTCAGGGACACGGGTTGGGCGCGGTGTTGTGGATCATCTCGATCTCGGCCAGCACTTCTTCGCTCAGCTCCACCTCGAGGCTTTTGATGTTGCTTTCCAGCTGGGTCATCGTCGTGGCACCGATGATGTTGCTGGTCAGGAACGGACGAGTGTTGACGAAGGCAAGGGCCATCTGGGCCGGATTCAGGCCGTGACGGCGGGCGATGTCCACGTAGCAGGCGATGACGTGCTGAGCCGGCTCGGCGTTGTAGCGCTGGAAACGCTCGAACAGCGTCAGGCGAGCGCCTTGTGGACGGGCACCGTCCAGATACTTGCCGGACAGGGTGCCGAAGGCCAGCGGCGAGTAGGCCAGCAGGCCGACATCTTCACGGTGCGCAAACTCGGCCAGGCCCACTTCGAAGCTGCGGTTGACCAGGTTGTACGGGTTCTGGACGCTGGCCACGCGCGGCAGATTCAGACGCTCGGCCAGGTTCAGGCACTGCATCACGCCCCACGGCGTCTCGTTGGACAGGCCCACGGCGCGGATCTTGCCGGCGGTGACCAGCTCGCCGAGGGCTGACAGGCTTTCCTCCAGCGGCGTCATGTCTTCATCTTCGGTCGGCTGGTAGCCCAGCTTGCCGAAGAAGTTGGTCTTGCGGTCCGGCCAATGCAGCTGATAGAGATCGATGTAATCGGTGCCCAGACGACGCAGGTTGTCGTCACAGGCGGCGATGATCTGCTCACGCGTCAGGCGTGAACCACCGCGCAGGTAATCCATGCCCGGGCCGGTGACCTTGGTGGCGATCTTGACCTGATCACGATTGCCGCGTGCCGCCAGCCAGCTGCCGATGTATTCCTCGGTACGGCCCTGGGTCTCGCCATTCGGGGGCACCGGGTACATCTCGGCGGTATCGATGAAGTCGATGCCAGCGTCGAGCGCGCGGTCCAGCTGCTGGTGGGCATCGGCTTCGCTGTTCTGCTCGCCGAAGGTCATGGTGCCAAGGCATAGCAGACTGACGTCGATGCCAGTACGGCCAAGAGCTCTACGTTGCATGCAGGATCCCCTTATCGGGTAGGTGTCAATGTAGCGGGCAGGACGAGTGCTTCCAGCACGCGCGTGGCGCGTGGTTCGCGCGCGTACTTTATCCCAAGGATGGCGCACATATTAGCAGCGTAACAAAAACCCACAAGGCGGGCTTGAGTCCCCCCGATTGCGCGAGTATGCTTGGCGCCCCGCTGTCAGGGGAGCAGTCTTTCTAGGCCGCCCGCAAGGGCAAACTGACAGTGTTGGCAAGGAGAATAGCGTCGCGGGCTCAGGATCGGGCCAGGACACGGCGTCACCCCTCTTATTCTGTATCAAGGTTACTCGTCATGCCGCAGGCCCCAACCCTGATGACTGGACTGAAATACCGCCTGGCGGAGCGTCTGTTCCACGCCTCCTGGCTGTCCGGCTCTCAGCAGAAGCATCGTCTGACCATGCGTCTGTTCAATCACTGCGCCAACGCCGGTCACACCGGTGCGTTGTCATTGTACGGGCACATGCTGTTCCAGCGCGGCAACTCCGCTCAGGAAAAGGCCAAGGGCGCGCGTTTCGTCATCAAGGCCGCGCAGGCCGGTGACGTGCATGCCCAGTATCAGGCGGCGCGTATCTATGAGTATGGCTGTGCCCAGTATCAGAGCGATCCGGCCAAGGCCGTGACCTGGTACGCGCGTGCGGCCGAGTGCCGCCATGCTCTCGCGGCCCAGCGCCTGGCGCGAGCCTATCGTGAAGGTTCCCTTGGCCTGGCGGTCTGCCCGCACAAGGCCGAGCAGTGGGAAGCCCACGCCCGCACGGGTGGTGAGGCAGACCTGCACTGAGCTGATGTACTGATCGGATGCACCAGCTGCTGTACTGCCCTCGCTGCCACTGACAACGCCCTCTTCGTGAGGGCGTTGTCGTCTCTGGCCTTCCCGGGCGCGTCTCTTGAACGTGATGCCTGCGTGATGGAGCAGATCGACCTGATGTCTGCGTTGACAGCGTCGTGTTCAGGACTCGCCAAGCAGGGGGCAATTCCCGTAACCTGAGGACATTCAACCTCTTCTCGCCCGGGCCCTGTCTGCCTGAGATACCTTGGGAGATTCGTGTGACGCTGCCTATTCTGCTCGATATTGAAGCCTCCGGCTTTGGCCGTGGTAGCTATCCGATCGAGATCGGGCTGGCGCGTGCCGACGGCAGCAGTTGCGCCTTCCTGATACAGCCTCTTGATGAGTGGGTGCATTGGGACCCCAAGGCGGAGCTGTTGCACGGCATCTCACGGGCACGGCTGGCACGCGAAGGGCGGCCAGTGCGCGAGGTGGCGCAGTGGGTCAATGATGAGCTGGGTGAGGCCGGAATCGCCTACAGCGACAGCTGGGGCTACGACAATACCTGGCTCTCGCTGTTGTTCTATCATGCCGGCATGCTGCCGCGCTTCCGTCTCGAGGCGCTCAGACGGCTGCTCGATGAGGAGCAGCTGAATTGCTGGGCGGAGCTCAAGGAAGCGGTGATCGCCGAGGGTGGCATCCAGCGCCATCGCGCCGGAGACGACGCCCGCCTGTTGCAACTTACCTGGCAGAAGGCCCAGTCGATCGGGCGCAGCGAATAAGCCTGCGCGAGGCGCCTCGGGGTCTACGCTTGGCGGCATTAGCGACACTGCAGTCAAGCCGGGTGTTGTCAGGTCAGAAGTTGTCAGGCGGAGCTGCAAGCACGAGATCGTGCCAATAAAGCCAAAAAAGCGGCAGCCCAACGGGTTGCCGCTTTTTTATACTGCCGTTTTTTCATGCTGCGGATGTCATCAGCGCCATGATGAGGCTCAGGCGCCTGTCACCGCCAGCAGCACCTTGCCGGTGCTGGCGTTGTCCTGCACATAGGCATGCGCGGCATCGGCTTCCTGGATCGGCCAGCTCTTGTCGATATGCGGGCGCAGCTCACCCCGCGCCAGGCGTGGCCACACATGCACGTAGAGCGCATCCAGCACCATGCCCTTGCCATCGGGAGAGCGCGAACGCAGGGTCGAGCCGATCAGGCGCTGACGCTTCATCAGCATGCGGCCCAGATCCAGCTCATCCATGCGCCCGCCCATCAGGCCGATCAACACCATGCGGCCGTCCTGCTTCAGCACCTGCTGATTGTCGGCCAGATAACCGCCGCCTACCGGGTCGAGAATCATGTCGGCACCGCCCCAGTCGTTCACGGCCTCGACGAAGCTGCCATCGTGGCGGTTCCAGCCGGCATCCGCGCCGAGGCGCAGGCAGGTCTCCAGCTTCTCCTGGCTGCCGACGGTCACGAAGCACGGATGCCCGAACAGCCCGCAAAGCTGGATGGCGGTAGTACCGATACCGCTGGCACCTGCGTGCAGCAGTACGCGCTCCTTGTGCTTGAGATTGCCCTCGATGAACAGGTTCAGCCAGGCGGTGGCGAACATCTCCGGCAGGGCGGCGGCGTCTCTCAGGCTATAGCCCTCCGGCACTGGCAACACCTGCAGGGCATTGACGACCACCTCCTCGGCATAGCCGCCACCGGACAGCAGCGCACAGACCGGATCACCGACCTTGAAGCGCTCGACGTGGCGGCCAACCTCACGAATGGTGCCGCTGACTTCCAGTCCCAGAATCTGACTGGCGCCTTCGGGGGGCGGATATTGGCCGGCACGCTGCATCAGATCGGCGCGATTGACGCCGGCCCAGGCTACTTCTATACGCACCTCATCCGAGGCAATCCCGTGCGGGGCCTCGGTTTCCTGCCAGACCAGTGATTCATTCTCGACGGCTATCGCAAACATTCGCTCTCTCCTTGGCGTGGCAGTCGCGCTGCCTGTTCGTACGCGGATGATCTCTGTGCCGAGGCGCATCGGCCGCGGTCCACGTGGGCGACTGTCATCTCACTGTACGGGGACTGTGACGCATCTGTCATGAAGTGGCGCGAACCTGACGTGATATCAAGCCCCATGATCCAGACATCGCGCTCCGCACTCCGTGCGGCCAAGGAGAGAGCATGATCGATACTGCCCGCGTCATCGCTGCCAAGTATCCTGCCTTTGCCAAACGTCACCCGCTGATCCGACGGCCAGCTCTGGCCATGCTGCGACGCCTGGTGCATGAGGGGGAGATCAATGCCTTCCTCGGCGAGAACTCGGACCAGCGCGGCTTTGATTTCATTGACCGCGTGCTCGATCACTTTTCCTTCGGCTACTCGGTGTCCTCGCGGGAGCGCGAGAACATTCCGGCCTACGGGCGTGTCGTCATCGTCGCCAATCATCCGCTGGGGTCATTGGATGGACTCGCGTTGCTCAAGCTGGTCGGCGAAGTGCGCCGCGACGTCAAGATCGTCGCCAACGACATCCTGATGAAGGTCGAGCCGCTGGCACCCTTGCTGCTGCCACTGGACAACCTCAGTCGACGTGGCTATCGCAAGAGCAGTGGTCAGATCTGCGATGCGCTGATGAATGAAGAGGCCGTGATCATCTTTCCGGCCGGCGAGGTCTCGCGTGCAGGCCCGACCGGGCCGCGCGACGGCAAGTGGCTGTCGGGTTTCCTGCATTTCGCGCGCAAGACCAATGCGCCGGTGCTGCCTATCCACGTCAGCGGTCGCAACTCGACGCTCTTCTATGCGCTGTCGTCGATCAATCGCAGCTTCGGCACGCCCCTGCTGGCCCACGAGATGTTTCGCCAGCGCGAGCGGCAGCTCAAGCTGCGCATCGGCGAGCTGATTCCGCTGGAGCGCCTCGACAGTGATGCCCTCAATACCAACGCCAAGACGCGTCTGCTACGCAAGCATCTGTATCGCATCGGGCGCGGCAAGCGTGGCCTGTTCGTGACAGAGAAGGCCATCGGCCATCCGGAGGAACGCCAGGCGCTGCGGGAAGAGCTGACGCCCTGTGAATTGCTGGGCGAGACTCGTGACGGCAAGAAGATCTACCTGTTCGATGCCTTCCCGGGCTCCAGCGTGATGCGCGAGATCGGTCGTCTGCGCGAGATCAGTTTCCGGCGTGTCGGCGAGGGCACCGGCGAGCGGCGCGATATCGATCGCTATGACGCCCACTACAGGCATCTGGTGCTGTGGGATGACGCCGACCTCGAGATCGCCGGTGCCTATCGCATCGGAGAGGTGCGAAAGATCATGGCGGTACATGGCGAGAAGGGGCTCTACAGCCCGACCCTGTTCCGCTTTACACCGGAGATGTTCGAGCGCATGCAGGACGGTCTGGAGCTGGGGCGCAGTTTCGTGCAGCCGCGTTACTGGGGGCGGCGCAGCCTCGATTACCTGTGGCAGGGGCTGGGCGCCTATCTGCGCTGTCATCCCGAGATTCGCTGGCTGTTCGGCCCGGTCACGCTTTCCAACAGCTACCCGGAGCCCGCCAGGGCGCTGACCGTCAGCTACTACCGTCATTATTATGGCGACGATGAAGGCTTGGCGCGCGCGCGGGCGCCTGTCGCCCGGAGCGTGCCGGGCAGCGCCGCCCATGAGGCGGAGCGCCTGTTCGATGGCCAGGATGCCGATGGCGATTTCCGCCGCCTGCGTGCCCAGCTGGATGCGATGGGCGTGACGGTACCGACGCTCTACAAGCAGTACGCCGAGGTCACCGAACCCGGTGGCACCCGTTTTCTCGATTTCAGTGTCGACGCCGATTTCGGTTACTGCATCGACGGCCTGGTGATGGTCGATGTCGAGCAGGTCACCGCCAGCAAGCGGGCGCGTTATATCGGCAGCCCCGTTCAGCAACAGGCCGCCTCGGACGATACCGTTGAGGTTGTTGGCGAGGCGGTGCTGAGCTGAGGCGCACTGCTGAAAGAGCGCGCTGAACTGAGGCGGCCGCTCGCATCGTCACTCCCCATGGCGGCGGCGTACGCGCTTGATGGGGAGTGACACGACAGCCTGTCAGGCCTTACGTCTCATGCCTCACGTCTCGGGCGCCAGACGCTCCAGCAGGGGCGCGATCTCGCGCTCGCTGATCAGGCGTGCGCGAGTGTCCGCATCGAGGAAGCCTGCCTCGACGGTGCGGTCCAGAAACTCGAGCAGGGGCGCGAAGAAGCCGTCACTGTCGAGGACAGCGATCGGCTTGGCGTGAAAGCGCAGATACTGCCAAGTCCAGGTCTCGAACAACTCCTCCAGGGTGCCAATCCCGCCGGGCAGGGTCACGAAGGCATCTGCCAATGCGGCCATCTGCGCCTTGCGCTCATGCATGTCCGCCACCTCGATCAGGCGCGTCAGACCGGTATGCGCCTTCTCGTTGCGGACCAGCACCTGCGGGATCACGCCGATCACCTCACCGCCTGCTGCCAGCGCGGCATCTGCCAATGCCCCCATCAGCCCGGCGCGCGCACCTCCGTAGACCAGTCCCCAGCCGCGTTCGGCGATGGCCGTGCCCAGAGCCTCGGCCAGTTGACGGTGCTGCGGGGAGACGCCCTCGCGGGAGCCCAGATAGACACAGATGCGATGCATGTTGCTCTCCTGAATGTTTCTCGGCGGCGCTCACTGCTGCTGCCGTGCCTTGATGTCATGTCCTTCCTATCCTACGCGAGTTGTGCGGCGACGCTATGACGCCCATGAGGAACTCGGCATTGCCCCGTGGCCAATGCGGGCCGCGTGCTGAGTTTCGGCGTTGTCGCCTGCATTCGCGGGCCTGCTCTGCTACCCTTGCCGCCCCCGCAGGCGACGGCTGGCGGGCGCTGGCGCCCCGTGAGCTTGCACCGGGATGCACCCCAACTCATCGCGACGTCGTCTTCGACGGACGCGGAACAACAAGGCAGGAGAGGCAGATGGCGCAGGTGCGCGGACGCTTTGCCAGTCGGCTGGGCTTCTTGATGGCCGCCGCTGGTTCGGCAGTAGGACTTGGCAACGTGTGGGGCTTCCCGTCCCAGACGGCCAACAACGGAGGCGGAGCCTTCGTGGTGATGTATCTGGTGCTGGCCTTCCTGCTGGCATGGCCGGCCTTGATGGCTGAGCTTGTCATCGGCCGCCATGGTCAGGCCAACATCGTCACCAGCATGAGTCTCGGTCGAGGCATCACCAAGCGCTTCGGCGCGCTGGCGGGCTGGACGGGCATGCTGACCGCCAGCCTGATTCTGGCCTTCTATGCCATCGTCGCGGGCTGGCTGCTGGGCTATACCGCCGCGCCGGTCAGCGAGGCGCTGGGCATGAGCTCCGCCGCCAGCTGGCTGACCACCTTCGACTTCACGCGCAATGTCTCGCTGACGGCAGTCTTCCTCGCGTTGACGATGGCGATCGTGGTCGGTGGTGTGCGCGGCGGGATCGAGAAGTGGTCCACGCGTCTGATGCCGCTGTTGCTGATGCTGCTGGTCGGGTTGATCGGCTACGTACTGACCCTACCGGGTGCCGATGAAGGCCTGAGTGTCTACCTGACGCCGCAGTGGGACCGCATCTTCGATGCCGACCTGATGCTGAGCGCGATGGGCCAGGCGTTCTTCTCGCTGTCGCTCGGCGTGGGCGCGATGCTGATCTACGGCTCCTATCTGGGGCCGGAGCAGCACCTGCCGCGTCTGGGCGTGCTGGTGACGCTGATCGATGTCGGCATCGCCTTCCTCGCCGGTCTGCTGGTGATTCCGGCCATGTATGCCGCGCGTCATCTGGGGGTCGAGATCTTCGATGCCGACGGCCTGCTCAAGAGCTCGGATACTCTGCTGTTCGACACGCTGCCGGCGCTGTTCGGCCAGATGGGCGGCGCAGGTGACGTCCTGATGGTGGCATTCTTCGCGCTGATGAGCGTGGCGGGCATCACCTCTTCCATCTCGATGCTGGAAGTGCCGGTATCCTTCGTGGTCGAGCGTGGCTGGCTGGGTCGGCGTGCCGCCACTCTGGCCGTCGGTGCCGCCATCATGGCCATCAGCCTGACCATCGCCGCCAACTTCGGGGCACTATTCGGCCTGGTGATCATGTTGACCACCCAGTACAGCCAGCCGCTGGTCGCGCTGGTGATGAGCCTGCTGGTCGGCTGGGCGATGTCGCGCCATGCGCTGCTCAAGGAGATCCAGAGCGGGGCGCCGGACATCGAGTCCAGCCTGTTCTGGAAGATCTGGCCGTGGTACGTGCGCCTGATCTGCCCGCTGTGCATCGCGCTGGTCTTCGCGCACTCGCTGTAGACCTGACGCTCGTCCCGACGCAAGAAGCCCGCCAATTGGCGGGCTTCTTCGTCTTCTGCATTCAAGCCGACGGCATCGGGGCGAGCGTCGCCAGAGCTCAGGGCAGCTCGGACAGCACGTCGTAATGGGCATCGACCCAGTGACCGATGGCGTTGCCCTCGGCGTAGGCGAGATGCTGGGCGTACTGGGTGTGCAGGCAGCGCACCTGATTCCAGTCACGGATGCCGCCGACGCCACGTTCACGCATCAGCTCAGTGAAGCCCTGGGACTCGATGGCGTTGCGCTCGGCTTCGCTCATGAAGCTCCAGCGTTCGGCGACGTAGGCCTCATGGCTGGCACGGTAGCGCGCCAGCAGTTCCTCGTCGGTCTTGAGGCGTTCTTCCAGCCCCTTGATGACGCCTTCGGCCTCGATGCGTGACAGTGAGATCTTGAGGCGTTCATCGCACAGCCAATAGAGGGTCGGGAAGGGCTTGCCGTCCACCAGCGAATGCATGCGCAGCACCAGCGGGGTGCCCTCGCCATCGGTGGCGGCCACGGCCTGGATGCCGCGCGGCTTGCGCCCGAGCTGGCGCTCGATGATCTCGAGCTCCCGCGCGTCGGGACTATGATTGGTCAGGATCACCATGCTTGCGGTCAGGCTCCAGCACACACTTGTTGGACCGGGATACGGCCCGGAAGAAAGCCTGGTTGAGCTGCTGGGGGCTCGGCACATAGCCATGCCATTCACGCTCGCAGTAGTCACTGCCGCGCGCCATCAGCTCCGGGGCCAGACGATTGAACCAGCCATCATAATCGTAGGGGTCAAGGCCCGGCAAGCTGATGTGCGGGTAGTCGGCGAAGCGCTCACTGAACCATTGCTCCAGCGCCGCTTCGACCTGCGCATGCAGCTCGATCATGTCCGGATAGATCCACTTGCTGTAGCGAATGCCCATCGGGCCTCCTCGCTGACGCGGTGCTGTGGTGGCGGGGGGCGTCATGGTGTGCCACGCCCGTGGCCATCAGTCGTCACGAGCCAGCGGGGCGAACTGGCCATTGCCCAGCTCACACAGTAACGCGGGGGCGAGCGCTATCTCCAGTCCACGACGGCCGCCGCTGATGAAGATTTCCGCCTGTGTCGCGGCGCTGTCATCGACCCACAGTGGCAGGCGCTTCTTCTGCCCCAGCGGACTGATGCCGCCGACCACATAGCCGGTGGCACGTTCGGCGGCATCATGCGCTGCCAGCGCCGCCTTGCGTGCCCCGCAGGCGCGTGCCAGTGCCTTGAGGTCGAGCGTACCGCTGACCGGCACCACGGCGACCACCAGCGGCTGACGTGCATTGCCGCCTTCCAGCTGGCAGACGAGTGTCTTGAAGACCTGGGTGGGATCAAGCCCCAGCGTGCGGGCGGCCTCTTCCCCGTAGGCGGAAGCGCGCGGGTCGTGGGCATATTCGAGTGTGCGGTGCGGCTTGCCCTTTAGCAGCTTGAGCGCGGGTGTCATGCCGGCACGCTCCCCTCGGAGGTGGCGCTGTGCGTCCCGAGAGCCCGGGCGGCCTCGCGCAGGGCCGGGACATCCAGTTCGGCGCTGTCGGTGTGCTCGTGCACATGGCTGACCAGGGTCGCGCGCAGCTCGCCCTCGATGGGCAAGGATTGCTTGGCATGATGATCGAACTGCACCAGCACGCAGTGGCCGCGCGCGCCGCAGACGCCGCTTTGCCACGCCTCCTGGGTCACGGTGAAGGAACTGCCGCCGAGGCGCGACAGCCAGGTGCGAATCTCCACCGGCTGGCCGTATTGCAGCTCGGCAAGGAAGTCGACCTCGATGCGCGCCATGATCAGCGGCCACTTGCGCGGATCGAGGTCCGGCACGAAGACGCGGAACAGGTCATTGCGCGCCCACTCGAACCAGGCCGGCAGGCGCGTGTTGTTGATGTGCCCGAGGGCATCGGTGTCGAAGAAGGCCGGTTCCAGTGTCTTGAAGTACATGCGTCGCTCCTGGGCATCCATGCGGCATTTCAGCCTATCAGGAAGCTCAGGCGCTGGCTGTACGTCGTGAGGCTAGTCGACGTTGCAACGGCGTGAACACGCCCAGCCACGCCGTCGCCACGATGAAACCGAGCAGGGTGCCCAGGCCGACCCCCATGCCGGGGTAGCTGAGCGAGACCACCAGCGCATAGCACAATAGCGAGCCGAGGCCGGCCGGGTAGTGCTTGATGACGGTCGCGACGGCTACCGGCCCCTGGGTGAGATGCAGAATCACCAGCAGCGGGTACATGGTGACCGGGAAGGCTGCCACCAGGCCTGCCCAGGAGGGCGGCAGCAGGTGGGCCAGCGCGGTGATGCCGAACACGATGCCGGCGGCCAGTCCGGCGCGCGCCAGCAGCGAGACCCAGGAGAAGGGTGACTTGCGCGCCGTGCTTTCCGGTACGCCGCGATAGAGGCGCATGCACAGCACGATGGCGATCAGCGTCACGATCACGCCGCTGACGCGTGTGAACTCGAACTGCGCCAGTGCCAGACTGGCGATCAGCCAGCCCAGCAGGCCGCCCAGGGTGCCGTTGATGACGCCGCGCAGCCCTTGGGCACGCCCGCATAGCCAGTAACCGACCCCCAGCGCCAGCGTCGAGGAGAAGCCGGCCAGGGTATAGACGGCGCTCTGGCCGGCAAACTCGGGGGAAATCTCCACGCCGATGAAGCCCAGCGTGATGGCCGTACCCAGCGGGTAGCCGGACAGCAGCCCGGCCATGCGCGTCGAGAGGCGCTCCGCGATCAGTGACAGCCCGATCACCACCGCCACCGAGATCAGCAGCTTGAGCAGTTGCAGGCCCAGCTCACCCTGAAGTGCTGCGCTCATTGGGCGGCGTCCCAGAACTGACGACGCACCAGCGAGATCTTGCCCACTGCCTTGCCGGAGGCCTGATGACGATGAGCCTCGGCGACCTCGCTGAAGTCGAACTGATGCTCATCGAGGCGCACCTTGAATTCGCCTTCCTCGACCAGCTCTACCAGCTTGCCCAGCGCCTGGCGCTGCTGTTCATGTCCGATGCCAGCGGTCAGCGGCAGCAGGATCGACAGCACTTCCAGGCTGCGGCTGCCGGCGTGCAGCGGCGAGAGATCCACCGTGGTGCGCGCGTTGATGGTCACGATGCGCCCGCCCAGCTTGCTGGCGGCGAAGCTGGCGGCCAGGTTGTCGCCGCCGACGCAATCGAAGACCAGGTCGAAGCCCTCGCCTCCCGTCAACCGGGCCACGTAATCGGCCACGGCTTCCTCGCGGTAGCGGATGACGTGGTCCGCGCCGCAGTCGCGTGCTGCCCGGGCCTTGTCATCGCTGGACACCGTGGTCGCGACTTCCGCGCCGATGCAACGGGCGATCTGCAATGCCACATGGCCGACGCCACCGGCGCCGCCGTGGATCAGCACGCGTTGTCCCGCTTCCAGCCGGCCACGCTCCACCAGTGCCTGCCAGGCGGTGATGAACACTGCCGGCAACGCGGCGGCTTCCATGAAGCTCAGGCGGCGCGGCTTGCGGGTGATCAGGCGTTCATCGGCGAGCATGTATTCCGCCAGCGCACCCGGATGAGCGGCGACACCGCCGGCAAAGCCGAGCACCTCGTCGCCGGGCGAGAAGGCCAGCACGTCATCGCCGACGGCATCGATCACACCGGCCACGTCGCCGTGCAGCACGCAGGGCGCTGGCGGCAGGAGAGGCACCTGACCGCTGGCCAGCTTGAGATCCAGTGGATTGACGCTGGAGGCAGCGACACGAATGCGCACCTGGCCGGGGCCGGGAGTGGGCAGCGGGCATTCGGTCGCCACGAAGTCGGCATCCGGGCCGGGATTGCGCAGCACCATGGCATGCATGGAAGCGAGCATGAGACGTCCTCGTTGATACGGGTTCCGGCCAGTGTGGCCAGTGAGCGCCACACCCTACCCATTGCGCTGCGTTGCGGCAATCCGACTTGGGTGGTTTCAGCCATCCAATGCACGGAATTGCATGATCGACAACGAAAAAGCCCCTGCCGATGGGCAGGGGCCTGGGGTGATACGGCGGCTGACGGTGTGTCAGGCCTGCCTGGGCGTGATGGGGATCACGCGTTCTGGCGCTTGGCTTTCTTGTCCACCGGTGCGATCTCGCCGGACTTCAGCTTGGCGATGTACTGGGCCAGCTCACGCTTCACGACCGGCATCAGATAGTAGAGGCCGATGATGTTGGCGATGGACATGGCGAAGATCATGGCGTCGGAGAAGTCGATGACCGGGCCGAGGCTCATGGAGGCACCGATGACCACGAAGGCGAGGAAGATCAGCTTGTAGATGATCTCGGAGCCCTTGCTCTCGCCGAACAGGTAGGTCCAGGCCTTCAGGCCGTAGTAGGACCAGGACAGCATGGTGGAGAAGGCGAACATCAACACTGCCAGGGCCAGCACATACGGGAACCACGGGAAGGCGGTCTCGAAGGCGTAGGACGTCAGCTGGACGCCGCCGAGGCCTTCGACCTGGTAGGCGCCGGTGATGACGATGACCAGCGCAGTCATGGTGCAGATGACGACGGTATCGATGAACGGCTCGAGCAGGGCGACGATCCCTTCGGTCGCCGGCTGGGAAGTCTTGACGGCAGAGTGGGCGATGGCCGCGGAGCCGATACCGGCTTCATTGGAGAAGGCAGCACGCTTGAAGCCCTGGATCAGCACGCCGACGATACCGCCGCCGACCGCGACCGGTGCGAAGGCACCTTCGATGATGGCGCCGAAGGCGGCCGGAATCGCACTGAAGTTGAAGCCGAGGATGATGAGTGCCGCGATCACGTAGATGACAGCCATCATCGGCACCAGTTTCTCGGTGACACGCGCGATGGACTTGATGCCGCCGATGATGACCATGCCGACGATGGCAGCCATCACCAGACCGAACAGCCAGCCGTAGCCGACCAGGAAGCTGGCATCACCGCCGGTGACGTTGACGGCCTGCTGATAGGACTGGTTGGCCTGGAACATGTTGCCGCCGCCGATGGAACCACCGATGGCGCAGATGGCGAAGAAGATTGCCAGAATCTTGCCCAGCCCCGCCTTGCCGTTTTCCGCGAAACCCTTGGACAGGTAGTACATCGGGCCGCCGGAGATGGAACCATCCGCGTTGACGTTGCGGTACTTCACGCCAAGCGTACATTCACAGAACTTGGAGGCCATGCCGAGCAGACCGGCCAGAATCATCCAGAAGGTCGCGCCCGGGCCGCCCAGCGAAACGGCGACCGCGACACCGGCGATGTTGCCCAGGCCGACCGTGCCGGACAGCGCCGTGGCCAGTGCCTGGAAGTGGGATACCTCGCCTTCATCCTTCGGGTCGGTGTAGTCGCCCTTGACCAGGCGGATGGCATGGCCGAACAGGCGGAACTGCACGAAGCCGAAATAGAGCGTGAAGATGACGGCAGCGATGATCAGCCAGCCGACGATCAGCGGGAACTGGGTGCCGGCCACCGGCACTGAATAGAAGATGGTCGAGACGATCGGGTTGACGATCGGTCCGACGATGTCACTGATGGCCTGGTCCATGCCTTCGGCACGGGCAGAGCTTGCGGCCATGAGGGCTGCCATGGCGGCAGCCCAGGGGGCCAGGGAGCGGAATCGACTCATGAGAGGTAACCTCGAAAAGCGAATTGTCGTTATTGTCTGGTGCAAATCTCTGCAGGCGGCTGGTGCGGGAGGCGCCTGTCTCAGGGAACGATGGTGACGGGCACCGAGGCCTCTTGAATCAGATGGGCAGTGACGCTGCCGAAGATGCGTGAGCGGACGCTTTCCCCCTTGCGGCCGACGATGATCTGCTCGGCATTCACCTCACGCGCCAGCAGGCTGAGAATCTCGGCGGCATCGCCGTGGCGGACACGCCCCTCGACCTGATAGCCCTCCTTTTCCAGCTCGCTGATGGTGGGCGTCAGTACACGTTCGTGGGCCAGCTTGATCTCGTTCTCGCGGCGGCTGGCACGCTGGGCGTTCTCCTCCGGCGTGTTGAAGCTGTAGGGCGACCATTCGACCACGTAGCAGAGAATGATCCTGGTTTCCGCGCCCACCAGAGAGGCGACGCGCTTGGCATAGGCAATGGCACTGTCGCCGCCCGGGGTTCCATCCAGTCCGACAATCAGGGAGGTGGTCATGGAGCTTCTCCTGAAGCTTGCTGGTCGTCGTGTCGCGCCAGCGGATTCTTGTTGAATTACCGTTTCGTTGCGGTTGAAAGAACTTTACTCCTCGCTCACACAAGAAATCCCTGCGGGTGTGTCGCTTCACAAAACGATGATTAAACGAAATGGCGTCAGTTACGCGTTGACGAGACTCAGGTTTCCGCTACGCCATTAGCCGGTGGTGACAATATTCGCTGAGAAAACTGCTACCCATGGCTGTCAGCAATGCCGAGAGCGGGACGAGCTGTCCTATCGGGCGCCAGCAGGCCCCCCATCAAGGTCGCTTTCAGTGGCAGGGGGAGCGGGAGTGAAGAGGATGTGACCGGGGAGTGACGCAGGGGCAAGGAGAGGGAGCCACAAGAAGAAGTAGCGGCAAGGAGAAGTAGCGGCAAGGAGGGTGCGGACAGAGATAGAGCAGAGCGGACAAGAGAATAGAGCGGACAAGAGCGGGTAAGCAGAGGAGGGTAGGTCGAGGAGAGAGGTGAGGAAGGAGAGGAAAACGGAGAAAAACGCAGCGCTGCTCACCAACAGCGCTGCGGGCGCTCGACAACCGGCGCGGCTAGATCAGCCGCTGGTGCGTCAGGTCTTGCCAGGCGGCTTCGATGGGCCATGCCAGCGGCTGACGCAGGTGTTCCGGCAGCGCCATCAGGGCGGCCGCGGGACTGTCGTGTTCGCGCATGCGCAACCAGCAGTAGGCCCAGGCGCAGGCATCATCCGGCCCCTGCGGCACCGGGCGTGCCGGCATCTGCATCAACAGGAACAGCGCTGCCTTGGGCGCCCACAGCGGCGCACCTCCCTCGACGGCCCACTGTTCCAGTGTCTCGCCATCGGGGTTGCTGGTGGGCTGGCCAAGACTTGCGACGCGCGCGGTATCAGCCAGCAGCACGGCGAGGCGCTCGCTGTCGCCACGGCCATGGGTCAGCCAGGCGCGCAACAGACCGGGCAGCCCGCGCTGGGCCTGTGGGTAAAAGGTGTCTTCAGACATGCACAAAGCCTTATGCTGTAGTTGGTCCACAGGTATTCTTCTCGCCGCCAGAAGGCGGTGTGAGTCGAGCGCACTGCTCGCGTTGCCTGCCAAATTTGCCCGCCACAGGGAGACTCCATCTTGCCATTCGATTTCATCACCCCGCTCGATCGACGCCAGTACCCTTCCCAGAAGTGGGATCGCTACGCCTCGGACGTCATGCCCCTCTGGATTGCCGACATGGACTTCAGCGCCCCGCCCGCCGTGACACGAGCGCTGGCCGAGCGAGTGGCGCACCCGGTCTACGGCTATGCTAAGCCGTCGGAGAGCCTCGATGACAGCCTGTGTGACTGGAGTCGCGAGCATTATGGCTGGGAGGTGCCGCGTGACGCCATCGTCTGGCTGCCGGGCGTGGTGCCGGCCTTGCACCTGGCCAGTCTGGCATTGACCTCTCCCGGCGCGGGCGTGGTCACGACGACCCCGATCTACCCGCCCTTCCTCAAGGTGGCCCAGAAGACCGGGCGACTGGCGCAGATGGCGCCGCTGGCAGAGCCCGAGACGCAAGGCGGCCCCTGGCGTCTGGACCTGGAGGCCCTGGAAGCGGCCATCACGCCCGAGACCGAGCTGCTGCTATGGTGCCACCCGCACAATCCTACCGGCCGCGTCTGGCGCGAGGAAGAGCTCGAGGCGCTGGCGGAGCTGGTCGAGCGTCACGATCTGCTGGTGGTCTCCGATGAGCTGCATGCCGATCTGGTGGTGGACCCGACGGCCCGCCATATCCCGCTGGCCAGCCTGAACGAACGACTGGCGGCGCGCTGCGTGACCCTGTGGGCGCCCTCCAAGACCTTCAACACCGCTGGGCTGACGTTCGCCTGCGCGGTGATCACCGACCCCAGGCTGCGTGCACGCTTCACCGGCGCCGCCAATGGCTTGATGCCCGATACCAATGTGCTGGGCATGGCCGCGACCGAGGCGGCGTGGCGCGAGGGTGAGCCGTGGCGTCAGGAGTTGCTGAGCGTGCTGCGTGACAACCTCGATCTGCTGGAAAGCCATGTGGCACGCTGGGACGGCGTCAGCATGTCGCGCCCGCAAGCCACCTATCTGGCCTGGTTGGATATGCGCAAGGCAGGGCTCGGGGAGTCTCCGCAGCAGACGCTGCTCGAGGAATGCGATGTCGCGCTGTCGGATGGCGCCGACTTCGGCTGGCCGGGCTTCGTGCGCTTGAACTACGGCACCACGAGTGTGCAGCTGGAGAAGGCGCTGCAGCAGATGGATGAGCGCCTGCAGAAAGACTGAGGTTGGCGAAGGGATCGAGGGGGCGAGCGAAGCGGCCAAGAAGGGTAGTCGACAGAGCCGGAGTTGATCTGGGTCAGCCTGCAGCGTTTCGTTGGCAGCTATCGCTCATTGCAAACTTGAATTGAGAATCATTATCGTCAACTCTGAAGCTAGGCCGCTCATCGGGAGGGGCTTGTCATCAGGAGATGCGACGATGAGACATGAGGTGGCAGAGACGCCGCGACAGGGGCGGCCAGCAAGCAGGGATGCAGGCGCGACGGCCTGTCGTGAATGGTGTTGTCAGGGCGGAAGCCTGCGCCTGGCGCGTTCGTCGCCGCCATCTTCCCGCTGCCGTGCTCCCGCGGCGTCATCTGCTGCCCCGCCTGCGTCAGGCGCCGTGATGTCCGCGGGCCATGAGCTTGAGGTGGACTTTCCGCCCAGCGTGCGCGAATCGCGTGCCCGTCCCTCGCTTCTCAAGGGCTGGAGCCGTCGTCGTTAGTCCTTGAGTCGGCGCGACGGCTGACCATCAATGACAAGGCCCCGCTTCCTTGACCGGAGGCGGGGCCTTGTCGTCTGCGTGTCGTGTTCAACTCATTGCTACGATCAGCGCACCAGCACGATCAGTACATCAGGGCGAACAGTTGGCGACGGAAGCGCACGGTCAGCTCATGGGTCGCCCCAAGGGCGTCGAAGACGCGCAGCAGCGTCTTGCGTGCCAGATCATCGCCGTACTGGCGGTCGGTCTTCACCAGGCTGATCAGGGTATCCAGAGCCAGCTCGTAGTGGCCATCCGCCAGATCGCGCATGGCGCGTTGGTAGCGGGCTTCACTGTCGTCCCGCTCGATCATGGCCTGCACCTCTTCGGGAGACGGCGCCTCGGCGATGAAGTCGATGCGCGCACGTACGCCACGCGCCTGGGCGCCATCACGGTCTTCCGGCTTGAGGGAGTCCAGCAGTTGGCGGGCCTCTTCACCATTGCCCTCGGCAACCAGCACCGAGGCGAGATGGATGCGGTATTCCGGTGTCTCGGGAGATTCCTGCGCCAGCTGTTGATACAGCGTCTTGGCGGTGACGAGGTCGCCGTTTTCCAGTGCAGTGGCCGCCTGCTCCGCGAGGCTGGGGCCTGCCCCGGCCGCCGGCTGGACCTTGTGCTGCTCGAGGAACTGGCGAATCTCGGCTTCCGGACGTGCGCCGGTGAAGTTACCTGCCAGGCCGCCCTGGATGACCAGCTTGACATCCGGCACCGAACGCACACCCAGCTGGGCGGCGATGTCCTGTTGCTCCTCGGCGTTCAGCTTGGCAAGGATGAAGCCGCCCGCATATTCACGCGCCAGCTTCTCGAGGATCGGCGTCAAAACGAGGCAGTGCTCGCTCTGCGGCGACCAGCAATCCAGCAGTACCGGCACTTGCTGTGAGGCTTCCAGCACCTGCTGAAGATTGCTCATGTCCACATCGATGATGTAGGTATTGGCGTCTTCTGCCTGGCGCGGTGCACTGGCGGCACCGCCGCCGACTACCCCTTGTGGCTGGGTGGCGGTGGTGTCATTGCCGGTCAGTGGCTGGCCGGTATTGGGATCGATGATCATGGTGCATGCCCCGAAATTCTGTCTGCGATTCAAGGCTCGCGCGCGAGCCGGTTGGCCTGATGATGCGGCCCGTCGCAGTGGAGTTCAAGGCGCTGCCGGACACTTCCTCGCGCGATCGCCTCGGGCGCGTCGGTTCACGGCAGCAGGGTGTCGCCGGCCAGGCTGGCGATGCAGGCGGCTTCGCTCTCGCTGAGCGGCATCACGGACAGGCGTGCGCGGCGCACCAGGTGGCTATCCGCCAGCTCGGGCCGGGCCTTCAGGCGCGCGATGGGCAGGGAGTTGCGCAGCGGGCGAAGGTAGCTCAGGCGCGGGGCGACCCAGCGCGGAGGCTTGCCGGCATCGATATCCGCCACCTGACGTGGGTCGAAGCCCTTGTGCTCGGGGTCACTGGCCGTCGGGTCGGGCAGGGCGAGTTCGCTGACGATGGCAAGCCCGACCACTGCAGGTACCTTGCAGCTGGAGTGCTGGATGAGCACGACATCACCGAGCTGCATCTCGCGCAGGAAGTTGCGCGCCTGATAGTTGCGAACGCCATCCCATAGCGCCGGTGATTCGCGGCGCAGGTCATCCAGCGAGAAGGCATCGGGTTCGGTCTTGATCAGCCAGTGGCGCATGCGGCACTCCCTTGGGGCTTACGTGATGAGTGTGAAGGCGATGGGCGTTGAGAAAGGGACAGGCGAGGTCCGGGCGCTGGCCTCAGCGATATCCTCGCACAGGAATTTCACGCATACGAAAAAGGCCTGATGCATGGCATCAGGCCTTTCGAATTCTTGGTAGCGGGGACCGGATTTGAACCGATGACCTTCGGGTTATGAGCCCGACGAGCTACCAGACTGCTCCACCCCGCAACACTGGGTACTGCCTTTGCTCCAACTCTGACGCATCAGAAGTTGGTAGCGGGAACCGGATTTGAACCGATGACCTTCGGGTTATGAGCCCGACGAGCTACCAGACTGCTCCATCCCGCAACATCACGTTGGTGTCTGACTGGCAATCACCTTGATAGGCAACGACTTGTCAGTGGTAGCGGGGACCGGATTTGAACCGATGACCTTCGGGTTATGAGCCCGACGAGCTACCAGACTGCTCCACCCCGCATCAACGTGGGGCGTAGTATAAGGATATACAGTGCTGCGTCAACCGTTATCCCGTAATTGACGCAAACTTCTCGTGCCCGGTGAGTCGTCACCAACCCGTCTACGCATCTCGAGCGATTATCGGCATCTCGTGTGAGAGATCTGCTACATACATTCCCGCTGCATCCTGTCCATACTGAGAGTGACGCGCCTCGCACAGGCGGATGGCAGGCGTCACAGAGTGCACGATTGTCATCAGGCTGTTAGAGACACGGGTCATTGTTGTCGTTGCAGGCATTCTCGTTTTCTCAGGGCGGGGGTGTCCGCAGATTTGTCAAGCTGTGCCCAAGCCAAGGACACAGGACGTTCCAGGATTAGGGAGACACAATAAGATGACACAAACAGCACCCGTCGCATGGGTTACCGGTGGTACCGGTGGCATTGGTTCCGCCATCTGCCGCGAGCTGGCGAACCAGGGGTATCAGGTAATTGCGGGTTACAGGAACAAGGAAAAGGCAGAGGGGTGGCTATCGGAGCAGCGCGCTGCCGGGTTCGAGAACATCGCACTGTCCGGCATCGAGCTGGACAACTTCGAAGCCTGTCAGGCAGGCGTCAACGAAATCCGCGAGCGCTTCGGTCCGATCGCGGTTCTGGTCAACTGCGCTGGCATCACGCGTGATACCTCCATGCGCAAGATGAGCTATGAGCAGTGGCGCGAAGTCATCAACTGCAACCTCGACAGCGTCTTCAACACCTGCCGTGCCGTCATCAATGACATGCTGGAGCACAAGTACGGCCGCATCGTGAACATCTCCTCCATCAATGGCCGCAAGGGCCAGTTCGGCCAGGTCAACTACTCGGCCGCCAAGGCGGGCATGCATGGTCTGACCATGGCGCTGGCGCAGGAAACCGCGACCAAGGGCATTACCGTCAACACCCTGTCGCCGGGCTACATCGCCACCGACATGATCATGAAGATCCCCGAAGAGATCCGTGAATCAATCCGCGAGACCATCCCGGTCAAGCGTTATGGTCAGCCGGATGAGATCGCGCGTGCGGTCGCCTTCCTGGCCGACGAGAAATCCGGCTTCATCACCGGTGCCAACCTGGATATCAATGGCGGCCAGTTCATGGGCTGATGCTCTGCGCTGGAGTGAGCCAGTGCAGGGTCGGCACTCGGCTCCGCCTGGCGAGAGAATGAAAAAGCCCCCGTCTCGACAGAGGCGGGGGCTTTCCGTTGCCATGGTTTCAGTCTTGCGAGTGCATCATCACAGGTTCAGACGTCAGCGCTTCAGGCGTGCTGACTCAGTGATTGAACAGCGCATCGAAGCGCGGCAGTTCGGTCTGCCAGGCGTCCCAGTCCAGCGGCCCGTTGGCGAGCAGCGCATCCAGCACCTCATCCAGCTCTTCTTCACGCTCCATGCGCTCACCCAGCTGCTGGTTGATGCGCGCGACCTGCACGGTCAGGCGGCGTGACTCATCTTCGCTGCCCAGCGGGGCCTCGAACAGAATGGCCAGGTGAACACGCAGCTCGGCCAGGCGCTCGTTGGCGGCGCTGCAGTTGCTCGGCAGGGCCTGACGCATCTGGTTGCGCGCCGCATTGGCCTGGCGGCTGTTGTCGTCGAAGGCCGAGGTGTTCGGCAGCTCGACATCCTGCACGTCGCCGTTACGCGCGCTGGCATCCGCCACGGCGTGCTGTTCGAGCAGGTCACGCCATTGCTGCCATTCCTCGCGCAATTGCAGAGCGTGCAGTTCGTCCAGACGCTGCTCGCGACGCTTGAGAATGCCGGTCCAGCGACGACGCATGCCGTCGCCCCGCTTGCCGCGCGGTAGCGGGCCGAGGGTGTCGGCTTCCTTCAGGGCGTCATCAAGCAGGGCGGCGTCTTCCAGCGTCTCCGGCTCCCAGCTGTCGAGGCGCTCGATCAACGCCTGCCACTGATCCAGGCGTGCCTGCTCGCGGCTGTCGCGGTCTTCGCGGTCCTGATCGCGTGCGGCGAAGATACGGTCGCACGCCGCGCGGAAGGCGGCCCACAGGCGTTGTTCTTCGCCCTTTGGCGCGCGGCCCATCTCGCGCCAGCGACTCTGCAGGGCCTTGGCCTGTTCGGCGCGGGCACGTGCCGGCGTGTCCTCATTGGCCAGCGCCTCGACGGCCTCGACCAGAGCCTGCTTGGCGGCGGCGATCTGACCCGCGCGGCTGTCGATCAGCCCCTGCAGTGCCGTCAGCGCCTCGCCGAAGCGGTGTGACAGCTGGCGACCGGGGCCTGCGGGCACCGGCGTGTGGCGACGCCATTCCTCACGGGCGCGATCGCGAATCTGGCGCAGGGAGTCGGGGTCGGCATCGTCCATGGCGTTACCGTTGAGCGATTCAAGCTGCTCGCAGAGCGCTTCACGCATGGCCAGGTTGAGTTCACGCAGCTGCTTGCGCGATTCGCGGTAATCCCGCAGGCGCAGCTTGATGGCGTCAGAGGCGGTGCGGAACGCCTGGCTGGCATCGCGGCTGGCGGCCGCATCACCTAGCTCGCGCCATTGCTGAATCAGCTGCTGGTGCTGGCGGTCGCGCTGCTCATCGCTGATGTCATCGCGCTCGCTCAGGGTGGTGATGGCCTCGAGAAGCTGCTCGCGCTTGGGCGCCGCGACGAAGTTCTGCCAGTCACGGAGTTCGGCGACACGCGCGCCGAGCTGGCGCAGGCGTGTCTGGCGGGCATTGTCGAGCTGGCCTTCGGTGCGATCGCGCAGTGAGCGATGCAGGCGACTGGCCGGCTTTAGCTTGCCGGCATCGAGATCCGCTTCCAGGCGTGCCAGTTCGGCATCCAGTGCGTCCAGATCCAGGCTCGCCTTGCGCGCAGTGCCGTCGCCCTCGCGGGAGGCGTCAGCTGACTCTGTGTCTTGTGCAGGGCTTTCATCGAGCGCGTCCTGCTCTTGCGCTGCCTCTGCCGGTTCTTCCGGCTGCGCCGCGTTGATCGCCTGACGCACCGCGCTCAGGCTGGCGGTCTGCGGCAGACCCGCAGGCCAGGCCACCTCGCTTTCCAGACGACGCAGCTGGTCGATGTCATTGTCGACCAGCGCGGCATCCAACTCGCCCTGGCACAGCTGATGGCGATGCCAGGCATCGAGGGCATCCTGCAGCTGCTGTTGCAGGCGCTGCTGACGTTCGAGCAGTTCGGCCGGGGCCGAGAACTGGTCGGTCAGCTCGCGCCAGCGCTCTCCCTGCAGTCGGCGTTGGGCCTGCAGGCTGGCGAAGTCGTGATCATTGACGCAGTCGCGGCTGTAGAGGTCTGCCCGCGCCTGGTCCACGGCGCTGAGAATCTCTTCCAGGTGCGTGTTGAGGTTGGCGCTCAGGCGTTCATGGGCACGAATGGCTTCCTCGCGGGCCTCATGGTCGCTGATGACCTTGTGCGCCTGCTGGCGTGCCTCTTCGAAGCGCTGTTGAATCTCGTAGTCCGCGGCCGGCAGACGCTCCCACTCGCGCAGCAGCGAGCGGTAGCGCGAGGGCACGCTGTCTTCCCAGGCCTGACGCGGCAGCTTCTCCATCTGGCGCAGCAGGTTGTCGCGGCTGGCGGCCAGCGCGTCGGCCTGCTGGGCATCGGCACGGCGCTGGGCGAGGGTGTCGCGCGCCTGACGCTGCACGTGACGGTCCCGCTTGGCATCACGCACCAGACGCTCGAGGCCGGCCTGGCTGGTAATGCGGGCGGCAGCAGCATGGCGCACGGCGGCGATGGTGTTGTGGCAGGCCTGATGGATCAGCGTCTCTTCATCTTCCAGTCGGCTCAGTGCGGTCAGACGCAGTTGCTGGTTGTCGCCACGGGACGCCACGGCGGAGAGCAGTTCGCGATCTTCCAGGCGCGCGACCAGCTGTTCACGGCTCAACAGTGAGGGCGCATCCTGGCCGCCGCTCAACAGTTCGATCAGGCGCTCGCGTACCAGACCATCGGCGCGGTCGAGCAGCGGCAGCAGACGTTCGGGAGATTGCATGCGCGTCAGGGCGGCATGGCGCACCTCCAGGGCGTCATCTTCGAGAATCAGGGTCTCCAGGATCTTGCGCTGGTCTGGAATCTCCGGATCAAGCTGGTCAGTGGCAGCGGAGCGAATGGCAGGGTTGGCGTGTTGCCAGCGAGGAGTGAACAGGCGGCCAGTGAGGCGGGAGAGCAGTCCGGTCATGTGAGAGCGGTTATCCAGGCAAAAAATAGAGGGGCGCAACAATTGGCCGCACACTCGGCGGGTGCCATCGGGTGGGCACGACGGAGTGGGCGGAGTGACGGCGCATGAATTTCGTCACCCCGCTATCTTACCAGTCACAACCCCCCGTTGTGTGGTATCGCATGTCGATCGATGTGCCTTATTGCATGCGCGCGGCGGCGTGCGGGGCGAGCGGCGGCGGGTGACAGGTCGGCAAGGGAGCCACGTCGTAGGCACGCGACACCTGACAGTGCCTGCTGCTGGCCGTATCATCAGTTGCAGCACTGTGTTCGCTCACATAGTTTTGTACGTTACCGCTATGCCATTCAGTGTCTGTCATTCATGCTCGGCGCCTATCAAGCAGTCGCTGTGCCGTGTGCGACGGCGAGCTATGTTATTCAGGTGGCCTTTTTATTCGAGGGCCGCCTTGAGGATGCCGTGAACAGTACGTGCATCATCAAGAGTGTCGGAGGGCTTCGACACTCCTTACGCAACCGGAGTCAGGTCATGAGTCTCAGTACGGACAGGGCCCCTCAGGCCTTCACCTTCAAGGGCGGCATGCTGCCGATGACGGTCATGGAGCTGGTCAGCGGTGATCCGGAGCAGATCCGTGCTCAGCTGGCGAGCAAGCTCAGCCAGTCGCCGGCCTTCTTTCAACATACGCCGGTGGTGCTGAGCGTCGAGAAGCTCGACGAGCCGCATCTGGCGCTGGAGCGCATCTGTGCCGTCTGCCGTGGCCACAAGCTGTTGCCGGTCGCGGTGCGTGGCGGTGGAGACCCGGTGCGCCAGTCCGCCTGGGCGCTGGGGCTGGGGTGGTTCCCGCCGCAGGAGAATCGCGGGCGCTCCCTCGAGTCCGTGCCGCCGGTGGCCGCTGAGCCGATCGCCGAACCTGCCGAGACAGTCACGGACAGCGCGGCCGAGAAAGCGGAGCCGGCCCACGCCAGCAAGGTGTATCGCGGCACGGTGCGCTCGGGCCAGCAGGTCAGCGCACCGGAGGGCGATCTGGTCATCATCGGCGCGGTCAATGCCGGTGCCGAGATCCTGGCCGCCGGCAGCGTGCATATCTATGGCGCTCTGCGGGGCCGCGCGCTGGCGGGTATCCATGGCGATCGCAACGCCAGCATCTATTGCAAGGAACTGCACGCCGAGCTGCTCTCGGTGGCCGGAACCTACAAGCGGCTCGATGACATCGACAATCGCCTGCTGGGTGCCAATGTCGAAGTCGTGCTTGAACACGATCAACTCTGTATCGCACGACTCGGCTGATCTCAGCACTGTGTTCTGAACGATATCCAATATTTACAGGTGATCCTCGCTCGGCGAGGGACTCTCAGCAAGGAAGATACCTTTGGCCAAGATTATCGTAGTGACGTCAGGCAAGGGCGGCGTCGGCAAGACGACCAGCGCCGCCGCCATTGCCACCGGACTGGCTTTGCGCGGCAACAAGACCGTAGTGATCGATTTCGATGTGGGCCTGCGTAACCTGGACCTGGTCATGGGCTGTGAGCGCCGTGTGGTCTATGACCTGGTCAACGTCATCCAGGGCGAAGCCAATCTCAAGCAGGCTCTGATCCGCGACAAGCGCATCGACAATCTGCACATCCTTCCGGCTTCCCAGACCCGTGACAAGGATGCGCTGACGCTGGAAGGCGTCGAGAAGGTGCTCGACGCGCTGCGCGAGGAGTTCGATTACGTCATCTGTGACTCGCCGGCCGGTATCGAGCGCGGTGCCCAGCTGGCGATGTACTTCGCTGACGAGGCCGTGGTGGTGACCAACCCGGAAGTCAGTTCGGTACGTGACTCCGACCGCATCATCGGCCTGCTGTCTTCCAAGACGCGTCGTGCCGAGAATGGCGACACCCCGGTGCGTGAACACCTGCTGATCACCCGTTACCATCCGGCACGCGTCACCGGCGGAGACATGCTCAACCTGACCGATATCCAGGAAATCCTGTCGATCCCGCTGATCGGCCTGATTCCGGAGTCCGACGCCGTGCTGCGCGCGTCCAACCAGGGTGTGCCGGTCACGCATGACCAGAAGAGCGATGCCGGCCAGGCGTACGTGGATTGCGTGTCCCGCCTGTTGGGCGAGGAAGTGCAGTTGCGTTTCCACGAAGTCGAGAAGCGCGGTCTGCTGGCCAGAATGTTTGGAGGGGGGCGCAAGTGAAATTACTGGATTTTCTGAAGCGAGAGCGCAAGAAGACCGCCAATGTCGCCAAGGAGCGGCTGCAGATCATCGTCGCGCACCAGCGTAGCCAGCGTGACCAGCCGGATTACATGCCGATGCTGGAGCGTGAGCTGCTCGAGGTGATTCGCAAGTATGTGCAGGTCGACCAGGATGCCATCAACATCTCGCTGGACCGCGAAGACGACTGCTCGGTGCTGGAACTCAACGTCACTCTGCCGCGCCCCGGCGAGGCCTGAGTTCGCGGGGCGTCGGGTGCTTGCCACCTGAGGCGTTGCCGAGCGGGCAGCGCCTGCGACGTCCCGACCCAGCCCATGCCCATTGCCTGCCAGAGCACCGTGCCAGCCTCGCTGGAGACGGTGCTCTGGCACGTTCATTTTTCGACCGCCCGCGTGGAGACATCCTGTGGCAGAGCCCACCTTCCTGTGGCACGACTACGAGACCTTCGGCGCCGACCCGCGCCGTGACCGTCCTTCGCAGTTCGCGGCCATCCGTACCGATGCTGACTTCAATGAGATCGGCGAGCCGCTGACCCTCTATTGCAAGCCGGCCGATGACTTCCTGCCCCAGCCGATGGCGTGTCTGATCACCGGCATCACCCCGCAGCAGGCCGAGCGCCGCGGCATCCCCGAGGCCGAGTTCGCCGGGCGCATCAATGACGAGATGAGCGTGCCGGGGACCTGCACGCTGGGCTACAACAGCCTGCGCTTCGATGATGAAGTCAGCCGTCATCTGTTCTACCGCAACTTCCTCGACCCCTACGGGCGTGAGTGGCAGAACGGCAATTCGCGCTGGGACCTGATCGATGTCGTGCGCGCCTTCCATGCCCTGCGCCCGGAGGGCATCGAATGGCCCAAGCGTGAAGATGGGGCGCCCAGCTTCCGTCTGGAGCATCTGACGGCGGCCAATGGCATCGAACACGCCGGCGCGCATGACGCGCTGGTGGATGTGCGCGCCACCATCGCGCTGGCACGCCTGCTCAAGTCGCGCAATGCGCGACTGTTCGATTACCTGCTCAAGCTGCGCAACAAGCGCCATGTCGCCAGCCTGCTGGATATCGGCGCACGCAAGCCGATGCTGCACATCTCGCGTCGCTATCCGGCCTCGCGGGCCTGTGGCGCGCTGGTGGTGCCGTTGGCGGAGCATCCTTCGAATGCCAATGGCGTGATCGTCTATGACCTCTCGGTAGACCCGGCGCCGTTGATGGAGCTGTCACCGGAAGAGATACGTGCCCGTGTCTTCGCCAGTGCCGATGACCTCGCGGAAGGCGAGGAGCGGATTCCGCTCAAGGTCATCCATCTCAACAAGAGTCCGGTGCTGCTGCCGGCCAATGCGCTCAAGGATGTATCCGGGCCGCATGAGGGCGAATACGGCGAGATCGCGGCGCGCTTCAAGATCGACCCCGCCCAGTGTCGCGTGCACTGGAAATGGCTGAAGGACAACGCCGGTATCGGCGTGAAGGTGGCGCAGGTATTCGCCGAGGTGCCGCCGGCCGGGCCGGCTGATCCGGACTTGATGCTCTATTCCGGCGGCTTCTTCTCGCCCGCGGACCGCAAGGAGATGGAGCGGGTACGTGCCACCCATCCCGAGGCGCTGGATGATACGCCGTTCGCCTTCCAGGATGGCCGCCTCGAGGAGATGCTGTTCCGCTATCGTGCGCGCAGCTACGGCTACACGCTCAACTCCGCCGAGCGCGAACGCTGGGAGCAGTGGCGCTGGGAGCGCATGAACGATGAGCAGGTCGCGAGCCTGACCGTGAAGGGCTTCGTCAGCGAGATCCAGCGGCTGGCCCAGAGCGAACAGGACCCGGACCGCGTGCAGATTCTCGAAGAACTGGCGATGTACGTGGAAGGCATCATGCCGCCGCAGGCCTTCGGCTGATGACGGGCTAGCCGGCCCGCTGTGCTTGCCGGCAAGGCATGAATGAACAAGACCCCGACGCGGTCATTGAACTGCACCTCGTCGGGGTCTTGTCATTTCAGGCGCTCGTCCGGTGAGGGGCAGCGTCTGGTTTGCCCGTCAAGCCACTGGCGGGCCGTCGATGCTCAATGCTGAGCATTGCCACTGGCCTTGGCTGAGGGTGCCGCCAGGGTCGCGCCTGTCTCGGCGCGCGGCGCCTCGGGCAGCGGCGGCAGGTCCAGTTCGGTAAGGCGCTGGTCGAAGTCGCTGGGCGTGCCGGGGTCGAAGGCCAGTTCCAGCGCGCTGGAGGCATTCAGCTGCTGCCAGATGGCGCGGATATCCTGTGCGCTGACCTGCTCGACGGCCGCGACCAGTTGCTGGCGGCGGTCAAAGCCTGTCCAGCCGAAGCTCAGCTCGCTCCAGTTGCGCGCTGCCAGCTCGGACAGCTTGCGGGGCTTCTGGGTCAGGCTGTCGACGACGGCGTCGCGGTAGCTGGCAAGCGTGGCCTCATCCAATGACTGCACGCGGCTGTCGAAGCGGGTGAGGAAGGCATCCATGCGCGAAAACAGCGTCTTGCTGTCCCTGGACGGCGACTGCACCAGCAGGCTCAGCCCCGGCGCATCGAGCATGGGCGAATAGCGTGCGGAGACGATATAGCCGAGTTGCTCCTCAGTGCGCAGCTGGCTGTAGAAGGGGGCTTCGAGCAGCTGGCCCAGCACCGCGATGCGTGCCTGGGTCTGCAGCGTACGGTCCTTGCCCTGCAGGTAGCGCAGGGCGCCGGCATCGCCGCGTGTGCTGTCCGGACGCAGTACCGTGTGGTGGGTGGCCTGACGCACTTCCAGGTCTGGCACCGCATCACGAGTGATACGCGGCGCCAGCCCGTTGATCACCAGCTGTCCGGTCTCGCGGGCCTGGTCGGCGGTCAGGTTGCCGGTCACCATCGCCTGCACGTGCAGCTTGGCAAGGAAGCGCTTGCGGAAGCTGTCCAGTGACTGGGCGTCGATCTTGTCCAGGGCGGCCAGTTGTTGCTCGGCGGTGCTCGGCAGACCGACCAGCGCTTCACTGAGGCTGCGGCCCAGGCGCGTGTAGAGCGGTGCCTGAACGCGATTCTGCAGGCTGCGACGCAGGCGTTGAGTGATGCGCTCCAGGGTGGCGGGGGCCATCTCGCCATTCACCAGCTGGTCGAGCACTTCGCGCATTTCCGGCTGCTGACCATCACGCCAGCCACTGAACTGCAGCGTGATGCCACGCCCATGGGCGTAGACCAGCGCATCCTGCCCTGCCAGACGCGCCGGATACAGACGCGCGTTGAGACTGTCATTCAGCCACGCCGCCAGCACCTGACTCATGGCCTGGTCATCCACCGAGCGACTGACGTCGGGATTGAGCAGACCAAAACGCCATTCGGCCTTCGGCACACCGAAGCTCGCATCACCCTGATACCAGAGTTCGGCACCGGGCTCATCGATCAACTGGCTCGGCTTGGCGTCGGCCAGGTCGAGTACGCGGAAGTCCTTGGCCAGATAGGGGTTGGGCTTGGGCAACGCCAGCTGGCTGGCCAGGGTGTCGTCGCCGGCTGTCTGAGCAGCGGCATCCGCCGTCAGGCGCGTCAGGGTATAGGGCGCCTTGAACCACTCGCCCTGTTGATCCCCCTCCACCTGCGGGCCGGAGTAGACCTCCAGCAGGTTGTCGGGTGTCAGGCGAGCGAGGGTGTCCTTTATCAGGTCCGGATCGAAGTCCTGCATCAGGTAGGGCGCCGCCAGCACATCCTCGATCGGGTAGCGCGTCATCATCATCGCCAGATTGCTGGCCAGATTGACCGGTGAGCTGCGCTGCTGGAAGCGGAAGCTCTGCTCACCCAGCTGTGCCTGTTCGGTATAGCGCCAGTCGTTGATGCCCTCATCGCGGATCAGGGCCAGGTAGTCGAACAGCGCGGCACGGATCGCCGCCTGATGCTGCGCGCCTTCCGGGGTCAGGCTGATGTCGACGCTGAGCAGGGCATGCTCGCCATCACTGAGGCCACCGCCGGCCGAGAGGCCATCAGCCCAGCCCTTTTCCTTGAGCACCGCCAGCAGACTGCCTTCACCTTCATGACCGATCAGGTTGGCCAGGTAGCTGACCGGCTGCGATTGGTAGTGGGCGATCGGGTCGTCGATAGGGAACATGAATGACAGCTTGCGCTCCTGCTTGAGTGACTTGACCTCAAGGCGTGCCGGCAGTTCGTCACCGCTGGCCAGGGGCGTGTTGATCTCGGGACGCGACAACCCGCGATCTGGCACATCACTGAAGTTGTCACGGGCCAGCTGCTCGAGCGTTTCCAGCGACTGCGGTCCGACCAATGACAGGCGCATCACGTTGGCGCCGTAGTGGGCCTGATAGAAATCGACCAGACGCTGGCGCAGGCTACCGGCCTCGGTGTCCTTGAGGGTCTCGAGACTGCCGACGCTGAAGCGGTTGAAGGGGTGTTTTGGATTGAGGGCCGCTTCGACAGCCTCGTAGATGCGCCGGCCATCGTCCTGCAGGCGCGCCTGATACTCGGAATTGACCGCATGGCGCTCGCGATCCACGTAGTCGGCGTTGAACTGCGGTGCGACGAAGAAGCGCGCAAAGCGCGGCAGCGCTTCATCGAAGGCATCCGGGTCGATGTCGAAGAAGTAGTTGGTGTCCTGGCTGGCGGTGAAGGCGTTGTGCTGGCCGCCATGCCTGGTGATGAAGTCCTGGTAGGCGTCCGGCTTCGGGTAGCGATCGGTGCCGAGGAACAGCATGTGCTCCAGGAAGTGCGCCAGCCCCGGGACATCGTCGGGGTCCTGGGCGCTGCCGACTTCGACATCGACGGCGGCGGCGGCCTTGTCGGCCTTGGCATCACTGACCAGCAGGACCTTGAGGCCGTTGTCGAGGGTCAGGCTGCGATAAAGTCGCTGGTCGTTCTCGCTCTTGATGACCGGACTGGCCTGCTCGCCCCTGGCGGACGCCGTGCTTGAGGCGGAGTTGGCGGCCGGCGCGAGTGACGATGCGGGCGCAGAAGCCGGGCGGGTATCGGCATGGCTGATGGCCGGCGCCAGACCACCCATGACGATGGCTGCAATGGCCGTGCTCAGTGCAAGAGGGCGAAATCCTGAAGGCAGTGACATCTTCTCTCCTGATTCATGCCACCGCTGCTCGGGCAGGTGGCGCTGACTCGGTGATGGTTCTCATTGGGCGAACATGTGCGCGAGGCGATAGAGCGATGCAGTGCCACCATCGTCAATACGTGCCGTCGACGCAGGCGGATTCAGGTCAGCATCGGGCCGGTGGGGTGGGCGACGCTCCACTCCTGATGCTCGGGGTCGTTGACGAGGCGTGCGACCGGAAAGGCGGCCAGGCTGACGTTCGGTGTCAGCATGCTGCGGGCTGTCTCCAGCGGCGTCTCGGCATTCAGCCAGTCGCGTACCTGATGCGGCGCGATCACGGCGGGCATGCGATCGGTCAGGCGTGACGTGACCCCGGCGCACTCGACACTGATCAGCGCGAAGCTGTCGCGACCCTCGGGGGGGAGCCCCTCCATCAGGGGAGCGCTGAAGTGGCGCGTCCAGAGGGCGGCCAGCAACAGCGGAGCGCGGGTCGGGTGCGTGACCAGAAACGGCTGCTTCATGCGCGGTTGTTCCTTCCACACATAGACACCGCCGACGGGGATCAGTGCCCGTTGGCTGATGAACGACTCGCGGAACATGCGTCGCGTTTCCAGCGACTCTGCACGCGCCACGTGCGGGGCGTGGTCCATGATCTCCAGCCAGCTGGGTGTCAGGCCCCAGAGTGCCGGCACCAGCCGCAGGCTGGGGCCTTCCAGACGCAGCATCGAGGCGGGCATGCGCGGGGCGCGATTGGCACTGACCAGCAGTTCGCTGCGCAACTGGCGTTCGAGCGCGGGAGTCGCCAGCGACCCGAACAGTTCGTCGGGGGGCAGGTCAGCGGGGTAGGGGGGGATATACAGACGACCGGCCACGAGAATCCTTTGAGGCGATGAGGCGAAGGGAACATGCAGCGGCAGCTGCTGCCTGAGATGGGGTGTGGATCGCGCTGCACGTCACGCATGCCAGCATGCCACACCTTGGTGATGCTTGCGTTTGTGCTCAGTCTCGATATGCTGGACGGAAACACTGTTCGATTCAATGACTGATACGGGGTGCTCCAAGAGGTGCCCGCAAGGCGTCGCAACCCTTTGCCCACCCGTGCTGTCCGAACACACGCCGCGTCAGACTCGCTACGCGGTAACGCATCTCAAGCATCAGAGGAATTCGATGGCCCGTCCACGTCAGCATGCACCGGAAGCGCTGCATGCGCGGGTAATGGAGACCTGCGATGAATGGCTCAAAGAGCAGCCCGTTCACGCCCTGTCTCTGCGCAACCTGGCTCGCGAAGTCGGTTGTGCGCCCAGCACCCTGCTCAAGCTCTATGGCAGCTTCGGCAACCTGCTCCAGCACGTCAATCTGGCGACGCTGGACAGGCTGCGCGATGCGATAGCCGGACAGGAGACGCCGAGTCCTTCGGAGCGCCTCAAGGCCTTGGCGCGCGCCTACTGGGGCTTCGCCCAGCGCGACCCTTATCGCTGGCAGCTGCTGTTCGACTTCCCGCTCGCCCAGGAAGGGGAGCTGGACCAGCGTCAGAACGCGATGATCGAAGGGCTGTTCGAGCGTGTGGAGGGGGCTTTGGTCGAGTACGCCCCACGCGTCGAGTCCGTCGAGGCCAAGCGCATGGCGCGCACGCTGTGGGGTAGCGTGCATGGTCTGGTGCAGCTGGGCATGAACGAGCGTCTGGGGCTCTGGCAGGGGCAGCCACTGGAAGTGACGGAGCTTCTCGATCAGTTGCTGGACACCATGTTGGCAGGGCTCAAGGTACGCAGCGAGGCTGCGTGTGCGGGGGATGCCACGGAAGCTGGAAAATGAGTCGAGAACTGCTCCGGCGACCCCGTTTTGCGCCCTTCTTCTGGACCCAGGCCCTCGGGGCCTTCAATGACAATCTGTTCAAGAACGCCTTGCTGCTGCTGATGACCTTCGTGGTCATCGAGCAGCGGGGCTGGGACACCGGCATCGTCAACAACCTGGCGGCCGGTCTTTTCATCCTGCCTTTTCTGCTGTTCTCCGCCTGGGGCGGCCTGTTGGCTGACCGCCTCGACAAGCAGCGCCTGATCGTGCGACTCAAGTGGCTGGAGCTGGCTACCATGAGCGTGGCGGCCGGCGCCTTGATCTTCGAAGCCTGGGAGTTGCTGCTGGCGCTGCTGTTCATGATGGGCACCCAGTCGGCGCTCTTCGGCCCGGTCAAGTACGCCATCCTGCCCCAGCATCTCAAGCCGGATGAGCTGGTCAGCGGCAATGCCTGGGTCGAGCTGGGCACCTTTCTGGCCATCCTGATCGGTACCCTTGCTGCCGCGGCCTTGATGGCACTGGGCGGCGAGCTGGCACGCTGGGCGCTCTCCGCGTCGCTGGTTTCCTTGTCCCTGCTGGGCGTGATGGCGGCCGGCAAGATTCCGCCGGCACCCTCCGCTTCGCCCGGCCCCGTGCCGTGGCGGCCGCTCTCCGGCAGCATCGCGGTGATGCGTGAAGGGCTGAGCAACCGCCGGCTACGCTGGGCGCTGCTGGGCATCAGTGCCTTCTGGTTCCTCGGCGCCAGCTATCTGACGCAATTGCCGGCCTATGCGCGCGATATCGTGCATGGGGCCGAAGGGGCGACCTCTGCCTTGCTGGCGGCCTTTGCCATCGGTATCGGGTTGGGGTCGCTGGCCTGTGAACGTGTCTCGCGCGGGCGCCTCGAGACGGGACTGGTCCCCTTCGGCGCGCTGATCATCTTCGCTGGCGGGCTGGATCTTGCCCTGCGCCCGGCACTGGCTGAGGCGCAGATGGCCATGCCCTTGATCGAGCTGCTGGGCATCGCCGGTTTCTGGCGCATGTGGCTGGATCTCGGCGTCATCGGGTTCGGTGGTGGCCTCTATATCGTGCCGCTCTATACCCTGTTGCAGATCCGCAGTCCTGAAGATCACCGCGCACGCATGATCGCCGCCAACAACGTGCTCAATGCCCTGCTGATGGTGCTGTCGGCCGGTGCCGGCATTCTGGTGCTGGGCGTGATGGGGCGCGATATTCCGGATTTCCTGCTGTTGCTGTCCCTGATCAGCGGACTGATCGCAGTGGTCTGCATGCTGCGCGACCCGCGCCCCTTCCTGCGCCTCAATATCTTCATCCTCATCCACCTGATGTATCGCCTGCACCTCAAGGGGCGCTGGCGGATACCGGCGGAAGGGGCGGCGCTGGTGGTGTGCAATCACGTCAGCTTCATGGATGCGCTGATTCTGGGCGGGGCCAGTCCGCGTCCGCTGCGTTTCCTGATGGATGCCGAGATCTATCACTCGCCGTGGCTCAAGTGGTTCTTCCGCATTGCCGGGGCGATTCCGGTGGATTCCTCACGCAAGGACCCGGCAGGGGTGCGCCGTTCGCTGGAGGAAGTCGGCAAGGCGCTGCGCGAGGGAGAAGTCGTGATGATCTTCCCCGAGGGCAAGCTGACGCGTGATGGTGAGGTCGGCCGCTTCCGGCGCGGGCTGGAGTTGATTCTGGCGCGTGACCCGGTGCCGGTGATTCCGATGGCGCTGGGCGGACTATGGGGGTCCTGGTTCTCCCACGGCGGCGGGCCTGCTTTCGCCAAGTTCCCGCGGCGTCTGCGCGGGCGGGTAGAGCTGTGTGTAGGACGTACCTTCGACCCTGTCGGCACCAAGGCGGTGGAGCTCGAAGAAGCGGTGCGTGATCTGCATCGCAAGGCGACACGCCTGGCAGGCAATCGGTGACAGGATGAAGCGGCCTCGCTCGTGTTCAGCCGTCACCCCGGTTGGTGAGAGCCAGCCCTGCCCCTGAAGACAAGACGCCGCCCGTGATCTCGCGGGCGGCGTCTTTTTGCGTGTGCCTCATCCAGGGCGGCCGGTGGGCTCACTCAAGCAGACGTGGTGGCGCCACTGCGGGCACTGGGCTGATTGGACGGGGCGGTATGGCGCGTGATCCAGAAGCCGATGCTGCCGATCAGGCAGGCTGTCAGCATCACCAGGGGCACCGGCAGCATGTCAGTGCCGTTCAGCCACAGACTGGCAATGGCACCATAGAGCCCGCCGCCCAGGAAGAGCGTGGTGCCCGAGATGGCATTGGCGACACCGTGACCGCGGGCGAAGAGCGACTGGTAGTCTGCCATCACGTTGGGGGTGATCATGGCGCCTGCGCCAAGTACCACCAGCATGCCGGGAATCATGGTAGCGGCGCTGATCATGCCGCTCAGGCCCAGCCCCAGCAGCCAGCAGATGCCTGTCAGCTGGACACCCAGTGCCAGCTTGACCAGGGTGCGCATGCGCAGGTGCTTGAGGCCGACATGATTGAGACGATTGCCGACGAACATCGCCACCACGTTGGCACCGAAAGCCAGCGCGAACTGAGGCGGTGTCATCCCGAGCAGCCCCTGATACAGATAGCTGGCATTGGTGATGAAGGTGAACATGATGCCGGGGCCGCACAGGATCAGCATCAGATGGCCGGGTACACCGCGCGTGGAGAGGATGTCACGATAGCTACGCAGCACATTGCGGGGCTTGAAGGGCGTGCGCTCGCTGGGCGGGTGGGTTTCCGGCAGCCAGCGATGGATGATCAGGCCGACCAGCAGTCCGTAGACCCCCAGCGCGAAGAAGATTGTCGTCCAGTGGCTCAGCGAGATCACCAAGGCCCCGAGGGACGGGGCGATCAACGGCGCGGTCATCAGCACCATGGTGACGTTGGTCATCAGGCGAGCGGCGTCCTTGCCGGTCGCGACATCCCTTACCACGGTGCGTGAGACACCACCTGTCATGCCGGTGGCGATGCCCTGCAGCACTCGCCAGAACAGCAGCCAATGGAAGTCGCGGGTCAGTGCGCAGCCCAGACCGGCGACGAGAAACAGCACGAAGCCGCTCAGGGCCACCGGGCGACGCCCCAGGCTGTCGGACAGCGGACCGCCGCCCAGCTGCCCCATCGCGTAGCCGAAGAAGAACATGGTGATGGTCAGGCCGATACGATGCTCGTCCACGCCGAAGTCGCCTGCCATGGACGGCATGGCAGGCAGATAGGCGTCAGTGGCCAGAGGGGCGAGGGCGACCATCAACGCCAGCATCAGCGTGAAGCGGGCGGGGTGGTGCTGCAGTGCAATCTTCGAAGGGGAGGCTGAGGTCATGTCGGCCCTTTGTGCAGGTGGTGGGCGTGGCGGAAAGACGGTCGGCGGATTCGGTGGCGGTGATCGTGAGTCAACAGGCCGGATGTCACCGTGCTCGTCGTGGCGCAGGCAGAGGATAACGCGTGTCTTCGCCATTGGCCGCTTCACGGCATGCAACACGGCATTGCAACGAGCTGGAACGTGAAGAGCCCGCCGGGTGGCGGGCTCTTTTTGGCATCACGACGTGATGCCGAGGGGCAATGGCGACATCAGGTGCGTGTGGTGCGGGCTGCCTGCCAGCAGCGTGCCGAGGTGATCTGGTTGTCCTTCACCTGCTGGATCTCGATGCGCGTAGTGCCGATGGCGAGACTGGCCGGAGCATCCGGGAAGGATTCCAGGTGTTCCAGAATCAGGCCGTTGAGTGTCTTGGGACCGTCAGTCGGCAGCTGCCAGCCGATGGCCTTGTTGATCTCGCGGATGTTGGCGGTGCCTTCGATCACGTAACTGCCGTTGTCCTGCGGGTGGATCTCCTGATGCGTACCGGCGACATCGGTGGTGAACTCGCCGACGATCTCCTCGAGGATGTCCTCCAATGTCGCCAGCCCCTGCACATCGCCATACTCGTCGACCACGATGCCGATGCGGCGTTTCTGCTTCTGGAAGTTGAGCAGCTGGGTATGCAGCGGCGTGGACTCCGGGATGAAGTAGGGCTCGCGGGCTTCCTGGATGATGGAGGCCTTGGTGACCTCGTCCAGTGACAGGAAGCGCGCCGCGTTGCGCAGGTGCAGGATGCCTATGATGTTGTTGATGTCCCCCTTGTAGACCGGCACCCGCGTGTGCTGACTGGCGCGGATATGGCTGAGGATGATGTCGAGGTCATCGTCCAGGTCGATGCCGAAGATCTCCTGACGAGGCACCATGATGTCATCGACGGTGACGTTCTCGAGATCGAGGATCGACAGCAGCATGCCCTGGTGGCGACGCGGAATCATGCTGCCAGCCTCATGGACCACGGTGCGCAGCTCGTCACGAGTCAGGCTGTCGGCGCCGCCGCTGACATCGCGCACGCCGAAGAGACGCAGCAGGCTATTGGAGATGCCATTGACCAGCCATACCAGCGGGTAGAGCAGCTTGAGCAACGGCTCCAGTACCAGAGAGGCCGGATAGGCGATGCGCTCCGGGTTCACGGCGGCCATGGTCTTGGGCGTCACTTCGGCAAAGATCAGCACCACGATGGTCAACACGGCGGTCGAGACGGCCGGGCCTGAGACATCACCGAAGTAATGGATCGCGATGATGGTCGCCAGCGAGGCGGCCAGGTTGTTGACGAAGTTGTTGCCGATCAGGATGACGCCGATCAGGCGGTCCGGGCGGGAAAGCAGGCGGGTAACACGCTTGGCGCCGCGCTCACCGCCCTTGGCGCGGTGACTGAGACGGTAGCGGTTGATCGACATCATGCCGGTCTCGGAACTCGAGAAGAAGGCAGACAGGATGATCAGGATGACCAGTAGGCCGAACAGCAGCCCCAACGGGGTGTCGTCGCTCAAGAGTGAAGGGTCCTCGGTGGCGGATTTAGGCGCATGATACTGACACGCTCGCTGCAATGCATCAGGCGCAGCGAGCGATCTCTGTCGGGATGGCAGGACTTAGTGGGAAAATATCACTTGCAGCACGAACTTGGTGCCGAAGAAGGCCAGTGCCAGTACCAGGCAGCCGCCCAGTGTCCAGCGTGCGGCACGCTGGCCGCGCCAGCCCAGCACGTGATGCCCGAACAGCAGTACGGCGAAGATGATCCAGGCGCCAAGGCTGAGCACGGTCTTGTGAGCCAGATGCTGGGCGAACATGTTGTCCAGATAGATGGTGCCGCTGATGATCGATACGCTGAGCAGGATCATGCCGGCCCAGATCAGCTCGAACAGCGCGCGCTCCATGCTGGTCAGTGCCGGCAGCACCTGGACGATACCGCGGGTATGTCGCTTCTTGAGCGCATGCTGTTGCAGTGACAGCAGCCCGGCCTGCATGGCCGCGATGCTGAAGAAGGCCAACGCCGCCACCGAGGTGAAGATGTGGGCGACCAGGCCGGGGGAGAGCGGGTTCTCGGTGGTGGCGCTCGGCAGGTTCATCACGCCGAGCACGCAGGCGGCGGCGACCGGGAACAGCGCCGCGCCCCCGGCGATCACCGGCTTGAACAGGCTGGCGATGACCAGCAGCAGGCAGATGGCCCAGCTGACCAGCGAAGCGCTCTCGAACAGTCCGAGGTGCAGCGCGCCACCGTGGTTGAGCGTGACCCAGACGATGACGGAATGGCAGGCGACGGCGATCAGCGCCAGGCTGCGCACCAGACGCGTGCGTGCCGGGACGCGGCGTGTCAGGGTAAGGCCCTGCCAGAGGCCGGCGCCGAGATAGAAGATGATGGCCAGAAAGGCAAAAGGCAGAGCCTGCATGTGCTGTTGTCCAGGTGCCGGAGGGTAGCGGGAGATCAGGCCTCGCATGAGACACTGTCTATCTGCAGAGACTATACCGAATGCGCCGCCGGGATTGCATCCACTCGCGGTGTCCTGTCGCGTGCTCTGACGGGCGATGAGGCCCGCGCGGCAACAGACTCCGCATTGCATGACGATTGTCGGCGCTGCTTCCTTCATGCATGTCATCGCCAGGATGGCGACTTGCAAGTCTTGCATGCATGGAGACACGGCCGCCCTGTGCGTATAATGCGCGACAGGATAACCATTCACGCGCTGGGGCGTCATGCCGTGCGCCGGTCACGAGGTGGCTTACGCCCTCGTCCCCGCAGCGCGGACCCCAGACGTCCCTAGCCGGAGAGGCCCATGTTTCAAAGTTTGAGTGATCGCCTGTCGCATACGCTGAAGTCGATTACCGGCCAGGCCAAGCTGACGGAAGACAACATCAAGGACACCCTGCGCGAAGTGCGCAAGGCGTTGCTTGAAGCCGATGTCGCGCTGCCGGTGGTCAAGGCCTTCATCGAGCGAGTGCGCGAACGTGCCGTCGGTCAGGAAGTGTCCAAGAGCCTGTCGCCGGGCCAGCAGTTCGTCAAGATCGTCCAGCAGGAGCTGGAAGCGATCATGGGCGAAGCCAATGAAGGTCTGACGCTCAAGGGCAGTCCGGCCGTCATTCTGATGGCAGGCCTGCAGGGCGCGGGCAAGACCACCACCGTCGCCAAGCTGGCACGCTACCTGCGTGAGCGCGAGAAGAAGAAGGTGCTGGTGGTCTCGGCGGACGTCTATCGTCCGGCCGCCATCGACCAGCTGGAAACGCTGGCCAAGGAAGTCGGGGTCGATTTCTTCCCCTCCGACTCCTCCCAGCAGCCGGTGGCCATCGCCGAAGCGGCGATGAAGCACGCGCGTATCCAGTTCCACGACGTGGTGCTGGTCGATACCGCCGGTCGCCTGCATGTCGATGCCGACATGATGGACGAGATTGCCGCCCTGCACCGCAGCGTCAATCCCGACGAGACGCTGTTCGTCGTCGATGCGATGACCGGTCAGGATGCCGCCAACACCGCCAAGGCCTTCCATGAAGCCTTGCCACTGACCGGTGTCGTGCTGACCAAGGCCGACGGTGATGCGCGTGGCGGTGCGGCCCTGTCCGTACGTCACATCACCGGCAAGCCGATCAAGTTCATGGGCATGGGGGAGAAGGTCGACGCCCTCGAACCCTTCCACCCGGACCGCATCGCCTCGCGCATCCTCGGCATGGGCGACATGCTGTCGCTGATCGAGGAAGCCGAGCGCACCGTCGACAAGAGCAAGGCCGAGCAGCTGGCCAGCAAGGTCAAGAAAGGCGAAGGCTTCGATCTCGAGGACTTCCGTGACCAGTTGCAGCAGCTCAAGAACATGGGGGGCATGGGCAGCCTGATGTCCAAGCTGCCGGGCATGGGGCAGCTGGCGGAAGTCGCCCAGAGCCAGGCCAGCGAGAAGGAGCTGGGCAAGCTGGAGGCGATGATCAACTCCATGACGCCCAAGGAGCGCCGCAACCCAGCCCTCATCAATGGGTCGCGCAAGCGCCGCATCTGCATGGGCTCCGGTACTCAGGTGCCGGACCTCAACCGTTTGCTCAAGCAGCACAAGCAGATGGCCAAGATGATGAAGAAGGCCGGCAAGAAAGGTGGCATGCAGAAGATGATGCGTGGCATGTCCGGCATGATGGGCGGTGGCGGTGGTCCTGGCGGCCCCGGCGGTATGGGGGGCATGGGCGGTATGGGTGGCGGACGCTTCCCGCGTCGCTGATTGCTGACCCGATGCCCGATGCAGCGCTGATGAGACATGGGCGCTGACACCTGGAATAGCGCTCCGTGGCACGTCCCGTGTCGCGGAGCGTGTGTATGGCCTTGGAAAAAGGTTTCCAAGGCTTGCCAATTTCCGTAGAATGTCGCCTCTTCGTGTGGACCCTCCATGCGAAGACGAGTTCTGTGGCACGATTTTCACTTCAACACGAAGGACAGATTACGCAATGGTTACCATTCGTCTGGCACGTGGTGGCGCCAAGAAGCGTCCCTTCTACCACCTGGCTGTAGCTGACTCCCGCACAGCCCGTGATGGCCGCTTCATCGAGCGCGTCGGCTTCTTCAACCCGGTCGCTCGCGGCCAGGAAGAGCGTCTGCGCGTCGATCTCGAGCGCATCGCTCACTGGCAGCAGCAGGGCGCACAGGTCTCTGACCGTGTCGCTCAGCTGATCAAGGAAGCTGGCAAGCAGCAGGCTTGATTCCAGGATGCCTACTCAACCGAACAATCCGCAGCCGACCGCAGCGTCATCGCATGACGATGATGTGGTGGTAATGGGGAAGCTTACCAGCCCCTATGGCGTCAAAGGCTGGCTCAAGGTGTATTCCTACACCAGCCCGATTGACGGCATCTTCGATTACGCTGGCTGGATGCTGAAGCTGGACGGGAAGCAGATTCCCGCCCGCCTCGCTCAGGCACGTCGCCATGGCAAGGGCCTGGTGGCACAGCTCGAAGGTATCGACAGTCGCGAAGCAGCACAGGAGCTGGCCGGGGCGGAGATTCTCCTGCCCAAGCAGCACCTGCCGCAGCTGGAAGTCGGTGAGTACTACTGGCATCAACTGGAAGGTCTCGAGGTGGTAACGCTGGATGGCCAGCGCCTCGGGAAAGTGAGCACCCTGATGGAGACCGGTGCCAACGACGTTCTGGTGATAAAGCCGAACGACGACAGCATCGATGAGAAGGAACGGCTCGTGCCGTACCTTCCCGATCAGGTGGTTCGCGATGTGGATCTCACCTCTGGGCGCATGAGCGTCGACTGGGATCCCGAATTCTGATGTTAAGCACAGAGAGCTGACGCCTGTGTGGATTGGTGTAGTGAGCCTGTTTCCGGAAATGTTCACGGCGATTACCGCCAGTGGCGTGACCGGCCGAGCGGTCGACAAGGGCCTGCTCGAGGTTGATTTCTGGAATCCTCGCGACTACGCCACCGACAGGCACCGTACGGTCGATGATCGTCCCTACGGCGGTGGTCCCGGCATGTTGATGAAGGTCGAGACCCTGCGAGGTGCCATTCGTGACGCCCGTGCCGCTGGTGGTGACGACGCCCGCGTGATCTATCTCTCCCCGCAAGGCCGCAAGCTGGATCAGGCCGGTGCCCGTGAACTGGCGACGAATGAGCGCCTGATCGTGGTGGCCGGACGCTATGAAGGCATTGACGAACGCGTGGTGGAAGAGGAGATCGATGAGGAGTGGTCGATCGGCGATTACGTCCTGTCTGGCGGGGAACTGCCGGCCATGGTCCTGATCGATACGGTTGCGCGCCTGGTGCCGGGCGTACTCGGGCATGAAGCCAGCGCGGAGGAGGATTCCTTCACTGATGGCCTGCTCGATTGTCCGCACTATACCCGCCCTGAAGTCATCGACGGCAAGCGGGTGCCGGATGTTCTGCTCAGTGGCAATCATGCCCTGATCAAGCGCTGGCGGTTGCAGCAGTCTCTGGGACGTACCTGGCTCAGGCGTCCGGATTTGCTGGAGAGTCGCACGTTGACTCGTGAGGAGCGCAAGCTGCTCGACGAGTTCATCGCGCAGCACGCCCGGAAAGGCAAGGCCTGACCGCTGCGAACCGAAGGTTCGCTGTCAGGAGAAGGCCACCACCGTGGCGGAGGTGCGGCACGGCCCGGAGTCATCTTGCGGGAGTTCCGTGGCGCGTCACACACAAGGTCGATCCCCGTGTTCAAGGCCGTTTGCGGTGCCGGGGTCATGACGAACATCAATCTCGGGATTGATGCTAACGAATTTGGAGCTAGCGATGAGCAGCAAGAATAAACTGATCCAGGCGATCGAAAACGAGCAGATGGCCAAGGAAGTCCCGGCCTTTGCACCGGGCGACACCATCGTCGTCCAGGTCAAGGTTGTCGAAGGTACTCGTGAGCGTCTGCAGGCCTTCGAAGGCGTGGTGATCGGCAAGCGTAACCGCGGTCTGAACTCCGCCTTCACCGTCCGCAAGATCTCCCACGGTGTGGGCGTCGAGCGTACCTTCCAGACTTACAGCCCGCAGGTTGCCGCTATCGACGTCAAGCGTCGTGGTGACGTCCGTCAGGCCAAGCTGTACTACCTCCGTGAGCGTAGCGGCAAGTCTGCACGCATCAAGGAAAAGCTGGGCTAAGCGCTCCGCATTCCCTGACTGCAGAACTCGGCAGTACTGCGGGGGAGCGAATTGCCACTTGCTCCTCCGCCACACGAAGACCCCGCCATGCATCGCATGGCGGGGTCTTCGTGTGTGCGCCAGGGAAATCCGGTGTGACTTGCAGCGGGTTCATTTCATCGTCAGGGCATCACGGTAGAATCGAGGCTCACGCAGGCCCGGTGCCGCGGTACATGACGGCCACGCGAGCGTGGATGGCGCGTCATTCAGGATGGGGGAGCGGGAATGATGGACGACGATGCGTTGGTCGAGGCCTTTCTCGATACGTTGTGGCTAGAGCGGGGCGCCAGTGACAATACGCTCGGTGCCTATCGCAGTGATCTCACGGCCTGGCGGCGCTGGTTGGCCGATCAGGCGGAGGCGGGTGCTGACACGGTGCCCTTGCTGAGCGTGGCACCGCAGAAGGTGCAGGTCTTCTGTGACTCGCGGCGTGAGTCGCATGCGCTGCGCTCCACGGCGCGCCTGCTGTCGGCATTGCGGCGCTTCTATCGCTGGGCGCTGGCCGAAGGCATGATCGAGGCGGACCCGCTGCATGAGGTGCGCCTGCCGCGCGTGATTCCCAGCCTGCCGGGCACGCTGGATGAGGAAGAGGTCGAGCGCCTGCTGGAGGCGCCGGATCTCGAGACGCCCATCGGGCTGCGTGACCGCACCATGCTCGAAGTGCTCTATGGGGCGGGGCTGCGTATCAGCGAGCTGGTCAACCTGAGTGTCGATGCGCTCAATCTGCGCCAGGGCGTCGTGCGTGTCACCGGCAAGGGCGATCGTGAGCGGCTGGTGCCGCTGGGCGAGGAGGCCTGTGACTGGTTGTCACGCTGGCTGTCCGTTGGCCGACCTGCGATGATGGCCGACCAGACGCGTCCGGCACTGTTTCCCGGCCGACACGACAAGGCCATGACGCGACAGACCTTCTGGCATCGCATCCGGCGTCACGCCGTGACTGCGGCCATCAGCAAGCCTCTGTCACCGCATACGCTGCGCCATGCCTTCGCCACGCACCTTCTCAATCACGGTGCCAACCTGCGTGTCGTGCAGCTGTTGCTGGGACATCGTGATCTTTCCACGACCCAGATCTATACCCATGTGGCCCAGGCGCGTCTGGAGCGTCTGCATGCCGAACATCATCCGCGTGGCTGAGTGTCCTTTCCTCTGCGCGCGGACGCCAAGGAGTGTTTGATGAGCAAGTCTTTCCGTCGTCCGCAGGCCCTGTCCCGTGCGATTCGCCTCTTGAGTGCCGGCGCCGTGCTGACGCTGGTGGCGCCATTGGCCCAGGCTGATACCCTGGATGATCTGCGTGACAAGCTCGTCGTCAATGGCCAGCCGCTGCCGGTCGAATCACTGGCCTCAAGCCCCATCGATGGCCTCTATGAGGTGCGCCTGACCAGTGGCGAGAGCTTCTTTACCGATATCGACGGCAAGCATCTGATCGTGGGTGAGATGTACCGCAATGATGGCGACAAGGGGCTGGTCAATCTCAGCGAGCAGAAGGCCAATGGCGAGCGTCTCAAGCTGCTGGCCGAGGTCAGTGAAGATGATATGGTCATCTTCCGCCCGGCGGGTGAGGTCAAGGCGGTGATCAGTGTCTTCACCGACACCACCTGCCCGTATTGCCGCAAGCTGCACCAGGAAGTGCCGGAGCTCAATGCACGCGGCATCGAAGTGCGCTATCTGGCCTTCCCGCGCGGTGGCATGCGCTCGCAGGGCGCACGTGAACTGGCGCAGGTGTGGTGCGCCGAGAATCGCACCGAGGCGATGAACCAGATCAAGAATGAAGGCGAAGTGCCCAGGCAGGCGGCCAGCTGCGATGCGCCGGTGCAAAGCCAGTATCAGCTGGGCACGCGCATGGGAGTGCAGGGCACCCCGGCCATCGTGATGCCGGATGGCCAGATGGTGCCGGGCTACCTGCCGGTGGAGCGTCTTGCCACCATGCTGGGCATCGATGACTGAGCCACACGAATCACATGAACCACAGGCGACAAGACTGCGCGTTGACAGGGCGTCCTGCCTTGCTACCGTGGTCACGACAGACGTACGTGCAGGATGTCTGGATAATAGACCGACGTGAGATCGGCAAGGCCGTCGCTGACAGTGGCGCGGCCCTCAAGGCTGGATACCGTAACAAGAGAGGAAAGCGACGTTGAAACCGGTGAAAGTAGGAATCTGTGGTCTAGGGACCGTAGGCGGCGGCACTTATAACGTGCTGATTCGCAATGCCGATGAGATTGCGCGTCGTGCTGGACGCCCGATCATCGTCGAACAGGTCGGCGCACGACGCGACAATCCTGACTGCGACATCACCGGCGTCAGCCGCACGCATGACATCTTCGAGGTCGCGCGTAATCCCGAGGTCGACGTGCTGGTCGAGCTGATCGGCGGCTACGATGTCGCCTATGAGCTGGTGATGGAAGCCATCGCCAACGGCAAGCATGTCGTGACCGCCAACAAGGCGCTGATCGCCGTCCACGGCAATGAGATCTTCCGTGCCGCGGCCGAGAAAGGCGTGATGGTAGCCTTCGAAGCCGCAGTGGCCGGTGGCATTCCCGTCATCAAGTCGCTGCGTGAAGGTCTGGGTGCCAACCGCATCCAGTGGCTGGCCGGCATCATCAACGGCACCGGCAACTTCATCCTCAGCGCGATGCGTGATGAAGGTCGCAGCTTCGAGGACGTGCTGGCCGAGGCTCAGGCGCTGGGCTATGCCGAAGCCGATCCGACCTTCGATGTCGAAGGCATCGATGCCGCGCACAAGCTGACCATCCTGGCCTCGATCGCCTTCGGCGTGCCGCTGCAGTTCGACAAGGCCTACACCGAAGGCATCTCGCGCATCACGGCCGAGGACATCGAGCAGGCCGATAACCTGGGCTACATCATCAAGCATCTGGGCATCACTCGCGCCACGGCCAAGGGCCTCGAGCTGCGCGTGCATCCGACGCTGATTCCCAAGGAGCGTCTGCTGGCCAATGTGCATGGCGTCAAGAATGCCATCGAGGTGATGGGCGACGCTGTCGGCCCGACCCTTTATTACGGCGCTGGCGCCGGTGCCGAGCCGACGGCCTCTGCCGTGGTCGCGGACCTGCTCGACGTGGCGCGCGATATCGCCACCGACCACCGCTACCGCGTGCCGTATCTGGCCTTCTCCGAGATTAATCAGCACGGCGACACTCTGCCGATCCTGCCGATGGAAGAGATCGAGACGGCCTGCTATCTGCGTCTGCACGCAGTGGACCGCCCGGGCGTGTTGGCACGTGTCGCGTCGATACTCTCCGATCAGGGCATCTCCATCGAGGCGATCATCCAGAAGGAAGCCACCGAAGGGGAGCTGGTGCCGATCATTCTGCTCACGCACCGTGCGCGCGAACTGCACATGAACGAAGCGATTCGTCAGCTGGAAGCGCTGGTGGATGTCGCCGGGTCCGTGGTGCGCATTCGTGTCGAGGATCTCGACGACAACGCCTGATCGCGGGCAAACGGGGTGGGGCTATCGACGCTGATGGCACCGCCCCGCTGGGCAGCCGGCGCAGGCCGGAAGAGCAAGAATCATAACGGTGGCAAGAGCCACGGGAAGACACGACATGCGTTATATCTCCACGCGCGGCCAGGCGCCGGCGCTCGGTTTTGAAGATGTGGTTCTCACGGGGCTTGCCAGCGATGGTGGCCTGTACGTGCCGGAAACCCTGCCGCAGTTCAGCGCCGAAGAACTGACGGCGATGGCCGGTGAGTCCTACGCGGAAATCGCCTTCCGTGTCATGAAGCCCTTCGTCGATGGCGCCATCGATGACGAGACCTTCCGTGACATCGTGCGCGAGACCTACGCGACCTTTAGTCACGATGCCGTCGCGCCGCTCAATCAGCTCGACAGCAACCATTACCTGCTGGAGCTGTTCCACGGCCCGACGCTGGCCTTCAAGGATGTCGCGCTGCAGCTGCTGGGTCGCCTGCTGGATCACTTCCTCGCCAAGCGCGGCGAGCGTGCGGTGATCATGGGCGCGACCTCCGGCGATACCGGTTCTGCCGCCATCGAAGGCTGCCGTGCCTGCGATCATGTGGATATCTTCATTCTGCATCCGCACAACCGTGTCTCCGAAGTGCAGCGTCGCCAGATGACCTCCGTGCTGGCGCCCAACGTCTTCAACATCGCCATCGAAGGCAACTTCGATGATGCCCAGGCGATGGTGAAGGCCAGCTTTGCCGATCAGGACTTCCTGAACGGCACGCGTCTGGTTGCGGTCAACTCGATCAACTGGGCGCGTATCATGGCTCAGACCGTCTACTACGTGGCCGCCGGTGTGGCGCTGGGTGCTCCGGCGCGCCAGGTCAGTTTCACGGTGCCGTCGGCCAACTTCGGCAACATCTTTGCCGGCTATCTGGCCTCGCGCATGGGGCTGCCGGTGCGCCAGCTGGTGATCGCCACCAACGCCAACGACATTCTGCATCGCACCATCTCCTCCAATGACTTCTCGCGTCAGGAGCTGAAGGCGACGCTGGCACCGTCGATGGATATCGTGGTGTCCTCCAACTTCGAGCGCCTGCTGTTCGAGGCCTATGGCCGCGATGGTCAGGCGATCCGTGAGCTGCTCGAGCACTTCTCGCGTGAACCGGCAGCACTGGCGGATGTCCCGCTGGCGAAGCTGCGTGAGCTGTTCTCCAGTCACAGTGTCGATGACGAGACGATCCTCGAAGTCATCCGTGAGGCCCACCATCGCACCGGTGAGATTCTCGATCCGCATACGGCAACCGGCTATCGTGCGGCTGAGGTCTGCCGTACCGATAGCGCGACGCCGATGATCACGCTGTCGACGGCGCATCCGGCCAAGTTTGCCGAAGCCGTGGCGCGTGCCGGCTTTGCTGGCGTCGACCTGCCGCCGCACCTGCATGACCTGCTGGAGCGCGAGGAGCGCTATAGCGTACTGCCGGCGGAGTTGGCGGCAGTGCAGGACTTCGTGCGCGAAAATCGCCGCGGGTGATTGCAACAACTGCCGGTTTGCCCGCTCGGGGTGATCGGCAGTCATCTTTTCATGGCCGTCATGTCTGCAGTCCGCTGCCGAGATGACGGCCATGTCGTTTGTCAGGAGCTCTTCATGTCTGTCACTTCCCCCGTGTCGCCCCCATTCTCGCAAGATTCCATGAGTCGACCGGATGAGCGCATGCTCGCGGCCAGCATTGCGCGAGTCATTCAGCCGCGCGTGCGGGACGAGCGTCTCTATCAACAGGGCATCGCGACCGGGCTCAGTGAATTGCAGGCGCGTGTGCTGGCAGGGCGCCTGACGCTGGAGAGCTGCAAGGCCCCCCTGGAGGCGCTGGTCACACCGGCGCTCCGGCATATCGAGCATCCCGAACGGCTGGCCGATGGCCGGCGCGCGGCAGAGCGCATCGCGCGCGCCGTCGCCGAGGGGGAGCATATCGGCATCCTCACGGACTATGACGTGGACGGCATCACCTCGCATGTGGTGATGCTGCGCACGCTGACCGAGCTGTTCGATGTGCCTTACGACCGCGTGCATAGCCTTATCGGCCATCGCATCCATGATGGTTATGGGATCAGTCTGCCGCTGGTCGAGCGCATCATGACGCTGTCGCCGCGCCCGTCATTGATCGTGACCGCGGACTGCGGCTCCAGTGATGAGGCGCGTCTGGCGTTGCTCAAGGAAGCGGGGATAGATGTCGTGGTGACGGATCACCATGCACTGCCTCAGGAAGGGCCGCCGGCTTCCGCCTACGCGACCGTCAATCCGACACGCGATGACTGCGCCTACCCCGACGCGACCATTGCCGGTTGCATGGTCGCCTGGCTGACCATGTCCTTGACGCGCAACATCTTGATCGAACAGGGCAGGTTGGCGAGCGACGCCCCCAAGCTGTCGCCGTGGTTGTCGTATGTGGCACTGGGGACAGTGGCGGACTGTGTGTCATTGGGGGGGAGTGCGATCAATCGTGCGGTCGTCAATCTGGGCCTCACGCTGATCAACCGCATGCAGGAACCCTGCTGGCGCGCGATGGCAGAACGGCTCGGGGCGGATAGCGTGCCCTTCAATGCCGAGACGCTGGCCTTCCAGATGGGGCCGCGTATCAATGCCCGCTCGCGTCTGGATGACCCGTACGCCGCGCTGCATTTCATGTTGGCGCGTGAAGATGATGCTGCCCAGCGTGCACTGGAAGTGCTCGATCAGGACAACCAGTCACGCAAGGCGATCGAGGCCGAGATGGTGGAGTCGGCGCGTGCCCTGGCGCTCACCTCCTTGCGGGAAGGTCATCAGGTGATCGTGGTCCACCTGGAGGATGGTCATCCCGGGGTGCAGGGCATTGTCGCTTCGCGCCTGGTGCAGCAGTTCGGGCGCCCGACCGTCGTGCTGACACCAGCCGCAGTGCCCGGCATGTTGACGGGCTCCGGGCGCTCCATCGAAGGATTGCACCTGCGGAATGCGCTGCAGCGCGCCCATGATCTCGTGCCGCACTGCCTGCCGCGCTTCGGTGGACATCGCGGCGCCGCTGGGGTGGGCTTGCCGCTGGCGGAAAAGGATACCTTCACTCGTGCTCTGCAACAGGCAGCCGCGGAGCAGTTGGGGGAGAGGGCGCTCAATCCCTTGATTCTCAGCGATGGTGAGCTGGTGGAAGGGCAGCTGAGTCTGGAAACGCTGGATGAGCTCGAGCGTCTGGCGCCCTTCGGACGTGAGTTCGAGGCGCCTCTCTTCGAGGGCAGCTTCCTGGTCGAGAGTCTCAGGCCGGTAGGCGCCGATGGCACGCACCTGTCATTGGAACTCTCGCTCGGGCGTACGCGCCTCAAGGCGATCTGGTTCCGTGCGCTGTCGCCGGGGGAATCGCCGGCATTCGGTGTGGGTTCCTCTGTGAAGTGTGCTTACAAGCTGTCGCGCAATCGCTGGCGGGGGAGAGAGTCACTGCAGTTGATGCTGGAGCACGCAGTGCCTGCATGAGCTTGTTTGGATGAATTGAAATTCCAGGCCCAAAAACCCTTGCCATCAAACCGATTTCTGCGTAAAGTACGCATCCGCTGCCGGGGACGCATGGCGTTACCAGCGGTGAAAGAGGTTTGCAGGTGATTGTTTTGCTTGATGTTTTTGAAGCCCGCTTCGAAAATCATCGATTGACAATCCCGGGCGATTGGCTAGAATACGCCGCACTCCTTGTGGAACAGGTGATCGAGCAATGCTCCTCACCGCTTGATGATGCTTAGAGGCAGTCGATTGACTCATCATCAAGTGCTTGACTTATCAAGCGTTCCGGGTAGAATATGCCTCCTCGCTTCACAGTGACGCTCTTTAAAAATTTGATCAGGTAATTCGTGTGAGCGCTTGCCGATGAGTGGTGACAAGGTCACCAAATATCGGAGCAAGCCTCTCACGAGAAGTTTGACTCTGAACCAAGTTTGGTCTGCTTAACAGACTATCAAGCTTTCAACTGAAGAGTTTGATCATGGCTCAGATTGAACGCTGGCGGCAGGCTTAACACATGCAAGTCGAGCGGAAACGATTCTAGCTTGCTAGAAGGCGTCGAGCGGCGGACGGGTGAGTAATGCATGGGGATCTGCCCGATAGTGGGGGACAACCTGGGGAAACTCAGGCTAATACCGCATACGTCCTACGGGAGAAAGCAGGGGATCTTCGGACCTTGCGCTATCGGATGAGCCCATGTCGGATTAGCTTGTTGGTGAGGTAACGGCTCACCAAGGCGACGATCCGTAGCTGGTCTGAGAGGATGATCAGCCACACTGGGACTGAGACACGGCCCAGACTCCTACGGGAGGCAGCAGTGGGGAATATTGGACAATGGGCGAAAGCCTGATCCAGCCATGCCGCGTGTGTGAAGAAGGCCTTCGGGTTGTAAAGCACTTTCAGCGAGGAAGAACGCCTCGGGATTAATACTTCCGAGGAAAGACATCACTCGCAGAAGAAGCACCGGCTAACTCCGTGCCAGCAGCCGCGGTAATACGGAGGGTGCAAGCGTTAATCGGAATTACTGGGCGTAAAGCGCGCGTAGGTGGCTAAGTCAGCCAGGTGTGAAAGCCCCGGGCTCAACCTGGGAACGGCATCTGGAACTGCTTGGCTAGAGTGCAGGAGAGGAAGGTAGAATTCCCGGTGTAGCGGTGAAATGCGTAGAGATCGGGAGGAATACCAGTGGCGAAGGCGGCCTTCTGGACTGACACTGACACTGAGGTGCGAAAGCGTGGGTAGCAAACAGGATTAGATACCCTGGTAGTCCACGCCGTAAACGATGTCAACTAGCCGTTGGGTCCCTTGAGGACTTAGTGGCGCAGCTAACGCAATAAGTTGACCGCCTGGGGAGTACGGCCGCAAGGTTAAAACTCAAATGAATTGACGGGGGCCCGCACAAGCGGTGGAGCATGTGGTTTAATTCGATGCAACGCGAAGAACCTTACCTACCCTTGACATCCAGAGGACTTTCCAGAGATGGATTGGTGCCTTCGGGAACTCTGAGACAGGTGCTGCATGGCTGTCGTCAGCTCGTGTTGTGAAATGTTGGGTTAAGTCCCGTAACGAGCGCAACCCCTATCCTTATTTGCCAGCGAGTAATGTCGGGAACTCTAAGGAGACTGCCGGTGACAAACCGGAGGAAGGTGGGGACGACGTCAAGTCATCATGGCCCTTACGGGTAGGGCTACACACGTGCTACAATGGCAAGTACAAAGGGTTGCAATACGGCGACGTGGAGCCAATCCCATAAAGCTTGCCTCAGTCCGGATTGGAGTCTGCAACTCGACTCCATGAAGTCGGAATCGCTAGTAATCGTGGATCAGAATGCCACGGTGAATACGTTCCCGGGCCTTGTACACACCGCCCGTCACACCATGGGAGTGGACTGCACCAGAAGTGGTTAGCCTAACCTTCGGGAGGGCGATCACCACGGTGTGGTTCATGACTGGGGTGAAGTCGTAACAAGGTAGCCCTAGGGGAACCTGGGGCTGGATCACCTCCTTATCGACACTGTCTACTGCTCGCGGCAAGTGCTCACAACGAATTACCTGATCAAGTTAGTTTATCGAGTAGTAGTGTCGGGTCTGTAGCTCAGTTGGTTAGAGCGCACCCCTGATAAGGGTGAGGTCGGCAGTTCAAATCTGCCCAGACCCACCAAAAGCTTCGTGCTTTTGTCGACACGGTTTTGCCGACTTTTGGGGCCATAGCTCAGCTGGGAGAGCGCCTGCCTTGCACGCAGGAGGTCAGCGGTTCGATCCCGCTTGGCTCCACCATGAAAGTCCGGTTCAGCTTCTACTACCTGATAACGCTGCACAGTCCACAGTGACAAGCATATCGCCTTCCTCGTGAAGGTTGTGTGACTTCTCACTGTTCTCTGAACAGCCGCTCTTTAACAATGTGAATCATGCTGACGATGGAATGTGCGCCAAGCACATCTCCATCAAACGATATGTCGGAGAGGTCCGACAGATTCGTAATCCTTGACAGACCCCTTGGGGTTATATGGTCAAGCGATTAAGCGCATACGGTGGATGCCTTGGCAGCCAGAGGCGATGAAGGACGTGATAGCCTGCGATAAGCGTTGGCGAGGTGGCAAATACCCTGCGACCCAACGATTTCCGAATGGGGAAACCCACTCACCATCAGGTGAGTATCTATAGGCCAATACATAACCTATAGAGGCAAACCCGGGGAACTGAAACATCTAAGTACCCGGAGGAAAAGAAATCAACCGAGATTCCCCAAGTAGCGGCGAGCGAACGGGGACCAGCCCTTAAGCGTGACAACTGACAGGCGAACAAGCTGGGAAGCTTGACGATACAGGGTGATAGTCCCGTAGTCGAAGTCTGAGCCACGTGAAATCGAGTAGGTCGGGGCACGAGAAACCCTGACTGAACATGGGGGGACCATCCTCCAAGGCTAAATACTCCTGGCTGACCGATAGTGAACCAGTACCGTGAGGGAAAGGCGAAAAGAACCCCGGCGAGGGGAGTGAAATAGATCCTGAAACCGTATGCGTACAAGCAGTGGGAGCACCTTCGTGGTGTGACCGCGTACCTTTTGTATAATGGGTCAGCGACTTATATTCTGTGGCGAGCTTAACCGTATAGGGGAGGCGTAGGGAAACCGAGTCTTAACTGGGCGACCAGTCGCAGGGTATAGACCCGAAACCGGGCGATCTATCCATGGCCAGGGTGAAGATTGAGTAACATCAATTGGAGGCCCGAACCCAAGTATGTTGAAAAATGCTGGGATGAGCTGTGGATCGGAGTGAAAGGCTAATCAAGCCCGGAGATAGCTGGTTCTCCTCGAAAGCTATTTAGGTAGCGCCTCACGTATCACCGCTGGGGGTAGAGCACTGTTTCGGCTAGGGGGTCATCCCGACTTACCAACCCGAGGCAAACTCCGAATACCAGTGAGTGCAGCGTGGGAGACACACAGCGGGTGCTAACGTCCGTTGTGAAAAGGGAAACAACCCAGACCGTCAGCTAAGGTCCCAAAATCCTGATTAAGTGGGAAACGATGTGGGAAGGCTCAGACAGCTAGGAGGTTGGCTTAGAAGCAGCCATCCTTTAAAGAAAGCGTAATAGCTCACTAGTCGAGTCGGCCTGCGCGGAAGATATAACGGGGCTAAATCAGGTACCGAAGCTACGGGTTCATCCTCTGGATGAGCGGTAGAGGAGCGTCGTGTAAGCCAATGAAGGTAGATTGAAAAGTCTGCTGGAGGTATCACGAGTGCGAATGCTGACATGAGTAACGATAAGGGGAGTGAAAAACTCCCCCGCCGGAAGACCAAGGTTTTCTGTTCTACGTTAATCGGAGCAGAGTGAGTCGGCCCCTAAGGCGAGGCGGAAACGCGTAGTCGATGGGAAACGGGTTAATATTCCCGTACCGGATGTGGTTGCGATGGGGGGACGAAGAAGGCTAGGTGAGCCAGGCGTTGGTTGTCCTGGTGAAAGCATGTAGGCCGAGGAATCAGGCAAATCCGGTTCCTCCGAGGTCGAGATGCGAGACGAACTGACCACGGTCAGGAAGTCATCGATGCCACGCTTCCAGGAAAAGCCTCTAAGCTTCAGATCACATGCGACCGTACCCCAAACCGACACAGGTGGTCAGGTAGAGAATACCAAGGCGCTTGAGAGAACTCGGGTGAAGGAACTAGGCAAAATGGCACCGTAACTTCGGGAGAAGGTGCACCGGTTCGAGTGAAGGACTTGCTCCGTAAGCTCCTACCGGTCGAAGATACCAGGTGGCTGCAACTGTTTATTAAAAACACAGCACTCTGCAAACGCGCAAGCGGACGTATAGGGTGTGACGCCTGCCCGGTGCCGGAAGGTTAATTGATGGGGTTAGGATTCGTCCGAAGCTCTTGATCGAAGCCCCGGTAAACGGCGGCCGTAACTATAACGGTCCTAAGGTAGCGAAATTCCTTGTCGGGTAAGTTCCGACCTGCACGAATGGCGTAATGATGGCCACGCTGTCTCCACCCGAGACTCAGTGAAATTGAAATCGCAGTGAAGATGCTGTGTACCCGCGGCTAGACGGAAAGACCCCGTGAACCTTTACTATAGCTTTACACTGGATGCTGATGTTGTCTGTGTAGGATAGCTGGGAGGCTTTGAAACCGCGTCGCCAGATGCGGTGGAGCCAACCTTGAAATACCAGCCTGACATCATTGGCGTTCTAACTCAGGTCCGTCATCCGGATCGAGGACAGTGTATGGTGGGTAGTTTGACTGGGGCGGTCTCCTCCTAAAGAGTAACGGAGGAGCACGAAGGTACCCTCAGCACGGTTGGAAATCGTGCATTGAGTGCAAGAGCATAAGGGTGCTTGACTGCGAGACAGACACGTCGAGCAGGTACGAAAGTAGGTTCTAGTGATCCGGTGGTTCTGTATGGAAGGGCCATCGCTCAACGGATAAAAGGTACTCCGGGGATAACAGGCTGATACCGCCCAAGAGTTCACATCGACGGCGGTGTTTGGCACCTCGATGTCGGCTCATCACATCCTGGGGCTGAAGTCGGTCCCAAGGGTATGGCTGTTCGCCATTTAAAGTGGTACGCGAGCTGGGTTTAGAACGTCGTGAGACAGTTCGGTCCCTATCTGCCGTGGGCGTCGGAAGTTTGAGAAGAGCTGCTCCTAGTACGAGAGGACCGGAGTGGACGAACCTCTGGTGTTCGGGTTGTCATGCCAATGGCATTGCCCGGTAGCTACGTTCGGACGGGATAACCGCTGAAGGCATCTAAGCGGGAAGCCCCCTTCAAGATGAGACTTCCCTGAGGCCTTGCGCCTCCTGAAGGGCCCTTGAAGACTACAAGGTTGATAGGCTGGGTGTGGAAGCACAGCAATGTGTTGAGCTAACCAGTACTAATTGCCCGTGAGGCTTGACCATATAACACCCAAGGGGTTTGCTCCGGCAAACCGCCGGGATTGCGACAGGATCGACGACATATCGGTCAGCATGATTCATATTGCGAGTCCCGAGGCCACAAGCCTCGAGACTCAGGCATCGCAAGATGCCACCGTTTCGCCTGACGACCATAGCGAGCGTGAACCACCCGATCCCATGCCGAACTCGGAAGTGAAACCGCTTAGCGCCGATGGTAGTGTGGAGTTTCTCCATGTGAGAGTAGGTCATCGTCAGGCACTTATACTGAACCGCCCCTGTAGCCTTGCTGCAGGGGCGGTTCTCTTTGTGCTAAGGAAAAATCATAGGCGCGAAGGTCATGCGTGGGAGAAGCCATGTGCGACATGTGTGGAAAGGCATGCATAGAGACGTCAGCAGATCCGCTGTGCAGAAAGAAGGCCAAAGGAAGCGCCCCTGTCACTGATGTGGCAGGGGCGTTTTTGCATTAACGGCACCTTGATCAAGCGGGATAAATAAGAGGCACGCGGGGTAAAGTAGAGCAAAGCGGCTGTGGAAAACTCAAGACTCGGCAGTGCAGGAGCTATCCATACGAACTCGCGACAGCTATTTTCCCTCCAGTGTGCTGCCGGGGGCCCAGGCCTCGGAGTTGCCGGGCGGCATGCCATGAGCACTCTCGTTGCGAGTCTTGCGAGAGCCGTCTGGTGCTCTTTTAGGCAGGAAGAGGTCACGAAAAAAGCCCTGCCACACAGCGTGTGACAGGGCTTGGAGGTGATAATCTTGTGCGATTGCCTTTGTGCGATCGCCTTGCGCAACTGCAGGACTACAGAGCAAGGCTGGGAGTGTGTTTCATGACTTGGCGAGCCAGAACCACCAGACAATGGCGGCAATCAGGCCGAGTCCTAGCAGATTGATGGCCATGCAGATCATGCTGACGCTCCTTGTGAGGTGGTGGCGGTATTCTCGGGGCTACCCGTTGCGGATCCAGCTGCGCTCGGGGGCGTATATCGACGCAGACGATTGGCATTGGTCACGACGGTGACCGATGACAAGGACATGGCCAGCCCCGCGATGACCGGCGACAGCAACATGCCCGTGAAGGGGTAGAGGATGCCCGCGGCAATCGGGATGCCGATCAGGTTGTAGCCGAAGGCACCCACCAGGTTCTGCTTGATGTTGCGCAGGGTGGCCTGGCTGATCGCGATCGCATCCGCGACCCCGCCCAGCGACGGATGCATCAACGTGATACCGGCGGTCTCGATGGCAACGTCAGTACCTTCGCCCATCGCGAAGCCGACATCGGCCAGCGCCAGCGCCGGCGCATCATTGATGCCATCGCCGACCATGCCCACCACATGACCTTCCTGCTGCAGCCGCGCGATCTCATCATGCTTGTCATCCGGTGAGACGCCAGCACGGTAATCATCGATACCTGTCTCGCGCGCCACGGCCGCTGCCGTGTGAGGGTTGTCACCGGTCAGCATGATCACCTTGAGGCCGATGGCATGCAGGCGAGCAATGGCATCGCGACTATCGTCACGCAGCGGGTCGGCCAGCCCGAAGACGGCGAGCAATTCATCGTCGCGAGCCATCAGGATCAAGGTGCGCGCATTGTCTTCCAGCGCCGTGATCTGCTCGCTGAGAGGAGCAAGGCTGATGCCTGCCTCTTCCAGCATGGCAGCGTTGCCCATGCGCCAGGTGCGACCTGTATCGTCCTGGGCCTGAATGCCGCGCCCGCTGATGGTCTGGTAGTCATGGAAGGCCTTGCTGCGCGAGGCATCGGGGCGTCTGGCTTCGATATGTGCCAGCAGCGCCGCGGCCAGCGGGTGCTCGGAGCCCCGCTCCAGTGCATATGCTGCATCCAGCACGGCTTCCTCGTCTTCCCCTTCGAGGAGCGAGACCTCGGTGACTTCCGGCTTGCCGCGCGTCAGGGTGCCGGTCTTGTCGACCACCAGCGCAGTCAAGCGACTGGCGGTCTGCAGTGCCTCACCGCTGCGTACCAGCACGCCATGCTCCGCTGCCTTGCCGACCCCGATCATGGTCGAGATCGGCGTCGCCAGACCCAGTGCACACGGGCAAGCGATGACGAGTACCGCCGTCGCGACCACCAACATATGGACGCCGGTCGGCGCAGGCCCGAAGTTGAACCACACCAGCGCCGCGACGATGGCGATGATCATCACGCTGGGCACGAACACGCCGGAGATGGTGTCAGCCAGCCGGCCAATCGGCGGGCGCGAATTCTGCGCCTGACGCACCTGGCTGATGATGCGTCCCAGGCGCGTCTCGCTACCGACGCGCTCGACCTCGAAGACCAGGCTGCCACGCGTATTGAGCGTGCCGGCGGCTACTTCATCGCCGATACCGCGTGACACGGGCAGCGGTTCACCGCTGAGCATCGATTCATCGATATGGCTCTGGCCCTCGATGACCCTGCCGTCCACCGGAATGCGCTCACCGGGGCGAATGCGCACCTGGTCCCCGCTGCGGACCTCGTTGATATCGACCTCGTGCTCTTCACCGTCGCGGATCACGCGGGCAGTGCGAGTCTGCAGATCAAGTAGCGCGCGCAGCGCCTGCTGAGTACGGCCCCGGGCGCGGACTTCCAGCGCCTGCCCCAGGCTGATCAAGCCGATGATCATGGTCGAGGCTTCAAAGTAGAGTCCGCGCGCCGCCGGGGGCACGCTGTCGGGAAACAGCAGCACGCCCATGGAGTAGATCCATGCCGCTCCGGTACCGAGCGCCACCAGCGTGTCCATGTTGGCCTGATGGTGCGTGAAGGCCTTCCAGGCGCTGGTGAAGAAGCTGCGTCCTGCCGTGGCGAGCACGCCTAGCACGGCGACGCCGATCGCCAGCCACACCCCGCGCTCGAGCCCCTCGAATCCGGGGTGATGGAAGAACATGCTGATCATCAGGGGGATACCGATGCCCAGCGACAGCACGCTGTCGCGGACACGAGAGCGATATTCCTGATCGGCGTCTTCCTGCTGTTGCTGCTCACCGGCCTGCGCGTCTTCCACCAGGCTTGCCCCGTAGCCGATACCTTCGATGGCAGAGACGATCTCGTCGGGAGCGAGGCGGCTCGTGACCTGGGCGGTGCGTGAGGCGAAGTTGACCTGCGCCTGCTCAACTCCATCCAGGCCATCCAGTGCCTTCTGGATCGTCGCCACGCAGCTGGCACAGGTGACGCCGGACAGTGAGAACTCGGTGCTTGCGCTATCGGCTGGCTGGCTCGCAGTCGCTGCCTTGTTTGCAACGGCCGGGGTATCAGCAGCCGGCGCGACTTGAGCTTCATCCACCTCGGCGGGGGCCTCAAGCGAATAGCCCGTCTCGAGAATGATGCTCTCGAGCAGCCCGCGCGGCAGACAGGCGACCACGTCGAGAGTGTCTTCTTTCGGCGTGCCACTGACTTGCGCGGTGTCATCCCAGTGCTGGATGGCCTCGCGCAATCTGGCGACGCACTTCTGGCAGTGCATGCCGTACACCGACAGATCATGATGGGCGCGTTCCGGCAGGGCTTTCTCCTTGAGGGGGTAGCCGCAGTCTTCCGCGACTTCCTGCAGTGCCGTGGATGATAGCTGGCTGTGCATCAGCAACAGCTCCGCGTCAGGCGCGCCGAGCAACTCGGCCTGCGGGTCCTGCGCCTGCAAGGCACGACGAATCCTGCTGACACAGCCCTGACAATGGATGCCTGGTGCCTGCATAAGTCGCGTCTCGGGAAGTGACGGGGTCATCATGACTGCCCCCCGTCGCGATGTTGAGAAGTGGAAGCGGTGTCGGGCATGTCCTGCGGAAAGCCTTCGATCAGACAGCACACGCTGTTGCCGTCCGGCACGCCATCCGGCAGGTCCTGCCAGCAATCCAGCGCATGCTCCATGCGCCCTGCCAGGGCTTCCAGCTCACGAATTCGCTCGCGCACTTTCGGCAGGTGCTGCCGCAGCAGGTCACGAACCAGTGGGCACGGCGAGTCGTGCTGATCCGCCTGCTCGAGAATCTGTTTGATGTCGGCAAGGCTGAAGCCCAGCTGGCGTGCCTGACTGATGAATTTGAGTCGTACCAGCGCCTGCTCATCAAAGCGCTGATAGTTGTTGACGGGATCACGTCGGGCCGTGATCAGCCCCTGGCGCGTGTAATGGCGAACGGTTTCGGCGGTGACGCCCCCCGCGCGGGCCAGTTCGGCGACTTTCATTGCATCATCTCCTGGTGATCGAGAGTGGCGGAGAGAGCATTCGGCTGCCCTGTAGGTCTGTCGGCAGCCAATGTTCCGTGACTGATCATCAGTGTAAGACTTATGTGTTGCACATAGGTCAAGCGAGCCGATACATACGAAAAATCTGATGTTCGACCAATAGGCTAGAGGGGGGAGAAGAGGGGGCTGTCGTGTTTTAAACGCTGGCGACAAGGCACGAAATCGTCGTCAGGTCATGGGCTTAGCAGCACGTGACAGTGCAGACATGAATGAAAGTTCCCTGAATACTAGAAATCTCCCTATTCAAACAAACGTTCGCCCTTGACTTGAACGCACGACTCGCCCAAAACGTAGATGACAGAGCTATGCATCAACGAATGATAACAACAACATGCGGCTCTCCAGCCACCTGCAATGGGACGCCATCCATAATGAAAAACAAGATGAACAAACTCACCCTCGGGGTCGCTCTGGCAACGGTAGCCACGGCTTATGCCGGTGGCGTTCACGCGGGGGCCTTCCAGCTGAACGAGCAGAGTGTCAGTACCCAGGGCACCTCCTTCGCCGGGCGCGCCTCGAATGCCAATGATGCCTCCACCGTGTTCGGCAACCCCGCCGGCATGTCCTTCCTGGATCGTGCCCAGATCACCGGCGGTGTGACCTATCTTGACGTCAATACCGATATTGATGTCGCCAGCGCGAATGATGCACTCGGTCGGCCAGTCTCTGGCGGAGATGACGGCGACATGGTGCCGGGGGCGGCAGTGCCTTCCTTCTATTACGTGCAGCCGATGAATGATCGGGTAGCACTGGGCTTCGGGGTCTACGCACCCTTTGGCGTGATCACCGATTATGGTTCTGATTTCCGCGGCCGTTATTTCGCCAATTACAGTGAAGTCGAGGTGGTCACCGCCCAGCCGACCATCTCCTACCGCATCAATGACAAGTGGGCCATCGGTGCCGGTGTGACCTACAACAGCATCAAGGGTGAGCTGACGTCGAATACTCTCGATGTCGGCGCAGGCGATGGCAAGGTCAAGATCAAGGGCGACGATGCCGCCTGGGGCTACAACGTCGGGGTCATCTTCCAGCCGGTGGAAAGTACCCGCCTCGGTCTGTCCTATCGCTCCAAGGTGGATTACAGCCTGGAAGGCGAGGCCAAGTACAACAATGTCTTCACTGGCACGGGCTTCGTTAATACCGAGCAGGATGCGTCGCTGGATGTGACCCTGCCGGAAAGCATCGACTTCTCCGTGACGCACAAGCTGGATGATCGCTGGACGCTGATGGCAGGCGTGACCTGGGTGCACTGGAGCCGCTTTGACGAGATCGCGGTGGAAGTCGACAACATGAGCGACATCGTCGAGGAGCAGGGCTACGAGGACAGCTGGCAGTACGCGGTGGGTCTGAGCTATCAGCTCAATCCGCAGTGGGTGCTGCGCACCGGCATGGCCTTCGATGACAGCCCGACCGTGGATGAGCATCGCAGCGCGCGTATCCCGTCCGGGGATCGCACCATCTTCTCGCTGGGGGCCGGCTGGACGCCGATGCCGGAGCTGACCATCGACATGGCCTACACCTACCTGTGGGAAGAGACGGCCACCGTCAGCCTGAGCGAGCCCAACCGTGGTACCTATGAAGCCGATTATGAGAATGAAGCGCATGGCTTCGGTCTCGGCGCGACCTATCGCTTCTGAGTACGTAAGCGGCTGAAACGCTGAGCTGATTTCGGGACAATCGATACAAAGAACGCCCGGTCATATGACCGGGCGTTTTCTTGTCGTCCTGCCGGGTTCATCAGGCAAGGGCGGAACTATCGCCTCAGCGCGAGCATTGGCGAACCGTCACCAGCGCCTGACATGACGATCAGAAGTCGTAACGCGCCAGGAACATCAACTGGTCGCGGTCGGCGCTGTACTCGCTTCCGTCTGACTGGCGGCTGTTGTCGAAGCGATACTCGGTGGCCAGCGTCAGGTCCTTGACCCGCCAGGCTGCGCCCAGAATCTGATAGGCGTAGCGTGCTTCGCTGTCGGCGTCTTCCAGGTGGTTCAGGCCGCCATAGAGCTCGACACTGTCATCACCCCAGATGACCTCCTTGAACTTGTAGTTGACCACGAATTCCGCGCCGCGCGCCTTGTCGACGAAGCTTTCCGAGGAGTCCAGGGTGCTGCCGGCGATGTGATTGCGATATTCCCCGCCGACGAGGGCGATGTACCAGTTGCCCGGCGACCAGTGACCACCGAGCAGCCAGGCATCGATATCGCCGTTCTCGCTGTTGCCGCTCTCGTAGTCGCTCATCTCCGTATGGTGGAAGACCCCGCCTACCGTGAAGTCCTCGTTCGGGTGCCAGTTGAGCGCGGCTTCATAGCTGTAGTCACGCTCATACCCCGAGTACTCGGTCTCGGTGGTGAAGACGCCATCCTCGAAGAGTGAGGTCTCGTTGCTGTGCTGGCCGTCATGGCCGAGCTGGTAGAGCAGGCCGACAGTGACGTCGTCGAAGCCTTTCTTCCAGTACAGCGAGTTGTCCGGCCGCCCCGTGCCATGCAGGCCACCATCACCGCTGCGGCCTTCGAATGTCCCTGACGCCTCGCCACCATTGATCCAGAACCAGTCGGTGTTGACGGCCACCATGTCGTACCAGGGGCCATACTGCTTGCCGACCGTGAAGCTGCCCCATTTCTCGTGGGCCGCTCCGGCGTAGAGCATGCGCTTGTAGTGAGCATCGGTGCCGTCCTTGAACCAGGGATCGAAGCCCCATTCGGCGCGGATGATGGAGCTCCAGCCCTGCTCGAACTGATGCTCGTGGATCAGGCGCACCCGTGAGCCGCCGTTGTAGATCTCGTCGTGTGCGCCATCCTGGATCACCGCAAACGCCGCCAGGCGGCCACTGAACTCGACGCGGTCGGTATCCGTCTTGTAGACCTCGATGGCCTGGGCCATGGGGCTCATGCTCAGCAGTCCCGTGCCGAGCAGGGCTGCGCCAATCGCGTGACGCAGTCGTGAGTGAGTGTGAAGGGGGATGCTGGCTGTTGTTGTAGGTTGCATCGTCATCCTGTGCATGTCTTTCCATCGGCGTGGGTCATGCCGGAGCGTCCTGCTCCGGCCTCGGTCGGGTGCAAGCACCCGGCTGCCCTTGCCCGGGGCGAGGCCGGGCGCTCATCGCCACCCTTCAGGCAGGCAGTAATGAGGCCCTGCGCCTTTTCCCAGGCAAAGTGGGGTCTTGATGGGCGCCGCAGCGCCCATCAGGCATGTCGTCTTTTCAGGGTGTCAGTGGTGCGCCTGGCCCAGGTCCGGGGCGAAGGCGGCCTGCATCAATTCACGCGTATAACGCTCCCGGGGCGCCTCGAAGATGGCGTGGGTACTGCCGCTTTCCACTACCTCGCCTTCCTTCATCACGATGAGGTGGTCTGACAACGCACGCACGACCGCCAGGTCATGGCTGATGAACAGATAGGTCAGGCCATGACGCGCCTGCAGGTCGCGCAGCAGGTCGATCACCGTGACCTGTACCGAGCGGTCCAGCGCCGAGGTCGGCTCGTCCAGCAGCAGGAATTCCGGCTTGAGCACCAGGGCGCGCGCGATGGCGATGCGTTGGCGCTGACCGCCGGAGAACTCATGCGGATAGCGATTGCGCATGCCGGGGTCGAGGCTGACCTCGCTCAGGGCTTCGCAGACCCGCGCATCGCGTTGGGCGCGATTGAGCTCGGGATGATGCACACGCAGGCCTTCGCTGATGATCTCGCCCACGGTCAGGCGCGGCGACAGGGAGCCGAAGGGGTCCTGGAAGACGACCTGCATGCGCGAGCGCAGCGGCCGCATGCCGGGCTTGTCCAGCGCGGCGATGTCCACACCATCGAAGTCGATGTTGCCCTGGCTCTTGAGCAGGCGCAGCAGGGCACGACCCAGCGTCGACTTGCCGGAGCCGGACTCGCCGACGATGCCGATGGTCTGCCCGCGTCGCACCTCGAGATCGATGCCGCGCACCGCCTCGAAGGCGACCTTGGGGCCGAGCAGCGGACGCTTGATGGTGAAGCTGACACGCACATCGCGCGCCGACAGCAGCACTGGTGCATCCGCGGCCACCGGGGCCTTCTCGCCGGCCGGTTCGGCATCGATCAACATGCGGGTGTAGGCGTGCTGCGGGCGCTCGAAGACGTCGTGGGTGGCGCCGGTTTCCAACAGCTCGCCGTGACGCATCACGCAGACGCGGTCCGCGAAGTGGCGCACGATGCTCAGGTCGTGGGTGATGAACAGGATCGCCATGCCGTAGCGCTGCTGCAGCGACTTGAGCAGCCGCAGGATCTGCGCCTGCACCGTGACATCCAGTGCGGTAGTCGGTTCATCGGCGATCAGCAGGTCCGGCTCGCAGGCCAGCGCGATGGCGATCATCACGCGCTGACGCTGGCCACCGGACAGCTCGTGGGGATAGCTGTCGATACGTCGCGCCGGCTCCGGAATGCCGACCTGCTCAAGCAGTTCCAGCGCCTTGTGGCGAGCCGCGCGACCCTTGAGGTCACGATGCAGCGCCAGTACCTCGATGATCTGGCGTCCGATGCGGTGCAGCGGATTGAGCGAGGTCATCGGCTCCTGGAAGACGGTGGCGATGCGGTTGCCGCGCAGCTCGCGCATACGCCGCGTCGAGGCACTCAGCAGGTCTTCGCCGCGCAGGCGGATGGCGCCCTTTATCTCGGCGAGTTCCGGCAGCAGGCGCAGGATGGCGGTGGACGTGACCGACTTGCCGGAGCCGGACTCGCCGACCAGCGCCAGCGTCTCGCCCTTGTTGAGGGTGAAGCTGACGCCCTTGACGGCGGGTACCGCGCCGTCCGGCAGCTGGAAGTCGACCTTGAGATCATCGACCTCCATCAGCGGCGGCGTGCCCGGCGCCTCGGCGGCCAGGCCCAGGCGAGTCAGGGTGTCGGCGCGCGCCTGGTCGGCGGCGTTGCGTGCTGGCGGCAGGCTGGAGGAGGTGCCGGAGGTAGAGGGTGAAGAAGTCATGATCAGCGCTCCGGTTCAGCGAGTCTTGGGGTCGAGGGCATCACGCAGCCCATCGCCGAGGAAGTTGAGGCAGAACAGGGTCGCGGCGAGGAAGGCCGAGGGCACCAGCAGCATCCAGGGCGCGGTCTCCATCATGTCCTTGCCTTCGGAGATCAACACGCCCCACGAGGTCAGCGGTTCCTGCACGCCGAGACCGAGGAACGACAGGAAGCTTTCCAGCAGGATTACCTTGGGCACCGTCAGCGTGACGTAGACGATCACCGGGCCCAGCGCATTGGGGATCAGGTGGCGGGTGACCACCTGCAGGTCGCGCACCCCCAGCGCATGCGCCGCCTCGACGAATTCGCGCTTCTTGAGCGCCAGCACCTGGCCGCGCACGATACGCGACATGTCCAGCCACTCCACCGCACCGATGGCGGCGTAGATCAGGAAGATGTTGCGACCGAACACCACCATCAGCAGGATCACCAGGAACATGAATGGCAGCGAATACATGATGTCGACGAAGCGCATCATCAGGTTGTCGGTGCGTCCGCCGAAGTAGCCGGAGACGGCGCCGTAGAGCACGCCGATCACCAGACTGACGAAGGTGGCGACCAGCGCCACCGACAGCGAGATCTGGCCGCCATGCAGGGTGCGGGTCAGCAGGTCGCGGCCGTTGACGTCGGTGCCGAAGACGTGGCCGGAGGCCAGGTCCGGGCCGGTGCCGATGGCGTTCCAGTCGACTTCATCGAGTTCGAAGGGCGTCAGCCACGGGCCGATCAGGCAGGCCAGCACGATGATGGCCATCACCACCAGGCTGCACATGGCGGCGCGATTCTGCTTGAGGCGACGCCAGGCGTCGCGGGTCAGGCTGTCGCCTGCCGGCGCGGCAGGGGGCTGGCCGTCGAAGGCACTGGCACCGCCGGTGCCGTGGGGGGCGGGAGTTGTCTGTGACATGTCAGGGCCTCGGGTCAGTCGTCGTAGCGGATCTGCGGGTCGAGCATGCTGTAGAGCAGATCGACGATCAGGTTGAGCAGCAGGATCAAGGCGCCATAGAAGACCACCGTGCCCATCACCAGGGTGTAGTCACGATTGAGCGCACCCTGCACGAAATAGCGCCCGATGCCGGGAATGCCGAAGATCTGCTCGATCACCACCGAGCCGGTGATGATGCCGGCGATGGCCGGGCCGAGGTACGAGACCACCGGCAGCATCGCCGGTCGCAATGCATGGCGCAGAATCACCTTCCACTCGCTCAGGCCCTTGGCGCGGGCGGTGCGGATGTAGTGGCTGCCGAGCACCTCGATCATGCTGGCGCGCATCATGCGGGCGATGTAGGCGATCTGCTGGATGGAGAGCGCCACCACCGGCAGCAGCAGGTTCTGCCAGGCGCCGCCGTTCCAGCCGCCGGCCGGCAGCCAGCCAAGCAGCACGCCGAACACCAGCGCCAGCAGCGGGGCGATCACGAAGTTGGGCACCGCGATCCCCGCCAGCGCAGTACTCATCACCACATAATCTGCCGTCGAGTTGCGCCGGATGGCCGCGATCACCCCCAGCGGCACCCCGATCAGCAGCGCGGCCAGAATCGCCCACATGCCCAGTTCCAGGCTGGCCGGGAAGCCCTGGCTGATCAGCTCGCTGACATCGAAGTCCTTGTACTTGAAGGACGGGCCGAGATCGCCCTGCACCAGATCACCCAGATAGCGCAGATACTGCATCGGCAATGGCTCATCCAGGTGATAGGCCGCGCGCAGGTTCTGCTCGATTTCCGGGGGGAGACGGCGCTCGCCATCGAAGGGGCCGCCCGGAGCGACCCGCATCAGGAAGAACGATAGGGTGATCACGATCAGCAGGGTGGGAATCGCCTGCAGCAACCGTTTGAGGGTGTAGCTCAGCATCCAGTGCTCCGTCCGAGCCGCTGCCCGGGTGTGTCGTTGTTATTGGTGACTGTCGTCTGTCAGCGCGAGGTATCGATCTGCAGATAGCGACTCGGGTGCACGTCCAGCGCATTGGGCGCCCAGCCGCTGATGGCGGGGTCGACAAGACTGGAGGTGACATAGTCGTAGAGCGGCAGCACCACATCGTGGTCGAGCAGATACTGCTCGGCGTCATGGAGCTGGCGCTGGCGGGTGCCAGTGTCTCCTTCACGCGCCGCCGTCTCGATCAGCGCATCGTAGGTCGGCGAGCTGAGCCCGGGCGCGTTGGAGGTGTTGTCGCTGCTGAAGGAGTTCAGGAAGTCGTATGCATCGGCGATGGTGGCGATCATGCCGTAACGCCCGACTTCGAAATCGCCCAGCGCCAGATCGCGGTAATGCACCGCGGCCTCGGTGTTGGTCAGCGTCACCTTCACGCCCAGCGGTTTCCACATCGCCCCGAGGGCCACGGCGATCTTCTTGTGGTCTTCCAGGGTGTTGTAGCGCAGGGTCAGCTCAAGCGGGGTTTCCGGGCCGTAGCCCGCGTCGGCCATCAGCTCACGCGCCTTCGCCATCCTCCGGTCCATCAACCAGTCAGCGAAGTCGAAGCGCGCGCCCTGATGTTCACTCAATGCCTTCGGCACGAAGTGCCAGGAGGGAATCTGGCCCATGCCGAGAATGCGCTCGGTAATCACCTCACGGCGCGTGGCCAGATTCAGCGCGCGACGAATGCGCTGGTCGGCCACGGGTGAGCCCTCGCGCAGATTGAAGACATAGAAGTACTCGCCGAGGATCGGGTAGGTGTGCAGGGCAGCGGCCAGATTGTCCTGAATCCAGGCGTAGTGGCTGGCGGGCACGCCGTAGGCGATCTCGACTTCGCCGGCGCGAAAGCGATTGAGCGCGGCATGACTCTCCTCGATGGGCAGGTAGACCACCTCATCGAGCGCGACCGTGTCTGCCGCGTGATAGCGAGCATTGGGTGACAGTGTGATATGCGACTGTGGCGCCCATTCGTTGAGCACGAAGGCACCCGAGGTGACCATGTTGGCCGGCCGCGTCCAGTCAGCGCCCTTGGCCGCGATCACATGGCGTGGCAGCGGGGCGGCTTCGCTCATCGCCAGCGTCTGCGCCAGCGTCGCCGAGGGATGACTGAGCGTGATGGTGAGCGTCTGCGCATCGGGCGCGGTCACGCCGAGTTGCTCCGGTGCCAGCGCGCCGGTATTCACCGCGCGAGCATTGACGATCGGGTAGTAGAGCGTGGCGTTGTGGGCCGCGGTGGCGGGTGTCAGCAGGCGGCGCAGCGCGAAGACGGCATCCTGGGCGGTCAACGGCGTGCCGTCTGACCACTCGAGCCCCTCGCGCAGATGAAAGGTCCAGCTCAGCCCATCGGCGGACGACTCCCAGCGCTCTGCCAGCCCGGGAATCAGCTCGCCGTCGGCGGAGTAGGCGATCAGCGGCTCGAACAGATCACGCGTGATGCGTGTCTCCCAGGTGCCGCTGGTCTGCTGCGGGTCCAGCGACGCCGGCTCGGCGCCATTGGCGATACGCAGGATCTGTTCGCCTTGGCTTGCAGGGCTTGTGGATTGTGCGGCCATGGCGCTGCCGGAAGCGCCGATGGAGAGAGAAAGAACGGACAGCAGCAGGCCTGCGCTGAGGCTTGCCGCGCATTGCATCGGTGAGGTGGGGGACATGCATGAACTCCTTGTCACGCCCGTGGGGCGCGACGTCATCTTCTGGTGCCATCCTTGGCAGATGCCACGCTCCTGCCCTGCCGGACACGAGCGTGGACCCATGACGATCTAGAGAACCGCGAGCCAGGTCAGAGGCTCACAGGGCTTGCCTCACTCGGAGAACGAGACCCAGCGCGAGCGGTGGGTATCCTCGATGTTGTCCTGCCAGCCGTTGAGCTTGGGGTTCACCAGATTGCGCGACACGTAGTAGTAGATCGGCAGCACTGCGTAGTCATCCAGCGCCTTGCGCTCGGCGTCCTGCATCAGTGCCTCGCGATCCTCCATGTCGAGCGTATTGGCAGCCTCTTGCATGTCGTCATCCAGCGCACTGTTGGAATAGGCGCCGTAGTTGTTGGGCACGCCGCTTTCCAGCAGGTTGAGGAAGTTCTGGGCGTCGTTGTAGTCGCCGATCCAGCCGGCGCGGCCGACATCGAACTTGCCCTGGCGCATGTCCTCGTAGTGCACCGCGACTTCGGCGTTCAGCAGATTGACCTTCACGCCCAGCGGCTTCCACATCGCGGCGGCGGCGATGGCCACCTTCTTGTGGTCTTCGCTGGTGTTGTAGCGCAAGGTCAGCTCCAGCGGGTTGTCCGGGCCATAGCCGGCGTCTTCCATCAGGGACCTGGCCTTCTGCATGCGCTCATCCATCGACATGTCCTTGAAGGCCATTTCCTGGATGTCGTAATGGTTCACGCCGGTGGGCACGAAGCTGTAGGCCGGCACTTCGCCGGTGCCGAGGATCTTGTCGGTGATGACGTTGCGGCGGATGGAGAGGTTGAGCGCCTCACGCACGCGCGGGTCTGCCGTGGCATGGCCATCGCGCGAGTTGAGCACGTAGTAGTAGATGCCCAGGTAGGGCGCGACGTGGGTGGCGTCCGGCAGGTTGTCCTTCAGCCAGCCGTATTGCTGGGTCGGGAATTCGCGCGCGATGTCGATCTCGCCGGCGCGGAAGCGCTTCAGGGCGCTGTTGCGCTCCTCGATGGGGTAGTAGATCACCTCATCCAGCGCGACCTCATTGGCATCGTGGAACTCAGGATTCTTGAGCGCGACGATGCGGGTCTGCGGCTGCCACTCGCTCAGCTCGAAGGCACCGTTGGAAACCATCTTGCCGGGGTCGGTCCAGTCCTTGCCGTACTTCTCCACCACATGTTTCGGCAGCGGGTAGGCGGTGTAGTGCGACAGCTGATCCAGGAAGTAGGGCGTCGGACGCTCGAGGGTGATCTCGAGGGTGTGATCATCCACGGCACGCACGCCGAGGGTGTCCGGCTCGGCCTCGCCGCTGTTGATGGCCTTGGCATTCTTGATCGGATACAGGATGTAGGCGTAATCCGAGGCATTTTCCGGCGTCATGATGCGCTTGAGCGCGTACACGAAGTCCTCGGCGGTCACCGGCTCACCGTCTGACCACTTGCCGTCCTGGCGCAGCGTGAAGGTGTAGGTCTTGCCATCGTCGGAAATCTGCCATGACTCGGCCGCACCGGGGATGCGCTCGCCATCGGCGGCTTCAGTGACCAGCCCCTCGAAGAGGTCGCCCACCACGTCATTTTCCCAGGTGCCGGAAATCTGCTGCGGGTCCAGCGAGGCCGGTTCGCCCATGATCGCCAGCTTGAGCGTGTCGGCCATGATGCCCTGGGAGGCGACGATGCCCCCGGCCAGCAGCAGAGAACCTGCCAGGCGTTTGAGCGCGAAGCGTCTGGGCAGTGCGGGGGTGTGAGAGGGGGAGTGCAGTCGTGCCATGATAGGGAGGCTCGCTATTGTTGTTAGGGGTGACACCAGTGTCGCCTTCTACCATCGAATCTTTTCCTGCCCGCTGTCCATGTTAAAAAATGGATGGCTTATGCATGCATTCGATAAACGTCATGCAAGGCGCGGAAAATCGGGCCATTCGAGGCTGACGGACGTTTGAATGACTTTGGTCGTATTCGTCGCCTGCCCGCTGATGGGCGGCATGTCTGGCAGCCGAGAACCGTCGCTGGCCAGCTGGCCACGGATGATGAACCGGGCATGGTCGGCACGCCGGGAAATGGCTACAATATCGGGCTTTGCGCGCTGTCGATCTGCACATGCACCTCCGGGTGGCATGTAGCGGAGCCCGTCGCTTGCGACAGGATCGCCGCGCACCCATTCACGCATCATCGCCTCAAGACAGGACGACCATGCAAGAGATCAATCCGATCACCAACCTCATCAAGGACCTGTCCGAAAGGGCAGAAGTCCTGAGGGGGTACCTTTGACTATGCCGAAAAGCAGGATCGGCTAGAGGAAGTCACTCGCGAGCTCGAGAATCCGGATGTCTGGAATGACCCGGACTACGCGCAGAAGCTCGGCAAGGAGCGTGCGTCGCTGGAGCTGATCGTCAAGACCCTCGACGACATGAGCAACGGTCTGTCCGACTGCTCCGATCTGCTGGAAATGGCGGTCGAGGAAGAGGACGAAGGCACCGTGGACGAAGTCGTCCGCGAGCTGGACCAGCTCAAGGCCAGTCTCGAGAAGCTCGAGTTCCGCCGCATGTTCTCGGGTGAGATGGACGCCAACAACGCCTACCTCGACATCCAGGCAGGCTCCGGCGGTACCGAAGCGCAGGATTGGGGCAACATGTTGCTGCGCATGTACCTGCGCTGGGCCGAGCATCACGGTTTCAAGACCGAGATCGTCGAGGCGAGCGCCGGTGAAGTCGCCGGCATCAAGTCCGCGACCATCCACGTCGAGGGTGATTACGCCTTCGGTTGGCTGCGCACCGAGCTTGGCGTGCACCGTCTGGTCCGCAAGAGTCCCTTCGACTCCGGCGGCCGTCGTCACACCTCGTTCGCGTCCGTGTTCGTGTCGCCGGAAATCGATGACAACATCGAGATCGACATCAACCCGGCCGACCTGCGCACCGATACCTACCGCTCCTCCGGCGCCGGTGGTCAGCACGTCAACACCACCGACTCCGCGGTACGTATCACCCACGTGCCGACAGGCATCGTGGCGGCCTGCCAGACCGAGCGTAGCCAGCATTCCAACCGTGACCGCGCCATGAAGATGCTGAAGGCGCGTATCTACGAAGCCGAGATGCAGAAGCGCAACGCCGCCAAGCAGGAACTCGAGGACTCCAAGTCCGATATCGGCTGGGGCAGCCAGATCCGCTCCTACGTCCTCGATGACCAGCGCATCAAGGACCTGCGGACCAGCGTCCAGTCGAGCAACTGTGACAAGGTGCTCGACGGCGACCTCGATGACTTCATCGTCGCCAGCCTCAAGATGGGGCTCTGAGCGCGAGTACCCTCGCGGCCCAGTGCCTATTCGCCTCCGTCGGTATCGCCGGCGGAGGCCACGAATCCCCGTATCGCGGTCAGCACTGATGGTCACTACCGTCAGGCTGATCATGATCTGTCGTGGCCCAGGCCATGACCCTTTGACACGAGACAGGCCCCTCCATGTCGACAGAGCAGACCCCCGCCATTGATGAGCAGCAGGCCGCCGAACAGGCTCAGGAAGAGAACCGTCTGATCGCCGAACGTCGCGCCAAGCTGAACGCCCGCCGCGAGCAGGCCGCCGCCGAAGGCAAGAGTGCCTTCCCGAATGATTTCCGTCGTGACAGCCTCGCCGCTGACCTGATGGAAGAGCTGGGCGAGAAGGACAAGGCCGAGCTGGAGACGCTGGACCGCAAGGCCGCCGTCGCCGGGCGTATCATGCGCAAACGTGGCCCCTTCATCGTGCTGCAGGAAGTCTCCGGCCAGATTCAGCTCTACGTCGACAAGAAGGGCCTGCCGGAAGCGCTGCTCGAGGACATCAAGAGCTGGGATATCGGTGACATCGTCGGTGCCAGTGGCCCGGTGCACAAATCTGGCAAGGGCGATCTGTACGTCATGATCGAAAGCGCCCAGCTGATGACCAAGAACCTGCGTCCGCTGCCGGACAAGTTCCACGGTCTGTCCGATCAGGAAATGCGCTACCGCCAGCGTTATGTCGACCTGATCATGAACGAGCAGTCACGCCGTACCTTCGCGCTGCGTGCCGGCATCGTCGCCTCCATCCGTCGCTTCCTCAGCGATCGCGGCTTCATGGAAGTCGAGACGCCGATGCTGCAGCAGATCCCGGGTGGCGCGACCGCACGTCCGTTCATCACGCACCACAATGCGCTGGACATGGAAATGTACCTGCGCATCGCGCCGGAGCTGTACCTCAAGCGTCTGGTGGTGGGTGGCTTCGAGCGCGTGTTCGAGATCAACCGCAACTTCCGCAACGAAGGGCTGTCGACGCGTCACAACCCCGAGTTCACCATGCTCGAGTTCTACTGGGCCTACGCGGACTACCGTGACCTGATCGCGCTCACCGAAGACATGATCCGCACTGCCGCCCAGGAAGTGCTCGGCACCACGCAGATCACCTGTCAGGGCAGCGAGTACGACCTGAGCCAGCCGTTCATCCAGATGACCATGCGCGAGTCGATCATCAAGTACGGCGATGGCATCACCGAAGCTGACCTGGCAGATTACGACGCCGCCCGCGCCACGGCGGAGCGTCTCGGTATCCAGGTCAAGCCGATCTGGGGGCTGGGCAAGCTCGAGACCGAGATCTTCGAAGCCGTCGCCGAGCACCGTCTCGACCAGCCGACCTTCATCACCGAATATCCGGCCGAAGTCAGCCCGCTGGCGCGCCGCAACGATGCCAACCCGCACGTGACCGATCGCTTCGAGTTCTTCGTCGGTGGCCGCGAGATCGCCAATGGCTTCTCGGAGCTCAACGACGCCGAAGACCAGGCCGAACGCTTCCAGGCCCAGGTGGCCGAGAAGGACGCCGGTGATGACGAAGCCATGTTCTATGACGCCGACTACGTGCGCGCGCTGGAATACGGCATGCCGCCGACCGCCGGTGAAGGCATCGGCATCGACCGTCTGGTGATGCTGCTGACCGACAGCGCCTCCATCCGCGACGTGCTGCTGTTCCCGGCCATGCGTCCGCAGCAGGGCTGAGCAGCAGGCCGCCAGCCCCTCATGATGTGTCGGCGTGATGCGCCATCGTGATGGGCCACGCTGGTGGCACCCACAACGCCTCCGATCCCTGATCGGGGGCGTTGTGGTCTCTGGCTCACACGAATGACGGACGACGAGTGCCCCGCGGGGCATGATCGGTGCCGATGAGGCAAGGTGGCGCTTGGCTTTGTTGCCCGCGAGCGGCCATAATGGTCGGCGTCCAGTCTGCTGGCGCCCTGGCACTGCCAGGGTGACGCGCTGGACGCCTCGAGGCTCACCCGCATCGCGTGCCTGCTTTCTGAGCGGCGCTGCCATCCACGGTGTGTCCTGTCTCGGAATTGTCCCTGAATGTCCTGGAGAGTGCAGAATGAAGCTGCTTAACCGTTCCGCCCTGAGCGTCAAGCCGACCCAGGCGTTTGTCGACTGGATCAACTCGCTGGAATCCGAAGGCGAGGGAGGTGAGGATCTGGCGCTGGAGGATGTCAATCAGGAGAGCACCGTCTACCTGATTCCCGAGATGGACACGCGTGAGGCGCTGGACGGCTTCGTCTCCGAGCGCTGGCTGGACGTGCTGGAGAGCGAGCTGCGCGCCTGGGAAGAAGACACCCGCCATTGGCCGGAGCCGATGGACAAGGCACTCTTCGAGCGCTTCCTGACCGTCGAGCACAGCTATCTGGCGGTTGACCTGGACGACGAGGCACCGCTGGAAGTCAGCGAAGTCGATGACGAGCTGCTGGCCGATCTGGACTGACCCTCTGTCATGCTCGTGCAGATCGTCAGGCGCGTGATGGGCGCCGTCGCCGCACTTTTCGCAAGAGCTGTCAGCAAGCGCCGTCAGCAATGACTGTCAGTGATGGCGACAGACGCTACAATGGCCTCGGGCAAAATGCCCGAGGCCATTTGCGTTGTGGCGATCGCATCGTCACCCTCAATTTTCCGCATGCCCGTCGTGCGGCTTCCCCCCTTCAAGGAGATTGCGCATGAGCATCCAGACCCAGATAGACACCAAGCTCGCGACGCTTGACCCGTTGATGGTCGAAGTCGTCAACGAGAGCCATATGCATAGCGTGCCGGCCAACTCCGAGACCCACTTCAAGGTGACCCTGGTCAGCGATCGCTTCAGCGGCCTGTCGCGGGTCAAGCGTCACCAGCAGCTGTATGCCTTGCTCAGCGAAGAGCTGGATGGCCCGGTACATGCACTGGCACTGCACCTGTACACCGCGCAGGAGTGGGCGGCACGCGGCGGCGAGATTCCAAACTCCCCCAACTGTCTGGGCGGCGGCAAGCACTGACCATGACCCCTGAACCGCAACGCCTGCAATATCTGGACGCGATGGGACTGACCGCCTGGGTCGGTCGCTATCAGCTGCCCAATGCCTTGCCCACCCAGGCGTGTGACTGGCCCGAACCGCAAGCGGCGGAGGCGGTCGCGCCCCAGGCGCGCCTGCACGCGCTGATCGATGAGGCGCCGCGTCCGCCTGCTGCCCACCAGACGGCGGATGCCAGCCATGGCTCCTCCGCTCAGGCTGGCGGCATGGCCGGCAGCGCTGTGCCACGCCCGCCAGGGCCTTCTCCGGCCTCGAGTGCACGCGCCTTGCTGGGCATGGCGCCGGCGGCGGTCGAAGCCCCCGCTGCGGCCTCGCCGACGTCCGGCGCTGCCGAGACCAGCAGCACCGCCTCGTGGGGCACGCCGCCGACGCAGGTCTCGGCCGAGGCGCCGGCAGTAGATGAGGCAGTGACACCGCCAGCGGCAGACAAGCCGCCACTGCGCTTCAGCGTTCAGCTGGCGGCGCTGGAAGGACGCTGGTTGATCATGCTGCCCGGCGACGAGGCACCGCACCTGGAAGGGGAGGCCTTGCTCAAGGCGTTGTGGCGCGCTGCCGGTATCGAGACGGCATCAGGGCTCACCTTCAGCCACTTCCGCTGGCCGCTGCTGCCCCATCTCAAGGCCAGTGCGCCACTCGAGGAAGCCCGCGAAGGATTGCAAGCCTTCCTGAGTGGCCCGGCGCGTCGTGGTTGGCAGCCGGAGCGGCTGTTGATCTTCGGCAATGATGAGGCAAGCCAGACGCTGCACGAGGTGCTCGGTATCTCTACCTCCGAGCGCGGCGAGGCGACTACCAGCCTGCTGAACCTGCCGGTCTGGCAGGGGCCTGCGTTGTCGGCGCTGGCGCGCTCCAGTGAGGCCAAGCGCAAACTGTGGCCGCTGTTGATCCGCTGGGGACGCGAGTGGCAGTCGGCATCGCCGCAGACGGACGCCTCATGAGCGGGCCAGTTTCTCGGTGCCTCGAGCTGCGTGAGCTGGCCGATGATCAAGCGACCCTGACGGCGCTGGAGGCCATCGAGGCCAGCCAGGCACACGGCCTGAGCCAGTCACAGCTGATCGATGTGCTCAACGATGACGCGCGCTGTGTGCTGGGCGCCTGGTGGCAGGCCTGTGAGCCGTCGGACGGTGAGACGCCGACTGCAGAGTTGATCGGCTTCGTGGTGTTGGCGCGCGGGCCCTTCGAGGCCGAGATCGAGGCGATCACCGTGCACGCCGCGCAGCGCGGGCAGGGCGTTGGTGCACGCCTTTTGGCCGCCGCCATCGCGCAGGCGCGTGACTGGCAACGTGACTCGGGGCTTGAGCGTCTGCTGCTGGAGGTACGCGCCAGCAATGCCGCCGCCGCAGCTCTCTACGCGAAAGTCGGTTTCACCCGGGATGGAGTGCGCAAGGGCTACTACCCGATGGTGGATGGCGGGCGTGAAGATGCCTGGCTCATGTCGCTGCCGCTGATGTGAGAGCCGTATCCAGCGCAACCCTGGGTTCCGACGACAACTCTGGTGCTGGCACCGATACGAAAACGCCGCTGACAGTCTCCTGTCGGCGGCGTTTTCATGAGGCCCTGTTCATGCACTCTTGTTCAAGCGCTCCTGTTCAAGAGTCATTGTTCAAGAGTGCATGTTCACGCGGCCCAGCGCTCAGGACACGCGGGAGCATCAGGCGCTCTGGGTTTCGCTCTCGGTCTCGCTGAAGCGTGCGACCAGCGCTTCCAGACGGCTCGCCCACTGCTCACGCTCTTCCTGCAGTTGAGCGTTGGTCTGGCGCAGCTGCTCCAGCTCTTCGCCCTGACCTGTCTTGGCTTCGGTCAGGCGCTGGTTCTCTTCCTTCAGCTCTTCGACTTCCATCTTCAGCATCTCGATGCTGTCGATGGCCTGGCCGACTTTCTGCTCAAGTTGGGTAAAGAGTTCGGTGCTCATGCTATCTCCTTGTCGAGTCACGGTCGTGGCCCGAGGGGGTTCGTTGAGGGCGGTAAAGATATACGGTAAATGCTGGTGCGATGAATATCGGCCATGTCGGGAATCCTTGCCGGATGGCGCAGCGATACCCGCCTGCAGGCAGACTACGACGCCGCCTGAGTCGACACAAGTGGGAAGGTGGCTCAGGCGGGCGGATGGCGCCGATACAGGCGGCCATGACTGTCGCCGGCACGGCTTTCCCGGTGCAGCTGCCAGTTGGCGGGCACCACGGGGCCGAGGCCGGATTCCACTTCCAGATAGATCATGGCGTCATCGCTCAGCCAGCCATGCGCTTCGAGCAGTGCGCAGCTCGCGGCGGCCAGCTCGAGCCGGAAGGGCGGATCGAGCAGCACCAGATCCATGCCGCCCGCGGCGGGAGTGGCCGTCTCGAGCCAGTGCAGGACATCGCCGGTCACCACCTGTGTTGGCAGACTGTCACCGTTGGCGAGGGTCGCGAGATTGGCTTCGAGCGCACGCGCGACGCGGCTGTCGCGTTCCACGAAGGTGACATGCGCCGCCTCACGCGACAGCGCCTCGAGGCCCAGCGCGCCGCTGCCGGCGTAGAGGTCAAGCACGCGGGCGCCGCCGACATGAAAGCCCAGCCAGTTGTAGAGCGTCTCACGCACGCGGTCGGGTGTCGGGCGCAGGCCCGGTGCGTCGATCACGTTGAGCAGGCGGCGCTTGAAGCGCCCGCCGATGATGCGCAGGCGACCTGGCCCACCGGCGGCCTGGCCACGCTTGCCGCTCTGTTTGTCAGCGCGCGAGGGCGCGTTGGATCTGCCCCGTGCGGGGCCTTGGGAGGATGCGCGTTTTTTCATGCCGCGAGTCTAGCATGTGCGACGCCGGATGCCGCGCGGTGCGTACCTTCAGCCCCGAAGGGATGGTAGGATGACGCCACTTTCACGAGTTCAGGACTGTCTCGCCATGTTCGGTTTTTTCAAGCGCAAGAAACACAAGGCTCAGGAGCAGAAAGCCTCCGAGCAGCAGGCCCTCGAGCAACAGGCTCTTGAACAGACACAAGACGCCACGCCTCACGAGCAAGCCGATGCCGAGCAGGCAGCGCGGCTCGAGGCGAAGCGTCTCGAGGCCGAGAAGGTAGAGGCAGAGCGCCTTGCCGGTGAAGAGGCCGCTCGGGACGAGGCTCAGAAGGTCGAAGATCAGCAGGCCGAGGCTCAGAGGCTCGAAGAGCAGAGAGCCGAAGCTGAAGCCGAGCGCATCGCGCAGGAACGCGCAGCGCAGGAGCAGGCCGCTCAGGAACAGGCCGCCCGAGACGAAGCCGAGCGCATCGCCCAGGAGCAGGCCGCTGCAGAACGCGTCGCCGCCGAAAAGGCCGCCCGGGAAGAGGCACAGCGTCTGGCTGCCGAGCAGGCCGCTCAGGCAGAGGCCGAGCGTATCGCTGCCGAACAGGCCGCTCAGGCCCGTGCGGAAGAAGCCGCCAGTGAAGCGCGTGCCGAAGAGGCGCGTATCGCGGCTCGCGAGGAAGAAGAGCGTCAGGCCGCCGCGCAGCTGGCCGCCATCGAGGCCGAAGAGCAGGCCGCGCTGGAACAGGCTCGCCAGGAAGAAGAGGCACGTGCCGCCGAGGCTGCCGCCGCTGGCGCAGACGCCGTGGTCGAGGACGACGAGGCGCGTGAAACGGCCCGCGACGGGCGCGAAAAGCCACGTCGTGGCTTCTTCGCGCGCATCAAGGCCGGCCTTGGCAAGACGCGCGCCAATCTGACCGAAGGCGTCGCCAGCCTGTTCCTCGGCAAGAAGCAGATCGATGATGAGCTGATGGAAGACCTCGAGACCCAGCTGCTGATGGCAGACGTGGGCATCGAGGCGACCACCGAGATCATCGACAACCTGACCGCGCGCATCTCGCGCAAGGAATTGAAGGAGCCGCAGGCGCTCTATGAAGCGCTGCAGGAAGAGCTGCGCGTGATGCTGGCACCGGTCGCCAAGGACCTGGAGCTGCCGGCCAAGGGCAGCGGCCCCTTCGTGATCCTGATGATCGGTGTCAACGGCGTCGGCAAGACCACCACCATCGGCAAGCTGGCCAAGCGCTATCAGAGCCAGGGCCGCAGCGTGATGCTGGCGGCGGGCGATACCTTCCGCGCCGCGGCGGTCGAGCAGCTCAAGGTGTGGGGCGAGCGCAACAAGGTGCCGGTCATCGCTCAGCATACCGGCGCCGACAGTGCCTCGGTCATCTATGACGCTCTGGAAGCCGCCAAGGCGCGCAACGTCGATATCCTGATCGCCGATACCGCGGGCCGCCTGCACAACAAGAGCCACCTGATGGAAGAGCTCAAGAAGGTGCAGCGCGTGATGGCCAAGCTGGATGTGTCCGCGCCTCACGAGGTGATGCTGGTACTGGATGCCGGTACCGGGCAGAACGCCCTGTCACAGGCCTCCACCTTCCATGAAGCGGTCAACATCACGGGCCTTACGCTGACCAAGCTGGATGGGACCGCCAAGGGCGGCATCATCTTCGCGCTGGCCAAGCAGCTCAATCTGCCGATCCGCTATATCGGTGTCGGGGAAGGTGTCGATGACCTGCGTCCCTTCGCGGCCGATGACTTCGTCAGTGCCCTGTTCGCACGCGCGGGCGATGAGGCAAGCGAAGAGGCCGACGCCGAGTCGCGCGAGGCATGATTGCCTTCGAGCATGTCGGCAAGCGCTATGGAGGGCGCTTCGATGCACTGGCCGGGCTCGACTTCAGGGTCGAGCGTGGCGAGATGGTCTTTCTGACAGGCCATTCCGGTGCCGGCAAGAGCTCGTTGCTCAAGCTGATCATGCTCCTCGAGCGCCCCTCGCGTGGGCGCATTCTGGTGGCGGGGCATGATATCGGGCGGCTGCATACCTCCCAGGTGCCGTATTACCGCCGCCAGATCGGCGTGGTCTTCCAGGACCACCAGCTGCTGACCGACCGCAACATCTTCCACAACGTGGCCCTGCCGCTGATGATCCAGGGGGTGCCGCCGCGTGAACAGGCACGGCGGGTGCGGGCGGCGCTCGACAAGGTCGGTCTGCTGCATCGCGAGAAGGCGTTGCCGATCGAGCTGTCCGGTGGTGAGCAGCAGCGGGTCGGCATCGCGCGCGCCGTGGTCAACAAGCCCGCGCTGCTGCTGGCCGATGAGCCGACCGGCAATCTGGACCCGGCACTGTCCGCCGATATCATGCGTCTGTTCGAGGACTTCAATCGCATCGGAACCACGGTGATGATTGCCAGTCACGATCTGGCGCTGATCGCCCGTCTGCACCATCGCACGCTGGAGCTGTCCGATGGTCGTCTGATCGCCGACAAGGATGCCCGATGAGTCCCCCGCGTTCCCGCAACGATTCCCCCTCTTCTTCACGCGAGCGTGGTCAGTCCCGCGCCGAGACGCGTGCCCGCAAGGCCGCCGCGCAGGCGCCTGAATCGTCGGAGGCCGCCGAGCGTGCAGCGCGCAAGGGCGCGCGCTCCAGTCGTGTCTCGGTCGAGAGCCGCTATCGCAGCTGGCTGCGTCATCACGCTGCCATGGCGCGCGACAGCGCACGCCGCCTGCTGGCCGCGCCCATCGCCAGCCTGCTGACCATGCTGGCCATCGCCATCGCGCTGACGTTGCCGGCGGCGCTGTGGCTGGCACTGGACAGCGCGCGCCTGCTCGATAATGAACTCAATGACAGCGCTCAGCTCACCCTCTATCTCGAAACCTCGGTCGATGAGAGCCAGGCGCTGACGCTGTCGGACTCGCTGCGCGACGCCGCCGGTGTCGGAGGAGTGCGTCTGATCACCGCCGCCGAGGGCATGCAGGAATTCGCCCAGGCGCTGGACCTCAAGCGCTCACTGAGCCTGCTGGATGACAACCCCTTGCCGGCCAGCATCGTCATCACGCCACTGGACACCACGCCGGAGTCTGTCCGTGCCCTGGCCACGCGTCTCGAGAGCGAGCCGGGTGTCGCCAGCGCACGCCTGGACCTGGCATGGCTCGAGCGTCTGCGTCAATTGGGTGAGCTGGGTCAGAAAGTGACGCTGGGTCTCGCGCTACTCTTCGGGCTGGGCGTGTTGCTGGTGGTGGGCAATACCATCCGCCTGTCCGTGGAGAGTCGCCGCCAGGAGATCGAGGTCGTGACGCTGATCGGGGCGACCCACGCCTTCGTGCGGCGTCCCTTCCTCTACAGCGGTGCCTGGTACGGTCTGGGGGGGGGGCTGCTGGCCTGCGGGATCCTGGCGCTTGGCGGCAACTGGCTGGCGGCACCCGTGACGGCTCTTGTACAAAGTTATGGCGGCAACTATGTGTTGCCCGCGCTGGGCATTGCAGGGGGTGCCACGCTGCTGTTTTCGAGTACAATATTGGGCTGGATAGGGGCCTGGATCGCGGTCGGACGTCATCTGGCGAGTATTTCTCCGCGCTGATTCCGATTATTTTTCGCGGTTTTCAGCCATTATTTCTGCCCAGGAAGGTCAACAGTTACGTTCTGACAACATTCACGTCGGGCGTCAGTGAAGGGGGCTGGTGGGTGGTTAAACGCACCACACACCCGACAGCGTTACGAAGTGCTACTCGTCATGACAATTGTACACGTCATGTACAGCTATTGACGGGAACCTGTCCCAACCTTCACAGTCTCACTACTTGCATGCGTGTTAGGCAACCATGGAGACATCTGCACTATGAGCACCAGTCTTCAGCCACTTGGCCACCTGTCACCGGGTCAAGATCTAAACGGCTATATTCAGTCGGTGAACCGTATCGCTGTGCTTACTGCCGAAGAAGAGCATGAGCTGGCCCTGCGGTTGCATGAAGAGAATCATCTGGAGTCGGCCCGTCGACTCGTCATGTCGCACCTGCGCTTCGTCGTGCACATCGCGCGCAGCTACAGCGGCTATGGCTTGCAGCAGGCGGACCTGATCCAGGAAGGTAACGTCGGTCTGATGAAGGCGGTCAAGCGTTTCGATCCGCATCAGGGCGTGCGCCTCGTCTCCTTTGCCGTGCATTGGATCAAGGCCGAGATCCACGAGTTCGTGCTGCGTAACTGGCGCATCGTGAAGGTCGCGACCACCAAGGCTCAGCGCAAGCTGTTCTTCAACCTGCGTGGCGCAAAGAAGCGCCTCGCCTGGTTGAACAACGATGAAGTGGATGCCATCGCAGGCGATCTGGACGTCAAACCTTCCGTGGTGCGTGAGATGGAAAGCCGTCTCTCCGCCCACGATGCTGGCTTCGATGCCGGCCCCAGCGATGACGAAAGCTCGGCCTATCAGGCGCCGGCCAACTATCTGGAAGATCACAGCCTCGATCCGGCTGCCCAGGTGGAACAGCAGGACCTGGAAGACGACTCCCACGATCGTCTGCTCAAGGCACTGGCGGCACTGGATGAGCGCTCGCGCGACATCCTCCAGCAGCGTTGGCTGAGTGACAACAAGTCGACTCTGCACGAGCTTGCTGACATCTATGGCGTCTCTGCCGAGCGTATCCGTCAGCTCGAGAAGAACGCGATGAAGAAGCTGCGTGAATCAATGGGTGACATGAGCGAAGGCTTCGCTGCCTGAGTCTGATGGCCCCATGGCATGAGCCCATGACCTTCCGGCTCGCTGTCACGTGAAAAATGCCCCGCCGGGTTTCCCGGTGGGGCATTTTCGTTGAGGGAGAGTGGATCCCGAGGAATCCGTCGTTATTGGTTGAACAGTGCAACACAATGTTTCATTCTGTCACACTAAGACATGAAACATTTCTACTGGTGGCCCCGTGGACCCGATTTCCTCGCACGTCAATGGCACACATTCGCTGTGGCGAATCTTTGGGCTCAATGCGGCCTTGATGGTGGTGTTGGGTGGCCTGTTTCTGGCCAGCCAATGGTTTGATGTGCGTGAACAGGAAATGCGTCGCCTGGAGCTGCTGGATACCCAGCTGCATATCTCCACCGAGCAGCTGATCGCCAATGTCTCACGCGAGATGATGGTGCTGGAGCGCGTGTTGGGCAGTGAAGGCAAGGAGCTGTGGCGTGGCTCGCTGGATAGCGCGCTGGGTCGTCATCCTTCTCTGGTCTCGCTGATGGTGGTGCCGTTTGCCGATTACCGCGGCAGCAGCCTGCGTCAGATCGGCGTGGGGCGCAGTTGCAGCTGGCAGCTGACCCAGCCGGAAGCCCAGGCGCTGCCCGGACGCAGCAGCCTGCTGTTCGGCTCCGCACTGCCGCTGGCATCCGGTCAGCCAGGCTTGCCGTTCTATCGGCATATGGATATCGAAGGCATGTCCTGGCTGCTGATCGGCTGCCTGGATTTCTCCGAGTCACGTAGCCTGCTGGCCAACCCGAATTCCGATGATGGACAGCGCCTGCGTCTGTTTTCCACCAACGGCCTGCTGTTGTTCTCGAGCCCCCAGGAGCATGCGCTGGGCGTGACCGGCAAGCTGCCGCTGTCCTCGATGGCCAACATGGGCAAGTACATCTCCGAGCGTGGTGTGCGTCGCTACCATGTGCCGGGCTTCGACGGCCAGCCGCGCATGGCGGCGGGTAGCTATATCGCACCGCTCAAGCTGTTCAGCGTCGTGAGTCAGCCGATCTCCAGCCTGTGGTGGCTGTGGTGGCATCGTATCTGGTTCGGCATGCTGCTCGGCGGCATCTTCCTGGTCGTGCTGGTGGTCGTGGTGGCGCGTGCAGAGCGCAAGCGCGCTGAGCGTCATGATGAGCTGGAGGGGGCGCTCGAGTCGATGACGGCGCGTTCTCGCACCCTGGTGACGCTGATGGATAACCTGCCGGGCGTGGTGTATCGCATCGAGGTCAACACCGGAGTGCTGACCTTCATCAGCAACGGCTCGGCCGAGCTGTTCGGCCGCTCGGCCGAATCGCTTGTCGGGGCCGGCATCACCCTGACCGAGCTGATCCATCAGGAAGACCGTCAGTCCGTCAGCGCCGCTCGCCACTGGGCGATGTGCGCGCAGATGCGCCATGAGCAGGTCTTCCGCATCATCGCCGACCATGAGCGTTGGGTGCTTGATCGCAGCGTGATGATCGAGGGCGAGGATGGCGTGCGCTACTGGGAAGGCCTGCTGCTCGACATCAGTGCGCACAAGGAATCCGAGCGTCAGCTCGATTTCCTGGCGCGCCATGATGCCCTGACGGGACTCTATAACCGCAAGGCTTTCATGGCGGCGGCCGATGAGCGTGTCGCGGCGGGTGGCTTGATGATCTACGCCGACATTGACCGTTTCTCGACCGTCAACGATGGCCTGGGCCATGAAGCCGGTGACCAGCTGCTGGTCGCGGTCGGCGAGCGTCTGCGCCGTCTGCTGCCGCCGGGCGGTCTGGTGGCGCGTCTGGGGGCCGATGAGTTCGGCCTCTATCTGCCGCATGGCAATGGTGATCCGGCGCAGGTGGTGGACAAGATCCAGCAGAAGGTCGAGCGTCCCTTCACGATTCTGGGGCGCCCGCTGATCATCAGTCTGACGGCAGGGTATGTGCTGTCCGAGACCAATGGCGATGCCCAGGCGCTGATGCTGAATGCCGATGTGGCGCTCTATCACGCCAAGTCGCGCGGCGATCATGCGCTGCGCTGGGAGTCCTCGCTGGACAAGCATGTCGCCTCGCGCATGACGCTGGAGCAGGATCTGCGTCAAGCCATCGGCAGCGAGCAGCTCTATCTGCATTACCAGCCGCAGCTGGATAGTCATGGTGAGCTGCAGGGTGTCGAGGCGCTGCTGCGCTGGCAGCACCCGGAGCTGGGCATGATCTCGCCAGCCCAGTTCATTCCGCTGGCCGAGGAGACCGGCCTGATCTTCCGCCTCGGGCGTTTCGTGCTCGAGGAGGCCTGTGCCCAGATGGTGCGCTGGCAGGAAGCCGGCCTTCACATGCCGCGCATGGCGGTCAATCTGTCGGCGCGCCAGCTGACCTCGGGCTACGAGAATGAAGTCTTCGGCGTGCTGGAAAGCCAGAAGCTGTCACCGACCCGGCTGGAAGTCGAGGTGACCGAGACGCTGCTGATCCAGGACATGGAAGGGGGGCTTGCCGTGCTCGGCGCGCTGCGTGAGCTGGGGGTACGTGTGGCATTGGATGACTTCGGGCAGGGCTATTCGTCGCTGTCCTATCTGTCATCCCTGCCGCTGGATGTGCTCAAGGTCGACCGCAGCTTCGTGATGAAGATGGATGCGGTCGCCGGCTCTGATGGCGGTATCCGCTGCCCCAATCAGCAGGCCATCCAGCTGGTCGGTGCCGTGATCAGCCTGGGGCACTCGCTGGGTCATGAGATCGTCGCCGAGGGAGTCGAGACGGATGTGCAGTTCGAGGAGCTAAAGCGTCTGGGCTGTGATACCTACCAGGGCTACTTGCTGGCGCGGCCGATGTCCGCCGAGGCCATACTGGAGCGCTTCAGCGTCAACGCCTGAGGGGCCGTCCGTGCAATCCGGCCTCTCCAGGTCGTGACATGAGATGGCCTGACCTGGAAAAATGCCCCGCCTGCAATGACTGCAGGCGGGGCATTCGTTCTGGTGCGGCTCATACGCGCCAGGCAAGGCCTCTCAGACGGCAATGCGCTCCTGACTGCTCAGCAGCAGGTCGCGGCTCAGCAGCTGCCACTGGTCTTCCCAGTGCTCGGTCGGGCGCTTGCGATAGTCGCTGCGCACGTATTGGCCGATGCGGCCTTCCGCACATGCCATCAGCAGGTTGGCCGCTGCCGTGACGGTGATGGCCGGTCGCAGTCCTTCGCGAGGTTCGGCTTCGCGCAGTACCTGCTTGATCTGCGTCTCGAGGCGCTCGAACAGCTGCGCCATGCGCGTGCGCAGGCGTGCCGTCTCGCCGGTGAGGGCATCACCGTTGAGGAGACGACACAGGCCCGGATTCTTCTCGGCAAAGCCCAGCAGCAGGCTCAGGATGTGGTGCACCCTGGCATGCGCGGTGTCGTTGTCCTGAATGATCAGCGCGATACGCTCGAACAGCGTGCTCTCGATGAATTCGATCAGTCCTTCGAACATGCGCGCCTTGCTGGGGAAGTGACGATAGAGCGCCGCCTCCGAGACACCGACCTGTCGTGCCAGTGCTGCAGTCGTGATGCGTTTGCCGCTGTCCTCTTCCAGCATCAGGGCGAGTGCCTGGAGGATCTGTTCGCGACGTGATTGTTTTGGATTCGCCTGCGTCATGGAATCTTGTCGTTTATCGCGGCCTGCAGCAGTGTGCTACGGGCGGGTCCGTGTCCTGAGGCGTGTCGCTTGCCTCGCGCGAAATACCGGGGCCGAGCCCCGGCTTGTCACCTTACGCCTTGTCAGTGTCCGCTTCCGCGTTGCTGATCAACGTGCCGACCCCGGCATTGGTGAAGATTTCCAGCAGGGTCGCATGTGGCACGCGGCCATCGATGATGTGGGCACTGCGCACGCCTTGCTTCACGGCGTCCAGTGCACAGCTGATCTTGGGCAGCATGCCACCGTAGATGGTGCCATCCTCGATCAGGCCATCCACCGCCTCGGTGGTCAGGCCGGTCATGACTTCGCCTTGTGCGTTCATCAGGCCAGCCACGTTGGTCAGCAGCATCAATTTCTCCGCGCCCAGTGCCTCGGCGACCTTGCCGGCGACCAGGTCGGCATTGATATTGTAGCTGCGGCCCTCGGCATCGACCCCGATGGGCGCGATGACGGGAATGAAATCGTTGCGTGTCAGCAGTTCGATCAGGTCCGTGGAGACATGTTCGACTTCACCGACATGACCAATGTCGATGATTTCAGAGGCATTCATGCCCGGTGCCTGGCCGCTGACCTTGAGCTGGCGGGCGCGAATCTGACCGCTGTCCTTCCCGGTCAGGCCAATGGCCTTGCCGCCACTCTGGTTGATCAGGTTGACGATGCCCTTGTTGACCAGGCCGCCCAGCACCATCTCGACCACGTCCATGGTCTCGGAATCCGTGACGCGCATGCCATCGACGAAGCGCGATTCGATGTTCAGCTTCTCGAGCAGCGCGCCGATCTGCGGGCCGCCGCCATGCACGACCACCGGATTGATGCCGACTTCCTTCATCAACACCATGTCGCGAGCGAAGGAGTCGATCAAGGCTTCTTCGGTCATGGCGTTGCCGCCGTACTTGACCACCACGGTCTTGCCCGAGAACTGCTGGATATAGGGCAGGGCTTCGGACAGGACCTCGACCACCTGATGCGGGTCGCGGTTGGCGTGGCTCATCAGCGTATCACTCCACAGAAAATGGTCCGGAAAGAGAGTCCGGACACTGTCACTCGAAACGGTCTTTCAGCACGCGCGGTGCGCGCTGTCATGCAAATCGGTTGCTTCAGGCACCTGATGCGCCCGGATGAGCGGCTGCAGTGCCTGGCAAGACAAGGGCGGCGATCAAGCGGTAGACCGCCGCCCCGTTGCGACTCATGCCATCCTGTCGATGGCGAGCCAATGCGGGATCAGAACGGTGCCTGGAGGCTCGGCTCGGCCTGCTTGAGCGCAGCGCGGAAGCTGTCCTTGATGCGCTCCAGTGCGGCTTCCGACTTGCCTTCGAAGCGCAGCACCAGCATCGGGGTGGTGTTGGAGGCGCGGCACAGGCCCCAGCCATCGGCGTAGTCGACACGAATGCCGTCCAGCGTTGTCTTGACACCATCGCTGCCGAAGTCGCCTTCACTGGCCAGTCGCTCGACGATAGCGAACTTGTTCTCGTCGGTCACTTCCACATTGATCTCGGGGGTGCCGAGGTCCTGCGGGAAGCGGGCGAAGAAGGTGTCGGCATCGACATCCTGCTTGGCGAGGATTTCCAGCAGGCGCGCGGCACCGTAGATGCCGTCATCGAAGCCGAACCAGCGCTCCTTGAAGAAGATGTGGCCGCTCATCTCGCCGGCCAGTGCCGCGCCGGTTTCCTTCATGCGTGCCTTGATCAAGGAGTGGCCGGTGCGCCACATTTCCGGTGTGCCGCCGGCCTTCTCGATCACGGTCGCCAGATTGCCGGTGCACTTGACGTCGAAGATGATGCGCGCGCCCGGTACGCGTTCGATCAGGTCTTCCGAGAGCGCCATCATCAGGCGGTCCGGGTAGAGGATCTCACCCTTGGGCGTCACGACACCGAGACGGTCGCCGTCACCATCGAAGGCCAGGCCGATGTCCGCGCCGGTTTCCTGCATGGTCTTGATCAGGTCCTGCAGGTTTTCCGGCTTGCCCGGGTCCGGGTGGTGATTGGGGAAGTTGCCGTCGATCTCTTCGAACAGCGGCACGGTTTCGACGCCCAGGCGGCGGATCAGCTCCGGGCCCAGCTCGCCGGCCACGCCGTTGCCGCAATCGACCACGGCCTTGAGCGGACGCTTGACGACCACATCACCGGTGATCTGCTCCAGATAGCGCTCACGCACGTCCTCTTCACGCAGGCTGCCTTCGCCTTGCGCCAGATCGCCTTCCTGCAGGCGACGATAGAGGTCGGTGATGGTGTCGCCGGACAGGGTCTCGCCGGCCAGCACGATCTTCAGACCGTTGTAGTTGGCCGGGTTGTGGCTGCCGGTCAGCATCACGCCGGAGCGTGTGCCTTCCAGGATATTGGTGGCGTAGTAGAGCACCGGTGTCGGCACCATGCCGATGTCGACGACATCACGGCCGGCATCGCGCAGACCCGCGATCAGCGCCTTGGACAGGCGCGGGCCGGAGAGACGGCCGTCGCGCGCGACCACGACGGTAGATTCACCGCGTGCCGCGGCTTCGCTGCCGATGGATTGGCCGATGGCGCGCACGCCGTCTTCGGTGAGGGTCTCATCCACGATGCCACGGATATCGTAGGCGCGGAAAATTGAAGCGGGTACCTGACTCATGGTGCATCCCTGTCGGTTGAATCAATCGTGAAGTCGCTTGAGGCGTCATGCGTCTCGAACGCTATCGCTGCATGACGATCAGTGTGGAAATCTGCCGGGCTTCCTTGTGACCGGAAGCCCGGCAGCCGGTGCGAGCCTGCCGCTCGGCTGCCCTGTGGCATGACGGGGCAATCAGTGGCGACCGGAGTGGCCGAAGCCGCCTTCGCCGCGCTGGCTGGCCTCGAATTCAGAGACTTCCACCAGCTCCGCCTGTACCACTGGCACTAGCACGTACTGTGCCAGACGCTCGCCGGGTTCCAGCACGAACTCGCTCTCGCCGCGGTTCCAGACCGAGATCATCAGTTCGCCCTGATAGTCGGAATCGATCAGTCCGACCAGATTGCCCAGCACGATGCCGTGTTTGTGCCCCAGACCGGAGCGCGGCAGGATCATGCCGGCCAGCGCGGGGTCGGCGATATGGATCGCCAGCCCTGTGCGCACCAGCTCACAGGCGCCCGGCGCCAGGGTCAGCGGCGCGTCGAGCAGTGCGCGCAGGTCCATGCCGGCGCTGCCGGGAGTGGCGTGATGCGGCAGCGGGTAATCGCGAACGCGCTCGTCGAGAATCTTGAGTTCGAGCCGGGGGCGGGTCATCTAAGGTGCTTCCTGATCGTCGGTGACAGTCGGTGTAACGGTCTGGATGGCAGGGTCGAGGCTGACCCTGTGCTGATGGAGTGCCAGGGCGCGCTTCAGAATCGCGCGCGCCAGTTCCGTCTTGGGACAGGCCGCGATGGCCTGTTCGTGTTGCGTGTTCTGATCGAGCGGTTGCCACAGCAGGGTGGCGGCATTGCTGTCGCTGCCGAAGCCAAGGCCAGGCGTGCTCACATCATTGGCGACGATCATGTCGAGCTGTTTACGCGCGAGCTTGTCGCGTGCATAGCGCATCACATCGCGGGTCTCGGCGGCGAAGCCGATCACCAGTGGCGCCCGCTGGCCGGCGGCGCGGCGTGCCTGCGTCTGGGCGGCGATGCCGGCGATGATATCCGGATTGCGGATCAACGTGACCTGCATCTGCTCTTCGCCTGACTGCTTCTTGAGCTTGTGGTCGGCGACCGTGGCCGGGCGGAAGTCGGCGACTGCCGCGCAGCCGATGAAGAGGTCGCTCTCGCCGGCGGCCGCCTCGGCGGCGGCCTGCATGTCCAGCGCGGATTCGACATCGATGCGCTCGACGCCAGTCGGGGTCGTCAGTGCCACCGGGCCACTGATCAGGCGCACGCTGGCGCCCAGCGCCGCGGCCTCTGCGGCCAGCGCATAGCCCATCTTGCCGGAGCTGTGGTTGCTCAGGTAGCGCACCGGGTCCAGTGGCTCGCGGGTCGGGCCGGCGGTGATGGTCACCGTCAGGCCTGCGGCCGGCAATGACATCTCATTGCTCTGGCCGCTGGGGTCGCTCTGGCGCATGAGATCGCCCAGCGCCGCGACGATCTCTTCCGGCTCCAGCATGCGGCCCGCTCCCACGTCGCCACAGGCCTGTTCGCCGCTGGCCGGGCCGAGCAGCGCCCAGCCATCGGCACTGAGCTGGCGGGCATTGCGCTGGGTGGCGGGGTGCGCCCACATGGCCTGATTCATCGCCGGGGCCATTACCCAGCGCGCGCTGTTGGCCAGGCACAGGGTAGTGAGCAGATCATCGGCATGGCCATGCACCAGGCGGGCCATCAGGTCGGCGGTGGCGGGCGCGATCAGGATGACCTCCGCCCAGCGGGCCAGCTCGATATGCCCCATGCCGGCCTCGGCCTCGGGGTCCAGCAGGGAGGTATGCACCGAATTGCCCGACAACGCCTGCAAGGTCAGCGGTGTAATGAAGGCTTGAGCTCCTTCGGTCATGGCGATGCGCACCTCACAGCCCGCCTTTTTCAACAGGCGGGTGATCAGAGCGGCCTTGTAGGCCGCGATGCCGCCACTGATGCCCAGCAGAATGCGCCTTCCGGCGAGTGAATGCATGGTGTGTCCTGCGTCCCTGATGCGTCGATTGCTACGCTCGCGCGTTTGCCCTCTACCATATCACCGTGATGCAACCTTGCGTAGCGCCGCTGGCCCGCGACGCCGAGTGTCGCTTTGGTCCATGCGAGCGCTCGCTTCATGGGGCGGGGCTGTCATCTGATGGCATGCAGGGACCAGACGCAGGCCCTCAGGGCGGCAAGCGTTGATGCTCGCGATGGCGAAAGAGACCGCATGTGACCACGCTTCTCATGCTTTGGACTGTCAGCCATTCGGGCGGCAGGGGATGGGAGAAGAGTGCATGGGGATTCGAGAGTGGCCGGTCGGAGAGCGTCCGCGTGAGAAACTGTTGTCGTCAGGGGCAGGGGCCTTGTCAGATGCCGAGCTGCTGGCCATCTTTCTGCGCGTGGGTATAAAAGGGCGTTCGGCGGTGGATCTGGCGCGCGACCTGCTGAACACCTTCGGCGGTCTCAGGCCGTTGCTGGAGGCAACCCAGCAGGACTTCTGCGCAGCGCGCGGACTGGGTGACGCCAAGTATGTGCAGCTGCAGGCTTCGCTTGAGCTGTCGCGTCGCCATCTGGAGAGCCTGTTGATGCGCGGGGCCGCCCTGACATCGCCCCTGCTGGTGCGGCGCTATCTTTCCTCGCATCTGCGCGACCTGCCGCATGAGGTATTTGCCGCGCTGTTTCTCGACAGCCAGCATCGCGTCATCCGCTTCGAGACACTCTTCACCGGCACGCTGGATGCCGCCGCCGTCTATCCTCGCGAAGTGGTCAAGCGGGCGCTGGCGCTCAATGCCGGCGCCCTGATTCTCGCTCACAACCATCCCTCTGGCGTCGCGGAGCCCAGCGAGGCTGACCGGCGCATCACGCAGCGACTGGAAGAGGCGCTGGGACTTTTCGATATTCGTGTGCTGGATCACTTCGTGGTCGGGGACGGCGAGGTGGTCTCGTTTGCCGAGCGCGGCTGGCTGTAGCTGAGGCGTCCACGAAGCTGAGTCGCTGAGTGCTCGATGACGGCACAGCCCCGCCAGATGCGGTCGCCACTGGCATGAGAAATGCGCAGGGATTGCAAACCAGGGCACTGGTTGTGGTAATGTTGCGCCTCCCGTATCACCCACCACAGAATTCGCGACCACTCTGGCCGACATTGGCTGAGTGAAGCGTTTGGCTGAGAAGCGTCTGTACCGATGCGACACCTCGGGCACGGGCATGCTGGCGAAAAAAATCCGTATAGGACGTGCTTTCACGTTCCTCTTCGGGTAAAATGCTGCGCCTGCACGTTCCAGCACCCGAAAGCTTGTCTTCCGGAACGGACGTAAACACTTTGAAATCAGGGCATGAGGCGGCGCCTGCCACTTCCGGTTTGCCCGACAGGTTTTGAACAACTTAGCCAACGCAGCGGTTGGAGGCTCCAATGTCCAAAGTATGTCAGGTTACCGGCAAGCGCCCGGTGACTGGTAACAATGTTTCTCACTCCCAGCGCAAGACTCGTCGCCGGTTCCTGCCGAACCTGCACACCCACCGTTTCTGGGTTGAATCCCAGCAGCGTTTCGTCAAGCTGCGCGTCTCTACCAAGGGCATGCGCATCATCGACAAGAAGGGTATCGACGAAGTCCTCAAGGACCTCACTGCACGTGGCGAGCGCTTCTAAACACTAGAAGACAGCCCCTGTAGCAATGGCAACCGAGCCGAGGGCAACGCTCTCAATCGCTCGGTGAATGCGACTGTGGAAGGAAACTGAAAATGCGTGACAAGATCAAGCTGGTGTCAAGTGCCGGTACTGGCCACTTCTACACCACCGACAAGAACAAGCGTAACACTCCGGACAAGCTTGAATTCAAGAAGTACGATCCGGTCGTTCGCAAGCACGTGATGTACAAGGAAGCCAAGATCAAGTGATCTTGTCTCCCGCCAGCGTGCTGTCGGAACCCTCGAAAACCCGGTCCTGACCGGGTTTTCGAGTATCTGGATGTCGCTGTTCTGGGCATCCTGCAACAGGGTGGCGGCTTCTGTCGTCACCCTGTTGTGCGTCTGGCGGTCAGCCGAGGAGAGAACATGCCCGAATTACCGGAAGTCGAGACGACCCGTCGCGGTATCGCGCCGCTGGTCGAGGGCCAGGAGGTCACCGAGGTGATCGTGCGTCAGCCGCGTCTGCGTACCCCCGTGCCCGGCGAGCTCGCCGAGTGGCTGGTGGGTCAGCGTTTCGGCACGCTTGCACGTCGCGCCAAGTACCTGCTGTTGCCGATCGCCGATGGCCATCTGCTCTGGCACCTGGGCATGTCCGGCAGTCTCAGGCTGGTGCCTATCGGCACGCCGCCACGTACGCATGATCATGTCGATGTCGTGCTCGGCAATGGCCATGTGCTGCGCTATCACGACCCACGTCGCTTCGGCTTCGTCGACTTCGTACGCGGTGACCCGCATGCCGATAAGCGCCTGGTGCGACTCGGGCCGGAGCCGTTGTCCGATGCCTTCAATGGCGAGCACCTCTTTGCGCGCTCCCGCAAGCGCCGTGTGGCGATCAAGCCGTTTCTGATGGACAACGCCAACGTGGTGGGCGTGGGCAACATCTACGCCAGCGAAGCGCTGTTCATGGCCGGTGTCGACCCGCGCCGTCCTGCCGGTGAAGTGACGCGCGAGGAGTGCGAGCGCCTCGCCAACGCTGCCAGCAGCGTGCTGGCAGCGGCGATCGACCAGGGCGGCACCACGCTGCGTGACTTCGTCGGCGGAGATGGCAAGCCGGGCTACTTCGCGCAAAGCCTCAACGTCTACGGACGGGGTGGCGAGCCATGCCGCGAATGCGGCCACGAGATCATGAGTCTGGTACTGGGCCAGCGCGCCAGCTGCTTCTGCCCTTGTTGTCAGCACTAGCGGCGAGCCGCATCAGACCACTGCTAGACCGGGGGGCTCCGTGACCGGGGCCGCCATGACGACTAGAATAGGCCCGTTCGGGCGCGTCCTGTCGTCGTCCTGTCCCTTCCTCTGCTTTCTGGATATTTCCCGTGACTGAACGTCTGCGCCTGAAGAAGAATGCTGATCGCCGCCTCAAGGCCGGCCATTTGTGGCTGTACTCCAATGAAGTCGATACCGTCGCGACACCGCTCAAGAACTTCGAACCGGGCGCCCAGGCCATCATCGAGGCCAGCAATGGGCGTGCGATGGGTGTTGCCTACGTCAACCCGAACTCGCTGATCTGCGCGCGCATCGTGTCGCGCAACCCGGAGCAGCGCCTGGATCGCTCGCTGCTGGTGCACCGCTTCAACCAGGCGCTGTCGCTGCGCGAGAGCCTCTATGACAAGCCGTTCTATCGCCTGGTCCACGGCGAAGGCGACCTGCTGCCGGGCCTGATCGTCGATCGCTTCGGCGATGTGCTGGTCTGCCAGCTCAACACCTTCGGCATGGAGCGTCTGGCGGAAGTGATCGTCGATGCGCTGCTCAAGGTCGTCAAGCCGACAGCCATCGTGTTCAAGAACGATTCCAGCGGTCGCCGTCAGGAACAGCTCGAGCGCAACGTCGAAGTCGTCTATGGCGAGCTGCCGGAAAGCGTGCTGCTGGAGGAGAACGGCGTCCAGTTCACGGCACCGGTGCTCGACGGCCAGAAGACCGGCTGGTTCTACGACCACCGCGCCAACCGTGACTGGTTGAACCGTCAGGTCGAAGGTAAGCGCGTGCTGGACCTGTTCAGCTACGTCGGCGGTTGGGGCGTGCAGGCGGCGGCGCATGGCGCCAGCGAAGTGCTGTGTGTCGATGCTTCCGGCGCGGCGCTCGAGCGTGTGTCGGACAACGCCGTGCTCAACGGTGTCGAGGATCGCGTCTCCATCGCGGAGTCGGACGTCTTCGAGGCCCTCTCGGCCCTGCGTGCGGAAGGCGAGCAGTTCGACGTCATCATCGCGGATCCGCCCGCCTTCATCCGCAAGCGCAAGGACATCACCAACGGCGAGCGCGCCTATGCACGCCTCAACCGTGAAGCCATGCGCCTGCTGGGCCGTGACGGTCTGCTGATGTCCGGCTCCTGCTCCATGCATCTGGCGCCGGAGCGCCTGATGGATGTGGTGCGTGGCGCCGTGCGTCACCAGGACCGCCACGGTCAGGTCATCTTCCAGGGCCATCAGGCCAGTGACCACCCTGTGCACCCGTCCATTCCCGAGACGTCCTACCTCAAGGCCCTCGGTGTGCGCGTCTATCGCGACTGATGACGCCTGACGGATATCAGGACTGATGGCTGTGCCATCCGGCATCGATGACAACGCCGCCCTTCGGGGCGGCGTTGTCGTCTGTGGAATGTGGGGCGTCTGTGGCTTGTCTATCGACTGCGGCTCGCTTTTGGCTAATCGTCCATGGCTCATGGACTCTGATAGTCTGACGGCATGTATAGACGACTGACATCTCATCACAATCTCGTGCTGCTCGATCACTGGCGCAACCTGCTGGAAAGCGAGGGCATCCCCTGTGAGCTGCGCAATCGCCTGCTCGGCTCGGCCGCGGGCGAGTTGCCCGTGCTCGACTGCGAGCCCCAGCTGTGGGTGGCAGAGCATGACCTTCCACGTGCCCGCCGCCTGCTGGCGAGCATCGAGGCCGCGCCGCCCCTGCCGGATTGGCAGTGTGCCTGTGGCGAGCGTCTCGAGGGCAGCTTCAGCGAGTGCTGGGCGTGTGGGGCAAGCGCGCCGCAGCAGCCCGCACCACAGGCGCCCCCGCGCGATGAGGACCCGGAGTTCGTGGCATGAGCAAAGGCGCCCCGAAGGCGAGCGACGCGCCGCCGTTGACGCAAGATTTCCCCGGCTGGGCGCTGCCACGGCCGTTCCTGTTGCCGATCAGCGTGAAGAAGAAGGCGCTGGATGGTTATGGTCACGTCAACAATGCCGAGTATGTGCGCTGGCTGGAGGACATCAGCTGGGCACACTCTGAAGCGTTGGGGCTTGGTCTCGAGCACTACCGTGAGCAGGACCGCGGCATGGCAGTACACCGTCACGAGATCGACTATCTGGCCAGCGCACGACTTGGCGATTCGCTGATGCTGGCGACCTGGCTGGTGGATTGCGATGGTCGCCTGAGTCTGACGCGTCGTTTCCAGCTGCGCCGTTGCGCTGATGGCCAGACACTGCTGGAGGCGCGTACTCGCTTTGTCTGCATCGAGCTCTCGAGCGGACGTGCCCGACGCATGCCCGGAGCCTATCGTGAATGCTATTCGGCGGCGCTGGTGAGCGAGGAAACTGTCAGTCAGCGATGATTCCTCGCATTCCACTGCATCATTGGCGTGTTTTGGTGAATCTTGCTGGTATCTGATTGGCAAGACGCTGACGAGTCTGCTGTGCTTGTAGCAGGCGTCGTGATGACGTCAGTGTATTCCGCCAGCAGTGCAAGGAGTTCACCATGCAGATTGCCGTGCCGAAGGAAATCAAGAACCACGAGTATCGCGTCGCCCTCACGCCTGCCGGCGTGCGTGAGCTGATCGCCCAGGGCCATGAGGTGATCGTCGAGTCTGGTGCCGGGGAGGGCAGTGGCTACCCCGATGCCGAATACCAGGGCGTGGGCGCGCGTCTTGAGTCGGACGTCGAGCGGGTCTTTCGCGACGCCGAGCTGATTCTCAAGGTCAAGGAGCCGCAGCCGGCCGAGGTCGCCCGGCTCGCCCGCGGCCAGACCCTGTTCACCTATCTGCATCTGGCCGCCGCCCGTGAGCTGACCGAGAGCCTGCTGGAGAGCGGCGTGACGGCCATCGCCTACGAGACCATCACGGATGCCGACGGAGGCCTGCCGCTGCTGGCACCCATGAGTCGTGTCGCCGGACGCATGGCGATCCAGGCCGGCGCGCACGCGCTGGAGAAGGCGCAGGGTGGCATGGGCGTGCTGTTGCCCGGCGTGCCCGGTGTGCCGCCGGCGCGGGTCACGGTGATCGGCGGTGGCGTGGTGGGGGAGAACGCGGCACGTATGGCGCTGGGGCTGGGCGCCGAGGTGGTGATTCTCGATACTTCACTGGCGCGTCTCGAGACGCTGGACCATCGCTATCAGGGCCAGATTCGTACCGTCTACTCGACCTCCGAGGCGCTGGAGGAAGCGGTGCGGCAATCGGCATTGATCATCGGTGCCGTGCTGGTGCCCGGGGCGGCGGCCCCCAAGCTGATTCGCCGCGAGCATCTGCGCAAGATGACGCCAGGCGCCGTGCTGGTGGATGTCGCCATCGATCAGGGCGGCTGCTTCGAGACCAGCCAGGCGACCACCCACGCCGAGCCGACCTACGTGGTGGATGGCATCGTGCATTACTGCGTGGCCAACATGCCCGGCGCGGTGGCACGTACCTCGACCCAGGCGCTGACCAGCGCGACGCTGCCGTATATCGTGCGCCTCGCCAATGGCGGCTATCGCGAGGTGCTGAGCCGGGACAGCCACTTTGCCGCGGGCCTCAATGTGCACGCGGGGCAATTGATCCTGCCGGAAGTCGGCGAGGCCTTCGACATGCCGGTCACTGCGCTCGCCGAGGCGCTGGCGAAGGAGTGAGTCGGGCGCGCCGGCCCTTACGAAGGCTGCACGCCTCAGGGTAAGATGTGGGACATATAGCGACAGGTCATGGTGGCTGCGTTCGAGGGATTCGAGCGGGCGTTGCCGCGACCTGTCGTGATCCATTGTGAGCGAGTGCGGCCCCGCGGCACGACCTCCCGACCCAGACGCCCAAGAAGTGCATCCATGACCAAGACCCGCGTTCTTACCGGCATCACGACCACCGGCACCCCTCATCTCGGCAACTATGTCGGCGCCATCAAGCCTGCCATCGAAGCCAGTCAGGACCCGACGGTCCAGTCCTTCTACTTCCTCGCCGACTTCCACGCTCTGATCAAGTGCCAGGACCCGAAGCGCGTGCAGGAGTCGCGTCGTGAGATCGCTGCCACCTGGCTGGCACTGGGTCTGGACACCGACAATGCCATCTTCTACCGCCAGTCGGACGTGCCGGAAATCCCGGAGCTGATGTGGCTGCTCAACTGCGTGTGCGCCAAGGGCTTGATGAACCGTGCGCATGCCTACAAGGGCGCCGTGGCCGAGAATGAGGAAGCGGGCATCGAGGATCTCGATCGCGGCATCAACATGGGTCTGTTCAGCTATCCGGTGCTGATGGCGGCGGATATCCTCATGTTCAATGCCCACAAGGTGCCGGTGGGGCGTGACCAGATCCAGCACATCGAGATGGCGCGCGACATGGCCGGACGCTTCAACCACCTCTTCAAGGGCAACTACTTCACCATGCCCGAGGCGGTGACCGACGAGAAATCCCAGCTGCTGCTGGGCCTCGATGGCCGCAAGATGTCCAAGAGCTACAACAACACCATTCCGCTGTTCGGCACCGAGAAGCAGCTGCTCAAGAGTGTGCGCAAGATCAAGACCAACTCGCTGGAGCCGGGCGAGCCGAAGGACCCGGATACCTGTTCGCTGTTCCAGATCTATTCGGCCTTCGCCACCGAGGCGGAAGTCGCTGCCATGCGTGAGCAGTACGCGGCCGGCATCGGCTGGGGCGACGCCAAGAACCAGCTGTTCGAATACCTGAATGATCACCTCAAGGCGCCGCGCGAGCGTTACGTCGAGCTGATGGAAGACCCGGCGCACGTCGAGGCGATCCTCAAGCGTGGCGCCGAGCGTGCCCGTGAAGAGGCCGCACCGATGATGGAGCGTCTGCGTCGCGCTGTAGGTCTGGGCAACTTCCTCTAGATCGCCTGTCCACGCTGCTCGATCGGCCCCCGTCATCTTCCCGGATGGCGGGGGTTTCTGTTACTGGCGCCGTCGCTTCAGAGGGCGGCGTCATCGAGGCTGTCGTGCTGATGGCATCCGGGGCGTGATGTCAGGTATATACCTGAAGGGAATGAAAAGCATGCTGTAAATTCATTCACAGCTATAAAGCGAAGCGTTAGGCTTGCCGCATCAATGCTCGAAGCATGCTGAATACACAAGGGGGTACGACATGAGTCAACACGCGATGCCGGGCAAGGCCAGTGAGCCTGTCCAGCCAACTACCGCCATCAATCCTCGCGCCGTCTGGGCGGGTGGGCTGCTGGTCATTGCCTCCGTGCTGCTGAGTCTGGTCGCCGGCTGGCGCCAGGGCCTGCTGTTGCTGATCGGTGGCGCGCTGGGCGTGGTGCTCTATCACGCGGCCTTCGGCTTCACCTCCGCCTGGCGAGTGTTCATCACCGAGCGTCGTGGTCGCGGCCTGCGTGCCCAGATGCTGATGCTGGCGATCGCCGTGGTGCTGTTCTTCCCGGTATTGGCAGCGGGCAGCCTGTGGGGGCAGGACGTCTCCGGCTTCGTCTCGCCGCTGGGCACCTCCGTCGTGGTCGGCGCCTTCCTGTTCGGCCTCGGCATGCAGCTGGGTGGTGGTTGCGCCTCGGGCACGCTGTTCACCGTCGGCGGCGGCAATGCGCGCATGGTGATCACCCTGATCTTCTTCTGCGTCGGCTCGGTGATCGGCACCGCGCACTTCAGTTGGTGGCAGAGCTTGCCGTCGTTGCCCGCCGTCTCGCTGGTGGACAGCTTCGGTGCACTGGGCGGCATCATCGTCAGCCTGGTGCTGTTCGCCATCATCGTGCTGGTGACACGCACGCTGGAGAAGCGTCGTCACGGTGAGCTCGAGAAGGCCGCCGTGACCGATAGTCAGCCGCGTGGCCTGTCACGTTTCCTGCGCGGCCCCTGGCCATTGCTGGCGGGTGCCGTGGCGCTGGCGCTGCTCAACTTCGCCACCCTGGCACTGGCCGGGCGTCCGTGGGGTATCACCTCGGCCTTCGCGCTGTGGGGCACCAAGGTCTACACCACGCTGGGCTTCGATGTCAGTGACTGGGGTTACTGGCAGGCGGCGGGCAATGCCAAGGCACTGGCGGCACCGCTCTACACGGACATCACCACGGTAATGAACATCGGCATCGTGGTGGGGGCGCTGGCGGCGGCGCTGCTGGCCGGCAAGTTCGCACCGAAGTGGAACATTCCGCTGCGCTCGCTGGTGGCTGCCGTGCTGGGTGGCCTGCTGCTGGGCTACGGCGCGCGGTTGGCCTTCGGCTGCAACATCGGCGCCTACTTCGGCGGCATCTCCTCCGGTAGCCTGCATGGCTGGCTGTGGCTGGTGATGGCCTTCGTCGGCAACATGCTGGGCGTGAAGCTGCGTCCCTTCTTCGCCCTTGCGCCGCGCAAGCCGGCATCGCGTGCCGATCTGGCCTGAGCCATTCCTCGCACGTGACCGCGAACGCCTCGCTCCTTCCCCGTCAGGGGGATGAGCGAGGCGTTTCTCGTCATGCAGTACCCTTGTCTGCGCAACGCACGCCGACCTTGCACAGGCTGCCGGAGATAGCACTGCGCGTGCTATCATCATGCCTTGTTCGCACGTGGAAACTGCACGTCGAAAGGTCCCTCGGACGCCCGGTTGCCAGCAGGTCTTCTGCGGTGCTTCAGCGGGCATGCTGCGCTTGTCTGCCGGCATGCCGAGAAGCTTGCCGAGCGTGAGGTCGTCCCCACTGATTCAAGAGTCTCGCCATGACGGATACTTCCAAGCGCGCCCTGTATGTTCCTTACGCCGGCCCGAGCCTGCTCGAGATGCCGCTGCTCAACAAGGGCAGCGCCTTCAGCCTCGAGGAGCGTGTCAGCTTCAATCTGATGGGCTTGCTGCCGCAGAATGTCGAGAGCATCGAAGAGCAGGTCGCGCGCGTCTACAGCCAGTATCAGCAGTGCGCCACCGACCTCGACAAGCATATCCTGTTGCGCTCGGTGCAGGACGACAACGAGACCCTGTTCTTCCGCGTGATCGAGGAACACCTCGAGGAGATGATGCCGATCATCTACACCCCGACCGTCGGTCAGGCGTGCGAAGAGTTCTCCAACATCTACCGCAACCACCGCGGCCTGTTCATCTCCTACCCGGACCGCGAGCACATGGATGACATCCTGCGCTCCGCGACCAAGGACAACGTCAAGGTCATCGTCGTCACCGATGGCGAGCGTATCCTGGGGCTGGGCGATCAGGGCATCGGTGGCATGGGCATCCCCATCGGCAAGCTGTCACTGTACACCGCCTGTGGCGGCATCAGCCCGGCCTACACCCTGCCGATCTCGCTGGATCTTGGCACCAACAACCAGAAGCTACTCGACGACCCGCGCTACATGGGCTGGCGTCACGAGCGCGTCACCGGTGAGGACTACAACGCCTTCGTGGCCGAGTTCATCACTGCCGTGAAGCGCCGCTGGCCGAAGGCCATGATCCAGTTCGAGGACTTCGCGCAGGCCAACGCCATGCCGCTGCTCGAGCGTTACCGCGATGAAGTCTGCTGCTTCAACGACGACATCCAGGGCACCGCCTCCGTCGTGGTCGCGACCCTGATGGCTGCCTGCAAGGCCAAGGGCGAGAAGCTCTCCGACCAGCGCGTCACCTTCCTGGGTGCTGGTAGCGCCGGTTGCGGTATCGCCGAGATGATCGTGGTGGCGATGGTCAAGGAAGGCATGGACGAGGCCGAGGCCCGCAAGCGCGTCTTCATGGTCGATCGCTTCGGTCTGCTGACCAGCGACATGGAAGACCTCTACGACTTCCAGAGCCGTCTGGCCCACGACGTCGACAGCGTGACCGACTTCGGTGACCGCGGCCTGCTGGATGTGGTCAAGGCCGCCAAGCCGAGCGTGCTGATCGGTGTGTCCGGCCAGCGTGGCCTGTTCAGCGAAGACGTGATCCGTGCCGTGCAGGCCGGCTGCGAGAGCCCGCTGGTGATGCCGCTGTCCAACCCGACCTCGCGCGTCGAAGCGACACCGGCGGAAGTCATCGAGTGGACCGACGGCAAGGCGCTGGTCGCCACCGGCAGCCCGTTCGCGCCGGTCGAGCACAATGGCCACACCCACGCGATCGCTCAGTGCAACAATGCCTACATCTTCCCGGGCATCGGTCTGGGTGTGCTGGCGTCCAATGCCTCGCGCATCACCGACAACATGCTGATGGCCGCCGCCAACGCGCTGGCCAATAACGCTCCCATCGTCCTGAAGGGCGAGGGCGCGCTGCTGCCGTCACTGGGCGACATCCAGGATATCAGCCGCCAGATCGCCTTCGACGTGGCGCGTCAGGCCCAGGCCGATGGCGTGGCGCTGACCTCCAGCGACGAGATCATCCAGGCCAACATCGAGAAGAACTTCTGGCAGCCGCGTTACCGCGCCTACCGTCGCAAGGCGTTCTGATCGCGCCTGCGCCGTCATTGAGCGCATGGTACAGATTGCGTAAATGAAGAAGCCCCCGCAGGCCATGCCTGCGGGGGCTTTTGTGTGGCAGTCAGCGCTGCGGTGAGCGGCTGGCGGGTTACAGCATGCCGCGCAGCACGTAGTGGAGGATGCCGCCGTGGCGGTAGTACTCCAGCTCGTTGTCGGTATCGATGCGGCACAGCGCCTCGATCTTCTGCTCACCCTTGTCGCTCTTGAAGGTGACCTGGACCTTGCCGCCGGCCGTCAGGTCATTCAGGCCGCTAATGCTGATTTCCTCATCACCGGTCAGCCCCAGCGACTGGCGGCTCTCGCCTTGTGGGAACTGCAGCGGCACCACGCCCATACCGATCAGGTTGGAGCGGTGGATGCGCTCGTAGGACTCGGCGATCACCGCACGCACGCCCAGCAGCAGGGTGCCCTTGGCGGCCCAGTCACGTGAGGAGCCGGTGCCGTACTCCTTGCCGGCGACGACCACCAGCGGCGTGCCTTCCTCGGCGTACTTCATGGCGGCATCGTAGATGGCCATCTGCTCGCCGGACGGCACGTGGCGGGTCTCGCCGCCCTCGACACCATCGAGCATCTCGTTGCGGATACGCACGTTGGCGAAGGTGCCGCGCATCATCACTTCGTGGTTGCCGCGACGCGAGCCGTAGGAGTTGAAGTCCTTGACCTCGACCCCGTTCTCCTTGAGGTAGCGACCCGCCGGGCTGTCCGGCTTGATGGCGCCGGCCGGCGAGATGTGGTCGGTGGTCACCGAGTCACCGAGCATCGCCAGCACGCGGGCATTCTCGACATCCTGAACGGCTTCGGGCTCACGCTGCATGCCTTCGAAGAACGGCGGATGCTGGATGTAGGTGGAATCCTTCCACTCATACACTTCGGCTTCCGGCACGTCGATGGCCTGCCAGGTCTCATCACCGTCGAAGACCTCGGCGTACTCCTTGCGATACATCTCGGTACGTACCTGCTCGATGGCCTCGGCGATCTCGGCCTGACTCGGCCAGATGTCCTTGAGGAAGACGTCATTGCCCTCGGTGTCCTTGCCCAGCGGCTCCTTGGAGAGATCGACCCGCACGGTGCCGGCGAGAGCATAGGCGACCACCAGGGGCGGCGACGCCAGCCAGTTGGTACGCACGTTGGGATGCACGCGTCCCTCGAAGTTGCGGTTGCCCGACAGCACCGAGGCGACCGTCAGGTCGCGCGCATTGATGGCGTCCTCGACCGGTTCCGGCAGCGGCCCGGAGTTGCCGATACAGGTGGTGCAGCCATAGCCGACCAGGTTGAAGCCCAGCTCGTTGAGGTCATCCTGCACGCCGGCAGTCGCCAGGTAGTCGGTGACGACCTTGGAGCCCGGCGCCAGAGAGGTCTTGACCCACGGCTTGCTGCTCAGGCCTTTCTCACGCGCCTTGCGTGCCACCAGGCCTGCCGCCAGCATCACGCTGGGGTTGGAGGTGTTGGTGCAGGAGGTGATGGCGGCGATGACCACATCGCCGTGGTCGAGGCGGAAGGTCTCGCCATTCAGCTCGCTGTAATCGCCGTTCTTCACCTCGCTCTGCTTGTCGTAGCTCTGCTCGACATCGACGGCGGTCTGGCCACCTTCGGACAGCCACTTGCCGTCCTCGATGTCCGGCACTTCTCCCAGTTGATCGCCGAGAATCTTCTCGAAGGTCTGCTTGATGTCAGTGAGCGCGACGCGGTCCTGCGGGCGTTTGGGGCCGGCGAGGGAGGCGACGACATCAGTCATGTCCAGCTCGAGCGTATCGGAGAAGACCGGCTCGTGGCCCGGCTCGCGCCACAGGCCCTGCTCCTTGGCATAGGCCTCGACCAGCGCGACCTGCTCATCGGAGCGACCGGACAGGCGCATGTAGTTGAGCGTCTCGTCATCCAGCGGGAAGAAGCCGCAGGTAGCGCCATACTCCGGCGCCATGTTGGCGATGGTCGCGCGGTCCGCCAGCGGCAGGTCATCCAGGCCATCACCGTAGAACTCGACGAATTTGCCGACCACGCCACGGCTTCTCAGCATCTGGGTGACGGTCAGTACCAGGTCAGTCGCGGTGATGCCTTCGTTGAGCTTGCCGGTCAGCTTGAAGCCGACCACTTCCGGAATCAGCATCGAGACCGGCTGACCGAGCATCGCGGCTTCCGCCTCGATACCGCCGACGCCCCAGCCGAGAACGCCGAGGCCGTTGATCATGGTGGTATGGGAGTCGGTGCCGACCAGGGTATCGGGGTAGGCGAAGGTCTTGCCATCCACTTCACGGGTGAAGACAGCGCGGCCGAGGTATTCCAGGTTCACCTGATGGCAGATACCGGTGCCTGGCGGGACGACGGAGAAGTTGTCGAAGGCCTGCTGGCCCCAGCGCAGAAACTCGTAACGTTCGCGGTTGCGCTCCATCTCGATGCGCACGTTGTCCTTGAAGGCGCTCGGATCGCCGTAGTGATCCACCATCACCGAGTGGTCGATGACCAGGTCCACCGGAGTCAGCGGATTGACCTTCTCGGGGTCGGCGCCGAGTATCTTGACGGCATCACGCATGGAGGCCAGATCGACCACACCGGGTACGCCGGTGAAGTCCTGCATCAGTACGCGCGCTGGACGATAACCGATCTCGTGGGTGCTGGAGGCGGTCTTCTGCCAGTCGGCCAGTGCCTTGATGTCTTCCTTGGTCGCGGTTTCACCGTCCTCGAAGCGCAGCTGGTTTTCCAGTAGCACCTTGAGCGTGAAGGGCAGTCGTGTCAGGTCGCCAAGCGTGTCGGCCGCCTTCTTTAGCGAGTAGTAGTGATAGCGCTTGTCTCCGACTTCCAGCTCGGAGAGGGTGTCAAGCGAATCCAGTGACTGAGAGCGCTGGGAACCCATGATTCTCCTCCTTGTCGTTGTCTTCACCGGCCAGACTGCTGAAGTGTCATCCAACAGGCGCGTCAGGTGCCTTGGCCGGATGCGACGCGTCGCGAGAGCGACTGCCAGGTCGCGTATGGTTACCTGTATAAGGCTATGGTCATCATGTGACAGGAATTCAAGCGCACACCATCATCGAGGATAGTGTGACGCAAGGAACCCTGCGTCGCGTTCGCTGCCATAGAGTTTGCCGCCACGACTCTCATGCGGCGTGAATGCGGCCTCTGAGGTATCCGGGTCAGTGGTATCCGGGGCAGGGGTATCCAGAACGGTGGCACCCCAGACGGGCCCGTCCGCAACGTCCGTCGCGTTCACCATCAGGCACAATGGAGGCTGTCATGAATGAACAAGGGCGCAGACCGAGCGAGTCCGGTGAGCTGCCGGAAGATGATGAGGTTCTGGATGCGGCGGTCGAACAGTGGCTGGCGGAGCATTCCTCGGGACAGTCCGATGAATGGCCGGGCCATGAGTTGCTGGAAGACAGGCAGGAAGGAGCGGTCAATGAGGCGCTGCATGAGGCGGAAATCCACTGCCCCTACTGCGACACGCCTTTCACGGTGTTCCTGGATCTGGACGAGGGCAGTCTGACCAACATCATCGACTGCGAGCGTTGCTGTCAGCCGATCCAGGTGCGCCAGCAGGTCGACCCGGTCAGCGGTGAGCTCGAAGGGCTGGATATCGGCCAGGATGACGACGTGCTGTGACGGCATCTCTCACTCACGCCACGCAGGAGCCGGTGCCGGCAGGCGTCAGTGGCGCAAAGTGACAGGCTTGCAGGGGGCAGGGCGCGGTAGATGCTGTATTCTGCAGCCAAGGTCACTTATGATCCCGACACTCGCTGTTGGCGTCATCGAGCTGCCATAGGCAATCTCTATGGTGGCGATTGCAGCAAACATTTGGCATCTGCCACACGTGGCGATTAGTCTGTGTGGCGATTCATCACAAAGGCGGTCCGCTGCCTTTATCATCATTATTCCTCAGGAGATCACCATGAGCGTATTGGTCGGACGTCAGGCCCCGGATTTCGAAGCCGCAGCAGTGCTGGGCGACGGTACCATCGTCGACAACTACAAGCTGTCTGATTCCAACGGCAAGCTGCGCGTGCTGTTCTTCTGGCCGCTGGACTTCACCTTCGTTTGCCCGTCTGAAATCATCGCCCACGACAACCGTCTGGCGAAGTTCAAGGAACTCGGCGTCGAAGTCATCGGTGTGTCCATCGATTCCCAGTTCACTCACCACGCATGGCGCAAGACCTCTCCGGACGCTGGCGGCATCGGTGAAGTCGGCTTCCCGATCGTGGCTGACGTCAAGCACGAAGTCACCCAGGCATACGGCATCGAGCACCCGGAAGCTGGCGTCGCTCTGCGCGCTTCCTTCCTGATCGACGAAGATGGTGTCGTTCAGCACCAGGTCGTCAACAACCTGCCGCTGGGTCGTAACGTCGACGAGATGGTCCGCATGGTCAAGGCCCTGCAGTTCCACCAGACCAACGGCGAAGTCTGCCCGGCAGGCTGGGAAGAAGGTCAGGAAGGCATGAAGGACACCGCTGAAGGTGTTGCCAAGTACCTGGCAGGCCACTCCAGCAGCCTGTAAGTCGCTACTGGACGAGATCAGTGCATGCATTCCATGGCTGACTGATCGAGCGCCTGCCTTCGACACCTCTGCGTGAGAGTATCGACAGGCAGGCGAACCCGAAGCCGTCGCCCCTGGCGGCGGCTTCCGTGTATCTGAAGCTTGCGTCATAAGCATCTGCGATGCCGGTCTGAGCGCAGTGCTGAAAGCCTGGCCCGTCTGCGCTACTCTGCGCAGTCCTCCGTTCCATCACCACCGTGTCCTGAGCCATGCCGATCGCGCTCGCTGTCCGTATCGCTCAGCACATTGATCATCAGCCGTCGCTGCGGCGACTGGTGAATTTCTCCGCCTTTATCTGTCTCGAGGTCATCCATGAGCAATGTCCGTCACGAACGTCTGATCATCCTTGGTTCCGGCCCGGCGGGTTACACCGCTGCCGTCTATGCCGCGCGTGCCAATCTCAAACCGCTGTTGATCACCGGCATGCAGATGGGTGGCCAGCTGACCACTACCACCGATGTCGACAACTGGCCGGGTGATGATGCCGGCGTGCAGGGGCCGGAGCTGATGGAGCGCATGCGCCGTCACGCCGAGCGCTTCGAGACCGAGATCCTGTTCGATCACATCAATGAAGTGACCCTCGGTGAGCGCCCCTTCCTGCTCAAGGGCGACAACGGCAGCTACAGCTGTGACGCCCTGATTATCGCTACCGGCGCCAGCGCGCAGTACCTGGGTCTGCCGAGTGAGCAGCAGTTCATGGGCCAGGGCGTCTCGGCCTGTGCGACCTGTGACGGCTTCTTCTATCGCAATCAGGAAGTCGTGGTGGTCGGTGGTGGCAACACCGCTGTCGAGGAAGCGCTGTACCTGTCCAACATCGCCTCCAAGGTCACGTTGGTGCATCGCCGTGACAGCCTACGCGCCGAGAAGATCCTGCAGGACAAGTTGTTCGACAAGGTCGAGAACGGCAACATGGCGGTCGAATGGCACCACACCCTCGACGAAGTGCTGGGCGACAACTCCGGTGTCACCGGCGTGCGTCTGCGTCATGTCGAAAGCGGCGCCACCAAGGAGTTGAGCTCGATGGGCGTGTTCATCGCCATCGGCCACCGTCCGAATACCAGCCTGTTCGAAGGCCAGCTCGCGATGCAGGGCGGCTATCTCAAGGTCCAGTCCGGTCTGGAAGGCAATGCCACCCAGACCAGCATCCCCGGCGTCTATGCCTGCGGCGATGTGATGGACCATGTCTACCGTCAGGCGATCACCTCTGCCGGTACCGGCTGCATGGCGGCGCTGGATGCCGAGCGTTATCTGGACGGCCTCATCGCCTGAGATCGCCCAGTCTGTAGCAACACTGACTGATTCAAGAAAGTCTGATTCAGCACTGCCCGACCGGCCCCGCAGCCTCGCTGCGGGGCCGGTCTGCGTTCAAGGCCCTGTCAGGAATTGGCTGGGAGGGCTGAGGCTCAGTAATGGGGTGGCAGCTCGTCGTGTGGCTGCGCACTGAAAGTTGCTGTCGAGTCTGCATCGCCTTGCTGTTCGCGCAGGGTGCGGAGCTGGCTGGCCATCAGCGCGGTGAGGCGCTCGAGGGTATCTATCTGGCGCTGCTGGGCGATGACGGTGCCATCGAGGGTCTCGAGCCAGTCATCCTGATGCGCGAGGCGCGATTCCAGTGCTTCCAGTCGGGCTTCCAAGTTGGGATCAGTCGAGGTTGTCATGCATCTGGGCTCCAGAGGGTGAGGTAATGGTCCGTGTGGGCGGTGGGACAAGAGGGGGAAACGGCCGCCGTTGGATGACGACTCATGCCAGGATTTCTGAACGATGGCACGCCGAATCGTTGCTGCGGTCGTTGCCGGGAACATTGCCAGGATCGTTGTCGAAGTGCCGCAAAGTGTTTAAGGATTGTCACTGAGTTGCCTCAGACGCATCAGGAAGAGGCGTGATAGACTGTTGACAGTGCGATTGACTTGTTTTTCGTATATCGCACCCATTGACGGCCTTCGATCGCCTGCGCTTCGCGCGTCATTGACAGGGCCGGTTCCATCGACTGATGTGGAGTTACCTGCATCACGAGCCACGACGTCACCAGAGCGATGCACAGGTATCTTCGCGTGTATCGGTGACGGTGACGGGCACCGCCGTGAGGCGCTGCATTCAGGCAGTTTCCCGACTGACGATAGCTGCTGTAACCCTGTCGTGCGGTCAGGCGCTGTCCATTGCGATCAAGGGCAGAACATTCTGATAGGGATCATCCGAAGCACTCATTTCTGCCCTCGCGTTACACCTCCACCCATTACCTAGAGAGTTTATCTTGATGAGTTCCAAGACGTTCTTCCGTTGTTTCATCATCAGCCTGCTGCTGGCACTGCCGGCACCATTGCTGATTGCTGTCTTCATCACCCTGACCGGCGGCCAGCTGGCCGACACCCTGAGCCAGGCGCTTAGCGTCGAGGGCTTCGAGCTGGCGTACGCGGCTGCCGTCGCGGCCGTGTTCATCCTGCTGTTGATCGCGACGCTTGCCATTCCGGTGCTGTCTCCGCGCTCTGCGGTACTGGCTGAAGTCGAGGACGACGATCGTGAGATCGGCGAGGTCAAGTGGTTCAACGTCAACAAGGGCTACGGTTTCGTGACCCGTGAAAGTGGTGAAGATGTCTTCGTTCACTTCCGTGCCATACGTGGCAAGGGCCACCGTACCTTGGCCGAAGGTCAGAAAGTGCGTTACCACGTCATCAGCAATGAGCGTGGCCTGCAGGCGGATGACGTGACGGTCATCACCTGATCGCTGACTCGCTCAGTGAAAGACGACAACGCCCCGCAGGCCAGCCTGCGGGGCGTTGTCGTTTCAGGGCTTGTCTTGCCGGAAGGGACGGGTCACTCAGCCCTTGTCCGGCCAGGTGAAGGCCTCTTCGCTGCCATCAGCCATGACGCGGAAGAAGCGGTCCGGCTCATCACCGGGCTGCCAGCTGCCCAGCGAGCAGCGCGTCTCGACCTGCAGGGCCCGAGCGGCGGCGCGTGCGCAGTCGACATCGCGCGCCCAAGGGGTGCTGGCGCTGTCGAACCACAGGCTGGCAAAGCCATCGGCGACTTTCTCGACAACCAGTACCGCGATCTCGGCGCCATCTCGCGTGAGGCGCGTACGGTGTTGCAGCTTGCCGGCCGGCTGGAAGACGACGACCTGACCGAACTGCTCGCCCAGCCAGGCGCCCAGTGCTTCCAGGCTCAAGGGCTTGAGGTAGATCTCGATGTCCGGATATTGCTCATCGGCGTCATTGTGCGGGGTGTCGCTCATGCCGTGGTCTCTTGGGTCGCGGGGACAAACAGATATTCCAGGATGTGCTCGTAGGCGCTGGAGAGTCGGTCCAGATCGCTGGCCATGACGCGTTCATCGATCTTGTGGATGGTCGCATTGACCGGCCCCAGCTCGACGACCTGAGTGCCGAGAGTGGCGATGAAGCGACCATCGGAGGTGCCGCCTGAGGTGGACAGGACAGGCTTGCGTCTCAGTGCGCGTTCCACGCCGTGCACGGCCGCATCGACCAGCGCGCCTTCCGGCGTCAGGAAGGGCTCGCCGCTCAGGTTCCACTCGATCTCGACGTCCAGACCGTGCTTCTCGAGGATCTCATAGGTGCGGCGCTTGAGGTCATCGGCGGTCAGCTCGGTGGAGTAACGGAAGTTGAAGACCACTTCCAGCTCGCCGGGGATGACGTTGGTCGCGCCGGTACCGCCACGGATGTTGGAGATCTGGAAGCTGGTCGCCGGGAAGAAGTCATTGCCGTTGTCCCAATGCTCGGCAGCCAGGTCAGCCAGGGCCGGGGCGGCATCGTGGATCGGGTTGCGCGCCAGATGCGGGTAGGCCACATGGCCCTGGATGCCCTTGATGTGCATGACTGCACCCAGCGAGCCGCGACGGCCATTCTTGATCACGTCCCCGGCGTAGTCGGTGGAGGACGGTTCGCCGACGATGCAGTAATCGAGGCGCTCATGATGCTCACGCAAGTACTCGACCACTGCACGAGTGCCGTGAACCGCCGGGCCTTCCTCGTCGGAGGTGATCAGGAAGGCGATGCGTCCTTCGTGGTCCGGGTTGGCGGTCACGAAGCGCTCGGTGGCAGTCAGCATCGCGGCCAGTGAACCCTTCATGTCGGCGGCGCCACGGCCACACAGGAAGCCGGCATCATCGATGCACGGCGAGAACGGCGGATACTGCCAGTTGGCTTCCGGGCCTGTCGGCACGACATCGGTGTGGCCGGCGAAGGCCAGCACCGGACCATGATGTCCACGCACTGCCCAGAAGTTGTCGACATCACCGAAGGGCAGCCGCGTGATGGTGAAGCCCAGCGCCTCGAGGCGTTCGATCATCAGGGTCTGGCAGTCCAGGTCGTCCGGCGTGACCGAGGGGCGTGAGATGAGATCGAAGGCCAGCTCCAGCGTCGGAGACAGATCGGCGGGGCGTGGCGGAAGCGGTGCGTTTGAATCAGTCATCATGGGCCATCGCTGCAGGCGTCATCGCGAGGAGCGACAGCGCGAAATTCGGGGAGAGGCGAAGTGTCTTCACGCCGGCCCAGACGCTGCTGCCCGAGCCGGGAAATACCATGACGGCCTGCCAGAGAGGGAGTCTCCGGCAGGCTGTCGTCACACGCCTCAGTTGTGGGCGTGCAGGGCATCATTGAGCGCGATGGCGCTCTTGTTGGTGCGGCACTCGACACGGCCGGTGACGGAGTTGCGGCGCAGCAGCAGGTCGTCCTGGCTCGCCAGCTCACGGGCCGCAACCGTCTCGACTTCCTGGCCTTCGTTGTCGAAGACCATGACCTTGGTGCCGGCGGTGATGTAGAGGCCAGCTTCCACGGTGCAGCGATCGCCCAGCGGGATGCCGATACCGGCATTGGCGCCGATCAGGCAGCCTTCACCGACCTTGATGACGATGTTGCCGCCACCGGACAGGGTGCCCATGGTGGAGCAACCGCCGCCCAGATCAGACCCCTTGCCGACGAAGACGCCCGCGGAGATGCGGCCTTCGATCATGCCCGGACCTTCGGTACCGGCATTGAAGTTGCAGAACCCTTCGTGCATCACGGTGGTGCCTTCGCCCAGGTAGGCGCCCAGGCGCACACGCGCGGTATCGGCGATACGAATGCCGGTCGGCACCACGTAGTCGGTCATCTTCGGGAACTTGTCGACACAGTCCACGGACAGGGTCCGGCCTTCCAGGCGGGCCTTGAGGCGACGCGTCGGCAGTTCTTCGATGTCGATGGCGCCTTCGCTGGTCCAGGCGACATTCTTGAGCAGACCGAACATGCCGGTCAGGTCGATGCCGTGCGGGCGCACCATACGGTGAGACAGCAGATGCAGCTTGAGGTAGACCTCCGGCACGCTCTGCGGGGCGGCATCTTCCTCGATGAACATGGCGACCAGCGGGCGCTGGCTGGCGGCCAGGCTCTCGGCCAGTTCGGCCTGGGCGCTGTCACCGGCGTCGCGCAGGGCGCTGGCCAGGGCGGCGCAGTGTTCCGGCAGGAAGCTGGTGGCGGTGGTGCCAGCCGGTGCGTCCAGTGCCTTGCGAGCGGCGTCAACAACGGCAGCGGTCGGCTTGAACAGCGGGGCAGGATAGTAGACTTCCAGCCAGTCGCCGGTGGTGTTCTGGGTGCCGATTCCGAGGGCAAGGCTCAACATCGTGTCAATCTCCGGGGTGTCCAGTGGTGTAAGGGGTAACTCAGTCCTGCGGTTCGTAGACCGCCTTGTCATAGCCGATCACCAGATCCATCTCATTGTCGGCGGGATGACGCTCGAGAATGGGACGCTTGATCAGGGTCGGGTGCTCCAGCATCAATGCGCGTGCCGAATTGGCATCGAGGCTGTCACGTTGTTCATCGCTCAGGTTGCGCCAGCTGGTGCTGCGCTTGTTGAGCAGGCTGCTCCAGGCGGTCTGCTCCAGCCAGGATTCCAGCAGGCTGGCGGAGAGACCATCCTCGCGCAGGTCATGCCAGCGGTAGGGCACGCCCCGGTCGTCGAGGGCGCGGCGCGCCTTGCGGCAGGTATCGCAGGTCTTGATGCCGTAGAGCACGTGCATGGCGGTCTCCTTGAGCCAATCCGCCCCGCCGGGCGGGGCTGTCATCCAGTGTCGGGCTGCTGTCCAGTACGCTGCTGATCTGCCAGTGCAACGCTGTCAGTGCGGCGCTGTCAGCCCGTGCGGGTCTTGCCCTCAGCGCAGGCGTTCGACGAAGCGACGCAGGCGCTGGGCGGCTTCGACGGTCTGTTCCAGTTCGGCCACCAGCGCCAGACGAATGCGTCCGGCACCCGGATTCACGCCGTCCACCTCGCGCGCCATGTAGCTTGCCGGCAGTACGCCGACGGCCTCTTCACGCAGCAGCTCGCGGGTGAAGGCGGCATCGTCACCACCAGGAACAGCGGGATACAGGTAGAAGCTGGCTTCCGGTGTCGGGAAGTCCATTACCGGCGCAAGGATTTCGGTCATGGCGGCAAATTTCTCGCGGTAGGCATTGCGATTGGCCAGCACATGGTCTTCATCATTCCAGGCGGTGATGGAGGCGTACTGGTGATGCAGCGGCATCGCGCAGCCGTGATAGGTGCGGTAGTGGCGGAAGCGACGGATCACCTCGCCATCGCCGGCCACGAAGCCGGAGCGCAGGCCCGGTAGGTTGGAGCGCTTGGACAGCGAGTGGAAGACCACGCAGCGCGCGTAGTCGTCGCGGTCCATGGCGGCACAGGCTTGCAGCAGGCCCGGCGGCGGCATGGACTCGTCGAGGTACAGCTCCGAGTAGCACTCATCGGAGGCGATCAGGAAGTCATGCTCGTCGGCGAGGCGAATCAGTTGCTGAAAGTCCTCCAGCGGTGTCACGGCGCCAGTAGGGTTGCCCGGCGAGCAGACGAAGACGATCTGTGTATCACGCCATACCTCAGCCGACACCGCGGCGTAGTCGGGACGGAAGCCATTCTCGGCGGGGCAGGGCAGGTAGGTGACCTCGCCGCCGGCCAGCAGCGTCGCGCCTTCGTAGATCTGATAGAAGGGATTCGGCACCAGCACGCGCGCCGGACGCGTGCTGTCCAGCGAGGCCTGGATGAAGGCGAACAGTGCCTCGCGGGTGCCGGTGACCGGCAGGACCTGCTGATCGATATCCGGCGTGGCGTTGAGCGAGAAGCGCTTTTCGAGCCAGTCGGCAATCGCCTGGCGCAATTCCGGCAGACCGCCGGTGGCGGGGTATTTGGCCACGCCCATGATGTGCTCGCGCAGGGTGTCGAGCACGAATTCGGGCGGCGCATGACGCGGCTCGCCGATGGTCAGTGCAATCGGGTCCAGGGCGGGATTGGGCACGACGCCCTCGCGCAGCTTGGCCAGGGTTTCAAACGGGTAGGGCTTGAGCTGGTCGAGATCCGGGTTCATGCACGTTCCATGGGTGATGGCCGTGGCAGTCAGGCTGCCGGCCGAGCAGGAAGGAAGGCGTCCGCGAGTCACCGGACTGCCATGCAGGTCGACTCGCGATTATAGGGAAGCCGACCGGTCCCCTCAATCGCGGGGTGCCGGCCGGCGCTTTCCCTCTGTACTCTCGTCACGTGCCGTCATGTGCCGTCACGCGTCTCAGCCGCGCTCGCCGACCTCAAGGACTTCGGTGAGGGCGTCACGCAGGCGTGTCTGGCGCTCGGGGTCGGTGATGGGTTCGCCGGCGCGGTCGGTGATGAAGAAGATATCCTCGACGCGCTCGCCGAGGGTGGCGATCTTGGCGGCATCGATGGCGATCTCATGCTCCATGAACACGCGGCCGATGCGCGCCAGCAGGCCCGGGCGGTCCGAGGCGATCACTTCCAGTACGCTGCGGCCGTTGGTGTAGTCCTGGCTCAGCGTGATGCGCGGCGCGATGCGGAAATGCTTGAGCTGGCGCGGCGTGTGACGATTGACGATCACCGAGTAGTCATCCGGGTCATCCAGCTCTTCGACCAGATGGGTGCGGATATCGGCCAGGCGTGCGGCATCGCGGATCGGCTCACCTTCATCGTCGAGCAGGATGAAAGTGTTGAGCGTCCAGTTGTGGCTGGAGGTGGCGATGCGCGCATCGTGGATCGAGAGTCCCAGCTGTTCCAGCGCCGCGGCGGTGGCCGCGAACAGGTTGTCCACCGAGCGGGTATGGATGAAGACCTTGGTGCCGCCTTCGGTCATCTCCTCGGTGGGCGCGCTGGTCAGCACCAGCGGCAGCGGCTCGCCATGCTCGTCGAGCTGCGGTGCCGCCTGGCGCGCCAGGATGCCCTGGGTGTGCCAGGCCACCTCGCTGGGCGCGTAGCGTACGAAGTAGTCGTCGCCGAGGCTGGCCCACAGCGCCTCGGCGTCAGTGCGGGCGGTGCCCATGCCGGCCAGCAGGGACAGTGCCTCCTCACGGGTCTCGGTGATCCACTCGTGGCGCTCCGGCGGATGTTCGAGGCCACGGCGCAGCGCCCGGCGCGTCTCCATGTGCAGCTGGCGCAGCAATGCCGCACGCCAGCCGTTCCACAGCGACGGGTTGGTGGCGTTGATGTCGGCCACCGTCAGCACGTAGAGATAATCGAGGTGCGTCTCGTCGCCGACGATCTCGGCGAAGCGCGTGATGATCTCGGGGTCGGCGATGTCCTGCTTCTGGGCGGTCATCGACATCAGCAGGTGGTGGCGCACCAGCCAGCTCAGCGTACGGGTATCGCGCGGGCTGAGGTCATGGCGGCGCGCGAAGTCCTCGACTTCCTCGGCGCCGATCTCGGAGTGGTCACCGCCACGGCCCTTGCCGATGTCGTGATAGAGCCCGGCGATCCACAGCAGCTCCAGCTTGGGCAGCTCGCGGATCAGGGTCGCGGCGACCGGGAACTCCTCCTCGGCATCGGGGGCGCGGAATTCCTGGGCGACCTTGAGCAGACGCAGCGTGTGTGCATCGACGGTGTAGACGTGAAAGAGGTCATGCTGCATCAGTCCCACGGCACGCCCGAAGGCCGGCAGGTACTTGCCGAGGATGCCGTAGCGCGCCATGCGCTTGAGCACGCGAGGCACGTTGCCGCCACAGCGCATCAGCTCCATGAACAGGCTCTGGTGGCGCACGTCGTCGCGGAAGGCGTCGTCGATCTGGTGGCGATGATCACGCAGCGCGCGGATGGTGTCGGCGCGCACGCCCTCGATCTCCGGATGCTGCGCCATCAGCAGGAACAGCTCCAGCAGCGCGGCGGGGCGGCGGCGGAACACGCCTTCCTCGCGCAGGCTGATGTAGCCGCTGCGGATCTCGAAGCGCGGATTGAGCGGCACGATGTTGACCGGTTCGTCATGACGCAGGATGGCCTCGTCGAAGTGCTGCAGCAGCATGTCATTGAGGCCCGCCAGGGCGGTGACATGGCGGTAGTAGCGCTTCATGAACTGCTCGACCGCCAGATGCTCGGGCGTGTCGCGGAAGCCGAACAGCTCGGCGATGGTGCGCTGGTGGTCGAATAGCAACCGGTCCTCGGCACGCCCGGCCAGCATGTGCAGCGCGAAGCGCACCTGCCACAGGAAGGCCTGGCCCTGGCTGAGAATGCGCAGTTCGGCATCATTCATGAAGCCCAGTGCGACCAGGTTGTCGTAGCGCTCGACCCCGAAGTGGCGCTTGGCGACCCAGCCGATCATCTGGATGTCACGCAGGCCGCCCGGCGACGACTTGATGTTGGGTTCGAGGTGGTATTCGGTGTTGGCGAACTTGTGGTGACGCGCGATCTGCTCCTGCCACTTGGCCTCGAAGAAGGCTTCGGCCGGCCACAGGCGGTCGGTGGCCAGGCGTTCGCGCATGGCCTCGCGCAGCCGCTGCGGGCCGGCGATGACGCGGGATTCCAGCAGGTTGGTGATCACGGTGACATCGGCGCGTGCCTCACGTTCGCAGTCATTCAGCGAGCGCACGGACTGGCCGATCTCGAGACCGATGTCCCACAGGAAGGTGATGAAGTCGGACAGCGCCTCACGATAGGGCGTGTCGTCGTCCTGCTCCAGCAACAGCAGCAGGTCGATGTCGGAATGCGGGTGCAGCTCGCCACGGCCGTAGCCGCCCACGGCGAGCAGGGCGATGCCGTCATCCGGCCAGGCCTGACGTTGCCAGGCGATGGCCAGCAGGCGATCGATGGCGCGGGCACGACCATGGATGAGGTCGCGGATGTCGGCGCCCGCCTTGAAGCGAGCCTCGAGACGCTCCTGTACCTGTGCCAGAGCCCGCTTGAACAGCGGGATGGGGGTCTTCGTCGTGGCCAGCTCGCCGTCCAGGGTGACGGCATCGTAGAGCGCTTCACGCTCGACGAAGTGATAGTGGTGCAGGAGCATCTTGATCAACCCTCGAGGAAGGAGAGGTCCTCTTCCGTGCGACGTGTCAGCACCTCAACGCCGGTGGCGGTGACCAGCAGAGTGTGCTCCCACTGGGCCGAGAGGCTCTTGTCCTTGGTGACAGCCGTCCAGTCGTCCTTGAGGACCTTCACCTTGTAGCCACCGACATTGACCATAGGCTCGATGGTCAGGCACATGCCTTCCAGAAGCTCGGCGTCAGCACGGGCTTCGTAGCCGTCATAGTGCAGCACCTGCGGGTCTTCATGGAAGCCGGCGCCGATGCCGTGGCCGCAGAAGTCACGCACGACACTGTAGCCAGCCGCTTCGGCATGCTTCTGGATCGCGCGACCGATTTCTGACAGGCGCACGCCCGGACGTACCAGCTCGATGCCTTTATAAAGGCATTCCTGGGTGATGCGGCACAGACGCTCGGCCTGGATGCTCGGCTCGCCGACGATGTACATCTTCGAGGTGTCGCCGTGATAGCCGTCCTTGATCACGGTGATGTCGATGTTGAGGATGTCGCCTTTCTTGAGCTTCTTGTTGTCATCGGGGATGCCGTGACAGACCACGTGATTGATCGAGGTGCAGATCGATTTCGGGAAGCCGTGGTAGTTGAGCGGCGCCGGAATGCAGCCCTGAACTTCGGTGATGTGGTGGTGCGCGATGCGGTTGAGCTCGCCCGTGGTGACGCCGGGACGGACATGCTCGTCGAGCAGCTCCAGCACTTCAGCCGCCAGACGGCCGGCGACGCGCATCTTGTCGATTTCTTCAGCTGTCTTGATGGGAATGTTCATGAGGACTCGAGGCAGGAGATAAGAGGGATGAAACGCCGCCAGGCCGCGCGTGACGGGGGAATGGCGCGACGCATCGCATGCCGCGTCGGGCAGTGGCGACTTCATATCGTGGTCGAGCTATGGTATAAAGCCGCGCGCTTTCCTGCAAATTCTCCTCGATCGGCCACCTCCGGGCGCCTGGCCGAGGCGAGATTGAAGGATTGACGTACATAACCCCAATCCACACACGTTCCGTCACATGGTCCCGGGTGCCGCGCAAGCGGTCGGATCCATGGGGGACGTGGAGGCCCAACCCGATATCCAGGAGATATTCACATGGCGCAAGTCAACATGCGCGATCTGCTCAAGGCAGGCGCACACTTCGGTCACCAGACCAAGTACTGGAACCCGAAGATGTCCAAGTTCATCTTCGGCGCTCGCAACAAGATCCACATCATCAACCTCGAGCACACCCTGCCGGCGCTGAACGAAGCCGTGTCAGTGGTCGAGAAGATGGCTGCCAATGGCAACAAGATCATGTTCGTGGGCACCAAGCGCGCTGCCGGCAAGATCATCAAGGAAGAAGCTCGCAAGGCTGGCCAGCCGTACGTCAACCATCGCTGGTTGGGCGGCATGCTGACCAACTTCAAGACCATCCGTCAGTCCATCAAGCGTCTGCGCGAAATCGAGCAGATGCATGAAGACGGTACCTTCGCGAAGCTGACCAAGAAAGAAGTCCTGATGGCCACTCGTGAGCAGGAAAAGCTCGAGCGTTCCATCGGCGGTATCAAGGACATGGGCGGCCTGCCGGACGCAATGTTCGTGATCGACGTTGACCACGAGCGCATCGCGATCAACGAAGCCAACAAGCTGGGCATCCCGGTCATCGGCGTCGTCGATACCAACTCCAACCCGGACGGCGTGGACTACGTCATCCCGGGTAACGATGACTCCATCCGCGCCATCCAGATCTATGTCCAGGCAATTGCAGGCGCCTGTGGCAAGAACAAGGAAGAAGAGCTGGCCGGTGAGTTCGTCGAAACTGCTTCTGAAGAAGACGCAGCAGAGTGATCCTGGCGGCTTGATCTGACTGTCACACACGCTGCGCTACACTAGGTGCGGCATGGCCTAGCCAGGCGGCAGTCAGGTCAGGCAATGAGGGGGCCACGGCCCCCTCATTTGCGACCGTTCAAGCGGTCGTGACCGAATTCCCGTATTCAAAGACGTCGACACGACAGAGGTTTCATCCCATGGCAGCTATCAGCGCATCTATGGTCAAGGAACTGCGTGAGCGTACCGCGCTCGGCATGATGGAATGCAAGAAGGCTCTTACCGAAGCCGGTGGTGACATCGAGCTCGCGATCGAGAACCTGCGCAAGAACTCCGGCCTGAAGGCCGCCAAGAAAGCTGGCCGTGTGGCCGCTGAAGGCGCCATCGTCATCAAGGTCGCCGACGATGCCAGCTACGGCGTGATGGTCGAAGTCAACTCCGAGACCGACTTCGTCGCTCGTGATGACAACTTCCAGGCCTTCACCAAGCTGATCGCCGACCGCGTGTTCGAAACCAAGAACACCGACATCGCCTCCCTGATGGAAGGTGAGCTGGAAGACACTCGTGGTCAGCTGGTTCAGAAGATCGGTGAGAACATCTCCGTTCGTCGTGCCGAGCTGGTTGAAGCACCGGCTGGCGGCATCGTCGGTGGTTACGTCCACGGCGGTCGCATCGCGGCACTGACCCTGCTGCAGGGCGGCACCGCTGACGCAGCCAAGGACGTTTCCATGCACGTCGCAGCCGTCAACCCGGTCTGTGCTCGTCCGGCAGACATGCCGCAGGAACAGATGGACGCCGAGAAGGCCATCATCCTTGCTCAGCCGGACATGGCAGGCAAGCCGGCGGAAATCGCCGAGAAGATGTCCCAGGGCCGTCTGAAGAAGTACCTGGCCGAGAACAGCCTGACCGAACAGCCGTTCGTCAAGGACCCGAACCAGACCGTCGCCGAGTTCGTCAAGGCTGCCGGCGGTGAAGTGGTGTCCTTCGTTCGCATGGAAGTCGGTGAAGGTATCGAGAAGGAAGAAGTCGACTTCGCAGCTGAAGTCCGTGAGCAGGCCAGCCGCGCGTAAGGGCTGACTGTTTTCGCTTCTCACGATGGCGTGCGCTTAGTCGCACGCCATCGTGTATCTGGCCCCCGCCTTCGGGCCGCCCCGTCCCCGTATGTCAGTATCAGGAGAGATTCGCATGGCCACCATTTCCGCTGAACGCAATGCCAAGTACAAGCGCATACTGCTCAAGCTTTCCGGTGAGGCCCTGATGGGTGATGGCGATTTCGGCATCGACCCCAAGGTGCTGGATCGCATGGCGCTGGAAATCGGTCAGCTGGTGGGCATCGGTGTCCAGGTCGGCATCGTCATCGGTGGCGGCAACCTGTTCCGTGGCGCAGCCCTGCAGGAAGCCGGCATGGAGCGCGTGACCGGTGATCACATGGGCATGCTGGCCACCGTCATGAACGGTCTGGCACTGCGTGATGCACTGGAGCGCTCCAATATCCGTTCGCGCGTGATGTCTGCCATCCCGATGAGTGGCGTGGTAGAACATTATGATCGTCGTACCGCCATCCGTTATCTGACGTCTGGCGATGTGGTCATCTTCTCCGCCGGTACCGGCAATCCGTTCTTCACTACCGATTCCGCTGCCTGTCTGCGCGGTATCGAGATCGACGCGGATGCCGTCATCAAGGCAACCAAGGTGGATGGTGTCTACGACAAGGACCCGGTCAAGTTCCCGGATGCCGTGAAGTACGACAGCCTCAGCTACGATGATGCGCTGGAGCAGAAGCTTGGCGTGATGGATTTGACCGCCATCTGCCTGGTACGTGACCATGACATGCCGGTGCGGGTGTTCAACATGAACAAGGCAGGCGCGCTGCTCAACCTGGTGGTGGGTGGCAAGGAAGGCACGCTGATTGATAGAGGGTAAGACTGTGATCAACGACATCAAGAAAGACGCCGAATCACGCATGAAGAAGACCATCGAGTCCCTCGGTGCCGCCTTCGGCAAGATCCGTACGGGTCGTGCGCATCCCAGCATCCTGGATGCCGTGACGGTCGATTACTATGGTAGCCAGGTACCGCTGAATCAGGTGGCCAACATCACCACCGAAGACGCGCGTACCCTGACGGTCGTGCCGTGGGAAAAGCCCATGGTGCCGAAGGTCGAGAAGGCCATCATGACTTCTGACCTGGGTCTCAACCCGTCCACCGCCGGTGACGTGATTCGCGTCCCGATGCCGATGCTGACGGAAGAGACTCGTCGTGGTTACACCAAGCAGGCACGCGCCGAAGCGGAAAACGCCCGCGTGGCGCTTCGCAATGTGCGTCGTGATGCCAACGGCGACATCAAGAGCCTGCTCAAGGACAAGGACATCTCCGAGGACGACGCGCGTCGCGGAGAAGACGAGATCCAGAAGCTGACCGACAAGTATGTGGCGGAAGTCGACAGTGCTCTGGAGCACAAGGAAACCGACCTGATGCAGGTCTGATCGGGTCTGCCGCCGGCATCTGCCGGCGGCATCCGGTGCTCGTAGCGAGACCCCATGACGTCACCGAATTCCCCCTCCACGCCACGCCATGTGGCGATCATCATGGACGGCAACAACCGCTGGGCGAAGTCCCGCGGCTGGGCTGGCATACGCGGCCATCGCGCCGGTGCCGAAACTGTCCGCAGTACCATCCGTCGCGCTGCCGAGCAGGGCGTGGAAGTGCTGACCCTGTTCGCCTTCTCCAGTGAGAACTGGAAGCGCCCGGCCAATGAAGTCAGTGCGCTGATGGAGCTGTTCCTGCTGGCGCTCAAGCGCGAGGTCAAGAAGCTTCATCGCCACGATATCCGACTCTCGGTCATCGGCGAGCGCAGTCGTTTTTCCAATTCGATTCAAAAGCATATCCAGAGCGCCGAAGACATGACGCGCGGCAATCGCGGCATGCACGTGGTGATCTGCGCCAACTATGGCGGCCGCTGGGATATCGCCGAGGCCGCTCGCCGTCTGGCGGAGCAGGTCGAGCGCGGCGAGCTCAAGGCAGCGGACATCGACGAGTCACGTCTCGGGGCGGAAGTGTGCCTGAGCGATCTGCCGGAGGTGGATCTGTGTATCCGCACCAGCGGTGAGCAGCGTATCTCCAACTTCCTGATCTGGCAGCTGGCCTATGCCGAGTTCTATTTCTCGCCCGTGCTGTGGCCTGATTTCGATGCGGCAGCCTTCGATGAAGCGCTCAGCGCCTACGCCCTGCGTCAGCGTCGTTATGGCATGACCAGCGAACAACTCGACGCCGAGGGGCTCTAGTGCTCAGACAACGAATCATCACCGCGCTCATTCTCGCGCCGCTGGCGCTGTGGGGGCTGTTCGGCCTCGACGGCGCCGCCTTTGCCACCTTTACCGGCGCTGTCGTCGCGCTGGCCGCCTGGGAGTGGTCCAATCTGTCTGGCGTGCGTGCCGGCATGGCGCGCCTGCTGTTCCCGCTGGTGCTCAGCGTGCTGATGCTGCTGGTCTGGCAGCTCGATGGCGCTCTTGCGCGTTGGCCGCTGTATCTGGCGGCACTGGCATGGCTGGTCAATCTGCGCTGGGTAATGCGCTATCCGGCCTCCAGTCAGGAATGGCAGGCGACCGGCGTGCGGCTGGGCGTCGGCGTGCTGGCACTGCTGCCGACCTGGTTCGGCTTCGTGCAGCTCAAGGCCAGTGGCGGCGAGTGGCTGCTGTATGTGCTGCTGATGGTGTGGGCGGCCGATATCGGTGCCTACTTCTCCGGCAAGCGCTTCGGCAAGCGCAAGCTGGCGCCGCGTGTCAGCCCGGGCAAGTCCTGGGAGGGCGTCTACGGTGGTCTGGTGGCGACCGGTCTGCTGGCGACCGGCTATGCGCTGGCGGGGCTGGCCGACTGGCTGCCGCTGCTACTGGTCACGCTGGGCGTGACAGCCGTCTCGGTGCTGGGTGACCTGCTCGAGAGCATGTTCAAGCGCCAGCGTCAGATGAAGGACTCAAGCCATCTACTGCCCGGTCATGGTGGCGTGATGGATCGCATCGACAGCCTGACCGCGGCGGTGCCGCTGTTTGCCCTGCTGTTGCCGTGGGTGCTGGGAGGTGGTGCGTGAGCACGAATGTGAACGTGAATCACGAGACTCCTTCTGATGCACCTGCGTTGCAGCGCATCACTATCCTCGGCGCGACCGGCTCCATCGGGTCCAGTACACTGGATGTGATCGCGCGCCATCCCGAGCGCTATCGAGTGCATGCGCTCAGCGCTGCCACGCGTCACGAGGCGCTGCTGGAGCTGTGTCTGACGCATCGCCCGCAGGTGGCGGTGATCGCCTCGTGCGAGGCGGCTGCATGGCTCAGTGAGGCCCTCAAGGGCGTCGAGAGCTATCAGGGCACGCCCATCGAGGTGCGCCACGGTGAGCAGGCGCTGGTCGACATCAGTGAGGCGCCTGAAGTCGATAGCGTGATGGCTGCCATCGTCGGTGCGGCTGGCCTGTTGCCGACGCTGGCGGCGGTGCGGGCCGGCAAGCGCGTGCTGCTGGCCAACAAGGAAGCGCTGGTGTGTGCCGGGCAGCTGTTCATGGATGCGGTGAAACAGCACGGGGCGACCCTGCTGCCGATCGATTCCGAGCACAACGCCATCTTCCAGTGCCTGCCGGCCCGGCATCGTGATGGCCTGGCGCCGATCGGTGTCGAGAAGCTGTTGCTGACCGCCTCCGGTGGCCCGTTCCGCGATGATGCCGAATGGCCTGCCGAGCGACTGGCGACGGTGACGCCGGACGAAGCCTGCGCGCATCCCAACTGGTCGATGGGACGCAAGATTTCCGTCGACAGCGCCACCCTGATGAACAAGGGGCTGGAGCTGATCGAGGCCTGCTGGCTGTTCGCCTGCGGGCCGGATGACATTCAGGTGGTCGTGCATCCCCAGAGCGTGATTCACTCGATGGCGGCCTACAGCGATGGCTCGGTGCTGGCCCAGATGGGCAATCCGGACATGCGCACGCCGATCGCCTATGCGCTGGCATGGCCGGAGCGTATCGATGCCGGCGTCGAGCCGCTGGACCTGTTCCAGGTCGCACGTCTCGATTTCCGTGCCGCCGATGAGACGCGCTTCCCGTGTCTGCGGTTGGCGCGCGAGGCCATCGCGGCGGGCGGTACCTGGCCTGCGGTGATGAATGCTGCCAACGAGGTGGCAGTGGCTGCCTTCCTCGAGGGTCGCCTGGCCTTCGATCGTATCCCGGCAGTGGTGCAGGCCGTCATGCAGGCGCGCCCGCCGCTGGCGGTGGATGGCCTCGAGGTGATTCTTGCCGAAGATGCGGCGGCGCGTGAGCTGGCCGCTGCCGAGTTGGCCCTCGCCGGGCCCTGAAATCCTATCTTGCACTGTCTTGTCACTTTCCTCGTGAGCGTAACAAGGCAGGCTGCCCATCTCGGGCACCAATCTCCAGGAGCGCGTGATGGGTGTGATCCAGAATATTCTTGCCGTGATCGTCGTGTTGGGGGTGTTGATCACCATCCATGAATACGGTCATTTCTGGGTCGCGCGTCGTTGCGGCATCAAGGTGCTGCGCTTCTCCATCGGCTTCGGAAAACCCTTCTGGTCGTGGACCGATCGCCACGGCACCGAGTACGGGGTCGCCGCCATTCCGCTGGGTGGCTACGTCAAGATGCTGGATGAGCGCGAAGGGCCGGTCGATCCGGCCGAGCGTCATCTGGCCTTCAACACCAAGTCGGTGTGGAAGCGTATCGCTGTTGTCTCGGCGGGCCCGCTGGCCAACTTCCTGCTGGCCATCGTCGCCTACTGGGCGCTGTTCGTCGCCGGTACCACCACGGTGGTGCCGATGGTCGGTGCCGTGGCGCCTGACTCGCCGGCTGGCCGCGCTGGCCTTGCGCCGAAGACCGAGATCGTCGCCATCAATGGTCAGGCCACTCCCTCGTGGGATGAGGTCAACCTGCGCTTGATCGGTGCGATCGGCGATGACAGCCTGACGTTTACCACGCGTGCCGAGGGCGCCAGCACCACGCGTGAGCAGTCCCTCGATGTGACACGCTTTCTGGTCGATCAGGACCCGCCGCGTCCGCTGGTGACGCTGGGCATCACGGCCTGGCGTCCTCAGCTGCCGGCGGTGCTGGGGCGTGTGCTGGACGGTGGTGCCGCCCAGGCGGCAGGTCTGCAGGCCGGTGACCGCATCGTCAGCATCGATGGCACCCTGGTGGTCGACTGGATCGATTTCGTCGAGCGCGTGCGTGGTGCGCCGGGCGAGACGCTGTCGGTACTGGTGGCGCGAGATGGCAAGGAAGAGACGCTGTCATTGACACCTGCCAGCAATTCGCTCGATGACGGGCGTGTCGTGGGGCAGGTCGGTGCCGGCGTCCAGAATGTCAGCTGGCCCGAGCAGTATCAGCGCGAGCTCAGCTTCGGGCCACTGGCGGCCGTCGGGCAGGCCGTCGGCAAGACTGGCGAAATGACGGTGCTGACGCTGGATTCGATCCGCAAGATGCTGGTTGGCCTGATCGCGCCGTCCAATCTGTCAGGCCCGATCACCATCGCGCGTATCGCCGGCGACACGGCGCGCTCCGGCCTCGAGGCCTTCCTCGGCTTCATGGCCTACCTCTCCATCAGTCTGGGTGTCCTGAACCTGCTGCCGATTCCGGTGCTGGATGGCGGTCACCTGCTGTTCTATCTGGTGGAAGCCGTGCGCGGCAAACCACTTTCGCAAGAGGTCCAGAATGCGGGGTTGAAGATCGGCATGGCGCTGGTCGGTTCCCTCATGCTGATGGCCATCTACTTCGATCTCATGCGTCTTTGGTGACAGATTCGGGGAGCCATCAGCACTCGATGGCTCCCGCACGATGAACCGAATCTGAACTGTCGATGCCCATGGGGGTCAATTCATTGCACGGGCTGGTCAATGCGATCAACTCCCGTCATCATGCCCACACGACTTCGGCCCCGATTGCCGATCCTCACTCGTAGCTGTCTTGTCAGTTGCAGGGGGTTGTGTATAAGGTGCCTGTTCACCCAAGCGGGCGGAATCCAGAGAAGCGAAGCGACTGCATGAAACTCAAGACCATTGGATTGGCAGCTGCGCTGCTCGGGGCCAGTCAGGGCGCCTTGGCCGCATCTTTTAAAGTTTCGGACATCCGGGTAGAGGGCCTCCAGCGTGTGTCTGCGGGCACCGTCTTCAACGCCTTCCCCGTCTCCGCGGATCAGAATGTGGAAGAAGGGGACCTGTCGTCGGCTGCGCGTCAGCTGTTCGATACGGGCCTGTTCGACGACATCCGCCTCAAGCGTGATGGCGATGTCCTGATCATCGATGTGGTCGAGCGCCCGACGATCTCCAAGATCGAGATTGATGGCAACTCGCAGATTCCCGACGAAGACCTGCGCAAGGGCCTCAAGGAAGCAGGGCTGGCCGAGGGTCAGGTTCTGCAGCGCTCCACGCTGGAAGAGATGCAGCGTGAGCTCGAGCGTGTCTATCAGGCTCAGGGCCGCTACAGCGCGCGTATCGAGACCTCGGTCGAGGAGCTCGAGCGCAACCGCGTACAGGTCAACATCGACGTCAAGGAAGGCGCGATCGCCAAGATTCATCAGATCAACATCGTCGGCAATGATGCCTTCGACGACGAGACCCTGCGTGAACAGCTGGAGCTGGAAGACAAGCCGAGCTGGTTCTTCGGCTGGTTCTCGGATGATGAATATTCGCGTGAGAAGCTGACCGGCGACATCGAGACCCTCAAGTCCTGGTATCTCGATCGCGGTTACGTCAACTTCGAGGTGCGCTCGACCCAGGTGTCCATCTCGCCGGACAAGTCCGAGATCTTCGTCACCATCAACGTCGATGAAGGCAAGCCGTACAAGATCGGTGAGATCGGTTTCGCCGGCGACATCAAGATGAAGGAAGAGCGGGCACGTGATCTGGTCAAGCTCGCTCCGGATGCTCTCTATTCCCAGCGTGATGTGACCGCTTCCAGCGAGGCGCTGCGCCAGGCACTGGGTGCTGACGGCTTCGCCTTCGCCAAGGTCAACGCGGTGCCGGAGGTCAACGAAGAGAGCGACACTGTCGATCTGACCTTCGCGGTCGACCCCGGCAAGCGTGCCTACGTGCGTCGCATCAACTTCAAGGGCAACACCACCACCGCAGACGAAGTGCTGCGTCGTGAAATGACCCAGCTGGAAGGCGCACCGGCCTCCACCGACAAGATCAAGCAGTCCAAGCAGAAGCTTGAGCGCCTCGGCTTCTTCAAGCAGGTTGATGTCGACACGCGCCCTGTCGCCGGCGAGCCTGACCAGCTGGACGTCAACTACAACGTCGAGGAGCAGCCGTCAGGCTCGATCTCGGCGTCGATCGGCTTCTCCCAGGGTGATGGTGTCATCTACGGGGTTGGCCTGTCGCAGAAGAACTTCCTGGGCACCGGTAACGAAGTCAACATCAACGCCCAGAAGTCGGACGATTACACCAACGTCAGCTTCGGCTACACCGACCCGTACTGGACGCTGGATGGCATCTCGCGCGGCTACAACATGTTCTACCGCAAGGTGGACTACGACGATGACGATGATGTCGCCAGCTACGCGACCGACAGCTTCGGTGGCGGGATCAACTTCGGGTATCCGATCAATGAGCTGTCACGCCTGAACTTCGGCGGCGGTTACGAGTTCGTGCGCGTCAAGGACTTCGACGACAGCCCGGCGGAGGTCACGCAGTTCATCGAGGATGAAGGCGAAGACTTCAACCTCTACAAGCTGACAGCCAGCTGGTCACGCAACAACCTCAACCGTGGCATCCTGGCCACGGCGGGCAGCTCTCAGCTGCTGTCGCTGGAAGTGGCGGTGCCGGGTTCCGATGCGGATTACTACAAGCTCCGCTACAAGGGATCCAAGTACTTCGAGCTGAGTCAGGACTGGTCACTCAAGTTCCGTACCGAGCTGGGCTATGCCAACTCGTTCTCCGGCGATACCTATCCGTTCTTCAAGAACTTCTATGCCGGTGGCCTGGGCAGCGTGCGTGGTTACAGCTCCAATACTCTGGGGCAGGCTACCACCGAACAGAACGATGGTGACGACGATACCATCGGCGGCAACATCCTGATCGAAGGTGGGGTGGACCTGATCTTCCCGATGCCCTTCATCAAGGACAAGCGCTCCGTGCAGCCGTCGTTCTTCGTCGATGCCGGTAACACCTATCTGACGTCGTGCTACGACGTGAGCTCCAGTGACACCAGCAGCTGTGAAAGCGGTGTCGACCTGGGTGAGCTGAATTACAGTGCCGGTATCGGCCTGTCGTGGATCACGCCGGTGGGCCCGCTGACCTTCAGTGTCGCCCAGCCGATCGGTGACGATGACGACGATGACACCGAGATCTTCCAGTTCTCGCTGGGCCAGACCTTCTAAGGCCGTACGATGCCGCACCCGCTAGAGCCGGTGCGGCCTTCGTCACGACCACCGGCGGCGCTGTCCCTGTTCCGTCGCCGGTTTTCGCACCGTCGGTCGCTGAGTCATCAGTGACCGAGCAACAGGTCTACAAGGAGTTTGTGTGATGCGTAAATTGACCCGCGCCCTGTGTCTGGCTGGTGGCCTTGCCGCCATGGCAACTCCGATGCTGGCACAGGCCACCGAAGTCGCGGTCCTCGACTGGCGCCAGGCGCTGTTGAGTTCCGACTCGGCCAAGATTTCCATGAACCAGCTCAAGAATCAGCTGGCCGGCAAGCAGGACCAGGCCAAGGCTCTCGCCAAGGAACTGGAATCCCTGCAGGCCAAGCTTCAGAAGGACGGCGCCGTGATGTCCGACTCCGAGCGTCAGTCCGTGCAGCAGCAGCTGCGCCAGAAGGGTGGCCAGTTCCAGCAGCTGCGTGGTCAGGTCCAGCAGCAGCAGCAACAGGCGGAGCAGACCTTCCTCAAGCAGTCCAAGCCGAAGCTCGACAAGGCCATCCAGCAGGTCGTCGACAAGCATGGCATCGAGCTGTTGGTCGACCGCAATGCGACGGTCTACAGCAAGGACGGTTTGGATCTGACCAATGAAGTGACTCAGGTGTTCAACTCGCTCAACTGAGTGCATTCCGCGCGCGCAAGCGTGCGGGATGTATTGCATCCGAGCATGACAACGCGAATGCGAGCCAGAGGCGCTCAGCGCCCAGAGACAGAATGAAAAAGCGACAATTCTCTTACACTCTCGAGGATCTGGCTCAGCGGCTGGGCGCTCGTCTCGTCGGTGACCCGGCTGTCCGGGTCACCGGCCTGTCGACGCTGGTCGATGCTGAGCCCGGCGATATCGCCTTCCTCGCCAATCGCGCCTACCTCAAGTATCTCGGGGAAACCGCCGCGACTGCCGTGCTGCTGCATGAAAGCCATCTTGAAGAGTGCAAGGGTAATGCCCTCGTGCTGGACAATCCGTATCTGGCCTACGCTGAGCTGTCGCGTCTGTTCGATCCGTTGGCGGTCGAGCCTCAGGCGAGCGTGCACGCCAGTGCCGTCATCGACGAGACCGCAACCCTGGGGGCCAATGTCGAGGTCGGCCCGCAGGTCGTGATCGGTCCGGGCGTCAGCATCGGTGACAACACGCGCATTCAGGCGGGTTGCGTGATCGGGGCCGACAGCGTGCTGGGCGAGGGCTGTCTGCTGCATCCCAATGTCACGCTCTATCATGGCGTGGTGGTCGGTGCGCGTGCGGTGCTCCACAGCAGCTGCGTGATCGGCGCCGATGGCTTCGGTTTTGCCCACGATGGCAAGGGCTGGCACAAGATCGCTCAGCTCGGCGGCGTGCTGATCGGCGATGATGTCGAAGTCGGCAGCTGCACCAGTATCGATCGTGGCGCGCTCGGCGACACCATCATCGGCAATGACGTCAAGATCGACTCCCAGGTCCAGATTGCGCACAACGTCCAGATCGGGGATCACTCGGCACTGGCGGGCTGTGTCGGCATCGCCGGCTCCACCAAGGTCGGGCGCTACTGTCTGATGGGCGGCGGTGTGGGTCTGGCGGGGCACCTGGAAATCGCCGATGGCGTGCAGGTGACCGGCATGAGCCTGGTGACCAACTCCATCACCAAGCCGGGCGTCTATTCCTCCGGTACTGGCGCGATGGACAACGGCCTGTGGCGCAGAAATGCCGTGCGTTTCAAGCAGTTGGATCAGTTGGCGCGACGCTTGAATCAGGTAGAGAAGAGTCTGAAGGACAAGTAGTACTGCAAGCCCGGGTAGTACCTGTCCAGAGCGGGGTCTCGCACCTGCTTGGCGCACTGTCGGGCAATGAGCGGCTGCCAGCCACGCGCAAGGACGCTATAATGCGCGCCATTGCCCGAACGGCGGTCCGGACCGTCATTACATGCCTGCCCGCGAGCGGCAGGCATTTCGTTATTTCAGAGGTTGCAAGCCAATGGTTATGGACGTCAACGAGATCCGTGAGTATCTCCCGCACCGCTATCCTTTCCTGCTGATCGATCGTGTCATGGACCTGACCCTTGGCGAGTTCATCGTTGCGCGCAAGAACGTCAGCATCAACGAGCCGTTCTTCAATGGTCACTTCCCGGAGCACCCGATCATGCCGGGCGTTCTGATCGTGGAAGCCATGGCTCAGGCGGCGGGTATTCTCGGCTTCAAGACCGTCGACAAACGTCCCGCCGATGGCTACATCTACTATCTCGTCGGAAGCGACAATGTGCGCTTCAAGCGCCCGGTGATGCCGGGTGATCAGCTCGAGATCAGCGCCCGCGTGCTGCGCGAGAAGCGTGGCATCTGGAAATTCGCCTGTCAGGCCAAGGTCGATGGCGATGTGGTCTGCGAGGCCGAAATCATCTGTGCCGAGAGGAAGGTCGCTTGATACATCCTACTGCCATTGTCGATCCCGGCGCCCGCCTGGCCGATGATGTCGAGGTCGGCCCGTTCTGCGTGATCGGGGCTGATGTCGAGATCGGCGCTGGCACGGTGGTGGGGCCGCATGTCGTCATCAAGGGCACCACCGTCATCGGTGAGCGCAACCGTATCTTCCAGTTCGCGTCGGTGGGCGAGGACTGCCAGGACAAGAAGTACGCCGGTGAGCCGACGCGTCTGGAGATCGGGGATGACAACGTCATCCGCGAGGGCGTGACCCTGCATCGCGGCACCGTCCAGGATGCCAGCCTCACGCGTATCGGCAGTCGCAACCTGTTCATGGCCTACTCGCACGTCGGTCATGACTGCATCATCGGCGACGACTGCATCATGGCCAATCAGGCGACGCTGGGCGGCCATGTCCACCTCGGCAACCACGTCATTCTGGGTGGCCTGTCGGCGGTGCATCAGTTCTGCCATATCGGCGAACATGCCATGGCGGGTGGTGGCTCCATCATCACCAAGGACATCGCGGCCTTCGTGATGGTCAATGGTCATCCGGCGGAAGCGCATGGCCTCAACAGCGTCGGCCTCAAGCGTCGTGGCTTCAGCCGCGAGATCATCTCCGCGCTGAACACGGCCTACAAGACGGTCTTCCGTCAGGGGCTGACGCTGGCCCAGGCCCTCGAGCAGCTGGAAGCCGAGCCGCCGCTGGCCGAGCGCGATGTCTTCATCGCCTCGCTCAAGGCGTCCACACGCGGTCTGACTCGCTGAGCATGCGCATCTACCTGGTAGCCGGGGAGCTCTCCGGTGACATCCTCGGTGCCAGCCTGATGCGCGCGCTCAAGGCGCGCTATCCCGATGTCGAGTTCCGTGGCATCGGCGGCCCGCGCATGCAGGCCGAGGGCTTTGACAGCCTCTATCCGCTGGAAACCCTGTCGGTGATGGGGCTGGTCGAGGTGCTCAAGCATCTGCCGGCGCTGATCAAGGTGCGTCGCCATCTGTTGCGCGACGCCCTTGAGTGGCAGCCCGACGTGATGATCGGCATCGATGCCCCGGACTTCAATCTGGGGCTCGAGCTGCGTCTGCGCAAGCAGGGCATCACCACCGCGCACTACGTCAGCCCCTCCGTGTGGGCCTGGCGTCAGGGGCGCGTGAAGACCATTCGCCGCGCCGTCGATCGCATGTTGACCTTCCTGCCCTTCGAGGCCGCCTTCTATCGTGAGCATCAGGTGCCGGTGACCTTCGTCGGCCATCCGCTGGCCGATGAGTTGCCGCTCGAGGATGATCGCGCTGCTGCCCGTGGGCAGTTGGGGATCGATCCGGAAGTGCAGCTGCTGGCGGTATTGCCGGGCTCCCGCGCCAACGAGATCCGCTTTCTCGGCGAGACCTTCCTGGCCGCCATCGAGCGTCTCTGTCAGCGTTATCCTGGCCTTGAGGTGGTGATCCCGGCGGCCACGCCGCTGCGGCGCACCGAGCTCGAGTCCCTGATGGCGGAGCGCGAAGGTCTGGATCGCAGCCGCATCCATCTGGTGGATGGCCAATCGCGTGAAGCGATGACCGCCGCCGATGCCGTGCTGCTGGCGTCCGGCACAGCGGCGCTCGAATGTCTGCTCTGTCATCGCCCGATGGTGGTGGCCTATCGCATGGCGCCGATGACACATCGCATCGCGCGGCATATGGTCAAGACCGAGTGGATTTCCCTGCCTAATCTGATCGCCCGCGAGACGCTGGTGCCGGAGCTGATCCAGGACGCCGCCACGCCGGAGTCCATCGAGGAAAGCCTTGCGCCATTGCTGTCGCGTGCCGCCGGTGACGTCGCCCGCCAACGAGAACTGCGAGAGCGTTTCACCGCCATGCATCGTGAACTGACCTGTGATGCCAGCGCTGCGGCCGCCATCGCCATAGGTGAGCTGGCCGGACGCTGATCCCGCGTGTCACCGCCAGACATAGCGCTACCCTTGATTGAATCACCTCGACAGGCAGATCGCGTTGGCGCTCTGCCTGTTGTCTTACGCCTCGAGATATCATGACCGACTCTGCCGACAGCCACGCCACTCCGCCTTCTGCGCGCAAGCGTAAACCCGCCGATGATTTCCCGCCGCTGGTGATTCCCTACCAGGGGCAGTTGCTGGCCGGTATCGATGAGGTCGGACGTGGACCGCTGGTTGGTCCGGTGGTGGCGGCAGCGGTGATTCTGGACCCGAGCGATCCCATCGAGGGCATCACGGACTCCAAGAAGCTCAGCGAGAAGAAGCGTCTGGCCCTCTACGAGCAGATTCGAGCGCGTGCCTGGGCGTGGGCGATCGCCGAGGCCTCCAGTGACGAGATCGATGAGCTGAACATCTATCAGGCCACGCACCTGGCAATGCGGCGTGCCATCGATGCACTGGGCGTGCGCCCGGAATACCTGCTGGTGGATGGCAATCGACTGCCGGGGCACGAGATTCCCGGCATGGCGGTGGTGAAGGGCGATCTGCGTCACGCTGCCATCGGCGCGGCCTCGATTCTGGCCAAGGTGCATCGCGACGCCCAGATGGCGGCGCTGGATTCGCGCTTCCCCGTCTACGGCTTCGCGCGTCACAAGGGCTACCCGACTCGTGAGCACCAGGCCGCCATCAAGGAACATGGCATCCTCACCCTGCACCGCAAGAGCTTCGGGCCGGTCAAGCGGCTGTTCATGTCGGGGCACGTGCCACAGGCCGTGCCACCGGACGCGCTGATCGCGCTTCCGACCCCGGAGGCTGCGATTCCAGAAATGGCGACGCCAGAGCTGGATGACAGCGCCACGCCGGCAGGGCCGCAGACAGGAGTGCAGGTCGAGCCAACGCCAGAGCCGAGCGCGATGCTGAGCGATGCAAGCGAGACGAGCCAGTATTCCACGGCAAAAAAGCCACCAGCCGTGGTCTGACTGATGCCAGTGAGACCGCGGCATCCCCGTCAGTCGAGCCTGTCCGGCCAGACGCTGCACCTTCAGACGATGGCGCTGACAGGCTATCCTTGAAGCCCGAGCCTTCAGCCTCGCAGCCGCCGTCACCCGCAGCGACGACAGCACCAGCCGCAACCGAATCCTTCACCGTCACGCCGACTTCACGAGCCGATTCCATGACCACGCCCTTTGTTCACCTGCGCGTTCACACCGAGTTCTCCCTCGTCGATGGTCTGCCCGGCGTCAAGCCGCTGATCAAGGCGACCGCCGCGGCGGGCCAGCCGGCTGTCGCGGTGACTGACGAGGCCAACCTGTTCGGGCTGGTCAAGTTCTACTCCAATGCGCGCGCTGCCGGCATCAAGCCGATCATCGGTGCCGACATGTGGCTGATCAATCTCCAAGATGCCACGCGCCCGTATCGCCTCACGCTGCTGGCGATGAACGACACCGGTTATCGCAATCTCACCGAGCTGATCTCGCGCGGCTGGACCGATGGCCAGAAGCAGGACCGCGCCTACCTCGAGAAAGAGTGGATCTTCGAGCAGGCCGAGGGCCTGATCGTGCTGTCCGGCGGCCGTGAAGGCGAGATCGGCCGTCATCTACTGTCGGACCACGAGGACAGCGCTCGGGCACTGCTCGGTGAATGGAAGTCGGTGTTCGGGGATCGCTTCTATCTGGAGCTGACCCGCACCCAGCGTCAGTACGAGGAAGAGTGCCTTCATCTGTCGGTAGCGCTCGCCGAGGCCACCGATACGCCCGTGGTGGCCACCAATGATGTGCGCTTCCTCAAGCGTGAAGACTACTGGGCCCATGAGACGCGCGTCTCCATCGGCGAAGGCAAGGCGCTGGATGACCCGCGGCGCGAGACCCGCTACAGCGATGAGCAGTACCTGAAGAGCGCCGAGGAGATGAGCGAGCTGTTCTCCGACATTCCCGAAGCGCTCGAGAACAGTGTGCTGATCGCGGCGCGTTGCTCGGTGACCGTGCAGCTGGGCACCTACTTCCTGCCCGAATTCCCGGTGCCGGAAGGCATGACGATGGACCAGTTCTTCCGCAAGGTCTCGCATGATGGCCTGACGGAGCGTCTCGACAAGCTGTATCCCCACGCCAGGCATCCGCGCGACAGCGAGGCCTGGGCCGAGATCGAGCAACGCTACCGCACGCGGCTGGATTTCGAGCTCGACATCATCCTGCAGATGGGCTTCCCCGGTTACTTCCTGATCGTCATGGACTTCATCCAGTGGGGCAAGGACAACGGCGTGCCGGTCGGTCCGGGGCGCGGTTCCGGTGCCGGCTCACTGGTGGCCTATGCCCAGAAGATCACCGATCTGGACCCGCTGGAATATGACCTGCTGTTCGAGCGCTTCCTGAACCCGGAACGTGTCTCCATGCCTGACTTTGACGTCGATTTCTGCATGGAAAAGCGTGACCGCGTGATCGAGTACGTGGCCGAGCGCTACGGGCGCAACGCGGTCTCGCAGATCGTCACCTTCGGCACCATGGCTGCCAAGGCTGTGGTGCGTGACGTGGCGCGTGCCCAGGGCAAGCCCTACTCGCTGGGCGACAAGCTCTCCAAGCTGATTCCCTTCGAGGTCGGCATCACGCTGGAGAAGGCCATCGAGCAGGAGCCGCAGCTCAAGGAATTCATCGACAACGACGAGGAAGCCCAGGAAATCTGGGAGATGGCGCTCAAGCTCGAGGGCACCACGCGCGGCACCGGCAAGCACGCCGGGGGCGTGGTGATCGCGCCGACCAAGCTGACCGACTTCGCGCCGCTGCTCTGTGATGAAGACGGCAGCGGTCTGGTGGTCCAGTTCGACAAGAACGATGTCGAGGAGGCCGGGCTGGTCAAGTTCGACTTCCTGGGGCTGCGCACCCTGACCATCATCGACTGGGCGACCGAGATGGTCGACAAGGTCCGTGAGCGCGAAGGGCTGCCGCCACTGGATATCGATGACATCCCGCTGGATGACGCCAAGACCTTCGACATGCTGCAGAAGGCGGAGACGACGGCCGTCTTCCAGCTCGAATCCCGCGGCATGAAGGAGCTGATCAAGAAGCTCAAGCCCGACTGCCTGGAAGACATGATCGCCCTGGTGGCCCTGTTCCGTCCCGGGCCGTTGCAGTCCGGCATGGTGGATGACTTCATCAACCGCAAGCACGGTCGTTCCGAAGTGTCTTATCCACACCCGGATTACCAGCATGAGCTGCTCAAGCCGGTACTGGAGCCGACCTACGGCATCATCCTGTATCAGGAGCAGGTCATGCAGATCGCGCAGGTGCTGGCCGGCTATACGCTGGGGCAGGCCGACATGCTGCGCCGCGCGATGGGCAAGAAGAAGCCGGAAGAGATGGCCAAGCAGCGTGCCGGCTTCATGGAAGGGTGTGCGGGCAAGGGCATCGACAAGGACCTGGCCGGCAACATCTTCGATCTGGTGGAGAAATTCGCCGGTTACGGCTTCAACAAGTCGCACTCGGCGGCCTATGGTCTCGTCTCCTACCAGACGGGATGGCTGAAGGCGCACTATCCGGGGCCGTTCATGGCCGCGGTGATCTCGACCGAGATGCAGACCATCGAGAAGGTGGTGCCGCTGATCGAGGAGTGCCGCCATATCGGCCTCACGGTCACGCCGCCGGATGTGAACCTCGGCGGCTACAAGTTCACCGTCGATCTGGAAGGGCGCGTCGTCTATGGTCTGGGCGCGATCCGTGGCGTGGGTGAAGGCCCGATTGATGCCATCGTCAGCGCGAGAGCCGAGGGTGGCCCGTTCAGTGACATCTTCGACTTCTGCAAGCGCATCGATGCCAAGAAGATCAACAAGCGCACTCTGGAGGCGCTGATCCGCTCCGGTGCGCTGGACAACATCGGCCCGTCGCGCGCGGTGCTGATGCTGGCGGTGGAGGATGCGCTCAAGGCCGCCTCCCAGAATCACGCCAACAATGATGTCGGCATCACTGACATGTTCGGCGATGCCTTCAGCGAGCCGGAAACCGATGTCTACGCCGGCTATCGCAAAGCGCGCGAGTGGACCGACAAGGAACGTCTCACCGGCGAGAAGGACACGCTGGGCCTCTATCTGACCGGCCATCCCATCGATGAGTATGAGGGTGAGCTCAAGCGCTTCATCAATGCGCGCATCAGTGATCTCAAACCGTCGCGCGAGCCGCAGCGCATCGCCGGGCTGGTGATCGCCATGCGCACCATGAAGTCCAAGCGGGGCGACACCATGGCCTTCGTGACCCTGGATGACCGCACCGGACGCATCGAGGCCTCGATGTTCGGTGAGCTCTACGATCAGGTGCGCAACAAGCTGGTGCCTGACAGCGTGGTGATCGTCGAAGGCGAGGTCAGTCAGGATGACTATTCCGGCGGCCTGCGTCTGCGCGGCAAGGATGTCACGCCGATCATCGATGCGCGGGCGCGCTTCGGTGAGGCGGTCGAGATGAGCATTGCCGCCGAGGACATCGGCGGTCGCTTCACCCAGCAGCTGACCACCTTGCTGACGCCACACCTGGCCAGTGAAGGCCTGCCTATGCGCCTGCGTTATCGCAACGCCGCGGCGGAGGCCTGGCTGGAGCTGGGCGAGCAATGGCGCGTTGCGCCCAGTGATGAGTTGTTGATCCAGCTGGGTGAGGTGGAAGGCCAGCGCGGCGTGCGCCTCAAGTACCGTGACTGACTTGCTGGCCGACAGGATGATGCCTGCCTCGCCAAGCGGCGGGGCAGGCACAGCACCGAGATGAGCGGCGTGGGCGCAGAGTTAATCCACGCCTAACAGGCGGGCAAGGTTTGCACCTGTCGAACAGGGTGCGATAATGCCTGTCCATCTTTTCCGTACCCAATTCCATGCCGACTGTGACCGCCGTGTGCCACAGATCGCCTGAGCGTGTGCTCAGGGGGAGTGACCCGGCCGACTCGCTTTCCTGGCTGCCCGAGACGACGAACGAAACGCCTTATGAATCCCAATTATCTGGACTTTGAACAGCCGATCGCCGAGCTGCAGGCCAAGATCGAGGAACTCCGTCTGGTCGGTAACGACTCCCAGGTCAACCTGTCTGACGAGATCGCTCGCCTGCAGGAAAAGAGCACCAAGCTCACCGAGTCCATCTTCAAGGACCTCGGCGCCTGGCAGGTATCTCAGCTGGCACGTCACCCGCAGCGCCCGTATACCCTCGATTATCTCGAGAACCTGTTCACGGACTTCGATGAGCTGCACGGCGACCGTCACTACGCGGACGACGAAGCACTGGTCGGCGGTATCGCGCGTCTCGACGACAAGCCGGTGATGGTGATCGGTCACCAGAAAGGTCGCGACGTGAAGGAAAAGGTGCGTCGCAATTTCGGCATGCCGCGTCCGGAAGGTTACCGCAAGGCCTGCCGTCTGATGGAGATGGCCGAGCGTTTCAAGATGCCGATCCTGACCTTCATCGACACTCCGGGTGCCTATCCGGGCATCGGTGCCGAGGAGCGTGGTCAGTCCGAGGCCATCGCCTACAACCTGGCGGTGATGTCTCGCCTGAAGACGCCGATCATCTCCACTGTCATCGGTGAGGGTGGTTCCGGCGGTGCACTGGCGATCGGCGTGTGTGACGAGCTGAACATGCTGCAGTACTCCACCTACTCGGTGATCTCGCCGGAAGGTTGTGCTTCCATCCTGTGGAAGAGTGCCGAACGTGCCGCCGACGCCGCTGATGCGATGGGCATCACTGCCTCGCGCCTCAAGGAGCTGGGCTTCGTCGACAACCTGATCAAGGAGCCGCTGGGTGGCGCGCACCGCAACCCGCAGTCCGCCGCTGACAGCATCAAGGCCGCGCTGGGCGAAGGTCTGGAGCGTCTTGGCGCCATGGATACCGATGCCCTGCTGGAGCGTCGTTACCAGCGCCTGATGAGCTACGGCGCCCCGGTCTGATCCCGGTGCCTCTCGCATGATGCGCGATCGGCTCATGCCCGCGTGACCAGGACGCCTCCGGATTCTTCCGGGGGCGTTCTTGCGTTCAGGGCCGGCGTTTTCTCCTCGACTTCTTTCCTCCGCTTCGCGACAGGAGCCCGACATGTCTCTGTCCCCCTCACTGGATTCGCTGTACCTGTTCGCTCAACCATTGAGCGAGATGGCGGAGTCGCGCGCACTCGTCGCCGTGCGCGAGGCGCTCGAGGCCAGCGATGCCAGGCGCACGGTATGGGTCGCGCTCTCGGGTGGGCTGGATTCGGTGATGCTGGCGCGGCTGGCGGCACGTGCGGTCAAGGACTGCCCGCGTCGACTGCGGCTGGTGCATGTGCATCACGGCCTGCAGGCAGCCAACGATGATTTCGAGCAGCTGGCGCGCAGGCTGGCCTCGCGTCTCGGGCTGCCGCTTAGCGTGCGTCATCTGGCGCTGGCGGAGACAGCACTCAAGTCGCGAGGACTGGAGGCGGCAGCGCGCGAAGGACGGCTGGCGGCGCTGAGCGCCTGTCTGGTGGCGGGGGATAGCCTGTGGCTGGCGCAGCATCAAGATGATCAGGCCGAGACGCTGTTGCTCAACGCACTGCGTGGCAGTGGCGGGCGCGGGCTGGCGGCCATGCCGTCTGAGCGGGCGCTGGCCATGGGTGAGGCATCCCCTGGGCGGGCACGACTGCTACGGCCGCTGCTGGGTATCTCGCGCGATGAAATCCAGACACTGGCGAGCCAGCAGGGCTTGCAGGCCGGGCGAGACTGGTGCGAAGACCCCAGCAATGTCGATCAGCAGTTTGATCGCAACTACCTGCGCCACAGTGTCGTGCCGCTGTTGCAGGCGCGCTGGCCGCAGGCCGTGGCCAGCCTGGCGCGCTCGGCGCAGCAATTGCAGGAAGAGCAGTCCTTGCTTGATGAGCTGGCGGCCGAGCTGTTGACGAAGGTTCAGGTGACGGGCGCTGAGCGCCTGGTTCAGAGACAAGGACAGGGGCAGGGTCTTGATCCGGGACTGAACCAGGGCCTGGATCAAGGGCGGGAGCAAGAGACGCAGTTGTCATTGGCGGAGCTGGCAGGCTTGAGTGAGTCACGCCAACGGCTGGTCCTGCGCCATCTATGCCAGTCGCGTGGCTGGCCGGTGCCACCGCGCGGACGCTTGATGAGCCTGCAGCGATTGATCGCCACGCCGCCCGACTCGGTGGCCGAGGTGCAGTGGGCCAATGCCGAATATGCCGTCAGCGTGCGCGCGTGGCGCGGACAGCTGTGGTGGCAGGTCTCAGATACCGTTATTGAGCAGAGCGTTTGCCACCGACAAGGTGATAACGGCTACGCGAGAAGTGGTCGCCAACCCGGCGAGAGACCTTCCTGCGAGTGGGATTCTGAGGCACGCAAGGCATGGCGGGCGCTGGGAAGGGGCGAGCAGCATGTTGCCTTCACGTCGCGTCAGCCGGGAGATGTACTGCGAGTGGCAGGGCGGGGGCGGCGCGATATCAAGCGCTTGCTGCAGGAAGCCGACATCCCGCCCTGGCAGCGTGAGCAGTTGCGTGTGGCGCGCATGAACGACGGGACAGTCGCGGGGCTGTGGCACCCCTCGCGGGGCTGGTGGCTACTGGCCTCACTCACATCGCAGTGAGGCCAGCGGGCGATCTCGCCGATATCTTGCTTGGGGCTCGCTCAGGCATCGGCCAGTGTCAGCGTCATGCCGGCGGCTTTCTGCAGCTCGCTTTCCTGGCTGAGGTCATCGTTGATCAGGCTGTGATCGCGATATTCCTCGGTCAGATTGAGCGTCAGATCGTCGCCTTCGGCGCTGAGATGCATGCCGAGCACCGGCGCTTCCGAGCGTGAATGGTTGAGCATCACCGCCATGCGCAGCAGGCGTGCCAGGCGCGCCAGACGCGGTTGCTGCGGCTCCGGCAGCGTCGCCAGTTCGTTCCTGGGGAACTTGCGACGGTGGGCACGGACCAGGAAGGCCAGCGCGCGCTGTTCGGGACGCGAGAAGCCGAGCAGGTCGGAATGCTCGAGCAGGTAGGCGCCATGGCGATGGAACTGGCTGTGGGAAATCGCCTGGCCGACTTCGTGGAGTTCGGCGGCCCAGCTCAGCAGTTGGCGTGACGTCGCCCCCAGCGCCCAGTCACCGGCGACCTGATCGAACAGCTGCAGGGCGGTGTCGCGCACATTGCTGGCGTGGCGGGTATCGATGCCATAACGACGCTGCAGCGACTCGATGGCTGACAGGCGTGAATCCTCCGGCGTGTTGCGCCCGATCAGATCGAACAGCACGCCTTCGCGCAGCGCGCCGTCGGAGTAGCGCATCTGCTCCAGCCCCAATGCCTCGAAGACACCGCACAGAATGGCGATGCCCGCCGGGAAGACGGTGGCACGATCGTTCTTCAGGCCGGGCAGGCTGACCTTGTCGAGACGTTTGAATTCCAGCAGCGCCGCGCGCAGCTTGAGTAGCCCTTCGCGTGTGACCACGCCATGCGGGGCCCAGCCGTGCGCTTCCAGCACGTTGGCGGCGGCCTTGATGGTGCCGGAGGAGCCGACCGGGTCATCCCAGCCCATCTCGCGATAGGTGCGCTGGATGCTGGCCAGTTCCGAGCGTGCGGCCAGCTCGGCGCGGCGCATGCGCTTCTCGCTGATCTCGCCATCTTGGAAAAAGGCCTTGGTATAGGCAACGCAGCCCATGTGCAGGCTTTCCAGCAGCTGGGGCTCGAATTGCTCGCCGATGATGAACTCGGTGGAGCCGCCGCCGATATCGACGATCAGACGCTTGCCGTGCACATCGGCCAGTGCATGCGCCGCGCCCAGATAGATCAGGCGGGCTTCTTCGCGCCCGGCGATGATCTCGATGGGATGCCCCAGCAGAGCCTCGGCACGTTCGATCAGTTCTTCACTGTTATGCGCGGCGCGCAGGGCGTTGGTGCCCACGACCCGTAGATGGTCGGCCTCGATGCCGTCGATGAAGGGTGCGAACTGGGCGAGGCAGTTGAGGGCGCGCTCCATGGCTTCCTCGCTGAGCATGCCGTCTTCGTCCAGCCCTGCCGCCAGCTGGACCTTCTCACCCTGCTTGGCCACGACCTGCAATTGCCCCGCCTGGTGGTTGGCCAGCAGCAGGTGGAAGCTGTTGGAACCCAGATCGATGGCGGCCAGCTTCAGCAGCGGGGCCTCGTTGCCGGTGATGCCTTCATCAGTGGCGGTGGGTTGTGGAGGCTGGGAGGGTGCTGATTCACTCAAGGGCGGAGTCCTTTACGGCGGGTCATTCATGGCAGGCATCATGCGCTGCCTCCTTCACGCCAACTCCTGCGACGGCTTCCCTGCGTAGCGACCATGGCGCAATGAAGCTGTCGTGAGCGTGGGCGGCCACCGGACGCGGGCCTGCTGCGGAAAGATGAAGCTGGCTGCAGGGCGCGGCGGCGACTCACGCAAGATTGCGGCGACTGGCCAGAGGTGTCAAACCGGTGGCACCCACGGCGCCACCACCTCGAGGGGCTGGCGGCACATTCAGCGCATGGGGCATGCTATTGTAGCGGCGTGATATGACAGAACGGCGAAGTCGCGGGTCATCATCACGTACTATGAGTCATAAGCCATCACGCAGCACATTCAGCAAGACCGACCGGGTCTGGGAGATAACGTCGCGATGAGCGAACGTGTGGTACCGATTGCAGAAAAGGACTTCGAATCCGTGGTGCTGGAAAGCGAGCATCCGGTGCTGGTGGATTTCTGGGCTTCCTGGTGCGGGCCGTGCAAGAGCGTGGCACCGACGCTGGAATCCCTGGCCGAGGAATACGAAGGGCAGCTCAAGATCGTCAAGGTCGATGTCGATGAAGCCCCTGAACTCGCCGCCCGCTTCGGCGTGCGCGGTGTGCCGACATTGATGCTGTTTCTGGGCGGCAATGTCGAAGCCAGCAAGGTGGGCGCCATGCCGCGCGCGCAGCTGGCAGCCTTTCTGGATGCCAATCTGTGAATCGGGCCTTGCTGCCCTCGGGGGCCTTGGGGCATCAGTGAAAGCGCCGTGTCAGCGGCAGCTATCGCAGTGTTGGCTGGCCGGTGGCGAGCACTTCAGGCAGTACCGGGTGCGCCACCAGGCCGTCGGGGCTTGCGTTCAGGGGCCGGCTTGACTACCATCGAGGCGTTCGCCTGATTACACGCTCTCTGATTGCGTCATGTCGACCGTCCCACGGTCCCCCAGTTGTCAGCCAGCCCTCTGGTAATGCTGCCCGCGACACGCCGGCCAGCCCCCAGGCGATTCATACCGCTAGATTCCATATCGAGAAGACTTTTCTGTCAGGAAGCATGACGCTCCGTGTCCCTTCGACCGGTCCGTCGTCGCTGGACATCCGTAGCTCGACACTCCGTTGCTGAATTCGTTGTTCGGCCGTGGTGAGTGATCTTTCCTGAACTTTTGGCACCTGTCTTCATCCAGCTCAGGCGCTTGCCTCCGGGAATGCTGTCGAGTTCTGTCTGCACCCTTGCAGTGCCGGTCCTTGTCTTCTGCCCGTCTTCTCGATTCCCTTCTTATCTATCAGCCCTGCTGACCTGAGCCACGTTCAAACAAAGCCGATGAATCTTACCCAACTCAAGCAAAATACTGTCCCCGAACTGCTGGAACTTGCCCAGACGATGGGCATCGACAATCTGGCACGTTCGCGCAAGCAGGACATCATCTTCGCCATCCTCAAGAAGCACGCGAAAAGCGGTGAGGACATCTACGGCGACGGCGTTCTGGAAATCCTGCAGGACGGCTTCGGCTTCCTTCGCAGTGCAGACTCTTCCTACCTCGCGGGTCCTGATGACATCTACGTTTCACCTTCCCAGATCCGTCGCTTCAATCTGCGCAAGGGCGACACCATCTCCGGCAAGATTCGTCCGCCGAAGGAAGGGGAGCGTTACTTCGCGCTACTCAAAGTCAACCAGATCAACTTTGACCGCCCTGAGAACGCCAAGCACAAGATCCTGTTCGAGAATCTGACGCCGCTGTTTCCGCAGTCGCGCCTGCTGATGGAAATCGGCAATGGTTCCACCGAAGACATCACCTCGCGCATCCTTGATCTGACCGCACCGATCGGCAAGGGCCAGCGTGGTCTGATCGTCTCGCCGCCCAAGGCGGGCAAGACGATGATGCTGCAGAACATTGCCGCCTCCATCACGCGCAACAACCCCGAATGTCACCTCATCGTGCTGCTGATCGATGAGCGTCCCGAGGAAGTCACCGAGATGTCGCGCACCGTGCGTGGCGAAGTCGTGGCCTCCACCTTCGATGAGCCGCCGGCCCGTCACGTCCAGGTCGCCGAGATGGTGATCGAGAAGGCCAAGCGTCTGGTCGAGCACAAGAAGGATGTCGTGATCCTGCTTGATTCCGTGACCCGTCTGGCGCGTGCCTACAACACCGTGGTGCCGTCTTCCGGCAAGGTGCTGACCGGTGGTGTCGACGCTCACGCGCTCGAGAAGCCGAAGCGCTTCTTCGGTGCCGCGCGTAACATCGAAGAAGGCGGCAGCCTGACCATCCTCGCCACGGCACTGGTCGATACCGGCTCCAAGATGGACGAGGTCATCTTCGAGGAATTCAAGGGCACCGGTAACATGGAAGCTCACCTCGACCGCAAGCTGGCCGAGCGTCGTGTCTTCCCGGCCCTCAACATCCGTCGATCCGGCACGCGTCGTGAAGACCTGATCGCGTCCGAGGATGAAATGCAGCGCATGTGGATCCTGCGCAAGCTGCTCAACCCGATGGAAGATGTGGCGGCCACCGAGTTCCTGATCGATCGCCTGAAAGATACCAAGACCAATCTCGAGTTCTTCGAGGCCATGAAGCGCCGCTGATCGACACTTGGCCGAGCCGGTTGGCTGGCCATGTTCTCGACAGGTGCTTGCCAGGACGCCCACTTCCCGCTCGGGAAGTGGGCGTCCTGCGTTGCTGACCTGCCGAGTGCCGGCTGGCAATGTTATGCTCGGGGCTTGATCAAGCCGAGCGGAAACTCCCATGCAGTATCGAGACTTACGCGATTTCATCGCGGCGCTGGAAGAGAAGGGCGAACTCAAGCGCATTCGTGCCGAGGTGGACCCCTATCTGGAGATGACCGAGATCTGTGATCGCACCCTGAAGGCGGGTGGTCCGGCGTTGCTGTTCGAGAACGTCAAGGGCCACAGCATGCCGGTGCTGGGCAATCTGTTCGGCACGCCGCGGCGCGTGGCGCTGGGCATGGGGCAGGAATCCGTCGAGGCGCTGCGCGAAGTCGGCGAGCTGCTGGCCTTCCTCAAGGAGCCGGAGCCGCCCAAGGGCTTCCGGGATGCCTGGGACAAGTTGCCGATCTTCAAGCAGGTGATGAGCATGGGGCCGAAGAAGGTCAAGCGTGCGCCCTGTCAGGAGATCGTGCTGGAAGGGGAGGATGTCGATCTCGACATGATTCCGATCCAGCACTGCTGGCCCGGGGATGCCGCGCCGCTGGTGACCTGGCCGCTGGTGATCACCCGCGGTCCGCACAAGGAGCGCCAGAACCTCGGCATCTATCGTCAGCAGAAGCTCGGCAAGAATCGCCTCATCATGCGCTGGCTGGCACACCGTGGCGGTGCGCTGGACTTCCGCGAGTGGCAGAAGGCCCATCCGGGCGAACCCTTCCCCGTCGCGGTGGCGCTGGGTGCCGATCCGGCCACCATTCTCGGCGCTGTCACGCCGGTACCGGATTCACTCTCCGAGTATGCCTTTGCCGGTCTGCTGCGCGGCTCGCGCACCGAGCTGGTCAAATGTGGCCTGTCGGATCTCGAGGTCCCGGCCAGCGCCGAGATCATCCTGGAAGGCTACCTGTACCCGGATGACGTGGCACCGGAAGGCCCCTACGGCGATCACACCGGCTATTACAACGAGGTGGAGACCTTCCCGGTCTTCACCATCGAGCGCATCACCCATCGGCGCGACCCGATCTATCACTCCACCTATACCGGGCGTCCGCCGGATGAGCCGGCGATCCTCGGCCTGGCGCTCAATGAAGTCTTCGTGCCGATCCTGCGCAAGCAGTTCCCGGAGATCGTCGACTTCTATCTGCCCCCGGAAGGCTGCTCCTACCGCATGGCGGTGGTGACGATGAAGAAGCAGTACCCCGGCCACGCCAAGCGCGTGATGATGGGGGTCTGGAGCTTCCTGCGTCAGTTCATGTACACCAAGTTCGTGATCGTGCTGGATGATGATGTCGATGCCCGCAAGTGGGAAGATGTCATCTGGGCCATCACCACGCGCATGGACCCGAGCCGTGATACCGTTCTGGTCGACAATACGCCGATCGATTATCTGGACTTCGCCTCGCCAACGGCGGGTCTTGGCTCCAAGATGGGCATGGACGCGACCAACAAGTGGCCCGGCGAGACAGACCGCGAGTGGGGCGAGCCCATCGTGATGAGCGAAGAGATCACATCCCGTGTCGATGAACGCTGGGACAGTCTGGGCATTCTGGACTGATTTTGCGACTGACCATCAACACCCATGCATTTACCCTGTCGTCGCGCAGCGCGCTGGCGGCAGGCATCAGATAACAAGAGGATACGATGACGGCGCGGACCCTGACCTGTCATGTCGAGAGTGTGGAAGATCTGACCCCGGACGTGTTTCGTGTGCGCTTCGCCGCACGTCCCGAGGCCCTGGCGCACGCGCCGGGCCAGTATCTCGAGATGAAGCTCGATGACACCACCTGGGTACCGTTCTCCATCGCCAATGCCGCCAGTGGTGATGGCGTGCTGGAGCTGCATATCCAGCATTGGCCGGAGCGCAGCAATTCCGCGCGCCTGCGCAGCCTGCTGGTCGCGGCCAATCAACTTGAGCTACGCCTGCCCAGCGGCGAATGCGTGCTGGACCTCGACGACCCCAGCCCCATCGTGCTGATCTGTGCCGGCACTGGATTCTCGCAGATGCACGCCATGCTGCAGGCGGCGTTTGCACGTGGCCTGTCCCAGCCCATCGAACTGTGGTGGGCAGCGCGCGAGCGGCGTGATCTGTATCTGGAGAGCGCGGCGCTCAACTGGGCCGCCAGTCAGCCCAATTTCCGCTATTTTCCGGTGCTGGAAGAAGCGCCGGAAGTCGGCGATGCCCATCATCGCGCGCTGGAAGCGGCCGGTGTCGAGGCCGCTTTCAATGGTCATCTGGGACGTATCGACGAGGTGCTGCGCGAGCACGCGGGCAGCATGGCGGGCAAGCGCGTCTATCTGTCCGGCTCGCCGGGCATGGTCTATGCCTGTGTCGATGCGCTGACGCCATTGGGTGTCGAGGCCAGCGCGCTGAGCTCCGATGTGTTCAGCTATGCGCCACGCGAGCCGCTGCTGGACCCGGCGCTGGTCTCTGCCTGAAGTAGCCTGACCTTGCCTGAAGGAGTCGAGTGAATGAGTCAGTCTCCGATACTGATCACGGGTGGCGCTCAGCGCCTGGGGCGTTACTGTGCCGAGCGATTGGTCGATGATGGTCATCCGGTCATCATCAGTTATCGACGCGAGCGGGAAGAGCTCGACGCCCTGCGCGCACTGGGCATTCGCACCGTGCAGGCGGATTTCTCCAGCGAGACAGGCATCCAGGCCTTCATCGCGGCGATTCGTGAGCTGACGCCGACCCTGCGGGCCATCGTGCACAATGCCGGCGATTGGGCACCGGATGGCGACGGCGAGGGGCAGGGCGAGCTGTTCGAGCACCTGTTCCGTGTCCATATGCAGGCGCCGTACCTGATCAATCTGGCGCTGCGCGATCTGCTGGAAGCTGGAATCGAGCCGCAGGCGGACGTCGTCCACATGAGTGATTTCGTGGTCCAGAAGGGCTCGCGCAAGCATGCGGCCTACGCGGCCAGCAAGGCGGGGCTCGAGAACCTGACCTTGTCGTTTGCGTCGATGTTCGCGCCACGCATCCAGGTCAACACCATCGCGCCGGCGCTGATCATGCTGCGCCCTGACGATGATGACGACTATGCCGAGCGTGCGCGAGCCAAGTCGTTGATGCAGCAGGTACCGGGGCCTGGCGTCATCTGGCAGGCACTGCGCTATCTGCTGGATAGTCCCTATGTCACGGGCACGACCCTGCCGGTGGATGGTGGCCGCCACCTGCGCTGATAGCTTCTGTCAGCGGGTCTTTCGGTTATCGCTTTTGACTTCCGAGGCATGACATTCGAGATCTGAGCACAGCACGAAAAAAGCCCCCGCTGAAAAGCGGGGGCTTTTTTTTCGTTGCTGCGACCGTTGTTGCGATCGTTGTCACGACATTCTGCACTGGCGAAGCGCTTACAGGATGTGGCGGCCTTCGACCGGCGTCAGTTGACCCTTCTTGAGGGTCGGGCCCATCTGGTTGCCGGAGGGGGCACCCTGCGGGTTTTCCAGAGTGATCACCAGGTCGCTGTCAGGGAAGGCAGCCAGATACTCCTTGGGCACCTCGACCTTCATGGTGCCGGAATGCGGCAGGATGCCCAGTGACATCGGCTCCTTGCCATCCTTGGCCATCAGCCACAGCTCGCAGACCTTGCCTGGGGCCGGTGCTTCGGGCCTGACGGCCTGCACCATCATCTCGCCCGAGTGGGAGGCGTTGACGATCCAGCCGGGGCTGCTGTCAGAATTGTTGACCACGAACACGTAGTCGCTCTCCATGCCCGCGTTGTGCCCCAGGCTGAAGGTCAGGGTGACTGCCAGTGCCAGGCTGAAGGCCGTGGCGGTCATGCCCTGCCATAGGCCCAGACGACGCCACCAGGGCTGACGGGCAGTGCCGGTCGCCTCGGCGATGCCTTGCCAGACATGGGCCGGTGGCGTGACGGGGGGAAGCTGTTCATTGAACACGTTGAGATGCTCGCGCCAGCGCTCCACATCACGTTGCAGGTCGTGGCTGACGGCCAGCAGTGACTCGAATGCCGCGCGCTCGTCGCGTGTCAATGTGCCGAGCGCATACTCGCCCGCTGCGGCTTCGCGCAGTTCCGGGTCGCTCAGATCAAATGACTCATGCATGTCTTCAACCTCTCGAGTCCACGACGGACCCAGCTCTTGACGGTGCCCAAGGGCTGGTCCAGTTGATTGGCCAGATCCTGGTGGGTAAGACCTTCGAAATAGGCCAGTTCCAGGGCACGGCGTTGATCGTCATTCAGCTCGGCCAGGCACTGATGGAGTTCACCACTGTGCTGGGCCAGGTCGACATCTGCCTCGATATCACTCCGCCCCGGCATGGCGGCGATCAATTCATCGCTGTCATGCTCGCTGGGTCGCTGTCGACGTATCCAGTCGATGGCGATGTTGCGGGTCATGGTGCCGAGCCAAGTCATCGGGCGGGCGCGGCCGGCGTCATATTGACCGGCGGCGGCCCATACCCGGATGTAGACCTGCTGAAGACAATCCTGCGCGGATGCCTCATGTCTCAAGATACGCAGCAACTGAGCGTACAGATGCGCACTGGTTGCTCGATAGAGCCGATCCAGTGCCTTGGCATCCTGCCGGGCGCATCCCGACAGATACTCTATCAGTGCATCATTTCGGGAATCCTGCATGCATGCATTCCAAGCTGTGGGCGCGGTGTCAGGCACCGCTGGACGAATGCGTGTTGCCGATCATGTTGATCGACAACCAAAGATTATACTGATGCCACTTCAGGCTGATAGCCCTTCTTTATGCGTGCGGACAACGGTTTGTTGCCGGTTCACGCTTGCGCAGGACGATCTGGAGTGCAAGGATAGGTCTATCACCTTTTTCATCGTCACCACTGGATATCGGCCCGACCCATGAATCAGACCACCAGCCACCGCTCGTTCACCGTCGCTGCCTGCCCTTCGGGCCTGGTCGTGGCGGCTGCGTGTGCGGACGGCTATTGGTATTGGTTTACACAGGGGCGCGCCTGAGGTCACGGCGCGCCTGTCTCGTACGGGCTGCCACCACCTTGAAGAACCCCCGGTCGCAGCCATGGCCGGGGGTTCTTGCGTTTCGGACCTTGCGAAATCCATGACGAGGCATGTCACCCTAACGTGCCGACAATGATTGCAGCATGAATGACGAGAGGAATGACCATGCGCACCACTATCCTGACTACCCGCTTTTCACTTGCCTCCGCTCGGGTCGTGCATGGTTATTGGCGCTGGCGATTTAGCGGCGTCCTGCCTCTTTCCGCTGTCACCGCGGGGCAGGGCGAGCAATACCGGGGTGACGATTCGCGAAGTCCCTGTCTGTCAGAATGAATATTGCGTGATGAAGCCGAGGCTTCATTACAGGAGAGAAGACCATGAACGCCAGCCTTGAACGCGTGTTGACCGCAAGCCCGCACACTGCCGACGCCACTGTTGATCCCTTGACTGCCGAGAACGCCACCGTGACCCGCTCTGATGCCGCCCAGACTCCGACCACACCCGGACGCATCAGTCGTGAAGCCCTGCCCAGCGCCAGCGAATTGCGCGAGCAGCTGCCGGTGGACGCCGACTTGGCCGGCCAGATTCGCCAGCATCGCGATGAGATCAATGCCATTCTCGCCGGCGACGATGATCGTCTGCTGGTGGTGGTCGGGCCGTGCTCCATCCATGATCTCAAGGCCGCGCGTGAGTACGCCCAGCGCCTGGCGCTGATCGAGCCGCAGGTGCGTGATCGCCTCAAGCTGGTGATGCGTGTCTATGTCGAGAAGCCGCGCACCACGGTGGGCTGGAAGGGGCTGGCCTATGATCCGCATCTGGATGGCAGCGATGACATGGCCACCGGCCTGCGTCAGGCGCGCGAGCTGATGCGCGAGATCAACCAGCTGGGCCTGCCGGTGGCGACGGAGCTGCTGCAGCCGCTGACCGCCGCTTACCTGGAAGACCTGCTCGGCTGGGCAGCCATCGGTGCCCGCACCACTGAGTCGCAGATCCATCGCGAGATGGCCTCCGGCCTCGGCTGTGCCGTGGGGTTCAAGAACGGCACTGACGGAGGCGTCGAGGTCGCCGTGCAGGCCATCGGAGCGGCGGCGCATGGGCATCGCCACTTCGGCATGGATGACAGTGGGCGTCCGGCGCTGATCGAGACCGCGGGCAATCCGCATACCCATGTGGTGCTGCGCGGCGGTCATGGCCAGCCCAACTATGACGCCGCCTCGGTGGCCGCCTGCCGGCGTGAGCTGGAAGGCGCTGGCCTGACGCCGCGCCTGATGGTCGATTGCAGTCACGCCAACTCCCGCAAGGACCACCGCCGCCAGAGTGAGGTGATGCTGGATGTGCTCTCTCAGCGTCTGGCGAGGGATGATGCCTTGATCGGCGTGATGCTCGAGAGTCACCTCAATGAAGGCAAGCAGGCCTTGCCGGCAGCGGAGAAGCTCTCCCAGCTGCGTCATGGCGTGTCCGTCACCGATGCCTGCCTGGGCTGGGAAACTACCGAGCATTTGCTGAACCTGGCCGCCGAGCGCCTGCGCGAGGCCTGATGCAAGGCTCTATACATCAGGTCTCGGACGCCAGGCCCGCGCCTCGTCGGGAGGATGACGACGCGCTTGTCTGATAATTGCTGAATTTGTCGGCTTGTCTCCTGAAGCCCCTGCGCCCAACGGTCGAAAGGCCGTTGGGCGCTGTCGTCTATCGTCGCTGTTGTCCCTTCGTCACGGAATTGTCATCGGGCTCGCGTATCACTCTTGTTGCCTTCGGCATGCACTTGCGGGGCATGCCTGAACAGAACAACCCGAAACCTGACTACGGTGAAGCGACATGAGCAAGGAAATCGAAGACCATCGCCTGCTTAATCCCAGCAGCAACGAGACATTCTCATCTGTCATCGAGCGACACATCTCGCGTCGTCGTGTCTTGCAGGGTGGCCTTGGCATGGCGGCTGCCAGCATGCTCGGTGGTTTCGGTCTTGCGGGGCTGAGCACCACGGCCAACGCCGCCAGCAACGAAGCGGGCAAGAAGACGCCGCTGGCGCTGGCATTCGAGTCCATCAAGGGGTCACGCACGGATGCCGTCGTGGTTCCCAAGGGATATACCGCACAGGTGCTGGCGCCGTGGGGCACACCGCTCAATGCCAAGGCACCCGAGTGGAGCAAGGATTTGGCGATGACGCCGGATATCCAGCTCAACACCGTCGGCATGCATCACGATGGCATGCACAACTTCGCCTTGAGCGACGACACGGCCTCCAGCAACTTCCTGCTGGTCATGAACAACGAATACATCGATCAGGATGCTCTGTGGGCGCCCAAGGGCGGCGCGACCAATGCGGATTCCGGCAAGCGCCCGGTCGATGAAGTGCGCACCGAGATCAACGCCCACGGCGTGACAATCGTCGAGGTCAGGAAGGACAGCAACGGCAAGTGGGAAGTGGTGGGTGATTCGCGCTACAACCGTCGCTACACCAGCGCCAGTGAAATGAAGCTGAGCGGCCCGGTGGCGGGAAGCGATTACGTCAAGACAGCCTTCTCGCCGGATGGCATGCGCACCCGTGGTACCAACAACAACTGCGCCAACGGCTACACCCCGTGGGGCACCTACCTGACCTGCGAAGAGAACTGGCCGGGTTACTTCGTCAAGCGCAGCGATCGTCAGCTCGATGACAACCGTATCGGCATCGAGACCGAGCGTGGCCGCTATGGCTGGGAAACTGCCGCTGGAGATGCCAGTGAAGTCGAAGGCGAATTCGCGCGTTTCGACAACACGCCGACGGCAGACAGCGCCGACAAGGATTACCGTAACGAACCGCGGACCTTCGGTTATATCGTCGAGATCGACCCCTACACCGGCGAGCAGGCCATCAAGCGCACCGCGCTGGGCCGCTTCCGTCACGAGGGCTGCTGGCCGGGCAAGCTGGTCGAGGGGGAGCCGGTGGTCTTCTACTCCGGTCACGATTCGCGCAACGAGTACATCTACAAGTTCGTGTCAGACGCCAAGTGGGACGCCGCTGATGCGCGTGGCGCCGGTGACTTCAAGGACCGCCTGGCGATCGGCGACAAGTACCTGGACAAGGGCACGCTGTATGTCGCCCAGTTCTCCGCCGATGGCACCGGCAAGTGGCTCAAGCTGACGCCGGAGGCCGTGACCAGGGATGGCCGCACCCTGGCCGAGGCTCTGGGGCTGGCGGCCGATGACCTGGCCGGTATCATCATCCATACCGTGGACGCGGCGGATCTGATGGGCGCCACGCCGATGGACCGCCCGGAGTGGGGCGCCGTCGACCCGGCTTCCGGTGAGGTCTACATGACACTGACCAACAATTCCAAGCGCACCGAAGAGGGGACCGCGGCTGCCTTCACCAATGACGGCAAGACCATCGAGGAGCCGGGAGTCGGTTACAGGACGGCGCCGACCAATGCCGCCAATCCGCGCGGTGACAACGAGGCGGGACAGATCATCCGCTGGCGCGAGGCAGGGGATCACACCGCCTTCGATTGGGAGATCTTCGTGTTCGGTGCAGCGGCCAGTGATGCCGACAATCTGTCCGGCCTGACCGAGATGAATGAATTCGCCAGTCCGGATGGCCTCTACTTCGACGAACGTGAGGACGAGCAGGGCATCCTGTGGATCCAGACGGACAACGGCTACGCCGGTGTGGCGGATGCCACCAATGACCAGGTGTTGGCCGTCGTGCCGGCCACGCTTCAGCAGGCTGAAGGGGATGCTGCCGTGATCGGTGCCGATAACCAGGCACACCTCAAGCGCTTCGCGGTTGGCCCGAACGGCTGTGAAGTGACCGGCATCTTCGCGACCCCTGACAGGACGGCGTTGTTCGTCAATATCCAACATCCCGGCAACTGGCCGCAGAGTATGGATGCGACTGCCGAAACTGACGGCAGTGTGCGCCCGCGCGCCGCGACCGTCGTCATCCAGCGGGAAGATGGTGGCAAGATCGGCGTCTGATACCCGTGACTGATCCGATGTGAAAGCGAAGCCCCCGTATCGATGATATGGGGGCTTCTTGCATGCGTCTGATCGTCGGTCCCGCCTTGCACAGCCTTGGGGGGATCAGAAGGAGGAGCAACGACAACGGCCCTCCACGCAAGCGTGAGGGCCGAGAGTTCAGTTGGCCGTGTGTGCTGCTACCTGAGGGGGGGCTGGCGTGAGCAAGTCGTGATCAGGCCTTGGCAGCGTAGGCGAACAGCAGGGTTTCCTGCACGCTGATCGGCTCCGCGTCGCCGGCATCCAGCTGGGTGTAGTGACCATCGCTTTCCAGGCGCCAGCTCTGGCAGTTGTCGACCAGGTAGGTGTCCAGGTCCTTGCGGATACGCTGGGCCAGCTTCTTGTCGAGCAGCGGGAAGCAGGTCTCGACACGATGGAACATGTTGCGTTCCATGTAATCCGCACTGGAGCACCAGGTTTCCGGCTGACCGGCATTGTGGAAGTGGAAGGTGCGCGTGTGCTCGAGGAAGCGACCGATCACCGAGCGTACGCGGATGTTGTCGGAAATCCCCGGCACACCCGGACGCAGACAGCAGACGCCGCGAATGATCAGGTCACACTGCACGCCAGCACGCGAGGCACGGTAGAGGGCGCGAATCAGCTTGGGCTCGGTCAGTGAATTGCATTTGACGATGATGTGGGCTCGCTTGCCTTTCTCGGCGTTGCGCGCTTCACGGTCGATCATCTCCACCATGCGCTCATGTAGCGTGAAGGGGGCGTGCAGCAGCTTCTCGATATCGCGCTGCTTGCCCATGCCGGTCAGCTGCTGGAAGACCTTGTGGACGTCCTCGCACAGTGTCTCGTTGGCGGTCAGCAGGCTGTAATCGGTATAGAGACGCGCCGTCTTGGCATGGTAGTTACCGGTGCCCAGGTGCGCGTAGTGACGCAGCTCGCCGTGTTCACGTCGCACGATATGCAGCATCTTGGCGTGGGTCTTGTAGGCCATCACGCCGTAGATGACGATGGCGCCGGCTTCCTGCAGGCGTGAGGCCAGCTGCAGATTGTCGGCCTCATCGAAGCGCGCCCGCAGCTCGATCACCACGGTGATTTCCTTGCCCTGACGTGCGGCTTCCACCAGCGAGGAGACGATGTTGGAGTCGGCGCCGGTGCGATAGAGGGTCTGCTTTATGGCCAGCACGTTCGGGTCGCGCGCCGCCTCGGCGAGCAGGTTCTCGACCGGGGAAAAGGACTGGAAGGGGTGATGCAGCAGGATGTCCTCGCGACGGATCGCATCGAACAGGCTGTTGTCGCCCTTGAGCGCCTTGGGGATGCCCGGGGTGAACGGGGCATAGAGCAGGTCCTCGCGGCCCACGTCGCCGATGACTTCCATCAGGCGGTTGAGGTTGACCGGGCCCTTGACCTGATAGAGGTCACGCGTCTCCAGATCGAACTGCTTGAGCAGGAAGGTATAGAGCGCTTCCGGGCAGTTGTCGGCCACCTCGAGACGCACCCCATCGCCGTAGCGGCGCGCCAGCAGCTCGCCACGCAGCGCGGAGGCCAGGTCGGAGACATCCTCGGCATCCACCGAGAGATCGGCGTTGCGAGTCAGGCGAAACTGATAGCAGCCCTTGATCTTCATGCCCGGGAATAGCTCCTGGGCATGAGCGTGGATCATCGAGGACAGGAAGACGTATTCGGTGTAACCCGGTTCGACGAGGCCATCCGGGATGCGGATCAGGCGCGGCAGCGAGCGCGGGGCCGGCAGGATGGCCAGGCCACCTTCACGACCGAAGGCATCCTTGCCTTCCAGTTCGACGATGAAGTTGAGGCTCTTGTTGACCAGGCGCGGGAACGGGTGCGACGGGTCGAGACCGATCGGGCTGATGACCGGCTGGATCTCTTCCTCGAAGTAATCGCGTACCCAGGCCTTCTGCGCGTCGTTCCATTGATTGCGGCGACGGAAGCGGATGTGCTGCTCTTCCAGCGCGGGGATCAGGTCCTCGTTGAGCATGCGGTACTGGCGTTCGACCTGCTCATGCGTGATGCGGGACACCTCATCGAGCACCTTGCTCGGCAGCATCCCGTCACAGCCGGGGTCGGTACGATCGAAGGCGATCTGATGCTTGAGGCCCGCCACGCGAATCTCGAAGAACTCGTCCATGTTGGACGTGAAGATCAGCAGGAACATCAAGCGGTTGAGCAGCGGATGCGAGGTATCCTTGGCCTGTTCGAGTACGCGGATGTTGAACTGCAGGTTGGACAGCTCGCGATTGAAGTACAGCGCCGGATCGGCGAGGTCGGCCTCGGGGGAGGGAGTGGCCTTGGCATGGATACCGGTACGCGTCCGGTTGACGCGCAGGGGCAGTGGTTCCTGAGCCGGCGGCTCATCCGCCACCAGCTCGATCTCGCCTTCCCGTGGAATGGATGCTGCCTTGGGGGCAGCATCCCTGTCGCGGCTGTCAGCGACTCCCGGCAGGGTCGCCGTGGTGTTGTCGGTATCTTGCTTGGGCGTCTGTTCCATCATCAACTCCATGATCCCGGTCAGCCGCTTCCGCAATGGCCGGGGTTGTCAAAGGCGGTTTTTCTCCGCCAGCAGTTCCGCGGCCCGGCGGGCAAAATAGGTGAGAATGCCGTCGGCACCCGCACGCTTGAAGCACATCAGTGATTCGAGAATGACCTTGTCGGCGTCCAGCCAGCCGTTCTGGAAGGCGGCCATGTGCATGGCGTACTCGCCGCTGACCTGGTAGGCGAAGGTCGGCACTTCCAGTTCGCGCTTCACACGCGTTACCACATCAAGATAGGGCATGCCCGGCTTGACCATCACCATGTCAGCGCCCTCGGCGATGTCCATCGCCACCTCATGCAGGGCCTCGTCGCTGTTGGCCGGGTCCATCTGGTAGGTCTGCTTGTCGGCCTTGCCCAGATTGCCGCTCGAACCGACTGCGTCACGGAACGGGCCGTAGTAGTTGGAGGCGTACTTGGCCGAGTAGGCCATGATGCGCGTGTTGATCAGACCTTCCTGTTCCAGCATGGCGCGGATGGAGCCGATGCGGCCGTCCATCATGTCGGAGGGCGCGATGACATCGGCACCGGCTTCCGCGTGTGACAGCGCCTGCTTGATCAAGGTCTCGACGGTGCGGTCGTTGAGCACGTAGCCGTCTTCGTCGAGGATACCGTCCTGACCGTGAACGGTGTAGGGATCGAGCGCGACATCCGTGATGACGCCCAGCTCCGGCAATGCTTCCTTCAAGGCGCGCACGCAACGCTGCACCAGGCCGTTGGCGTTGTAGGATTCTTCGGCATACAGCGTCTTGGCCTCGGCATCGACCACCGGGAAGAGTGCGATGGCCGGCACGCCCAGCGCGTGGACGGCGCGGCATTCTTCGACCATGAGGTCGATGGACAGGCGCTCGACGCCCGGCATGCTGGGCACGGTTTCACGACGCTGGGAGCCTTCGAGAACGAAGACCGGCAGGATCAGATCATCAGCCGTCAGCTGATTTTCACGCATCAGCCGGCGAGAGAAGTCGTCCTTGCGCATACGGCGCATACGAGTCGCAGGAAACTGGCGCGGGGTATGTTGGCTCAAGAAATGCTCTCCGGATCAGAGGCTCCGGTTCCGTGAGGGACGCTGGAAGTCTAAGTCTATCATGTTTCAATGATATGACAGATCAGGCAGCACCCCCAGCACCGAAGGCGATGGGGTTGGCCGGGCAAGTAGCGGCACGGATCATTCGAGTATATCAGTGCAGACACGCCACGGCAGGGCATGGCATGGGACAGGGTGTCGCGTCCCGTGCATGGCCATCTTGCCCGCTCGCCCCCAGCCACGCCCTTGAGGTGTGGCTATGTCGCCCATAGTCTTGGGGCATCGGAGTGACGACTTCCCACCCTGTGCGGGCTGCAGGGACGGCATGCTCTTGCCCGCAGGCTCCCTCTCATATGAGGCTTGCCTGATGCTGATTCCTGTACGACTCTGTCACTTCTGACCTGCCGGCAGTCGCCGGGCAGTTCACCGTCAATGGAGTAACACATGACCAAGCAGGTAGCCCTGATCCTTTCCGGTTGCGGTGTCTTCGATGGCTCCGAGATCTATGAAACTACCCTGACGCTGCTGCGTCTCGATCAGCTGGGCATAGCCTATGAGTGCTTTGCACCGGATGTCGCGCAGCATCACGTGATCAATCATGGCACTGGCGACGAGATGAAGGAGGCCCGCAACGTGCTGGTCGAGTCCGCACGTCTGGCACGTGGCAAGGTGCGCCCGCTGGAAGAGTTGTCTGCGGACGACTTCGATGCGCTGATCCTGCCCGGTGGCTTCGGCGCCGCCAAGAATCTGTGTGACTTTGCCGTCAAGGGAGAGGACCTCGAACTCGTCGCTGGCCTGCAGGAGGCCGTGCAGCCCTTCCATGCGGCCGGCAAGCCGATCGGCGTGATGTGCATCGCGCCGGTGATGGTGCCCAAGCTGCTGGGTGAGGGCATCTCGGTCACCATCGGCAACGATGCCAGTATCTCAGGGGCGATCAGTGCCCAGGGTGGCCTGCACAAGAGCTGCGAGGTGACGGGCATCGTCGTCGATGCCGCCAACCGTGTTGTCACCACCCCGGCCTATTTGCTGGCGGAGCGTATCAGCGAAGCGGCCCAGGGCATTTTCAAGCTGGTCGAGCGCATCGATAGCTGGATCGAGGACGACAAGGCGCGTGCCGCCGACTAGGACTGATTTCGACACGCCGGTGCATGTGTCGTGATAGCGCGCGCCTGCTGCGAGCAAGACCCTTGAATACACAAGGCCTTCAGAAACAGAAAGCCCCGCCGGAGACTCGGCGGGGCTTTCTGTTTTGGTGCTCTATTCTGGTGCCCAGTTCCAGAACCCGCATTATTGGAAACACGATTGCAGGCAGCTGCGTTCAGGGCGTTTCCTGCGATGCCTCATCGTCCGAGGCCGCACGACGGCGCTTGAAGAGGCGCGAGGCCAGAATGCCGACCTCGAACAGCAGCCACATCGGAATCGCCAGCAGGGACTGCGAGATCACATCCGGCGGTGTCAGCAGCATGCCCACCACGAAGCAGGCGATCACGATATAGGGGCGCTTCTTGCTCAGCGCCTCCACCGTGGTCGCGCCGGTCCAGATCAGCAGGAAGGTGGCGATGGGAATCTCGAAGGCGACCCCGAAGGCGAAGAACAGCTTGAGGACAAAATTCAGGTACTGATTGATGTCCGTCATGATCGCCACGTTCTCGGGGCCCGTGGTGGTGAAGAACTGGAACAGCAGCGGGAAGACGACATAGTAGGCGAAGGCCGCACCGGCATAGAACAGCAGGATGCTGGAAGCCAGCAGCGGCAGCGCCAACGCCTTCTCGTTTTCATAGAGGCCCGGCGCGATGAACGCCCAGGCCTGATAGAGCACGGCGGGAATCGCCAGGAACAGCGCCACCACCAATGTCAGCTTGAAGGGCGCCAGGAAGGGCGAGGCCACTTCGGTGGCGATCATCTGCGACCCCGGTGGCAGCAAGGCCATCAGCGGTTCGGCGACATACAGGTAGATCTGGTTGGAGAAGCCGTACAACGCGGCGAAGACCACCAGCACCACCAGGGTGGCGCGCAGCAAGCGCGAGCGTAGCTCGATCAGGTGTTCGATGAGCGGCGCGTGAGCAGCGCCGCCCTGACCACCTGATGGTGAGGCATGTGGATCACTCATCAGGAACGTGGCTCTCGTGATTCACGGGTGTCGGAAGCAGTGCTCGGCTCAGTGGCCGGCGCACCATTCTCGGCAGGGCGGGGGCTGGGTTCAGCGCCGGAAGCACCTGCATCGCGGGGCGAGCTGGACTCGGTGATGCCGAGCTCGACATCGCGTGCCTCGTTGCGCGCATGAGCGAGCGTCTCATCGAGCTGCTTCTTCTGCTCGTTGAGCGTCTGACGCAGTTCCTCGGCTTCCAGCTGGGCACTGATTTCCTGCTGAATGTCCGAGACACTGCGCTTGATGCGTCCCAGCCACAGACCCGCAGTGCGGGCGGCCCGGGGCAGACGCTCCGGGCCGAGCACGATCAGCGCCAGCAGCGCGATCAATGCCAGTTCAAAAAAGCCGATATCGAACATGCGGGTTACGAGCGCTTGTCAGCGGTATCGCGGCTCTCGGCCTCGACATCGATGGTGTCGCCACGCTTTTCCTCATGCGCGACCTTCTGCTGGGCAGTCGGCTCGTCGCTCTTCTTCTCTTCTTCCTTCATCGCGCCCTTGAAGCCCTTCACGGCACCGCCGAGATCAGAGCCGACGTTGCGCAGCTTCTTGGTTCCGAAGATCAGGATGATGATGCCGAGCACGATGAGAAGCTGCCAGATACTGATGCCACCTAACATGGGGAATTCTCCATTTGGGCCGCTGACACCGGGTCATTGGGCCTTGAGACTTGCAGGGTGCTGGCACCTCTGCCGGAAAGCCGGCTTGCGCCGGAAGAATACGGGTCCTTCACTGGCCGCGAGCGGCCTTTTCATCATGGCCGGAAACACCGAAGCGGCGCGCCAGCTCATCCAGCACTTCCTGATGATCCAGCCCCAGATGTGACAGCATGACCAATGAATGGAACCACAGGTCAGCGGTCTCACCGATCACGGCACGCTGCGAGTCCACGTCGTCGTGAGCGAAATCCTTGGCGGCCAGTACGGTTTCGGTCGCCTCTTCGCCAATCTTCTCCAGTACCTTGTTGAGGCCCTTGTGGTGCAGGCTCGCGACATAGGAGGAGGTCGGGTCAGCGTCGCGCCGTTCTGCCAGTACCCCTGACAGACGGTTGAGAATATCACTCATGAATCATCATTCCTGAAAGCTTGGGTCTTGCGTTAAATCATCGAGTTCTGCGCTGACGGCACGCCTTGCACGGCAAACGGCACGGCGTGGGCAGGCGACTAAGGATGCAAGTGTTATGTGTCATTCATATTGCACTGCGTCCCATGGGGCGGCAAGTTTCGTTGCGCGCCGGGCCAGACCGGCCATCATGACTGCCTGCGGGCTAGCGCCACAGCAATAACACGATTCCCAGTCCCGCGCCCACCAGTACTGCCACGGGCTGGGTCTCCGCCCAGGCCATCAGGGGCTGCCAGCCGAAGGCACCGGCCACCAGCAGCAGGCCCGCACGCAGTCGCCAGCTGGTGCTCGAAGCGTGGTTGACCCGGTCGCGCAGCGTGGTGATGGCCTCTGTCTGACGCTGACGGGCGCGATGCTCGTCCTCGATGCGTTCCATGGCCTGGAAGGCCATCGCCGGCAGCTGTGGCAGCTGATGCGACAGCTCCGGTGCCTGCTTGACCATCTCGGCCCAGAACGCCTTGGGGCCGGCGCGCTCTTTCATCCAGCGTTCCAGGTAGGGGCGGGCGGTGGCCCACAGGTCGAGGTCCGGATACAGCTGGCGGCCGAGGCCCTCGATGTTGAGCAGGGTCTTCTGCAACAACACCAGCTGTGGCTGGACTTCCATGTTGAAGCGGCGCGCGGTCTGGAACAGCCCCAGCAGGACCTGGCCGAAGCTGATGTCCTTGAGCGGCTTCTCGAGAATCGGCTCGCAGACGGCGCGGATGGCGGCGGCGAATTCGTTGGCGCGCGTGCCTTCGCCGACCCAGCCGGACTCGATGTGCAGCGCCGCGACCTCGTAGTAATCCTGGCGGAAGAAGGCCAGCAGGTTGCGGGCCAGATAGTCCTGGTCCTCGCGGGTCAGGCTGCCGACGATGCCGCAGTCGATGGCGATGAACTGCGGGTCGTGCGGGTTCTCGCGCGAGACGAAGATGTTGCCGGGGTGCATGTCGGCGTGGAAGAAGTTGTCGCGGAATACCTGGGTGAAGAAGATCTCCACGCCGCGCTCGGCCAGCTTCCTGAGGTCGGTGCCCTGCGCGGTCAGCTCCTCGATATCGGCGACCGGGATGCCGCGGATACGTTCCTGCACCATCACGCGGCGGCGCGTCAGTGGCCAGTGGATGGCCGGGACGTAGAGCAACGGCGAGTCGAGGAAGTTGCGCTTGAGCTGGGAGGTGTTGGCGGCCTCCTTGTGCATGTCGAGCTCGTCGAACAGCGTCGCTTCGTAGTCGGCGACGACTTCGACCGGGCGCAGGCGACGGGCTTCCGGCGAGACCTTCATCAACAGTCGCGCGAACAGGTAGAGCAGGCCGATATCCTTGCGCATCACTTCCTCGATGCGCGGCCGGATGACCTTGACCACCACATCCGAGCCATCGTGCAGGCGTGCGGCATGTACCTGAGCGATGGAGGCCGACGCCAGGGGCTGGGCCTCGAATTCGGCGAAGGCTTCGTCGACCGACATCTCGAGTTCCTGCTCGACCAGCTCCCGTGCGACCTGGTTCTCGAACGGCGGCACCTGATCCTGCAGGCGCTTGAGTTCGTCGGCGATGTCCGGCGGCAGCAGGTCGCGGCGTGTCGAGAGCATCTGGCCGAACTTGATGAAGATCGGGCCGAGGGCCTCGAGCGCCAGGCGCAGACGCTCGCCACGCGTGCGTCTGCCGATGGGGAACAGACGCAGCGGAGACAGCTTGAGCAGCGGGCGCAGCAGGGCCGGTACGCGCCCCGGTGGCACCAGGTCGTCGAGGCGGTAGCGGGCGATGACCCACAGGATGCTCAGCAGGCGATAGAGTCTCACGACGGCTGGCACTCCCGCTCGGCAGGTTGATGAGAGGTGGCGGCCTCGAGATGACGGCGCAGCCGCGCCAGACGCGCTTCGGTGCGATCCAGACACTGGGTCAGCTCGGTCAGCTCGTCGCGTGCGACCCGCATCTGCGCCTGGCCGGGCAGCCAGCGCGCTTCCTCGGTGAGGTACTCGCGCAGGTCCAGCTCCAGCTCGCGGCGGCTGATCAGGCCGAAGCGCCCGAGGCTGCGCAGGCCGTTGGCCAGGCTATGGCCGGGGGCTTCGCCGAACCACTCACTGAGCGCGCCTTCCCAGTCCAGGTCGAGGTCCATCACCAGGTCACGGGCGCTTTCCAGCAGATGGATGCGGCCACGCACGGCGAGGCGGCCCTCGAACATCAGACGCTCGATGGATTCACCGGACAGCAGGGCGGCGGCGGTCTCCATGTCGAGCTCCACCACCACATCGCCATCGCTCTCGTTGGCCTGGGGCAGGCGCAACAGGTGCAGGCCCTGCAGGTCGAAATGCACCAGCAGGTCAAAGGCGGGGCGTTCGACACGCACCAGCAGGCGTCGGCCTGCCAGTGCATTCAGGCGCGACGTCGAGGCCGGGTCGCGAGCAAGCAGCTGATTCAGCGTCCGCTCAGCGGTCGCCAACAGCAGGGGGGTCAGCAATGCCATGACAGCCTCAGAGCTTGATACCGCGGTGCAACGCGACGATGCCGCCCGTCAGGTTGGTGTACTCGACGCGCTCGAGACCGGCCTCTTCCATCATGCCGGCCAGCGTCTTCTGGTCGGGGTGCATGCGGATGGACTCGGCCAGGTAGCGGTAGGAGTCGGCATCGCCGGCGACCATCTCGCCCATCTTAGGCAGCAGCCGGAAGCTGTACTGGTCATAGGCGGTAGAGAGCAGCGGATTGACCGGCTTGGAGAATTCCAGCACCAGCAGACGTCCGCCCGGCTTGAGGATGCGTTGCATGGAGCGCAGGGCCTTGGCCTGGTCGGTGACGTTGCGCAGCCCGAAGGCGATGGTGATGATGTCGAAGGTGTTGTCCGGGAAGGGCAGGGCTTCGGCGTTGGCCTGCACGTATTCGACGTTGCCGCCGACGCCACGGTCGAGCAGCTTGTCGCGGCCGACGTTGAGCATCGAGGCATTGATGTCGGCGAGCACCACGCGGCCTTTCGGGCCGACCAGACGCGAGAACTTCAGCGTCAGGTCACCGGTGCCGCCGGCGATGTCCAGCACCGACTGGCCGGGGCGGGCGCCGGCACGCTCCAGGGTGATGCGCTTCCACAGACGGTGGATGCCGAACGACATCAGGTCATTCATCACGTCGTACTTGGCGGCGACACTGTGGAAGACATCCGCGACGCGGCCTGCCTTCTCGTCCACGGCAACTTCCTGATAACCGAAGTGAGTCGTACGCTTGTCCATGACTTCCCCTGTTGTGACGCCGCCGTGGCGACGTCAGCACAATATGGTGAGCTTTCGCAGTGGCTCGATTGTAACCGCTGGCCAGCGGGCTGTCTTTTGGCAAGACGTCGACTCGGACATCTTGCCGCGCCCAGTGGCAACAGTGGCTTACAGCTGGTTGAGCGGAATGCCCAGTGGCTCGCGCGAGGCGCCGGCCTCTTCCAGCTGGCGCAGGTAGTAGGCCCACATGGCGTCGCGGCGATTGGCCAGTTCCCACAGGTATTCCCAGGTATACAGGCCGCTGTCATGGCCATCATCGAAGTGCAGCTTCAGCGCGTAGCGGCCGCTCTGGGTGATGTTGGTCAGCCCGACGTAGCGCATGCCGACCTGCAGGGTTTCCTGGCCGACGCCGTGGCCACGCACTTCCGCCGACGGCGACATCACGCGCAGGAATTCGGTGCTCAGGCGGAAGCTCTGGCCATCGGCGTAGCCCAGTTCCAGTTCGCGCTCTGACTTGTGGTAGTGCACGCGCGTCGGTACCGGGGCCTCTTCGCCATCACGGGCATGGCGCTCGTTGAGGCGGTAGTCGCGCTGCTGGCCGCTGCTATCAGCGTCGTGGGACGCGGCGGCGTCCCTGGGGGTGTCGTGGCTCATCGGGGGATCCTCGGGCTTGCATGCCGCGCGGTGGCGCAGGGCGGCATGGCGAAGGCAGATAGGCGTCGAGCGCGGCGCTTGGCCGGTCGATGTGTCTTGTGCGCATGATGCACTGACGCCCGATCCGGGCCAAGCCGGATCGGGCGTCAGAAGTCCCCTCAGGAGCGGAGCTGGCTTCCATGAGGGGCTGTCAGGCGCGTGAGCGTGTCGTCAGAGGATGTAGCGCGACAGGTCTTCATCACGCGCCAGATCACCCAGACGGGCATCGACGTAGGCGGCATCGACCTTGAGTTCACCGGGCTGATCGCCACCCTCGTAGGAGATCTCTTCCAGCAGACGCTCCATCACGGTGTGCAGACGGCGGGCGCCGATGTTCTCGGTGCCTTCGTTGACCTGGTAGGCGATCTGGGCGATGCGCTCGATGGCATCGTCCGCGAAGCTCAGCTCGACGCCTTCGGTCGCCAGCAAGGCCTTGTATTGACGGATCAGGGCGGCGGACGGCTCGGTCAGGATGCGCTTGAAGTCTTCCGGCGTCAGGGCGTTGAGCTCGACACGGATCGGCAGACGGCCCTGCAGCTCCGGAATCATGTCCGACGGCTTGGACAGGTGGAAGGCACCGGAGGCGATGAACAGGATGTGGTCGGTCTTGACCATGCCGTGCTTGGTGGAGACGGTGGAGCCTTCGATCAGCGGCAGCAGATCGCGCTGCACGCCTTCACGGGACACATCGCCACCACTGCCGGATTCGCCACGCTTGGCGACCTTGTCGATCTCGTCGAGGAAGACGATGCCGTTCTGTTCGACGGCCTCGATGGCACGGCTCTTGAGGTCTTCATCGCTGACCATTCTGGCCGCTTCTTCCTCGTGAACCAGCTTGAGCGCTTCCTTGACGGTGATGCGACGGCTCTCTTTCTGCTGCTTGCCCATGTTGGAGAACATGGACTGCAGCTGGCTGGTCATCTCTTCCATCCCCGGCGGGGTGGCGAAATCGAGAGTCTGGCTGGCCGGGCTCAGCTCGATATCGATTTCCTTGTCATCCAGCTGACCTTCGCGCAGCTTCTTGCGGAACATCTGGCGCGTGCTGCTGTTGTTGGCGGCAGCGTCGTACTCTTCGCCACGCACACGCGGCAGCAGGGCGTCGAGGATGCGCTCTTCGGCGGCATCTTCGGCCTTGTCGCGCACTTCCTTCATGGCGTCTTCGCGCACCAGCTTCATCGCGACCTCGACCAGGTCGCGGATGATGGATTCCACGTCACGGCCGACGTAGCCGACCTCGGTGAACTTGGTCGCCTCGATCTTGAGGAAGGGCGCGCCGGCCAGCTTGGCCAGACGACGGGCGATCTCGGTCTTGCCGACACCGGTCGGGCCGATCATCAGGATGTTCTTCGGCGTGACTTCCGGACGCAGATCGTCATCGAGCTGCATGCGGCGCCAGCGGTTGCGCATGGCAACTGCCACGGCGCGCTTGGCTTCAGGCTGGCCGACGATGTGCTGGTCGAGGGCGTTGACGATTTCCTTCGGGGTCATCTGGGACATCTCAGGACAGCTCCTCGATGATGGCATTGTGGTTGGTGAAGACGCAGATATCGGCCGCGATGGAGATGGACTTCTCGGTGATCTCGCGGGCGGAAAGCTCGGTATTCTCGATCAGGGCGCGGGCAGCGGCCTCGGCGTAGTTGCCGCCGGAGCCGATGGCCAGCACGCCGTGCTCGGGCTCGACCACGTCACCATTGCCGGTGATGATCAGGGAGGCATGCTTGTCGGCGACCACCAGCATGGCCTCAAGCTTGCGCAGGGCGCGGTCTGAGCGCCACTCCTTGGCAAGCTCCACGGCGGACTTCACCAGCTGGCCCTGATACTTCTCGAGCTGCGCTTCGAAGCGTTCGAACAGCGTGAAGGCATCGGCGGTACCACCGGCGAAACCGGCCAGTACCTGATTGCGATACAGACGACGCACCTTGGCGGCGTTGCCTTTCATGACAGTGTTGCCAAGGGATACCTGGCCGTCACCAGCCAGGGCGACCTGGCCGTTGCGACGCACGGAGACGATCGTGGTCATGGATAACTCCTGAGAGAGCATGCCGGCGATTGGAATAAGGTGAACGGGGCCGGGCATGGCATTTCTGGGCAGACGAGGCCGTGGCCTCGTCGCGTAAAACGGGTGGTGATCGTCAGCCTGGCGCTTGCCACTGCTTGCCGCGATCCTGCGCCGCCTGACGGGCGGCACGCGGGCCTGATATCTCACCGGAATGCTGTAGATGGGGGCGCCGATACGGGTTTCAAGTCATCGGCGACTCAGCGTTGACTGCGACCGGCCCTGGTCTGCGCCCTCATGCAACGGGCCCGCTCAAAAATGAGCGGGCCCGTCTGTCGCAAGGCTCACGCCTGGCTTACTGCAGCTTGATCAACAAGGGCTCGATGCCCTGGGTGTTCATCAGGTCCTGGGCGCGATTGAGCTCGCGGGTGTCCTTGTAGGGGCCGACCTGCACCCGGTGCCAGACAGTGCCGCCGGAGGCATTGACGTCACTGACCTTGGCCAGCAGGCCAAGGTCCTTGAGCTTGCCGGCCAGCTTCCTGGCATCGCTCATCTCGCGGAAGGACGCCGCCTGCAACATGTAGTTGGTCAGCGAGGCCTCGGACTTCTTGGTGCTCTCGGCGCTGCCCGGACGCGGCGTGGACTTGTACTCATCCACCTTGGGCGCGATCACCTCGGTTTCCGGCAGCAGGGTGTAGAACTCGAAGGTCGGCATGTTGCCGGCGGACTCTTCGGGGGCTTCCTTCTGCTGCTGGTTGCCCTGTCTGGCGGTCTGCTGCCCGCTCTGTTGTCCGTTCTGCTGCCCGCTCTGCTGAGTGTTGGCCTTGGGAACGATGGCCGCGACCGGCAGACGCGGAGCCTGTTTCTCGAAGTACTGCGCGAGAGCGAAGCCGGCGATCAGACCGATGATGCCCCACAGCCAGCCGGGCAGTCCACGGCTCTGGCTGGCAGCGGGTTGCCGACGGGGGCTCGCCCCCTGACGGGAGGCGGGCTTCTTGTTGGCGGGGCGGCGAGCAGCCATGGCTTACATCTCCTCGGGAGCGCTGACACCCAGCAGGGCCAGGCCGTTGCGGATGACCTGTGCGGTCGCCAGACCCAGCGCCATGCGCGCATTGCGGGTCGCGTCGTCCTCGACCATCACCTTCACCGCGTTGTAGCAGGTGTGGAAGTCGGAGGAGAGGTCCTGCAGGTACTGGGCGACCTGCTGCGGCTCGCGCACCTTGGCGGCGTGGGCGACGACGTCCGGGAACTGCGCCATGCGATTCATCACGGCCTTTTCCTGGTCGCTGGTCAGCAGGGTGAGCTGCGCCATGGCCAGGGCTTCGTCGAAGGGCTTCTCTTCGCGGCTGGCCTTGCGCAGCACGCTGTGCACGCGGGCGTGAGCGTACTGGATGTAGTAGACCGGGTTGTCGTTGGACTGGGAGCGCGCCAGGTCGATGTCGAAGGTCAGCTGGGAGTCGGCGCGACGTGCTGCCAGGAAGTAGCGGGTCGCGTCGCGGCCGACTTCCTCGATCAGGTCGCGCAGGGTCACGTAGCTGCCGGCACGCTTGGACAGCTTCACTTCCTCGCCGGAGCGCATCACGGTGACCATCTGGTGAAGCACGTAGTCCGGCCAGCCCTTGGGGATGTCCGCCTGCAGGGCCTGCAGTCCGGCACGCACGCGGGTCACGGTGGAGTGGTGATCGGCACCCTGCTCGTTGATGACCTGGGTGAAGCCACGCTGCCACTTGTCGAGGTGGTAGGCGACGTCGGGCAGGAAGTAGGTGTAATCGCCGTCACGCTTGCGCATCACGCGGTCCTTGTCATCACCGAAGTCGGTGGTGCGCAGCCACAGGGCACCATCGTCTTCATAGGTGTAGCCGTTGTCGACCAGGCGCTTGACGGTCTCTTCGACCTTGCCGTCACGGTATAGCGAGGACTCGAGGAAGTAGACATCGAATTCGACGCCGAAGGCCTTGAGATCGAGATCCTGTTCATGGCGCAGATAGGCGACGGCGAAGACGCGGATGGCCTCCAGGTCATCGGGGTCCGCGGCGCCGGTCACCTGCTTGCCATCGGCTTCGACGGTGTCGCCGGCCATGTAGGAGGCGGCCAGTTCGCTGATGTAGTCACCGCGATAGCCATCGGCCGGCCAGCTGGCGTCATCCGGGCCCAGGCCCTTGGCGCGTGCCTGGACGGAGAGTGCCAGATTGTTGATCTGGGCGCCGGCGTCGTTGTAGTAGAACTCGCGGGTGACATCGTGGCCGGTGGCGGCCAGCAGGCGGCACAGTACGTCGCCGACTGCGGCACCGCGGCCGTGACCGACGTGCAGCGGACCGGTCGGGTTGGCGGAGACGAACTCGACCTGCACCTTCTCGCCGGCACCCACGTCGCTGTGACCGAAGCTGTCGCTTTCGCTGAAGATGCGACGCACGATGTCGGCTACCGCACCAGTGTCAGCGAAGAAGTTCAGGAAGCCGGGGCCGGCGATCTCGACCTTGGAGACGGCATCGGAGGCCGGCAGCGCCGCGATCAGCTTCTCGGCCAGATCGCGCGGCTTCATGCCGGCGGCCTTGGACGTCATCATCGCCAGATTGCTGGCGTAGTCGCCGTGGCTCTTGTCCTTGGTCGGGTCGACCTTGATCTGCGGGCTGGCGTCGGCGGGCAGGGTGCCGTCGGCCTTGAGGGTTTCCAGGGCCTGGCCCAGCAGTTCGATGATCGTCTCTTTCATGGAATATCGGTCTCTTCACGGCTCGGGTCGCACCGCGTGCCATACAGCAGGCGGTTGCAGGCATCAGGCCTGCGGGCAATGGGGGAGTGCGGATGTCGCTGCACGATGGCGGGCATTATCACCGATCCTGGGGCTTGCATAAACCGTCGTGATCAATCGCGCCGTATTCCGCGCCCTGCAGGGATAGTGGTCAGTTCATCGCAAGCGGCGTGCGGGGCTGTCACGCCGCTGACGATGAACTCACGCCATGCCGATGGGATCGACATCCAGCGACCAGCGCAGGCGGCGCGCGTCGCGGTCCTGCTCGCAGAGTGTCACCAGCCAGGCCGCCGCTTCATGCAATGGGCCGCGTTTCGCACAACGCAACAGCAATTGGGCGTGATAGCGATTCTGGCGACGCTCCATCGGCGCGGGCACCGGACCGAGGCAATCCACCTTGAGGTTGGCAGCCTCGAGGTGCTGGCGCAGGGCGCCACCCACCTTCAACAGCCACTGCTCGACCTGCTGCTGGTCGCTGGCCTCGGCGCGCAGCAGCGCCAGATGGCTGAACGGCGGTAGCTGGGCGATGCGGCGCTCCTCGAGCAACTCCCCCGCCAGCTGCGGGTAGCCTGCCTGAATCAGCGTCAGCAGGTTGGGGTCTTCCGGGTGGCGCGTCTGGATCAATACCTCACCGGGGCGCTCGGCGCGTCCGGCACGCCCCGCGACCTGCACCAGCAGCTGTGCGGACTGCTCAAGTGCGCGGAAGTCGGCGGCATAGAGGCCGCTGTCGGCGTTGACCACCACCACCAGGGTGACGTGGGGGAAGTGGTGGCCCTTGGCCAGCATCTGGGTGCCGACCAGCAGGCAGGGTTCACCACGCCGGATCACCGCCAGCGCCTCGCTCATGGCGTCCTTGCGCTGGGTGCTGTCGCGGTCGATGCGCAGCACCGGCACGTCGGGGAATTTCTCGCCGAGCAGCTCTTCGGTACGCTCGGTGCCCGTCCCCTGCGGGCGAACGTCGCCACTGCCACAGGCCGGGCAGGCGTCCGGCAGCGGGCGGGTGCGCTCGCAGTGGTGGCAGGTCAGCTGGGGCGGATGACGATGCAGAGTCATGCAGGCATCGCAGTTGTCGCATTCGGCAATCCAGCCGCAGGCATGGCAGGTCAGGGTCGGCGCGAAGCCGCGTCGATTGATGAATACCAGCACCTGATCGCCTTGGGCGAGGCGCTTCTCGATCGCTTCCAGACTCTGGGTCGAGAGACCGCCCAGCGTCATGCGGCCGCGCAGGTCGACGGGGTGCAGGCGGGCCGGCTGACTGCGTCCGGCGCGCTTGAGCAGATGCAGATGCGTGAAGCGCCCCTCGCGTGCATGGCGCAGGCTCTCAAGAGACGGCGTGGCGCTGCCGAGCACCACTGGTATGCCTTCCTGCTTGCCGCGCACCAGCGCCAGATCGCGGGCGTGATAGCGCAGGCCGTCCTGTTGCTTGAAGGAGCCGTCGTGCTCCTCATCGACGATGATCACGCCGAGTCTGGCCATCGGCGTGAAGATGGCGGAGCGGGTACCGATCACGATTCGCGCCCGGCCGCTGCGGGCGGCTTCGAAGCCATCGAGGCGTTCGCCATCGCTGACGCCGGAGTGCAGCATCACCTGCGGCACACGGAAGCGTCTGCGGAAGCGCTCCAGCGTCTGGGGTGTCAGGCCGATCTCGGGCACCAGCACCAGCGCCTGGCCGCCGCGGTCCAGCACCGCCTCGATCAGCTGCAGGTAGACCTCGGTCTTGCCGGAGCCGGTCACGCCCTCCAGCAGTGTGGGTGAGAATTGACTCAGACCGTCGTGCAGACGCGAGAGGGCGCGGCCCTGTTCATCATTGAGGACAAGGTTGGGTTCGGCGAGCACGCCCTTGCTGGCCTGCTCCGGCGTGGCGCCGGTCACCGGCTCCTCGCGGGATTCGATGTAGCCGCGACCGCGCAGGGTTTCCAGCTGCTGGCGGGTGAATCCCTGGGCGGTGATGGCGCTGTGCACCAGGCCATGACGATGCTGAGCGAGCAGCTCCAGCAACGCGATCTGGCGGGTGGCTCGCCCCAGGCTTGCCGGCTCGGTGGCGCGGCCCTTGTCGGTCAGCGTCCAGCGCTCACGGGTACGCGCCTCCAGGGCGCGCCCCTGACGCAGCAGCGAGGGCATCGCCTGGGCGAAGGTGTCGCCGAGCGAGTGCTGGTAATAGCGCGCGGTAAACTGACATATCCACAACCAGTCGGCCGGCAGCGGTTCGTCATCGATGACTTCGCTGACAGGCTTGAGCTTGTCGATGGGGAAACTTGAGTCGCTGCGCAGCTCGGCGATCACCCCGACCAGCTGGCGACGCCCGAATTCGACGCGCACGCGCAGGCCCACCTGCCAGCCGTGGCGGGGCGGCTGGCGGGATGGCAGGTAGTCGAACAGATCGCGCAGCGGGCCGGGAATCGCGATGCCCAGCACACGTCCCGGCAGGTGAGTCGCAGTCTTGTCGGTAGTGTCAGGCACGCAAGGTATCCGGATATGAGGTGATATGAGGCGTTCAGTAAAACGGGGATATGCCGTGGCACGCAGTCTACAAGGTGTTGCCCGCGATAAACGGCACAAAGTTTGGTCTTGCGGCAGATGACTGGTAAAATGCGCGGCCTTCCGTCGGAAACGGCGGAATGACCGGTTCAATCCAAAACCCGTGTACGGTGCCTGGCAAGTGATCAGGTGGCGGTGCACAGCGACCTGAGGTTACACATCATGAAACAGGGTATCCATCCGGACTACCAGCGCCAGACCGCAACTTGCTCCTGCGGCGCGCAGCACGAAATCGGTACCACTTCCAAGCAGACTTTCGCGCTTGACGTGTGCTCCGAGTGCCACCCGTTCTACACCGGCAAGCAGAAGCAGGCTACCACCGGTGGTCGTGTCGAGCGCTTCAACAAGCGTTTCGGTGCTGCCATCAAGCGCTGATACCTTCAGCTGCTTGTCGCTTTCATGGCGCTGCGCATCTTGCAGCGTCATGGACGAAAAACCCGCTCACGAGCGGGTTTTTTTGTGCCTGTCGTTCAGGCCGCTCTGAAGAGGGCCGCGACCACGACAGCTGATTCGAGATGCCCTTGCGAAGATGTCACCCCTGCGCTGCGCTTGCTGAAGGGAAAGATTGTTTCCGATCTGGCACTTTTTCTGCTCTGCCTCTGCATCAAGCGCGCCGGAATGGTGGGTTGCGTCGGTGAGCGGTCGAAAATCGAGGATCTTGCGCGAATCGTGGCGTCAACAAGGGTCGAAATCGACACGAAATCCTGTCAGTGATAAGGAAAGGTTTATGGCTGGACAGGGCATCCATAACGTTAGACGAATGGCTAAAACATTTTTTAAACAGTCGTTTTAAAGTCATGCATAACAGCAAGTTGCGTCGGTTGTTCAGAGGTGTCTTTTTCTATATTCTGGAGCAGCCAACCCCCCGCCAAAATACCGGATGACACGCATGTCTGATGCCATGAAGAAAGCAGCACTGCAATATCACGCCGAACCGATTCCCGGGAAGCTCTCCATCGAGCTGACCAAGCCGACCGAGACCGCCAAGCACCTGGCGCTGGCCTACAGCCCGGGCGTTGCCGAGCCGTGCCGCGAAATCGCCGCCGACCCGGAAAACGCCTACCTGTACACCGGCAAGGGCAACCTGGTCGCGGTCATCTCTGACGGGACTGCCATCCTTGGCCTGGGCAACCTGGGCCCGCTGGCTTCCAAGCCGGTCATGGAAGGCAAGGGCGTGCTGTTCAAGCGCTTCGCTGGCATCAACTCCGTCGATGTCGAAGTGGATGCGGAAAGCCCGCAGGCCTTCATCGACACCGTGCGTCGCATCCACACCACCTACGGTGGCATCAACCTGGAAGACATCAAGGCACCGGAGTGCTTCGAGGTCGAGCAGGCGCTGATCGAGCAGTGCAACATCCCGGTCTTCCATGACGACCAGCACGGTACCGCCATCGTCACCGCGGCCGGCATGCTCAACGCCCTGGATATCGCCGGCAAGAAGCTGGAAGACGCGCGCATCGTCTGCCTGGGTGCCGGCGCTGCCGCCATCGCCTGCATGAAGCTGCTGGTCGCCAGTGGTGCCAAGGTCGAGAACATCTTCATGCTCGACCGCAAGGGCGTGATCCACAGTGGCCGTGACGACCTGAACCAGTACAAGGCGATGTTCGCCACCGAGACCGAGCTGCGCACGCTGGACGACGCCATCGATGGCGCCGATGTCTTCGTCGGTCTGTCCGGCCCGAACCTGCTCAAGGCAGAGCAGCTCAAGAAGATGTCCGCCAATCCGATCGTCTTCGCCTGCTCCAACCCGGACCCGGAGATTCACCCGGATACCGCTCGCGAAGCACGCCCGGATGTCATCATGGCGACAGGTCGCTCTGACTACCCGAACCAGGTCAACAACGTGCTGGGCTTCCCGTTCATCTTCCGTGGCGCGCTGGATGTGCGTGCGACGCGCATCAATGAAGAGATGAAGCTTGCCGCCGTTCACGCTCTGAAAGATCTGGCGCGTGAGCCGGTCAGCCAGGATGTGCTGGATGCCTACGAGATCGACAGCCTTGAATTCGGCCCGGGTTACATCATCCCGACGCCGATGGACTCGCGTCTGCTCGAGCGTCTGCCTGCAGCCGTGGCCCAGGCGGCCATCGATTCCGGTGTCGCGCGCAAGCCGTACCCGGCGCACTACCCGCTGACCAGCACGGATCAGGTCTACGGTTAAGCGTCAGCGGTCGAATGGCCGGTTGGCGGCGTCGCTTGAGCGACGCAGGAAATGAAAAAGCCCTCGTCGGAGATTCCGGCGAGGGCTTTTTGTTGGTGGATGCTTTCAGCCACGAACCACCCGCGACTGGCACCCGTGCGGGCAGGCGCCAGGCCTTTGCTCAGAAGCTGTAGAGGATGGAGGCCGCCGTGGTGGTGTCGGTCTTGGCATCCGACTCGTCGGGCGGATTGGTGTTGTTCTCGATCTCATGCGAGAGCTTCAGGGCAAGGCTTGCATTGATGGCGACCGTCAGCGCGGTATAGCTGCGACTGATCACGTTCTCGCGCGTGGCCTCTGCCGAGAACTGCTGCTCGAACTTGGAGGTATCGGACAGCTGCCAGCGGTAGTCCATCGCGCCATAGCCCAGCAGGTAGTTCTCGTGATCCCCCGCCGTGATGTCATCGAACCGATACCCCGGCCCGGCCTCGAGGGATAGGTTGTGCTCGGGGCCATCCAGTACCGTGACGCCTTCACCGACGATGGAGGTGACCTGGTGGTTGTAGCCGGAGAAGCGTTCCTTCTCCCAGCGCAGCAGCCCGAAGGCGTAGTGGTCATCGCTGAGGTCATAGCGCTCGCGCTGGCCGACCAGGTACTTGTCGGTCGTGGTCTCGCCACTGCTGGAGACATGCTTGGCCTCCACCCGGAAGGTGTGGGTCCAGGGCTTGAGGTGCCAGGACAGGCTGGTCTTGCCCAGCAGGGTCTCGCTGTTCGAGTTGCCCGACAGCTTGGTGAACCCCAGCTCGGCCTGGCCGCTGAAGGGCTCAGAGTCCTCGCTGGCGGGGGGCGGTGCATAGAAGAGGTCGTCTGCGACAGCCGTGTCGAGGGGAAGCAGGGCCAGGCACAGAAACGCGGTCCTGCGCAGTGTGGGCAATGGGTGAAGCATGCGAACTCCGGCATGTTTGAGGCATGACATCATCATCGGGTATGTGACTTGCGAGATGACGCTGGCTGAGCGGGGCGGCCTGGCGCGTCATCCGGACGCTACCAGTGGATCGCGATACGGGGGAGCCTTGCGAATGCTCAGATGGCAGAAGAGCGACCAGCGGCCGCTCTTCCTTGGGCTCTCCCCCTGCCGATGAGGCTGGCAGGCGAGGTCTGGAGATCAGATCAGAAGATGGCCTCGAAAGTTCCGGTACCTTCCGAACCGCTTTCCTGCTCCAGCTCCTTGCGAATGGTGCGTTCCTGATAGGGCGGCAGATTATCCTTGCGGAACAGTTCGCTGATGCCGCCGGACTGACCACTGCGCAGGCGCTTTCCGGTGTCCGGGTCGATGGTCGCCGTCACGATGTTGTTCGGACGCTCCATGGTGGAGGACGGCATGCCCTTGAGGGCACCGCGCATGTAGTCGACCCAGATGGGCAGGGCAGCCTGGGCGCCATACTCGGCCAGGGTGTCGTTGGAGTCCTTGCCGACCCAGACCGTGGCCACCAGCTTGCTGTTGAAGCCGGAGAACCAGGCATCACGCTGGTCGTTGGTGGTGCCGGTCTTGCCGGCCAGGTCATCACGACCCAGCGCCAGAGCGCCACGGCCAGTGCCGCGCTTGATGACATCCTGCATCATGTCACGGATCAGATACATGGCTTCGGGGGAGGCGACACGCTCGGCCAGCGGGTACTGGCGACCGTCACGATTGACGGTGACCATGCCCGGCGCACAGTTGGCACAGGCAACCGCTGGATGCGCTTCATAGTCGGTCTCGTCATCGCCACGCGTGATGGTATCGATGTACCAGGGCTCGACACGGAAGCCGCCATTGGAGAGCACGGCGTAGCCGCGTGCCATCTCCAGCGGGGTCAGTGAGGCGCTGCCCAGGGCCAGTGACAGGCCATTGGGCAACTCGTCACGCTGGAAGCCCAGCTTGACCAGGAAGTCGAGGGTCTTGTCGAGGCCGACCGTCTGCAGCAGACGCACGGAGACCAGGTTCAGCGAACGATACAGGCCAACGCGGATGCGGGTCGGGCCGGTGAACTTGCCGCCGGCATTTTCCGGGCGCCACACCTTGCCGCCATCCTGAAGCACGACAGGGGCGTTGTTGATGATGGTCGCCGGTGACATGCCGGCCTGCTCGAGCCCGGACAGATAGACGAACGGCTTGAAGATCGAGCCTGCCTGGCGGCGTGCCTGGATGGCGCGGTTGAACTTGCTGGCGGAATAGCTGAAGCCACCTTGCAGGGCGAGGATGGCGCCACTTTCCGGATCCAGTGAGACGATGGCGGATTGCGCGTCCGGCAGCTGGCCCAGGCGGTAGCCGTCGTCCTGCTTGATCACGCGTACCAGATCACCGGCATTGGCGATCTCGGCGGCCGAGCCCGGCACGCCGCCACGCCATTTGGCGCTCTTGTACTCACGCGCCCACTTCAGGCCGTTCCAGTCGAGGGTCACGGCTGTGGCGTCGGCCAGCAGCACCTTCATCTGCTTGCCGGTGCTTTCCACCACGATGGCAGCCTTCAGCGGGCCGTAATCCGGGGTACGGTCGAGCACTTTCAGCCAGTTCGAGACATCACGGTCGATGCCGGCGATGCGCTTCTCGCTCTTCTGGGCCGCCTGCCTGGCGGTTTCCAGCACTTCCGGCGACTTGGAGAGTTCTTCCTCGAGGCCGGCCTGATCGGTCTGGTCCTGGGCTTCCGCCAGGGAGGCGGCGATGTCGGATTCCTCGACTCCGCGCCAACCGTGGCGGGTATCGTAGGCGATCAGCCCCTTGATCAGCGCATCACGTGCCATTGGCTGCAGCGAGCTGTCCAGCGTCGTAGTGATGCGGACGTTGTCGGTGTAGGCCTTGTCGCCGAAGCGGTCGACGGCGAAGCTGCGCGCCATTTCCGCGACGTAGGGTGCCTGCACTTCCGGTCGGGAGTAATGGCGTGCCGCGGTGATCGGCGCCTTGACGGCTTCGTCATAGGCCTGCGACTCGATGTAGCCCAGCTCCTTCATGCGCAGCAGGATCCAGTTGCGACGGATCAGTGCGCGCTGCGGATTGGTCAGCGGGTTGAAGCTCGACGGCGCCTTGGGCAGACCGGCCAGCATGGCTTGCTCGGCCAGGGTCAGTTCATCCAGGGACTTGTCGTAATAGGTGCGCGCAGCGGCGGCGATCCCGTAGGCGCGATGGCCCAGGAAGATCTTGTTGACGTAGAGCTCCATGATCTCCTGCTTGGAGAGAATCTCTTCCATCTGCAGCGACAGCAGAATCTCGCGAATCTTGCGCGTGAAGGTCTGGTCCAGCGTCAGCAGATAGTTGCGCGCCACCTGCATGGTGATGGTGCTGCCACCTGACTGGATGCTGCCGCTGGAGGCCAGCTGCACGGCCGCGCGCGCCAGCCCCTTGGGGTCGATGCCCGGGTGGGAGAAGAAGTTGCTGTCTTCGGCGGCGAGGAGGGCGTCGATGAAGGTCTCGGGGATCTCGTCGTAGGTGACCGGGATGCGACGCTGGTCACCGTATTCGCCGATCAGCTTGCCATCGCGGGTATAGATGCGCAGCGGCGTCTGCAGCTTGGTATCCTGAAGCTGATGGACGTCGGGCAGGCCCGGCGAGAAGTACAGCGAAGCGCCAACGATGGCCAGAAGTCCCGCGGCACATAGTGATAGCAGCAGCCAGAACACTGGCGAGAATAGTCGTCTCAATAGCTTCATGGGCAAGACAGGGTCCGTGGGTAAGAAAAGCGAGTGGCTGCGCGGGGATTGGCAATTCCATTGCTGGGGCATTATAAGTAGCGGGTTCAGATGCGGCCAGCGTTGAACCCTGACTTGCGCGTCTGTTGTGTTATTCTGGGAAACATAATGTAACATCCTGGAGTGATAGAGGGTGTCGCGGCAACGTCGTCAGGGAACCGGCGGCCAGCCAGTCTGGCAAGATCGTCATCAGAGCAGGGGAACGCCAATTGCTGGGACTCAAATCCGCCGGCAAGGGACTCATCGGGGTCGATATCACGTCGGCCACGGTGAAGCTCCTGGAGCTGTCCAGGCAAGGAAATCGATACCAGATCGATAGCTATGCGGTGCGTCCACTCAAGGAAGGCGCAGTCGTCGAGCGACGGATACGGGACATGGACGAAGTCGTGCTGGCCATCAAGCGCGCGGTCGAGCAGGCGCAGCCGCGCTCGAAGCGCGCCGTGGTCGCGGTTCCCGCGAGCGCTGCCATCACCAAGACACTGAGCTTCCCGGCCAATCTCGCCGATGACGAGATCGAGCAGCGCATCGCGCTCGAGTCCGAAAAGCACTTTCCCTTTCCGCTGAACGATGTCGCGTTCGACTTCCAGCATCTGGGCGTCAATCCGCGCAATCCCGATCAGCAGGATCTTCTGCTGGTGGCGTGTCGCAGCCTGGATGTCGATCAGCTGACTTCGGCACTCTCCCAGGCCGGCCTCGAGCCGGCTGCCGTCGATGTCGAGACCTTCTCCCTCGAGCGCGCCTTCGGCGAGCTGCGTCATCAGTTGCCGCCGACCTACGACAATGAAGAGTGCGTTGCCGTCGTCGATATCGGTGCGACGATGACCGCCTTCCACGTCATCCAGAACGGTCGCATCGTCTACAGTCGCGACGCTGTCTTCGGGGGACGTCAGCTGACGGACGAGATAATGAATCGCTTCGATCTCTCCAATGATGAAGCGGGCCTGGCCAAGAAGCGTGGCGGCCTGCCGGATACCTATGACAGCGAAGTGCTGGGTCCGTTCCGCGAGACGCTCATCCAGCAGATCGCGCGCTCTCTGCAGCTCTATTACACCGCCGGCAAGCGTCGTGAGGTGCAGCGCATTCTGCTCGGGGGCGGTACGGCCGCCATCGCCGGGCTGCGTGAGGGCCTGGCGGAGCACACCGGGCTTGAAGTGATCATGGCCAACCCCTTCACGCACATGAGCGTCAATCCGCGCGTCGATATCCAGGCGCTTGCGGGCGATGCCCCGGCGATGCTCACGGCCTGCGGTCTTGCGATGAGGAAGCGCTCATGACCATCGAGATCAACCTGCTTTCCTGGCGTGAAGACCGGCGTGAGAAGCGCAGCAAGCGCTTCATGGGCATACTGGCGCTGGCGGCTGTCGTCGGCATCGGTGGCGGCTATGGCATGAGTGAGTATTACCAGAGTCAGCTCGAGGCGCAGCAGCAGCGCCATGCCTTCATCGAGAAGGAAATGGCCCGCCTCAATCGTGATATCAAGGAAGTCGAGGACATCGAGGCACGACGCACCCAGATGCTCGACCAGATAGAGCTGATCCGCAGTCTGCAGTTCTCGCGTCCGGAAACGGTGCGGGTCTTCAATCAGCTGGTGACGTCTCTGGTGGACGGTGCCTGGTATCAGAGCATCAGTCGCAGCGGGCGCCAGCTCAAGGCGAATGGCACGGCGGAAAGCACGCGTCAGGTTTCCGGCCTGATGCGCGCCATTGCCCTGTCGGATTCCTTCGGCACTCCGACGCTCTCCGATGTGCAGAGCAATGACGACGATCAGCGCAGCTTCAATATCACGATTCCGGAGCGCCCGGCGGGGTCTGCGCTGAACGCTGCCGATGCGGTAAATGACAAGAAAGGAGGTCGGCGATGAGTTTCATCGATGCTGAGATCCGCCGCCTCAAGTCGACGGATTTTCGTGATCTTGACCTGAAGGAAGCCGGCATCTGGCCGGTCACGCTGCAGGCCGTGCTGGCGCTCATCGTGCTGGGCGCCCTGTTCTGGGCGTCCCACTGGTTCCTTGCGGCGCCCAAGGCAGAAGACCTCGAACGTCTGCGTGCCCAGGAAAGTCAGCTGCTCCAGCAGTTCGAAAGCAAGGCGTTCAAGGCCGCCAACCTGCCGGCCATGCGCGAGCAGATGGTGGAGCTGGAGTCTCGCATGGGGCAGCTGCTGGAAATGCTGCCCACCGACGCGGAAGTCCCGGCGCTGCTGGATGATATCAGCGAGACGGCTATCAACAACCAGCTGGCGGTCGAGTACATTCGTCTGAAGCCGGCGGAGAATCGCAACTTCTATGTCGAACAACCTTTCGATATCAAGGTGCGCGGCGACTATCATCGTATCGCCGCCTTCATTTCCGGTGTCGCGGGGCTTTCACGCATCGTGACGCTGCATGATTTCGTGCTGACGCCGGTCGCCAACAGCGATGATCTTGAGCTCTCCCTGCTGGCCAAGACCTACAATTATCGTCAGACCCCGGCAACATCAGGAGGCAAGCAATGAGCCTGATGACACGTCGAAATGCCGTGATGGGTACTGTGTTGCTGGCCACTCTGCTTGCGGGCTGTGGAGATCCGCAGCTGGGCGCGCTGGAAGGGGAACTCGAGTCCTTGAGGGGGCGTCCTTCCGGCAAGGTGCAGGAGTTGCCGCCGCAACCCGAGTATCATCCCGTCACCTATGACATGGCGGATGCGCGCAGTCCTTTCCAGTCACGCCTGCCGGAGCCCGAAGAGGAGCTGACAGCCGTCGACAATGGTGTGCGACCGGACCTCGATCGCCCTCGTGAGCCACTGGAAGCCTGGCCGTTGGAACAGCTCAGCATGGTCGGGACCCTGGATGTCGATGGCGCGCGCTCGGCATTGATTCTGACGCCGGAGCAGGAAGTCCAGCGTGTGCGGGTCGGCAACCATATGGGTAGCAACTTCGGCAGGATCACCCGTATCGGTGATACGCAGATCGATATGGTGGAAATCGTGCCCAATGGTCAGGGCGGTTGGATAGAGCGGTCTCGCGCCATGGCGCTGAAAGAGCCCGTGTCGACAGGTGGTTGAGATCACTGGCGTTGGCAGTAGCCATATTGTCACGGAAGACGAACGGTCGCCCCATCAATAGATGGCGACCGACACCATAACGCTTCGATAAGAATAAGGCGCGATCAGCCCGACGGTTGAACGGAGCCACGGCGAGACAGGGGACTAGGGAACATGACGCGATTGCAACGAATGAGTCTGCTGGGGCTGGCGGCAGTCGGAAGCCTGATGGCAAATGTAGCGATGGCCGCGTCATCGCTGCAGGACCTCAACTTCACCGCCCTCGGGGGCGACCGTATGGAGCTCAAGCTCGACTTCGTCGGCGGAGTGCCGGAGGTCAAGGGCTACCGTATCGAGACGCCGCCGCGCATCACCATCGACCTCCTGGACACCAGCAGTCAGCTCGACAAGCGTCGCTTCGATCTGGGGCTCAGCGGCGTGGACGAGCTGGTGGCGCTGGAAGCCGGCTCGCGCACGCGTCTGGTCATGAAACTCAACCAGTCCAAGCCGTACGTCACGCGCACCGAGGGCAACAGCCTCTACGTCATCGTCGGCGAGCAGGGCGGTGCGCCGGGCGCTCAGCCTGTGGCTGCCTCCCAGGCGAACGCCGCCAGCGTACCGCCGGACAACCGTGCCCTGGAAGTGGCAAGCGAGCCGGCCGTCAGTGGTATCGATTTCCGTCGTGGCACGGATGGTGAAGGCCGCGTCGTGATCAACTTCAATCGCTCCAATGTCGAGTCACGTGTCACCGAGCGCGGGCGCAAGATCTATGTCGACATCAAGGGCGTGAAGCTGCCGCCGGAGATGAATCAGGTGCTGGATGTCGGCGATTTCGCCACGCCGGTGACCCGTATCGATCCGCAGCGTACCCGTGATGGTGTGCGTATGGTGGTGGATGCCAGTGGCTACTACACCCAGCTGGCCACCCAGGCAGGCAACGAGCTGGTGCTTGAGGTCAAGCCGCTGACGCGTGAAGAGCAGGCGGAGCGCATCAAGGACAAGTTCCCCTACACCGGCAAGAAGATCTCGCTCAACTTCCAGAACATCGAAGTGCGCTCCGTGCTGCAGATCATCGCTGACTTCACGGGGCTCAATCTGGTCGCCAGTGACAATGTCACAGGCAACGTGACCCTGAACCTGAAGGAAGTGCCCTGGGATCAGGCGCTGGATCTGGTGCTCAAGTCCAACGGTCTGGCCAGTCGTCGCATGGGCAACGTGCTGATGGTCGCACCGGCCGAAGAGCTGGCGGCACTCGAGCGCAAGGAGCTCGAGGCGAATCAGCAGGTCAAGGAACTGGCGCCGATGACCACCGAATACATCCAGGTGCGTTATGCCAAGGCGGCGGACCTGGCGGCGTTGCTGCGCGGTGAAGGCGGTATCGGTCTGCTGTCCGAGCGGGGCCGCGTGATGGTCGATGAGCGCACCAATACCATGCTGATCCAGGACACCCGCGATACGCTCGAGTCCATTCGTGGCACGCTGGAATACCTCGACATCCCGGTGCGTCAGGTGCAGATCGAAGCGCGCATCGTCATTGCGCGCAGTAGCGTCTCCAGCGAGATCGGTGTCAATTGGGGGCTTTCCAACAGCAGCAACGGCAAGTTCGGCCTGGAAGGCGCGTCTACCGGTACGACCAGCAACGGTGGTCTAAGCGTAGATCTGGGGGATGATAGCAGTCCGGGAAGCACCTTCAGCTTCGGTTACCTGTCCGGCGATATTCTGCTGGACCTGGAACTCTCGGCGCTGGAAAGCGAAGGCAAGAGCCAGACCATCTCCCAGCCCAAGATCATCACCGCCAACCAGAAGAAGGCCGTCATCAAGCAGGGTCAGGAGATTCCCTACGAGGAGGCGACCTCCAGCGGCGCGACCAACATCGAGTTCAAGGAAGCGGTGCTGGCATTGGAAGTGACGCCACAGATCACGCCTGACAACCGCATCATCATGGACCTGTTGATCAACAATGATGATGTCTCCGATGACAGCTTCAATGGCGAACCGGCCATCGATACCAATGAAATCGAGACGCAGGTGCTGGTCAATGATGGCGAAACCGTGGTGCTGGGTGGCATTCTGACCTCCGAGCAGATTCGCAGCGTCTTCAAGACACCCTTCCTAGGAGACCTGCCGGTGATCGGGAATCTGTTCCGCTATACCGAAGAGTCCAACGAGAAGGTAGAATTGCTGGTATTCATTACCCCGAAGATCATCGAGGACGGCCTGGCGGTGCGCTGATGCATGTGATTCCCAACGTATTCCTTGTCGGCCCCATGGGGGCCGGCAAGAGCACTATCGGCCGCCTGCTGGCGGCCGACTTGCATCGTGAATTTTGCGATAGCGACCATGTGATTGAAGACCGCTGCGGAGCCAGCATTCCGTGGATTTTCGACGTCGAGGGCGAGTCCGGCTTTCGTGAGCGTGAGCAGGCTGTCATCGATGAGCTGACCTCGCTCAGGGAAGTCGTGATGGCCACCGGTGGTGGCGCGATCATGGCGGAGGCCAATCGGCGCGTACTGCGCGAACGCGGCACTGTCGTGTATCTCTACGCGCCTGTCGAGCAGCAGCTCAAGCGAGCCGGCCGTGATCGCAATCGTCCGCTGTTGCAGCAGGATGACCCCGGGAGGGTGCTCAAGCGGCTGTTCGAGTTGCGTGACCCGCTCTACCGCGAGACGGCCGATATCATCGTGCGTACCGATCGTCGTAGTCCTCGGGCGGTCACCAACGAGATTCGGCGCCGTATCAAGGCGCTGGCGAACCCGTTGCACGCCCCTGGCTAGTCTCATCAGCGGCTGGTGGCCCTGGCGGGCATCAGTCGCTGTCACCTGTTTCGCCCAAGGAGAATTCTGATGTCCCTGGCACCTGCTCATCGTCTTGATGTCGCGCTCGGCGAGCGCAGTTATCCCATTCATATCGGGCCGGGCCTGACCGCACGTGGTGATCTGATTCGTGAGCACCTTGCGGGGCGTCAGGTGATGATCGTCACCAACACCGTAGTGGCACCGCTGTATCTGGACGCACTGAAGGCCTCGTTGGGCGAGGGGCTCGATATCCGCGAGGTCATCCTCGACGACGGTGAGCAGACCAAGCACATGGCCAGCATCGGCCTGATCTGGGATGCCCTGCTCGAGGCCGGCTTCAATCGCCGCTGCACCTTGATCGCCCTCGGTGGCGGTGTGATCGGTGACATGACCGGCTTCGCGGCGGCCTGCTATCAGCGGGGTGCGGCCTTCATCCAGGTGCCGACCACGCTGCTGTCGCAGGTGGATTCCTCGGTGGGCGGCAAGACCGGCGTCAATCATCCGCGCGGCAAGAACATGCTGGGCGCCTTCTGGCAGCCGCGTCTGGTGCTGATCGATACCGCGAGCCTCAAGACATTGCCGCAGCGTGAGCTGTCAGCGGGCATGGCCGAGGTCATCAAGTATGGTCTGCTGTGGGATGAAAGCTTCCTGAGCTGGCTGGAAGACAACATGACGGCCTTGATGGCGCTGGACGAGACCCTGCTCGGTGACGCCATTCGCCGCAGCTGTGCCATCAAGGCGGATGTCGTGGCGCAGGATGAGACCGAGCAGGGCGTGCGTGCGCTGCTCAATCTGGGTCACACCTTCGGGCATGCCATCGAGACGGATCAGGGCTATGGCGTCTGGCTTCACGGCGAAGCCGTCGGCACCGGCATGCTGATGGCGGCTGAGCTTTCGGCGCGCATGGGCTGGCTGTCGAGTGCGGATGTGGAGCGTGTCTCGCACATCATCGCCAAGGCGGGCTTGCCGCTGGCGGCTCCGGAAGACATGGGCGTCGAGGACTTCCTGAAGCACATGCAGCTGGACAAGAAGAATGTCGATGGCCGCCTGCGCCTGATCCTTCTTGAGCGCATCGGCCGCGCGGTGATCACCGAAGAGGCGCCAGCCGGCGTGCTGGCCGACATGCTGGAGCACTGGCCACGCAGCTCTCGCTGACATCTCGGCCAGCCATTGGCTGGTTCATGGGCGCTGCACGATCACGCAAGCCGTCACCCTCTGGGTGGCGGCTTTTCTTTTGGCAGCTTTTCTTTTGGCAGCTTTTCTTTTGGCGACTTGTCTTTTGGCAAGTATCAGCGCGCCGTGGCGGAGTCATTGGTGGAGCGTGATTCCTGAATTGGTATGCCGTATGCGTAATCGGTATGGGGCAGATCGAATAAAAACGCTGTTTTTTATTCAACCAATACTAAAGTTGCAAGGCGAAATTCATGAGGCATGTCTACCCGCTAAGCGCTTGAGCCTACAGGGTTTTTTGGTTGGGGGTTCTTCTAACCTTCGGTTTTGTCAGGTTTTTTTGGTCGATGGGCGACCTGTGGAGAATTGCGCAGGCGGGAAGCTGGGGGATATGCTCGAGGGAAATCTGGCGTCGTGTAGCGACACTGATGGCGCCACTATCGGCAGGTATAAAAATAAAGATAACCGATAACTATAACCGGGAAAATGCTTGAAAAAAAGCATCTGGACACATGATTTCTCCGTGAGGCACGCCCCATGAACAAAGGTCTCCACCATCCGGGAGAGTTCCGCGACAACTGCGGCTTCGGTCTGATCGCCCATATGGAAGGGCAGGCGAGCCACGAACTGCTGCAGACCGCCATTGAATCCCTGACCTGCATGACTCACCGTGGCGGAATTGCCGCTGATGGCAAGACCGGCGATGGCTGTGGCCTGCTGCTCAAGATGCCGGACGGCTTCATGCGCCAGATCGCTCGAGAATCCCTCGGGCTGGAACTGGGCGCTCGCTATGCCGTCGGCACGCTTTTCCTGCCTGATGATGACGCGCGTGAACAATCCGCGCGTGATGCTTTCGAGTCGGCGCTGAGCGCGCGCAACCTCGAGGTGCTGGGCTGGCGCGAAATGCCGGTAGATGACAGCGTGTGCGGCCCGATGGCCCGCGACTGCCTGCCGCGCATCCGTCAGGTCTTCGTCGGCGCCGCCGATGAGCGTACTGACATCGCCTTCAATGTCGATCTGTTCATGGCGCGTCGCTATGCCGAGCAGGCGCTGAAGAGCGAAGAGGACTTCTACGTCTGCTCGCTCTCCAGCAAGGTCATCTCCTTCAAGGGCCTGGTGATGCCGGAAGATCTTCCGCGCTTCTACAAGGATCTGGGCGACCCGCGTCTCGAGACCGCGATCTGTGTCTTCCACCAGCGCTTCTCGACCAACACCGCGCCACGCTGGCCGCTGGCCCAGCCGTTCCGCTTCCTCGCCCACAATGGCGAGATCAACACCATCGAGGCCAACCGCGGCTGGGCCAATGCGCGCAAGGAGAACTTCGTCTCCGAGCAGCTGCCCGAGATCGCCGAGCTGGACGAGATCGTCAACACCGTCGGCTCCGACTCCTCCAGCATGGACAACATGCTGGAAGTCCTGCTGACCGGGGGCATGGATATCTATCGCGCCATTCGCATGATGGTGCCGCCGGCATGGCAGAACGTCGAGCAGATGGACTCCGATCTGCGTGCCTTCTACGAATACAACTCCATGCACATGGAGGCCTGGGACGGCCCGGCGGGCATCGTGCTCACCGACGGTCGCCATGCCGTGTGCATGCTGGACCGCAACGGTCTGCGTCCGGCGCGTTGGGTCATCACGCGCAATGGTTTCATCACCCTGGCCTCCGAAATCGGCACCTACGATTACAAGCCGGAAGATGTCGTCGCCAAGGGGCGCGTCGGGCCGGGTCAGGTGTTGGGCGTCGATACCGAGACCGGTGAAGTGCTGCACACCGATCAGGTCAGTGAGCGCCTCAAGGGCGCACATCCCTACAAGCGCTGGCTGCGTGAGAACGCCAACTATCTCGAGTCAGCGCTGACCGAGCTGGCGCGCTTCCAGCCGATGGATGCCGATCAGCTGGACGTCTACCAGAAGATGTTCCAGGTCAGCTTCGAGGAGCGCGATCAGTTGCTGCGCCCGCTGGCCGAGAGCGGTCAGGAGGCGGTCGGCTCGATGGGCGATGACACGCCGATGGCCGTGCTGTCGCGCCAGAATCGCGTTCTGACTGACTACTTCCGTCAGAAGTTCGCCCAGGTCACCAATCCGCCGATCGATCCGCTGCGCGAAGCGATCGTGATGTCGCTGGAGACCTGCTGTGGTGCCGAGCTCAACATCTTCGACGCGACGCCGGAACACGCGCATCGCCTGATCCTGACCACGCCGGTGTTGTCACCGCGCAAGTTCAATGCGCTGGTCAATCACGAAGATCCGGCCTTCACCTCGCAGACGCTCAAGCTGCACTACGATCCGGCGCAGGACTCCCTCAAGCAGGCGCTCAAGGGCCTCTGTCAGCAGGCCGAGGAAGCGGCGCGCAATGGCAAGGTGATCCTGGTACTCAGCGACTGTGGCTTGAAGAAGGGGCAGCTGCCGATCCATGCCGCACTGGCGACTGGCGCCATCCATCATCACCTCGGTGCGCTGGCCCTGCGCCCGCGCGTCAACCTGGTGATCGAGACCGGCTATGCGCGTGACGCGCACCAGATGGCAGTGCTGTTCGGGGTCGGCGCCACGGCGGTCTACCCGTACCTTGCCTATCAGGTGATGGCTGACATGCATCGCACTGGCGAGCTGTCCGGCAACCCGGCAGATGCCCGCGAGAACTATCGCAAGGGCATGCAGAAGGGCCTCTACAAGATCCTGTCCAAGATGGGCATCTCGCACATCGGCTCCTACCGAGGCTCGCAGCTGTTCGAGGCGGTCGGCCTCAACAGTGAAGTCATGGACATGTGCTTTACCGGCATGGCCTCGCGCATCGAAGGCGCCGGCTTTGCAGAGCTGCAGTTCCAGCAGGAGCTGCTGGCCCGTGAAGCCTGGCTGCCGCGCAAGCGCATCAAGCAGGGCGGGCTGGTCAAGTACGTGCATGGCGGTGAATACCACGCCTACAACCCGGATGTGGTGGTGAAGCTGCAGCAGGCCGTGCAGCAGGGTGACTACGGCAACTGGAAGGAATTCGCGCGCCTGGTCAACGAGCGTCCGGTGGCGACCATTCGTGACCTGCTGACTCTCAAGCCGGTCGCCGAGCCGCTGCCGATCGAGGAAGTCGAGTTCGTCGAGTCCCTGCTGCCGCGCTTCGACAGCGCCGGCATGTCGCTTGGCGCGCTGTCTCCCGAGGCACATGAAGCGCTGGCTCAGGCCATGAACGAGGCCGGTGGGCGCTCCAACTCCGGTGAGGGTGGCGAAGACCCGGCGCGTTACGGCACCGTGCGCTCCTCCAAGATCAAGCAGATCGCCTCCGGTCGCTTCGGTGTTACACCGGCGTACCTGGTCAATGCCGAGGTACTGCAGATCAAGGTCGCACAGGGCGCCAAGCCCGGTGAAGGCGGTCAGCTGCCGGGGGGCAAGGTCAACGACCTGATCGCACGTCTGCGCTACGCCGTGCCGGGGGTGACACTGATCTCGCCGCCGCCGCATCACGATATCTATTCCATCGAGGATCTGGCGCAGCTGATCTTCGATCTCAAGCAGGTCAATCCGTCGGCGCAGGTCTCGGTCAAGCTGGTCTCCGAGCCGGGGATCGGCACCATCGCCACCGGTGTCGCCAAGGCGTACGCCGACCTGATCACCGTCTCCGGCTATGACGGTGGCACCGCGGCCAGCCCGATCACCTCGATCAAGCACGCCGGTTCCCCGTGGGAGCTGGGGCTGCCCGAGGTGCATCAGGCGCTGCGCATCAACCAGCTGCGCCACAAGATCCGTCTGCAGACGGATGGCGGCCTCAAGACCGGTCTGGACGTGGTCAAGGCCGCGATCCTGGGCGCCGAGAGCTTCGGCTTCGGCACCGCGCCGATGGTCGCGCTGGGCTGCAAGTACCTGCGTATCTGTCACCTGAACAACTGTGCCACCGGTGTCGCGACCCAGCACCAGGCGCTGCGTGACGAGCATTTCCGCGGCACCGTCGAGATGGTCAAGCACTACTTCCGCTTCATCGCCGAGGAAGTGCGCGAGCTGATGGCGCTGCTGGGCGTGCGTCAGATCACCGACCTGATCGGTCGTACCGATCTGCTCGAAGTGCTGGAAGGCGAGACCAACGCGCAGCGTCGTCTCGACCTCACGCCGTTGCTGGGCAATGACTTCGTGCCCAAGGATGCGCCGCAGTTCTGCCAGGTCAGCCGCAACGAGCCGCATGATCCCGGTGCCAAGAATCTTGAGATGCTGGCCGCGATGGAATCGGCGATCGACAGCCGCAGCGGTGGCGAGTTCAGCTTCCATGTCACCAACTGTGACCGCTCGGTGGGTGCGCGTGTCTCGGGTGAAATCGCCAAGCGCTATGGCGAGGCCGGGCTGGCAGGATCGCCGCTCAAGGTCAGTCTGACCGGTGTAGCAGGCCAGAGCTTCGGTGTCTGGAACGCGCACGGACTCGAGATGCATCTGGAAGGCGACGCCAATGACTATGTCGGCAAGGGCATGAACGGCGGCAAGCTGACCATCGTGCCGCCGCGTGGTTCGCGCTTCGAGAGCCACAAGACCGCCATCATCGGCAACACCTGCCTGTACGGCGCGACCGGCGGACGGCTGTACGCCGCGGGCACCGCCGGCGAGCGCTTCGGGGTGCGCAACTCCGGTGCGCACGCCGTGATCGAAGGCGCGGGCGACCACTGCTGTGAGTACATGACCGGCGGTCTGGTGTGCGTATTGGGCGAGACAGGCGTCAACTTCGGCGCGGGCATGACGGGCGGCTTCGCCTACGTGCTGGACGAGAATCGCGACTTCGTCGACAAGTACAACCACGAGCTGGTGGAAATCCACCGCATCAATACCGAAGCCATGGAGGCCTATCGTCGCCATCTGCGCGAAGTCATCGAGGAATATGTGGCCGAGACCGGCTCCGAGCGCGGGCGCGACATCCTGCGCGATTTCCCTGACTTCGTGCGTCACTTCTGGTTGGTCAAGCCGAAGGCGGCAAGCCTCAACGGCCTGCTGGACCAGTCACGGCGTCAACCGGAGTGATCGCATCCCTCACCCAAGCATGCCTCGGGTGAGGGCCCGCACCGCGACGGTGCCCGGATTTTGAGAGAGGATTCATCATGGCCAATCAGCTCGCCAACGACTTCCAGTTCATCGATGTGGGTCGTCAGGACCCGCAGAAGAAAGATGCTCGCGTGCGCGCACGTGAGTTCAACGAGATCTATGCCGAGTTCAAGCCGGTAGAAGCCGCCAGCCAGGCACATCGCTGCCTGGGCTGTGGCAACCCCTACTGTGAGTGGAAGTGCCCGGTACACAACTACATTCCCAACTGGCTGAAGCTGGTCTCCGAGGGCAACATCCTCGAAGCTGCCGAGCTCTCTCACCAGACCAACTCGCTGCCGGAAGTCTGTGGTCGCGTCTGCCCGCAGGACCGTCTCTGTGAGGGCGACTGCACCCTGAATGACGGCTTCGGTGCCGTCACCATCGGCTCGGTGGAGAAGTACATCACCGACACCGCCTTCGCGATGGGCTGGCGTCCCGACATGTCCAAGGTCAGCTGGACCGACAAGCGCGTCGCCATCATCGGTGCAGGCCCGGCGGGTCTCGGTGCCGCCGATATTCTGGTGCGCAATGGCGTGCGTCCGGTGATCTATGATCGCCATCCGGAAATCGGCGGTCTGCTGACCTTCGGCATCCCGGAGTTCAAGCTCGAGAAGGGCGTGATGACGCGTCGCCGCGAGATTTTCGAAGAGATGGGCATGGAGTTCCGTCTCAATGTCGAGGTCGGGCGTGATGTGACCTTCGATGCGCTGCTCGAGGAATACGATGCCGTCTTCCTGGGCATGGGTACCTACAACGCCATGAGTGGCGGCTTCCCGGGCGAGGATCTGCCGGGCGTGCACAAGGCGCTCGACTTCCTGATCGCCAACGTCAATCACTGCCTGGGCTTCGAGAAGGACCCGGCGGATTACGTCTCCATGGAAGGCAAGAAGGTCGTGGTGCTCGGCGGTGGTGATACCGCGATGGACTGCAACCGCACCTCCATCCGTCAGGGCGCGGAAAGCGTGACCTGTGCCTACCGTCGTGACGAGGCCAACATGCCGGGCTCACGCCGTGAGGTGACCAATGCTCGCGAAGAGGGCGTCGATTTCCTCTTCAACCGTCAGCCGGTGGCAGTGGTCGGCGATGGCAAGGTCGAAGGCGTCAAGGTCGTGCGCACCCGTCTGGGTGAGCCGGATGCCAATGGCCGTCAGCGTCCGGAAGTGGTGCCGGGATCTGAAGAGATTCTGCCGGCGGATGCCGTGGTCGTGGCCTTCGGCTTCCAGGCAAGCCCTGCACCGTGGTTCGCCGACTTCGACATCGCCGTCGATGAGCGTGGCCGCATCGCGACCAGCGCCGAGCGTCATGCCTTCCAGACCACCAACGCCAAGGTGTTCGCTGGCGGTGACATGGTGCGCGGCTCCGACCTGGTGGTGACCGCCATCGATGAAGGGCGCCGTGCCGCTGAAGGGATTCTTGATTTCCTGGAAGTGTAAAGGTGAACTGACGTCACGTATCAGGCCCGCCATGGCGGGCCTGATGCGTTATGACGGTGCATCGGATGGTGGCGCGAGAAGGGCAGATGGTGGCATTCAAATTGAGCCGGAGCAGCCTTTCCGCTAGACTGGCGACCCATCCTGATCCGTTCCCCCCGGATCTCTCCTACAGCTCACGTTTTCGGCAGGTTTCCATGACACGATTTATCTTCGTGACGGGCGGCGTTGTGTCCTCGCTTGGCAAGGGCATCGCATCCGCTTCGCTGGCGGCTATTCTCGAGGCCCGTGGCCTCAAGGTCACCATCCTCAAGCTGGATCCGTACATCAACGTCGATCCGGGCACCATGAGCCCGTTCCAGCACGGCGAAGTCTTTGTCACCGAAGATGGCGCGGAAACCGACCTCGACCTCGGTCACTACGAGCGTTTCATCCGCTCGCGCATGACCCAGGGCAACAACTTCACCACCGGCCGAGTCTACGAGCACGTGCTGCGCAAGGAGCGCCGCGGTGACTACCTCGGTGGAACGGTGCAGGTCATCCCGCACATCACCGACGAGATCAAGCGCCGCGTGATCGCCGGTGGTGAAGGCTATGACGTCGCACTGGTCGAGATCGGTGGTACCGTGGGTGACATCGAGTCGCTGCCGTTTCTGGAGTCCATCCGTCAGCTGCGTGCGCAGCTGGGTGGCGAGCGTGCGCTCTTCATGCACCTGACGCTGGTGCCGTACATCAAGACGGCCGGCGAGACCAAGACCAAGCCGACCCAGCACAGCGTCAAGGAGCTGCGCTCCATCGGTATCCAGCCGGATATCCTGATCTGCCGCAGCGAAGTCGAGATCGAGGAAAGCGAGCGTCGCAAGATCTCGCTGTTCACCAACGTCGAAGAGCGTGCCGTCGTCTCACTGCAGGATGCTGACACCATCTATCGCATTCCGTTGATGCTCCACGAAGCCGGCCTCGATGAGATCGTCTGCGACAAGTTCCGCCTGGAGGCCAAAGAGGCCGACATGTCCGAATGGGTCGCGGTGCTCGACGCCAAGCTCAACCCGCTCAAGACCATCAACATCGCGATGGTCGGCAAGTACATGGAGCTGCTCGACGCCTACAAGTCGCTGAACGAGGCGCTGACCCACGCCGGTATCCAGGGGCGTGTGAAGGTCAACGTCGACTTCATCGACTCCGAGGAAATCGAGCGCAACGGCACCGACCGCCTGATCGGCAAGGACGCGGTGCTGGTGCCGGGCGGCTTCGGCGAGCGTGGTGTGGAAGGCAAGATCGCCACCGCGCGCTTCGCGCGTGAGAACAAGGTGCCGTATCTGGGCATCTGCCTGGGCATGCAGGTTGCCGTCATCGAGTTCGCACGTAATGTGGCGGGCTGGAGCGATGCCAACTCTACCGAATTCACCCATGACACCCAGCACCCGGTGGTCGGTCTGATCACCGAGTGGCTGACGCCGGAAGGCAAGATCGAGACCCGCGATGCGGCGTCTGATCTGGGCGGCACCATGCGTCTTGGCGGTCAGGCCTGCAGCCTGCTCAACGGCTCCAAGGCGCATCAGGCCTATGGCAGCGACGAGATCGTCGAGCGTCACCGTCACCGCTATGAGGTCAATGACCAGTTCGTGCCGGCCCTGGAAGAAGCGGGCCTGATCTTCTCCGGTCGCAGCGTCGACAACTCGCTGGTCGAGATGGTCGAGCTGCCGGATCACCCATGGTTCGTGGCATGTCAGTTCCACCCGGAATTCACCTCCACGCCGCGTGATGGCCATCCGCTGTTCACCGGCTTCGTGAATGCCGCGCTCAATCACAAGGCGGCGCGTACTCGCGGCGAGTGATAGGGTGTTGAGCGGGCGCCACCTCGGGTGGCGCCCGTAGGTCTTCTGCGTGGTGGTTGCAGGTCTTGATGTTCGCCAGAGCATCATCAGGCAGACTGCCGATGGACAACGATTTGATGGACGGTGCAGAGATGAGCAACGAACAACGCGTGATCGACTTTGCGGGTCTGCAAGTCGCCAACGATCGTCCGATGACGCTTTTCGGTGGCATGAACGTGCTCGAATCGCGGGAGCTGGCGCTGGAAGTCGCCGAGCAGTACGTCGAGGTGACGTCACGCCTGGGCATGCCGTACGTCTTCAAGGCCAGCTTCGACAAGGCCAACCGCAGCTCCATGCACTCCTACCGCGGGCCCGGGATGGAGAAGGGGCTCGAGATTCTGGCCGAGATCAAGTCGCGCTTCGGTGTGCCGATCATCACGGACGTGCATGAGCCGCATCAGGCGGCAGCCGTGGCGGAAGTGGCCGATGTCATTCAGCTGCCGGCCTTCCTGGCGCGGCAGACGGACCTGGTCGTGGCCATGGCGCGCACCGGCGCCGTCATCAACGTCAAGAAGCCGCAGTTCCTCGCGCCGCACGAGATGCGCCATATCGTCGCCAAGTGCGGTGAAGCGGGCAATGACCGGATTCTGCTGTGCGAGCGTGGCTCCAGCTTCGGTTACAACAACCTGGTGGTCGACATGCTCGGCATGGCCGAGATGAAGGATAGCGGCCTGCCGGTCTTGTTCGATGTCACCCACTCGCTGCAGCGTCCGGGCGGGCGAGTCGATTCCGCTGGCGGGCGCCGTGAGCAGGTCTTCGATCTGGCACGCTCCGGTGTCGCCTTGGGGCTTGCGGGTCTGTTCCTCGAAGCGCATCCGGACCCGGACAACGCCAAGTGTGACGGCCCCTGCGCCTTGCCGCTGGACCAGCTCGAACCCTTCCTGCGCCAGCTGCAATCGCTGGATGCGCTGGTCAAGGGCTTCGCGCCGCTGGACATTCGTTGAGCAGGACTACTGGCCGTTCACCCCTGTGTGAGCGGCCTTTTTGCACTATGGGCAAGATGCCCGTCGTGGTGTTTCAATCCCCCGTGTAGAGGACGACACAAGATGGCCAATATCGTCGAAATCCGCGCCCTTGAGGTGCTCGATTCCCGTGGTAACCCGACCGTACAGGCCGAGGTCGTGCTGGAAGGTGGCCAACGCGCCAGTGCCTGCGCGCCTTCCGGTGCCTCCACCGGTTCGCGTGAAGCGCTGGAATTGCGTGATGGCGACAAGAGCCGTTATCTGGGCAAGGGCGTGCTGAAGGCAGTCGAAGCCGTCAATGGCGCGATCCGCGAGCGCCTCGTGGGCATGGATGCACTCGACCAGCGCGCGCTGGACGATGCCATGCTGGCGCTGGATGGTACCGAGAACAAGGAATCGCTGGGTGCCAACGCGATTCTTGCCGTCTCTCTGGCGGCTGCCAAGGCGGCAGCGCAGGCCAAGGGCATCGAGCTCTACGCTCACATCGCTGAGCTCTACGGCCAGCCGGGGCAGTACTCCATGCCGGTGCCGATGATGAACATCATCAACGGCGGTGAGCATGCCGACAACAACGTCGACATCCAGGAGTTCATGGTCCAGCCGGTCGGCGCGCCGACCTTCCGTGAAGCATTGCGCACCGGCGCCGAGATCTTCCACGCGCTGAAGAAGGTGCTGCAGGGGCGCGAGCTGAGCACCTCCGTGGGTGATGAAGGTGGCTTTGCTCCGATCCTGGCGTCCAACTCCGAAGCACTGGCCGTCATCAAGCAGGCCGTCAGCGATGCGGGCTACACCCTGGGCACCGATGTGACTCTGGCGCTGGATTGCGCGTCTTCCGAGTTCTACCAGGACGGTCAGTACAACCTGTCCGGCGAAGGCAAGAGCTTCGACGCACGTGGTTTCGTCGACTATCTGGCGGGCCTGGCCGCGGAATATCCGATCGCCTCCATCGAAGACGGCATGGATGAGTCCGACTGGGAAGGCTGGAAGATGCTGACCGACGAGCTGGGTGACAAGGTGCAGCTGGTCGGCGACGACCTGTTCGTCACCAATACGCGCATCCTGAGCCGCGGTATCGATGAAGGCATCGGCAACTCCATCCTGATCAAGTTCAACCAGATCGGCTCACTGTCCGAGACTCTGGATGCGATCAAGATGGCGCAGGCCGCCGGCTTCACCGCGGTCATCTCCCACCGTAGTGGCGAGACCGAAGACACCACCATCGCCGACCTCGCCGTCGGTACCTGTGCTGGCCAGATCAAGACCGGTTCTCTGTGCCGCTCTGATCGTGTCGCCAAGTACAATCGTCTGCTGGTGATCGAGCAGCAGCTGGGAGACGTGGCTTACAACGGTCTGAAAGAGATCAAGGGTCAGTAATTGCCCGTGGTGTGCGGGGCTCAGCGCCCAGCACCGTAGAGGTAACTTGCAACGGGGTCGTGCCTTCTGGCACGGCCCCGTTGTGCATTGCAGGCGATGAATGAGTGGGGAGGCAGGAAATGGACCGCTTCCAGGCACTGATTTCGTGTAAGTCATCTCTTACAAATTCCGCAGGACAATCGAGACACTGACTGCGAGTCGCCTGCGGATATGAACGTATGTTCTTCATTATCTACTTGTTTTTATTGAATATATTTTCTCTGATGGTCTGTTCGGGTATAGCGGGGTAAGAGGTTTGGCTAGTTGCCTCGCCGGCGAATGCTGCCCAGAATGGCTGCATGGACGTGAGGGTGCGGCGGGACACCGCAGTCTCGGCAGGATGCCAACGGGATGATCAGAAAAGACTTGATGGCGAGACAGGACGTTTCGCCCCGCTGAGCAGGACGCTCGGCGGAAAAGGACCTGGCATGGACGTCGGTAGCAGAGAGCTGCATATCTTCGCTTGAAGGAGTCAGGCGAGAGATGCCAAGGAAGCAAGGATGGCGGGCATGACACCGGAGTGTGTCAGGATCAGGATGATCCGTCGGCGATGGGAAGCGCCACACAGGCAGGAAGCACGATAACGACACGGAGTGTCGAAGAGCCCCAGGCTCTGATATGCAGTCAGGAAGCTTGCCCTCACAGGAAGTGACGGATGACGGGACATCATCTGCGTCAAGAATGATGGGGCAGACAGCGGCAGCATCAAGTGACAGGAAGCCACGACAAGCATAGTCGGACAAGGAATGTCGTGAGGCTGTCAGCTGCACAGGCAGGGAGCGGTAAAGGCAGGACGCCGGGCAATGCATGGGCAGGACAGCAGGACAGGCAAATATCTGCACTAACGGGCATTGCGGTGGGACAGCTGCGCGAGCAGTGCTGCAATGCCCGCCACGCGTGACGGTGCGCCCCGAATGACAGGATGTCGTGAAGGGCAGGGACAGCACTCAGGAGTGCGATCCAGGATGGATCGACAGGGACACGCTTGGAGCGGGCGACCTTACGGGGTCGCCCTTTTTTTATGTCTGGAGGTCGGGGGGGAGGAGTTCTCAGCGCGAGCTCTTCAGGCACAGGCTTCAGGCATCAGATACAGAAACGGCAGCGGCTCCCGGGGGAATCGCTGCCGTTTCTGTCGTCAGAGCCGGGCTTTGCCCTGTCAGGGCGGGCAAGCCGCTAGCCACGCGAGATGCGGGTGACTTGAGGGGCTTACTGCTCCAGATACTCAAGCTTGCCGTCGACACCATCCCACTTCTCGGCGTCTTCCATGGCGTCCTTCTTCTCGCTGATGTTCGGCCAGACTTCGGCCAGATCGGCATTCAGCTCGATGAATTCCTTCTGGTTCTCCGGCACTTCATCCTCGGAGAAGATGGCTTCGGCGGGGCATTCCGGTTCGCACAGCGCGCAGTCAATGCACTCATCCGGGTTGATCACCAGGAAGTTCGGGCCTTCGTAGAAGCAATCCACCGGGCAGACTTCCACGCAGTCGGTGTATTTGCAGCGAATGCAGTTCTCGGTGACGATGAATGCCATGCAGGTCTCCTGACGCGGATTGGCGTCTCTCTCGTAGGTCGTGGTCCAGGCGCCCACCATGTGTCGTCTCGGCGACATCATGGCCTTCAGGTTATAAGCGGCGCAGATGTTATAAGACGTTATTCTAGTGGCGCTCTGCCGCCCCCGCAATCAGCAGGGGCGGATCGTTTTGGAATGGTGCTATGCCCGAAGGTTGCTGTCGAGTCTTGCCATTCACTCTTGAGCCTTGCCGTTCCTTCTCGGAGCAGGCGTGACGGCACTCAGCGCTGCCGGTGCCATTCGTAGATCAGCTCCAGCGCTCGCTTGGGGCTCAGATCATCCGGGTCAAGGCTGTTGAGGGCTTCGACGACCGGATGCGGCGGTGCCGCGAACAGGTCATTCTGTTGCGGTACCGGCTGGCCCAGCGCATCCTCGCGCGCCACCTGTGGGCGATCGATTTCCTGCTGCTCCAGGCTGGTCAGCTTCTCGCGCGCGCGCAGGATGACGCTCTGCGGCACCCCGGCCAGCTGGGCCACCTGCAGGCCATAGCTCTGGCTGGCAGGGCCTTCCTCGACGCGGTGCATGAAGACGATGCCATCGCCGTGCTCAGCGGCCGTCAGGTGCACGTTGGCGACGGCATCGGCATGCTCGGGCAGCGCCGTCATCTCGAAGTAATGGGTCGCGAACAGGGTAAAGGCACGCGTGCGCGCCAGATGCTCGGCGCTGGCCCATGCCAGTGACAGACCATCGAAGGTCGAGGTGCCGCGGCCGATCTCATCCATCAACACCAGGCTCTCGTCAGTGGCGTTGTGCAGGATGCTGGCGGTCTCGGTCATCTCGACCATGAAGGTCGAGCGGCCGCCGGCCAGGTCATCCGATGAGCCGATGCGCGTGAAGATGCGATCCAGCGGGCCGATGCAGGCGCGCGTCGCCGGCACGAAGCTGCCGGTATGCGCGAGCAGAGCGATCAGTGCCGTCTGACGCATGTAGGTGGATTTACCGCCCATGTTGGGGCCGGTGATCACCAGCATGCGCCGCGTATCATCGAAGCGCACATCGTTGGGGACGAAGGGATGGTCGCTGACATGTTCGACTACCGGATGGCGGCCGCCTTCGATGTCGATGCCCGGGGTCTCGCTGAGTTCTGGACGCACGAAATCGAGCGCGGCGGCGCGATCGGCGAAGGCGGTCAGCACATCCAGTGATGCCAGCGCACGGGCCGTCTGCTGCAGGCCATCCAGTTCGGTATTCAGATCATCCAGCAGGTGCTCATACAGCAGCTTCTCGCGCGCCAGTGACTTGGACTTGGCGGACAGCGCCTTGTCCTCGAATTCCTTGAGTTCGGGGATGATGAAGCGCTCGGCATTCTTGAGGGTCTGGCGACGGATGTATTCCGGCGGGGCCTCGGCCGATTGCGAGCGCGGCAGTTCGATGAAGTAGCCATGCACGCGGTTGTAGCCGACCTTGAGGTTGCTCAGGCCGGTGCGCTCGCGCTCGCGAGTCTCGAGTGCGACCAGATACTGGCCGGCGTTCTCGGACAGGCCGCGATACTCGTCCAGCTCATCGTCGTAGCCATCGGCGATCACGCCACCATCGCGCAGCACCACCGGCGGATTCTCGACCAGCGCCTCGCTGAGCATCGCGGAAAGTGCCGGGAACAGGCGGATGGCATCGCGCAGGTCATCGATGGCGCTGCCTTTCTCGACGCTGGCGAGCACGGCGCGCAGCTCGGGCAGGGTGTTGAGACCATCGCGCAGGCGTGCCATGTCACGGGGGCGTGCGCTGCGCAGCGCGACACGGGCGAGGATGCGCTCCACATCTCCGATGCGCTTGAGCAGGCCTTGCAGTTCGAAGGGGTAGTCGCCATCCAGTAGACGCTGTACCGCCGCCTGACGCTGGCCGATCTGGCGCTGATCGCGCAGCGGGCGGTTGAGCCAGCGCTTGAGCAGGCGTGAGCCCATCGCGGTCGCGGTGACGTCAAGCACGCTGGCCAGCGTGTTGTCGCCGGTGCCACCCAGGTTGGTATCGATCTCGAGGTTGCGGCGGCTGGCGGCATCGATCACCACCGAGTCATCGCGGCTTTCGACGGCCAGCGCGGTCACGTGGGGCAGGCCGGTGCGCTGGGTGTCGCGAGCATAGTCGAGCAGGGCACCGGCTGCCGTGACGGCGCGCGTCAGGTGGCTGCAGCCAAAGCCGTTGAGGTCCTGGACGCCGAACTGATCGCACAGCAGGCGCAAGGCAGTCTCGTGATCGAAGTGCCAATCGCTCTGGCGGGTCAGGCCTGGGCGCGAGGACAGGCTGGCGGGGAGGGTACGGCTTTCGCCGACCATGACTTCGGCAGGCGACAGGCGCTGGATCTCGGCCAGCAGCTCGTCATCACCATTGACCTCGAGCACGCTGAAGCGACCGGAGGAGAGCTCGAGAGCGGCCAGGCCCCAGGTCTCTCCATCACGGTGCAGCGCCACCAGCAGGTTGTCGCGGCTGGCATCCAGCAGCGCCTCATCATGCAGCGTCCCCGGCGTGACGATACGCACCACCTTGCGCTCGACAGGCCCCTTGCTGGTCGCCGGGTCACCGATCTGCTCACAGATGGCCACCGATTCGCCCATCTTGACCAGACGTGCCAGATAACCTTCGGCGCTGTGGTAGGGCACCCCTGCCATGGGGATCGGTGAACCGCCGGAGCTGCCGCGCGCCGTCAACGTGATATCGAGCAGTTGTGCTGCGCGTTTTGCGTCCTCATGAAACAGTTCATAGAAGTCGCCCATGCGATAGAACAGCAGCACGCCGGGGTGCTCGCGTTTGATCTTCATGTACTGCGTCATCATCGGCGTCATCTGGGGCGCGCTGTTCTTGGCCATGGCCATGGACTTCCTTGACTGCACTGCAATGGGAAAAAGCACACATGCGAGAACACGGCATGCGGGATGCGCGATATTCTACGGACTGGCGCGGCCGGCTCCAATGCCTGTGATGTCTCATGCTCGCTGCCCTTTTCACTTGATGACCTTTACAGGGAGAAAGTTCGTGAGCCAATTGACTGGTACGACACCCGAGGCTGCGTGCGTGAATGCTCTGGCTGAGCAGTTGCAGGCGCTGGCGATCGCGCGCGGCGTGCGCGTCACCACCGCCGAGTCGTGCACCGGGGGCGGCGTGAGTGCCGCGATCACGGCGATTGCCGGCAGCTCCAGCTATTTCGATGCGGGCTACGTGACCTATTCCAATGCCACCAAGCAGCGCCTGCTGGGGGTCAGTGAGGCATCGCTTGAAACTTTCGGCGCCGTCTCCGAGGCGGTCGTGTGCGAGATGGTGCGGGGCGCCTGTCGCGACAGCGGCGCTGAGCTGGGGGTGGCGATCAGCGGCGTGGCCGGCCCCGGCGGGGGAAGTGACGAGAAGCCCGTCGGCACCGTGTGGCTGGCGTGGGGGAGCGAGGCGCGCCAGCAGGCACGCTGCTGTCACTTTCCCGGCGACCGGCAGGCGGTGCGTGACGCCGCCGTGCGGGAGGCGTTGCAGGGCTTGATCAAGCGCGTGGAGGCCTTGCAGATCGGCACCGAAGACGCGTGAGTCCGATGCAAGCCCCGCGTTGGGGGTGCTGCCTGAAAAAGCGCACCACCGGACTGGCAGAGCGACGCAACTTGCGGCATTATACTGTCCATGTATACAGGGTTTTGCCACGGCACCTCAGCCGCTAGTCTGACGGTGTCTGCTCAGCTCTCAGTGACAGAATTCTCTATTCCAGGTGGCAGCCCGTGTGGCTCCGCCGTTCGACAGGAGGCCACATGGCAAAGGACGACAATCGTACCAAGGCGCTGAACGCGGCGCTGTCCCAGATCGAGCGCCAGTTCGGCAAGGGCGCCGTCATGCGCATGGGCGATGCCCCGCGTGTGGCCATCCCGTCGGTTTCCACCGGTTCTCTGGGGCTGGATATCGCACTCGGCATCGGCGGCCTGCCCTTCGGGCGCGTGGTCGAGATCTACGGCCCGGAATCCTCGGGCAAGACGACACTGACCCTCTCGGTCATCGCCCAGGCGCAGAAGCAGGGCAAGGTGTGTGCCTTCATCGATGCCGAGCACGCACTGGATCCGTCCTACGCCGAGAAGCTGGGCGTCAATCTGGACGAGATGCTGGTCTCCCAGCCGGACACCGGTGAGCAGGCGCTCGAGATCGTCGACATGCTGGTACGTTCCGGCGGTGTTGACGTCATCATCGTCGACTCCGTGGCAGCGCTGACGCCGCGTGCCGAGATCGAAGGCGAGATGGGCGACTCACACGTTGGCCTGCAGGCGCGTCTGATGTCCCAGGCGCTGCGCAAGGTGACCGGTCACATCAAGAACGCCAACTGCATGGTGGTGTTCATCAACCAGATCCGCATGAAGATCGGCGTGATGTTCGGCAGCCCCGAAACCACGACTGGCGGTAACGCACTGAAGTTCTACTCCAGCGTGCGTCTGGATATCCGTCGTACCGGTTCCGTGAAGTCCGGTGATGAAGTCACCGGTAACGAGACCCGCGTCAAGGTCGTCAAGAACAAGGTCGCGCCGCCGTTCCGTCAGGCCGAGTTCCAGATTCTCTACGGCAAGGGCATCTATCACGCCGGTGAGGTGATCGACCTGGGTGTGCAGTGTGGTCTGGTCGGCAAGTCAGGTGCCTGGTACAGCTATCAGGGCAGCAAGATCGGCCAGGGCAAGGCCAACTCCGCCCAGTACCTGGAAGACAATCCCGCCATCATGGAGGAGATTGAAACCCAGATCCGCGCCCAGTTGCTGGCAGCCCCGGAAGCCAAGGAAGAGTCGAAAGAGGCCGCGGCCGCCGAGAGTGAAGACGACCTGGATATCGATCTCGATTGAGGCTCGTCCAGAAGAAAGAGCAAGAGCGCCGGCCGTCAGGCTGGCGTCATCGCAGCGTGTCGTTTCCGACCCGGTGCGATGAACGCAAGGCGCCCGCCCCGATGACTCGGAGGCGGGCGCCTTGCGTTCACGTCCATCGATGTCCTTCTGCTCAACCCCGGAGAGCATGACCATGCACGATGACAGCGCTGAAATGGGCGGGCCTGAATATCAACCGCTCGACTCAGGTGCGATGACGCCGCAACGGCGTGCGCGCAATGATGCCATCGCGCGACTGGCGCGCCGCGAACATAGTCGCCGCGAGCTGCACGACTATCTCAAGGAGCGTGACTACCTGCGGGCGGTCAGCGATGACGAGTTGGCAGAGCGGCAAGCCGCGGGCGAGGAGGGCGCGCAGGCGACCTTGAGTCGCGATGAGGTCGAGCTGCTGATCGAGGAGGTGCTGGAGCGCATGGCCGAGGAGGGCCTGCAATCCGATGAGCGCTTTGCCGCCAGCTTCCTGCGGGCGCGCGTCCTGCGCGGGCAGGGGCCGAGGCGTATCCAGCAGGAGCTGCGCCAGCGTGGTATCGATAGCGAGACGCTCAATGCCGTCATGCGTGCCGCCAGTGACCCGACGCCGGATGCCTTCGGCCATGTCGAGGCGGTGGATTTCTTCGAGCTGGCGCGCGAGACGCTGGCCAGGCGCTTTTCCGGCCCCGGCGAGGGACAAAAGGAGCGCGCACGGCGCGAACGCTTTCTGCTCCAGCGCGGCTTCGACTATGAGCAGCTGCGCTATGCCATGGAGTCCGCCTGGAGTGATGAGGAGGAAGATGGCTAGCTGGCGAGCATCTGTTTGGCTCTCATGACGCGCAAACCGGCGCTTCAGGACATTTCCCCCCCTTTAGCTTGCGCGAACAGACGTTATACTAGGTCGTCTTGCGACGGCACGGGGCAGGCGCCTTCTTTCATGCTTTTCATTGCACCTCCATGCATACCCACATGGATGAATATGCAGAAACCATGCGGAAGTCATGCAGAAGACCCCCGGAGCGTCTTTACGCACATCGCTACGGAACCTCTATGAAAAGCGCAGAAATCAGAAACGCCTTCCTGACCTATTTCGAGAAGCAGGGCCATACCATCGTTCCCACCAGCTCTCTGGTGCCGAACAACGACCCGACCCTGCTGTTCACCAACGCCGGCATGGTGCCCTTCAAGGATGTCTTCCTGGGTCGTGACCCGCGTGGCTACAGCCGTGCGACCTCCGCGCAGCGCTGCGTGCGCGCCGGTGGCAAGCACAATGACCTGGACAACGTCGGTTATACCGCCCGTCACCACACCTTCTTCGAGATGCTGGGCAACTTCAGCTTCGGCGACTACTTCAAGCGTGAAGCCATCCAGTTCGCCTGGAAGTTTCTGACCGAAGAACTCGGCCTGCCGAAGGAGAAGCTTTGGGTCACCGTGCACGTCAGCGATGACGAAGCCCGTGATATCTGGTTCAACGAGGTCGGCATCGATCAGAACCGCTTCTCGCGTCTCGACGAGGACAACTTCTGGCAGATGGGCGACACCGGCCCGTGTGGCCCGTCCTCCGAGATCTTCTATGACCATGGCGAAGACGTCGCCGGTGGCCCGCCGGGCAGCCCGGACGAAGATGGCGATCGCTACATCGAGATCTGGAACCTGGTCTTCATGCAGTTCGACCGTGACGCCGAGGGTACGCTGCACCCGCTGCCCAAGCCGTCCATCGATACCGGCATGGGCCTGGAGCGTGTCGCGGCCGTGATGCAGGGCGTGCACTCCAACTACGAGATCGACCTGTTCCAGAATCTGCTGGCCGCCGCGGCCGAGATCATCGGTCACGACAACATCGCCACGCCGTCACTGCGTGTGGTGGCTGACCACATCCGCTCGTGCGCCTTCCTGATCGCCGATGGCGTGCTGCCCTCCAACGAAGGCCGTGGCTACGTGCTGCGTCGCATCATCCGTCGCGCCGTGCGTCATGGTCACAAGCTGGGCGCGCGTGGCAGCTTCTTCTACAAGCTGGTCGCGGCTCTCGACAGCGAGATGGGCGATGCCTATCCGGAACTGCGCGCCGCACGCGAGCAGATCGAACGGGTGCTGCTCAAGGAAGAAGAGCAGTTCGCGCGTACGCTGGAACATGGCATGAAGCTTCTGGAAGAAGCCATCGCTGGCCTCGAGGGCAATACCCTCGACGGCGAGACCATCTTCAAGCTCTACGACACCTACGGCTTCCCGTATGACCTGACCGCCGACATCTGCCGCGAGCGCGAGCTGATCCTCGATGAGGCAGGTTTCCAGGCGGCCCTGGAAGCACAGCGTGATCGCGCCCGTGCCGCCAGCAACTTCGGCGGCGACTACTCCGCCAACCTGGTGCTGGAAGGCGAGACTGTCTTCACCGGTTACGACCAGTTGGAAGGGGAAGCCACCGTCACCTCGCTGTTCGACGCCGAAGGCAATGCCGTCGAGCAACTCGAGGTGGACACCAAGGGCATCGTGGTGCTCGACACCACCCCGTTCTACGGCGAGTCAGGTGGCCAGGCCGGTGACACCGGCTATCTGCATCTGGACGGCGGCCGCTTTCAGGTCAGCGATACCCAGAAGCAGACCGGCCATCACCTGCACCACGGTGTGCTGATCGAAGGCGCTCTCAAGGTCGGTGACAAGGTGCGTCCGCAGGTCGATGCCGAGCTGCGTGCGGCTTCCGTGCGCAACCACTCCGCTACGCACCTGCTGCACGAAGCGCTGCGTCTGGTGCTGGGCGAGCACGTTCAGCAGAAGGGCTCGCTGGTCACGGCCGAGCGTCTGCGCTTCGACTTCAGCCACTTTGAAGCGATGACGGCCGAGCAGCTGTCCGAGGTCGAGCGCATCGTCAACGCGCAGATCCTCGCCAACGCCGAGACCACCATCGAGTTCATGAGCCTCGATGAGGCCAAGGCGCGCGGCGCAGCGGCACTCTTCGATGCCAAGTATGGTGAGGAGGTCCGCGTGCTGACCATCGGTCAGGACGCCTTCTCCATCGAGCTGTGCGGCGGGACTCACGTCAAGCGCAGCGGCGACATCGGCCAGATGCACATTCTCGCCGAAACCGGTATCGCGTCCGGCGTGCGTCGTATCGAGGCCATCACCGGTCGCGCCGCGCGTGACTTCCTGCTTGCGCAGGAAGCGACCCTGACTCGCCTCGGTGAGCGTCTCAAGGCCAAGCCGGAACAGGTCGAGGAGCGCGTTGGCAGCCTGCTGGAGCGCAACCGCGGCCTCGAGAAGGAGCTTGAGCGCCTCAAGGCCAAGCTGGCATCTGCCTCGGCCAGCGACATGCTCAGCGACATCGCGAATGTCCAGGGCATCAAGGTGCTGGCCAAACAGGTCGAAGGCGTTTCCGGCAAGGAGCTGCGCGGCCTGATGGATGACCTCAAGTCCAAGCTCGGTTCCGGCATCCTGGTGCTCGGCGTCGCGGACGGTGACAAGGTCAGCCTGATCGCCGGTGTCACCGACGACCTGACCTCGCGCGTCAAGGCGGGTGACCTGGTACGCCACGTGGCCGAGCAGGTCGGCGGCAAGGGTGGCGGTCGTGCTGACATGGCCCAGGCCGGTGGCAGTGATGCCGCCTCGCTTCCGGGCGCACTGGCCGGTGTGCCATCATGGGTAGACGCCCAGCTGGGCTGACAGTACAAGATGAAGGCCGGGCTCCTCCTGGGGAGACCCGGCCTCTTTTTGGGCTCACATGAGCTTCATGTGGGGACAACGCAAACGGACACGGATAACGGAAACGCACATGGCGCTATACGTTCAGAAGTTCGGAGGCACTTCGGTCGGCTCGGTGGAGCGGATCAAGGCCGTCGCCGAGAAGGTCAAGCGATTCCGCGATGAAGGCCATCAGATTGTCGTGGTCGTCTCTGCCATGAGTGGCGAGACCAATCGACTGATCGGTCTCGCCAGCGAGATCAATGATGACCCGACACCGCGCGAGATGGACATGCTGGTCTCCACTGGCGAGCAGGTCACCATTTCCCTGCTGGCCATGGCGCTGCAGAAGATCGGCGTCGATGCGACCTCATACACGGGGGCGCAGGTGGGAATCCGCACCGATAGCGCGCACACCAAGGCGCGTATCCAGCGCATCGATACCGATGACCTGCGTGAAGACCTCGACGATGGCAAGGTGGTCGTGGTGGCAGGCTTCCAGGGTGTCGATGAGGAGGGCAACATCACGACGCTGGGTCGTGGTGGCTCTGATACCACCGGTGTTGCCCTGGCTGCCGCACTGAAGGCGGATGAGTGCCAGATCTACACCGATGTCGATGGTGTCTATACCACTGACCCGCGCGTGTGCTCCAAGGCACGTCGTCTGGAAACGGTGACCGTCGAGGAAATGCTGGAAATGGCGAGCCTGGGCTCCAAGATCCTGCAGATCCGTTCGGTGGAATTCGCCGGCAAGTACAATGTTCCCCTGCGTGTGCTGTCTTCCTTCGAGGATGGCCCGGGTACCCTGATCGTCGCTGAGGAAGAAGACAACATGGAAGAACCGCTGATCTCCGGCATCGCCTTCAATGTCAACGAAGCCAAGCTGACTCTGCTCAACACGCCGGATATCCCGGGTGTCGCTTCCAAGATTCTGGGCCCGATCGCCGATTCCAACATCGAAATCGACATGATCGTCCAGAACGTCTCTCCGGACGGCAATACCACTGACTTCTCCTTCACCGTCGCCAAGACCGACTTCAAGGCGACCCAGCGCATCCTGACCGAGACGGTGATTCCGTCCGTCGGTGGTGGTGAGATGCGCGGTGATGACAACATCGCCAAGGTCTCGCTGGTCGGTGTCGGCATGCGTTCTCACGCCGGTGTCGCCTCCAAGATGTTCCGCGTACTGGCGGAAGAAGGCATCAATATCCGCATGGTCTCCACTTCAGAGATCAAGATTTCCGTCCTGATCGACGAGAAATTCATGGAGCTGGCGGTTCGCTCTCTGCACACCGCCTTCGGCCTGGATGCAGAAGCGATCAGCGACGAGACTGCCTGAGTCTCACCACGGAGCGTGCAGCAAGGAAGTCGTAAAGACACCGACAATCAATGACTTGCCCAAGTCGTTAAGCGTCGGTGCCCAGGCTGGGGATATTGGTCTGGAAGACGTGCGGCACGTGAAGTCGATAGCGCCCGATGTATTTTCTGTCATTCTTCTGAATGTCAGTCTGTGCATCGGGCGCTTTCATTCAACGTGCCTATCGGGTGTGATGAAGGTATGGCATTGGCCGTCGGAGCATGCATAGCGCATAATTCGAGCTTCATGCATCAGGGTGGTCGACTTGTCCCGGTCGATCGCCGCCTCCACATCCCGTTGAAGTCCCAGCTGTTTTGAATTTCTGACAAGGAGATCAGTCATGCTCATCCTGACCCGTAGAGTGGGTGAAACTCTGATGATCGGAGACGACATCACTGTCACCGTTCTCGGAGTGAAAGGTAATCAGGTGCGTATCGGTGTGAACGCGCCCAAGGACGTTGCCGTCCATCGAGAAGAGATCTATCAGCGCATCCAGCGTGAGAAAGAAGACAATGGCGATGCCATCGCCTGACGGCATGCTGCGCCTGCACGTCGCACGACCCTGCACGACCCGACGAACGCCAGCCATTGTCCCCATGGCTGGCGTTCGCGTATGTGGGCCTGGCGCAGGCGAGGGCGGCCCGCCTAGCTCATGAACAACGGCGTACTTACCTCCATGAGCAGCGGCTCATGCGGGGTGATGAGAGGACGGCTTGTTCAAGTCTGTGTTCCGTAAGGGAAAAATTTGGCTTTTTTCTCAATAAAGGGGGAGACAAGCCGATTCTGGTTCGGTAATATGCCCGCTCCCTCGAACGAGACGCGACGACAGGCTAGCCATCGTCATGTTCTGGTTCATGCGGGGAGATTGCTTGGGGGCGCGCAGCCTCGAGCCTGTCGTCGAGTGGTGATGAGATGTTCAGCATCGAAGCCAAAAAATCGACACAGGGGCTGGACAAAGCCCAATCAAATGAGTAAGATATGCGCCGTACCTGATGAGGAGAGGTGGCCGAGTGGCTGAAGGCGCTCCCCTGCTAAGGGAGTATAGGGTTTATAGCCCTATCGAGGGTTCGAATCCCTCTCTCTCCGCCATTAAGTACAAATGCAGTAAGATGCGCCCTTAGCTCAGCTGGATAGAGTACCTGACTACGAATCAGGCGGTCGGAGGTTCGAATCCTCCAGGGCGCGCCACTGCAACGCAAGACATGAAGTTGGAAAGACGCAGTACTCGCACGATAAAGTCCTGAAGTCATTTTGAAATGCTCAGGCCACAGATTTCAAGGTTTATGCGCCCTTAGCTCAGCTGGATAGAGTACCTGACTACGAATCAGGCGGTCGGAGGTTCGAATCCTCCAGGGCGCGCCAATTGAAAAACCCGCTTCAACGAAGCGGGTTTTTCTTCGTCTGAAGAAAAGTCAGGCAATGAAAGACGCCAGGCTTTGAGGCCAGGTTCTCAAGCAAGGTTATGAGGCAGGATCAGTGCCGAGTGATCGCCGCCTGCACACCCCGATCCCCGCATTGCCGACGATCTTGTTGTTCTACCACTTTCCTTGACTGTGATGTCACGCCTTCGGGCGGACGATCGCCAGGGCGCCCTTTTCGCGAGGGGCGCCCTTTTTTTGGTTCACTGATCGGGGCAGCAGCCGGATCGGGTGTTGGCCGGTGCTGATGTTCAGGTTCAGGTTTCAGTTCAGGCTCAGACTGGGGCGTTCACGGCTTCCATTTGCGATGCCTGGGGCGATTCCGATGCCTGAGGAGATTCCGGTGCCTGAGCCGGTTCCGGCATGCGAGTCACTGAGGTGAGAAGACTCGGCGCCAGCTCCAGCGCAGTGCCGGCCACCAGGCCGGTGAAGAACTCGGCGCGCCCCTTGTGACGCTTGATGGCTTGGAAACGGCTTTCGGCTTCTGCGTTGCCGCTCTGACGCATCATGTTCATCCACTGCTTGAGCAGCGGCACCATCACCTTGTCGGGAAGGTGAGCGCAGCGCTCAGCATGAGAGAGCAGCACCTGCGCACGCTGTGTCCAGTCCGTCTCGGGCAGCAGCTCGCCGGTCGCCTGCCAATGCTTGATGCGTGCCGCCAGGAAGGGGTCGGCCAGGGCGGCCCGACCCAGCATGACATCGCGACAGCCGGACAGGGAGCGCGCCCGCCAGTAGCAGTGCATATCCCAGATATCGCCATTGGCGACCACCGGAATGGAGAGCTCGGAGGTGATCTTGCCGATCCATTCCCAGTGCGCCGGTGGGCGATAGCCTTCCTGTTTGGTGCGGCCATGCACCACCAGCTGAGTCGCACCGCCTGCCTCTGCCGCCTGAGCGCAGGCCAGTGCCAGGCGCCGATCATTGAAGCCGAGACGAATCTTGGCGGTGACCGGTACGCCCGTGCCCTCGAGTGCCTTGCGCACGCCTTCCACCGCGCGGAAGACGCGTTCCGGCGAGCGCAGCAGCGCCGCGCCACCATCATGTCGATTGACGGTCTTGGCCGGGCAGCCGAAATTGATATCGACGCTTGGGGCGCCCAGGCGCGCCGCGACGCGCGCATTGATGCCCAGTGCCTCGGGATCGGCCCCCAGCAGCTGCAGGGCGACCGGGGTCGCGTGTCGTGTACGGGCTGTCTGTGTCGGGGAGGCGTCGAGCAGCTCGGGACAGATGCGCTTGAAGACGCGCGGCGGTAACTTGACGTGGGTCACGCGCACGAATTCCGTCACGCACCAGTCGTAGCCGCCAAGGCCAGTGAGACATTCGCGGGTGATGTCATCTATCACGCCTTCCATCGGCGCGATGCCGATGCGGCCGGCCCGCGCGAGGGCCTGTGGGGTCAACGATGGTGTCATTGCAATTGCCGTGGAATCAGGCACTTTAGAGCGACCAACAAGCATTGAATGCAGCTGCATGGGCATACCGACAGAGGCTATCGGCGGCGGAGCCTATCCGTCGTGCCGTGTCCGGCGTGACCGAAGGCATTGGCGTTCAGCGCAGGCGCTGCGCCGTAGTGCGGCTCGATAACGAGAAAGACTCGAGGACACTGGCATGCAAGAGAATGATCTGCTCGGTGAAGGCTTGAACCTGATGGTGTTCGGGATGGGGTTCGTGTTCGTGTTTCTAAGTCTGCTGGTGGTCGCCATGATGGCGATGGCCAGGCTGGTGGATCGCTTTGCGCCTGCACCAGTGCCCGCTGCGCCAGGTGCTGCGCGGGCGCCGGCTGCCCCGGCCCCTGCGGCAGAGGACGACAGAGAACTGACGGTCGTCATGGCCGCGGCGATTCACCGCTTCCGGCAGGACCAGAGCAGGCACTGACGCTTTCGCGGCTTCGCCGATAGCATCTGGGCTCTGCCGAGCGTCTGACCACTGCCAAGAGTAGCAGGCGGCGATTCTATCACGAGCAGTACGGTGGGTAGACCTCCCCCCGAGTGCAATATTCCGTGTTGCAGGCTGATGCAACAGGCTGCCTGCAGCGCGCGCAGAACTCGATATCCACAATATAAAGAACAAGGGATCACTCATGGACAAGCAACCGCTGGGCATCACGGATGTGGTACTGCGCGACGCGCATCAGTCACTGCTGGCCACGCGCATGCGTCTCGATGACATGCTGCCGATCGCCGCCAAGCTGGACGATATCGGCTTCTGGTCGCTGGAGAGCTGGGGTGGCGCGACCTTCGACGCCTGCATTCGCTACCTGGGCGAAGACCCCTGGTCACGCATTCGTGCCCTCAAGGAAGCGATGCCCAAGACCCAGCAGCAGATGCTGCTGCGCGCCCAGAACCTGCTCGGCTATCGTCATTACGCCGATGATGTGGTGGATACCTTCGTCAAGCGTGCCGCGACCAGCGGTGTCGATGTCTTCCGTGTCTTCGATGCCATGAATGATCCGCGCAACCTCGAGCGTCCGCTCAAGGCGGTGCTGGATCAGGGCAAGCATGCCCAGGGCACCATCTCCTACACCGTGAGCCCGGTGCACACCCTGGAGATGTGGGTCGAACTGGCACAGAAGATCGAGTCCATGGGCGCCCAGTCACTGGCGATCAAGGACATGGCGGGCCTGCTGACGCCGTACACCGCCTTTGAGCTGGTCTCGCGCCTCAAGGCGAGCCTGTCGATCCCGATCCACATGCAGTGCCACGCCACCACCGGGCTTTCCACCGCCACGGCCCTCAAGGCCATCGAGGCAGGCATCGACAACGTCGATACCTCCATCTCCTCCATGTCGATGACCTACGGCCACAGCCCGACGGAATCCGTTGTCGCGATGCTGGCGGGGACCGAGCGCGATACCGGACTCGATCTCGAGAAGCTCGAGGATATCGCCGGCTATTTCCGCGAAGTGCGCAAGAAATACGCGGCCTTCGAAGGCAGCCTGCGCGGTATCGACTCGCGCATCCTGGTCGCGCAGGTGCCGGGCGGCATGCTCACCAACATGGAAAGCCAGCTCAAGGAGCAGGGCGCCGGTGACAAGCTGGATGACGTACTCGCCGAGATTCCGCGGGTGCGCAAGGACCTGGGCTATATCCCGCTGGTGACGCCGACCTCACAGATCGTCGGCACCCAGTCGGTGATGAACGTGATGATGGGCGAGCGTTACAAGTCGATCTCCAAGGAAGTCCAGGCGCTGCTCAAGGGCGAATATGGCGCGGCACCGGCGCCCTTCGACAGTGAGCTTCAGTCCCGCGTGCTGGAAGGCGCCGAGCCGATCACCTGCCGCCCGGCAGACAACCTGGCGCCGGAGATGGAGCAGCTGCGTGAGGAGCTCAAGGGCAAGGCCAGCGAAGAAGGCATTACGCTGGAAGGTGGCGAGCGCGAGACCGATGACGTGCTGACCTACGCGCTGTTCCCGCAGATCGGCCTCAAGTTCCTGCGCAACCGTGGCAACCCGGATGCCTTCGAGCCTGCCCCGCAGGCTGTCGATGACAAGGCGCCCAAGGCTGCAAGCGCGCCGGCCGCCAGTGCTCAAGCCGCGTCGAGCGGCCCGCAGACCTACACCCTGAACGTCAACGGCAAGCAGTATGTGGTCGAGGTCGCCGAAGGCGGAGACATCACCCAGGTGCAGGCCAGCACGCCAACGGCACCTGCTCCGGCAGCCACGGCGGCACCTGCCGCACAGGCCGCCTCCGGTGAGCCGGTGAGTGCGCCGCTGGCGGGCAACATCTTCAAGGTCAATGTCAGTGCCGGTGACAGCGTGGCCGAAGGGGATGTGGTCATCATCCTCGAGGCGATGAAGATGGAGACCGAGATCCGTGCCCACCAGGCCGGCACCGTCTCCGCAGTGAAGGTCAAGGAAGGCGACAGTGTCAGTGTCGGCGACGTTCTGATCACCCTCTGAGCCGGTATGTCCGGCCCATCGTCATGCACGGTGGGCCGGTCGGTGATGCTCCTCTGCAAGGCGACACGACATGGACAAGATACTCAACCTCTGGCACGGCTCGGGGCTCTACAACATGAGCTTCGGCCAGCTGGCGATGATCGTCATCGGCCTTGGCCTGCTTTATCTGGCGATCCGCAAGAACTTCGAACCCCTGCTGCTGGTGCCGATCGGTTTCGGCGGCATTCTGGCCAACATCCCGGAAGCCGGGCTGGCGCTGTCTGCCGCCGAGCAGGCGGCCCATCTCGGCAAGCCGGAGCTGTTGGCTTCGATGGCCAATCTGCTCAACGTCAATATCGCCAGCCTGCCGCTGGATGAGGCGCGCCACGCGGTGGAGCAGGCGCTGCATGGTGAGATCCCGGCCGCGCTCAAGCAACAGGCCAGCAACATGGCGCTGGATGGCGGCTTCTCCAACGGCATGCTCTACAGCTTCTACAGCGTGGCGATCGCCTCCGGCATCGCGCCGCTGGTGATCTTCATGGGCGTGGGCGCGATGACGGACTTCGGCCCGCTGCTGGCCAATCCCAAGACCCTGTTCCTCGGCGCGGCGGCGCAGTTCGGTATCTTCGCGACCCTGCTGGGCGCGGTGGCGATGACCTCGATGGGCCTGATGGACTTCAGCCTGCAGCAGTCGGCGGCCATCGGCATCATCGGCGGTGCGGACGGCCCGACCTCCATCTATGTCGCCAGTCTGCTGGCGCCGGAGCTGCTGGGCGCGATCGCCGTGGCGTCCTACTCCTACATGGCACTGGTGCCGATGATCCAGCCGCCGATCATGCGCGCACTGACCACCGCCAAGGAACGCAGCCTGGTCATGACCCAGCTGCGGCCGGTGTCCAAGACCGAGAAGATCCTCTTCCCGCTGGTGCTGCTGATCATGGTGGCGATGCTGCTGCCGGACGCCGCACCGCTGCTGGGCATGTTCTGTTTCGGTAACTTGATGCGCGAGTGTGGTGTGGTGGAGCGTCTGTCGGATACCGCCCAGAACGCACTGATCAACATCACCACCATCTTCCTGGGGCTGTCGGTGGGCTCCAAGCTGCAGGCCGACAAGTTCCTGGCGGTGGAGACACTGGGCATTCTGGCCCTCGGCGTGGTGGCCTTCGGCATCGGCACGGCCTGCGGGGTACTGATGGCCAAGCTGATGAACAAGGTCTCCAAGACACCGATCAATCCGCTGATCGGGTCGGCCGGTGTCTCGGCGGTGCCGATGGCGGCACGTGTCTCCAACAAGGTCGGGCTCGAGTACAACCCGCATAACTTCCTGCTGATGCATGCCATGGGGCCGAACGTGGCCGGTGTGATCGGCTCGGCGGTTGCCGCGGGGGTGATGATCAAGTACCTCGGCTGATCGTCTTTGCAGCACTGATACGACAACGCCCGCCATGGCTACCATGGCGGGCGTTGTCGTATCTCGGGTCTTCATCAGTGGCGCTTTATCTTGTCTCGGCCGAGAGGCTGGAGGGCGTGGCAGAGACGGTGCGCTGACTCGGTTGCATGCGCGTCTGCGGGTCGTGGATGGCCTGCCAGAGGCTTTGCAGGGCGGTGCGATCGACAGGTCGGCTGGGCAGGCGTTGGCTGTCCTCGAGCTCTTGCCATCCCCCCGGGGCACTCTGACGTGCGAGGGCAAAGCGGAAGGGGTGATAGCCGGGCGAGCCCAGGCGTGTATCGGTCACTGCCAGCAGCGTCTCACCCTCTGGGGTCCGCTCGCGGCTCGCGCGCAGATAGGGCGCCGCGAACCAGCGCAGGCGCTGGCCGTCCTCCAGCTTCGCGACCTCGGCATCCAGCGTCGGATGGCGCGGAAAATCGCGGCGTGCGAGAGACGCCAGCTGCGCGTCGGAGTCGAACACGCTGACCATCCATTCGTGATCTGCCTGCGGCGTGGTCGCGCTGACACGCCACAGCAGGCTGTTGAAGGGAGTCGGCTGCACCATGCGCGGGGCGTCGGCGAAGCCCTGGCTGGCCAGCAGCGGCGCCACGCGATGTTCGACCCAGCTCTTGGCGGCCAGCCCCCAGCCCAGATAGAGGCTCGAGAGCATGAGGCCCGCGGTCAGAAGGCGCCCGGCACGACCACGAATCGCCACCCACAAGCCGGTGATCAGCAATGGCAGGGTGTAGAGCGGGTCGATGATGAAGACGCTGGCCAGACTGATGGGCCGACTGGGCCACGGCCACAGCAGCTGGGTGCCGTAGGTGGTGAAGCTGTCCAGCAGCGGGTGGGTGACCAGGCATAGCACGCAGTAGGCGATCAGCCGACCACGGCCAAGATTCGCCAGACGTGGCAGGCGAGCCAGCAGCCAGCCGAGCACGATGCCCAGAAGCGCCAATATCGGCAGGGAATGGCTGAAGCCACGGTGATGGGTGTAATTGGCGACCGCGTCGCCGTAGTCGATCATCACGTCGAGGTCGGGCAGGGTGCCGAGCGCCGCACCGCCGAGCAGCGCATGGCGGATGGCCGCGCCGCGTTTCGGGCTGGGCAGGCGGCGAATGGCCGGCGTCATGACGGCGCCGCTAACGACGGCCCCTAGGCAGATCTGGGTAAGGGAGTCCATGCGTGGGCTACCTGTGAGGAAGAAGAGAGCGGGAGGCGTGAGAGCAGGCGTCAGTCATCTGAGCGGATCGCCGCCAGGGCGCCCGGCTCGGCCCAGCGCGGGCCGGCATCCAGCACGCGCGCCTGCACCGGGCAGTCATCACGATGACAGCCGGGCAGATAGCCGCAGCTCATCAGCAGCTCGTTGACGATCTCGGGGCCGGTGAAGCGGAAGGTCTTCTTGAACAGCTTGATCCAGGCTGATAGCGGTTGAGGATGGTGGGCATCCAGCCAGCCGCTGAAACTGCCGTGGGAGTCCTTGAGCTGCATCACCACGCCTGCGTTGTGGATCACGGCATTGATCTTGAGCCGGTTGCGAATGATGCCCGCATTGCTGAGCAGGCGCGCGCGATCCTCGTCCCCATAGGCGGCGATGCGCGCGATGTCGTAATCCTCGAAGGCCTCGCGGAAGGCCGGACGCTTCTTGAGCACTGTCAGCCAGGAGAGGCCGGCCTGATTGATCTCGAGCACGAAGCGTTCGAACAGCACCCGATCATCGCTGACCGGAAAGCCGTATTCATGATCATGATATGGGCCATGAATCGGGTGCTTAGGAGCATTCTCGCAATAGGTGCTGGCGGTGACGACGTCGGCCATCAGTCCTCCTGTACCGCGTAGCGGCCGCTGCCGAGAAAGACGATGGCCAGGGCGCTGGCGAGGAAGAAGCCTTGCAGCTCCAGCGCCCAGCCGCCGGAGGGTGATAGGTTCAACAGCTGGCCCATGTGCGCCACGGCAAAGGCGAACAGCATGTTGGCGACCACGATCAGTCCGGCGATGCGCGAGTGCACGCCGAGCACCAGCATGATGGGCGCGATGATCTCGCCGATGTAGACGCCATAGGCCACCACGCCCGGGATGCCAAGATTCTCGAGCTCGCCGGCGATCCAGCTCAGCGTGCCGCCATCACCAAGCAATTTCGAGAGGCCATGAAACAGCAACAGCAGGCCCAGCATCAGGCGCAGTATCAGCTTGCCGAGGTCGTCATTTTCGAGAAATTGCACGGTAGAGCTCCTTGCTCAGCGGTCGTCGGGCTTGCTCAGCGGTCGTCGGGATGGAAGGCGGCTGTCTCAGGCGTTGGGGTTGTCCACCAGAATGCGCGAGAAGCGCACGATCTCGGCATTGCGGTTGGTCCAGCCAAGGCGCTCCCAGAAGCGATGGGCGTCATGGTTGTCGTGCAGGGTATCCAGATGCACCTTGTCGATGCCTTCGCTGGCCAAGGCCGCCAGGCAGCAGTCGACCAGCGTGCTGGCGATGCCCTGGCCACGCATGTCCGGCGCCGTCATCACATGCTGAAGATAGCCGCGCTTGCCGTCATGGCCCGCCATGGCGCAGCCGACCAGGCGCTCATCGAGAAAGGCCAGGTGGCTCATGCCGGGGTTGCGCGCCAGATAGCGGGCGACAGGGGCATGGCGGTCGGCATCGCGGATGACCACTCCCGGGGTCGTCTCCATCATGGCGATGAAGGCAGGGTGGTCTTCCGGTGTCATCGGGCGATAGGTCAAGGTTGGCATCGTGTGTCCTGGCAAACGGCGGTCGTCGGGGATGCCATATCCTATCAGTCCCGCGGGATATCGAAATGTCTCGGCTGCGCCGCGACACGTGCCAGCCACGCCTGAATGGCGGGGTAGTCATCCAGCGCGAAGCCGCCTTCATCGGCAACATGCGTATAAGCATAAAGGGAAATGTCGGCGATCGTGAATCGCTCCCCGACCAGCCAGTCATGCTCGGCGAGATGGTGCTCCATCACGCGCAGGGCGCGCTTGCCGCCCTCCTGCTTGGCGGCGTACTCGGCGCGGCGCTCGTCGGGGAGGCCGAGGTAGCGGTTGATGAAGCGGGCGGTGGCGATGTACGGCTCATGGCTGTACTGCTCGAAGAACTGCCACTGCAGCACCTTGGCGCGCAGGAGGGGGTCACTCGGCAGGTAGTCGCTGCCATCGGCGAGATAATTCAGGATGGCGTTCGACTCTGACAGCGTCTCGCCGCGATGCAGCTCCAGCAGCGGAATCTTGCCATTGACGTTGCGGGTCAGGAATTCCGGCGTGCGGGTGTCGCCGGCCAGAATGTCGACCTCGATGTAGTGATGATGGCGTTCGAGCAGGTGCAGCAGCAGCTCGACCTTGTAGCAGTTGCCGGAGCGGCGATCACCGTAGAGTGTCAGCATGCAGGGAGCGTCCTGTGCGAGCGTGGAATTGGCGTCTCGACAGTCTAACCAACCTCGCCTGCATGAACAGTGATCATTCGAACAGTGTTCGACGCTTCGATGTCATTCGCGTGCTCCAGACGCAGGCTGTGGATCAGCCGAGGATCATCACCACGCAGGAAGCGGTCAGTACGCCCATCACGCGATTGAAGATCTTCCAGGCGCGTTCGGTATTCAGCAGGCGCCCGATGGCGGTCCCGAAGCCCGCCCACAGCGAGATGCACGGCAGCGCGACCAGTTCCGCGAAGCCTGCCAGCAATACGGCGTTGAGCAGTGCCGGGCCTTCCTCGGGCAGAAAGCTCGCCATCAGCGCCATGCCCATCACCCAGGCCTTGGGGTTGGCGAACTGGAACAGGCAGGCCGCGAGAAAGGTCATCGGGCGTGCATCCTGCTGGCTGGCGAAGTCAGGGGGCGGGGCGGTGGCGATCTTCCAGGCCAGGTAGAGCAAGTAGGCACTGCCCAGCACCTTCAGCAGCGTCTGCACGATGGGATAACGCTCGAAGACCAGCCCCAGCCCCAGCGCGATGGCGATGAACAGCACCAGGCAGCCGATCAGGATGCCAAAGATATGCGGCAGGGTGCGCCAGTAACCATAGTTGGCCCCCGAGGCCGTCAACATCACGTTGTTGGGGCCGGGTGTCAGGGTCATCGACAGCATGAAAAGCGTGGCGGGGGCCAGAAAGGCGAGGGATTCCATGGGTGTCCTTCAGCGTGGTGGGCGTTGTCGAGGTAGCATATCTGATTGTATGGATTCAATTTGCAAGTGCCGGCACATTCCCGTGTTTTATGGCTTGTTGGCGGCATGTTTTGAGCATAATCTGATGACAATTACCGTCAACAGGTTTTTTGTCACCATGACAATGTGGATTCCGACCCTGGACCCCGCCATGCCGCGCTACCGTGCGCTGGCGGAGGCCATCCGCCTCGATATCGCCTCAGGCCAGCTCAAGGAAGGCGAGCGACTGCCTCCTCAACGGCGGCTGGCGGATGCGCTGGGCGTGACCATCGGCACGGTGACGCGAGGCTACGCCGAGGCCGAGCGGAGTGGCCTGGTATCGGCGCGTGTCGGGAGCGGCACCTACATCAACGGCGCCACCCGGAGCGCGCATGGATCCTCCAGCAGCTTCGGGCATGCCTTGCGTGTCAGAAAGGCCTATGGATTGGCGTCAGAACAGGAGGGCGTGCTGTCGGCAGCGGCCGGCGTGATCGATCTCACCATGAGCCTGCCACCGCCTCACCCCGCGCGGCAGCAGGGAATGGCGGCGGCGCTGGCCGCGATCAGCCAGTCACCCGAGGCCTTGCTGCGCAGTGTCGAGTATCAGAATGAATTCGGGGACGGCAGCCACCGGCAGTTGCTGGCGAGCTGGATGGGTGAGCTCGGCATGCCGGTCGACCCCGAGGAGCTGATGCTGACCCAGGGCGGCCAGAATGGCATCACGCTGGCATTGTCGGCGCTGCTGGCGCCCGGGGATGCCGTGGTCACCGGCGCGCTGACCTATCCCGGGCTGATCGTCGCCAGCGCCGAACGTGGCCTCAAGCTGTTGCGGGTGCCGCTGGACGAGGACGGCATGGATGTCGAGGCGCTGGCGCGGCTGTGCCGTCAGCAGGCGCCCAGAATGGTCTATGTGATGGCCGAGCAGAACAATCCGGGCGCGGCGCAGTTGTCTCATGCACGGCGCGAGGCCCTCGTCGCCCTCGCGCGCCAGCATGACTTCTGGATTCTGGAAGACGGGGTACAATATCTGCCCGACGAGGAGTGCGGCACGCGGCTCTATCAGATGGCGCCGGAGCGCACCCTGTATGTCTTCAGTACCTCCAAGTTGCTGGCCGGGGGCCTGCGCCTGGGCGTATTGCGGGCGCCGGTGGAGGTGCTGACCCGCATCGGCGCAGTGCTGCGCAGCCACAGCTGGATGGTGGCGCCACTGTTGATGGAGACGGTCTGCGCCTGGTTGACCAGCGGCAACGCGACACAGCTGGTGGAGTGGCAGACGGAGGAGATGCGCGCGCGCCAGAAACTGGCCCGCACGCTGCTGGCGGAGTGGTCGCCGGCGGCGCGGCCGTCCTCGTTTGACCTGTGGCTCGAGCTGCCCGAAGGGCAGCGCAGTCAGGCGATGGTCGCGTCGTTGGCCGAGCGGGGTGTGCACGTCACCAGCGCCGAGCCCTTCTGTGTCGGCAATGAGCCGCCACCGCAGGCCATCCGGCTGTGCCTGAGCGCCGCCGAGAGCCGTGAGGCGCTGACCCACGCGCTGGAAATCTTGCGCGAGCAGCTGCAGGCGCCGCCTGCGCTGCGTCCCATGACGCTCTAGCGCTTCGCCGCTCTCACTCCCGGCGGTCGCCGGACTCCTGCGCCAATCTGGCCTGCTTGAGCGGCACGCCCCAGCGATAGCCGCCGAGCCCGCCATCACCGCGTACCACACGATGACAAGGCGTCAGCAGAGCCAGCGGGTTGGCACCACAGGCATTGGCGACGGCGCGGTTGGCGGTCGGCCGCTCGAGCGCCTCGGCCAGCTGGCGATAGGTCAGGGTATCGCCACTCACGGTAGCGTTGAGCTGCTGCCAGACGCGCAATTGAAAGGCGGTGCCACGAACATCCAGCGGCAGTTCAAGCAGCAGTGCATGGCTGGTCTCCGGTTGCTCACACAGGGCCAACAACCGTGCCCCCAGTGAGGCATGCAGCAGACGACTGGCCGTGTGAGCGCTGCCGTCCTGCTCGTCTGTCTCTGTCTCCATCTGCTGCCAACTGGCCTTGGGTAAGCGTGCTTCCAGCGCCTGCTGACCCGCCTCACGACTGTCGCTGAGCTGAATGACGACCACGCCACGCGCGCTGAGTCCTGCGCTCAGCCAGCAGGACTGTTCCGGTATCCCGAAGCGACACGGCCAATGCAATGCCAGCAGGTCTTCTCCCTGGCCGCCGGAGCGGCGGGCGCTGGGCGTGATGCCGTCCCTGCGTGCATAGGCACGGCTGCTGGAGCGATAGCCGGCGGCGATGATCGCCTCGGTCACGCCATGGCCCTCCTCCAGCAGCGCATGGAACTGCATCTGGCGCAGACCCGCCGAGTACTCGGAAGGTGACAGGCCCAGCAGTGCCGTGAAGCGGCGCTGAAGATGCGAGGCGCTTATCCCGTGCTCCGCCGCCAGGCTTGCGAGTGACGGAGTGGGCTCGCCTGCGGCGACGGCCTGCTCCAGCTGCCGACACACCGCCAGTGGCCAGGGCATGGCGGGGGTTGAGTCAGTATTCGCAGGTGTCGAGCGGGCGGCAGTGGAGGCGCGTGAAAGTGGGGCGTTCGATTCCGGCATCGTCGGTGCTCCAGGCGTGGCCCTGACGGGGTGGCGGTTCTGCTTGTCGGCCTGAGGGCGATCAGGCTTGTCGGGCTGCTCAGGATGACAGCGCCGGCAGGCGCGCATGCCCGCGGCTCGCGCCGCGTGACAATCGGCAAACAGGCGCAGGTTGTCGCGGCGTGGCGCCGGGGATGGGCAGCCGATGCGACAGAAGATGCCAGTGGTGATCACGCCGTAGCGCAGCGCCTCCCCGGCGATCGGCTGGCGCGCCAGCAGACGCTGCCAGATGGCCTCATCGCGCCCTTGAGCGTCGCCAGCGGCAGGTGGTTCCGTCATCCCCGCCGCTGTCTTTTCGCCGGACACTGATGTCATCGTTCATCTCGCTGTGCAAGGTTCACGATCAGTATCGCCATCCGCTCGGGGCTGTGCACTCCGTATCTTGTGCTGACTGTCAGGATTGCGCTCGCAGCGCTTGCCGGGAGTCGCTCAGAACTCGATGGATTCCTGGCGCTTCTCTTCTTCTTCGGCCTGCTTGCGCAGCTTCTTGCGGATGGCGGCCTTGTGGAAGCGCAGCTTCTGTTCCTGGGTTTCCAGGTTGAGTGGCGGCACCGGCACCGGCTGGCCGTTGGAATCGACCGCGACCATGGTCAGATAGCAGCTGTTGGTATGGCGAATCAGGCGACCCTGGATGGATTCGGCGACCACCTTGATGCCGATCTCCATCGAGGAGCGGCCAACATGATTGACCGAGGCCAGGAAGGTGACCAGCTCGCCGACGTGAATCGGCTGCTTGAAGCGCACCTGGTCGACCGAGAGGGTGACGACATAGCTGCCGCTGTAGCGACTGGCGCAGGCGTAGGCGACTTCATCCAGCTTCTTGAGGATGGCGCCACCGTGCACCTTGCCACTGAAGTTGGCCATGTCGGGGGTCATCAGTTCGGTCATGATCAACTGATGCTGGCCGGGCAGAGCTTCGTTGAGGGCGGTCTGTTCTGGCTGGTTCTCGCTCATTGGGGCGTCCTTCAGGCACGGGCCTGTCAGGTGAGTGGGAGCTGTCAGGGGCTCTCAGGTGAAGCAATGGCTCTGGCATGCCGCGCAGAGAGGGATAATGGCTAGTCTGCGGGATTCGTGACGTCTTGGCACCCCGTGAGCGGCATATCAGCTATCTATAAACGACCTTGCCCCCACAGTCGCCTGTGGGGGCAAGGAGCTTGCGGGGTTATCGGTAAGGCTATCTGAATCACTGGCTGAAAAGGCTGGCTGACGCCGCCGTCAGCCAGGTATCAGAGCAGCGTCAGACCCAGCGAGATGATGATGCCGGTCACCAGCAGCTGCACCAGGCAGAAGCCCATGATGTCCTTGGCCTTAAGGCCGGCGATGGCGAGCACCGGCAATGCCCAGAAGGGCTGCAGCATGTTGGTCCAGGCATCGCCCCAGGCGACGGCCATGGCGACGCGTGACAGGTCGGCCCCCAATGCCTGGGCGGCGGGAATCATGACCGGTGCCTGCACGGCCCACTGACCGCCACCGGAGGGCACGAACAGATTGACGACACCGGCACTGATGAAGGACCAGAACGGCAGGCTGTCGGCGGTGGCAATCGACACGAAGCCTTCGGACAGCGTGGCGGCCAGTCCCGACTGCACCATGATCGCCATGATGCCGGCGTAGAAGGGGAACTGGATGACGATGCCTGCGCCACCCTTGATGGCTTCATTCAGGCTGTCCAGCAGCTTGCGCGGCGTGCCATGCAGCACGATGGCCAGGAACAGGAAGCTGAAGTTGATCACGTTCAGGTTCAGCCCGCCGCCACGGACCACGAAGTGATCCACCAGCCAGGCGAGGCCGAACAGGCCGACGACCCAGGCGAGAATCGGCGAGTTCTCGAGACGCTCGGCGGGACGAGGCTGGTCGCTGATCTCGGTGTGCTTCTCCTCGAGCAGGGCCGGGTCCACGTACACGCTTTCCTTCTCGAAGGGCATCATGGCGCGATTGACCAGCGGCATGATGATCAAGAGCGCCGCGACGATGGCGATATTGAAGAAGGCGAAGATGGTGTCCGAGGTGGGCACGATGCCGATGTTTTCCTCGGTGAAGTGGCCCGCGGTGGCGATGGTCAGCGGAATCGAGCCCGAGATGCCCGCATGCCAGATCACGAAACCGGAGTAGGCACTGGCGATCAGCAGGCGGTAATCGACCTTGATCATCCTGGCCAGCTGCTTGGCGAACAGAGCCCCGATCACGAGCCCGAAGCCCCAGTTGATCCAGCTGGCGATCAGCGACACGAAGGTGACCAGCATGATGGCGCTGCCCGGCGTTCTGGCCAGCGAGGCGATGCTGGCCAGGCCTTTTTTCACCGGCGGGGTGTTGGCGAGCATGAAGCCTGAGATCAACACCAGCAGCATCTGCATCGAGAAGGTCAGCAGATTCCAGAAACCATCGCCCCAATAGCGCATCACCTCAGCGGGGGAGCGCTGTTCGATGAGCATGGCGGCTGCTGCTGCAACGACAGTCAGCAACAGGACGAAGATATAGGGGTCAGGCAGGTAGCGCTCAACCAGCTTGACGGCTGGCCGTGATAGCGATTGCAGCATGTGAGAGTCCCTGTTGGCTTTTTGTCAGTATGGTAAACGGGTTGGCACGCTCACATTAGTCCATTCGCTACCAGGAGAATATCGCGCGATGGTCGAGTGGCACACCAATGCCAGCGGCAAGCCAATGCCAGCGACAAGCCTTTCAGCGCTGCATCAACCTGCTGGAGGCTTCAGCCAACGGGCATGGCATCAGCGCCAATGATGGCGGCGATGATGCAGGTAGTAGCCGCCGAGCACGGCAGAACGCACGCTGGTGAACAGCAGGAAGGCCAGCCACAGTCCATGATTGCCGAAGCCTTCGAGCAGCGGCCATAGGCCGATGAAGGCCAGCAGGGATATCACCAGCGTATTGCGCATTTCACGCGTCGCCGTGGCACCGATGAAGATGCCGTCCAGCAGGTAGCTCCACACCGCGACCAGGGGCATGGCGACCATCCAGGGCAGATAGACGGTGGCCAGGGCGCGTACCTCGGGAATGTCGGTCAGCAGGTGGATCAACGCCGGCCCGTAGAGCCAGAGCAGGCCGCTGGCCGCTGTCGCGGTGATCAAGGAGAAGCGGGTTGCCGCCCCCACGCTGCGCGCGAAGCGTTGCCAGTCGTTCTGGCCGACGGCTCGCCCGACCTCTGACTCCGCTGCCTGGGCGAAGCCGTCCAGTGCATGGGACGTCATCATCACGAACTGCAGCAACACCGCATTGGCCGCCAGAACATCATCTCCGAAACTGGCACCCTGTGAGGTGAAATAGGCCGTCGCGCCCAGCAGGCACAGGGTGCGCACGAACAGATGCTGATTGACGCGGATCAGCGCGCCCCAGGCGGGCAGAGACAGCAGCGCTGCGCGATCACTGCGCCCCGGCATGCGCCTGAGCTGGCGGGCGACCAGCCACAGACCCGTGGCCAGCGCACAGTAGTCGGCGATGACGCTGGCCAGCGCCACGCCATCGCTGGTCATGCCAAGGCCGGGCACGAAGGCCAGGTCGAGCAGGATGTTGACGCCATTGGTCAGCACGAGGATGCCAAGCGTGACGCGCGAATTCCCCAGCCCCAGGAACCAGCCCAGAATCACGTAGTTGATCAGCACGGCCGGTGCCGACCACAGCCGGATGCTGGCGTAGTCATGGGCCAGGGCGCGCGTGGTCTCGCTGGCCTCCATCAGCGATAGCCCCAGGGTGATCAGCGGCGAGCCGGCGATGATCAATACCAGTCCGATGGCGAGTGCCAGCCCGATGCCCTGGCCCAGCAGGGTGCGCAGACCATCGTGGTCTTCACGGCCATGGGCCTGTGCCGTCATGCCGGTCGTGCCCATACGCAGAAAGCCGAAGCCCCAATAGAGAAAACTGAAGAGAACCGCGCCCAGCGTGACCGCTCCCAGATACACCGCATCCTCGAGATGCCCGACCACGGCGGTATCCACCAGTCCCAGCAGTGGCACGGAAATGTTGGAAAGGATGATGGGCCAGGCCAGGCGCCACATATGGCGATCGGCTGAAGGCAGTGCGGCGGTCTTCATGGAGGGGGTGGGCATGATGAGTCCGAATGAAGGGGTGAAGGTAACGTCAGCCGGGAGAGGGCGGCGAGCCATGACGTTGATCAGGATAAGGCCTGGCAGGGCTGGGCGTAATGGCGCTGGAGCGCTAATCTAGTTCTGGTGACTTGATGGCAAGGCCTGCCATGCGCCAGCCGAGAGATTCACTGGCGGGAAGATCCATAACAGGGACGCATGGAGCGTCCGGACGCAAGGGAATTGACTATGAAACGCACGATTCTTCAGCGAAGCACGCGATTGCGCACTGGGCTTGCAGCAGCTGGCATGACGCTGATGCTGGCGTCGCCGGTGCAGGCCATCGAGCTGCCCAGCGAGCAGGGTGACGACACGCCCAGCGCAGGCATGATGGTGGCCGATGCCCTTGTCGGGCGTCCACTGTTGCTGGCTACGACCGTCGTTGGTGCTGCCATCTTTGTCGTGTCGGCTCCCTTCGCGGCCATGGGGCAGAATATCGATGAGACGGCGCGCGTACTGGTCGCGACCCCGGCGCAGGCGACCTTCGCTCGCTGCCTGGGCTGCAAGACCACGCGTGTCGATTGGGATTGAAGATGTCCTGATCGCGGCTGGTGAGTATGCGCCGCTCAAGTCTGTACACGACAACGCCGACCCTTGAGGTCGGCGTTGTCATGTCCGAAGGACGGTGGGAGCCACGATCAGTGGGCGGTCTGCCTTGCGTGGTTGTCGGCTGCGGGTGGCAGGGAGTTGAAGCACAGCACGCGTTTGCGTCCGGCGCGTTTCGCCTCATAGAGCGCATTGTCGGCCATGTTGAACAGCGCGTCGGTGGCCTGGCTGTCATGCGGCGCGTTGGCGACTCCGGCGGAGAAGCTCAAGCCGGTCAGCGGCCCCAGTGTCTCATGCTCGAAGACTTCTTCGTGGAAGGCTTCGAGAATGGCCTCGACGCGTGCACGTGATACCGCTGCGCTGGCACCGGGGATCAGGATCACGAACTCTTCACCGCCGTAGCGACAGGCTTCATCGGAGCTGCGCAGCGACTCACGTATCAGGTTGGCCAGGCGGGTGAGGACCTGATCGCCCATTTCGTGCCCGTAGGTATCGTTGACCTGCTTGAAGTGGTCGAGATCCAGTATTACCAGGGACAGTGGGTTGCCGATGCTGGCCTCGGCCAGTTTCTGAGGCAGAACCTCATCGAGGTGGCGGCGGTTGAAGAGGCGCGTCAGCGTGTCCTTGCGCGCCTCATGTGCCAGACCTCGCTTCAGCTGCAGGTCTGCCAGTGCCAGCATCACCAGGTGGCTGACATCCTCCGCCAAGGGCTGCAGGCGCTCCAGGCTGTCCTCTTCCGGCGGGATAAGCAGCACGAATTCCCCCACCTGGCCATCCCCGACCGTCAACGTCTGCTTGAGGTGACGAGCGTCGGTGGGCGGTGTTCCCCAGTTGATATGCATCGTCTGATTGATGTCATTCGGGTCGTGCAGGGTCACGTTACCTTCGCAGCCGGCGAACAGGCTGGGCAGACGAACATTGAGCTGAGTGGTGATCTCATCGAGCTGAGAGCAGGTCAGCAGGCATTCCGCGAGGTGATGGATCTGGCTGCGGCTCTCGGAGAGTCGCGACAGCTTGAGGTTGGCAGCCTGCAGGTCGCGCTGGGCACGCTTGCGATCGGTGATGTCGTGAACGATGGAGAACAGAAGAGTGCGGCCGTTCAGGTCCACCGGGCCGGTAAAGATCTCGACATCACGCAATTCACCGTTGGCAAGCTGATGGCTGGCCTCGAAGTGGTTGTCGGTACGGTTGACGACCGCACGGATGCGCTTGGAGAGCGACTGGCTGGCCAGCACGTTGATACGGCCCAGTGGCATGCCGCACATCTCGCCGATGCTGTAGCCATAGAAGTCGGCGGCGACCGGGTTAGCATCGATGATCTCTGCAAGTTCCGGGTCGATCAGCAACTTGATGGCGTTGCCGGTGCTGAAGACTTCCTGATACAGGGTCGCGTTCTCCTCGAGCAACTCGATGGCGCGGCGGCGGTCCTCGATATTGTTGATCAATACCAGGGTGCGCTCTTCGCCCTCCAGCGGCGTGAGGGTGACTTCTGCCCAGAACATCTGTCCCGTGTCGGTCTGCATGTGGTATTCGTCCTGAAAGCTGCCACCCTCGCGTTGCAGCTGGCCCCAGGCACGTTTCATGCGACTGATCTCGTCCAGTGAGAACAGCCCCCACAGCGATTGCTGGAAAAGTTCGGCATCACTCTTGCCCAGCAGGGCATGCATGGCCGAGTTGGCATCCGCGATGGTGCCATCCCGATCGGCGACGATGATGCCCACCGGGGCGGAGTGATAGATGGAGCGTAGACGGGCACGACTGCTGATCAGGCGTTGCTGTTGCTCCTTGATCCAGTCGATATCGCTGTGAGTGCCTATCATCCGAAGAGGCCTGCCATCCTCGGCACGTTCCACCACGCGTCCCTGATCGAGAATCCACTTCCATTCGCCGTTGCGCGTCAGCATGCGGTGCTCGTTGCGATATTCTGCGCTGTGGCCTTCAAAGTGCTGTTTCAGGTCGTCGAGAGTGCGCGGCATGTCATCCGGGTGGATGCGTGACTTCCACTCATCGAAGCTGCTGCCGATCTCGTGTTCCTGGAAGCCGAGCGTGGCCTTCCACTGCGGAGAGTAGAAGACGTGATCGGTGTCCTGCTTCCAGTCCCAGACGCCGGCGCCTGACCCTTCCAGCGCGAACTGCCAGCGTTGCTCGGCCTCACTCAGAGCGTCACTCATTTTCTGCAGCTGTTGATAGGGGTAGACCATGCGCGATGAATAGATGGCGTGATAGATCATCGCGTAGGCCACCACCTTGTACAGATGGCCGAGCAGATTGAAGGCATCGAAGGCAGAGGCATAGAGCGTGAAGCACAGCTCGGAAACCCCCGTGGCCAGCGCCGCGACCGCCAGCCAGCCGGCATTGGTGCCTTCAGGCAGTCGGCGCGCGCCGAGCAGAAGTACCGCGGCCAGCGCAGCGCTCAGTGCCAGAGCCCACTCGTAGCCGATCTTCCAGGCGGTCAGGCCGCTGCCGACGATGAAGGTCTCTGGCAGGAAGTCGAGATGAAAGAGGCCTATCCAGCTCACCATTAACCCGATGGCGAGCGTCACGCCAAAGGCCACGGGCAGATAGCGGCGCGGCACGGGACGGGCTGTCAGCAGGCAGGGAGCCAGCAGCGCGATGATGAAGGCGGTCCGTCCTGCCAGCCAGAAGTGGATGGCCTTGCTGACGGAGGCTTCGCTGACGAAGTCAGGCATGCCGTCGTAGCTGAAGATATGCACCATGTCGAAGAAGGCGGAGAGCATGAAGGCACACCCCATGACCAGAAAGCTGGTCGGCAGTGTCCGACGGTGCCCTTGGAAGATGGAGACGGCAGACATCACTGCGACCAGTATCGCACCCATTTCCAGCAGTGAATGCGGGACAAGGTACTGTCCGATCGAGCTGAACAGCTGCGGGCGCGGCACCACGATCAAGACCACCATGATCGCCAGCATGACAAGCAGCATTCCCGTGCCGGCATTGGGCAGCTGTGTGCGTGTCCCCGGGAAGGGGCGCTTGAAAACGGTAGAAAGAGAGCGAGAGGACATGGGCAATCCGTGCGCGTGAAAGGGTGCGGTCGGTGACTTTATCACTACAGGGTAGAATATTTTGTTTACATTATCCTAACAGAAAATAACCTGGTGTAGCGTTTGGTATTGATTGCGTAGCCGTTTAGGCAGGGGGCCGAGCGCAAGCTGACGACCATGACGTTGTCTGGCCATCTCAGCAGTGGGACTGGCGGGAGCAGGCAATGACAGGCAGCGCGTCGCGGGAGATCGTGATCGAGGGCGAAGAGTGTCGCTGGTCGACGTCTTTGCCAGTCGGTTTCGTTACCCGCTGGTTTCTCGCGGCAAGAGGCGCCGCGTTGGGGGGCAGGCGCTGAAGCGCCTGTCAGGGCCGAGCTTGAGGAAAGGGCTTGAGAAAAGGAGCTTGCAGGAAAGGCTATCGGGGAGCGCTTGAAAAAGGCTTGCGGAGAAGGCAAGAAGAAGCAGGCAGCAGCCGTCACGACGGATGTGGCGCAGTACAGGCCATGTCATCGTCATGACGGCTGTCGGAGCAGGCGGCAATCAGTTGCCGAGTGCGGCCGTGATGATGTGGTACTTGTCCATCAGCTCTTCCCGGCTTTCCTTGTTGGCCGGGTCGAGCGGGATGCAGTCGACAGGGCAGACCTGCTGACATTGCGGCTCATCGAAGTGTCCGACGCATTCGGTGCACAGGTCCGGGTCGATGACGTATATCTCTTCCCCCGGCGAGATGGCCCCATTGGGACATTCCGGCTCGCAGACGTCGCAGTTGATGCACTCATCAGTGATGATCAGGGCCATGATGCTGTCCTCAGCTTGTGGCTGTGTCGTCGTCGGTAGCGGTGAAATGCCGGGCGAGGGTCTCGGCCACCAGCGGATGCACCAGACGCGACACATCACCGCCATGACGCGATATCTCGCGCACGATGGTCGATGAAATGTAGGAGTTCTGTAATTCCGGGGTCAGGAACAGGCTATCGACGTGCGGAGCCTGGGCCCGGTTCATGTTGGCCAGCTGCAGTTCGTACTCGAAGTCGGAGACCGCACGCAGGCCGCGCAGAATGATACGCGCATTCTGCTGCTCAAGCAGCTCTGTCAGCAGGCAGCTGAAACCGATGACCTCGACATTGTCGAGATGCGCCAGAATCCGGCGTGCCAGATCGATGCGCATCTCCAGCGGCAGGGCAGGGCGTTTGCTGGGGCTGTAAGCCACCGCCACCACTACCTTGTCGAACAGGCGGGCGCCGCGCTCGATCAGGTCGGTATGGCCATTGGTGATCGGGTCGAAGGTGCCGGGATAGACGGCGATGTTCTTGGGCATGACGAACTCGAGCTCTGTCGGCAGCGGGTCAGCTTGGTGACCGGCTGCAGTGGACGACGAAGGATGAGGAGCCGCAGAAGGCCGGGGCGCAGTGCCTGTCGCGCCGCCGGCTCCCCTGGTACGCCGAGTGTAGAACCCCTCGCGCGGCTTGCCAGTCGCGCGAGGGGATTCGTCACCGAGTGCGCAACCCGGGAGGGGTAGCCAACCGGTCTTGCAGCGAGCCTGGCTTACAGCGAACCGAAGGGGTTGTCGACCTTGAGCGAGACGGGCTTCGCATAGCCGGGGATACGGATCTCGCGATCCGTGATCTCCAGCTCCGGACCTTCGAGCACACCTTCACCGAAGCGATAGGTCGGCGTGAATTCGCCGCGCTGTGCCTTGTCCAGATAGTCAGCACGCCGCTGCTCGCAGAGATCACTGCGCTCACGCCAGGCAGCCAATGCCTCCTCACCGTGTCGCGCCGCCAGCAACTTCAGCGTGACATCTGCCGACAGCACCACGCCACTGGCGTTGTTGCCACCGAAGCCCTTGGCATTGATGAAGGCGACATCTGCGGTGAACTCGCGCGCCTCGCGGCGAATGTCGAGATGGCTGTGATGCACGTCATCGGCGATGGCATCCAGCGTCGGGATACCTGGCAGGATGCCGGTCGCCATGCTGCCGAGCGCCGATACCGCCTGATCGCCCGCGGCGCTGCCCTGGCTGTGGCCGACGAAGGATTTTACCGCCACCACAGGCCAGGACTGGATGTCGTTGGCGCGAGCCACTTCATTGAGCACATGGGATTCGGTGGTGCGGTTCTTCGGCGTGGAGGTGGCATGTGCGTGCACGAAGCTGCGCTGGCGCACGCCTTCATCGCCGACGATATCGCGCGCCAGCGCTACCGCCTTGCTCAGGGTGATGTAGTTGCCGACGCCGGGTGCCGAGATGGAGCGCTTCCAGCCGTCTGCATTGACGAACACGTCCGGCACGCTGCCGATGATGCGAGCGCCGGTGTCCAGCGCCAGATCATCCGCCATCAGGATCACGAACTGGGTCGCTTCCGCGATGGTGAAGCCACAGTTGCGCGCGAACGGGCGACAGGCCTTCTGGTAATCGCTGTCGGTGAGCACTTCCAGCGCGTCGAGGGCCTTGAGGCTCTCGTCATCGGCCAGAGCCCCCATGCTGCGGAAGCCCTCGATGACTTCCGGCGTGATCGGCGCATCGGCGGTGCCGACCATCACCACGCGGCGACGGCCGCTGCGGATGTCGTTCAGGCCCAGCTTCAGGTTGTAGAGGAAGCTGGCACAGGCGCCCATCGCTGCACCGGCGCCGCCGACATTGCCCAGCACATAGGCATTGAGGAAGTCGGCGGGCATCTGGGCATAGCCCAGTGGCATCTGCTTGGAAGTGGCGCGCTCGCCGGCCACGAATGACTTCATCAGTCCGCCCCAGCCTTCGGCATCCATCTGGCCGATGGAGTTGCCGGCGTAGACGGCGATATCGTCCGGATCGAGGCTATCGCGCAGCGCATCCCAGTCCAGGCCGCTGTCGCCGAGGCAGTCGCTGGCGCCGAAGATGGTCATCGACAGGCCGCGCGGGTGATGCACGCTGCGATAGAGCTGTTCTGGCGCGAAGCCGCTGGGCAGCTGACCCGCGGCGCGCACCAGCGCCTGACGATGATCGGGCAGCAGGACCTCGAATTCGCCGGCCGGTACCGTGACTTCGACATGACGGTTGTCCAGCTCGCGGATCTGCCAGTCAGCGGGCGGCTGTTCCGGCAGCTGGCGGCTGCGCAGCGTGAAGGTCAAGTCCTGGCCCAGCGCCAGCTTTGACTGACGATTGGCAGGAATGCCGGTCGCGTTGAAGCGCTCGTCTTCAATGCGACGAATCAGGGTGTGGGACAGCACCTGGTCCGCCAGGCGCTCCGCGAGTGCCTGAGCCTCGGCGGGTTGGCCTTCGGCATCGAACCACTGGCCCTGATCATCGCAGCGGGCGAGGTTCATGAGCGACGCGAGCCCCAGCAGGGTCTCTTGACGGTCTGTCTCCGGCAGGGAGTCGAGCACCGTGCGTCGGAACGCCTGATGGCCCGAAGTTCTGCCGGCGGCATTGACGCCGCCCATGCCGACGATCACCGGTAAGTGTGACAAGCCGCTTTCCTCGTAAAAATACTGTGAGTCGTTGGTCTGGGCGATACCTCTGCGGATATTCGTCCAAATGATGGGCGGATGATAACACCCCCTCAATACAGGCGTCATGCACCCCTGCCTCTACGCGGGCGCGCCAGCGAGCGCTTGCTGCGAACACTGTGCGATATCTCTGCGCTCAGTGCGAGACCCTCTGGCCTGTTTTTGTACTTGTCATGGCATGGAGTGATCGTGATTAAACGTTTGTTTGATTTTCGAGAAACAAGCTGACATTCTGTCTTGGCTGTTTGAGTTGGTGTAGGCGCGTGCCGCGAGGCAGGCGCCTTTTTTGTGCCCAGGCCTTTCTGCACCGCCGGCCCCGGATGGGCTGTGCGCCATATGGCGCAGCCCGATGCAGGCGCATCTGCTAGACTCCGCGCGTGATTTTCCTGCCCGTTGCTATCGGAACTGCTGATGTACGCCAACTCCCGCCAGATCGATTCTCCCCAGACCGGCCCCCACGAGGATATCGAGCGTCGCGTGCGCCGTGCGATGGCGCATCCGCTGCGCAAACCCGTGGCGGAACATACCCGCGAAGCGTTCCTGCAAGCGCAACGGTGGTTGTCGGCTCAGGGCAGGCCCCTGTGGCTGGACAGTGGCTGCGGCGTCGGGCGATCGACGCGTCAACTGGCACTGGCGCACCCGGACCATGCTGTCATCGGTGTGGACCGCAGCGAAGACCGTCTCAGTCGCAAGCATGGCGAGCTGCCGGACAACGCCCTGTTGGTTCGCGCGGACCTCGTCGACTTCTGGCGTCTGGCGCTCGCCGCGGGCTGGGCACCTGCGCATCACACCCTGCTGTACCCCAATCCTTATCCCAAGGCGCGCCACCTCAAGATGCGCTGGCAGGGCCACCCGGTATTCCCGATCATCATGGCGCTGGGTGGTCAGCTTGAGCTGCGCACCAACTGGGAAATCTACGCCCGGGAATTCGCCCAGGCCATCGGGCATGCCACCGGTGTCGAGGTGACGGCGCACGCCTTCGAGCCGCAGGGCGATTATCTGACGCACTTCGAGCGCAAGTATCACGAGTCTGGCCAGGCGCTGTGGCGACTCGAGTGCCAGCTTGAACACACGCCCGAGCGCTACCCGCTGCAGGTCTGACGTGAATCACGCCGGTGGCAGATTCTGGTTGGCGATAGCGGCGTGGCTGTTGTGGAAGGTGTCGCGCAGTGACTGGCGCAGCCAGCTTGCCGCGGGGCCACGAGGGCTGTCGCGGCGCGCGATCAGTTCGATATCGATGTCGGCGGTGGCGCCCAGCGCGCTCAAGTCCAGAATCTTCAAACGCTGCTGGAAGGGCGGGTAGTGGGCGATATGGCGCGGAACCTGCGCCCAGCCCAGTCCGCGCGTCGTCAGCTCAGCCATCGCATAGAAGCTGTTGAGCTGCCAGAAGCGCTGTGAGCGTGGCCCCTCGTGGCCGGGTTCCAGTTGCTGGCGTTGACCGATCATCAGCTGGCGGTGATCCGCCAGGTCGCTGTGGGTCGGGCTCTCAAGCTGCGCCAGCGGATGGTTGCGTGCCACGATCAGCACCTGCTCCAGTCGCCCCAGCGCCTCGCGCTCCAGCGCCATGACACCCAATGGCTGATAGAACAGGATGCCGAGATTGGCCTGGTGCTGCTCCACCCAGCGGGCCACCTCATCCTGCGCGCCATTGAGCAGATTCAGCGTCAGCGTCGGGTATTGCACCGCCATCTTTTCCAGTACCGCCATCACCGGCGGCATTTCTACCAGCGCCTCATCGATCGCCAACGTCAGGCTGGCTTCCAGCCCCTGGCTGAGGGTGCGAGCGCGTGCCTCCAGGCGCTGGCATTGCATCAGCACGCTGTTGGCTTCGTGCAGCATGGCCTTGCCCGCGGGCGTCAGCACCGGCGTGCGAGGGCGGCGATCGAACAGCTCGCAGCCCAGGTCCAGTTCCAGATTGGCGATGGCGGTGCTGACTGCGGATTGCGCGCGCCCCAGACGCCGCGCCGCCGCCGAGAACGAGCCCGTCTCCGCCACGCAGCGCAGTGTCTGCAGTTGCTCCAGGGTCCAGTTCATTGCCTCGCCTCGCGCCTTGATCCATCTGAATAATAGATGGATGCCAACTTTAAACCATCTTGTATCTCTCTAGAATGCCTCCTCCATCCGCGTCGTTCCGCCCATCCGGCATCACACGCGGTGATCGAGAGGAGGTATGACATGCGTTCCAAGAAAGAACGTCTGGCCCAGGCAGGACTGCTGGAATTGGGCGGTATCCTGCTCGTGGCGCCGCTGTCGGCACTGGTCACGGGGCACGACCTGGCGAGCATGGGCAGCCTGGCGGTGGTGATGTCCACACTGGCGGTGATCTGGAGTACGGTCTGGAACTGGATGTTCGACCGCTGGGTACCGACCCGCCAGCGCAGCGTGGCCCAGCGCATCGCTCAGGCACTCGGCTTCGAACTCGGCCTGGTACTGGTGACCGTCTTCATCGTGGCTGCCTGGCTCGACCTCGGGCTGTGGCAGGCACTCCTGCTGGATCTCGGCTTCGTTGCCTTTTTCCTGGTCTGGGCCATGATCTTCAATCCGCTGTTCGATGCCGTGATGCACCGTCTGCTGGCGCGCAAGGCCGCGCGCGAGCAGCAGCTGGTCCACCACAATACGAGGTGATTCGATGAGTTATGTCTTCCTGGCAGTGGCCATACTGGCAGAGGTCATCGCGACCAGTGCGCTCAAGGCCTCCGAGTCCTTTTCACGACTCGGCCCCAGCATGATCGTGGTGGTGGGCTACGGCATCGCCTTCTATTTCCTGACGCTGGTACTGCGTGATCTGCCGCTGGGTGTGACCTATGCGGTATGGTCCGGGCTCGGCATCGTGCTGGTCACCGTCTTCGGTGCGGTGGTCTATCGCGAGATGCCGGATCTGCCGGCCATCCTGGGGTTGGCGATGATCGTGGGCGGTGTCGCCGTCCTGCATCTGTTTTCCAGCGCCAGTCCTCATTAAGCTAGGGGCATCACGGCGCCTCCCGGCTGTGACATGGATGCTCACCGACGACGTCACTGGATGCCTCATGCCCCTATTTCGCACTGCACCGACCTCTGCGCGACCCTCCCGACTCTCTCCCCTGTTGCCTTTGCTGAAGGCGGCGCGCCCCGCAGCAGCGGGCAAGTCGCTGCGTTTCACGCGCTCGCTGCGCCGACTGGCCATGGCGGCCGGTGCGACGCTTGTCGTGGCGGGCCCGGCGCAGGCGGCGGGCTTTGACAACCTGACGCGGCTGACTGACAAGGGCTTCATCGTCAGTGCCCAGGCGCGCATGCTCGATACCGGCGAGACGCTGGCCTCGGTCAATCCCGACCAGCAACTGACGCCGGCTTCGCTGTCCAAACTCTATATCGCCGGTGCGGCGCTGGACCGTTTCGGTCCGCAGTATCGTTTCTCCACGCGTCTGCGCAGTACGGGCACGATCAGCGGCGGTGTCTTGACCGGTGACCTGGTGCTCGAGGGCAGCGGCGACCCGGCGCTGACCAGCGAAGAGCTGTGGCGGCTGACCGAGGAGCTGCGCTTTCGGGGCATCCGCCGTGTCGAAGGGCGCCTTTTGATCAGTCAGTGGCGTTTCGGGCCGGTGCCCTGCATCAGTACCGATCGCTGCAATGCCTCGCGGCGTTCCAGCAACGCCTATGATGCGCTGCTGTCGTCCGCGGCCAGCAACTATGCCAGCTGGTGCGTGAAGGTGATGCCGGGTGCGGGCAGTCAGGCGCCGGCGCGACTGGCCAGCTGCGATACCACCCAGCCCACCGAGATCTTCGATAACCAGGTCACTACGGTCGGCGCGGGGGGCAAGAGCGCCATCAATGCCCGCCGTACCACCAGCAACGGTCGCGATACGCTGGTCGTCACCGGCACCATCGCCGCCGACAGCCAGCCGCGCAGTATCTACCGCGCCGTCTCCAATCCTGCGCTGTACACCGGTGAGCTGATGCGCGACATCCTGGCGCGCGCCGGGATCACGGTGACCGGCGGGGTGGATATCACCTCGACGGCGCCGCCCTCCAGCGCCGCGCAGCTCGGTAGCGTCGAAGGCAAGCCGATGCAGGAGTTGCTGACGCGCATGCTCAACTACTCCAACAACTTCATGGCGGACCAGCTGACGCTGGCGCTGGTCGGCGGCAGTCAGGCCACCTTGCGCCAGGGCGGTGCCAAGCTTGAAACCTTCGCCAGCGCGATTCCCGGGCACGGCCCGCTGACGATGTATTCCGGCAGCGGCCTGACTTCCCAGAACCGCACCAGCGTCAGTGGGCTGGTGGCGTTGCTCGACAGCATGTATCACCGCCCGGCGCTGTTCCCCACCTTCGTGGCGGGCCTGCAGGCACCGGTCAATGGCCCGATGCGCTTCATCCGCCGTGGCAGCGAGACCTTCCGCAATCACGTGATGGTCAAGACAGGCACGCTCAACAACCCGGTGCCGGTGCGCGCCATCTCGGGATACTTCCGCACGCAAAGTGGCCGCTGGGGTGCCTTCGCGGTGATGGTCAACGGTCGGGCGGCGGTGCCTTATCTGTCCTGGCCGCAGGTGCTGGATCCGGTCGCCGAGGACCTGACCGCGATGATCGAGCGCAACTGAGCTCCTGATCGCGAGCGCATGACACGAAAGCCCCGCCAATCGGCGGGGCTTTCGTGTTCATGGCCTGAATGACAGACACAAAAAACCCCGCCCGAAGGCGGGGTGGTCCTCCACACGCCCGGCATGGCTGAGGGGAGGGCACTCGGGACGCTCGACAGGGCGCAACGAGATAACAAGAGCATAGCGTTGTGTGAGGGCATTGGCTAACGCCAAAATCGCTATTGCACCGCAACAATCAAGGACTTGAAGCGTTTTTGGCGCTGCGAGGACAAATTTTCCGTCGCGAGTCGTGCGTCGAGTGTCTTCAGCGCGTCGGGTCGAGCAGCACGCGACCGCTGACGCGTCCGTCGATCATCGCCTCGGCGCGCTCGGCCAGGCCTTCCAGACCGACCGTCTCGAGCTGCATCTGGGCGTGCATCTCATCCGGCAGGTCGGCCAGACGCTGCCAGACCTTTCGACGACGTTCGGCATTGATCATGACGCTATCGACGCCCAGCAACGAGACGCCGCGCAGGATGAACGGCATCACGCTGGTGGGCAGGTCGGCGCCCGCCGCGAGGCCCACGGCCGCCACCTTGCCATCGTAATTCATCTGCGCCAGCAGATTGGCCAGCACCTGGCCACCGGCAGTATCCACGGCGCCTGCCCAGCGGCTCTTTTCCAGTGGGCGGCCCTTGTCCTCGAAATCACTGCGCAGATGGACTTCGCTCGCGCCCAGTGACTCGAGCCATTCGCGCTGCTCGGCCTTGCCGCTGACCGCGTGAACCTCGAAGCCTTGCTTGGCCAGCATCTGCACGGCCCAGCTGCCGACCCCGCCGGTGGCGCCGGTGACGATCACCGGGCCCTGCTCGGGCGTCAGGCCGGCCTCCTCGAGGCGCATCACGCACAGCATGGCAGTCAAACCGGCGGTGCCGAAGGCCATGGCCTGCTCGGCGCTCAGATTGGCAGGGCGCTTGACCAGCCACTCGGGCTTGACGCGCATGCGCTCGGCCAGACCACCCCAATGGCGCTCGCCCACGCCCCAGCCGGTCAGGATGACCTCATCGCCCGGCTGATAGTCCGGCGAGTCGGAGGCTTCGACGCGTCCCGCGAAATCGATGCCCGGCACGAAGGGCAGCTCGCGGACGATCTTGCCACGGCCAGTGATGGCCAGTGCGTCCTTGTAGTTGAGCCCTGAACGCTCGATGGCCACCGTGACGGGCAGGTCAGGTAGCTGATCATCGGAGAGGTCGACGACTCGGGCGCGAGGTGTCTCTTCGTGCAGCATCAGTGCGCGGGACATGGCTGTCTCCTTGTGGATGGCGTTGGTGTTGGCGGTCTTCCTGCTTGAAGGGTGTCACGGCGTCTGATCGAGACGCGTCACCTCACAGTGCCTGCAAGCGACGCTGTGGGGAAGTCTCGCGATATCGACATTGGGATGAGACTGACGCAACCGGGGCCAGCCGGGTGTGCGGTTGGCCCCGGTAACAGGAGGCGCTGGCGGAAGGCTCTCGTCAGGCCTCTCATCAAGGTTCTCGTCAAGACGCTGGCTAGATGAAGCTGCGCACGGTGGCCAACCCGACCAGCGTCATCAGCACCGTGTAGGGTAATGCCATCCATACCATGCGCCCGTAGGAAAGCCTGACCAGCGGCGCGATGGCGGAGGTGAGCAGGAACAGGAACGCCGCCTGGCCATTGGGGGTCGCAACGCTGGGCAGGTTGGTGCCGGTGTTCACCGCGACCGCCAGCGCATGAAAGTGCTCGCGGCTGATATTGCCGGCCACGAACTCGTTCTTGACCTGGGTGATGTACACCGTGGCCACGAAGACATTGTCCGAGATGGCCGAGAGCAGCCCATTGGCCAGGAACAGTGCGCCGGCCTGCTCCTCGATGGGCAGACTGAGTACCCACTGGATGAATGGCTGGAACAGATGCTGCTCGTGGATGACCGCGACGATGGTGAAGAACACCACCAGCAGCGAGGTGAAGGGCAGTGATTCCTGGAAGGCGCGGCCGATCTGGTGCTCATCGGTGATGCCGTTGCCGGCGGTCAGCAGAATGATCACCGCCAGCCCGATCAGCCCGACCTCTGCCATGTGCAGTGCCAGCGCCAGTACCAGCAGCACGGCCACCACGGCCTGCACGATCAGCGCGGCGCGTTCCCGCGGCGTGCGCCGTGCATCCTGATGATGATCATAATCCTCGAGAATTCGTCGCACGCTGGCGGGCAGTCGCTGGCCGTAGCCGAACCAGCGGCCACGCTCAAGCAGCACACACAGGGCGAGGCCGGCGAAGAAGGTCGGCACGGTGACCGGCGCCATGGCGAGGAAGAAGTCGATGAAGTCCCATTCAGCGGCCTTGGCGATCACCAGGTTCTGCGGCTCGCCGATCATGGTGCTGACGCCTCCCAGCGCGGTTCCCACCGCGCCATGCATCAGCAGCGAGCGCAGAAAGCCGCGGAAATCCTCGAGGTCTTCACTGTGCACGGCCTCGACGCTGACATCGTTGGCATGGTCATGCTGGGTATCGAAATGCTTGCCCGAGGCCACCTTGTGGTAGACGGAGTAGAAGCCCACCGCGATGCCGATGATGACCGCCGTCACCGTCAAGGCATCGAGAAAGGCGGACAGCAGAGCGCTTGAGAGACAGAACATCAGCGACAGCCAGGTCTTGGAGCGCACGCCGAGGATGATCTTGGTGAAGGCATACAGCAGCAGCGGCTTCATGAAGTAGATGCCGGCCACCATGAACATCAGCAGCAGGATCACCGGCAGGTTGCGCTCCATCTCCTGCATGATGGCCTCCGGTGAGGCCATGCCGATGACGACGGCCTCCAGTGCCAGCAGACCGCCCGGCTGGAGGGGGTAGCACTTGAGCGCCATCGCCAGCGTGAAGATGAATTCCCCCAGCAGCAGCCAGCCGACGATCACGCCACCTTGCGGGCCGCTGAACCACAGCAGTAGTGGGTTGGTGATCAGAAACAGGCACATCAGCTGCTTGTACCAGCGTGGCGACTGGCCGAGGAAGTTGCGCGCCAGTCCGCGGCTGAGCGTCTGGCGTGTGTCGTGTGATAGCGAAGGCATGGGCAGTTCCCGGCGTTGATTTGTTGTTGTTGGAGGACGGGATCGACAATGCCGCTTCAGCGCGTGCTTTGCTATCATCGCCGCCGTCATCGAGCGCCTGGCGGTATTAGAGCACGCCCGTCGATGAGGCCTCGGGTAGCCTTTGGTCGTGAAATTCGCGCAGGCAGCGCTGCGCTGTCGCTGGCCGGTGTGCTGCGAGCTCTCCCGAGGCGTGTTGCTGGCAGACGTCGTCCGATTGAAAGATCGGCCTTTGCAGCCCCCGTGCTGCTTCTGTACGAGACCCGAAGATGAAATCACGGCATACCGGCTTGACCCACCTCAAGCATTCCGCGCGTTACTCGCTAAAGGGCCTCAAGGCCGCCTGGAGCAACGAAGAGGCCTTCCGCCAGGAGATCGTGCTGTGCGCCTTGCTGCTGCCGTTTGCCTGGTGGATCGGTGATTCGCATGTCGAATGGCTGCTGCTGGTCGGCTCCACGCTGATCGTGCTGATGGTCGAACTGCTCAACTCGGCGGTGGAGTCCGCGATTGACCGCATCGGCCCGGAATTCCATGAACTGTCCGGGCGCGCCAAGGACATGGGCTCGGCGGCGGTGATGATCAGCCTGATATTCGCCGGGCTGACCTGGGGCACCTTGCTCTACGACAAGCTGTTCGGCTGAACGTCCTCGCCCTGGTCTCATCAATGGAAGGGGCAGCGGGCAGGGCCGTGTCATGTGCCTGCGGCCTCCGTTATGCTGAGGGCTGGATCGAAGGAGACGACCATGCCCCAGCCATCCCCCGCGCAGTCCCGCCCACTGTTGCCCGCTGATTTCCTTGCGCCGTCATCGCTGCTGGCCGAGCAGTCGGCTGACAGCCGTGCCACGCTCGAGAGCGCCCTGCACGCCGCGCAGGAGCGTCTCGAAGAGAGCCTGACCCAGGCTGAGAATCTCAGCGAGATGCGTGGCGATGACAGCTCTCCGCTGGCGACCTTTCTGGCCCTCGATGAGCGTCAGCGCAGGCAGCTTGGGCGTCTGATCACGCTGTCCGACTTCGCGCTGGAGGCGCTGTGCCGCCGCCCTGAATTGCTGTCCGAACTGCTCGAGAGTGGCGAGCTGGAGCGCGCCTTGCCGGTCGCCCAGCTCACTGAGCGCCTCGCCGCCGGTCTCGCCAGTGCCGATGACGAGAAGGCGATGCAGCAGGTGCTGCGGCGTTTCCGCCAGCTGCGCATGCTGGGCATCGTGTGGCGTGACCTCAACGGCGCCGACATGTGGCAGACCGCGGCGGCGGTCTCGCACCTCGCCGAAGTCACCCTCGAAGGCGCGCTTGGCTGGTTGGAAGCGTCGCTCGAGCCGCGCTATGGCCGCCCCGCGCCGGATCGCTTCGGCGAGCCGCAGCGGCTGGTGGTGCTCGGCATGGGCAAGCTGGGCGCCGGCGAGCTCAACCTCTCCTCCGATATCGACCTGATCTTCGCCTTTCCCGACAAGGGCGAGACATCCGGTGGCCGCAAGTCTCTGGATCATCAGGAATATTTCACGCGCCTCGGCCAGAAGCTGATTGCCGCGCTGGACGCGATGACCGCCGATGGCTTCGTGTTCCGCGTCGACATGCGGCTGCGTCCGCTGGGGGACGGCGGGCCTCTGGTCGGCAGTTTCTCGATGCTGGCCAGCTACTATCAGGATCAGGGCCGCGAATGGGAGCGTTACGCGATGCTCAAGGCGCGCCCGGTGGCGGGCAGCGTCGCTGCCGGCGAGCGCCTGATCGCGCACCTGCGTCCCTTCGTCTATCGCAAGTATCTGGATTTCGGTGCCATCGAGTCGCTGCGCGAGATGAAGGCGATGATCAATCGAGAGGTCAAACGGCGCGGGCTGTCCGACAACATCAAGCTCGGCTCCGGCGGCATTCGCGAGGTGGAGTTCGTCGCCCAGGCCTTCCAGCTGATTCGGGGCGGGCGTGAGTCGGAATTGCAGGTCACCTCGCTCAAGCAGGCCTTTGCGCGCCTGCCAGCCCTGGGCTTGCTGCCGCAGGCGGTCGTGGATGAGCTGGTGCCGGATTACGTCTTCCTGCGCGATCTTGAACATGCCCTGCAGGCCCAGGCCGACCGCCAGACCCAGACATTGCCGCTGGATCCGCTGGGCCGCGAGCGTCTCGCGCTGGCCATGAAACTGCCCGATTGGGAGGCACTCACCGCGCGCCTGGAAGAGGTGCGTATGCGCATCCGCCATCACTTCGACAACGTGATCGCCGCGCCGGAAGACGACGAGGCCGAGCAGGGCGAAGGCCAGCAGGCGCTGGATGAATGGCGAGCGCTATGGCGCGGCGAGCTGACGGCGGAGGAGGGCGAGGCACTGCTCGCCGAGAGCGGCTTCAAGAGTGCGGCTGAGAGTTTCCGCCGTCTCGATAGCCTGCGGCGGTCGCGTGCGGTGCAGGGCATGCAGCGCATCGGCTTTGATCGCCTCGATGCGCTGATGCCGCCATTGCTGCAGGCGCTGGGCTCGGCGGCGGGTGACCCCGAGAAGCCCGGCGAGCACGATGCCAGCCTTGTGCTGGAGCGCGTCTTGCCGCTGATCGAGGCGGTACTGCGCCGAACGGCCTATCTGGCGCTGCTGCGCGAGAACCCGGATGCGCTGGCGCAGTTGATGCGCCTGTGTGCGGCAAGCCCTTGGATTGCCGAACAGCTGGCGCGCTATCCGGTGCTGCTCGACGAGCTGCTGCACCCGCATAATCTTTATTCTCCCGCCGACAAGACGCGCCTCGCCGATGAGCTGCGCACCGCGCTGTCGCGCATCCCCGAAGATGATGAAGAAGCGCTGCTCGAGGCCTTGCGAGTGTTCCGCCATGCCCAGGTGCTGCACGTGGCGGCCTCCGATATCGCCGGTGCCCGCCCGCTGATGAAGGTCAGCGACTATCTGACCTTCATCGCCGAGGTGGTGCTGGAACAGGTGCTGGCGATGGCGTGGAAGACCCTGACCCGCAAGCATGGCTTCCCCATCGGGCGCGATGGCCAGCCGATCACCGGCGACAGCCTGAGTGGCAGCTTCGTGATCGTCGGCTACGGCAAGCTGGGCGGCATCGAGCTGGGCTATGGCTCGGACCTGGATCTCGTCTTCCTGCATGATGCGGCCAGCAAGGGCCAGACGGATGGCCCGCGGCCGCTGGACAACCCGCTGTTCTTCACGCGCCTGGGGCAGCGCATCATCCATCTGCTGACGGCGGTGACGCCGGCCGGTGCGCTCTACGAGGTCGACATGCGCCTGCGCCCGTCGGGCAATTCGGGGCTGCTGGTCTCGAGTCTGGCGGCCTTCCGGGACTATCAGCTCACCCAAGCCTGGACCTGGGAGCATCAGGCGCTGGTGCGCGCGCGGGCCGTGGCGGGAGACCCGGCGCTGGCGCTGGCTTTCGAGGAGGTGCGCCGTGAGGTGCTTGGTCAGCAGCGGGACGAGAAGACGCTGCGCCAGGAGGTGATCGCCATGCGCCACAAGATGCGTGATCACCTGGGCAGCAGCGCCAAGGACCGCGAGGCCGGCCAGTTCCATCTCAAGCAGGATGCCGGCGGCATCGTCGACATTGAATTTCTCGCCCAGTACTGCGTGCTGGCGCTGAGTCATCAGGTGCCTGCTCTGCTTGAGTGGAGCGACAACATGCGACTGCTGGAAACCCTCGAGTCCTGTGGACAGCTGCCGGGCGAGCAGGCCGGTGAGCTGCGCGAGGCCTATCTGGCCTATCGCGATGTCAGTCATCGCCTGGCGCTGGAGAAGCACGGCAGCCTGATGCGACTGGAGCAGCACCCGGTGATTGCCGCCCACCGTGAGCGGGTGATTACCCTCTGGCAGGCACTGCTGGGCGAGGATCAGGTCAGCAACAAAGAGGTTTAACGCCAAATCAATGCTCGCAATCCCCTGTCGCTGTCCCCAAGAAAGGGTGCACCAGACAACGTTGACAGGGGAGGTCAGCATGATGGAGTGGATCGCGAATCACTCGAAAACCATCTCGGCGATTGCCAGTGTCGGCTCGTTCTTCATCTGGCTGGTCTACGCGCAGCTGCTGTATCACAACTTCCGGCGCCAGCGCCGGCCGCGAGTGCTGATCAATCGCGGCAAGTCCAAGGGTATCGACAGTCTGTGCATCATCAGCAACATGAGTGCTGAGTCGATCTTCATCGAGCACATCATCGCCAGGCTGGATACCAGTCATGGCAGCCTGCTGATGGATGTCACCGAGTTCGAACGCAGCTATCAGGAAGGTGACGAGCAGGGGGACAACCAGCAGGACGGCGACAGCGAACAGCCCGCGCAGGGGGCTTCCAGCAGCAGTGAATGGCGTATCTCCGATACCACGCGTCAGGGGCCGCTGGGCTCGGGCGACTTCCTGCATATCGGGACTTTCTCTGAAGTCATCGAGCGCATGGCGCGCCGCAATGGCATCTCGCTCGACGGTCACTGGCCCAGCAATGAGCAGCTGGAATTCCAGCGCCTGACGCTGCAAATCATCGGCATCTACGGCAGTGAGGACCATCCGATCGGCGTCGAGCGTGCCTTCCGCCTGCACGATGCCAATGGAGAATGTGCGCTGGTACCGGAGCGCTGGGATTCCAATCGCCTGTCATCACGCAGGCAGCGTCACAAGTTGCGCAAGCTTTTGAATCGCATCAGTGGGGAGGACATCAGCGAGCAGTCCACCTTCCAGCCCCCGAGTGACGAGGAGTCGCGCAACAAGGCTTGATGAGCGCGGGTGCATGAGGCCAGAAATCCATGAACCACCGGACGCATGAGCCCAGGGATGCATGAACCATCGGACAGATGAGTGCCCGGGCGCATGCCAGCGGTGGCTTCACACTGTCAGGGCGTCGAGGATGGGGTAGGCTTTCCAGAGCCCCATTCACGGAGAGTCTTCGGATGCAGGAACGCGTCACGCCCTTTCAGCTGTTCATCCTGGTGCTGTCGATCTATGTGATCGGCGCCATGGTGGTGGACCTTGTCTTTGTGTTGTCACCCCAGGTCCAGCGGCTGCTGGAGTACATGGACTACGTGGTCTGCCTGTTCTTCTTCATCGATTTCTGCAAGCGCTTCGCCAGTGCCAAGAGCAAACGTGAGTACATGAAGTGGGGCTGGATCGACCTGCTGGCCTGTATCCCGGCGGGACTCTTCCAGGGCGCGAGGCTGTTTCGCGTGGTGCAGGTGCTGCGGGTGCTGCGCGCCATCAAGTCGATGGAAATGATCTGGAAGCTGCTGTTCCGCAACCGGGCCGAGGGGGTCTTCGCCTCGGCGGCCACCGCTACGGTGCTGCTGGTGGTATTCGGCGCCCTGACCATGCTGATGGTGGAGACACCGAATCCCGACAGCCCCATCAATACCGCCGAGGAGGCGCTGTGGTGGGCGGTGGTGACGGTGACCACTGTCGGCTATGGCGACTACTATCCCATCACGACGCTCGGTCGCGTGGTGGCGGTGCTGCTGATGGTCGGGGGCGTGGGGCTGTTCGGGAGTTTCGCCGCCTATATCAGCTCGATCTTCATCGAGGATGACAGCGAGCAGGAGGCCCGAGCGGCGCGTGCCCAGCGCGACATGACGCGGGCGCTCTATCATCAGATCAGCGAGTTGACGACGGAAGTGCGCGAGCTGCGTGAACGACTGGATCAGGTCGCGCAGGAGCGGGGAGAGTCGCTGGCTGATCACGAGCGCCACCGCGAGGCGCTGCATCGCCAGGTGAATGAGGAGATGGAACAGCGCCTGAGAGATGCCGCTCCGCCAGACAGGGAGGACCCCGCCGGCGATCGTTGAACCGACAGGCAGATAATGAAAGCCCCCTGATACCGTGAGGTGTCAGGGGGCTTTTTTCGGACTGTCACCAGGCCTCAGCCAAGCGGACACATACGCTGTGGCGGTCGCGCATGGCTCGGGCGGTGATCAGTCGAAGTTGCGCGAGTAGAAGATCTCGAGCATTTCACGACGCAGGCGGCCTTCGATGTTGGTGGCTTCCTCGAAGGTCAGCTCGCGACGCGAGGTGCCGAAGAGGTAGTTGTCCAGTTCGAAGTCCTTGAGCAGCATCTTGGTGTGGAACATGTTCTCTTGATACACGTTCACATCGACCATCTGGTAGGCACGCTTGGTGTCTTCCGCCAGGTAATCCTGGATGGAGGTGATGTCGTGATCGATGAACAGTTTCTTGCCATCCACGTCGCGCGTGAAGCCACGCACACGGTAGTCCATGGTCACGATATCGGAATCGAAGCTGTGGATCAGATAGTTCAGCGCCTTCAGCGGGCTGATCATGCCACAGGTCGAGACATCGATATCCAGACGGAAGGTGCTGATGCCGTTGTCCGGGTGGGACTCGGGATAGGTGTGCACCGTGACGTGAGACTTGTCCAGATGGCCGACGACCGTTTCCGGCAACGGGCCCGGGCCCGGCGCGGTCTGGGACGCGTCCTGCTCTTCCAGCTCGTGCTCGGCGATCAGGATGGTCACGCTGGCGCCATGCGGCTCGTAGTCCTGACGTGCGATGTTCAGCACGTGGGCACCGATGATGTTGGTGACATCCTTGAGGATCTGGGTAAGACGCTCGGCATTGTAGAGCTCATCGATATAATCGATATACGCCGTGCGCTGCTCTTCGGTCTGCGCGTAGCAGATGTCGTAGATATTGAAGCTCAACGAACTGGTGAGGTTGTTGAACCCGTGAAGGCGGAGTTGATCGCTCACGTCCAGGCCTCCTTGAGATGGGAGGGTGGTATGACATCCGATGCGCCATTGCAATGGGGCAGAGGCAGGCATCGGGCCGAAGAGGACATCTCGAAAGGTCCGTCCCGGGCGCTGGCAGCATGACTCACAGGGAGCATTGCGTGCCATCTTTGCCACGAGATGACCGGTGAGACGACCGGTTTGAGGGGCGTATTATGCACAGGCAGGGCTGACACGCCAGCGACAATTCCCGCCGATCCAGGCGAGTCGTCGTCAGTGGTGCGCTCCCTCCCGCCGTCGGCGGGGCCTTGAGCGGCGGGAGGGCGAGGCGAGATCAGGCCGCGATGTCGATGACTTCGTAGGAGTGAGTGATCTCGACACCCCCGGCGCTCAGCATCAGGGAGGCGCTGCAGTACTTCTCGGCGGACAGCTCGACGGCACGCTTGATCTGAGATTCCTTGAGGTTGCGACCGGTGACCACGAACTTGACGTGAATCTTCGTGAACACGCTCGGCACGCTATCGGCGCGCTCGGCGCTCAGTTCGGCGTGACAGTCGGTGACCTGCTGGCGGGCCTTTTCCAGAATCTGGATGACATCGAAGCTGGTGCAGCCGCCCAGACCCATCAACAGCATTTCCATCGGACGCGGACCGGTGTTACGACCGCCGTTGTCCGGATTGCCGTCCATGACCACGCTGTGGCCGCTGCCGGATTCGGCGAGGAACTGGCGACCATCGGTCCATTTGATGCTGGCGTTCATTGCCATGTCGGAACTTCTCCTTCTGATAAGTCGTTGATGCGCCACCGGCCCGGCGCTAGCAGCCATAGGGGCCGACAGCGATAGAGGCTGAGAGTCATGCGGGCTGAGCGCTATGGAAGCCAAGGGCGCGGTGAGCACGATGGCGCACAGGGTAGCATTGTCATCGGCGTGCCCGGAGGAACGTCCAGCGCTGAGCTTATATCGCGCTGGCTCAGGCCCTGGCGTGGCTCAGCAGCTCATCCAGCTCGGCCAGACGCTGTGGGGTGCCGACATCGATCCAGGCGCCGCGATGATGCAGGCCGCGTACCTCGCCATGCTGCATGGCGTCACGCAGCAGCGGCGCCAGCTTGAAGACGCTGTCAGGGCCCTGGTAGGCCGGTGTCTCGGCGATGGCGCGACGGATCAGGCGGGGTGACAGCCACGACACGCCGGAGAAGGTCAGGCGGCTGCCGGCCTGCTTTTCCTGCTCATCTTTCTCTTCCTTCTCGTCCTGTTCGTCACTCTCGTCGCGGGTTTCACCCTTCACAATCCCCGCCGGGGTGAGCAGGAAGTCGCCCTCGGGATGATGGGGCGGGTTATCCACCAGCACCAGCCCCGCCAGCGCCTGCGGCTGGTCGGCGTGTAGAGCCAGTGAATGGCTCGCCAGCGCTTGGATGGTCAGCAGCGTGAGGTCAACGTCGCACCAGACATCGCCATTGATCAGCAGGAAGGGCGTGTCATCGCCTGCGTCCTGCGTCAACGCACCGGAGAGTGACAGGGCGCGAGCGATGCCGCCGCCGGTTTCCAGTGGCGTCTCCTCGTGCGAGAAGATCAGTGTCAGGGAGCGCTTGCGCCCCTGCCAGCAAGCCTCGAGCTGGCCCTGGACATTCGGCTTCGCGGCGAAGTGGCTCAGAATCCTGTCGGCCAGGTGGCCGACATTGATGACGACCTTGTCCACATCGATCGCTTCCAGACGCAGTAGGTGGTGCTCCAGCAACGGCAGCCCGGCGACTTCCAGCAACGGCTTGGGGGTATGGTCGGTCAGCGGGCGCATGCGCGTGCCGAAACCGGCCGCCAGAATCATCGCGCGCATCAGTGGCTCCCTGGCTCGTCATCGGCATTTGCAGTGCTTTCCTTGCTTTCCCCACTTGCCGCAGCGCTCTTCGCCGTAGCGGCGGCCGCGTTGCGCTGCAGGCGGGCGGCGCGATCGGCGAGTGCCGCCAGCTCATCGTAATCATCGAGGTTGATCTCGGGGCGCTCGCCATTGACGAGACGCAGATCGCGGGCCTCGCATTCCTCGGCCAGGCGCAGTGACAGTGCCGGCGTCAGTACCTCATCCAGCCAGTGGGTGAAGGAGATCAGTTCCGGGCAGAAGGCCAGGCCTTCGCGCAGGTGGCCAAGGAAGCGCGGCATCAGCGTCAGGTAGCGGGGTTTGGCGTCCCGCAGCGTCAGGCGCGCGAAGATGCCGAGAATCTTGAGATTGCGCTGCACGCCCATGCGCTCGACGCTCTGGCGGTACTCGAGCGGGCTTGGTGCCGGCAAGCCGGTGGCGGCGTAGCGTGGCAAGGCGGCCAGGCGTGCCTGCTCGATCCAGCGCGCCATGGCGGGTTCCGGCCATCGCCAGTGACGGTCACGCAGCAGCGAGATCAGGTCGTAGTTCTCGGGGCCGCTGACGGCGTCCTGGAAGTCGATGATCCACAGCCGGGGCTGGTCCTGGGATGCTGATTGATGCAGGAACAGGTTCTGGGCATGGAAGTCGCGATGCACGCTCACCACCGGTTGCGCGCTGGCGGCCGCGAGCAATTGGTCTCTCAGCTTGCCCCAGGCGGCGTAGCGGCGGTCATGCGGCATGTCGAGAAGCTGGCCAAGACACCAATCCGGAAACAGCTCCAGCTCGGCGGACAGCCGGGCGTCGTCATAGGCAGGCAGGTTGCCGGGTGGCAGCTGATGCAGCTGCTCGAGCAGCCCGATGGCTTCGCCATAGTAGTGGTCGGCGTGCTCGGTGCTGGTCAGGGCGGTCATCAGCGGGGTGTCGCCGAGGTCTTCCAGCTCCAGGAAGCCGAGTGACTCGTCAAAGGCGAAGACCTCGGGCAGCGGCAGGCCGGCGTCACGCCATTGGCGGGCGATGGCGACGAAGCCGTGACTGTCTTCCTTCTCGGGCGGCGCGTCCATCAGGATGCGCGCCGGCGTGGCCGGGTCGAGCTCCTCGAGGTGCAGGCGGAAATAGCGGCGGAAGCTGGCGTCGTCAGCCACGGCGCTCATGCGCACGGCCTCTGGCGTGAGGTCGTGGCGGGCGGCGGCCCAGGCGTGCAGCGCCTGGCGGCGGGCGTCGGATGTCATGGGGCTTGGGCTCCTGTCAGCGTGTGCGGGGCCGGCTGTCAGTTGACGCCTGTGCCGCGGCCCCGCATGCTGTCGTGTGGTGACGAGAAGGCAGGCGGAACCGGCAAGCAGGAAGGCCGGTTGCTGGGCCTGTATAATACCGATTCCCCCAGCCAAGGACACAGAGCAGCCATGGCCCAGCGCAGCCATTCATCCCATCCGGGCAAGCCGACGACCGCTCCCGGGCGACGTCAGCGTCGCTTCGCGACTCACTCTCTGTCTGCTCATTCCCGGCAGGCATCGATAGCCCGATCGGGCGATGACCGCCCGGTCTGGCAGCTCAAGCCACTGGTTTTCCGTCTGTTGTGGACCCTGGCGCCACTGGCCGCCGGCGCTCCTCTGATGGCACAGGCCGCTCCGCCCGAGCCCCTGTCAGCCAGTCAGCTCGATTGGCAGCCCTATGATGAGGTGCCGCAGGGCCAGCTGTGCTCCGGGCGCTATGTCACGCCGGCCTACCGTATCGAGGCGGGCGACACGCCGGAGCAGGTCACGACCTCGGCCGACAAGGCCAACTACGGCAACGATGGCGTCGCCACCCTGATGGGGGAGGTGGTGCTGCGCCGCGGTGATTCCCAACTGGAATCGCCCGAGGTCAGCGTCAACGAGGCGCGTGACACCGCCACCGCCAAGGGCCCTGTCACCTATCGCCAGCCCGGAGTCCTGCTGCGTGGCGACGATGCGCGGGTCTCGCTCAACAGCGATGCGGCCAGCGTCGACAACGGCCACTACGTCTTTCACGAGCAGCATGTGCGCGGCGATGCGGTGCAGCTGGCGCGTCTCGAGGATGGCCGCTACCGCCTGAAGGATGCCAGCTTCACCTCCTGTGAGCCGGGCAACAGCCTGTGGCGCCTGGTCGGCAGCGACATCACCATCGATCAGGACTCCGGCTGGGGGACGGCCAAGCATGCGCGCATGGAAATGGGCGGCGTGCCGGTCTTCTACTGGCCCTACGTGCGCTTCCCGGTCGATGACCGTCGCCACACGGGCCTGCTGTGGCCGCAGTTCAGCTACACCAGCTCCAGCGGCTTCGACTACGCACAGCCGATCTATCTGAACCTGGCCCCCAATTACGATGCCACCCTCACGCCGCGTTACATCTCCGAGCGTGGCGAGATGCTGGAAGGCGAGTTCCGCTATCTATTGCCGCGTGGCGATGAAGGCAGCATCGAGGGTGCCTGGCTCGCCGATGACGACGGCGGAAGCGACCCCGACGATGACGAGGAAGACCTGATCGGCGAGGACCGCTGGTACATCAACTACCAGCATGCTGGCCGCTATGACGCCCGTACCGACTACCAGTTGAAGTACGGTGCCGCCTCCGATGGCAATTATTTCGACGACTTCGGGCGCAACTTCGGGGAAACGGAAACCGATAGCCTCGAGCGTCTGGCACAGCTCGATTACCACGGCGATGCCTGGGACCTGCAGTTCAAGGCGCAGGGCTACCAGCGCATGGACTACCCGCTGGATAACGATGACAAGCCGTTCTACCGTCTGCCGAGCCTGACCGCGAATGGTCGCTGGAGTCAGTCCAACGGCTTCTACGAAGAGTGGAATTCCAACGCGACCTACTTCTGGCGTGATGTCGATGAGACGGATACCGATATCGACGAAGACCAGGCTGCCAATGGTTCGCGCCTGCGTCTGGCGCCGGCACTGGGCTGGCGTAGTGATCAGAGCTGGAGCTTCATCGAGCCGCGCGCCCAGCTGGTCAGCCTGTCATACAGCCTGGATTACGGTGACCGCGAGACGGACCGCAGCACCAGCCCGTCCGCCACCATCCCGGTGCTGTCACTGGACAGCGGCCTGATCTTCGATCGCGAGACCGAATGGTTCGGCGATGGCTATACCCAGACACTGGAACCGCGCCTCTATTACGCCTATGTGCCGGAGGTCGACCAGTCCGATCTGCCCGACTTCGACACCTCGGAAGACGCCTTCAGCTGGAATCAGCTGTGGTCTCCGTACCGCTTCAGCGGGGGTGACCGCGTCGGCGATACCAACAAGGTCTCCTACGGCGTGTCTTCGCGCTTCATCAGCGATGAAAGCGGCCGTGAACGCCTCAAGCTGGGGGTCGGCCAGTCGAGCTATCTATCGGACCGCAACATCGACATGGACGGTGATCCGGACAAGACCTCACGCTCCGACTTCGACAGCTACTCCGACTACTATCGTGCGACGCGTGACCGCTCGCCGGTGGTCTTCCAGGCCGATGTGGTGCTCAACGACCAGTGGACCGCCTCCCAGGCCGTGTTCCAGGATTTCGATCGTGGCGTGACCGAAAGCGCCCAGACCTCGCTGCGTTATCGTGCGGAACAAGGCACGGTACTGAACTTTGGCTTCAATCGTGAGATCGAAGGCTTCGTGCCTTACGACGATGAGGACGAGGACGACGTGCTGGGCTATACCCGCAACGAGTGGGATTTCTCCTTCGCGACGCCGATGAGCGAGAGCTGGTCGCTGCTGGGCCGTTACATGTATGACAGCACCAATTCCCGTTCACTGGAGAAGGTGTTGGGTGTGCAGTACAACGATTGCTGCTACGGCGTGCAGGTCACCTGGCGTGAATGGCAGGATGACAACGACACCGCCAACACCATCTCGGATGACGAAGAGAAGAATGGCATCTTCCTGACCTTTGAATTCAAGGGCTTGGGAGGCGTTGGCCAGAGTGCTGACAGCTACCTGGAGCAGGCTGTACCGGGCTATCGCAACGCGGGCTTCTGAGTCGCCGCGTCAGGCCGTGAATGACGCCAAGGCGCCGCCGCAGGGCGGCGCCATCAACATTTTTACGCCGAGAGAACATGTGATGCGCAAGACCCTGATTGCCCCGCTGGGGCTGGCATTTGTGCTGGCGAGTCTGCCGGCCGGTGCCGCCGAGTTGCTCGACCGCGTGGTTGCCGTGGTCAACAAGGACGCCATCATGCAAAGCGACATGGAGCAGCGCGTCACCCAGGCGAGTCAGCAGTTGCAGAGCCGTGGCATCAACCTGCCGCCGCGTGACGTGCTGGAGCGCCAGGTTCTTGATCGTATGGTCAACGAGCAGATTCAGCTGCAGTTGGCGGAGCAGGCCAACCTCAGCATCGATGACACCCAGCTCAACGCCACCCTGCGCGGCATCGCCAAGGACAACGGCATGAGCCTGGAAGCCTTCGCGGACAAGCTCGAGCAGGACGGCATGTCACTGGCCCAGGTGCGCGATCAGGTGCGTCGTGAGCTGCTGGTGCAGCAGATCCAGCAGCGCAGCGTCGCCAGCCGGGTGCGGATCTCCGATCGTGAGATAGATCGCTATCTCAATCAGCAGAATGTCGGCAGCGACGTCCAGTACCATCTGGCCCACCTGCTGGTGGCACTGCCCCAGGAGCCGACGCCGGATCAGGTCAAGGCCGCGCGCGCCAAGGCCGACAGCCTGCGCCAGCAGATCGAGCAGGGCACCGATTTCGCCCAGCTGGCTGCTGCCGAATCCGCCGGTAGTCAGGCGCTGAGCGGCGGCGATCTCGGTTGGCGTTCCGGCGGTGAGCTGCCGACGGTGTTCGCCGATGTCATCCCGAGCATGCAGGCCGGTCAGGTCTCCGAGCCGCTGCGCAGTGCCAGCGGCTATCACCTCGTCAAGCTGATCGAGAAGCGTGGCGCGGGCAAGGCGTTGATTTCCCAGACGCGCGCACGCCACATCCTGATCCAGCCCAACCCGAACCTCAGCGATCAGCAGGCGCTTGAGCGTGCCGAGTCCATTCGCCGCCGCCTGCTGGGGGGCGAGGACTTCGCCGCGCTGGCTCAGGAGTTCAGCGACGACAAGGGCAGCTCTCTCAAGGGCGGCGAGCTGGGCTGGGTCAGCCCGGGCCAGACGGTCTCCTCCTTCGAGACGGCCATGAATGGCCTGGATGTGGGCGAGATCAGCCAGCCGGTCAAGAGCCGCTTCGGCTACCACATCATCGAAGTCGAGGAGCGTCGCCAGCAGGATGTGACCAACTCCAGCCAGCGTGACAAGGTGCGCAAGACCCTGTTCCAGCGCAAGCTCAATGATGAGCTCGAAGCCTGGCAGCAGCAGGTGCGTGCCGAGGCCTATGTCGATAATCGTCTCGATGAGCAGTAAGTCCGAGTGGAGCAGCGAGACGCCGTCATGAATCGTCCCGAAGAGACTACGCCCGACATCATCGCCCTGACCGCCGGTGAGCCGGCGGGCATCGGCCCCGAGCTGCTGGTCATGCTGGCCGGCCAGGCGGAAGCGTTCCCCGCGCAGCTGGTCGCCGTGGCGGATCCCGCTTTGCTGGTCAGTCGTGCTCGCCTGCTGGGCTTGCCGCTGGTGGTGCATGAGTTGTCGCCGGGCGACCCGCTGCCGCCGGCCCGCAATGGTGAGCTGCCAGTGTGGCCGGTGCCGCTCGCAGTGCCCAGCGAGCCGGGCGTGATCGATGCGCGCAACGGCGATCATGTGCTGGCGATGCTGGATGTCGCCATCGCCGCCTGCCAGGCCGGCCATGCCAGTGCGATGGTGACGGCGCCGCTGTCCAAGGCCGCCGTGATCGAAGCCGGGCATGCGGGCTTCACCGGCCACACCGAATATCTGCGCGATGTCTGCGGGGTCGAGGAAGTGGTCATGATGCTGGCGTGCCCCGGGCTGCGGGTGGCGCTGGCCACCACTCACCTGCCGCTGCGCGAGGTGGCCGATGCCATCACGCCCGAGGGGCTGACGCGAGTGATGAAGATCCTCGCCAAGGACCTGACGCGCTACTTCGGCTGTGCCGCACCGCGCATCGCGGTATGCGGGCTCAACCCGCATGCCGGCGAGGGCGGGCACCTGGGGCATGAGGAGATCGAGGTGATCTCCCCGACGCTCGACGCCCTGCGCGCGACCGGCATGCAGCTGGATGGCCCGCTGCCGGCCGACACCCTGTTCACGCCGCGACATCTCGATGGCGTGGATGCGGTACTGGCGATGTACCACGACCAGGGCCTGCCGGTGCTCAAGTATGCCGGCTTCGGTGAGGCTGCCAACATCACGCTGGGCCTGCCGATCGTGCGTACCTCCGTGGATCACGGCACGGCGCTGGACCTTGCCGGCAGCGGGCGCGCCGACGTCGGCAGCCTGCTGCAGGCCGTGCGTGTCGCCATCGAGATGGCAGCCGCCGCGCGAGCCTGAGATAATCCCCGCATCACTCGGGCGTGACCGCATGGCGGCACGTCAGGCGTGCGCCACCGTGTGGCGTCTCGCTACCCCAGTCATTCGACCATCGAGGATGGTCTCGCCGCCCCGGTCTGCCTGTGTCCCTGCAGGCCATGGCGGCGTCTTGTTGTCGGGAATCCCGACGGATTCCCAGGAGGAAGGTCAGTCCCATGTCCCAGCATTTCCCCGCGCATCGCGCTCGCAAGCGTTTCGGTCAGAACTTTCTGCAGGACCTTGGCGTCATCTCTCGCATCGTGAATGCCATTCGTCCCGCGGAAGGCGAGCGCCTGGTCGAGATCGGTCCGGGGCAGGGTGCCTTGACCGGCCCGTTGCTGGAAGCGGCAGGCAAGTTGGAAGTCATCGAGCTGGACCGTGACCTCATCCCGGGTCTGCGCGTGCAGTTCTTCAACTACCCGGACTTCGTGATCCACGAAGGCGATGCCCTGCGCTTCGACTTCCCGGAGCTGGTCGGTGACGGCCCGGCGCTGCGCGTGGTCGGCAACCTGCCATACAACATCTCCACCCCGCTGATCTTCCACCTGCTGGAAGCACGCGGCGCGATCTCCGACATGCACTTCATGCTGCAGAAGGAAGTCGTCGAGCGTCTGGCCGCCGAGCCGGGTGGCACCGACTGGGGCCGTCTGTCGGTGATGACCCAGTATTACTGCGCGGTGGAAAATCTGTTCCTGGTGCCGCCGAGCGCCTTCTTCCCGGCACCGAAGGTGGATTCCGCCATCGTGCGTCTGGTGCCGCACCATGAACTGCCGCATCCGGCCAAGGATGAGAAGCTGCTCGCCGTCATCGTGCGCGAAGCCTTCTCCCAGCGCCGCAAGACGCTGCGCAACAACTTCAAGGGCCGCATCGATGCCGACCAGCTGACCGCGCTGGGCATCGACCCCTCGCGTCGTCCGCAGACACTGACCGTCGCTGAGCTGGTGATGATCAGCAACCATCTCAGTGAGCAGGGCATGACGGTGGACAAGGCCGACAAGGCGCCGAAGAAGCGTCCGCGCAGCAATGTCGGCCATGGTGTGCCGGCAGCCGACAGTGCCAGTGATAGTCATCGTGATAGTGATAGTGACAGTGGCGAACGTCTCGATGCCGAGAACGATGCCAAGGGCGACGCCCGCAACGCCAGCGACCACGACGCATGAGTAGCGTGGCGGACATCCGTATCGACGCCGTACCCGAGTACTGCGCCGACGAGAGTCGTCCGAGCGAGAACCGACACGTGTTCCGCTACACCATCACCGTGCACAACGGAACGGATGAGACCGTGCAGCTGCTGGCGCGCTACTGGAAGATCACCCAGGGCAGCGGCGATGAGCAGGAAGTGCGTGGCAAGGGCGTGGTCGGCAAGCAGCCACTGATCGCGCCCGGCGAGAGCTTCCGCTATACCTCACGCGCCGTGCTCGACATGCCGGTCGGTGTGATGCAGGGGGCCTATACCTTCTGTGACGCGACCCATGCGCGCACCTTCGAGGTCGCCATCGCACCGTTCCGTCTCGCCGGTCCGCATCAGGTTCACTAGGGTGGCCGCGTGATGCAGCATTTCGTATTCAAGACAGCAAGTCAGGCCGCCTCGGCGGCCAGGGAGTTGGCATGACGCAGTGGGCGATTGGCGATTTGCAGGGCTGCCATCAAGAGTTCGAACTTCTGTTGCAGCGCCTCGATTTCACTCCGGGGCGCGATGTGCTGTGGCTGGCGGGGGACCTGGTCAATCGCGGGCCGGGTTCGCTGGAGTGCCTGCGTCTGGTCAAGTCGCTGGGCGATGATGCGCGGGTGGTGCTGGGCAACCATGACCTCCACCTGCTGGCGGTGGCCGAAGGCTTCAGCCGTCACAAGCGCTCCGATACGCTGAGGCCGATTCTCGAGGCGCCGGACCGTGAGGAACTGCTGGACTGGCTGCGTCGTCAGCCGCTGATGGTGGATGCGCTGGTCGGCAATCGTCGCACGGTAATGAGCCATGCTGGCGTGTTGCCGAGCTGGACGCTGGACCAGGCGGCCGGTTATGCCCGCGAAGCGCACGCCGTGCTGGCGGGCGACGACTATCGAGGCTTTCTTGGCGAGATGTACGGCAATACGCCGGACCGCTGGCAGGAGGATCTCGAAGGCACGCCGCGCCTGCGCTGCATCGTCAATGTCTTCACGCGCATGCGCTTTCTGCACAGTGATGGTCGACTGGATTTCGCGGCCAAGGAAGGGCTGGACAGCGCGCCGGAGGGATGTCGCCCCTGGTTCCAGTACCCGCGTCCCGAAGGGGCCTGGGATGATTCGCCGCGCCTGCTGTTCGGTCACTGGGCTGCTCTGGAAGGCGAGACGCCGGCGGCGCGCCAGGATGTCGAGGCGCTGGACACCGGCTGCGTGTGGGGCGGTGGCCTGACGGCGCTCAATCTCGAGACGGAAGAGCGCGTCTTCGAGCCGGCGCTGTCCTCGCGCTGAGCGACCTCGCATCGCCAGTGACAGCAGGTCTGCCGTCGCTGGCGAATGCCTTTCCCCTTACTCAACAAGCGGAGTCCGCATGAGTTTCGAACATCTTGATCTCGCAACCCTCAGTGACTGGCGCCAACGCGACCCGTCGCTCGTGGTACTCGATATTCGCGATCCGCTCAGCTTCACGCAGGGGCGTATCCCGGGCAGCCGTCATCTGGACAACGCCAGTGCCGGTGCCATTCTGGAAGACACCCCGCGCGACAAGCCGCTGGTGGTGGTCTGCTATCACGGCCATTCCAGTCAGCAGGCGGCCGCCTGGCTGGCGGGGCAGGGCTTCGAAAAGGTCTATTCCCTCGATGGTGGCTTTACCCAGTACCAATTGACGCATGGTGATGACGTCGAGAGCGGTAGCTGACGCCGCCTGCACGTGACTGCCATCACTGGTCGTTTTTCCTCGCTTTCCTCATTCAGCTTTGTATCTCGTGCCGCAGGGCAAGGACATTCGCATGACTCAGACGACGCCTTCTTCACTGACCGATTCGCGTGACCGCCTGTTGAGCGGGCTTGAGGTCTATCGCGTGGGCGGCGCGGTGCGTGATGCGCGCCTGGGTTGGCCGTGGTACGAGTGCGACTTCGTGGTGGTGGGCGCGACGGTGGAAGATATGCAGGCGCGGGGGTTTCGGCCGGTCGGGCGGGACTTCCCGGTCTTCCTGCATCCGCAGACCCAGGAGGAATACGCGCTGGCGCGTACCGAGCGCAAGTCCGGCCACGGGTATGTCGGCTTCAGCGTGCATGCCAGCCCCGATGTGACGCTGGAGGACGACCTCATTCGTCGCGACCTGACCATCAATGCCATGGCCGAACCGCTCGACAGCACGCCGGGTCAGGGCGAGGTGATAGATCCCTATGGTGGCCTGGCGGATCTCGAGGCGCGTATGTTGCGTCATGTCTCGAGTGCCTTCAGCGAAGACCCGCTGCGCGTATTGCGCGTGGCACGCTTTCTGGCGCGCTATCAGGGGCTCGGCTTCACGGTCGCGGATGAGACGCGGGAGATGATGGTGGCCATGGTCGAGAGCGGCGAGGTCTCGCATCTGGTGGCCGAGCGGGTCTGGAAGGAGACCGAGAAGGCGTTGGGCGAGGCCAGTCCCGAGGCCTATTTCCAGCTGCTTGATGAGCTGGGAGCGCTGGCGGTGCTGATGCCGCCACTGACCCGCGATGCCGACCAGCTCACAGCGGCGCTGGCGCGTCTGGATCGCCTGCCGCGTCAGCTGGTCGATGAGGCGGAGATGGTCTGCTGGCGCATGGCGCGCCTGGTGGAGCACCTGTCACGCGACGAGATCGATGCCCTGGCGCAGGACCTGCGCCTGCCCAGCGCCGTGCGTGACGCCGCCCAGCAGGCACGTCTGTGCCGGGAATTGAACGAGGCCTCGCGGCGGGAAGGTGGCGTGAGCGCAGCCGATCTCAAGGCCTGGCTGGATGGTGTCGATGCCTGGCGGCGTGGTGAGCGCCAGTCGGTGCTGGTGGCCCTGCTGGCCGTCGAGGACAAGGGGTTGGCACGGTTGGGCAATGCCGTCTGGCAAGCCGCGACGGCGGTGTCGCCGCAATCTCTGGTCGAACAGGGTCTGAAAGGGGCGGAGATCGGGCGTGCGCTCAGTGAGCAGCGCCAGCAGGCCATCGAGCAGGCGCTGAGCGAATGGCGGGCCATGCCGGAAGTGCACGCGCCTCATTGCGGCTGCGGAAACAGTCACTGATCACCTGCCTGCTGCTGAGCACCTGATCTGTGCACCTGACCTGAGCATATGACCCCGAAAGCCCCGGCCCTGCGCCGGGGCTTTTGCGTCCTGACCGCAGGAAGGGGGCTTTTGTGAGGCGGAGTGTGCGTTTGAGCAGAGCGTGTTTTTCATGAGCAGTGCGCTGCGTGTGAGCAAAGCATGCTTACAGGCGCGGCTCGCTGCCATCGCTCAGACGGCGCAGATTCAGTGCATGACGAATCACGATCAGGCTGGCGAAGACCAGAATCACGCCGCTCATCTGCGGCGCCAGCCACAGGCTGAACAGGGGTGCCGCCAGTCCGGCCACCAGTGAGGCGATGGCTGCCGTGCGCAGTCGCCATGCCAACCCGACCCATAATGCGGCGCAGCTCAAGGCGACGCCTGGCGCCAGCATCAGCAGCACGCCAAAGGCGGCGGCCACTGCCTTGCCACCGCGATGGCCACGGTGCCACAGCGGCAGGCTGTGGCCGATCAGCACGGCCAGCCCGATCAATCCCAGAGCCCAGGGCGGCAGCGAGAGCGCCAGCCCCAGCCAGAGTGCCGGCATGCCCTTGGCGGCATCGAATACCAGCACCAGGGCGGCGGGCAGTGCGCCATGCAGCCGCAGCACATTGGAGAAGCCCGGATTGAAGGAGCCCGCCAGGCGTGGGTCGGGCAGCCCCAGTCGCTGACAGATCCACACCGCGCCCAGCACCGAGCCGCTGGCATAGGCCACGGCGATCAGCAGGCTCAACTGTTGCCAGGTGGACAGTTGCGCGCCCCACTCGATCAGGCCCGTCAACATGATACCGACTCGCTGAGTGTCCTAGGTGTCGCACACAGGCAGGGAGAGAGGGGCAGGCGGCTTGGCCAAGCAGGGGCCGGGTGCAGTAGAATCAGTCGCATGATGGCGGGGCCTTGGGCGTCGTTTTTATTCGTTCATTCGACAAGCATAGAGGTAACGCCGTGGATCGTGTGCTGATCGAGGCTCTGGTCGTGGAAACCGTGATTGGTGTCTATGACTGGGAGCGTACCATTCGCCAGCGTCTGGTGATGGATCTGGAAATGGCCACGGATATTCGTGCCGCAGCTGCCGACGATGACCTGACGCACACCCTGGACTATGCCGCCATCAGCGCGCGAATCCAGACCTTCGCCGAAGATAGCCGCTTCGAGCTGGTGGAAACCTTCGCCGAACGCCTGGCGGCCCTGCTGCGTGAAGAATTCGGCATCCCCTGGCTGACCATGACGGTGCGCAAGCCGGGCGCCGTGCCGGAAGCCGCCGCCGTTGGCGTGCGTATCGTGCGCGGTAGCCTCGATGCCGCCTCGGATGCGCCGGCATGAGTCTGGTACTGATCTCCATCGGTAGCAATATCGAGCGTGAGCATCATGTGCGGGTCTGCCTGGATGCGCTGCAAGCGACCTTCGGCAATTTGACGCTGTCCTCCGTCTACGAGAGCGAACCGGTGGGCTTCGTCGACGGGCGCAACTTCCTCAATCTGGTCGCGGGTTTCGAGAGCGACTGGAGCGTCGGCGAATTGCAGGCCTGGTGCAAGCAGCTCGAGTTGGCCAACGGTCGCCTCAAGAACAGCGCCAAGTTCAGTCCGCGCACCCTGGATCTGGACCTGCTGACCGTCGGTACCCTGACCGGGGAGGTCGATGGCGTGATGCTGCCGCGCGATGAGGTCGATCGCAATGCCTTCGTGCTGCTGCCGCTGGCCGAGTCGTTCGGCGAAGAGCGCCACCCCGTCACCGGCGAGGATTACGCTTCGCTGTGGAAGGCCTTCGTGGCCGCCGGGCGCGCCGAACAGCAGCCGTTGTGGCCGGTGGACTTCAGCTGGCGTTGCCGCATGATCTCTCGCGCTGATGCCACGGTCTGACACCATCAGGCACCACGTTGCCGGTGTCCGGCGATGAACATGACTGGCCCCTCAACAACAACGCCCTGCCGATTCTCATCGGCAGGGCGTTGTTGTCTCGCAGGGCACTGGCGTCTGGCAGGGCACTGGCGCCTGGCAGGGCTGAGCCTCAGTCCTGCGCTGTGCTCGGGGCCGTCAGACTGTCCAGCGGCCAGCGCGGCACGGCCTTCATCGGGCCGGTGTCCTGCTCGCCGGCATTCAGGCGCTGCGCGCCCACGTAGGCGATCATCGCGCCGTTGTCGGTGCAGAAGCGGCCGCGCGGGTAGTAGGCGCGGGCGTTGCGCTTGGTTAGCTCATGGCTCAGGCGTTCGCGCAGGCGGGTGTTGGCACTCACGCCGCCGGCGACGACCAGACGCTTGAGGCCGGTCTGGTCCAGTGCGCGACGACACTTGATGACCAGGGTGTCGACCACGGCTTCCTCGAAGGCGCGCGCGATATCGGCGCAGTGCTGCTCATCCAGGTCATCCGCGGCCTTGGCCTTCTTGAGCGTGACCATGGTGTGGGTCTTGAGGCCGGAGAAGCTGAAGTCGAGGCCCGGGCGGTCCGTCATCGGGCGTGGGAAGCGATAGCGTGTGGGGTCGCCCTGTTCGGCCAGCTTCGCGACCTGCGGGCCGCCGGGGTAGGGCAGTTCCAGCATCTTGGCGGCCTTGTCGAAGGCTTCGCCAGCCGCGTCATCCACGGACTCGCCGAGCAGCTCGTATTCGCCCAGTCCGTGCACCGCGACCAGCTGGGTGTGTCCGCCGGAGACCAGCAGCGCCACGAAGGGGAATTCGGGCGCATCGTCTTCCAGCATCGGCGCCAGCAGGTGGCCTTCCATGTGGTGGACGCCGAGCACCGGCACTTTCCATGCCTTGGCGAGCCCATGTGCGGTGGATGCGCCGACCATCAGCGCGCCGACCAGGCCGGGGCCTGCGGTATAGGTGATGGCATCGATGTCAGCGGCCTGCAGCTGCGCCTCATCTATCACCTGCTGGATCAGCGGCAGCAGCTTGCGAGTGTGATCACGCGACGCCAGTTCCGGCACCACGCCGCCGAACTCGGCGTGCATGGCGATCTGGCTGTAGAGGGCATCTGCAAGCAGGCCCTGGTCCGTGTCGTAGATGGCGACGCCGGTCTCGTCGCAGGAAGTCTCGATGCCGAGCACACGCATGGCTGACTCTCAGGAAGTATCAGAAGTAGAGGGCGGCACGGCCAGCGAGGCTGCCTGAGCGAGCCCGAGAGGCGTGTGTGCCGTGAATGCGCGACATTCTACTGGCTGTGAGCACGGGTGTCGCGCCAGCTGGCGTAGAGGGAGAGAGGATTTCCGGTTTCCGCGTTTGCAAAGCCGGGGGCGGGTGTCTAGAATATGGCACTCTGCAAGACTGGGTCGTGCATCCGACCACCCCGCAAAAGCTCCCCGAATCATGATTCCAGCCAGCGACGGCTACCCTCACCGGTGGTGTCGCAGGCGACTGATTGATGCTGGATCGACCTGCAGGTGGCGGTTTACCGTCACTGGCTGGTGGCTCCTGAGGAGTGGCTGCACCGGATGTGCGTTCAAACCGAACTCATGATCTCAAGGTAGGTGAGTGTTTAATGCCTTCAGTTAAAGTACGTGACAACGAGCCGTTCGACGTCGCCCTGCGCCGTTTCAAGCGCTCCTGCGAAAAAGCCGGTGTTCTTTCCGAAGTGCGTCGTCGTGAGCACTACGAGAAGCCGACAGCTGTTCGCAAGCGTCAGCAGGCGGCCGCTGTAAAGCGCCACGCCAAGAAGGTTCAGCGTGAGCGCAAGCGTTTCGAGCGTCTCTACTGATCCGTACTTTTGGGGAGTGATATTCTGCTCTCTGGAAGGACACCAAGCGGCTGCCTCACGGTGGCCGCTTGTTTTTGTCTCTAGTTGTCCGTTTGTTCTCGAACCGTGTGCCGTTGCCTGGCGCATGTCGCTAACTCGAGGAATGGCCTGACCCGAAGGTAGCCGCTCACTCAGCTGAGCCGACACTATCTTGCGGTCAGTCCGTTTTTCCACGACTTCTGGCGAATCATGGCTGGTCTCATCCCTCAAGGCTTCATTGACGATCTGCTGGCCCGCACCGACGTGGTCGAGGTGGTGGGTGAGCGCGTCCAGCTGAAGAAGGCCGGCAAGAGCTATGTCGGCCTCTGCCCGTTCCATCAGGAAAACTCTCCCTCGTTCAATGTCATCCCGGACAAGCAGTTCTATCACTGCTTCGGGTGCGGGGCGAGCGGCAGTGCGCTCAAGTTCCTCATGGAGTTCGATCGCTTGCCGTTCCCCGAGGCCGTGGAGCAGCTGGCCTCGCGGCTGGCACTTGAAGTGCCGCGCGAAGGCGGCAACCAGAGTCCGCACGAGCGCCGTGAGCGTCAGCGTCGCGAGCAGGCCCGCGAAGAGGGCGTCAATCTGCTCGAGGCGGCCGCGGACTTCTATCGTCAGCGCCTGACGGAGCCGGCCGCGCAGCCGGCACGTGAGTATCTGGAAGGGCGTGGACTGTCGCGCGAGGTCATGCGTGACTTCGGCATCGGCTTCGCGCCGGAAGGCTGGGAGCACCTCAAGCATCACCTGAGCAAGCTGGGTGTCAGCGAGGATGTGCAGATTGAATACGGTCTGCTGATCCATCACGAGGAAAGCGGCCGCCGCTATGACCGCTTCCGTGATCGCGTGATGTTCCCGATCCGTGACTGGAAAGGCCGCACCATCGCCTTCGGCGGTCGCGTGATGGGCGATGCCAAGCCCAAATACCTGAATTCTCCCGAGACTCCCGTCTTCCATAAGGGGCGCGAGCTCTACGGGCTGTTTGAAGCCCGTGAGGCGAATCGCAAGCTGGAACGCATGCTGATCGTCGAAGGCTACATGGACGTGGTGGCGCTGGCGCAGTACGGCATTCGCAATGCCTGCGCGACCCTGGGCACCGCGACCAGTGAGGAGCACCTCAAGCGCCTCTATCGCCTGGTCGATGAGGTGGTGTTCTGCTTCGACGGCGACAAGGCAGGTCGGCAGGCGGCGCGGCGCGCGCTGGAAACCGTGCTCGAGGTCATGATCGATGGCCGTCAGGCGCGCTTCCTGTTCCTGCCGGAAGGCGAGGACCCGGACTCCCTGGTGCGCAGCGAGGGGCAGGAGGCGTTCGAGAAGCGTGTCACCTGCGCCTCCGGGCTCTCCGAGTTCCTGTTCGAGCAGGCCGCGGAAGGGCGTGACCTCAAGCGTATGGAGCAGCTCGAGCGGTTCGTGACCCAGGCGCTGGAGTGGATCTCGCGCGTGCCCGAAGGGGTGCTGCGCTCGCTGCTGCTCAAGGAGCTGGAACGACGCAGTGGTCTGGAGCGTGAGCGGCTGAATGCCATGCTGGTGGAGCGCGCCGCGGCGCGTGAAGCCCAGCAGGCACGTCTCCGACAGCATCAGCAACTACGTCAGCAACCGCAGCATTTGCAACAGCAACAACGTCAGCCCGGCGCGACACGCTCGGCGCCGCGCTCAGCGCCTGCTGCCGGTCCTCAGGACGGCGCGACGCTGGGTGACGCGCAGGACGAGTGGTCGTCGCTGGAGGCGATGGCAGATGCCGGCTTCGGCGACAGCGAGCCCGATGGCTGGCTGTCGGATGACTGGCAGTCGCACAACGAGATGTCTGCGGGCCAGGGTGCTCAAGCTTCGCGCGCGACGCCGGCCAGGTCTCAGAAGCGCACCTCGGTCAGCATGCTGACGCGCCTCTTGCATCTTCTGGTGCACGAGCCGCAGCTGGTCGCCGAGCTGCCTGACTCCAATGAGTGGATAGAGGGGGCGGGCGAGCCGGCCGACAGCGAGGATGCACAGCTGTTGAACGATGTGGTGCGTCTCCTGAAGGCAGGGCAATATCGTTCGCCTCAGGTGCTGTTGGCGCACTTCCTCGGTACCGCGCAGGGGCCGAGACTTGAGCAGCTGGCAGCCCGCGAATTGCTGATTCCGCGTGACGTGCGCAGCGAAGAGCTGAAGGGGCTGGTGGAGCATTGCCAGCATCAGCAGGCGCGCACCACGCCGGAAGCGGAATATCAGGCCCTGCTGGCCAAGGAAAAGCGTGGCGAGAAGTTGTCGGCAGAAGAGAAGCAGCGGCTGATGGCCCTGCTGATGGAGCTGGCAACACGGCGCTGACGCAGTCTTGGTGCCAGGAAGGCCGACAATGGTGGAAATGCCGTGAGTGCTGAGGTGATGGCGCAGGAAAATACGCCCCATGGCCTTGAAAGACGCACTCATGCCCACTATTTAATGAGGTAGCTCCCGATGCGGACTGCCGCAACGTAACCGATAACGCTAACACACCTGGATGGTCCGGCAAATACGCCGCTGGCAGCATCTCCCGATGGCACGCTATACTGGTGCGCTTGATGCTCTCTTCGTCCCTATACCGGCGCCATGCTCACTCGCTGAGCCGCGTCGCGTCCAGGTGCTTCATTCTTCTTCGTCGAGATAGGGGTTCTATGGCTGGTAATGCGCAGCAGCAGTCGCGTCTCAAGGAGTTGATCGCGCGCGGCAAGGAACAGGGTTACCTGACCTATGCCGAGGTCAACGATCACCTGCCCGAGGATATCGCTGATCCCGAACAGGTGGAAGACATCATCAGCATGATCAACGATATGGGCATCAAGGTCGCGGAAGAAGCGCCCGATGCCGATACCTTGATGATGTCTGATTCCTCCACTGACGAGTCTGCCGCCGAAGAGGCCGTTGCCGCCCTCGCCGCGGTGGAAAGCGATGTGGGACGCACCACCGACCCCGTCCGCATGTACATGCGTGAGATGGGCACCGTGGAACTCCTGACCCGTGAAGGCGAAATCAAGATCGCCAAGCGGATCGAGGAGGGCACGCGTGAGGTGATGTCGTCGCTGGCATTCTTGCCGGGGGCAGTCGACTCCATCCTGGAAGCCTACGACGGCACTCTGGGCGAGGACGGCGGACGTCTGTCCGATCTCTTCTCCGGTTTCATCGACCCTGACGAAGGCGTGCCGGGTGTCGCCGAAGTCGAAGTCGAGGAAGTCGAAGAGATTCCCGAGGGTGAAGAGTCCGAAGGCGACGAAGACGAAGACGACGATTCCGCCTCTGAAGGCGGCCCGGATCCCGAGCTGGCCCGCGTCCGCTTCGAGCAGATCCGTGAACAGAACGAGGCGACCAAGGCCGCCATCGAGAAGTACGGTTCCGGCTCTGCCGAGGCGAAAGCCGAGCAGGACCGTCTTGCCGAGCTGTTCTCGCCGATCAAGCTGGTGCCCAAGCACTTCGAGCGTCTGGTCGGCCAGGTCCGCGTGTCCGTCGAACAGGTGCGCGAGCAGGAAAAGGTCATCCTGCAGATATTCGTCAAGCGCGGCAAGGTGCCTCGCAAGAGCTTCATCAAGGCCTTCCCGGGCCACGAGTCCGACATGGACTGGTTCGACAGCTTCATCGGTGGTAGTAAGAAGTACGCCGACAAGCTCGAGCCGTTCCGTGCCGACGTGCTGCGTGCCCAGCGCAAGATCGCCTTCGAGCAGGACATGGTCCAGCTGCCGGTCAGCGAGCTGAAGGAAGTGAACCGTCGCCTGTCGATCGGTGAAGCCAAGGCGCGTCGTGCCAAGAAGGAAATGGTCGAGGCCAACCTGCGTCTGGTCATCTCCATCGCCAAGAAGTACACCAACCGTGGCCTGCAGTTCCTGGATCTCATCCAGGAAGGCAACATCGGTCTGATGAAGGCCGTGGACAAGTTCGAGTACCGTCGTGGTTACAAGTTCTCGACCTACGCCACCTGGTGGATCCGTCAGGCGATCACTCGCTCCATCGCGGACCAGGCACGCACCATCCGTATTCCGGTGCACATGATCGAGACCATCAACAAGCTGAACCGTGTCTCGCGTCAGATGCTGCAGGAAATGGGTCGCGAGCCGACGCCGGAAGAGTTGGGCGAGCGTCTCGAGATGCCGGAAGACAAGGTGCGTCGCGTGCTCAAGATCGCCAAGGAGCCCATCTCCATGGAGACGCCGATCGGTGACGATGATGATTCGCACCTGGGTGACTTCATCGAGGATGGCACCATGGTCTCGCCGATCGACTCCGCCACAGGCGAAGGTCTGATCGAAGCGACCCGCGGTATCCTGTCCGGCCTGACCGCACGTGAAGCCAAGGTGCTGCGCATGCGCTTCGGTATCGACATGAACACCGACCATACCCTCGAGGAAGTCGGCAAGCAGTTCGATGTCACCCGTGAGCGTATCCGTCAGATCGAAGCGAAGGCGCTGCGCAAGCTGCGTCACCCGTCACGCTCCGAGTCACTGCGTTCCTTCATGGAAGAGTGATCTGAAGCGCTCGAGGCCGCGCCTCGACAGCTGGCCCCGCTGACAAGACAACGCCCGCCCCCATGCGAATGGGAGGCGGGCGTTGTCGTTTGCGGGCTTTACGTTACGGGTCTTTCTCTATGGGCTGTGCCGCCTTCAGGCTTGTCTTTATGGATGTTGTCACCTTCGAACTGTGTCGTTCCAGAGCTGCGTGATGTGCCTTGGGGGCTATCAGGCGCCGTGGCGCAACTGGTGAGACGAGGGCGTTGCCGCCACGCTGAAGACGACACGGCCCTTGATGCACTGACGGGAGACCGGCCCCATCTGCTCGCTGCTCAAGCCGTCGGGGTGCTCGCCACGTAGCCACAGGCGGCCGTTGTCGTCGATGCGATGCAGGCGCTTGACCAGCTGGCCGAGCCTGGGATGTTCCACCACGACGGTGGCACCGGGCGTCAATCGCCAGCGGCTGGGCCAGCGCATGCTGATGATGAGGCTGTGCTGCGGGAGACTGGGGGCAAGACTATGACCGTGCAAGCGGTAGCTACTGAACCAGCGCATGTGAGGCTCCTTGAGAATGAGGGCATGACACGGTCAAGATCCTGTCGGTGCTTTCCTGTGGCAGTGGCGATAGTTGAATTGTATCCACTGCTTAGTAAAATATAATCATTCTCATTTGATGTCCAGCCGTTTCCGTCACCGCCTCGCGCAATGGCTATCGAGAGACGGCTGCCCAGCGGGACCTGTCGAGAGCGGAGGCTGTTGATGGTAAAGACGAAAAAAAGCCGCGGCTCAGGTGAGCAGCGGCTTTTGGGAGTCACGGGTCTGTCTCTTTCGCTTCACGCTGTACTTCATGTCTTGTCACGTCACTTCGCGTTATTTCATGGGGCAGGGCGAAGTGACGGCCATGCGACAGGTCATGCGCGCAGCTCGGCAAGAGGGTTTTGCTGGCGGGCTCAGTCGTTGGCGTTGAGCTCACGCAGCAGGGCGCGGCGCTGGCGGCCCATGCGGATCGCCAGCAGCACGATCTCGATCACGGCGATGGCCATCAAGGTGTAGCCGAACAGTTCCGTGACTTCCTCGGCGGCATTCTTGACCGAACGCAGGTAGGAGTCCCCCATCAGGGTTTTCCAGAATTCCGAGCGACCATAGAGGCGTGAGAAGACGTAGGTCGCCAGGAAGCCGGCGCCGAACAGGCCGAACGCGAAGCTGCGCCCGAAGTGCTCGAACTCGGCAATGAAGCGGCTGCGGTTGCGCCATACGCCGATGATGACCGGGATAGCGACCACACTGACCAGGAACTGCCAGCTGCCATCGCCGATCATGCCGTCGAGCAGGGCGTCCTGTTCCCGGATCAGGGACGCCGCGAACAAGCCGAACAGCAGCAGGCTGATGGTGCGCAGGTCCGGCAGGCGCGAATGCACCATCCACATGGTGGCTGCGCTCAACGCCAGCAGAGTGCTCTGCATGTGTTCTGTCCAGCTGGCTTCGCTGAAGCCGACATCACCGAAGTGGTGGGCATCATGCATGACCAGCGACATCATCGCGGCTACCAGTGGCGCATAGATGGCCAGGCGCAGGCAGGCTTGCATGAAGAGCGAAGTGGGCTTGCGCCCATACAGCGGTTGTTCGGCGCTGATGGGGAGCGGGACAGCGTTATGGTGCTGGGTATGCGAAGTCAGGCGAGACAAGGGACTCTCCGGACAGTCCATGGACTGCCTGTCAGGGTGAGGGTGTCGTTTGCCTGCTCATTATAACGATGCAAAGGTGCTCAGTTAATATTCTGATAAGAAAACTGTGAGATTCCATTTCAGCATCGATGTTGCGCCGAGCGGAAATGTTTGTCAGCTCTGACGTAACCTATCACGCTCGGCTTCCTCGACGATCCAGTCATGCACGGCCTGGATTCGGCCGTCATCCAGGGTGCCGTGGGGATGGACGATGACGTAGCGCTTGCCGGTCAGCACTCGCTGCGCGAAGGGCGCGATCAGCGTGCCGCGCGACAGCTCGTCGGTGATCAGGGTGCGCCTTGCCATCGCGACCCCCATGCCGGCGATGGCAGCCTCCATCGACAGGTGGTTGCGGTTGAAGGTATAGCCACGCTGAACGTTGATCTCGGGCGCACCGATGCTGGCCAGATAGAATTCCCACTCGGCGTGATCGTGACTGCCGCGCCAGGCGGTGATGTCATGCAGCAGCGGATACCAGGCGAGGTCCTCTGCGCTGCGCAGCGGTGGGCGTCCGCGCATCAGGCCGGGATGGCAGACGGGGAAGATCTCCTCTTCCATCAGTTCGGTGACCTGCATGCCCGGGTAGTGACCGTCGTTGAGGTCGACCGCCAGCTCGAAGTCGCCCTCGCGCAGCGGCGAGTCACTGTCCTCGGCGCGCACGTGCAGCTCGATATCCGGAAAGCGCGCCTGCAGGCGAGGCAGCCGGGGCGCCAGCCATTTGGAGAGAAATGACGGCACCGAACGCAATCTGAGTACACCGCTCATCAAGCCGCTGCGCAGCCGTTTGACCTCCAGTCCCACCGCGCTATAGGACTGCTCCACCACGCGCGCCAGCCGCGCGCCTTCCCCTGTCAGCTCGAGTCCACGTGAACGACGCAGAAACAGCTTGAAGCCCAGCCGCTCTTCCAGCTGCTTGATCTGCTGGCTCACCGCGCCGGTGGTGACGTGCAGTTCTTCTGCCGCACGCGTGAAGGAGCCGTGACGCGCGGCGCAGGCGAATACCTGCAGCCAGGCATGGGTCTGACCATTCAGGTGGCGCAGGCTCGGTGTGGTGGCGGGTGTGCCGGTCACCGTCGGCGGCGCGGTGGGGCCAGTACCAGGCGTGTTGTCGAGGGAAGACGTCATGGGCGGGTCTCATGCAAGCGCTGGAGCCAGATAGTGAGGGAGAAGCCGCAATGGCCAGATGCAGATGGCGGTGGTAGCTAAAGGCATCAGGGCACAAGGTGGCGCGAAGAGCATAGTTTACGCCGTTTTTGATGCATAGGGTTTAGTCAGGCTAAACCCACGGCCAATTTTTATGGTTTGTCGCGTCCCGTCCCTATCCATCATCATTGCCTCATCCACTGGCAGGCGCTCAGGCGCGGCGAGTTTCCGAGATGAGGTGTTGTCATGTCCATCAGTGTATTTGATCTCTTCAAGGTCGGTGTCGGCCCCTCCAGCTCGCACACCGTCGGCCCGATGCGTGCTGCCGCGCAGTTCGTCGAGACCCTGCGCTCACGTGATCAGCTGGAGCGCGTGGCGCGCATCGAGGTGCAATTGCATGGTTCGCTGTCTGCCACCGGCGTAGGCCACGGCACCGACAAGGCGACCATCCTCGGCCTGATGGGCGAGCTGCCGGAAACGATCGACCCTGCGATCATCGACCCCTGCATCGAAGAGCTGCTGGAGTCCCAGACGCTGCTGCTCGACAACCGCATCGCGGTGCCCTTCGTGTGGGTACGTGACATGCAGTGGCACGATGCGCCGCTGCCGTATCACCCCAATGCCATGCGTCTGATCGCCTACGGCCATCGCGAAGAGCTTTATCGCAATGTCTATTACTCGGTGGGCGGTGGTTTCGTGGTCGACGAAGTCGAGGCCGCACGTGACCCGCTGCTGGAAGATGAAAGCCTGCGTCTGCCGTATGAATTCAACACCGCCAATGAACTGCTGGCGCTGTGCCGCATGCACAAGATGCGCATCAGCGAGCTGATGATGGCCAACGAATGTGCGCTGCGCAGCGAGACTCAGGTGCGTCGTGGGCTATGGCGCATCTGGGAAGTGATGAACGAGTGCATCGACAACGGCCTGACGCACGAAGGCGTGCTGCCCGGCGGTCTCAACGTCAAGCGCCGTGCCAAGCGTCTGCATGCGCGTCTGCTGGATGTGGAATCCAGCAAGTCGATCATCACCTCGACCTTCTCGGCGATGGACTGGGTCAACCTGTTCGCGCTGGCAGTCAATGAGGAGAACGCGGCCGGTGGTCGCATGGTGACGGCGCCGACCAATGGCGCGGCCGGCATCATTCCGGCGGTGCTCAGCTATTACATGAAATTCCAGGATGATGCTCGTGAGGAGGACGTGGTCGATTTCCTGCTCACGGCAGCCTCGGTGGGCATTCTGTGCAAGAAGAACGCCTCCATCTCCGGCGCGGAAGTCGGCTGTCAGGGCGAGGTGGGATCCGCCTGCGCCATGGCAGCCGCCGGGCTTGCCGAGCTGATGGGCGCGACGCCGGAGCAGGTCGAGAACGCGGCGGAAATCGGTCTCGAGCACAATCTGGGGCTGACCTGTGACCCGATCGGCGGCCTGGTGCAGATTCCCTGCATCGAGCGCAATGCGATTGCCTCGGTCAAGGCGATCAATGCCGCCCAGATGGCGATGTGTGGCGATGGCGATCACTTCGTCTCGCTGGACAAGGCGATCCGCACCATGCGCGACACCGGCCGTGACATGCAGGAAAAGTACAAGGAGACCTCCAAGGGCGGTCTCGCGGTCAACGCCATCGAATGCTGATTCGACCGGTCGCCACTCCAATATGAGCTGATATGACTTTCCGCCGGAGGCCTGCCGCCTCCGGCCAAACCCGTTGTCTTTTGTCAGGTACATGAACTCCGGCCAGAGGTCATGATCTCGGCAACCCTCGTTGACGCCTCTTCGGCGCGGTATTCCGCGACGGACAGGCGTCTTTTTTATGGCGGGAATTGCGCTCATCCCGACTGTTCGGCTCGGGCTGGTGGGGTATCTGCCGGCCTTGAGATGTCTCGGGATGGCTGCCTTGTAAAGAAGTCGCTGATATATCGGCTATTGGTCGAGTGAGCGCGCTTGCCGCTGGCAGCGCGCCTCTTGCTATTCTAGTTTACGTTAACGTCAGTTGTGCCGGTCGCAACGATGGAGCGTATCGAGGGCCTGTCAGTGCTGTCTGTTGATTGCGCCTGAGAACAGGGCCTGTGACCAGGGCCTGTGACCAGGGCCTGTGGACAGCGCCTCCTGTTGATACTGCGTGTCGATGACGAGCCGCGATGTTGTGGGCGGACGTTGCGGGCATCAGCGCTGACGAACAGCCCCCATGTCTCTTGGAAGACACAGACCACCGGCTTGCCGGTCAGGACGGAGTACTGACATGCCATCACCGCCCATTCAGGGGCCGCGTGCCAGCGGGGGCGCATCCGCGACAGCCCCGATTCTCGAGACGCGTGGCTTGAGCAAGGACTTTCGAGGCTTCACGGCCGTCGATGACGTCAATCTCCAGGTGCAGGAAGGGCATATCCATGCCCTGATCGGCCCCAATGGCGCCGGCAAGACGACAGTCTTCAATCTACTGACACGTTTTCTGCCGGCCACTCGCGGCGAGATTCTCTACCGCGGCAAATCCATCACCCGCATGAAGTCGCATGAGATCGCGCGCCTGGGGTTGGTGCGCTCCTTCCAGATATCGGCGGTGTTTTCCCAGATGACGGTGCTCGAGAACGTGCGGGTCGCGTTGCAACGCCCCCAGGGCACCTCGTTTCATTTCTGGAAGCCGGAACGCAGCCTCGACAGCCTGAACGAGCAGGCGCTGCACCTGCTGGAGCAGGTAGGGCTGCGCGATGACGCCCACCGCGTGACCGCCAGTCTGCCTTACGGTCGCAAGCGAGCGCTGGAGCTGGCGACCACGCTGGCGCTTGAGCCCACGCTGATGCTGTTGGACGAGCCGACCCAGGGCATGGGCGCCGAGGATGTGGACCGTGTGGTCGAGCTGATTCGTGTCGCGGCGCGGGGCCGTACGGTGCTGATGGTCGAGCACAATCTGAGCGTGGTCAGCCGTCTGTGCGATCGCATCAGCGTGCTGGCGCGCGGGCGGGTGCTGGCGGAGGGCGATTACGCCAGCGTGTCGGCCAACCCCGAGGTGCGTGAAGCGTATCTGGGCAGTGAAGCGCCCGAGTCCACGGCGGATGAGCACAAGGAGGTTTCATGACGGTGGTTATGGAGCAGGCGGTGGACAGGCAGGCCTCGGCGGCCGACTCGTCGCTGGGGGAAGAGCAGCTCTGCCTGCGCGAGCTGAACGCCTGGTATGGCGAGTCCCATGTGCTGCATGGCGTCAACATGACGGTGCGGCGCGGCGAGCTGGTGACCTTGCTGGGGCGCAACGGGGCCGGGCGCAGCAGCACGCTGCGCGCGATCATGAACATGGTTGGCCGGCGCAGCGGCGACATCCTCATCAAGGGGCAGGACAGCATGGGGCTGGCACCGCATCGCATCGCCCATCTCGGTGTCGGTTTCTGCCCAGAGGAGCGCGGCATCTTCGCCAGTCTGAGCGTCGAGGAGAATCTGCTGCTGCCACCGCTGGTCAAGAGCACAGGGCATGACCAGGCCCAGAGCCAGGTCATGTCGCTGGATGAGCTCTATGCCCTGTTTCCCAATCTGCATGAGCGGCGCACCAGTCAGGGCACGCGCCTCTCCGGTGGCGAGCAGCAGATGCTGGCGCTGGCGCGCATCCTGCGCACCGGAGCGGACCTGCTGCTGCTGGATGAGATCACCGAGGGGCTGGCGCCGGTCATCAACCAGAAGTTGGCCGAAGTGCTGGTGATGCTGAAGGCGCGTGGTATGACCATCGTGTTGGTGGAGCAGAATTTCCGCTTTGCCGCCCCGCTGGCCGACCGGCATTACCTGATGGAGCACGGCACCATTCTGGAAGAGATCAGCGCGGCTGAATTACCGGCCCGCCACGAATATCTGCACAAGGTACTGGGGGTCTGAACCCCCGCTCGGGATGAGCTGCACAGGGTCGGCCGCCATGCACGGCCTTTGCACTCGCCAAACTGAAGTCCGCACGTCTCACCACAACAATCACAATATTGCCGGGAAAACCGGTCTGGAGATGTCATGCACGCCACCGCTTCATGCAACGCCACCGTTTCATCCAGTGCCACCCCCGTCGCGTCACCGTTGTCCCGCCGCATCACGGCGGCTACACGCCGGCGCCTGTTGCCCCTGTCTGCGCTCATGATGGGGTCACTCCTGTTGGCGGGAATCGCGCAGGCCGATATCAGCGACGGCGTGATCAAGATCGGCTATCTGGCCGACATGTCAGGCACCTATCGTGATCTGGCCGGCCCGGGCGGCCTCGATGCACTCAAGATGGCGGTCGAGGACTTCGGCGGCAGCGTCAATGGCATGCCGATCGAGGTATTGAGTGCCGATGACCGCAACAGCGCCGATGTCGGTGCCAATACGGTGCGCGGCTGGATCGATCAGCAGAATGTCGACATGGTCGCAGGCCTGGTGGCCTCATCGGTGAGCATCGCGGTGACACGGATTCTCGCCGAACAGGACACGCTGGGAATCGTCTCCGGCTCGGCGGCTTCCAGCATCACCAATGAGCATTGCACGCCCAATCATGTCCACTGGGTGTACGACACCTATCCGCTGGCGCATGGCACGGCCAAGGCGATCGTCGATGAAGGTGGTGACAGCTGGTTCCTTTTGACCGCGGACTACGCCTTCGGTCATGCCCTGGAAGGCGATGTGGAAAAGGTGGTGAACGAGAACGGCGGCACCATCGTCGGCAAGGTACGTCATCCATTCCCGACCAGTGATTTCTCCTCCTACATCCTTCAGGCGCAGGGTTCCGGGGCCAAGATCGTCGGGCTGGCCAATGCCGGGTCGGACACCGTCAATGCGTTGACCACGGCGAGTCAGTTCGGCGTGGTGCAGGCTGGGCAATCGTTGGCGGGGCTGCTGATCTTCCTCAACGATGTGCATGCCCTGGGGCTTGAGGTGGCGCAGGGGCTGCAGCTCACCACCGGCTGGTACTGGGACCTCAATGACGAGACACGTGCCTGGTCCCAGCGCTATCACGAGCGCAATGAGCGCATGCCGACCATGGTGCAGGCCGGTATCTACTCCAGCACCCTGCATTACCTGAATGCGGTCGCGGCCACCGGTAGCGATGACACCGCCACCGTGCGCACCAGAATGGGCGAGACGCCGGTCAACGACATGTTCGCCAGCAACGGCACCATCCGTGCCGATGGGCGCATGGTGCACGACATGTATCTGGTCAAGGTCAAGGCGCCCTCCGAGTCTCAAGGCGAGTGGGATGTCTATGACGTGATCCGCACCATTCCCGGCGCTGAAGCCTACCGACCGCTGGCGGACAGCCAGTGCGAGCTGGTCAAGGGCTGAAGCCGAACACCAGTCGAGTCGCTGAGACGTATGGCATGGCGCTGCCGGTCGGATGATCGGCAGCGCCGAGCGGCTGACGCGAATGGGCGCTGAAAAGGAATGGGCGGATGACCATGATTTTTGGAATACCCCTGATGGTGCTGTTCGGTCAGCTGATGCTGGGGCTGATCAACGGTGCCTTCTATGCATTGCTGAGCCTTGGGCTGGCGGTGATCTTCGGTCTGTTGCGCATCATCAACTTCGCGCATGGTGCCCAGTACATGCTGGGCGCCTTCGCGGCGCTGCTGGGAGCGCAATATCTGGGGCTCAACTACTGGACGGCGCTGATCGTGGTGCCGCTGGTGGTGGGGGCCCTGGGCATCGTGGTCGAGCGTCTGCTGCTGCGGCGCATCCAGCATCTTGATCACCTCTATGGGCTGTTGCTGACCTTCGGGCTGGCGCTGATCTTCGAGGGCACGCTGGTGAATCTGTTCGGAGTCTCGGGGTCGAGCTATCCGATCCCCGAGGCGCTGAGTGGCGGCTTCAAGCTGAGCTTCATGTTCCTGCCCACCTACCGCGCCTGGGTGCTGGTGGCGGCGTTGGTGGTCTGCTTCGGAGTCTGGTTCCTGATCGAGCGCACGCGCCTTGGAGCCTATCTGCGCGCGGGAACCGAGAATCCCGAGCTGGTGCAGGCCTTCGGCATCAATGTGCCCTTGATGGTGTCGCTGACCTACGGGCTCGGCGTGGCGCTTGCCGCCTTCGCCGGCGTACTGGCCGCGCCCTTGTATCCCGTCTCGCCGACCATGGGCTCGAGCCTGCTGATCGTGGTGTTCGCGGTGGTGGTCATCGGCGGGATGGGCTCGATTCTCGGCGCCATTCTCACCGGGCTCGCGATGGGGCTGATCGAGGGGCTGACCAAGGTGTTCTATCCCGAGGCTGCCAATACCGTGATCTTCGTGGTGATGGTGATGGTGTTGATGCTTCGCCCTGCTGGGCTGTTCGGAAAGGAGGCCTGACATGGCCGTACTGCAACAGGATCACCAGGCCGCGCGTGCAGGCAGCGCGCCGCGCAGAATCACCCCGCTGGGCATGCTGTATCTCGTGCTGTTCCTGCTCGGGTTACTGGCACCCTGGGTCGCCTATCCCGTCTTTCTGATGAAGATTCTGTGCTTTGCGCTGTTCGCCAGCGCCTTCAATCTGCTGCTCGGCTTCGTGGGGCTGCTGTCCTTCGGGCATGCTGCCTTCCTGGCCACGGGCGCCTATATCACCGGCTTCTTGCTCGCGGAATACCCGGGCCTGAGTCCGGCGTTGGGCATCGTGGCCGGTACGCTCGGCGCGGTAGTGCTGGGGACGCTGTTCGGGGCGCTGGCCATCCGGCGGCAGGGCATCTACTTCGCGATGATCACGCTGGCCCTGGCCCAGATGATGTTCTTCTTCTTCATCCAGGCGCCGTTCACACATGGTGAAGATGGCCTGCATGGCGTGCCGCGCGGTGAGCTGTTCGGCATGTTCGATCTGGCGAACAATCACACCCTGTATTACTTCGTGTTCGCGATCTTCGTGGCGGCCTTTGCCCTGATCCGGCGCGTGGTGCATTCCCCCTTCGGTCAGGTGCTGAAGGCCATTCGCGAGAACGAGCCGCGCGCCATCTCGCTGGGCTATCACACCGATGCCTACAAGCTGGTGGCCTTCGTGCTGTCGGCGGGGCTGGCAGGCCTGGCGGGGGCGACCAAGACGCTGGTGTTCCAGCTCGCCTCGCTGGGTGATGCCAGCTGGCACATGTCGGGGGAGGTGATCCTGATGACATTGCTGGGCGGCGTCGGCACGCTGCTCGGGCCACTGGTGGGCTCCGGGCTGGTCATCGGGCTGCAGCATCAGTTGGCGCAATCCGCGCTGGGGGATTGGGTCAGCGTGATTCTGGGCGCCATCTTCGTGGTCTGCGTGCTCAGCTTCCGCAGCGGCATCATCGGAGAATGTCAGCGCTGGATCGCACGTCGTCAGCAGCGGGAAGAAAAATGAGCGGCGAGGGGCAAGAAGGAAAAGCGAGAAGCACGAAGGGAGATCAGCAAGACAGAGTGAGTGGCCCATCGTGCTTTGAAGCAAAGAAATCAATGGCTTGTCGCTGTCTGCTGGCATAAAAAAAGTCCACCCCAGATAGGGTGGACTTAAATGCCATTGTATATCGAGGGGGATACGCCGGTCCCGGATCCTCGACTCAGCAATGAGCACGCCATGCGAGATAGCCGCCATTTGCCATCTCGCTGTATAGATTGCATGCCCGATGCCAGCTTTACAGTATCCTCAGTAAAAACAATGGCTTGAGATATTGATGCCTCTTTGTGAGCTGCCAGCTGTCGGTCAGATGACTCGAGGCGTGCGCGCTGCTGGGCGATTCATGGTGCGTTGCAGCATGGTTGTGCACCAAATATGTGCCGTTTTTCGAGCATATGCGTACGTCATCAATCACTTATGTGGCTTGCAGATGTGGTTTGCGGGTGTGGCTAGCAGGCATCGTCTGTCCGCTGGCACTGTATCTGTACCTCGCCGCCTGCCAGACGCACAGGCCACACCGTCAAGGCAAGAGTGTCTTCGTCCAGGCATTGGCCATCACTGAGTCGATAGCGCTGCTTGTAGAGTGGCGAGATCACCAGTGGCTCTCCGGCGTGATCGCCCAGCAGGCCGCGGGCAATCACGTTGGCGCCTGACACCGGATCATGATGGTCGATGGCGAACAGCGTGAGGTCATCGCTATCGGCTATGGCCGGCAGCGTGAACAGGGCGATCTGGCAGGCCTGGCCGTCCGCCTCAAGCCAGGCGGCGACGCCGGAGCCCGGTACCAGGTCCTCGCGCTGGCAGAGTGTCACCCAGCGACGGGATGATGTCGCCGTGGCGGAGTGGTGGGGCGATGCAGTATTCCGTGTCATGGCAAGTTCAGGCGATGTCATGAGCGTACCTCCGTGGCCAGATGGATCGTTGACTGAGGCTGATGTTCTGCCACTGATTCGCATGCGCCACCGTCGCTGATGATCAGATTGTCACTGGCCAGTTCATCGCGGCTGGCGGGGCGGATCTGGTCGCGTTCGACGATGTTGACCACGGCCGGGTCGGGGCGCTGGTCATTGACGTAATTGCGGAAGCGTTTGAGTTTCTCGGGGCTCTTGAGGGCATTGGCCCATTCGCACTCGTAGCGGTCCACCACCTGCTGCATCTGCTCTTCCAGGGTTTCGCCGAGCCCCAGACTGTCCTCGAGAATCACCTCTTTCAGATAGTCGAGGCCGCCTTCGAGGCCCTCGCGCCAGACGGAGGTGCGCTGCAGGCGGTCGGCGGTGCGGATGTAGAACATCAGGAAGCGGTCGATGGTGCGGATCAGGCTCTCGTCGTCCAGGTCGGTCGCGAACAGCTCGGCATGACGCGGGCGCATGCCGCCGTTGCCGCAGACGTAGAGGTTCCAGCCGTTCTCGGTGGCGATCACACCGACATCCTTGCTCTGGGCCTCGGCGCACTCACGGGTACAGCCGGAGACGGCGAACTTGAGCTTGTGCGGGGAACGCAGGCCCTTGTAGCGGTCTTCCAGCGTCAGCGCCATCGCCATGCTGTCCTGCACGCCATAGCGACACCAGGTGCTGCCGATACAGGATTTCACCGTGCGGGTGGACTTGCCGTAGGCGTGGCCGGTCTCGAAGCCGGCGGCGATCAGCTCGCTCCAGATTTCCGGCAATTCATGCAGCTGGGCTCCGAAGAGGTCGATGCGCTGGCCGCCGGTGATCTTGGTATAGAGGTTGTAGCGCTTGCCGATCTCGCCGATGGCGATCAGCTTGTCCGGCGTGATCTCGCCGCCGGGGATGCGCGGCACCACGGAATAGGTGCCGTTCTTCTGCATGTTGGCCATGAAGGTGTCATTGGTGTCCTGCAGCGGAATGTGCGAGGACTCGGTGATCGGCGCGTTCCAGCACGAGGCCAGAATCGAGCCCACCGCCGGCTTGCAGACCTCGCAGCCCAGAGCATCGGGATGGCGTCCGTGGCTGGCCATCAGCTCGGCGAAGGTCTCGATGCCTTCGACGCGCACCAGCGAGTAGAGCTCCTGACGCGTGTGGGCGAAGTGCTCGCACATTGAGCGGTCGACCTCGACGCCACGACTTTCCAGCTCGGCGTCCACCACCTTCTTGAGCAGCGCCGCACAGCCCCCGCAGCCGGTGCTGGCCCTGGTGCAGGCCTTGATGGCGCCCAGATCACTGTTGCCGTCATCGATGGCGCTGCAGACATCGCCCTTGGAGACGTTGTGGCAGGAACACAGAGTGGCGCTATCGGGCAGGGCATCCGCGCCCAGCGTGATGGCCTCGCCACTGGCATCCGGCAGGATGAGTGCCGCCGGGTCCTTGGGCGCCGCAATGCCATTGGTGACGTACTGCAGCAGGGTGTCGTAGCGCGAGTTGTCGCCGATCAGTACCGCGCCCAGCACCTGCTTGCGGTCCTGCGAGACGATCAGGCGGCGATAGACGCCATCGGCCTCGTCACAGTAGCGATAGCTGATCGCGCCCTCGCTCTTGCCGTGGGCGTCACCGATGGAGCCGACATCCACGCCCAGCAGCTTGAGCTTGGTGGACATGTCGGCACCCTGGAAGCGGAAGCGCTCCTGCGCATCGCTTGTGGCATCGCCAGCGCTGGCGGCCAGCAGGGACGCCACGCCGCGGGCCATCTGATAGCCCGGCGCGACCAGCCCGAAGATGCGTGATTGCCACAGGGCGCACTCGCCGATGGCGAAGATTTCCGGGTCCGAGGTGCGGCATTCGTCATCGATGATGATGCCGCCGCGCTCGCCGATCTCGAGGCTGGCGCTGCGTGCCAGCGCATCCTGAGGACGGATGCCGGCGGAGAACACGATCAGGTCGGTCTCCAGGTATTCGCCATCGGAGAAGTTCATCCGCCACTGATGGTGCTCGCCGGGCACGATGTCGGTGGTGGCGCGATTGAGGTGCACCCCCACGCCCAGCGCAGTGATGTGTTGCTTGAGTGCAAGGCCGCCATCCTCATCCAGCTGGACCGGCATCAGGCGTGGCGCGAATTCGACGACATGCGCTTCCAGGCCGAGTGACTTGAGGGCATTGGCGGCCTCAAGTCCCAGCAGGCCACCGCCGACCACCACGCCACGTGTCTTGCTGTCGGCAGCGGCGCGAATCTGATCAAGATCCTCCAGGGTGCGGTAGACCAGACGATTGCTGGCGGCAGCCTCGCTTCCCGGCTCACCGAGGCCCTGGATGGGCGGCACGAAGGGGGTCGAGCCGGTCGCCAGTACCAGGCTGTCATAGGGATAGCGCCCGCGCGGAGTGATGACATGGCCACCATCGCGATCGATCGCCGTGACGCATTCGTCCAGATGAAGCGTGATACCGGCGCTGGCGTAATCCTCGACGCTACCGAGCGCGAGAGATTCGGCATCACGCCCGGTGAAATACTCCGAGAGGTGCACGCGGTCGTAGGCGATATGGCGTTCTTCGCCGAAGACATGAATCTGGTAGTGCGCGGTGGCACCCAGTGCGATCAGCTGTTCGACGCAGTGATGGCCAACCATGCCATTGCCGATGATGATCAGGTGTTTCATGCGGCCTCCTCGAAGGTGTCAGGGGTGTTGTCGGTCTTGTTCGTGGTGTTGGTCTTGTTGGTCTTGTCGGTCTTGTCAGAAGTGTCTTGAGTGCCCGGCTTGCCACCGGGGTCATCAGGCGCCGTCGGCGGGCCGTCCTGGGTCAGACGTGCGAGGGCTTCTGCCGGCATCAGCAGGAGGTCTTCGCGAATCCTGGTCAGTGGTGTGCCGGCCTTGAGCGCTTCGAACAGGGCATTGCCGGCACTGACGTCGCCGTAGAGCACTACACCGACCAGACGCTCCTCGCGCAGCAGCAGTCGGCGGTAGTCGCCCAGGGCGTGGTCCTGATAGACCAGCACCTCGTCATTCGTCTGTGGGGCAAGCTCGCCGCAGCTATAGAGGTCGATGCCGCTGATCTTGAGGCGCGTCGCCAGTGGCGCATTGCGATAGGGTGGAGTCGGTTGCGCGAGAAGCTGGCGGGCGAGCACTTCGGTCTGCGCCCAGATGGGCTCGATCAGGCCGAAGGTCTCGCCATCCACCTCACAGCATTCGCCCAACGCATGAATGTGCGGATCGCTCGTGAGCAGGTGGCCATCGACCTGGATGGCGCGCTGACAGGTCAGCCCTGCAGCACGCGCAAGCTCGATTTCGGGACGAATGCCGGTGGCGGCGATGGTCAGTCCGGCGTGCAGTTCGCGGCCATCCTTGAGGCGCACGCCGGTGATGCGGCCCGCCGGGGTCTCGAGCCACTCTTCGAGATACGCGCCAGTAATGATGTCGAGGCCACGCTCGCGAAGTTCCTGCTCCAGCAGTCCGGCCGCGACCTCATCCAGCTGACGGTTCATCAGGCGCTCGCTGCGTTGCAGCAGCGTCACCTCAAGGCCACCCTTGCGCAGGCCCTCGGCGGCCTCGAGCCCGAGCAGCCCGCCACCGATGACCAGTGCGCCAGCGCCCCCCTGCCGTCCGGCAAGGCAGGCGGCCTGCATCTGCTCGACATCCTTCAGATCGCGAAAGCCCATCAGCCCCGGCGGCCAGTCATTGGCGTACGACGCCTCTGGCAGGTGAGCTGGTAGCGGCAGAGGCAGCGCCGGGCGTGAGCCGGTCGCGATCACCAGCCGCTGATAGGGAATGCGGCCACCGCTGGCGGTCTCGACACAGCGAGCGGCGCGATCGATCTGGCTGACGGGGTCGCCGCTGATCCGTGTGATGCCATGCTGCGAGAACCAGTCGGCCTGCTGGCTGATCAGGCCTTCGGTTTGTGTCTCGCCCGCCAATAGCGGCGAGAGCTGAATGCGGTTGTAGGGGAGGTGGGGCTCCTCGCCGATCACCGTGGTCGGCCAGGGCAGCTGCTGATCAGGGCTCAGCGAGACCAGCTGCTCCAAAAGCTTCTGCGCCGCCATGCCGTGGCCGATGATGACCAGTGCTGGCGTAGGCTCGCGGGTGGTAGATGACGGATGCATTCTGCCTCCTTGCGCTGACGTTCTGGACGCATAAAAAAAGCGCCTGCTTGGCGCCGTGATGATCACGACGTCAAGCAGGCGCCTTTGCCTGGAAGATGAGGGCTAAGCATTGGATAGCGAGTTGCAGCATCAGGCGGCGATGTCACTGTCACCCGCAACTGCGGCAGGTCTGGCGGACCGTCGGCTGCGGCATGCCACTCATCGGAGTGAGCGCTGCGAGACCTGCGATTCGGGGTCGTCATTGACCCAACCTGCCGACACTCAGGCGAATTCGGTGCCGCTCCAGAGAAAGTCGCTATTTTTCATTCACTTGCAGTTGCAGATGCTCGAGGCACTGTCCTGACATGGTAGAGCCGGTCACGGTTGGGGGAGACATCAAGGCAGGGATTGGTGCAGTTGCATGCGCTGATGCACATGGCTGGTGCCTCAGCGATGCCTGGCGCTGGCCGACTTGCGCTGTTCGCCTCCTGGTTCGGTAGCTTATGGCGACCAAGTGATTGTTATTTATGGTGATTGATCAGGGTTGGTCTGTTAAGTGCGTCTGTCAGGTCATTGGTGTGATACCTGATTGAGGGTTCGCGACTCCGCAAGCTTCACTGTTGCGAGCCCCGCGAACCGGCCAACGGCGGCTCTTCAATCATGCACGTCATGTCGACGTCTCGAAGACGAGATTGCGCACCCATCGGCATGACGAGGCCGTATCCACCGTCAGTTTCCATTGTCAGCCTGCAGGGCAGACCTGGACTGACCACGACAGGCAAAGGCGCCTGATGACCGCACATTACGTGGCGGGTCATCAGGCGCCTTTTTTCATGCTTACTGCACCAGGGAGTGATGTCGATGCAGGCCAGCAAGCCCCAGAGCACAAGTGAGTCTTCCCCCAGCAGCGCCTCGACGACCTGCCCGTATTGCGGTGTCGGGTGTGGCGTGTCACTTGAACTGGAAACCCGGGAGCAGGCAGGCGGTGAGCTCAAGCGCAGGGTCGTCGCCGTCAGCGGCGACAACGACCATCCGGCCAATTATGGGCGTCTGTGCGTCAAGGGGGCTGCGCTTGCCGAGACGCTGTCACTCAGCGGCCGTCTGACGCAGCCTCAGATACGCGATGCCGCTGGTGTGCTGCGAGAGGTGAGCTGGGATACGGCGCTGGATCTGATCGCTGCTCGCTTCGATGAGCTGCGCAGTACCCATGGTGGGGACAGCATCGCCGCCTATCTGTCAGGACAGCTGTTGACCGAGGACTATTACCTTGCCAACAAGCTGTTCAAGGGCTTCATCGGCACACCGCACCTGGATACCAATTCGCGGCTGTGCATGGCCTCGGCGGTCGTGGCGCACAAGCGTGCCTTCGGAGCAGACGCCGTGCCTTGCAGCTATGAGGATCTCGAGCGTGCCGAACTGGTGGTGCTGGTCGGCAGCAATCTGGCATGGAACCACCCGGTGCTGTTCCAGCGTCTCAAGCAGGCACGTATCGACAATCCGCTGCTGCGTATCGTGGTGATCGACCCGCGGCTGACCGACAGCTGCGAGATCGCGGACCTGTATCTGGGTATTCGCCCCGGCAGCGACGCGCGCCTCTTCAATGGCTTGCTGGCCTATATGGCTGAGCGCGGACGTACCGACCGCCTCTATCTGGAGGCCCACACCCAGGGGTTCGATGCGGCGCTCAAGCAGGCGAAGCGTGACGACTGCTCGCTTTCCGCGATTGCGCGGGATTGCGATATCGATGTGGAGCGTCTCGAGACCTTCTATTACTGGTTCGCCACCCAGCTGCACGTGGTCACGCTGTTCTCCCAGGGCGTGAATCAATCGACCAGTGGCACTGACAAGGGCAATGCGATCATCAATTGCCATCTGGCGGGTGGCAAGATCGGGCTGCCGGGCGCGGGGCCGTTCTCCATCACCGGGCAGCCCAATGCGATGGGCGGTCGCGAAGTCGGTGGTCTGGCGAACCAGTTGGCGGCACATATGGATTACGACACGCCGGGCGCGCGGGCGCTGGTCAGCGAGTTCTGGCAGGCGCCGAATCTACCCGAGGGGCCTGGTCACAAGGCCGTCGAGCTGTTCGCGGCGGTGGGGCGCGGCGAGATTAGGGCACTGTGGATCATGGCGACCAACCCGGCGGTGAGTCTGCCGGATAGTGCACGAGTGCGTGCGGCACTGGCGGCCTGCCCGCTGGTGATCGTCTCCGAGTGCATGGCCGACAGTGACACCCTGGCCTACGCCGACGTGGTGCTGCCGGCCAGCAGCTGGAGCGAGAAGGATGGCACCGTCACCAATTCCGAGCGTTGCATCTCGCGTCAGCGTGGCCTGCTGACTCCGCCGGGCGATGCGCGTCATGACTGGTGGCAGCTGGCGGAGGTCGGCAAGCGCATGGGCTATCAGGAGGCTTTCGACTACTCGGGGCCCCACGCGATCTTCCGTGAACACGCTCGCCTCTCGGGGTTTCGCAATGCTGCGCCGCATCTCAAGGCCGGTCGCAGGCCATCGGCGATACCCTCGGTCAAGCGGCTGTTCAACATCGCGCCGCTGGCGGAGCTGGATCGCGCGGGCTACGACGCGCTCAAGCCGATCCAGTGGCCGGTGCGCCGCGGGAGCAAGGGCGAGCTGACCGGCACGCCACGCCTGTTCGAGGATGCCACCTTCAACACCCCAAATGGGCGCGCACGCCTCGTACCCGTGGCACCGCAATTGCCGCAACAGACGCTGAGCGATGCGGCGCCGCTGCGTCTCAATACCGGACGTATACGTGATCAGTGGCACACCATGACGCGCACCGCGCGCAGTGCTCGCCTGATGAATCACCGGGCCGAGCCTTTCGTGGAGCTTCATCCGCAGGATGCGGCGGCTCGTGATTTGCAGGATGGCGGTCTCGCGCAACTCAAGGGGCGTGATGAGCAGGGCGGGCTACGTGGGGATTATCGGGCTCGCGTGCGCATCAGCAGTGGTCAGCGACGCGGGGAGGTGTTCATTCCGATGCACTGGAGTGACCACTTCGCGAGTCATGCCCGGGCCGGTGCGCTGCTGGCGGGTTTTGTCGATCCCTTCTCCGGTCAGCCGGAATCCAAGCATGGCGCGGTCGAGGTCGCGCCATTGCCGTGCGAGTGGCAGGCCACTCTGTTGATCGCCCCCGCCATCCTGGCCGGGCGTGAGGACCTGGCGGATGCCGTGGCCCAGCTCGATGGGCGCTACTGGGCACGTATTCCGCAATCGGCATTGGTGCGCTACCAGCTGGCGGGTCAGGGGCAGCCGGATTGGCAGCATTGGTGCGAAGGCCATCTGGGTGTCCCGGCGGGGCTCTGGGCACAGGACGCCGCTCAGGGAGGCATCAGCGCAGCGGGCTTTCGTGATGGGCGCCTTGTCTGGTGGCTGAAGGTGATGCCGGGTGACGCACACCTCGATCGCCAACCCAATATCGCCTGGCTGGGCGAATGCTTCGCATCAGAGCAGCTCTCCGCGCATGAGCGGCGCAGCCTGCTGGCCGGCCGTCTCTCCGGGCAGGCGGACGTCGGGGCGATGATCTGCGCCTGCCATCAGGTCGGCGAGCTGACCATTCGTCAGGCCATCCAGTCCGGTGACGGTTCCGTGGAAGCACTGGGCGCGCGACTGGCCTGCGGCACTCGCTGCGGTTCCTGCCTGCCTGAACTCAAACGTCTTGTGGAAGAGGAGCGATCCGATGAGCGGACTGATTCGTTGGAAATGGCGTGACCTGATGTCGGTATCCAGCAGTGCAGAGTCTTTCGGGATTCTCATGGCACGGCTGACCGACGGCCTGATGTCGCGGCGCGAGTGGCGTGGAGGGAATCAGCATGCGCCGACGCGCAGCGATGCCAACGGGATTTCTCCCGCCTGGGAGGCGTTTCTTCCGGGGCAGGTCGCGCTGGTGGGCGCGGGGCCGGGGGACCCGGACCTGATGACGCTCAAGGCATGGCGAATGCTGAATGCTGCGGATGCGGTGGTCTATGACCGTCTGGTCGGCGGTGAGATTCTCGCTCAGCTGCCGGTTCACTGTGAGCGCTACTACGTCGGCAAGGCCTGCGGCAATCATAGTGTGCCGCAGGATGAGATCGGCGCGCTGATGGTGCGTCTGGCGGGGGAGGGCATGCGGGTCGTGCGCCTCAAGGGTGGTGATCCCGGTGTCTTCGGACGCATGGGGGAAGAGCTCGCGGCTCTCGATGATGCCGCCATCACGCGTCATATCGTGCCAGGCATTACCGCGGCTTCCGGTGCGGCTGCTGCCCTGGGGATGCCATTGACGGACAGGGCGCATGCGCAGCGTCTGCGTTTCGTGACCGCTCAGCTCTGCAGCAAGAGCGAGCAGCCTGAATGGCAGCAGCTGGCGCGTCGCGATGAAACGCTTCTCTTCTACATGGGGCTCAATCGTCTCGAGGTGATCTGCGATGAGTTGCAGCGTCATGGACTGCCGGCGGACTGGCCGATGATGCTGGTCGCCAATGCCAGCCTTCCCGAGCAGCAGACCCTGCATGGCTCGCTCGGCAATATGGTGAGTCGTCTGGCCGAGCATCCATTGCCGACACCGTGTCTGATCATCGTGGGCAGTGTCTGCCAGATGGCGGCGGGGAGAGAGAGTGCAATGGCCGATGCTATCGCACATGCAGCGACTCACATGTCTTGCAGGGTCCCTGTAGAAGAGAAGCATATTGAGAGGGTTGCATAGTGGAGGGCGCTTGATGGGACAGTGCTGACAGCGTTTGTCGAGGAAGTGGCTATATAGTGGACTCTCGTGTGATGTCTTTCGAGATGCCGTCCTGATGGTGCTAGAGAAACGCATGGACTCGCTTTGCACTCTTTTGGGCATTACTGCCAAAAAGCCCTTGCCCTCACGACAGTTCGTGCGTAAAGTACGCATCCGCTGCCGGGGACGCATGGCGTTACCAGCGGTGAAAGAGGTTTGCAGGTGATTGTTTTGCTGGATGTTTTTGAAGCCCGCTTCGAAAATCATCGATTGACAATCCCGGGCGATTCGCTAGAATACGCCGCATTCCTTACGGGACAGGTGATCGGGCAACGCTCCTCACCGCTTGATGATGCTTAGAGGCAGTCGACTGACTCATTATCAAGTGCTTGACTTCTCAAGCGTTCCGGGTAAAATATGCCTCCTCGCTTCACAGCGACGCTCTTTAAAAATTTGATCAGGTAATTCGTGTGAGCGCTTGCCGATGAGTGGTGACAAGGTCACCAAATATCGGAGCAAGCCTCTCACGAGAAGTTTGACTCTGAACCAAGTTTGGTCTGCTTAACAGACTATCAAGCTTTCAACTGAAGAGTTTGATCATGGCTCAGATTGAACGCTGGCGGCAGGCTTAACACATGCAAGTCGAGCGGAAACGATCCTAGCTTGCTAGGAGGCGTCGAGCGGCGGACGGGTGAGTAATGCATGGGAATCTGCCCGATAGTGGGGGACAACCTGGGGAAACTCAGGCTAATACCGCATACGTCCTACGGGAGAAAGCAGGGGATCTTCGGACCTTGCGCTATCGGATGAGCCCATGTCGGATTAGCTTGTTGGTGAGGTAACGGCTCACCAAGGCGACGATCCGTAGCTGGTCTGAGAGGATGATCAGCCACACTGGGACTGAGACACGGCCCAGACTCCTACGGGAGGCAGCAGTGGGGAATATTGGACAATGGGCGAAAGCCTGATCCAGCCATGCCGCGTGTGTGAAGAAGGCCTTCGGGTTGTAAAGCACTTTCAGCGAGGAAGAACGCCTCGGGATTAATACTCCCGAGGAAAGACATCACTCGCAGAAGAAGCACCGGCTAACTCCGTGCCAGCAGCCGCGGTAATACGGAGGGTGCAAGCGTTAATCGGAATTACTGGGCGTAAAGCGCGCGTAGGTGGCTAAGTCAGCCAGGTGTGAAAGCCCCGGGCTCAACCTGGGAACGGCATCTGGAACTGCTTGGCTAGAGTGCAGGAGAGGAAGGTAGAATTCCCGGTGTAGCGGTGAAATGCGTAGAGATCGGGAGGAATACCAGTGGCGAAGGCGGCCTTCTGGACTGACACTGACACTGAGGTGCGAAAGCGTGGGTAGCAAACAGGATTAGATACCCTGGTAGTCCACGCCGTAAACGATGTCAACTAGCCGTTGGGTCCCTTGAGGACTTAGTGGCGCAGCTAACGCAATAAGTTGACCGCCTGGGGAGTACGGCCGCAAGGTTAAAACTCAAATGAATTGACGGGGGCCCGCACAAGCGGTGGAGCATGTGGTTTAATTCGATGCAACGCGAAGAACCTTACCTACCCTTGACATCCAGAGGACTTTCCAGAGATGGATTGGTGCCTTCGGGAACTCTGAGACAGGTGCTGCATGGCTGTCGTCAGCTCGTGTTGTGAAATGTTGGGTTAAGTCCCGTAACGAGCGCAACCCCTATCCTTATTTGCCAGCGAGTAATGTCGGGAACTCTAAGGAGACTGCCGGTGACAAACCGGAGGAAGGTGGGGACGACGTCAAGTCATCATGGCCCTTACGGGTAGGGCTACACACGTGCTACAATGGCAAGTACAAAGGGTTGCAATACGGCGACGTGGAGCCAATCCCATAAAGCTTGCCTCAGTCCGGATTGGAGTCTGCAACTCGACTCCATGAAGTCGGAATCGCTAGTAATCGTGGATCAGAATGCCACGGTGAATACGTTCCCGGGCCTTGTACACACCGCCCGTCACACCATGGGAGTGGACTGCACCAGAAGTGGTTAGCCTAACCTTCGGGAGGGCGATCACCACGGTGTGGTTCATGACTGGGGTGAAGTCGTAACAAGGTAGCCCTAGGGGAACCTGGGGCTGGATCACCTCCTTATCGACACTGTCTATCGCTCGCGGCAAGTGCTCACAACGAATTACCTGATCTTATTGCTGGCTTAGCCGGCAGTGGCAAGCGTGCTCAATAGAGCGCGCTTCTCACTGTTCTCTGAACAGCCGCTCTTTAACAATGTGAATCATGCTGACGATGGAATGTGCGCCAAGCACATCTCCATCAACACGATATGTCGGAGAGGTCCGACAGATTCGTAATCCTTGACAGACCCCTTGGGGTTATATGGTCAAGCGATTAAGCGCATACGGTGGATGCCTTGGCAGCCAGAGGCGATGAAGGACGTGATAGCCTGCGATAAGCGTTGGCGAGGTGGCAAATACCCTGCGACCCAACGATTTCCGAATGGGGAAACCCACTCACCATCAGGTGAGTATCTATAGGCCAATACATAACCTATAGAGGCAAACCCGGGGAACTGAAACATCTAAGTACCCGGAGGAAAAGAAATCAACCGAGATTCCCCAAGTAGCGGCGAGCGAACGGGGACCAGCCCTTAAGCGTGACAACTGACAGGCGAACAAGCTGGGAAGCTTGACGATACAGGGTGATAGTCCCGTAGTCGAAGTCTGAGCCACGTGAAATCGAGTAGGTCGGGGCACGAGAAACCCTGACTGAACATGGGGGGACCATCCTCCAAGGCTAAATACTCCTGGCTGACCGATAGTGAACCAGTACCGTGAGGGAAAGGCGAAAAGAACCCCGGCGAGGGGAGTGAAATAGATCCTGAAACCGTATGCGTACAAGCAGTGGGAGCACCTTCGTGGTGTGACCGCGTACCTTTTGTATAATGGGTCAGCGACTTATATTCTGTGGCGAGCTTAACCGTATAGGGGAGGCGTAGGGAAACCGAGTCTTAACTGGGCGACCAGTCGCAGGGTATAGACCCGAAACCGGGCGATCTATCCATGGCCAGGGTGAAGATTGAGTAACATCAATTGGAGGCCCGAACCCAAGTATGTTGAAAAATGCTGGGATGAGCTGTGGATCGGAGTGAAAGGCTAATCAAGCCCGGAGATAGCTGGTTCTCCTCGAAAGCTATTTAGGTAGCGCCTCACGTATCACCGCTGGGGGTAGAGCACTGTTTCGGCTAGGGGGTCATCCCGACTTACCAACCCGAGGCAAACTCCGAATACCAGTGAGTGCAGCGTGGGAGACACACAGCGGGTGCTAACGTCCGTTGTGAAAAGGGAAACAACCCAGACCGTCAGCTAAGGTCCCAAAATCCTGATTAAGTGGGAAACGATGTGGGAAGGCTCAGACAGCTAGGAGGTTGGCTTAGAAGCAGCCATCCTTTAAAGAAAGCGTAATAGCTCACTAGTCGAGTCGGCCTGCGCGGAAGATATAACGGGGCTAAATCAGGTACCGAAGCTACGGGTTCATCCTCTGGATGAGCGGTAGAGGAGCGTCGTGTAAGCCAATGAAGGTAGATTGAAAAGTCTGCTGGAGGTATCACGAGTGCGAATGCTGACATGAGTAACGATAAGGGGAGTGAAAAACTCCCCCGCCGGAAGACCAAGGTTTTCTGTTCTACGTTAATCGGAGCAGAGTGAGTCGGCCCCTAAGGCGAGGCGGAAACGCGTAGTCGATGGGAAACGGGTTAATATTCCCGTACCGGATGTGGTTGCGATGGGGGGACGAAGAAGGCTAGGTGAGCCAGGCGTTGGTTGTCCTGGTGAAAGCATGTAGGCCGAGGAATCAGGCAAATCCGGTTCCTCCGAGGTCGAGATGCGAGACGAACTGACCACGGTCAGGAAGTCATCGATGCCACGCTTCCAGGAAAAGCCTCTAAGCTTCAGATCACATGCGACCGTACCCCAAACCGACACAGGTGGTCAGGTAGAGAATACCAAGGCGCTTGAGAGAACTCGGGTGAAGGAACTAGGCAAAATGGCACCGTAACTTCGGGAGAAGGTGCACCGGTTCGAGTGAAGGACTTGCTCCGTAAGCTCCTACCGGTCGAAGATACCAGGTGGCTGCAACTGTTTATTAAAAACACAGCACTCTGCAAACGCGCAAGCGGACGTATAGGGTGTGACGCCTGCCCGGTGCCGGAAGGTTAATTGATGGGGTTAGGATTCGTCCGAAGCTCTTGATCGAAGCCCCGGTAAACGGCGGCCGTAACTATAACGGTCCTAAGGTAGCGAAATTCCTTGTCGGGTAAGTTCCGACCTGCACGAATGGCGTAATGATGGCCACGCTGTCTCCACCCGAGACTCAGTGAAATTGAAATCGCAGTGAAGATGCTGTGTACCCGCGGCTAGACGGAAAGACCCCGTGAACCTTTACTATAGCTTTACACTGGATGCTGATGTTGTCTGTGTAGGATAGCTGGGAGGCTTTGAAACCGCGTCGCCAGATGCGGTGGAGCCAACCTTGAAATACCAGCCTGACATCATTGGCGTTCTAACTCAGGTCCGTCATCCGGATCGAGGACAGTGTATGGTGGGTAGTTTGACTGGGGCGGTCTCCTCCTAAAGAGTAACGGAGGAGCACGAAGGTACCCTCAGCACGGTTGGAAATCGTGCATTGAGTGCAAGAGCATAAGGGTGCTTGACTGCGAGACAGACACGTCGAGCAGGTACGAAAGTAGGTTCTAGTGATCCGGTGGTTCTGTATGGAAGGGCCATCGCTCAACGGATAAAAGGTACTCCGGGGATAACAGGCTGATACCGCCCAAGAGTTCACATCGACGGCGGTGTTTGGCACCTCGATGTCGGCTCATCACATCCTGGGGCTGAAGTCGGTCCCAAGGGTATGGCTGTTCGCCATTTAAAGTGGTACGCGAGCTGGGTTTAGAACGTCGTGAGACAGTTCGGTCCCTATCTGCCGTGGGCGTCGGAAGTTTGAGAAGAGCTGCTCCTAGTACGAGAGGACCGGAGTGGACGAACCTCTGGTGTTCGGGTTGTCATGCCAATGGCATTGCCCGGTAGCTACGTTCGGACGGGATAACCGCTGAAGGCATCTAAGCGGGAAGCCCCCTTCAAGATGAGACTTCCCTGAGGCCTTGCGCCTCCTGAAGGGCCCTTGAAGACTACAAGGTTGATAGGCTGGGTGTGGAAGCACAGCAATGTGTTGAGCTAACCAGTACTAATTGCCCGTGAGGCTTGACCATATAACACCCAAGGGGTTTGCCCAGGCAAACCGCCGGGATTGCGACAGGATCGACGATATATCGGTCAGCATGATTCATATTGCGAGTCGCGAGGTCACAAGCCTCGAGACTCAGGCATCGCAAGATGCCACCGTTTCGCCTGACGACCATAGCGAGCGTGAACCACCCGATCCCATGCCGAACTCGGAAGTGAAACCGCTTAGCGCCGATGGTAGTGTGGAGTTTCTCCATGTGAGAGTAGGTCATCGTCAGGCACTTATACTGAACCGCCCCTGTAGCCTTGCTGCAGGGGCGGTTCTCTTTGTGCGCAGGAAAAATTGGCGCAAAAGAAAAGCCGTGAGCAGAAAGACGTGCATGGAAAAGTGGTGCGAGAGAAAAGCCTTCCCAGGCTGCGCAAGAAGAAAGTCTTTTGCTCATCATCATGCTGTGATGGTTCTGTCATTGACGGAAAATGATGTGCGCTCTTTCTTTATCCCCGGTCTTGCCAAGAACCTCTCCTTGAGCCTTTACTGTGAGGGTGTATTTTTATACGGCTTGAAGCGCCTGGTATGGAGCTCTTAGCGGTGGGTCCATCATATTGATATTCATTTGGTAGTGTAGAGTTTCTTCATGTGAAAGTAGCGGATGGCCGCCCCGGTCCTCGTCAGGCACTTATCCCGAACCGCCCCTGTAGCCTTGCTGCAGGGGCGGTTCTCTTTCTGCTCAGGAAAAGTTGGGCTCTATCGAGGGTGATTCCCACCGGCAGGCATTCCACGCTATCGAGAGATATCTTTGCTGTTGCAGCACCTGCTCGGTGTCTGCGCTGTCATTGAATATCACTCATTGAAGCTATCCGTGAACAGGCGCAAGGAGGCGACATGTCGAGGGGCTTTTCGTGTTCTTCATCAAGACTTCTATTGGCAGGAATGATGGCTCTTTTGGTGGGGCTGATGTCATCAGAAATGGCATCTGCCGGGGAGCGAGAGAGGAAGATAGAGCGCTGTCAGTTCATCAAGGACAAGATCGAATATTATACCGATAGGCGTCGCGGCGGCGGATCGTCGGGCCAGATGCGAAGTTGGCAGTCACAGCGTAATGACTACAAACAACGCTATCGAGATGAAAACTGCACGCGTGTCAGGGCAGCGCTGAAGTGACCCTCGTAATGCCGAAATAATGGTGAATAGCAGTGCGCTACTCTCAGCGCTGTAGATTGTAGGTTGTAGATAGACGCAGCCAAAATGACAATGCCCCTCCTGAGAATGTCTCAGGAGGGGCATTGTTGTTCAGGACGATTCGCTCAGAGCGATTCGTTCAGGGGCGTTTTCGCAGGCGGGTCAGGCCTTCCTGGGCGCTGGATGCTACCAGCTCGCCGTACCGGTTATACAGACTGCCGCGAGCGAAGCTGCGTGCGCCTCCTGCCCATGGGCTGTCCATCTCGTAGAGCAGCCAATCATTGACGCGTACATCACGGTGGAACCATAGCGAGTGATCCAAGCTCGCCATTTGCAGTTCGGGCGAACCGAACCGCACACCATGTCCGCCGAGGCCGGTCGCCAGCAGGTTGAAGTCGGAGCTGTATGTCAGCAGGTAGCGATGCAGGGCATCATCTTCCGGCAGCTCGCCTGCCAGTCGGAACCATAGCCGCTGGCGTGGTGGTGGGCAGGCGTCATCATCACTCGCCGTGATCGGCGCCTTCAGGCGCAGGAACTCGATGGGGTGGCCTTCGTAGCGCTCGATGCGTGCCCCCTGCTCGATCAACCGCTCTGGCGATTCGATGTCGGGCATGGCGAGTTGATGCTCGAAGCCTGCCTCCTTGCCATGGAAGGAGGCGCTGCAGAAGAAGATGGTCTTGCCATTCTGGATGGCACTGATGCGGCGGGTCGTGAAACTGCCGCCATCGCGGACGCCATCAACCTGATAGATGACAGGCTTGTGGGCATCGCCCGGGCGCAGGAAGTAGCCATGCAGAGAGTGGACCTGGCGTTCGACCGGTACCGTGCGTGTCGCTGCGGACAGCGCTTGTCCGAGTACCTGCCCGCCAAACAGCTGAGGGAAGCCGAGGTCCTGACTGTGCCCCCTGAACAGGTTCTCTTCCAGGGTCTCAAGACCCAGCAGGGTGACCAGAGCCTCAAGAGGCGCAGTAGCTGTTTGGGTCATGAATCTATCCTTGTGCTGAGGGGCAGGCGCTCGGAGCAGTGCCATCCCGCGCGGGGCGGCAATGCAGGAGGAAGCGCGAGCGCCAAGCCGTTATCATGGTGAGTGAAACAATGGCCTCAGGATACCGGAGAACAACGGTGAGTGACGAGTTGGTGATAGCGCCTCAGGCCCGGAGTGGGCCACGTGGGGATCATTACTATATGCATCGGGCGCTGGACCAGGCGCGGCTGGCATTCGAGGCTGGCGAGGTGCCTGTCGGCGCGGTGGTGGTCAATCCCCAGGGCGACATCATCGGCACTGGCTACAATGCACCGGTCAGCACCCCGGACCCGACGGCACATGCCGAGGTGCAGGCCTTGCGCGCGGCGGCGGCCCGACTGGGCAACTATCGTCTCGACGATTGCACGCTGTATGTGACGCTGGAGCCCTGCATGATGTGCAGTGGCGCCTTGATCCACGCGCGGGTGAAGCGGGTCGTCTACGGGGCGGCAGAGCCGAAGACCGGCATGGTGGTATCGCGTGCCAATCTGTTTGCACAGCCTTGGCATAACCATCACGTCGAGGTGGAAGGGGGACTGTTGGCCGCTCACGCCAAGCGCTTGCTCAAGTCGTTCTTCGCTGAGCGGCGCGGTGAGCTTCCGCGCTGAACCTTTCATGTTGAACCTTTCGCTCAGATCCGCCCGCGATGAGCCTCCCGCACAGATCTCTCCGCGTTGCGAACGTGTTGGCCGTCAGGCAGCGACCTGAACCTGATTGCGACCACTGGACTTGGCACGATACAGCGCCTCATCCGCCGCCTGCAGCAGTGCATCCAGCCGCAACGGAGCGCGTGCCACACATGCCATGCCCACGGATACCGTGACGACGCTGTCCGTGGCAGGCTGCGGCAGTCCTGCAGCCTGAACGGCGCGCCGCAACTCTTCCGCCAGAGTGCGGCCGACCGCGCGCGGGCATTCCGGAATGCACACCACGAACTCCTCGCCACCGAAGCGCGCCAGTATGCCGCCGGCAGACTCCACGGGCGCTCGTGAGACGGCGGCAATCTTCTGCAGGTAGCGATCTCCCTCCAAGTGTCCCAGCTTGTCGTTTATCGTCTTGAAGAAGTCGATGTCCAGAATCATGACCGTCAGGGGCATCTTGCCGCTGAAGCTCTGCACCTGCTCGAGGAAATAGCGACGATTGGGCAGCTGTGTCAGCTCGTCGTGACGCGCCAGCCACTGGATCTCGTTCTGCAGTCGCTCCCGCCGTACCATCTCTTCGCGAAGTGCATCATTGGCATTCTTGACGATGCCGTGCTCCTGCGAGACGCGGCGATACATGTAGATCACGAGAAAGAGCAGGTAAGCCAACAGAATCCCCGTCAGCAATGTCACTTCCGGCAGACGGCCACGAGTGGCCGCCAGGAACTGCTGTGTCGGCTGCAGGCCCAGTGTCAGGTCGGTGGCGGGTAGCTCGATGGGAATGCGATGCCCCCAGGGCGCCAGACGGCTCTCCGGCCCGACATGGATATAGATGTTGCCGCGCTCTGACAGGGTGACCGCAAATGCCTCATTGCGTGCCGTGTCCATGGCGCTGTCGAGCAAAGGGGCCAGGTCCACCACCATGGCGATCGCCCCCAGGATGGTGCCATCACGAGGATCGCGCACCGGCAGGTAGGACACCATGCCCTTGCCGCCCTGAATCAGGTCGATGATGCCGGTATGACCCTCGATGCCGAGCTCCAGCGGATTGCGCAGCGGCGTGTCCGGCTGGGCATCCAGCAGTCGTATGCCCAGCACGTCATGATTGCGGCCCTTGTCCGGGAAGACGCGCGTTATCACGCTGTCCGAGTCGATGAAGGCAATGTTCTGGAAGTAATCGAAATCCTTGTAATAGCTTCGCGCCAGGCGTTGCCACTCTCCGCGTGACGGTGTCTGCCCCATCAGGCTCCAGAAACCGGCGAAGCGCCGCATCGCATTGAGCTGATCGTTGATCTCGCGAGACAGCTCCGTGGCGATCTTGTCGCCCAATACGTAGGTCGCCTGATTGATGCGATTGTTCTCGTCCTGGCTCTGCTGTTGCCAGGCGAGCAGGCATATCAGGGTGATCGTGGAGGAGATGACCAATGGCACGACAGTGCGGCGCCACATATGCATGAGTGCCGGCTGCACATCGATCCATTGTGCGATCAACAGCAGACTGACAAAGCTGGTCAGCGTGATGCGCTCCGGACCTGCCAGTACCATGCTGGCGACGGAAAGGCTGGCGTCTGTCGTCATGGCAAACAGCAGCAACAGCGTGACTTGCGTCAGCTGGATGGCAGAGCCGAAACCCAGTCGCATGCGCAGCAGGGCGCAGGTCGTGAGGCCAAAACAGGTGAACAGGATCAAAATGGGTGGCCGGATATTGGCGATATGCCAGTCGCCCGGCAGATTGATCAGCAGATCTCCCCAGTGATCCACCCCCACCCAGCTTTCCGGTAGCAGGAAGGTACAGATCAGCAGGATGTTGAGGATCAATGACGCGCCGAGGAACAGCTGACTGAGGAAGGTATTTCGCCAGTGCCAGGCCGCCTGGCCGGCGGCTTGCAGGGTCAGCATCATCAGCAGCAGCGCATTGGCTTCATTGCCGGCAGACGGCCAGAGCCCCAGCAAGGCGATGCCGAACGCGATCAGGCTTAGCGACATCAAGACGAGTCTGCGTGTCATTCCCTGTCCTTAGAGGCTCTTGATGTGTGGTGAAGATGCGTGCACTTGAGGCACCGGAGTGCTGACGGTCCGAACTCCATCCTCAGAGAATCGGAGGCACTGTATCGAAGGGGTTGCTGTCGCCTTCGTCGTCGGTAATCGGACGCTCGTCCAGCTGATAGAACTGCTGCTGGCTACGGTAAACATAATTCAGTATTTCATAATAACGACGGATATTGCGGACATAGATGACAGGTTCTCCGCCGCGTGCATAACCATAACGGACTTTCTGGTACCACTCACGATTCTGAAGCAAGGGCAGGGCCTCGCGGACATCCTTCCAGCGATTCGGGTCGCCGCCCTTCATCTTCACGATCCGTCTGGCGTCAAACAGATGACCCAGGCCGACATTGTAGGCTGCCAGCGTCATCCAGGTGCGATCCGGTTCCTTGATCTCGTCCGGCAAGCGTCCCTTTATACTCACAAGATAGCGTGAGCCACCATCGATGCTCTGAACGGGGTCCAAACGGTTGGCGATCTTCATTTCGCGCGCCGTCACATTGGTCAGCATCATCAGGCCGCGCACCCCTGTAGGAGAGGTGGCCTTGGGCTGCCAGTGCGATTCCTGATAGCCCGTGGCGGCCAGCAGTTTCCAGTCGATACCGGTTTCGCGTGCGGCTTCCTTGAAGGTATCGATATAGCGCGGCAGGCGATCGCGTGCCTGGCGGATGAAGGTACGGGCGCCGACGTACTCGAGATAGTCATCATGGCCGAAATAGCGCTCGACCAGTCGATCGAGGGTGCCATCCTGGCGGCGTGTCTCGAGAAAATCATTGGCGGCGGTCAGCAATGAGATGTCGCCATGCGCGGGGAAGGCCCAGGCCAGCGTCAGAGGGTCGCCCACGTCGAAGCCGTTCTCCACATTGGGGAAGAACAGGCGGTTGAGCTTGAATTGATGGGCATAGACGACCGCCGCATCCAGCTTGTCTTCCTCGATGCGTTGCAGCAGGTCCGCCACCTCAAGCTCGCCGGTTTCCTTCCAGCTGAGCTCGGGGATGTCCTGCTGGACTTCCCGCAGTACCAGGCTGGTGCCGGCGCCCTTGATGACACCGATGCGCTTGCCGACCAGATCCTTCAATTCCTTGGGCGGGTGCATGCCGCGTCGATAGACCACCATCGCCTGCAATTCGAGGATGGGGCGCGAGAAGCGCAGGTCCTGTTCGGAGAGGTCCAGCGGCAGGGTCGCGGCCGCGAGGTCGGCCTGATCATTGAGCACGCTCTGGGTCAGGCTCTCGATATTGTGCTCGGAATCCATCGACAGACTCACGCCAAGATAATCTGCGAAGTCCCGTGCCAGTTCGTATTCGAAACCGGTAGGCCCCTGACGGCCACGATAGAAGGTCGTGGGGGTGTTGCGTGTGGCGACCTGAATGAAATCGCGCGCGCGGACATCGTCCAGCCGCGTGGGCATCTCGATGAGAGTGCGCTCGGGCAGTGTCAGCAAGGCGAGGGCCAGTGCCGTGACGAGGAAACGCCGCGCGTGGCGCAGCAGCTGTCTCACGGGCTGAATGAGAGAAGAGGGCGAAGTCTTGAGCATGCGTCAGCATCATTCACGGCAGGGCTTCCACCATACCGGCAGCTCAACACACTGTCATCCAACGCATGTCGCCTGCGGGCTTCGTTAAGGCTCGGCTTTCACGTATGATATGCGCTTGCTGCCGCCGTTTGGCGGTTGTCCGTTCACGCTGCTTCAGAGGCTTTCCCTGACCATGCTCGAACTGCGAGGCGCGCCTGCCCTTTCCGCCTTCCGTCACACCCGTCTACTGGCTTCGTTACGCGAGCTGGTGCCGGAGGTGGAATCTCTTCATGCCGAGTACCTTCATCTGGCCGAGGTCGATGGTGAACTGAGCAGTTCCGATCGGACAACACTGGAGCGCCTGCTGGACTACGGCCCCAGTCGTGACGAGAGCGCTCCGGAAGGACATCTCTTCCTCGTCATCCCCCGCCTCGGCACGCTGTCCCCCTGGTCTTCCAAGGCCACTGATATCGCCGCCAACTGCGGCCTGCCGCAAGTCCGCCGCCTCGAGCGTGGCATCGCCTACCGCATCAAGCTGAACGCGCCCCTCAGCGAAGAGCTCTTCGCCACGCTGTCCTCCCGACTGCACGACCGCATGACCGAGACGGTCTTGACCCGTACTCAGGACGCGGCACGTCTATTCCAGCATCAGGCACCTGCCAGGCTTGCCCATGTCGACATCCTCGGCGGTGGCCGCGAAGCTCTGGCCAAGGCCAACGATAGCCTGGGGCTGGCGCTGGCCGATGACGAGATCGATTATCTGGTCGAGTCCTTCAAGACACTGGGCCGCAATCCTGCCGACATCGAACTGATGATGTTCGCTCAGGCGAACTCGGAGCATTGTCGCCACAAGATCTTCAATGCGGACTGGACCATCGACGGCGAAGCGCAGCCGCACTCGCTGTTCAAGATGATCAAGAACACCTACCAGCATCATCCGGATGGCGTGCTGTCCGCCTACAGTGACAACGCCGCCGTGATGGAAGGTCCGACTGCCGGGCGTTACTTCCCGACAGGCGAAGGCCACATCTATACCTACCATCAGGAACCGATCAACATCCTGATGAAGGTCGAGACCCACAACCACCCGACCGCCATCGCCCCCTATCCGGGCGCCGCGACCGGTGCCGGTGGCGAGATTCGTGATGAAGGCGCGACCGGTGTCGGTTCCAAGCCGAAAGCGGGTCTGACCGGCTTCAGCGTTTCCAATCTGCGTATCCCGGGCTTCGAACAGCCGTGGGAGCACGACTACGGCAAGCCGGAGCGCATCAAGACCGCCTACGACATCATGCTCGAAGGCCCGATCGGTGGCGCTGCGTTCAACAACGAATTCGGCCGTCCCAACCTCAACGGCTACTTCCGTACCTACGAGCAGGATGCCTTCGGTGCCGGCGGCATCGAGCGTCGCGGTTATCACAAGCCGATCATGCTCGCCGGCGGTTACGGCAACATCCGCAGTCAGCACGTCGAGAAGGGCGATATTCCGGTCGGCGCCAAGCTGATCGTGATGGGCGGCCCGGCGATGCTGATCGGTCTGGGCGGCGGTGCTGCCTCTTCCATGGCCTCCGGCAGCTCCAGCGAAGACCTCGATTTCGCCTCCGTGCAGCGTGACAACGCCGAGATGGAGCGTCGCGTGCAGGAAGTCATCGATCGCTGCTGGGCGCTGGATGACAAGAACCCGATCTGCTTCATCCATGACGTCGGCGCGGGCGGTCTGTCCAACGCACTGCCGGAGCTGGTCAAGGATGGTGGCCGCGGCGGTCTGTTCGATCTGCGCGCCGTACCGAGCGCCGAATCCGGCATGAGCCCGCTGGAAATCTGGTGCAACGAATCCCAGGAGCGTTACGTGCTGGCGGTGGCACCGGAGAATCTGGCCACCTTCGAAGCCCTGTGCAAGCGCGAGCGTTGCCTGTACGCCGTGGTCGGTGAAGCCCTCGAGGAGCACGAGCTGATCGTCAAGGATGGTCACTTCAATACGCGTCCAGTCGATCTGCCGATGGACGTGCTGTTCGGCAAGCCGCCCAGGATGTCACGCAGCTTCGAGCGCCAGACGCTGGAGCTGCCGGCGCTGGGTCTCGACAACCTCGACCCGCGCGAAGCGATGACCCGTGTGCTGCAGCTGCCCACCGTCGCCTCCAAGAAATTCCTGATCACCATCGGCGACCGCTCGATCACCGGCATGGTCGCGCGCGACCAGATGGTCGGTCCGTGGCAGGTGCCGGTGGCCGATTGCGCCGTCACCACCAGCTCCCTCGACAGCCATGTCGGTGAAGCGATGGCGATGGGCGAGCGCACGCCGGTCGCACTGATCTCGCCGGCGGCGTCCGCGCGTCTTGCCGTGGCTGAGGTGATCACCAACCTGGCTGCCGCGCCGATCGCCAAGCTGTCTGACATCAAGCTGTCCGCCAACTGGATGAGCGCCGCCGATCACACCGGTGAGAATCAGGCGCTGTTCGATGCCGTCCATGCCGTCGGCATGGAACTGTGCCCGGCGCTGGACCTGACCATCCCGGTCGGCAAGGACTCCATGTCCATGCGTACCGCCTGGCAGGACGAGAACGGCGAAGACAAGTCGATCACCGCGCCGCTGTCGCTGGTGATGACAGGCTTCGCGCCGGTCACCGATGCCATGCGTACCCTCACGCCGCAGCTGCGTCGCACGCTGAATGGCGAGGCCGTGGAGACAGACCTGATCCTGATCGATCTCGGCCATGGCGCTCACCGCCTCGGTGGCTCCGCGTTGGCGCAGGTCTATGGTCAGGTCGGCAACGAAGCGCCGGATCTCGCCAAGCCTGAAGACCTCAAGCACTTCTTCGCGGCCATCCAGCGCTTCAACCTCGAAGGCAAGCTGCTGGCCTATCACGACCGCAGCGATGGTGGTCTGTTGACCACCCTGATGGAAATGTCCTTCGCGGGACGTGTCGGTCTCGACATCTCCCTCGACTGGACCGCCGCCGAGCCGGGTCAGGCTACCGGCGCGCTGTTCGCGGAAGAGCTGGGTGCCGTGGTGCAGGTGCGCCGCGAGCATACCGAGTCCATCCTCGCCGAGCTCAAGGCCGTGGGCCTCGAGCACAGTGGCGTGATCGCCACGCCGCGTGCCGATGAGCAGATCAACATCACGCTGCTGGGACAGAACCTGCTCTCCACGACTCGCGCCAGCGCCGAGCGCCTGTGGGCCGAGACCAGCTATCGCATGCAGGCCGCGCGTGACAACGCCGATTGCGCCAAGAGCGAATTCGAGTCCATCAACGACGTGCGTGACCCGGGCCTCACCGCCCAGGCCACCTTCGACGTCAACGAGGACATCGCGGCACCGTACCTGAACGCCGGTGCACGTCCGCGCATGGCGATCCTGCGTGAGCAGGGCGTCAATGGTCAGCTCGAGATGGCGGCAAGCTTCGACCGTGCCGGTTTCGAGGCCGTCGATGTCCACATGAGCGACATCCTCGAAGGGCGTGTCGATCTGGACACCATGCGCGGACTGGTCGCCTGTGGCGGCTTCTCCTACGGTGACGTGCTGGGTGCCGGCGGTGGCTGGGCCAAGTCGGTGCTGTTCAATGCGCGTGCGCGTGACCAGTTCGAGCGCTTCTTCAACCGTGACGACAGCTTCGCGCTGGGCGTCTGCAACGGCTGCCAGATGCTCTCCCAGCTCAAGGAGCTGATCCCGGGTGCCGAGGCCTGGCCGCGCTTCGTGCGCAACGAGTCCGAGCAGTTCGAGGCCCGTGTCGCGATGGTCGAAGTCGAGAAGAGTGCCTCGCTGTTCCTCGATGGCATGGAAGGCTCGCGCCTGCCGATCGCCATCGCGCATGGCGAAGGGCGTGCCGAGTTCCGCGACAGCGCTCACCTGCGCAAGATGCAGAGCAGCGGCCAGGTCGCACTGCGTTACGTCGACAACTACGGCCAGACCACCACGCGCTATCCGGCCAACCCGAACGGCTCGCCGTCCGGTATCACCGGTCTGACCACCGATGATGGTCGCGTGACCATCATGATGCCGCACCCGGAGCGCGTGGCGCGTGCCGTCACCAATTCCTGGCGTCCGGATGACTGGGAGCAGGACGGTGCCTGGTTGCGCATGTTCCGCAATGCCCGTCGTTGGGTCGATTGATCCCTCGGTCGGTCATCACGGGATGACAGCATGAGAGACGCCCCCATGGCAAAGGCCATGGGGGCGTCTTGCGTTGGGGCTGAAGCAAGGCGAGTGATACGGGAGTCGCGTCTGGCTTGCTCAACGTGGCGTTCCATGGTGGGAGCTGGGTGACGGACGCCGGGTAGCTTAAGGTGGAGGCCAGGCCTCATGTCCGAGGTCGTGAATCCCTGCCTGACACATTACAAGGATGTCGTGATGAAGCTGAAATGGTCGCTGTTGCCTCGTTATTCCGTCTTTCTGCTCTGTCTCCTGGGGGCGCTCATCTGCCTACCACTGGCGATGCAGAATGCATGGCTGTGGCCGTTGGCCGTCCTCTTTCTGCTGCTGGTCGCGGTTGGTCTCAATGACTTGCGGCAAGCGGATTACGCCGTGCGTCGCAACTATCCGGTGATCGGCAACATGCGCTATCTGTTCAAGGCGCTGCGTCCGGAGATGCGTCAGTACCTGATCGAGTCGGACACCGATCAGCTGCCGTTTTCCCACAAGCAGCGCGAGCTGGTCTACGCGCGTGGCCGTCAGCACAATTCCTCTCAGCCGTTCGGCACCTTGCTCGATGTCTATTCCGACAGCTACGAGTTCATCGGTCACTCCATGCAGACTTCGAGCGTGCCGGACCCCAAGGGCTTTCGTCTCAACGTCGGCAACTCCCAGTGCTCGCATCCTTACAATACCTCGCTGTTCAACATCTCGGCGATGAGCTTCGGCTCCTTGAGTGCCAATGCCATCCGCGCCCTGAACAAGGGGGCCAGGCTGGGCAACTTTGCCCATGACACCGGCGAAGGCAGCATCAGTCCCTACCACCGCGAATTCGGGGGCGATCTGATCTGGGAGCTGGGCAGTGGCTACTTCGGCTGTCGCGACGAGGAAGGGCGCTTCGATGGCGAGAAGTTCGCCCGTCAGGCGGCCAGCGAGCAGGTCAAGATGATCGAGATCAAGCTCAGTCAAGGTGCCAAGCCCGGCCATGGGGGCGTCTTGCCGGCCAGCAAGATCAGCGAGGAGATCGCCGAGACGCGCGGGATCCCGATGGGCAAGGACTGCATCTCGCCCTCCAACCACGGTGAGTTCTCCACACCCCTTGAGCTGTTGAGCTTCATCCAGCGCCTGCGCGGGCTCTCGGGTGGCAAGCCGGTGGGCTTCAAGTTGTGCCTCGGTCAGCCGTGGGAGTTCATGGCCATCGTCAAGGCGATGCTCGAGACGGGAATCGTGCCCGATTTCATCGTCGTCGATGGCAGTGAGGGCGGTACGGGCGCCGCACCGACCGAATTCACCGACCACCTCGGCACCCCGCTGCGTGAGGGGCTGCAATTCGTCCATAACACGCTGGTGGGTGCAGGGCTGCGTGATGAGGTGCGCATCGGGGTCAGCGGCAAGATCATCAGTGCCTTCGATATCGCCTGCGTGATGGCGCTGGGGGCGGACTGGGTCAATGCCGCGCGTGGTTACATGTTCGCACTGGGCTGTATCCAGTCACTGAGCTGTCACACCAACAGGTGCCCGACGGGGATCGCTACCCAGGACGATCTGCGCCAGAAATCGCTGGTCGTGGAAGACAAGGCCGATCAGGTGCGTCACTTCCACCACAACACCTTGCATGCGCTGGCCGAGATCCTGTCGGCGGCGGGCCTGCATACGCCCTGGCAGATTACCCCGGACCACCTGGTGCATCGTGTCTCCGAGAATGAGGTCAAGCTGTTCTCGCACCTGCATCCCTTCCTGACCAATGGCGCACTGCTGACGCAAGGGGACGACTACCCCTTCTATCGTCGTGTCTGGGCCATGGCTCAGGCCGAGAGCTTCCAGCCACGATCGCTGTCAGAGGTGTCGGGGGCCAAGCGCGAGTAGACAATCGTCGCCTCTGCGACCAAACGACCGTTCAACAACTTGGCGCAGGCAGTCACACTAAGACGTCGCGAGTCATGTCTGCGGGCAGCTCGACGAACGCAGTGTGGTTGCCTGCGCCTTTTGGGTTTATCACTGGATGAGTGCCATCGCTCGGCACTGTCGTGAAATCGTTCGAGCGCGTGCTTGCTCGTTATCCGTCGCAGGGAGACCGCCATGTCTGACGCTACCCACCTCACGACTGAACGTTGTGTGACCCTCTCGATCAGTGAGCATGTCGCCGACGTGCGCCTCAATCGTCCTGACAAGCACAACGGCATCGACTGGAAGATGATCGATGCCCTGCTGGCGGTGCAGCAGGAGCTGCATGCCCGCGCCCGGGAATCGGGCCTGCGCGCCATCGTGCTATCGGGCGAGGGGCCCAGTTTCTGTGCGGGGCTTGATATCGCCGCCATCATGGGCGACGCCGCCCGCGTGCCGCAGTTGCTGGTCGCGGGGGCCAATGGCTGTGCACCGCAGCGCAATACCGTGCAGCAGCTGGCGCTGGGCTGGCGAGATGTCGGGGCGCCGGTCATCGCCGCCTTGCATGGCAACGTCTTCGGTGGCGGCCTGCAGATCGCGCTGGGGACGGACATTCGCCTGTGTGATCCTGATGCGCGCCTGGCGGTGCTCGAGATCGACTGGGGCATCATTCCGGACATGGGCATCAGCGTCACTGCGCGTGGCGTACGACCGGACTGGCTGCACGAGTTGACGTGGAGCGGGCGCAAGGTCGAGGCCAACGAGGCGCAGAGCGCCGGTCTGGTCACGCGCATCATCTCCAGCCCGCAGGAGGAGGCGCTGGCCTTGGCGCGCCAGATTGCCGGGCGCTCTCCCAGCGCCGTCCGCGCGATCACGCGTCTCTACGACGAGGCCCTTGATGCGCCGGAAGCCGAGGCACTGGCGCTTGAGGCAGAGCTGCAGTCCTCGCTGCTGGGACGCGCGGAGCAGACCGAATGTATCAAGGCCAAGCTTGAGGGGCGCGCGCCGCGCTTCTGATCCTGACGGGCCGGGAGAGATGGGCTTGGCTTGACGGGCGAAGGTTGGCGGACTCTGGTTATCCACACCCACTTTGCCGCTGCAGTCGCTGATGCGGATAATGGGGACATTGTCCCTTCCTGCGATTCGGCGGCCCTTTGATGTCAATTTCCCTGTCAGCCCTCACTCCACTGTCAGCCATCACTCCCCTGGGCCTGCCTGCCGGCAGCGCCCCCACTCGCGTGTCTCGCTGGGCGGCGCTGAATGTTTGAGCTGCGCCCGTATCAGCAGGAGGCCGTGCGGCGTACCGTCGAGCACTTTCGCCGCAGTGATGAGGCGGCGGTGATCGTGCTGCCCACCGGCAGCGGCAAGTCATTGGTGATCGCGGAGCTTGCGCGTATCGCGCGTGGGCGTGTGCTGGTGCTGGCGCATGTGCGCGAGCTGGTCGAGCAGAATCACGCCAAGTACGAATCCTATGGCAAGGACGCTGACATCTTCAGTGCCGGCCTCAAGCGCAAGCAGGCTTCGCGTCAGGTGGTGTTCGGCTCGGTGCAGTCAGTGGTGCGCAATCTTGATGCCTTCACGCCGGAGGAGCTGTCGGCTGGGGGGCAGGCGGCGCCCTTCACGCTGCTGGTGATCGATGAGTGTCACCGGATCTCGCTGGAGAAGGACGCCAGCTATCGCAAGGTCATCAACCATCTGCGCGGACACAATCCGCGCCTCAAGGTGCTGGGGCTGACGGCGACGCCGTATCGTCTCGGTCAGGGCTTCATTTTCCACCGTCATTATCACGGCATGGTGCGCGGGGATGATGACTGCTTCTTCCGTGATTGCGTCTTCGAGCAGCCGCTGCGCCTGATGGTGCGCCAGGGCTTTCTGAGTGAGCCGCGGCGCGTCGATGTCGCGGTGGCGCGCTATGACTTCTCGCAGCTGGCGCCTGGCATCGGCGGCAGCTTCCAGGAGGCGGAGCTCAACGAGGTGGTGCAGGGCTCGCGCGCGACGCCGGGCATCGTGCTGGATATCGTCGCCCAGGCGCGCGAGCGGCGCGGCGTGATGGTGTTCTGTTCCACCGTCGAGCACGCCGAGGAAGTCACCGCACTCCTGCCTGAAGGCGAGGCGGCGCTGATCACTGGCGAGACGCCCGGCGAGGAGCGTGAGCGGCTGATCAATGCCTTCAAGGCCCAGCAGCTCAAGTATCTGGTCAATGTCGCGGTGCTCACCACCGGCTTCGATGCGCCGCATGTCGACCTGATCGCCATCCTGCGACCCACGGAATCCGTCAGTCTCTATCAGCAGATCGTCGGACGTGGCCTGCGTCTGAGCCCCGGCAAGACGGACTGTCTGATTCTCGATTACGCCGGCAATCCCTGGGACCTCTACGCGCCGGAGGTGGCGACGCCGAAACCGGCCGGCGACACCGAGATCGTCCAGGTCGAGTGCCCGGTATGCGGCAATGCCAATCTGTTCTGGGGGCGCAAGGATGGCGAGCTGGTGGTCGAGCACTTCGGGCGCCGGTGTCAGGGACTGGTCGAGTCGCCGGAAGGCGCGGGCAGGCCGCTGGTGCAGTGCGACTTCCGCTATCGTGCCAAGGCCTGCCCGCAGTGTGGCGAGGCCAACGACATCGCCGCACGCCATTGCCACGCCTGTCAGGCGCGACTGGTCGACCCGGATGACAAGCTGCGCGATGCGCTCAAGCTGCGCGATGCGCGGGTGCTTCGCGTCAGCGGCTGGCAGCTGGAGGAGGCGCGCAACGGGCGCGGTCTGCCACGCTTGAAGGTGACCTATTACGACGAGGATGGCACCGATTTGTCCGAGTGGTTCGCGCTCGAGACCCCCGCCCAGCGCCATGCCTTCCGCTTGAGCTTTCTCGCGCGCCATATGCGCGCGCCGGGGAGTGACTGGGCACCGAAGGACATCGCCGAGGTGCTGGCAGGCGAGGAGCGTCTCAAGGCGCCGGACTTCGTCATCGGGCGAAAGAGCGGCCGTTACTGGCAGATCCGCGACAAGCTGTTCGACTACGCCGGGCGCTATCGCACCGGTATCGCCGCCGGCTGAGCGGCGTGCTGGCCGCTGCGTGATCCGGTCGCGTGGCGCATGTTGTCAGGGACACGACGTCGCGGGGATGCTGAGCGGGGCCTCGGGTTGCTAGACTGGCGGCTTCATACGCCTCAGGGAGAACTCACAAGGTGAGTGCCACCGATACCTCGGCCAGGCTGGTGTCCGGCTTACGCCCCACCGGACACCTGCAACTCGGACACTATCAATCAGTGATCCGGCGCTGGACCGAGCTGCAATACCATCACGATGCCTATTTTCTGGTCGCCGACTGGAACGCGCTGGCGGTCAGCGGTCACGCGCCTCATGAGATCGAGCAATACAGCTGGGCGATGGTGATCGACTGTCTCGCCTGTGGGGTCAATCCCAAGGTCGCTACCCTGTTCATCCAGTCCTGGGTGCCGGAGCTGACCGATGTGCACATGATCCTGGCCAGCGTCACGCCCAAGGCCTGGCTGGAGCGTCTGCCCAGCTACCGCGAGATGGTCGCCGGGCTCGGTGAGCAGCAGGGCGCCAGTCTGGCCATGCTCGGTGCGCCCCTGATGCAGGCGGCCGACATCCTGGCGCTGCGGGGGGAGGTGGTGCCAGCCGGGCCCGAGCAGCGTGCGCATATCGAGTTCACCCGTGAGGTCGCCCGGCGGTTCAATCATCGCTATGGCCGCGACGCCGGCTTCGAGGAGCAGGCTGAGCGCGCCATCGCGCGCCTGGGCAAGAAGAGCGGTCGCCTGTATCGTGAATGGTTGAGCGCCTATCAGGAAGAGGGCGATCTCGAGGCCTTCGAGCGTGCGCGCGGTCTGCTGGCCGAGACCAGCAAGCTCAACCGCAACCAGCAGGAGCGACTGCTCGGCTATCTGGAAGGTGGCGGGCGGCGCATCCTCGGCGAGCCGGAACACTGGCAGGGGGAGGTCGAGCCGCTGCTGGGCATGGAGCTCAAGACGCACAAGGCCGCGCGTGAAGATGCCATCTTCCTGCGTAGCGGACGCGACGATATCGCGGCCTGCGTGCGCGAGATGCCCACCGACCCTGCGCGCGTGCGTCGCAAGGACCCCGGCGACCCGCAGCGTTGCCCGCTGTGGACGCTGCATGAAAGCTTCACGCCCGCCTCGGACCGCCAATGGGCGGAGGAGGGCTGCCGCGATGCCAGCATTGGCTGCCTGGACTGCAAGGGCTGTCTGATCGAGCATGTCGATGCGGAGCTGGCGCCGATTCGTGAGCGTGCCGAGGTGCTGGAAGGGGAGCATGGCAAGGTGCGCACCATGATGACAGAAGGGGCCGAGCGGGCCCGCGACACCGTGCGTGACACCCTGGATGAGCTGCGGCGCGTGATCGGCCTGACCTATCGCTAGACGCGGGCGGCGTCGAGCGCGGCCCCGGCGTCTCACCGGCGGCGTAAAGACTTGGGGGATGGGGCGCGAGCCGCTAGAATGCCCGTCCCCCAGACCCACCTTCACCCGCCTCCTGCAGGAGATGTCATGAGCGACCTGCTCGATGGCGCCAGTTTTGCCCTCACTGATGGGCATCAGCCCGCACCTCTCGTCACGCCCCCGACGGCGGCGTCGACGGTGCTGGCGCGCGTCAATGACACCGCGCTCACCGAGATGCCGCAGGACCTGTACATCCCGCCGGAGGCGCTGCGCGTCTTTCTCGAGACCTTCGAGGGCCCGCTGGATCTGCTGCTCTACCTCATCCGTCGCCAGAACCTCGATATCCTCGCCATCAATGTCGCGGCCATCACCCATCAGTACATCGAGTATGTCGAGCTGATGCATGCCATGCAGATCGATCTGGCAGGGGAATACCTGCTGATGGCCGCGATGCTGGCGGAGATCAAGTCGCGCAGCCTGCTGCCGCGTCAGCCGAAGGAGAGTGATGACGACGAGGAAGAGGATCCGCGCGCCGAGCTGATTCGTCGTCTGCAGGAATACGAGCAGACCAAGCTGGCTGCCGAAGGGCTGGATGAGATGCCGCGCCAGGGCCGCGACTGGTTCGTGGCCACGGCAGACCTCCCCGAACTCGAGACGCGCGTGGTGCACCCTGATGTCGACCTGTCGGAATTGCTCGGCGCGCTGTCCGGCCTCTTGCGTCAGGCGGACCTCGTCCAGGCGCACACCATCTCGCGTGAGGTGATGTCGACCCGCGAGCGCATGCTGGCGATCATGAATCTGTTGACCCATGAGCACTTCACGCCCTTCGAGAAGCTGTTCACGCTCGAGGAAGGGCGTGCCGGTGTGGTGGTCAGTTTCATGGCGATTCTGGAGCTGGCCAAGGAATCGATGATCGAGATCGTCCAGAACGCGCCGCTGTCACCGATTCACGTGCGCGCCCGCACGCCGGAACCGGACCCCGAGGATGACGAGGACTGGCTGGCGCTGGAATTCGCCGACGAAGACGAGGTGGCGGCCGATCAGGGGGCGTTCGATGACGCAACGTACGATGACGCAGCGTCCGATGATGCGCAGACGTCACCTTCCTTACCCCCATCCGACGAGCAGGAGAACGCGGCGTCATGAGTTTGCGCGATGTCCCGCTGGACCAGATCATCGAAGCGGCCCTGCTGGCTGCTGGCGAGCCGCTGACGCTAGAGCGCCTGGCCGGTCTGTTCGATGAGTATTCAAGCCCGACCAAGCCCGCGCTGCGTGAGGCCTTGAGCAAGCTGGAGGCGCGTCACCCGGCCGACAAGAGCGCGCTGGAGCTGATCGAGACCGCCAGTGGCTGGCGGCTGCGCGTTCGCCAGCAGTACTCCCCCTGGGTATCGCGGCTGTGGGAAGAGCGTCCGCAACGTTATTCACGCGCCTTGCTGGAGACCCTGGCGCTGGTGGCCTATCGTCAACCGGTGACCCGCGGCGATATCGAGCAGGTGCGTGGCGTGACGGTCAGTTCCTCGATCATGCGCACCCTGGTCGAACGCGGCTGGGTGAGAGTGGTCGGCCATCGTGATGTGCCGGGGCGTCCGGCGGTATTCGCCACCACGCGTCAGTTCCTCGATGACTTCGGGCTCAAGACGCTGGAAGAGCTGCCGCCAGTGCATGAACTGAAAGGCTTCGAAGGACTCGAACAGCTCGAGGCAGACCTGTATGATGTGCCGCCCTCTCAGACCTTGTCGCTGCCGGATGACCCGGACGGCGAGACGAAGAAGGCGTCGGTAGACAGCGCTGATGCGGTAGCCGACACGGGGACTGATCCAGAACATGAATCAGCACCTGAGGCAAAGACCGGGACAGGCGCTGAGAAAGGTCTCGAGTCAGGTCTTGAGTCAGGGGGTGAGAATGACACTGGCAGCCCGGTGCCCGACGACTGGCAACCGCCGGACGTCACCGCCGAGCAGCTGGAAGAGGCGCTGAAGATGCGTGCACTCGATACCTCCGGCGTCTCGGATGAAACACAGGACACAGCAGTATCCTCCGCCTCACAGGCGGAAGATGATCACGCCGGGATGGCGTCCACCGGCTCGGGGTTCGACTTCGCCACACTCGAAGCGCGCCTCAGCCAACGTTTGCGCGGTGCAGACGAGGATGACGACGCTGCCGATGCGCAGCCGCACGACTCCTCCACTGCCGGGACCGTCGATGATGACGACCCTGCGTAGGCGAAACTCCTATAGATGAAATGGTTATTGTCATGAGCAAGACTGACTCTGATAAGCGCAAGACCTCTCTCCCCGGCAGCAGCCAGGCAGGCAACAAGCACGCCGGTGGCAAGGCCGCGACCGGCAAGTCCACGCGCGGCAGCAAGGCCAATGTCGGCAAGAAGCCGGCTGCCGGCGATGCGCCGGAGCTGCGTCCGCTGCCGCCGCAGGCCAAGGGCGACAAGCTGGCCGAGGACGAGAAGCTGCAGAAGGTGCTGGCACGCTCCGGTCTCGGCTCCCGCCGTGAGATGGAAGTCGCCATCAGCGCCGGCCGCGTCAAGGTCAACGGCAAGGTCGCCCAGCTGGGTGACCGCGTCGGCCCGCGTGACCAGGTCAGCCTCGATGATCGCCCGCAGAGCCTGAAGGGCGCCGAAGAGACTGCACGTCGTGTCATCATGTACAACAAGCCGGAAGGTGAACTGTGCACGCGCAAGGACCCGGAAGGTCGCCGCACCGTATTCGAGCGTCTGCCGCGTCTGAAGGGCGAGCGCTGGATCGCGATCGGTCGTCTCGATATCAACACCAGCGGTCTGTTGCTGTTCACCACCGATGGTGAGCTGGCCAACCGTCTGATGCACCCGTCGACCCAGATCGAGCGCGAGTACGCCGTGCGTGTCATGGGTGAGGTCAAGCGCGAGCATGTCGTCAACATGGTCAATGGCGTGATGCTTGAAGATGGCCCGGCACGTTTCACCGATGTGCAGGAATTCGGTGGCGAAGGTATCAACAGCTGGTTCCACGTCGTGATCATGGAAGGCCGCAACCGTGAGGTTCGCCGTCTGTGGGATTCCCAGGGGCTGACCGTCAGCCGCCTGAAGCGCGTGCGCTACGGCAACATCTTCCTCGACAAGCGCGCTCGCGCCGGAGAGTGGGTGGAGATGGAGCAGAGCGAGATCGATGAACTGTCCACACTGGCAGGTCTCGAGCATCGCAAGGCGCCGGCCCTGACGCCGGATGAGCAGAACCGCTGGAGCCGCGACAAGCAGAAGCGTCGTCCGGTGCGCGCCATGAAGAAGCCGCCGCAGCGTACGCGCAAGCCGCGCTGATGGCGCAGTCGGTGAGGGCGGCGATGTGCCGTCATTCACTGACATGGCATGAGATCGTGGACATGCCACAAGCTCGTGCGACCTAAGTGGTAGCCCGCAAGCCCGCGCCCATCGCGGGCTTGCGTGTCTTTGTCACAGGGGCTGGTCCATGCGCTGGCGCGGGCGTTTCACGAGGCGCCAGCGGACAAGCTGGTCATTTACTTGAAGTTTTTTTGCAAAAGACTTGCGTCGAAACGGGATCGGCGGTATCTTACGTCCCGCTTCGCAAGGGTCGTTAGCTCAGTGGTAGAGCAGTTGGCTTTTAACCAATTGGTCGAAGGTTCGAATCCCTCACGACCCACCATTCTCTGGAATGGTCTCTTGCAAAGCACCCGGCGGCGGGTCGTTAGCTCAGTGGTAGAGCAGTTGGCTTTTAACCAATTGGTCGAAGGTTCGAATCCCTCACGACCCACCATCCGCCACCCAGTTTTGGGTCGTTAGCTCAGTGGTAGAGCAGTTGGCTTTTAACCAATTGGTCGAAGGTTCGAATCCCTCACGACCCACCAGATCTTGCCCCGTGCCTTCATTGGCGCGGGGCAATTTTTGTTACGCGAAAGGAAAGGGTCCGTTGCCCCCAAGTCGACTGGAGCCGCGATCGCACCAGGCGTATCCTTGTGGGCGAGCCGAGGCTCATGTCCGCCCAGTGCGGACGACGCTGCGGGCGATAGACGCCCAAGGCACACGCCGCAGTCTGGGGAGCCCAGCTGCAGCGCTGGCAGGGCCGCCACGGGCCGTTCGTGTCCGGGCCGAGTCCTGACCCACTCAGCACAGGGGGAGCCCCTGTGGGCTAGGTGAGAGACACATGAACAGCCTGACTAATGCCATGCCGGGTCGTGAGGCCCACAATGCCGTCCGTGAGCAGGTGCGCGAGCATCTGGCCCGCGCTTACTGCCCGACACGCCCCGCCGCCGAAGACGCCGCGCTGATCGACGAGATCAAGCAGCTGCTCATCGAGCGTGATGCCGCACTGGTCGCGCATTACTACTGTGACGATGCTATCCAGCAGCTGGCCGAGGAAACCGGCGGCTGCGTGGCCGACTCGCTCGAGATGGCGCGCTTCGGTGCCCGCCATGAGGCCTCGACACTGATCGTCGCCGGGGTGCGCTTCATGGGCGAGACCTCCAAGATCCTGTCGCCGGAGAAGCGCGTGCTGATGCCGACGCTGGAGGCGACCTGCTCGCTGGACCTCGGTTGCCCGGAAGACGAGTTCGCGGCCTTCTGTGATGCCCATCCCGACCGCACCGTGGTGGTGTACGCCAATACCTCGGCGGCCGTGAAGGCGCGTGCCGACTGGGTAGTGACTTCCTCGATCGCCGTCGATGTCATCGAGCACCTGCATGCCCGGGGCGAGAAGCTGATCTGGGCGCCGGACAAGCATTTGGGCGCTTACGTGCAGAAGCAGACCGGTGCCGACATGCTGCTGTGGGACGGCGCCTGTATCGTGCATGACGAGTTCCGCGCCCAGGGGGTCAGCGATCTACTCAAGGTCTACCCGGACGCCGCAGTGCTGGTGCACCCGGAATCACCGCAGTCGGTGGTCGAGCTGGCCGATGTCGTCGGTTCCACCTCGCAGCTGATCAAGGCTGCCGTCGAGCTCGAGAATCAGCAGCTGATCGTCGCGACCGATCGTGGCATCTTCTTCAAGATGCAGCAGGCCGCGCCGCACAAGCAGCTCTTCGAGGCGCCGACTGCCGGCAATGGCGCGACCTGCAAGAGCTGTGCGCACTGCCCGTGGATGGCGATGAACGGCCTGGAGAATCTGGCCGCCGTGCTGCGTCGCGATCCGTCGGAAGCCAATGCCGAGGAAGTCTTCGTCGATGATGACCTGCGTGAGCGCGCCCTGAAGCCGTTGACGCGGATGCTGGAATTCAATCGTGGCTGAGCGCTGACGCTGATCGCCACCGATTGCTGCCTGCATGAACCAGGACCGCCGCTCCCGATTCCCCGGGGCGGCGGTTTTTGTTTGTCTGGTGCAGTGAGAGGGAGGGTGCCTCAGAACTCCTCGATGGCATTGCGATAGCGCTTGAAGTCCTCCCGGCGTGAACTGATACGGTTGGCCATGCTGAAGTCGCCGTTCTTGCGCGCGGCCTCGTCGGCCAGCTTGAGCTGAGCGAAGGCCTTGTCCATGCGGCCCTCCAGCTGGTCGAATTCGGCGCGATACAGGAAGGCCTCGGCGGTGTGGCCGCTGCGTCCACTGGCCTCGGAGGCCAGACTCCAGACCTTGGGGTCATCGGGATGATCGCGGCGCATGTCCTCCAGCTGCTGGCGCGCAGCGGCGGGGTCCTGTTGCAGCGCGACTTCCGCCATGGCCAGGCGGGTCGGCAAGTAGTCGGGTTGCAGGCGCAGCAGGCGTCTGGCGCGGCGGGTCGCTTCCTCGTAGCGCCGGGCATCCCGTGCGACCTCGACCGCACTGGCGCTGATCAGGGTCAGGTCAGGATGCTTGTCATGCAGGCGGTCCAGTGCGGCCAGTGCCTTGTCGACCTGGTTGTGCTCCGCCGCGGCCAGCGCCTGATAGTAGGCAATCGCGTCGGGGTCGGGGTTGTCTTCGCGCAGTGTCGTCAGTCCCTGCTCAGGCTGGCGCAGATTTAGCGCCAGCAGGGCGCGGGCACGGATCATCGCGTAGGCGAGCTGCGCAAGCGGGTCGGGTGTCACCTTCTGCATGGCGTCGGCACGGGCCTGGGTGTCGCCGATACGCGCCTCCGTCACCGGGTGCGTGAGCAGAAATTCCGGCGCATTGCCGCCCTGCAGGCTGGCCATGCGTTGCATGGCGCGGAACATGCGCGGCATGGCCTCGGGGTCGAAGCCGGCGCGTGCCAGCGCATCGACGCCGACGCGGTCGGCCTCCTGCTCGAAGCGCCGTGAATAGGCCAGCTGATCGGAAATGGCAGCGGCCTGGGTGCCGGCCATGGTCGCGATGCCCGCTGAACCGCCTCCGCCCGCCGCGATCACCATGCCGGCGAGGAAGCCGGCCAGTGTCGGCAGGCGTGTCTCGGCCTGGCGCTCCATGTTGCGCGCGAAGTGATGCTGGGATAGGTGGCCCAGCTCGTGGGCGAGCACCGAGGCAAAGGCATCGCGGTCCGGCGCGAAGGTGAACAGCCCCGTATTGACGCCGACCACGCCGCCGGGCACGGCGAAGGCATTCAGCTGGCTGCTGGCGACCAGCGTGATGATGAAATTGCGGTCATCCAGCTCGCTCCACGGCGCCAGTTGACGCACGATGCTACCGATCCAGTCCAGAGTGATGGGATCATCCCATTCACGCACATGGGCACGGAACTGACGTAGCCAGGCGCGACCGATACGATATTCATCGTTGCTGGAGATGCCGCCACTCGCACTCCCCAGGTCAGGCAGTCCATAGTCGTTGTGGGATGCGGCCGGCGCACTGGCGACCGGCGCGCCCATCAGCAACAGGCCGAGCAGGGCGCTCGACAGGGTGGCAAGCCCGCGGCGACCGATGCGGACACGTCCGCTCAAGGGGGGCAGCAACGACATGCAGGCAATCCTCTTCGATATGGCGCAAGGTGCGGGCGGCTCGCAGGATTGCCGGGCGCCGCACTGGCATTGACGGCCCTGCGTGAGTCCGGGCAAGACGCAGCCGCGCAGGGCGGAAAGTTGCTTTGTCAGGCAAGGTGCCCTTAAATCGGGGCGTTTTCAAGCTGCACCCTCCATGGTGTGCGGCAGAACATCATAACGAGAACGGAAGGGCAGATGGCATTCGAACGACCTGGCGCTGAGACTGCGAATCCGATGGCTGACTCCACGGCCGATACCCACCTGCAGACGCTGGATGCGCGCGGCCTGCACTGTCCGTTGCCGCTGCTGCGCACCAAGCTCAAATTGGCTGGCATGAGTGCCGGCGAGCAACTCGAGGTCCTCGCCAGCGACGCCGGCGCCTGGGGCGACATCCCTGCCTATCTGGCGCTGAGCGATCACGCGCTGGTCTCGCGTGAAGAAACGTCAGAGGGCGATTACCGCTTCGTGATCAAGGCGCTGTGCGAGGAAGATCCGTCATGACCATGAAGACGTTGTTGCGTGGCTGGATCGAGCGCTATTTCTCCGACGAAGAAGCGGTGGTGCTGTTTCTGGTGCTGGTGCTGGTGTTCGCCGCCGTCATCTGGCTGGGCAGCATGCTGGCGCCATTCTTCACCGCCCTGATCGTCGCCTTCCTGCTGCAGAGCGGCGTGAGCTGGATGGAGCGCCGTGGCCTGCCACGTCTGGCGGCGGTCAGTCTGATGACGCTGGTGTTCATGGGCATCATGCTGGCCAGTGCGCTGATCCTGCTGCCGCTGGTCTGGCATCAGCTGGCCAATCTGATCCAGGAGATTCCCGGCATGTTCGCCTCCGGGCAGCGCTGGCTGGGCGAGCTGCAGGAGCGCTTCCCCGGCCTGATCACCCCGGAGCAGGTCCAGCAGTGGGTCGGCGCCGCCGGGCGAGAGCTGACCCAGTTCGGGCAGCGCGCGGTATCGCTGTCGCTGGCGTCACTGGGCAACCTGATGGGCGTGGTGATCTACCTGGTGCTGGTGCCGATCCTGGTGTTCTTCATGCTCAAGGACCGAGAGCGGCTGGTGGACTTCACGCTGGCGCTGCTGCCACGCAAGCGCCTGCTGATGAGCCGGGTCTGGAACGAGATGGATGACCAGATCGCCAACTTCGTGCGTGGCAAGGTGATCGAGATCGTCATCGTCGGTGGCGTCAGCTACGTCACCTTCGTCGCCTTCGGGCTGCCGTATTCGGCGCTGCTGGCGATCGTGGTCGGCTTCTCGGTGCTGATTCCCTACATCGGCGCGGCAGGGGCGACCTTGCCGGTCGCCGCCGTCGCCGGTTTCCATTACGGGCTGGGCGATACCTTCATGTACGTGATGATCGCCTACGGCATCATCCAGGCGCTGGATGGCAACGTGCTGGTGCCGCTGCTGTTCTCGGAGGCGGTCAATCTGCATCCGGTGGCGATCATCCTCGCGGTGCTGTTCTTCGGTGGCATCTGGGGCTTCTGGGGGGTGTTCTTCGCCATCCCGCTGGCGACCCTGATGAAGTCGCTGCTCTACGCCTGGCCGCGCCGGGCGCGCGTCGAGGAGAATCGGGTCGCGGACAAGAGCGCCTGATCGAAAAAAGCCCCGCCAATCGGCGGGGCTTTTTTCATGGCTGAGGCGGCTGGCGCACAGGCGCTCTCCGCTCAGCTGTTTCTCCACGAGCTGCTGTCACGCGGGCTGCTGCCACTCGAGCTGCTGCCACTCGACACTAGCGGTCAGCGTTGAGCTCGCGAGCGGCTTCCAGCACTTCCTCGACATGGCCCTTGACCTTCACGCCACGCCATTCGCGCGCCAGATTGCCGTCGGCGTCGATCAGGAAGGTGGAGCGCACCACGCCGAGACTTTCCTTGCCCATGAATTTCTTCATGTGAATGACGTCAAAGATCTTGCACAGGGTCTCGTCCGGGTCGCTGATCAGCTCGAACGGGTAGCCCTGTTTCGCGCGGAAGTTCTCGTGGGTGCGCAGGCTGTCGCGGGAAACGCCGAGAATCACGGTGTTGGCCGCTTCGAATGCCTCGAGGTTGTCGCGGAAGTCACCGCCTTCGGTGGTACAGCCCGGCGTGTGGTCCTTCGGGTAGAAATAGATGACGGCTTGCTTGCCCTTGAGGCTGGCCGGAGTGACTTCGGTGTCACTGGTGGCCTGGGCGGTAAAGTCGGGAATTGGCTGACCGAGGCTGACGCTCATCGTGCTCTCCTGGCGATGACTGACGGCCATGTGGCGGCTGACAGTGCTGAATGATGAAAAAAACCGGCAGTGATGGGCATCGCGCTTGCCCGCTTCTGCGGTGTGTCCTGCATTACACGCAGGGCGTCCTGACTTGTCAAAGACGGGGCAGAACTCTTGTGTTTCACCGTCTTGGCGACCGGTGCCATCGCGCCCATCCACCGTGCATCCGCCCCTTGAACAGGCGAGGGAATCCACCGCTTTGCACAACCGGTGCAGATGGCGTCTGTACAGGCTTCGATGGTCTTTGTAACATCATCACCCTTGACGCGACTCGCGTGTCGGCGTGCCCACGCAATCAGAGTCCTGCGTCAACCAAATCTATGTCAGATGTCTGTCCCGGGATCCGTTGTTTCAACAGCGCAGGGGCACGCCTGGCGCATCAGGCACCAGAGGAGAATTCGAGGGATGATCACAGGTAGCATTGTCGCACTGGCGACCCCGATGAAGGCCACCGGCGAGATCGACTGGGACGCCCTGCGCCAGCTGGTCGCCTTCCACCTCGAAAATGGCACCGATGCCATCGTCGCCGCCGGCACTACCGGCGAGCCGACCACCATGTCCTTCGCGGAGCACTTCGATGTCATCCGCTGTGTGGTCGAGACGGTCGCCGGCAAGATTCCGGTCATCGCCGGCACGGGCGCCAACGCCACCTCCGAAGCGGTCGAGCTGGCTCGCTACGCCAAGGAAGTCGGTGCGGATTACTGCCTCTCCGTGGCGCCGTACTACAACAAGCCGACCCAGGAAGGGCTCTACCAGCACTTCAAGGCCGTCGCCGAGCAGGCCGGTATTCCGGTCATTCTCTACAACGTGCCGGGTCGTACCTGCTCTGATATCTACAACGAGACGGTCTTCCGCCTCGCCGAGCTCGACAACATCGTCGGCTTGAAGGATGCCACCGGCAACCTGGAGCGTGGTCAGGAACTGATCGACCGCCTCAAGGGCACTGACTTCGCGCTCTACTCCGGCGATGACCCCACGGCCTGCGACTTCATCCTGATGGGCGGCCACGGCGATATCTCCGTGACGGCCAACGTCGCGCCGCGCCTGATGCACGAGATGTGTGAAGCCGCCGTGGCCGGCGATGCCGAGCGTGCCCACCAGATCAACACGCGCCTGATGCCGCTGCACTCCGCGATGGGCGTCGAGTCCAACCCGATTCCGGTCAAGTTCGCCATGCATCGCATGGGCCTGTCGCCGGAATCCGGCGTGCGTCTGCCGCTGACCTGGCTGTCCGAGCAGTATCACTCCACGGTCGAGGAAGCACTGCAACTGGCCGAGGTGCTCAACTGATGAGTCAGCGTTTCGTGCCACTGGCCCTGCTGACGGCGCTCGCGGTCGCAGGCTGTTCCAGTGATGGCTACTACTACGATCGCAACAGCGAGTATGCCGATGCCAGCATCGCACCGCCGCTGGAGCTGCCGGACACGATCAATCGTGGTGATTACCAGGATTCCATGCCGGTACCTCAGGCCAGCAGTGACTTCCTGGCCAGCGACGACTTCGAGGCACCGCGTCCCCAGCCGCTGGCGACCAGCGAGCAGGGCGGGCGAGAGTTCGTCGCCATGCGTCAGAGCGGCGATGCCCGCTGGCTGGCCGTGAACGCCGCGCCGGCAGCGGTGTGGACACGCCTGCAGTCCTTCGTGCGCGACCAGGGCCTCGATGTGCAGAGCATCGATGCCGGCAAGGGCGAGATCACCACGGCCCAGGGCATCATCAGCGTCAGCCAGGGGCTGCGTGCCGATGCCTCCGAAGTGCGTTGTCAGCAGGGCGGCGATGTCGCCGGCAGCTGCCTGAACGCGCTGAGCGGCTATCTGGCCGCGTCTTCCGCCGATAGCGGTGTCTCGCTGGCAGCCCAGTCGCTCAGTCGTGATGACCGCGTGCGCCTGGAAGGCCGCGATGGCACCTGGCAGGTCGATCTGGCGCTGGACATCGAGCGCAGCTGGGCCGAGCTGCTCTATCAGCTGCAGAAGAACTTCAACACCGACTACCAGACGCTGACCGATCAGGACCGCTCGCGTGGCGAGTTCATGGTCGATTACATCCCGCGTGAAGAGCGTGATGGCGGCTGGTTGGGTATCGGGGGCGATGGTGATCCGGTGCCGATGATACTCAAGCTGCGCGCCGAGAATGACCACACCCTGGTCACGGCGACCCGTGCCGATGGTGAAGAGACCACGCCGGCACTGGCGCGTGAGCTGCTCGACGCCGTGGCGTCGACACTGCGCTGAGCATGTGGCTCGATACGCCTTGCGCCGCCTCATCTGACGACTCGTCGGGTGAGGCGGCTGCGTCGTTTCAGATCTCCCTCCCGGTAGCAGGCACTGGGGCGCTGGCGGATGGCCTGACGGCCGCCCGTGGGCCGAGTGACGATGCTCAAGGCGTGATGGCGATGGCTTCGCTGGGCAGCGGCAGCAAGGGCAACGGCACGTTGATCCGCACCCGCGAGGCATTGGTGCTGGTCGATTGCGGCTTCACCCTCAAGGAGACCGAGGCCCGTCTGGCGCGCCTTGGCGTGCATCCCTCGCAGCTGGACGCCGTGCTGGTCACCCATGAACATGGTGATCATCTGAGCGGCGTGGGGCCGTTGGCGCGTCGCCACGCTGTGCCGGTGCATCTGACCACTGGCACCTGGCTTGCCGGGCGCGCGAAGAAGCTGGGCACGTTGCCGAGTCGCCATCTGATCACGCCGCAGCAGGAATTCGCGATCAAGGATCTCGAGATTCTGCCGGTCACGGTGCCCCACGATGCGCGCGAGCCGGTGCAGTTCGTGTTCAATCGGCGCGGTGAGACGGCCGCGCGTCGCCTCGGCGTGCTGACCGATCTCGGCCATGTCAGTGAGCATGTGCTGCAGTGCTTTGCCGATTGCGATGCGCTGGTGATGGAGTTCAACCACGATCCGCAGATGCTGGCCAGCGGGCCGTATCCGCCCAGCCTCAAGCGGCGGGTCGGAGGTCGGCTCGGCCATCTGGCCAATGCCCAGGCGTGCGCCGCCTTGCCCTATCTGGGGCTGTCGCGCCTGCAGCGGCTGGTGGCCTCGCACCTGTCGGAGAGCAACAATCATCCGTCATTGGCCCGGGAAGCACTGGCCCCCTGGCTTGCGGATGACGATAGTCGCCTGATCATCGCCGCGCAGGACAGCGGCTTTGGCTGGCAGGCCATCGCCTGATTTTCATGACGCCCGGTCGCTTCGCGATCGGGCGTTCGTGATTCTGGATGAGCTGACCAGATGGACAGCTCTCGAATCACGTCATACACCAACGCCACAGTCCCTCTCGACTGGGCATGACAGACTCAAGCGTGATCGATTCATCGTCGACCGCCTCAACACTCGACGCGTCTAGCGTCATCAGGGGGAATCTCATGGAAAAGCGTGAAGAGCTCTACGCTGGCAAGGCCAAATCTGTCTTCGTCACTGACGACCCGGATCTTCTGCTGCTGGAATTCCGCGACGATACCAGCGCCTTCGACGGCAAGCGTATCGAGCAGCTCGACCGCAAGGGCATGGTCAACAACAAGTTCAATGCCTTCATCATGGAGAAACTCAAGGCGGCCGGTATCCCGACCCACTTCGAGCGTCTGGTCAGCGACAACGAGTGCCTGGTCAAGCGTCTCGACATGATGGCGGTGGAGTGCGTGGTGCGTAACATCTCCGCCGGTTCACTGGTGCGTCGTCTGGGTGTCGAGGAAGGCCTCGAGCTCAATCCTCCGACCTTCGAGCTGTTCCTCAAGAACGACGAGAAGGGCGACCCGATGATCAACGAGTCGCTGGTCGAGACCTTCGGCTGGGCAGAGCCCAAGCACCTGGCGCGCGCCAAGGAACTGACCTTCCAGGTCAACGACATCCTCAAGCAGCTGTTCCTCGACGGCGGCATCCTGCTGGTCGACTACAAGCTCGAGTTCGGCGTCTTCAAGGGTGAGGTCGTGCTGGGCGACGAATTCTCGCCGGACGGCTGTCGTCTGTGGGATGCCGAGACGCGCGAGAAGCTCGACAAGGACCGCTTCCGTCAGGGCCTGGGCGGCGTGATCGAAGCCTACGAGGAAGTCGGTCGCCGTATCGGTATCGATTTCTCGGCCTGAGCCTGAGCTTGGGTGACAGACAGGGGCCCTGAGGTTCCGACGTCACGCAGACAGCGCATCAAGGAACGGCCCCCTGCCATCGGCAGGGGGCCGTTCCTGTTGTTCGGGCGTCAATCAGGAAGGCGCCATGAACGGGGGCCGCTTACGACGCGCGCAGGCTGGCCAGATCGATCACCTGGCGTGCGACAGCCGCGAGGGCGTGGTCCTGGCCTTCGTCATCCAGGCTGCCATCCTCGTGGAAGGCGCTGGCGGCACGCGAGACCGCGATCTGCTGGGGCGCGACCAGCATGCCGAGATTGTTCAGGTACAGGCGCACGAAGGGCAGTGCGCGCATGCCGCCCATGGCGCCGGGTGAGGCCGAGACGATGCCGACCGGCATGCCGCGCAGGGCATCCATGCCGCTCTGGCCATCCGCCGCCGGGCGTGACAACCAGTCGAAGGTGTTCTTGAGCAGCGGGCTGAAGAAGCCGTTGTATTCCGGTGTCGCCAGCAACAGCCCCTGATGGCTGGCCAGCATCTCCTGCAGGCGGTCGGCGCTGGCGGGACGGCCATTGGCCTCTTCGCTGTCGCCATCGTAGAGCGGCATCGGGAAGTCGTTGAGATCGAGCAGGCTGACCTCGGCACCTTCCTGCCGGGCGTGGTGCGCCAGGCGCTCGATCAGGCGTCGATTGACGGAGGCCTTGCGGGTACTGGCGGCAAAGGCAAGCAGACGGATACTCATTCGGCGGACTCCCGGTGAAACGAGTGGAGATGAAGGAACGCACGCCCAGTATGGTCGGGTCTCGTGACGGTTCGCCAATCCAATCTGGCATTGTCTTGATCTGGCGCGGGCAATCCTGCGATCCGCACCATGCAAGGCGTTGCCCCCCAGGACAAGGCGCTGCTCTAGTCCGCGCAGGGGGTTGATCAGACGGCCACGATGGCCGCGACCTCCATCGTCAAGGAGCCATCGGGTTGTGTGCGGGCCGTGAAGCGCACATCCACGTCCACCAGCCTCACGCCATACTGGCGCTTGCCATCGGCGGGCCTGGCGGCGTGATAGGCGGGGCGCGGGTCCTGGGCGAGCACTTCCTCGATCAGCGCGCGCAGCGTGGCGCTGTCGGCCCGCGTTGCCAGTGTCTGCTCGGCCTGGGCGCTGAGGACGACGGCGTGGCGCGGCGGTGGCGCAGGCGCGTAGCCGGCGCGCGCCTCGGGCACCGCATCGACCCACGGCAGATACGGCTTGATGTCCATCACCGGCGTGCCATCGAGCAGGTCGTGACCGCGCAGCAGCAGGCGCACGCCGTTGCGCTTGCCCGACTGCCCGCCATCCGGTGTGGTATTGGCCACCGTCTCGACATCTGCCAGTTCGACCACCGATTGTCCCAGTCGGTTGGGGCGATGGGTGCTGCGTGAGGCGAAGACGCCAGTGCGTGCGTTGCCCCCCAGGCGCGGCGGGCGGATCAAGGGCGTCCAGCGTGTGGGGCTGGCGTGGAACAGGAAATGGATCCACAGATGGCTGAAACCCTCGATGTCGCGCACGCAGTCCGGGTCATCGAAGGGTGGCAGCAGGTGCAGGATGGCGGTGGCGTGGCGCGCCAGTCCCGGCTGGCGGGGAATGCCGAACTTGTCCGGGTAGCAGCTTTCGATGATGCCCACCGGCTGCATGGCCTGTTGACCCAGTGCCGTGGCCTGCTCACGCAGATGAGGGGGCAGCAGCGGCAGGCGTCTGGCCAGTGCGGTGTCGCTCATCGGGCGCTCGGCCGTGTCGGCGGTCGGTTGGGGGCTGGCGGGCTGATCGGAAGAGGACATGGCAAGACCGTGGCAGAGGCTGAAGTGATGATGGCGCAGAATGTCGTGTGACATTCCAGGCCGCCATGATGCCATGCCCGTCGTCGCACGGCATGACTGGTCTCACTGGGTCGGCTTGTGTAGTCTGCCGCGAGAGCAGCGCCGCATGGCGCTGAATCGTGATGCTGGCGACGGGGCGTGAAGGCTCCGCGCGACTCTTGAGGGCAACTTTGATCATGTCAGACCCTATCGCCATTGCCGCTGCCGACGGCCTGCCGTCGACACTGGACCTCGACCGCCTTGCACTGGCGAGCCAACAGTTGATCGAGGCCGGTCAGGCGCTGGACGCTGCCGGGCAGGTACCGGCCACCGGTGGCAACTTCTCCTGTCGTCTCAGTGATCGTCTGATGGCGGTCACCGCCTCGGGCTGCCATAAGGGCCGCCTGACCAGTGGCGACATTCTGGTCAGCGATTTTGCCGTCAGGCTGCAGGGCACTTCCCGCAAGGCCTCTGACGAGGCGCGCCTGCATGGCCAGCTCTATGAAGACCTGCCCCACGCGCAGGCGATTCTGCATACCCACTCCAGGGCCGCCACCGTGCTGTCGCTGTGCCATGAGGGCGACACCCTGAGCCTGGAGGGTTTCGAACTCAACAAGGCGCTGGAAGGCGTCAAGAGTCATGAGACGGCGGTACGTCTGGCCGTCTTCGACAATACTCAGGATATCGAGGCGCTGGCGCTGGATGTGCGCGCCCGGCTGGCCGCCGATGCCGGTCTGCACGGCTACCTGATCCGCGGCCATGGCCTTTACACCTGGGCCAGCAGCATGACGGCCTGTCGCCGCCATGTCGAAGCGCTCGATTTCCTGATGGGGTGTGAACTGGAACTGAGGAGACAGCGATGAGCTTTCTGGCCATCTACGCCGAGCAGGACGCCTCGCGTCCGCAGTTGATCACCAATGATGGCGCGCAGATCGCCAGCGAACTCGAGGCCGAAGGCATTCGCTTCGAGCGCTGGACGGCGGGCTGCGAGATGAGTGATCCCACCGACCAGACCCAGGTGCTGGCGGCCTACGCCGACGATGTCGCGCGTCTCAAGTCCGAGAACGGTTTCGTCACCGCCGACGTGATCGGCCTGACGCCGGATCACCCTGACCGCGACGCCCTGCGCGGCAAGTTCCTCGATGAGCACCGCCACGCGGAGCATGAGGTGCGCTTCTTCGTGCGCGGCAGCGGCATCTTCTACTTGCATCTGGGCGAGCGCGTGCTGGCGGTCGGTTGCGAGAAGGATGACCTGATCGCTGTACCGGCCGGTACGCCGCACTGGTTTGACATGGGGCCGACGCCGGACTTCACCGCCATCCGCCTGTTCACCAATCCGGAAGGCTGGATCGCCAACTTCACCAACAATGACATCGCCGCCCGCTTCCCGCGTCATGAAGCGCTGGCCGAGCACTTTACCCAGACCGCAGCCCCGCATTCCCAGGAGTCCGCATGATTCGCGCCATCGTCACCGACATCGAGGGCACGACCGGCTCGATTCGCTTCGTGCATCAGGTGCTGTTCCCCTATGCGCGCGCCAATCTGGGCGATTTCGTGCGTGCCAACGCCGAGCGTGAGGACGTCGCCGAGCAGCTGGCCGCCACCCGCGAGCTGGCCGAGGCACCGAAGGCCGATCTCGAGGCCGTGATCGCCATCCTGGAAGGCTGGATCGATGCCGACCGCAAGGCCACGCCGCTCAAGGCGCTGCAGGGCATGGTCTGGGCACAGGGCTACGCGGACGGTGACTTCACCGGCCATGTCTATCCCGATGCCGTGAAGGGATTGCGTGACTGGAAGGAACGTGGCCTGTCCTTGTATGTCTACTCTTCAGGTTCCATCCAGGCCCAGAAGCTGCTGTTCGGGCATTCCGATGTCGGCGATCTGACTCCGCTGTTTGCCGGCTACTTCGACACCACCACGGGCCCCAAGCAGGAAGCCGAGAGCTATCGCCGCATCGCCGGTCAGCTGGGGATCCCGGGCGCGGAGATCCTGTTCCTGTCGGATGTCGTCGCCGAGCTGGACGCCGCCGCTGCCGCCGGCTTCCATACCTGGCAGCTGGTGCGAGAACCGGACATGGTCACGGGAGATCACCCCCGGGCCAGCCGCTTCGATGAGGTGTCCTTCAGCGGCTGAACAGGACGCTTCAGTGACAGGTGTCAGCCGTGAGCCTGTCAGGTTTTTCATGAATACAGCGTCCTCGTTCGAGGACACAAGGAGGACGAACGATTGCACAGCCAGACCGATAGCCGTGAAGTGGCCAGGGAGCGTGTTCATATCGTGGCGGCGCAGCCGCAGCATGCCGCGGATCAGGCCGAGGTGTTCTACCAGGCCGTCATGCAGGGGGCTGCCGGACACTATGATCTTGAGCAGCGGCAGCAGTGGGCCGCGCGTGTCCCGCGCGACGCCGAACGCTGGGCCGCGCGTCAGCATCGCTTCGAGGTGCTGGTCGCGGAGCGTGATGGCCGCTGTATCGGCTTCTGCGAGTACGCCCCCGAATGGCCGCTGGCGCGAATCGAGATGCTTTACGTCTATCCGAGTCTGATGGGGCAGGGCATCGGCAGCCAGTTGCTGGCGGCGGCCGAGCGCGACCTGCGCGAGCGCAAGGTGCGCGTGATGAGCCTGGAGGCCAGTCTGACACTGTCGCCGGGCCTGGCCCGCCGTGGCTGGCACAGCCTGGGGCTTGAGCACGTCAAGCTCAACGATGTCTGCCTCAAGCGCGAGCGCTTCGAGAAACGCCTCGACGAGTGACGCGTGCGTCATGGTGATATCGGAAATGAAGACGCCCCCGCCGGTCATCCGGCGGGGGCGTCTTGTGTCTGGCATGGTGTCGCGTCTGACATGGTGTCGCGTCTGGCATGGTGTCAGTCATGCCGCGTGATCAGATCGATCACGCCATGGTGTCGACGATACCGCCTTCCACACGCAGGGCAGCGCCGGTGGTGGCGCTGGCCTGCTCGGAGGCAGCGTAGACGCTCATGTTGGCGACTTCCTCGGGGCTTGCCAGGCGCTGCAGGATGGAGGTCGGGCGGGCCTGCTTGACGAAGTCGGCCTCGACTTCCTCAAGCGTCCTGCCTTGCTCCTCGGCATTCTTCTTGAGCATCTCGAGTACGCCTTCGGAGCGGGTCGGCCCCGGCAGGATGGCATTGACGGTCACCTGGGTGCCGGACAGCACCTTGGCGAGCCCGCGCGAGACGGACTGCACCGCCGACTTGGTCATGCCGTAGTGGACCATCTCGCCGGGAATGTTGAGCGCCGATTCGCTGGACAAGAACTGGATGCGGCCCCAGTCACGCTCCTTCATGCCGCGCGCATAGTGGCGGGACAGGCGCACTGCTGACATCACGTTGATCTGGAAGAACTGCTCCCAGGTGTCGTCGTCGGTGTCGAAGAAATCCTGCGGGGCGAAGATGCCGACATTGTTGATCAGGATATCGGTGTCCGGCACGGCGCGGATCAGCGTGTCACAGCCTTCGCGTGTGCCCAGGTCGGCGGCCACGCCTTGTACCTCGCTGCCCGGCGCCTTGTCTCTGAGGCTGGCGACGGCCTCATCGACGCGCGCCTGGGTGCGGCCGGTCAAGGTGACGCTGGCGCCTGCACGGGCAAGCCCTGTGGCGATGGCAAAGCCGATACCGGCAGTGGAACCACTGATGATGGCGCTGCGGCCGTGTAGATCAATCTGCATGCAAACCTCCTTGCAGGGAGCGACGGCGAGGAGAGCCCAGGCCGATGCCATGAGCCTTGTCGCTTTCGTCATCCGGGTGTGCTCATTGCGTGGCGATGCCGGACGCGCAATGCAAGGGGGGAGTGGCGGTGCAGATCAGATCTTGCGCAGGTGCATGTGGCGCAACGCCCCGCCGGGGCCGAGGTCGCGGTCCTCGAGTCGTTGCACCGCATGGCCCTCCAGCAGGTTGTCCAGCGGCACATTGAGATTGGTCGCCACCAGCCGGGCCAGTGGATTGAGCAGGCGCCGCAGCCGCCCGGCCGGGCGATTGCCGCGCAGGCCCTTGTCGAGCAGTGACAGCTCGCCATCACTGGCCAGCACGCGCAGCGCTTCATCGAAGGCGCGCTGGGGTCGGGGCACCACGGCGATGATCAGGTGGGCGATGACGACATCGAAATAGCCATCGGGGAAGTCGAGCGCCATGGCGTCGCCCGGCTTGACGTTGGCATCGAAGCCCAGCGTCTCGGCGCGCTCGCGACAGCGGCGCAGCATGGCGGGGGAGGCGTCGATCACCTCGAGTTCGATGTCGCGGGACAGGAAGGGCAGGTCGAGCCCGGTGCCGCCGCCGAGCAGCAGCACGCGGGAGCCCGCCTGGATATCGAGAGTCGCGATGGCCTCGCGCCGCGCGGAGCGCAGGATGCGGGCGGCCACACGGTCGTAGATCGGCGCGTAGAGATTCCAGCGGCGCGTCTGCCAGCATCCGCCTGATGCCCTGGGGGCTTCAGGCGGATGCTGATGAGGAGATGGCGGGGACATGGGACGCCTCCCTGGCGGCATGGCAATGCGTCGTGACAGATGGATCGCCGTCAGCGGCGACTTCTGCAGGACAGGAGCTGGCCAGCAGGAAGGCATTCACCTGTCGTTGGCTAGCGGGTCTCGACAGTGTAGATGCGCATCGACAGGTCGATTGAGGTCACATCCTTGGTCAGCGCGCCGATCGAGATGCAATCCACGCCCGTGGCGGCGATACCCGGCAGGGTCGCTTCGCTGACGTTGCCGGAGGCTTCCAGCACGGCCGGCTTGGCATGCGCCTTGTTGCGCGCCACGGCCTCGATGAGCTGATCGTTGTCGAAGTTGTCGAGCATGATGACGTCGGCTCCGGCATCCAGCGCCTGGGCCAGTTCCTCGAAATTCTCGACTTCCACTTCACAGGTGACGTCGGAAGCGATGTCGCGCGCCTCACGTACCGCCGCCGCGATGCTGCCACAGGCAGCGATATGGTTTTCCTTGATCAGGAAGGCGTCATAGAGGCCGATGCGATGATTGTGGCCGCCGCCGCAGCTGACGGCGTACTTCTGGGCGACCCGCATGCCCGGCAGGGTCTTGCGGGTATCGAGCAGGCGCACGCCACTGCCCTCGACCAGCGAGGCATAGTGGTTGGCGCGGGTCGCGGTGCCGGAGAGTGTCTGCAGCAGGTTGAGCGCCGCACGCTCGCCGGTCAGCAGCGAGCGTGCCGGGCCTTCCAGCTCCAGGAAGGGCGCGTCGGCCTCGAGGCGATCGCCGTCGCTGGCCAGCCACTTGAGGCTGACGCGCGGATCGAGGCGACGAAACAGCTCATCGACCCAGGGCACACCGCACAGGATGGCCGGTTCACGGCTGATCACACGCGCCTTGGCCCATTGGCGCTCCGGAATCAATTCGGCGGTGATATCGCCACCGCCGACATCCTCGGCGAGCAGGCGGGCGGCGCTGGTACGGATATCCTCGGCGAGGGCGTCGTGGAAGTTCATGCGCGTCTGATCCTTGTACGAAGAGTGCTGCCGGAGCCGGGGTCTGTCCGTGTGCCAGGACAGTGGCACAGACCCGTGGCTGCCGAGCATGCCATAATGTGCGCCATTATAGGAAAAGCCACGCGAGCGGTCAGTCCCCGCGTGCGACGACCTTCCCGTCTGGAGTCTTCGATGCCCCCCTTGTCCTCTTCCCCGCGGTCGGGCCACCTGACGCGTCTGGCGGTCACCCCCGAGCACTGGCTGGAGAGCGCCCGTCAGGTGCCGTCTCCCAATCACAATGCTCGTCCCGAGGGAGAAGTCTCGGCGCTGGTGCTGCATTCCATCAGCCTGCCGCCCGGACGCTTCGGTGGCCCGGCCATCGAGCAGCTGTTCACTAACCAGCTCGACCCCGGCGCCCATCCCTACTTTGCCGGTATCCATCAGTTGCGTGTCTCGGCGCATGTGCTGATCCAGCGCGACGGTCGCCTGGTACAGTTCGTGCCCTTCGATCGTCGTGCCTGGCACGCCGGTCGCTCGCGCTGGCATGACGGTCAGCGTGAACGTGTCGAGCTCAATGACTTCACCATCGGCATCGAGCTCGAAGGCGATGAGGTGCATCCCTATCGCGATGTCCAGTACCGCACCCTGGCACGCACCGTGGCCGGCCTGATGGCGAGCTATCCCGCGCTGACACGCGAGCGCATCACCTCGCATGCGCGGATTGCGCCGTTGCGCAAGACGGATCCAGGTCCAGCCTTCGATTGGGCTTACTTCGATCGCCTGCTGGGCGGCATTCAGGACTAAGGTCGCAGGCGCCTCGCGATGGTGCGTTGCAGCATCATGCGGCGTCGCCGAGCAGGAAACGCCCAGTGGCGGGGCGCGTTGGTAGTTTTACTACATCACGGCTGTCGAGGGCGGCTCAGTCTGGCGCATGAGTCCCGACCGCAAGGCGCATGAGGCCAGTGCTGCCGCGGGGCAGCCAAGCGTTGCACCTGCCCGATGAGTCTTGCTGCCCTGAATTGGCACGCGGGGGTGTTTGCGGTATCTTTCACGCCAAATGACTGCATCTTGTGCCCTGCTTTGGCGCAGGATGCGCGTCGAGATTGACGGCCGGCAAGACCCGGTCACGACAGGCCTATCGGAGATGCGACCCACTCAGAAGGTCGTGCCCACACTGAAGAGCGCCACTGGTTTCGATATCGCTGTTCGTCGAAACGTTTGACAAAAAATTTCTTCACTCGGAGAGACGTCTATGAGTCTGGAGGCAAGAGAAGATCTCGATCCGATCGAAACCACGGAATGGTTGGACTCCCTGGAATCGGTTCTGGATCGTGAGGGTGAGGATCGTGCCCAGTACCTGATGACACGCCTGGCCGACCGCCTGCGTCGTGATGGCCATCAGGTGCCCTTCTCGGTGACCACGCCCCATCGCAACAGTATCCCCGTGCACCGCGAAGCGCGCATGCCGGGCGACCTGTTCATGGAGCGTCGTATCCGTTCGCTTATCCGTTACAACGCCATCGCTCAGGTGATCCGCAACAACCGTGCCCACAAGGGCCTGGGCGGTCACATCTCGAGCTTCATGTCCAGTGCGACGCTTTACGACGTAGGTTTCAACCACTTCTTCCGTGCACCGGAAGGAGATTTCGAGGGCGATCTGCTCTACATCCAGGGTCACGTGGCGCCGGGCATCTACGCCCGCTCCTTCCTGGAAGGTCGTCTCAGCCAGGAGCAGATGGACAGCTTCCGCCAGGAAGTCGACGGCAACGGCCTGTCTTCCTACCCGCACCCGTGGCTGATGCCGGATTACTGGCAGTTCCCGACCGTCTCCATGGGTCTGGGCCCGATACAGGCGATCTACCAGGCGCACGTCATGAAGTACCTCAACTCGCGTGAGTTGAAGTCCATGTACGACCGCAAGGTGTGGTGCTTCATGGGGGACGGCGAGTGTGACGAGCCGGAATCCCTGGGTGCCATCTCGCTGGCTGGCCGCGAGAATCTCGACAACCTGATCTTCGTCATCAACTGCAACCTGCAGCGTCTTGACGGTCCGGTGCGCGGCAACGGCCGCATCATGGACGAGCTGGAAGGTGTCTTCCGTGGTGCCGACTGGAACGTGCTCAAGGTCACCTGGGGTCGCTTCTGGGATCCGCTCTTCGAACAGGACAAGAAAGGCATCCTGCAGAAGCGCATGGACGAAGCGGTCGATGGCGACTACCAGAACTACAAGGCCAATGGCGGCGCTTACACGCGCGAGCACTTCTTCGGCAAGTACCCGGAGACGGCCGATCTGGTCAAGGACATGTCAGACGACGATATCTGGCGTCTGAACCGTGGTGGCCACGACCCGTACAAGGTCTACGCGGCGTATCACGAGGCGGTCAACAACGCCAACGGTCGTCCGACCGTCATCCTGGCGCACACCGTCAAGGGTTACGGCATGGGCATGGGCGATGGCGAAGCGGCCAACGAAGCCCACCAGGTCAAGACCATGGAACACGAAGCGCTGAAGACATTCCGCGATCGCTTCGGTATCCCGCTGACCGACGAACAGCTCGAGGAAGTGCCGTACTACAAGCCGGCGGACGACAGTCCGGAAATGAAGTACATGCACCTCATGCGCGAACGCCTGAACGGCTACCTGCCGCAGCGTCGCACCGAGTACGAAACGCTGGAAATCCCGCCGCTGGACGACAAGATCTTCGCGTCCCAGCTCAAGGGTTCTAACGGCCGCGAAGTGTCCACCACCATGGCCTTCGTGCGCGTACTCAACGGTCTGGTCAAGCACAAGACCCTCGGCGAGCGTGTCGTGCCGATCATTCCTGACGAAGCGCGTACCTTCGGCATGGAAGGCATGTTCCGTCAGCTGGGTATCTACACCGCGGCAGGCCAGAAGTACGAGCCGGTCGACAAGGGTCAGATCATGTATTACCGCGAGGACCAGAAAGGTCAGGTCCTCGAGGAAGGTATCTCCGAAGCAGGCGCCATGTCTGCGTGGGTGGCGGCGGCGACGTCCTATGCCAACCACAACCTGCCGCTGATGCCGTTCTACGTCTACTACTCGATGTTCGGCTTCCAGCGCATCGGTGATCTGGCGTGGGCCGCAGGCGACCTGCAGGCACGTGGCTTCCTGGTCGGCGGTACTGCCGGTCGTACCACCCTGAACGGTGAAGGTCTGCAGCACCAGGATGGCCACAGCCATATCCTGGCCTCGACCATCCCGAATTGCCGCACCTACGACCCGACCTACGCTCACGAAGTGGCGGTCATCGTGCAGGACGGCATGAAGCGCATGTTCGAGCAGCACGAGCCGGTCTTCTACTACCTGGCGGTGATGAACGAGAACTACGAGCAGCCAGCGCTCGAGACGGTGCCCGCAGAGGACATCATCAAGGGGATGTACCTGCTCAAGGAAGGTGGCAAGGACGGCAAGGCACGCGTTCAGCTGCTGGGTTCCGGCACCATCCTGCGTGAAGTCGAGGCAGCCGCCGAGATGCTCAAGCAGGACTACGGTGTCGATGCCGACATCTGGAGCGTCACCAGCTTCAACGAGCTGCGTCGTGAAGCGCTGGAACTGGATCGTCAGGCCTTCCTCAAGCCGGAAGAGACCCCGGCCAAGCCGCACATCACTCAGTGTCTGGAAGGACGTGACGGCCCGGTCGTGGCTGCCACTGACTACATGAAGCTGTTTGCTGACCAGGTTCGTGCCTGGGTGCCGGCTGACTATCACGTGCTCGGTACCGACGGTTTCGGTCGTTCCGATACCCGCGAGAAGCTGCGTCACTTCTTCGAAGTCGACCGCAACTTCGTCACCGTCCAGGCCCTGAAGGCGCTGGCGGATCGTGGTGAGATCGACCGCAAGGTGGTCGCGGAAGCGATCAAGACCTACGGCATCGACCCCAACAAGCCGAATCCGCTGAACGTCTGAGCGGAGATCGCGGAACAGGCGAGCGGCACTCCCTTTTCGACATCATGATGATGCGAAGGTGATTCGGGTGTCGCTCCCCGTGCACGTTTTGGAAGGAGCACGATCTTGAGCAGCGAAATCATCAAGGTTCCCGACATTGGCGGTAGTTCCGATGTCGAGATCATCGAGATAGCGGTGGCGGTGGGGGATGTCATCTCCGCCGAAGACACCATGATCACTCTTGAGTCCGATAAGGCCAGCATGGATGTGCCGGCTCCGAAGGGCGGCAAGGTGGTGAAGATTCTCGTCAAGGAAGGCGACACCGTCTCCGAAGGCGACGATATCCTGGAGCTGGAAGCCGAGGGCGGTGGTGACACCTCCTCTGACGCTTCTGACGAGCAGGAAGCGCCGAAGGAAGAGGCTCCCAAGCAGGAAGCCTCTGAGCAGCAGGCGCCGAAGGAAGACGCTTCTGCACCGAAGGCAGCTTCCGGTGGCACCCGGACCGTCGACATCGTCGTGCCGGACCTGGGCGACTCCGAGGCCGTGCCGATCATCGAGATGGCCGTCTCCGAGGGCGATGAAGTCGATGCCGAAGATGCGCTGATCACGCTGGAATCCGACAAGGCCAGCATGGACGTCCCGAGCCCGCACAAGGGCAAGATCGTCAAGCTGACCGTCAAGGAGGGCGACAGTGTCTCTTCCGGTGACGTCATCGGTCAGATGGAAATCGCCGGTGAAGGCGGTGACAGCGCGTCTGATTCTGCGCCGGCCGAGCAGGCCTCTGCTTCCGAGTCCGCCTCTGAGGATGCGTCTTCCGAGGCACCGGCTGCTGAAGAAGAGCCGGCCTCCGGTGAGCCGGCCTCCGGTGAGCCGGAGCGCAAGGAATTGCGTGTCCCGGATCTGTCCGGCAGCGACAGCGTGCCGATCATCGAGATGGCCGTGGCCGTCGGTGACGAGGTCAACGAAGAAGACGCGCTGATCACGCTCGAGTCCGACAAGGCGACCATGGACATCCCGAGCCCCTACAAGGGCAAGGTGGTGGAGCTTTCCGTCAAGGAAGGTGACACCGTCTCCGAGGGTGACCTGATCGGTTACATCGAGGTCGCGGGTGCCGCGCCTGCGCCGAAGGCTGCCAAGTCCGAAGCGCCGGCTGCTCCTAAGGCGGAAAAGAGCGAGCAGAAGCCGGCTCCGACACCGGCCGGTGCGCCGAGTCCGGAAGCCCAGATGGCCGCTCACAAGCCGAGCAAGGGTGCCAAGGTCCACGCAGGGCCTGCGGTTCGCCTGCTGGCACGTGAGTTCGGTGTCGACCTGGCGGATGTCTCCGGCAGCGGTCCGAAGGGCCGTGTGGTGAAGGAAGATGTCCAGGCCTACGTCAAGCAGATGATGCAGAAGGCCAAGTCCGCACCGGCAGCCCCTGCCGCGCAGGCCACCGGCGGTGCCGGTATCCCGCAGGTGCCGGATCAGGACTTCAGCCAGTTCGGTGAGATCGAAGAGAAGAAGATGGGCCGCCTGATGAAGGCCGGTGCCACCAATCTGCATCGCAGCTGGCTCAATGTCCCGCACGTGACCCAGTTTGATGAAGCCGACATCACCGAGCTCGAGGCCTTCCGCAAGTCCATGAAGGCCGAGGCGGAAGCGGCAGGTGCCAAGCTCACGCCGCTGCCGTTCATGATCAAGGCGGCGGCTCACGCGCTGGCCAAGTATCCGCAGTTCAACGTCAGCCTCAAGGCCGACGGCGAGACCCTGGTGCACAAGAAGTACGTGCATATCGGTATCGCGGTGGATACGCCGGACGGCCTGATGGTGCCGGTGATCCGCAATGCGGATCAGAAGAGCCTGCTGGAACTGGCCAAGGAATCCGTGGAGCTGGCCAAGAAGGCGCAGACCAAGAAGCTCAAGCGCGAAGAGATGACCGGTGGTTGCTTCACCATCTCGAGCCTTGGCTCCATTGGCGGTACTGCCTTCACACCGATCGTCAACACGCCGGAAGTCGCCATTCTGGGCGTCTCCAAGGCGCAGATGAAGCCGGTGTGGGACGGCGCAGCCTTCCAGCCGCGTCTGATGATGCCGCTGTCACTGTCCTACGATCACCGTGCGGTGAACGGGGCGGATGCCGCGCGCTTCACGGCGTATCTGGCTCAGGTGCTGACCGACGTGCGTCGCATGCTGCTCTGATGACGCCTGTGGCATGAAGCGCGGGTGCCGTGACCTTCCTGGAAGGTGTCGGCATCCGCGTTGACAGGCCTGGCTGACAGGTCTGGCTGAAATAACGGCCTCCTTCGGGAGGCCGTTTTTTTGTGCATGTCCGTTGGCGTGGCAGGGCGGCGACCGCTGTTGCTGCCCTGCTCAACATGCGATGCTTCTCGCCAACCTGCCGCGATCTGCCGCAGCGTGCTGGCACGACCCGGAAAGACGGCCGGTTCTCGCAACACACAAGGAGCAAGACAATGGAATGGTTGATGGACCCTTCGGCATGGGTGGCTCTGGCGACCCTGACCGCGCTCGAGATCGTGCTGGGCATCGACAACATCATCTTCCTGTCGATTCTGGTCGCGCGACTGCCCGAGTCCCAGCGTCAGCGCGGGCGGATGATCGGCTTGGGCCTGGCGATGGGCATGCGTATCGTGCTGTTGATGTCGCTGTCATGGCTGATGTCGCTGACTGCCCCCCTGTTCAGCGTGGCCGACTTCAGCTTCTCTGGACGTGATCTGATTCTGGTCTTCGGGGGCCTGTTCCTGCTCGGCAAGAGCACCCACGAGATCCACGCCAACCTCGAAGGCGAAGACCCCGCCGAAGAGGGGGCGAAGAAGGGCAGCGCCAGCTTCATGGCGATCATGGTCCAGATCGCCTTGATCGATATCGTCTTCTCGCTGGATTCGGTGATCACGGCGGTGGGCATGGTCGATCACCTGATGGTGATGGTCATCGCCATCGTCATCTCGGTGGGCATCATGATGGTGGCTGCCAAGCCCATCGGCGATTTCGTCGATCGTCACCCGACCATCAAGATGCTGGCGCTGTCCTTCCTGATCATGGTCGGCATGATGCTGATGGTCGAAGGCTTCGGTGTTCACGTGCCCAAGGGCTACATCTACGTGGCGATGGCCTTCTCGCTGGCGGTGGAAATGCTCAACATCCGTCTGCGCAGCAAGCGCGCCAAGGCCGTGCGCCTGCGTCGCAGCAGCCAGGAGGAAGACGTGACCGAGTGAGACATTGGCACACCAACGGCTGACATGACTCAGCCTGATCACGCCATGGCGACCGAGCAAGGTGGCCCGGCGTGAGTGGAAAGACGCCCTCTGCGACCGCGTGCCGCAGGGGGCGTTTTCGTGTCATGCCAGCTGTGTATGGCAGGTCGGGAACCGGCGAGGAGGGTGGCAGGCCCTCCCGCGCGCCAAAACAGTGCCAAAGGGCGGCATACGCGCCTTTGGTGTGCTTGTGCCGGCGTCGTGTGAACGGTATCGTCAGCTCTACATTGCATGGCGATGACATAATGAGATCATCCGTGCGCGCCGTCGTTTCGCGCAGCATACATTGATCCGCTGCCCATATTCATCCTGGTCATCGATACGCTCGATGCGTTCGGCCCTCATGAGGTAGTCGAGCGTCTCGACGCCGCGAGTTTCGCCGCTTCACCTCGATCATGTCGACGACCAGAGCGCCTTGGATGGCTATCTGCCGCCGAGGGCAAGGTGCACCAGCGCCAGATGACCCTTTACACCCGTTTGATGCTTTTCATTTGCACACTCAAGGAGCAGTACCGATGCGTTTGATCCTGTTGGGCGCCCCCGGCGCCGGCAAGGGCACCCAGGCCCAGTTCATCTGCGAGCGTTTCAACATCCCGCAGATCTCTACCGGAGATATGCTGCGCGCCGCGGTCAAGGCCGGCAGCGAGCTGGGACTCAAGGTCAAGGAGATCATGAATACCGGCGGACTGGTGTCCGACGAGATCATCATCGCCCTGGTCAAGGAGCGCATCAGCCAGCCCGATTGCGAGAATGGCTTCCTCTTTGACGGCTTCCCGCGCACCATTCCGCAGGCTGACGCCATGAAGGAAGCGGGCGTGAAGCTGGACCACGTGGTCGAGATCGCCGTCGCTGACGAAGAGATCGTCAAGCGTCTGTCCGGTCGTCGTGTGCACCCGGATTCCGGTCGCGTCTACCACATCGAGTACAACCCGCCGCGCGAAGAAGGCAAGGACGACGTCACCGGCGAAGCCCTGATCCAGCGTGAAGACGACCGCGAAGCCACCGTGCGCAATCGTCTGTCCGTCTATCACGAGCAGACGGAACCGCTGGTCGAGTACTACTCCAGCTGGTCTGCCATTGGCGATGCCCAGGCACCGGCCTACCACCGCATCGAAGGCGTCGGCTCCGTCGACGACATTCGTGCCCAGCTGGTCAGCGCGCTGGAGCACTGATTGCCTGGTACGCCTCAGGTGGCTCAGCTGGAACAGACCGGCACGCGCTGGTGAAGCCGGCCGCCTGACGAGAAACGCCCGTAGACATTGTCTGCGGGCGTTTTTTTGTTCTTCGCATACTGGCGCGAATCAGGAATGAGGCGTTGCGGCAGGCCGCTTGACGGCGATGGAGCGGGGGTTGCAGCAGGAGTGACGCCCGCGGCCGACACCAGACGTGGACAGCCTGCGTCTTTTGCTGCCCGCGGGGGACGGGTAGAATCGCGTCACATTTTTCTGACGACGAACCGCCCATGACCACGCTTCTGGCCATTGATGCATCCTCTTCCGCCTGTTCCGTTGCCCTGTGGCAAGACGGCGTTGTTACTGCCGAGCGCTGTGAGGCTCCCCGTCAGCACACCCAGCGCATGATGCCGATGATCGAGACGCTGCTGGCCGCCGCCGATCTGACTCTCAATGACCTCGATGCCCTGGCCTATGGCCACGGACCGGGCTCGTTCACCGGGTTGCGCATCGCCGCCGGCACCATCCAGGGACTCGCCTTCGGTCTCGATGTGCCGGTGATCGGCGTCTCGACGCTGGCGGCCCTGTCACTGCAGGCCCACCGCCTGCATCACGCGCGTTTCGTGCTGCCGATGCTGGATGCACGCATGGGCGAGCTCTACACCGGCGCCTATCGCGTCGTGACGCGCGCTGACGGCGAGATCGCAGTCGAGCAGGTGCTACCCGAGCAGGTCTGTGCTCCGGGCCTGCTGGAGCTGCCTGCGGCGCTGCGCGAACACGACTGGCTGGCGGTCGGCTCGGGGCTGGTGATGCACGACGAGCTGCCCCAGAGCGTGCGTGCCAGCCTGGCACTGCAACTGCCCGAGCCGCAACCGGATGCCGAGGCCATGGTGATGCTGGCCGCCCAGGCGTATGCGCGCGGTGAAGCGGTGTCGGCGGTCGAGGCCCAGCCGGTCTATCTGCGCAACGAGGTGGCATGGCGCTGATGGCACCAGGGATCGCCATCTCGTTGCGTCATCGTGGGTTCAGCCAAGGCTGACATAAGGTTCGCGCATCATCATGTCGCGCCCGACACTCGCGGCGCGGCTTGACGCAAAGCGTTGTTCTGTCACTACGGCACGTGCAGTGCCACAGACGATGTCTGTCGTCCGTGTGGGCCATTGAGGCCCGTCTCTCTTAAAAGGATGTTTCATGGAACTCATGCATGTGGTGGCGTTGGCCGTCATTCAAGGTCTGACGGAATTTCTGCCGATTTCCTCCTCCGCCCACCTGATTCTGCCATCCCAGGTGCTCGGCTGGCCGGACCAGGGGTTGGCATTTGATGTTGCGGTACACGTCGGTACCTTGCTGGCCGTGGTGATGGCCTTCCGCAAGGATGTCGCCAATATTCTCGCTGGCTGGTTTGGCCAGTTCAGTGGCGGCGGCACGCTGGTGGCGCGCCAGACCGAAGACAGCCGTCTGGGCTGGGCAGTGTTGCTGGCGACGCTGCCGGCCGTGATCTTCGGCGGCCTGCTGGGCGATGTGGTGGAAACGGCCGGGCGCTCGATCGCGGTGATCGGTACCACCACCATCGTCTTCGGTCTGCTGCTGTGGTGGGCGGACGTCAAGGGCGCACGCACGCGTGACCTGGCGACGCTGACGCTCAAGGGCGCGCTGATCATCGGCCTGTTCCAGGCACTGGCCCTGATCCCCGGTACCTCGCGTTCGGGCATCACCATCACCGCCGCGCTGCTGCTGGGCTTCGAGCGACAGAGCGCCGCGCGCTTCTCCTTCCTGCTGTCGATTCCGCTGATCGTCGCGGCCGGCCTGCTCAAGGGCCTGGAGCTGATCGAGACCGGCAGTGAAGCCCAGTTGTTCGATGTCACCCTCGGCGTGGTGCTGTCCTTCATCTCCGCGCTGGTGTGCATCAAGCTGTTCCTCAAGGCCATCGACAGCATCGGCATGTTGCCCTTCGTCGTCTACCGTCTGCTGCTGGGCATGATGCTGTTCGGCATGCTGTTGCTGCTGTAAGCCATGCGCGCGATGACGTAAGCTTGTCCCCTGACGGCGTCGCTCTTGCGGCGCCGTCGGCGTTTGTCAGCCTGATCGCATGCCATGCGAGTTTCCCTTTTCCTGCGTTCCCCGTTTATCTTCACCGTTTCTCGTAGAGCCCATCCATGCTGCCACCCGAAGACTCCCTTGCTGCCCATGATGCAGCCGCCGATGCCGCTCCCGTGATCGCCATTGCCCGTTCACGGCTGCAGGCGCGCCCGGAGCTCGCCATGCTGGCGGCACATTTCGGTATCGCGCTGCGGGAAGATGACGAGATGCCGGCGCTCAAGCTTGAGGTGGCGCTGGACGAGCAGGGGGCACCGCGCCTGGTGATCGCCGGAGACGAGCGCGAATACGGCAAGCCGCTGTACGTCGATTTCGTCGCCGGTCGCGCCGATCATCGCCGTCGTTTCGGCGGCGGTCGCAACCAGCTGATCGCACGGGCCTGTGGCCTGAATCGAGGCGCACTGCCAAGCATCGTCGATGCCACCGCAGGACTCGGGCGTGATGCCTTCGTGCTGGCGAGTCTCGGGGCACCGGTATTGATGATCGAGCGCGTGGCGGCCACGGCGGCGATTCTGGTCGATGGCCTGACTCGGGCACAGAGCTGCGCAGATGACGAGATTCGCGAGATCGCGCTGCGCATGCAGGCGCTGCACGGCGATGCCACGCGGGAGCTCGGGGAGCTGGTGACGCAGTGGGACCAGCCGCCTCAGGTGGTGCATCTCGACCCGATGTACCCGCACCGTGACAAGTCGGCACTGGTCAAGAAGGAGATGCGTGTCTTCCGCGCCTTGGCCGGTGATGATGCGGACGCCCCGTCGCTGCTCGAGGCGGCGCTGGAGGTCGCGACGCATCGTGTGGTGGTCAAGCGGCCACGCAAGGCCGAGCCGATCGGCGGGCTCGCGCCGAGTCATGTGGTGGAGGAGAAGACCAGTCGCTACGACGTCTATGTGAAGCAGGCGCTGCGCTGATAGCACTGACGCTTGGCGATGGCGTCAGTGATGTAACTGCCTCCGCCAAACGCACAAGCCCCCGCTCGCGATCTGATCGCGGCGGGGGCTTTTTTGCTCCAGGGACCTCGGCCCATCATCTCATTCGCGCTGAGGGGTGGCGTCGGATGCCTTGCGGTCTGCTGATGCAGTTTCGTCAGCGGTCTCGCTGTCGTCGAGGGCTGGATGCTGCTCCTCGACCATGCCTTCCGCCGGGGCGTCGCTCTCGTTCTCGGTCTCGTTCTCGGCCTCGCTGTCGCGCAGTCGCACATGCTGCAGGCGGTGGCGCAGGGCGGGGTCAAACAGGTCACGGCCGTGCACCTGCAGGTCTTCCAGCGCTTCGCCGAAGCATAGCTGGCCGCTCTCCAGCCAGATGAATTCCAGCTCCAGCAGGGTATCGAGCAGACCACTGAACAGACGCTTGTCGAAGAACTCCGGTGCATTGAGGCCCGACAGCAGGGTCAGGCGTTCGGCCAGGGCGCCGGAATGGCTCTCGAGGGACTCGCGGTCCAGCGTGCCACTGCCGTGCTGCAACAGGGCGGCGATCAACAGATAGCCGCGTTCCAGCGTCGGTTGTACCGGCTGAGCCAGCAGGCGAAGCTGCTCGGAAGGCTCCTGACTGGCCACCGGACGTGACCAGCGCTCCGGGGTGTCGCCAGTCGCCGCTTGATGCTCCAGCAGGCCTTCCTCGCTCATCAGGGTCAGCGTGGCGGCGATATCCGCCTTCAGCTCAGGCGCCTCGGGGACGAACAGCTCGCGCACCAGCAGCGGCCAGGCGGGGCTGATCTGATCTTCCAGTGCCTCGAGGGTGTACTGGGCCGTATTGCGGAAGGCGAAGGCGATCAGCGCCGGCAGCGCCAGCAGGTGCAACACATTGTTGCGATACCAGGTCAGCAGGCTGGCCTGCTCTGGGGTGGCGATCACCAGCTCGCCAAGGCTCTGCGGGCGCAGGGTGACGAGCCCCAGATGCGCGCAGTGGGCGACCCACTCGTCCGGCGTGCCCTCGGGCAGGCTGTGGTCATGGCGGCCCGGCAGCTTGTCGGCGAGGCGCACCAGCATCGCCAGCTGGCGTTGCAGCAGGCTGGCCTCGATGGCGTGGTGGGCGGTGGACAGTAGCACCAGCGCCGTCAGCGAGACCGGGTTGAGCGCCGCGGCGGCATTGATGCGCGTGGCGATTTCATGTCCCAGTTGCGGCACCGCCTGGGTCAGCCATTCTGGGCGGCGCTGATGGCGGCTGGCCTTCCAGTCCGGCGCGGTGTCATCCAGCCATTCGCCCAGCTTGAGCGGCTCGCCGATGTTCAGGTAGACCTTGCCGAAAGGCTGCTTGAGCTGGCCGAGCACGCGGATGAGGTCCAGCGGTGATTCCTTCTTCTTGCTGGCTCCCGACAGCTCGCGCTGATAGCTCAGGCTCTCGAAGACCTTCTCGTAGCCGATATAGACCGGCACGAAGGCCACTTCGCGGCGTGTATCACGCAGGAAGGAGCGCAGGGTCATCGCCAGCATGCCCGGGCGCGGGGGCAGCATGCGGCCGGTGCGTGAGCGGCCACCCTCGATGAAGTACTCCAGTGGATGGCCACGGGTGATCAGCTGGTGCACGTACTCGTCGAAGACGGTGGCGTACAGACGATTGTTGCGGAAGCTTCTGCGCAGGAAGAAGGCGCCGCCACGGCGCAGGATCGGGCCGATGATCGGCATGTCGAGGTTCTTGCCTGCGGCGACGTGGGGCGTCATCAGGCCCTCGTGGAACAGCACGTAGGACAGCAACAGGTAGTCGATATGGCTGCGATGACAGGGCACGTAGATCAGCTCGCAGTCGCCGGCGATGGCCTTGACCTGCGACATGCCGCGTACCTCGACGCCGTCGTAGAGCTTGTGCCACAGCCGCTTGAGGGCATGCGCCAGAAAGCGCTGCACCGGATAGCCCATGTTGGAGGCGATCTCGCGACCATACTGCAGGGCGCGCTTTTCCAGGCGCGCCGGCGCTTGACTCTGCTCGCGTGCCAGCTCGCTGACCACGTCCTGCACGGCGGGTGCCTTCTGCAGGTTGCGAATCATGGTGTGGCGGTGGGAGAGGTCCGGCCCCAGCAGGCGGGTTCGCACGCGACGGAAGTGCACGCGCAACAGGCGCGAGATGCGGCGATGCGCCAGCGCCGAGTCCTGTGGGCCTTCCCTGAGCGCTTCGTGCAGCTTGAGCGGCTGGCCGAAATGCACATCCACCGAGCGCCCATGGACCAGAATCGCGATGGCACGGCGCAGCACGCCCGTCACCCGCCAGCTATCGGCGGAGATGAACTTCCAGAAGCCGAATTCCTTGCCCGGTGCACGCCCCCAGAACACGCTGACCGGCACCAGCTGCACCTCGACATCACTCGGGGCGTCTTCCAGCGCGGCGATCAACTTGGCCAGTCGACGTGACAGCAGGCTCCTGTCGCTGCGCGAGCGCCGTAACAGGCGGAGACGAGAGTGGCTCAGGCGCAGGTCGCCTATGCTCAGAGACAGTGTCGGAGAGGGCAGGCCGCGTGCCTCGCACAGCTGCTCGACCACCAGCTCGTCGGACAATGCCTGGTATGGGAAGACGTAGACCACCGGCAGCGCCGGGTCGAGGTTCAAGGCGCTGTGGTCCAACGCATTGATGTCGGGCTCCACCGCGCGCATTTCCACCCACTTGTCCAGCAGACGGCGACTGACATTGCGCAACGGGCGCAGGACTAAGGTGACTGGCGACATGGTGAGGCTCTCGCAGGTGTGGACAAGGACGGACTACCGGAAACGACAATCTGTCGGCGTTCACGAATAAAGCATCGGGTCGATGAATCAGGGTTGAAGGCGACGTTTTCATGGTCTGGCTGGTAGCGCTCAGCGCGAGCATGATATTGAGCATTATACGCATTCTATCCGCGGACGCCGTGGCAGGGCTCTGTGATGACAGAGCGCACAGTGCCAGCATCTGGCGGTGCATCGTCATGGGCATCGTCATCGGTATCGTGCCGTGCAGGGAAATGACGGGAGGCAAGGCATGCTGGGAATGTGGCGATCAGGCAATCGATTCACCTTGCTGCCGGAAGGCGCGCGTTTTCTGCCCAGCATGCTGGAGGCGGTGGAAACCGCGCGCCATTCCATCCTGCTGGAGCTGTATCTGGCCGAGAGCGGCCACCTCAGTCGTGTACTGATCGATGCTCTGTGTGGTGCGCGCCGCCGCGGCGTGACGGTGCTGGTGCTGCTGGATGGCTTTGGCTCGCTGGGCCTTGAGGAGGCTGACCGTCAGCGCATGATCGAGGCGGATATCCAGCTCAGGATCTACAACCCGCTTTCCTGGTGGCGACTGGGGCGCAACCTGACACGGGACCATCGCAAGCTTTTGGTGGTCGATGGAGAGGTGGGCTTTACCGGCGGCTTCGGGGCGGTGGATGTCTTCGCCGAGGCCTGGTCGGAAGTCGCGATACGCATCGAGGGGCCGTGCATCAGTGACTGGGTGCGCCTGTTCGCACGCGTGTGGGACTCCGCGGCCAGTCGTGGCCATGGCAGTCGGCTGGCGGTACGCAGCATCAATGTGCGTGCGGGCCGGGTCGAGGGCTATCTGGGCATGCGTGGGCGGGTGGTCTGGGGGCATGGTTTCCGCTATCAGGCCATCCGTCATTCCCTGCAGCACCAGGCCAGTAGCTCACGCAAGCGGCTGTGGGTCTGCACGCCATACTTCGTGCCGACCTTCAGCATGCGGCGGCGTCTCAAGCGCGCGGCGCGCCGGGGTGTCGATGTCCGGTTGCTGATCGCCGGTCAGCATCATGATCACCCGGGCGTGCGCTCGGCGGGGCAGCGCTTCTATGCCGGGCTGCTCAAGGCGGGCGTGCGTATCCATGAATTCCAGCCACGCTTTCTGCACGCCAAGTTCTCGCTGGCGGATGACTGGGTGACGCTGGGATCGTGCAACTTCGATCATTGGAGCCTGCAGTGGAATCTGGAGGCCAATCAGGAGGTGCAGGACCATCGCTTCGCCGCCGACGTCGCCACGCTGTTCGAGCATCATTTCGCTCACAGCGTCGAGATCACCCAGGCCGCCTGGCAGCGTCGGCCGCTGATGCAGCGCTGTCGCGAGTGGGGGTATGGCACCCTGGATAGCCTGGTGACGCGGCTACGCTGAGAGGCGCACACGGCCTGGTGAAACGACAACGCCGGATGACCCATGAGGTCGCCCGGCGTTGTCGTTTTCAAGGCTGCATGGCGTTAAGAGCGCCATGGCAGGCTCAGCGCTTCTTGCCGCTGCCCTTGCCGCCGCTCTTGTTGCCACCCTTGCCACTGCCCTTGTTGCCGGCATGCTTGCTGCGCGGAATGCCGGCCGCACCCGGTGCGGCGGACCCCTTGCGACGCGGCGACGGCTTGGGGCTCTCCGGCGGGACACGGTAGAGCAGGTAGAGATCCAGCAGCAGTTCCGGCAGCTGGTTGACGAAGCGCTGGGCACCGATCGGGTCGGCGATCAGCTCACCGATCTCCGGGTCTTCATCCTCGAAGACGCCAGAGATGGCCATGAATGGCAGCAGCAGTTCGGCGGCAGTCTCTTCCTGGGTACCGAACCAGGCCTCCTCGTCCATGAACACGCCTTCCATGAAGCCGGCACACCAGTCTCCGATCGGCGTCTCGACCGGGTCGGCACCGCCCAGCTCCAGCTCGAACAGCAGTTCCGGCAGCACGCCGTGCTCTAGGGCATCGATGGCGTTGGCGCGCATCTGCTCGAACAGGGAGACGACTTCCGCTTCCTGCTGCGGGCTTTCATAGCTTGGCTGCCCCTGGAAGAGTTCCGGCAGCCACAGGCTGGAGGGCACTTCGCGCGGCGCGATGGCCAGTGCCAGCATGAAGCCATGCGCACTGATGATATCGAGAGCTTCCGGGCCGACGATGTCGGACTCGAGGAATTCGTCGAGGATGTCGAGGGATTCATCATCCAGCAGCGGCTGGGTCTGGACAGGCTCGGCCATGGGGGAGTCTCGCGTGCGATAAGGGGAGAAGTCGAACAGTGCCGCCTGGCTACCAGGGTGAATCAAGGGGAACCGGGCAGGCGTGAATGGCGCTAGTGTATCATTTCACGCCCCGAGGAGTGGTACGCTCGCTCATCATCAGCTCATCCGTTCCTTCGCTCTGCTGTCTGGTCTTCGTGTCATGTCATCATCCACTCGTCGTGTCGTCAGTCGTCACCGCTTTCCGCCCGACCATGCTCTGGCCTGCCTGGGGGAGGCCCCCGCCACGCCGCTGCCGCTGGCCGATGCCGCCGCGCTCGAGGCGCTGACGGCACCTGCCCTGCACGCGACGCTGGAGGCGCAGGTGCTGGCATGTCTGGCACGGGCGCGCGCCCTGTTCCCAGAGCTGCGGATGCCGTCAGTCTCCTGCCGCCTCAAGGGGCGCACGGCGGGCACGGCGGATTCGGCGCGCCAGCGGCTGCGCTTCAATTGGCAACTGCTCAGCGAGAATCGCCATCACTTCCTCAGTCAGACCGTCCCTCACGAGGTCGCTCACTGGGTGGTGATGGAGGTGGTCGAGCGCGCCGGCAAGACGCGCGTCAAACCCCATGGCCCCGAGTGGCAGCAGGTGATGACCAATCTCTACGGCGTCCCGCCGGAGGTGACGCATCGCATGGATGTCTCGACTGCCAGCCCGACGCCCTGGGCCTATGGCTGTGGCTGCGATACCGCGCACCATTTCAGCTCGCGACGCCACGCCAATGCCCAGCGCGGACATCGCTATCGCTGTCGGCGCTGTGGCCAGGAGTTGAGCGGGCCCTTGAATGACCCGGCGCGCAATGCGTCGATTGCGCGTTGAGGCGCTTTTCGCTCGCCAGCATGTCATTGCAAAGTGCGAGTCGTGTCAGAAGGTGTCTTTTCAGGCGGTTTCTGTCCTCCGAACGTCGCTGTGACCTTGGTGTAATTTGTTGATAAACAGTTGAAATAATTAGTAAAAATTTATCTACCAAGGTCTAGTGTGTGGCCCCCCCATGCTTGGGTTTAAGCTGAAATGGACTTGCCTCGGCTCGCCTGCGCTTCACGCATGCCGCGTGGGACAGCGAGTCGCCAGCCAATCCGTCAGAGGTCACGCCACATGAGCGAACATGCCAAGGTTCATCCGGTCACTCCCGATGCCGCCGCCCACGCCTGGGCAGACCGCGAGCGCTATCAGGCCATGTATCAGCAGTCCGTCGAGGCACCGGAGACATTCTGGGCCGAGCAGGCCCAGTCACTGGACTGGTTCGATGCGCCCTCGGTGATCCGCAATACCAACTTCGGTCCCGGTGACGTCGATGTGCGCTGGTTCGAGGATGGCAAGCTCAACGTGGCGCACAACTGCCTCGATCGCCACCTCGCCGAACGTGGCGATCAGGTCGCCATCATCTGGGAGGGGGACGACCCGAACGAGTCCCAGTCGATCACCTATCGCGAGCTGCACGCGCGTGTCAGCCAGTTTGCCAATGGCCTCAAGGAGTTGGGAGTCAAGCGGGGCGATGTGGTCACGCTGTACATGCCGATGATTCCCGAAGCCGCGATGGCGATGCTGGCCTGTACGCGCATCGGTGCCGTGCATTCGGTGGTGTTCGGTGGCTTCTCGCCGGACGCACTGGCGGGACGTATCGTCGATTCCAGCTCGCGCATCGTGATCACCGCCGATGAGTCACTGCGGGGTGGCAAGCGCGTACCGCTCAAGGAAAACGTCGATGAGGCGCTGGAGCGTGATGGCACCGACTGTGTCGACCACGTGCTGGTGGTGCGGCGTACCGGCGGTGAGGTGAACTGGGGCAGCCGCGATGCCTGGTTCCATGAGCTGGTAGACCGTCAGTCCAGTGACTGTCCGGCCGAGGCGATGGGCGCGGAAGACCCGCTGTTCATTCTCTACACCTCCGGTTCCACCGGCACGCCCAAGGGCCTGAAGCACACCACGGGCGGCTACCTGCTCTATGCCGCGATGACCCACCGCTACGTGTTCGATTACCACGACGGTGATATCTACTGGTGCACGGCGGATGTCGGCTGGGTGACCGGCCACAGCTACATCGTCTATGGACCGCTGGCCAATGGCGCGACCACGCTGATGTTCGAGGGTGTGCCCAGCTATCCGACCCACGGGCGCATCGGCGAGATCGTCGACAAGCACCAGGTCAACATTCTCTATACCGCCCCGACCGCCGTGCGTGCGCTGATGGCACACGGTGACAGCGTGATGGACTCAAGCTCGCGCACGAGCCTGCGGCTGCTCGGCTCGGTGGGAGAGCCGATCAACCCCGAGGCCTGGGAGTGGTTCCACCGCGTGATCGGCAATGGCAATTGCCCGCTGGTGGACACCTGGTGGCAGACCGAGACCGGCGGCATCATGATCGCGCCGCTGCCGGGCGCGACCGATCTCAAGCCGGGTTCCGCCACGCTGCCGTTCTTCGGTGTGCAGCCGGCGCTGGTCGACAACGAGGGCAACATTCTCGAGGGTGCGACCGAAGGCAATCTGGTGATTCTCGACAGCTGGCCGGGGCAGGCGCGTTCCATCTGGGGCAATCACGAACGCTACGTGCAGACCTACTTCTCCACCTATGCCGGCATGTACTTCACCGGTGACGGCTGTCGTCGCGACGAGGATGGCTACTACTGGATCACCGGGCGCGTCGATGATGTGCTCAACGTCTCTGGCCACCGCATGGGCACCGCCGAGATCGAGTCCTCGCTGGTGGCGCATGAGGCGGTCGCCGAGGCCGCCGTGGTCGGCTATCCCCATGACATCAAGGGTCAGGGCATCTACATCTACGTGACGCTCAATGATGGCATCGAAGCCAGTGATGAGCTCAAGAAGACGCTGACCCAGTGGGTGCGCAAGGACATCGGCCCGATCGCCTCGCCGGACGTCATCCAGTGGGCACCGGGGCTGCCCAAGACGCGTTCCGGCAAGATCATGCGCCGTATCCTCAGGAAGATCGCCGCCAACGAGACCGACGGCCTCGGCGATACCTCGACACTGGCGGACCCGTCAGTGGTGGATGACCTGATCGAGCAGCGCGCCAACCGCTGAACGCGGCGAGTGACGGTCGTCGCGGCCTGACAAGACACGCAGCGACAGCAAAGCGCGGGAGCCTGGCTCCCGCGCTTTTTTGCGTCTGTCTGTGGGCATCTATCGAATCACTTTCCTCTATCGGTTCACTTTCATTGCCCGCGCTTTTGCGCAGTGCGAGACGTGAAAGGTTGGCCATCGAGGAGGTACTGGCTTGATAATGATGTGGCAGCGCATGTGTCAGCGAACTCTGCTCGCACCCTCTGTTTGCGCCTCGCTGCGCATTTCCCCAATCAATTCAAGATCAAGGCCGCCCCCATGTCAGCAGGCAAGTCGGATGCATCCTGCCCCGCCTCTCAGCCAGCCAGTCCCCCTTCCGCGTCGTCGTCCAATGAGGGTGAGAATCGTCCTCGCGCCGTCATCCTGATGTGCCTGTCGGCGATCTCGTTCGCGCTGATGGGGGCGATGGTCAAGCTGAGTGGCGACCTGCCGTTGTTCGAGAAGGTCTTCGTGCGCAACCTGGTCAGTCTCGGCGTGGCGGTGGTAATGGTGCGCATGGCGGGCGCGCGTCTGCTGGGCCACTGGCATCACCAGCCGATGTTGATGGCGCGGTCACTGATCGGGCTTGGCGGCGTGATGAGCTTCTTCTACGCCATCGATCATCTTCTGCTGGCAGATGCGACTATTCTGAATAAGCTATCGCCGTTCTTCGTCAGCCTGTTCGCCGGCCTCTTCCTGGCCGAGCGTCTCGGCGGCTGGCGGCTGGTCGGCATGCTGGTCGCCTTCTCTGGCGCGGCGCTGGTCATCAAGCCGCAACTGGCATTTGCCGAGGGTGGGGTGGAGGCGTTGTTGCCCGCCATGGTCGGGCTGGGTTCGGCAATGCTGGCGGGGGCGGCCTATACGCTCATCCGTGCGATGAGAGGGCGCGAGGCCTCGGCGACCATCGTGCTGCATTTCTCGCTGGTCTCCAGTGTGGTGACATTGGTGCCGATGTTGATGAATCCGGTGATGCCGAGCGGCCCTCAGGCGCTGGCCTTGCTGGGCATCGGCGTCTTTGCGGCCGGCGGTCAGATTCTGATGACCACGGCCTATCGCCTCGCACCGGCGGGGGAAGTGTCGATCTATTCCTATCTGACCATCGTGTTTTCGGCACTGGCGGGCTGGGCCATCTGGGGGGAGGTGCCGGATATCGCCAGTCTGATCGGCTTCGTGCTGATTGCCGGTGTCGCATTGATCGGCTGGCATGCCAGTCGCGTTGCGGGTAGGGTTGTCTGACTCACCATCCCCAGGATGCTGTCAGAATCAGCGCACGGATTGTTCGCTCGCCGGGCATCAATCCGTGCGATACTCGTGTTCCCCGAGCGAAACATCAGTGCATCTTCCGATGGTGGGCTGCTTTGTTAAACGCGCGTTTTATGGGGTAACATGCCAGAAAATAACGGCGATTGTTGACCGGCCAGGAAGGTCGGTGATGATCACCATCGGGGTTTTGGAGGAGACTCAATGGCCTTTGCCCAGAAGTTCATCGTTGCAGACGATCACCCGCTCTTTCGTGCCGCACTGACCCAGGCGCTTAGACAAGTCGCCTCTCAGGCAGAGATCGTCGAGGCTGACAGCATGGAAGCGACCAACGAAGTCGTTGCCCGCCATCCCGATGCCGACCTGATCCTGTTGGACCTGCACATGCCGGGAGCCCACGGCTTCTCCGGTCTGATCCAGTTGCGTGGCCAGACACCGGACATCCCGGTGGCGGTCGTGTCCAGTAGCGAGGAGCCCTACGTGGTGCGCCGCGCCATCGATTATGGCGCCTCCGGCTTCATTCCCAAGTCCGCCAGCCTCGACGTCATCGCCGAAGCCATCGGCGAGATCCTCGAAGGCGAGGTCTGGCTGCCGACGGACATCGCCGAGGCCATGGGCGAGTCTTCCGAGGATGAATCGCGCTTCGCCGAGGCGATCGCGTCACTGACGCCGCAGCAGTTCCGCGTGCTCAACATGCTGACGGAAGGTCTGCTCAACAAGCAGATCGCCTATGAGCTGAATGTGTCCGAGGCCACCATCAAGGCCCACGTGACCGCGATTCTGCGCAAGCTGGGCGTGCATTCGCGCACCCAGGCCGTCATCGCGGCCCAGCGTCTGGAAGTCGAGCCGCCGAAAGTCCGCTCCTGATCCTGCGTCAGCGCTTGAGCTGAGGCTCTCCTCGAGAGTCGCGCCTTCAAGCCACAAAAAGCCCGCCCTGTCGCTGACAGGGCGGGCTTTTTGCTTCTACTAGGTCTAAAGAGCGACAGGCCAGCCCACCTGTTCAGGGGGCTGGGTCATCCGTCGCGGCATCGGGAGCATCGCTCGCGCCACTGGTGTGCTTCTCGGCGCGATTGGCCTGCAGGCTGCGCGTCAGCAGCGCACGCAGCGCGGCGGGTCGCACCGGCTTGAGCAGCAGGTGATAGCCCGCACGGCGCACTTCCTCGGCGACCTCATCGGTGCGGTCAGCGGTGATCACGATGCCCGGTACCGAGCCCGCCAGGCGTTCATCCAGCGCATCCAGCGCCATCAGGCCAGTTACCTCATTGTCGAGGTGGTAGTCGGCGAGGATGGCATCCGGATCACCATCCAGGTTGCGGATCACCGACTTGGCGCCGCCGATCGAGGTCGCCGTGAACACCTCGCAACCCCAGCCGGACAGCATCGCCTTCATGCCCTCGAGAATCAGGCTCTCGTTGTCGATGCACAGGACGCGAGTGCCGGTCAGCTTGTTGCCGGCGCGCTTGCGAGCTGGGACGGCATCGGGCAGCTCGGCTGCCGGCAGCTCCTTGCTGATCGGCACGCTGACGGCGAAGACGGTGCCGATGCCGACCCAGCTGCGCACCGTGATCGGGTGGTCTAGCACCCGGCTCATGCGTTCGGCGATCGACAGCCCCAGGCCGAGGCCCTTCTCGCTCTCCTTGTGGCGCTCGGTCTGATCGAGGCGCCGGAACTCCTGGAAGATCTCGGTCAGCTTCGACTCGGGAATGCCGGGGCCGGTGTCCCAGACCTCGATGCGAATGCGATCGCCCAGACGGCGGCATCCCAGCAGCACATGGCCCTGGCGGGTATAGCGCACCGCGTTGGAGAGGAAGTTCTGCACGATGCGTCTGAGCATCTGGCCATCGGAATCCACCGCCAGCTGCGTCATCACCACTTTCAGGTCCAATCCGCGATCTTCCGCCATCACCTCGAACTCGGCCTTGAGCGGCTTGAGGATATCGGAGAGGCGGAACACGCTGCGGCGTGGCGCCAGTGCCCCGGCATCCAGCTTGGAGATGTCGAGCAGGGTGCTGAGCAGTTCCTCGGCGGCCTGCAATGAGTTGTCGATGTGATTGGTGGTGGTCTTCATCTCGCCTTCGACCTGCTGGGCGAGGGCGGAGGTGAACAGACGCGCCGCATTCAGTGGCTGCAGCAGGTCGTGGCTGGCCGCGGCCAGAAAGCGTGTCTTGGAGGCATTGGCATCCTCGGCCAGCTGCTTGGCCTGACGCAGTGCCTGCTCGGCCTCGGCGCGCACGCGGTTCTCGGTGCGCAGGGCCTCGTTGACCTGTGACAGCTCCTGGGTACGCACGCGCACGCGCTCTTCCAGGTTCTCGTTGGTCTCCTTGAGGGCGATCTCCGCCAGACGTCGCTCGGTGATGTCCTGATAGAGCGCGAAGAAGCCGAGGATGTTGCCCTTGGTGCTGAAGTGCGGCGTATAGGTGACCAGCATGTAACGCACGCCGCCTTCCGGGGCCTCCAGCGAGATCTCGAAGGAGACGCGCTCACCGGACAGCGCGCGCGTCATCCACGGCGCGCGTTGGCGATAGATGTCTTCCGGCATCGCCTCTTCGGCGGGCTCGCCGATCACGGCGGTACGGTCGATGCCCATCACCGCTTCATAGGCACGGTTGGTGAAGAGGTAGCGACACTCCTTGTCGAAATAGGCGATCAGCGCCGGCACGTTGTCGGTATAGATGCGGATGTTGTTTTCCGAGCGGATCAACGCCTCTTCGGTGCGCTTCTGCTGGGTGATGTCCTGATAGGTGTAGACGAAGCCGCCACCGGGCATCGGATTACCCTGGATCTCCATCACGCTGTCATCCTGGCGATAGCGCACGTAGCGGTGCGGCTCGCCGTTGCGGATGGCATCCAGCAGCTGGTCGACGTGCTCTTCGGGGTCGCCCGGGCCGTATTCGCCGTTGTGGGCGTTGTAGCGGAAGATGCGATCGATGGGCGCACCGACCCGAATCAGGTTGTCGGGGAAGCGGAACATGTCCAGGTAGCGCTGGTTCCACACCACCAGGCGCATGTGCTGGTCGACCACGCTGATTCCCTGGTGAATGTTCTCGATGGTCGCCTGCAGCAGGGCGCGGTTGAATTCGAGCACCTGTGAGGCTTCATCGACGATGGAGATGACATCCGAGATGCCGATGCCGCGACCCTGCAGCGCCGAGTTGACGACGATGCGTGCCGAGGAGGCACCGAGCACCGAGGCCAGGAAGCGTTCGGTGAACTGGATCAGGTCGATGGAGGCGCGTGCATGCAGCTCCAGCGGCTGGCCGCTACGGCGCGCGTAGTCCTCGAAGGCGCGCTCGACCTGCTCATGGCTCAGGAATCGTTCGCATAGGACGCGCAGGTCCGAGACGGAGGTGGAGCCGGTCCAGGGGCGCGAGACGCTGGTCTGGCGGGTCTCGACGCTGTCGACGAACAGCGAGGCCTGGATGCGCTCGACCACGCGCTGCGGTGTCATCTGCGAGACGAAGATGTAGCAGAACAGGTTCAGGCCGAGTGACAGCATCACGCCGTGGGTCAGCGGGTCATTGAAGCGGAAGCCGAAGAGACCATGCGGCGACAGCCAGTCGATACCCAGCGGCCCCTGGTTGACGATCTCGGCCGGCATCAGACCCGCCTGTGCCAGTGCCGGCACGAGCAGGGACCAGGCCCAGACCGCGAAGCCGACATTCAGGCCGACGATGACGCCGAGGCGGTTGCCGCGCTTCCAGTAGAGGCCACCCATCAGTGAGGGCGCGAACTGGGCGACGGCGGCAAACGACAGCAAGCCGATGGCCGAAAGGGTGCTGTATTCGGCGATCAGCAGATAGAAGCCGTAGGCCAGCGCCAGGATCATCACGATGGTCAGACGGCGCGCCAGCAACACGATATGGCTGTAGTCGCGTGCCTCGGTATCGAACCAGCGCAGGCGGAACAACAGCGGAATCACGATCTCGTTGGAGATCATGATCGAGACCGCGACGGCGGCGACGATCACCATGCCGGTGGCGGCGGAGAAGCCGCCGATGAAGGTCAACAGGGTCAGCCAGGTCTGGTCTGCCGCCATCGGCAGCGCCAGCACGAAGCTGTCCGGTGATACCGAACCATCGGGGAACATGGTCAGACCGGCGGCGGCGATCGGCAGTACGAAGAAGGAGATGGCGATCAAGTAGATCGGGAACATCCAGCGCGCACGCCGGGCGTCATCGTGGTGGGTGTTCTCGACTACCGCGACGTGGAACTGACGCGGCAGGCAGAAGATCGCCAGCATCGCCAGCAGAGTCTGGGCCCAGAAGCCGGTGCCGAAGGTCTGAGTCTCCAGCTGCTGTTGCAGCTCCAGATAGGTGTCGGCCTTGGTGAACAGATCGCCCAGGCCATTGAACATGCCCCAGGTGACATAGACGCCCAGGGTCAGGAAGGCGACCAGCTTGACCAGCGATTCGAAGGCGATCGCCTGCAACAGGCCGACATGGTGCTCGGTGGCGTCGGTGTGGCGGGTGCCGAACAGGATGGCGAACAGCGCCATGATCGCCGCCACATAGAAGGCGGTATCGCCCAGCCAGGCGGTTCGCGTGACATCGCTGGTGTCGGTAAGTACCTGATAGGCACTCGAGACGGCCTTCAACTGCAGGGCGATGTAGGGCAGGGTGCCGACCAGGGCCACCAGCGAGGCGAACACCGCCAGCGACTGTGTCTTGCCGTAGCGCGAGGCGATGAAGTCGGCGATCGAGGTGATGTTCTGGCGCTTGGCGACCCGAATCATCTTGAGCAGGATCGGCCAGAATAGCAGGCAGGCCAGAATCGGCCCGATGAAGATGCTCAGATAACTCCAGCCGCTGGTCGCGGCCTGCCCGACGCTGCCGTAGAAGGTCCAGCTGGTGCAGTAGACCGCAAGCCCCAGACTGTAGACCGCTGGGCGCCGATTCGGCGACCCGTGTTTCTTGGCGTTGCGATCACCCCGCCATGCAATCGTGAACAGCACCGCGATATATGCGAGTGCCACTGCGATCAGCCACCAACCCTGGAACATGTCGCTCTCCTCTCTGGAAGCGCCATTCTACGCAGCCCCGCCACGAGTCCCAAGCACTGTGCATGACAGACTCGGCGTCATGAGAGTCGTGAGGGAGATGCTCCGTCATCCATTGATACGCAGACGCCTCGATGATCGGCGTCAAGAAGCCGTAATTGGCGTCTGCACAACGGGCTTATTTTTCGGTATCGGCCAATGTCATGCGCGCAACGCGCGGAAGATTTCGTCAATCATCCTTCGCCCATTTGGCCAATAGACCAAGGGATTGCATCTTTAGGATATGAATCAACTTGTTGATTTTAAATGAATTGCATCGTTCTCAACCTTGCTCCATCAGGGGTGGCTGACATTCTCGACTAAAGTCAGCCTGCAACGTTGCAGGGCCTTGTCTACTGTCAGATTCGAGTCGCCAAGTTTCCTGTCATGCTCTGAAAAGCGCAGGAAATACCCATCAACCGCTGAGAAAGGATCATCCGCTGATGGGTGGTCATCGATCTCTGGATCACCAACCACTCCACTTCGCCAATCACAATAACAATGCGAGAACACCATCATGAAGGAAGCGAATGCCAAGGCGTATTGGTCCGCCAATATCAAACTGATCATGGGCTATCTCGTGGTCTGGTTCGTGGTGTCCTATGGATGCGGGATATTGCTGGTGGACGTGCTGAACAACATCCAGTTCTTCGGTTTCAAACTGGGCTTCTGGTTTGCGCAACAGGGGGCGATCTACTTCTTCCTCGCGCTGATCATTCTGTATGCCCGTTCGATGAACAAGCTCGATGAGCGCTTCGATGTTCACGAGCAATGAGTCAGTGACACGCCGGGCACAGGCCGCTCGTCGTGACGCACCGTAGTGTGAATAAGAACAATATGATCGACATCGCCAAGGACACTGCCAATGGATGTTCAACTGCTGACCTATCTCTTCGTTGGCGCATCATTTGCGCTCTATATCGGGATCGCGGTGTGGTCGCGAGCCGGTTCCACCAAGGAATTCTATGTCGCCGGGGGTGGCGTTCACCCCATCGCCAACGGGGCAGCGACCGCCGCTGACTGGATGTCGGCGGCCTCGTTCATCTCGATGGCGGGTATCATCGCCTACGTGGGCTATGACGCCTCCGTCTATCTGATGGGCTGGACCGGCGGCTACGTGTTGCTGGCCATGCTGCTGGCGCCGTATCTGCGCAAGTTCGGCAAGTTCACGGTGCCGGACTTCGTCGGTGACCGTTACTACTCCAGTGTCGCACGCACCGTGGCGGTGATCTGCGTCATCTTCATTTCCTTCACCTATGTCGCGGGCCAGATGCGTGGTACCGGTATCGTCTTCGCGCGTTTCCTCGAGGTGGACGTGAATGTCGGTGTCGTCATCGGCATGGCAATCGTCTTCTTCTATGCCGTTCTGGGGGGCATGAAGGGCATCACCTACACCCAGGTGGCGCAGTACTGCGTGTTGATCTTCGCTTTCCTGGTACCGGCCGTCTTCCTGTCGATCATGATGACGGGCCATGTGCTGCCGCAGACCGGTTTCGGCGGCACCCTGGTGGACGCACAAGGCAACGATACCGGCGTCTATCTGCTCCAGAAACTGGATCAGGTCGTGACGGATCTCGGCTTCCGCGAATACACCGAGGGTTCCAAGTCCACTATTGATGTGTTCTTCATCACGGCCGCGCTGATGTGCGGTACGGCGGGCCTTCCCCACGTCATCGTGCGCTTCTTCACGGTGCCGACGGTCAAGGATGCGCGTATCTCCGCCGGCTGGGCGCTGTTCTTCATCGCCTTGCTCTACACCACTGCGCCGGCCGTGGGGGCCTTTGCACGGGTCAATCTGGTCGAGACCGTCAACGAGACGGCCTATGAGGAGCTGCCGGGCTGGTTCTACAACTGGGAGAACACCGGGCTGATCGGCTGGGTCGACAAGAATGGCGACGGCATCATCCAGATGCGTGGCGGTGACCCCTTCGCGGGCAAGCCGAGCTACGAAGGCAGTGCCGACAGTCAGGCGGCACGCGGTGAGCACGGGCAGCGCCTGGTGAGCAACACGCCCACCGACAATGAGAGCGAGGTCTACATCGACCGCGACATCATCGTGCTGGCCAACCCTGAGATCGGCAACCTGCCGGCCTGGGTCATCGCACTGGTGGCGGCGGGTGGCGTGGCGGCAGCACTCTCGACGGCGGCCGGTCTGTTGCTGGTCATCTCATCGGCCATCTCGCATGACTTGCTCAAGAAGACCTTCAAGCCAGACATCAGCGAGAAGCAGGAGCTGATCGCGGCGCGCATGGCGGCGGCCGTGGCCATCGTGATCGCCGGTTACTTCGGCATCAATCCGCCAGGCTTCGTGGCGCAGGTAGTGGCCTTTGCCTTCGGGCTTGCGGCATCGAGCTTCTTCCCGGTCATCCTGCTGGGGATCTTCTCCAAGCGCATGAACAAGGAAGGTGCCATCGCGGGCATGCTGGTCGGCCTGGTCTTCACCTTCAGCTACATCGTCTACTTCAAGTTCATCTCGCCGGAACTCAACAGTGCCGAGAACTGGTTGCTGGGCGTGTCGCCGGAGGGGATCGGCTCGCTGGGCATGGTGCTCAACTTCGTCGTCGCGGTCATCGTCTGCAAGATGACCCCGCCGCCGCCCGAGCACATCCAGCATATCGTCGAGGACATCCGTGTTCCGCGCGGGGCTGGAACAGCAGTGGATCACTGATTCAGGCAGCAGGGCCTGTTCGCGCAGCACGCAGCATCGGCGCGAACAGGCCCCCGTTTCCCGAAGCCCCGTCTTGCACCTGCAGGCGGGGCCTCGTGGTTTGAGGGCTCGTGCATCGATCAGCGGTGCACGCGCAGAAGGGAGTCGCTGTCATGCAAGCGTCGCTGGTGGATATCGATTTCGAGGAGCCGCCGTTCAGTCTGCTGGGTGAGCGACTTCGGCAACGATTGGCCGAAGGGGTGGATCTTCACTATTTCGAGGCACTGGCGCAGCCGCTGGTGCCGGGGGCCGTCGGTGAGGCGGTCTACATCATTCACAAGGGCGAGGTGGCGGAACTGGCCGCCGATTCGGCACTGCCGGACGCCGCTACGCTCGACAAGGCGCAGCGCGAGGGGCTGGATGCCTGGGTCAGTCTGCGCATTGGTCATTACACCGCGGGGGACCTGTTCGGGGCGCTGACGCTGCTCAACGGCCATTGCCGTACCCGCTTCGTCTGCGAGCAGGAGACGCTGTGCTACCAGCTGCCCGCACAGCTGTTCTTCTCGCTGTGCGACGAGTGTCCTGCCTTCGGCGAGTACTTCCAGCACAGCCTGAGTGACAAGGCGCGACTGCTGGCGGCTCAGCGTGACACCCGTCAGGGCGCGAGTCGCGACCAGGCGGGTTTCATGCTGGCGCGGGTAATGGACTGCATGCGTCCTCCGCTCAAGCTGGCGGCCAGCGCCAGTATCGAGCAGGGGGTCAAGGCCATGCAGGCGGCGGGGGCGGACAGCCTGATCATCACTGTCGAGGGGCGTCAGGGTGTGGTGACACGTACGGACCTGCTCAATGCGCTGGTGATTCAGGGCTTGGCACCCAGCCATCCGCTCGCCTCGCTGGGCAGTTTCGCGCTGGTGGCGGTCACGGCGGAGGAATATCTGTTCCAGGCGCTGGTGCAGATGACTCGACACCGGGTCGCGCGAGTCGTGGTCAAGGAGCGCCTTCTGCCTGCCGCGGCGGTCGTCGGTGTCATCGAGCTGACCGACGTGCTGGGGTTCTTCTCCAATCGCAGTCAGCTGGTGAGTCTCGAGATCGAGCGCGCCTCTGACATGGCGGCGCTTGAGCAGGCCAGTGCGCGTCTGCCGGAAATGGTCAGAACGCTGGCAATGCAGGGAGTCCACATGCGCCATGCGATGGGGCTGTTGAGTGCGCTCAACGGGCGCCTGATCGAGCGCACCTTCGCCATGCTGGTGGAGGAGGAACACCGCGCCTCGAGTTGTCTGATGCTGATGGGCAGCGAAGGGCGCGGAGAGCAGATCCTCAAGACCGATCAGGACAATGGACTGATCATCGCCGATGGCCACCAGTGGCCCGATAACGAGGACACCCTGCAGCACTTCAGTGACGCCCTGGCGGGCCTCGGCTACCCGCCATGCCCGGGAAATATCATGGTCTCCAATCCGGAGTGGGTCGCCACCGAGTCGCGCTGGCGCGGCAAGATCGCGCGCTGGTGCGCCGGGCGCGATGGAGAGGCGTTGATGAATCTGGCCATCGTCTTCGATGCGCGCGCCAGCGGCGGCAATGAAGCACTGGTCGACAGCTTGCGCGGACACCTTGTGCGCCACGCCACGCGTGATGAACTGCTGCTGTCGCACTTCGCGCGCCCGGCGCTGCATTTCTCGACTCCACTGACGCTGTTCGGCTCCTTGCGTTCGCCGCGACACGGTATCGATATCAAGAAGGGCGGCATCTTCCCCATCGTGCATGGCGTTCGCACCATGGCGCTGGAACGTGGAGTGATGGCCACCGGTACCTTCGCGCGGCTTGAGGCGCTGGTCAGTGATGGGCGTATCGAGGCCAGCGACAGCGCCGACCTTGCCGAGGCGCTGTCGCTGTTTGCCGAGTTGCGTCTGCGCCAGCAGCTGCGCCATCTGGATGAGGCTGAACACGGCACGGGCGGGACTCGCGACTCGCGCAATGATGGCCAGGACACGACCGCGGCGGCGCGTGAGGCGGGGAGTCGCAACCTGATCATCACCCAGTCACTGTCCTCGTTGGAGCGTGATCTATTGCGCGATGCCCTGAGCCGGGTCAAGGACTTCAAGCAGCGACTGTCACATCGTTATCACTTGGAATACTGAGCCGGCCTCAAGGCCGAGGGGAGGTGGCATGTTCGAACAACTGAGGCGCGCCAGTGATCGTCGTCGTCATGCGCAGGGAGAGTTCGCCGAGCTCTTTCGTCCCTGGCATGCCGCCGAACGGGGCGGAGAGCGTGTGGCGCTGGATTGCGAGACCACCAGTCTCGATGTCGGCCACGCCGAGCTGGTCTCGCTGGCGGCGGTACGTTTCGATGCGCGCCATATCCATGCCTCCAGCGCCTTGTCGCTCTACCTGCAATGTCCGCAAGGGCTGCAGGGCGACTCGATCCGCATCCATCGCCTGCGCGGTATCGATCTGCATGGCGGAGAAGCGCTGGGGGATGCACTGCGACAGCTGCTGGAGTTCATCGGCAATCGTCCGCTGGTGGGCTGGTGCATCGACTTCGATGTCGCGGTGATCAATCGCCATCTGCGGCCACGCTTCGGCTTTGATCTGCCCAACCAGCGTCATGATCTGGCGCGCGATTACGCCCGGCGCTGCAAGCATGAGCAGCCGGATGCCGCCCCGGACCTGCGTTTCGAGGCGATGGCAGATGCCCTGGGCGTGCCGGTGATCGGTCGTCACAGCGCGCTGGGGGACGCCGTGACCAGCGCGCTGATGGCGCAGCGCCTGATGCAGGCCCCGCTGTCGCCCTCGCTGGCCAGCCAGGCTTGAGCGGGGCTTATGCCAGGGACTTATGTCAGGGGCCTAGGCAGGCGCTGGATGAGTGTCAGGCCCGGTATCAGACGTCTCGTCAGCCGACATCATCCTCAAGGCTATTATTCCAAGGTCTGTTGCCGGAATGTCCAATGGCCCGGCTCACTGCCTTTGTCCACACTGGCAGCCATACGACACGCCCGCTGTGGCGAGAGGTCGACTCTGATTACACGCCAGTGCACTACCGGCCAGCAGTACGGCCAAGCCATGCAGGATGCAAGACCGAGCAGCTTAGATAACCATAATGAAGCGGCGACAGCGAGCAAAGGCCATGCGTGATACGGACCTGCTGTCAGCCAGCCTCTGTCAGGCCTGAGGACGGAATCATTCTCTTCAGGATCGTCATCACTGCGCCAGGTGATGACTGTCGGGCCTCGGGCATCCGCTCGGGGCCCGGCTTCAGATAAGGCATCCGCCCGCGATTGCCTTCCTTATGACTCAGGGGTACTTGCCCACGAGGTGCGACATGCTGATCGCGACCAATACACTGTTGATTCTTGGCCTGGCCATCGTGCTGCTTGCCTACGGCCTCTATATCCGCCGGACTCAGGACATGCGCGGTGTGCTGATGTTCTGGTCACGCAAGCTTGCGCTCACTGCGCTTGAATTCAGACTGCAACGCTTCGGTATCCTCGTGATGCTGGGCGGGGTGGTGATCCGCTATCTGGAAGTGCTGCGCCTGTTCTAGTCTGCGCGGTCTTCCTGCAAGCGCCGTTGCTCCCCACGGCGCATGCCACACGCCAACGCCCGCTGACTGCGGGCGTTGGCGTATCTTGCGTCGGCGCCACGCCACTTGGTCTGACAGGGGCAGACCCCGCCTGAAGCAAGCTGCCTCTGTGACCGTCTACTAGCCAATGCTAGACTGTGCGCCCTTCCAAACTGCCAGCCTGATGCCCCATGTTCACACCCGATAGCGAGCTTTCGTCCAGCCCCACTGATGCGGCCACTGCCAAGCGCGAACTGAACAAGTTGCAGAAGCGCCTGCGGCGCAATGTCGGTAACGCCATCACCGATTACGGCATGATCCGTGATGGCGACAAGGTGATGGTGTGTCTGTCCGGGGGCAAGGATTCCTACACCATGCTGGATATCCTGATGAACCTGCAGCGCAATGCGCCGGTGCAGTTCACGCTGGTGGCAGTGAATCTCGATCAGAAACAGCCCGGCTTCCCGGAACATGTGCTGCCGGCATGGCTCGAGTCGGTGGGCGTCGAGTATCACATCCTTGAGCGCGACACCTATTCCATCGTCAAGGAGAAGGTGCCGGAGGGCAAGACGACCTGCGGGCTGTGCTCGCGTCTGCGTCGCGGCTCGCTGTATGGCTTCGCCACCGAGATCGGCGCGACCAAGATCGCCCTCGGCCACCACCGCGATGACATCCTCGAGACGCTGTTCCTGAACATGTTCTTCGGTGGCAAGCTCAAGACGATGCCGCCCAAGCTGCTCTCCGATGACCAGCGCCATATCGTGATTCGCCCGCTGGCCTACTGCCGTGAGTCCGATATCGAGGCCTATTCCAGCGCGCGCGAGTTTCCTATCATCCCCTGCAACCTGTGCGGCTCGCAGGAGAATCTGCAGCGTCAGGTGGTCAAGGAGATGCTGCAGGACTGGGAGAAGAAGCATCCGGGGCGGCTGGAAACGATGTTCCATGCCGTCACCTCGGTGGCGCCTTCACATCTGGCAGACCGCGACCTGTTCGATTTCGCCGGCCTGGATGAGCAGCGTGACCGCTTCCAGGCATCGCGCATCGATGCATTGGACATGAGTTCCGAGCAGGCCGGCATGGCCGATGATCTGTTCGAGGCCGAGCGCCGCGTCAAGCCGCTGGCCGGCTCGGCGGCCTCGCTGGGGCATGAGCTGTAAGCCACACTCGACTGGCCATCGTCAGACATCATGAACGCCACCTCGCTTGCGGGGTGGCGTTCTGCATTTCAGGCGGTCACTCTCCCTCTCGGCGTTGATGGCTGGCACACCTGGCGTGAGTCAGGGTTGAAGGCCCGCGACCATTGTCGTCTCGCTTGCTGGCGCGACAGTCCGCATGCTTTGGTCATGTCAGGTGACTGAAGGGCAGGGAGGCGGCGATGGACAATGATGTGGACAGTGACGAGCGCGGCAATGGCCAGCAGGGCCAGCGACTGGCGGCGACCGTGTTGCATGGGTTTGATGAATATCGATCACGCTTCAAGCAGATTTCCAGTGATGCGCGGCGCCGCTTCATCGAGGCCGACTGGCGTGAGGCACAGCAGGCCTCTGCCGCGCGCATCAACCTCTATGACGAGAAGGTAGCTGCCACCATGGAGCGGCTGGAACGTGCTTTCGAGCCCCACCGCCTGTGCGAGTGCACCCTGTGGGGCGAGGCCAAGCGGCAGTACATGGCGCTGATCGATCAACGCCTCGATTACAAGCTGGCCGAGACCTTCTACAACTCCATCTTCTGCAGCGTGTTTTCCCATCGCCACATCCGCGATGACTGGATGTTCGTCTCGCCATCCCGCCAGGGGCCGGCACGCCATTCCGGCTTGAGCATCAGCCATCGTGTTCCGGTCGAGGGTGGCTGGGCCGGTGCACTCGAATCCGTGCTCAACGAGGCGCCGCTGGGGATCGCCTTCGAGCACCAGGGGCGCGATGTGACGCTGGGCGCCGAGATGTTGCTCGCGACGCTGCCTGAGGCGGTGCGCGATGCGCCGGACGCTGCCTTCGAGATGCTGCGCAGCGTCTTCTATCGCAACAAGGGCGCCTATCTGGTCGGGCGCATCGAGGGAGGTGGCCAGACCCTGCCGCTGGTGTTGCCGGTGCTGCATACCGAGCGCGATGGCGTCTATCTGGACACCGTGATCATCGAGCCGGAGGAGGTCTCGATCATCTTCTCCTTCACGCGGGCCTACTTCCAGGTCGAGATCGAAGTGCCCAGCGAGGTGGTCGGGTTCCTGCAGACCCTGATGCCCGAGAAGCCCATCGGCGAGCTGTACGCCGCCATCGGCTTCTACAAGCATGGCAAGACCGAGCTGTTCCGCGGCCTCAACCAGCATGTGGCGAGTCGCTCCGATCGGTTCATCATCGCGCCCGGCGTGCGCGGCATGGTGATGGCGGTCTTCGTGCTGCCCAGTTACCGGCTGGTGTTCAAGCTGATCAAGGACCGCTTCGCCCCCGGCAAGGACATGAGTCGTGATCAGGTGCGCGAGAAGTACCGTCTGGTCAAACGCCATGATCGTGTCGGGCGACTGGCCGATACGCAGGAATTCTCGAACTTCACCGTCGGCAAGGACCACTTCGACCCGGCCTGTCTCGAAGAGCTGCTGGAGGTGTGCAGTTCCTCGATCAGCCTGCGCGGCAACAAGGTGCTGATCCGACACTGCTATACCGAGCGCATGATGACGCCGCTCAACCTGTATCTCGAGGAGTGTGACGCCGAGGAAACCCGCGCGGTGCTCAATGATTATGGCAATGCGATCAAGCAGCTGGCTGCCGCTGATATCTTCCCCGGCGACATGTTGCTCAAGAACTTCGGCGTCACGCGCCACGGGCGGGTGGTCTTCTATGACTACGACGAGATCAGCTACCTGACCGAGTGCAACTTCCGTGAGATTCCCGAGGCACGTTACCCTGAGCAGGAACTGGCCAGCGAGCCCTGGTATTCGGTGGGGCCCAACGACATCTTCCCCGAGGAGTTCGGCCCCTTCCTGTTTGCCGACCTCCAGCTGCGCAAGCTGTTCTACGAGCTGCATCCCGAGATCTTCCAGGCCAGCTGGTGGCGTGGCCTGCAGGACGCCATCGCGCAAGGGCGCGTGATCGATGTCTATCCCTATCGCAACAAGCGTCGCTTTGGAGTCGATCGCAGTCAGGACTTCATCGATGACTGAGTGTGGTCGCCATGCCCGCTGTTCGAACCTGTCCAACGCCAGAGAGAGTGCTAGATGAGTGAAGGCTTCAAGGACCCCGGTGCACGCCATGGACGCCATCTGGTCGTGTTGAGTGGCGCCGGCATCAGTGCCGAGAGCGGCCTGCGCACCTTCCGCGCCGAGGATGGCCTGTGGGAAGAGCATCGTCTGGAAGATATCGCGACGCCGCAGGCATTCCGACGTGACCCCCAGCAGGTGCTGCGCTTCTACGATGATCGCCGCATCCAGGTGCGTCGCGCCAGGCCCAACGCGGCCCACAAGGCGCTGGCTGAGCTGGAGCAGCACGGCTTTCGCGTCTCGGTCATCACCCAGAACATCGACGACCTCCACGAGCGAGCAGGCTCGCGCGAGGTCGTGCACCTGCATGGCGAGATTCTCAAGGCGCGCTCCAGCGTCGACCACGGCCTGCGCTATCCCTTGCCGCGTGGCGGCATTCGCCTCGGGGACCTGTGTGACAAGGGCAGTCAGCTGCGTCCTGACGTGGTGTGGTTCGGTGAGGCGGTGCCGCTCTATACGGTCGCCGAGGAGATCGCCGCCGAGGCGGATCTGCTGTTGATCGTCGGCACCTCGCTCAAGGTCATGCCGGCGTCCAACCTCTATGCAGCAGCTCCGCTGGACGCCCCCATCGTGCTGGTAGACCCCAATGCCGATGAATTGGCCGAGCCCGGCGTGCTGCCGCTGGCCGAAAGTGCCGGTCAGGCGGTACCGAGGCTTGTGCGCCATTGGTTGTATCAGGGCCACCTGGGGCTGCCTGATACGTTATGATGCGCGCCTTCAGGCCTGCCATGGGAGGCGGGCCAGCAATTTCCGGGAAATCGATGCCCCGGGCGACCGAAAAGTGAAAAGCATGTTCGAGACGCTGAATCGTTTCTTCCCCTTGTGGGCGCTGGTATTTGCCGGCATCGCCGTGGTGGCTCCGACGCCGTTCGTGGCGCTCAAGGGCACCATTCAGCCTCTGCTGGCGCTGATCATGTTCGCCATGGGCCTGACCCTGTCGCGTGACGACTTCATACGCGTGGCACGTCGCCCCGGCCCGATCGCGCTCGGATTGCTGCTGCAATATAGCGTGATGCCGCTGGCCGCCTTCCTGATCGCACGCCTGCTGGGGCTGGACCCGGCGCTGGCGGTGGGCATGGTGCTGGTCGGCGCCACGGCAGGGGGGACCTCCTCCAACGTGATGACCTGGCTGGCCGGCGGACATGTGGCGCTATCGGTCTCGATGACCATGGCCTCGACGCTGCTCTCCATCGTGATGACGCCGCTGCTGACCTGGTGGCTGCTGGGCACCGATATCAACGTGCCGGTCAGCGGCATGCTGCTGAGCATCGCCAAGCTGGTGGTCGCCCCCATCGTGCTCGGCGTGGTCGTGCACCACTTCGCGCGAGATCTGATCCGCGAGTGGGAGTCGGCACTGGCGAGTCTGGCCATGTTGGCCATCGTGCTGATCATCGCCATCGTGGTCTCGCTCAACGTCGGGCGCCTCGCCACGCTGGGCCCGCTGGTCGCGCTGGCGGTCGTGGCACACAATGCCATCGGCCTGAGCGCAGGCTATGGCCTGTCGCGTCTGTTCGGGCTGGATGAACGCACTTCGCGCACCATCGCCATCGAGGTCGGTATGCAGAACTCCGGCCTGGCGGCGTCACTGGCCAGTCAGTTCTTCTCCGCCACGGCGGCGCTGCCGGGGGCGATCTTCTCAATCTGGCACAACGTCTCGGGGTCGCTGCTGGCAGGCTACTGGAAGCGTCGTCCGCCCAGGTTCGTGACCGGCAGCAAGCACCGCTACGAGGTCTGATCCCGCGAATCGGCAGCCTGAGTTGCGACAGAAGAATGGGAGAAAGGGACGCGCATGCTAGAATGCGCGTCCCTTTTTCTTTGGTTCTGACTGCTCATCATGTGTGATTCCCGCCCCCCGCCGGCTGATGGCGACGATATCGCCGCCTGTGCGCCTCACTCTGTTTCCGCTGTCGTCTCCAGCGTCGATGGCGACGCTGTGGCAACCGATACCGTCGCGCCAGGCGAAGGCAGTGGCATCACCACGCTGCCCAGTGGCGAGCCTGAGGCGTGGCACGGGCGGCATCCACGCCGCGAGTTCAAGGCACGTGGCAGTCAGGTGATTCGCTGTGAGGCGTGCCGTCTGCCCAGGCTCAATTGCCTGTGTCCGTATCAGGTCACCGCCGAATCGCGGATCAAGTTCTGGCTGATCACCCATCCGCTGGAACATTACAAGCCGACCAATACCGGGCGTCTGATCTCGGATGTGCTGGCGGGCACCGAGGTCTTCAGCTGGTATCGCGTCGAGCCGGACCCGCGCCTGCTGGCGCTGCTGGAAGATGAGCGCTATCAGCCCTTCATCATCTTCCCGGATGACCAGCCCGACTACGCCGACCGCGTGGTCGACGTGAATGCCATCGCCGGCGTCGGCGCCGATGTGGCGACGCATACTGCCAGCGGCGAGGCGCGCGTTCCGGTGTTCATCCTGCTGGATGGTACCTGGCGTCAGGCTCGGCGCATCTTCCGAAAGAGTCCGTATCTGGACGGCTTGCCGGTGTTGCCATTGCACACCACGCGTCTGACGCGCTATCACCTGCGCAAACCGGCGTCCCAATCACATCTGTGTACGGCGGAGGTGGCGGCGGAGCTGTTGCGTCAGGCCGGAGAGGAGGAGGCGGCCAGCGTGCTGGATGATTACTTCGATGCCTTCAACGACTGCTATCGTGCCAGTCGTATCCACTATGTGCTGGAGCCGACCGCGCCGATGCGCCGCCTGCTGGCGCGCCGTGACGCCACTACCGGCGAGTCATAGTCGAAGCAATGCAATACAAACGCCCCCGTCGGAGTGCTCCGACGGGGGCGTTTGTATTCAGGGCGCCGCTCCCGGCCTTCTGGCGGCTGTCAGCGCCGCCAGAAGGCCGGCGTGAACAGCACCAGGATGGTGAAGATCTCCAGACGCCCCAGCAGCATGGCGAGGATCAGGATGCCCTTGGCGGCCCCCGGGATATCGCCGTAGTGGGTCGCGACCTCACCCAGTCCCGGCCCCAGGTTGTTGAGCGCCGAGCCGACCGCAGACCACGCCGTCACCTGGTCAAGCCCGGTGGCCAGCATGCCCAGCATCATCAGCACGAACAGCATCAGGTACACGGAGAAGAAGCCCCATACCGCCTCAGCCACACCCTCGGAGATGCGCATCTTGCCGACCTTGACCGACAGGATGGCATTGGGGTGGATCAGACGATGGATCTCGCGCACGCCCTGCTTGAGGATCAGCAGGATGCGGATGACCTTCATGCCGCCACCGGCGGACCCGGAACAGGCGCCGATGAAGGCGGCGATGAACAGCATCATCGGCAAGACGCCCGGCCAGCCGGTGAAATCGGCGACACCGAAGCCGGTGGTGGTGGCGACCGAGACGGCCTCGAACAGGCCGTGGCGCAGCGCCTTGCTGTCATCGTAGCTGCCGGTGAGCAGCAGGCCGGCGATGGTGACGCAGGTCAGGATCAGCAGCAGGATCAGGAAGAAGCGCGTCTCCGGGTCGCGCAGATAATGACTGATGCGACCCTCGCGCCAGGCGGCGAAGTGCAGGCCGAAGCTGATCGAGGACACCACCATGAAGAACACGCAGATCATCTCGATGCTGGCGGAATCGAAGTAGCCGATACTGGCATCGTGGGTCGAGAAGCCGCCGACCGCGACGGTCGAGAAGCTGTGGCCCAGGGCATCGAACCAGCTCATGCCGGCCGCCCAGTAACTGGCGAAGCACACCAGCGTCAGCGCGGCGTAGATGTACCACAGCGCCTTGGCCGTCTCGGTGATGCGCGGCGTCAATTTGGAGTCCTTCAGCGGGCCGGGAATCTCGGTGCGGTAGAGCTGCATGCCGCCGATGCCGAGTGTCGGCAGGATCGCCACCGCCAGCACCACGATCCCCATGCCGCCCAGCCATTGCAGCTGCTGGCGGTAGTAGAGGATGGAGTGAGGCAGCAGATCGAGTCCCGTCATCACCGTGGCGCCGGTGGTGGTGAGTCCCGAGAACGACTCGAACATGGCATCGATGATGGTCAGGTTCGGGTCTTCGGCGAGCAGGAAGGGCAGCGAGCCGAAGGCTCCCAGCACGGTCCAGAACAGCACCGTGATCAGGAAGCCATCGCGGTTGCGCAATTCCTTGCGGGCATGCCGATTGGGGTAGAAGAGCGCGAAACCGGTCAGCAGGGTGATGCCCATTGCCACGGCGAAGGCGCTCAGGGTGTCGTCCTCGAAGACCCTCGAGATCAGCATCGGCGGCACCAGCGTCAGGCTGAACAGCATCAGCAGGATACCGAGGATGCGAGAGATCACGCGTAGACTCATGCGGCGCCTCCCTGAGAGAGGCGCAGCGTGGCGAGGCCACCGAGTGACAGTCGGTGCGGGTGCGGGGCGGTAGTCATTGAGGCCGGCATCAGAAGAAGGTCAACCCGACCTGGAACAGACGCTCCACCTCGCGGATGCGACGCTTGTCGACCACGAACAGGATGACGTGGTCGTTGGACTCCACCACCAGGTCATGATGCGCCACCAGCACTTCCTTGCCGCGTACCACGGCACCGATGGTGGTGCCCTCCGGCAGGTTGATATTCTCTATGCGCCGACCTACCACCTTGGAGGAACGCTCATCGCCGTGGGCGATGGCCTCGATGGCCTCCGCCGCACCACGGCGCAGCGAATGGACATTGACGATGTCACCCTTGCGCACGTGGGTCAGCAGCCCGCCGATGGTCGCCTGCTGGGGTGAGATGGCGATGTCGATCTCGCCGCCCTGCACCAGGTCCACGTAGGCCGCGTTGTTGATCAGCGTCAGCACCTTCTTGGCACCGAGTCGCTTGGCCAGCATCGACGACATGATGTTGACCTCGTCGTCGTTGGTCAGCGCGCAGAAGATGTCGCAATCCTCGATGTTCTCCTCCAGCAGCAGACGCTTGGAGGTGGCGCTGCCGTGCAGGACCACGGTGCGATCGAGGCGCTCGGAGAGGTTGGTGCAACGCGCCAGCGAGTGCTCGATGATCTTGACCTGATGGCTGTGCTCCAGCGTCTCGGCCAGACGCTCACCGATATGGCCGCCACCGGCGATCACCACACGGCGGAAGTTGCGATCGACGCGTCGCAGCTCGCCCATCACGGTACGGATGTCCTTGCGTGCCGCGATGAAGAACACCTCATCATCGGCTTCGATCACGGTGTCACCGCGCGGGATGATCGGACGGTTGCGACGATAGATGGCGGCGACGCGGGTATCCACGTTGGGCATGTGACGACGCAGGAAACCGAGCTCCTGACCGACCAGCGGCCCGCCGTAATAGGCCTTTACCGCGACCAGCTGGGCGACGCCATTGGCGAAGTCGAGCACCTGCAAGGCGCCGGGGTACTCGATCAGGCGGCGGATGTGGTCCGTCACCACCTGCTCGGGGCTGATCAGTACGTCGACCGGGATGGCGTCGTGCGAGAACAGGCCCTTGCGGGTCAGATAGGCGGTCGAGCGCACACGCGCGATCTTGGTCGGCGTGTGGAACAGGCTATGGGCGATCTGACAGGCGATCATGTTGACCTCGTCAGAGTTGGTCACCGCGATCAGCATGTCGGCATCCTCGCCACCCGCCTGCCGCAGGATCTGCGGATAGCTCGCCGGCCCCGTGACCGTGCGGATGTCGAGTCGGTTGTGCAGCTCGCGCAGCCGTTCGCTGTCGGTATCCACCACCGTGATGTCATTTTCTTCATGGGCCAGATGTTCGGCGAGCGTTCCGCCGACCTGACCTGCACCCAGAATGATGATTTTCATGTCCGGCTCGTCCGCTGTTGCTCAGTCGGCACAGGATAAACCAGTGCCAGGACGGAAGACAGCCGCGCCCCGAGAGTCGGGGCGCGGCTGTCCGGGAATGTCAGGCGTGGCGTCTCATGTCATCACGGACGTCGCGCCGACACGGCTCGCCTGGCTGTGATCAGGCGCTGGCCTTGGTGATGTGGGCCAGGTAGAAGCCGTCGTGGCCATTGACCTGCGGCAGCATCTGACGGCCAGCACCGGAGACACGGCCCCAGTCGGCCTTGATGGTCTCGGCCTTGGCGTCCGGTGTCGCGGCCAGGAAGCGGTCCATCACGCGGGCGTTTTCCTGGGTGATGATGGAGCAGGTGCCGTAGACCAGGGTGCCGCCGGGCTTGAGCATGCCCCACAGATTGGCCAGCAGCTTGCCCTGCAGGCGCGCCAGATCGCCGATGTCGTTCGGGCGACGCAGCAGCTTGATGTCCGGGTGACGACGGATGACGCCACTGCCGGAGCAGGGCGCGTCGAGCAGGATGACGTCGAAGGCTTCGCCGTCCCACCAGTCGCGTTCGCTGGCATCGGCACACACGACGCCGGCACCCAGCTCCAGACGCTCCAGCGTCTCTTCCACGCGCTCGAGGCGCTCGCCGTCTATGTCGATGGCGGTGGCGTCCAGGCCCGGGAAACGCTCCAGCATGTCCGCCAGCTTGCCGCCCGGCGCGGTGCAGGCATCCAGCAGGCGCACGCCTTCCCCTTCGGCGTTGATGGCCGTGACGGCCGGTGCCAGCAGCTGACCGGCCAGCTGTGCCGCTTCATCCTGCACGCTGACCAGACCTTCTTCGAAGCCTGGCAGGGCGCTGACATCGCAGGCGCTGGTCAGGGTGATGCCGTGCTCGGCGAACGGGCAGGCCACGCCCTCGATCTCGGCTTCCGCCAGCTGGGCGAGGTAGTCATCGCGGCTGATGGCGGAGACATTGACGCGCAGTGTCATCGGCGCCTGGGCGTTGTTGGCCTCGGCGATGGCCTGCCAGTCGTCCGGCCAGTTGCGCTGGAAGGTATCCAGCAACCACTGGGGGTGGGACAGGGCGACGGCGGGGTCCTTGTCGACCTCGGCTTCCAGCGCTTCCTGCTCGCGCTGGAAGCGACGCAGGCAGGCGTTGAGAACGCCGGTGGCCCAGCTCTTGCCCAGACCACGGGCGGCGCCTGCGGTCTCACCGACGGCAGCGTGCGGGGCGATGCGCATGTACAGAAGCTGATAGAGGCCGAGCAGCAGCAGGGCATGGATGTCCTGATCCTGTGACTTGAAGGAGGACTTCAGCAGCTTGCCCGCCAAGGCATCCAGACGCGGCAGCTGACGGCAGACGCCGAAGCACAGTGCCTTGTAGAGCCCCTGATCACGCCCGGCGACGCCAGACGGCAGGCTGTCCAGGTTCAGCGAGGTGCGCGCGGCCAGCACCGGGGCCAGCGTCCGCGCGGCCGCGACACGCACCGCAGCGCCTGGCGAGGCCGGTGCATTGTCAGGCTTGCGACGGGCGCCGCCATGCTTCTGAGCGCCGCCCTTGCTGCGGGCCGGCGGCAGGGAGTTGCGCTTCTTGCCGTTGCCCTTGGAGGACGGGTTGTCTGACTGGCTCATGCGGAAGTCTCGGTCTGGGAATCGGTATCTGGGGCGTGATCTGCGCCGAGGACGAGGCCCTCGGGGAAGCGCGCAGCACGGGAATTGAACAGGTCCTTGACGGACAGCGGCTTGGCGCCGGGCAGCTGGGCGCTGGTGATCTCGAGCACCTCATGGCCATCACCGCAGGCGATGCGCAGGCAGTCCTTGCCGGGCGCCAGCAGGGTGCCGGGCGTCACGCTGTCCGCGAGGCGTTGCTCGCTGGTGCGAGAAATCCACAGGCGCAGCGGTTCGCCCGCAAGGCGTGTCCAGGCTACCGGCCACGGATTGAAGGCGCGGATGCGCGCGTCCAGCTCGGCGGCAGGGCGGGTGAAATCGAGCTCGGCCTCGGCCTTGGAGAGCTTGGCGGCGTAGGTCACGCCGTCTTCCGGCTGGCGGGTCGCGGGCAGTTCGCCAGCGGCGATGGCGTCGAGGGCCGTGACGATGGCCTCGCCACCCTGGGCCGCCAGCGCATCGTGCAGCTCGCCACCGGTGGTGCTGGCAGTGATCGGAGTACGGCGGATCAGCAGCATGTCACCGGTGTCCAGGCCGGCATCCATCTGCATGATGGTGACGCCGGATTCGCTGTCACCGGCTTCGATGGCACGCTGGATCGGCGCGGCACCGCGCCAGCGCGGCAGCAGAGAGGCGTGGATGTTCAGACAGCCCAGACGCGGGATATCGAGCACCGCCTGCGGCAGGATCAGCCCGTAGGCCACCACCACCATGATGTCGGCCTCGAGGTCGCGCAGAATCTGGCGATCGGACTCGTCCTTGAAGTTGAGCGGCTGATGGACAGGGATATCATGCTGGAGTGCCAGCTGCTTGACGGGGCCCGGAGTCAGCTTGCGACCACGGCCGGAGGGGCGATCAGGCTGGGTGTGGACACTGATGATCTCGTGGCGACTGCCCAGCAGGGCGGACAGACATTCGGCGGCGAAATCGGGGGTGCCGGCAAAGGCGATGCGCAGGGCTTTCGACATGTGCTATGACTCATGTAGGAGCACGGAGGCGGCGGTGCTCAAGGTGCTGACGGTTGCGGCAGGACGCTCAGCGCGACAGGCGCGGCTGATGGACCCGTAACCGCACGAAGGCCGAGGGCATCCCCTCGGCCTTCGTGCGGTGCCGCCATGCGCTCAATATCGGCCGTGTGGCCGAGCGTGAGGGATCAGGCTTCTTGCAGCTTGTGGCGTTTCTGCATCTTCTTCATCACCCGATCACGCTTGAGCGGGGAGAGGTAGTCGACGAACAGCTTGCCTTGCAGGTGGTCGTGCTCGTGCTGGATGCAATGTGCCAGCAGCCCATCGGCTTCCAGTTCGTAGGCATCGCCATTGCGGTCCTGAGCCTTGAGCCGTACCTTCAGATAGCGCGGGACTTCGGCATAATATTCAGGAATCGACAGGCAGCCTTCCTGCATCGGTTGCTGTTCATCACCGATCGGGGTGTATTCCGGGTTGATCAGCACCAGCGGCTGGGACTGATCTTCGCTGACGTCAATGACGATGAGACGGCGATGCTCGTCGACCTGTGACGCGGCGAGGCCGATGCCACGGGCGTCATACATGGTCTCGATCATGTCGTCGATCAGGGTCTGCAGCTCGGCGTCGATCGTGTCGATCGGGGCGGCAACGTTGCGCAGACGCTCATCAGGGAATTCAAGGATTTCGCGTTTGGCCATGGCTGGTGTAATTACCGTTGTGCTGTCAGAAAGGATTTGCCTGATATTGTAGTGTGCGCAAGCGAGGAACGGAACCGAATGCCGTCAATGCTGCTACTATCGCGGCAATAGTCAGGATTGATATGACATGGCGATGGGCAGGGGCAGCAGCCACCAGGCGCGGGGCAGAGCGGGTCTGCGCGGTGCGGAGTTCAGAACAAGACCATCACCACCGAGCGATGGGTGGCAATAACGCAAGGGACGCAGGAATGGGCATGAAACGACTGGTCGGCAATGCCGTCTTAACGGCACTCCTCGGCATGGCGACGCTGGGGGCAAGTGCAGGGATGTCGCTGGCACAGGCAGCAACCGTGCGTGATGACGTACCTTCCACCTATGTGGTGGTGCGTGGCGATACGCTCTGGGACATCTCCGGACGCTTTCTGCGTGAGCCCTGGCTGTGGCCGGAAGTCTGGCGCGCCAATCCGCAGATAAAGAATCCGCACCTGATCTATCCGGGCGATCGCATCTCGCTCTACTACGAGAATGGTGAGCCACGTCTGCGCCTGGAGCGCGGCCAGGGTGGTGTCGTCAAGCTGTCTCCCCAGATTCGCAAGATTCCCAAGCGCGAGGCGGTGCCGCCGATTCCGCTGGAGAAGATCTCGGCCTTCCTGAAAGAGCATCGCGTGATTGACCCGGCGCTGCTCACCGATGCGCCCTATATCGTGGCCGGGGATGACACCCGCCTGATCAGCGGCGCCGGCGATACCATCTATGCCCGCGGCAACTGGTCCTCCAATGACACCTACAGCGTCTACCGCAAGGGGCAGCGCTATCTGGACCCGGACACCCAGGAGTTTCTGGGGCTGGAGATGATCAGCATCGGCGACATCAAGCTTGAGCGCCGCGAAGGTGATATCGGCGTGCTGCGCGTGCTGTCGGCCAATCGCGAGATTCTCAATGGTGATCTGTTGCTGCCGGCGGACGGTGGTGCGATCACCACCAGCTTTCAGCCGCAGCCGCCCGAAGAAGATGTGGGCGGCGTCATTCTCGCGGCCCCCGATGGACTGCGCAACATCGGTCGCAATGACATCGTGGCGCTCAACCGCGGCAGCCGTGAAGGCGTCCAGCCGGGGTACGTCTTCGGTATCGAGCGCCGTGGCGAGACGATCACCGACCCCGTGACCGGTGAGCCGATCACCCTGCCCGGTGAGGAAGGTGGCCTGGTGATGGTATTTCGCATCTACGACAAGGTCAGCTACGCGCTGGTGATGCAGGCAGCACGTCCCTTGAGCGTCGGTGACAAGCTGCTGGAGCCCCACGGCTGATCGAAAGCCTCTGTCACCCGCAAGCATCGGCGTGGTGAAACGCCTTGTGGTGCTGAAGCGAACAACCAGAGAGAGTCAATAATCCGCTCGGGAGGTGTGGCGTGTCGATCGATGTCGAACAACGCGGCCCCTCGCGGGCGGATTTCGTCTTTCTGGCGCGCCTGCCGGGCTTTGGCACGCATACCGCGGCCAAGCTGCGTGAGCGGGCCGACTGGCCGCAGGGCTGGCTGGCCGTACTGCCGCCACGCCTGGCGGCACCGCTGCGCCTTTGGTGCGAGCGCCCCGAATCCTCGCCGCTCTATCAGCAGGTGATGACAGACCTTGCCTGGCATGCGCCGGCGCAGGGCTATCACCTGCTCACCCCCGCTGACCCCGAGTGGCCAGCCATGCTTGATACCCTGCCGGACCCGCCGTTGGCGCTCTGGGCGCTGGGGCGGCAGTCGCTGCTTGAGTTGCCCATGCTGGCTATCGTCGGCGCGCGCAAGGCGAGCCAGGCAGGCCTGCGGCATGCGCATGACTTCGCGGCTGAGCTGATCTCTCGTGGCTGGAGTGTCGCCAGTGGGCTGGCACTCGGGGTCGATGCCGCGGCGCATCAGGGGGCCCTTGCGGCGTCAGCGCGCCTCGGCGCACACGACTATGCGGCCAGTCCCTCGACGCTGGCGGTGCTCGGTTGTGGGGTCGATGTGGTCTATCCCGCCCAGCATCATCACCTTCGCCAACGGCTGCTGGAGGGTGGCGGCCTGCTGCTCTCGGAGCACCCGCCTGGCACCGGCGCGCATGCGCGTCATTTCCCACGCCGCAATCGGCTGATCACCGGTCTGTCACTTGGCGTGCTGGTGGTCGAAGCCACGCTGCGCAGTGGCTCACTGGTCAGTGCCCGGCTGGCGATGGAGCAGAATCGCGAGGTGTTCGCGCTGCCGGGACGCATCGATGACATCACCGCCAGCGGTTGTCTGGAGCTGATCCGTCAGGGGGCGACGCTGGTACGCGACGTCGATGACATGCTGGCGGAGCTCGAGCACCTGCTGCCGGCGCACTCGACCGAGCCGCCGTCAGCGCAGGCCAGGGTGGCGTCATCCACACAGTCCGCTGCCGTCTTTACGGGCTCACTCTCAACCCCTCGCTCAGCTAATCGTTCAGCCACCCGCGACGCTGAATCGTCACTGCCCCTGCCATCGCTCGAGATGCCAGTCTTGCAGGCAGCCACGCCGCCTGTGAGTCAGGAGGCGGCGCCGCTATGCTTTCTGGGGGCGGTGCCACTGGCGCTGGACAAGCTGGTCGAGCTGAGTGGCACCTCGGTCAGCGAGCTGAGCATGCAGTTGCTGGAACTGGAGCTCGAGGGGCGAGTCATGCAGGCGCCGGGTGGCTGGAAGCGGCTCTGAGGTTCTTAGCCAAGGTCGCCGTCCTGACATTGGTGATCTGAGGTTGCCGGCCTGGCAGTGTTGATCCGAGAGGCCGGCACCCTGAACTCATTTGCCCTGGCTGACCATGCCGCTCTCGGGCTGCCAGGCATTGAGCGCCGCATCACGCATGGCGCGCTTCTCGTGCTCACTGGCACCCCAGTTGCCATCGTAGAGCACGCCTTCCCACTCGCCGTAGGTCGGATTCGGCAGCAGTACGAAGCGACGGCCGAACTGATCCGCCTGGCGGGCGACCTCGGCATTACGTGCGCGGGTGGTGGACTGCTGGAAGGCCTGATCGAAATCGCCGAGGTTATCGCCCATCAGCAGCGCGATGTCATGCTCGGCCGTGACCCGCGCGCGACGCGCGGTCTTGTCGGAGCTGTCGGTGCGCGGCATCACGTGCTCGGCATTGGCCTGCGGGAAGCCGAGCGCGGCAAGATTGGCGATGGTGGCCTGCTTTCCGGCCGCCTTGCGGTTGGTGATGTAGTAGACATCGACGCCGCTTTCGTGAGCGTAGTTAAGGAAGTCGACGGCGCCCGGTGAAGCCGTGGAGACGGCATCATCCACCCAGTCAGCCCAGCTCTGGCTGTCATAGGTGCGGCCTTCACGCAGCGCCCAGCCACCGTAGCTGGTGGTGTCGAGCACGGTATCGTCGACATCGACCACCACGGCCAGCGGCTTGTCCTGTGCTTGGCGACGCGCCAGCGCCAGATTCAGGCGGTCGTGGGCCACGTTGAAGGCCTGCAGTGACAGGGCATGAAACTCCGCGCTGCGCTGTATCCACAGGGTCGCCAGCATGGCCTGGTCGCTCAAGGGCGCCTGCGCCGCGGCATCCTGCAGCGGGGCAGGGCGTGGCGCCGGCGCTGTCGGTGTCTGGGTGCCAGAGCTGGCACAGCCTGCCAATGCCAGCAGTAGAGCGGCTGAGGTGGTCAGTGAGAAAGCGCGACGCATGGATCACATCCTTGTCTGAAGAAAAGAGGGAGGGAAAGTGGGGGAAACGCCACCAGGCCCGGCGCTGAAGACTGTCCAGCAAAGTGTCCAAATGATCTCGATAGTCTTTTGAAACAAGCCTTTGCGTCAGTTTCGCAATACCCTGAGGGCGATGGACCCATTCATCATGCCGTGAACTGGGCGGTGCGCCTATGCCACCCCGGCGCGACGCCGTGTTGCGTCGATGTGCAGCGTCGGTCTCGCGCCGGTGAGCGTGCTAGAATCGCCGCCATCGTGTTGCCGCAGCTAGGAGTTCGAGCAGATCATGAATGTCAGTGATGTTTCGCTGGATCAGCGTGCCCTCGACGGCGCCGCTGCCTGTCTTCGCAATGGGGGCATCGTTGCTTATCCCACCGAGGCCGTCTGGGGGCTGGGGTGTGATCCCGATGATGGTGAGGCCTTGGCACGGTTGATCAAGCTCAAGTCCCGTGACGCCGCCAAGGGCCTGATCCTGATCGCCGGTGATATCGCTCAGCTGGAACCTTGGTTGGCGGGAGTTACCGTCGAGCAGCGTGAGCAGCTGCTGGCCAGCTGGCCCGGGCCCTATACCTGGTTGGTGCCTGACAATGGCCGTGCGCACCCCTTGCTGCGCGGTGAGCACGTCAGCCTGGCCGTGCGCGTGACCGATCATCCGCTGGTCCGGGCATTGTGCGCCGCCTTCGGTGGCCCGCTGGTGTCGACCTCGGCCAACCGCGCCGGCGAGTCGCCTGCCATGACTGCAGACGAGGTGCGTGACGCCTTCGGCGACGCGCTGGTCAATGACGTGATCCTCGAGGGGCCGCTCGGTGGCAACCCGCGACCCAGCACCATTCGTGATCTCGCGACCGGCAAGGTACTACGCGCCTGAGCAGCAGGATCGCCGCTCGGGTTGATCCAGATCAGTGCCGCGTCATCCAGGTGCCCAATAGGGGTATCTTCCGGCCTGCCGAGCGTAGCGTGTCGCGGTAAGCTGGTAGTTCACCGCCAGCAGCGGCCAACGACGGGTGTCGCCCCGTCATCATTCATTCCCGTTCTACCGGAGGCATCGTGGCCCACGCCAATCTCGAAGACGTCAAGGTCTACCTGCTCGATCTGCAAGACCGCCTGTGCGAGGCACTGCAAGCCTGCGATGGCCAGGCAAGTTTCCGTGAAGACAGCTGGGAGCGTGCCGAGGGCGGCGGTGGTCGCTCACGAGTCATCGAGAATGGCGGCGTCTTCGAGAAGGGTGGCGTCAATTTCTCGCATGTCTTCGGGCATGAATTGCCGGCTTCCGCGACGGCGGTGCGTCCGGAGCTGGCCGGTCGCAGCTTCCACGCCGTCGGGGTCAGCTGGGTGTTGCATCCGCACAACCCGCACGTGCCGACCAGCCATGGCAATGTGCGCTTCTTCATCGCCGAGAAGGAGGGCGAAGCGCCGGTATGGTGGTTCGGGGGCGGCTACGATCTGACGCCGTTCTACCCGCATGAAGAAGACGCGCGTCACTGGCACCAGACGGCCTATGATGCCTGCATCGCCTTCGGCAGTGATGTCTATCCGCGCTACAAGGCCTGGTGTGACGAGTACTTCTACCTCAAGCATCGCGACGAGACGCGGGGCGTGGGTGGCCTGTTCTTCGATGACCTCAACGAGTGGGGCTTCGAGCGCTGTTTCGCCTTCCAGCAATCCGTCGGCGACAGCTTCCTTGAGGCGTATCTGCCCATCGTCGAGCGCCGCCGCGAGACGGCCTATGGTGAGCGTGAACGCAACTTCCAGCTCTATCGCCGCGGGCGCTACGTGGAGTTCAACCTGGTCTGGGACCGTGGCACGCTGTTTGGCCTGCAGAGCGGCGGACGTACCGAGTCGATCCTGATGTCGATGCCGCCGGTGGTGCACTGGGAGTACGGCTACGAGCCCGAGGAAGGCAGTACCGAAGCGGTGTTGTATCGCGACTTCCTGCATGCCCGCGACTGGCTGGGCGAAGAGGCCTGATCGCCACATTGACCTGACGCTTTTCTGTGATTGCCCCGGAGTCCTGATGTCCCGTTACGCTGTATTCGGCAACCCGATTGCCCACTCGAAATCCCCGTTGATCCATCGCTCCTTCGCTGAGCAGCTCAAGGACTCCCTGAGTTATGAGGCACGATTGGCGCCGGTCGATGACTTCGCGGCCGGATGGGCCGAGTTCGTCGCCGAAGGTGGCCAGGGGGCGAATGTCACCATGCCCTTCAAGGAGCAGGCCTTCCGGCTGGTCGATGTGCTGAGTCCGCGTGCCCGACGCGCCGGCGCCGTCAATACGCTGATGCTCGGCAAGACGGGGCAGCTGTACGGCGATACCACCGATGGTGTCGGCCTGACCCGTGATCTCGAGCGTCTCGAGGCGCCGCTCAAGGGGGCGCGCATCCTGATTCTCGGCGCGGGGGGCGCCGTGCGTGGTGTGCTGGAGCCCCTGCTGGCCAAGCAGCCGGCGGCATTGGTGATCGCCAATCGCACCGCTGCCAAGGCCAGTGCGCTGGCCGAGGACTTCGCTGACCTGGCGGGAGAAGGCTGCCAGTTGTCCGGCGGCAGTTATGCGGCCATCGAGGGCCCGTTCGATCTGGTCATCAATGGCACCAGCGCATCGCTGGGCGGCGAGCTGCCGCCGTTGCCGGATTCGCTGTTCTCTCCGCAGGCGCTCGCCTACGACATGATGTATGCCGCCGAGCCGACCGTCTTCATGCGCTGGGCCAGCGAGCGCGGTGCGCGGGTCGAGGATGGTCTCGGCATGCTGGTGGAGCAGGCGGCCGAATCCTACTTCCTGTGGCGTCACAAGCGACCGGAGACGGGGCCGGTGGCGGGCATGTTGCGCAGGTTGCTGGCGGAGGGGTGAACCGCGTGGGCTTGCCAGGCGTGCACGTCGTTTCAGACGGCCAGCCAGATGAACAGCCAGGCGGTAGACGTTGAAAAAGAGCGGGGGACTCTAACGAGTCTCCCGCTCTTTTTTTGTTGGCCACGGTCCAGCGTGCTCACGCCTCGCTGTTGATGCTCAACTGCTCTTGACGGGGGCCGTGGCACAGGATTCGAGCCGATATCCGTACTGATAGACGCTTTTCAGCCTGAGCCCACGGCTGCCGTTCAGTCCTAACTTGCGCCGCAAGCGGCTGACGTGGGTGTCGACCGTACGGGTCGAGATATCCCCGTTGACCCCCCAGATCATCTCCAGCAGGTAGGCGCGTGAGTAAAGCTCTCCGACATGGCGCAGCAGCAGGGAGGCCAGCTGATACTCGCGCTGGGTCAGGGCGACCGGCTCCTCGCCGCACCAGATGGTATGTTCATCCGGCTCGATCCGGTATTGATCGCTGATGGCCACCTTGGGTTGCAGGTAATTGGTGTCGGAGGTGACGAAACGCCTGCCCAGCGCTTCCACACGCGCCGCGAGCTCGGCAGGGCGGATCGGCTTGGCCAGGAAGTCATCGGCACCGTGCTGAAGCGCATGCACGACATCCTCCTCTCCCTGGCTTGCGGTGATGAACAGGATCAGCCCCCGCCAGCCGTGCTCGCTGCGCAGCGTGCGTGTCAGCTCCATGCCGCAGGCATCCGGCAGTTGCCAGTCGATGATCAGCAGGTCGAAGCTGTGCTCGCGCAGTGCGCGCAACAACTGACTGGCGCGCTCGAAGCCTGCCAGCTCATGTCCCTGGGCCTCTAGACACAGGGTCAGGTAATCACGTTGATCATGATCATCTTCCAGAATGCCGATTTGCATGTCGCTGCCTCCCTGCGTGGGTATCGCAAGCAGTCTACGCGTCTCTTGCGTGAGACCGCGTCACAATGGTTCACGTTTGGCAGGACGATGACGACATATACTCGAGTTCATCCCCTCTCGCTGCTTTATGGCGCGGTGCCGCTGCTGACGCGTGAATGGCGAGGATGATACGCGACGGCGAATCCCCGGCCGTCGTCCATGGTTGTCCATGACCCCTGGAGTCTTCCCATGCCGCTTCTCATTCTCCTGCGATGCCTCACCATGGCGTTACCCCGTATGCGCCACTGGCTTGTGCTGCTGACACTGTCGTTTTCCCCCTTCGCCATGGCCCTCGAGGCTCCGCAGGGGCCGGTGGTGCTGCGCGTCACCGGGGATGTTACCCATGCCAACGCCGGAGGCGAGGCGCATTTCGATCGCGCCATGCTCATGGCGCTGACGCAACGGGAAACCGTGACCACGACTCCCTGGCATGACGGCGAAGTGAGCTTCAGCGGTCCGCTCGGTTCAGCGTTGATGGAGGCAGTGGGCGTCGAGGATGGCACCATGCGTATCGTGGCGCTCAACGACTACGCCGCCACCGCGCCGGTGCAGGACTATTTCGATCATCCGGTGATACTGGCCATGGAAGTCGATGGCAAGCGACTGCGTGTGCGCGACAATGGCCCCATCTTCATCATCTACCCCTTCAGTGAGCAGCCGGATCTCCTCAACGAGGAAATCATGACCCGCTCTGTCTGGCAGGTGAAGCGCATTGAAATTGAACGCTGACCCCGCTTTTACCGCTCAACTTCATGAGCTCTGGCAGGATGCCCGTGCATGAACCCACTCCGTTCCCTGCATTTCAGAACCGCCATCGCCATTGCCGCGACGTTGTTCTTCGTCTCGGCATTGGTGACTGGCGTTCTGGTCTATCAGCGTCAGCAGGCACTCGAGCACAAGCTGCGTGAGAATCTGATCTGGGCGGTCTATCAGTTCGACAGGGAAGTTCGCGAGCTGCGCATGGTGGTGGCCGAGGAACAGAAGACCCCGACGCCGCCCGCCTTGATGGATGACAGCGAGCTGCTGTTGCGGCTCGACATCCTCTATAGCCGGGTGCAGCTTCTGCAAAGCGGCCAATTGGGCAGCATGCTGGCGGGGATGCCCGATCTGCATTCCCAGTTGATGGCCATGTTGCCCAGAATCGAGGTGCTGGACAGCGCCATCATGGACCTGGCGAGTCGTCAGGCGCGTGATGCGTCCCTCTATGTTCAGATACTCAGCCGGCTTGCCTCGCTTCAGGAGCAGACCGGCGAGCTGCTGCTGAACATCAATTCCGAGGCCGCTATCCAACGCACCAAGGAGCGCTCGGAGCTCCTGAACCTGTATGCCCTCGCACTGTCGCTGGTGCTGCTGATGACGTTGAGCGGCATCGTGCTGGTGGTCGCGCTGATCGTCGAGAGTCGCGGACGGGCCTCAAAGACCCGCAAGCTGGAGGAACGCACCCAGGAGCTGGATGGCATGGTGCAGCTGGCTCAGGCGGCCAGTCGTGCCAAGTCGGAATTCATGGCGATCATGAGCCATGAGATACGCACCCCGCTCAATGGCATGGTCGGCGTGTCGGACCTCATCGGCGAGGAAGTCTCGACCCGGCGTGGCCAGCAATATCTGGCGATGTTACGCCAGAGTGCCGAGAGTCTGCAGGCCGTCATCAATGATGTGCTGGATTATTCCAAGATCGAAGCCGGCAAGCTGGAACTGGATCAGCGCTGCTTCTCGCTGCCCGAATTCCTCGATTCCCTGGCCGCGCACTACCATCGCCAGACAGGCAATGCCGGCAAGGGATGCTCGCGCATCTTCCTCGAAGAACGTGGCGATGACCTGCCTATCTGGGTCAAGGGGGACGTCAATCGCCTGCGTCAGGTACTGACCAACCTGCTCAACAACGCCTTCAAGTTCTGTCCCCAGGGCACCATCCGGCTGAGGGCATCATTGGAAGATGGCGAGACGCTTCATTTCGAGGTTCACGACAGCGGTTGCGGGATCGCCGCCGACCAGGTGAGCCAGTTGTTTGCCCCCTTCACCCAGGTGGATACCTCGATTGCGCGCCGTCATGAAGGCACCGGGCTCGGGCTTGCCATCTGTAAGCGACTGGTGGAGGCGATGGGCGGCGAGATCGGCGTCGAGAGCCATCTCGGGCTCGGCAGCCGCTTCTGGTGCCGCGTGCCATTGCCGGTATTGACCGCCGCCGAGGCTTGTCCGCAGCAGGCGGTGGGAGATGCGCCCTTGCCCCACGCAAGCGTGCTGGTGGTGGAAGACAACGAGGTCAATCAGTCACTGGCGCGGGCCATGCTCGAGTATCTGGGACAGCAGGTCACGGTGGTGGAAGACGGTGAGCAGGCACTCGAATGGCTGGCGCAGGCTGGCAACGATGTCGATCTGGTGTTCATGGACATGCAGATGCCGGTACTGGATGGCGTCGAGACAACGCGTCGCTGGCGTCATCACGAGGCCGAGCAACCCGCCAGCGCTCGTCTGCCGATCATCGCGATGACCGCCAACGTGATGCAGGAGGATGCACGCCGCTGTATCGATGCCGGCATGCAGGGGGTGCTGCACAAACCTTTCACGCGTGATGATCTGCATCGGGTACTGCAACAGTATCTGGTCCAGAGCTCTGATTCGCAGGAGAAGGTGCTCGCGCCAGACAAGCCAGAGGCTTCGGCTGGCGAGCGGACAACCGCCGTGCAGGCACCTGGCGATGATGGCGTCAGCTCGTCAGCGGCTGAAGATCAGGACGCGCAGATCGACGCTGCTCCGGCGCTCGATGTGGCAACTGACGACTCAGTCGCGCGCGCTCTGTCTGATGCCGCGCCGTCATTGCTGCAACACGCAACCTGTCAGGAGCTGCTCGCGACCCTGAGTGGCGAGGCCTATTCACGGCTGCTGAGCAATTATCTGACGCGGCTCGAAGGACGCCTTGATCTAATGGTAACTCTGCTGAAGCAGAGGGATCTTACGGAGCTCAAGCGCGAGGCACACTCCCTGAAAGGGGCGTCAGCCTCGCTGGGATGCAGCGGCATTGCCGGTGGCGCCAAGGCGCTGGAGGAGGCCGTGAGCAGCGACGACATGCCCCGGGTACACCAGCATGTCGCCACGTTGCGCTCCTTGTGTATACCGACGCGGGACAGCCTCCTCGCAGAAGGCTATCTGTTCTCCTGAGAGTATTGGGACGTGATGGCGTGATAGATCGCTGTTAGCTTCACTACCGCCCCTCTTGTTCTCCCGTTCCCGCCTTCACTCGTTCTCTTCATCCTGGCCCTCACTACACAGACGCCACCCATGGTGACATGGGTGGCGTCTGTGTAGTGAAGGAGTTGCGGTATTTCCGCTGACTGTCTTGTGTTGCGGGGGATGTCAGCTCCCTCAGTGGACGGCGGAGGCGTGGCGTTGGCTGAGTGCATTGACAGCGCTGGGCGGGCAGCGACTCCAGGCATTGAAATCGGTGACGGGCATGGGGCGCGCGAACAGATAACCCTGGCCGATATTGCAGCGGGTATCGCAGAGGTAATCGCGTTGTTCCGCGGTCTCGATGCCTTCACCGACCACTGCGAGATTCAGGCGCTGACCCAGTTCGACGATGGTACGGGTGATGGCGCGCGCTTCCGGGTGGCTGTCGCTGCGCCCGACGAAGCATTGGTCGATCTTCAGCTCGTCGAATGGCAGGTTGTAGAGCTGCATCATCGAGGAGAAACCGGTGCCGAAGTCATCCAGCGCCAGGCGATAGCCGCGCTCGCGAATGGCATTCAGCAGGTGACGAGCATAGGTGAGGCAGTCGATCCCGCAGCTCTCCGTGAGTTCCAGCGTGATGGAGTGCGGATCGACATGATGCTGACTGGCCAGGGCGTCCAGCGTCTTCAGCATGTCACGGGTGCGCAGCAGCTGCGGTGACAGGTTGAGAGCGAGATCAAGGTGAAGCCCCTGGGACTGCCATTGGCCCTGCTGGCGGAAGCCATGCTCGATGACCTGCCAGGTGAGGGCCTCGATACGGTTGCTGCGCTCCGCCAGGGCAATGAACTGGTTAGGCATGACCATGCCGCGTAGAGGATGCTGCCAGCGCACGAGAGCCTCCGCGCCGCTGAGCCGGCCGCTGGCGAGGTCGATCTTGGGCTGGTAGACGAGGTGAAGCTGGCGCTCGGTCAGAGCATCATCCAGCTCATCAAGTGTCAGCGGATTGCGTTGCTTGTCTAGCTCTGCCAGCAGAGAGGCCAGATGCATGATGTCGAAGGGTTTGCCGAGTTGGCCCAGCATCTCCAGACCGCTGCGCTTGCCCCTGGCGACCATCGCTTGCATGTCGTCGTTGTGACAGGCGCTCATCAGAATGATGCCCGCCTCGACATTGCGTTCGCGTAGATAGCCGAGCACATCATCTCCGGTGAAGTCGCCCAGTTCGTAGTCCACCAGGATGAGGTCCGTCTCCAGACAGGCGGGGTTGCAGGCGATGTCCTGCAGCCCTTCGCTTTGCGTGCAGTCGAAACCATGGGCGGAAAGCAGCCCGTTGATGAGTTCACGAAAATCTGGGTCGTCGTCAATGATGAGTGCGTGTCGAGTCATGTAAGGCATCCTCAAGCGAGTGTCGGGAATACGCTCGCTCCGTTGCGCTTGAAGTGTCTGCATGAGCAGTGCGCAGGCGAGCAGGTGATTCCAGATTAGCAATGCGGTTACATGATTCGCGGATATCGACACATTTGACGGCTTCTTTTTACATTCGGGAAGTCAGGTCGATAGTTCAGAGAGCGGGTAGCGTGAGCCAGCCATGGGAGAGGCTGCCAGGGGCAGCTGGCCAAGGAGAGGCGGGGAAGATCAGCCAACAAGCAAGGGGCGGGCAGCTGGATGGAAACTGCCGCCGCTCGCGCAGCCCCGGGTTCTCCAGAGGGCCGCGCGAGTGGGTGTTACCTCAGACTGACACCTGAGACTGATCAAGCCACACCATACAGTTGGCTTCAGCGCAGTCGATTGCAGTCGGGTTTCTCGCCGGCGGCGCGGGCCTGCTGATAGGTCGGCAGAGCGGTCTCGAGGCGCTCGTTGAGGGCCGCCATGCGCTGCTCATCACTGGGGTGCGTCGACATCCACACCGGGGGTTGCGCACCACCGGCAGCGTTCATGTTGGCCCACAGCTTGATACTGGCGCGCGGGTCGAAGCCGGCTTCGGCCATCAGGTCGAGTCCCAGCAGGTCGGCTTCGGACTCGTGGGAGCGTGAGAACGGCTTGAGCACGCCGTATTCCGCGCCCATGCCCAGCAGGCCCATGAGCTGATCGCCACCGGTGCCTTCGAGGCCTGCCAGTGCCTGGGTCAGTGACAACCCGGCGGAGGTCAGCGATTGGGTCGAGACGCGCTCGTTGGCGTGGCGCGCCAGCACGTGGGCGATCTCGTGGCCGATGACGGTCGCCAGCTGGTCCTGATTCTCGGCGACCTCAAGCAACCCGGTGTTGACGCCGATATAGCCGCCCGGCAGCGCGAAGGCATTGGCGGACTCGTCCTCGAATACCTTGACCTGCCAGCCGCTGATGCCATAGCTGGCAGGCACCTTGGCGGTCACCGCATCCGCCACGCAGCTGACGTAGGCATCCTGACGACCTTCCACCACCGGCAGCTCCTGCTGGTACTTGCTGAAGCTGGCTTCCCCCATCTTCTCCAGTTCCTGATCCGAGTAGAGGGTCAGCTGGCTGCGGCCCAGCGGAGAGCTGGCGCAGGCACTCAGGGCGACGGACGCCGCAAGGGCCGCCAACGGGAGCAGACGACGCAGGGCGCGGGGAGATGAGAGATCGAGCAATCCTGGCATTGGGGCCTCCTGGCTAGATGACGTGACAATCTTCAAGCGCACGGCAGGGCGACGCTGAACGTGCAAGAAACGTGCAGATAGCATAACCGGATAGACGCAATGGTGCAGTCAGCGAAATGATACGTTGCTGAGATCACAGCAACGTCGGGCCAGACGGGCCCGCCGGGCATGAGATACTGGGCGTGATCTGATGGGCCTGCCACGGCCCGGACCCCATGTATCTGACAGGGAATCATCATGTCGCCAGAGTTTGAACGCCGCCTCTCGCATCTGCTGGACCGACTCGAACCGATGCTGCCGCCGACGGCTGTCGAAGTGGACTGGACACGCGATGTCGCCGCCTTGTGGACTCGCCACTCGCTGGGAGGGCGCCTGACGCCGATCGCGCCGCGTGACGCCCTGACACTTGAGGATCTGCTCGGCATCGCACGCCAGAAGCGTGAGCTGCTGGCCAACACTCGCGCCTTCCTTGCGGGCAAGCCGGCCAACCACGCGCTGCTGTGGGGTGCGCGTGGTACCGGCAAGTCATCGCTGGTCCGCGCACTGCTCAATACCCTGGGTCGTGAGGGGCTGCGTCTGATCCAGATCGATCGCCACGACCTGCCGGCACTGCCGGCGCTGGTCGCCGAGCTGGCTCAGCAGCCGCATCGCTTCATCGTCTACTGTGATGACCTGTCCTTCGAGGGCAGTGATGACGCCTACAAGGCGCTCAAGAGTGTACTGGATGGCACACTGACCGGCCCGCCGGAGAATGTGCTGCTATATGCCACCTCCAACCGTCGTCATCTTCTGCCGGAGCACATGAGCGACAACCAGGCCACCCACATCGTCGATGGCGAGCTGCATCATGGCGATGCGGTGGAAGAGAAGATCTCGCTGTCGGACCGCTTCGGCCTGTGGCTGGCCTTCCACCCCTTCAATCAGGATGCCTATCTGGAGACCTGTCAGCATTGGGTGGAATGGCGTCTGGGCGCTGGCAGCTTCGATGAGGCGGCGCGTGGCGAGGCGCTGCGCTACGCTACCCAGCGCGGGGTGCGTAGCGGGCGCGCCGCCTGGCAGTTCGCCAATCTGTGGGCGGGGCAGAAGACGCTGGAGGCGTGAGCCTGGTGCTTGACGCCCGTGAGATGACTGCGGCGCTTGAGATGCTTGAAACATCAGTGCTCGCGACATGAAAAAGCCGCCCCTGCAGATGACTGCAGGGGCGGCTTTTTCATGGGGCAGGCTGGCGGATCGGATCCGCTGGCCTGCCATCACCCACAGGCGCAGTTCACGCCATCAACGGCGCTGCTTGCGCTCCTTGCGAGCTTCCTTGGTACGCGCCAGTGAACGCTCCTTCGCGCGCTCGCGGTCATCAGCACCCTGGGCCCCATCGAAGGGGTTGTCGCCGGAGCGGAACTCGAAGCGCATCGGCGTGCCCTTGACCTTGAGCACCTTGCGGAAGGTGTTGGTCAGGTAGCGCTTGTAGGCTTCCGGCAGACGGTTGGTCTGGTTGCCGTGCACCACGATCAGCGGCGGATTGGCGCCACCCTGGTGAGCCATGCGCAGCTTGATGCGACGGCCGTTGACCATCGGCGGCTGGTGCGCCTGGGTGGCGTCCTGCAGCAGGGTGGTCAGACGCTTGGTCGACCAGCGGGCCACGGCGCTTTCGAAGGCGCGGTCGATGGACGGGTAGAGGTCACCCACTGCAGTGCCGTGCAGCGCGGAGATGAAGTGCAGGTCAGCGTAGTCGGCAAAGCCCAGACGACGCTTGATCTCGGAGCGCATCTTCTCCTTGGCTTCGCTTTCCAGGCCATCCCATTTGTTGACCACCAGCACCAGCGCGCGGCCGCTGGTCAGCACGAAGTCCAGCAGGTGCAGGTCCTGCTCGACCAGCCCCTGGCGGGCATCGAGCACCATCACGGCGACGTTGCACTTCTTGATCGCTTCCAGTGTCTTGATGATGGAGAACTTCTCCACCACTTCGCGCACGTTCTTGCGACGACGGATCCCGGCGGTGTCGACCAGCAGGTAAGGCTTGCCACGACGCTCGAAGGGAATCTCCACCGCGTCGGTGGTGGTACCGGCCTGGTCATAGACGACCACGCGCTCTTCGCCCAGCAGGCGATTGACCAACGTCGACTTGCCGACGTTCGGGCGACCGATGATGCCGATGCGCACGCCGCGATCATCCAGTTCCGGGTGCAGGTCCTCGTCTTCGCCTTCCTCGACTTCGGGGTAGGGCGAGAGCACCTCTTCCAGCAGCGTGGTGACGTTGCGGCCATGCTCGGCGGCGATGGCGCGCGGGTCACCCAGACCCAGGGTCCAGAAGTCGGACTTGCCGATCTCCTCGTCCATGCCGTCGGTCTTGTTGACCACCAGCCAGGTCTTCTTCTGGTTGACGCGCAGGTGATTGGCGATGGCCTCATCCGCCATGTTCAGACCGGCGCGCGCATCGACCATGAACAGCACGATGTCGGCTTCGTCGATGGCGGCCAGGGACTGGCCGGCCATCATCAGATCGATGCCTTCCTCGTCACCGCTGATGCCGCCGGTGTCGATGACGGTGTAGGGCTTGCCGCCGACCTTGCCGGTGCCGTACTTGCGGTCACGGGTCAGGCCGGGGAAATCGGCGACCAGAGCATCACGGGTCTTGGTGAGGCGATTGAATAGCGTCGACTTGCCGACATTCGGGCGGCCGACCAGGGCGATCACGGGGTTCATGGAATCTCACAGCATTCGCAGGGATAGCATCGATGCCGGCCCCGTACGGTCTGCTTCGAACCATGATGGCTGGAAAGCACCTTGTGCAGGCAGGGCGATAGCGATGATATCGGACTTGGGGCACTGGATGACGACGCAGGCGTCGCATGCATCCAGTATGGTCCGCCGACAGGGGGTCAGCACTGTCGGCGGAAATATCTCGTGGCTGAATCATTGGCTGCGTGGTGCGGCAGGCCTGATCAGCGGGGGCAGCATTCTAGCATTGACAGGGAGTTGCTACCAATGGCGCATTACGACAACGGCAGCCAGGTGGCTGCCGTTGTCGTGACGAGGGCTGAACGAGGCGCATGTCAGATTGCGGGGCAGGCTGACGTGCGCGCTCGATCAGTGGCTTACGGGGCTTCGAGGTCCAGCGCCGTCAGCTCTCCATCGTTGGTGTAGACATAGATGCGCTTGCCTTCGGTCAGCGGGGTAATGCTGATGCCATCGCCCCCCACGTCATAGCGGCCGGCCATCTCGCCGCTCTGGGCGTCGATCAGGTGCACATAGCCTTCGTAGTCACCGACCACCAGCTTGCCATCGACGAAGGCCGGAGAGGTCAGCCAGCGGCCTTCCAGGTCTTCGGACTTCCACAGCACGTTGCCCGTGTTGGCATCCATCGCCAGCACATGGCTGGCGTTGTCGATGCTGAACAGGTAATCGCCGACCACGATGGGCGTCAGATAGCTGGAGGACGGCTTGTCCCACAGCGGCTCGCCGTTGCGAGCGTCCAGCGCGATCAGGCGACCGTTGTAGCTGGTGACGAACAGGCGGCCATCCTGGGTTAGCACCGGCTGGCCATCGAGATCGACCAGCTGGTCCACCTCGGTACGCCCGGCCGGCACGGCAACGCGCAGGTCCCACAGTTCCTGACCTGAGCGATTGTCGAGCGTGACCAGCTTGCCGTTGGCGAAGCCCGCGAAGGTGACCGGCTGGATGACGCGCGGTGCGCCGGTGCCACGCAGCGTCAGAGCCGGAATCGTGGCCGAATAGGCCCACTGCTCTTCGCCGGTGAAGCGATCAAGCGCGGTCACGGTGCCATCGACGCTCTGCACCACGACCAGCTCGTCGTTGTACTGCGGCGCGGCCAGCACTTCACTGGAGACACGCGTGCTCCACTCGATGCTGCCATCTTCCTGGCTGACGGCGCTGACCTTGCCATCGCGCGTACCGACGTACAGGCGGGAGGCATCGGCATTCAGTGCGCTGGTGATGCCAGCCGGCAACCGTGTCTGCCAGATGTCGTCGCCACTGTCGGCGGCGAGGGCTTCCAGTTCACCGCCTTCGGCACCGACGAACAGCCTGTCGTTGGCGAAGATCGGGGACAACGGATAGTGGGCACGGCCAAGGCCATTGCCGACCGATTCGCTCCAGACGGAATCCAGCGCGACCTGGCGATCGAAATCGACCAGCTCCTTGGGCGCATATTCCGGTTGGGCACTGCTGGCGCAACCGGCCAGCAGACTCACGGCCAGCAGCGAGGCCGGTACGCTCAGACGACGAGTGACGCTCATGAAGAAGACTCCGCAGCCAGATCGGCGAGTTTCAGGTCGAGACCGTAGACCGGCTGACCACTTTCCTGCGACAAGGCGCTGGCCTGCTGATAAGCGGCGATGGCCTCATCACGCTTGTCCTGTGCGGCCAGGGCATCGCCACGCACCGCAGCCGCCTGCGCTGCCAGCGGCGCCGGCGGGCTCTTTAGCAGGGCGAGTGCCGCGTCGTTGTCGCCGCGCTCGACGTTGATTCGCGCCAGACGCAGGCTGGCCAGCCCCTGCAGATAGCTGTCATCGCTGTTGTCGATCACGCTCTGCAGCGCCGTGGCGGCTGCATCGAGATCGTTGGCCTTGACCGACATGCTGGCATCCAGCAGGTGCGCCATCTGGGTGTAGAGGCTGTCGCCGTGCTCGCTTTCCAGTTCGCCGATCAACGTACGCGCCTGCTTGACACCGGCGTCTTCCAGCTTGGGCTGGCTGACGAGGCTGATCAGTTGCTGGTAACGCACGGAGGCCGCTTCGGACTGGCTGGCTTCGTAGTTCTGCCAGGCCTTGAAGGCAAAGACACCGGCGCCGGCCAGTACGACACCGGCAATCAGTGACTTGCCGTTCTCGCTCCACCAACGCTTGATGGCTTCAAGCTGTTCTTCTTCGCTTCTGAGCTCTTCCGCCACGGGCGGTCTCCTTGACCTGGCCGGCATGCCGGCACTTGCATTCGAGAGGCGGAGAGCTGGCTCTCCGCCCGATATTCATTGGCAGTCTCAGGCGTCGAAGACGCTGTCGAGACGTTCGCCCAGCGCACGCTGGTTCAGCGTTTCCTGGTCGCGTTCCTCGCGCAGGAACTTGAGCGCCACCGTGCCTTCGATGACTTCATTCTCACCAAGAATCAGCGCGATGCGTGCACCGCTCTTGTCGGCCTTCTTCATCTGACTCTTGAAGCTGCCGCCACCGCAATGCAGCACCAGGCGCAGGTTGGGCAGGGCGGTGCGCAGCTCTTCGGCCAGACGCATGGCTTCGCCTTCGGCCTGCTCGCCCATCGACATCAGGTAGACATCGACGGTCTCGCGGACGTCCTGCGGTACCAGTTCCAGCGTCTCGAGCAACAGGATGAGGCGTTCGACGCCCATCGCGAAGCCGACCGCCGGTACCGGCTTGCCGCCCAGCTGTTCGAACAGGCTGTCGTAGCGGCCGCCGGCACACACGGTGCCCTGGCTGCCCAGCGCGGTGGTGGTCCATTCGAACACACTGCGCGAGTAGTAATCGAGGCCACGCACCAGGCGCGGGTTGATGACGTACTCGATGCCGGCGGCGTCGAGACGTGCCTTGAGGCCCTCGAAGTGCACGCGGGATTCTTCATCCAGGTGATCCCCCAGACGCGGTGCGGCGTCGACGACGGCGGCCATGTCCGGGTTCTTGGTGTCGAGGATGCGCAGCGGGTTGCTGTGCAGACGACGCTTGGAGTCTTCGTCGAGGACATCCAGGTGCTGTTCGAAGTATTCGACCAGCAGGTCACGGTAGGCGGCACGCGCCTCGAGGCTACCCAGCGAGTTGAGCTCGAGCGTGACGTGCTCCAGCAGGCCCAGCTGACGCCACAGACGCGCGGAGATCAGGATCATCTCGGCATCGATGTCCGGACCTTCCATGCCGTAGGCTTCGACGCCCACCTGATGGAACTGACGATAACGGCCCTTCTGCGGGCGCTCGTGGCGGAACATCGGGCCGGTGTACCACAGACGCTGGATCTGGTTGTGGACCAGGCCATTCTCCATCGCCATGCGCACGCAGCTGGCGGTGCCTTCCGGACGCAGGGTCAGGCTGTCGCCGTTACGGTCGTCGAAGGTATACATCTCCTTCTCGACGATGTCGGTGACTTCGCCGATGGAGCGCTTGAACAGCGCGGTCTGCTCGACGATGGGGGTGCGGATCTCGCGATAGCCGTATTGGCCCATCAGCGCTTCCACCTGGTGCTCGAAGTATTGCCATACCGGTGACTGGTCCGGCAGCAGGTCGTTCATGCCACGAATGGCCTGGATCTTGGTACTCAACGTTCTCTCCTGAATTCTTGCGCGTCTCCCCACGGCGCTCGCATGACGTCATGCAGGCGGGTGGGGAGACGAAGGCGCGTCACTCTCGACGCGCAAGCCAGCCGAGACAAGCTCAGCTCTGGCGAATGATGGTGTCGGCCTCACGGGCCTCTTTTTCCGCGACCTTGTCACGGATGAGTCGCTCAAGATCGTCAACCAGGGTGTCATTGGTCAACTTGCTGGCCGGCTTGCCGTCCAGGTAGACCAGGTTGGCGGGGCTGCCGCCGGTCAGGCCGACATCGGTCTCCTTGGCTTCGCCGGGGCCATTGACGACACAGCCGATGACCGAGACGTTCAGCGGCGTCATCACGTCTTCAAGACGTGTCTCCAGTTCGTTCATGGTCTTGATGACGTCGAAATTCTGACGCGAGCAGCTGGGACAGGCAATGAAGTTGATGCCCTTGGCGCGCAGCTTGAGGCTCTTGAGCATGTCGAAGCCGACCTTGATCTCCTCGACCGGGTCCGCTGCCAGTGACACGCGGATGGTGTCACCGATGCCATCCATCAGCAGCATACCCAGGCCGATGGAAGATTTGACGGTGCCCGAGCGCAGGCCGCCGGCTTCGGTGATGCCCAAGTGCAGCGGCTGTTCGATGCGCGCCGCCAGGTCACGATAGGCGGCGACGGCCATGAACACGTCGCTGGCCTTGACGCTGACCTTGAAGTCCTGGAAGTCGAGGCGGTCCAGATGGTCGATGTGACGCATGGCAGATTCGACCAGCGCCGCCGGTGTCGGTTCGCCGTATTTCTTCTGCAGGTCCTTTTCCAGGGAGCCTGCATTGACGCCGATGCGGATCGGGATGCCGTTGTCGCGTGCGGCGCTGACCACGGCACGCACGCGGTCTTCACGACCGATGTTGCCCGGGTTGATGCGCAGGCAGTCGACGCCAAGTTCCGCCACACGCAGGGCGATCTTGTAATCGAAGTGGATATCGGCCACCAGCGGAATGTTGCTCTGCTGCTTGATGCGACCAAAGGCTTCGGCGGCATCCATGTCCGGCACGCTGACACGCACGATATCGGCACCGGCATCCTCGAGGCGCTTGATCTGCGCGACGGTGGCGGCGACATCGTTGGTATCGGTGTTGGTCATGCTCTGCACGGAAATCGGTGCATCGCCGCCGACGGCCACATTGCCGACATGAATCTTGCGCGAGACGCGGCGCTTGATGGGGGAGTGACTATGCATGGGATTCCGGATCATTCACCGAGGGTAAGTTTGGCGACACTGCCGCGCGTCACGCGCGTGAGGTCGACCGCTTCATTCATGTAACGCAATTCGACGCCAGAGGCATTGCCGATGGTCAGCGTGAAGGGCGGCTTGCCCTCCAGCGTCGTGCTGGTGCCGGCCTCGTTGCTGCCGCGCAGCAGGCGCTTGCCATCGGCATCACGGATGTCGGTCCAGGAATTGATGTTGAACGTCAATTCGAGCTTGCGCGGGTCTGCCGCCGGTGCAGCGTCCTCTGCTGCGCTCTCTTGTGAGGAGGCGGCACTGGCATCGGCGTCAGCGGTGCTATCGGTGGCAGCGCCAGATGCTGACGTGCCAGCCTCTGCAGCGCCCGGCGCGGCGGCAGTTGCGCTCGTATCGAGCGCGTCAGCACTCTGCGCTGTGGCCTCGGACGAGGCTGCTGCCTCGACGGAAGATGCATCACCGGTAGCAGTGGAGGGCGGCGCCGTTTCACTGGCAGAGGACTGCGAGAGCGAAAGCTCGATGGAGCCATCGGCGTTCACGACCGGTGCGTCGTTGTCCGCATCGCTGCCACCTTCGAGGGCGGAGGTTTCGGCCGGCGAGGTGCGGCCATAATCGCCACTCTGCCACCACACGTAGCTGAGGCCGATCAGGCCAGCGATGACCAGCAGGCTGACGAGGCGGAACAGGTACTTGCCCATCTTGCCCGGCGGGCGCACCGACGGTGTGGAGCTGGGAGTGTAGCGCTCGGCTTCGGTAGTGCCGAACTGGGCATTGTACTGCCCGACGATCGCTTTCTCGTCCATGCCCAGCAGACGGGCATAGGCACGCAGATAGCCGCGACGATACGCGGCAATGGGAATCTGGTCGTAGTGGTCGCGTTCCAGATCATCGACCAGGCTGGGGCGCAGGTTGAGCTGTGTCGCCACCTCATCACGCGACAACCCCTGATGCTCGCGCTCCAGCTTGAGGCGCGTGCCAGGCAGTGAATCACTGGCGTGCTGATCAGGGGCGGGTTGATGTTCGCTCATGGCGCATCCTTGTAAGGAAAAACTGACTACCGAACGCACATCCGGGCGCTCTTCCGGTACTGCGGGAACTGCTCCTGATACTGACGCTGGAGCATGCTGACTGATGCTATCGCGCGATTGGCCGGGTGCTGCACGACTCGTCGGTCATCGTGCGAGTGAGCAGCGTGAAAAGCGATGACCCCCATGCCAATCGACGCGCACGAACATATGTTCGTCCGCGTCGGCACTATACCAAGCCCGCGCCGAGATTTTCACCGGCATTTCGGTCTTCTCGGTCCTGCTTGCAGCGACCCCGCCCACGAGGTGGCGCCATCAGTGGCGTCATTGCGCCTCGCTCAGGGAGTGCGAATCACCGCGCGACCGGATTCCCGTGTCATGACCTGCTCCAGCTGACGGCTGTAGAGATCTGCCAGACGGTTGTCGCCGCGTGCGGTGGCCACATCGACGGCCAGAGCGAGACTGTCGCTATCGGTACCTGCCAGACGGAAGTAGCGGCTCAGCGCCGACTGGGCCGCGTCATTGTCGCCGGCGTCATGCGACATGCGTGCCACCGCCAACCAGGCCTCTGACTCACGCGGGTTGATCTTGACGGCGCGTTCGAAACTCTTCGCGGCCTCGCTGGTCTTGCCCAGCTGCAACTGACAGCGCCCCAGATTGGTATAGAGCTGGCCACGGTTGTCGTAGGTCAGGTCTTCTGCCGCGATCTCGAGCTGCCGACAGGCCTCGACGTATTCACCGCGAGAATAGAGAAAGGCCGCGTAGTTGTTGCGCGCACGGGTAAAGGACGGATCGCTGGAAATGGCCTGATTGAAATAGTCATCGGCGAGCACATTCTCACCCTGGCGCTGGTAGATCATCGCCAGTCCGGCCTTGGCCTCGGCATTGTTGCTCTGCAGCTTGAGTGCCTTCTGGAAGGCGCTGTCGGCGCGTTGCAGCTGATTACGACCCAGATAGGCCTCTCCGAGTTCCACGTAGGCATTCGAGGCCTTGTTGTCATCCGGCGGAGCGTAGGGGTCGTTGGTTTCCACGCGTGTCGCGCAGCCTGCGAGGGTCAGGCCGGCAAGCCCGAGGCACAGCAGCAGGGCTCTGGTGCGGCGAGTGATGCCGCGAGCAGCGGAGCGGGTGTGGGAATCATGCTGACAGGGGCCCTGTGCGGCAGTGTCATGCGCGACAGGGTCATGCTCATTGGTGCGATGACGGGGCAGACGACTCGGCATGCAATCCTCGCGTGAATGAAGGCTCATGATGTGCCTGCGGGCGAGGGTCGCGGCAGGCAACAAAAGCGCCCCCATCAAAGCGCCGCACCTGCCACAAGTCAAGGTGGCAGGGCGGCGCATGGCCATGGCGATAGCGTCAGATCAGGGCTGGCAGCCGCTCAGTCGGCGTCGAGCTGGATGGCGTTGATGTAACGCTCGGCGCGACGGGTGCGATCCTTGACCTGACCGACCAGCTGGCCACAGGCGGCGTCGATGTCATCGCCACGCGTCGCGCGCACCGGTGCGGTATAGCCCAGCTCATAGAGACGCTGCTGGAAGCGCATCACCTGGTTGCGTGACGGCTTCTCGTAACCGGAATGCGGGAACGGGTTGAACGGGATCAGGTTGATCTTGCACGGCAGCTCGTCGAGCAGCGCGGCCAGTTCCTCGGCGTGCTTGATCTGGTCGTTGACGTCCTTGATCAGGGTGTACTCGATGGTGACGATACGTGCGTCGTCACACTTGGCCAGGTAGCGATGGCAGGAGTCGAGCAGCGCGCGAATGTTCCACTTGCGGTTGATCGGCACCAGCACGTTGCGCAGTTCATCGTTGGCCGCGTGCAGCGAGATCGCCAGGCTGACATCCATCTCGTCACCGAGCTGGTCCAGCTTGGGCACCACACCGGAGGTGGAGAGGGTGACGCGACGCTTGGACAGGCCATAGGCGTTGTCATCCAGCATCAGCTTCATCGCCGGCACGACGTTGTCGTAGTTCATCAGCGGCTCGCCCATGCCCATCATCACCACGTTGGTGACCGGACGCTTGCGGGTGTCCTTGCGGTCTTCGGCGCCACGGGTGGCGACCCATACCTGGCCGATGATCTCGGCGGCGGTCAGGTCACGCTCGAAGCCCTGCTTGCCGGTGGAGCAGAAGCTGCAGTCCAGCGAGCAACCGACCTGGGAAGACACGCACAGGGTGCGACGGTTGCCGTTCTCGGAGGGGATCAGCACGGTCTCGACGTAGCTGCCATCGCTGACTTCCAATACCCACTTGCGGGTCCCGTCCTTGGACTCGCCTTCATAGACGATGCCCGGCGCACGGATCTCGGCGACCTGCTTGAGGCGCTCGCGCAGCGGCTTTGCCAGGTTGGTCATCTCGTCGAAGCTGTCGACGCCTTCCTGGTGAATCCATTTCATCACCTGGGTGGCACGGAATTTCTTCTCGCCGATGCTCTCGAAGAAGGCTTCCATCGCCGGGCGCGGCAGGCCCAGCAGGTTGGTGAGCTTGACGGCGGCAGGCGCCGCGGCATCGGTGGCAGTTGCAGTGGTATCAGTCATGGTATGGGCCGGTCGTGTCAGGGATGGGCAGGCGTCTCACAAAGGATAGACGTCTGCAGGGCGACGCTGTCAGCGGAGGTGGCGATGGCTCGCAGACCTCAAGAGGCTCTCGTCATCAGCGCAGTGCGCGTGGGCGTCACATGGCGTGGGGAGAGGGCGCTGCAGCGGCTTTCAGAAAAGCGTATCGGACCTGCTCAAGCGTCGAATCTGCTTCAGGAGATGCATGCTGTCGCGCGGCGCTTCAGCACGTCCGATACCACGACGGCCCCGCCTCGCAGGCAGGGCCGTCGTGTCATGCACGGCAGAGAGACGCGTGCCCCGAAGGGCTGGGCTTCTCAGTCGTACAAGGCGAAATCAACCGCGCGGGCAGATTTCGTTGTCGCCGAAGAAGTAGGCGATTTCGCGAGCGGCAGATTCCGGCGCGTCAGAACCGTGAACGGCGTTGGCGTCGATGGAAGTGGCGAAGTCTGCACGGATGGTGCCGGCTTCAGCTTCCTTCGGGTTGGTAGCGCCCATCAGGTCGCGGTTCTTGGTGATGGCGTCTTCGCCTTCCAGCACCTGGATCATGACCGGGCCGGAAGTCATGAAGCCGACCAGCTCACCGAAGAAGCCACGTTCGCTGTGCTCAGCGTAGAAGCCTTCGGCCTGTTCCTTGGACAGGTGAACCATCTTGGAAGCGACGATCTGCAGACCGGCCTTCTCGAAGCGAGAGTAGATTTCGCCGATCACGTTCTTGGCAACGGCATCCGGCTTGATGATGGACAGAGTACGCTGAGTCATGGTGAATCTCCTGAGACAAGCTTTGAAGAGCCGCACGGCAGATGCCGCACGGCGGAAAACGGGCTCTGTCGGCATGCGCGCGACAAAAGTGGGCGGCATTATAGCGGCAAGTGCCACCGGCTGCATCCATCATGCCTGAGTCGCATGACGCGCAGATGGCAAGCGCCTCGTCGGCATGGGCTGGCGAGGCGCTGAGGGTCGGCTCAGACGTTGAGGTCTGGCTTGGACGCTGAAGCCTGGTCTACACGCTGAAGCTCTCGCCACAACCACACTCGTCCTTGACGTTGGGGTTGTTGAAGCGGAAGTAGCGGTTCAGGCCGTCCTTGACGTAATCCACTTCGGAGCCGTCGAGCACGGTGAGGGCTTCGGTGTCGACATAGACGGTGGCGCCGTGATCGACGAAGACGGCGTCTTCCTCGTTGGCCTCGTCGGCGAAGTCGAGCACGTAGCTGTAGCCGGAGCAGCCGCTGGGCTTGACCGAGACACGCAGGCCAAGGCCGTGGCCGCGCTCGGCCAGCACGACGCGGATCTGGTCGGCGGCGGAGGGGGAAATCGACAGGTGTGCCATGAGCAGTCTCCCGGGTCAGGCGCGCAGCGAGATCAGGGCATGCCTGAGTTCGCCGAGCGCGGATTCAATGTCGGTGGCGGTGGTGAAACGTCCGAAGCTGAAGCGCAATGACGCCAGCGCCAGTGGACGGGGCACCCCGATGCCGGTGAGGACGAACGACGGTTCGACACTGGCGGAATTGCAGGCCGAACCGGTGGAAATCGCGATGCCGCGCAGCGCCATCAGCATCGCCTCGCCATCCACGCCCTCGAAGGCGAGATTGACGATGTTGGGCGCGCTGACCTCTATATCGGTATTGAAGTGCACGCCTTCAAGGCCGGCAAGCCCGGCGACGAACTGGTCACGCAGCGCGACGAGGTGCTGGTGGTCGGCGTCGAACTGCCCGGCGCTCAGACGGTAGGCCTCGCCCATGCCGACGATCTGATGGGTCGGCAGGGTGCCGGAACGCATGCCGCGCTCATGACCACCGCCGTGGATCAGGGCATCGACCTTGATCTGCGGCTGGCGACGCACGTACAGCGCACCGATGCCCTTGGGGCCGTAGGCCTTGTGGGCGGACAGCGACAGCAGGTCGATGGGCTGACGGCTGACATCGATCTGCACCTTGCCGGGCGCCTGGGCGGCATCGACATGGAAGGCCGCACCATGCGAGTGGGCGATGTCGCCCAGCGCCTCCAGGTCATTCAGGCTGCCCAGCTCGTTGTTCACCGCCATCAGCGATACCAGGGTGGTATCGCTGCGCAGGGCGTCGCGCAGGCTGTCCGGGCTGATGCGCCCGTCAGGCTGCGGGGCGATGCGCGTGACCTCGAAGCCTTCCGCTTCCAGTGCACTGGCGGTATCCAGAATCGCCTTGTGCTCGATGGTCGAGGTGATCAGATGGCGGCCGCGCGCGGCATTGGCACGCATGTAGCCGGTCAGCGCCAGGTTGTCGGCTTCGGTGGCACCGCTGGTCCAGACGATCTCGCGCGGGTCGGCACCGATCAGATCGGCGACCTGACGACGCGCACCCTCGACGGCCTGCTCGGCCAGCCAGCCCGGCATGTGACTGCGCGAGGCCGGGTTGGCGAAGGTGCCGTCCTGCGTCAGGTGACGCATCATCAGCTCGGCGACGCGCGGGTCGACGGGCGTGGTGGCGGCATAGTCAAGGTAGATCGGCTGGGACATGGTGACTTCCTGAAGACACGACAGACAGTGATGACGGTGAACGTGATGAAGGCGATCTCGAGGGCGGCGGGGCGCGGCGAGCATCGCCTGGCCTGCTCAGCCTGGCAAACGTGGCTCAGCTGCCTTGCATGACGGTGATCGGTGTCGGCTCGCATGCCTTGCGCTGGCGACTGGCGATCTGGCGAATCTCTTCGCGCGCGACCAGGTCGGCCAGGCTGATGCCGTCGAGGAAGCCGTGGATCTCGTCGGACAGATCACACCACAGGTGGTGCGTCAGGCAGGTGTCACCGGCCTGACAGTCCGACATTCCCTGACAGCGTGTGGCATCAACTGACTCGTTGACGGCGTCGATGATGCACGCCACCGAGGTGGTCTCGAGTTCGGTATCCAGTAGATAACCGCCACCGGGACCACGCACGCTCTTGACCAGACCTGCACGCCGCAGACGCGCAAACAGTTGCTCCAGATACGACAGCGAGATGCCTTGGCGTTCGGAAATATCGGCCAGACAGGTCGGGCCGCAGCTGGCATGCAGGGCCAGATCGAGCATCGCGGTGACGGCGTAGCGTCCCTTGGTGGTCAGGCGCATGACAGAGTCCGTGAGCAGATGGAGCCTGCGACGTTGAGGACGAGGCCGGGCATAGTCGCCGCCTCTGGCGAGACGGCGTCTCAATGCGCCCCATTATGGTGGGGTGGTCTGGCGGGGTCAATCCCGACTGAATTGGTCAACTTTAGCCATGCTGACGTTCGGCGGGTTCCTGAGTATCGCTTGCCTGCTCGGTCGGCGAGTGCCCAGTCGATGACCCTTGGGTCGAGGTCTGCTCGGAACTGGAGGCTGCCCGAGCCTTGGGCGAGGTGCTGCCCTGGGCCGCGGCCACGTCAGCGACGGCCGTCTCGCCACCGCAGGGCCCTAGTTCATCGATCAGCTGGGCGAAGTCGGCATCGTCGAGCTCGGGCAGGCGCCCGGCGCGATAGCTGGCATCCAGCTTGCGCAGCGTGCCGCACATCTGTTCGATGCGCTTGTCCACGGCATGCATGTGATCGAGCATCGCATGCATGGAGCGCGCGACCGGGTCGGGCATGTCCTGGCCCATGCCATAGGCGTCAAAGCCGAACTTCTCCTTCATGGCCTCGCGGCTTTCCGGGTCGACCGACGGCTCCTCCGCCACATCCGGCTCGGCGCGCTTGACGATCTTGCCGGGAATGCCGACGACGGTGGCACCGGCAGGCACTTCACGCGTGACCACGGCATTGGAGCCGACCTTGGCGCCGGCACCGACGGTGAACGGGCCGAGAATCTTGGCACCGGCACCGACGATGACACCGTCGCCGAGGGTCGGGTGGCGCTTGCCGGCGTTCCAGGTGGTGCCGCCGAGAGTGACGCCGTGATAGAGGGTCACGTCATCGCCGATCAGGGCAGTCTCGCCGATCACGACGCCCATGCCGTGGTCGATGAAGAAGCGGCGACCGATGGTGGCGCCCGGGTGGATCTCGATGCCGGTCAACCAGCGCATCAGGGTCGAGCCGGTGCGCGCCAGCCATTTGGCGTTGTGGCGCCATAGCCAGTGATTGATGCGATGGGCCACCAGTGCATGCAGGCCCGGATAGTTGGTCAGGACTTCAAAGAAGTTGCGCGCCGCCGGATCACGGGCAAACACGCTATCGATGTCTTCACGCAGTCGAGTGAACATGGCGTGTCCTCAGGAAGTGCGGTTGGCCGTGTCGGCTTGTGCCAGGCGAACCTGCTTGTCCACCGCGGAAAGAATGCCGCGCAGAATGTTGATTTCCATGCTGTCCGGACGTGCGCGCAGATAGAGGCGACGCAGGCGTGCCATCAACTGGCGCGGCTGTTCCGGATCGAGGAAGTCGACGCTGATAAGTGTCTTCTCGAGATGCTCGAACAGGCGCTCGAGGTCGGCATGGCTGGCCAGCGGGCTGTCCCAGTCGATACCGAACGGCTGGTCATCCTCGGCACGCGGCGTCTCGCCGGCGGCTTCCTGGTCGGCCAGCCACGCCTGGCGGCACTCATAGGCCAGCACCTGCACCGCCGCGGCCAGATTCAGCGAGCTGAAATCCGGATTGGTCGGGATGTGCACGTGACGGTGACAGCGCTGCAGCTCTTCATTGGAGAGCCCGGAATCCTCGCGGCCGAAGACGATGGCCACGCGGGCATCCGGCAGGCGGGTTTCATCTGCCAGGGTGGCTGCGAAGGCGCGCGGCGTGATCATCGGCCACGGCAGGTTGCGCGAACGTGCGCTGCAGCCGACCACCAGGCTGCAATCCGCCACGGCCTCTTCCAGCGTCTCGTGCACCGAGGCGCTGGCGACGAGTGCATCGGCACCCGAGGCGCGTGAGGCGGATTCCTGGCATTGCACCTGACATCGCGGCGCGACCAGTGCGAGATCGGCCAGGCCCATATTGAGCATGGCGCGGGCTGCACCACCAATGTTGCCGGGGTGGCTGGTGCCAATCAGGACAATGCGCAGACGTTCAAGCATGAGGACTTCCAGGATAGCAATTGAAGGGCGGGTCGGTCGACGCGGCTGGCGCAGTGTGTGATCCGCATACGCAGACTCAGCGATAAATCGCGCGTCAGGACCCGGTATCCTAGCATGAAGCCGCGTCAGGGAGCAGTTTCCCGCCGGTGTTGAGGGCAAGCGCGGCGCGAGGGAGGCGCGCGCGGGCAGGGCGCAGGGAGGCGACGTGCAGGCAGAGGGTGGCCGCAGGCAATGGCAGCTCGAGCCGAGCTCTGGTAGACTACGCCATCCCGTCATGTCGCAACATGTGTTCGCCCTCGCTGGCGCCACGTGCTGTGGCGGCTGGCAGCCTGCATACATTGCACTATGCAGCGCGCCCCGCGCCGTATCAGGATTCCTGTGCGGGCTACATGACCACCTGATCCGATTGCACCCAGTTTCGCTCGATCCGTGTTGCGCCGCGTTGATATCTCACGCGCCGTGGCACCCGTTCTTTAACAGCTCCCGACTCGTCAAGGCCTTGATCATGCATCCGATGGTCCAATTTGCGCTGCGTGCTGCACGCGGTGCCGCAGAGCAGTTCGTCCGTGCTCGTGAACGTATCGAAGTCGCCCGTGGCGACAACGATCTCGACACCTTCATTGCAGACACTGCACGTCGCGCCGAAGCGCACATCGTGCGTCAGCTGGAGCGCGGTTATCCGCAACACGGTCTCTCCGGCCGTTATACCGACCATCGCGATGGTGAAGGTCAGGGCTCTGACTACCACTGGCGCATCGAGCCGGTGCACGGTTACTCCAACCTGGCATCCGCAGCCTCCGGCTTCGCGCTGTCCGTGGTCTGCCTGTTCAAGGGCCGTGCCGAGCACGCCGTGGTCATCGCACCGTTCACTGACGAAGAGTATATCGTCAGCCGCGGTCGTGGTGCCCAGCACTCCGGTCACCGTATCCGCGTGACCAACGCCACCTCCATCGAAGGTGCGCGTCTGGCGATGGGCCTGCCGGAAAGCTGGCAGCGTCCGCGTCACCTGCCGACCTACCTCTCCATCGTTCAGCAGGTCGGCCCGCAGGTCGAGATGCTGCGCACCAGCGGTTGTGCGCTACTGGACGTGCTCGAGCTGGCCTCCGGCCGTGTCGACGCCGTCTATGTGCTGGGTCTGGATGCCGGTGACAGCGAGATCGTCAGCCTGTTCCTGAAGGAATGTGGCGCACTGGCAGGCAGTGCCGACGGCACGCCGGTCGTGGTTGCCGAAGGCACCCTGATGGCCGCTGGCGCGCGTCTGTACAAGGCGCTGGCGCAGACCATGCAGCCGCACCTGTAAGCCCCTGCAAGACGACGTGACCTGACAGCCTTCGGGGCCGTCTGGAGAACGAAAAAACCCCACCTCGCATGAGGTGGGGTTTTTTTGTGCCTGGCGATCCGTGCCTGGCGGTCTGTCTCTGATGGAGGAGCGAGACGCTTACGGCGCGCCGTCCTCGAACTGCTCCTTGGGCGGGGGGATCAGATCCACACGCTTCAGGCCGACCACCAGCAACAGCGCCGCTGCCACGTAGATGGACGAGAAGGTCCCCGCGACCACACCGATGATCAGTGCGATGGCGAAGTTGTGGATCATGTCACCGCCGAGGAAATACAGCGCCAGCAGCACCAGCAAGGTGGTGCCGGAGGTGGACAGCGTGCGTGACAGCGTCGCGTTGATGGCGTCATTGAAGATCGACGGCATGTCATCGATACGCGATTTGCGGATGTTCTCGCGAATGCGGTCGTAGACGATGATGGTGTCGTTCAATGAGTAGCCGATCACGGCCAGCACCGCGGCCAGTACCGTCAGGTCGAAGTCGAGTCCGAACAGGGCGAAGATGCCCAGCAGGATGATGACGTCGTGACCCAGCGAGATGAGTGCACCGAGGGCGAACTTGTACTGGAAGCGGAAGGCCACATAGACCATCACCACGGCCAGGGCGAGCAGCATGCCGAGACCGGACTGATCGCGCAGCTGATCACCGACCTGGGCACCGACGAACTCGGCGCGGATCAGGTTGACGCTGTCACCGGTGGCCTGCAGATGCGCCACGATGTCATTGCCGATGCCGGCTTCGAAGCTCTGCTGCAGACGCACCAGAATCTCGTTGCTGGCACCGAAGGTCTGGACCGAGACATCCTTGTAGCCGGCGGCTTCCAGTGTCTGGCGCACGCTTTCCAGTGCCGGCGCTGTCTGGTATTTCACTTCCACCAGGGTGCCGCCGGTAAAATCGAGGCCCAGGTTCAGGCCATGAATCACAAGGGCGCCAATGGCCACGATCGTCAGCACGATGGAGACGATGAAGGCCGCGCGCCGCTTGCTCATGAAGTCAAACTGTCGCATCACGATGGCCCCTCAGATCCAGAGTTTCTTGAGTGTCTTGCCGCCAATGGCAAGATTGATGATGCCGCGCGAGACCATGATCGCCGTGAACATCGACGTCAGGATGCCGATGGACAGCGTCACCGCGAAGCCCTTGACCGGGCCACTGCCGATGGAGAACAGGATCACCGCGACCAGCAGGGTGGTGATGTTGGCATCGACGATGGAGGTGAAGGCGCGCTCGAAGCCGGTATGCACGGCTTGATGCAGCGGCATCCTGGAGCGCATTTCCTCGCGGATACGCTCGAAGATCAGCACGTTGGCATCCACCGCCATGCCCAGCGTCAGCACGATACCGGCGATACCCGGCAGGGTCAGGGTGGCGCCCAGCATCGACATCGCGGCAATCAGGATCGCCAGGTTGGCGGTCAGGGCCACGTTGGCGACGACACCGAAGGCCTTGTAGCGCGCCAGCATGAACAGCACGACCAGCAGCAGGCCCAGCTCGACGGACAGGATGCCGCGCGAGATGTTCTCGGCACCGAGGCTCGGGCCGATGGTGCGTTCCTGCACGAAGTAGATCGGCGCGGCCAATGAGCCGGAGCGTAGCAGCAGCGACAGCTCCTTGGCTTCCGTCGGCGAGTCGAGGCCGGTGATGCGGAAGCTGTTGCCCAGCGCACTCTGGATGGTTGCCAGACTGATCAGCCCCTTCTCGGTGTACGGAATGCGCTTCTCGACCTTCTCGCCGTTTTCCATCACGGTGCGCGTGCGGGTCTTGTGCTCGATGAACAGTACCGCCATGTTGCGGCCGATCGCGGCACGCGTGACGCGGTTCATGATCGAGCCACCGGTGCCGTCCAGGTTGATATTGACCTGCGGACGGCCGCTTTCATCGAAGCTGGTGCTGGCGCTGGAGACGCTGTCACCGCTGATGATCACGTCCTTCATGATGTTGGCGGTGCGGCTCGGCTGGTTGCGGAACGCGAAGCTCTCCATCTCGCTGGCCGGCGTGTCGCTGGCCGCTTCGAGACGGAATTCGAGGTTGGCGGTGGCACCCAGTACGCGCTTGGCGGCGGCCGTGTCCTGCACGCCCGGCAGCTCGACCACGATGCGGTTCGGGCCCTGGCGCTGAACCAGCGGCTCGGACACGCCCAGCTCGTTGACGCGATTGCGGATCGTGGTCAGGTTCTGATTGACCGCGTAATCCTGAATCTCCTTGACGGCGGCGGCGGTCAGGGTGAGATCCAGTACGGCCCCACGCTCGACATCGCGCTCGTCGTATTCGAAGTTCTGGAAGTCGCGCGAGATCAGTGAGCGCGCCTTCGAACGGTCTTCCTCATCGGAGAACGTCAGGCTCAGGGTGCCGTCGTCGACTTCGCTGCCGCGGTAGCGAATACGCTCCTCGCGCAGGGTTTCCTTGATGGCACTGGCGTTGACTTCCAGGCGCTGCTTGACCGCGGCGTCCATGTCGACTTCCAGCTGGAAGTGGACACCGCCACGCAGGTCAAGGCCCAGCTTCATCGGTGAGGCACCGAGGCTGGCCAGCCACGACGGCGTGGCATCGGCCAGGTTCAGCGCGACGATGGCGTCATCGCCGAGTGTCTCGCTGATCAGTTCCTTGGCGCGCAGCTGCTGGTCGTTGCTGGTAAGGCGAATCAGGCCGGTGGAACCGTTGAGTTCCCCGGACTTGGGCGTGATGCCGGCGTTTTCGAGGGCACTGGTGGCGCGATCGAGGTCTTGCTGGTCGATGGCCTCGGCGCCGCTGGCGGCACTGATCTGCACGGCCGGGTCTTCGGGGTAGAGATTCGGCAATGCGTAGATCACGCCGACGGCAAGTACCAGGCAGATCACCAGGTACTTCCAAAGCGGATAGCGGTTGAGCATGGCAGCCCTGTCCTTGGTGGAGCGGGAGAGAAAAGCATGCTGCCGGCACAGGGGCCGGCAGCAGGAGGGATCAGATGGACTTGATGGTGCCCTTCGGCAGGACTGCAGCCACGGCAGACTTCTGCACGTTGACTTCGTTGCCTTCGTTCAGCTCCATGGTGATGAACTGCTCGCTGACCTTGGTGATGCGGCCAACCAGGCCACCACCGATGACGACTTCGTCACCCTTGGCCAGATTGCTGATCAGATTCTTGTGTTCCTTGGCGCGCTTGGACTGCGGACGCCAGAGCAGGAAATAGAAAATGACCACGAAGCCGACCAGCATGACGATCTGGCCGATGGCGCCGCCGCCGGCGACAGCCGCTTCGGCTTCCGCGTGTGCGGCAGGAATCAGGAATTCCAGCATGTGTATCTCCAGAGGTTACGAGTGAACTGTTGTTATGCAATGAGCGTGATTCAGGCTCTTCTTCACGTCTGGCTCGAGTCGAATATCAAGACGACCGGAGGATTTGGCCCCCGGTCGTCATTCGCCTCGATCAGTCGGCCAGCGGCGGCACCGGCAGGCCGCGCGCGGCATAGAACTGTTCCACGAAGTCCTGCAATGTACCCGCTTCAATTGCACCGCGCAAACCAGCCATCACGGTCTGGTAGTAGCGCAGATTGTGGATGGTGTTGAGCATCGAGCCGAGCATTTCTCCACAGCGATCAAGGTGATGCAGATAACCGCGCGAGAAATTGGTGCAGGTGTAGCAATCGCACTCCGGGTCCAGCGGTGAGGTGTCATGCTTGTGGACGGCGTTGCGGATCTTGACGGTGCCCGTCGGCGTGAACAGGTGGCCGTTGCGCGCGTTGCGGGTCGGCATCACGCAATCGAACATGTCGACGCCACGCCGCACGCCCTCGACCAGGTCTTCCGGCTTGCCGACGCCCATCAGATAGCGCGGCTTGTCCTCCGGCATCCACTCGGGGAGGTAGTCGAGGACCTTGATCATCTCGTCCTTGGGCTCGCCCACGGAAAGGCCGCCGATGGCGTAGCCGTCGAAGTCGATCTTCTTGAGGCCCTCGAGGGACTTCTCGCGCAGGTCCGGATACATGCCGCCCTGGATGATGCCGAACAGCGCCGACGGCGAGTCGCCATGCGCGTCGTAGGAGCGCTGTGCCCAGCGCAGGGACATCTCCATCGACTTGCGCGCTTCATCATGGGTGGCCGGATACGGCGTGCACTCATCGAAGATCATCACGATGTCGGAGCCCAGCGAGCGCTGCACCGCCATCGATTCTTCCGGGCCCATGAAGACCTTGGAGCCATCGACCGGTGAGCGGAAGTGAACGCCCTGTTCGGTGATCTTGCGCGTCTTGCCCAGCGAGAAGACCTGGAAGCCGCCGGAATCGGTCAGGATCGGCTTGTCCCACTGCGCGAAGTCATGCAGATCGCCATGCGCTTCGATGACTTCCGTTCCCGGGCGCAGCCACAGGTGGAAGGTGTTGCCGAGGATGATCTCGGCGCCGATGTCCTTGATGGACTCCGGCGTCATGCCCTTGACGGTGCCGTAGGTGCCCACCGGCATGAAGGCCGGGGTCTCCACGGTGCCGCGCGGGAAGGTCATGCGGCCACGACGTGCACGGCCATCGGTCGCGAGCTTTTCAAAGCTCATGAAGCATTCTTTACGCATGGTGCTCTCTTTGCTTGGCGGCGAAACAGGCCGCAGCTGGTGTGTCGATGCCACTATGTCATCAAGCCACTAAGTCGCTATGCCGCAGCATAGCGCGGGGCGCGTTAACTGCGCATGACACGGCCCTCGGCGAATGCCGGGGCCATGTCGGAAGAGGGGATTCAGGCGCGTTCCAGCAGCATGGCATCGCCATAGCTGAAGAACTGGTAGCGCTCTTCCACCGCCGCCTGATAGGCCGCCATGGTGTGCTCGTAGCCGGCGAAGGCCGAAACCAGCATCAGCAGGGTCGATTCCGGCAGATGGAAGTTGGTGATCAACAGATCCACCACCTGCCACTCGTAGCCCGGGTAGATGAAGATGTCGGTGTCGCCGGAGTAGGGGGCCAGCTCACCAGCGTGGGCCTTGGCGGCGCTCTCGAGGCAGCGCACGCTGGTGGTGCCGACGGCGACCACGCGGCGGCCGGCAGCGCGGGCGCGGGCGATCTTGTCGCAGGCTTCCTGACCGACCTCGATCCACTCGCTGTGCATGTGGTGCTCGAGAATGCTGTCGACGCGTACCGGCTGGAAGGTGCCGGCGCCCACATGCAGGGTGACGAAGGCGGTCTCGATGCCTTTCTCGGCCATGGCGGCCATGATCGGCTCATCGAAGTGCAGGCCAGCCGTCGGGGCGGCCACGGCGCCATCGCGCTTGGCATAGACCGTCTGATAGCGCTCGCGATCCGACAGCTCGTCATCCCGAGTGATATAAGGCGGCAGCGGCATGTGGCCGTGCTGGTTGAGCAGCTCGATCATCGGCGTCTCGCCGTGGAAGCGCAGCTCGAACAGTGCCTCCTGACGGCCTTCGACCACGGCCGTGATGCCGCCTTCGAAGATCAGCTCGGTCCCCGGTTTGGGCGACTTGCTGGAGCGGATGTGCGCCAGGCCACGATGGGCGTCCAGCGGGCGCTCCAGCAGCATCTCGATCTTGCCGCCGGAGGCTTTCTGACCATGCAGGCGCGCGGGGATCACGCGGGTGTCGTTGAAGACCACGACATCGCCGGGTTCCAGCTGCTCGAGCAGATCCGGGAAGCGGCGGTGCACGATCTCGCCGCTCTTGCCATCCAGATGCAGCAGACGGCAATCGCTGCGCTGCTCTGACGGATAGCGGGCAATCAGCTCATCCGGCAGACTGAAATCGTAATCGCTGCGCTGCATCGGGCGCGCGTCATTAGGTGTGGCAACGCCCGAGGCATCACCGGAATCGATACGTGACATGGCCAACCTGACACTCTGATAGCACGAGGCGCGTGGTGCGCTCCGTGGCATGCGTACATGCACAATGGGGAGATGCCGCCCGTGAGACACTGGCGCTTTCGTCGCGAGTGCATGACTCCCTGTCTGCGGGTGGGGCAGTCAGTTGCGACACTCTCGAGGCCTTGGCTGTCTGGGCAGACGAAAAAGGCCGCTCATGATACCCAATGCCATCGTCCACGCGAAGACCCGTTTGCGGGCGGCATGTCTCAGCCCGCTGCGGCGTGGGGTGTGAGGAAGCGCTCCATGTGTCTGATCTGACGCCAAAACTCGTTGACCTTGGCGCAATGTCCCGTATAATTTTGCTCCGTTGCCGGTGTGGCGGAATTGGTAGACGCAGCGGATTCAAAATCCGCCGCTTAATAGGCGTGTCGGTTCGAGTCCGACCACCGGCACCAGAATTGAAAAAGTCGCTTTCGAGCGGCTTTTTTGCGTTTCTGGCTCCCACCGATTCATCTTCCTTGTGGTTCTTCGCTCTCTGTCTGTCTCTCCCTGATCCGAATGCCCGTCCTTGCTTATCTCTTCACGCTTCGCCTGTCATGGCGCTGGGGATGGCAGCTGCTTGTATTTGCTCTGTATGTGACGGCAGGGGACGAGACACAGGAAAGCCCCGAACGAATGTCGGGGCTTTCCTGTGTCTCGTGTATCCAGACGGCGGCTCACGCCTGATGTGGAGCGCTCTTTACGCGTCGATAGATGCTGTTGCGGGCGAGAGAGGGATCGAGGAGTGCGATGCGGTGTTCTGGATCATGCCGGGCAACACAGTGCGGCTTGAGCTTTCCCTTCCATGTCTCCTCTCCTTCTCAGCAATTGACTGAATCTGGTGAGGTGCAGCGTAGTGGTCTCTTTCCTTGAGTTCGCAAACCTGCCAGCCATCAAGGCCCGGGAATCAATCGCTCAGACTCATGGATCTTGCTGGCCGGGGAGTGAAGCTTCCCATGCTTGCGCGTCATCCTCTGACAGGGCCTGTCCCTGGCTGCACTTCCTGTGCACTTGGCCCGTCACTACGCTGAACCTGCCGCTCTTCCTGAGCAGCGATCGGGCGCTACTGACCCGCAAGAATCTTGTACACCTTCAGAAACTGACTGAATTCGGTGTCATTCAGCGTAGTGTTCTCTTTCCCTGAGCTCGCAGGCTTGCCAGTCATGAAGATTCGTAAACCTACCCGCTCAGGCTTACGAATCTTCCTGGCCGGGAGCGAAGTCCCAAGCTTGCGCGTCATCCTTTGACAGGGCCTGTCACTACGCTGAACCTGCCGCTCTTCCTGAGCAGCGGTACAAACGTTACTTTTTATCATGAACTTGTACAACTCCCAATCTGTTGCACAAGTTTTCAGATGTGTAAAATTCTGTACTTTATTATGTTCTCATATAAATCCATGCACGACGGCCGCCTTCGAGGGCGGGCTGACCAGTTCGTGTGACACCCGTCGTGAGGGGCATGTCCAGGTCGTTCATACGGCCTGCTGCCCCATCATCATGGCGCTTGATACACTCGACCGCGTCTACCCGAAGACTTGGTGGGAGTTGTATGCGTCCGATGCTCGTATCCCGTCAGCAACGCAGGATGGGTAGAGCGGGCCACACCGCGAGCGCCAGGTTACTGTCAGGTGATACCTTCAGGTGTTTGCCCGTGGTCGGCGTTGTGTCGCTTTCATCAATTGTCTGGAACATGGAATGACCTTCATGCATTGGATGCCGCTGAATCTGTGGTTGTCACTGGTTGCGCTATGCGCGATGGGGGCGATGTCGCCCGGGCCGAGTCTGGCGATGGTACTGCGCCATACCCTGGGTGGCGGCAGGAGTGCGGGGGTTGCCGCCGGTATCAGTCATGCGCTGGGAGTCGGGTTGTACGCCGCGCTGACTGCCTGGGGGCTCGGCGCCTTGATCGTTCATTATCCGGGCGTCTTCCAGGCGATCATGCTGCTGGGGGCAGCCTATCTGGCCTGGTTGGGGATCAAGGCGCTGCGGGCGGGCCGAGGCGGAGCGCTGGAGGCGCAGGCCGTCACCACGTCCCGCTCCATGGCGATTCGCGATGGTTTCATGGTGGCGCTGGCCAACCCCAAGTTGATTCTGTTCTTCGTGGCGCTGCTCAGTCAGTTGATCACGCCGGAGATGAGCGAGTTGGGCAAGTGGCTGGTCGTCGTGACGGCCATGGGCATCGACGGGCTCTGGTATGTGCTGGTGGCACTGGTGCTGTCGCACTCGCGGGTGCTGCCCTGGTTGCAGGCGCGCGCGGTGTGGATCAATCGTCTGACGGGCGTGGTGTTGCTGGGGCTGGCGTTGCGGGTGGTCTGGGGGCTTTGAGACAGCCTGTCAGCCCGGTGAGGATCTGGCGCTTCTTGAGAAAACGGCCCTGGCACCTTGTGTCAGGGCCGTTTTGCATGCGCGTTTCGCGGGTTGGGGCGCTTGTAGATAGAGGGGTTTGTCGATAGAGGCGTATGCACCGATGGCGTTACTCACTGAGCGACATCATCTCGGCGTAGTCCTTGATCGAGACCTCAAGGCTCGTGTCAGGTCTCGCCAGGAAATGCAGCGTCAGCGGCAGCTTGTCGCCTGCAGTGAGTGGTTGCGTCAGCCCGATCAGCATCAGATGGGGGCCGCTGCCGGGAGCCATCGTCAGCGGCGCGTCAGAGGAAATCGCCAGTTGCTCGATTCTGTGCATCTGCATGCGCTCTTGCGTGACTTGCATGCTGTGCAATTCGACCGTGGCGGCCATCGGCGTGCTCGCGCCTGTCAGCACGGTATCGCCCTTTGTGATCGAGAGTGTCAGGTAGACGGCCCCGGTCGTGGCACCCGGTGGCGTCGGTAGCGCGAAGGCTTGCTCGACATGGGGAGCGGCGGACGGGGTCTCCTGCGCTGAGGCGTGAACGGTGGCAAAGGAGAGCAGGGTCAGCGTCGCCAGCCATCTGCTGGCGGTAGTGGCGATGGTGCGAAGGGCGGTCAGGCCAGCCGATATCTGTCCGGCGCGGCGCGGCGCGCCATGTCCCTTATGAGGTTGCCTCATGCCGTGCGCATCTCCTGTTTCGGCGTGTAAAGAGAATGACCCTGGGGCCGGTCCATGATGCCAGCGTGGTGTTTTCTGACGTCGATGGCCTCTAGTGTAGAGGCTAGTGCAGAGGCTGGCGCAGAGGCTGGTGCAGAGGCTGGTGCAGAGGGTTCTGTTTTAGGTGGTTTGCCCGAATGCGAGCGTCACCTGTTGCCCGGGTGTGAAGGCAGGTGTCCGGGCCGCAGTTGAAGGCAGCTTCGTCGCATTCTGCTACCGTGGGACGCATTGGTCGATGCCATCTGGCGGTGTTGGTCGTCGCGGGTGGCTATCGAAGTGACTCAAGGACAGGCAAGGAACAGGGAACGGTGATCCAGGACGAAATCATTCAGCTGGTCGATGCACAGAATCGCCCTTGTGGCACGGCACCGCGTCGCTTGATGCGACGCTACCGCTATTGGCATCGTGCGACCTATGCCTTCGTGCTCAATGGCCGCGGTGAACTGTGCATCCAGAAGCGTACCCTGAGCAAGGAAGTGTTCCCTGGCTATTTCGACCTCGCCAGTGGAGGGGTTGTCGGGGCTGGTGAAGCCGTGCAGGTGGCTGCCCGTCGCGAGCTGGAGGAAGAGATAGGCGTGCGCGGTGCGCCGCTCAAGCATTGTTTCGACTTCTGCTACACCGACGCGACTAACCATGTCTTCGGCAGTACATATCTGGTGCATTACGATGGCCCGTTGACGCTGCAGGCGGAAGAAGTGGCAGATGCCTTCTGGGTCACGCCTGCCGATGCGCTTGCGTTGCATCCTTCAACGCCTGATAGCCGTATGGCCCTTGAGCGCCTGATTCATGAAGGCTTTCTGAGTGAGAGCCTGAGCCGATGATCTCCGCTTTTCCCTGTCGAGCCTGTGCAGCAACGCCGCTGCCCCTGCGTCATCTGGCGTGTGCTGCCCATCTTGATGGCCGCCTCTCCTCCTCCCCACTTTGTTCTGGAGTCTTTGCATGAATGCCAAGGTATCGCCACAGCAGCTGGAAGAGGTGGAAGCCGCATTGTCGACGGTGCTGGCGGGCAAGCCGCGCCAGATCCGTCTGGCGCTCTGTTGTCTACTGTGTCGTGGTCATGTTCTGATCGAGGATTTGCCCGGGCTGGGCAAGACGACCCTCGCCCAGGGGCTGGCGCGTCTGATCGGAGCGGATATGCAGCGGGTGCAGTTCACCAGTGATCTGTTGCCCGCAGACATACTCGGCGTGTCGGTATTCGACCCGCGTGAGGGCAACTTCCGTTTTCACCCCGGCCCGGTGTTCCACTCGCTGGTGCTGGCGGATGAGATCAACCGTGCCACGCCCAAGACGCAGAGCGCGTTGCTGGAGGCGATGGAAGAGCGTCAGGTGACGGTGGAGGGCGAGACCCGTCGCCTGCCAGAACCGTTCTTCGTGATCGCGACCCAGAATCCGCTCCAGCAATCCGGTACCTTCCCGCTGCCGGAGTCCCAGCTGGACCGCTTCCTGATGCGGCTGTCATTGGGCTACCCGGAGCCCGCTGCCGAGCGCGAGATTCTCAAGGGCAATGCCGGGCGTCAGCATATCGAGGCGCTGCGACCCTTGTTGCCTGTCTCGGTGCTCAATGAGTGGCAGGCAGCCGTGGACCGTGTACGGCTGTCTGACCCGCTGCTGGATTATCTGCAGGCGCTGGTGGCGGCGACGCGCAGCTCGCCGGAAGTGGCCTATGGTCTCTCGACGCGCGGGGTGCTGGCGCTGGCCAGTGCTGCGCGTGGCTGGGCACTGCTGGCAGGACGTGACTATGTGCTGCCGGAGGATGTGCAAGCGGTCTGGGCGCCCGTCGTGGGGCACCGCCTCAGCGAAGGCAGTGTTGCTGAGGGTGAGGCCGTGGCGCGCCATCTGCTCGGGCAGGTGGCGGTGGTGCCTGCATGACCCAGGTGGCGAAGCCCGGCGCATGGACGCGGGTGAAAGCCCGCCTGCTGCGCAAGATGTCGATTGGCGGAGGCGAGGCGCTTCATCACGCACGCTTGATGATCTTGCCGACGCCCTTCGGGCTGTACTGGGCGGTGCTGGTAATCCTGCTGCTGCTGTTGGGTATCAATTACGAGAACTCGCTGGCGCATGGCCTGTCCTTCTGGTTGTTCGCCGTGGCAGTGGTCAGCATCTTTCGCAGCTGGCGCAATCTGGCGGGCGTGCGAGTGCAGCTGATCGCCGATGGCGAGGCATTTGCGGGCAATACGTTGCGCGTCATGGTGCGCCTCACCGGACGGGTTCGCTCACATGCCATCGATGTGCGGCTGGGAGAGGCGCGCCAGCGACTCGAGATCCATGACGGCGAAGGCAGCGCGCCGCTGGAGCTGGCAGCCTTCCAGCGTGGCCAGTTCTCATTGCCGACACTGACGCTGGAGTCGCGCTGGCCATTGGGACTGGTGCGCCTGTGGGCCTGGGTCGCGATCGACACGCCGGTCCTCGTCTATCCACAACCGGAGCTTCCCTCCATCCCGCAGGGCAGTCGTCGTACGCTCGAACAGATAGAGCAGGGCGATTTCGCCGGGCTGCGCCGCTATGTGCCGGGTGATGCGCCAGCGCATATCGCCTGGAAGCACTGGGGGCGCAGCGGAGAGTTGGTCACCAAGCGCTTCGAGACGCCTACGCGTCCCTCGCTGTGGCTGGATTACGAGGCCTGTCGTGGCGACATGGAGCAGCGGCTATCGGAGCTGACGGCGCGCGTGCTGGAGGCGGAAGGTGCCCAGGCGACCTATGGTCTGCGGCTGCCGGGGCAGACATTGGCCATCGCCAGTGGCGGGGCGCATCGCCGTCGAGTGCTTGAGGCGTTGACGCTGTTCGGCGGCGAGCGAAAGTTGCCTTGGTCCGCCCAGCTGGCGGCCAGTGAGGCCGCCGAGCGAGCCGGCGCGAGTCGTCCCTTGAGTCAGGAGGGCAGCGCATGAGCCTGTCGACAGCCAAGGCTTCCCCGGGACGTGCCTCCTTGGGCCGCTCCTCAAAGGACGAGCTTTCCCGTGGCGCATCTTCTACTTCCTCCAGCGCCAGACGACGCTGGTGGCAGCGCAAATCGCTGACGCCTGATCAGTCGCTGGGCTGGCTGGAGCTGCGCCACCTGTTCATCGGCCAGTGTCTGGTGCTGGCGCTGCATGTGCTGTGGATGCCGGTGTGGCTTGCCTTGCCGGCCTTGCTGGCGGCGTTGTGGCGCTTTCAGCAACTCCGGGCGCGAGTTCCGCGCGCTGGCATCCTGTTGCGACTGGCGGCGGTGGCCATGGTCGCGGCGGGCCTGTTTCTCGAATACGGCCAGATACTGCGCCTGGAGGCGATGATCGGCCTGCTGGTCGGCATCTATCTGCTCAAGCTGCTGGAGACGGACAGTCTGCGGGACGGTCGAGTGGTCTGCGGGCTGGGTTTCGTGGTGCTGGCGGCAGCCTTCCTGCACGACCAGGGGCCCTTGATGGCGGCGGCCTCGGTCATGGCTGCGGCGTGGCTGGTCGGCGGGCTGGTATTGATCGCCGGTGCACGCGAGCGTCGTGAGGCCATGCGGGAGACGGCCTGGCTGATGGGGCTGTCCCTGCCGCTGATGCTGGGCTTGTTCGTGCTCTTTCCTCGCTTGCCGCCGCTGTGGAACGTGCCGCAGCTCAACGAGGCCACCACGGGGCTTACCGACAGTGTCTCTCCCGGCGATATCGCCGCTCTGGGTCGCAGTGACGCCCTGGCGTTTCGGGCGCGTTTCGACAACGGACTGCCTGCGGCCTCCCAGCGCTACTGGCGTGTGTATACCCTGAGCCTGTTTGATGGCGTGCGCTGGTCGCGTGCCACGCCGGAGCGTTTTCAGGAGGCGCTGGGCGGGCCGACCGAGCGCTACGTTCAGCGCGGGACGCGCAGGGAAGGGGAGACCGCACGTCATCGCTATGAGCTGCTGCTGGAGCCGGACCCGCGCCCCTGGCGGCCGAGTCTCGGTGCGCCATTGACGACCAGTCGTGAGGCCCGCTACCTGATTGACGGCACCCTTGAAGGGCTGGCGTCGCTCAATACCCGCGAGTTGCTGGAGATGTCTTCCACCGGCGCGCCGCCGACAGCGGCCCCGCAATGGATGCAGCGCCTTGATCAACTGTTGCCCGATGATGGCAACCCGCGTGCCCGTGAGTTTGCTCGCGATCTGATGCGGGAGTCGGGGGGAAACCCTCAGATCTTCCTGCAACGCCTTTTCCAGTATTTCAATCGCCAGCCTTTCCACTACACCTTGACGCCACCGCGTCTCGAGGGGCTCAGCCGTGTCGATGATTTCCTGTTCGACAGCTTGCAGGGCTATTGCACCCATTACGCCTCTAGCAGCGTTTTTCTGGCGCGCGCTGCCGGACTGCCGGCGCGTATGGTCGCGGGTTACCTGGGCGGCGAGGCACAAGGCGATGGCATCGGTGGGCCGCAGGAATTGAGCATTCGCCAATATGACGCTCACGCCTGGGTCGAGGTGTTCCATGCCGGCCGCTGGCATCGATTTGATCCCACCGCGGCAGTGGCTCCCGAGCGAATCTCACAGGGGGCGCTGAGCCTGCAGGGGCAGCCGGGCTTCATGGCCGATGCTGGTTTGCGCGCTTTCACGCTGAATAATTCATTGCTCAGTGATCTGAGACGGCAGTGGGAGCGTTTCGAATATCGCTGGCAACGCAGTGTGGTGGGGTTCCGTCTCGATGAGCAGCGTAATCTCTGGAAGCGACTGTTTGGTGACTTCCGCTGGGAGTGGCTTGTCTGGGGTGTGCTCGGGCTGCTGGCCTGTGTGGTGCTGGCAGGCGTGGCACTGGTGCTGTGGTCAGGTCGTGAGGTGTCAGCGCACGCAGGTGTGCGGGCCTACCGCAGGTTGGTGAAGCGGCTGGAGCGTACGGGCCATGGCCCCTACGTGGGCGAGGCGCCCGGCAGTCACTTGCGCCGTATTGCCCAGCAGCAACCGCAAAATGTAAAAGCATTGTTACATTTGGCAGATTTGATTGAACAATGGCTTTACAACGATGCTACGGTATTAGCGAGCCCTCATGATCAATCACCACCCTTGCGTAGTATCCGGCGCCAGTGGTCTGCTCAGTCTCGCAAGATTCACTAAAGTGGAATGACGACTTTTATGAGAGTGAGTAACTGATTGATAAAGGTTTTTTGTGATTAGAGGTCTCACTCTCATAGCGCTATGGCACTACTGAAAATTGCTAGGTTGCAGTAAGTGATGTTGTGTATCAAAATGTAACTATCCATTCTTGTCGATCATGCCATTGCCCCCTTCGCAGCATGATGCAGCACCTTTCCCCAGCAGGAGTATGTCCCCATGGTCCAGGTCATCCGCACAGAAGGCACAGTACTTGTTGTTTCCTCCACCAGCGAGGCGCAGCGTGTCGTCAATGGAATGACGCTTGAACCGACAGCCACTCTGGTCGCACCGCAGGGCGCGATCGTGGTGCTGGAAGACGGCACCCAGCTTGTGGTGCCGCAGGGGGCACCGATCGGCGTTGAGGTGTTGCTGGCCGAGTCGCGTGGGGAAGCGCCTGTTGACCCGACAGTGGAAGCGTTGCGCGAAGCGATCGCTCGTGGCGAAGACCCGACCGCGATTCAGGAAGCTCCCGCAGCTGGTGAGAATGGCGGTGCGCCAGGCAGCAGTCGTAGTGGTTTCCTGGATGCCTCTGGGGTGGGGCGCGAAGGGCGTGTCGAACGGACCTCCTATGAATATGAGGGCGGCTTTACCGACCCGGAATTCAATGATGAGGATGAAGATGGTCTGGGGCTGGATCTTGATCCGACACTGCCGACAGAGGTCGTGCTGTCCTTGTCGGTCGATGCCCCGGCACTGACCTCCGACACCACGCCGACCATCGTCGGCACTACCGATGCCGAAGACGGCAGCACCGTCACCCTGGTCATCACCGACAGCGACGGCAACGAACAGACCATCACCGCCACCGTCGAGAATGGTACCTACAGCGTCGACGCCGAGACCCCGCTGAGCGAAGGCGAGTACAGCGTCGAAGCCTCGGTCACCGACCCGGCTGGCAACACTGCGACCAGCAATGACGTGGGCGAGATCGACGCCAGCGCGCCGGCGCTGACTGTCGATGCTCCCGCGCTGACCTCCGATACCACACCGACCATCGTCGGTACCACCGATGCCGACGATGGCAGCACTGTCACCCTTGTGATCACCGACAGCGATGGCAACGAGCAGACCGTCACCGCCACCGTCGAGAACGGCACCTACAGTGTCGACGCCGAGACGCCGCTGAGCGAAGGCGAATATAGTGTCGAAGCTTCGGTTTCTGATACCGCAGGCAACACCGCGACCAGTAATGACGTGGGCGAGATCGATGCGAGCGCGCCGGCGCTGACCGTCGACGCACCGGCACTGACCTCCGACACCACGCCCACCATCGTCGGCACTACCGATGCCGAAGACGGCAGCACCGTCACCCTGGTGATCACCGACAGCGATGGCAACGAGCAGACCGTCACCGCCACCGTCGAGAATGGTACCTACAGCGTCGACGCCGAGACGCCGCTGAGCGAAGGCGAGTACAGCGTCGAAGCCTCGGTCACCGATCCGGCCGGCAACACTGCGACCAGCAATGATGTAGGCGAGATCGACGCCAGCGCGCCGGCGCTGACCGTCGATGCTCCCGCACTGACCTCCGACACCACGCCCACCATCGTCGGTACCACCGATGCCGACGATGGCAGCACCGTCACGCTGGTCATCACCGATAGTGACGGCAACGAACAGACCGTCACCGCCACCGTCGAGAATGGCACCTACAGTGTCGACGCCGAGACACCGCTGAGCGAAGGCGAGTACAGCGTCGAGGCCTCGGTCACCGATCCGGCCGGCAACACTGCGACCAGCAATGACGTGGGCGAGATCGATGCGAGCGCGCCGGCGCTGACCGTCGATGCTCCCGCACTGACCTCCGACACCACGCCCACCATCGTCGGTACCACCGATGCCGAAGACGGTAGCACCGTCACCCTGGTCATCACCGATAGTGACGGCAACGAACAGACCGTCACCGCCACCGTCGAGAATGGCACCTACAGTGTCGACGCTGAGACACCGCTGAGCGAAGGCGAGTATAGCGTTGAGGCCTCGGTCACCGATCCGGCTGGCAACACTGCGACCAGCAATGACGTGGGCGAGATCGATGCGAGCGCGCCGGCGCTGACCGTCGACGCACCGGCACTGACCTCCGACACCACGCCCACCATCGTCGGCACTACCGATGCCGAAGACGGCAGCACCGTCACCCTGGTGATCACCGACAGCGATGGCAACGAGCAGACCGTCACCGCCACCGTCGAGAATGGCACCTACAGTGTCGACGCTGAGACACCGCTGAGCGAAGGCGAGTATAGCGTTGAGGCCTCGGTCACCGATCCGGCTGGCAACACTGCGACCAGCAATGACGTGGGCGCGTTGATTGGCGGCGATTCTGGAGAGGTAGCGGAGGATGGCGTTACCGAAGCTTCCGGCGCGCTTGTCGATGTCGAAAGTACTGATGTTGTCGCTGGCACTCAAAGCGATGATTACGGCACTTTTAGCGTCAACGAGGCAGGGGAGTGGACCTACACCCTCGACAACGACGCCGCCGAGACCCAGGCGCTGGCCGCCGGCGAGACCGTCACCGAGACCTACACCGTCGAACTCAGCGATGGCTCGACCACCACGGTCGACATCCTGATCACCGGCGTGGACGACGGCGCCGTGATCTCCGATGACAGCGGCGAAGTCACCGAAGACACCACCCTGGAAGCGACTGGCACCCTGACCGCCACCGACGTGGACGGCACCGCGCCGACCTTCGTCGCCGCCACCGATGACAGCAGTGTCTACGGCAGCTTCACGGTCGGCAGCGATGGCGAGTGGACCTACACCCTCGACAACGACGCCGCCGAGACCCAGGCGCTGGCCGCCGGCGAGACCGTCACCGAGACCTACACCGTCGAACTCAGCGATGGCTCGACCACCACGGTCGACATCCTGATCACCGGCGTGGACGACGGCGCCGTGATCTCCGATGACAGCGGCGAAGTCACCGAAGACACCACCCTGGAAGCGACTGGCACCCTGACCGCCACCGACGTGGACGGCACCGCGCCGACCTTCGTCGCCGCCACCGATGACAGCAGTGTCTACGGCAGCTTCACGGTCGGCAGCGATGGCGAGTGGACCTACACCCTCGACAACGACGCCGCCGAGACCCAGGCGCTGGCCGCCGGCGAGACCGTCACCGAGACCTACACCGTCGAACTCAGCGATGGCTCGACCACCACGGTCGACATCCTGATCACCGGCGTGGACGACGGCGCCGTGATCTCCGATGACAGCGGCGAAGTCACCGAGGATGGCACCCTGGTCACCAGCGGCACGCTGACCGCCACCGACGTGGACGGCACCGCGCCGACCTTCGTCGCCGCCACCGATGACAGCAGTGTCTACGGCAGCTTCACGGTCGGCAGCGATGGCGAGTGGAGCTACACCCTCGACAACGACGCCGCCGAGACCCAGGCGCTGGCCGCCGGCGAGACCGTCACCGAGACCTACACCGTCGAACTCAGCGATGGCTCGACCACCACGGTCGACATCCTGATCACCGGCGTGGACGACGGCGCCGTGATCTCCGATGACAGCGGCGAAGTCACCGAGGACACCACCCTGGTCACCAGCGGCACGCTGACCGCCACCGACGTGGACGGCACCGCGCCGACCTTCGTCGCCGCCACCGATGACAGCAGTGTCTACGGCAGCTTCACGGTCGGCAGCGATGGCGAGTGGAGCTACACCCTCGACAACGACGCCGCCGAGACCCAGGCGCTGGCCGACGGCGAGACCGTCACCGAGACCTACACCGTCGAACTCAGCGATGGCTCGACCACCACGGTCGACATCCTGATCACCGGCGTGGACGACGGCGCCGTGATCTCCGATGACAGCGGCGAAGTCACCGAGGACGGCACCCTGGTCACCAGCGGCACCCTGACCGCCACCGACGTGGACGGCACCGCGCCGACCTTCGTCGCCGCCACCGATGACAGCAGTGTCTACGGCAGCTTCACGGTCGGCAGCGATGGCGAGTGGAGCTACACCCTCGACAACGACGCCGCCGAGACCCAGGCGCTGGCCGCCGGCGAGACCGTCACCGAGACCTACACCGTCGAACTCAGCGATGGCTCGACCACCACGGTCGACATCCTGATCACCGGCGTGGACGACGGCGCCGTGATCTCCGATGACAGCGGCGAAGTCACCGAGGACGGCACCCTGGTCACCAGCGGCACCCTGACCGCCACCGACGTGGACGGCACCGCGCCGACCTTCGTCGCCGCCACCGATGACAGCAGTGTCTACGGCAGCTTCACGGTCGGCAGCGATGGCGAGTGGAGCTACACCCTCGACAACGATGCTACCGAGACCCAGGCGCTGGCCGCCGGCGAGACCGTCACCGAGACCTACACCGTCGAACTCAGCGATGGCTCGACCACCACGGTCGACATCCTGATCACCGGCGTGGACGACGGCGCCGTGATCTCCGATGACAGCGGCGAAGTCACCGAAGACACCACCCTGGTCACCAGCGGCACGCTGACCGCCACCGACGTGGACGGCACCGCGCCGACCTTCGTCGCCGCCACCGATGACAGCAGTGTCTACGGCAGCTTCACGGTCGGCAGCGATGGCGAGTGGAGCTACACCCTCGACAACGACGCCGCCGAGACCCAGGCGCTGGCCGACGGCGAGACCGTCACCGAGACCTACACCGTCGAACTCAGCGATGGCTCGACCACCACGGTCGACATCCTGATCACCGGCGTGGACGACGGCGCCGTGATCTCCGATGACAGCGGCGAAGTCACCGAAGACACCACCCTGGAAGCGACTGGCACGCTGACCGCCACCGACGTGGACGGCACCGCGCCGACCTTCGTCGCCGCCACCGATGACAGCAGTGTCTACGGCAGCTTCACGGTCGGCAGCGATGGCGAGTGGAGCTACACCCTCGACAACGACGCCGCCGAGACCCAGGCGCTGGCCGCCGGCGAGACCGTCACCGAGACCTACACCGTCGAACTCAGCGATGGCTCGACCACCACGGTCGACATCCTGATCACCGGCGTGGACGACGGCGCCGTGATCTCCGATGACAGCGGCGAAGTCACCGAGGACACCACCCTGGTCACCAGCGGCACGCTGACCGCCACCGACGTGGACGGCACCGCGCCGACCTTCGTCGCCGCCACCGATGACAGCAGTGTCTACGGCAGCTTCACGGTCGGCAGTGATGGCGAGTGGAGCTACACCCTCGACAACGACGCCGCCGAGACCCAGGCGCTGGCCGCCGGCGAGACCGTCACCGAGACCTACACCGTCGAACTCAGCGATGGCTCGACCACCACGGTCGACATCCTGATCACCGGCGTGGACGACGGCGCCGTGATCTCCGATGACAGCGGCGAAGTCACCGAGGACGGCACCCTGGTCACCAGCGGCACGCTGACCGCCACCGACGTGGACGGCACCGCGCCGACCTTCGTCGCCGCCACCGATGACAGCAGTGTCTACGGCAGCTTCACGGTCGGCAGCGATGGCGAGTGGACCTACACCCTCGACAACGACGCCGCCGAGACCCAGGCGCTGGCCGCCGGCGAGACCGTCACCGAGACCTACACCGTCGAACTCAGCGATGGCTCGACCACCACGGTCGACATCCTGATCACCGGCGTGGACGACGGCGCCGTGATCTCCGATGACAGCGGCGAAGTCACCGAGGATGGCACCCTGGTCACCAGCGGCACGCTGACCGCCACCGACGTGGACGGCACCGCGCCGACCTTCGTCGCCGCCACCGATGACAGCAGTGTCTACGGCAGCTTCACGGTCGGCAGCGATGGCGAGTGGAGCTACACCCTCGACAACGACGCCGCCGAGACCCAGGCGCTGGCCGCCGGCGAGACCGTCACCGAGACCTACACCGTCGAACTCAGCGATGGCTCGACCACCACGGTCGACATCCTGATCACCGGCGTGGACGACGGCGCCGTGATCTCCGATGACAGCGGCGAAGTCACCGAGGATGGCACCCTGGTCACCAGCGGCACGCTGACCGCCACCGACGTGGACGGCACCGCGCCGACCTTCGTCGCCGCCACCGATGACAGCAGTGTCTACGGCAGCTTCACGGTCGGCAGCGATGGCGAGTGGAGCTACACCCTCGACAACGACGCCGCCGAGACCCAGGCGCTGGCCGCCGGCGAGGCCGTCACCGAGACCTACACCGTCGAACTCAGCGATGGCTCGACCACCACGGTCGACATCCTGATCACCGGCGTGGACGACGGCGCCGTGATCTCCGATGACAGCGGCGAAGTCACCGAGGATGGCACCCTGGTCACCAGCGGCACGCTGACCGCCACCGACGTGGACGGCACCGCGCCGACCTTCGTCGCCGCCACCGATGACAGCAGTGTCTACGGCAGCTTCACGGTCGGCAGCGATGGCGAGTGGAGCTACACCCTCGACAACGACGCCGCCGAGACCCAGGCGCTGGCCGCCGGCGAGACCGTTACCGAGACCTACACCGTCGAACTCAGCGATGGCTCGACCACCACGGTCGACATCCTGATCACCGGCGTGGACGACGGCGCCGTGATCTCCGATGACAGCGGCGAAGTCACCGAGGATGGCACCCTGGTCACCAGCGGCACGCTGACCGCCACCGACGTGGACGGCACCGCGCCGACCTTCGTCGCCGCCACCGATGACAGCAGTGTCTACGGCAGCTTCACGGTCGGCAGCGATGGCGAGTGGAGCTACACCCTCGACAACGACGCCGCCGAGACCCAGGCGCTGGCCGCCGGCGAGACCGTCACCGAGACCTACACCGTCGAACTCAGCGATGGCTCGACCACCACGGTCGACATCCTGATCACCGGCGTGGACGACGGCGCCGTGATCTCCGATGACAGCGGCGAAGTCACCGAAGACACCACCCTGGAAGCGACTGGCACCCTGACCGCCACCGACGTGGACGGCACCGCGCCGACCTTCGTCGCCGCCACCGATGACAGCAGTGTCTACGGCAGCTTCACGGTCGGCAGCGATGGCGAGTGGAGCTACACCCTCGACAACGACGCCGCCGAGACCCAGGCGCTGGCCGCCGGCGAGACCGTCACCGAGACCTACACCGTCGAACTCAGCGATGGCTCGACCACCACGGTCGACATCCTGATCACCGGCGTGGACGACGGCGCCGTGATCTCCGATGACAGCGGCGAAGTCACCGAGGACGGCACCCTGGTCACCAGCGGCACGCTGACCGCCACCGACGTGGACGGCACCGCGCCGACCTTCGTCGCCGCCACCGATGACAGCAGTGTCTACGGCAGCTTCACGGTCGGCAGCGATGGCGAGTGGACCTACACCCTCGACAACGACGCCGCCGAGACCCAGGCGCTGGCCGCCGGCGAGACCGTCACCGAGACCTACACCGTCGAACTCAGCGATGGCTCGACCACCACGGTCGACATCCTGATCACCGGCGTGGACGACGGCGCCGTGATCTCCGATGACAGCGGCGAAGTCACCGAGGATGGCACCCTGGTCACCAGCGGCACGCTGACCGCCACCGACGTGGACGGCACCGCGCCGACCTTCGTCGCCGCCACCGATGACAGCAGTGTCTACGGCAGCTTCACGGTCGGCAGCGATGGCGAGTGGAGCTACACCCTCGACAACGACGCCGCCGAGACCCAGGCGCTGGCCGCCGGCGAGACCGTCACCGAGACCTACACCGTCGAACTCAGCGATGGCTCGACCACCACGGTCGACATCCTGATCACCGGCGTGGACGACGGCGCCGTGATCTCCGATGACAGCGGCGAAGTCACCGAAGACACCACCCTGGAAGCGACTGGCACCCTGACCGCCACCGACGTGGACGGCACCGCGCCGACCTTCGTCGCCGCCACCGATGACAGCAGTGTCTACGGCAGCTTCACGGTCGGCAGCGATGGCGAGTGGACCTACACCCTCGACAACGACGCCGCCGAGACCCAGGCGCTGGCCGCCGGCGAGACCGTCACCGAGACCTACACCGTCGAACTCAGCGATGGCTCGACCACCACGGTCGACATCCTGATCACCGGCGTGGACGACGGCGCCGTGATCTCCGATGACAGCGGCGAAGTCACCGAGGATGGCACCCTGGTCACCAGCGGCACGCTGACCGCCACCGACGTGGACGGCACCGCGCCGACCTTCGTCGCCGCCACCGATGACAGCAGTGTCTACGGCAGCTTCACGGTCGGCAGCGATGGCGAGTGGAGCTACACCCTCGACAACGACGCCGCCGAGACCCAGGCGCTGGCCGCCGGCGAGACCGTCACCGAGACCTACACCGTCGAACTCAGCGATGGCTCGACCACCACGGTCGACATCCTGATCACCGGCGTGGACGACGGCGCCGTGATCTCCGATGACAGCGGCGAAGTCACCGAGGATGGCACCCTGGTCACCAGCGGCACGCTGACCGCCACCGACGTGGACGGCACCGCGCCGACCTTCGTCGCCGCCACCGATGACAGCAGTGTCTACGGCAGCTTCACGGTCGGCAGCGATGGCGAGTGGAGCTACACCCTCGACAACGACGCCGCCGAGACCCAGGCGCTGGCCGCCGGCGAGACCGTCACCGAGACCTACACCGTCGAACTCAGCGATGGCTCGACCACCACGGTCGACATCCTGATCACCGGCGTGGACGACGGCGCCGTGATCTCCGATGACAGCGGCGAAGTCACCGAGGACGGCACCCTGGTCACCAGCGGCACGCTGACCGCCACCGACGTGGACGGCACCGCGCCGACCTTCGTCGCCGCCACCGATGACAGCAGTGTCTACGGCAGCTTCACGGTCGGCAGCGATGGCGAGTGGAGCTACACCCTCGACAACGACGCCGCCGAGACCCAGGCGCTGGCCGCCGGCGAGACCGTCACCGAGACCTACACCGTCGAACTCAGCGATGGCTCGATCACCACGGTCGACATCCTGATCACCGGCGTGGACGACGGCGCCGTGATCTCCGATGACAGCGGCGAAGTCACCGAGGATGGCACCCTGGTCACCAGCGGCACGCTGACCGCCACCGACGTGGACGGCACCGCGCCGACCTTCGTCGCCGCCACCGATGACAGCAGTGTCTACGGCAGCTTCACGGTCGGCAGCGATGGCGAGTGGAGCTACACCCTCGACAACGACGCCGCCGAGACCCAGGCGCTGGCCGCCGGCGAGACCGTTACCGAGACCTACACCGTCGAACTCAGCGATGGCTCGACCACCACGGTCGACATCCTGATCACCGGCGTGGACGACGGCGCCGTGATCTCCGATGACAGCGGCGAAGTCACCGAGGATGGCACCCTGGTCACCAGCGGCACGCTGACCGCCACCGACGTGGACGGCACCGCGCCGACCTTCGTCGCCGCCACCGATGACAGCAGTGTCTACGGCAGCTTCACGGTCGGCAGCGATGGCGAGTGGAGCTACACCCTCGACAACGACGCCGCCGAGACCCAGGCGCTGGCCGCCGGCGAGACCGTCACCGAGACCTACACCGTCGAACTCAGCGATGGCTCGACCACCACGGTCGACATCCTGATCACCGGCGTGGACGACGGCGCCGTGATCTCCGATGACAGCGGCGAAGTCACCGAAGACACCACCCTGGAAGCGACTGGCACCCTGACCGCCACCGACGTGGACGGCACCGCGCCGACCTTCGTCGCCGCCACCGATGACAGCAGTGTCTACGGCAGCTTCACGGTCGGCAGCGATGGCGAGTGGACCTACACCCTCGACAACGACGCCGCCGAGACCCAGGCGCTGGCCGCCGGCGAGACCGTCACCGAGACCTACACCGTCGAACTCAGCGATGGCTCGACCACCACGGTCGACATCCTGATCACCGGCGTGGACGACGGCGCCGTGATCTCCGATGACAGCGGCGAAGTCACCGAGGATGGCACCCTGGTCACCAGCGGCACGCTGACCGCCACCGACGTGGACGGCACCGCGCCGACCTTCGTCGCCGCCACCGATGACAGCAGTGTCTACGGCAGCTTCACGGTCGGCAGCGATGGCGAGTGGAGCTACACCCTCGACAACGACGCCGCCGAGACCCAGGCGCTGGCCGCCGGCGAGACCGTCACCGAGACCTACACCGTCGAACTCAGCGATGGCTCGACCACCACGGTCGACATCCTGATCACCGGCGTGGACGACGGCGCCGTGATCTCCGATGACAGCGGCGAAGTCACCGAGGATGGCACCCTGGTCACCAGCGGCACGCTGACCGCCACCGACGTGGACGGCACCGCGCCGACCTTCGTCGCCGCCACCGATGACAGCAGTGTCTACGGCAGCTTCACGGTCGGCAGCGATGGCGAGTGGAGCTACACCCTCGACAACGACGCCGCCGAGACCCAGGCGCTGGCCGCCGGCGAGACCGTCACCGAGACCTACACCGTCGAACTCAGCGATGGCTCGACCACCACGGTCGACATCCTGATCACCGGCGTGGACGACGGCGCCGTGATCTCCGATGACAGCGGCGAAGTCACCGAGGACGGCACCCTGGTCACCAGCGGCACGCTGACCGCCACCGACGTGGACGGCACCGCGCCGACCTTCGTCGCCGCCACCGATGACAGCAGTGTCTACGGCAGCTTCACGGTCGGCAGCGATGGCGAGTGGAGCTACACCCTCGACAACGACGCCGCCGAGACCCAGGCGCTGGCCGCCGGCGAGACCGTCACCGAGACCTACACCGTCGAACTCAGCGATGGCTCGACCACCACGGTCGACATCCTGATCACCGGCGTGGACGACGGCGCCGTGATCTCCGATGACAGCGGCGAAGTCACCGAGGATGGCACCCTGGTCACCAGCGGCACGCTGACCGCCACCGACGTGGACGGCACCGCGCCGACCTTCGTCGCCGCCACCGATGACAGCAGTGTCTACGGCAGCTTCACGGTCGGCAGCGATGGCGAGTGGAGCTACACCCTCGACAACGACGCCGCCGAGACCCAGGCGCTGGCCGCCGGCGAGACCGTTACCGAGACCTACACCGTCGAACTCAGCGATGGCTCGACCACCACGGTCGACATCCTGATCACCGGCGTGGACGACGGCGCCGTGATCTCCGATGACAGCGGCGAAGTCACCGAGGATGGCACCCTGGTCACCAGCGGCACGCTGACCGCCACCGACGTGGACGGCACCGCGCCGACCTTCGTCGCCGCCACCGATGACAGCAGTGTCTACGGCAGCTTCACGGTCGGCAGCGATGGCGAGTGGAGCTACACCCTCGACAACGACGCCGCCGAGACCCAGGCGCTGGCCGCCGGCGAGACCGTCACCGAGACCTACACCGTCGAACTCAGCGATGGCTCGACCACCACGGTCGACATCCTGATCACCGGCGTGGACGACGGCGCCGTGATCTCCGATGACAGCGGCGAAGTCACCGAGGATGGCACCCTGGTCACCAGCGGCACGCTGACCGCCACCGACGTGGACGGCACCGCGCCGACCTTCGTCGCCGCCACCGATGACAGCAGTGTCTACGGCAGCTTCACGGTCGGCAGCGATGGCGAGTGGAGCTACACCCTCGACAACGACGCCGCCGAGACCCAGGCGCTGGCCGCCGGCGAGACCGTCACCGAGACCTACACCGTCGAACTCAGCGATGGCTCGACCACCACGGTCGACATCCTGATCACCGGCGTGGACGACGGCGCCGTGATCTCCGATGACAGCGGCGAAGTCACCGAGGACACCACCCTGGTCACCAGCGGCACGCTGACCGCCACCGACGTGGACGGCACCGCGCCGACCTTCGTCGCCGCCACCGATGACAGCAGTGTCTACGGCAGCTTCACGGTCGGCAGCGATGGCGAGTGGAGCTACACCCTCGACAACGACGCCGCCGAGACCCAGGCGCTGGCCGCCGGCGAGACCGTCACCGAGACCTACACCGTCGAACTCAGCGATGGCTCGACCACCACGGTCGACATCCTGATCACCGGCGTGGACGACGGCGCCGTGATCTCCGATGACAGCGGCGAAGTCACCGAGGACGGCACCCTGGTCACCAGCGGCACCCTGACCGCCACCGACGTGGACGGCACCGCGCCGACCTTCGTCGCCGCCACCGATGACAGCAGTGTCTACGGCAGCTTCACGGTCGGCAGCGATGGCGAGTGGAGCTACACCCTCGACAACGACGCCGCCGAGACCCAGGCGCTGGCCGCCGGCGAGACCGTCACCGAGACCTACACCGTCGAACTCAGCGATGGCTCGACCACCACGGTCGACATCCTGATCACCGGCGTGGACGACGGCGCCGTGATCTCCGATGACAGCGGCGAAGTCACCGAGGACGGCACCCTGGTCACCAGCGGCACCCTGACCGCCACCGACGTGGACGGCACCGCGCCGACCTTCGTCGCCGCCACCGATGACAGCAGTGTCTACGGCAGCTTCACGGTCGGCAGCGATGGCGAGTGGACCTACACCCTCGACAACGACGCCGCCGAGACCCAGGCGCTGGCCGCCGGCGAGACCGTCACCGAGACCTACACCGTCGAACTCAGCGATGGCTCGACCACCACGGTCGACATCCTGATCACCGGCGTGGACGACGGCGCCGTGATCTCCGATGACAGCGGCGAAGTCACCGAGGATGGCACCCTGGTCACCAGCGGCACGCTGACCGCCACCGACGTGGACGGCACCGCGCCGACCTTCGTCGCCGCCACCGATGACAGCAGTGTCTACGGCAGCTTCACGGTCGGCAGCGATGGCGAGTGGAGCTACACCCTCGACAACGACGCCGCCGAGACCCAGGCGCTGGCCGCCGGCGAGACCGTCACCGAGACCTACACCGTCGAACTCAGCGATGGCTCGACCACCACGGTCGACATCCTGATCACCGGCGTGGACGACGGCGCCGTGATCTCCGATGACAGCGGCGAAGTCACCGAAGACACCACCCTGGAAGCGACTGGCACCCTGACCGCCACCGACGTGGACGGCACCGCGCCGACCTTCGTCGCCGCCACCGATGACAGCAGTGTCTACGGCAGCTTCACGGTCGGCAGCGATGGCGAGTGGACCTACACCCTCGACAACGACGCCGCCGAGACCCAGGCGCTGGCCGCCGGCGAGACCGTCACCGAGACCTACACCGTCGAACTCAGCGATGGCTCGACCACCACGGTCGACATCCTGATCACCGGCGTGGACGACGGCGCCGTGATCTCCGATGACAGCGGCGAAGTCACCGAGGATGGCACCCTGGTCACCAGCGGCACGCTGACCGCCACCGACGTGGACGGCACCGCGCCGACCTTCGTCGCCGCCACCGATGACAGCAGTGTCTACGGCAGCTTCACGGTCGGCAGCGATGGCGAGTGGAGCTACACCCTCGACAACGACGCCGCCGAGACCCAGGCGCTGGCCGCCGGCGAGACCGTCACCGAGACCTACACCGTCGAACTCAGCGATGGCTCGACCACCACGGTCGACATCCTGATCACCGGCGTGGACGACGGCGCCGTGATCTCCGATGACAGCGGCGAAGTCACCGAGGATGGCACCCTGGTCACCAGCGGCACGCTGACCGCCACCGACGTGGACGGCACCGCGCCGACCTTCGTCGCCGCCACCGATGACAGCAGTGTCTACGGCAGCTTCACGGTCGGCAGCGATGGCGAGTGGAGCTACACCCTCGACAACGACGCCGCCGAGACCCAGGCGCTGGCCGCCGGCGAGACCGTTACCGAGACCTACACCGTCGAACTCAGCGATGGCTCGACCACCACGGTCGACATCCTGATCACCGGCGTGGACGATGGCGCCGTGATCTCCGATGACAGCGGCGAAGTCACCGAAGACACCACCCTGGAAGCGACTGGCACCCTGACCGCCACCGACGTGGACGGCACCGCGCCGACCTTCGTCGCCGCCACCGATGACAGCAGTGTCTACGGCAGCTTCACGGTCGGCAGCGATGGCGAGTGGAGCTACACCCTCGACAACGACGCCGCCGAGACCCAGGCGCTGGCCGCCGGCGAGACCGTCACCGAGACCTACACCGTCGAACTCAGCGATGGCTCGACCACCACGGTCGACATCCTGATCACCGGCGTGGACGACGGCGCCGTGATCTCCGATGACAGCGGCGAAGTCACCGAGGACACCACCCTGGTCACCAGCGGCACGCTGACCGCCACCGACGTGGACGGCACCGCGCCGACCTTCGTCGCCGCCACCGATGACAGCAGTGTCTACGGCAGCTTCACGGTCGGCAGCGATGGCGAGTGGAGCTACACCCTCGACAACGACGCCGCCGAGACCCAGGCGCTGGCCGCCGGCGAGACCGTCACCGAGACCTACACCGTCGAACTCAGCGATGGCTCGACCACCACGGTCGACATCCTGATCACCGGCGTGGACGACGGCGCCGTGATCTCCGATGACAGCGGCGAAGTCACCGAGGACGGCACCCTGGTCACCAGCGGCACGCTGACCGCCACCGACGTGGACGGCACCGCGCCGACCTTCGTCGCCGCCACCGATGACAGCAGTGTCTACGGCAGCTTCACGGTCGGCAGCGATGGCGAGTGGACCTACACCCTCGACAACGACGCCGCCGAGACCCAGGCGCTGGCCGCCGGCGAGACCGTCACCGAGACCTACACCGTCGAACTCAGCGATGGCTCGACCACCACGGTCGACATCCTGATCACCGGCGTGGACGACGGCGCCGTGATCTCCGATGACAGCGGCGAAGTCACCGAGGATGGCACCCTGGTCACCAGCGGCACGCTGACCGCCACCGACGTGGACGGCACCGCGCCGACCTTCGTCGCCGCCACCGATGACAGCAGTGTCTACGGCAGCTTCACGGTCGGCAGCGATGGCGAGTGGAGCTACACCCTCGACAACGACGCCGCCGAGACCCAGGCGCTGGCCGCCGGCGAGACCGTCACCGAGACCTACACCGTCGAACTCAGCGATGGCTCGACCACCACGGTCGACATCCTGATCACCGGCGTGGACGACGGCGCCGTGATCTCCGATGACAGCGGCGAAGTCACCGAGGACGGCACCCTGGTCACCAGCGGCACGCTGACCGCCACCGACGTGGACGGCACCGCGCCGACCTTCGTCGCCGCCACCGATGACAGCAGTGTCTACGGCAGCTTCACGGTCGGCAGCGATGGCGAGTGGAGCTACACCCTCGACAACGACGCCGCCGAGACCCAGGCGCTGGCCGCCGGCGAGACCGTCACCGAGACCTACACCGTCGAACTCAGCGATGGCTCGACCACCACGGTCGACATCCTGATCACCGGCGTGGACGACGGCGCCGTGATCTCCGATGACAGCGGCGAAGTCACCGAGGATGGCACCCTGGTCACCAGCGGCACGCTGACCGCCACCGACGTGGACGGCACCGCGCCGACCTTCGTCGCCGCCACCGATGACAGCAGTGTCTACGGCAGCTTCACGGTCGGCAGCGATGGCGAGTGGAGCTACACCCTCGACAACGACGCCGCCGAGACCCAGGCGCTGGCCGCCGGCGAGACCGTTACCGAGACCTACACCGTCGAACTCAGCGATGGCTCGACCACCACGGTCGACATCCTGATCACCGGCGTGGACGACGGCGCCGTGATCTCCGATGACAGCGGCGAAGTCACCGAGGATGGCACCCTGGTCACCAGCGGCACCCTGACCGCCACCGACGTGGACGGCACCGCGCCGACCTTCGTCGCCGCCACCGATGACAGCAGTGTCTACGGCAGCTTCACGGTCGGCAGCGATGGCGAGTGGAGCTACACCCTCGACAACGACGCCGCCGAGACCCAGGCGCTGGCCGCCGGCGAGACCGTCACCGAGACCTACACCGTCGAACTCAGCGATGGCTCGACCACCACGGTCGACATCCTGATCACCGGCGTGGACGACGGCGCCGTGATCTCCGATGACAGCGGCGAAGTCACCGAGGACGGCACCCTGGTCACCAGCGGCACGCTGACCGCCACCGACGTGGACGGCACCGCGCCGACCTTCGTCGCCGCCACCGATGACAGCAGTGTCTACGGCAGCTTCACGGTCGGCAGCGATGGCGAGTGGACCTACACCCTCGACAACGACGCCGCCGAGACCCAGGCGCTGGCCGCCGGCGAGACCGTCACCGAGACCTACACCGTCGAACTCAGCGATGGCTCGACCACCACGGTCGACATCCTGATCACCGGCGTGGACGACGGCGCCGTGATCTCCGATGACAGCGGCGAAGTCACCGAGGACGGCACCCTGGTCACCAGCGGCACGCTGACCGCCACCGACGTGGACGGCACCGCGCCGACCTTCGTCGCCGCCACCGATGACAGCAGTGTCTACGGCAGCTTCACGGTCGGCAGCGATGGCGAGTGGAGCTACACCCTCGACAACGACGCCGCCGAGACCCAGGCGCTGGCCGCCGGCGAGACCGTCACCGAGACCTACACCGTCGAACTCAGCGATGGCTCGACCACCACGGTCGACATCCTGATCACCGGCGTGGACGACGGCGCCGTGATCTCCGATGACAGCGGCGAAGTCACCGAGGATGGCACCCTGGTCACCAGCGGCACGCTGACCGCCACCGACGTGGACGGCACCGCGCCGACCTTCGTCGCCGCCACCGATGACAGCAGTGTCTACGGCAGCTTCACGGTCGGCAGCGATGGCGAGTGGAGCTACACCCTCGACAACGACGCCGCCGAGACCCAGGCGCTGGCCGCCGGCGAGACCGTTACCGAGACCTACACCGTCGAACTCAGCGATGGCTCGACCACCACGGTCGACATCCTGATCACCGGCGTGGACGATGCAGCCCCCATCATCACGCTGGCTGACAAGGAAGTGACCGAGGCCACGGGGGAGACGGTCACTGACACCTTCCAGGTGGACGCGGATGCCGGCATCGCCAGCGTCACCATCAATGGCACGGATATCACTACGGCGTCAGTGGATAATCCCATCGTGATTCCGGGCGCGACTGATGACGAAGGCACGCTGACCATCACGGGCTACGATTCCGGCACCGTGTCCTACACCTATGTGGAGGATGGTACGGCTGCGGATCACTCGGCTGGTGACGATAGCGTGTTCGACAACTACGCCGTGGTCGTCACTGATCTGGCTGGGCAGAGCACCAGCGACAGTCTTGACGTCAAGATTCTGGATACCGCGCCGACGGCCAAGCCGGATGAGCGCGATATTGATGAAGATGCGACGGATGAGCTCACGGGCAACGTGATCGACGGTGCCAATGACAATGAGGACGTCTTGGGTGCAGATGCGCCGTTCATGGTCTGCAAACTGGACGATACCGGAATTGCCGACGGCGGCAGTGCTACGGTCACGGGCGATTACGGTACGCTGACGCTCAACAGTGACGGTAGCTATACCTACGTTCTGGATACCACCAAGACGCAGTCACTGGCAGAGGGTGAGCCGGCGGAAGACGTCTTCACCTATGTGCTGGAAGACAGCGATGGTGACTATTCCAGCACCACGCTGACCATCAACATCACGGGCTCGGCCGATGCAGTGCCGGTCATCACGCTGGTTGACAAGGAAGTGACCGAGGCCACGGGTGCCACTGTCACTGACACCTTCCAGGTGGAAGCGGATGCCGGCATCGCCAGCGTCACCATCAATGGCACGGATATCACTACGGCGTCAGTGGATAACCCCATCGTGATCCCGGGTGCGACTGATGACGAAGGCACGCTGACCATCACGGGCTACGATTCCGGCACCGTGTCCTACACCTATGTGGAGGATGGTACGGCTGCGGATCACTCGGCTGGTGACGATAGCGTGTTCGACAACTACGCCGTGGTCGTCACTGACCTGGCTGGGCAGAGCACCAGTGACAGTCTTGATGTCAAGATTCTGGATACCGCGCCTGTCGCCAATGACGATACCTACACCATTCGGGAAGATGATACGTCTCCGGATGGTGAGCCGGTGATCAACACCAATGTCATTTCGAGTGTTGTCGGCGGCGGACAGGATGAGCTGGGCGCTGATGGCGTGACCATCACGCATCTCGATGGCACTTCACTGGTAGACAATGAGGGCAGCGTTACCGTCGATGGCAGCTACGGTAGCTTGACCCTCAATACCGATGGCACCTTCAGCTATGACCTGGATGATGTACGTGCCCAGGCGTTGGGAGCGGGTGATCTGGTCAAGGAGGAGTTCGAGTACACCATCCTTGATGCGGATGGGGATTCGGATACCGCTGTCATCACCATCAATGTCCAGGGCTTGAACGACAAGCCAGTGGCCTATGACGATGGCCCGATTCTGGTCGAGGAAGATACTCCGGTCAGCGGCAACGTCCTGAGCAATGACGTCGACGCCGATGGTGATGAGTTGAGCGTCGTCAGCTTCACTGTTGACGGCGATACATACGACCCGGGCGAGACAGCGGATCTTGGCGAAGTCGGCACACTGCTTATCAATGCCGATGGTACCTTCACCTTCACGCCCGGCGAGAATTACAACGGTCCGGTACCTGACACCACCTATGTGATCACGGATGGCACCGAAGTTGATGAAGCCATTCTCAGCTTCCAGGGTGTCACGGCGGTCGATGATCCGGTTGTCATCAGTGCAGATGATGGGGCAGTGGCCGAAGATGGTGTGACACAAGCTTCAGGTACGCTGACCGCAACCGATGTCGATAGTGACGCCCCGACGTTTACGCCGGCCACTGACGACAGCAGTCTCTACGGTACCTTCGCTGTCGATGCCGACGGTAGCTGGACCTATACGCTGGATAACGACACTGCCGCTGTGCAGGGGCTGACATCTGCCGACACGATCAATGAGCAGTACATCGTGCAGCTCAGCGATGGTTCCACCACGACAGTGGATATCGTGATCACCGGTACTGATGATGCAATGCCGGTCATCAGTTCACTGGAAGGTCAGTCGGTCACCGAAGCGACAGGAGGTACTGTCACCGATACCTTTACCGTGAAAGCTGCGGCAGGTATTGCGGCAGTGACAATCGCTGGTGTGGATATCACGGACGCCAACACCACACCGGTAGTGATTTCCAATCCAGATGGCGAAGGGACACTGACCGTTACTGGCTATGATGCCGACACCGGAGTGGTCTCCTACAGCTATGTGGAAGATGGCACTGCGGCTGATCATGCCGGTGGCGATGACAGTGTCGTTGACGACTTCGCTGTCGTGGTGACGGATCTTGCCGGTCAGAGCACCACATCCAGTCTGGATGTCACCGTTCTGGACACCGCGCCGATCGCCAACGCTGATACCCGCAGCATGAACGAGAATCGTAGTGCTGCCGTTACCGGCAACGTGGTGAACGGCTCATCTGCGACGGCGGACACCCTGGGGGCCGATGCGGTCACCGTCACCGCCGTCACTTCTGGATCAGAAACCGTCACGGTGAGCGATGGCGCGGCGGCCGTGATCACGGGTGAGCACGGCGAGCTGACCCTGGCGGCGGATGGCTCCTACAGCTACCAGTCAGCACGCGACGACCTGCAGTACCTGGCGGTCGGTGAGTCGGTCACGGACGTCTATACCTACGTGATCACGGATGCTGACGGTGATACCTCCAGCACCACTCTGACGATTACCATCAATGGTCGCAACGACGGCCCGGCGATCAGTGTCAGCAGTGGCGACAGTACCGCCGCCAGCCTGACGGAGACGGATTCACCGCTGAGTGCCAGCGGGACTCTGTCGGTGGATGACGTGGATCTCAGCAACATCGTGACGCCGAGCGTCACCGGCGTCTCCAGTGCTGGAGACACCGGTACGCTGGACAACGATGACCTGCTTGCGCTGCTGGGCGTGGATACCGGGGCCATCATCGATGATGAGAGCACTGAAGGTACGCTCAACTGGTCCTTCGACAGCAGTGCTGCCGGGGAAAGCTTCGACTACCTGTCTGCAGGCGAGTCACTGGTCCTGACCTACACCGTCACTGTCACGGATACGGCAGGAGCGACAGCTACCCAGGATGTCACCATTACCATCCAGGGGACGAACGATGCCCCGGTGGTGACTGCGACTGAAGGCCGTGTCAGTGAAGAAGGGCTCGAAGGCGGTATCGCCGACAGTGATGCGGCTGATGGCTTCACGGATACCACCGATGCCACCACCGTCACCGGTACGGTTTCCGTCACGGACGTCGATAGTGACAGCGTGTCGCTGGTATTGACGGCTCCTGCCACGGCCATCACCTCCGGTGGCAGTGCGGTGGCCTGGTCCGGCAGCGGTACCCAGTCAATGGTGGCAACCGATGCTGATGGCAATGAAGTCGCGACGGTGACCATCGATGACAGCGGTGCCTATACCTTCACTCTGAGTCAGGCGGTCGATCATTCGGGTGATGGTGAAGATGTCCTGTCTCTGGACTTCGGTGTGCTCGCAACGGATAGCGAAGGCGCAAGCTCTACCGGCACGCTGACCATCGGCATCGAGGATGATGCACCCGAGCAGCAGGAAGCGCAGAGCTTCTCCTCGACGCTGGTGGACACAAATCTCACTATCATTCTTGATGTGTCAGGTTCCATGAATACAACTGATGGAATCGATGGTGAAACTCGCCTGCAGAGCGCCATTGATTCCATCAAGTCTCTGATTGAGGCCTACGATGACTTTGGTGACGTACGTATCAATCTGGTCACGTTCTCAACCATTGGCACAGCGCAAGATGCATGGATGACCGTCGGTGAAGTTGAAATCATATTGGATAGTCTTGTTGCCAATGGAGTCACTAACTACGACTCTGCGCTAGCTGCTGCCATCGAGAATTACTCCCAAGATGGGGCGTTGGAAGATGCGCAAAGCATTTCCTATTTCTTCTCCGATGGTGAGCCAAACTATGGTGATGGGGATTCTAGGGAATTGAATGTCCTTACCGGTGGGTTCGTGTATAGCGCTGATGCCGGTATCTCGAACGATGAAGAGGATATCTGGACTGACTTCCTGGTCGATAATGGCATCAAGTCCTACGCTATCGGCTTGGGTAGCAATGTCACAGAGTCCAATCTTGATCCGATTGCCTATGACGGCTCAGCGGTTGAAGACCTTGATAGCACTGTCGTTACCAGCTTTGAGGATCTCGACGATACCCTCGCCGCTACTGTCCAATCACCGGTCAGTGGTCAGCTTGTCTCGGGCAGCTCCGTGGATGGCAGTCTGTTGGGAGCGGATGGCGGTTATCTGCAGTCGGTCACCGTGGATGGCACGACCTACAGTTATGATCCGGATACCAATGCTGTTTCTGCCACTGGCACCGACAACAGCAGCTACGATGCAGACAGCCTGGAGCTGACCATTTCGACGGAACTGGGCGGCAGCATGCTGTTCAATCTGGGGAGCGGTGATTTCTCCTACACACCGCCGGAGAATGTCAGCGAGCGCTCCACGGACAGCTTCGATTACGTGACGGTCGACAATGACGGGGATACCAACACTTCCAGCGTCAGCATTGATGTCGACAAGTTGGCTGTCGTGATCGGGACTTCCGGTGACGATACTTTGACCGGCGATGGTGACGGGCCTTTCTATGCCGATTATCTGATCGGGCAGGCTGGCGATGACACCTTGAGTGGAGGTGTAGGCAGTGATCGTCTGGAAGGCGGCAGCGGCAGCGATACGCTGCGGGGCGGCACCGGCAACGATATCCTCTCTGGTGGTGAGGGTGATGATCTTCTGGTCGGAGGTACCGGCAATGACATCCTGACCGGCGGCGATGGTGCTGACACCTTCCAGTGGCTGGGTGGTGATGACATCAATAGCGAAGGCGGCATGGCGACGGATACCATCACCGACTTCAGTGTCGCGGATGGCGATGTCATCGATCTGTCTGATCTGCTGGAGGCTGATGAGGATGCCGATACGCTCTCGAGCTTCCTGCACTTCGAGTCAGATGGAGAGGGTGGTACCAATATCGAGATCAGTGTCGATGGGTCCGATGGCAGCAATATCACGCAAGAGATCAATCTGCAGGATGTCGACCTGACATCAGGTGGCGACACGGATACGCAGATCATTCAATCTCTGCTCGACAGCAACAGTCTCAAGACGAATGTTGACGGCTGAATCGATGTGATAGGGGAGATGGCTTAGGCTGTCTCCCCTTGCTGTATTAGACTTTGCCGTAGAGACATCTGCGAAGTGCCCTACTAAGGAGGACAGGTTGAGCGATCAACCCACGCCATTAAGACCGGAGCCTGTTGGCGAGAGGGAGGGCGATCCCCTTCTCAATGCGCTGGTCTTCATGGCGCGTTACCACGGCAATCCCAGATCTGCAGCAGTGCTGGTCGATGGTCTTCCCATGGAGGAAGGCCGTCTTCCCCTGGCACTTGTCAGTCGTGCCGCGGCACGTGCCAATCTGAGTGCCAAACTGGTCAATCAGCAGATCACGGCCATCAGCGACATGCTGATGCCGTGCATTCTCATACTCAAGGAAGAGCGTGCTGTCGTCTTGCTGGAGGTCGACAACGACGCAGGCAAGGCCAGGATCCATCAGCCTGAGGCCGAGGGTGATGAGCTGGTCGATATAGAGTCACTGGCTGAGCGTCATGATGGGCGTGTCGTCTATCTCAAGCAGGAGCACCGCTTTGATGAACGCGCACCGGAAACGCTCAAGCAGAGTGATGGCCATTGGTTCTGGTCAACGCTGAAGCTGTCGCGGCCGATCTATCGTGACGTGATTCTGGCGTCGATATTGATCAACCTGTTTGCCGTGGCATCACCACTGTTCGTGATGAACGCCTATGACAAGGTCGTGCCCAATCTGGCCTTCAACACGCTGTGGGTCTTGGCGACAGGGATGGCGATCATCATGGTGTTCGACTTCGTGATGCGCCAGACACGTGCCTACTTCATGGATACGGCGGGCAAGAAGTCCGAGGTGTTGCTGACCTCGAAGCTCTTCTCCAAGACCATGAACCTGCGGATGGAAGCGCGACCCGGCTCCGTCGGTGGCTATGTGAAGCACTTGCAGGAGTTTGATTCGATCCGCGAGTTCTTTACTTCCGCAACCCTGACCACCCTGGTCGATCTGCCGTTTGCCCTGCTGTTCCTGCTGGTGATCTGGATCGTGGCGGGGCCATTGGTTCTGGTGCCATTCGCCGCGCTCGTGATTCTGCTCGTCTACAGTCTGGCGATCCAGAAACCGCTGCGCAGCAGCATCGAGCAGGGGTCTCGCCTGGCGACGGAGCGCAATGCGCGCCTCGTCGAAGCCGTCTCCGGCCTTGAGAGCCTCAAGCTGGCCAATGCTCAGGGGGAAACCCAGCGTCGGTATGAACGGGCTGTCGGGCAGATCGCGCATTGGGGGGTGAAAAGCCGTAACCTGACGACTTCTGTCAGCTCGCTTAGCATGTCGCTGACACAGGCCACCACGGTGGCGCTGGTCGTGTTCGGGGTCTATCTGATCGCGGATGCACGCCTGTCTGTTGGTGGTTTGATCGCCGCGGTCATGCTGTCCGGTCGTGCGTTGCAGCCGCTGGGGCAGTTGGCATTGTTGATCACGCGCATCGGTCAGACTCGCAGTGCGATGAGTGCGCTTGAGCAGATCATGGCATTGCCGGAGGAGTCGGAAGATCGTCGTTACGTTCACCGCGAGCACTTGCAGATGCGCATCGAATTCGATCGCGTCGGCTTTGCCTATGCGCCGAATACGCCGCCTGCCGTGTCGGATATCTCATTGACCATCGAACCAGGTGAGAGGATCGCGATCATCGGGCGTATCGGTGCTGGCAAGAGTACTTTGCAGCGCCTTATCTCTGGTCTGTATCGTGCTACGGCTGGCAGCGTTCGTATTGATGGGCTGGATCTCAATCAGCTGCATCCCGCCGACGTACGTCGGCATATCGGCCATGCGGGCCAGGACAGTGCACTGTTCTTCGGCTCCATTCGCGACAACATCACCCTCGGCCAACCACACGCCAGTGATGTACAGATCGAACTCGCGGCTGACGCCTCCGGCGTGACCGAATTCACTCGTCATCACCCTGAAGGACTGGACCGTCAGGTGGGCGAGGGTGGGCGCATGCTCTCCAGCGGTCAGCGTCAGACGGTCTTGCTGGCACGTGCACTCTTGATGCGTCCCCCGCTCTTGCTGCTCGATGAGCCCGGTTCGCACATGGATAACCGCGCCGAGCTGCGTCTGCGCAGAATGCTCAAGTCCCTGCCACGCAGCCAGACGCTGGTGCTGGTCACCCACAAGAGCAGCATGCTCGACGTGGTAGACCGCGTCATCGTCATGGAAGGAGGGCGCATCGTCGCCGATGGGCCCAAGCAGCAGGTGCTGAGCGCCTTGAATGAAGGCCGAGTCGCCGGGCGCAAGCAGGAGGTGAATCGTGGCTAAGGCACCGATTGAGCAGCGTGACCTTCACCATCTCGACGATGTCAGTTCAGCTGTCTTGCTGGCGACCCCCTGGAAGTCGCGCATCCTGATCTGGATGGTGCTCGCATTCGTGGTCGTCTTCATCATCTGGGCCAGCCAGGCGAGTCTGGAGGTCGTCACTCGCGGCTCCGGCAAGGTCGTACCCTCGACGCACCTGCAGGTTGTCCAGAACCTGGAAGGCGGTATCGTGCGCGAGATCTATATCAAGGAAGGTCAAGTCGTCTCGGCGGGGGAGCCACTGCTGCGTATCGACGACACCAGTGCAGGTTCCGATCTGCGTGAGCGTGTCTCGACCCTCGATGGCCTGCAGGCCACCATCATTCAGTACGATACCGAGCTTGAGTCCATCGAGGTCAACGCCTCCGCGGACGCCTGGAAGGATCAGGTGATCGTGAAGAATATCGAGTTGCCCTTCGATGAAGAATTCAAGGCGCGTAGTCCCGCTCTGGTGTCGCGTGCGATGACGGCATATCGCACGCATCTGAATCAGCTCAACAGTGGCCTCAATGGCGCGCGTGAGCAGATTCTGCAGAAAGAGCAGGAGTTGCGTGAGTTGAGGTCGCGCATCAACAGTCTTGAGCGCAGCTATCAACTGTCGCGTCGCGAGCTGGGCATGACGGCCCCGCTGGTGCGTGAAGGCGTGGTCTCTCAGGTAGACCTTCTCAAGATCCAGCGTGAGGTCAACGACCTGCGGGGCGATCTTGAATCGGCGCGCCTGGCCGTGCCGGGCAAGCAATCGGAGCTGGATGAAGCCATCTCGAATCGGGTCGGCGTCGCGCAGGAATTCCGCTCACGTGCCGCGGAAGAACTCGCCAAGACCCAGGCGGATCTAGGTCGCTTGCGTGAGGGGCGCACCAGTCTTCAGGACCGACTCGATCGTACTTTGGTGACCTCTCCGGTTCAGGGCGCCATCAAGACGCTGAATATCAATACCATAGGCGGCGTCATCGAGCCCGGGGAAGACCTGATGGAGATCGTGCCCATCGAGGATCAGCTACTGGTTCAGGCGCGAGTCGCTCCCAAGGACATCGGCTTCCTGAGAATCGGACAGCCGGCGGTCGTCAAGTTATCTGCCTACGATTTCACCATCTACGGTGGATTGGAAGGCAAGGTCGATCAGATCAGTGCGGATACTGTGCAGGATGAGGAAGGCAACAGTTTCTACGAGATCAAGGTGCTGACGGAGCAGAACCACCTTGGAAGTGACTCGGATCCGCTCACGATCATTCCGGGCATGCAGGCCAGTGTCGATGTGATCACTGGCAATCAGACCGTACTGCAATATTTGATGAAGCCGATTCTGCGCGCCAGGCAAGGTGCCTTGCGTGAACGTTGATCAAGGATTTGATGGATTCGAGGGTAACTCATAATGAAAAAGACACTCTTGGCGCTGAGCATCGCCGCAGGGATGGGGTTTGGCGTTCAGGCTTCGGCTGCGACTCTTGAAGAGGCCGTATCCCGAGCGGTAATGGAAAACCCGCGCACGCGCATTCAGGTATCACGCCACATACAGCGACTCGAAGAAGCGGAAACCCAGCGTGGGGCGTATCGCCCGACGGTGGATCTGACCGGTCGTCTGGGTTATGGCAAGTTCGACTCGGAAGATGACGGTGTCAATGATGATGACGACTGGCACGATTACACACGTCTTGATCTGACCATCCGTCAGCTGCTCTGGGACGGCAACACGACAATCGAGCGCATTCGCCAGGCCGAGACAGAGGCGGATTACCAGCGCCTGCAGGTCGCGGCCGAGGCCAATGACATCGCGCTGGATACGGCCGGCGCTTATCTGCAGGTCATGCGTGATGAGCTGATTCTCAAGTACGCACAAGCCAATCTCGAGGCTCACCGCCGCATCTCGAATGATATCGGGCGGCGTGCGGAGTCCGGCCTTGGTGCGCGCAGTGACGTGCGTCAGGTGGATGGTCGTCTGGCCAATGCCGAAGCCAGCGTGCTGTCATCGATCAACAATCTCGAGGATTCCCGCTCTGCCTATCTGCGTCTGGTGGGTGAGATGCCGTCGGACCTCAGCATGCCGGGTATCGACACCAGCCTGCTCAGCGAGGATGTCGAGAGCGCCTACGTGCAGGCCAATCAGCGCAACCCGCTGTTGGCGGCGGCACGGGTCTCCATTGATGCTGCGCGCCATGAAGTGAATGCCGAGAAGGGGGATAACTACCCCGAGTTCAGTCTCGAGGGCAATCGCACGCTGGACAATGATTATGACCAGGACAAGAGCAAGTCAGACGACTGGAGCGTCGAACTGGTCATGCGCTACAACCTGTATCGTGGTGGCCGCGATCAATCCGAGATCCGCGGTCGTCAGGCAGCGCTGGAAGCGGTCGAGCACGACAATGATCGCGTGATGCGCGATGTACGTGACGAGATTCGTCTGGCATGGAATGCCCGCGAGAACCTCAAGCGCCAGATCGATTACCTGGAAAGTTATGTGCGTGCCGCGACTGATACTCGCGAGAGTTATCGCAAGCAATTCGATATCGGGCGTCGCACATTGCTGGACCTTCTGGATAGCGAGAGTGAGCTGTTCACCTCTCAACAGAACCTGATTCGCGCCCGTTTTGATCTGGAAACCGCCAACTATCGCCTGCTGTCGGCGACCGGCGCTCTGCTGGATTCCATGAGTGTTGCCGTCCCCGTCCAACAACAGGGTTAAGCCACCCACGGCGCTCCCGAACTCTGGAAGCGCTGCTGCCATGCTGATGGTTGATGAGGAAATCAGATGAGTCTTTCGCGCCGCCTGTTTACCTTGATGTTGCTGGTATTGTTGGGGTTCTCCCTCGGTATCTTCTTCATCCAGGTCAACAACACCCGTGATGCACTGGCCGAACGACAACGCGTCGAACTCTCGAATCTCGCCCAGAGCTTGAGTCTCGCGCTGGTGCCACATGTAGAGCTTGGCGATGCCGCCAGTGCCGAAGCCCTGATCCGTGCCACGGTGGATGGTGGTCATGTGCGCGATGCAAGGCTGGAGAGCGTGGCCATCGCGACGCCCATCGCTTTCAATGTCGTGCGCGAGAGTCTGGCACCGGAGTGGTTTCGTGACCTGATTCCCATGCCGGTGGAATCGGCGAGCCGAGAGCTGCCCGGTGGTTGGGCGTCGTTGGGCACGATCAGCCTGACCGGTGAATCTGCCCAGGGCTACGATCAGCTCTGGCAGCTGGCCAAGCGTCTGGCGCTCTGGCTGCTGCTGGGCGGCCTGATCACGCTGCTGGTTGCCTCGTTGGTCATGCGCCGTCTGCTGCGCCCGCTGGAGCGCCTTTCGTCTCGCCTCAATGAGATGGAGACGCAGCGCTTCGACGCGCCGCTGGAGGAGACCAGCGTGGCGGAGCTCAAGGGCATTACCTCGGCGGTCAATCGTCTGGGACAGCGCCTTCAGACCCAGTTCGAGGCTCAGGCCGCGCAGCTGGCGCGTCTGCAGCGCCAGGCGGAAGAAGACTCGGTATCGGGGCTTGGCAACCGGGGCTATTTGAACCGAGCGGTCGATGAGTGGCTGAGCGAGCCGATGGGTGGCAGCTTCGCGCTGCTGCGTGTGTCGCATATCGAGGTGGTGTATCGCGAGCAGGGCTACAAGGGGCGTGATGCTCTGGTGAAAGCCATTGCGCGCAAACTGGAAGATCGTGAACTGGCGGGTGAGGCGATCATCGCCGCGCGCCTGGCCAATAGTGATTTCGGTCTGTTGCTGCCGGAAACCGATGAGACTCGGCTTCAGGAATTTCTCACGCTATTGGCGGAGGATATCGACCACCTGCTGGATGCCAATCCGCTGGTGGATATTCCGCCGGAGAACTGTGCCATTGGCGCCGTTCGGCGTGAGCCGGGCATGCAGCGTACCCAGATGTTTGCCGTTGCAGATGCCACGCTTCGCCAGGCTATCGAGCAAGGGTCTGGCGTGGAGCTGGCCCCTGCGGGCGGCCGTGCACGTCCGCGAGGCGAATGGCGCGAGATCATCGAAAAGGCTCTGGACGCCCCCAAGGGGCTCGATTTCGTCGCTCAGCCAGTGTTGCTCAATGATGGCGGCGAGCTGCACCGCGAGCTGTTTGCCCGTCTGCGCGATGGCGATGAACTGCATCGTGCGGGTGACTTCCTGCCCGTGATTCGCCATTTCCGCATGGGGGCGCAGTTCGATCTGCGCGCTCTGGAGTGGCTGGCGTCCTATATCGACAGGATTGATGTGCCAAGACTGGCGCTCAACCTGACCGAAGAAACCTTCGACGATGAAGCCAGTTATATTGGCCTGCTCAACTGGTTGGCGGCGCATCCGCGTCTGTGCAAGCGTCTGGATATCGAGGTATCCGAAAGCATCGCCCTCAGACATCAGGAGCGTATCAAGATGCTGTTCCGACATGCTCGTCAACTGGGTGCGCGGGGCGGCATCGACCGCTTCGCCCGAGAGCTGAAGGAGCTCAGCTATCTGTCGGCGCTGCGGCCTGATTACGTCAAGATCGACCAGGCGTTCTTCAAGCGCGAAGACGTCGACACCGAGCTGCTGCAGAGTCTGTGCATGACGGCGCATCAGGTCGAGTCGCAGGTCATCGTGACCCGCGTCGAATCCGAGGCGGATCAGGTGCGGGCGATGTCGCTGGGCGCAGATGGCTATCAGGGCTTCGTGTCACCGGCAGTCGATGTCATGGCAAGGCTCGCCAATCCAGCAGAAGATATGCCTCGCTAAGTGACATTCAGGGTGCCTCGACATGAATCATCGCCGCTGGTGGGAGGGTCTTGCGGTCGGGGTGCTGTTGGCGTTGTCGCTCGGTGCGGGTCTGGCACAGGCGGTGGACTCCCGCCAGTTCATCCAGATCTACGGGACAGGTGGCTGGAATCGTGTGCAGCAATGGCAGCAACTGTTGCAGCGTCTGGAGGGCGCGCCGGTCAGGCGTCAGTTGAGCGAAGTGAACGATTTCTTCAATCGTCTCGACTTCACCGATGATCTCAGCGTCTGGGGAGCGACCGATTACTGGGCGACGCCGCAGGAGTTTCTGGGGGCAGGGGCCGGTGATTGCGACGACTTCGCCATGGCCAAGTACCTGACTCTACGCGAGCTTGGCGTACCGGAAGACCGCCTGCGTCTGCACTACGTCAAGGCGCTCAGCCTCAACCAGTTCCACATGGTCGTGACCTATCAGGGCGTCAATACGCGCAATCCTGATGTACTGGACAACCTGAACAGTTCCATCCTGCCGGCCAGTGAGCGTACGGACCTGCTGCCTATCTACAGTTTCAATGGCAGTGCGCTGTGGATGAGCAAACGTCTGGAAGGGGGCAAGCGCATCAGCGACAGCCGCGGCCTTTCAAGTCTGTCTGATTGGCAGAAGCGCCGCGCACAAGGGGTGCTGAGAGTGCCGCGCCACAAACGGCCATGAGCCTGGCGTCGTCAGCCCCTCGAGGAATGGCGGTTGAGCTCCACCAGGCACTAGTTGAGCACTACAGGACACCCCGTGACCTTCCGGTCGCGGGGTGTCTTGCCATTCAGGCGTTGCAGGCCAGAGCCCTCGTCAGGCTTCCCCGTGCAGATTGCGGGGCGCGCTAGCGGGGCGTGTTGCCGCGCAGGTGCAGGATCTCGAGCAGATTCCCGTAGCGATGGCGACTCGGCATCGTGGCCAGCCCCGAAAACAGCAGCCAGAACATGCGCCGGCCACGCGTCAGACGATGCGTATGCTGCAGCAGGCGCGACAACAGCTGGCTGTCATCGAAGCCCTTGAAATTGGGTGTCATGCTGACCTGTTCTCGCACCAGTACCGGGGCCATCTCAAGCCGATAGAGCTTTTCCAGTTCCTGGAAGCTCAGCCCCTGGGCTTCGACGACTTCTGCCATGTGCTGATACTCGGCTTCACGCGGTTCGCGTTCCAGCCACAGTGGAGACAGCGCCAGCCAGATGTCCTGTCGGCGCTCGAGCAGGGCGGCCACATCGGGGGCGAGGTGAGCGTTCTGATCGTTCATGAAAACATCCTGGGCAGAGCCTGTCGGACAGTGCGGCTGGCAACCAGCGGCGAATGCAGGACGGCAGTGGAATGGCAGTACGTGAAAAGGCCTACATGATACGGCAGCCGCCGCGGCCGGCTCCAGTGATATGCAGGCAGATGGCGGATCATGACGGCAGGGCGGACAGCGTCGCCGACAGCCGCTAGAATAGCGCCCATGAGCTGGCACTGAGCCTGCTTTACGGGATTCGAACGCCCTATTTCACGATACGCTTCACCATCCAGGGACGGCCATTGCCTGCTGTCAGCGTGAAGCGAGTATCGCATCGGCGGGTACACGCCGGGCCAACAGCAAACGAGGTTCTTTACGTGATCATCAAACCCAAGGTTCGTGGCTTCATCTGCACCACCACACATCCCAAGGGCTGCGAGCAGAATGTCGCCGAGCAGATCGCCATCACCCGCAAGACAGTCGGTGACAAGCGTGACGGTGGTCCGAAGAAGGTGCTGGTGATCGGTTCTTCCAGCGGCTATGGCCTCGCGGCACGCATCACGGCAGCCTTCGGTTATGGCGCCGATACTCTGGGCGTGTTCTTCGAGAAGCCGGGCACCGAGAAGAAGGCCGGCACCGCAGGCTGGTACAACTCTGCCGCCTTCGACAAGTTCGCCAAGCAGGAAGGCCTCTACAGCCAGGCCATCAATGGCGATGCCTTCTCGCATGAGACACGCGCCAAGGCCATCGAGCTGATCAAGGCCAACATGGGCGAAGTCGACCTCGTCGTCTACTCGCTGGCCTCTCCGGTGCGCAAGCTGCCGGACAGCGGTGAAGTGAAGCGCTCCGTGCTCAAGCCGATCGGCGAGACCTACCGCGCGACCGCCATCGACACCAACAAGGACACCATCATCGAAGCGGAGGTCGAGCCGGCCACCGAGCAGGAAATCGAAGATACCGTCACCGTGATGGGTGGTCAGGATTGGGAGCTGTGGATGCAGGCGCTGGATGAGGCTGGCGTGCTGGCGGAGGGCGCCCGCTCCGTCGCCTTCAGCTACATCGGCACCGAGATCACCTGGCCGATCTACTGGCACGGTGCGCTGGGGCGCGCCAAGGAAGATCTGGATCGCGCCGCCGGCAGCATCCACGAGAAGCTGTCCGCCAAGGGCGGTCGTGCCCACGTGGCCGTGCTCAAGTCCGTGGTCACCCAGGCCAGCGCCGCGATCCCGGTCATGCCGCTCTACATCTCCATGGTCTACAAGATCATGAAGGAGAAGGGCCTGCACGAAGGCACCATCGAGCAGCTCAACCGCTTCTACGCCGAGCGCTTCTATGGCGAAGACGAGATCGCCACCGACGAGTCCGGCCGTCTTCGTCTTGATGACTGGGAGCTGAAAGACGACGTCCAGCAGGCCTGTCAGGAACTGTGGCCGCAGGTCACCAGCGACAACCTGTTCGACATCACCGACTACGCCAGCTACAAGCAGGAATTCCTGAAGCTGTTCGGCTTCACCCGTGACGACGTCGACTACGATGCCGATGTTGCCACCGATGTCGAGTTCGATGTCGTGCAGATGTAAGCACGGATAAAAGCTCTGATGCACGACAACGCCATCCTTCGGGGTGGCGTTGTCGTTTGCACAGCCTTTGTGGTGCTGTCTCTGGGGCGCTGGTCAGGCATTGGCGTAGCAGGCATGGCACAATATGGCGGCACTCTGATGGCAGTCTGGTGGCATGACTTTGATATCCACCGACATCCACCGCTCGTTTGACTCACCTTCTACCCGACGGATTCAGCGCCATACTCATGCCCGTGGATTCACTGGTTTCTCCCCAGGCCCAGCAACGCCAGATAGGCTTCGTGCTGCTGCCCGGCTTCTCGTTGTTGTCCCAGGCCTGTGCGCTGGAGCCCCTGCAAGTGGCCAATCAGCTCGCGGGGCAGACACTCTATCGGGCCGTCACCTTCGCGCTTGACGGGCGTGGCGTGGCGTCCGCGGCGGGCTTGAGCCTCTCGCCGGACAGTCTGGTCGCCAGTGATTCGCGCCATCTGGACGCCCTGTTCGTGTGCGGCGCTCAGCCGGCGGGGGAGGCGGGCCCGCAGGAGGTGGCCTCGAATCCCGCGCTGCTGGCCTGGCTCAAGCGTCTGGCCGAACGTGGCGTGATGCTGGGCGGCATCTCCACCGGCACCCGCGAGCTGGCTCGTGCCGGGCTGCTCGATGGCTATCGTGCGACGATTCATTGGCAGCGCGCCGAATCCTTCCGTCGCGACTTCCCGCAGGTCAACGTCTCCCATCAGCTTTATGAGCTGGACCGCGATCGTGTCACCTGCGGCGGTGGTACCGCGGCGATGGACATGATGATGACGCTGATCGCCCAGCAGCATGGTCGCGCGCTGGCCGAGAAGGTTTCCGAGCACTTCGTCTGCGAGCGCATCCGGCTGGCGGACGAGCCACAGCACGTGCCGCTCAAGAACCGTTTCGCCCATGCGCCGCAGCCACTGGTGGAGGCCGTGACGCTGATGGAGGCCAATATCGAGGAGCCGCTCTCTACCCACGAGATCGGCGAGCACCTCGGTATCTCGCGGCGTCAGCTCGAGCGGCTGTTCAAGAAGCATCTGCAGGCGGTGCCCAGCCGTTACTATCTGGATCTGCGCCTGGCGCGTTCGCGCCAGCTGTTGCGCGAGAGCGATCAGCCGATCGGCGAGATCGCGCTGGCCACCGGCTTTTCCAGCGCCGCTCACTTCTCCACGGCGTTTCGCAACCATTTCGGGCGCAGCCCCCGCGACGAACGTCTCATGCTGCAGGCCTGACACCTTACCTGGATGACAAAAGTCGCCTCCTGACATAAGTCGTCGTCCTTTCGCTGAAAGTCTTTGTCATCTCGCCTCCCTATACTCGAGTGTCATGACCCGTGGCTTGCCGATCATCGGTCGGCCATGCCAAGACCCCGCGATGAGGAAGAGACGATGACCCAGCTGACCCGTGCCGATTTCGACCATGCCATGGTGCCCAACTACGCACCCCAGGCTGCCATTCCGGTACGCGGCGAGGGTAGCCGTCTGTGGGATCAGGAAGGTCGCGAGTACATCGACTTCGCCGGTGGCATCGCCGTCACCTCGCTGGGTCACTGCCACCCGGCGCTGGTCAAGGCGCTCAAGGACCAGGCCGACAAGGTCTGGCACCTGTCCAATGTCTACACCAACGAGCCGGCACTGGCGCTGGCCAAGGCGCTGACCGAGCGCACCTTCGCCGACAAGGTCTACTTCTGCTCCTCCGGTGGTGAGGCCAACGAGGCCGCCCTCAAGCTGGCGCGTCGTTTCGCCCACGACACCCATGGCGAGAAGAAGGACAAGATCATCTCCTTCCGTCAGTCCTTCCATGGCCGCACCTTCTTCACCGTCAGCGTCGGTGGTCAGCCCAAGTATTCCCAGGGCTTCGGACCGATTCCGGGCGGTATCCAGCACGCCGAATTCAACAATCTCGACTCCGTGCGCGAGCTGATGGGCGATGACACCTGCGCGATCATCGTCGAGCCGCTGCAGGGCGAGGGCGGCATCATCCCGGGCGAGCAGGCCTTTCTGGAAGGACTGCGTGAACTATGCGACCAGCACGATGCGCTGCTGATCTTCGATGAAGTCCAGAGCGGTGCCGGCCGTACCGGCCACCTGTACGCCTACCAGCACTTCGGTGTGGTGCCGGACATCCTGACCACCGCCAAGGGCATCGGCGGCGGCTTCCCGCTGGGCGCCATGCTGACCACCGATCGCATCGCACCGGCCATGGCCATCGGCACTCACGGCTCCACCTACGGCGGCAACCCGCTGGCATGTGCCGTGGGTCTGGCGGCGCTCGAGACCATCGACACGCCGGAAGTGCTCGAGGGCGTCGCCCACCGCCACGAGTTGCTGCGCAACGGTCTGGAAGGCATCGCCAAGCGTCACGGTGTCTTCAAGGAAGTACGTGGCATGGGTCTGTTGATCGGTGCCCAGATGGCGCCGGACTACGCAGGGCGTGCCAAGGACATTCTCAACCTGGCGATGGAAGAAGGTCTGATGGTGCTGATCGCCGGTCCTGACGTGCTGCGTCTGGCACCGTCGCTGGTGATCAGCGAAGAGGAGATCCAGAGCGGTCTCGACAAGCTCGACCGCGCCGTGGCGAACTTCGTCGCCGCCTCTGCATCTGCATGAGCAGCGCCATGAGCAGTGCCCCGATGCTGGTGGTGCGGCCTGCCGAAAGCCGCGATCTGCTCGCTCTCGAGCGGCTCGCGGCCACGGCCACGCCTCGCCTGACCAATCTACCGGCACATCGTGATCGCCTCGAGGAGCGCATTCTGCGCTCCCAGCGGAGCCTTCGTGCCGAGATCGACTTCCCGGGCGACGAGATCTACTGCTTCGTGCTGGAAGATCTCGATACCGGTGAAGTGGTCGGTACCGCCTCACTGCGCGCCGAGGCTGGCGCGCGGGAGGCCTACTACACCTATCGTCAGGAAACGCTGATCCACGCCTCGCAGCAGCTCAACGTGCGCCACGAAGTGCAGACGCTGTCGCTGTCGCATGAGGTGTCGGACGCCACGCTGCTGTGCGCGCTGTCGCTGGATGCCCGCTACCGCGAGACGGATGCGGACAGCCTGTTGCGCCGCGCACGCCTGATGTTCATCGCCCAGTACCCGGAACGCTTCGCCACCGAACTGGCGGTGGCCTTCCCGGGCTATCTGGAAACGCGCGACGAGCGCCAGGTCAGCCCGTTCTGGGACAGCGTCGGCCAGCACTTCTTTGATCGTGATTTCAATGAAATCAATCAGATGGCCGGGGTGCGCTCCAAGAGCTTCATCGCCGAGGTCATGCCGCCGTTCCCGCTCTATCTGCCGCTGCTCACGCCCCAGGCGCGCGCCGCCATCGGGCGTGAGAATCCGCGCCATGAGTACGCCATGCAGGAGATGCTCGCCGAGGGTTTCTCGCGCTCGCGTCATGTCGACATCTTCGATGCCGGCCCCTTGCTGCTGGCGGAGTGCGAGCGTCTGCACACCTTCAAGCAGTGCGGTTGGCATCCGGTGCGTATCCGTCCGCAGGAAAGCCTGCCGGATGCAGTGCCGGCGATGGTAGCCAACCAGCGACTCGGCGATTTCCGCTGCGTGCTGGCGCGTTATGCCCTGACGCCGACCGGCCAGCTGATGCTGACGCCGCAGCAGGCCGAGGTACTGGGCGTGGAAGAGGGGCGTGCGGTGCTCGCCGTGCCGATGCCATTGCCGACGATGGATGAGGGAGAGTTGTAATGCGCATTCGTCCTATCGCTCGACACGATATCGAAGGCCTCAAGGTACTGGCGCGGGAAACCGGTGTCGGCTTCACCTCGCTGCCGGACAATCATGAGTTTCTCAGCGCCAAGATAGAGCGCACCCTGGCTGCCTTCGAGGGCCGCGAACCCGGCGATGATCGCCTTTACTTCTTCGTGCTCGAGGATGATCGCGACGGCAGCATCGCGGGCTGCTGTGCCATCGAGGCCTGCGTGGGCACCGATGCGCCGTTCTATCACTATCGCCTCGGTTCGCTGGCGCATTCCTCGGTGCAGCTCGATCTGCATCGCACCCTGGATACGCTGACGCTGTGTTCCGACCACACCGGTGATGCCGAGGTCTGCTCGCTGTTCCTGCGTGAGGGCTGGCGCAAGGACCGCAACGGCGCGCTGCTCTCCAAGGTGCGCTGGCTGTTCATGGCACAGTTCCGCGCGGCCTTCCCCGACAAGGTACTGGCCGAGATGCGCGGTGTCTTCACACCTGAAGGGCGTAGCCCGTTCTGGGAATGTCTGGGCAGCCACTTCTTCCCGATGGACTTCAATGAGGCCGACCGCCTCACCGGCATGGGCCAGAAGAGCTTCATCGGCGAGCTGATGCCCAAGTTCCCGATCTATACGCCGTTTCTCTCCGAGCCCGCGCGGGCTGCCATCGGGCAGGTGCATGAGCACACCCGGCCGGCGGTGGCGATGCTCAAGAAGGAAGGGCTGCGCTGGGAAGGCTACGTCGACATCTTCGATGGCGGCCCGACGGTCGAGGCCTATATCGATGATGTGCGCGCCGTGCGTGACAGCCAGCTGGCAAGTGTCGAGGTGATCGCATCTGATGCCCCGGCCTGCGAGCGTCCCTCTGTGATGGCCGCCACCACCGGCATGGCCGACTTCCGTGCCAGCTGGATCAGCCATGACGTCACCCGGGACGACTCCGGCGCTTGCCATGTGCGTCTGTACCGTGATGAGGCCGAACGCCTCGGCGTCACCGGCGGCGACACGCTGCGCGTGCTGGCCGGCTGAAGCGTCCGCCACGGGCATCCGCTTCTTCGCGCCAACTCGCAGGCGTATACCGCCTTGCGTCCTTTTGCCATCAGCGGGGCAGATCGCCAACTGTCCCGTTACTCCTTGTTCAGCGTCGCTCGCGCGGCGCGCCCTTTCGATGAGGCATGCCATGACCACTACGAATTCGACTCCCGCCACACTCAACGTGCGTCAACAGCTCTTCATCGACGGCGCGTGGCAAGCGGGCGAGGCCGCATTCTTCACCAAGACCGACCCCGTCTCCCACGCACGTCTGTGGCAGGGCGCCGCTGCCACTGCCGCGCAGGTCGAGCAGGCCGTCGCGGCAGCGCGTCAGGCCTTCCCGGCCTGGGCACGTCTGGGCTTCGAGGCGCGTCTGGCGGTGGTGGAGCGCTTCCGCGATCAGCTGGAGCTGCACCGCGAAGCGCTGGCGGTCAGCATCGCCAGCGAAACCGGCAAGCCGCTGTGGGAAGCACGCACCGAGGTCGGCGCGATGATCGGCAAGATCGCGATCTCGGTGAAGGCCTATCATGAGCGTACCGGCGAGCGTGCCAAGGATGTCGCGGGCACCCAGGCAGTCCTGCGCCACCGTCCGCACGGCGTGATGGCCGTCTTCGGCCCCTACAACTTCCCGGGGCATCTGCCCAACGGCCACATGGTACCGGCGCTGCTGGCGGGCAATGCCTGCGTGTTCAAGCCCTCCGAGCTGACCCCGGCTACCGCCGATCTCACCCTGCAGTGCTGGGAGGCCGCGGGCCTGCCCGCCGGCGTGATCAATCTGGTGCAGGGCGCAGCGGAAGTCGGCCAGGCCCTGTCCCAGTCCGAGGGCATCGATGGACTGCTGTTCACCGGCAGTGCCAAGGTCGGCAAGCTGCTGCACCGCCAGTTCGCCGGTCAGGTCGGCAAGCTGCTGGCGCTGGAGCTTGGCGGCAACAACCCGCTGGTGGTGCGCGATGTGCAGGATGAAGCCGCTGCGGTACTGGCGATCATCCAGTCGGCCTTCGCCTCGGGCGGTCAGCGCTGTACCTGTGCGCGGCGCCTGATCGTGCCGCAGGGCGAGGTCGGTGATCGTCTGATCGAGACACTGGCCACGGCGCTGCGTGAGCTGCGGGTGGCGGGGCAGTTCGCGCAGGACGCCCCCTTCTATGGCGGCCTGGCAAGCGTCGCCGCGGCCGAGGGTCTGCTCAAGGCGCAGGACGATCTCGAAGTGCTGGGCGGCAACGTCATCGTGCGCATGCAGCAGGTGGAAGAGGGCACCAGTCTGCTCAGCCCGGCGCTGATCGATGTCACTGGCCTTGCGCTCGAGGACGAGGAGTTCTTCGGTCCGCTGCTCAAGATCCACCGCTACGCCGATTGGGACGACGCCATCGCGCTGGCCAATGACACCCGCTACGGCCTCTCGGCCGGGCTGATCGGTGGCGATCGCGCTGACTGGGACGACTTCCTGCTGCGCATTCGCGCCGGCATCGTCAACTGGAACCGCCAGACCACCGGCGCCTCCGGCGATGCGCCCTTCGGTGGCATCGGCGACAGCGGCAACCATCGCCCCAGTGCCTATTACGCCGCCGACTATGTCAGCTATCCGGTCGCCTCGATGGAAGCCGAGGAGCTGGCGCTGCCCGCGAACCTGCCGGCCGGTATCCGTCTGTAAGGCCGTCCATTCGGGCACCGCTGCCGCTTACCCATTGTTGACCACGACGCCCGCCGTGCCTGTTTGCTGAGCTGGCAAGGCGTCGTGGCAGGAGACCTTCATGTCCGATACTTCGTATCAAGAGATCAATTTCGATGGCCTGGTCGGCCCGACCCACAACTACGCCGGTCTGGCGCATGGCAACGTGGCCTCGATGCGCCACGGCGGGCTGGCCTCCAACCCGCGCGAAGCCGCGCTGCAGGGCCTCGACAAGATGAAGTCGCTGGCGGACCTGGGGTATGCACAGGGGATTCTGCTGCCGCAGCAGCGCCCGGACCTTGGGGCACTGCGTGACCTCGGCTTCACCGGCAGCAACGCCCAGGTGTTGAAGGCGGCCAGCGAGCAGGCCCCGCAGCTTCTGCGCGCGGTGTGTTCTGCCTCCAGCATGTGGACCGCCAACGCCGCCACCGTCACGCCGTCACGCGACAGTGGTGATGGCCGTGTGCACTTCACGCCGGCCAACCTGCAGTCCAGCTTCCACCGCTACCTGGAACCCGCGACCACCGGGCGCATCCTGGGTGCCATCTTCGCCGACGATGGCCACTTCGCGCATCACCCCGCGCTGCCCGCGACGCCGGCCTTCTCCGATGAGGGCGCCGCCAACCATACGCGGCTGTGCGATGGCCACGGCGGACCTGGCGTGCATCTCTACGTCTACGGCCGCCAGGCTTTCGGCGGTGATGGCGTCGAACCGCGTCGCTATCCGGCGCGTCAGACGCTGGAAGCCAGTCAGGCCGTCGCGCGTCATCATGGTCTGAGCGAAGACCAGGTGGTGTTCGCCCAGCAGCATCCGGAGGCCATCGATGCCGGTGTCTTCCACAACGACGTCATCGCGGTGGGCAATGGCCCGGTGCTGTTCTATCACGAGCTGGCCTTCCGCAATGAGGAGGCGGTGCTCGACGAGCTTCGCGCCAAGCTGTCCACGCCGCTGATCCCGATCCGCGTGCCGTTGGAAGCCGTCAGTCTCGAGGATGCCGTGTCGTCCTATCTGTTCAATTCGCAGCTGCTCTCCAACGACGATGGCAGCATGACGCTGGTGGTGCCGGGCGAGTGTCAGGAGAACGAGGCGGTGTGGAACGCGCTGCAGAATGCGATTCTGGCCGGCCCGAACCCGATCGGCGAAGTGCTGGTCAAGGACGTGAAGCAGAGCATGCGCAATGGCGGTGGCCCAGCCTGTCTGCGTCTGCGCGTGGTACTCAGCGACGCCGAGCGCGCCGCGCTGTCCGGGCGCGTGATGATGAGCGATACGCTGCATGCCGAGCTGGGTGCCTGGGTCAAGCGTCACTACCGTGACAGCCTGACGCCGGCAGACCTTGCCGATCCGCAGCTGGCCGAGGAAACCTTGGTGGCACTGGATGAGCTGACGCGGCTGTTGAAGGTCGGCAATGTCTACGCCTTCCAGCGCTGATCGCCCCCGCTGACGCCATGAACGACACAGCCCCATCGGTCTCGCCGGTGGGGCTGTGTCGTTGTGAAGGTGTGATCAGAGGTCTGAGGCTTGATAAGTGGAAGCCGTGGCGCCACTCAAGCCAGCTGTGGCTGCACCCTGCGCTTGGGCTCGCGGCGCACCGGCCAGTGCACGAGCGCGGCCAGCAGGCCGAAGATAGCGCTGGCGATCCACAACAGGTCGTAGCTGCCGGTCAGCTGATAGACCACACCACCGCCCCAGGCTCCCAGGAAGGCACCGACCTGGTGGGCGGCCAGCACCATGCCGAACACGAAGGCCTGACGTTTCTGGCCGAAGTAGAGCGCGACGGCCTGGCTGGTCAGCGGCACCGTCGATAGCCACAGCACACCCATGATCGCACCGAAGACATACAGTAGGGCGCTGCTGGGGGGAATGACCACCATCGCCATCACCAGCGCAGCGCGACACACGTAGATCAGTATCAGAAGCTGCGGCGGGTGGCGGCGGCCGCCCCAGGCCCCGAACAGGATGGTGCCGGCGATATTGAGCGCGCCGATGATCGCCAGCGTATTGCCGGCCACGTTCAAGGGCAGCCCGCAGGCGACCACGAAATTGGGCAGATGGGTGGCGATGAAGGCGACATGCACGCCGCAGACGAAGAAGCCGCCGGCCAGCGCCAGAAAGCGCCGGTCCTGCAGAAGCGGGCCCTGGCTCGGGACATCCTCCGCCTGTGTCTCACTGCCGGCCGACGGGCGACGCAGCAACGGCAGGGCCATGGGAATCAGCAGCAGACAGCTGGCGCCAAGCGCCAGCATGGCGATCTTCCAGTCGATCAGCACCAGCATCGGAGTCGCGACCGAGTAGATCAGCTGCCCGAAGGAGCCGCCGGCCGAGGCGATGCCCAGCCCGATGCCACGATGCTGGAGGGGGACCACGCGAGTGACGGCAGCCAGCACCAGCGGGAAGGTGGTCGCCCCGATGCCGATGCCGGCCAGTACGCCCGCGCCCAGCATCCACACCGTCGGGGTCGGCCAGAGGGCGGTGACGCCCATGCCGACCGCGTAACACAGACTGCCGACCAGAAAGACGCTGAGGGTGCCGAAGCGATCCGACAGCTTGCTGGCGATGGGCGCGGCCAGGCCGAAGACCAGATTCTGGATGGCAAGCGCGAATGACAGACTTCCCATGCCCCAGGTGAGTTCGCTGGCCATCGGTGGCAGCATGAAGCCCATCGCCTGGCGCGCCCCGGTGTTGATGGCGAGTATCAGCGCTGCCAACGCGATCGTTGCCTTCCAGTTCAGTTGCATGTCAGATCCTCATGCTGGCAATCGTTATTGTCGTTGTTCTTGCTGTTCCTGCCCCCGGTGCTGGCCATGGGCGGAACGTCCTGCATGAGGACTCTCGCTACATTAGGACTCTCGCTACATTTCACTTTATTCTCATAAAAGTACAGATGCCGGAAACGCCGCTGTCAGACGCGTCTGCGACACTCTCATCCATACCAGCCAGTCATATGCTTTCGCGGGAGCCCTCGTGCTGGGGCGTTGCCATCGTCCTCGACCGCTACCGTCCCTGTCCCTGGGCGGACCGATGTCATGCAAACATCTGCCGATGACAAGGCGTGAAACGCTATACTGTGTGGCATGCAAGACAGTATCTGCATGGTCAGGATGAGCTCAGTGACATCACACTGTTTCCTTCTTGGCACCATAATGCCTGATCGTGACCTGTAGAATTCACCGATTCGAATCGTGCCAGGCCTCAAGGCCCGGGGTCGGTCCCTGACGCCGAACCAACGCCACGTCAGTCAGCTGACGCCTTGGCTGGCCACGACTCCCTGCACGCGTTGTCCGAACCCTGCCCCCTGCTTCATGCTCCTGAGGAGAAGCCCCTTGGCCAACTTCACTCTGAACGGCAAGGCCGTCAGTCTCGAGGTCGATCCGCAAACCCCGCTGTTATGGGTGCTGCGAGAGCACCTGGGTCTGACAGGCACCAAGTTCGGTTGCGGCATCGCCCAGTGCGGCGCCTGTACCGTGCACCTGAACGGCACAGCGGCGCGTACCTGTGTCCTGCCGGTGCTGGCCGCCGAAGGTGGTGACATCGTCACCATCGAGGGGCTAGCCGAGAACGATGATCACCCGCTGCAGCAGGCCTGGGTCGAGGAGCAGGTACCGCAGTGCGGTTACTGCCAGTCCGGCCAGATCATGCAGGCCGCCGACTTCCTCAAGAACACGCCCGACCCCACCGATGAGCAGGTCACCGCCGCCATGGCCGGCAACCTGTGTCGCTGCATGGCCTACGTGCGTATCCATCGTGCGGTGAAGCGTGCCGCCACCATCGCCAATGAGCGTGCCACCAGTCAGGTGAGCGGTCAGCAGACCGACGCCACGGCCGCGACTGCCGGCGTCGGCACCTTCGACCCGCGTGCCATGGCTGGCCCCGCGTCCCATTCTGCTGTCGAGGAGACGTCTCATGGCAAGGTTTGATGACAAGCTGGCCGCGCATCAGCGCGAGCTTGCTGCCGCGCACAAGACTTCCTCGAGCCGCGGCGGCATCACGCGGCGTGGCTTCCTGATCGGCAGTGTGGCGGGTTCCACCATGCTGGCCTTCGGCGTGTCCGGCGCGGCGCTGGCCGCCGGGTCAGACGGCAAGGGTTCGGCCAGCGAGACGCTGTCCGCCGGCGCCTTCGAGCCGACCATGTGGTACGCCATCGCCACTGATGGCACCGTCACCGTGCATATCACCAAGTCCGAGATGGGCCAGCACGTCGCCACCAGCCTCGCGCGTCTGGTGGTCGAGGAGCTTGAGGCCGACTGGGACAGCGTCAAGGTCGATTACGTCGACAGCGCTCCCAAGTGGGGCTACATGATCACCGGCGGCAGCTGGTCGGTTCACCAGAGTTACCAGCCGCTGTCACAGGCCGGTGCGGCGGGACGTATCGCGCTGATCGAGGCGGGTGCTCAGCAGATGGGCGTGGCGGTCGAGAGCTGCAAGGCGCGCAAGGGGCGCGTCATCAGTGGCGATCAGTCGCTGGGCTATGGCGAGATCGTCGCGGCGGGGCTGGAGCGCAGCTTCTCCGAGGAGGAGCTTGCGGCCATCGAGCTCAAGCCGGCCTCCGAGCGTCGCGTGCTGGGCACCAGAGGCAACGCGCTGGACGTGCCGCCCAAGACCAACGGTCAGGCCGTCTACGGCATCGATTACACCCTGCCGGCAGAGATCGAGGCGCGTGTCGGCAAGACATTGCATGCGCGTCCGGTGATGCCGCCGAGCCGCTTCGGCTGCAAGGTCACCGCCGTCGATGACAGCGAGGCCCGCAAGGTCATCGGCTATCGCCAGACCATCGAGCTCAAGGACCCGTCCGGCATCTGCCAGGGCTGGCTTGCGGTCATCGCCGACAATTTCTCGGCGGCGATGCGTGCCACTGATCTGCTCAAGGTCGAGTGGAGCAAGGGCGACAGCTATCAGGTCGACGAGATGGCGATCCAGGCCGAGGGCCAGCGTCTGGTCAGCTCGCCGAGCCGTGACAATGGCTCGTTGCTGGTGGATCAGGGCGACCCTGCGCCGCTGCTCGAGAATGCCGCCACCACGGTGGAATCCACCTTCACCACCTCAAGCGTGCTGCACTTCACGCTGGAGCCGGCCAATGCGCTGGCCTACGAAGAGGATGGCCACTGGCACATCCACTGCGGCAATCAGCAGCAGTCCCTGCTGACCTCGCTGGTCACCAAGGCGCTGGAGCTCGAGGAAGGCAAGGTCACCCATCACCAGCTGTATCTGGGCGGTGGTTTCGGGCGTCGTCTGCATGGTGACTACGCCGTGCCGGCGGCGCTGGCGGCCAAGGCCGTGGGGCGTCCAGTGAAGATGATCTTCACGCGCCCCGATGACAGCCGCTTCGATTGCGTGCGTTCGCCCTCGGTGCAGCGTCTGCGCTCCGGCCTCGATGCCGAGGGGCGCGTGGTGGCCTCCGAGCACGCCGCCGCCGCCGGTTGGCCGACGGCAGCCCTGATGCCGGCCTTCATGGCAGAAGCCATCGAAGGTGGCGGCAAGCTGGATTCCTTCTCCATCAGCGGCGCGGATCACTGGTACAACGTCGGCACCCAGCGTGTCTGGGCGCAGCAGAACAAGGTCGCCCACGAGGCCTTCGTGCCCGGTTACCTGCGCTCCGTCGCACCTGGCTGGACGCTGTGGGCGGTCGAACAGCATATCGATGAGCTGGCACTGGCCGCCAGCCAGGACCCGGCCGAATTCCGTCTCGCGCTGCTGGACGCCGAAGGCCGCAATGCCGGCAAGGCGCCGGTCAGCACCGGTGGTGCCGAGCGTCTGCGCAGCGTGCTCAAGCGAGTGATGGAGAAGTCCGGCTGGAGCGAGCGCGACAGCCTGCCGGCAGACACCGGCATGGGCGTGGCATTGAGCTTCGGTCAGGAACGTAGCATGCCGACCTGGGTGGCCTGTGTGGCGCAGGTCAAGGTCGATCGCGCCACCGGCGAGGTCAAGCTCGAGAAGCTGACCAGCGTGGTGGATGCCGGTACGCTGGCGCATCCGGATGGCGCCATGGCGCAGCTGGAAGGCTCGCTCCTGTGGGGCGTCTCGATGGCGCTGCACGAAGGCACCGAATACCGCGAGGGCGGTCCGGTGGCGCAGAATCTGGGTGCCTACCAGCCGTTGCGCATGCATCAGGTGCCGCAGATGGATCTCGAATTCGTCGACAGCACCGAGATGCCGGTCGGCCTCGGCGAGCCGGGCACCACGGTGGTCGCACCGGCGATCGCCAACGCCATTCAGCATGCGGTCGGCGTGCGTCTGCGTGACCTGCCGATGCGTCCGGCGGCGCTCAAGGCCGCGCTCAGCGAGGCCTGACCTTCTCCAGTTAATGCCTCTGATACCCGCCATTCCGGCATGCCCGGGTGGCGGGTTTCGTGTCTTCAGAGCGTGCGCAGGCTTCTGATATGAGAGATTGTTGATGCAACACCTTGATCTTGAAGTGATCCATCAGGCGATCGACTGGCTGGCACCCGCAGATGGCGAGCCATCTGCGCGTCCGATCTGGCTGTGCACGGTGCTGGCCACCTTCGGCTCCTCGCCGCGTGAGCCGGGCACCTGGCTGGTGGCGCGCGCTGATGGGCAACATCGTGGTTCCCTGTCCGGCGGCTGTGTCGAGGAGGACTTTCTGGCGCGCCTGGCTGACGGGGAATTCACCGCGCCCGCCCAGGTGATCCGCTATGGCGAGGGCGGCCATCAGGGCGCAGGGATCGCCTTGCCCTGCGGCGGTATCCTGGACGTACTGGTCGAGCGCTTCACCGCCTGTGACGCGGACATCGCGCACCTCGAGGCCCTGCGCGCGGCACTCGAGGGCCAGACGCCGCGTCTGCGACAGGTGATGCTGGAGGGGGATGGCGCGCGTAGGCTTGAGTGCGACAGCGGGCTGGGGGAGCGGGTCGAGCCTCTCAAGGGCCACATGGGTGAGGCCTACGGCTATCAGCTGCGGGTCGGGCCGGTGGCGCGTCTGCTGCTGGCGGGCCTATCGCCGGTAGCGGAAGCCTGCGCAGCTTTCGCCGTCAGCCTCGGCTTCGAGGTGATCATCTGTGAGCCACGCGAGGAAGTGCTGGCCGACTGGGATGCTCGCAAGGCGCCGCTCGAGGGCGTCAGCCTGCGCCGTGAGTTGCCGTCACGCTTCATCGCCGCCGGCGGCTGTCATGCCGCCACCGCCGTGGTCGCGCTGACCCACGACCCGCGTATCGATGATCTGGCGATGATCGAGGCGGTACGCCAGCCCGCGTTCTATATCGGGGTGATGGGTTCGCTGCGTACCTCAACGGCGCGCGCCGAGCGGCTGGCACGCAGCGGTGGTCTCAGTGACGAGGAGATTGCGCGCATCGTGATGCCGATCGGGCTGAATCTGGGCAGCAAGACGCCGGCCGAGATCGCGCTGGCGGTGATGGCCGATATCGTGCGTATCCGCCGTGGCCGCGCTCGCGAGAGCCTGTGAAGCCGCTCAGGAGACAGTCAGGGAGGCCGCCCATGAATGAGTCGATCATCCTGGTCATGGCCGCAGGGCAGAGTCGCCGCTTCGGCAGTGACAAGCGTCAGGCGCGTCTGGGAAATGGCCAGACACTGCTGATGGCGACGCTGTCGCGGGTCATGTGCTGTGAGGTGGACTGGCGTCTGCTGCTGCGTGAAGACGATGATCCCGCCGCATTGCTGGGAGAGGTGTTCGCGCGTGAGCATGCCGGGCGAATCTGGCGTGCGCCGCAGGCGGGCAACGGCCTCGGTGGGAGTCTTGGCGATGCCTTCCGTCAGCTCCGTGGTGAAGCGGCATTGGCGCATGTGCAGGTGGCAGCAGTGTGGCTGGCGGACATGGCGCAGATCACGGCGCGGACCTTTCATGTCCTTCAGGCCGAGGCCCAGGCAGATGGCGTGCATATCGTGCGACCGAGGCTTGAAGGCGAGGACAGCAGGCCCGGGCATCCGGTGCTGTTCGGGCGGACGCTGTGGGCAGAGCTTGCGACACTTGAGGGCGGCGAGGGCGCGCGTGAGGTGATCGCGCGACATCGCGAGGCGCTGCGTGAGGTGGCAGTCGGTGATGCCGGTATCCATCACGACATCGACACGCCAGCGATGCTGAAGCTCAGAGACTGAGACAGAGGGTCTGAGACAGAGGGAATGAGACTCAGAGGCTGAAACTGAAAGAAGTCATGTGCGCTGGATACAGGCCCCTCCAGACAGCAAAAGGCCCCGTCACCATCAAGTGACGGGGCCTTTTGCTGTCTGCCTATCGCGTTACAGCGTGCGCATATCCAGCAGCTTGATGCTCTGGATACGCGGCTCGCCCCAGCTCAGGTCGAGCACCCACTCGGCGTCGAAGTGCGTGTGCAACACGCTGCCATCGCGCATGGCGGCACGGTGCTCTCCGCCCATGCGCAGGGTGGCGCTGTCGAGGCTGTTGCGCTGCGCACGCACCCAACCGAGTGCATGGCCATTGACCAGCAGCTCGCTGCGTCGCTGCTCCCAGTTGGCCAGGTACCCGCTGCCGGTCAGGGTTTCATCCAGCAGCTGGATGGAAGCTTCCTCGCCCAGCAGCTCCGCCAGTTCGATGGCAGGCGCCATGCGGTTGAGCATGGAGAACCAGCGGTGCGCGAAGTTTTCGAGTTCGGCCTCGAGGGCCAGATCATTGAAGGTATCGGCGTACATGGCACCTGCTCCCGAGTGGGTAGATATTGATGGGCATTATGCCGAGAGTCGTGAGCAGTAAACATGCCACGAACGGAATGGCAGTGTTGCCAACGGGGAGTCAATGCTTCAGTGGTTACTGAATCCGCGACGCCCCGTGGCGTTCGCCTGTCCTCGATCTCTCGACAGAGTGGTCGTATCAGTGAATGGCTCAGTGGGTATGCTGGCCTGACTCGCCATCGCTGTCCGACGTCCCAGTGTCCTGATGCGATTCACGTTTCTCGACCAGGCGGCGGATACCGACATAGAACAGCGGTGTCAGCAGCAGGCCGAACACGGTGACGCCGATCATCCCGGAGAACACCGCCACGCCCATCGCCTGACGCATCTCGCTGCCGGCACCGGTGGCAAGTACCAGTGGCACCACGCCGGCGGTGAAGGCCACCGATGTCATCAGGATGGGACGCAGACGCAGGCGACAGGCTGTCAGCACGGCATCCAGGCGGCTCTGACCTTCATGCTGCTGCTCACGAGCGAACTCGACCAGCAGGATAGCGTTCTTGCACGCCAGCGCCACGAGCACGATCAAGCCGATCCGCGTGAAGATGTTGTTGTCGCCCCCCGTCAGCCACACGCCGGCCAGCGCCGACAGCAGCGTCATCGGCACGATCAGGATGATCGCCAGCGGCAGCGACCAGCTCTCGTACTGGGCGGCCAGCACCAGGAATACCAACAGCACCACCAGCGGGAAGATGTAGATCATGGTGTTGCCGGCCAGCACCTGCTGGTAGGTCACCTCCGTCCACTCGTAGCCGATGCCCTGTGGCAGGTTGTCGGCCAGCACTTCCTCGATGGCGGCCTTGGCCTGATCACTGGAGATACCCGGCGCCGGTGAGCCGTTGATGTCGGCACTGACGAAGGTGTTGTAGTGCATCACGCGGTCCGGGCCGGTGGTCGGTGTCACCTTGACGAAGCTGCCCAGCGGAATCATGCGGCCGTTGTCGCTGCGCACCTTGAGGTTGCGGATGTCATCCGGGTCGAGACGCGCCGACTGCTCGGCCTGGGCGCGTACCTGATAGGTACGCCCGAAGCGGTTGAAGTCATTGACGTACAGCGAGCCCATATAGACCTGCAGGGTTTCGAAGGCACGTTCCACCGGCACGCCCATGATCATCGCCTGCTCGCGATCCAGATCGATGTCGTACTGCGGCACCTGGATGCGGAAGCTGGAGTAGACACTGCTCAGGCGCGGATCGGCGTTGCCCTTGGCGGTGATGGTCTGTACGGCGGCGAACAGCTCATCGAAGCCCTTGTTGCCGCGGTCCTGCAGCTGCAACTTGAAGCCACCCGTGGTGCCCAGGCCCAGAATCGGCGGTGGCGGGAAGACGGCGACGAAGGCCTCGTCGATGCCGGCGAACTTGCGATTGAGCTCGGCGGCGATCGCCTGACCGGAAAGCTCGGGCGACTGACGATCCTTGAAGTCATCCAGCGGTGTGAACAGGATGCCGGAGTTGGAGGCATTGACGAAGCCGTTCACGGAAAGCCCCGGGAAGGCCACGGTGTGCGCCACGCCCGGTGTGTCCAGCGCCAGTGCCTGCATCTCGTCGATGACCTCGGAGGTACGGTCGAGACTGGCGGCGTCCGGCAGCTGAACCATCGCGACCAGATACTGCTTGTCCTGCCCCGGGATGAAGCCGCCGGGCACGCTGTCGAACAGCTTGCCGGTGGCGCCGAGCAGGGCCAGATAGATAACGCCGACGATGACACCGAAGCGCAGCAGTTTCTTGATCAGGCCGGTATAGCCGTTGGCCATCGCATTGAAGGCACGGTTGAACGGCGCGAACAGCCAGCGACCGAACAGGCCGTCGATGACGCGGGTCAGCCAGTCCGGCTTGCTGCCATGCGGCTTGAGCAGCAGGGCGGAGAGCGCCGGTGACAGCGTCAGCGAGTTGAAGGCCGAGATGAGCGTCGAGATGGTGATGGTCAGCGCGAACTGCTTGTAGAACTGGCCGCTCAGGCCGCTGATGAAGGCCGTCGGCACGAATACCGCCGTCAGCACCAGCGCGATGGCGATGATCGGGCCGGTCACCTCGCGCATGGCGATCTGGGTGGCCTCGATGGGCGAGTGGCCCAGCTCGATGTTGCGCTCGACATTCTCCACCACCACGATGGCGTCATCGACGACGATACCGATGGCGAGCACCAGTCCGAACAGTGACAGCGTATTGATCGACACGCCCATCATCTGCATGACCGCAAACGTTCCGATCAGCGAGACCGGCACCGCGATCAATGGAATGATCGAGGCACGCCAGGTCTGCAGGAACAGGATCACCACGATCACCACCAGCAGGATGGCCTCGAACAGGGTGTCGATGACCGCCTCGATGGAGCCACGCACGAAGACCGTCGGGTCATAGACGATGTCGTAGCTGACGCCATCCGGGAAGGCGTCGGACATCTCGCTCATGCGCTCACGTACGGAATCCGACAGTGCGATGGCATTCGAACCGGGACGCTGGAAGATCGGCATCGCCACGGCATCCTTGCCATCCAGCTGCGCGCGCAGCGAATAGCTGTCGGCGCCCAGTTCGACACGCGCGACATCCTTCAAGCGTGTCAGACGGCCGTCTTCATCGATACGGATGACGATGTTCTCGAATTCCTCGGTGCTTTCCAGACGGCCACGAACATTGAGAAGACGCTGGAACTGGTTGTCGTCAGGCGAGGGCTGAGCACCGATGGAGCCGGCGGCGACCTGCTGGTTCTGCGCACGCAGCGCACTGATCACGTCACCGGCAGACAGGCCTCGCGCCGCCACGGCGTCCGGGTCGAGCCACACGCGCATCGAGTACTCGCCGGCACCGAACAGCTGCACGTCGCCGACCCCCTCGAGACGGGCAATATTGTCCTTGAGGTTCAGGCGCGCATAGTTGGACAGCCATAGCTGGTCATAGCGGCCGTCCGGGGATGTCAGGTGGACCACCATCGTCAGATTGGGCGAGGCCTTCTCGGTGGTGATGCCGAGTTGCTGCACTTCCTGCGGCAGACGCGGCGTGGCGCGAGCCACGCGGTTCTGCACCTGGACCTGGGCCTTGTCCAGATCGGTGCCCAGCGCGAAGGTCGCGGTCAGGGTCAGATTGCCATCGGAGGTCGCCTGGGAATCCATGTACAGCATGCCTTCGACGCCGGTGATTTCCTGTTCCAGCGGCGTGGCCACGGTGGAGCCGATGACCTCCGGGTTGGCGCCCGGATAGTTGGCGCGCACTACCACGGTGGGTGGCACGACTTCGGGATACTCGGAGATGGGCAGCTTGAACAGCGACAGCAAGCCGCCGATGACGATCAGGATCGACAGCACCGCGGCGAAGACCGGGCGCTTGATGAAGAAACCGGAGATGTTCACGAACGGCCTCCGGCTGCCTGACGGTCAGCCTCGGCGAGAGTCGCGGCCTTCTGGTCGTTGTCCTGGTTCAACTGGCGGGCAGCTTGCTGCCCCTGCAGGCGGGAGACACGCGCCGCCAGTGACTTGAGGGCACCGTCATCCTCGATGTCGACCAGCTTGGGGCTGATCGGCATGCCTGGGCCTGCCTTGGCGGGGCCAGCCGCCAGCACGCGGTCACCGGCGGCCAGGCCATCGGTCACGGCGCGCAGCGTGCCGAAGCGCGGACCGGTGCTGATGCCACGGTAGGCGAGGGTGTTGTCCTCACCGACCACCAGCACGAACTGACGATCCAGATCGGTGCCGATGGCGCGTTCCGGAATCAGTACGGCATCACGGATCTCGGGTGAGGCGATACGCAGGCGCGCGAAGGCACCCGGACGCAGAGCGGGATCATCGGCATTGAAGGTGGTGCCGATGCGCAGGGTGCCGGTATCGATGTCGACACTGTTGTCGATGAAGTCGAGCTCACCCTGGAAGGGGAAGTCTTCCTGTCCGGCCAGCTGCAGTTCCACCGGCAGATGGTCCTCGGCGCTGACATGCGCGAAGTCCTTGTTCCAGGTCAGCTCGCTGATGTCGATATAGGCGTCCAGCTGACGGGTCTCGACCAGAGTGGTCAACACGCTTTCCCCCGCCTGTACCGTGTTGCCACGCGTGATACGCGCATTGGACAGGCGGCCGTCGATCGGGGCACGGATGGTGGCGTAGTCCAGATCCAGGCGTGCACGCTCCAGCTGAGCGATGGCACCCTTGAGCTGAGCGCTCAGACCGGTGGCATTGGTGCTGCGTGAATCGGCTTCCTCGCGGGAGATCAGGTGGCGCTTGACCAGGCTGGCGGCACGACCGGACTCGCTGCGCGCGTTGGCCAGTTCGGCCTTGAAGCGAGCGACATCGGCTTCCAGTCGCTCGACCTCAGCCTTGAAGGGGCGCTGATCAAGGCGTACCAGTGGCGTGCCGGCGCTTACCTGACTGCCTTCCGTGAACAGCACTTCTTCGACTTCGCCGCTCACGCGTGGGCGCAGTTGTACGCGCTGGGGAGATTCCAGGCGCGTGGTATAGGTGTGCCAGGCCGCCACCGGCTGCGAGATGGCAGCGACGACTTCCATCGTGGGGGGCGTCTGTTGCGCGCTGTCGTTCGCTTCACCACTGCCTTCACTGCAGGCGCTGAGCGTCAGCAGGCCGCCGAGGGTCAGCAGCAGGGAAGAGGCGATACGAGAAAGGCGCGCCGGACGTGAGTTCAGTCTCGACATGGGAATCTACCGTTGCAGAAGGAGTTGCACGGCATCCTAGAGAGACTGCGCATTATCGATAAGTCCCATCAGACACACTGCTTTGATGCTGAAATTGCACCAATTGTGTAGATGGCATGCTTTCCACGTGATGCGCTTGAGCGATTGGCCCTGTTCAGGTCGTGACAGGGTTGTCACAAGACAGGTGGCTGAATGTCACTGAACACTGCCTCAACGCAAAAACCCCGCGGTAGATGCCAACGGGGTTTGTTGTCGAACATGTCACTTGTGTCTATTGCCGCTCATCTCATGGCGCAGACATCACGGCATGGCTGGCATGCCGCTTGAGTCGAACTTACTGCTTCTCGCCGAAGTACTTGGTATGGATGGTGTCGTAGGTGCCATCGGCCTTCAGTTCGGCCAGGGCACCGTTGATCTGCTCGGCCAGGTCCTTGTCACGCTTGCGCATGGCGATACCGAAGCCGTCGCCGAAGTACTTCTTGGGCTCGGTGACCACTTCACCCACGGCCTTGTAGTTGCCGTTGCCGCCGTCGATCAGGGTGGACTTGCCTACCGGGAAATCGAGGAAGGCGATATCGAGGCGACCCGCGTCCATGTCCAGCACCAGGTCATCGGCGGTGGTGTAGCGTTTGACCTCGGCATTCTTGCCATAGAGATCAGTGACGTAGTTGTCCTGCAGGGTACCGCGCTGCACGCCGATGGCCTTGCCGGCCAGGGCCTCGGTGGAGGTGGCGCTCAGCTCGCTGTCGGACGGGGCGAACCAGGCGGAGGGCGGAGTGATGTAGGTGTCGGAGAACAGCACCTTCTCGCGGCGTTCCTCATTGATGGTCATCGAGGACATGATGGCGTCGTACTTGCGCGCCATCAGGCCGGGAATGATGCCGTCCCACGCCTGGATGACCCACTCGCAGTCGCGGTTGATCTTCGCACAGATGGCATTGCCCAGTTCGATATCGAAACCGGTCAGCTCACCGTCGGGTGTCTTGTACTCCATCGGCTCGTAGGGCACGTCGACGCCGATGCGCAGCGATTCGGCCGCCTGAGCGCCACCGGCCATCAATGCTGCACCCAGCAGGGAGATTCCCAGAAGCTTCTTCATGTCAGTCCCATCCATCATTGTTGTTGGTCATACTGGCTGATCAGTGGCATCAGACACTCCCTCCTGAACACCAGTCGTCTGAGTCGGGAACATAAGGGGGTGTGTCATGCCAGTGGCTCCACACTAGCCCAGACCGAGGCTGTGGTGAAGAGGGTCAATGGACAAATTCAAACGGTCGTTAAACGAGATGAATTCCTGCCGTTATCTCCTGATATGAAAAAAGCGCCCTCCAAAGGGCGCTTTTGACGTTCAGCTTAATGGTTTCAAGTGTGCCAGCAGGCGTTTCTCCAATTGCCGGAATATGGCAATGATGGTGAAGGTCAGACACAGGTAGATGGCGGCGACGAACAGGAAGGCCTCGAAGGGCGCATAGAAGCGCGCGTAGATGTCGCGTGCGGCGCCGGTGAGGTCCAGCAGCGTCACCACACTGCAGATGGCACTGGCATGCAGCATGAAGATGACTTCATTGCCGTAGGCCGGCAGTGCCCGACGGAAGGCACTGGGCAGAATGATGCGACGCATCATCTTGCCGCGTGACATGCCGTAGGCGCGGGCGGCTTCCATCTCGCCCTTGGGGGTCGACTGGATGGCACCGTGGAAGATCTCGGTGGTGTAGGCTGCGGTATTGAGCACGAAGGCCAGCAGCGCCGGCACGAAGGGATCACGGAAGTAATCCCATAGCCAGGTCTCCTGGATACTGGGCACATGCACGCTGGTCACGCCCAGCGAGATGTCGAAGCCGTCGAAGAACACTACGCCGTAGTAGATCAGATAGAGCTGGATCAGCAGCGGCGTGCCACGGAAGACATAGGTGTAGAGATAGACCGGCATCTTCACCCAGCGACGGCGCGAACCGCGCATGATCGCCAGCGGTACGGCCATTATCAGGCCGATGAGCAGCGCCAGACACACCAGCTGTACGGTGGTGACCAGCCCTTCCCAGTAGTGCCAGAGAGTGGTCGCGGTGAAGATGTAGTTGTCGCTCAGCGCATCCTCAAGCATCCGGCCCAGCTGGGCGATGATGCCTGAGGAGCCTGCCTCATTCAGTTGTTCCATGCGCTAGCCTCCCCGAATCCGGCGTTATAGCGCTTCTTGAGACGTGCCAGTCCCCACTCGGACACGGTGGCGATCAGCAGATAGCCCGCCGCGACCGGCAACAGAAAGGTGAAGGGCTCGTGGGTCGCCTTGGCGGCCTCACTGGCGACACGCACCATGTCGACCAGCCCGATCACCGACACCAGGGCGGTGGTCTTGAGCAGTACCATCCAGTTGTTGCCCAGCCCCGGCAGGGCGTGGCGCATCATCAGCGGGAAGCGAATGCGCTTGAAGACCTTCCAGTCGTTCATGCCATAGGCACGCCCGGCTTCGATCTGACCGGCATCCACCGCCATGAAGGCGCCGCGGAAGGTTTCGCCCATGTAGGCACCGAAGATGAAGCCGATGGTGACGACGCCGGCAGTGAACTCATCGACATTGACGAAGACGTCGATGTCGTAGCTGTCGTACAGCCAGTCGGTGACCATGTTGATGCCGATCTGGCCACCGAAGAACAGCAGCAGCATCAGCACGATGTCCGGAACGCCGCGGATGATGGTGGTGTAGAGCGTCGCGAGCCAGCGCAGAGGTGTGGAGCGCGACATCTTGGCCGTCGCCGTCAATAACCCCAGCGCGATGGCCAGCAGCTGGGCCAGCACGGCCAGTTGCACCGTGACCCAGGCACCTTCCAGCAGGCTGGGCCCGTAGCCTTGTAGGTCAATCATGGGAAATCTCCCGTGAAGCGCCGAATAACCCGTTCAGCGGCTTACTGGTGGTTGTCGGACGCGATGGCGGCGCTGGCGAAGTACTTGTCGTTGAGACGCTTGAGCGTGCCATCGGCCTTGAGCGCTTCCAGGGCACCATCGATGGCCTTCTTGAGCTCGCGGTCGCGCTTCTTCATGGCGATGCCGAAGCCGTCGCCGAAGTATTTCTTCGGCTCGCTGATGGCGCTGCCGGTGTTGACGAAGTTGCCGTCATTGGCGTTGACCAGGGTGTCCTGACCGACCGGCAGGTCCAGGAAGGCGACATCGACGCGGCCGCTGTCCATGTCCAGCACCAGGTCATCGAGCTTGGTGTAGCGGCGCACTTCTGCCTTGCGGCCGTAGAGGTCGGTGACGTAGTGATCCTGCAGGTTGCCGCGCTGGACACCGATCACCTTGCCCTTGAGGGCCTCTGCATCGAGGTTGTTCGCGCCGGCCAGCGGGCTATCCGCCTTGACGAACCAGCCGGACGGCGGCGTGAAGTAGGGCTCGGAGAACAGCACCTGACGCTCACGCTCCGGATTGATGGTCAGCGCCGACATGATGACGTCGTACTTGCGCGCCATCAGGCCCGGGATGATGCCGTCGAAGTCCTGCTCGGTCCATTCGCAGTGAGTGGCGAGCTGGGCGCAGATGGCGTTGCCCAGTTCGATCTCGAAGCCGGTCAGCTCACCGCTGGGCAGCTTGTAGCCGAAGGGCGCGTAGGGCACGTCGATGCCCAGGCGCAGCGGGTCCGGCACATCGGCCGCCTGGGCGGCGCTGGTGGCAATGGCGAAGCTGGAGAGACCGAGGGTGAGACCCAGCAGGGCACGTGTCGCGAACTGTTTCATTGCTTGTCATTCCTGAAGTCTTGGACACCTCGAGGCTTGCCATTGGCGTGGCGCTCGCGGTGCTGAATCATGTGCCGGTCACGGGATCACCGTGCCGGATCTGCCACAGGCCGAGCGGTTGGCTCAGCGATGGGCCAAGAGATATTCAACAGTACTGGTGATCAGGGCTGCTGATCAGGGCGCTTTCTCAGTACTTGGGCGCCAGGAACTGCTTGAGGCGCTCCGACTGGGGATTGCCCAGCACGTCTTCCGGCTTGCCAGCCTCCTCGACCAGTCCCTGGTGCAGGTAGACCACCTGGCTCGAGACATCCCGCGCGAAGCTCATCTCGTGGGTCACCACCACCATGGTGCGGCCTTCCTCGGCCAGGTCACGCATGACCTTGAGCACGTCACCGACCAGTTCCGGGTCGAGGGCCGAGGTCGGCTCGTCGAACAGCATCACCTCCGGCTCCATCGCCAGCGCGCGTGCGATGGCGCCGCGCTGCTGCTGGCCACCGGACATCTGCGCCGGATAGTAGTCGGCGCGCTCGAGAAGGCCGACGCGGTCCAGCAGGCTGCGTGCGTGGGCGATGGCTTCCTTCTTCGGCTTACCGAGCACGTGGATCGGCGCCTCGATGACATTTTCCAGCAGCGTCATGTGCGACCACAGATTGAAGCCCTGGAAGACCATCGACAGGCGCGCGCGCATGCGCTCGACCTGACGCCAGTTCATCGGTTCACGGCCACGGCGGCTTTCCTTGAAGCCGATCTGCTCGCCATGCACGAAGATGTCGCCACCGTCCGGCTGCTCCAGCAGGTTCATGCAGCGCAGAAAGGTGCTCTTGCCGGAACCGGACGCACCGATCAGGGTGATGACATCTCCCTTGTGTGCTTGCAGCGACAAGCCCTTGAGCACCTGATTGGTGCCGAAGGACTTGGTGATGTTGCGGACCTCGAGAGGCAGCGCGTCGCTGCTCGGGCTCTCGGCCACGGAAGATCTCATGGTCATGCAGTTACTCCAATCCGGACGTTGCCAGCCCTGGGGGCAATGACACGCCACGAGTCCGCCGCGGGGCGGTCGGGCTCGGGATACAGGTTCGTTGCCGACATGGCACGGCTGCCTGGCACTGCCTTCGCTGCCACTCGCTGACTTGCGCGACGCAGACGTGGTGAGGCGGCAAGGCGTGGCACGGGAGGAGTGGCGGAGAATGCCGTCAGGGGCATGGCCAGTTCCTCACGATCAGTCCGATTGATCGTCGTTCTCGCTGCCAGTGACCGTCTACAACAGGCCAAGAATGCCTGTGCTTGCATGTCGTGGACGGGAAAGGGGGCCGATTCTACCAGCTCAACGCAGGGTTCACCGCTATCTGGCGTGGAGGAATGTTACGACTTTGGTGGAGCGTGCAAGGACGCACGTGGATGCCGTCCGGCAGTGGGGGAGGAGTCTTCATGATCAAGGTCGCCTGTTGTCGTTGTAGTCAAGGCTTTCATCAGTGCAATCGCGCCGTCGTGCTGCGCCCTGCGGGGAGTGGGCGGGCAGAACGCCGGCGCTTGTTGTTCAGTGTCTGGGGACTCAGTCTGTCGGTGTCGAACTCTCGGCCAGCAGCAGGGCGGCGCGGGCGCCTATCTCCACCTTCGCGTTGGGGAAGACCACCCGCAGTGGCGTATCGCCGATGATGCAGGGGCCAGCAGCGGCGTCTTCGGCCACCACGCTGCCGGGGGCGAAGGCGGTGAAGTTGGCGACATCCTCGCTGAAGCACAGCGTGAAGTCGGCTGACTGACGCATCAATTCCACTTCCACCGTGAAGTAGTCGATGGCCTCCGGGTCCGCTTCGGCGGGCGCCGTGCCGGTCGCCAGTGCCGCGAGCAGGGCTTTCATCGGTGCGAGCGCCGCCATGTCGTTGGCGCCGAACGGGCGTACCTGGCCCAGCTCCAGCGTGAAGGCGTCGGCATCATGGTAGTGGCGCGAATAGTGCGAGAAGGTCCAGCTGTGCTGATGCTGGTGCAGCACGGCCTGGATGCCGGCGGCGCTCAATATCGGCCACTGCGCTGCGCTGATGGCATCGCCATCACTGAAGGGCACCACCGCGAAGCGCGGATAGAGGCTGTCGCGGATGGCGGTGTGCATGTCGTAGTGCAGACGGCGCGTGCCCTCGGTCAGCGGGAAGCGAGCATAGAAGGTGTCCACGGCCGCCATCAGCTGACGCGCGCGCGCCGGCTCATCATCCGACGGGCAGTCGTTGCCTGTGACGCTTGCCTCGGCGCGCTTGAACAGCCGATTGAGATTGGTGGTGATGAAGCGCTCGCCACTGCGGATGGCGGGTAGGTTGCCCAGAATCAGCAGCAGTGGAGCCCCGATGATCAGATGACCGCTCTCCAGGCCTGCGATCAGTTCACCGAGCAGTTCGATGGGGGCGGTCTCGTTGCCGTGGATGCCAGCGGAGATCACGCACGGGCGCGCCTTGGGCCCCATGACGTCGGGGGTGATCTCCAGCACGCCGGGCGCGACGATCTCATAGCGGCCGCCGGGAATACGGCCCATGCCACGTGCGCTGGCGTGGCCTTCGAGTGTCAGGTCTAGCCAGTCGGCAATCACGAGGCAGTCGGCTCCTGGCGAACATTGGTGGATTCGAAGATCTTGTCGGCGCTGGCCGCCACGAAGCCCTGATACAGCTCGCCATTGGCGTCGGGATAGCGGCGCGCGAATTCGTAGTAGCAGGTGGAGATTTCATGCTCCTCGCCACCGGCGAAGGTGAAGGTCTGGCGGTCGGCAAGGGTGGAGGCCTGCTCCAGCAGCACCTCGGGCGAGCCCTTGATGCGTCCTCCGGCCGGATTGATGCCAAGGCCAAGCGCCTCGACACGCGCCAGCACCTTGTCGAGCGTGTCGTGATGGCTGAGCGCGTTGACGCTGATGGTGAAGTGGTTGGCGCGCAGGCCGATGATCGACAGCCAGGCGGCATATTCGCTCTCTTCCATCAGACGCTGATACTGCTCGAAGCTGGGCGCTTTCCACAGGCGGCCCGACCACAGCACGGAGGGCTGGGTGACGGCATCCGGCGAGATCTGGCTGACCAGGCCATCGATGATCGCCTGGGCGCGCTCGGACAGCTCGTGGCATTTCAGCTCGGAGAGGAAGACGCGCGGCATGTCGGAAGATGGCGGTAGATAGCCGAAGGCGCGCAGTTTCTTCTCGCAGAAATCATAGGGTGCGAAGCGGGTATAGCCCAGCGCCAGCAGGTGAGGCTCCAGCGCGCTCAGGGTGATGGGCCCGCGATCGAAGGTGCGAAAGGCGACGTGGTCGTTGACGATGGTCTCGCCGTCAGCGATGAAGGCATCCTGGATCTTTTGGGCCTGGGGCGTCATGGCGACGTAGTCATCCCACAGGGCGCTGAAGAACTGCTGGATATCCATGGCACGGGCTCCCTCTGAACTGAGTAGCCCAGTGCAGCGAGGCGGCACTGGCACTGGGCGACAGCATCAAACGATTGGCATCAGGGTGGCGAACTCGGCGAGGCGCTACCCCGGAAGATTGTCAGCTCACCATTGGCGAGCCGCGCGCGCGTGACAAGATGCGAGGTCGGTTGGATGAAAGCGGCTGTCCGCACCATATAAACGCCACGCGCCGGTTTAGACCTTGGTTCCAGGCCTTGGGCTTTGGCTCTTGGCTACGGGGCTCGGAATCGGGGGCGGCCTGTGACCTCAAGCAACCACGACTCGCGCGAAGGCTTTTGATGTCAGCGTTCGGTGTCAGCTATCGGTGTTGTCAGGAGAAGGGCAGGCATCGCCCTGCTCGACCTTGATCAGCGCGTCGGTGGCGAAGCCCAGCTCGGCGGCCTGATCGACCAGCGCCTGATAGGTGACGTCATCCAGCTGTGGCTCACGCGCCAGTATCCACAGGTAGTCGCGATCGGCACCGGCCACCAGCGACCACTGATAGTCCTCATCCAGCGCCAGCACGTTGTAGCCGCCATAGAAGGGGCCGAAGAAGCTGACCTTGAGGGCCGCCGTCTCGCTGCCCCGGGTGAAGTAGGCGCGACCTTCGGCCTGACTCCATTCCCCTTGCTCGGCGTTGTAGCCGCGATTGATGACGCGCACGCCGCCGTCCTCGCGGGGCGAGTAATCGGCGCTGACACAGCTGAGGCCCTCCTCGAAGCTGTTGGGGAGGCGGGCGATCTCGTGCCATTCACCGTAGTAACGTTCGAGCTCGAAGCCCTCGACGGGCTGGGTGCCGGAGGGAACTCCGGCGCAGCCGCCGAGAAGGCCGAGGCAGCCGAGAGAGAAGGCTAGATGCGGCAAGCGTGTCATTGGCAGGCTCCATGCGCCAGTACGCCCCATTGATGAGTCGTGGGGTGTCCTTGCGTGATGCGGGTCATGAGAAGAAGGATGAAACGTCATCCTTGTCTCATTGGGGCGTCTGCCGCTGTCTCAAGAGGGAGGGTGGCGCGGTGAGATGCTTGAGGCGTCGAGCCTCACAGTACCAGACGCAGCGGATTGCCGGTGACGACGACGCCACGTCCGCGTTGCTTGGCCTCGTACATGGCGCTGTCGGCGCGTGCGATGACCGTTTCCGGCGTGGCGCCCGAGAAGGGGAACAGGCTGATGCCGATGCTGGCGCTGACGGCGATGATCAGCGGCTCGCCATCCACTTCCAGCGTGATGGGACGGCTGATGGCGTCGATCAGACGTTCCGCCAGCTGCTCCGGGCCCTTGCGGCCGTTGCCCTCACGGCTGATCAGCACCAGAAATTCATCGCCGCCCAGGCGACCGACGATATCGTTGCCGCGCAGGGTGTTGCCCAGGCGCTCGCCGGTGATGCGCAGCACCTCATCGCCGATGGCATGGCCGTGGCGGTCATTGACGGGCTTGAAGCCATCGAGGTCGATGAACAGTGCGGCCTGCACCGTGCCGGGGGTCTGAATGTCGAGTATCTGGTCGAGGCGTGTCAGCAGGGCGCGCCGGTTGAGCAGCCCGGTGAGCGAGTCGCACATCGCGTGGTCGCGCAGATCGTCCCGCTCGCCGGTGATATGGCATTCATGCAGGAAGAGTTGCCGGCTCTGGCGCTCGCGCGAGTAGGCGCTAAGGCCTGCCAGCATATTGACGGCCATCATGAAGAAGACTTCGTTGACCTCCACTAGTGTATCGGAGCCAAGATGCATCAGCGCGCAGCTGACGGTGCAGCCCATCCATATCAGCAGTCCGCAGGCCATGGCATAGATGAACTGCAGTCCCAGCAGGGTGTAGGTCCAGAAGACCACCAGCAACAGGGCGACGAAGTAGACCGGGAAGTCACCATGCTCGTCCTCATGCTGTCCGGCGGCGTGGCTCTCCACCAGGTGCTCTCCGGCGTGACCGTCCCCCACATGGAACATCGCCAGCGTCCCCAGCGCTGCCACCAGCGAGGCCAGGCACAGGATGCCGTTGACGTGGTGTCGGAAACGCGGGAGGCGTGACAGCAGGAACAGGCCCAACACGCCGATCAGAACGCTGGTGCGCAGCAGCAGGTAGGGCTCGTAGTGCTCCAGCAGACTGAGCTCGATCAGCCCATAGGACGCGAACAGCAGACAGCTCAGCGGGATGGTGATCCGGCTGAGCTTGTGTGAGGTCTCGATCTGTCGACGCCGATAACGTCGTTCCAGGGTGTCATCCGCAAAGCAGAGTGTCATGGGATTCATGGGGCGATACCTGAGTTGCCAGACTCTCAGGATGCCACTGCCTTGCGTGGTATGCCCTGGAGGAACCGCCGCAACCTTTGCGTGCGGTTCAACGCTATTTCAAGTACTCCGCGGCATGAGAGCTTTCGTGCTCACGACTGAGTGAGGTTGGCACCGGCCAGCTGGCGCGCCGTGACGCGCAGCGCGGATTCCACCATGTCGTAATCCACATAGCAGCCCTGCAGGTGGCGGCGGCCGGTCGTCGGGTCGAAGGACTTGCGTCCGTGCATCACGCGGCGGTTGTCGAAGGCCACCATCTGGCCGGCTTCCAGCTTGAGATGCAGGCGGAAGGCCGGTTCCCGCAGGATGCTCCAGTACTGGCGATAGGCGCTGTACCAGGCCTGCATCTGTTCCAGCGGCAGGCGCAGGCTGTCGCGGATCCAGTTGTTGAAGCGCACCTCGATGACCTTGTCGTTGGCATCCAGATGGATCACCGGCTCGCGCACCACCAGGTCGGTGGTCTCGTCGGCAAAGCGGAAGTCCACCGGAGTCTCGGCCAGCAGCCTGAAGGCCTGCGGGTCCCGCTCGCGCAGGGCTTCGGCGACCGCCATGCCGTCTCCGAAGATGGAGTCTCCGCCTTCGGCCTCATTGGCCAGGCAGTAGAGCATCTGGATGTCTGGCGGCTGACGCCAGTTGGGCAGGTCGGTGTGCAGTTCCAGTGCGATCGGCGTGTAGGCGGCGTTGTTGGGCGCCTGCTTGGAGAAGACCTCGAAACGGCCACCGAAGTTGGTCGCGCGGATCGGGCCGATGGTCGCGGCCACCTGGTCGATCTCGCCGCCTGCCGTCGGGCCGGCATCCAGAATCGCGAAGCCGTCGCGGCACAGCGCTTCCAGCCAGCCCAGGCGCGCCTGTCCACCGGCCATGTAGTCGGCAAAGGCGGTGACGTGAGGCTCATGGCCCTGCTGCCAGGCCTGGCTTGCAGGGACCGGCGTGGCCGGCGGCGCATCACTCGGACGACGTTGCAGCAACCAGCCGGCATCGAAGCGGCTGGTGTGGCCGTCCTGCCAGACGACGACGAGATTGCCCTGCTCGACACGCATCTGGTGCACCGTCAGGGCCGCGTCGTCCATCAGCATGAAGGTGCGCTCGAAGGTCTGTGGATGACGGCAGAGATCGCAGGCGCAGTGGTCGCGCAGCCAGATCAGCGGCAGTCGGGTCTGCTCACCGCTGGCCCATGCCAGTGACGCCAGGGTCTCGTCGTGGTCTGCCTTCACCAGCGGCGCGCCCTCGTGATGGGGCAGGTATTCCTTCATGTCCCACTGATGGCGTGCCTGTGACGCTTCAGTGCCTTGGGTGTCAGGGGCAGATGCGATGAGAGTCTCCATGGGCGCCGTCCTATGTCGTGTGTGCAGTAGCAGGTGAGCCGACGCGTGTCGCGTGGCTGGGTCGTATGGCTGAGCCGTGACCCGAGAATGAGGCCATTGTCCCCCTCGTCATCACGGCTGGCCAACGCGAAATATGACGGCCATGACTTAGCTGAGCTAATGTGTGCCGATTGACCTTCATGCTCTGATGCGAGATAGCCATGCACGAACCTTCCCCCACGACGCCGGATGCCTTGCCGCGCCCCCTGCCGCCGCTGGCCTGGTTGCAGGCCTTCGAAGCCGCTGCGCGCCTGATGAGCTTCACGCGTGCCGCCGAGGAGCTCAGTGTCACCCAGTCGGCCATTAGCCAGCGGATTCGCCAGCTGGAGGACCGCCTTGGCCAGCCATTGTTCGTGCGTCACGCCCGCAGCCTCAATCTGACGCCGGCCGGTCAGGCCTGGTTGCCAGCGCTGCAGGATGGCTTCCAGCGCCTTCAGGAAGGCACGCTGGAAGTCTTCGGCCCCTCGCGCGCCGCGCCGGTCAGCCTGCGGGCGACCCCGATGAGCCAGCAGGCCTGGCTGTTGCCGCGGCTGGCGAACTTCCATCGTGATCAGCCCGAGATCGCGCTGCGTCTGGTCAGTGCCTTCTGGCAGAGCGACTTCGATGGCGAGCAGGTGGATATCGAGCTGCGCTACGGCCAGGGCGACTGGCCGCAGGTAGAGGCGATCCAGGTGGGGGCAGGGCAGGAGAGAATGGCCGTCGTGGCGAGTCCGGCGCTGAGCGCGCAGCTGACCACGGCGGCGGACCTGGCCGGCATGACGCTGCTGCATGCCGCAGGCTTTGCGGTGGGCTGGCGGCGCTGGCTGGTGGCGGCAGATCAACTGGGGCTGGAGAAGACGACCTCCACCATCAGCTGTGATACCCAGGTGATGACGCTGGAAATGGCGCGGCTCGGCATGGGGGTGGCGCTGGTGCATGAAGGCCATTTCCGGCAATGGCTGGCGTCCGGCAATGGCGGGCTGGAGCAGGTCTTCGCGCTGACGATTCCCGCCGAGCAGAACTTCTGGCTGGTGCGCTCCAATCAGCGCCCGATGCGGCCCACCGCACAGCGTGTCTGGGATTATCTGTTGGCGGAGCCACAGTGAGCGATGCAGAGGTGGCTTTTGCGACCTCTGCTGAGCGAGTCGGCGTGTCTACTGATGCGCCTTCGAACGATATACCGTTAGCTTGAGGCGATGCCCGGCGCGGTAAGCGACCGCTATCTCTTCTCTATCGCGATTTCCTCGCCTTGCTGGCGGCTTGTCTGCCAAGCGTGTGGTCAGATCTGCCAGGCGTGTGGTCAGGTCTGTCAGGCGTGGTCAGTCGGAAGGCGGCGGGCAGCGCGCCAATGGCGACTGCTGGAAGAAGCGTTCCAGCAGGGCATACAGCGCCGGATAGGCCGCATTGAGCTCATCCGGCGCGCTGAAGAAATACTCGCAGCAGACGGCGAAGCATTCGGCGGGGTGGCTGGCGGCGTAGTCATCGATGGGCGTCGGCTCACCACGTGACAGGCGCGCGTTCAGGTCATCCCACACGGCAGTGAAGGTGGCGTGCCACTCCGCCGCGCTGATATGGCGCGGCAGGGGCGGAAAGCCATCGGCATCGGTGGCGTTGGCCATGTCGAGCTTGTGGGCGAATTCATGGATCACCACGTTGAAGCCGCTCCAGTCACCGCTGGCGGCCAGGTCCTGTTGGGTGACCACCACCGGCCCCTGATACCAGGTTTCGCCGGCGCGGGTGTCCTCGAAGACATGCACCACACCGGCGTCATCCATCTCTTCCACCTCACGGCGGATGGCCTGCAGCGGCAGCATGATCTCGTGCACGCGAGCGCCGGCGTCCTGCCAGCGCTCGGCATGCGCCCAGCCGTTGAGCAGCAGCATCGCCTGGGCAGCCAGCGCCAGCGCCTCGACCTGTGCGAGCGGCTCGGCGCTGGTCAGCTTCCAGTCGCTCAGCTGATGGCGGGCGCGCCGCTCAAGACGCGCCAGTGCCTCGGCGTCGAGTCCCTCGAGGATCGGCAGGCGCTCGCAAACTGCCTGCCACGCGTCATCCTGCGCTGTCTCGCCGGCGGGGGATGAGGTCGAGACAGCGCCGGCGTCGGGGGCTGAGCCTTCACGGCCGTGGCGAGCGGAGCGCTGCCACAGCCATTGCCACCAGTGCGTCATCGCCTCAGTCCTGACGGCTGCCGGACTTCCACGACCAGTCACGCAGACGCAGCTCGAAGAGGTCCTTGCGGCGATCCTTCAGGTTGGTCACCGAGCCTTCGCTGCGCACCACCTTGAGACGCTCCAGGTCGAGATCCGAGAACATGATCATCTCGGTGTTCGGCGTGGTCTCGGCCATCACCGCGTCATGCGGGAAGGAGAAGTCCGACGGCGAGAACACCGCTGACTGGGCGTACTGGATGTCGAGGCTCTCGATGGACGGCAGGTTGCCGACGCTGCCGCAGACCACCACGTAGCATTCGTTCTCGATGGCACGCGCCTGGGCGCAGTTGCGCACGCGCAGGTAGCTGTTCTTGGTGTCGGTCCAGAACGGCACCATCAGGATGTCCATGTCCTGATCGGCCAGCAGGCGCGACAGTTCCGGGAACTCAACGTCGTAGCAGATCAGCATGCCGATGCGTCCGGCGTCGGTCTCGAACACGGCCAGCTCGTCACCACCCTTGATGATCCAGTCGCGGCGCTCCTGAGGCGTGATGTGCAGCTTGGCCTGACGGTCGATCTCGCCATCGCGGTGACATAGATAGGTGACGTTGTAGAGCTCGTTGTCGTCACCGATCTCGACCATGGAGCCGGCCACGATGTTGATGTTGTAGGCCACCGCCATGCGCGAGATTTCCTGCTTGAAGCGCTCGGTGAAGCCAGCGAGGTAGCGGATGCAGCGTACCGGATCGCTCTGGTCTTCCAAAAGGCCGATCAACGGCGTGTTGAACAGCTCCGGGAAGACGGCGAAGTCACTCTGGTAATCCGACAGGGCGTCGACGTAGTACTCGACCTGTTGCAGCACGGATTCGACACTGTCGAACTTGCGCATCTGCCACTGCACGGCGCCGACGCGAATCATCGTCTTGCGGCTTTCCAGCACGCGCTCGGCGGGCTCGAACAGGATGTTGCTCCACTCCAGCAGCGTGGCGTAGCCCTGGGAATCCTCGTCTTCCGGCAGGTACTGGCGCAACAGGCGCTTGACCAGGAAGCCGTTGGCCAGCTGGAACGACAGGATGGGGTCGTGGATCTCGCGACGCTCCACCTTGTCGATGTACTCGGAGGGCGAGAGCTCGGCGGCATATTCGTGGTACTGGGGGATGCGTCCACCGGCCAGAATCGAGCGCAGATTCATCGAGCGGCACAGGTCCTTGCGCGCCTCGTACAGGCGGCGACCGAGGCGATAGCCGCGGTAGTCGACGTCGATCAGCACATCCAGACCGTAAAGCGCATCGCCATCCTCCTTGTTGAGGATGATCTCGCGCTGGCCGATCAGGTCGTCGTACTTGTGCGGGTTGGAGAAGGCGTCGTAATCCACCAGCGCCGTCAGGGCGACACCGACCAGCCTGTCACCATCCTCGATCACGATCTGGCCATCGGGGAATTCGGCGATCAGACGGTTGATGGTGTGCTCAGGCCAGGCGCCACCGATGTCGTCGTAGATGCCGTCCATCAGGCGCTTGAGCTGGGGGTAGTCCGATTCCTGCAGGTTGCGCAGGTTCAGGTGCAGGTCTTCGACGGACATCGAGACTCCTTGGAAATAATGAAAGAGGGGATCAGGGCAGGAAGTGGCTGGCGCGAAAGTGATAGGCCCCATTATTCGCGCTGTCGAGGCCGGGTGTCATCAATATCCTTTGGTCAATGTCCGGCCCTGGTCACGCAACCCTCATCAATGGGTCCAACCTCGCGTCACTGCAAGGGCCGGCGAGCCCTGGCGCCCTGAATGGCGCTCGGTGCGATATTGAACGAATGCTCATTTTGCTTGCATTTGCGCGGCACAACGTCCAAAACATTGCCAGGGGCAGGACGCGCGCAGCGAAGTCACGCCGTTCACATCAAGCTTGAAAGACACCAGGCCCCAATGACCTCAGGCCTTAGTGACACCAGACCTCAATGACAACCAAGGAGTCCCGCATGACCCCAGTCCTCTATGAATTGCGTGGCCGTGATGACCGCCTGCGTTTCTCGCCGTTCTGCTGGCGCGCACGTCTGGCCCTGGCGCACAAGGGCATCGAGGCAGAACTCGTGCCGATGCTGTTCACCGACAAGAGCCCGATCGACTTCTGCGATTCCACCACGGTGCCGGTGCTCAAGGATGCGCACGGCGTGGCGATGGACAGCTATGACATCTTCAAGCATCTGGACGCGCATTATCCGAACGCCGGCAATGGCCCGCTGATCGGTGATGCCCAGGCGCAGGCGCGTCTGAATTTCGTCAAGGTCTATGCCGAGCAGGTCATGGCCGTCGGCTTCTTCCGCCTGGTGGCGCTGGATCTGGTGCAGGCCATTCACCCGGATGACCGCGAGTACTTCCAGAGCGCCCGTGAAGCCCGCTTCGGCATGTCCTTCGAGGAGTTCCATAACGTCGAGATCGCGCGCGGCATTCTCGACAGCGCCTTCAAGCCGCTGCGTGGCCTGCTCGCCAATCAGCCTTTCATGGATGGTGATGCCCCGGCGGCGGCAGATTACCTGATCTTCGGTTTCTTCATCTGGGCCCATATCGTCTCTGACACCTCGCCCTTCGGCGAGACGGAAGACCCCAGTGATCCGCTGGTGCAGTGGCGCGAGCGCATGATGGATCTCTACGACGGCATGGCGCGCAAGGCGCCACGTGCCAGCGAGATTGCGCAGTAATCTGGCATCGGAGATGACCTTTCTCATGGCCCGAACGCTGAAGGGCGTTCGGGCCATGTCGTGCTGTTCCAGACAAGGAGCCCATGATGATCGATCTGTATTACTGGACCACGCCCAACGGCCACAAGATCACGATCTTTCTGGAGGAAGCCGGACTCGAGTACCGTCTCATTCCGGTGAACATCAGCAAGGGCGAGCAGTTCGCGCCGGAGTTTCTGGCCATCTCGCCCAACAATCGCATGCCGGCGATCGTCGACCATGCGCCTGCTGATGGCGGTGAGCCGATCTCGGTGTTCGAGTCCGGCGCGATTCTGGAGTACCTGGCCGACAAATGCGGCAAGTTCCTGCCGCGCGAGACGCGCGCGCGTAATGATGTGCTGCAGTGGTTGCACTGGCAGATGGGCGGCCTGGGGCCGATGCTCGGTCAGGTGCACCACTTCAAGCACTACGCGCCAGAACCGGTGGAATACGCCATCGAGCGCTATCACAAGGAAGGCGAGCGCCTCTACGGCGTGCTGGAGCGCCAGCTTGCGGGGCGTGACTTCGTGGCGGGGGACGAGTTGAGCATCGCCGACATGGCCATCTGGCCGTGGCTGAAGGCCGAGAAGCAGGAGATCGATCTGACGCGCTTCCCGGCGGTCGCCGCCTATCGTGCCCGCATTGCCGAGCGTGATGGCGTCAAGCGGGCAATGGCGCGTATCGATGACATCAATCCGGCCGCCAATGTGTCGATGGATGAGGAAGCGCGCCGTCATCTGTTCGGGCAGCAATCCTGACGAACGGTCAGTGCTGCTGTGAAGTCGTGAAGCAACCGCTGATCTGTCGGCCTGCAGCGCTGTCAGGCCGACCGGTCAGCGGGTCCAGTCCGTCGGCACACGACGGCGGATATGGTCGAGCAGGGCGCCGAGCTTGCGCGGCGGATGGCCGAAGGGATAGTGCAGGCTGACCGGAATCGACGGCCCCTTCCACTCGGGCAGGCAGGCCTCGAACTGTCCCGGGTGCGCCGTCGCCCGGGTGCGCACGTGGTAGTCCGGCAGCAGGCCGATACCGGCACCGTGCGCGATGTGGTCGGCGTGCACCACCACGTTGTCGACCGTGAAGCGTGACGGCGGCAGGCTCAGGCGATACTCGCCTTCCTCGGGGTGGTTGAGCACCAGATTGGGGTGATGGCGGTCGATCAGGTTGACCCAGTCATGGGAGGTCAGCTCGCCGGGATGCTGCGGATGGCCATGCTGGCGCAGATAGCTGGGGTGGGCATAGAGATGTTGCTGCTGCTGACCCAGGATCTCCTCGCGCAGCCCGGTGTCCTTGGCCGGCCCTTCCCACAGCCACAGCATCACCTGGTCGTCATCACGCGACGGCGGCAGGTGGTTGGCGGTCAGGGTCAGGCGGATGCCCGGATACTCTTCGATGAAGTCGGTCAGCACATGATTGAACCAGCCACGCAGGAAGTGCGGATGCGCGCTGACGGTGATATCACCGCTGATCTCCTCGCGCAGTTCATCCAGCGCGATCTGCGAGCGCTCGCCCAGCGACAGCATCTGCTGGCAGTACTGATAGAACAGCGTGCCGGCCTCGGTGGGAATCAGGCGGTTGGCCTGACGATGCAGCAGTGGCTGGCCGAGTTGATGTTCGAGATGACTGATCCGGCGGCTGAGCGTGGACTTGGAGATACCGAGATGCTCGGCTCCTGCGCCCAGATTGCCGTAGCGCATGATGGCATCGAAGGCACTGAGGCCCTGAAATTCGTCAAGTACTGGAGGCATGACTTGGTGGCACCCGCCGCTGTTGTCTGCCGTTGAAGCGGCAAATGGCGTGAAAGAAAGCATGAAAGCAGGAATCGCGTCGTTGCTGGGGTGTGGGGCCAGCGTCTCCCTGCCATTTTGGCCAGCATTGTAGCCGATCTGGCCGAGAGAATGGCATACATGTGAGTGATTCGCGTTTGCCTGTAGCCGGATGCTGCGAAATACCCGCCATCTGGCGGCTGTCGCTGGCGTTCGACAAACAGGGTTGACGGTTTCCGCGCCCTGCGCGGCAATTGCGCCCACATGAGATGCACATGGCGAGCGAGCGCGGCATCATGGCGAGATCAATGCGCAGCAGGCCTCGTCGCTGCGTGTCACTGTTCAAGGACCCTGTAGATGTCATTCGCTACCCGCTTGCGCGCCCGGGCCGCCTTGCTTGCCTCTCCGCTACGGCTTGCGTCATCAGTGCCCACTCCTTCGTCAGCGCTATCTCCTTCATCAGCGCTGTGGAGGGGCGCCAGGCTGGCGGCCCCGTTGATGCTGGCATTGTTGGCCGCGCCCGCTCAGGCAGCCGAACGCCCCCAGATCCGTGTCATGGCCGCCGCCTCGCTGCATGATGCGCTGGATGCCATCGAGGCGCGCTACGAGCGTCTCGCCGACGTGGATATCCAGCCGGTCTACGCCTCGTCCTCGACCCTGGCGCGTCAGCTGGCCAATGGGGCTCCAGCGCAGCTGTACCTGTCGGCCAATGAGCGCTGGATGGACTGGCTGGAGCAGCAGGCCGGTATCGTCGTCACCGGCCGTCACGACCTGCTGGGCAACCGTCTCGCGCTGGTCGCGCCTGGCCCCAGCCAGCTGGATGCCAGTGTCAGCAATGCCGAGGATGTCACTGATGTAACCGAGCGCCTCGCCGCCACCGGCAGCAACACTCGCCTGGCCGTCGGCGACCCCGACCACGTGCCCGCGGGCATCTATGCGCGTCAGTCGCTTCAAGCGCTGGGACAATGGCAGACGCTGCGCTCGCGCCTGGCCAGCGCCGAGGACGTGCGCGCCGCGCTGGCGCTGGTCGAGCATGGCGAGGCCCCGCTGGGGATCGTCTATGCCACCGACGCCGCCATCAGTCATCGGGTGCATCAGATCGGCCTGCTGCCCGACAGCAGCCATGACCCCATCCGCTATCCCGCCGCCTTGATCAGTCGTGGCGGTGATGCGCCGTCGTCACAGGCCGAGGCCTTCTCGGCCTGGCTCTCCAGCAACGAGGCCGGCGCCATCTTCCATCGCTTCGGCTTCAGCACGCTCGCCCAGCAGGAGCCTGCTGCGCAGCCTGAGACCGACTAGCCGCTGGATCAGTGTCGAGGTGCCTTGCGTCATACGCTGGCATGTCATCGGCAAGATGAGGCCGCTACACTGGAAGCCTGCTGTCACATCGGCGTGAGCAAGGAGGGCAGGGCTGTCTGCCGGCTCTTGGCGTCACGTCATGTGCGAGAACCTGTCTTCGTCTGAGGAAGATCCATGCTGAGTGCGCTGGAATGGGAAGCCCTGAGCCTGAGCCTCAAGGTGGCTTGCGTCGCGGTCGGTCTGAGCCTGATTCCCGGCTTTGCGGCGGCCTGGTGGCTGGCGCGACGTGAGTTTCGTGGCAAGGCACTGGTCGATGGTCTGCTGCATCTACCGCTGGTACTGCCGCCCGTGGTGGTCGGTTATCTGCTGCTGGTCACCTTCGGGCGCAATGGTGCCATCGGCCAGTGGCTGGCCAAGGTCGATATCGTGCTGCCCTTCACCTGGCAGGGCGCGGCGCTGGCGGCAGCGGTGATGGCCTTTCCGCTGATGGTGCGCGCGATGCGCCTGTCGCTGGAGGCCATCGACCCGGGGCTGGAGGCCGCGGCCCGCACCCTGGGTGCCAACCCGCTGCGTGTGCTGTTCACGGTGACCATGCCGCTGGCGCTGCCGGGCATTCTCACCGGTGGCATGCTGGCCTTCGCGCGTGCGCTGTCGGAATTCGGTGCCACCATCACCTTCGCCGCCAATATCCCCGGCGAGACCCGCACACTGCCGCTGGCGCTCTATACCCTGATCCAGACCCCGGGCCAGGAAGGCGCCGCGGCCAGGCTGTGCGCCATCGCCGTCGTCATCGCGATGCTGTCGCTGCTGGCCTCCGAATGGCTGGCACGTCGCGCGCGACTGCGCATGGAGGGGCGTGATGCTTGATTTCCACCTCCATCGTCAGCAGGGCGCCTTCACGCTGGATGCCACGCTCAAGGTGCCGGCGCGCGGCGTCACGGCGCTCTTCGGGCGTTCCGGCAGCGGCAAGACCACCATCCTGCGCCTGATCGCAGGCCTCGAACGTCCCGACCATGGCCATCTGCGCCTGGACGGCGAGTGCCTGACGGGCGGCGAGAACGATATCTTCGTGCCGGCGCATCGCCGCAGGCTCGGGGTAGTCTTCCAGGAACCGCGCCTGTTTCCGCATTACAGCGTGCGCGGCAACCTCCGCTACGGCATGCCGCGCGCCCTGACACCCGCCCAGCGCCAACGGAACCAGTCACGTCTGCATGAGATGGTGACGCTGCTGGGCATCGAGGACCTGCTGTCGCGCATGCCCGGCCAGCTGTCCGGTGGCGAGGCGCGGCGTGTCGCGATCGGCCGCGCCCTGTTGTCACACCCGCGCATGCTGTTGCTGGATGAGCCGCTGACCGGACTCGACGGCGCCCGCAAGCAGGAGCTGCTGCACTACATAACGCGGCTGGCGCGCGAGATCGAGATCCCGATCCTGTTCGTCAGTCATGACACCCGCGAGCTGTTCGCAGTCGCCGACCGTCTGGCGCTGGTGGACAACGGCCGCATCACGGCCAGCGGCGAGATCGGTGACATGCTGTCACGGCTGGACCTGGCACCGCAGACCGGCCGCTTCGAAGCGGGCTCGCTGCTGACCGCCGAGGTGCTGTCGCACGATGATGACTGGCAGCTGACGCGTCTGGGGCTGGGCGCCGGGTTGAGCCTCAAGCTGGCGCGGCTGGCGATGCCGGTGGGGCGTCGTGTGCGACTGCGTCTGCGGGCGCGTGACATCAGCATCGCGCTGGAGACGCCGTCCCACACCAGCCTGCGCAATGCCTTGCCGGCCGTGATCCACGAGATCGAGAGCGAGCGTGGCCACGCCAGCGCCGAGCTGGTGCTGGGCATTGCCGGCCAGCGGGTGAGGGCGCGAGTCGATCGTCTGGTCTGTCAGGAGCTGGGCCTCAAGGTCGGGCTGGGCGTCAAGGCGCTGATCTCCAGCGTGGCGCTCTCGGGCCCCGACGTGATCAGTCTTGACGCCATGGATGACGACATCCCCGTGGTGAATGCGGCCCAGCCGATTGCGGCCCAGCCGAATGCGGCCCAGCCGAATGCGGCCCAGCCGAATGGCTCTGCTTCGTCCGCGAGCTGACACCGCTCGCGCCGTTCACTGATTTCTCGAATTGATGGACTCTGGCAAGGAAACCTCCCATGCAGTTGACCCACCTGTGGCGCTATCCCCTCAAGTCCGGCGCCGCTGAAGCGCTGGAGACAGTGACGCTCGGCGAGGAAGGGCTCGCGCAGGACCGCCGCTTCGTGGTGGTCGCGGCGCGTGGCAAGTTCGTCACCGCGCGCACGCATCCCGAGATGCAGCGCCTGGCCTTGCGCGAAGACGCCAGCGGCCAGTGGCGACTGTGGCATCTGGACCGCCCCGAATGCGGCAGCGTCAGCTTTGCTACCGATGACCAGGCCGAGCGTCTCGACATCCAGGTATGGGCCGATCGGTTCACTGCCTTGAGCGTGAGCTTTGAGGCTGATGCCTGGCTGAGCGAGCAGATCGGCATGCCGGTCAGGCTCTGCTGGCTGGGCGAGCGCTCGGAGCGCTATCGCGAGATCATCGCGCAGCGCGTGAGCGCCGCCGATGGCTTTCCGCTGCTGCTGGCCAATCAGGCTTCGTTGGCGGCGCTCAACGCCCAGACCCCGAGTGCGGACCATGGCATGGATCAGTTCCGGCCCAACCTGGTGATCAGCGGCGCCGAGGCATGGGCCGAGGATGGCTGGCAGGAAGTGCGCATCGGCGAGACACGCTTCACGCTGGTGTCCTCCTGCACCCGCTGTGCGATGGTCAACGTCGACCCGGCGACGGGCGACAAGCGTGACGACGGTGAGCCGCTCAAGACGCTGGCACGGGTGCGCCGCTTCGCGGATGGCCAGGTGCACTTCGGCTACAACCTGGTCGCGGTTGACCCTTCACGCAGCGCGAGCGTGAAGGTCGGCGATGAGGTGGAAGTGACGCGCTTCAAGTGAGTCCTGTCATGTAGCGGCTGCTGGTCCGCCGACATCGCATGTCGCTATCGCATGTCGCTGGCGCTGGACAGCAGCATGAAAACGCCCGCCATCAACGATGGCGGGCGTTTTCGTTGTCACTCCGGAGCGTGGGCTCCGTTGCTCAGGCGGGAGGCCCGAACAGGACAGGTTGTCCATGGGCTTCGCGCCAGATATCCAGCGCGGCGCGATGCAGTTGGCTGTGACGCCATGCCAGCGCCTCGATATCGCGGTCATAGCCGCCGCCGATCACGCAGGCCACGGCGGCGCCCGCCGCGCGACAGCGCTGGATGACATGCCGCTCGCGCCGGTAGAGGCCGCTGTCGCTCAATTCGAGATGGCCGAGCCTGTCCGCGACATGCGGGTCGACACCGGCATCGAAGATCACCAGCTCCGGGCGTACCCGCGTCAGCACCTCCTCAAGTGTACGCTTCAGCACCGCCAGGTAGTCCGTATCGCCCATGCCCCTGGGCAAGGGCACGTCCAGATCGCTTTGCTGCTTGCGTGCCGGGAAGTTGCTCTCGGCATGCAGTGACAGCGTGAAGACCCGCGGCTCGTCGGCGAAGATCAACGCCGTACCGTCGCCCTGATGCACATCGAGATCGACGATCAGCACGCGCTTCACGCCGTCCGCCAGCGCCTGATGCGCCGCCACGCCGATGTCATTGAGCAGGCAATAGCCGCTGGCGGCCTCCGGGTGGGCGTGATGGGTGCCGCCCGCGGTATTGCAGGCCAGCCCGCGCTTGAGCGCTTCGCGTACGGTGGTCATGGTGCCGCCCACGGCCAGCACGCTGCGCTCGCGCAGTGCCTCGCTCCACACGAAACCGCTGCGCCGCTGAGCCTGCACGCTCAGGGTGCCAGTGAGAAATTCATGCACATAGCGGCGGGTATGCACGCTGAGCAGGTCGTCTTCCTCGGCGGGTTGAGGCGTCACCCAGTCGACGGCCGAGGCGCAGTCGGCCAGCTGGCGGTCGAGCAGACGCTTGAGCACGCTGAACTTGTCCATCGGGAAGGGATGCTTCTCGGGCAGCGCGATCCGGTAGCCGGGATGGTGAATCAGCGCCAGCGGCGGGCAGTGGGCATCAGCGACGGGGCACAAAGTGCACCTCCTGGCCGTCGGTGGTCAGCTGGCGAATGGCAGCGGGGCGGCCTTCGCTGTCCAGATCGACCAGCCCGATGCCGCAGGCATTCAGCAGGCGTTCGCCCTGACTGGCCGCATCGTGACGGCGCGGCGTGACACGCATGTTGCGCCGGCGTGTCAGCAGGTTGAGCGGCGAGCGCGGGGCGTACAGCCAGCGATTGAGACGGTCGAGCACATCCAGCAGGCCGACCGGGAAGCGATTGCGGATGCCGCTGCTGGTGATCTGCCAGATGCTCGGGCTCGAACGCCGATGCTTGAGGCGCACGTCGTAGGCGAAGGAGTAGTGCACATCGCCGGACAGGATCACGAAGTTCTGCGGCGTGCGCGAGTGGCGGAAGATGTTGAGCATCACGCTGGCCGCGCCGCGATGCGCCATCCAGTTCTCGGCATCGACCATCAACGGCTTGCCGGCCAGCGTGAACAGCTTCTGGATGCTCTCGATCAGCTTGACGCCGAACATCGGCGCCGGGGACACCAGCACCACGGCCGGATGGCCGACCAGGCGTTGCTGGAGTTCACTCAGTGCCTCCCAGTCCATCAGCCCCGAGGGATGCGAGAGCTTGCGCTCGCTGCGCCAGCGGCGGGTGCGCGTATCGGCCACGATCAGCGGCGGCGTGGTGTCGAGCTGATAATCCCAGCTTTCACAGCGATGCAGGTGGGCGATCAGCGCCTCCTGACGCTCGACATCGAAATGGCCGTCTGCGGCCTTGGCAGTGTGATCAGATTGCGCCGTGTCGGCGGAGATCTTGTCGGTAAGCTCCTTGTCAGTGCCAGTCAGGGCATGAGTGAACAGCGCCCGAGCCTCCTCCAGCAGCTCCGCCAGTGGCTCCGGCCCGTTGCCGGCGGCCTGACACAGCAGATAGCCAGTCAGCGCATTGCCGATGATGCGGCGCGAGAAGGGGTGGCCATAGGCGGCTTCCTCCCAGGCAGCGCTGAGGTTCCAGTCATCGGTGACATCGTGGTCATCGAAGATCATCAGGCTGGGGACATTGGCCAGCAGGCGACGTACCTGACCGAGTCCGCCACAGAAGCGCCGCAGATGGCGGGCCTCGGTGGCATGGCGCTCGCGGGTGGCGTCGTCATGGCCCTCGAGCGACAAGGGATCTTCCAGCGTGATGCCCAGCGCCTCCCACGGCACGTCAGACCACACCAGCAGGTACATGGCGATGACTTCCGACAGGCCGATCAGGTGGTTGTCGGCACCGGTGGAGGTGAAGATGGGCTTGCGCTTGGCACCGAAGAAGCTGGCGGCCACACCTTCGTTGGCCGGCATGTCCGGCAGCAGCTGCGGGCGGTGGTAGAGGTGCGAGGGGTGCTGGCGCAGCTCGCGAGTGTCGGAGACCTCGGCCTCCATCAGCGTCTCCTCCGGCAACCCCAGCCCCGCGATCAGCTGATCGATCGCGCCCAGCATCGGCCCCGCGACATCGTCGGCGTAGATCTGATCGCCGGTGAACAGCATCACCTCCGGCCACTCGGCGACGCTCTCACGTCGCTCGCTCAGCCAGCGATCCAGCGCCACCAGTCCATCGCCACCCGGGCCCTTGGGCGGCGGCGTCTCAAGGCGATCGGTCGACGCAGCATCTTCCGCACTCTGCTGCGCCTGCTGCTCGTCGTCACTCAAGCCGTGGTGCGGCTTGCGGCAACTGCCATGCGCGACACGCGTCAGGCGTGACGGCAGTCGAAAGCGCGGCAGGCTTTCACCGGGGTAGCAGATCTGTGGCGCCCAGTCGGCGATGCCCTGCCATTCGAGCGTGTCTGTCGATGATGCTGACGCTTCCGTTGTCGATGACGCTGTCGTTGTCGCTGACGGCTCCGCCAGGCCCAGCTCGTAGGCGATGGCGCAGTCGGCGGGCAAGGGCGTGTCGGGATGCGCTTCGATCAACAGCAGCCAGGCGTGCTCCCCCAGCGGCATCGCCAGATGCTCCGTCAGCCGACAGCTTGATGTCGTCGGCAGGCCATCCTCCCCTCGCGTGGGAGGTGTCGCGTCCTGCTCCGGCAGCAGCCACACCCGCGCCTGCTGTGGGCGAGAGGTCACCAGCCACAGCATCACGCCCTCGGCGGTGACACGGCGCAATATCGGGCCTGCCAGCACGCGGGGCAGGGCAGCAGTCGGTGTGGGAGAGCCGTTGGCAGGCAGCGAAGCGGACGAAATGGCAGACATGAAGCAGGCTCGATGGCAGGTGGAGACGGATAGCGGTCAGCTGACTATCATCAGCTGACGCTTAACAAGCGATAGCGTAACAGGCGACGAACGCCAGCCATGGGCGCAGGCGTGGGCCTGGGCCTGGGCCTGGGCGTATGAGTGGCTCCGTGCGTTGAGTGTGACAACTCGTCATGGCGCGAGGTTCGCAGGCTCGCAAAGCATGCGCGAGCTAGCGTAAAGTTGGGCCCTTGAATGCACATGGCGTTCGCACAATAGCATGGGAAACCGGCATGAATGATCCATCGGCGAAGCGCCTCGTGAGTCCGCTGTCCAGGCCAGTCAATCGCGGGCACGGCTCGCGCAGCTCCATCTGGCGCAAGGTCGCCCTGGCAACGAGCCTGATCGCAACCCTGTCAGCGAGTCTCTTCAGCCCTGCGGCCCTGGCCGCCGAGGCGCCGCTGGCGACAGGCGAGCGCCACGTGCTGGCGGCCAATGACTGCCTGCCTGCGCCCAGCGGGCCGGTGGTGTTGACGGTCGAGGGCGCTGTCAGCTGTGGCAATGCCGGTTCCCTGCAGGCACCGCGGGCGCGTTTCGATCTGGCGATGCTCGAGGCCATGCCGTCGCGCGTGGTGGCCACCCACACCCCCTGGACCCAGGGACGTGTCAGTTTCTCCGGCCCGCTGCTGCGCGAGCTGGTGGCGCGGGTGTCTGAAGATGCCAGGGGGCTCAAGGTGCGGGCACTGAATGACTTCGTGGCCGAGATTCCCCTCAGCGACATCGAGGACTTCGATGTCCTGCTGGCCACGCGCCGCGACGGCGAGCGCATGCCGGTGCGTGACCTCGGGCCCTTGTTCGTGCTGTATCCCTTCGATGCTCATCCGGAATTGCTCAATGAGCAGGTACGCTTTCGCAGTGTCTGGCAGGTCACCGGGCTGACGCTGGAGTGAGCGAGGGCTGGCGCCTGACCCCTCAGGCGCAAGATGACATGGAGTCATGCAGTGAATCAGTCGCCGGATGAAAGATCCCCGCTTTCAGGCACCGCTGCTGATCAGTCCCTTGCTGATCAGGGCATTGCCGCGTCGGGTGTAGGCGGAAGCGGCAATTCCCCCGCGCGCTGGCCGCTGTGGCTGGGCATGGCGATCAGCATCCTGTGTCTGCTGGCCTCCATCGGCATCGGTGGCACCATCCTGCACAACCAGGTCAGCCTGGAAGACCGCACCCGCGACGACGCCGTCTGGTCGATCTACAAGCTGGATCGCGAGGCGGTCAGCCTTTCCTCCTCGATAGCGCGCTATCGCGTCGCCGGGCCAGCCGATCGTGCCAGCATCTGGAATGAGGTGCTGCAGAATTACGAGCTGCTCTACAGCCGCACCTATATCTTCCGGCGGGGGGATTTCCAGCGCCACCTGATGACCCTGCCGGCCGTGCCGCTGCTGGCCGATGAGTTGATGAGCCAGATCGAGTATCTCGATCTGCGGCTGGAAAAGTGGCGGCATGGCCCGGTGTTCGAGGGCACGGGCCCGGTGCAGGGCGCCCAGGCTGACGACGCTTCCGCAGACATTGACGCGGCACAGCGTTCCCAGGTGCTGGGGCCCGAGGGTCGCGAGGCGGCGGAGTTCCAGCAGCTGAGCGATGCGCTGGGCGATACCACCCAGACGCTGTTGCTGCGGGTACGCGCACGCCTGGCCGAGGAGCTGGCCCGCGAGCGTCAGAGCCGCGACAGCCTGGTGCAGTTGATGTTGCTGCTGCTGGCGCTGATGCTGCTGGCCACCTTGATGGTCTGCCGTCAGGTCTGGCTGCAGGCCCGCGGGCGTGAACAGGCCCGCCTGCAGATGCTGGCGATGTCGTCGGCCCTCAAGCACGAGGCGGCGCGGGCCGAACAGGCCAGTCGCGCCAAGTCCGAGTTTCTTGCCACCATGAGCCACGAGATTCGCACCCCGCTCAATGGTGTGATCGGCATGAGTGAGCTGTTGCTGGCCGAACCGCTGCAGAGCAGTGCGCATCGCTATGCCAGCAGTCTGCGCGACAGCGGCGAAGTGCTGATGGGGCTGGTGGATGATGTCCTCGACTTTTCCAAGATCGAGGCCGGCAAGCTCAGCGTCGAACGACGCCCCTTCGAACTGCACACGGCCATCGATGGCGTGATCGACCTGCTGCTGCCGCAGATGGACAGCACGCGCATCGTCTTCGATGACCGCCGCTCCGCCCAGCTGCCCGAGCAGGTCATGGGCGATTCGGTGCGCCTGCGTCAGGTGCTGCTCAATCTGCTCTCCAATGCCTTCAAGTTCACCGAGCAGGGGCGTGTCTGTCTGCTGGTCGAGGCATTGCCGGCGGGGCGCGTGCGCTTCGAGGTCGATGACACCGGCATCGGAGTCAGTGAAGAACAGGCCGCCCAGCTGTTCGAGCCCTTTACTCAGGGGGATGCCTCCACTGCGCGCCGCTTCGGCGGTACCGGACTCGGGCTTTCGATCTCACGGCGGCTGGTCGAGCTGATGGGTGGGCGACTGGGCCTCAAGCAACGCCCGGGCAAGGGTGCCTGCTTCTGGTTCGAGCTGCCGCTGCCACGCGCCGCGGCGCTCAAGCGACCGGCCTTCACCTCCGCGCCCCTGCCGCTCAGCCGTGGCGAGCATGTTCTGGTGGTCGACGACAATCACATCAATCGCGAAGTGGCCCACTCCATGCTCAGTGGCCTGGGCTACACGGTGACGACGGTCGACAGTGGCGAGGCGGCGCTGGCGTGGTATGCGCGCCAGCGCGATACGGTGCTGGTGCTGCTCGACCTGCGCATGCCGGGACTGGACGGCTTTGCGGTGGCGCGGCGTTGGCGCGCCATGGAGCACAGTGACAGGCGTGCGCCGAGCCTTATCGTCGCGATGACGGCCAATGTGGCGGCGGGGGAGCGTGCGCGTTGTCTCTCGGCGGGCATGAACGACTTCCTGTCCAAGCCGATCCGGCGTCAGCAGCTCGCCAGCATGCTGGCGCGCTGGCAGTCGGGCAGCCAGGACCTCGGCGAATGGCGCGTCAATGCCCTCGCCAGCACCCAGCCCTTCGATCCGATCAACTATTCCCCTACCACTGAGCGACCGCCTCACTTCGAGGCACCGCCGGAAACCGGTGAGGCACTCGCGCGTGCGGCGTCACTGGTGGCATCACTCGATTCCCCCGCTGCGCGGCGTCGCATGATCCATGAGGCCCAGGCGCGTGCCACCGAGGCCGAGGCTGAAGCTGAAACTGAGACTGAAGCTGAAGCTGAAGCAGACAAGGTCAGTGAGCCGTCGGCGGCTGGCCCCATCGAGCGGCGTGAGCATGCGGGCGAGGACGAGAGCGAACGGGAAGGGGCAGAAGGGGGGCACACGAGCATGAACACAGGGGAGTCGTGGACATCTGGCGGCTCAGCGGCGGAGCTTGCACAGGCCGCGACGCCTGCGCTGCGGGATGAACTGGATGCCGACAGCATCGCGGCCCTCGAGGCGGCCTTCGAGGAGCAGCTAGAGCAGCAGTCCCAGCGCCTGTCACGGGCGGTGGATCATATGGACCTGAAGCAGTTGCAGCATGAAGCCCATCTGCTCAAGGGCAGCGCCGCCACCCTGGATCATGACCTGCTGCGCGATGCCGCCCTGCAGCTGGAGCTGCTGCTGGCATCCGACACGCCGCGCACCCGCATCGAGGCCGCGGTGGCGGCGCTGCTGGCCGAGATTCGTGATCACCGCATCGCCCACGATGCCGGTCAGGCCTGGCGCTAGCACAGCCTGGCGCCAGCAAAGCCGCCCTCGGCCAGATACATCACCTCAGGCATCACCTCAGACATCAGCTCAGTGCTGGCGGCGGCGCAGTTCGCGTTCCACCAGCGTCACACCGGGCGTGGTCTGGCCCTGAATGCCCTGCAGTGCCAGCGTCAGCGTCGCATCGGCGATCTGCTGGTGACGCTGGGGCAGTGAATGGATCGGCAGCGGCAGGAAGTCGAGCAGGCGGTCGTCGCCGAAGCTGGCCATCGCCTTGGGCGGATTGGCAGGCGGCCCCTCGGCGAACAGCACATCGAGCACGCCATCCATCAGGGTGTAGGAGGCGGTGACGATGGCGTCCGGCAGCGGTGAATGGCGGAGATGCTCGGTCAGCGCCGCCGCGCCCGCCTCGCGCTCGTAACGCGCGGCATGCAGGGTGGTGGCCTCAAGCTCGCTGCTGCCGGTGCGCTGCTGATAGTGCGCCAGCGCCGCCTGCATGCCGCTGGCGCGCGCCCGCGTGATATCGATCTCCGGCAAGGCATCCAGCCACAGCAGTCGCTGCGGTGCGTGTTCCAGCACAGCTTCGGTCAGCTGGCGAGCGGCATCTTCATTGTTGCTGACCACGCTGGCGAAGTGGCGCGTATCCAGCGCGCGATCGACACCGATGACCGGGAAGCCATCCAGCGCCAGTTCGCGGTAGAAGGGGTCATCGGGGGACAGGCAGCTGGCGGTGATCAGCGCATCGACCCGCCGCGCCTTGAGCATGCGCGCCAGCTCGCGCTCGGTTTCCGGCTCATCGTCGGAGCAGACGATGAACAGCTGATAGTCGCGCTCACGCGCCCCGCGCTCCAGCAACTTGGCCAGGCGGGCATAACTGGCGTTCTCCAGATCCGGCAGCATGAAGCCCAGCGTGCGGCTTTCACCACGCCGCAGCGCAGCTGCCTGGGCATCGATCCGATAGTGATGACGTTGTACCACCGCCATGACGCGCTCGACCGTCTGGGGGCTGATACGTCGTGCCTGTGCCTGCCCATTGACCACATAACTGGCGGTGGTGCGTGAAACGCCTGCAAGACGCGCGATTTCTGCCAGGGTCATGCCACTGTCCTTGCTGGAAAGGGGGAACGGGATCTGCGTGCTCCATGTGCGAGGAATGATGCGCACTTGTGGGCTCGGGTGCAAATCCTCTCTGCGCCGGGCACGCCTCGCTCAACGCCTCTCGAGCCCGCGCCACAGGCGGCTCTACGCCCAATGTCTAGTCACCAGAAGCGCGTTTTCGGTTTGTGTTCGCTTGATCGGGCGCAAGAAAACGGCCAGCATGAGCCCTATTGAGGTGACACGATTCAGCATGCTCGTCATCACGCCATGACGCCGCTACCCTGTCGGAACTCGCCAAGTGACGTGTCGCGGCAGCTGAGATATACGCTTGCAGCGCACCGCCAACATCCAGGCTCCTCATCAGAAGGGAGCCTCAAGGAGCCAGCCATGCTCAGTCTTGATCGCGAGGACATTCTTCTCGCCGCCCATGCCAGCGACTGGCGCGATGCCTTGCAACAGGCCGCCGACGCCCTGGTCGCCGGTGGGCGCGCCACGCCCGACTACCGTGAGGGCCTGCTGGCGCGTGAAGCCCAGTCTTCCACCTACCTGGGGCAGGGGATCGCGATCCCCCACGGTACGCCGGACAGCCGCGAGGCCGTGCTGGCCACCGGGGTGCGTGTCCTGCAGTTTCCGCAGGGCGTGGAGTGGCACGATGGCAATCGCGTCTTCCTGCTGGTGACCATCGCGGCACAGTCCGATGAGCATCTCGATATCCTGCGCGCGCTGACGCGTGTGCTCGATCGCGACGGCGTCAGTGAGCGCCTGGCCTCGGCGACGACCGCCGAGGAAGTGCTGAGCGAGCTGGGCCGCGAGGTGGTGCCGCCGCGTCTGGATGCCGAGACGCTGCTGTGCGGCTTCCCCGCGCGTGATCGTGACGAGCTGGTGCTGGCGGGGGCCGCGCGCCTGCGCCAGGCCGGCTGTGTCAGTGATGGTTTCATCTCGGCCATGCTCGCCGCCCAACCGGTGGCGCTGGGGCAGGGCGTGTGGCTGACGCAGTCGCAGCAGGATGTCACCCGCTCGGCGCTGGCCATCGTCACGCCGGAGAAGGCACTGGAGACGCGCCACGGACGCATCACTGCGCTGGCCTGTCTGGCAGTCGATGCCCAGCAGGGCCAGCATCAGCCGTTGCTTGAGCGCCTGCTGACGCTGTTGGAAGAGGGTGCGGGCGAAAGCCTGCCGGGCCTGTCGGCCAGCGCCCTGCTGGCGCGGCTGTCGGGGGAGTCCGCCACGGCGCAGCTGGCTCAGGTCGTGTTGCTCAACGCCCACGGCCTGCATGCGCGTCCGGCCAAGCAGCTGGTGCAGGCGGCGCGCGAGGCGGGAGAGCAGCATGGCGTCATTCCGGCGCTGCGACTGGAAGGCGATGACAGCGGTGTGGTCAGTGCCGCCAGTCTGACCAAGGTGCTGGGGCTGGGCGCACGCCGCGGCCAGACGCTGATCTTCAGCGCCTCCGGCGATGACTCGGCGGCCAATCAGGCGGCGCTGAGCATGATGGTGAGCGCGGTGCAGGCCGGTCTCGGCGAGGCGGTGGAGCCGCTGGCCGATTGGCGCGCCGACGCCGCCACGCCGCTGGAGGCCAGCGAACAGCAAGCCACCGGCGACACCCAGCAGGCCGCTCCCGCCGCCGACAGCGTGGTGCCCGCGGTGGCCGCCTCGCCGGGCATGGCCATCGCGCCGTGCTGGGTGATGCGCCTGCCGCGCTTCGTCTACGAGACGCGCAGCGATGCCGGCGCCGATCGTGAGGCCGAGCGCCTGGTGGCCAGTATCCAGACCGCCCGCGAGCAGTTGCTGGCGCTGGTCAATCGCGCCGAAGGCGCCGAGATGGCCGAGATTCTCTCGATGCACGAGGAGATGCTCGGCGATCCGGAGCTGTTTGCCGCGGCGCGCGAAAGCCTCGATGAAGGCCACAGCGCCGAAGCGGCGTGGTGGTCGGCCATCGACAGCGCCGCCAGCGCCCAGGAGAACCTCGCCGATCGCCTGCTGGCTGAACGCGCCGCCGATCTGCGCGATGTCGGGCGGCGGGTGCTCGGCGTGCTGACCGATACGCCGCTGCCCAGCGCCCCCGAGACACCGCATGTGCTGGTGACCGAGGACATCGGCCCGTCGGATGTGGCGCGCCTGGATACCACTCGCGTGCGGGGCCTGGTCACGGCGCTGGGCGGGGCGACCTCGCACAGCGCGATTCTGGCGCGCTCGCTGGGCATTCCGGCGGTGGTCGGGGCTGGCCCGAGCGTGCTGGCGATCGCCGATGGCAGCGAGCTGATCGTCGATGGTGAACGAGGCCGCGTCAGCGTGATGCCCTCGGCCAGTCGCCGCGCGCGTGCCGAAGAGGCGATCGCCGGGCATGAGCAGCGTCAGGCCGCCGCCTGGGAGTCGCGCATGGCACCCGCCACGACCCTGGATGGCCTTCATGTCGAGGTGGTCGCCAATCTGGGCAACACCGCCCATGCCGGCGACGCCGTCGAGCGCGGTGCCGAGGGTGTCGGCCTGCTGCGTACCGAATTCGTGTTCATGGCGCACCCCCAGGCGCCGGACCTCGCCACCCAGACCGCCCAGTACGGTGAGGCGCTGGATGCGCTCGAGGGGCGGCCGCTGGTGGCACGCACGCTGGATGTCGGCGGCGACAAGCCGCTGCCGTACTGGCCGCTGCCGCGTGAGGACAACCCCTTCCTCGGCCTGCGCGGCATTCGCCTCGCCCTGACGCGCCCGGAAGTGCTCGAGACCCAGGTGCGGGCGCTGCTGACGGCCGCCGGGGCGCGGCCGATTCGCCTGATGTTCCCGATGGTCAAGGACCTGGCCGAACTGCGTGGCGCGCGTGCCATCGTCGATCGTGTCCGCGCCGAGCTGGACGCCGCCTATGAGGCCGAACATGGTCAGCCACCGGTGCGCGACGTGCAGGTCGGCGTGATGATCGAGATTCCCTCGGCGGCGCTGACGGCGGCCAGCATCGCGCCGGAAGTCGACTTCTTCTCGGTGGGCACCAATGACCTGACCCAGTACACCCTGGCGATCGATCGTGGCCATGCGACGCTCTCGGCGCAGGCCGATGGCCTGCATCCGGCGGTGTTGCGCCTGATCGAGATGACCGTCAGTGCCGCCCACGCCCACGGTGCCTGGGTCGGCGTCTGCGGTGAGCTGGCCAGTGATGACCAGGCCGTCGGCGTGCTGGTCGGGCTGGGCGTGGATGAGCTGTCGGTGTCCAGCCGCCAGATTCCGCTGGTCAAGGCGCGGGTGCGCGAGCTGGACCTGGCCACGGCGCGTGAGCAGGCGCGGGTCGCGTTGGCCCAGCCGACCTCGGAAGACGTGCGCAGTGCTCTGGAAGCGCTGCTCGAGCAGGGCGAGCCTTCGGTTGCCGAGGTCACCTCAGGCGCTGCGGCCAGTGATGCGGCCAGTAATACGGACAGTAGTGCGGCCAGTAATGCGGACAGTAGTGCGGCCAGTAATGGAAACAGCCCGCGGGAGTCAGTGTGATGAGTGACAACACGACGCGTCAGGCCGCCGACTGCCCGGTATTGTGCGTGACGCTCAACCCGGCGCTGGACATGACCATCGGCCTCGACAGCCTGGTGCCGGGCAAGGTCAACCGGGCGCGCAGCCACCATCTCGAGGCGGCGGGCAAGGGCATCAACGTCGCCCGTGTGCTGGCGACACTGGGCCATCCGGTGACGCTGAGCGGCTTTCTGGGCGCCGACAACCAGGCCGATTTCGAGGCCGCCTTTGCCGAGTGGGGGCTGAGTGATGCCTTCGAACGCGTCGCGGGCGCGACCCGCATCAACGTCAAGCTGGGGGAGGCCAGTGGCCGTGTCACCGATATCAACGGCGCGGGCATGCAGGTCGATGAGGCCGCCTTCACGCGGCTTGAGGGGCGCATCGATGAGTGGATCGATCGCCAGCAGGCCGAGGGCAGCCCGGAGCGCTGTGCCGTCGTCATCGCCGGCAGCCTGCCGCCGGGTGTCAGCAGCGAGCAGCTGGCGAGCCTGGTGCAGCGGGTGCGTGCCCGCCGCATTGCCTGCTGGCTGGACACCAGCGGCACGGCACTCGAAGCCGGTCTGGTGGTGCCGCCCAGCGGCGTGAAGCCCAACGAGCAGGAACTGGCGCTGTGGGCGGGCGAGCCGCTGGAGAGCGACTCCGCCCGTCAGCGCGCGCTGGCGAGTCTGGTCGAACACGGCATCGAGCAGGCGCTGATCTCTGCCGGTCCGGAAGGCGTGCTGTGGGCAAGCCCCGGCGCCGAGACACTGCGGGCACGCCCGCCGCGCATGCGAGTGGTCAGTACCGTATGTGCCGGTGATACCCTGCTGGCCGCCATGCTGCATGGGGTGCTCTGCCATCCGACACCCACGGCGGCCATGCGTGAACGGATTCTGCGTCATGCCACGGCGCTTTCCGCCGAGGCCGTGACCCACCCGGGGCCGGGCAATCCCGCCGCCCCGGAGCTTGAAACCCTCCAACAACACACCAGCATCGAGACATTGGCCAGTGCCGAGGTCGCGACAGCCGGAGAGCCACGCCCATGAATGTCATCATCGTTACCGCCTGCCCGAGCGGCATGGCGACCAGCTTCCTGGCGGCGCGCCGCCTGGAGCAGGCCGCCCGTCGTCGCGACTGGGAGCCCCTCATCGACATGCGCTCGCAATTCGAGCGTGAACTCGTGTTGAGCGATGCCCAGCTCGCCGCCGCCGAACTGGTGATCGTCGCGGCGTCGCCGATGACCAGCGCCGGCCTCGAGCGTTTCGTCGGCAAGCGCGTGCATGTCGCGCCCATCGAAGAGGCGCTGCCGGACCCCGCCGCCTTCCTGGCCAATGCCGAGGCCCGCGCCCGCGTGCTGGAAGCCAAGGACATCGCCGATGTGGCTGCGACTGTCAGCACGACGTCCAGCACGACGACCACCGGCGCAGCTGATGGAGAGGTGGCGCACAAGCCGTCCATCGTTGCGGTCACCGCCTGCCCGACCGGCGTGGCGCATACCTTCATGGCCGCCGAGGCCCTGAGCGAGGCAGGGCGCGCGCTGGGCTACCCGACGCGAGTCGAGACCCAGGGCTCGGTGGGCGCGCAGGATGCGCTGACCGAGCAGGAGATCGCCGCGGCAGAGGTGGTGATCCTGGCCTGTGATATCGAGGTCGACCCGACGCGCTTCGCTGGCAAGCGGGTCTGGCGGACTTCCACCGGCACCGCGCTCAAGAAGCCGCGCGATACCATCGAGCAGGCACTGGAAGGCGCCGAGGTGGAATCCGCCACCGCCGCGGGCGGTCAGGGCAGCCAGCAGAAGGGCGAGAAGCGCGGCCCCTACAAGCACCTGCTGACCGGTGTGTCCTTCATGCTGCCGATGGTGGTGGCGGGTGGCCTGATGATCGCGCTGTCCTTCGTGTTCGGCATCAAGGCCTTCGAGGAAGAAGGCACTCTGGCGGCGGCGCTGATGCAGATCGGCGGCGGCTCTGCCTTCAAGCTGATGATTCCGGTGCTGGCGGGCTACATCGCCTACTCCATCGCCGACCGCCCGGGCATCACGCCGGGCATGATCGGTGGCTGGCTGGCCGCCACCCTGGACGCCGGCTTCCTCGGCGGCATCATCGCCGGCTTCCTGGCGGGCTACAGTGCGCTGGGGCTGAGCCGTTTCGTCAAGCTGCCGCAGTCGATCGAATCGCTCAAGCCGATCCTGATCATCCCGCTGGTGGCGAGTATGGTCACCGGTCTGGTGATGATCTACGTCGTCGGCACGCCGGTGGCGGGGCTGATGGCGACGCTGACTGAATTCCTCGAATCGATGGGCTCGGCCAATGCCGTGCTGCTGGGCATTCTGCTCGGCGCGATGATGTGCTTCGACCTCGGTGGCCCGGTCAACAAGGCCGCCTACGCCTTCGGTGTCGGCCTGCTGGCCAGCGAGACCTATGCGCCGATGGCGGCCATCATGGCGGCCGGCATGGTGCCGGCGCTGGGCATGGGGCTGGCCAGTTTCATCGCGCGTAGCAAGTTCGCCGAGCCTGAGCGTGAGGCGGGCAAGGCCAGCTTCATTCTCGGCCTGTGCTTCATCTCCGAGGGTGCGATTCCGTTCGCCGCCAAGGACCCGCTGCGCGTGATTCCGGCTTGCATGGTCGGCGGTGCCGTCACCGGCGCACTGTCGATGCTGATAGGTGCCAAGCTGCTGGCGCCGCACGGCGGGCTGTTCGTGCTGCTGATTCCCAACGCCATCAACGTCCCGCTGATGTACCTGGGCGCCATCGTCGCCGGCACCCTGGTGACGGGTATCGGCTATGCGCTGATCAAGAAGGGCGCCCAGCAGGTCGAGACCGCTGCCGCGACCTGAGCCGCTGGCAAGCAGGCAAGGACGCAAGCCGCAAACGCACAAGGCAAGACGCAAAAAGCCCCCGCCGGTCTCCCGGCGGGGGCTTTTGCATTGCAGGCCGAGCGCAGGCGCTCAGCGACGGCTCAGTCCAGCTCCGATCCGTCCAACTTTGATCAGTCCAATACCGATCAGTCCAGTTCTGACTTGCCGATCACGCCCGGCATCGCCGGCGCTTCGTTGACCGTATCGTGGCGCACGAAGGCCAGATGCTGCTGATAGGCGGTAACGACTTCGTCGAGCACCTGGGCACGCGACAGGCCGTTGAGCTCCTGACCGCTGCCGCCCTCGGAGAGGTGCACTTCCAGACGCAGGTAGAAGTCATCATTGGCGTCGATGAAGCTCGGCGTCTGCTGGCGCACCGCACGCACCTGGTAGACGAAGTTGGAGGCGTCCTCGAACTCGACTTCCAGCGTCACGCGGGGCAGCGGCTCATCTTCCAGCGTCTCTTCGGTGACGCTCGAGACCTGACCGCGACGATTGAGCTCCTCGGCCAGCTGGTTGAGGGCCGGGCGGATGGAGCGCTTGAGAGTCGCCTCGGAACTGCCGCTCTGGGCGAAGTCGAGCACGTGGTCCAGACGCTCATGCCAGTCGACGCCTTCGTAGACGCAGCTGTTGTCCTGACGCACGTTCTCCTTGCGGTCCTCGATCATCAGCGCCTTGTACATGCCGATCATCATGAAGATCAGCACGATGGAGAAGGGCACGGCGGTGATCACCACGGCGCTCTGCAGCGCGCTCAGGCCCCCGACCATCAACAGTGCCAGCGTCAGCAGGCCGATGATGGCGGACCAGAAGATGCGCAGCCAGATCGGCGCATCGTGGTTCACGTCCTTGAGGATGGAGGTGAAGTTGGCCAGTACCAGAGCGCCGGAGTCGGCGGAGGTCACGAAGAACACGATACCCAGAATCGCCACCACGGCGGTGGTGATGGTGGAGTAGGGCAGCTGCTCCAGGAAGGTGTAGATGGTGTTCTGCGGTGCGTTCAGGGCTTCGGTGGCCAGTGCCGCGACGTCCTGATTGGCGACCATGTCGATGGCGGAATTACCGAACACGCTCATCCACACCATCATGAAGCTCAGCGGAATCAGCAGCGCGCCGAACACGAACTGACGGATGGTACGGCCACGCGAGATACGCGCCAGGAACAGGCCGACGAACGGGGTCCAGGCGATCCACCAGCCCCAGAAGAACAGCGTCCAGCCGCTCATCCACTCATCGGTACCCGGGGTGTAGGCGTAGGTATCGAAGCTCTTGGCGGTGAACTGGGTGATGTAGTCACCGACGTTGAGTACCAGGGCGTTGAGCAGCTGCGAGGTGTCGCTGACGGCGAGCACGAAGATCAGCAGCGCGGTGGCCAGCAGCATGTTGAACTCGGACAGCATGCGGATGCCTTTCTCGACACCGGTGATCACGGAAATGGTCGCCAGTACCATCACGCCGATGATCAGCGCGGCCTGGACGGCGAGGTTCTCGGGCACGCCGAGCATGAACTTGAGGCCGTAATTCAGCTGGATGACGCCGATGCCCAGCGAGGTGGCGATACCGAACACGGTGGAGATGATCGCGAAGATGTCCACGGCGTTGCCGATCGGGCCATTGATGCGGTTGCCGAGCAGCGGGTAGAAGGCCGAGCGGATCGCCAGCGGCAGGCGGTGGCGGTAGCTGAAGTAGGCCAGCGACATGCCGGCGAGCACATAGATGCCCCAGCCGGAGAGGCCCCAGTGGAAGAAGGTTTCCACCATGGCATTGCGGATCGCCGCCTGGGTCTGCGGGTCACCGGTCACCGGCGCCACGTAGTGGGACAGCGGTTCGGCGATGCAGTAGAACAGGATGTCGATGCCGATGCCGGCCGCGAACAGCATCGCCGACCAGGACAGCAGCGAGAATTCCGGGCGTGAATCATCCGGCCCGAGGCGAATGCGCCCGAAGCGCGAGCAGGCGATCAGCACCCCGAAGACCAGATAGGCGACGATGGCCAGCATGTAGAACCAGCCGAAGGTGTCGATGGTCCAGCCCAGGGCGCTGCCGATCCAGGCGTCGGCCTGTTCGGTGAACAGCATCGCGAAGGCCAGGAAGGCGAGGATACCGATGATCGATCCGTAGAAGACCGTCGGGTTGATACGACTCGAGGACGGCGTGGCGTTCTCGGCGGAAGCAGGTTTCTGCATGAGCAACTCCTTATCAGGGGAAGTTTCACTCGTGCGTGGTGCTTAGCTGCCCGTCAGCCGCAGAAATTGCGGGTGGCGTGCAGGAAAAGACGGACACGAACGGCACGGGCCGTGCTCAGCTCACGCGCGGGGCGGAACTTGCAGCAGCGGCAGTGTCGACTGCCGTGGCGACGCGATTGCAGGGGCATCGCTGGGCAGCAAGCAAGAAATGCCGGTGGGCAATTCATGAGAGACGCCGGGCGCGCACCGTGGTGCGGCCCCTTTTCTGCAGGCCAGATTGGCCGCAGAAGAACGATGGCGGGTCGAGCGCTGGGGAACGCCTGGCCTTCATCGTGCTGCTCTCATCACTTCGAACGTCTACTCGGCGTCCCTGGACGTCACCCGCCTTCTCGCGAAGGGGCGGGTCACTCCGGTGTCTGCTCGCGAGTCCGTGGCGGTCGCCGTCGCTTGCTCCCTTGAAGTTGCCGGGATGGCAGGCGTCAGTCTCGTCGGCATCTGCCGGGTCCGCTTTCCTGTGACGGTTGCAGGCATCCCGTCTTGCTGCCGCCGGTCGAGATCGGCAGCGGAGGGGAGCTCAGCAGTCAGGAAAACGCGACTCACATCATCACGCCGTGTAATGCTCAAAGCCTTGCAGAATTATTTTAATTGATTGTTCAATAAAAATATAACCCCCCTTTGGGGAAAAAGGCAGTGCAACTGTCGCTTCCACTTATCCTCGTGTCGCGATCACGTCGCCGCGAGGCCCGATGGCAGAGCCTCGCAGGCGCGGTGTCGTGCTCGGAAAAATCGCTGTCGGTAAAAGGACACAACGACGCCGCCCCGACCACAGAATCGTGGCCGGGGCGGCGAAAGTGACGTCAGCAGGGCAGCTGAATGGCTGTGTCCGGGGGCGTGGATTGTCCGGTTCTTACCTCGCCGGGCCCACGATCAGCCGGCTTTCAGCTGCCCGGGTGATGGCCTGACTCAGGCATCTTCAGACTGGTCGGCGTCATGCATCGGGCCGCGCTTCATGTCGCCGCCCTTCATGTCACCCTTCATGCCACCATGATGCTTGCCAGCGTGATGGCGCATGCCATTGGCCATGAAGGCTTCCAGCGCATCGAGCTGCTCGGCGGACAGCACATCGGCGAGTTTCTCGCGGCCTTCCTCACGCAGTTCCAGGCGCTGCTCCTTCATTTCCTTGCGCATTTCCTGGCGGGCGGCGACACGCTCCTCTTTGGTGTCGGCGTCCTGCATGGCATCACGCATGTCGTCGTGCATCTCTTTCATGCTGTCATGCATCTCGTCACGCATTTCCTTGCGGACTTCCTTGAGCGCCTGCATCTGGTCATCGCTCAGGTTCCAGCTGGCCAGCAGCGCCTTCATGCCTTCCTGCTGCTGACGGTCGGCCATCTTCGGACCGCGCTTGTCACGCTGGTGCATCAGGTCCAGCACCTTGATCTGGTCTGCATCCAGCACCTTGGCCAGACGATCGTGCTGGGTCTTGCGCAGTTCCTCGAAGGCGGCCTTGCGCGCTTCACGCGAGTCGAAGTCGGTCTTCTTGAGTGACTCCATGTCGTCACGCATGGACTTGAAGGAGTCCTTGAGCGCGCTGCGTTGGTCGTCATCCAGGTCCCAGCTGTCGAACAGGGCGCCCATCAGCTGCATGCGCTGCTTGCCGTCGTCGGCCATATGCTTGCCGCCACGCTCGCCGGCCATGTGCTTGCCGCCGCGTTCGCCGCCACGCTCGTCGGCATGCTTGCCTTCGCCGTGACGTTTGCCGTCATGCTTGCCCATGTGCTTGCCGTGCATCGGCTTGCCGGCAGCCCAGTAGGCTTCGAGCACCTTGACCTGATTCTCGTCGAGAATCTCTGCCAGGGCGGCCTTGTGTTCTTCACGCTGTGCCTGGATGGCGTCGCGGCGCGCTTCGCGGGAGTCGAACTTCTGCTCCTTGAGCTGCTTGCGGCTTTCCATCTGCTGTTGCTTGAGTGCGTCGAGCTGTTGCTGCTGTTCATCGCTGAGATGCCAGCTGGCGAGAATCTTGTCGAGGCCTTCCTTGCGGTCGGCGCCGTCATGGTGCTTGTCGTTGCTTGAGGCCACGGCGGTCATCGGCAGTGCCAGGGCGGTCAGCAGACCGGAAACGATGAGCTTGCGAGAAATGCGGTTCATGGCGTACTCCGAGTGTCTAGATAAAGGGCCGGAATCAAGCGATAAGAGCATTATCAGCAGTGAATGTGCCGGCATTGTGCAACGTTTCATGGGGTTGCGTGCAACGCGCCTGGGCGGAACATGCAACGGCTTGCTGTGTCTTTTCTGCAGCGTGATCTTGTGGCCTGAATCCTGTAGAGACTGAATCCTGTAGGGACTGAGTCCTTGATCAAGGTGATGACGTCAGGTTTCAACCCGGGGCACTCAGACGCGGTTGCCATCAGCCACCGTGGTGGCGCTTCTTCGCCGCCTTAGCGTTCGCCTGGGCATTCGCCGGATAGTGGCGGTCGAACTGCTGGTGGAAGCGCTGGGTCTGATGGCGGTTCAGGACGCGATCGACATCGGCCAGGTAGGCCTTGCGCGCCTTGGTAAGCGCCTTGGCGTCGTGGTGGCTTTTAGCGGCCTGACGTTGCTGGCGATAGTGGCGATATTGCTTGTCGAGGGTGGCACGCTGGCTGACGTTCAGGCTGATGCCATCCAGCAGCACGTTCAGCGAGACATCGGCGGCGCTGGCACTGGTCACGCTCAGCGGTGATGCCATCAGCATGACGCTCAGTACGCCGGCACCGATCAGGCGAGTGCGGGAGAGAGCACGATTGGCAGGACTGTGGGACATGACGAATACCTCACTTGTGGCGTAGACCCGCGCTTGAGCAGCAGTAAATGGCTCTCGCTTAGGCAGTGATGACAGTATCCGTCGCAGTTGGACAGCAAGTTCGCACCGTGGGTGCAACAAAAACGCAACCGCCGTCTGTGGTCACAGACGGCGGTTGTCATGTTTCTGAAAGGTTTCAGGGCCTGCGCGAGGCGAGATATCAGTCCAGCACGTCAGGCTCGAACTTGTAGCCGACCCCATAGATGGAGCGAATCACGTCGCGCTCCGGCCAGACATTGGCGATCTTGCGGCGCAGCTTCTTGACGTGGGAATCCACCGTGCGCTCGGAGACGATGCGGTGGTCGCGGTACATGTGGTCCATCAGCTGGTCGCGGGAGAAGATGCGCCCCGGCGACTGCATCATCACCTTGAGCAGCTGGAACTCGACTGCGGTCAGGCCCAGGTCACTGCCATCGGCCAGTGCCTGCCAACCTTCCTCATTGAGCACCAGCTGGCCCTTGTCGGAGGTCTGCGAGAGGGTCTGATCAAGCGCCTGGCTGCGACGCAGCACGGCCTTGATGCGCGCCACCACCTCACGCGGACTGAAGGGTTTGCAGATGTAGTCATCGGCGCCCAGCTCCAGCCCCAGCAGGCGGTCCACTTCCTCGACCCGCGCGGTCAGCATCACGATGGGCAGCAGGTTGTCCTCGGCCCGCAGCTGGCGGCACAGGGTCAGGCCGTCGGTGCCCGGCAGCATGAGGTCCAGCAATACCAAGGCGGGTGTCTCGTCATTGACCGCCGCGATGACGGCGTTGCCGTCGTCGACATGCCGGGTGCGATACCCGCTGCCGTCCAGATAATCGCACAGCAGGCTGGCGATCTTGGGCTCGTCTTCCACCACCAGAATCAGCGGTTTCTGGGTCTCGGCCCGGGCGTCAGGGGTGTCGGCGTGAACGTCGCTCATGGTCAAGAGTCCTTGCAGATGAAAATGACTGTTTCAAGTAGACAACAGCGGCAGGCGAATGTCCCATCGCAGTCCGCCCAGTGATGACTGCCCCGGTACCAGCTGGCCATCATGCGCACTGACCAGCGCGCTGGCGATCGACAGGCCCAGGCCTGAACCCCCGCTGGAGCGATTGCGCGAGTTCTCGACCCGATACAGGCGCTCGGTGAGGTGGGCAAGCTCGGCCTCTGGCACGCCGGGGCTCGAGTCTTCCCAGCGCACGACCGCCCAGCCGGGGTGACCGGCGCCGTCCCCGGGTGAGGCAGCCTCGCGCAGCAGGCTGACCTTCAACTTGCCGGGCGAGTCGGTATAGGCGCGAGTGTTGCTGGCCAGGTTGCTCCACAGCTGATGCAGGCGCTGCATGTCGCCCTGCACGCGCAGCGGCAGCTGGATGTCGGTCTCAAGCTGGATGCCGCTGTCTTCCAGCCAGCCGCGCAGGTCGTCCAGGCTATCGTTGAGCTGGGCATTCAGCTCCAGCGGCTCGCGCCAGGCTTCCAGCGTGCCGGCGTCGCTCTGGGCCAGCAGGCGCAGATCCGACACCAGGCGGTTGAGAGCGTCCACTTCCTGTTCCAGCGAGCCGAGACTTGATTGGCTCATCGGACGGAAGCCGTCCTGCATGGCCTCTATCTCGCCCTTGAGCACCGCCAATGGCGTGCGCAGCTCATGGGAGATGTCACTCACCCAGCGCTGGCGGGAATCGCGGTTGGTCTCAAGCGTCTGCGCCAGCGCATTGAAGTCACCGGCCAGCCGCGACAGCTCATCCCGGCCGCGCACCGGCAGACGGGTGGCATAGTCGCCGCTCGACAGACGGCTGGCGCCACTGGCGAGGTCCCGCACCCGATGGCCGAGCCACCAGGCGATGCCGGCCGCCGCCAGCAGTGAGGCGAAGGTGGAGGACAGGATGATGGTCGCCAGGTTGCGCGATTGGCGCTCCAGATACTGGTCCTTGCCGCGGCGCAGGAATTCACTCACCGGCAGGTAGCCCAGCTCGCCGATCTTCTTGCCGTCCAGCATCAGATCCTTGAACTGCATGCCGGGGGCAGGGCGTGGCGGCCCATTGAGGCGCTGGCCGCGGGTATCGCGCAGCATGTAGTCCTGGGGGCGATCGAGGTTGGCGCCCGGCGGTGTCTCGAATCTGTCCGCCGGCGCCTGGGAATGCACGATGCGCCCCCAGTTGCGCCGGCTTTTCATCCACTCCCAGTTGCCTTCCGCGGCGTAGCCGCTGACCAGGTCGGACGAGATCAGCTCGATGCGCTCCTGCTGGGTCTGCTCCAGATACTCCGCGAACCCTCTGTCCATGCTGTGGGAGATGAACATGTAGATGCTGCCGCCGATCACGACATTGGTCAGCAGCAGGATCACGAACAGCCGCACTGACAGCCGTGAGTGCCAGGCGGTGACGGTGGGCATCATGATGGTTGTTCCTCCTGACGCGGGGTGCGGGGCGGCAGCCCCAGCAGGCGGCGCAGATTGTGCTGCAGGTCTTCCAGCAGCAGATAGAGCGAGGGCACCAGGATCAGCAGGATCACGGTCGCGAACAGGATGCCGAAGCCGATGGAGACCGCCATCGGGATCATGAAGCGCGCCTGGCGTGAGGTCTCGAAGATCATCGGCGCCAGGCCGAAGAAGGTGGTCAGCGTCGTCAACAGGATGGGACGCAGACGCCGTGTGGCCGCCATGATGATCGCCTCACGCGCGGTGGCACCGGCCAGACGCTGGCGGTTGGCGTAGTCGATCAGCACCAGGGCGTCGTTGATGACGATGCCCGACAGCGCCAGCATGCCCATCAGGCTGATCACCGACAGGCCATAGCCCATCAGCTGATGGCCGATGACCGCGCCGATCAGGCCGAAGGGAATCGCCGTCATCACCAGCAGCGGTTGCAGATAGCTTCTGAACGGTAGCGCCAGCAGCAGATAGAGGGCTGCCAGCGTCAGCAGCAACGACACCTGCAGTGACCCCAGGTTGTCGGCAGTCTCTTCCTGACGCCCGCCATAACCGATGCTCAGGCTCGGATACTGGCTCTTCAGCTGGGGATAGACGTCGCTTTCCAGGCTGGTGATCACCTGACTGACCGCGTCGGACGGGGTCACGTTGGCGGTGACCTCGATCACGCGGCGGCCATCGATGCGCAGGATGCTGGACGCGGCGCGTCCCTGCTCGATGTCGGCCACCAGCCCCAGGGGCACGCTGACGCCGTTGCCGGTCTGCACGCCGAAGTTCTCCAGCTGGGCAAGGCTTGCGCGCTGCTCTTCGGGCAGCAGCACCTTGACCTCGACCTCATTGCGGCCCTGCTGCTGCTTGAGGGCGGTCGCGCCGGACAGCGGGCCGCGCAGCTGGTTGGCCAGGGTGGCGCCATCCAGTCCCAGCGAGCGGCCGTAGGCATTGAGCTGCAGATAGAGCTCGCGCTTGCCGTCATCCAGACCGCTGTCGATGTCCGACAGCGAGCTGTAATCCTCAAGCGACGTCGCCAGTGACTCGGCGGCGGCCATCAGCGCGCCGCTGTCAGAGGAGGAAAGGCGGATGGTGAGGCCCGCGCCGCGCCCCGGCCCGCCGATATCGGATTCGAACAGCAGCGACTCGGTATTGGCGATGGTACCGGCTTCCTCACGCCAGGCCGTGATCAGCTGCGAGGGCGACCAGTTATCCTCTACCGTGGTGTCGAGGTTGGCGATGATGCTCAGCGAGTTGCCTTCGATCTCGGCGCTGGTGGAGTAGATCGCGGGGGCGTCGTCGCGCTCACGAACCCGCTCCAGCGCGTCCAGCAGCAGGGTGCGTACCTCGCGGTCCTGGCTGATCGGGCTGCCCACCGGCAGGTTGGCGGTGACGCCGGCACGGTTGGACTCGACACGCGGCATCAGCGAGAAGCCGAGGCGGCCACTGGCCATCCAGGCCATCGCCAGCACCAGCAGCGCCAGACCGCAGACGGCGGTCAGACCACGATAGTTCAGGCACCCTTCGAGGAAGGGCTGGAAGCGGCGACGCGTGAAACGCTCCAGCCCGTGCTGGACGCCATGGCGCACGCGGTCCAGCGGTGCCAGCCAGCGTATCGGTTTCTCGCTGGTGTGGCCCAGGTGCGCGGGCAGGATGAAGATCGCTTCGATCCAGCTCAGCGCGAAGATGCTGATCACCACCAGCGGGATGATGCCGAATACCAGCCCGAGGAAGCCGGGCAGGAACAGCAGCGGAATGAAGGCCACGATGTTGGACAGGATCGAGAACGCCAGCGGCACCGCGATCTCGCGCGCGCCGAGAATGGCGGCTTCGCGCATGCTGGCGCCGCGCTCGCGGTGCGAGTGGATGTTCTCGCCGACGATGATGGCGTCATCGACCACGATGCCCAGTGCGATGATGAAGGCGAACATCGAGATCATGTTGATGGATACGCCGACCAGCGGCAGGAACAGCATCGCGCCGAGGAAGGCGGTGGGGATGCCCAGCGTGACCCAGAAGGCGAGACGCGCCTCGAGGAACAGCCCCAGCAGCACCAGCACCAGTACCAGCCCCATCCAGGCATTCTTGAGCAGCAGCTCCAGGCGGTCCTGATAAACCAGCGAGTCATCGTCCTCGACGCTCAGCGTCAGTCCGCGCGGCAGGCTGGCGGTCAATTGCGGCAGCATCGCCATGGTCGCGGTGGACAGCTCGTTGGGCGTCTGGGAGCCGACCTGATAGATGTCGAGACCAATCGCCGGTTCGCCGTCGTAGAGCACTTCCTTGTCGCTGTCGGCGAAGCCGTCGGTGACGGTGGCGATATCGCCCAGACGCACGACATTGCCTTCCTGGCTGGAGATCACCGGCAGTTGCGAGAACTCGGCGGCGCCGTCGCGACGCGCCTCATAGCGCACCAGGTATTCGCCCTGCTGCGTGTCGAGGCTGCCCCCGGCCAGGTTGAGCGCCTGATTGCCGATCAGGCCGGCGATATCCTGATGCGACAGGCCATAGCGACGCAGCGCGCCTTCCTCCAGCGCGACATGCACCTCGCGGTCACGGATGCCGGTCAGCTCCACCTTGGTGATGTCGTCGCTGTCGAGCAGGCTCAGGCGCAGACGCTCGGCGACATTGCGCAGGGTCTGGTCATCGGTCTGGCCATGCAGCTTGAGCTCCATCACGCTGCGCGAGCGGCCTGCCAGCGAGTAGACGGGCGGGTCGGATTCATCGGGCAGGGTAGTGATGCTGTCGATGGCCTGCTGGATGTCCTGATAGGCGCGCATGGTCTCGACGCCGTCCTGCAGCTCGATGGACAGCGAGCCGAGGCCTTCCTCGGCGGTGGCGGTGATCTCCTCGATGCCCTCCACGTCCTGCACCGCGGACTCCATCGCCTGCAACAGGCTTTCGGAGACCTCATCCGGCGTGGCGCCGGAATAGCTGACGCTGACGTTGATGATCTCGAGCTCGAAGGAGGGGAAGACCTCCTTCTTGATCTGACTGGACATCAGCAGGCCGCCAAGAATCAGGCACAGCATCAGCAGGTTGGCGGCGACGCCGTGATCGTGCATCCAGCGGATGGGGCCCTTGAGGCGCGACTGTGCCGTCATGAGTCACTTCCGGTGGTCGTGGCGTTCTGGTCGGCAACCGTGGCGTTCTTGTCGCCAGCTGCGGTGCTCTTGTCGCCAGCCGTCGTCTTGTCGTCAGCCGCCTTGGCATCCGTCGCCCGGGCGGTCGGTGTCGGCGTATCGCCGCGCGCGCGCAGTGCCATGCCGGCTTCGACGCTGCTCAGGGAGCTTGTGATGACGCGCTCGCCGTCCACCAGACCGTCGGCGACCAGCAGGGTGTCATTGCCCAGATGGCGCACGACTACCGGGCGCTTCTCGAGATGATCGTCCGCCGTCAGTACCCAGACCTGTTGGCCGCTGCGCAGCGCACTGATCGGCAGTTCGATCAACGAGGCAGTGCGTCGGGGCGTCAGGGTCGCCTCGACCACATCACCGATGCGCAGCGCCGGGGTGCTGGCGCGCGCTTCTTCGGAGACATTGAGCGCCAGCGGGTCTTCCACCGCCACCATCACCTGGGTCAGCAGGCCGTTTTCTTCCAGCGACGGCAGCACGCTCCACACTTCGCCATGGCGGTGCTGGCCATCCGGCCATGCCTTGCTCGAGATCAGTACCGGCGTGCCCTGGCCATCACGGGCGTGGGTCGAGAGCCACTCCATGTCGGCCTGCGGCAGATTGAGGCGCACCCAGAAGCGGTCGGTGGCCACCAGCGTCAACAGGTCGGTGAAGGCATTGAGATCACTGCCTTCGCCGACCAGACGCTCGCTGATCAGGCCGTCATAGGGGGCGCGAATCTCGGTACGGGCCAGATTGAGCTTGGCCTGATCGCGGCTGGCGCGGGCGCTTTCCACGGCGGCCTGGGCCGACTTGAGCTGAGGCTCGCGCAGCACCAGCGCTTTCTGGGCCGCCGGCAGATTGCGACCGAAGGTCTTGTATTCCGAGGCGGCGCGGATCTGCTCGCCCTTTTCAGAGGCGAGGCTGGCTTCTGCCGTGGCGAGATCCGCCTCGGCCTGACGCAGTGCCAGCTGATAATCCAGTTGATCGAGACTGGCCAGCAGCTGGTTCTTGCGGACTTCGCGGCCGGCTTCGATGCCTTCGGGGAAGGGCGCCAGCTGACCGCTGACGCGCGTGGAGACCGTGGTCTGGCGATCGGCGATCACGCGGCCGAAGCCCTCAAGCGTCGGGGCGTTGGCGGCATGGCTGACCGTGACCACCTCGACCGTGGGCGCAGGTGCCTCGCTCGGGGCACGCTTCGGCGCACCGGGGCGATGATTCATCCACCAGGCGGCCAGCGCGATCGCCAGCGCGAGAATGATCAGCGCCAGCAGGCGCATCCAGATCAGGCGCCGCGTGGAGGGTGCGGGGTGGACGGCAGGGGCGGGCGACGCGGAAGACGACGCTGGCGTCTCTGGGCTATGGTCCATGCGGACTCCGAACGAAAAGTGACTGGCCTGATGCGCAGCCGTCTTCTGGCCAGTCGCTTTGGCGTCGGTCAGAGCGGGCGGTGGATCATGGCCATGAAATGCAGACGAATGTGTGGATGATCGCATGATGCCATTCAGGCGCAATGCCAAAATGGGAAATAGCGTGCAACAGGCGCAATCTGCAATTGCGTGATTGGCGCCCCACAAAAAAAAGCTGCCACACGAAGTGGCAGCTTTTCACGAGTGCGCTTGGCGGGCGGCGCCTGCTGACGGATGAATCGCTCTATCAGTCGGGCAGAACCGCGTGGGCAGGCCAGATTCAGTAGTTGAAATAGTTGAACTGGATGAACGGGATAAACTAGATGAACAGGCCGATCAGCAGCGCCATGCAGACGCCGATCACGCCGATCAGGGTCTCCATCACCGTCCAGCTCTTCAGCGTTTCCTTCTCGGTGAGGCCGAAGTAGCGGCTGACCAGCCAGAAGCCGGAGTCATTGACGTGACTGAGCACGGTGGCGCCACTGGCGATGGCGATCACCACCAGCCCCAGCACCGGGCCGGACAGTGCCAGCGTATCGATCACCGGGGCCATCAGGCCGGCGGCGGTGATCATCGCGACAGTGGCCGAGCCCTGGATGACACGCACGGCGGTGGCGATCAGGAAGGCAAGGAGGATCGGCGGCAGGTTGCTGTCGGCCATCAGGTTGCCGAGCACGTCACCGACCCCGGAATCGATCAGCATCTGCTTGAAGACGCCGCCCGCGCCGGTGACCAGGATGATGATGCCGGCGGGTTCGAGCGCCTTGGTGGCGACTTCCATCACCTGTTCGCGCGTCATGCCACGGCGTGTGCCCAGCAGGGTGAAGGCCATCAGGGTGGCCAGACTCAGTGCCACGAACGGATGGCCGAGAAAGCCCAGCCAGCCGACCAGCGGGCTGTCGTCACCGAACAGGAAGCCCGAGACGGTGTTGAGCACGATCAGCGCCAGCGGCAGCAGCACGATGGACAGGATCAGACCGAAGCCCGGGGCGCGCTGATTGACCTCTTCATCGCTCATCACGCTGCCGGTATTTTCCATGTAATCCGGAATCCTGGCGTCGATGCGCGCCGCGATGAAGCGACCGAAGATCGGCCCCGCGACGATCATCGCCGGCAGGCCGCACAGCGCCCCGAACAGGATGACGTAGCCGAGATCGGCACCGATCAGCTTGGCGACCGCGATCGGCCCCGGGGTCGGCGGAATGAAGGAGTGCGTCACGGCCAGACCGGCGAGCAGCGGAATGCCGTAATAGAGCAACGAGCGGCCGCTGCGGCGTGCCAGCGCGTAGACCAGCGGCACCAGGATGATGAAGGCGACATCCAGGAACACTGGAATCGCGACCAGAAAGCCGGTCAGCGCCAACGCCCATTGTGAGCGTGAGGTGCCGAAACGCCCCAGCAGGGTGTTGGCCATGCGATCGACACCGCCGGACACTTCCAGCATCTTGCCGAACATCGCGCCGAGACCGACCACGGTGGCAACGAAGCCCAGGGTGTTGCCCATGCCGTTGGTGACGGAGTCGATGATGGCGTCGGGCTGCATGCCGGTGGCCAGCCCGACCCCCAGGCTTACCACCAGCAGGGCAACGAAGGCATGCAGGCGCAGGCGCATGACGAGGTAAAGCAGCAGCAGAATGCCGCCGAGGGCGGCAAGGACGAGGGTGCTATCTGGGGACATGATGGCGAACTCTTGCGGCTGGCAACGGCGTGATCATCGGCCATTGCCCAAAGGCGTATTGTGTGAGGCATCGTGGGTCGTGCAGGATGAAAGTTACCGGTAACATTCACACTTACGCAATGATCCGAAAGGTGCATGAGGGGCAAATGCCTGTCGCGTCTGGCAGCTGACTGCCCGCCAACGGGCAGTCGCTCAGTGCGCGACAGCCGTCCCGAGGCGCCGGACAAGGGGTTGATCGGCAACATCGGCTACGCTGGTGGGCCATCGTTTTCATTCAGGGGGAGAGGGTTTTCATGCAGCAGCAGGCAGAAGGAGCATCAGCGGTCGCGTCGATGCCGACCAGGTCAGAGGCTCTGGCCGCCCAGGGGGGCGTGCGGCTTGTGGTCATGGGGGTGTCGGGCTGTGGCAAGTCACATGTCGGGCAGCAGCTGGCCGCGTGCCTGGGCGCGCAGTTCATCGATGGCGACGATTATCACGGTGAGGCCAACGTGGCCAAGATGGCGCGCGGCATTCCGCTGGATGACGATGATCGCCATGGCTGGCTGGCCCGTCTGACGGAGCTGATCGAGGCGGCGCGCCACGACGGGCGCAGTCTGGTACTGGCCTGCTCGTCCTTGAAGCGACGCTATCGGGATCAACTGCGTGGCGGGGACTCCGCGCTGGGCTTCGTGTTCCTCGAAGGCACGCGCGAGCTGCTGCTGGAGCGCCTCGAGGCGCGAACCGATCATTTCTTCAAGGGCGCTGACATGCTCGACAACCAGCTGGCGACGCTCGAGGTGCCCGGCGACGATGAAGGGCGCATCCATACCCTCGACATCAGTGCCACGCCCCAGGCGCTGGTCGAGAGTGTCTGTCAGCAGATCCTCGACGCGCCAGAGCGCTAGTCGGTCGCCGGACGTCTTACGGTGCCAGGCTGCCACCTTTCTGAAGACTGAAGCCCAGGTCTTCCCACAGGCCGTGGGGCGTGGCGTCGAGATCACCGCTCAAGCGCGCCAGCAACAGGGCGGCGGCGCGCTCGCCGATCTCGCGGCGTGGCGTGACCACGCTGGCCAGCGGCGGCCAGGTGCCGCGGGTCATCTCCAGGCCGTTGAAGCCGGCCAGCGCCAGCTGGTCGGGCACCGACAGGCCGCGGCGCTGACACTCGAACAGCCCGCCGGCTGCCAGGTCGTCATTGCAGCAGAACACGGCCTGGGTCTCGGGCCAGCGGGTCAGCATCTCGTCGAGCAGCTCGCCGCCCATGCGCACGCTGGAAGGGGCATCGGTGGTCAGAAGCGCCTGCTGTGACAGGCCGGCGGCCTCCAGTGCCGCGCGCCAGCCACCCAGGCGCTGTTCGACGCGGCGATCCATGCGCGCACCGAGAAAGCCGATATGGCGATGGCCCAGGGCGATCATGGCCTCGGTCATCGCGCGCCCAGCGGCATGCTGGTCCAGCCCCACCGCCATGTCGAGCGGCGCCTCGCGCTTCTCCATGCACTCCACTACCGCACAGCCCGAGCGCGCGATCATCTCGCGGGTACGAGGGCTATGGCGACTGCCGCACAGCACCAACCCGTCGATGCCGAAGGAGAGCCAGGTCTCGATCAGGCGCTCCTCTTCCTGCATCGAATAACCGGTGTGGCCGATCAGCAGCTGATAGCCTGCAGCCGCGAGCGGGGCTTCCAGACCGCGATGCAGTTCAGAGAATACGGCGTTGGAGAGCGAAGGAATCAGCAGTGCGATCAGCCGCGAGTGACCGCTGGCGAGGCTGCCGGCCTGACGATTGGGCATGTAACCCAGCTCGCGGGCACATTCGGTTACCCGCTCGCGCATCGCGGCGGACACCTTCTCGGGCTGATTGAGCGCGCGCGACACCGTGACCTTGGTGACGCCCAGTCGGGCGGCGATATCGGCCAGGGTAACGCGCTTGAGGCGGGAAGCTTTGTGTGGCTGAGAGGGCATGGACATTCAGGCGGCTGCGAAGGAGGTCAAGAGTGTCCCTGTTAAGGCGGCCCGGGAGCAAGCCTTGCCCGACGGATCAGACGTGACTCAGCGAGAGCAGGAACAGGATCATCGGCGGCGCCGCCAGCGACAGCAGGAAGCCCGAGACGACGGCGACCGGGACGCAGGCCACGCCGCCGGTCTGCTGGATCACCGGTAGCGTGAAGTCCATCGAGGTGGCTCCACCGATGCCGATGGCAAGCGGCGTGTAGCGCTGGATGGTCAGGGGGATCAGCACGAAGGCCAGCAGCTCGCGCGCCAGATCATTGAAGAAGGCGGCGCCGCCGAGAATCGGCCCAAGCTGATCGCCGACCAGGATTCCCGACAGCGAGTACCAGCCGAAGCCGGCCGAGATCGCCATGCCCTGATTCCACTCCAGCGCCAGCAGAGGCGCCGCCAGCAGGCCACCGAGCAGCGAGCTGGCCATTACCGTCAGCGCGATGATCAGGCCATGCCGATTGAGCAGGATCTGGCGCAGGCTCATGCCGGAGCTTCTGAGCTGGCAGCCGATCAGCGCCAGCAGCACATAGAGGGCCCATTCGGCGAGGGTGTCGGTATCCAGCTGGGTGCCGAAGGTCTTGAGCAGCACGCCGGCGCCGACGCCGAGCGCGACCACGGCGGCAAGGGTCAGCGAGCCGGACAGCGCCTGCCAGCGGGTCATCGGCGCGCCATCCACCGCCTGGGCGGGATTGGCGCGCAGCGGGCTGCGGCGCGACAGCCACCACAGCGCCAGCAGGTTCAGCGGCGTGATGATGGCGAACAGCGTCAGCGCCTGACCGCTCATGGCGGCCATGCCGACACTCAACTGCTCCAGTGCCGCCAGCCCCATGCCCATCAGGAACAGGATGAGATAGATGGAGGCATTGACCAGCCGGTTGACCACCGCCAGGCGGCCAGGATCGGTGAGACGTACCAGATAGCCGAGTATCAGCGGCAGCAGAATGAAGATGAGACCCGACAGCATGACCCTTCCCTGGCATTGCCACCCGGATAGCAGGGTGGCGCAAGTGATTGATTGGCGGTGAATACCGCCGAAGGACCTTACTATATCGGTTGGCGTGGGGTCTGGATAACCCCGCCATCAGCATTGCGCGAGAGACTTGCTGATGGCGTATCAGCGGGGCTTATGATCAGCCACTCGAGAAGCGGGAGCTTTCATCACTGGCGGGCGCTGCTCAGCTGGTTCAGGGTCAGATGGGCCGAGCGCGGCGGCACCTCGCCGTTGTGGTCGCCGTCCTTGTCCATGACGCCTTCGTAGTCGAGGTAATCGAGGCCGACCATCAGGCCCGGCCAGCGCGGCGCCAGCCAGATACGGTAGTGCTTGTGCTCACGATGCTGGCGCCATGCCTCGATGCGCAGGGTGCGGAAGGTACGCTGCGCCGCCTGGCGCGTTTCCTGACCCTGGATCTCGTACATCAAGGTGCGCTGGCGGCCCTTGTGGTCGAGATAATCCAGAGAGCAGGGCGTCGCGGGCAGACAGGCCTGCTCGCTCCATTGGCTGTCGACCTGCTGGCTCAGCAGCACCAGCAGGCTCTGACGGTCAGGAAGGCGGGCATCGCCTGCCTGCGGCGCTTCCCGGTTGTAGTCCTTGCCGATGCCGGCCAGGCGATAGCCGGAGCGATAGCCCTCGGGCAGCAGGCGACCCTCCGCGAGCGTGAAACGGCCCTGCTCATAGCCACTGGCAACCTTGATGGAGGCCTCCATGCTGGCAATGTACAGCTCGCCGCTCTGGCTGACGCGCTGGGTGATGGGCACATCCGGCCAGCCATCCAGCACCAGGGTGTAGTAGGCGGTGAAGGGCACCGGCGCGATGCTGGCGACAGGCGCCAGGGGCGTGTCAGGGCTGACGGCGGCCTCATCGTTGGCCGCCTGGGCACTGCCTGCCGACAGCAGCAGCGCTACCAGGCCTGCACGGCACAGGCGCTGCCATGTCGAGGGTCGATCAGCGCGGGTGGCGGTGCAAGCGCCGCGCCGCGCGGGGGCTTGAGAAACGTGAGACAAGGCGAAAGATGGCAGGGTCATGGTGACTCCCGAGACCGGCACTGGAGCCGTGGCCTGTGAATGGGGGTGTCGAGCGGTCAGGCAGCGACGGGGCAGGGCGACTGCACATGATGATGTAATGATGTTGAGGCGATCCACAATCAAGCCAACGCCCGTCAGGCGGCCACGACGATATTTCAGCGCTTGCTCATGTGCAATGGATAGGTACTCTGTAACTGCCTTGTCCTTCCGCCGCGCGCGGCGCGTACCTAGACGTTGGGTCCAATCAGGAGATCATCATGGCCAGCATTGTCATCATTGCCGGGGATTTTGTAGAAGATTACGAGCTGATGGTGCCGTTCCAGGCGCTGCAGGCGATGGGGCATCGCGTGGATGTCGTCTGCCCGGACAAGACGGAAGGCGATATCGTCAAGACCGCCATCCATGACTTCGAGGGTGATCAGACCTACACCGAGAAGCCGGGCCACAACTTCGCGCTCAACGCCAGCTTCGCCGAGATCGCCGTCGAGAGTTACGACGCGCTGCTGATCCCCGGTGGCCGCGCCCCCGAGTATCTGCGTCTGGATGAGCGTGTGCTGGCGATGGTGCGTCACTTCGTCGAGGCCGACAAGCCCATCGCCGCCGTATGTCATGGTCCGCAGCTCTTGGTCGCCGCCATGTCGCTGGAAGGCCATCGCGTCAGCGCCTATCCGGCCTGTGCGCCGGAGGTGACGCTGGCGGGCGGTGAGTTCGTGTCGCTGGAAGTGACCGACGCCGTGACCTCCGGCAAGCTGGTGACCGCACCGGCCTGGCCGGCGCATCCGGAATGGCTGCGTCAGTTCCAGGCGCTGCTGGTGTGATGCGCCCCCGCTAGCGCCCGTCATCGCATCGGATGTGCCTGACGACACCCTGCCACTCGGCGGGGTGTCGTCGTTTCAGACGGGGTGTCGTAAGGGTGCCGTCGTTTCAGTCGGCAAACGCCTCGAGCCAGGCCCGCTGCGGGGCGAGTCGTGATTGCTGTGCGGCTCGCCACGCAGGGTCGCCCAGCGTGGTGGCATAACGCTCGGCGTGATCACAGGCCAGCAGCAACCAGCTGCCGGCCAGCGACTCACCGCGAGCGCGCCTGAGCGCCAGACTCTCGAGCAGCCCCGCGAAGGCGGTGCCGGTGGAGGGGCCTACCTCAAGCCCGGCATGCTCGGCCAGCCACAGCGCCGCCTCCTGACTGCGCGCATCCGCAATACGCCGGTAGTCATCGAAATGGGCGGGGTCGAATGCCTCCAGCACGCAGGGCCGCCCGATGCCTTCGATGGGGTTGACCGCCTGCGGGGCGGGCAGGCGGGTCGTACGAGTGCCGTGGGTACGATGGTGCTGCCAGCAGGCGTGATAGACCGAGTGCTCGGGATCCACGCCGATCACGCGGGCTCGATGCCCCTCCTGATGCAGATGACGCTTGTGGCGCAGATGGCGCGCAAAGCTGGCAGCGCTGCCGCCGGTGCCGGCGCCGAGAAATACCGCCTGCAGCTCGGGCAGCTCACGCGCGGTGATCTGTGTCAGGCACTCCCCGGGCAGGCTGGTGTCGCTTGCCCAGTCGCCGGCAGTAGCGGCATGTCGGAATTGATTGAGGAAGTGGCCGCCGCTGTCATCGGCAAGCGCCTGCGCATGCTGACAGAGCCGAGCGGAGTCCTCGATTTCCACCACGCGCCCGCCCTCGCCACGAATCGCCTCCTGCTTGTAAAAGGCGGTGCCCCTGGGCACCACGGCAATGAATTGAAGCCCCAGCCTGCGTGCCAGCCACGCCTCAGAGACCGCGGTGGAACCCGAGGAAGCTTCGATCACTGGACAATCGGGCGTCAGCCAATCCTGCTGTAAGGCCTGCTCGAACAGCGACATCGCCAGGCGATGCTTGAGCGAGCCGCTGGCATGCGCCCGCTCGTCCTTGATCAGGATGCGCGCTTCGCCCAGCCCGCGCAGGCTGAGTTCCAGCAGCGGGCTGAGTTCCAGCAGCGGGGTCGCCGGGGTGGCGGCCTTCAAGGCCGCAAGCTTCATGAGGCTGCGTTGGCGCCATGACTCGCGCTGAGCCGCGTGCGTGCAGGCGTCGGCGTCCGCAATGAAAGGCGCTGTCGAGGGGAAGTCGGTGGTCGGCATGGCGCCATTTCCGGTCGCAGGAAGGAGCTTTCATGCTACGACCAGCCGCCAAGCAAAACTTGCCAGTTGTCATGGCGTGAGCCATGTTTCATGGCAAGAATTCATTGCGAGGTGAAGGTAATGGAGAAAATAGTGCTCGATGCCACGGACCGCGCCCTGCTGCGGCTGCTGCAGCGCGATGCCAGCCTGTCGTTGGCGGCGCTGGCGGAAGCCGTGCATCTGACCACGTCTCCTTGCTGGAAGCGCCTCAAGCGCCTGGAAGAGTGTGGTGTGATTACCGCACGGGTGGCGTTGCTGAACGCCGAGCTGATCGGCATGGGGCTGACGGCCTTCGTGCAGCTCAAGACCCGCGATCACTCGCGGGCCTGGTTCGAGCGTTTCGTGGCCATCGTCGAGGAGATCGAGGAAGTCACCGAGTTCTATCGCATGGCCGGTGACTACGACTATCTCCTCAAGGTGCAGGTCGAGGACATGAACGCCTACGACCGCGTCTACAAGCGGCTGGTCAACACCATCGACGAGCTGAGCGACGTGTCGGCCCGCTTCGCGATGGAGCGCATCAAGACGACCACCGCGCTGCCGCTGTGACCACTTTCAGGCAGTGAAGCCTGATCGCTGGGCAAGTTCCTCGCACCAGCGCGCTCAATAACCGTGCTCGCGGCTGATGCCGGTCAGCACTTCACCCTGCTGAATGCGGCGAATGTTGTCCGCCAACTGGTCGGCGGCCTCGGCCACCGGGGTCGGCGCGGCGGCATGCGGTGTGATGACCACGCGCGGCTGGTGCCACAGCGGACTGTCCTCGGCCAGTGGCTCGTGCTGGAAGACGTCGAGCAGGGCGCCCCTGAGCTTGCCTTCCTCGAGCGCCGCGACCAGATCCTCCTCGACCACGCTGCTGCCACGCCCCGGATTGATCAGCACGGCGTCGTCGGGCAGGGACTGGAAGACATCGGCGTTCAACACGTCTCTCGTGGCCGGCGTATTGGGCAACAGGTTGATCACCGCCTTGAGGCCGAGCGACTCGTCGCCCAGCACTTGCTGGAGGGTGCGGCCCCCTTCGCCGGTCTCATGGTGGCAGGTCACGCCCTGCAACGTGTGGGCGCTACGGCTGAAGCCATGTACCGGATAGCCGTCTGCCGCCAGTGATTCGGCGATCTGGCTGCCGATGGCGCCGAGCCCGAGCACTGCCACCGGGTACTGATGGGCGCGCACCACGCGGTGCGGGGCCCAGTGTGAGTCCGTCTGCTGTCTGGCATAGCGGTCGAAATCACGCCGGAAATGCAGCAGGCCATAGCGCACGTAATCCAGCATGTGACTGGCCATGCCGGCATCGCTCAGCTTGAGCACCGGCACATCGTCAGGCAGTGCCGGATTGTCGAGCAGGCTGTCGACGCCCGCCCCCAGATTGAGGATCGCCTTGACGTCGTGACCGCGGTGGCGCTCGAACAGCGCTGCGGGCGGTGCCCATACCACCAGCACATCGCCCAGCATCTCGCCGTCATCGGCAACGATTTCCAGCGGCGCTTGTTTCGATGACTGCTTCGATGACGGTTCCGACGACTCGCCTTGCCGCGACCCCTTGGCGCCGGCGGTATCGCACAGGCGCTGACGCAGAGCATCGCACCAGCGTTCGGCGCGTTCATGATGTACCAGTATCCGCATGCTGTTCTCCTCTTCAGTAACGCTGGGTGGCGGGTCGGGATTTTTGAGCCGTCCCGGCCTGTTCGTAGGCTCTGTTCGTGGCTCTGTGCAAAGGGACTGGAGTTGTCGCCTCATCATGCGCCATTGTCTTGCGCCATTGTCTTGCGGGCATGGCCTGCTCGCGGGCGGCGATGGCGCAGGCCTTGCAAGGGCTCAAGCGAAGGGCGACAGTGCCAGAGTCGTCCTTTGACCCGTTGTTGGCAGAGTGACAGACTCGAATCCAGAGGGGAATTCGGATGTATGCATGTACGCCGACCCTGCCGACCCGCGGGGCGCATCGTCCGCTCGCGGTGCAGGCAGCCATTGTCAGCCCGGTGCGGCTGGCAGGTCGGTCACCCGCTGCCTGGCCCTGCGTATGGCCACTGGCTCCGCCCCAACGTGCTGCTTGCCTCAAGGCCTGATCGAAAAGGAGCGCTGCATGAGTCAATTCCCGCCCCATACTGGTGCGCCCCAGCCAGCCTTCGCTGGCCTGGCCACCTTGCCCAGCAGCGAGGCACCGGCCACCGAGAGTGACTGGACGCCACGCGCGCTGTCCGCTGGCCGTCAGGCCTTCACCATCGGCGAGTATCGCGCGCGTATCCAGCGGGTACGAGAGGCCATGGCGCGCGCCGGCATCGATGTGATGGTGATTTCCGACCCCTCCAACATGGCGTGGCTGACCGGCTACGACGGCTGGTCCTTCTATGTGCACCAATGCGTGCTGCTGGGGCTTTCCGGCGAGCCGGTCTGGTATGGGCGTCGTCAGGACGGCAACGGCGCGCTGCGTACCTGCTGGATGGGCGAGGACAACATCCTGTGGTATCCGGATTACTACGTGCAGAATCCGGACATGCACCCGATGGAGTTTCTCGCCCAGTCCATCCTGCCGCAGCGTGGCTGGCACGATGGGGTCGTCGGGGTCGAGCTCGACAACTATTACTATTCGGCGCGGGCGCACCTGGCGCTGGTCAAGGAGCTGCCCCACGCGCGGCTGGTGGATGCCAATTCGCTGGTCAACTGGTGTCGCGCGATCAAGTCTGAGCAGGAAATCGCCTACATGCGCGTGGCCGGGCGCATCGTCGAGCGCATGCATTCACGCATTCTGGAGATGATCGAGCCGGGCCTGCCAAAGAGTGCGCTGGTCGCGGAGATCTACCGGGTCGGCGTCGAGGGCGTGATCGGCCCCGAGGGTGAGATTCTCGGTGGCGACTATCCGGCCATCGTGCCGCTGCTGCCCACCGGCAGTGATGCCGCTGCGCCGCACCTGACCTGGGATGACACGCCATTTCGCCAGGGAGAGGGCACCTTCTTCGAGCTGGCCGGCTGCTACAAGCGCTATCACGCGCCGCTGTCGCGTACCGTATTTCTCGGCCGCCCGCCGCGCGATTTCGTGCGCGGTGAGTCTGCCCTGCTGGAAGGCATCGAGAGTGGACTGGCCATCGCCAAGCCCGGCAATCGCTGCTGTGACATTGCGCTGGCGCTGGGCGCGGCGATGGACAAGTACGGCTTCGACCGTGGCGGCGCACGCTGCGGCTATCCCATCGGCATCAGCTATCCACCGGACTGGGGCGAGCGCACCATGAGTCTGCGCCCCAGTGACGAGACCGTGCTGGAACCGGGCATGACCTTCCACTTCATGCCCGGCATGTGGATGGACGACTGGGGGCTCGAGATCACCGAGTCGATCCTGATCACGGAAAACGGTGCCGAGCCGCTGTGTGATGTGCCGCGCCAGCTGTTCGTCAAATAGCCTGCCGACAAGTGTCAGCAGCCCGCCATAACAAGGAGTGGTGTCATGCGAGAGTCCCCCGTCAGTCTGACCATCGATCTGTTCGCCGATGGCGTTCAGCACGGTTTCTTCAAGCTGCCGATCTCGACTGACGAGTCGGCGTGGGGCGCGGTGATGACCCCGATCAGCGTGATCGCCAATGGTGAGGGGCCAACGGTATTGCTGACCGGCGGCAATCATGGCGACGAGTACGAGGGCATCACCGCACTCTACAAGCTGGCGGCGCGTCTCACGCCTGAGGACGTGCAGGGGCGCGTCATCATCGTGCCGACCATGAATGCGCTGGCTGCCAGGGCCGGGCGGCGTTGTTCGCCTCTCGATGGCGGCAATCTCAATCGCAGCTTCCCCGGCAGCCCCACCGGCGGTCCGACCGAGCAGATCGCCGACTACTTCACCCGGGTGCTGGTGCCGCAGTGCGACTATGCGCTGGACCTGCATTCCGGCGGTCGCACCCTGGATATCCTGCCGTTCGCGGCTGCGCACCGTCTCGACTATCTCGAGGAGTCGCTGGGCGTCGAGCAGTGTCGTCTGCAGGAAGCCGAGAGCCTGGCCGGGGCGCTGGCCTTCGGGGCGCCCTCGGCGATGATGATGTTCGAACTGGACGCCGAGGCGCTCTACGACACCGCGGTGGAGCGCCAGGGCAAGGTCTTCGTCACCACGGAGCTGGGCGGCGGTGGCTCCACCACGCCGGAGCGTCAGGCGATCGCCGACCGTGGCGTCGACAACTTCCTCGCCTTCAGTGGTGTGCTGCGCGAGCGCAGTCGCGCGGATCTGGAGCAGGTCATCGAGCGCCAGCGTGCCAGCCAGGCGAACGCGCCGCTGCTGATCGACATGCCGGATGCCAGCTGTTACGTACAGAGCGAGCATGAAGGGCTGCTGGAGCTTTGCGTGGCACTCGGTGAGCAGGTCACGGCGGGGCAATGTGTGGCGCGGGTCTATCCGCTGGGGCGCGCCGGTCAGGCGGCGGTGGAATATCGCGCGGAGCGTGATGGCGTGCTGGTGGCGCGGCGTTTCCCGGCGCAGGTGAGTCTGGGCGATACCCTGGCGGTGATCGCGGAAGTCGTGGACGATCTGGCGCGAGAGGACTCATGAGCGCGCCCCTTTCACGCTCGCTGCCAGCGCCGAAACTGGATGCCTTCGATCTCAAGATTCTGGCGATACTCGAACGCGATGGCCGCATCACCAAGTCGCGGCTGGCCGAGGAGATCAACCTGTCGGTCAGTCCGTGCTGGGAGCGCGTCAAGCGCCTCGAGCAGGCCGGCATCATCGAGGGGTACGCTGCCATCATCAATCAGCAGCGCCTGAGTGATCAGCAGGGCGGCGCTTCCCAGGCGGCCGCCCCGCGCACGCCGGTGTGGGTCGAGATCCACCTCAAGCATCATGATGCTGGCAGCTTCCAGCGCTTCGAGCGGGCGATGCGTGAAGCGGATGAGGTGATCGAGTGCGTGGCGGTCGGTGGAGGCGTGGATTATCTGCTGCGGCTGGAGACGGCCAGCATCGATGCCTACCAGCGGTTGATCGACCGCTGGCTGGTCTCGGAACTGGGTATCGATCGCTATTTCACCTACATCGTCACCAAGCAGGTAAAATAGCGCGCCAGCTCCGTCGCCCTTCCTTCATGCAGCACGAGATACTCTCACCATGGTGCCTTTCGCCGCCCCTTCCGGCTCCGTCGATTGTCCGTCCCACGTCCAGGCCGAATCCCCCGGTGCCCCGGTGCTGATCTTCGATTCGGGGGTCGGAGGGCTCTCGGTGGCCTCAGAGATCCGCCGCCAATGGCCCTCATTGCCATTGGCCTATGTCTGTGACAATGCCGCCTTGCCCTATGGCACCAAACCCGATGACTGGCTGGTGGCTCGTATCGCGCAGGTGTGCGTGGCGGCGGTGGAGGCAAGTGGGGCGCGTGCGCTGGTAGTGGCCTGCAATACCGCCAGCACCCTGGCGCTGGCGGTATTGCGCGAAGCGCTGTCGATTCCGGTGATCGGCACCGTGCCCGCCATCAAGCCGGCGGCGGCGTTGGCACGTGCGCGTCAGAGTGCAGCACGTCGTGAGAAGTGCGAGCCGCCGGTGTTCGCGTTGCTGGCGACTTCCGCCACGGTAAGACGTGCCTATACGGAGCAGTTGATCCACGATTTCGCGGCGGATTGTCAGGTGATTCGTGTCGCCGCCGATCCGCTGGTCGCGGAGGCCGAGCGGCGTCTGCGCGGCAAGCCGGCGCGCCCCGAGGTGGTGGCGGCCAGTCTGGCAGATCTGGCGGCGGTCGAGGCGCTGGAGGTGGTGATTCTCGGCTGCACGCATTTCCCGCTGCTCGGTGCCGACATCTCGCAGGTACTGGGCGAGTCTCGGGTGGCGCTGGTGGATTCCGGCGCGGCAATCGCCCGCCGCGTGGCAGAGGTGCTGGCGCTTGACCCTGCGGCAGCGGCTGATCAGCAATTCGCTCAGGCTGCTCGGCAAGTCGCTCAAGCGGTTCAACCAGCACCGCATGAGCACATGGCGCTGGCGACGGATGCCCGGCAGCCGGGGTTGGCCACGGCGTTGGCCAGCCAGGGCTTCGCCGCGCCGCAGGCGCTGTCGTGCGACGGCTGAGGGGCAGGGGCGTTGGCTCTCACGGTCCCCTTGCACCTGCCTGCGCCCGCCTTGGCCCGCCATTCGGCGCTTGAGCTTCGCGCTGCCGATGGTAGGCTAGCGCGCCCAACCTTTGAATGGACGTGATCGGCATGGTTCACCATGACGTGCCCGCGTCCCTTTGCTCATCGTTTCAGTGCTGCGGTATGCCCGCAGGCAGGAGTCAGTGTGGCCATCGCCGTCGTCGATCCCAGTCAGTATGAACAGCAGCTCGCCGAGAAGGCCGAGCAGACCCGCGCACGTTTCGCTGCCTTCGATGCGCCGGAACTCGAGGTATTTCCCTCGCCGCCCAGCCATTACCGCATGCGTTGCGAGTTCCGTATCTGGCACGAGGATGATGACCTCTACTACGCGATGTTCGAGGTCGAGTTTGACGACGAAGGCAACAAGAAGAAGACGGTCGTGCGCATGGACGACTTTCCGGTCGCCAGCCAGCGCATCAATGAGTTGATGCCGCTGCTGCGTGAGCGCCTCAAGGCAAGCCCGGTATTGCGCGAGCGTCTGTTTCAGTGCGAGTTCCTCACCACTCTGAGCGGCGAGGCACTGGTCACGCTGATCTACCATCGCAAGCTCGGCGAAGACTGGGAAGCCGAGGCGCGCGCGCTGGAAGAAGAGCTCGATATCATGATCATCGGGCGTTCGCGCAAGCAGCATATCGTGCTGACCCGCGATCACGTCTTCGAGCGTCTCGAGGTCGATGGCCGCGAGTACATCTATCAGCAGGTCGAGAACAGCTTCACCCAGCCCAATGCCGAGATCTGCCGCTCGATGCTCAGCTGGGCACGAGACGTGACCCATCCTGACAAGGCGCAGGCGGAAGGCCGTGAGCAGGGCGATCTGGTCGAGCTCTACTGCGGCAACGGCAACTTCACCATCGCGCTGGCCGAGAACTTCCGCCGCGTGCTGGCCACCGAGATCTCGCGCACTTCCGTGGCCTCGGCGCAGGTCAACCTGGCGGCCAATAGCATCGACAATGCCCAGGTGGCGCGCATGTCGGCCGAGGACTTCTCGCTGGCGCTGGCAGGCGAGAAGGCGGGCCGTCGTGTCGCGGAGATGGACCTCGACAACCACGACTTCCGCACCGTGCTGGTCGATCCGCCGCGTGCCGGCCTCGATGCCGACAGCTGCGAGCAGACCGCGCGCTACGAGCGTATCGTCTACATCTCCTGCAACCCGCAGACGCTGATCGACAACCTTGAGGTGCTGTGTCGCACGCACCGTATCGAACGCTTCGCGCTGTTCGATCAGTTCCCGTATACCGACCACCTCGAGTGCGGTGTCTATCTGGTGCGCAGATAAGCGCGTCATCAAATCGGCAACTGTCGTCACGCCCGCATGGGTCAGGCATCGCGCCAATCGTTTGAAAAACCAGAGCTCCGTCGTCATCTACCTGTCAGGTAGGGGACGACGGGGCTTTTTTTGCGCACATGACAGTCACCCGAATTAGACTTTCGTTTCATGCGCGGACCGCCAAGTCAATACCCGATGCACAGATGTAATGCTGCATGACCAATATGGAACAGGCATGGGGCAGAGGCGCAGACTGCGCTAGTCTGTGATGCACTGCATGAGTCTGTGCTGCAACGCCTTTTGGCCGGCGCAGACTCTCTATGACTATTTTCCCTGATACATCCATCAGGTCAGTCGAGGTGATTGATGCTACACGTGGCGACGGACGGCAAGCAGGAATTTCTTGCGCAGCTCGAAGAGCAGCTGGACAAGCGACTTCCCAAGGACAAGGTGGACGTGATCGCGGCGTTTGCGCGCGACTATCACGCAACGGCCTCCTTCGAGGACATGGCCGAGCGCAAGCTGGATGACCTCTACGGTTCCACCCTGGCCGTATGGCACTTCCTGCAGAGCTTTGAGGCTCCCAAGGTGCGTGCCTACAACCCGGACTTCGAGAAGCATGGATGGCAGTCGACGCACACCATCATCGAAGTGCTGCACCCGGACATGCCGTTCCTGGTCGATTCCGTGCGTATCGAGCTCAATCGTCGTGGCATCACCGTCCACGCCATCCACAACGCCGTGCTGGCAGTCGCACGTGATGACGCTGGCCAGCTGGAGCGCGTGACGGCACCGCGTGCCGAGAACGCCCCGCAGCACCGCGAGTCGCTGATCTACATCGAGGTCGATCGTCACAACGACGCCGAGACACTGGAAGACCTCGAGACCAGCCTGCGTGAAGTGCTGGCCGAAGTGCGCGTTGCCGTCGCTGACTTCGACGCCATGCGCAGCCAGGGCGCCCAGGCGCTGCAGGAGCTGCGTGACAACCGTCCGCCGACCGTCTCCGAGGCTGACCACCAGGAAGCCTGCGACTTCATGCAGTGGATGGGCAACGACCACTTCACCTTCCTGGGCTATGACGAGTACACCGTCGACGAGCAGGAAGACGGCACCCGTGTGCTGAACAAGGTTGAAGGCTCCGAACTGGGCGTGCTCAAGCTGGACCTCGAGCGCTATCACGAGCAGTCCCGTCACCAGCAGAGCGTCAACAGCGATCAGTACGTGCTGATTCCGGAACTGCTGTCCTTCGCCAAGAGCGCCTTCCACGCCCGCGTGCACCGTCCGGCCTACCCGGACTACATCACCGTCGAGCGCTTCGATGAAGAAGGCCGCGTGATCGGCGAGCGCCGCTTCCTGGGGCTCTACACCTCCACGGTGTACAACCAGAGCCCGCGCAACGTGCCGATTCTGCGTCGCAAGGTGCAGGACGTCATGGAAGCCGCCGGCGTCAACCCGAAGGGCCACAATGGCAAGCACCTGCTGCAGATTCTGGAAGTCTATCCGCGTGATGATCTCTTCCAGATCTCCACGGACGAGCTGACCCGTACCGCCACCAGCATCCTCAACATCCGCGAGCGTCGTCGCGTGCGTCTGATCGTGCGTGAAGACCGCTTCGGCAAGTTCTTCTCGGTACTGGTGTTCGTGCCTCGCGACGTCTATTCCACCGACCTGCGCGTGCGCATCCAGAATCTGCTCTGCGAAGAGCTGAACGCCACCTTCGGTGACTTCACGCCGTATCTTTCCGAGTCCGTGCTGACGCGTATCCAGTTCATTCTGCGCTTCAAGGGCGATGAACCGGGCCAGTACGACATGCGCGCGCTGGAGAACAAGATCGCTCAGCTGGCCCGCAGCTGGCGTGACGAATTGCACGCCGCCATGGTCGAAGGCTTCGGTGAAGAGCAGGCCAACGAGCTGATGACTCGCTACCGTGATGCCTTCCCGGGCAGCTACCGTGACGACTTCTCGCCGCGCACCGCCGTCTATGACGTGGGCCACCTGCGCGCGCTGGACGAAGGTCAGGCCGTCGGCCTGAGCACCTATCGTCTGGTCGAGGACGACAACTCCGGTGTCAACCTGAAGCTGTTCCACAAGCATCAGCCGATTCCGCTCTCCGACGTACTGCCGGTGCTCGAGAACCTCGGTCTGCGTGTCATCGGTGAGCGTCCCTACGAGATCACCCGCACCGATTCCTCCTGCTGGGTGCACGATTTCGATCTCGAGCATCACGGCAAGGGCGCGGTCGAGCTCTCCGAAGTGCGCGAGAGCTTCATCGAAGCCTTCAAGAAGATCTGGTCCGGCGAAGCCGAATCCGATGCCTTCAACCGCCTGATCATCGGCTCTGGCCTGGACTGGCGTGAAGTGGCGATGCTGCGTGCCTACGCGCGTTACCTGAAGCAGATCCGCTTCGGTCTCTCCCAGGCCTACATCGCCAATGCGCTGGGCAGTCATCCGGACATCACTCGCGAGCTGGTGCAGTTGTTCAACCTGCGCTTCGACCCGCAGGGTCAGGGTGGCGAGGATGACGTCAACGCCTGTCGCGAGCGCATCAATGGTCTGCTCGACCAGGTCTCCAGCCTGAACGACGACCGCCTGCTGCGTCGCTACGTCGACCTGATGATGGCCACGCTGCGTACCAACTTCTTCCAGCCGGCAGAAGATGGCCAGGCCAAGGACTACATCAGCTTCAAGCTCGACACGCGCAGCATTCCTGACGTGCCGAAGCCGCGCCCGATGTTCGAGATCTTCGTCTACTCGCCGCGTGTCGAAGGTGTTCACCTGCGTGGCGGCAAGGTCGCACGTGGTGGCCTGCGCTGGTCTGACCGTCATGAGGATTTCCGCACCGAGGTGCTGGGTCTGGTCAAGGCACAGCAGGTCAAGAACGCGGTCATCGTGCCGGTCGGCGCCAAGGGCGGTTTCGTCTGCAAGCGCATGCCGGAAACCACCGACCGCGACGTGATCCAGAAGGAAGGTATCGCCTGCTACCAGATCTTCATCCGCGCACTGCTCGACATCACCGACAACCTGTCCGGTGGTGACGTGGTGGCCCCGACGGCCGTCGTGCGCTATGACGAAGACGATCCCTACATGGTCGTCGCGGCCGACAAGGGCACCGCGACCTTCTCCGACATCGCCAACGCCATCTCCAACGAGTACGGCTTCTGGCTGGGCGATGCCTTCGCCTCCGGTGGCGCCAACGGTTACGACCACAAGGGCATGGGCATCACCGCCAAGGGCGCCTGGGTCAGCGTGCAGCGTCACTTCCGCGAGATGGGCATCAACATCCAGGAAGATGAGTTCAGTGTTGTCGGTATCGGTGACATGGCCGGTGACGTCTTCGGCAACGGCATGCTGCTGTCCGAGAAGATCCGCCTGGTCGGTGCCTTCAACCACCGCAACATCTTCGTCGATCCGAATCCGGACACCGCGAAGAGCTTCGCCGAGCGCGAGCGTCTGTTCCGTCTGCCGCGTTCCAGCTGGGACGACTACGACAAGAGCCTGATCAGCGAAGGTGGCGGTCTGTTCTCGCGTGATGCCAAGACCATCGCCATCAGCCCGCAGATGAAGGAAGTCTTCGACATCAGTGCCGACCATCTGGCGCCCAACGAGCTGATCAATGCGATGCTCAAGGCGCAGGTCGACCTGATCTGGAACGGCGGTATCGGTACCTACGTCAAGGCCTCCACCGAGACCCACGCCGAGGTTGGCGACAAGGCCAACGATGGCCTGCGCATCGACGGCCGTGAGCTGCGCTGCAAGGTAGTGGGCGAAGGCGGCAACCTGGGGCTGACCCAGCGTGGGCGCATGGAAGCCGCGGCCAAGCGTGGCGTGCGCGTCAACACCGACTTCATCGACAATGCCGGTGGCGTGAACTGCTCGGATCACGAGGTCAACATCAAGATCCTGCTGGATGACATCGTCGCCCGCGGTGACCTGACCGACAAGCAGCGCAACCAGCAGCTGGCCGAGATGACCGACGAAGTCGGCGAGCTGGTGATCAAGGACAACTATCGCCAGACCCAGGCGCTGTCGCTCTCCGAGCAGCAGTCCAAGGAAGGCATGGGCGTCTTCCGTCGCTTCATCAATGAGCTGGAAGCGGCCGGCACCCTGGACCGTGAACTCGAGTTCCTGCCGTCCGATGAGGCGCTGATCGAGCGTTCCAACGCCGGTGAAGCCCTGACCCTGCCGGAACTGTCCGTGCTGGTCTCTTACGCCAAGAGCGATCTCAAGACCAGCTTGATCGCCTCTGACGTGCCGGACGACAGCTACGTGCAGCAGCACCTCGAGCGCGCCTTCCCGCGCGTGCTGATGGAGCGCTTCCCGGAAGAGATGTATCAGCACCGTCTGAAGCGTGAAATCGCCGCGACCCAGATCGCCAATGACCTGGTCGACCACATGGGCATCGCCTTCGTGCGTCGCCTGGAAGACACCACCGGTGCCGACAAGGCGGAAATCGCGCGTGCCTACATCGTGGCGCGTGACAGCTTCAATCTGGAAGCGCTGTGGACCCAGATCGAGGCCCTCGATCACCAGGTGCCGGCAGAACTGCAGTACCGCATGATGGGCGATCTGATGCGCCTGATGCGTCGTGCCACTCGCTGGTTCCTGCGTCAGCGCAGCGCCATGGGCGTCAAGGAATGCATCGGCCACTTCGCCCCGCGTCTGGCTCAGCTCTCCGAGAGCATCGGAGAGCGTCTCAAGGGCGAAGCCCGCGAGAACTGGGAAGCGCGTCGCGACAGCTATGTCGAGGCAGGCGTGCCGGAGGCCCTGGCCAGCACCATCGCCGCGACCTCAAGTCTCTATGCAGGGCTTGGCATCATCGAGGCGGCCAAGGCGACCGGCGAGAAGATCAATCGCGTGGCAGAAGCCTTCTACGGCATCGGCCATCGTCTGGAGCTGCCGTGGGTCGGTGACAAGATCAACGGCCTTGAGGTGCAGGACAGCTGGCAGGCGCAGGCACGTGAGAGCTTCCGCGATGATCTCGATCGTCAGCAGCTGGCCCTGACCGTCAGCGTGCTCAAGCAGGACAATGCACCGCGCGAGATCGATGAGCGTGTCGACAGCTGGATGGCCAGCCACGAGAGTCTGGTCAGCCGCTGGTGCTCACTGCTCGGCGAGATGAAGGGCGGTGCTCAGCTGAGCTTCCCGCTGTTCGCGGTCGCCCTGCGCGAGCTGGTCGATCTGGCCGAGTCCAAGCGCGAAGCCTGATGCATTCGGCCTCGAATGCAGCAAGAGCTGACGCAAGTGGCGAGTAGTTGATGACTCGCTGATAGAAGCCCTCACCCCCGGTGAGGGCTTTTTCATGGGGGATAAATAAAAAATTGATAGCTGAAGCCTGCGGTAAGGTAACTGTCGCCAGCTGTCTGGTATGCTGAATGGCGACCAGTGCAGAGACTGATACAGGCCCTGATGGTGGCATCCTTTTCTGCAGACCCTGTTTTCAGTCCTTGATTTTCAGACCCTCATTTCAAGTCTCGGAGTCGCTGCGGCGCTCGCTGGAGGCTTCTGTTTTCTAAGCATCAGTACAACAAGGCAGAGACACCATGTCATATCGTGCATTACCCCTCGCCTGCGCCTTCGCGCTCGGTCTGTCCACGCTGGCATCCCAGGCCGTGCTGGCCGATGGCAGCCCCGCTCAGCAGCGTGCAGAAGAAGCGGCAGGCAAGCTGGACATCTCAAAGTTCCTCAAGCCGCGCAGTGATGCCCACAGCCAGAACTTCCTGTTCGGCGGCACCAGCGTGCACCAGTTCACCATCAAGGAAGCCGGGCGTTACGAAATCGATGGCGTCGCCAGTTTCGATGTGACCGACCCCTATACCATGAAGGCCACGCTCGAGAGTGAGCAGGGCGAGGTCGTGGCCACTGCAGAAGGTGACAGGGCCTCCGATGGCTTGAACATGAATGCCGAGCTGGAGCCGGGCGTCTACAAGCTGCGTGTGCGCGCCGACAAGCTGGGGGCTGGCAAGTCCGGCGGCAACACCTATGAAATCAACGTCGCAGGCCTGAGCGAGAGTGGCGAGAAGCTGTCTGCCGAGGAAAGCGGCATCGAGACCGGCAACGGCCTGGTCTTCCTCGACACCGATGGCGATGGCCGTCGTACCGCCTTCGTCGATGCCAACGATGAAGTCGCGACCATCAAGCCGGCCACCGTTGCCGCTGCCGAACAGGCCGCCCGCGAGAAGAAGGCGGCCGAGACAGGCAATGCGGCAGCTGAAGGCGCTTCTGCCACGGGCGCCGCCGCCACTACTACTTCGGCAGCCGCGACTGCTGCAGCCGAGACGTCTGCCGCTGCTGCCACGGGCAGTGCTGCCGTGACGGAAGCCGAAGCGGAGCCGGATCGTCGTTTCGACGAGATCGTCACTGACGTGCGCATTCTCGAGAAGGGCGAGGTCATGACATTCGATGTCGCGGACCGTGGCACCGTGACCATCGACAGCGAGACCTTCCCGGGCAGCGAAGGCACCTACAAGCTGCAGATGCGCCTGTTGGACGAGAGTGGCAACACCGTCGCCAGCGACAAGGGCGAAGGCTTCCAGGGCGACTTCCACCTCAAGACCGTGCTGGAGCCGGGGCGTTACACCGTCTGGGTCAGCGGTCAGAAGTTCGGCTCCTCCATGCAGGGTGTCAACAACTACACCGTGCGCGTGCAGCAGCTCGACGTGAAATGATCTGCATGGCATGACTCCGGCATAGTCGGGTGTGACACCAGGGCGGCCCAGCGGGCCGCCCTTTCTTGTTGCCCTGAGCATGAGCAATGGTGTCGGCCTTGGCGTGAGCGATTTTATCGACAGCAGCGCGAGCATGCCGGCGCACAGTGTCTGTCCCCACGGGCTTCGGGTATACTTCGCGCCCAGCTATGCTGTCGTCACGACCCTGCCGCCCGCTGTCTGGAGATCATCATGTACTCGTTTGCTCGCTCGCTTCTCTTCAAGCTCGACCCGGAAACAGCTCATGGTGTGACGCTGAGTGCGCTGGACATGGCACATCGCCTCGGCATGGCGCGCGGTCTGGGCGGTGAAGCGCCACGTGATCCGGTCTCGCTGATGGGGCTCGAGTTCCCCAATCGCGTTGGCCTGGCGGCAGGTCTCGACAAGAATGCCGATCACCTCGATGCGCTCGCCGCTCTGGGCTTCGGCTTCGTGGAGGTCGGCACGGTGACGCCGAAAGGGCAGGACGGCAATCCCAAGCCACGTCTGTTCCGGTTGCCGGAGCATCAGGCGATCATCAACCGCATGGGCTTCAACAATGCCGGGGTCGAGCATCTGGTCGCGAAGGTCAAGGCCAGTCAGGCGCGTGCTGCCTCTGGTATCGTGCTGGGGATCAACATCGGCAAGAACCTGACCACGGCGGTGGATGATGCATTGAGCGACTATCTGGTCTGCCTCGATGCCGTGCATGCTCACGCCGACTACATCACCGCCAATATCTCGTCGCCCAATACCCCGGGGCTGCGCAATCTTCAGTTCGGTGATCATCTCAGCCAGCTGCTGGCCGGGCTTCGCCAGCGTTGCGATCAGCTCGATGCCGAGCGCGGCAGGAAGGTGCCGCTGGTGATCAAGATCGCGCCCGACATGGACAGCGAGGAAATCCTGTTCGTGGCGCGGGCGTTGGCGGACAACGGCATCGATGGTGTCATCGCCACCAACACCACCATCGAGCGCACGGCAGTCGCGGGAAGTCCGCATGCGCAGGAGGCGGGCGGACTTTCCGGCGCCCCGGTGCGTGAATCGTCGACGCGGGTGATTCGTGGCCTGCGTGAAGCGCTGCCGAACATGCCGATCATCGGTGTGGGAGGGATCACCGATGGCGAGAGTGCGCGCGAGAAGATCGCCGCGGGGGCGGATCTGGTGCAGCTTTACTCCGGGCTGATCTACCGCGGCCCGGTATTGGTCGGTGAGTGCGCGCGCGCACTGGAGAAGGCCGATACCCTGATCAAGGTGTGATCCAGCCTGGGTTCCGTCGCAGCGTGATGCTGGTATCTCCCACTCACGGCGCTTTAAGAGACTGCGAGTGGGGGAAGGGCTGACACGGAAAAGCCGCCTCCTGACATCAGAAGGCGGCCTCGGTACCGGCGTGAATGATGATATGACAACGGCAGGGAAGTGATGCGTGATCTGCCGTTGTCGTGTTGGCTGCCATGTCCAGCCAGCGTGCACGATGCGAAGCGCTTTTGCCGTCAGAAACGGCGGTTGGGGGTTGGCCCCTTGAGCTCATCGGGTGCGTGGATGGTTGAAGCAGGCCTGGAAAGAACCTGCTGATGCAGTCAAGGTGAACGTTTGCCCGTGTCGTGCTCCGCGCTGGACCGTCGTCCTCGCAGGCCGTCGCCTGCTGCGCCTTCTCTTCTGGAGCCATACCACGATTGAAACGACACGAGCGCCAACATCTCGGCCTTTCAGGAAGTGAAGCGAGTTGGCCCCATTGCCTACTGCGTCTCTTGCCTGTCAGTGCCGCGCGTCATCAAGATAGAAATAAGGCGTTACCTCCCTGGTGATTTGACGTGTCGCTGGGCGACTTCCGTGGGATTTTCCGGGTGATGTCGCTAAACCGACTCACCGTGAACACCTCGAGTCCTCTCTGTACGTGCCAGCCGGCCCTGTAACTTGTCAGGAGGCGGTGGCGTGATGCCGGAGAATCCGCTTGGGCAGCGCTTCAGGCTGCGTCGGCGGGGTGAAGGGCGCCAGGCGCCGTATTGCCAGTGTCATTCCGTGACGAGCCGCTTTCCTGAAATGGGATGACCTCCTAGTCGCGTATGATGAACCTTGGCGTCATGCGGTGCTCAGCTGAGCACCATGGGGTTCTTGTGGATGCCGGAGACGCCGGTCATTCCCGACCATTGGTCTCCGCGGCCTTCACGCCAGCCGCTCATCCAGAATTCACGTAGATTGACATCGATACTGGGACAATCATCACGGGAACGGCCGGTGACACCAGCCTTGTAGCCGTGAACATAGGCACGCTGAAAGCGATCACGTTTCTGTCTCTTCATGGATGACCTCTAAGTGAGAACCCATCGGCACTGCGTGTCAGTGATGGCGAGACATACCCGGCGAGACCTTGTCTGGCCGCGGTTGTCCTGCCATTGGACATGCCGAGTGAGAGAGTTGGCCGATGCCCTGTCGGGCACTGCCGGCCTCGTGCATCATCACCTCGCGTCGTTGGCCATTCTTGTCGGAAAAGGTCACGAGTGTGAGATGATGGAAGGTCTTGCCTGTATATGCTCGAGCGTGATGGTGAAAGAGCGACTGCCTTGCCGTGCCGGAAGTCCGATCTCCTGAGCGGCACAGACAGGCTGCCCGAATGAGGCTCGTGTCCCTTGATCCTCGATTTCGCATGGCGTGTCACCTTTCCGAATTGCAGCTACACCTATAGTTTTTAGAACACTGCCTCTGGCTTGTCGACAGCCGTATAGGAATATCGCTAGTGCCAGAAGCCAACTCACAGGAATAAGTCCGGCGCCTGCCGGTGAGATATTCATGACTGATACGACCTCTGCGACTACACCCCGCGCGCCCAGCAACTCGCTCTCTACCTGGTTTGCGACCTGCCCACGTGGCATCGAAACGCTGCTGGCCGATGAGCTGACGGCTCTGGGTGCCGAGGTGACTGGCACGACCGTCGCTGGCGTACACTTCAACGGTAGCCAGGAAACCGCCTACCGCACCATCCTGTGGTCGCGACTGGCCAACCGCATCATTCGTCTGCTCACTCGCGTGGGTGGCGTCGATACTGGCGAGCAACTGCGCAAGGCGAGTGCGGGTGTCGATTGGGCGATGGAGTTACCGGATCGTGCATCCATCGCCGTCGATTTCCACGGAACATGGAAAGATATTCGCCACACCTTCTTCGGTGCCCAGACCGTCAAGGACGGCATCGTCGAGGCGATGTTCGAGGAAGGCCGCAACAAGCCGACCGTCGATGGCAAGAATGCAGATCTGCGCATCTACGCGCACCTGCACAATGGCTACATCACCCTGGGCATCGACCTCGTGGGGCGCAGCCTGCATCAGCGTGGCTACCGTCCTGATCTCGCCCATGCGCCGCTCAAGGAGAACCTGGCGGCGGCCCTGTTGATGCGGGCCGACTGGCCGGCGCGTGCGGCGCGTGGCGAGAGCCTGGTCGACCCGATGTGCGGCTCCGGCACGCTGTTGATCGAAGCAGCCTTGATGGCGGCGGATATCGCGCCGCAGTCGCTGAACCAGGAGTTCGCCTGCCGCCACTGGGGGCGCCATGACGAGCGCATCTGGAAGGGCCTGTGGGAAGAGATGGAGCAGCGTGCCATTGCCGGGCGCCGCAAGGTCACCGCACGTCTGTTCGGTCGCGATCACAGCCCGCAGGCGATTTCTGCCGCGCGCTCCAACGCCATGCGTGCCGGCATTCCGGCGCTGATCGAGCTGGAAGGCGCCTCCGTCGCCGAGCTGACCTGTCCCGAGGGCGCCACCACTGGCCTGGTGATGACCAACCCGCCCTACGGTGAGCGTCTGGGCGAGCTGCCGGCACTGGTGCCGCTCTACGCAAGCCTCGGTGAGCGCATGAAACGTCACTTCGGCGGCTGGACGCTGGCCATGTTCACCGGCAACCCGGATCTCGGCCACCGCCTCGGCCTGCGTGCGCATCGCCAGTATGCCTTCCGCAACGGTCAGCTCGACTGCAAGCTGTTGATGATCGATGTGGCGGCGCGTGAGCGTACGGCCGATGAAGACAGCGTGGCCGAAGATGCCCGCAGTCAGCCCGCGCTGAGCGAGGGCGGCCAGATGTTCGCCAATCGCCTCAAGAAGAACCAGAAGTCACTGGCACGCTGGCTCAAGCAGAGCGGTACCACCTGTTATCGCCTCTACAATGCCGACATGCCGGAGTACGCGCTGGCCATTGATATCTATGGCCGTCATGTGCACGTTCAGGAATACACGCCGCCCAAGTCCGTGGATGCCAGTCAGGCGCAGCGCCGTCTGATGGATGCACTGGCGGCGATTCCGCAGGTGCTGGGCTGCTCGCCCAACGATATCCACATCAAGCAACGCACGCGTCAGGCAGGCAAGGCGCAGTACACGCGTCAGGACAGCTCCGGTCAGCGTATCGAGGTGCAGGAAGGCGATGCCAGGCTGTGGGTGAATCTCAAGGATTACCTGGATACCGGCCTGTTCCTGGATCACCGTCCGGTGCGCAAGCTGCTGGGCAAGGAAGCGGATGGCAAGCGGGTGCTCAACCTGTTCTGCTATACCGCGACGGCCACCGTGCATGCGGTGCTGGGCGGTGCCAGCGAGAGCGTCAGCGTCGACATGTCCAATACCTATCTGGACTGGGGGCGCGAGAACTTCAAGCTCAACGGCATCAGCGAGAAACGCCATCAGCTGGTGCGTGCCGACTGCCTGAAGTGGCTGGAGCGCTCCCGCGAGGAGTTCGACCTGATCTTCCTCGACCCGCCGACCTTCTCCAATTCCAAGAAGATGGAAGGCACCCTGGATATCCAGCGTGATCACGCGCGCCTGATCGACCTGGCGATGGCCAGTCTGGCGCCGGGCGGCACGCTGATCTTCTCCAACAACCATCGTCGCTTCGTGATGGATGACAGCGTCAGCCAGCACCATGTGGTGGAAGACCTGTCGCGCAAGCTGCTGGACCCGGACTTCAAGCGTCGTCCGGATATCCACCACGTCTTCCGCATCCGTCGCGCCAGCGATGTGAAGGGCTGAGCGATGGCCAGCGTCCCGCTGTGGCTCTACACCACGGCGGGCTGTCATCTGTGCGCTCGGCTGGAAGCCACGCTGCAGGCGCTGGGGGCGGATATCACGCTCACGCGGGTCGAGATTGCCTTCGATGCGCAGCTGAGCGAGCGTTACGCGACGCGCATCCCTGTACTGGCGAGCGCCTCGGGTGCGGAGTATTCGCTGGCCGATGGCGAAGAGGTGTTGCCGGAGTGGTTGCGCGCGCAGGGTGTCGAAAAGGGCATCGAGCAGGGTGTCGAAATGACGCCCCCGGCCGAGCACGACTCAGCCATTGAGCCGCAGGGCCCCACCCTGCGCAATGGGCGTCGCTTTCTGCGCTGAGAGGCGCAGGCGTGTCGCGTGATGCTGGTGAAAAAAGACCGCCGCTACCTCAGGGTAGCGGCGGTCTTTTCGTGTCCGGCACCGTGCTGCGCACTAGCTCTCCAGCAGTGACATCTGGCGCATGGCGTCTTCGGCTTCCGGGCTGTCGGCCGTGGCCTCCAGCACCTTGGTGTAGCCGCGTGAGGCCTGGATGTGGGCGAGGTCGCTGACCCAGGTCATGGCCTGCTCGTGGCTTTCGGCGAGATCGTGCTTCAATCCGCCGAACTGGGTGCCGATCTGGCCCCATGAGCGGCTGACGATCCAGTCGCCGAACATGTCCTGATGCACATGGACCAGAACGTAATCGTGGTGGCTTTCCCAGCGGATGATCACGCGTGACTCCCGAGGCGAAACGATGGTGGCTGGACTCAATCATGAGCTTGTGACGCCCGTTGCGTGCGCCTAAGATGGCACGGCGGCGGGCAAGCAAGCATACCATTGTAATCTTCACGTGCCTTGCGGCAAGGTGTGAAGTCACTCAGGCGCACATGTTGGCCCGTGAACCCGCAGCGACACTCATTGCCACAGCAAGGAAAGGCAACAGATGCACATCATCGTGGACGATAACGTCCCTCTGGCAGAGGAATTCTTCTCCGAACTGGGAGAGGTGACCTGCATGCCGACTCGCGAGATCACCAATGCCGTCCTCAAGGACGTCGACATGCTGATCTGTCGCTCTACCTTGCGCGTGGATCAGGCGCTGTTGGAAGGAACGCGGGTGCGCTTCGTCGGCTCGCCGATCATCGGCACCGACCATGCCGATCTCGAATGGCTCGCAGCCAACGATATCCACTTCACCAACGCGCCGGGCTGCAATGCCGACTCGGTGGTGGATTACGTGCTGTCGTCGCTATGGCATCTGGCCGAGCAGGAAGGGCTGGATCTGCAGCTGGACCGCCGCTTCGGCGTGGTCGGAGCCGGGCAGGTCGGGTCACGGCTGGTCAAGCGTCTCGAGTCGCTGGGTGCCGAGGTGCTGGTCTGTGACCCGCCGCGCGCCGCGCTTGAGGGCCAGAGCGATGCGCGTCCCGAGAAGTCCCGCTTCGTGGACCTCGATGAGCTGGTCGCCGAGTGTGATGTCATCTGCGTGCACACCCCGATGGTCACCGGTGGCGAGCATCCGACCCATCATCTGATCAATGCCGAGCGTATCCGCGCCATGAAGCCCGGCAGCGTGCTGCTGAGTGCCGGCCGCGGTGGCTGTGTCGATACCGCGGCGCTCAAGCAGCGCCTCAAGGAGCAGGCTGATCTGCTGACCGTGCTGGATGTGTGGGAAAACGAGCCGGATATCGATGCCGAGCTGGCCGCACTGGTGGACATTGCCACGCCGCACATCGCCGGGCATAGCCTGGATGGCAAGATGCAGGGCACCGAGATCATCTATCAGCAGGCCTGTCGTCACTTCGGGCTGCCGGCGCGCCGCAAGCTGGGTCAGCTCAAGCCGGACCCGTGGCTGCGCAAGCTGGTGCTGACGGGCTGGGCACCGCCGGAAGAGGCGCTGGGACTCTGCGTACGCGCCTGCTATGACGTGCGCCGCGATGCGCTGGGTCTGCGTCGCTATCAGCGCCGTTTCGGCAATGCCGAGGGGTTCGTGCGTTATCGACGCGAATATCCGCTGCGTCGCGAGTTCTCCACATTGCGTGTCGAGCTCAAGAAGAATGCCCGCGAACTGCGAGAGGTGCTCGAGGGCTTCGGTTTCTCCCGCGTCAAGCTGGTCAGCAAATGATCACGGCGTGATTCGCAAGGCGCCCTGCCACGCCCCCGTCAGCCCTGCTGGCGGGGGCGTTCGCATTGTGGAGGTCGCTTTATGGACGAGGGCCTTGCTACATGCCTGCATCCATGACCGTTTCGGTCTTCGACCTTGGTCGATATAATGCGCCCCAGATCGCCTGGCGACACGCGCAGGGGTTGGCCTTGACGGCATGCCTCGCCTGACGCTGCGGCGTTGCTCCCCATTCTCCGTGTCTTCTGCCATGCCCGTCACCACGCGGCGTGTCGGCGTCCTCATTCCTTGAAGATGGTGTCTTGTATGCAACAACACCCTGATAACTCTGCTGAGGACGGCGGCTATCGTCCGCCTTCTCTGCTGGATGCCCTGATTCCCATCGTGCTGGTCATCGCCATGCTGGTGCTGGCGGTGGTGCTGTTCGGTGCCGATGCCTCCTGGGGACCGAATCAGGTCGCGCTGCTGTCCGGCGCGATGATCGCAGGGATCATCGGCCTCAAGAATGGCTATCGCTGGAGCGATATCGAGGAGGGAATCAACAAGGGCATCCAGATATCGCTGGGGGCGATCCTGATCCTGCTGGCGGTCGGCGCGATGATCGGCACCTGGATTCTCGGCGGCACCGTGCCGGCGATGATCTACTACGGCCTGGACGTGATCGCGCCGCAGTACTTCTATGCCTCCGCCTGTCTGCTGTGCGCGCTGGTAGCGCTGTCGGTGGGTAGCTCGTGGACGGTCGCCGGTACCATCGGCATCGGACTGATAGGTATTGCCGATGGCCTGGGGCTATCCGAAGCGATTACCGCCGGCGCGGTGATCTCCGGGGCCTACTTCGGCGACAAGCTCTCGCCGCTGTCCGATACCACCAATCTGGCGCCGGCAGCGGCCGGCACCACGCTGTTCGCGCACATTCGTCACATGCTGTGGACGACCGTGCCCAGCATCCTGCTCGCGCTGGCAGGCTTTCTGTGGCTCGGCCACGACTCCGTCTCCAGTCTGCAGACGCCGGAGCAGGTCGCCAACCTGCGTGCCCAGCTGGGCGAGCAGTTCAACATCGGCCTGCACCTGCTGATTCCGCTTCTGGTGCTGCTGGTGATGGCCGTGCGTCAGATGCCCGCCTTCCCGGCCATCTTCATCGGCGCGGCGCTGGGCGCCGTCTTCGCGGTCATCTTCCAGCCGCAGGCGGTGGTGGGGCTGGCAAGCGTCACTGACATGTCCACCGCCATGGCGCTGCTCAAGGGCGTGTGGATGTCGATGTTCGATGGCTATGTCTCCCACAGCGGTGATGAGGTGATCGACTCGCTGCTCTCCAAGGGCGGCATGAGCAGCATGCTCAACACCGTGTGGCTGATCCTGTCGGCGATGACCTTCGGTGGTGTGATCGAGCGCCTTGGCCTGCTGGAGCGCCTGGTGCAGAGCCTTCTGGGCGCGACACGCAACGCCGGTTCGCTGGTCATCACCACACTAGGCACCTGCCTGGCCTCCAACGTGGTAACCGGGGATCAATACATCTCGGTCATCCTGCCGGGGCGCATGTATCGCGCCGAGTTCCGTCGTCGTCGCCTGGCGCCGGTCAACCTGTCACGCGCGCTGGAAGATTCCGGCACCATCACCTCGCCGCTGATTCCCTGGAACAGCTGCGGCGCCTACATGGCGGCCACCCTCGGCGTCGCGACCTTGAGCTACCTGCCCTTTGCGCTGTTCAACCTGATCAATCTGGCGCTGGCGGTGGCCTATGCCATGGTCGGCTTCAAGCTGGAGCGCCTTGAAGAGGGCGAGGGGACTGAAGGCGTTGAGCCGACACCGCTGGCCGAGTCGCTGGTGCTGGATACGCCCCACGAGACCTCGGAGTCACGCTGACCAGTTCCGATGTATGGAGAGAAAAAGCCCGCCACGTGGATCACGTGGCGGGCTTTTTTACGGCTCAAGGTCAGGGTGCAGCTGTTTTGCTCAGCGCTCAATCCGCGCACTGGTGCTGCAGAAGACGCGCGAGAAAGTCACGGTATCGCTCAAGTTCCGCCATCTCGATGTATTCGTCTGCCTTGTGGGCCTGCGCGATGGAGCCGGGCCCACACACGACGGTGGAGAAGCCGCGGTCCTGGAACCAGCCCGCTTCCGAGCAGAAGCCGACGCCACAGCGCTCACTCTGTCCCGTCAGGGCGAAGGCCAGCGCTTCTGCCTTGCCGTCGGGTTCCGGGGTGAGTGCCGGCACCGAGGCATAGTCCTCCAGTGTCTGGATGCGGCAGTCGGCTGAATGCTGCTGCATCTCGCGCGCCAGTTGCGCGGTGAAGTCATCGAAGCGTGCACGCACCGCGTCAGGCGGATCACTGGGCAGATTGCGCAGCTCCCAATGAAGGCGAGCGTCCTTGGCAATGATATTGGGGGCATTGCCGCCCTGCATGGCACTGACGTGCAGGGTGGAATAGGGCGGCTCGAACAGCTCTCCCCGGGTGGCATTGATGCGCAGCTCGTTTGCCGTGCGCTCGAGTGCCGAGATGATGCGCGCGGCGTAGAAGGTGGCCGAGACGCCAAGGTCTGGCCGGCTTGAATGGGCCGGGACGCCTGTCACCTCAGTGCGCCAGGAGTGCACGCCCTTGTGCGCTGACACCACGCGGCCTTGCGTCGGCTCGCCGATGATGACAGCGGCGACCTCGGGAAGTGTCTCGCGCATGTGGTCGATCAGCGGCAGGCAGCCCATGCAGGTGCTTTCTTCGTCATAGGAGAAGGCAAGATGGATCGGCCGCTTGAGAGGTGATGCGAGAAACTGCGGCACCATCGCCAGGCACAGCGCGATGAAGCCCTTCATGTCCACCGAGCCGCGACCGTAGAGGCGCCCCTCCTTGAGCGTGGCCTGGTACGGTTCCTGCGACCAGGTCTGCCCCGTGACGGGCACGGTGTCGGTGTGACCGGAAAGCACTACGCCCCCGGCGACGGGCGGCCCTATCGTCGCCAGCAATGAAGCCTTGTCGCCCTCGGCATTCGGCAGCACGGTCGCCTGGATGCCGTGCTCGGCCAGCAGGTCACGCACGAAGTGGATCAATGCCAGATTGGAGCGGTCCGACGTGGTATCGAAGGCGATGAGGCGAGTGAGGATATCGAGGGCGCGTTGCATGTCAGGCCTCATGAAGCGTGGCGTTTCTCGAGGGTGCGAAAGCCGAGGGTGATCAGTCCCGCGATGACGAGATAGATCAAGGCCATCAGCAGTAGCGGCTCGTAGACGATATAGGTTTCCTGGCGGATACGCCCGAAGACGGCATAGGTGTCGATGGCGGAAATGGTCGCGACCAGTGGCGTCGCCTTGAGCTGGATGATCAGCTCGCCATTCAGCGTGGGCAATACCCGTTGTACGGCTCTGGGCAGCCAGATGCGTCGGAGAATGCTGAAGGGAGACATGCCCAGCGAACGAGCCGCCTCAAGCTCGCCGCGCGGTACGCCGGCAAAGGCGCCGCGCATGACCTCGCCTTCATAGCCCGCGAACGACAGGGTCAATGCACAGAAGGCGTAGATCCACGGATCTGCCAGCACCGGCCACAACCAGCTGCCACGCAAGCCGGGGATATACGGAAACAGAGACCCCAGTCCGTAGTAGAGGATCCACAGCTGCAGCAGCAACGGGGTGCCGCGAATCAGATTGCAGAATCCCCGCGCCAGCCACGCCAACGGGCGCGGCCCTCGTGCCTGCGCCAATCCCAGCGGAACGGCCAGCAGGAAGCCCGCCACACTGGTGGAGACCAGCAGCAAGAGCGTCAGCAGTATGCCTTTGCCGATCTCGCCTCGGTACTGGGCGACCCACTCCCAGTGCATCTGGGTACCGATCACCACCAGGGTGGCGACGACAATCGCGATCAGGATGAGGCGATGGGGCGGAAGTCTGGGCTCAGCCATGGTGGGCCCCCTTGTCCATGCGACGCTCCAGTGTCTTGAACAGCAGGTTGGAGGCAAGCGATACGATCAGATAGAGCGCCCCCGCGGCGCCGAGAAACAGCAGGTAATGGCGGGTGGAGCCGGCCGCCTGACGCGAGGCCAGTGTCAGCTCCGTGAAGCCCACGACCGCCAGCAGTGCGGTGTCCTTGGTCGCGATCAGCCATAGATTGGAGAGGCCCGGCAGGGCGCCTGGCAGCAACAATGGCAGCGTGATGCGGCGCAGGATGGTGAAGGGGGGCATGCCATGCGCCAGTGCGGCCTCATGCATCCCCTTGGGGATGGCATTGATGGCGCCGCGGATGACCTCGGTGGCATAAGCGCCCTGAACCAGAGCGATGACGGCCACGCCGGCGACGAAGGGGCTGACCTCGAGGGGGCCGAGGCCGACGGCGTTCGCCAGATGGTTCAGGGCATCGGGCGCCGCGAAATACACCAGCAGGATCAGTACTAGCTCGGGAACCGCGCGTATCACCGTCGTATAGCCGGTGAGCAGATCGCGGGTGACGGGGCCACCCGAGATCTTGCCCGCAGCGCCCGCCATGCCGATCACCAGGCCAATCAGATAGCCGCTCGCCGCCACCTGCAGCGATAGCACCAGACCATCCAGCAGAGCGCCTCCCCAGCCCGGCGGCGTCAGCGACAGCAGCTCGCCGATGCTCATGTTGCGATAGTCAGCCATGCAATTTCCTCATGCGGTATGGCGAAGTCGAGACGAGACGGTATCAATCTCCGTAGATATCGAAGTCGAAGTACTGCTTGCTGATCTCGTCATAACGCCCGCTGGCACGAATCTCGGCGATACCGGCATTCAGGCGCTCCAGCAGCTCGCCATCATCCTTGCGTACGCCGAATCCAACGCCGGACCCCAGGATGCTCTCGTCGTGCGCGACATTGCCCTTCATGTCACAGCACAGCTCGCCATCGTCAGTCGCGAGATAGCCATCCAGCACCAGGATATCGGCCAGGGTGGCATCGATGCGTCCGGCGAACAGGTCCTGATTGGCCTCGTCCTGGGTCTGGTATTCACGCACTCGAGTGTCGGGGAAGTGGCGCTTGGCATAGGTCTGATGAATCGAGGCCGACTGCACGCCCAGTGTCTTGCCGGCCAGTCCTTCTGGCGTCGGCGTGATCTCGTCGCCCTTGGCACCCATGACGGCAGCGCTGGTCTGGTAGTACTTGTCCGAGAAGTCGATGACCTTTCGGCGTTGCTCGGTGATGGAGAGTGAAGCGGCGATCGCATCGATCTTGCGGGTGGTCAGCGCCGGAATCAGGCCATCCCAGGAGGAGGTGACAATCTCGCACTCAAGCTCTGCCGCGGCACAGACGGCATTGGTGATATCAACTTCCCAGCCGGTCACGCTGCCATCGGACTGCGGAGTGGCAAAGGGCGGGTAGGGTTCGCTGGCGAAGCCGACACGTACGACGTCGGCCTGGGCGGTAGTGCAAAGGGTCAGGGCGACGGCGCCCAGAGAAGCGATAGCGGACAGGGATTTCATTGTTGATTTTCTCCTGGTTCAGGTAATCGAGCCGATGAACTGCTTGAGGCGCTCGGAAGAGGGGGTGCGAAATATCTGGTCGGGGGTGCCCTGGGCCTCGATGTTGCCCTGGTCGAGGAAGATGACCTTGTTCGCGACATCAGCGGCGAACTTCATCTCATGGGTGACGATGACCATGGTGCGTCCTTCGGCAGCCAGATCGCGCATCACCTCGAGCACCTCGCCGACAAGTTCGGGATCCAGTGCCGAGGTCGGTTCATCGAATAGGAGCACCTCCGGGGACATGGCCAGGGCTCTGGCGATGGCGCCACGTTGCTGCTGGCCACCGGAAAGCGTCCTCGGGTTGGCCTGGCGGTGGGAGTACAGTCCGACGCGCTCCAGCAGCTGGTGAGCATGCTCCCGAGCTTCTGCGCGGGACTGACCGAGCACCTGAATCGGCGCTTCCATGAGGTTCGCTTCGAGGGTCATGTGAGGCCAGAGATTGAAGTTCTGGAAGACCATCGCCAGGCGAGCTCGCAGCAGACGCAGCTGTCGGCGATTGACGGGTTCGAGTCGCTGACCGCGCCGCCGCAGCGCCACGTCCTCGCCCAGCAGGCGCAAGGCCCCGTCGCTGGGTGTCTCGAGCAGGTTGATGCAACGCAGCAGGGTGGACTTTCCCGAGCCGCTGCTGCCGATCAGTGAGATCACGTCACCACGCTGGGCGGTGAGGTCGATGCCCTTGAGGACTTCGCGTCCAGCAAAGGACTTCCAGAGGCCGCGAATGTCGATGACGGCATCGTCATTCGTGTCGGTCATCGGAGTGACAGGAGAGTGAGGCACGCGCGAGTCCTCTGATTGATCTTGTTGTTATGCACTCGGATACTGATTATGCAGTTGCATAAAGTCATGTGTCTGTATAAAACTATGCATCTGTGTAAAAATTATGCATCTGTATAACATTCGGGTCAATTGTGACTGACAGACCATCAAAATGAGGTTTCCTCCATGTCGAATACCCCTGCCTCCACCCGATTCGGTTGCCACTCGATGGCCGCTCGAATGACGCGTGTCCTGATGCGTCGTCCTGGCGACAGCCTGCGCAATGCCGATCCGGCGGTCTGGCATTACAACCACTACTTCAATGCCGAGAAAGCCATCAGTCAGTACCAGGCTCTGGTCGAGATGGTGGAGGAGAGCGGTGCCGAGATCGTCTGGATGGAGGACACCAATGATGGGCTGTCAGATGCCATGTTCACCCGCGATGCCTCGGTGGTGACGCGTGCCGGCGCCGTGCTGCTCCAGATGGGCAAGCCGCTGCGCCAGGACGAACCGAACCGGCATGGTCAGGTCTACGAGCAGGCCGGCATTCCGGTCATCGGTCGGCTGGAAGGTGAGGCTGCCATCGAGGGGGGCGACACCCTGTGGCTGGATGAGAACACCCTTGTCGTCGGCATGGGCTTCCGCTCCAACCGGGAGGGCGTGCGTCAGCTCAACGCGCTGCTCAATCCGCATGGGATCGAGGTGCTGGGCTTCGACCTGCCCGTCTGGGAGGGCGAGGCGGCCTGCCTGCATCTGATGTCGGTTATCTCGCCGCTGGCGGATGACGCCTATCTGGTACATCCCAAGTTGATCCCCGCTGCACTCTGGACCTTGATGAAAGCGCGCGGTATCCGCTTCGTGATTGCCCCGGAAGAAGAGTTCCATCAGTCGCTGGGCCTGAGCCTCAATGTCATGCCGTTGGCGCCGAACGATTGCGTGATGATCGATGGCTTCCCCGGCACGCGTGCCGTGATGGAAGCCGCCGGCGTGCGTGTGCGCACTTTTGAAGGTGACGCCCTGTGCATGGCATGCGAAGGTGGCCCCACTTGCCTGACCAATCCGATTCTGCGCGAGGGGTAATTCACGTTCCATGGCCAGTCGTCGAGACAACAATGCCCGAGAGGATGACCTGATCGAAGCGACCCTGACCTGCATTGCCAGCGAGGGGATCTCGCGCACGACAGTGCGGCGTGTCGCCGAATATGCCGGTGTCTCGAATGGGTTGATCCGCTTCTATTTCGAAGGCAAGGACAACATGCTCTACGCGGCCTATCGTCGCTTTCTTGAGCGCTTGCTGTCCGATGCCTCCGACACGATAGAAGGACGAGAGCTGGCACCTCATGCAAGGTTGAAGGCCTTTCTTGAGGCCAATCTGTCACCGCCGATCGTGACACCGCAGACGTTGTTGCTGTGGGCCAACTTTCTGCCGCTCACCTATGGCGACCCTCGCATGGCGGAGATTCGCCGCGAGGCCTATCGCGAAACGACCGAGCTGTTCCGTCATCTGGTGGAGGACGTTCTGGTGGCGGAAGGGCGTCAGGAAGACGAGACCCGGCTGCAACATCTGACCATCGCGCTCAACGGGCTGGTCGATGGCCTGTGGATCGAGGGCGCCCTGCGGGGTGATTCGCTGAACGTGGGCGAGATGCAACAGATAGGCCTCGACGCTGCCGTGAATCTGCTGGGGCTGTCGGGGTGGGAAGCGGTGGCATGAGAGGCGGCCTGCCGAGCGGCGCCCACTGACAGAAAAGCCCGCCATGTGGATCACGTGGCGGGCTTTTTGCTGTCTGCAGGGGCCAATCAGGCCGTGCGGGATTGGCGGAGCTTACTTGTAGGCAGCGGCCTTGAGCGCGGCGATACGCTCATCCAGCGGCGGGTGGCTGGCGAACAGTTGCTCCATCAGCTTGCGGCTCTTGCCGGTGGTGATGGCGAAGGCGGTCATGGTGTCGGGCATCTGGTCCGGCAGCTCATGTTCCTGCTTGAGGCGAGCCAGGGCATTGATCATCGAGCCGCTGCCCGCCAGACCTGCGCCTGCGGCATCGGCACGGTATTCGCGCCAGCGCGAGAACCAGGCGACGATCATCGAGGCCACCAGGCCCAGCACCATTTCCAGTACGAACACGACCGCCATGTAGCCGAAGAAGCCAAGGCCGCCATTCTCGTCATCGCGCTTGAGGAAGGCGTCGATGGCGTGTGCGGCGATACGCGCGAAGAACATCACGAAGGTGTTCACCACGCCCTGGATCAGCGTCAGCGTCACCATGTCGCCGTTGGCGACGTGACCGATCTCGTGCGCCAGCACGGCGCGCACTTCCTCGGGACGCATGCGATTGAGCAGGCCGGCCGAGACGGCGACCAGCGCATCATTGCGGTTCCAGCCGGTGGCGAAGGCATTGGATTGCTGCGCCGGGAAGATGCCGACTTCCGGCATCTTGATGCCTGCGTCGCGCGCCAGTTCTCCGACGGTGTCCAGCAGCCAGCGCTCGGTGTCATTCTGCGGCTGTTCGATGATCACGGTGCCGGTCGAGGACTTGGCCATCGTCTTGGACAGGAACAGCGAGATCACGGAACCGGCCATGCCGATGATGAAGCAGAAGATCAGCAGTGCCGTGTAGTTGATGCCGTTGGCTTCCATGTAGCCATCGAAGCCCAGCAGGCGCAGCGTGACACTGGCCAGCAGCACCACCGCCAGGTTGGTGATCAGGAAAAGGGCTATCCGCATCATGGGGTCAGGTCTCCAATGCCAATATATCGGTAGGGCGCAATTATCTGCCCGCGATACTGACAGTGAGATGAATCACTGGCGGTGGCGCGGGCAGAATCTGCGTCGATAGTCTGCAAGAACGGTTTGCAAGGACAGCAAGGTATCACCACTGGAGGCGACCTGCGTAGCCCCTTGATCGCGGGGGCTGAGCCGACGTCAGGCCTTGCGACGTCGCGCCAGGAAGCGGCCGAGGCGTTCGATGGCTTCTTCCAGCTGGTCGGCGTAGGGCAGGGTCACGATGCGCAGGTGGTCCGGATTCGGCCAGTTGAAGGCGGTGCCCTGCACCAGCAGCATCTTCTCTTCCAGCAACAGCTCCAGCACCATCTGCTGATCGTCCTCGAAGGGATACATCTCGGGGTCGAGACGCGGGAACATGTAGAGCGCGCCCTTGGGTTTCACGCAGCTGACGCCGGGTATCTCGTTGAGCTTCTTCCAGGCTGCGTCACGCTGGGCCAGCAGACGTCCGCCCGGCAGTACCAGGTCATTGATCGACTGATAGCCGCCGAGCGCCGTCTGGATGGCGTGCTGCGCCGGCACATTGGCGCACAGGCGCATGCTGGCCAGCATGTCGAGGCCGGAGATGAAGTCGGCCGCCGGGCGCTTGTCGCCTGAGAGAATCATCCAGCCGGAGCGGAAGCCCGCGCAGCGGTAGCTCTTGGACAGCCCGTTCATGGTCACGATCAGCAGATCATCGGCCAGCGCGCCGGTGGAGACGTGCTCGGTGCCGTCGTAGAGGATCTTGTCGTAGATCTCGTCAGAGAACACCACCAGACCGAATTCGCGCGCGACCTGCAGGATGTCCTTCACCACCGCGGGCGGATAGACCGCGCCGGTCGGGTTGTTCGGATTGATCAGCACGATGCCCTTGGTGTGGCTGGTCACCTTGGCGCGGATGTCCTCGATGGAGGGCGCCCAGTCCTGTGCTTCGTCACACAGATAGTGCACGGCGCGACCACCGGCCAGGTTGGCGGCAGCAGTCCATAGCGGGTAATCCGGCGCCGGTACCAGCAGCTCGTCACCATCGTCGAGCAATGCCTGCATGGCCAGCACGATCAGCTCCGAGACGCCGTTGCCGACGTAGATGTCCTCGATCCCGACACCCTGGATATCCTTGCGCTGGCACTCCTGCATGATCGCCTTGCGCGCAGAGTAAAGCCCCTTGGAATCACAATAGCCCTGCGCTGTCGGCAGGTTGCGCATCACGTCCTGCAGAATCTCTTCCGGTGCCTCGAAGCCGAAGGGCGCCGGGTTGCCGATATTGAGCTTGAGAATGCGATGGCCCTCGTCCTCGAGACGCTTGGCGTGCTCGAGAACCGGCCCGCGAATGTCATAGCAAACGTTGTCCAGCTTGTGTGACTTGCGAATTTCGCGGGGCTTTCTTTGCTCGGTATCCATGATGCTTTCCGTAGATCTCCGTCACGTAAGGTGTAGGGGCGAGCGTCCAGCATATCGCGCCGCTGGCCTGCCGCGCCACGGCCAAGGGCCAATAGCGTGGTTAAATTTGTGGTTTGAGATGTTCAGGCAGAAAAAAATCCCGCCAGAGGTTTTCTGACGGGATTTTCAACTGGCATTCAAGCGTCTCCCGCGGGCGGGAGCCAGGCGAGAGTCGCGTTAGCGCCTTGTTCTGGTAGCGTTATTCGCTCTCTTGCTCATGCGTTTCGGCCCCATCTTCCGTCTCGCCACTGGCTTCCGGCACCGGCTCGGCAGGAATGTCGGCGGGTGTTTCCAATGTCAGGCGCCCGAGTTTGCCATCGCGCAGTTCATGCAGCAGCACCTCGGCACCGCGGTGCAAGTCGATGATGCCACCGGCACGCAGGCCGCCGCGCTTGCTGGCGATCTCTTCCAGAATCGCGACCCCATTGAAGCCGGACAGCGCCATCAGATCGACCTTGCGCGGGCCATCACTCTCGACTCGCTCGGCGTCAGGGTTGGCGCTGTAGGCCGGCAGTGACTTCAGCTTGTAGCGTGCGGTCAGCTCCGTGGGGTAGCGCTTGGCCAGCTCGGCCGCGACGATCACCGCCACATCGGTGTAATCGATGGCGGTGTCACGGATCGCGCCGCTGCCGGCCAGGCGATAGGCGCTGGCCTGGTCTTCGATCTTCGGCCACATCACTCCGGGGGTATCGATCAGGGCGATGCCACCGTCGATGCGAATCTTCTGCTGGCGCTTGGTGACGGCGGGCTCGTTGCCGGTCTTGGCGATCTTGCGTCCCGCCAGACCATTGATCAGCGTCGACTTGCCGACGTTGGGGATGCCCATCACCATCACTCGCGCATCACGATCGACGCGGATATGGCCGGCCATCTCGCGGCACAGCCGCGGGATCTGCTTGAGATCACGCGCCTCAAGCGTGGTGATCGCCAATGCACGAGTGTTGGGCAGGCCATCGAAATACTCGACCCATTCGCGAGTGCGTGCCGGGTCCGCCAGATCGGTGCGAGACAGCAGCTTGAGTACCGGCTTGTGGCGGGTCAGTTCGGACAGCACCGGATTGGTGCTGGAGTAGGGGAGGCGGGCATCGAGGACTTCGATGACCACGTCGATCTCGGGCAGCGCGTCCTTTATCTGACGGCGTGCCTTGTGCATATGTCCCGGATACCAGCCCAGCATGTCGCTTCTCTCCTGCCGTCAGGGGTATGACGGTTGATCTGTCACCTCTGTCCTGCCTCCTTCTTCCCGCATGCCAGGCAGGGCGCTCATCCATCAGGGATGGCGCTACATGGTATGCGGAAGAGGAGGGGACGCGTATGGCGACGCATTCTATCAGAGGAGGCCTGGCCATGGAGGCGCGCTATCCGGTCATCACTGCCCGGCGCCTCTATCGACTCTCCATGCCCCGGGCGTCAGGCGCGGGTCGGCTTGAAGCGCAGCGCGACGGAGTTGATGCAGTAGCGCTGGCCGGTGTCAGTCGGGCCATCCGGAAAGACGTGCCCCAGATGGGATTCGCAGCGGCGACAGCGCACTTCCACGCGACGCATGCCATGGCTGGTATCGAAGTGCTCCTCGACGGCGGCATCGGCATGGGGGCGGTCGAAGCTCGGCCAACCACAGCCGGAGTCGAACTTGGTGTCGTTGTCGAACAGCTTGGCGTCACAGGCGATGCAGTGATAGGTACCCGGCGTCGGGCTGACTTCGTGATCGCCGGTGAAGGGGCGCTCGGTCCCTGCCTCGCGCGTCACCCGATATTGTTCCGGCGTCAGTCGCTTGCGCCATTCCTCTTCACTGCGAATCAACTTGTCCTGAGTCTGCGGGTCTTGTTCGCTCATGATCTCTACTCTCTATCTATGCGTTTCTCGAATGCGTGCTCGTGTGAACCTGCAAGCAAGTTCTCCTGCGCGGCGATCCGAAAAGAGTGACTGCCGGTCTTCACGCGAAACCCGGTACATACCCCAAGAATGCGGGCGTCAGGGCGTGACCACAAGCATGTGGTGGATGCACTTGGCCAACGCCGGAAAAATCCTGTTGAAGCAGGGGGTTGACGAAGGGGGAGGGGCTTTGTAATATACGCGCCACCTCGACGAGGCAAGAACGTTATGTCCCATTCGTCTAGTGGTCCAGGACACCGCCCTTTCACGGCGGTAACAGGGGTTCGAACCCCCTATGGGACGCCACTTTCTTGCAGCGTAGAGACCGGAGTGCGGGAATAGCTCAGTGGTAGAGCACAACCTTGCCAAGGTTGGGGTCGCGAGTTCGAATCTCGTTTCCCGCTCCAAAGGAAAAGGCAATGCGACAAGGTCGCGAGCTGGTTCGCCAGTCCGATCGAATCTCGTTTCCCGCTCCAGTGTGTCCCATTCGTCTAGTGGTCCAGGACACCGCCCTTTCACGGCGGTAACAGGGGTTCGAACCCCCTATGGGACGCCATCTTCGGTCTTGTGTGGTCGCATGATCTGCTTGTGTTGCGGGAATAGCTCAGTGGTAGAGCACAACCTTGCCAAGGTTGGGGTCGCGAGTTCGAATCTCGTTTCCCGCTCCATTAGGAACAAGTGGTGTGACAAGGTCGCGAGCTGAACGTCAGTCCGGTCGAATCTCATCTCTCGCTCCAGTACGTCCCATTCGTCTAGTGGTCCAGGACACCGCCCTTTCACGGCGGTAACAGGGGTTCGAACCCCCTATGGGACGCCATGCAGAGCATGATGGTGTGGCAAGCCAGCAGTAAGACAGATGTCGTGAGCACAGGTTCATGGCACCCGGTGCGGGAATAGCTCAGTGGTAGAGCACAACCTTGCCAAGGTTGGGGTCGCGAGTTCGAATCTCGTTTCCCGCTCCAGTAGGAAAAGGCAATGCGACAAGGTCGCGAGCTGGTTCGCCAGTCCGATCGAATCTCGTTTCCCGCTCCAGTACGTCCCATTCGTCTAGTGGTCCAGGACACCGCCCTTTCACGGCGGTAACAGGGGTTCGAACCCCCTATGGGACGCCATTCTGTTTTACGCCGCAGTTTTTGTGTTTCGACAGGCGGGAATAGCTCAGTGGTAGAGCACAACCTTGCCAAGGTTGGGGTCGCGAGTTCGAATCTCGTTTCCCGCTCCAGTCGAATGTGACGTTGCAAGCAAAAGCATGACATAGCAGTACGCCATCGCCTGACAGACACGATCATCGTGTTACGTCACTGGCGATTTTTTTGTGCCTGGAATTCCTCTCCACCCTGTTCTGCGCCGCTCGCTGGTGCTGTCCCCCGCGTGATTTTCTCTCTCTGCTTGTTTCCCGTGGCGCACTGATGCCTTTCTGCCGTGTGTCTGATGTGGCAGCGCCGAATGCGTTACCATGCGCATCCAATATCTTGCGTCTGATTTTCATGTTCGCGGACTGCGCAACAATGCCATCACTGGTGCGCAATTGTTCTCAGATGCGTCTTTTCTGCTGTGCTGACTGACAGCGTCAATCGATTACAGGTGTCCGATGTCACGACCTGCCTTGTCTATCCGTGGCCTGACCAAGGTCTACGGCAACGGTTTTGAGGCGCTCAAGGGGATTGATCTTGATGTCCCCGAGGGCGATTTCTTCGCGCTGCTGGGCCCCAATGGGGCCGGCAAGTCCACGACCCTCGGCGTGGTGAGTTCGCTGGTGCAGAAGACCGCAGGCAAGGTCGAGATCTCAGGAATCGATATCGACAAGGACTTCTCGAAGGCCAAGTATCACCTCGGTGTCGTGCCGCAGGAGTTCAACTTCAATCAGTTCGAGAAAGTGCAGGACATCGTGATGACCCAGGCGGGTTATTACGGCATGCCGATGAAGGAAGCCCGCCCGCGTTCCGAGCGCCTGCTCAGGGACCTCGGGCTGTGGGACAAGCGCGATACCCCGTCACGCATGCTGTCCGGTGGCATGAAGCGCCGCCTGATGATTGCCCGTGCGCTGATCCACAAGCCGCGTCTGTTGATTCTCGATGAACCGACGGCCGGTGTGGATATCGAATTGCGCCGCTCGATGTGGGAATTCATGCGCCGCATCAATCGTGAGGAGGGCACCACCATCATCCTCACCACGCATTACCTGGAAGAGGCCGAGAGCCTGTGCCGCAACATCGCCATCATCAACCATGGCGAGATCGTGCATAACACCAGCATGCGTGAGCTGCTCAAGGAACTGGATGCGGAAACCTTCCTGCTCGACATTCGTGAGTCGCTGACCAAGGCGCCGGTGATTGCCGGGTTCGAGGTTTCCTTGAGTGATCCTCAGCAGCTGGCGCTCGCCGTGCGCAAGGGCCAGTCGATCAATACCGCCTTCGCGGCGCTGGATCGCGCCGGTGTCACCGTGGTGTCGATGCGCAATCGTGCCAACCGTCTCGAGGAGCTGTTCGTCGACCTGGTCGAGCGTTCCAACGCCGAAAGCGGTATCGCCTCCAATGTTGCCAAGGAGATCACGCAGTGAACCCCCGTCAGCTATGGGTGGCTCTGGTCACCATCGTCGTCAAGGAAGTCCGTCGTTTCACGCGCATCTGGCCGCAGACACTGTTGCCGCCTTCCATCACCATGACGCTCTATTTCGTCATCTTCGGCAATCTCATCGGCTCGCGCATCGGCACCATGGACGGCATCAGCTACATGGATTACATCGTGCCGGGGCTGATCATGATGTCGGTGATCACCAACTCGTATTCCAACGTGGCCTCGTCATTCTTCTCCAACAAGTTCCAGCGCAGCATCGAGGAGCTGATGGTCTCGCCACTGCCATCGTGGATCATCCTGCTCGGCTACATCATCGGTGGCGCCGTGCGCGGGCTGGGGGTCGGCATCATCGTGACCGCCGTGGCCTTCCTGTTCACGGACCTCGATATCCATCATCCCTTCCTGACCATCATGGTCGTGGTGCTGACGGCGCTGCTGTTTTCCATCGGTGGCTTCATCAATGCGCTGTTCGCCCGCAAGTTCGATGACATCTCGATCATTCCGACCTTCGTGCTCACGCCGCTGACCTACCTGGGGGGCGTCTTCTATTCCATCCACATGCTGCCGGAATTCTGGCAGACGGTGTCGCTGGCCAACCCGATCCTCTACATGGTCAACACCTTCCGCTACGGCATTCTGGGCGTCTCGGACATCAGCGTCGGCCCGGCGATGGCGGCTATCGTGGCCTTCATCATCGGCCTGTTCGCCTTCGCGCTGTGGCTGCTGGAGCGTGGCAAGGGCATCCGCAGCTGAAGATGTCGCCCAGACGATGATGGTAAGATGCGCGCTATCGCGCCAGTGCATGCAACGCCGGCTTCTGCCGGCGTTCTGCTGTCTGCGCCCCTGATACCGATGCGTTATTGGCCTATTTCACTGGAGTGCTGTCATGGCTCACCCCACTGCCGTCAACGTGCCCGATGAGGCGCGCCCCGAGACCCTCAAGGATGCCCCGCTCGGGCGAGAATCCGCCTATCCCGAGCACTACGATGCCAGCCTGCTGTTCCCCATCACGCGGGCAGCCAACCGTGGCCCCATCGGCATCGATGACGCGGCGTTGCCGTTCGTCGGTGAGGATGAGTGGCACGCCTTTGAAGTCTCCTGGCTGGATGAGGCCGGCAAGCCGTGGGTGCGCGTGGCCCGTTTTCGCCTGCCGGCAGCCTCGCCGAACCTGATCGAATCGAAGTCCTGGAAGCTCTATCTCAACAGTCTCAATCAGAGTCGTTTCCCCGATCAGGCAGCGGTGCAGGCAACGCTGGAGCGTGACCTCGCCGCCGCGGCCGGTGCGCCGGTCGAGGTGCGCCTGATGGAGCTGGACGATGCCGAGCTGGACGTCGGGTGCCTGCCGGGAGAGTGCCTCGATGACTTGCCGATCAGCGTCGAGCACTACACGCCGTCGCCGGAGCTGCTCAGCGCCGATGCCGCCGACATCGTCAGCGAAGACCTGCACAGCCATCTGCTCAAGTCCAACTGCCCGGTCACTGGTCAGCCCGACTGGGGCAGCGTCTGGATTCGTTATCGCGGCCCGCGTATTGATCGCGAGCGCCTGCTGGCCTATCTGATCAGCTATCGCCAGCACCAGGATTTCCATGAGCACTGCGTCGAGCACCTGTTCGTCGACCTGATGGCGCGCGTGAAGCCCGAGTCTCTGCTGGTGATGGCGCGCTACGTGCGGCGTGGCGGCCTGGATATCAGCCCGTGGCGCGCCACGGCGGATCTCGAGGTCGAGGCCCGCGCCAGTCTGCCGCTGCGTCTCTCCCGGCAGTAGTCGTCTATGTCTCCTCGCCGGTCAGATAGCGCCTTGCCAATCAGATAGATAGCAGCGAGTGATGAGACGACGTACCGGCGACATGCTAGTCTGAGAATCATTCTTATCTTAAGTCTGTGACAGGAGAGACGATGGACGCGCTTACGTTACTGCATGAACGTAATTCCATGGGCAAGCTGATGGCGCCGGCCCCGAGCGCTGAGCAGATGGAGGCCATCTACCAGGCCGCCCTGCGCGCGCCGGACCACGCCGAGCTGACGCCCTGGCGCTTCATTGAATTCACGGGTGGCGGGCTTGAGCGCCTCGGCGAGCTGTTCGCCGAGGCGGAGCGCAACAAGTCGCCGGCCGGTGACGATGCCGCCCAGGCCGCTGCCAGCAAGAAGCCGCTGCGTGCGCCGATGGTGATCGCGGTGATCGCCAGGGTCACGCCGGACCACCCCAAGGTGCCGCGTGTCGAGCAGGTGGTCAGTGCCGGCTGTGCCGCCCACGCCATGCTGTATGCCGCTCAGGCCCAGGGGCTCGGTGGCATGTGGCGCACCGGTGGCTACGCCTTTGACCCCATCGTGCACGCAGGGCTGGGCATGGGCGAGCAGGATGAGCTGGTCGGCTTCCTCTATCTTGGCACCCCGGGCGGACGCCTCAAGCCATTGCCGAACCGCAACAGTGCCGACTTCGTCGAACGCTGGCAGTGAGGCGCTGAATGAACGAGCCGTCGCGCTTGAGTGGTGAGGCCTGGCCACCGTTGCCTTTGCCGCGTGACGGGCAGGGGCGGTCGGGCAGTCTCGTGGCACCGGTCAGCGACGACCTGTCACGGTTTCGTGGCTGGCTGACGCAGGCGATCCCGCTGGCTGCTCATCTGGGGCTTGTCGAGATGCAGTGGTCAGAGCCCGAGCGTGCGACGGGTCAGCTGAGCTGGCATCTGCATCTGCCGCCCAATCTCAATGACAAGGGCACTGCCTTCGGCGGCGCCATGAGTCTCGAGGCGACCCTGTGTGGCTGGAGCTGGCTGACGCTCTGGCTACGTGCCCGCGGTATCCAGCGCGATATCGTGGTGTCGCAGGCCAGCCAGCAGTTTCTGGCTCCGGTCAGTGGCGACTATCACATCATCTGCGCGCCGGATGACATGGCGGCGCTGCACGAGGTAGGCGAGCGCCTGGCGGCAGGACGGCGAGCACGACTGTCGCTGACCCAGCAGCTGTGGTGTCAGCTCGAAGGGCAGTCCGCTCCGCGACTGTGTTTCGAGGCCCGTGGCGATTACGTGGTGCTGGGGCCGTGATGACGAGCACGGCCTCGGGCCAATGGATGGGTCGAGAGCACAGATTGAAAGCGCAGGGCGGAGGCAGAGCGAGTGCACTGACGCTATCTATCTGAAAGTTTTTGGAAAAAAGGCTTGCGCCACTCGAAGGTTATCGATAATATACGCCGCGTTCTCAAGGGAAACACGACGCAGTCGGGTGACCAATGAGAGCACTGATCTGGAGGGGTGTCCGAGTGGTCGAAGGAGCACGCCTGGAAAGTGTGTAAGTCGAAAGGCTTCGAGGGTTCGAATCCCTCCCCCTCCACCAGATTCAGAAAAGCCCGCATCTCACGATGCGGGCTTTTCGCGTTTCTGAGCGAGCTATCGAGCTTGCACTACAGCGTCTGTCATCCTGAGCTGTTATCATGCCCGCCTTCAGACTCACCCCATCGCCTGTCGAACCTTTCCCGAACGCCTGATCGACACTCATGACGCTGTCATGCCGTCAGTGGCGTGCTCGGGTGACGTCGGGTCCGCCTCCGGAATGCCCGGGGCACGAGATGGCGTGAGGCAAGACCGATTCCGCCTGCAAGAGGACATGAGATGGCTCGTATTGCCATGGCACGCCACATTCTGGTGAAGACCGAGGCCGAGGCGCAGCGTCTCAAGCAGTCACTGGAGCGCGGCCAGCCATTCGAGAAACTGGCCAGGAAGCACTCCACCTGTCCCTCCGGCAAGCAGGGCGGTGACCTGGGCGAAGTGCGTCCCGGCCAGATGGTCGGCGGCATTGATCGCGCCATCTTCAAGGGGCCGCTCAATACCCTGCAGGGGCCGCTGAAGAGCAAGTTCGGCTATCACCTGCTGGAAGTCTTCTTCCGCGGCTGATATCTGCCAGGCCTTTGCGGCTCCCCGTATCTCCCGGCGCCAGCGTGACACTTCGTCACCGCCCACCTTTTTCATTTCAAACGGATATTCCCTCGTGATTTCTACCGCCAATCTCACCATGCAGTTCGGTGCCAAGCCGCTGTTTGAAGACGTCTCCGCCAAGTTCGGGCGTGGCAATCGCTACGGTCTGATCGGCGCCAACGGCTGCGGCAAGTCGACCATGATGAAGATTCTCGGTGGCGATCTGGAGCCGTCCGGTGGTCACGTCATGCTCGAGCCCAATACCCGTCTGGGCAAGCTGCGCCAGGACCAGTTCGCCTATGAGGAATACACGGTGCTCGACACCGTCATCATGGGTCACGAGCGTCTGGCCGTGGTCAAGGCCGAGCGTGACCGCATCTACTCGCTGCCGGAGATGAGCGAGGAAGACGGCATGAAGGTCGCCGACCTCGAGGTCGAATTCGCCGAGCTGGATGGCTACACCGCCGAAGCGCGTGCCGGTGAGCTGCTGATGGGCCTCGATATCCCCATCGAACAGCACCTGGGGCCGATGAGTGAAGTCGCGCCGGGCTGGAAGCTGCGCGTGCTGCTGGCGCAGGCGCTGTTCTCCGATCCTGACGTCCTGCTGCTCGATGAGCCGACCAACCACCTGGACATCAACACCATCCGCTGGCTGGAAGGCGTGCTGACCGCGCGTTCCAGCACCATGATCATCATCTCGCACGACCGTCACTTCCTGAACAGCGTCTGCACCCACATGGCGGACCTGGATTACGGAGAGTTGCGTCTGTTCCCGGGCAACTACGACGAGTACATGACCGCCGCTACCCAAGCGCGTGAACAGCTGCAGGCCGACAACGCCAAGAAGAAGGCACAGATCGCCGAGCTGCAGTCCTTCGTCAGTCGCTTCTCCGCCAATGCCTCCAAGGCCAAGCAGGCGACCTCGCGTGCCAAGCAGATCGACAAGATCCAGCTCAACGAGATCAAGCCGTCCTCACGCGTCAGCCCGTTCATCCGCTTCGAGCAGACCAGGAAGGTCCACAACAACGCGGTGATGATCGACAAGCTCTCCAAGGGCTTCGACGGCAACACCCTGTTCGAGAACTTCAGCTTCACGGTCGCCGCCGGTGAGCGTGTCGCCATCATCGGCCCGAACGGCATCGGCAAGACTACGCTGCTGCGCACCCTGGTCGGCGAGATGCACCCGGACGCCGGTGAAGTGAAGTGGACCGACGCCGCGGACGTCGGCTACTACGCGCAGGACCACGCCCATGACTTCGCCAACGACATGAGCCTTTACGACTGGATGGCGCAGTGGACCGGCGGCGGCGAGCAGGTCGTGCGTGGCACCCTGGGTCGCATGCTGTTCTCCAATGACGACATCCAGAAGTCGGTCAAGGTCATCTCCGGTGGCGAGCAGGGCCGCATGCTGTTCGGCAAGCTGATCCTCAAGCAGCCCAATGTGCTGGTGATGGATGAGCCGACCAACCACCTGGACATGGAATCCATCGAGGCACTCAACCTCGCGCTGGAAAACTACCCGGGCACCCTGATCTTCGTCAGCCACGACCGCGAATTCGTCGGTTCGCTGGCCACCCGCATCATCGAGCTGAAGGCCGATGGCGTGGTCGACTTCTCCGGCACCTACGACGACTACCTGCGCAGTCAGGGCGTCATCGTCTGAGGCGCGCCGTGACTGGCTAGTCTGTCCGGTCTGACAAGACACCCTCATCGTCTCTGACGGTGGGGGTGTCTTGTTTTCCATGTCCGGCCGCTGGCTGCGACAGGCTTCTGGTAGAATGCCGGCCCGCGTGTGTCTGCACGGCCGATTCCCTTTCCTTTCTTCGCTTCACGGAGTGTCCCGCATGGCCACATACGACGTCATCATCATCGGCGCAGGCGCGGCAGGCCTGATGTGTGCCGCCACGGCAGGCTATCAGGGCAAGCGCGTGCTGGTGCTGGACCACGCCAACAAGGCCGGCAAGAAGATCCTGATGTCCGGCGGTGGGCGCTGCAACTTCACCAATCTGGATGCCGGCCCCGCCAACTTCTTCTCGCGCAATCCGCACTTCTGCATCTCGGCGCTCAAGCGCTACACGCCGCACCATTTCCTGGAACTGGTGGAGCGTCATGGGCTGGAGCACGTCGAGAAGAAGCCGGGACAGCTGTTCTGCGCCGATTCCGCCAAGGATCTGCTGGCGATCCTGCTGACGGAGTGTGAATGGGCCGGGGCGGAGATTCGCCTGAGTACGCGCATCACCTCGCTGGAGCGCGCGGGCGAGGGCATGCGGGTCGAGACCAGCAATGGCACGCACACGGCGGGACGCGTGGTGGTGGCCACCGGCGGCATGTCGATCCCGACGCTGGGCGCGACCGGCTTCGGCTACGACATCGCGCGCCAGTTCGGGCTCGAGGTCACCGAGACCTACGCGGCGCTGGTGCCGTTCACGCTGACCTCGCAGTGGAAGGAGCGTCTGTCGCCGCTGTCAGGGCTTGCCTGTGACGTCAGTGTCACCGCCGGCAAGGGCCATTATCGCGAACCGATGCTGATCACCCATCGCGGGCTTTCCGGACCGGCGATGCTGCAGGCTTCCAGCTGGTGGACACCCGGTCAGCCGCTGGACATCGACCTGCTGCCGGGCGTGGATGCCTACGCCGAGCTGCTCGCCCTGCGTGAGCAGCATCCCAGACGCCAGATCGGCCCCTGGCTTGGCGAGCGCCTGCCCAAGCGCCTCGCCCAGTCGCTGGTCGAGTGGCAGGACGCTGATGCCGGCCGCATCAGCGAGCGCAGTCTCGCCGAGCTCTCCAACGCGCGTCTTGAACAGCTGGCCAAGGCGCTCAATCACTGGCAGCTCAAGCCGGCGGGCACCGAAGGCTGGCGCACCGCCGAGGTGACGATGGGCGGCGTGGTCACCGATGCCATCTCACAGAAGGACTTCAGCGTGCGCGATCTGCCGCAGCTGGCCTTCATCGGCGAGGTGCTGGATGTCACCGGCGAACTGGGCGGCTACAACTTCCAGTGGGCGTGGTCCTCGGCGGTGGCCTGCGGCCTGAACTGCTGACCGGCACCTTCTCGCCACTGGCTGCGCCTCACGCCATCTGCTGGCGGATGGTGGGCAGGCGCTGCTCGACCAGCGCGACGAAGGCCTCGATCACCGGACGGGCCGGTGTGGTGGGGTAGTGCAGCTCCAGCGGTACCGCGCCGAGTGCCGGGCGCAGGGGAATGAACTGGCAGCCATCACGTTGCAGGCGGCGAATGCAGCCGGGCGCGATGGCGACTCCCAGTCCCGCCGCGACCTCACTGAGCAGTGTCTGCATCAAGGCCGGTTGTCGCTGGATGCGTGGTGAGAAGCCGGCATCGCCGCAGGCACTGATGATCTGATCGAACAGCCCCGTCGCCTGCCCGCGCTGAAACAGCACGAAATCCTCCTGCGCAAGCTCGCTGAGAGCCAGTCGCTTGCGGTGCGCCAGACGATGCCCCTCGGGTACCACCGCCATCAGCCTATCCTCGTAGACTGCCACGGCGGTCAGGCTGTCACGCTGCTCGCTGGGGAGCGGGCGCGACAGCCCGATGTCGATCTCGTCACGCGCGAAGGCATCCAGCTGCTGCTGGGCACTCATCTCATGCAATGACAGGCTGACCTCGGGATGGTCGCTGACGAAGTCGCGCATCAGTCCGGGCACGAAGCTTGCGCAGGCCGAGCTCATGTAGCCGATGCGCAGTGTGCCGGTCTGGCCGCTGGCAGCCATCGCCACGCGCTTGCGTGCCTGTGCCTCAAGCGCCAGCATGCGCTGCGCTTCTTCAAGCAGGGCCTCCCCCGGTGCCGTCACCTTCACTTCCCGCGTATTGCGCCACAGCAGGCTGACGCCCAGCTCGGCTTCGAGGTCGGCGATCTGGCGGCTGATGGCGGGTTGCACGGTATGCAGCTCACGGGCGGCGGCCGAGAAACTTCTGTGCGTCGCCACCGCGACGAAGGTTTTCAGTGTGCGGAGTTCCATGCCGGCCCTCGTGGCTGATTGATGTCCAGTCAGTATAAGTCATATCAAGTATTGTCATTTCTATTATAAGCCTGCACTCGCTAGTCTGAAGGCCTGCCAAGCCTCCCTTCTTCAGTCTCTGCCGTCTCGCCTTGTCTCCTGTTTCTGGCTGATTGCCGCTGGCCTTGCCTCGCGAGCACGCAAGCCAGCGAGAAGGCGGGACGCGTAGCGGCTGACAGGAGGGTTCTGAATTCGAGTGGAGCCAATATGACGACATCAACGAGTGGAGTGGCCGCGCAGGATACGCGCGGGGCCTCACAATCGCTTTCTGCCGGCGGCCGTTTCACGCTGCTGGCCATTGCCTGTCTGACCATCATGGTGGGCACCGTGGTCGCGCCGGGGCTTCTGAGCATCGCTTCGGCGCTTGAGGTGGAGAGCCATGCCAGCTGGCTGATCACCCTGCCGTCGCTGGGTGCCGTGCTGTTTGCCCCCATCGCGGGGCGCATGATCGATCGTATCGGTGCCTATCGCGCGCTGACAGGCGGGCTGTTTCTGTATGGTCTGCTGGGGGCAGGCGGTGCCCTGCTGGAAGGCATGGTGTCGGTATTTGCCGATCGCATCCTCTTGGGGGGCGTGACCGCGCTGGTGATGGCGGGGGGCACCACGCTGATCTCCGAGTGGTACCACGGCCATGCGCGTCTGGCGATGATCGCCCAGCAGGGCATGTCCATCGAGCTTGGCGGGGTGATCTTCCTGTTCGTCAGTGGTGTGCTGGCGGGGTTTGCCTGGCAGCTGCCTTTCCTGCTCTATCTGCTGGCGTGGCTGCTGCTGGCCATGCTGTGGATGATGGTGCCGAGGCAGTCACCTGCAGCCCCTGATGAAACGGCTGGCCAGTCGGGTCAGCAGGCGCTGTCAGCTTCGCTCACCAGTGTCTATCTGGCGGCGGCCATGGCCATGACCCTGTTCTTCACCGCCATCGTCATGCTGCCCAAGCGCCTGAGCCTGCTGGGGCTGAACGAGGCCTCCACCGGCATCTTCCTGGCGGCGATCTCGCTGGTCGCGGTGGTGGCAGCGATGCTGATGCCAAAGGTCTCACGTGCCTTGCGCGAGATGCCGACGCTGGTACTTGCCTTCCTGCTCTATGCCGGCAGCCTGTTCGTCTTCCAGCAGGCCGAGAACATGACCCTGATGAGTGTCGGGGCCGTCTTGTCCGGCATGGGCTTCGGCTTCTCGATCCCGTTGCTCAACCACATGACGGTGGAGCGCAGCCACGCCTCGGTGCGCGGTCGCAATCTCTCCTACCTGACGATGGCGATCTTCCTGGGACAGTTCCTGACGTCCTTCCTGGAATTCCTGCCCGGTGACGGTAGCAATGTCTTCGGCGCCGCCGCCGTGCTGGGGCTGATCTTCGCGGTGCTCTATCTGGGCGTGTATCTGCTCAAGCGTGACAGCCGCAGCGCCTGATCGCGGCAGGGGTCACGGAGCTGCACGTCGCAGAGACGAAAAAAGCCCCGCCACCTGAATCTCAGGTGGCGGGGCTTTCGCTGTAATGCCGTGATCATTTGTCGAACAGTACTCTCAGACGGCGAATCATCACCCAGCCCATCAACCCGCGCTTGAGCAGGCTCAGGCCCTTCTTTGGCCGGAACCCGCCCCGCGCCGCGATCAGGCCGCCCACCAGCACCAACGGACCGCGGTATTGCTGGACCTTGGCCCAGCCGCGGTCGATGGGGGCGGTGGCCTCCTTGAGTTCGCGCATCGCATGGCTGACATCGAGGCGCTGCTGACTGATGCGTGCTTCGAGTTCCGCACGCCGGGCGTCACGCGGATGTGCTGACCGGCGTCCGCTCCCCTGTACGGGGGGCAGCGCCGGCTCGCGTCGCGCGAGGGACTGTCTGGAAGAACTCATCTCGTCTCCTTGGCAGGCACTGGCAGGCGGGGCATCAAAGGTTTTCGCGTTGGCGCTGGCGTTCCAGTGCGTCGGCACGCACATCCTTGAGGCTGTCGCTGTCACGGCTCAGGTTGCTGAGCGTGGAACGCAGCAGGCTGCGCTGGGAAGCGATCACCTTGACGCGCCAGGCGATCAATCCCCCCAAGGCCAGCAGGATACCGCCGCTCAGGGCAATGGCCAGCAGGCGATGGGTATCCCAGAAGGCCACGACCACCAGCAGGATCGCCAGGCCGATGCCGAAGCAGATCAGCATCAGGGCGATACCCGACAGCAGCAGCATCACGAACAGCCGTTCGCGTTCTTCCTCGAGCTCCAGCACGGCGAGACGCAAGCGCGTCTCGCCACTCTCGACCAGGCTCGCAGTCAGACGTCGGATGGCGCCAAGTACGCGTTCAACCGGCCCTTGCTCCTGCATCAGCGACGGCCAAGCAGCATGCCGACGACGACACCGGCGACCGCGCCGATACCGACACTGGTCCACGGATTGTCGTGCACGTAGCGGTCAGCGCAGTCAACGGATTCGCGTGCGCCGGCGGCGAGACGATCGCCCTGGGCGCTGAGGCGGGCGCGGGTGGCTTCCAGGCGAGTCTGGGCGCGGGCGCGGGCTTCCTTCATGCTCTCGCGGGAATCTTCGGCCGAGGCGTGCAGCAGTTCCTCGACGGTCTGGGACAGATGGCGCAGATCTTCCTTCAGCTGGTCGGTGTTGGCACCGGTCGCGGAAGTGGTGTGATCGCCGATCTTTTGCATAGCCATGGTGTAACTCCTTCCCGTATGTCGAATCAGATTTCGCGAATGGTGAGCGCGGTGTTGTCTGCGCTTGACTCTCGAACTCTCTCTTCCCTGGGGCGCCGCAGGCGGCAGGGCATGACCTGAATCCACTTGCACGAGACTTCCTGCAAGTATCGTCAGCACGTCGTCATGACGTGTCTTGCGTGGTCATGCACAAGTCGTGGGGGTCGAATGCGACAAACACAAGGGCAAGACACGCACAGAGCACGATATCGCCATGTCGCGTGCGGGAGGCATGATCTGGATCATGGATGTGCCACCTGGCGCTCATGGGCAGTCCACATGGGCGGTGCATACGGTGAGCAGATGGCAAGACGGGCAGCCTGGGCTGCCCGTTGCGGGAGGGGTATGCGAGTTCCTTGATCAGGTCTCCTGCATCAGAACTCTTGCATCAGGTCTCTGGCGAGCCGGCGAAGAAGGTATTGATCGAGAAGCCCAGGCCAAAGCGATTCACGCTGTGGTCGTAGTCGATCAGGCTCTCACCGTAGCCGTGGTAGTACTGCACGTAGCCACGCACCTTGCCGAACAGCGGGAAGGAGTAGTCGAGCTGGTTGCCGTAGTTGCCCTTGGAGGGGTTGCCACGCACCATCCAGGTGACTTCGTGCTGATCGGAGGTATAGCCGACCGTGATGTCGCCATAGCCGATGTAGTTGTAGAGGTCCGGATTGTCGTCCTCGCCGGACTCCTCCGGTACGCGCCAGTGCGGCGTGACCGCGATGGCCCAGTCACCGTTCTGGAACATCATGTCGGCGTAGACACGGTTCCAGCTGCGCGACAGCGGGTCGGAACGTCCGTTGGACTGATGCGCGAAACCGATGCGGTTGCGGGTATTGGTCCAGCCGAACAACTCATAACGATTGTCGAACTGCAGGAAGGCTTCCGGTTCGTAATTGGTCTCGCGGAACGGCGCCGAGGCATCGGAGTTGTAGGCCTGCCACCAGCTGCGCTGGGTATAGGCGAAGAACAGGTCGCCATTGTCACCGAAGATGTCATCCATCAGCTCGACCTTGAGGCTGAGCTGGTATTTCACCTCGGTCTTGTCCACCTCGCCTTCCCGGGTGACTTCGGCAAAGCCGTTGGCATCCGGGTTGGTGTTGTAGGCCCAGGGCAGCAGGTAGTTGCGCTTGTAGGCGGTGATGGCAAGCGGATTCTTCTCGGCATCGTCCTCGAGAACGACACGCTCCTTGGCACGCTGCTGGGCCAGGCTTTCATCGAGGGGCGCGCCAGGGCTATGGCCTTGCGCCCCCTCGGTTTCAGCCGCCTCCGCCGAGTCGCGAGCGTAGTCCGCATCCTCCCGGTTGGAGAGAAATACCTGCTCGGTACGCGGGTCACTCTCGACGTCCTCCGCCGTGCCTGGCGCAGAAGCTGCCAGTTCGCGCCAGTCAGCCTGACTCATGGCACCCGCACGGGCCTGGGCGGCAGTCATGCCCAGTGCTTCGGGAGCGAAACGCTCGCCGTTGGCCAGTACCACGCGTCCTTCGGCATCCATGGTGTAGGGCACGTCGGCCGCTGCTGGTGCGGCAGCACCCAGCAGTACTGTGGCCAGCACTCCCGAGAGGCGTGCAGGAACGGACCGGAATCCGATGGAGGCAAGGCGGAGGGGCATGGAAGTATCCTGTCGGTTACACCGCGGCGGGGGAGCAGGGCATTATGGAGCAATGCTCATGACATGTCTGCCATTCTACTGGCGGCGCAGTGTCCGGTTCCAGCACGAAGATTCCGACAGGTGCGTCGTCTCGATGCGACGATGCATGTCGCTCACGCTGGCCTGCAAGCAGTGCTTTTTCGTCCTGTCACTCTTTGCTTCATGCTTCACTTCGCTGTCTAGTTCATTCTCTCGTTCATTCTCCCCCTTATCCTTTGCTGGGCGACGCCGGCGGACGTTTGCCGACAAGGATTGCGTGGGATGCAACGCCAGTCGACAATGCGGCCCTTGCCCGCGTCTGCGGCCTGACACGATGTCATTCTGCATGGCTGACGGCGGCCTGGCGGGGCAGCAGAGCCGATGAAAAAGCGCGGTGGTGATCATTGAGGAGACAGCTGTGACAGGTGACAAGCCCTTGAGACTGATGATGTTGGCAGGCGCCTTGCTGCTGATGGTGCTGCTGGCCTGGGTGCCGGCCACGGCCAGTGCGGATGCCCCGAAGCGTGCTGATGTCCAGACTCAGCTTGAAGACCTGCAGAGCGTCGAGAAACCGGATGCCGACACTCGTCAGCGTATCGCGGACCTCAAGGATACCCTGACGGTGCTTGACGACCTCGCCGAGGCCACCAGCAGCCTGAATTCCCTCAAGAGTGAGGTCAAGGAGGCGCCGGCGGAGTTGGCGAAGGCGCAGGCCGAGCTGGCGCGTCTGCCTCAGGACTACACCCCGCCCAGCATCGCGTCACTGGAAGATGAGTCGGTCGAGGCGCTGGACAAGCGCATGACCTCGATCCTCGACTCGCTGCAGAAACTGCAGGACAAGCTGGCCGATACCAACCGGCGCCTGATCAATGCCCAGAGCCTGCCGGAGCGTTCGCGCTCGACCCTGGCCGATGCGCAGCAGCAGGTGCAGCGCCTGCAGACCCAGCTGGGTGGCAACACCGATGCCGACCTGTCCGGTACCGGGCGTGACCTGATCGAGGCCCGCCTGGCATTGGCCGAGACGCGTGGCGAGCTGAGTCATTCAGAGCTCAATTCAAGCTCTCTGCTGCGTGAGCTGGCCCAGGTGCGCAAGACCCTCTACAGCCGCCAGATCGCCAATCTGGAGCAGGGCCTGGAACAGATCCAGACGCTGGTCAACGACAAGCGCCGCAACCAGTCCGAGCAGACCATCGCCGATGCCACCAGTGGCGCGAATGCCGCGCTGGCCGACAATCCCATCTTCCAGCAGGTGCTCAACCGCAATCGCGAGCTCAGCAGCCAGTTGCTGGCGATCACCGATCGCGTCAACGCCGTGATTCGCGATGGGCTGGAGGTGCGCACCCAGCTTGATCGCGTCACCCAGGTCGAGCGCACCATGAGCGAGCAGATCGAGGCCATCAAGGGCAGCGTCCTGCTGGCACGTATCCTTCGCGAGCAGCAGAGCCGCCTGCCGCAGGTCGATGTGCGCAAGGACTTGAAGGAAGAGATCGCCGACCTGCGCCTCAAGCAGTTCGAGCTCAACAAGGTGCGCGAACAGCTCGCCGATATTCCGGGCTATCTCGATTCGCACGTGCTGGGCGAGGCCGCGGCGCTGGAGCGCCCCGGCGGCAATGCCGATGTCAGTCAGGTCAGCGCCGAGCTGCGTCAGGCGTTGATCGGTCAGCTGGAGGCGCGCAAGGAGCTGGTCGACAAGCTCGACAAGGAATACGACAGCCTGCTGGCACGCGCCATTGATCTGCAGCTCAACCAGCAGCAGTTGCTCGAAGTCTCCGGACGCCTGCGCCAGACCATCGAGGAGCAGCTGTTCTGGGTCGCCAATGGCAAGCCGCTGGATCTGGAATGGCTGTCACGCACCCCGGAAATGCTTGCCGAGGAGCTCAAGCCCACCGTCTGGCGCGGCGTGGTGGCGGGGCTGTCCAAGGGCTTTCAGCTCAGTGACCTGTGGGTGGCGCTGCCGGGCTTGCTGCTGCTGATCTTCATCACCTGGAAGCGTTCACGCATCCGCGCGCGCCTGGCGGATCTGCATGCCCAGATAGGGCGTCTGAAGCAGGACACCCAGCTGCATACGCCGCGCGCCATTCTGCTCAACGTCCTGCTGGCCATTCCTGGCGCGCTGGCGCTGGCGCTGATCGGCGGTGTGCTATCGCTGGGTGAAGGTCTCATGCTGTGGGCGCTGGGGCAGGCACTGTTGAAGCTGTCGCTGGCGTGGGGCATCTTCGCCATCTTCCGCCGGTTGCTGGTCAAGGACGGCGTCGCCGAGCGTCACTTCCAGTGGCCGGCCACCTACGTGGCGGAGCTGCGTCGCCATATCTGGTGGCTGGGTTTCGCGCTGCTGCCGGTGGTGCTGACCACCAACATCATCAGCGAGGCTGACCTCAATCTGCTCGAGCGTCCGCTGGGGCTGGCCATTCTGTTCGTGGGCCTGATGGCGATGAGCTTCTGTCTCTCGCGGCTTATTCTGGCGCATGTGCCTTTCTTCGGGCTCAAGCTGTTCCGGCTGATTCTGGGCCTTGCGATGGCGCTGGTGCCGGTGGCGCTGGGCGTGCTGATCTGCCTCGGTTACGAGTACACCGCGCTGCGCCTGTGTGGCCGCTTCATCACCACCATCTTCCTGTTCGGGGCCTGGATTCTGGTGGAAGCCACCGTGGTGCGCGGTCTGGCAGTCGCCGCGCGGCGACTGGCCTATCGTCGCGCCGTGGCGCGTCGCCGCGCCCAGGTTCAGGAGGGCGCCGAAGGCGGTGTCGAGGTGGTGGAAGAGCCGCCGCTGGACATGGAGCAGGTCAACTCCCAGTCACTGCGTCTCTCGAAGCTGATCCTGGTCATCAGCTTCCTGGCGATCTTCTATGTGGTGTGGGCCGACCTGCTCAATGTGCTCAGCTATCTCGACAGCGTGGTGGTGTGGGAAATCGCCGCCTCCGTCGAGGGTGATTCGGCGACGCCCATCTCGCTGGCGGATCTGATCGCGGGCATGATCACCCTCGCCGTGGCGGTGATGATGGCGCGCAACCTGCCGGGCTTGCTGGAGGTCTCGATCCTGTCGCGGCTCGAGCTCAAGCAGGGCTCGAGCTACGCGATCACTTCGCTGCTGTCCTACGTGATCATGGCGACCGGCTTCGTGATGACATTGGGCAGCATGGGTGTCAGCTGGGACAAGCTGCAGTGGCTGGTGGCGGCATTGAGTGTCGGGCTGGGCTTCGGTCTGCAGGAGATCTTCGCCAACTTCATCTCGGGCCTGATCATCCTGTTCGAGCGCCCGGTGCGCATCGGCGACACCATCACCATCGGCAACCTGCATGGCACGGTCAATCGCATCCGGATCCGTGCCACCACGGTGACGGACTTCGATCGCAAGGAGATCATCATTCCCAACAAGGTGTTCGTCACCGATCAGCTGATCAACTGGTCGCTGTCGGACAACGTCACGCGGGTGGTGCTCAATTTCGGTGTCGCCCATGGCAGTGATCTGGATCTGGCGCATCGGCTGCTGATGCAGGCCGCCCAGGAAAACAGGCGAGTGCTCAAGGATCCGGAGCCGCTGGTATTCTGCCTGTCCTACAACCAGGACAACTTCGGCTTCGAGTTGCGCATCTATGTCAATGACCTGACCGATCGCCTCTACGCCACCGATGAGATCAACCGCTGGGTGGATGCACGCTTCCGTGAGCATGGCCTCAAGGTCGCCTTCCAGCAGATGGATGTCTGGCTGCATCGTGACGATGGCACCGAGCGTCTCGTCGAGCAGCGCAGCGCCTCGGCGGAGCCGTTGCGCCCCGCCAGCGGCTCACCGGAAAGCAGCGAGACGGAAAGCACCGAGTATCAGAGCAGCGAGCACCGGGAAGGGGGGGCACTGATCGCGCGTCGCAAGCCCACTGAGGGCCTGGCTGGCCGTGAGGATGTCGGGCTGCGCGAGGCCGCACCGGACCCCGATGGTAGTGATGGCGGCGGAGATGCCGGCGATCGCTGACGCTGAACCTTCCCGCTTGTCTCATTGAATGCCGCATGGCATCACGCTCAAGGCGCCCCGTGGGGCGCCTTGAGCGTGATGGGCTCGGTCCTGTGTCCAGTCCGTTTACAGAACGGGAGGGGCTAGCCAGCCCTGACGACACGCATCATTGGTTCAATTCTGGCGGCGTGGCTGACGGGGGGTGACTCTGATTCTGGCCCTTGCCCTGGCTCGCTTCACTGGCAAAGGGAGCAGGGGCCTCGAATTCCAGTACCCAGCGGCTCAGGAAACTGGCCTGCTTGAGGCGATCGAGTGTCGCCAACAGGCCCGGGCCGATCTCGATCGGGCGTAGCGCATCGCCCAGTTGCTCGCGCATATGCTGTGCGCTGCCCTCGCCACTCACCTCGGGGTGCAGTGCGCCCAGCTGGCTGTCGCTGGCCACCGCCTGCTGACCCTCCAGACTCAGCCACCAGTCGAGAAAGGCCTCACCGGCCTCGGGGTGAGGAGCCTGCTGGGGGACGAAGGCCAGCCGGCGCTGAATCAGCACGTAGTCTTCCGGCACGATCACCACCAGCTCCGGGTGGGCGCGGGCGAAGGTCACCGCATAGGGGCCGACCAGGTTGTAGGCGATGTCCACCTCGCCGCTGGCCAGTGCTTCGAGCATGGCGCCGCTGGTGCTGACCAGTCTGGCATCGGCCTGACCCATGGCGCGTACCAGCGTCCAGTAGCGCGGCGATTGACGGGCATCGGACACGGCATAGGTAAAACCGGAGCCGCTGCGGCGCGGGTCATAGCTGATGATGCGACCGCGTAGCTGCTCGCGGCGTGTCTCGAGGAGATGCCAGAAATCGCGATGGCTGCGCAGCACATCGAGGGGGTTGCGCAGGCCGTCGAGGTCCGCCAGTCGCTTGAGCGCATCACGTCGCGCCACCATCACGATCGGCTCGAAGCTCATCGCATACAGCTCATTGCGCCAGCGTGAGTTGGCCGGCCAGGCGGCCAGATTTGGTGCGTCGAGTGCCAGGGCGTGCCCCTGGTTGGCGAGTCGGTACTGCAAGCCCATCGCCGAGGAAATCATCAGGTCGGCCTGCGGCGTCAGCGGTGCCTGCAGATACTGTGCTTCAAGCCCCAGGGCGGAGCGATTGACGTAGTGCAGCACTCGCTCAGGGTGCTGGCGGCTGTAACGCAGCAGCAGCGGACGAATCTCGGGCAGATCCAGCGCGGCGTGGATCGTCAGGTCGGCCGCGAGGCTGGCGCCACTGTCAGGCGCGGGCGCCGTGAGTGGCTGGCCGCCCTGCAACCACAGCGATTGATGCTCTTCGAGCAGCGGATCGAAAGCCGCCCGGGTCGCCGCCTGACTGACGGGGCTCACAAGCATGGCCAGCGCGAGGCAGGCCGTCAGTCGTCCAGCGCGCCGTCTGCCCGAGCGGTGATTGTCAGAAAGCTGTCGTCCGGTTGGCGGTCGTCTCACTAGCATGCTGTGCCTCCTGTCCTGGCAGGCTTGCCGGCCTGTGCTGATTCATCATCCCCATCCATTCTCACCTCAGGCGCTGCACAGGGTGCCAGATGCAGACTGACGCATAGCCCGCAGGACGCGCCTGGCTCGTTTGCATCGTTTGCGCGGGATGCAGAGTCAGCAGCCTGCGTCACGCTGCGTGCTGTCGAGTCGCTGAGCGTCAGGCGCGCATCGTGGTGTCGCGCGATGCCATCGACGATCGCCAGCCCCAGTCCGGCTCCCTCGTGATGCTTGAGCTCATCGTGCTGCTGCGCCGGCGTCTGGACATGACTGTCGGGCTGGGTGTTGCGGTGGAAGGGGCGCAGCACCAGCAGGCGCCGTTCGGCATCGATGCCCGGGCCGTCATCCTCGACACTCAGCCGCCAGCGGCCCGCCAGTGTGGCACTGTCCGCTTGCGCTGGTAGAGCATCGCTCGGCGCCGCCATCCGGCTCAGGGTGAGTGTGACGGTGCGCGCGCCGTGCTTGCAGGCATTGTCGATCAGGTTGGCCAGTGCTTCCTCGAGCTGCCACTCGACGCCCAGCGTCCAGGCGGCGCCATCGATATCCGGGGCGATCTCGAGGCCGAGGTCCACCCCGGCGCGATCACAGCGCAGGAACAGGCGGCTGACGGTGGCGCGCGCCAGCGCTGACAGCTCCAGCGGCACGCGCGGCGGCTGCACTTCCGGGTTGTTGAGTCGTGTCAGCGACAGCAGTTGATTGGCCAGATGTGCGGTATGGCTGGCGGTGGCCTGCATCTGGCCCAGCGCGGCATGCCAGGCGCTGGGGTCCTGCTGACGCAGTGCCAGCTCGGCGTGAGCGGAGAGTCCCGCCAGCGGGGTGCGCAGCTGGTGGGAGGCATCACCGATGAAGCGCTCCTGATTGGCGCGCACGCGGCGCATGCGCGCCAGCAGGTCATTGATGGTGTGCTTGAGTTCTTCGAGCTCGCGCGGCAGGGGCAGGTTGAGCGGCGCTAGGCTGCGAGAGTCACGTTCGCGAATGGCGCGACGCAGCCGGGTCAGCGGTGATAGCGCCAGCCGTACGCCGATCAGCACCACCAGCAGCGCCAGCGTGGCCATGCCCGCCAGACGCACCAGCGAGCCACTGAACAGCTCACGCGTCAGGGTGTCTCGCCCCTCGCGGGTATGGGCGACGCGAATGCTGTAGCGCTGGCCGTGGCGTGGGTCATCGCCCCAGCCGCCCAGCCGGGTGTCGAGGCTGCCCAGCCGCAGTGCCTGCCCCTGCCAGGCGATATCGCGAAACGACAGCTCTCCGCTGCGTCCGAGCGATTCCTGTGGGGTCAGGCGACCATCGGCGGCGCGATTGGCGTCCGGCAGGTGGGTATTGCCGGTGACCTGCTCGCCATCGGCGTCCACCAGGCTGTAGAAGACGCGCTCCTGGGCGTCGGTTGCCAGCATCTCGAGGGCGGCGGGCGGCAGATCGAGCCACAGCTGGCCGTCCTGCCATTTGACCTGCTCCGCAATGGTGACCAGCGCGGCCTCCAGCAGCCGGTCATAGGCGCGGTCCGCTGCCTCGCGCGCCGACAGGAATGCCTGCACCAGCAATAGCGTGCCCAGCGCCAGCAGGGGCAGCAGCAGCCAGCTCAGCAGGCGCCGATAGAGGCTGATGCTGCGTTTTGCCGCCGTCTGCGGGCGTGGTGAGGGGGCGGAATTCAAGCGCTGCCGTCCGTGGTCTGTTCCAGTAGATAGCCAAGGCCCCGGATGGTGCGCAGATTGACGTCGCTGCCTTCCAGGCGCTTGCGCAGGCGATGCACATATACCTCGATGGCGTTGTCGCCCACGGCTTCCTCCTCGCCGAAGGCCTCACGGGTCAGGCGCGCCTTGTCCACCGGCTCGCCGGCATGCTGGATCAGACAACCCAGCAGGCGCTGTTCGCGGGGCGGCAGCGCCAGTGGGGAATCGGCGATCAGAAAGCGTGCATTGAGTGGCTCGAAGGCCAGGCTGCCGAGGGTCAGGCGTGGGGCGATGCCCGGCGAGGGCGCTGGCTGCTGACTGGCCTGCTGGCTGGCCTGAAGAGTGACATGGCGGCGCAGCAGGGCGCGCACGCGGGCTTCCAGCTCATCGAGCACGAAGGGTTTGGCAAGATAGTCATCGGCGCCCAGGTCCAGCCCGCGCACGCGATCTTCGATGGCGCCGCGCGCGGTGAGAATCAGCATCGGTGTCTGGCGGTCGTGCTGGCGCAGCGCGGCGAGAATCTCGAGCCCGGAAGCGCCGGGCAGGTTGAGGTCGAGCACGATCAGCGCGAAGCCGTGATCGCGGTGGGTCGACAGGCATGCAAGTGCCGCAGCGCCATCGGCCAGGTGGGTGACCGCAAGGCCCTCGGCGGAAAAGACGCTGCATAGCGTGCTGGACAACAGGGCGTCGTCCTCGACCAGCAGCAGGGCCGGGGGCGGTGCGGTGGCTGGGCCACGCGCTGAGGCGTCAGCCGCTGAATCGTCAGCCGTTGAGCCGTCAGCCGCTGAGGGGAGTGAGTCGGGAGAAGTCATCCGGGCTCCGCAAATGCGCGTGAGGTACGCGACAAGAGTGATGAGAGTCAGGCTCAGGACCGGTCTGCGACCTGCAGTGGCCGCTTGAAGGCGTAATAATGCCTCAAACAGGCAGCCAATGGCGCTTGCGCCAGCGTATCATTGGTGGCCTGTTTCGTGTCGCTGACAAGGAAGCCAGCATGCCATTCATTCCGCTGCAGCGCCTCAAGGTGCGCGCCTCTCGTCTCTCGCCAGCCCATTGGCTCACGGCTGTCATGTCGCTCAGGGCTGCTATCTCGCTCACGGCTGTCACGTCGCTCAGGGCTGCCGTCTCGCTCAAGGCTGACGCGCCGCTCAGGCCGCTGCTGACCTCACTGTCGCTGGGCGTGGTGGGTGGTTGGCTGTTCCAGCTCACCGGCATGCCGCTGGCGTGGATGCTGGGGCCGCTGGTCGCCAACCTGCTGGGCGCGATGGCCGGGTTGAGGCTCGGTGTGCCGGACCGCCTGCGCAACCTGTTTCTGGGCGTACTGGGTCTGACGCTGGGCGCGCGCGTCTCACCGGAGCTGGTCTCGCACCTCTCCAGCTGGTGGTTGTCGGCGTTGCTGCTGCTGGCGGGGGTATGGGCCTCGACGCTGGCCTGCGCCGCCTGGTATCGCCGCTGTGGTTTTGACGCCACCAGCGCGTGGTTCTCCTCGGTGCCCGGTGCGCTGACGGCGATGGTGGTGATCGGCGAGCGCATCGGTGGCGACCCGCAGCGCATCGCGGTGGCGCAATCCTTGCGAGTGCTGCTGGTGATCATGATTCTGCCGCCGCTCTATTGGGTGCTGGAAGGTGCGTCGGGCACGCCCGGCATTGGCAGGGATGTGGCGGTAAGCGGCCTGTGGTTGATCGCGGTGCTGCCGATTCTGCTACCCCTGGCCAGGCGACTGCGCATACCGAATGCCTCGCTGCTGGCGCCGCTGTTGTTGGCGCTGGTGCTGTCGCTTGGCGACGTGGTGCGTTTCTCGCCACCGGTGTGGGGCACCGATGTCATGCAGCTGGTACTGGGCTGCGCCATCGGGGCGCGCTTCAAGGGTCTTGCGCCGCGGGTGCTGGTCGGGGTGATGGGCCAGTCGGGCGTGGCGACCCTGATTTCGCTGTCGGTGCTGGGCTGCTTTGCCGAATTGATCCATCAGCTGATGGGGGTGCCACGTGACGTGGCCTTCCTCGCCCTGGCCCCTGGCGGTATCGGCGAGATGGCGCTATTGGCGGTGGCGCTCGATCTCGACCCGATATTCGTCGCCTTCCATCACCTTCTGCGCCTGATCGTCCTGATGCTGTTGCTACCCGTGATGGCGCGTCATTTCCGTCACCGCCATGCGCGTGAGGCAACGCTATAGCCCGCGGCGCGATCTCCCCTTGTGAGGGCGGCGATGCGCTGTTATAGTGTGCGCCTTGATCACGCCAAGTGCTTGAAGTTCAAGCGATTGGCTCGGTAGTTTACCAAATGATCATGTTTGTGGTGGCCCTGTCGGTCCTCCCGCAATGCTAGGCTGCAAACCCCGCCAGGCCCGGAAGGGAGCAACGGTAGTGGCTGACGCGTGTGCCGGGATGTGGCTGATGGGGCCGCCTCCATTTCAGGGCCCTGAAAATGGCTGCTCGTGAAATGTCCGCATCATCCCGCCTGCTGTGCAACGCTCCATCGCAACCCCTTGCAAGACCTTCGCTTCACGCTGCCTGAAGCCTTTCGCCACACCCTCGCTGTCTGAACCTGTCATCTCCTGCCTGACCCGAGCCCCGCTTGGCGTTTCGTCGTACCCGTAATTCGGGGGCGCACCACGCCTGTCATCCGGCGTCGTGCCCTCAATCCTGATGCGCAAGTGGCATCGCGCTTTGAAGCCACACGGCAAGTCGCTAGAATGAGCGCATTCTCAGCGAGGCCACGTCATCGGTCTCCGTCTGTCGATCGTCGGGGGTAACGCCCAGCCGGGTCGTGCAGATTTCAGCTCATGTTTCAGATCGCCCAAGGAATGCCCCGCTCAATGAGCTATCAGGTATTGGCGCGCAAGTGGCGCCCGCGCAATTTTCACGAACTGATCGGTCAGGAGCATGTCAGCCGTGCGCTGGTCAATGCCCTCGATCAGGGGCGCCTGCACCATGCCTATCTGTTCACCGGGACCCGCGGTGTCGGCAAGACGACGCTGGCACGCATTCTGGCCAAGTGCCTGAACTGCGAAGAGGGCGTCAGCTCCAGGCCGTGTGGCGTGTGTGGCACCTGTCGCGAGATCGATGATGGCCGCTTCGTCGACCTGATCGAAGTCGACGCCGCCTCGCGGACCAAGGTCGAGGACACGCGTGAGCTTCTGGACAACGTCCAGTACGCGCCGACCCAGGGCCGCTACAAGGTGTATCTCATCGATGAGGTGCACATGCTGTCGACCCACAGTTTCAATGCGCTGCTCAAGACGCTGGAAGAGCCGCCGCCCCATGTGAAGTTCCTGCTCGCGACCACGGATCCGCAGAAATTGCCGGTCACCATCCTGTCGCGCTGCCTGCAGTTCACGCTCAAGAACATGCCACCGGTGCGCGTGGTCGAGCACCTGTCTGACATTCTCGCTCGCGAGGAAGTCAGCTTCGAGGAAGACGCACTTTGGCTGCTCGGCAAGGCCGCCGATGGCTCGATGCGTGACGCCATGAGTCTGACCGATCAGGCGATCGCCTTCGGCCATGGTCAGGTACGGCGCGAAGATGTCGCCGCCATGCTCGGCACGCTGGATCACCGCCATGTGCTGGCGCTGCTGGAGTGTCTGGCCTCGCTGGACGCCGCGAGTCTGCTGGCGGAGGTCGCGACACTGGCCGAGCAGGGGCCGGACTACGGCGGGGTGCTGGACGACATGGCCTCTGTCTTCCATCGCCTGGCGATCGCCCAGATGGTGCCGAGCGCCCTGGACAACGGGCATGGCGACCGTGATGCGCTGCTGGCGCTGGCCAGCCGTTTCACCGGTGAAGACGTGCAGCTCTATTACCAGATCGCCCTGCAGGGGCGTGGCGACATGGCCAACGCCCCGGATGCGCGCACCGCGCTGGAAATGACGCTGCTGCGCATGCTGGCCTTCCGCCCGCAGGGCGTGCCGCGCCCGGCGCAGACGCCGCTGCCGATGACCGGCCAGGCGGAGGGGGCGAACGCGCCTGGCGCTCAAGCCCCGGCGCCTGTTCAACAGGCTCCTGTTCAGCAAGCTCCGGCTCAGCAGGCCCCTGTTCAAGAAGCCCCGGTTCAGCAGGCTCCTGTTCAAGAAGCCCCGGCTCAGCCTCAGCAAGCGCCGGCGGCCCCGGTGGCGCCCGCGCCCCAGCATGCCGCATCAGTGGCCGCGCCAGCGACCGACGCACAGCCGCCGATGGCCGACGAGCCGCCCCCGTGGGCGACGGAGGACGTTCCGCAGGACGCCCGGGATGCCGGCTTTCGCGACGTAGCGCAAGACGCGCCTCAGCCAGCGGCCGCGCCGGTGTCGGCGCCAGCGCCAGAACAGACGGCAGCTCGCGCACAGGCGCCCGCTGCGCCCAGTTCGGCGATGTCACGCCTGAGTGCCGCCTTCGGTTGCGCGCCAGCACAGCCAGAAGCTGCTGAGTCATCGGCTCCGCAGCCCGCTGAAGCCGTACCAGCAGCACTAGAGCCCGCTGAACCTGTACCAGCAGCGCTAGAGCCCGCTGAGTACTCAGCGCCAGCACAACCCGAGCCCGCTGCATCGCCGGCGCCTGAGCCGGTCGCAAACGAGCCAGCCGTGGCAGCGCAACCGATGCCGGAGCCGGCACCCGCACCTGTGGCTGCGCCCACGTCAGCCCCGAGCGCCCCTAGTGCCGATGGTCGCTTGAATCACGCCGCATGGCTGGAGCTGTTCCCCTCGCTGGGGCTGGGCGGCATCACGCGCAATATCGGCGCTCATTGCCTGGTCGAGCACGACGACGGCACCCACCTCAAGTTGAGGCTGGACCCCGCCCAGTCGGCGATGATGGCCGAAGTCCACCAGGAGCGCATTCGCAAGGCGCTGGCGGGCCAGGGTGTGGAGCGTGCGCTGGAGATCAGCGTCGCGCCGCTGCCGGAGGGTCTGGAAACGCCGCACAGTCGTCGCATTCGTCTGCTGGGCGAACGTCACGCGCGCGCGGTTGAAGCCTTGCGTGCTGACCCGCATATCCAGTCCATGGAGCAACAGCTGGGTGCTCGTCTGATCGAGGAAAGCGTCAACTCCTTCGAGCCGGACAACTTCTGATCGAGCGTCGGCGGTGCCGGGCATCGCTGACGCTTCCCCGACTTCGCGGTGCGTGTGCCGACAAGGCACGCATACCATAGGCCGGAGGTGCCACGACATGGCACGTCGGGCAGACGGCATTTATCGTTAGGTCATGTTCAACACGTTATTGATGAGGTGAGCCATGTTCGGTGGAAAAGGCGGTATGGGTAACATCATGAAGCAGGCGCAGGAAATGCAGGAGCGCATGCAGAAGGTCCAGGAAGAAGCCGCCAAGGCGGAAGTCCAGGGCGAATCCGGCGCGGGCATGGTCAAGGTCACCATGAACGGTCGTCATGACGTCGCGCGCGTCGAGATCGATCCGAGCCTGATGGAAGAAGACAAGGAACTGCTGGAAGATCTGCTGGCGGCCGCCGTCAATGACGCGGTGCGCAAGGTCGAAGTCAATTCCAAGAAGCAGATGGAAGAGGCGACTGCTGGCTTGAACCTTCCGGCCGGCTTCAAGATGCCGTTCTGATGGGGTTTTCGCCGCTGGTAGATCAGTTGCTGGATGCCTTGCGCGTGCTGCCGGGCGTTGGCCCGCGAACGGCACAGCGCATGGCGCTGCATCTGCTGGAGCGTGATCGCATGGGCGCCGATCGTCTGGTCGGCGTGCTGGGTGAGGCGCTGGAGCGCGTCGGCTATTGCGCGCGCTGCCGCACGCTGACAGAGGAAGAGGTCTGTCAGCTGTGCCTGAGTCCGCGGCGTGATGAGCGCGTGCTGTGCGTGGTGGAATCGCCCGCCGACCAGCTCGCCATCGAGGGTGCGGGAGGCTATGTGGGGCGTTACTTCGTGCTGCACGGTCATCTGTCGCCGCTGGATGGCATCGGGCCCGAGGATATCGGGCTGGATGCGCTGGAGACCCGCGTCCGCGAAAGCCAGATCGAGGAGCTGGTGCTGGCCACCAACCCGACGGTCGAGGGCGAGGCCACCGCACACTACATCGCCGAGCAGCTTCGCGATGTGCAACACGGTGGGCAGCCGCTCAAGCTGACGCGTCTGGCCTATGGCGTGCCGATGGGCGGCGAGCTTGAATACGTCGATGGCGGCACGCTCAGTCGTGCCTTCAGCGGCCGTCTGCCGTTCACCCTCGGCGAGATCTGATGCGATGCCGGTGCCGATGCTCGGCACCGGCATCGATGTCGAGGCAGCTTCTGCAAAAGGCAGCTTCGGTATCAAAGCAACTACAGCAGCACGTCTGCGGGCGTGGTGGTCAGGAACCACCACGCCCGCGGTCGTTTACCGCCCGGTGTCTGGCGAGTGCCCGTCACCTTCAATTACCGCTTGCCCGGGCAAGCCTGTCACCACGAGATTTCCTTGCTGATGAGTGATCAACCCGCCACCGCACTGCTGTCAGAACTCGATTTCGAGGCCGTCTGGATCGAGACCCCCGAGGCGCTGGCTGCTGCCTGTGCAGAACTGGAAGGCGCCGATTGGCTGGCGTTGGACACCGAATTCATCCGCGAGTCGACCTTCTTCCCGATTCCGGCACTGGTGCAGTTGATGGCCGCCCGTGACGGCGAGCTGCCCGGTGCGGACGGCAAGACGCCGCGCATCTTCCTGATCGACCCCACCGTGGTGCCGGCCAGCGAGGCGCTCAAGCGTCTGCTGGGGGCAGAGGGTCCGCTCAAGCTGCTGCACGCCTGTGGCGAGGACATGGAAGTCTTCCTGCGCTGGGCGGGCGTGGCGCCGACGCCGCTGATCGATACCCAGATCGCCGAAGGCCTGACCGGCGGCGAAGCCTCGATGGGCTATCAGCGTCTGGTCGAGCGTGTGGTGGGCGTCACCGTGCCCAAGGAAGAGACGCGTTCCAACTGGCTCAAGCGCCCCTTGAGTCAGGCGCAGTGCGACTACGCCGCGCTGGACGTGCTGTTCCTGCCGCAGGTGTGGTCCGAGCAGCGCGATGCGTTGCTCGAGCTGGGCCGCATGGCCTGGCTTGAAGAGGACTGCCGGGACCCGGGCAGCAGCGGCGGTGCCACACCGGACCCGGAGTACTGGAAGCGTCATCGCAGCCTGTGGAAGCTCTCGCCGCGTGGCCTGGCCGCCTGGCAGGTGCTGTGCGACTGGCGCGAGGAGCAGATTCGTCTGCGCGACGTGCCGCGTTCGCGCCTGCTGGCCGATGCGCAGTTGTTCGGTATCTGTGAGCGACTGCCGACCAATCGCTTCGAACTGGCCAAGGTCGATGGCATGCATCCGCCGCAGATCAAGCGCCACGGGGACACCGTGCTGACGCTGCTCAAGGACGTGGCGATGATCGATGACAGTCAGCTGCCGCGCGTGCCGCCGTCGCCGTTGGCGCCGGAGTGGAAGAACTGCATGAAACGCCTCAAGCGGGAGGTCAATGCGGTGGCCGAGGCACAGCAGCTCAAGCCGGAGATTCTCGGCAAGCGCCGTGACATGGAAGCGCTGGTGATTGCCGATCACGAGGGCGAGCCGCTGCCCTTGCCGCAGGGCTGGCGCGGTGAGCTGCTGGCCGCGCGCCTGGCCAAGGCGCTCGAGAGCTGACGTACGCCGATTCCGTGGGCCAGACTGCAAGGGGCATGCGCGAGGCTCGCGCAGCCTGGCTTGCCAGCAACACAGGTCATGAACAGGCCAGAAACCGATAGTGAGCTCTCGGGTCATGCCCGTGACGCCAGAGCTCGCTGATGCGCGCAAGCGCTGCAAGATGATGGGTAGCCCGATGACAGACGACAAGATGATCTGCGAGATCTACAAGAGCGCCAAGAAGGACGAGATGTACCTCTACGTCGAGAAGGCGCGCGGACTCGAGGATGTGCCGGAATCCCTGCTGGGCATCTTCGGCACGCCGACCCCTTTGATGACACTGCTGATTCGTGCCGACAAGCCGCTGGCGCGCGTTGCCAGCACCACGGTGCTCGAGAAGATTCGCGAGCAGGGCTTCTATCTGCAGATGCCGCCGGCCAAGGAAAACCTCCTCAAGGAGATTGGCGTGACGCCGCCGGAAACGCATTACTGACGCCCTGTCCGGCAGACAAGACCGTACTGATGAAACGACCCTGCTGCCCGGCAGGGCGAGGAGAGCAAGATGAGCGATGTTCCGCAGCCTGACGGCGGAAAGCGTGAGCGTTTCTGGGAGCGCCACGCACTCTCGGAGCTGAATACCGCCGAGTGGGAGGCGCTGTGCGACGGTTGTGGCCAATGCTGCCTGCTCAAGTTCGAGGATGAAGACAGTGGCGATATCGCGGTACTCGATGTCGCCTGTCGCCTGCTGGATGTGCGCAAGGTCAGTTGCCGCGATTATCCCAATCGCGCTACGCGCGTGCCGGGCTGCATTCCGCTGGATGTCGAGACGGTGGGCAAGCTGCGCTGGCTGCCGGAAACCTGCGGCTATCGCCGCCTGAATGAAGGCCGTGAGCTGCCCGAATGGCACCCGCTGTTGACCGGCGATGCCAAGAGCGTCAAGCGTGCCGGGGTCTCGGTGTCACGTTTTGCCGTCTCCGAGGTGTCTGTGCGCCAGCAGGACCTGGAAGACCACATCATCGCGATCATCGACCCCGAGAGCTGAAGCGCGCCGCGGGCGCGTGTCAGATTTCAGGTGGATGCCTTCAGAAAGCGCAGCTCGATGAGCTGCGCTTTTTCGTATCTGGCAATTCGTATCTGGCATTTCGAGTCAGGCATTCACTGGCCTTGTATTTGACGCCTCTGACCCTCAGTCACGGCTTGATCTTCCACATGAGATAATTTGCATGAGTTGATTTGCACGACCCAAGGCGCGGGCGTGCACTCAGGTACACAATGCCTGGTTGAAAATAAATGAACGTTCATTTATTTTGTGGGGATTCGCTCAAGACCAGAACAGATCAGACCAGAGGCAGACGGGCCATGCGCCATCGTGATGAACACAAGCAGCAGGCGTTGCTGGAAGCCACGCTGCATGAGGTGGCCGAGCATGGTTTTGCCGTGACCTCCGTGGCGCGCATCGCGCGTGCCGCCGGCATGTCGCCCGGCACGCTCTATCTCTACTACCGTGACAAGGATGACCTGCTGGAGGCGACCTTTCGTGAGGTCAGCCGTCGGATCATCGCGGTCGCCATCGAGGCCTTCGAGGCCGAGCCTGTAGAGGCGCTCGAGGACGAGCCGTCAACGCTGCCGCCGGCCGCCCAGCAGCTGAAATCGGCACTGTGTCGGGTATGGAATGCCCTGGTGGCATTGGGGCGCCATCAGCCCGCATTGTTCCGCTTTCACGATCAGTTTCTGCACTCTTCCCATATGCAGGATGCCCTGAAGGTGGCCAATCAGGAGCGCGCCGCGCCCTTGCTGGACGCCTTCGCGCTGGGCCAGCAGACCGGCATTCTCAAGCAGATCGATCTCGCCCTCATCGAGGTGTTCATGTTTCGGTCGATCTACAGCCTGCTGCAGGGCTCCGGTTGCCAGGTGCCAGCCATCAGTGATGACAGCTTCGACCAGGCCTTCGAGATGGCCTGGGACGCGATCGCGCTTCGCCAGTGAGGGCAGCCAACCCCGCAGCGCACGCCGGACAGATGACAGATTTTCGCTTGTGCCATTTCATTCCAACGATTCAAGGGCCCGCTGATGAAACTTCGACCTGGTGCCATGCCACACCTGCGTACTCCTTTCGCCTGGCGGGGAGGCCGCGTCCTTCAGCTGTTAGGCGGACTCCTGCTGGCCCTCGGGCTTGCGGCCTGCAGCGAGGCCGAGGCACCGCTGGAGAAGCAGAAGGTGCATCCGGTCAAGTTGCTGTCGTTGTCGGATGAAGGCGGCGGTGTCATCCAGCGCTATCCCGGTGTGGTCGAGGCCTCGGAGCGCTCCAACCTGTCGTTCCGCATCGGCGGTGAGCTGCGCGAACTCAAGGTCCAGGCCGGACAGGAGGTCGAGAAGGGCGAGTTGATCGCCCGTCTGGATGATCGCGATGCCAGAAGCGAGCTCAACAATGCCCGTTCCAGCTTCAATCTGGCGCAGGCGACCTACAAGCGCATGAAGTACTCGGTGGAGAAGGGCGCCATCAGCCGGGCACGCTTCGATGAGGCGCAGGCCGAATTCCAGTCTGCGCAGGCCCAGTATTCCCGGGCGCAGGACCAGCTCAGCTACACCTATCTCAAGGCGCCCTATGACGGGGTGATCGCGCGCGTGCCGGTGGACAACTATCAGGTGGTCGCCGCCCAGGAAACCATCGCCGTGCTGCAGCAGCCGGGGCAGATCGATGTGATCTTCAACATGCCGGAGCGCCAGGTGCGCGCCATCGATCGTGAGCGTGCCGCGGCCGGGCGCCTTGAGGATGCCGCCCTGGCCTGGGTGCGCTTCGGCAGTGGTGAGACGCGCTACCCGGCCCGTTACAAGGAGCACGACACCAGTGCCAGCGAGGGCTCGCTTAGCTATGAAGTCACCCTGACGCTGCCGGAGCCGCAGGACATCACCGTGCTGTCAGGCATGAGCGCCACCGTGGAGCTGGACATGCAGCAGCTGACGGCGGCGACCCAGGGCCAGTGGCGCGTGCCGATCGAGGCGGTGGTCGCTCAGGAGGAAAGCCCGGACCTGCCCGTGGTGTGGCGCTACGTGCCCAAGGGCGGTGACGCCCAGGCGAGCGCATCCATCAACACGGACGCCACCACGGACACCGGCTCAGACGACGGCAGGAATGAGGGCAAGAGCGAGGGCAAGCAGCAGGAAGTCAGCGCCCAGGGCACCGTCGAGGCCGTGCCGGTCACGGTACTGCAGGCCACCGGCGAAGGACTGGTGATCACGGGAGAACTGAGTGCCGGTGACCGACTGGTCACGGCGGGCGCCAGTCGCATGGAAGCCGGGGAGCCTGTGCGTCCCTGGGTCAAGGAAGCGGGGCTCTGATCCATGGTCGATTACTTCCTGAGACACAAGGTCATCAGCTGGATGGTCGTGCTGCTGCTGTCGGTGGGTGGCGTGACCTCCTTCTTCGGCCTCGGCCAGCTGGAATTTCCCGAGTTCACCATCCGCAACGCGGTGGTGATTACCCAGTATCCGGGTGCGACGCCCAAGCAGGTGGAAGAGGAAGTCACGCTGCCGCTGGAGAAGGCGATCCAACAGATTCCCAATCTCAAGCGCGTCAGCTCGGTCAACAGCTCCGGTCTTTCCCAGATCACGCTGGAGCTCGAGAGCAGCGTGCGCGAAGGCGAGATGCAGCAGTACTGGGATCTGCTGCGCCGCAAGGTCAATGACGCCCAGTCGAGCCTGCCGCCCGGCAGTGGCTCCTCGATCGTCAATGACGACTTCGGCGATGTGTTCGGCCTGCTCTACAACCTGAGCGGCGAGGGCTATTCGGCGCATGACCTCGAGGACCAGGCCGACTTCCTGCAGCGCGAGCTGACGCTGGTGGAGGGGGTCAAGAAGGTCTCCATCGTCGGCGCGCGCAGCGAGCAGGTCATCGTCGCGCTGGATCGTGATCGCATGCAGGCGCTGAACATCTCGCCGGATCAGCTCGCCAACCTGCTCAATGCCCAGAACGTGGTCGGCGACGCCGGGCGTATCCGTCAGAACGGCCTGTCGCTGGAACTGCAGCCAAGTGGCGAGTTCCAGAGCGTGCAGGACCTGGAGCGTCTGGTGGTCGGGCGCCCCGGCAATGGTGGCCTGATTCGTCTCGGCGATATCGCCTCGGTCAGCCGCGAGTACACCGAATCGCCGTCACGCCTCTATCACACCGATGGCGAAACGGCGCTGTCGCTGGGTATCTCGTTTGCCTCTGGCGTCAATGTGGTCGAGGTCGGTGCGCTGGTCGACAAGCGTCTTGGCGAGCTTGAGTCGCGCATGCCGCTGGGCATGGAGCTGACCACGGTCTATCACCAGCCCCAGGTGGTGGATGAGGCGGTGTCCGGCTTCTTGATCAACCTGGCCGAGGCCGTCGGCATCGTGATTCTGGTGCTGCTGGTGTTCATGGGCGTCAAGAGTGGCGTGCTGATGGGGCTGGTGCTGTTGATCACCATTCTCGGCACCTTCGTCATGATGTCGATCCATGGCATCGAGCTGCAGAAGATCTCGCTGGGGGCCTTGATCATCGCGCTGGGCATGCTGGTGGATAACGCCATCGTGGTCACCGAGGGCATGTTGATCGGCCTCAAGCGTGGCAAGACCAAGCGTCAGGCCGCCTTCGAGGTCGTCAACCAGAACCGCATGCCGCTGCTGGGGGCCACGGTGATCGCGATCACCGCCTTCGCGCCCATCGGTCTGTCGCCGGATGCCACCGGCGAGTTCGTCGGGTCATTGTTCTGGGTGCTGTGCTACTCGTTGCTGTTGAGCTGGATCACCGCCCTGACGCTGACACCGTTCTTCTTCGACATGTTCTTTCGCGAAGCGCGGGAGACGGCGGGCAGTGGCACGGACGAGAATCAGGAGGAAGACCCCTATCGAGGCGTCATCTTCCGTGGCTTCCGCAGCTTGCTGAGCTGGGCGATCCGCCTGCGCTGGCTGACCCTGGGGGGCGCGGTGGCGTTGCTGGTGGCGGCCGTGATGAGCTTCGGGCAGGTCAAGAATGCCTTCTTCCCGGATGCCTCGACCCCGCTGTTCTTCGTCGATGTCTGGATGCCGGAGGGCACCGACGTGTTGGCGACGGAAGCGCGCATCGCGGACCTTGAGCAGCAGGTGCTCAAGATGGACAAGGTCAAGCATGTCACCAGCGTCACCGGTGGGGGCGCCCAGCGCTTCACGCTGACCTACTCGCCGGAAGACAGCTATGCCAGCTTCGGGCAGCTGATCGTCGAAACCCGAGACCGGGCCAGCCGCGAAGCGCGCATGGAGGAGGTGATACGCCTGGTGCGCGCCGAGTACCCTGAAGTGGAATACAAGGTGCAGGCGTTGCAGGTCGGGCCATCGGCCAAGGCGAGTCTCGAGGCGCGCCTGTACGGCGAAGACCCCGCAGTGCTGCGTCAGCTGGCGGGCAAGGTACGTCGCGTCTTCGAGGAGGAGCCGCTGGCCGACAGCATTCGTCTGTCATGGCGCAATCGCGTCAATCGAATCGAGCCCGAATTCCTGGATGATCAGGCGCGGCGTGTCGGCGTGACACGTGACTCGCTGCATCAGGCGCTGCTGATCAACAGCGACGGCGAGAGCGTCGGTGTCTATCGCGAAGGCTCCGAGCTGATCCCCATTCTGCTGCGCGGTGAGGAGCGTCAGCGCTTCGATCTCGACACCCTGGCGAGTCTCAACGTCTGGAGCGATGAGCAGGAGACCTACGTGCCGGCGGGCTCGGTGATGGGGCCGCTCAAGACAGAGCTGCGTGACCCTTTGATCAAGCGTCGTGATCGTCAGCGCATGCTGGCGGTCTACGCCGAGCCAATGCCGCTGTCCGGGGAAACGGCCGCCAGCGTGCTGGGGCGTATCCGTCCCAAGATCGAGGCCATCGAGCTGCCCGAGGGCTACCACCTGGAGTGGGGCGGCGAGTATGAAACCTCATCCGAAGCTCAGCAGGCGTTGTTCTCCTCGCTGCCGATGGGGCTGCTGGGCATGTTCGTGATCACGGTGCTGCTGTTCTCCAACCTGCGTCAGGCGCTGGCCATCTGGTCCATCGTGCCGCTGACGCTGATCGGTATCGTCAGTGGTCTGATCGTGTTCGGTGCGCCGTTCACCTTCATGGCGCTGCTCGGCACCTTGAGCCTGATCGGCATGGTGCTCAAGAACGCCATCGTGCTGGTGGAGGAGATCAACGTGCAGCTCGATGAGCAGGAGGATCGCTTCCAGGCGGTGGTGCAGGCGGCCGTCAGCCGTGTGCGGCCGGTGTCGATGGCGGCCATCACCACCATGCTGGGCATGATTCCGCTGTTCCCGGATGCCTTCTTCTCGAGCATGGCGGTGGTGATCGTGTTCGGGTTGGGCGTGGCGACCCTGCTGACGCTGGTGGTGCTGCCGGTGGCGTACTGCGCCTTCTTCCGTATCCCGACCAGCAACAAGTTTATGAAGACATCCTGATGTGATGAGAATGCGGTAATCTTGGTCTTCGCTGTCTGCGGCCACCCACACCATGACGCCCGATGACAGTGCCTTTGTCATCGGGCGTCATGGTGTGGTTCGTGCTCGCTATCCTGCGTGAGGGGCATCGCCGCAAGCCCCTTTCCGTTACACTATGCGCCGCCGGTTGCGAGTTGCCCGGTCGCAAGTGTTGCGTCAGTCGAATCCTATCGAGTCGTGAGGTGTGCCTTGGTCGAACCCCTGAGTGCCTGGTGGGGGCAACAGCTGGTGTTGTGCGGTTGGGGTTTCAGTGCCGCGCCGGAAACGGTGTGGACACCGGCCCAGGCGTGCGCGCGTCTGAAGGCCCAGGAAGTCCCGGATGCGGGGGAGCTGGGATGGCGTCTGCTGGAGGCCTTCCCCCATGACACCCCGGACCCGCTGCACCAGCTGGAGGCGTTGGAATTGCTGGCGCTGGCACTTACCGCCGGTTGGCTGTCAGAGGCGCGCACGCGTGCCTGGCTGATACGTCTGCTCACGGCGATCGGCGGGCGCTTCACCTCGCTGGATGACTGGCTCAAGGCCCTGGCCCATTCGCGCAGCGATGCGGGCTGGACGCGAGGCGATGATGGCTTCTTCGAGGCCAGTCTCGCGCTGTCCCAGTTGGAGCACGAAGACGCCGGCGTCACCTGGCCGCGTCTGCTGGAGGCGCTGGAGTCACAGCCTCCGGTGGCGGTTACTGAGCTCTGGCCTCAGGGTGAGCGCGACCGGGTCTGGATGGCGCGCGCCATCTTCTCGCCGTGGCTCGGTGGCCAGACATTGACCACCGATGACAGCGGCCCGCACGAAGACGGTGCCAGCGGTTTTGACGCCGCGGCGCACTGGCCGGACGTCACGCGCTGGCTGGCCGAGACCTGGGCGATCACCGGGCGTGATGAGCTGATTCGACTGTTGCTGTGGCTGGCCTCACAGGGGCATCGCTATGGCTGGGACATCGACAGCGCACGCCTGATGACGGCCAGCGACAGCGAGCGTGCCAAGTGGCTGGATGAGCTGGAAGCGGACGCGGCTCAGGAAGAGGCCGAACGCAAGTCGGAAGGGCGCAAGGGCGTCCCCGCGCATGCCTCCTCCAGCATCGACGTCGCCGATGGCGGGCTGGAAAAGCCCCCGTCACCCGCGGCCTATGGCGAGCTGTTGCTGCAGTATCTCGATCGTGGTGAGCCGCTGGAATTCGCCGCCTGGGACTGGCTGCGTCTGGTCGATCTCGCCTTCGCCGGGCTATGTGCCGGCTGGCTGAGTCGTGAGGAGGGCGAGGACTTCGCCGCCCACGGCATCGACCTGCTGGCGCGCCGCTATGCCGATTGGCAGGGCGTGGCTCGCGCCTATCAGCGCGGTCGCAGCCTGTTCGAGGGTGTCGATCTGACCCGCGACACCGAGAGTGACTGGCGTCCGCTGATGGCGTCGCCGCTGACGCCGCTGCGTTGCGAGCTGCATGCGCTGCTGCCTGCCTCCCAGCGTGAGCGCTGCCGAGCGGCGATTCGTGCGTGGCGCAATGACAGTCGCCACTGGGTGCTGGCCATCGCCAGTATCCGCGAGCCGGACCTGCTCTATCGTCAGGGTCTTGTCGCCGAGGTCGATACGGCGCGCCGCGAAGAGGCACGTCAATATCTCAACGAGACGCTGGCGCTGGACACCCGCGATGGTGTGCAGGGCATGGCGCGCTTCTGGCTGCCGGCGCAGGCGCATCATCTCAATCAGTTGGCCGCCGATGCCGCGCGTGGTGCCTTGCCCGATGCCCAGACGCCCTTCGGACGTGCCGATGCCGTCGAGCTGGAACGCCGTCAGCGGCTGGCCGTCTGTCATCGCTATCCTGCCAGTGTGGTGATGGCCGAGAAGTACGCCTTCTATCTGCTGATGGTGCAGGACAGCGGTGATTTCCCCGCCGATGAGCTGGCCCAGTGTGCCGAGCGTCTGCGCAGTGCCCTGTGCCGCTACTATCCGGACGCCACGCGCCTGCTGGAAGCCTGGGCGGTATGGGAATCCGCGGTGCCGGAACTCGAGGACCATCCGCTGGTCAACGAGATCCGCTGGCATCTCGATGACCCCGGCAGCCTGTTTCATTGGCTCGACTGGCGCGCCAGCGACTGGCAGGAGCCGGGGCTGCGCCCGAGTCTGGATCGCTTCACGGCGCTGGCGCTGAGCGGCCCGCTCAATACGCCGTGCTGGGGCGAGCCGATGGTGGAGTACGGGCGGGGCGTCGAGGAACTCAGCGGCTGGCTCGAAGGTCATTACGGCCTCGCCAACGCCGAGGCGCTCAAGGGCTTCCTCGACTTCCTGCGCGATGCCGGTGATCGGGACGAATACCAGATCAATTACGGCCCCTACACCCTCAATCGCGCTCGTCTCGATAATGAGATCGACGTGCTGGAAAGCGCCGAGCGCGGCGATGATGAGCAGGTGCATCTGGACCGTCTGCGACGCGTCAGGGACAACGAGGCGCGCTGCAACGAGCTGGATATGGCGGCGTGGGACATCGCCCAGATGGTGGACCTCGCGATTGCCGGGCGACAGCTGGGCTGGCTGGATGATGCGACCTTCACTGCCTATCTGGACAGCGCCTATGCGATGGCGCGTGACCACTACGGCAGCTGGAAGGAATATGCCCGTGGGCTGTTCGCCGGCTATGCCTTCTTCATGGGCAATACCGACCAGCGTGACAACTTCCTGCGCGGCTTCCGCGATGCGCTCATCCAGTGGTTGACGGTGGCGCCACCTCTGGCCGGTGCCTGGTCGAGTCTCGATTTCCCGGGCGCGCGCCCGGGGCATTGGCCGGCGTTGCATCTGGATGTGCTGAGCGGAGACGCTCGCACGTTGCACTGAGCGGGATTCAACCCAGGTCGGGTGAGCGGCAGGGGCACCTTCTCTGATGCTTTGGTCTAAAATCTGCGGTAATGGCATACGGTTTGCGGAGACATGAACTACTATCCTGCGAACGACTTGGGTTTGTCATCTGACTGTCGTCATCGTGTTGCAAGGTGTGCTGCTGCCTGATCCGGCCCACCTTGTCAGATGGTCACCGTGTTATCTCTGATCGATCAACGATCATCGTCATGCATCAATGGTTATCGCCGTCCGCAAGCGCTGCTCACCTTCACCCTTCCAGCGCCGGGCCCACGACGAGGAATGCTGGATGCGCCACGCGTTATTATGCTGTTTTCTGATCCTGCCACTGGGTGTGGCGGGCTGTGCCAGTCACTCAACACCGTCCAATGAAGTGGCCTACTACGATGTGGACCTGCCGGAACTGCCGAAGCTCAAGCGCTATCGCCAGTCCGCGCCCCAGCCGGTCGCCGAGTCGCAGGACTATGCCATGACTGGGCCGAGCATCCGCGATGTCCTGCTGGAAGAGCATGATCGCTGGGCCGGGACGCCCTACCGTCTGGGGGGAACCAACTCCCGCGGCATCGATTGCTCCGCCCTGATGCAGCATGTCTTCAGTGATGGCTTCGGCATTGATCTGCCGCGTACCACCAACGACCAGGTGAAGCGTGGCAAGCGTATCGACAAGTCGCAGCTCAAGCCGGGCGATCTGGTCTTCTTTCGTCCCTCTCGTCGTTACAACCATGTGGGGGTCTATGTCGGCAATGGCTACTTCCTGCATGCCTCCACCTCGCGTGGCGTGAAGCTGTCGCGGCTGGACAACGTCTACTGGTCCAGGCACTACTGGCAGTCGCGTCGCCCGATGCCCTACGAGGCCATGCAGATGAAGCTGGCCATGCGCAGCCAGTGAGCCGATCATGCCTGGCACTGAAAAAACCAGCGCTGAAACAGACAAGCCCTTGAAGAGACAAGCACCTCTTCGACATCACCCGGCCCTGGCCGGGTGATGTCGTTTCTGAGCCCTGGAACTTGTCAGCCACTGTTCAGGAAGGAGAGTCCAGCGCAGCGCTGTCAGCCTGACCATCAGCGTTCAGGGCGGGCCTCCCGGCCGCCGAGTGCTCAATGACGAAATCGACCAGCGCCTGCTCGGCACGCGACAGGCCGCGCTCGCGACGCCAGGCGAGTGACAGCTCAAGCCAGGCGGGCTCATCGAAGGAGACAGCGGTCAGGTTGTTCTCTTCACGGTCATCCTCGACCACACGCTTGAGGAAGGTGGTGATCCCGAAGCCACGCGCGACGATCGCCTTGTTGAGGGCGATCAGGTTCGATTCGAAGGCGATGCTCGGCGCGAGTCCATGCTGACTGGCCAGGCGCTCGATGAAGTCGCGATGGAAGTAGCCGCGCTTGAAGACCACCAGCTCCTCGGCGAAGAACTCCTCGACGCTGATCTGCGTGCGTGCGGCCAGCGGATGATCATTCGCCAGACAGACCACCATTTCCTCACTCAGGAAGTGGCGCCGGATCAGGCCATGGGTATCGGTGCCGAGTTGATCCTCGACGATGACGCCCAGATCCAGCTCGGCATTGTCGATCATCCGACGCAGGCTCAGGGTACCGCCCTCGATCACGCTGAGCTTGATGTCGGGGTAGCGTGCCTTGAACGCCATCAACAGGGGCGGGAAGTAGTAGGAGCCGAGCATCGAGGAGACGCCGATGCGCACCTCGCCCTTGACCAGCCCCTCGAGCTCGGCCATCGCCAGTGCCGCGCGCTGTGCCTGTTGCAGCAAGGGGCGGGCATGCTCGAGCAGCGTGTCGCCGGCCGGTGTCAGGCGCAGACCGCGTGAGCCTCTGACCAGCAGCTGCGTGCCCAGTCGGCTTTCGAGCCCGGCGATCGACTGGCTGACCGCTGACTGGGCCAGGCTGAGTGCCTGAGCGGCAGTGGTGAAGCTCTGGTGCTCGACGACACTGACGAAAATCTCGAGTGCACGCAGATCGAAGGGCAGTTTCATCACGGGGTCCTTTTGATCGCGAAGTTCCTTTCAGCGCGGCTCCCTTCTCGGCGCAGTTTGCGTCATCCCAGTGCCGCCATTGCCATCAGCTTTGCTGATGGGCAGCATCATGTCGAGATATTTTACTGATGCGGGCGCGCGGCGCAGACTGGCGCCATCCCCATGCTTGATTGAGTGCAGGTACCTGATGGCTTCATCGCTTTCCGCGTCTTCTTCCCCCGATTCCGCCTCCTCGTACTCCGCCGCACAGGCAGAGCTGCCCGAACCGCTCAAGGCGCGCGGGCGTGACTGGCGGCGCATGACCCAGGCGCTGTGTCTGGGTTCCTTCGTGGTCTTCATCAACCTCTATCTGGTGCAACCGCTGCTGCCGCTGCTGGCGACGGATCTGGGCCTGAGCTCGCTGCAGGCGAGTCTGTCCCTGTCGGTAAGCACCCTGACGCTGGCTCTCGCATTGCTGGTGTTCGGTCCGCTGTCCGATGCGCTGGGACGGCGGCGTATCCTGCTGTGGACCCTGGCCGGCGGGGTGGCCTGTTCAGGACTGGCCCTGTTCGCCGAGGGCTTCTGGTCGCTGCTGGCGGTGCGCGCGCTGCAGGGCTTTCTGCTCGGCGGCCTGCCGGCGGTGGCAGTGGCGTACATGAGTGACGAGATGGAGCAACCCGCCTTGATGGTGGCGGTGGGGCTCTATATCAGCGCCAATTCACTGGGCGGCATCTCCGGGCGGGTCGCGGGGGGCGTGATTGCGGAGCATTGGGGCTGGCAGGTCAGCTTTGCCGCTATCGGCGGTGTCAGCCTGCTGGTGCTGGGGGTGTTATGGCAGCTGCTGCCGCGCCAGAGACGCTTCGTCGCCCAGCCGCTCAAGCTGAGCAGCATGCTGGCAGGTCTGGGGCGTCATCTTCGCAACCCCCGTCTGTGGCCGGTGTTTTTGCTCGGCGGGCTGAATTTCTTCATCTTCGTCAATCTCTACAGCTACATGACATTCCGACTGAGTGAGGCGCCCTGGTCGCTCAGCAGTCAATGGCTGGGGCTGTTGTTCCTGACCTATCTGGCAGGCACCTTCGGCGCCTCCCAGTCTGGCCGGCTGGCACGGCGGCTGGTGTCGGGGGGCGCGCCTGAGGACGGCGAGGCCGCGCTGGCGATCGCTCAGCGACGCGGTCAGGCACTGACCATGATGCTGGGCACCGGCATCGTGGTGCTCGGCACGCTGCTGACGCTGAGCCATTCGCTGATCGGCATGCTGATCGGCCTGAGCCTGAATGCCTTCGGCTTCTTCCTCGCGCATGCCACCGCTTCGGCCTGGGTCGGACGCAATGCCGAAGGCGCGCGGGCCAGTGCCAGTGCGCTGTATCTGACTGCCTACTATCTGGGCGCGAGTCTCGGTGGCTTCTGGCTGGAGCCCTTCTGGCAGGCTGCCGGATGGCCCGGGGTGGTGGCCGCCAGCGTACTGGTGCTGGCGGTGACCTTCTCGCTGGCGACCCTGTGCTGGCGCCGGGCCGCCACGCAGTATCGAGACTGAGATCAGCCCAGACAGCAGAGCACGCAAACGACAACGGCTCGCCATCTGGCGAGCCGTTGTCGTTCAGAGGGCTTGGAGGGCGAGATCAGTGCGTGGGCGCGTCGTCGCCCCAGATCTCCTCCAGTTGATCATCGCGGCCACAGCCGGCGCGGTAGAAGCGATAGCGCACCGGGTTCTTCTTGTAGAAGTCCTGATGGTAGTCCTCGGCCGCATACCAGGGGCCTGCTGCCTCGATCTCGGTGGCGATGCCTTCGGGGAATCTGTCCTTCAGCGCCTCGCGACTGGCTTCTGCGGCGTCACGCTGGGCCTCATCGAGGGGGTAGATGCCGCTGCGGTACTGGGTGCCGGCATCACAGAACTGGCGGTCCACCGCGACCGGGTCGATGTTGTGCCAGAAGACATCCAGCAGGGTGTCGTAGCTGACCTTTTCCGGCTCGTAGACCACCTTGACCGCTTCGGTGTGCCCGGTGCGCCCCGAGGAGACCTGCTTGTAGGTCGGGTTGTCCTGTTCGCCGGCGGTATAGCCGGAGGTGGTCGAGATCACGCCATCAAGCTTGTCGAAGGGGCCCTCCATGCACCAGAAGCAGCCACCGGCGAAGATGGCGACTTCCTGGCCTTGAGCGACACCCTCGGCGACGCCCTTGGGCGCCGTTTCCGGGTCGAAGGCATTGGCGTGGCCGACAATCAGCAGACCGCCGAGCAGGCTTGCCAGTGGCGTGAGGCGTTTGAGCGCAGAGGAAGGGATTCGCGTGTATCGGGTCATGATGTCTCCGGGAAAGGCGTCGTTCCTTCGAAGTGAGAACATGGAAATCTCCATGTCCCGGTGGGCCGCGAGGTGGCTGGCCTTGCCATTCACTCACTGCCTGTATCAGGGTTCTACGCGAATCAACGTGGGATGGATGCGAACATGCAGAATGAAACGTTACCGTTGTCGTGATCAAGCCACTGCCATTCACTCCGCTACGCGAATCAGTGCATCCAGTCAGCGACATGCCTCGTAAGGACACGGTACCTCCCAATGACATGCCCATGACGGCAGGAATCGAAAAGGAAATCGCCAGTGAATAAACGCAAGTTACTGCTTCTAGGCGCCATCGTCGCTGCCATCGTGGTGTTCTTTGCCAGCGGGGCACAGGACTACTTCACCCTGCAGAGCCTCAAGGCCAGCCAGGCGGAATTCCAGGCGTTGTTCGCGGAATCGCCGTACAAGGTCGCGGGCACCTTCTTCGTCGTCTACGTGGCGATGGCCGCACTCTCGCTGCCCGGTGCAGCACTGCTGACGCTGCTGGGTGGCGCGCTGTTCGGCTTCGGCTGGGGGCTGTTGCTGATCTCCTTCGCCAGCACCATCGGTGCGACGCTTGCCTTCCTGATTTCCCGCACTCTGCTGCGCGAGAGCATCGAGAAGCGCTTCCGCCGTCAGCTCGAGTCACTCAACCGGGGGGTCGAGCGTGAGGGCGGCTTCTACCTGTTCACCCTGCGCCTGGTGCCGGTCTTCCCGTTCTTCATCGTCAACCTGGTGATGGGCCTGACGCGCATGCGCGTGGTCACCTTCTACGTGGCAAGCCAGCTGGGCATGCTGGCGGGCACCGCCATCTACGTAAATGCCGGGCGTGAGCTGGGCCAGCTGGAGTCGCTGTCCGGTATCCTCTCGCCGGGGCTGATCGTCTCCTTCATCGCACTGGGCGTCTTCCCGCTGATCGCCAAGAAGATCGTCGGTGTTCTGCGCAAGCGCAAGCAGCAGGCGGCCTTCGACAAGCCGAAGACCTTCGACTACGACATGGTCGTGATCGGTGCCGGTTCGGCGGGTCTGGTGACCAGCTATATCGCCTCCGCCGTCAATGCGCGTGTCGCGCTGATCGAGCGTCACAAGATGGGCGGTGACTGCCTCAATACCGGCTGTGTGCCCTCCAAGGCGCTGATTCGTGCCGGGCGTGCGGCTCATGAGATTCGTCAGTCCCAGCGCTTCGGGATCACCGCCAATGAGCCGGAGATCGACTTCGCCAAGGTGATGGGCCATGTGCAGGACGTGGTCGAGAGTGTCGAACCGCATGACAGCATCGAGCGCTACGAGAGCCTGGGCGTGGAAGTCCATACCGGCAATGCCAGACTCAAGACGCCCTGGGAAGTGGAAGTCGATGGGCGTGTGCTGACCACCCGCAATGTGGTGATCGCCACCGGTGCTCGTCCGCGTGTGCCTGCGATCCCCGGGATCGAGCTGATCACGCCGCTGACCTCTGACAACCTTTGGGATCTCAGGGTGCAGCCCAAGCGCCTGGTCGTGCTGGGTTCCGGTCCGATCGGCATGGAGCTGGGTCAGAGCTTCGCGCGCCTGGGCAGTCACGTCACCATCATCGAGGGTGCGCCACGCGTGATGCCGCGTGAAGATGAGGAGGTCAGTACGCTGATGCACGAGCAGCTGGCTGGTGAGGGCGTCGATCTGCGCATCAATTCCACCGCCACGCGCATCGAGGTGCTCAAGGACAAGGACAGTCAGCCAATGCGCCATCTGGTCGTGAGCTCTCCCGACGGCGAGGAGAGCTGGATCGAGTTCGACGAGCTGCTGGTGGCCATCGGGCGCGAAGCCAACGTCGAAGGCTTCGGTCTGGAAGAGCTGGGCATCGCGGTTTCCGAGCGCGGTACCATCGATGTCTCCGAGTCGCTGCAGACTCTGCAGCCGAACATCTGGGCATGCGGCGATGTGGCCGGCCCCTACCAGTTCACCCATGCGGCGGGTCATCAGGCGTGGCACGCGGCAGTCAACGCCTTGTTCGGTGGTCTGAAGACCTTCAAGGTCGACTACCGTATCATGCCGATGGTCACCTACACGGAGCCGGAAGTGGCACGTGTTGGCCTCAATGAGACCGAAGCCAAGGCCCAGGGCTATGAGTACGAGGTCACCCATTACGAGATGGGCGAGAGCGATCGTGCGCTGGCCGAGCGGGCCACCGAAGGCTTCGTCAAGGTGCTCACCGAGAAGGGGCGTGATCGCATCCTGGGTGTGACGCTGGTCGGTGCCTATGCAGGGGAGTGGTTGGCAGAATTCACCATGGCCATGAAACATGGCATCGGTCTCAACAAGATACTCTCCACCATCCATCCGTACCCGACACTGTCGGAAGCCAACAAGGCCGCGGCGGGCATGTGGAAGAATGCCCACAAGCCGGAAGGCGTGCTCAAGGTGCTCGATCGTTACTTCACCTGGCGCCGCAACGGCCGCTTCGAACCGACCAAGACGCTCAAGGCGACGGACACCGCGAGTGCTCCGGCTGCTGAAAAACACTAATCGATGACTGATGCCGCGCACCCGCATGTCCGGGACGCGGCATTTTTCCATCAGGAGAAGCCCTTCATGAAGACGAATCATCTGGCGGGTCGCCGTCGTGCCCTGGCGCTGATGGGCGGTTCGCTGGTCTTGCTGGCCGGCGCCATTGCCAGCCCCTGGGCCGCTTCTCTGGCGTATGCCGCAGATGCGCAGGCCGGGCGCCCGATCCCTGAGCTCGCTTCGCTCGAGTGGCAGGTGATCGCCGAACGCGCACGCGGTCAACGTATCGACTTTCATGCCTGGGGAGGTAGTGAGGCGACCAACGCCTATCTGCGTGCCCAGGCCGAAACGGCAGCAGCGCGGCATGGTATCGAGGTGCGCCACGTCAAGATCGCCGATACCGCCGAGAGCGTCTCGACCCTGCTGGCCGAGAAGGCGGCCGGGCGCCGTGATGGCAGCATCGATGTGATCTGGATCAACGGCGAGAACTTCCGTGCGCTCAAGCAGGCCGAGCTGGTGTGGGGGCCCTTCGTGGAGCGCCTGCCCAACAGCGACTATCTGCTCGAGGAGATCGGCGCGCGCGATTTCGGACTCGCCACTGACGGTCTGGAGGCGCCCTGGGGGCGTGCGCAGCTGATCTTCATGTACGACACCGCGCTGCTGGAGTCGCCGCCGCGCTCGATGCAGGCCCTGTTGGATCTGGCCAGAAAGCATCCCGGACGCGTGACCTATCCGCAGCCGCCCAGCTTCCACGGCACCACCTTCCTCAAGCAGGCGTTGCTGGAACTGATGCCCGCCGAGCAGCGCGAGGAGCTGGCCGCTGCCATGGTCGATGAGGCCCAGTTCGCGCGGCTGACCGCACCGCTGTGGGACTACCTCGATGCGCTGCATCCGCTGATGTGGGCGCAGGGCGAGCGTCAGCCGGCCGGTGCCGAAGAGCAGATGAAACTGCTCGCTCAGCGCAGCGTGTGGATAGCGCTGACCTTCGTGCCTCAGGAAGTGGCCAATGCCCGTCAGGAAGGGCGGTTGCCACCGACCATCGAGCCGTATATCCATGACGGTGGCACCCTCGGCAATGTGCACTATCTAGCGATTCCGGCCAGTGCACCGCACAAGGCCGCTGCTCTGGTGTGGATCAATCAGTTGATGTCCGCCGAGGCCCAGGCCGCCAAGGCCGACCCCTCGCGCTGGGGCGATGACACGGTGCTGAATGTCGCCCGCCTGCCGCCACAAGAACGCGCCGCCTTCGAGGCCTTGCCGAGCCTGCCGGGCAGCATGTCGCCCGAGGCGTTGGGCACACCGCTCAGCGAGCCACATCCGAGCTGGACCGATGCGCTGGAGGCCGAGTGGGCGCGACGCTATCGCAACTGACGCAATGGGTCGCTGATCGCTGGCGTGTCGCGCCCGCCACTGGTCATGCGCCGCTGACGCCCGCCCGCGTGCTGCGCTGGGGCGTCCTGCTGTTGCTGCTCGGCCCGACGGCGCTGGGGCTGGCCGGACTGGTCGCGCCGGCCTTCGGGCTGTGGCCGACACTGGGCTTCGAGGAGGTCTCGGCGGTCGCCTGGCAACGCTGGTGGGCCTTGCCCGGACTGACGGAGGGCTTTCGTCTGACGCTGGTCAGTGGCCTCGGCGGTACGCTGCTGGCGGTGCTTTTGACCCTGGGGTGGGTCTCGGCCGCCGCCGGGACTCGCTTCGGTGAGCGCATGGAGCGTCTGCTGGCCCCGATACTGGCGATGCCGCATCTGGCGCTGGCACTGGGGCTGCTGTGGCTGGCGGCGCCCAGCGGCGTGCTGATGCGCCTGCTGCTGGCACCTTTCGAGGTACTGGTACCGCCGCAGTATCCGCTGCCGGATGCCCATGGCTTCTCGCTGGCGATCGGGCTGGCGCTCAAGGAGGCGCCATTTCTGATGCTGATGGCGCAGACGGCGCTGTCACGCCTGCCGGTCACGGCGCAACTGCAGGCAGGCCAGGCGCTCGGCTACAGCATCCCTCAGCTGCGCTGGCGCATTCTGATGCCCCAGGTGATGCGCGCGATCGCCTTGCCCATCGGTGCGGTACTGGCCTACTCGCTGGCGGTGGTGGATGTGGCACAGGTGTTAGGGCCGACGCGCACGCCGACGCTGGCGGTGCGCCTGGTCGAACTGTGGCGTGACAGTGACCCGACGGCGCGCCTGCCGGCGAGTGTCGGCGCCCTGATGCTGGCCCTGCTGGTGATCGGGATGATGGCGCTGGGCGCGGCGCTGGGGCGCGCTCTGCTCACCTGGCACCGCGACTGGGTATTGAGCCATCACCCGGCGCGCGCAAGCCGCCTGGCGCTGGCGAGTGAAGTCATGTTCGGGTGTGTCGCGCGCGGAGTGCTGGGCGGGGTCACGCTGATCTCACTGCTCGCCTTCGTGGTGATCGGCGTGCAATCGGTGGCCAGGAGCTGGTTCTTCCCTGCGCTGTTGCCGTCTCGTTGGGGCTGGGAGAGCTGGCACCAGGCCCTCGCAGGCCTGGGTGATGCCTTCAGCAACAGCCTGTGGCTGGCGCTGCTGGTGGCGACGCTGGCCGTCATCCTCAGCGTGGCGGTGTTCGAGCGTGAGCGGGAAAGTGGCCGCCTGCGCGGCTTCGTGGTCTGCCTCTATCTGCCATTGCTGCTGCCGCAGGCCAGCTTCCTGTTCGGCTTTCAGGTCGGCTGGTTGAGCCTGGGGGCCAGCCCCGGTTGGACGGGAGTGGTCATCGGCCATCTGCTGTTCGCCTTGCCTTATGCCTGGCTGACGCTGGCCGGCCCCTGGGCACGCTTCGATACCCGACTCGAGCAAGCGGCACGTCTGCTGGGGCGTTCACGGCTCGAGGTGCTGATCGGTATCCGCCTGCGCCTGATGCTCAGGCCGCTGGCCATCAGCTGGGCAGTGGCCTTCGCGGTCAGCATCGCGCAATACGTGCCGACGGTGGTGCTGGGCGGCGGGCGTGTCCCGACCCTGACCACCGAAACCCTGGCGCTGGCGACGGGGGCCGACCCACGTCTGACCGCGGTGGCCGCCTGCCTGCAGGCTTGTCTGCCGCTGGTGGTCTACTTGCTGGCGCGTGCGGTACCTGCCGGGCGCTCGGTCTCGCCGACGCGCGGCTGAGCACCTGTCGGGCGCTGGAATGACGATGACCTCAACGATCTCATGGGAGTAGATGCAACATGCTGGACAAGTGGACCTCACGCTGGGTACAGCCGCCTCTGAAACGTCTTGCGAAAAGTGCGGCGGCGCGCGGTCTGCATCCGGATCAGCTGACCCTCGCGGGCTTCGTCATCGGCATGTTGGCGTTGCCGTTGCTGGCTTGTGGGCACTTCGGGCTCGCGCTGGCCGCGATCCTGATCAATCGGGTGGTGGATGGGCTGGATGGCGCGCTGGCGCGGCACGCCGGCCTGAGCTCCGATGCCGGTGGCTTTCTGGATATCTGTCTCGATTTCCTGTTCTATGCCGCTGTGGTGGTGGGTTTCGCACTCTCGGATCCTGCCGCCAATGCGATGGCGGCGGTGGCATTGCTGTTCGCCTTCGTCGGCACGGGCTCGAGCTTTCTGGCCTTCGCCATCATGGCGGCCAAGCATCAGCTGGAGCGACCCAATTTCACGCGCAAGGCCTTCTATTATCTGGATGGCCTGACCGAAGGCACCGAGACCATTGCCTTCTTCGTGTTGGCTTGCCTGATGCCACAGCATTTCGCATGGTTGGCGTGGATCTTCGCCGCGGCATGCATCCTGACCACGCTGACGCGCGTATGGGGAGGGTATGTCACCTTGCGAGCGCAGGACCAGAACGAGCATCACGGCATCGTCCCAGATTGATGCGTTGCGAACCTGGCCGTTCCGGTGACATGGCTTTTCACCTTCCTCACTTGCCTTGCTCAGGCACATCGGAGTTCTGCCAATGAAGATTGCTTCCCGTCAGTTGCCGTCATTCCTGCCCCTGTTTGCGGCAGTCGCCTCCAGCGGCCTGCTGACGGCGCTACTGCCCTCCGTGGCCCACGCGGCTGACAGGAGTTTCTCGCCTGCGCAGATTCTTGCCTGGGGTGAGAAGACCTTCGAAGGCCAGACGGCCTATCGCGTGGTGGAGCGCGACGGCAGCCCTGCGCTCGAGGCGCGCGCCCAGGGTCAGGCGTCCGCACGCTATCTGGAGCAGGATATCTCGCTTGAAGAGACGCCCTACCTGAAATGGTGCTGGCAGGTGGATGGCATCTATCCGGGCCTGAACGAGAAGACCAAGGGCGGCGATGACTATCCGGCACGCCTCTATGTGGTCAACAAGACCGGCATCCTGCCGTGGCAGGTGGAAGCCATCAATTACGTCTGGTCCAGCAACGAAGCGCAAGGCAGTCACTGGGACAATGCCTTCACGGATCGTGCCGTGCTGCTGGCGGTCGAATCCGGCGACGTGAAGGTGGGGCAGTGGGTGGCGGTGGTGCGCGACCTGCGTGCTGATTACGCGTCACTGTTTGACAGCAAGCCGAGCGAGATTGCCGGTCTTGCGCTGATGGCTGACGGCGACAATGCCGGCGGTGATGCCACGGCGCTGTTTCGTGGCCTGAGCCTTTCCAGCGATGCCACGCCGCCCGACTGCGGCGTTTGATCCGGGAGCATGAGTGATCAGGCCTGTGGAGAGAGGGCTGAGCCAGTCTGACCAGCGCGCCAAGCCAGCCGGGCCTACACGAAGGCAGTCACGAAAAAGCCCCGCGACTGATGACTCAGTCGCGGGGCTTTCGGTTCCGACCTCCCACAGTATGGGAGGTGCTCATCCGGGGCGAGGCCTCAGATGAGGGAAGAGGCGGAGCTTAGTGCTCCACGCCGCCTTCGCCGTGAACGTGGCCGTGTTCCAGCTCTTCGGCAGAAGCTTCACGCACGTTGGTGATCTGCACGTCGAAGTTCAGGGTTTCGCCGGCCAGCGGGTGGTTGCCATCGACAGTGACAGTGTCGCCTTCGACCTTGGTGACGGTGACCATCAGCGGGCCGCCCTGGGTCTGCGCCTGGAACTGCATGCCAGCTTCGATGTCTTCGACACCCTGGAAGGCTTCACGCGGTACTTCCTGGACCAGGGCTTCCTGGACTTCGCCGTAACCTTCTTCCGGAGAGACGGCAACTTTCAGCTCGTCGCCGGAAGTCTTGCCGTCGAGTTCCTTCTCGAGGCCCGGGACGATGTTGCCAGCGCCGTGGATGTAGGCCAGCGGCTCGCGACCTTCGGAGCTATCCAGCACTTCCCCTTCGTTGTTGGTCAGGGTGTAGTGGAAGGATACGACGGCATTCTGGGCGATTTGCATGATGAGAGCCTTTCGATAGGTATATGAACGTCAATGGTAACGTGCCCCTGAGGTGACTGTCAGGGGGGAAACTGGAAAAAAGCCGCGTATCACGTGGCTCCTGGCCCGCTGATGACATTGCCGGAGAGGCAATCCAGCGCACGTTGCCTTGTCTTGAAAGTATAGGTGACGCTCGCAGGCGTGCATTTCAACCCCGAGGCAGGGTTTTTTCTCACCCCGAAGTCATTGGTGAAGAAAGGCGCAAAACTGTCGGATCATCAGGTGTCTGGCGGAGTTGCCCTGTCAGCGTATAGTGGCCTTCCTGCTGGCGGCCATGCAAGGTTGGGGCGATGGCTTGCGAGGGCCACGGGGTCTGGTTACTCTGCCTACTCGGATATTGCGGATTCTGACGCGCGGCCCGAGGTGGCCTCGCTCTGCACACTCTGTCCCGTCGCCTGACGGGAAATGACAACTCAGGCGCCATGCGACCCTATTTTTCAGGAGAGAATTTCGATGACCGTGACATTGATCTGGCTGGTGAGCTTCGCTGCGATCTTCATGCTGTGCTTGAACCGCTGGGAAGGCTCGCTGGGTGCCACCGTCAAGCGTGTCCTGCCGGAGGCTCTGAGCATCGATAGCGGTGACCGCTACGTCTGGGGCGTGGCCCTGGGTATCCTGGGGGCGACCTTCATCGTCAATCCCATCTCCATGCTGATGGCATTGATCGTGCTGGCGCTGATCGTTCTGATCGGCGGCAAGCTGATCTGCTGGGGCATGAGCAAGGTCAAGATGCACTGATCTCACCAGCAGCAACCTTCCGGGAAGCCTGACGTTTCCCGCAGACAGAAAGGCCGGGCTATCTGCCCGGCCTTTCTGTTTCTGCTCATCTGTTTCTGCTCATCTGTTTCTGCCCATCAGGCTCTTCTCATCGGACTCTGCTCAGCCATCGCTGCCTGTCAGTGCCGCTTGCAGCTCAGCGCTGACTCACAGCCAGGTCGAGAGCGTCAGCGAGCCGAATTGATCGCTCTCCTGCTGCGTCTCGAATTCGTGAGTGCGCCACACGTTGACGAACGCCAGCTGCCAGCGTTGCCAGCTGAGCGCGAAGCCCAGCTGCAGGTCGCCGACCAGTGGGCGACGGTCCACCGAGGCGCTGTCCTCGAAGCCATTGCCATCCAGCAGCATGTTGTAGGCCATCGCGCGGCCTTCGATATTGGCGAACAGGTACCAGGCGAAGTCGCCGTCGGAATGGAAGTACTGACGGCCGCCCTGGGCTGGCGCGACTGTCGGTATCCCGTAGCTGCGGGTCAGCCCCTGGCCGATGCGCACTCCGCCTCCGACGCCCGCATAGGTGTAGAGATTGCCCAGCGCCACGGAAGCCGATGGCCCGTACTCCACCTCAAGCCCCGCGGCCCTGGCGGGCAGCCATAGCTGCGTCTGCCAGCCGGTATTGATCACCGGCTCGTTGTGCAGCTGGTGATCCCAGCCTTCCGGCTCATCGCTGCTGGTCAGCTTGTGTACCGCCTTCTGGGCATCCTTGGCGCCCGAGGCCGGGCCGACGATGCCGAGATCCAGATTGAAGGTATCCACCCGTCGCCAGTCATCTCCTTCTTCACCGGCGAACAGCGAGACGCCACCGAACAGGTAGCCTGCGTAGGGGCGGTCATCCTGATCAGGTTGATCTCGCGTGATGTCATTGGGGGTATAGATCTGCTGTCCGAAGCGGTAGGCCGTGGCGTCCAGTCGCGCAGCGCTGAAGCCGGGCACCCAGTCCGCGAATGAGCGTGACCAGTGCTGCTGTGGTGTCTCGAAGGTGTAGCTCAACGCAAAGCCGTTGGTGTAATGGCCATCATCGCCGGAGGTGAGAATGTCGTTCTCGACCTTCAATGACAGCACGCCACCCTCGTCCTCGGCTGCCTCCACCATGGGGGCCAATGCCACCGCACCCAGCATGATCAATGCCATGCCCAGGCGCCGGGTCGAGAAGGCCGGTGCCATCTGCGGGGCATGGCTGAGGGCGGCGGTACCGCCGGGACTGTCAGTGACTGCGCTGGGACAAGCGCGGGGGGAGCTTCTTGAAGATGACATGCCACAAGACAGCTTGCGGGTGCTTGGGCGAGAACCTGCTGGACGGGCAGTGACGGGACGCATCGCAACTCCTGGGACGGAAAGTTGTACACAGAGTCAATTTTGGCTGCAGACGTATAACTTTGCACAAAAAATCCCGATTTCATAGCTTGTTAACCAATAGGCAATCTGCAGACTACCCATTGAGGCGATCCATGGCTGTGTGAGTTGGAAGGAGGGGGGGACGAAGCGAAGGGGGGAGGCAGGAGAAAGCGAGGCGACGCTTCCTGGGCGGGGCCTGCGACAGGCACCGCAGAAGGGCACAGAAACCAAGCGGTCGGCGCCCCCTGCAAGGGAGCGCCAACCATCGAGAACTCAGTAAGGCGCGACGCTCAGGTTGGCGCCGTAGCCGACCAGGCGGACACGTTGGCCAACCGAGAAGGCGGTATCGGCTTTCTGGACGACGATGAGGCTGTCGCCGGCATCGCGGCGGACTTCAATCTCGTAGGCATCGATCTGGTCGACCTTGTCAGCGATCGACTTGCCAGCCACGCTGCCGCCGATGGCGCCCGCGGCAGTGGCGATCGCACGGCCGGAGCCGCCGCCGATCTGGCTGCCGAGCAGGCCGCCGACAACCGCGCCACCCAGGCCACCGAGCACGCCACTACCTTCATCCTGTGCCTGGATCTGCACCGGGCGCAGTGAGGTGATGGTGCCGTAGCTGACGGACTGTGCGCGCTTGGCCTGATCGCCGGTGTAGACGTTGCCGGAGTAGATGTCGCTGTTCGCGCAGCCGCCAAGTGTCAGCACGCCGAGTGCGATCACGGGCAGCCAGCGGCGTGCGCCAGTCGATCGTTTGTGAGTCAGTGAGAGTGTCATGGTGTATCTCCTCGCATGATGCGGTGCAGCTTGAGGTTGTGATGGAGAATGCTGAGTGCTGAGAGAGCAAGACTCAGGTAGGCGATCACTTCCTTGGGCCGCCAGCAGGTTCCTGTCACGACGGGCGTGCGAGAACACTGTTTCTTAACATTATAGACCACGTCGGCCTTGACGGGTTCCCGACCTGAAACGCTGAGGTGACGCAACTTCTGCACTTCCCGGTCGCGTGAGTGCTACCACGTGGGTACCGACCACGTGAGTACCGACCACGTGAGTACCGACGCATGAGTGCTGCCACGTAAGGACTTCCGTGTGAGCACTTCTGCATGAGCCATGCCGCATGAATGTCAGCGCTGGGATATCCGTCGACGTTGATGAACATTCGCGGCGGGCATCCACGGCGGGCATTCAAGGCGCCAAGGCACGAAAAAGCCCGCGTGAGCGGGCTTCGGTCAGTCTGCGGGTGGCACCTCGCGCAATCCTGTCATTGCGAGGTGCCATACCGCGATGTCAGCGGCCTAGAACTGGTCTTCTTCCGTGGAGCCCGTCAGCGCTGTGACGGAGGAGTTGCCGCCTTGAATGACGTTGGTCATGTCATCGAAGTAACCGGTGCCGACTTCCTGCTGGTGCGCCACGAAGGTGTAGCCCTTCTCGGCTGCGGCGAATTCGGCTTCCTGCACCTTCTCGACATAGTGCTTCATGCCTTCGCCCTGCGCATAGTCGTAGGCAAGATCGAACATGTTGAACCACATGTTGTGGATACCGGCCAGGGTGATGAACTGGTACTTGTAGCCCATGTCCGACAGTTCCTGCTGGAACTTGGCGATGGTGGCGTCGTCGAGGTTCTTCTTCCAGTTGAAGGAAGGCGAGCAGTTGTAGGCCAGCAGCTGGTCCGGGTATTCCTTCTTGATCGCTTCGGCGAAGCGGCGCGCCTCCTCGAGGTCCGGCTTGGCGGTTTCGCACCAGATCAGGTCGGAGTAGGGCGCGTAGGCCAGACCACGGGCAATGGCTTGATCCAGACCTGCCTTGACGCGATAGAAGCCTTCGTCGGAGCGCTCACCGGTCAGGAACGGCTTGTCGTAGTCGTCGACATCCGAGGTGATCAGGTCGGCGGCATTGGCATCGGTACGCGCGATGACCAGGGTCGGGACACCCGCCACGTCAGCGGCCAGGCGAGCAGCCACCAGCTTCTGCACCGCTTCCTGGGTCGGCACCAGTACCTTGCCACCCATGTGACCACACTTCTTGACAGAGGCCAGCTGATCCTCGAAGTGCACGCCGGAGGCGCCCGCACGGATCATGGCAGTCATCAGCTCGTAGCCGTTGAGCACGCCACCGAAACCGGCCTCGGCATCCGCCACGATAGGCGCGAAGTAATCGACGAAGCCGACATCGCCGGGGTTGGCCCCTTTCTGCCACTGAATCTGGTCGGCGCGGCGGAAGGTGTTGTTGATGCGCTTGACCACGGTCGGCACGGAATCCACCGGATAGAGCGACTGATCCGGGTACATGGCCTCACTGGTGTTGTTGTCGGCGGCGACCTGCCAGCCGGACAGGTAGATGGCCTCAATGCCGGCCTTCACCTGTTGCATGGCCTGGCCACCGGTCAGGGCGCCCAGACAGTTGACGTAGCCCTTCTTGGCATCACCATTGACCAGTTTCCAGAGCTTCTCGGCACCGCGGGTCGCCAAGGTGTTGGCTTCCTGGACGGAACCGCGCAGGCGCACCACATCCTCGGCGGAATAGGGGCGAGTGATCCCTTTCCAGCGCGGATTCTCGGCCCAGTCCTTCTCGAGCGCGGCAATCTGATCGGCACGTGTGTGACTCATGGTGGCATCTCCTGATGGCTTCGTCGTCGGGGCTCAGCCCCTGGCGTATTGTCTGTGTCTTGTATCTGTTCGCTTGTCTATCGTCTGACGGTCGACGCGAGAGCGACGCGTGAAATGGGAGTGGCGGTGCTCTGCGTCTTGAGGTTGCTGCATGACAGTTTGTTGTTATTGATCTTTCAGGCATCACCAGAGGAGTCACGCCGTGCGACAGAAGACGTCGTCGGTGGCGTTGTCGAGCTCCGCTGGCTCAGCAAGTCTGAAGCGAGCCTTGATCACGCCAAGGCAGGCTGTTTCCAGGCCGGGTGCCGCTGTCAGCGTGATGCCGTCCAACCAGGGCATCAGGAAGTACAGGCTGGCTTCCAGCGTGGGTAGCGTGCAGTGGCTGAGGGTGAGGACGATGCGCGGCGGCCTGCCGTTTGGCGCGCGCAGTCGTGAGACCAATTCTCCCCAGCACAGCGCCTCGCGCACGCTGCTGATCTGGGCAATGGCCAGCACCGAATGACGTTCGCCGCGATGCCGCGCGGCGGCCAGTGTCCAGAGGGCCCGGGGAAGCGGGCGGTTGCCCAGCTGCATTCCCGTCACGTCATCGGTGAGTCCGGCGAGTGACAGCTGGTCAGGCGCCTCCTGCGTCTCGCCAGCGGTTGCCGGCTGCCCGTTGCGCTCAAGCTGCCAGCCACTGCCCTGTGAGCGCAGTTGCCATTGCTCGCCGGGAAGCTGCCAGCGCTGGTCGCGACTCAGATGGCAGATCGTCTGCGCCTGTGCCGCCACCGACTCCGCTGTCTGCGGTGGCAGCAGGTCCTTGAGGGGACGCGCCAGCTTGAGAATCCGTGTGCGGATCTCGGCGTTGTGCCATTGCTCGGCCAGAGCGGCATCATCAGGTTCCCCGAGTACCTGGTCACCCCTACCACCTATCAAGGCGACCTGCGTTCGTGAGTCTGAGGTGAACATGGGCGAATCTCCTGAAGGCGGTGCCGAGTCGGGCAGTGCGTCATGTTGCAGTGCAGCGTAAATGGCTTGATCTCTAGCATCGCTCCGAAATTGAGTGCTGTCTTTCATTCCTTGGTCGTATTAAAACGATCGTTTTACAACAGATTCAACGTTGCGTAATTCCTGCTGACAAACAGTCGTTTTAATTCATTCTCAATGACGTCATGATGTCAGTATCCATGCGGTTTGGGGAATTATGACTTGGTCAAGGAGCGGGTTGTAGCCAGACTACAAGAAACTTCAGGGTACAAAAAAAACCGGCCCTGGATAGGGCCGGTTTCTTAAGGATTAAGCTAAAATTCAGTTCAGAATCAAGCGCATGCTGCGATGCGGTATGCCGGCATCGAGAAACTCGTCGCCGTAAGCCGTGAAGCCGAGACGTTGATAGAATTCCAGCGCATGGGTCTGAGCATCCAGTAGCACTTCAGCGTGGCCAGCCTGACGCGCAGCATGGATGACCGCTTCCATCAGGCGTTGGCCAAGCCCCAGCCCGCGTGCTTCGGAGAGAATGGCGACACGGCCGACATGGCCGCCCGGCAATAGACGGGCCGTGCCGACGGTGCGGCCATCCAGATGCACGAGGAAGTGTTCGCAGGCGTCGTCGCGCCCGTCCCACTCCTCCTCCCGCGGTACCTGCTGTTCCTCGATGAACACGACGCGGCGGATCTCGCTGGCCTCGTTGCCCAACGTCTGCCAGTCGCCCCGTTCCAGGCTGATCATGGCGTCACTCATTCTTCATCGTCCTCTTCGTCCTGAAGGTCACATTCCAGTATCAGGCTGCCGCGGTTGATCAGCGCCGTCAGCAGGCTGGCCACGGCACTGCGATCAAGGTCTGCCGTGGTGTAGTCAAGCAACACCGCGGTAAGGCGCTGATCGGAGGCCAACGCTTCCGCCAGCGGCTGGGGGGCCAGGATACCATCGCCATCGACGAACAGCGTGCTGTTGCCATCTTCGCCGTGACGGAAGGCGAAGCGTGATCCAAGAGAGCGCACCAGTACGCCTTCATCTTCCAGATACTCGACCAGCTCATGCGTCTTGAGGGCCGGTTCGCGAGCGGCGAGCTGCTCCAGGTACTTGGGCTGGGTCATGTAGCGGCCGAACCACTGCGCCAGCTGGGTCGGGTTATCCAGCGTACTGAGCAGCAATTCGCGCATACGCTCGAGCGAGGCGTCGTCCAGCTCGCCGGCATTGGCGACCGGTGCCATGCCCTGGTCACGGTAGCGCAGCGATTCCGGCAGGCTGGCACCCAGATAGTCGGCGTAGGAGGTGACGACTTCATCGGCGGAAGGCGCGCGGAAGCCGACGGAGATGGTCATGCAGTCATCGGACTGGCTGACACCGTGGTGCGCCAGGCGCGGCGGTACGTAGAGCATGTCGCCGGGTTCCAGCACCCAGTCCTCGCCCGGCGTGACCTCGAAGTGCTTGAGGATGCGCAGGTCGATGCCATCGATGATCTCGGCGTCGTCTGTGTGCATGCCGCCCAGCTGCCAATGACGCTGGCCTTGGGCCTGCAGCAGGAAGACATCGTAGTTGTCCAGGTGCGGGCCGACGCTGCCGCCGGTCGGCGCGTAGCTGATCATGATGTCATCGAGGCGCCAGCGCGGCAGGAAGGTGAAGGGCTCGAACAGCGCGGCGACGTCGGGGACGTAGTGATCCACCGCCTGCACCAGCAGGCTCCACTGGCTGTCGTCCTTGGCGTCGAGACGCGCGAAGGTCGCCTCATCGAAGGGGCCGTGGCTGACCTGCCAGGGCTTGTCCGGGCCGTTTTCCTCGACCAGACGCGCTTCGATGCCATCCTCACAGGCCAGACCGGCCAGTTCATCGGCTTCCAGCGGCGTCTCGAAGTCTGCGAAGGCCCCGCGGATCAGCAGCGGCTTCTGCTGCCAGTAATCGCGCAGGAATTCGCGGATGCTCAGGCCGCCCAACAGCGCCAGAGGCGTGTCGGTGTCGCGGGGGGCGGGGGATGTGCTCATGCAGAACCTCTCGAACGCGAACGGCAGCCTGTCAGGGGGCGGCGGTCTCGCGATGACGTCGTTGAAGCCGTTTTGCCGGATGGCAGAAGGCGATGCGTTCCATGCCGAGCCTTGAGAGCGTGGCATGTCGTGCCCACTGACGAAGAACGTCAGTGGTCGTGAATCCAGGGTGTCATTCAGCGTGCTGCGTGTTGCATGCGTCCAATGCGCAATGCATGACGCCGGAGCAAAGGCCCCGGCGTCCAAAGATTTGCAGTGACCTGCGCCGCTTAGAGCGCCTTGGCCTGTGCAATGGCGTTGCCGATGTAGCTGGCCGGGCTTAGTGCCTTCAGCTCGGTCTTGACGTCTTCCGGCAGTTCCAGCGTCTCGATGAAGGCGGCGAAACCGGCCTGGTCGATACGCTTGCCACGGGTCAGCTCCTTGAGCTTCTCGTAGGGCTTCTCGATGCCGTAACGACGCATGACGGTCTGGATCGGCTCGGCCAGCACTTCCCAGCTGTTGTCCAGGTCGGCGTTCAGACGCTCCGGGTTGGCTTCCAGCTTGCTGATGCCTTTCAGGGTCGCCTGGTAGGCGATCAGACCCTGCGCCAGGCCGGTGCCCAGGTTGCGCAGCACGGTGGAGTCGGTCAGATCACGCTGCCAGCGGGAGATCGGCAGCTTCTGTGCCAGATGGCCCAGCACGGCGTTGGCGATGCCCAGATTGCCTTCGGAGTTCTCGAAGTCGATCGGGTTGACCTTGTGCGGCATGGTGGAGGAGCCGATCTCGCCGGCCACGGTGCGCTGCTTGAAGTAACCCAGCGAGATGTAGCCCCAGACGTCACGATCGAAGTCGATCAGGATGGTGTTGAAGCGGCAGATGGCATCGAACAGCTCGGCGATGTAGTCGTGCGGCTCGATCTGGGTGGTGTACGGGTTGAAGGTCAACCCGAGGCTCTCGACGAAGGTTTCGGCGTTGGCCGCCCAGTCGATGGCCGGATAGGTGGTCAGGTGGGCGTTGTAGTTGCCCACGGCACCGTTGATCTTGCCGAGCATCTCGATGCGTTCGATCTGCGCCAGCTGACGACGCAGACGCGCGGCGACGTTGGCCATTTCCTTGCCGAGGGTGGTCGGGCTGGCAGTCTGACCGTGGGTGCGCGACAGCATCGGCTGTTCGGCGTGCTGGTGGGCCAGCGCGACGATCGCTTCGGTCACTTCACGCATCTGCGGCAGCAGCACCTTGTCCAGGCCGCCACGCAGCATCAGGGCGTGAGACAGATTGTTGATGTCTTCACTGGTGCAGGCGAAGTGGATGAACTCGGTGACGGCGTTGAGTTCGGCGTTGCTCTCGACCTTTTCCTTCAGGAAGTACTCGACCGCCTTCACGTCGTGGTTGGTGGTGCGTTCGATGTCCTTGATGCGCTGGGCATCCTCGACACTGAATTCACTGACGATGCTATCCAGCACGGCGTTGGCATCCGCGGAGAAGGCCGGCACTTCAGCGATCTCGGCGTGGGCGGCCAGGCGTTGCAACCAGCGCACCTCGACGATGACACGGGCACGGATCAGGCCGAATTCACTGAAGTGCTCGCGCAGGGCCTCGGTCTTGGCGCCATAGCGGCCATCGACAGGAGACAGGGCGGTGAGGGCGGACAGCTGCATGATGAGAATCTTCCGATGGTGGCAGGACATGACGCGCTGCCGGTTCAAGTGTCTCGGAGCCCGGTTCACGGGCTCCAGCGTTGTTGAAGCGAATTCGGGTGTGAATCAGGTTGCGTCAGGTGACGCGCTGGCGCGAGCTCGGCTCAGCCCAGCTGCTGCAATGACTTCTTGAGCGCGCTGCGCTGGAAGACCAGCTTCCAGCGACGGCCGCCCTGCTGGTCCCACAGCAGTGCGAAGCGCACGCCTGCCAGCAGGGCGCAGCGGATGCGTTCCGGCATCATGCGCTGCTGCAGCAGGCCGGGATCGCCCTGCACCACGATCCGGTAGCGGAAGGTGGAGAGGGTCTGCTGGTAAAGCTCGCCCAGGCTTGCGATCACGTTCTCGTGGGTCGGCCCGAAGTGCTCGGCCTGGCCCTGGATGCGCGTCAGGCCCGCGCCCAGCTTTTCCAGCATGTCCGGGTCCTTCTTGAGCTTGCTCATCAGCATCACCAGCGAGAAGCCGTAACGCATCACCACGGGTGAGACCTGGCGACGTTCCATCACCGCACTGACGGTGTCGATGCCGAGCCGCAGGCGGTTATGGTGCCCGCCGTAGATGGCTTCGAAGCTTTCCGGATTGGTATCCAGCGTGGCATTGACCAGGGTTTCCCAGGCGCGCTCATCGCACTGGCCGTGGCGGGCCAGCTCATCGACCAGTGCGGCTGCCTGGAAGACACCCGCCAGCGAAAGTGCCTGGCGGGTAGTGGTATCAGTGACGGGACGGATCGGCACGCTGGTCATTGCGCGGCGGACTCCTCGGGGCCAGAGAGCGGGGCGGTGGAAGCGCTGGCATCCGCCGCTGGAAGTTTCCAGGCGGCATCGATCACGCCGCCGCCCAGACAGATGTCGCCGAGATAGAAGACGGCAGACTGGCCGGGCGTGACGGCACGTTGCGGTTCATCGAAACGCACCTCGACACGCTGGCCGTCATTGACGATCAAGGTCGCGGCCTGGTCTTCCTGGCGATAGCGGTTCTTGCAGCGAATGCGCAGCTCGCCATTGGCGTCGGTCTGCGGCGGCTCGCCTGCGACCCAGTCGACGGATTCGGTGCTCAACGCCTGAGTGTAGAGCAGGTCGTGGTGCTTGCCCTGCACGGCGATCAGCACGTTGCGCTCCAGGTCCTTGGCGCACACGAACCAGGGCGCGTCCGGATAGCGCTTGAGGCCACCGATCCCCAGCCCCTGGCGCTGGCCGAGGGTGTAGTACATCAGGCCCATGTGCTCGCCGATGACATCGCCATCGGGAGTCTCGATCTTGCCGGGCTGAGCGGGCAGGTACTGCTTGAGGAAGTCGGCGAAACGCCGCTCGCCGATGAAGCAGATACCGGTGGAATCCTTCTTGCGCGCGGTGATCAGCTCATGCTTCTCGGCGATGGCGCGTACTTCGTGCTTCTCGAGCTCGCCGACGGGGAACAGGGTGCGCGCGATGGCCGCCTGCGGCACGGCGTACAGGAAGTAGCTCTGGTCCTTGTTGGTGTCCAGGCCCTTGAGAAGGCGCGGGAGGCCCTCACGCACGCCGCCACGCACGTAGTGACCAGTGGCGATCAGCTCGGCGCCCAGCATCTCGGCATACTCGAGGAAGACCTTGAACTTGATCTCGCGGTTGCACAGGATGTCGGGATTCGGCGTGCGACCGGCCTTGTACTCGGCCAGGAAGTGCTCGAAGACGTTGTCCCAGTACTCCGCGGCGAAGTTGGCGGTGTGCAGCTTGATGCCGAGCTTGTCGCACACGGCCTGGGCATCGGCCAGGTCTTCGAGGGCGGTACAGTATTCGCTACCGTCGTCTTCGTCCCAGTTCTTCATGAACAGGCCTTCGACGTGGTAGCCCTGCTCCATCAACAACAAGGCAGAGACGGAGGAGTCGACACCGCCGGACATGCCGACGATGACCTTGGTTCCGGTACCGGTTTCAGCGGTCATCAGTTCTCTCGTCACCCGCATGGCCGCGGGTTGTCACAAACAGGGGAGGCGGCAGACCCGTCATTCTGGCGCCGCTCGAATGGCCGAGATTATACCTGAATGCGGGGCAGGGATTCACCCCGCCTGCACCGTCTGCCGCGCTGGGCCGCAAGCGCCGCTTGAAAGCACGCCTGGCGGCTGACTTCCGGCGCGGGCGATCGCTCAATCGTGCAGCACATCCAGCGGGAAACGCTTGCCACGTTGGCTATCGCGGATACGACGGGTCACCAGCGGGCTGCGCAGGCGGCCCATGTCCTCGAGCTGCTCGATCTCCTCAAGCGACAGCCAGTGCGTTCTGACGATGTCAGGGTCCAGCGGCGTGCACAGGTGCTCAAGGGCGGCGGCCTCGAAACTGTGGGAGTGGAAGTGGGTGCCGTCCTCGGCCACGTGCACATAGAGGCCGAGATAGCCGGTGAGCAGGATGCGCCAGGCGGTTTCCTCGCGAACTTCGCGTTTTACGCCGTCGATGATGCGCTCATGGGGTTCGAGATGGCCGGCCGGCTGGTTGAACACCGTGCAGGGCCCGCCCTTGTCTTCCTCGACGATCAGGTAGCGCCCGGCGCGTTCGACGACACAGGCGACGGTGACATTCGGGGGCCAGCGAGCAGCCATCAGGATTTCCTTCCTTTCTTGGGGGATGAGGGGCGACGGGCGCCGCCGCCGGGTGTCTTGCCTGAACCTTGACCTGAGCCCTTGCTGAAACCCTTGCCATTGCTGGCTTTACTGCTTCTACTGCCACTGCCCCGGGGGCCAGCGTTGCCGGTGCGGCGCTCGCCCGGCTTGCCCGTCGCGCCCTTATGGCGTGGCGAGCGGGACTCGCGACGAGGTGGCGCTGGCATCTCGACTTCCTCGCTGCGCCATTCACCGGGTGCAAGGCCATCGAGCTTCCATGGCCCGATGGCCGCGCGGATCAAGCGCAGGGTCGGCAGGCCGACGTGGGCGGTCATGCGACGCACCTGGCGATTGCGACCTTCACTGATGATGATCTCCAGCCAGTGGGTCGGAATGCTGGCACGAAAGCGCACAGGGGGTTGCCTGTCTGGCAACGCTGGCGGGTCAATCAGCCTGACCTTCGCCGGTCGGGTCATGCCATCCTTGAGCTCGACACCGGCTCTCAACGCGGCGATGGCCTGCTCATCGGGGGTACCTTCCACCTGTACCCAGTAGGTCTTGGGTTGTTTCTTCCTCGGGTGCGCGATCTGGTGGGAGAGCGCGCCATCACTGGTGAGCAGCAGCAGTCCCTCGGAGTCATAGTCGAGGCGCCCGGCGGCATAGACATCCGGCACGTCGATGAAGTCAGCGAGCGTCTGGCGGCCCTGATCGCGGTCGGTGAACTGCGTCAGAACGCGGTAGGGCTTGTGAAGCAGATATATGAGAGACATGGTTTAGACTTTTGTCGCGGCTGCCGTATAAGCCTACTGTGAGAAGCGGCACGGGTGCTATACTCGCGCCTCCACTGAATCCATGACAGGGGAGTTATCAATGGGGTTCCAGAAGATTGTCGTCCCGGAAGGCGGTGCCAAGATCACCGCAAATTCCGACAATACCCTCAACGTTCCGAATAATCCGATCATCCCGTTCATCGAAGGCGATGGTATCGGTGTGGACGTGACTCCGGCCATGAAGATTGCCATCGACGCTGCTGTCGACAAGGCCTATGGCGGCGAGCGCAAGATTCACTGGATGGAAGTCTACGCCGGTGAAAAAGCCACTCACGTTTATGATGCTGACACCTGGCTGCCGGAAGAGACTCTCGAGGCTGTCAAGGATTACATCGTTTCCATCAAGGGCCCGCTGACCACTCCGGTGGGCGGTGGTATTCGCTCCCTGAACGTCGCTCTGCGTCAGAAGCTGGATCTGTACACCTGCCTGCGCCCGGTGCGCTGGTTCACTGGTGTGCCGAGCCCGGTCAAGAAGCCGGCTGACGTCGACATGGTCATTTTCCGTGAAAACTCCGAAGACATCTATGCCGGTGTCGAATGGAAAGCGGGGACCCCGGAAGCCGACAAGGTCATCAAGTTCCTGCGCGAAGAGATGGGTGTCACCAACATCCGCTTCCCGGAGAACTGCGGTATCGGCGTCAAGCCGGTCTCCGAAGAAGGTACCAAGCGTCTGGTCCGTCAGGCTGTCCAGTACACCATCGACAACGACCGTGAGTCGCTGACCCTGGTGCACAAGGGCAACATCATGAAGTTCACCGAAGGTGCCTTCAAGGATTGGGGCTACGAAATCGTCAAGGACGAGTTCGGCGGCGAGCTGCTGGATGGCGGTCCGTGGATGACCTTCAAGAACCCGAACAACGGCAAGGACATCGTGGTCAAGGACGTCATCGCTGACGCCATGCTCCAGCAGATCCTGCTGCGTCCGGCGGAATATGACGTCATCGCCACCCTGAACCTGAACGGTGACTACCTGTCCGACGCCCTGGCGGCGGAAGTGGGTGGTATCGGTATCGCGCCGGGTGCCAACCTGTCCGACACCGTCGCCATGTTCGAAGCGACTCACGGTACTGCACCGAAGTACGCTGGCCAGGACAAGGTCAACCCGGGCTCCGTCATCCTCTCTGCCGAGATGATGCTGCGTCACATGGGTTGGGTCGAAGCGGCTGATCTCGTGCTGAAAGGCGTCGAGAAGGCCATCGCCAAGGGTGAAGTCACCTATGACTTCCATCGCCTGATGGACGATGCCAAGCTGCTGAAGTGCTCCGAGTTCGGTCAGGCTGTCGCTGACAACATGGATGCCTGAGACCCTGCGTTGATCTGATGTCCAGGTATCAGGTTGCGTGACAGGTTTCAGCAGAAGGCCCCCGGACATGTCCGGGGGCCTTCTTGCGTTTGAGATGGAAGCTTCTCGGCTGCGCGCTCAGGCTGCCGCCAACGATTGCCACTCCTGGGCATTCTGAGTGGAGCGTTCTGCGCGGTAGCATTCCGGGTTTCATTGAGCGGCGAGACGCTTGAATGGGTCGTCAGTTGGCGACGCCTGACGAGAAGTGTCTGTCGCGTATGTGAGCGAAAATGCATGCAAATGCCCGCATTCATGTCAGAGCGTCGCGATGCAGGCATGAACGTGTACGCCCGGGCGTGCGCGACCAAAGCTTGCAACCAGATCGACAAGCCCCCATCTTTTCCTTATCACACCCACATTGAGACGACGTGGCAGCGCTTGTCCTTCTTCGCGTCGCGTTGAGGCAATCTGCTTCGTCACGGCTTGTGTTCACCGGATCAGCCCCTTATGTTCAAGACAGAGACATCGCGCGGCAGTCCTCCCTTACTGGAGACACTGTCGATCAGCAATCAGGCCCCGTCGGCTCAGGAACCCGGATACCAGGAAGACCACGAAGGAGATCTGGCATTCGAGACCGCTGAGCCTGAACTGGCTCCACCGCCCATGTACAAGGTCGTTCTGCACAATGATGACTTCACGCCGATGGACTTCGTCGTGGAGGTGCTGACCACCTTTTTCAACAAGGATCAGGAGCAGGCAGTACAGATCATGCTCGCTGTCCATCATCAGGGAAAAGGAACCTGTGGCATCTTCAGTCGCGACATCGCGGAAACGAAATGCCACCAAGTCAATCAATATGCTCGAGAGTGCCAGCATCCGCTGCTGTGCGACATCGACCGGGCGGAGTGATCCGTCCAAGACGCGGCCTAGAGGGGACTTGCCATGTTGAGCAAAGAACTTGAACTGACCCTGAACACGGCCTTCACCGTGGCACGTTCCAAACGCCACGAATTCATGACCGTGGAACACCTCCTGCTGGCACTGCTGGACAATGCCTCCGCTGCCGATGTCCTGCGCGCCTGTGGTGCCAATCTGGACAAGCTGCGAGTCGATCTTCAGGACTTCATCAATTCCACCACCCCGCTGATTCCGGAAGAGCAGGAAGACCGCGAGACTCAGCCGACGCTGGGCTTCCAGCGCGTACTGCAGCGTGCCGTCTTCCACGTGCAATCCTCCGGCAAGAGTGAAGTGACCGGCGCCAACGTGCTGGTGGCCATCTTCTCCGAGCAGGAGAGCCAGGCCGTCTACTTCCTCAAGCAGCAGAATGTCGCGCGTGTGGATGCGGTCAATTACATCGCGCATGGCATCTCCAAGGTCGCGGGTCACACCCAGACGCCCCAGGCGTCGGTCGAGAATGAAGAGAGCGAAGAGGCGAGCAGCGAAGGCGGCAACAATCCGCTGACCAACTACGCCACCAACCTCAACGAGCAGGCGCGTCTGGGCAAGATCGACCCGCTGATCGGCCGCGATGGCGAGCTCGAGCGCGTGGTGCAGATTCTGGTGCGTCGCCGCAAGAACAATCCGCTGCTGGTCGGTGAGGCCGGTGTCGGCAAGACCGCCATTGCGGAAGGTCTGGCCAAGCGCATCGTCGAGGAGGATGTGCCGGACGTCATCAAGGAGGCTGTGGTCTACTCGCTGGATCTCGGGGCGCTGCTGGCCGGCACCAAGTACCGCGGTGACTTCGAGAAGCGTCTCAAGTCATTGCTGGCGGAGTTGCGCAAGGAACCGAGCTCGATCCTGTTCATCGACGAGATCCACACCGTCATCGGTGCGGGTGCCGCCTCCGGTGGCGTGATGGATGCCTCCAACCTGCTCAAGCCGCTGCTGTCTTCCGGCGAGCTGCGTTGCATCGGTTCCACCACCTTCCAGGAATTCCGCGGCATCTTCGAGAAGGACCGCGCCCTGGCGCGTCGCTTCCAGAAGGTCGATGTCATGGAGCCGTCGGTGGATGACACCATCCGTATCCTCAAGGGGCTGCGTGGTCGCTTCGAGGAGCACCATGCCATCAAGTACACCGATGCCTCGCTGGAAACGGCAGTGCGTCTGGCGGACCGCTACATCAACGACCGTCAGCTGCCGGACAAGGCCATCGACGTGATCGACGAGGCCGGTGCCCACCAGCGCCTGCTGCCGGAGAGCATCCGCGTCGACACCATCGATACCGAGCAGGTCGAGGCGATCGTCGCCTCCATCGCTCGCATTCCGCCGAAGACGGTCTCCAGCTCCGACAAGAAGCTGCTGTCCAATCTCGAGCGCGATCTCAAGATGCTGGTGTTCGGGCAGGACGACGCCATCACCGGACTGTCCGCGGCGATCAAGCTGTCGCGTGCAGGCCTCAAGGCGCCGGACAAGCCGGTGGGCAGCTTCCTGTTCGCTGGCCCGACAGGCGTCGGCAAGACCGAGGTCGCCCGCCAGCTGGCGGCGTTGATGGGTATCGAGCTGGTGCGCTTCGACATGTCCGAGTACATGGAGCGTCACACCGTCTCGCGTCTCATCGGGGCACCGCCGGGGTACGTCGGTTATGACCAGGGCGGTCTATTGACCGAAGCCATCACCAAGCAGCCGCACTGCGTGTTGTTGCTGGATGAGATCGAGAAGGCGCACCCGGAAGTCTTCAATCTGCTGCTGCAGGTGATGGACCACGGCCGCCTGACCGACAACAACGGTCGCGAAGCGGACTTCCGCAACGTCATCCTGGTGATGACCTCCAACGCGGGTGCCGAGCAGGTGGCGCGTCGCTCCATCGGTTTCAAGCATCAGGATCACTCCACCGACGCCATGGAAGTCATCCGCAAGACGTTCTCGCCGGAATTCCGCAACCGTCTGGATGGCATCATCCAGTTCGGCGCGCTGGATCTCGCCGTGGTGCGCAATGTGGTCGACAAGTTCCTGGTCGAACTGCAGGCGCAACTGGATGAGAAGCGCGTGCAGCTGGATGTCGCTGACGAGGCGCGCGACCTGCTGGCGACCCTCGGGTACGACCCGGCAATGGGTGCTCGCCCGATGGCACGCGTGATTCAGGAGAAGCTCAAGAAGCCGCTGGCAGAGATGATACTGTTCGGCGACCTGTCCGAGTCGGGCGGCATCGTGCATGTCACGGTCGACAACGGCGAACTTCACCTGGAAACGGAAGCGGAAATGGCGTGATCTGACGCTCAGCTTCCTGCCCTGAAGGGGCGACATGAACGGTCAGTGCTTCAAGCACTGGCCGTTTTTTATGGTCGCCAGTCAGCAAGCTGTCCGCACGTAGCGAGCATGGAGTCGATTGCTCAAGCCGGACACGCGCGCACGTCAAGGGGCTCGCGATCCTCAAGGGGAGGGCGGGGGAAGCGAATGCGTATAGGGGGACGGTGCTCAGCGGGGATGAGCCGCCTGTCATCATTGAATGGGAGCGAAGACCTGATTGGCGTTCGGGCTCAAGACACATTCATGGGACAAGGCGGCATCATCGGAATACTCAGGCATACGCCATCGAGGTGGCGGGTGTCTCGCCGTGGAGGGCAAGTCTTGCAACCTCGATGCGTTCCGGGTCCGGGCGGAGGGTTCAGGCGGAGGTGACGCTGGTGCCTGAGGTGCCGGGAACGACCGGTTCAGCCAGCCGGTGTCATGATGATCGCATGCAGGTCCAGGACGTGCAGAGTGATCGATGGCATGGCAACCGGCAGGGCAGTCTGACCGTGCTTAGCGCGAACGGTAGACGATACGGCCCTTGGACAGGTCGTACGGAGTCAGCTCAACCTTGACCTTGTCGCCAGTCAGGATGCGGATGTAGTTCTTGCGCATCTTGCCGGAGATGTGGGCGGTCACGATGTGGCCGTTTTCCAGTTCAACACGGAAAGTGGTGTTCGGAAGGGTGTCGACGATGACGCCTTCCATTTCAATATGATCTTCACGCGCCATATAGGCTGATCCTCACTTATTACAGGGAATACTGCTGGTAGTTCCGAGCCGCCTCAGCACAAAAAGTGCCCGATTCGGGACTTCGATACGCGATATTGTGCCGTAAGGGCGGCGGCAAGGCAAAGTCGAAGCGCGATTGTACGCTCCTTGAGCGCCTGTGGGCAGTTCAGGAGGAAGATAAAAATCGGCTTCTTGCGCCGGGGCAACTTCCGGGAGGCGGTTGGTCGGCAGTCGGCGCTGTCTGGTGAGCTCCTGCTAGCTGAACGATGCTCATCTTGACGTTGTCAGACGCGCTTGCGTCGAGAGGGCGCCCGCAGAGCGCGTCACTCGCCGGGTGCCACTGACGCGCCTTGCTTGACCAGGCTCAGTGGCAGATGACTGTCGGTATGGTTGGCCGGTATGCGTCGCCGCCAGTGGCTGCCATCCAGATACTCGAGCGGCTGAAAATGCTGTTTGTAGTTCATCTTGCGGCAGTCACGGATCCAGTAGCCCAGATAGAGGTGGGTCAGGCCTTCGCGGCGTGCCTGCTCGATCTGCCACAGCACCGCGTAGGTCCCCAGCGAGCGCTGATTCAGTGACTCATCCGGGTCGTAGAAGGTATAGATGGCGGAGAGGCCATGGCTCATGCGGTCCATGGCGGCGACGGCCACCAGACGACCATCGAGGCGAAAGCTCACCAGACGGGCATAGTCATCGCGGGACGTGAGGAAGGTTCGATACTGCTCATGACTGGGCGGGAACATGTCGCCATCCGCATGACGACTGCGGATGTAGTGGGCGTACAGGCGATAGTGCTCGGGGTCGAAGAGTGCCGGCCCTTCTTCGATGACCAGGTCGGCATTGCGGCGCACGAGACGCTTCTGGGTGCGGTTGGGCGCGAAGTCGGCGATCGGCACGCGTACGGAAATGCAGGCACGGCAATCACCGCAATGTGGACGATAGAGATGAGAGCCGCTACGGCGAAAGCCGAGCAGGGCAAGGGCGTCATAGACACCGGAATTGGGCGCTTCCTGCGGATCGAGAAACAGCGTGGTCGCCTGGCGGCCTTCCAGATAGCTGCAGGCGTGCGGTACCGTCAGAAAGAAGCGCAGATCGCGTTGCGGTTGCTTGGGGGTATTGCTGCTCACCGTTGCATCATCTCCCTCTTGGAATTGCCGTGGTCATCATTCCCGGGCGTGCTGCGTGGGCCAGGATGTCAGTGACCACTTGCCCTCATGCCCTTGGCCAGTGGCATACTGGTCAAGATAGCTGATGAAATCGCTGCGGGCGATGCTGCGGGCGCCAAGACTTGCCAGGTGCGGAGTATGCATCTGGCAGTCGATCAATGGAAAATCCCGTGCCCTCAATTCCTGGCACAGGATCACCAGCGCCAGTTTCGAGGCATCGGGTACGCGCGAGAACATCGACTCGCCGAAGAAGATGCGTCCACAGGCGACGCCATACAGGCCGCCCACCAGAGAATCGCCCTGCCAGACTTCAACGCTGTGGGCGTGTCCCATGGCATGCAGAGCGATGTAGGCCTGCTGCATTTCTGGCAATATCCACGTGCCAGCCTGGCCATCGCGAGGAATGCTGGCACAGGCATTGATCACACCGGTAAAGTCGCGGTCGATACTGTAGCTCAGGCCTGCATTGCGCAGGCGCTTGGCGAGACTGCGGCGTACACGGACTCCCTCTGGCTTGAGCACCATGCGTGGGTCCGGTGACCACCACAGGATGGGGTCACCCGGACTGAACCAGGGAAATATGCCGCGGGGGTAGGCCGCCAGCAGCCACTCGGGACTGAGTTCGCCCCCTGCACACAGCAGGCCGTCGGGCTCGCTCAGGGCGGTGGAAGCATGCGGAAAGCGGACAGGGGCAGGGGGGAGCCAGGGAAGCATGGGCAGCCTCTTGTCGGTTCGGGAACATGCACGGAGCAATGGGCTCCTGGCGCCTTGGCGTCATGAGCGGACGTGAATCGGCAATTATGACGTCACTGCCATCGAATGGTTATGATAACCGGCTGAAGGTACATGGAAAATCGCCCACAAGGTGCAAGGGGGATGGCGACTTGACTGCCAAGAGTGCCAGAAAGACAAGTCGGGAACAGGCCAAGCCTGAAACCCGTAGCCGCCGTGCGGCAGCAACACCCAGGAAGCGTGCCCGTCAGAAAGCGGACTCGCCGGGCTTCTTCGCGCGTCTGCGCGGTGCTTCGGCCAACGAGTCCAGCCCGACACGCAAGACGCCGCGCGTCTCGGGCAAGCCCGCGAGGAAGGATGCCAGCGGCCAGCCTGCTGCCAAGACCAGAAACAAGCCGCGCGTGCAGGAAGAAAGCCCTGCAGCCCAGCGCCGCGCCGAGCGTCAGGCCGAACGCGCCGAACGTCAGGCCATCCGCGCCGAGCAGCGTGCGGAGAAGGCAGCGCGACCACCGTCACGCCTGACCACCACCCTGCAGGGCGTCAGTCGTGAAGGCGTGGTCATTCTCATGCTCAGCCTATGCGTCTTCATGCTGCTGGCGCTGTTCAGCTATGCGCCGACGGACCCCGGCTGGTCCTACAGCGGCCCTGAGCTCACGCCCAGCAACTGGATGGGCAGCATCGGTGCCTGGCTGTCAGATGTGCTGTATTCGCTGTTCGGCGGCAGTGCCCTGTGGTGGCCGGCGATGCTGGGCTTCGGTGCCTGGCGTCTGATGCGTCAGCCCAGTACAGAGCTGGTGTGGGACCCGACGACCATCGCGGTGCGTGCTGGCGGCCTGTTCCTGCTGATCATGGCGACCTGCGTCATCGGCGATATCCAGTTCTACAGCCCCGACAGCCAGCTGACCAACGGCGCGGGTGGCATTCTCGGCAAAGGCATTGCCGGTGCGCTGACGCCACTGATCGGCATGGGCGGCACGGTACTGGTCGCGCTGGCCAGTTTCCTGTGCGGCTTCACGCTGTTTACCGGCATGTCGTGGCTGACGGTCATGGATGAGCTGGGCAATGGCTGCATGCGGGTGTCCGGCTGGTTCGCCGAGCGCTTCAACAGCCGCCGCGACGATCAGGACGCCTACGATGACGAGGCAGCCTACGCCGAAGAGCCGCTGACTCACGAGGATGGTGAAGAGGATGACGCGGATCATGAACCAGCACCCAGACTGAGCTGGTGGCAGCGTCTGCTGCCGGGCCGGCGTGCCCGTGAGGATGAGTGGGACGAGGACAGTGACGAGATTCTGCTTGGTCGCCGGCAGGAGGCAGAAGGCATCGCCGCCAAGCCGCGCGGCCAGCGCCGTGTCGAGCCGTCACTGGACGGCGGCACCGACGAGGCCATCAGCGCTCGCGATGACTTCACGGACGACCGCAGCACCGATATCCCGTGGCAGACTGCTGAAACCACGCCTTCCGCCAAGGTGCCGGGCGCTGCCTACACCGAGCGCATGACGGTTCAGAGCGCCAATGTCAGCATCGAAGGGGTTGACCTGGCCGCGGCCCTGAAGACCGCCGTGACGGCAGAGGCTGCCTCCGCGCCGCGTGTCGCGCATGCCGATGTCACGCGCTCTCGTCTGCCGCAAGCCGCTGCCATAGAGGCTGAGCGCCAGCGTCATGCTGATGCCTCGGTTACGGCTCAGGCCCCCAAGGCGGCAACGCCAATCCCTGCCGCCGAAGATACAGCATCAGTCTCCGACAGTACGGCTGTCCCTGCTGCCTGGGACGCTGCCTCAGCCTTTGCGCCGACCGCTCGTCATGACACGGCTCGTCATGAAACCGCCCGTCACGACATGGCACAGGAAGCTCAGGCGCAGAGCGAGGCCGAGGCTCACAAGGCTCCGTCTCAGGCTCAAGAGCTGGCTCGCGAGCAGGAAGCGCAGCGCTTGGCTGATCAGGAAGCGCAACGTCTGGCAGAGCAGGAGGCGCAGCGCGAAGCAGCACAGAAAGCACAGCGCGCAGCCGAGCAGCAAGCGGCAGAGCGACAGGCGCAGCTTGAGAAAGAGGCGCAGCGTGAGAAAGAGGCACAGCGTGAGCGCGACGCGCAACTTGCGCGCGAGCGCAGCGGTGCCGCGCCGGATAGCCGCAATCAGCCGCCAGAGCCCAGGGACGACGATGATGCGCCCCTGCCCGGCAGTGGTGGTCGATTCGCCACGGCCGCAGGGCTGGCAGCCGGTGCGGGTGTGATGGCGGCCGGTGTCACGGCGGCCGCTTCCGAAACTCCTGCTCGCAAGGCGGTTGTCTCCTGGGATGATGCCTTCGAGCAGCCGACGGGCAACACGCCGACACAGGCAGATGCGCCTGCGGCGCCTCATCAACCAGCCGAGCCGGTCGCGCCAGCGGAGCCCGATTCCGTCACGCCTCAGGCCGAGCATGTGCCGCCTTTCGAGGCACCGACAGCCACGCCGGAAGCGGCCCCCGCGCCGGCCGAGCGTCCCTCCTGGGCCTATGACGGCGATGAGTCCGGCATGGTGCCCGGCGGTGGTCGCCTGGCGACGGCGGAGGATGCGCAGGCGGCTGCCAGCGACCCCTCCGGTCCGACCCTGTGGACCGTGGAGCACATGCAGAGTCAGCGCCATGAAGGCGCCGATCACGAGGAGGAGCCGGAAGGGGACTTGCCGCAGCTGAGCCTGCTGACGCCGCCGGATGCCCAGAAGCCCAACTACAGCGAAGAAGAGCTCGACCAGATGGCCGAGCTGCTGGTGGTGCGTCTGCGCGAGTATGGCGTCAAGGCCGAGGTGGCGGATGTCTGGCCGGGACCGGTCATCACGCGCTTCGAGATTCAGCCGGCACCGGGTGTCAAGGCGTCCAAGATATCCAATCTGTCGACGGACCTGGCGCGCTCACTGCTGGTCAAGAGCGTGCGCGTGGTCGAGGTGATTCCGGGCCGTCCGACGGTCGGCATCGAGATTCCCAATCCCAACCGTGCCATGATCCGTCTGCGCGAAGTGTTCGATTCCGATGCCTATCAGCTGGCGGAATCACCGGTCACGCTGGCGCTGGGCCAGGACATCGGTGGCGCACCTGTCGTGGCCAACCTTGGCAAGATGCCGCACCTGCTGGTCGCCGGTACCACCGGCTCGGGCAAGTCGGTGGGCATCAACTCGATGCTGATCTCGATGCTGCTCAAGGCCACGCCGGACGAAGTGCGCATGATCATGGTCGACCCCAAGATGCTGGAGCTGTCGGTCTATGACGGCATTCCGCACCTGCTGGCGCCGGTGGTGACTGACATGAAGGAGGCTGCCAACGCCCTGCGCTGGTGTGTCGCCGAGATGGAGCGTCGCTACAAGCTGATGGCCGCCATGGGCGTGCGCAACCTGGCCGGCTTCAATGCCAAGATCGATGAAGCCGAGGCGCACGGCGCTCAGATCGCTGACCCGCTGTGGGAGCCGCAGCCCTGGGAGATGCACCAGCATCCGCCGGTGCTCGCCAAGCTGCCCTACATCGTGGTGGTGATCGACGAGTTTGCCGACATGTTCATGATCGTCGGCAAGAAGGTCGAGGAGCTGATCGCACGTCTGGCCCAGAAGGCCCGTGCCGCGGGGATTCACTTGATTCTGGCCACCCAGCGTCCGTCAGTGGACGTGGTGACCGGCCTGATCAAGGCCAACATCCCGACGCGCATGGCCTTCCAGGTCTCCTCCAAGATCGACTCGCGCACCATTCTCGATCAGGGCGGCGCCGAGGACCTGCTGGGCCACGGTGACATGCTCTACCTGCCGGCCGGTGCTGGCATGCCGACGCGTGTTCATGGTGCCTTCGTCGATGATGACGAGGTCCACCGTGTGGTCGACGATTGGAAGCGTCGCGGCTCGCCAGAGTACATCGAGGAAATCCTCACCGGTGGTGTGCAGGCCGATGCGCTGGCCGGTCTCGAGGCTGAAGGCGAGGACAGCGATGCCGAGCAGGATGCGCTCTACGATGAGGCCGTGGCCTATGTCGTCGAGTCGCGTCGTGCTTCCATCTCTGCCGTGCAGCGCCGCTTCAAGATCGGGTACAACCGCGCCGCGCGTCTGGTCGAGGCGATGGAGATGGCGGGTGTCGTCTCCGCGATGGGCACCAATGGTTCGCGGGAAGTGATCGCGCCCAACCACAGCGGCTAGTCGCCGCAGGCCTTGTCGCTGCACGCCGGAACACACGAAGGGGAGCTTTTTGCTCCCCTTCGTGTCAAAGACGTCAGATAACAGATCACTGCCAGCAGGATGTTGGCAGCAATCATCCCGAATCGCTGAAATGATGATGGTCAGGTGCAGGGCCTCGATGCCGAGGCTCGCCACTGGTCTTCCTCATCGCAAGGAGTTTCATGAAGACATTGTCGCGTTCTTTCGCATCTTCGTTGACCGCTCGTCTGGCCAAGGGGCTGGGCGCCGCTCTGATGCTGGGCATGGCCGCTCTGCCAGCTCACGCCGAGGAATCGGCAGGCGATCGCCTGTCGCGCCTGCTGGAGCCGCTCAAGACCTATGCTGCCGACTTCGATCAGCAGATCCTCGATGCCTCCGGTCAGCGTCTGCAGGAAGCCAAGGGCAAGATGTGGCTGTCGCGCCCGGGCAAGTTCCGCTGGAGCGTCGATGCGCCGTACCGTCAGGAAGTGGTGTCGGATGGCAAGGAAGTCTATCTGCATGATCCGGACCTCGAGCAGGTCACCGTGCAGCCGCTGGATGAGCGCGTCACCCATACGCCGGCACTGTTGCTGTCAGGTCGTTCCAGTGAGTTGACCGCCAACTATGCGGTCAAGCGACAGCAGCAGGGTGCACGTGAGACCTTCACGTTGACGCCCAAGCAGGCCGATACGCTGTTTGAAAGCCTCAAGCTGACCTTCGACAGCGAGCAGCTCGACATGCTGCAGATGGCGGATTCCACCGGTCAGCGCACGGCGATCGACTTCAGCAACGTGCAGTACAACCCGTCGCTTCAGGATAGCCGTTTCGTGTTCCAGATCCCGCAAGGCGCCGACGTCATTCGCGAGCAGTGATCGCGCCCAAGGTGCAGCGCAAATCCTGAATACGCTTGACCAAACAGGAACGCCCGGACCAGACGGTTCGGGCGTTCCTGTTTGTGCCAGTTGCGACTCGGCAGTCATGTGCGTGTGAGATTCGCCGCTGATCAGCTCTGTCCGGGCGTCTCGCCACGGTCTGCGGCGGCGTCCTGCTCGCGGCGCCAGCGCTCAATCTCGGCGAAGCGCTTCTCGCCACCATGTTGGGTCGGGCGATAGAACTGCTGGGTCGGCAGTTCTTCTGGCCAGGCATCGTGGGAGCTGCCGGCCGGATAGCCATTGGGCTCGTTGTGGGCATAGCGATAGCCTTCGCCCATGCCCAGCTCCTTCATCAGCGTGGTCGGGGCATTGCGCAGGTAGACCGGCACTCCGAAGTGGGGCTGCTGGCGCACGAAGGCCTTGGCTTCCTTCCAGGCCACCTCGATGGCATTGCTCTTGGGCGCGATGGCCAGATGAATCGCCGCATGCGCGATGGCGCGCTGGCCCTCGTAGTCACCGAGGCGCAGATAGGCGTCCCAGGCGGCGATGGTCAGTGGCAGGGCGCGCGGGTCGGCATTACCGACATCCTCGGAGGCAATCGCCGTCAGGCGCCGCACGACATCCAGCGGGTCGCCGCCACCATCCATGAAGCGTGCCATGTACAACAGTGCCGCGTCGGGCCGCGAGGAGCGTATCGACTTGTGGATCGCCGACAGCAGGTCGTAATAGTCATCGCCCTGCTTGTCGAAGCTGGAGGCCTGATGACCCAGCACGGCCTCAAGCGAACTGTCCTCGAGTATCTCGCGCGTTCCTCCCTGGGCGTCTGGCTCACGACGCACGAAGTCACAGGCGGTCTCCAGCAGGCCCAGGGCACGGCGTGCATCGCCGGAGGCCGAGCGCGCGATGCGGGTCAGCGTCTCGCGGCTGGCTTCGATATTACGCTTGCCGAGGCCGTTGACCTCATCCTGCAGGGCGCGCGTCAGCACCTCGATCAGGTCGTCCGTCTCCAGGGCCTTGAGCACATAGACCCGCGCCCGTGACAGCAAGGCCGAGTTGACCTCGAAGGACGGGTTCTCGGTGGTCGCGCCGATCAGCGTCAGCAGGCCGGATTCCACATGCGGCAACAGGGCATCCTGCTGGCTCTTGTTGAGGCGGTGGATCTCATCGAGAAACATCACCGTCTGGCGATCGCTGGCCTGGAAGTGTCTGGCGCGCTCTACCACCTCGCGGATGTCCTTGACGCCGGCCATCACCGCCGAGAGCTGCTCCAGGTGCGCATCACAGCCCTTGGCCAGAATCTCGGCCAGCGTCGTCTTGCCGACCCCCGGCGGCCCCCACAGGATCATCGAGCGCACCACACCGGAGGCCACCATCTGGCGCAGCGGCATGTCAGGCCCGACCAACGCTGTCTGTCCGATGTAGTCATCCAGGGTGCGTGGACGCATGCGGAAGGCCAGTGGCGCATGGGAATTCGAGGCGGTATCGGCAAAAAGATCCATCGGCGAGTCTGGCTCCGGCAGGCGTGGGCAGTATTGCGCTCATCATGGCCGATCCTGCAGACCTGTACAAATCAGCAGTGGCGGTGCGCTCAGTCAGCGGCCTCAGGCCGCGCGTGGCATCGCACCAGACTGTCATGTTTTCCTGACAGCATGAGACGCTCATTCAGGCAATCCCACCCAACGTCTAACTGGCGCTTGGGGGATGTGTCCTACACTTCTAGGTGACGACATTGCTACATTCGGTAGCAATGCCCGAGGCGGCAGCGCTGTCTGCCAGCATCGGCCACCTGTTCCGTAAGGAGGAGGAAGTCATGCCCAATGTGACTCAGCTGCGCCAGGACCACGCCAACATGGCTCGTCTGCTGCACGTGCTTTCGCATCGCCACAAGACGCTCGTCAGTGGTGAGCGTCCCGACTTTCGCATGATGCGTGAGGTGGTGGATTACATTCTCGATTACATGCAGGGCTTCATCATTCCGCTGGAGCGTCAATGCACCCAGATGCTGTGCGAACGCTCCGAAGACGCCGCGCCACTCTGTCAGCGCCTCATCCAGCAATATCGCACCCTGCACGAGCGTCTGGACAAGCTGTCCGACAACCTCGACAGCATCCTGATGGACCAGATCATCCCGATGGACCAGTTCAATGCCGACCTGCGCGAGTATGTGGAGGCACACCGTGACTACCTGCGTGCCGAGCGCCAGGAGCTGTTCCCGCTGATGCGCGACAACCTCAGTGACGAGGAATGGCAGCAGCTGACCGATGCCATCCCGCATGCGCGCACCGAGCTTGAGCGCCTTCAGGAAGCCTACCCGGAACTCTACGCCGAGCTGACCGAGAGTGATGTCGTGACCGCCTGAACCACGTCGGTTCGATCAGTGACGCTCTGATCCATAGCGGTCTAGTCAGGAACTCGCCACACAGAAAGAATCCGCACCTTGCCCGCCACAACAGAAAGAACGCCAAGTCGTTGGCGGGTATTCCGAAAGTCTCCACGTCTCATCTCCCCCACACTGAGCTCATCACATGACGCCCGCCGCGTTTCGGTGGGCGTTGTCCTTGGCGGTGTTCCGCCTTCTCAGATGACGGCCGAGCGGCCCGGGAGACAAGCGATGAGTGCTCAATCTCTTGCACGACAGTGGGCAACTTCCCAGGACGGAGCGACATCCGAGCCTGCCCAGTTCGCCAGCGAAGGCATTGCTCTGGAAGACCAGCGCCTGTTTCGCCAGCTCGCCTACGTGAATGGCTGCTGGGTGCATGGCGAAGGCGGGCGCGAGGAGGCGGTCTTCGACCCTGCCACCGGCGAGCGTCTCGGCCAGGTGCCGTGGCTCGAGGAGGCGCAGATTGACGCCGCCATCGCCGCCGCCGATGAGGCCCAGCGTGAATGGCGCAAGCTGCGCGTCGACCAGCGCGGCGAGCTGCTGGATGCCTGGTTCGACCTCATCCGTGCCCACAAGGAAGACCTGGCCATGCTGATGACGCGTGAGCAGGGCAAGTCGCTGGACGATGGGCGTGGCGAGGTGGAATACGGCGCCAGCTTCGTTCACTGGTTCGCCGAGGAGGGCAATCGTGCCTTCGGCGAGACCATCCCCAGCCATATCCCGAATGCCGCGCTGGGCACCGTGCGTGAGCCTATCGGTGTCGCGGCGCTGATCACGCCGTGGAACTTCCCGCTGGCGATGATCACCCGCAAGGCCGCGGCCGCACTGGCGGCGGGCTGTACGGTGCTGGTCAAGCCGGCCGGCGAGACGCCGTTCTCGGCGCTGGCGCTGGCGGAGCTGGCCGAGCGCGCCGGCATTCCCGCCGGTGTCTTCAGCGTCATCACCGGCGAGGCCTCCGAGGTCTCCAAGCAGCTGTGTGACGACCCGCGCGTCGCCGGGCTGTCATTCACCGGTTCCACCCGGGTCGGGCGTCTGCTGCTGAAACAGTGCGCCGACAGCGTCAAGCGTGTCTCGCTGGAGCTGGGCGGCAATGCACCCTTCATCGTCGGGCCGGACATGGACCCCGAGGAGGCTGCGCGCGCCGCCGTCGATGCCAAGTTCCAGACCTCCGGTCAGGACTGCCTCGCGGCCGACCGTATCCTGGTCCACGACAGCCTCTACGAGGACTTCCTGAGCCACTTCGCGCGCATCATGAAGCAGCTCAAGGTCGGCAATGGCCAAGTGAAGGGGATCGACCTTGGCCCGCTGATCCACCGCGACGCCGTCGCCAAGGCGCAGACCATCGTCGATGACGCCGTCGAGCGCGGCGCGCGGCTGATCCACGGTGACCAGAGCATGGCGCCGGGCCCCAACTTCTTCATGCCGGTGTTGCTGGCCGACATCACGCCGGACATGCGTGTCTGGCGAGAGGAAACCTTCTCGCCGGTGGCCGGCATCACCGCCTGGCACGATGAGGAAGAGGTGATCGCGATGGCCAACGACACCGAATACGGCCTCGCCGCCTACGTCTATACCCACGATGTGCGCCGCATCTGGCGACTGATGCGTGGCCTGCGCTTCGGCATGGTCTCGGTCAATTCCGTCAAGATGACCGGCGCGCCGATTCCCTTCGGCGGCGTCAAGCAATCCGGCCTGGGTCGCGAAGGTGGCCGTCAGGGGCTCGAGGAATATCTCGATATCAAGTACTACTGTCTGGGTGGACTGGAAAGCGCCTCCGGAAGTTGAGACGGACATCCTTCACTGTCACATGTCGTTCATGGCGACCGGTGGCCATTGAGCACCGCCGGTCGATCGCCCCTAGTTAAGCATTCGGAGAGTCACATGAGCACCGATAACACCCTGAGCCAGGCCGCCAGCTTCGATGATGCGACCTCGACCGATGAACTGATTCGCCGTGACCGCAAGGTCACCTTCCATGCCTCGACCCACCTGCGCGATTACGCCCAGGGCGATGCACCGGGCCGCGTGATCACCGGCGGCGAAGGCATCCGCATCCGTGAGCGTGACGGACGTGAGCTGATCGACGGCTTCGCCGGCCTCTACTGCGTCAATATCGGTTACGGGCGCACGGAAGTCGCCGATGCCATCCATGAGCAGGCCCTCAAGCTCAGTTACTACCACACCTATGTCGGCCACTCGAACGAGCCGCAGATCGCGCTGTCCGAGAAGATTCTCGAGCTGGCCGGCCCCGGCATGGCCAGGGTCTATTACGGCATGTCCGGCAGTGATGCCAACGAGACCCAGCTCAAGCTGGTGCGCTATTACCACAACGTGATCGGCAAGCCGGAGAAGAAGAAGGTCATCTCGCGCTGGCGCGGCTATCACGGCTCCGGCATCGCCTCTGGCTCGCTGACCGGGCTGGCGGCCTTCCATGATCACTTCGATCTGCCGATTCCGGGCATCCTGCACACCGAGGCGCCGGACTACTACCGCCGTCCTGCCGAGTGCGCCGAGATGAGCGAGCGCGAATTCTCCACCTGGTGCGCCGAGAAGCTCGAGGCGATGATCCAGGCCGAGGGGCCGGAGACCGTCGGCGCCTTCATCGGCGAGCCGGTACTGGGTACCGGTGGCATCGTGCCGCCGCCGGAAGGCTACTGGGAGGCCATCCAGGCCGTGCTCAAGCGTCACGACATCCTGTTGATCTGCGATGAAGTGGTGTGCGGCTTCGGGCGCATCGGCAGCCAGTTCGGCTTCCAGCACTTCGGCATCAAGCCGGACCTGGTAACCATCGCCAAGGGCCTGACCAGCGCCTATCAGCCGCTGTCCGGGGTCATCGTCGGCGACCGTGTATGGAAGGTACTGGAGCAGGGCACCGGCGAATTCGGCCCCATCGGCCACGGCTGGACCTACTCCGGGCATGCGCTGGGCGCCGCCGCCGGCGTCGCCAATCTGGAGATCATTCGCCGCGAGGGCCTGGTCGACAATGCCCGCGATACCGGCGCCTATCTGCAGAACGCCATGCAGGCCGCCTTCGCCGATCACCCCATCGTCGGCAATGTGCGTGGCATCGGCCTGCTGGCGGCACTGGAGTTCTCGCCGCAGCCGTCACAGCGCAAGGCGTTCGACTCAGCGCTCAAGGTCGGCCCGCGCATCTCCGCGGCGGCCCTTGAGGAAGGCCTGGTGGCACGCGCCATGCCGCAGGGCGACATCCTCGGCTTCGCGCCGCCGCTGGTGGTTACCCCCGAGGAAATCGATGACATCGTCGCCCGCGCGCGTCGCGCCGTGGACAAGGTGCATCAGGAGCTCGTCGACAATGGCGATCTCTCTTCCGGTGATCCCGCTTCTGGTGACAAGTAAGTCATGGCATTGACCTTACCCCCGCTCAAGAGTACACGGGAAACGCCGCTGGCGCTGGCCGATATCTATGCCGCGCGCCAGCGGCTGTTTCATTCATCGACGGCCACGGGTGTCGAACGCACGGCGCTGGTGCCGTCACCGGCGCTGTCGCGCCGCTTCGATGCCGAGATTCTGCTCAAGCTGGAGACCCGCCAGCCCACCGGCGCCTTCAAGCTGCGCGGGGCCAGCAATCTGCTGGCCGCCGTGGCGGAACAGGACACCGGAGAGGCCTTCGAGCGCCTTCAGCGCGGCGTGACCACCGCCTCCACCGGCAATCACGGTCGCGCGCTGGCCTACGCCGCGATGCGCCGTGGCCTCAGGGCGGTCATCTGTCTCTCCGAGCAGGTGCCCGCCAACAAGGTGCGTGCCATCGAGGCGCTGGGTGAGCTGGGCGGTGCCACTGGTGGCAGTGTCGAGGTGCGCCGGGTCGGGCGCAGCCAGGACGAGGCCTTCCACGAGGTCAATCGGCTGGTCGAGGAGGAGGGCATGCTGTCGGTGCCGCCCTTCGATGACCCGCTGATCGTGGCCGGTCAGGGCACCATCGGGCTTGAGTTGATGGAGGATTGCCCGCAGCTCGATCAGGTACTGATCGGACTGTCCGGCGGCGGCCTGCTCGGCGGCATCGGGGCGGCGCTCAAGGCGATTCGCCCCGAGATGCAGGTGCATGGCATCAGCCTCACCGAAGGCGCAGCCATGTGGCACAGCCTGCAGGCAGGCGAACCGGTGGAGGTGGAAGAGGTCGCCAGTCTCGGCGACTCACTGGGCGGCGGCATCGGGCTTGGCAATCACACCACGCTGCCGCTGGTGCGCCGCGTGATGGATCACCACCATCAGGTCAGCGAGCGCGCCATCGCCCGCGCCATGCTGATGCTGCTGGAAGAGGAGAAGCTGCTGGTCGAGGGCGCCGCCGTGGTCGGGCTTGCCGCACTCGAGGCCTCGCGGCTGGGCGAGACCGACCCGGTGCTGGCCGAGTCGATCCGCGGCCAGCGTGTCGCGCTGATCATCAGCGGCAACGGCGTCAGTCTGGAGACCTTCGATCAGGCCCGAGCGCTGCTGGCGGACGCTCAGCAGTGATTTATTCGCCCATGGCTCACAGCGTGAGACAGCTGACGGCACACCAGGAGGAGGGCGCATGACACAACCGGCTCAAGAAAGCATGCAGACGTATTCCCGTGAACAGATCGAGCAGGTCGTGGGGCTGGACGCCACGGCACTGGGCACCATTCGCGATGCCTTCATCGCGCTGGGCCAAGGCAAGGTGGTGCAGCCGCCGATCCTGTCGATGGCCATCGAGGAGGCCAACGGCGAGGTGGACGTCAAGACCGCCCATATCCAGGGGCTCAAGCACTTCGCGATCAAGATCAGTCCCGGCTTCTTCAACAATCCCGCCCGCGGCCTGCCAAGCCTCAATGGCCTGATGGTGGTGTTCTCCGCCGAGACGGGACTGGCCAGGGCCCTGCTGGATGACGGCGGCTATCTCACCGCCATTCGTACCGCGCTGGCCGGTGCCGTGGCGGCAGAGGCCCTGTCACGCCCCGACAGCAAGCGCGTCGCGCTGATCGGCGCCGGTGAGCAGGCGAGCCTGCAGCTGGAGGCGCTGCGGCTGGTGCGCGACATCGAGAGTGTCGATGTCTGGGCACGCGACAAGGAGCGGGCCGAGCGTTTCGCGCGTGAGACGGAGGAGCGACTGGGCCTCACCGTACGCAGTCATGACAGCCTGCACGCGGTGTGTCAGAACGCCGACATCATCGTCACTGCCACGCCATCTCACACGCCGCTGCTGGAATACTCGATGCTGCCGGAAGGCGTGCATGTCACCGCGATGGGTTCCGACAGCCCCGAGAAGCGCGAGCTGGAAGCCGATGTGCTGACCGATTGCGACTACTTCGTGTGTGACAGCCGTGCCCAGTCGGAAATCAATGGCGAGCTGAAGGGGCTGGATGAAGACCAGGCCAAGGCGTGCGAGGTGTACGAGCTGGGCAAGCTGCTGGCCGATGGGCGTCGCCTGCGTGAGGGTGACCAGAACAGAGGTGAAGAGACCGAAACCGCCACTGATACCCGCATCACGGTGGCAGACCTGACCGGCACCGGCGTGCAGGACACCGCGATTGCCAGCCTGGCGCTGGCTCGACTCGCCCAGCGCTAGCGCCGCACGCAGCGACAGCGGGTCGTGAAGGCGCGACGGACTTGCCCAGCGCGGCGCCGCATGCGAGGGTCACGCAGTAACGGCAGGAAGCCGTTGACTCCCTCGTCCACTCGGAGCCTGTCGTGACTCGAACCATGCCCTCACCCTCTGCTGCGCCGCGCGCCCTCAATGCTGCTCCCGGGGTAGAGGTCCGCCGCTCGCCGCTGGCGGACCTCTGCGCCGACTGCGATGCCGTGACGCTGCTGCCACCGCTATCCCCGCCGGGTGAGGGGTATCTGCGCCATTTCTGCCAGCTGGATTCCCCGCTGGCGGTGTTCGATCTCGACGATACCCTGCTCGATGGCGACTGCACCGGCATGTGGATGCGCTGGATGGCCGCCTGTGGCTGGATCGAGGATGTCGAGGCCTTCATGGCCATCGGCGAGCGCCATCAGAGCGAGTATCACGCCGGCACTCTGGATATCCACGAGCACACCGGTCATCTGCTCAGTCCGCTCATCGGGCGACATCGCGATGAGGTGCGGCGCGAAGTCGATGATTTCGTGGAAGAAATGGTGATGCCGCGTCTGCTGGAAGGCGGCATCGCGCGTCTGGCTGAACACGGCGAGGCGGGCCATCGCACCCTGATCATCTCCGCCTCCATGCACCATCTGGTCGGCCCCATCGCCAGTCGCCTGACCGCCGATGGCGCGCTGGCCACCCATCCTGCCTTCGATGAAGAGGGCCGCTTCACCGGCGAGACCACCGGCATCGTCACCTTCCGCGAAGGCAAGCTGGCGGCGCTGGACGCCTGGCTGGAAGACGCAAGCCAGCTCAAGCGTGCGCCGCAGGCACTGTGGGGCTACTCCGATTCCCACAACGACCTGCCGCTGCTGGAGCGGGTCGATCATCCCCACGCCACCCAGCCGGATGCGCCGCTGCGCCAGTTCGCCGAAGCGCGTGGCTGGCCGGTGGTCGACTGGCGCCAGTCGCACCTGTCCATCGAATCGGACTGAGCGTGCATGCAGCCGTCGACTGACCCCCACCTCGTGCCCGATCACAACCCGGATGCCAGAGCCCTGCAGGCGCGTGGCGTCGCGCTGACGGCGCTGGGCGTGCTGCTGATCTCGCCGGATGCGCTGTTGCTGCGCCTCGCCGATGTCGCCGATGGCCCGCTGGTGTTCTGGCGCGGCCTGCTGACGGCCATCGGCTTCGCGCTGATTCTGCTGCTCACCCAGCGCGGCGGGCCTGGCCAGCGCTTGGTCAGTGCGCTGGCGCGCATGCGTGGCTGCGGGCGCACGGGACTGTGGGTCGCGCTGCTGTTCACCGGCTCCACGCTGGGCTTCGTGCTCGCCAATCAATACACCCGCGCCGGCAATGTGCTGATCATCCTCGCCGCCAGTCCACTGTTCGCAGCGCTGATGTCGCGGCTATGGCTGGGCGAGCGCCAGCCGCGCCATGTATGGGGCGCGATTCTGGTCTCGCTGGCGGGCATCACGCTGTTGGTGATGGACGAGGCGGGCAGCGGCTCGTTGACCGGCAATCTGCTCGCATTGGGCTGCAGCCTGTCGCTGGCGGGCAACTTCACGCTGTGTCGCACGCGCCCGGGGCTCGACATGAGCCCGATGCTGACGCTGTCGGGACTGCTGACCGCGCTGTGTGGCCTGCTGGCCTGCACGTGGTTGGCAGTCTCTGGGGCAGGAGAGGGTGCAGGGGAGGGTGCAGCAGAGGTCCTCGAGAGCGTGCTCACCCAGCTATGGCCCTCGCACAGCGATGATTTCGCTCAGCGCGCCGGCTGGCTGGTGCTGCTGTGTCTGGTGCTCTCGCCGCTGGGCTTCACGCTGATCCAGCGCGGCCCGCTGTATCTGCCGTCCGCCGAGGTGGCGTTGCTGATGCTGCTGGAAAGCGTGTTCGGCATCCTGTGGGTGTGGTGGGTGCTGGACGAGTCGCTGACACTGCGCGGCTGGGTAGGCGGCGCCATGGTGCTGGGCGCGATGCTGATCAAGAGCCTGATCGACCGCCGCCTGCGTCACCTGCAGGCCATGCGCGCCCCTTCTGCGGATGCGTCTGCGGGCGGCAACTGATACAATCCCGCCCATCCCCGAGTTTATTCACTGTCAAATGACAGCCCTCTGGACGCCTCACGGCGACCGGAGCGAATAGCTCATGGCGCGAAGAAAGCCACAGGGCGACCGGAAACGATAGCACTTCACGACGCGAGCCAGGCGCGAGCGGCACTGCCCTGACGCAGTGATGAAGATTGCCACAACCGGCCGTCAGACTGACTCGACAGCGCCAGGATTCAGCACGCACACCACCCTCCCCAACCTGTTGCGGACGACTCGATGACAAGCAGCCTCAAACAGCAGTGGCTCTCCAACCTCCGGCCCGACATCCTGTCCGGCCTGGTGGTGGCGTTGGCCCTGATCCCCGAAGCCATCGCCTTCTCCATCATTGCCGGTGTCGACCCCAAGGTCGGCCTGTATGCCTCCTTCTCCATCGCCGTGGTGACTGCCATCGCCGGTGGCCGTCCGGGCATGATCTCCGCCGCCACCGGTGCCATGGCACTGCTGATGGTCGACCTGGTCAAGGACCACGGCCTGGAATACCTGCTGGCCGCCACCGTGCTGACCGGCGTGATCCAGATCATCTTCGGCTACTTCAAGCTCGGCTCGCTGATGCGCTTCGTGTCGCGCTCGGTGGTCACCGGCTTCGTGAATGCGCTGGCGATCCTGATCTTCATGGCCCAGCTGCCGGAGCTGACCAACGTCACCTGGCACGTCTACGCCATGACGGCGGCCGGTCTCGGCATCATCTATCTGCTGCCGCTGGTGCCGAAGGTCGGCAAGCTGCTGCCGTCGCCGCTGGTCTGCATCATCGTGCTGACCATCTTCTCCATGATCGTCGGTCTGGATATCCGCACCGTCGGCGACATGGGCGAGCTGCCGGACAGCCTGCCGGTGTTCCTGATTCCGGACATCCCCTTCAATCTGGAAACCCTGTGGATCATCCTGCCGTACTCGCTGCCGCTGGCGGTCGTGGGTCTGCTGGAATCCCTGATGACGGCCACGCTGGTCGATGACCTGACCGATACGCCGTCCGACAAGAACCGTGAGTGCAAGGGCCAGGGCGCGGCCAACGTCGTCACCGGCTTCCTCGGCGGCATGGCGGGTTGCGCGATGATCGGTCAGACGATGATCAACGTGAAGTCCGGCGGTCGTACGCGCCTCTCCACCATGGTGGCGGGTGTCGTGCTGCTGATTCTGGTCGTGTTCCTCGGCCCGTGGGTCTCGCAGATTCCGATGGCCGCACTGGTCGCGGTGATGATCATGGTCTCCATCGGCACCTTCTCCTGGCAGTCGATCCGTGATCTCAAGACCCACCCGATGTCCACCAACATCGTCATGCTGGGCACCGTGGCCGTCGTGGTCGCGACTCACAACCTGGCGATCGGTGTGCTGGTCGGCGTGCTGCTCTCGGCGCTGTTCTTCGCCAACAAGATCGGTCAGGTGCTGCATATCGGCAGCGACATGAATGCCGATGGCCGTACCCGCGAATACCGCGTGGTCGGTCAGGTGTTCTTCGCCTCCAGCGAGCAGTTCCAGGCCGGTTTTGACCTCAAGGAGACCGTCGAGCGTGTCGTCATCGACGTCAGCCGTGCGCACTTCTGGGACATCACCGCCATCGGCGCGCTGGACACCGTGGTGGTCAAGTTCCGCCGCGAGGGGACCGAGGTCGAGGTGCGTGGCCTCAACGAAGCCAGCGCCACGCTGGTGGATCGCTTCGCGGTGCATGACAAGCCGGATGCGGTCGAGAAACTGATGGGTCATTGATCCCGTTGGCGCCTCCCGCCTGATCGAGGGCGGGGCGCCAGCAGCGTGATTGATGCGTAAAGACGGCGGGCAGTCCTTCACGGGCTACCCGCCGTTTGCGTTGATGGGGTCGGAAAGTGGTAATCTCGAAACAGGCGCCTGAAGCGCCAACCTTGATCGTCAGCATAAGGAAGCACGCCATGAGCCAATCCTCTGCCAGTGCCCTGACAGGCCATGACAAGGTCACCGCCTGCATTGACGGCTCCGCCTTTGCCGTCTCCGTGTGTGATGCCGCCGTATGGGCAAGCCAACGTCTCTCGGCGCCGCTGAGCTTCCTGCATGTGATCGACCGCCAGGAAGGGGCGGGCGAGGCCAGCAGTGATCTCTCCGGCAGCATCGGGCTCGGCGCGCGCGAGCACCTGCTGGAAGAGCTCGCCACCCTGGATGAGCAACGCGGGCGTATCGCCCAGGAGCAGGGCCGCCTGATGCTGGAGGCCGCCTACGAGCGCGCCGTGCAGGCGGGTATCGCCGAGCCGCGCCCACGCCAGCGCAATGGCGAGCTGGTCGAGACCCTGGAGGAGCTTGAGGACGAGATTCGCCTGCTGGTGATCGGCAAGCGTGGTGAAGGGGCGGAGCAGGCCAGCGAGCACCTGGGCAGCAATCTGGAGCGCGTGATCCGCAGCCTGCATCGCCCCGTGCTGGTGGTGCCGGGCGAGTTCAATCTGCCGACGCGGGTGCTGATCGCCTTCGATTGCAGCAGCACCATCAAGCGCGCCGTCGAGGTGTTGGCGGCCAGTCCCCTGCTGCAAGGCGCGGAGCTGCATCTGGTGATGGTCGGCGCGGAAACGGTGGAGCATCAAGCACCGCTGGACGCCGCGCGCGACACTCTCACCGCGGCAGGTTTCAGCGTGCAGGCAAGCTTCAGAGCGGGGGAGGTGGAAGCCTGTCTGCGTGAATATGCCAAGGAACACGCCATCGACATGCTGGTGATGGGCGCCTACGGTCACTCGCGCATCCGTCAGTTGCTGGTCGGCAGCACCACTACCGAGATGATTCGCAACGCCACGGTGCCGCTGCTGATCCTGCGCTAGCACTGTTCAGCCCACGCCCTGCCGGGCAATGAGAACGCCGCGCCTTTCCCTGTCATGTCGGGACGGCGCGGCGTCGTCATTTCTACCCCTTGGGGAGTGGCTACAGGTACGCAAGGCAGAAACCCTCTCGACGACTGGAAAATACCCCGCAGGTCGCGTTGCGCCGCTCGCCGGAATCTGGAACGCTGATGGCCGCTTATCCTCATTGCGCGTCATGCCGCTGCGGGGCTTTCCCTTACGCAGGCGCGTCTTTCACCACTCCAAGAAGAACGGCACAAGGACACTCTCCATGAGCGATATCCAACGTCACGACACCAAGCCGCGCATGAGCCGCGCCGTGATCCACAACAACACCATCTACCTGTGTGGTCAGGTTGCCGGACCGGACCACCGCTTCGGGAATATCACGGACCAGGCCAACAGCATGCTCGCGCGTGTCGATGCGCTGCTGGAAGAAGTCGGCACCGACCGCGAGCACCTGCTCTCCGCCACCGTCTATCTCAAGACAATGGATGACTTCAAGACCTTCAACGACATCTGGGATACCTGGGTACCACAAGGTCACGCCCCCGCCCGCGCCTGCGTACAAGCCGCCATGGCCAGCCCGGAACTGCTGTGTGAAATTACCGTGGTCGCTGCCGTTAAGTAACTCGCAGTATGATTTTTCTAAGCCCGTCTGAGATTTCTCTGGCGGGTTTTTAAAGTAATTGTTTTTTTGACATTTAAGCTAAGATAATCATATAATCTAAAGATAATTTATATTTATTTGTGATATAGGGTTTTTATGTTAAAGCCTAATGGAAGAGAAGTTATTGAAGACAAAGAAATTAATACAGGAGAGAAAGAGGTAGTTAAAGCAGACTCCGCAGGTGAGCAGTTTAGGAATAAGTTATTTTTGCGCTTGGTTGCTAAAAAAGCACAGTTTAAAAGAGTTGATTTTAGTTACACTATATTTGATTCTGTTTATTTTAAAAATTGCACTTTTGATAGCTGTAACTTTATAGGATGTAAGTTTTTAAATAGTAATCTGTCGGGCTCTAGTTTTCATGGGTGCGATTTTATTTATTCTACTTTTGATAAGACTCAAGTAGACACTGATATTTTGAAGTCTGAGTTTAATGGTAGGGAGAATCTAAAGCTAAAGTTTGCGCGGTCATTGCGATTGAACTATCAGCAGCTTGGTGATTCTAAAGCTGTTAATAAAGCAATGGGTGTAGAGCTACAAGCAACAGAAACACATCTAAAAAAGTCATGGCATTCTGACGAAAAGTATTATAGAGATAAATACAAGGGGATTAGACGTTTTCAAGCTCTTCTTGAATGGGTTAACTTTAAATTTTTGGATTTAGTCTGGGGTAATGGTGAGTCTGCGACTAAACTAGTTAGATGTATGGTTTTTTTGTTAATAGTTATGGCTATGGCTCATGTTTTCTTTTTTGGAGATACTAATTCCATAAGTGATTATCTTCAATCAGCTGTAATCTCTGTACAAGTTTTTCTTGGAGTTATTAAGCCGTTAGAATACTCAAATACATATTTGGCATTTATATATTCAATAAAACTCGTGATGTTTGGTTTTTTTGTATCTATAGTTGTTAAAAGGTTCAATAGGCGCTGATATGTATATTTATGCTTTTGGTTCTGTGTGTCGTGGGGAAATAGATACTTCTTCTGACGTAGATTTATTGGCCATTCTAGATAACGCGGAACATGGTTTTGATCCTTTGATATATTCAATATATTCATATTGCCGATTGCAAGAGCTATGGGTACAAGGTAATCCGTTTGCATGGCACCTTCATTTGGAATCTAAGTTAATTTATACCTTGGATGGAAGTGATCCAGTAGCTAAGCTAGGCTCGCCGGCTAAATATACAAACGCAGTAGCAGATTGTGAGAAATTTTATGCTATCTTTTTGAAGGCTAAAGAAGAAATCTTGAGCTCCAGTTTCTCAGAGGTTTTTGAATTATCTAATATTTTTTTATCTATGAGGAACTTTGCAACTTGTTATTCTCTGCAATATTGTCGCGAACCTGTTTTTTCTAGAGATTCTTCTATACAGATCGGATTGAATAGTTTGGATATACAAGAAGATATCTATGATATTTATAGGAGAGCTCGCATGCTATGTACAAGAGGTATCGGCGTGCAATTAACAGACATAGAAATATCCGAGGCCAAATCTTGTATGGATTATATAGATGAATGGATGAAATATACACTTGCGGGAGTTAGCTGAAATGAGAGACTCTGAGTTTTCTAATAGAATAGACGCGCAGCGTCAAGCTATTAAAATTATAAACAGCTCAGGTGCTTTTAAAGAGCCTATATTTGGTCTGTCTGATAAGGCAATTAATCGGTGGGTTAATAGTAATGGTGTAAATGCGGAGGATTGTTTTGTCAAGCTGATAAAAGATATCTCGAAAAGTCTATTTTTTTTGGCTAATAAAAGCCAGGAGCAAATCTCAGAAGAGTATAGATATTTGTCTAGAGAAGTTAATGCAAAGCTCGATCTATTAAGGGTGATGTTACAAAAAATTTGATATATCGCTAGGTGGATATACTGTCACAAAAGTTAAGCCTTGTTAATTTAATTCTAGCCTCATACCTCACCCATTCCCGATAAAACCCGTCCAGTCGTTCTGTCTCGCTGAGGTGTGATGCCTCGGCGAGGCGTTCGCGTGCGTCTGCAGGCAGCATGGCGATGCGGGCGTCGAGGTCCTGGGCGTGGCGCGGGTTGCGGTATTCGAGATCCAGCCCGAGTGGGGCGGTAGCGAGGCCGACGAGCACATGGCCGTGGCGGTGGGCGATGGAGACATGGCAGCCTGCCGGTAGCCCAGGATGGTGGGGTGCCTGGCCGCGCGGCGACCAGTCGGCCAGCGCAAGCTGGATACCCTGGGCAGCGGCGAGTTCACCGAGCAGCAGGCGAGCGAGGTGTGACTCGGCTTCACGTTGCTGGCGACGGCGGGCCTTGGCAGATGACACGAGGGTGTCCGCGTTATCCACATCCGGCTGGCGAGCGCGCAGCGAGCGATAGCAGGAAGCCTCAGTCGAGGAGTTGATAGAGGGAGCAGCCGAATCAGCACAGGAGGCTGGCAGCACACACGCCTCGGCCAGCCACAGGCGGGCTGGCCGAGGGGAAGATTCAGAGCAGGGATTGGGCAAGGCGCAGGCTGCCGAAGATGCCAGGGCGGCGGCGAAGGCATGGGGATCATGCGAAATCAGCGGCTCGCCGTTGGACAAGTCGGCGCTCAGCGAATCAGCGCTCAGTAAACCAGCGCTCAGTGAAGCGGAGCCATCCGCTGCAGCATGCCCCAGCACCACGCAGCGATAGGCGGGGTGATCGGTCAGGCGCGTCGCAGGCTCGTCTGCCGAGTTATCCTCAACCGGCTCGTCTGCCTCGCTCACATCCTTGCCTTGCCTGGCCGTCATGATGGCGAATCAGTTCTTCGGATGCAGGATCACCAGATCCCCACGCAACGCGACGCCCGCGATGATATTGCCTGCGTGGCACTCGTACTTCTCGCTGCTGGAGTAGGGCACCTTGTCATAGTCGCTGCGGATGTTGATGACCGCATTGGCCCCGTATTCGCGCGCCTTTTCCTGCAGCGCACGCAGCGCCGACAGGAACACCCAGCGACAGGCTTCCGCATCGCTCTTGTTGGTGGCGTTGGTCTTCGGGTTCACCCGTGCCCAGCCGCGCTTCTCGATGCGCTCGTAGGGCTGCTTGTCACCGAAGAAGAAGGCCACGTCCTTGCCCAGTCGCTGACTGGCCGCGGTGCTGGCCATTACCGGCATGATCGGCAGGAAGTGTTGGGTATCGCGCGCCTCTGCCGGTGCGGAGGCCAGCAGACTGGCAGAGCCGATCACCAGGGCGGCGCCCATTGCCATGCCTCGTGCAGAGCGAGTGGCACGCAACACCCAAGGGAATGACTGAGCAACGGATGACGCCATGTGAAACCCCTCCTTACCGTGTGATTGACTGGCTCGAGGCCAGCGAATATCGCCGTCAGACAGCCATAGGCGTGAGCCAATCACACCATAGACCATGCAGCGGGCGCGTATCTTGCGCCAGAACTGACCCGCTGCAAAGTCGTCTGGTAGCGACAGTCGTGCGCCAGCTCGCTCGCAGTGCAGTCACTCCTGCCAGCGACGCAGAATCAGCGAGGTATTGATGCCGCCGAAGGCGAAGTTGTTGCTCATCACGGTGTCCGTCTCGATCTCGCGGCCTGCGCCGGTGAGGTAGTCGAGCTGCGCACAGCGCGGGTCGAGACTGGTGAGATTGGCGGTGCCGTGGAACCAGCCCTCACGCATCATCTCGATGGCGATCCAGGCTTCCAGCGCGCCACAGGCGCCCAGGGTATGGCCGGTGAAACTCTTGAAGGCGCTGATCGGCGTGGAATCGCCAAACACGGCATGGGTGGCGTGGCTCTCGGCGATGTCGCCGCGCTCGGTGGCGGTGCCATGCGCGCTGACATAGCCGATCTCCGAGGCATCGACACCGGCATCTTCCAGCGCCATGCGCATCGCGGCTTCCATCATGTTGGCGTCCGGCTGGGTGACGTGACGGCCATCGGAATTGGTGCCGAAGCCGAGAATCTCGGCGTGGATGGTCGCGCCGCGCGCCAGGGCGTGCTCCAGCTCTTCCAGAATCAGCGTACCGGCACCCTCGCCGATCACCAGGCCATCACGTTCGGCATCGAAGGGCCGCGGTGACAGGTCCGGGCGCTCATTGCAGGTGCTGGTGGCGAACAGGGTGTCGAACACCGCGGCGTCTGCGGCGGACAGCTCCTCGCAGCCACCGGCGACCATCGCGGTCTGGCGGCCGAAGCGGATCGCCTCATAGGCGTAACCGATGCCCTGACTGCCCGAGGTGCAGGCGCTGGAGGTGGTGTGAATCCGCCCCTTGATGCCGAGGAAGACGCCGATGTTGACCGGCGCGGTATGCGCCATCATGCGGATATAGGAATTGGCGCTGAGGCCATCGGTGGAGTGGTTGATCAGCATGTTGCCGAAGTCGGCCACCGCGTCCGGCTCACCGGCCGAGGCGCCGTAGGCGATGCCCATCTGGCCGCTTTCCTTGAGCGGGCTGTCACTCAGGCCGGCCGCTTCCAGCGCCAGTTCGCTGGAGCGGGTCGCCAGCTGCGCCACACGGCCCATGCTGCGCAGCGCACGGCGGTTGTAGTGCTTGGGTAGTTCGAAATCGTTGACCGGCGCGCCGAGGCGGGTGTTGAGGCCGTCGTACTTGTCCCAGTCCTCGATATAGCGGATGCCGGTGCGCCCGGCGGCCAGGTTGGCGCGCAACGTCGGCCAGTCATTGCCGATGGGTGAGAAGCCATGCATGCCGGTAACCACGACGCGATTGCCACGAATTGCAGGAGCGGTCGCCATCAGAACATCCCTCCATTCACGGCGATGGTTTGGCGGGTGATGTAGCCGGCGTCCTTCGAGCACAGGAAGGCCACGGTGGCGGCAACTTCCTCGGCTTCCCCTGCGCGGCGCATGGGAATCATCTTCAGCGCCTCTTCCATCTCGACGCCTTCGGTCATCTCGGTGGCAATGACGCCGGGTGCGACGGCGTTGACGGTGATGCGGCGCTTGGCCAGCTCCACCGCCAGCGCCTTGACCGCGCCGATCAGTCCCGCCTTGGCGGCGGAATAGTTGACCTGACCGCGATTGCCCATCATGCCCGACACCGAGGACATCACGATGATGCGCCCCGGCTTGCGACGGCGTACCAGCGGCATCGAGAGCGGCTTGATGACGTTGTAGAAGCCATCGAGGTTGGTGCGGATCACGCTGTCCCAGTCTTCATCGGTAAGCGCCGGAAAGGCGTTGTCGGCATGGATACCGGCATTGCAGATCACGCCGTAGTAGCAGCCGTGCGCCTCGATATCCGCTTCGAGCGCATTGCGCGCGGCTTCTCGGTCGGCGACATCGAAGCTCAGGATGCGCGAGTCACCGCCCAGGGCGCTGATCTCACGCGCGACCTCCTCGGCAGCGTCGCGGCGCGAGCGGCAATGCAGCACCAGGTTGTAGCCTTCGCGGGCCAGACGCAGCGCGATGGCGCGGCCGATACCCCGGCTGGAGCCGGTGACCAGAATCCACTCGCGCGCTTCAGGGGCGGCGGTGGCAGTTTCAGTAGCGGGGGGGGTGACAGACATCAGACGTTACCTTGCGATGAGGCACCGGCAGCATCCTGCTGTCCGGGTGAGGATTCTTGTGCGGTCTCTTGCGTAGACGCCGCAGAGGGCAGCGCCTCGGGCGCCGGCTCGAAGACATTGACGCCGGCACGCGCGACGGTGGCGCCGTGCTCGTCGCTGATGGTGGCCTCGAAGGCGCCCAGACCGTTGTCAGCGCGATAGTCGAGCTGAACATGAATCTGCCAGCGACAATCGCAGGAAAAGGCGGCGACTTCGCTCTCATAACGGCGACTCCCAAGCAGAAAGCCGACTCGTGGTGGCTGGCCGCTGCGTGCGGCCTGCAGGCCCGACCAGGCAGCGATGGCCTGCGCCATCCACTCAAGCCCGACCCAGGCGGGGATCACGGTCTGCCCGTCGGCGTTGTGCTCGGCGAACAGGTTGTCTGGCGTCGGGGTGATGTCGGCGCTCAGCGAATGCTCGTCACAGCGCAGCACGTTATCCAGCAGACACATGCCGGCATCATGGGGCACATAGGGGCCAATGGCGCAGGGCATGGCGGGATAGCCCGCCTCACGGGGCTGCACATCAGAGTCAGCAATGGAAACTGAGTCGGTGCTCGGGGTCAGCATGCAGAGGACTCCGGGTCGGTGGTGTGACGCTCCAGCACCAGCGAGATGTTGTTGCCGCCGAAGGCGAAGGCATTGCTCATCACCCGCAGTGGCGGGGTCTCGGGACGGTCACGATAGACGATGTTGAGCGCAGGCAGCGTCGGGTCCAGTGCCTCACGCGGCGTGGCATGCGGCGGCAGGCGACCATGTTCCAGCGCCAGCCAGCAGAATGCGGCTTCCAGCGCACCGCAGGCCCCCAGCGTATGGCCGGTGAGGGCCTTGGTCGAGCTGACGGCGGGCAGACGGGGCTCGTCGGTATCAGAACCGGCATCAGAAACGCTGTCAGAACCGGCATCAGAACCGGCATCCCTGCCGAACAGGCGGCTGATGGCGAGGCTTTCCATCGCATCATTCAGCGGCGTGGCGGTGCCGTGCAGGTTGATGTAGTCGATCTCGCCGGGGGTGCGTCCGGCACTGGCGAGTGCGCCGCGCATGGCGGCCTCGGCGCCGCTGCCATCGGGGCAGGGCGCGGAAATATGGTGGGCATCGCTGGATTCACCGACGCCGGTCAGCTGTACGCCGCCGCGCTCCGGCGTGACCACGAACAGCACCGCGGCCTCGCCCAGATTGATGCCATCGCGCTCGGCCCCCAGCGGCAGACTCTCCTTGCGACTGACGGCCTCCAGACTCATGAAGCCTTTCACCGTCATGTGACACAGGCTGTCGGCGCCACCGGCGATCACCGCATCGCACTGGCCGGAGGCCAGCAGGCGGCGTGCGCTGGCCAGGGCCTTGGCGCTGGAGGTGCAGGCGGTGGACAGGGTGTAGATCGGCCCACGCGCGCCGCTCATCCAGGCGACACACTCGGCGGGTGCGCCCAGTTCCTGGCGACGATATTCAAAGCTCTGCGGCCAGCTGTCGGCGCTCGGCGTGCCCTGGGCGACGGCGGCGCGCTGGGCGTCCATCGCGGCTTCCGTCTCGCCGATGCCGGAGGTACTGGTACCCAGCACCACGCCGATGCGCTCTGGGGCGATGCCCTGACGCTTGAGAGCCTCAAGCTCCGGTGCCAGCTGCTCAAGCGCGGTGGCCAGCAGGCGGTTGTTGCGTGAGCGTAGCGGGGCCGGCCAGTCGCTGTCATCCACCAGCCGCGCGGTGACGCGTCCCAGTGACAGCGGCGTGCCGGGGCTGAAGTCATCGCTGACACGCAGGCCACGGCTGGCGCTGAACAGCGCACTGCTGATCAGGCCGTGGTCCGCGCCCAGCGGGCAGACGATGCCGGGGCGTGACAGGCGGCAGGCGTTGCCAGTGTCGCGGCCCTTGGGGGTTGCGGTGGCCACGGTTGCAACAGATTCAGTCATGCGCGGGAGCTTCCGGTGAGTCGTCAGAATCGTTCTGTGTACTGGGCGCTGCCAGCGGTTCCAGCGTCAGCTGCATGTCGGCTGCCGGGTCGCGCAGCGTCACGCGGCCGCTGGCATCGCGGCTCAGCTCGGCGATGGTCACACCATCATGTGTGATGATGCGCTGCGCGGGCTGGCGGCGTTGCTGCCAGTCGCCGCGTTGTACCAGTTGCCAGCCTGTGTTCGCAAAGGCGTCATCGATCGCGTCCTTTGGCCAGTGCACCCAGGCGATACGCCGTGCCAGCCAGTCGGCGCTGAAGGGCAGCTTCTTGAGCACCTCGGGGCGTGCCTTCTCGAAACGACTGCCATCGGCGTCATGCACCAGCGTCAGCAGGCGTTGGCCCTGCACGCTGAGCATGACCAGCCGCATGGCCTCGGGCGATTGGCGCAGTACGCCGATGAGAGGCGGCAGATTGTGCTCCTGCGCACCCTCGCCATCGACTGCACGCTGTGCGCTGTCATCACTCTCTATACGCGCCACACGCAGAATCAGACGTTGGGTGCTGGTCTGCTCGAGATTCGCCAGCGCCGGCATCGGGCTGGCAGCCTCCAGCGGCTTTGGGGCGAGCAGGCTGCAGCCGCTCAACAGCAGAGTGGCGGCCACGGCAAGGCTGGCCAGCCCGAGGCGGCTGCTCTGCCCTGATGAACGCAGCCCGACTGAGCGCAGCCTTGCTGAACGCAGCCCGGTGAAAACAACGTGAGAGGCGAAAGAGATGTTTTTCATGACGCTACTTTACCTGTTCTCGCCGATGCTTGCTGCGCGGCCGAAGGCGCTGAGGCCAGCGAGTGAGTCGCTTTCCGGCTCCGCGTCAGGCGCGAGTGTCTGCTCGGGCGCGGTCAGCCTGGCAAGGGCCGTCAGGCGGCGGCGACTGGCGCTGACGAAGGGGTTGGCCGTGTCCCAGGCGTAACCGGCGAGCACCGAGCTGATCATCTGGCGAATCCGTGCATGCGGCTCGGGATGATAGATGATGTCGGTCAGACGGCTGTCGTACCAGGCGGTGACGAATTCGCGGAAGACCTCGATGCCACGGCGCAGCGGCTGCTCGTATTCGCTGGCCCAGTCGGGGCGCTGCTCATCGCGGGTCGCGGTAAGCTCACGCGCGACCAGCGGCGCGGCACGCAGCGCCGATTCCAGCGCGATGGTCACGCCGGAGGAGAATACCGGGTCCAGAAATTCTCCGGCATTGCCGAGCAGCGCATAGCCCGGGCCATGCAGGCGACTGACATCGGCGCTGTAACCGCCCAGTGACTGCACGGCGTTGGCCGGTCGAGCCTCACGCAGCAACTCCGCCAGGCGCGGTTCTTCCATCACCCACTGCCACAGGCGTGTCTGCGCATCGTCCTCGGCGGCAGGCTCGATCAGCTCGCGCGGGCCGACCACGCCCAGCGAGGCGCGGCCATTGGCGAAGGGAATCAGCCAGTACCACACATCGGGATGCGTCGGATGCGAGGCGATCAGGATATTGTCGCGACGATAGCCCTCGGCGGGCGGCGCGAGGTCGGCGATGCCATCGTGGACATGGCCGAACAGCGCCATGCGCGGCTCCAGGCGCGGGTCACGCTCAAGGGATTCGAGGCGCGCCAGCACGCGGCCATAGCCGCTGGCATCCAGCACGAAGGCGGCCTCAAGCTCCCGGCCATCGTCCAGCGTGAGGCGTGGCCCGCGAGTGTGAGACGCAGCATGATCGGCAGGCGTGAAGTCCGTGACCGTCACGCCGAATTCGACCTCGGCACCCGCCGCCCGCGCGCCCTCGATCAAGCGCTGATCAAAGTCGGCGCGCTCCACCTGCCAGGTGGTGCCGGGGCCGTCGCTGAACTTGTCGCGGAAGTCGATCACGCGATGCTCGCCGCGGCGGGTAAAGGCCGCACCGGTCTTGCGCTGATAGCCACCGGCGGCCGCGGCCTCCATCAAGCCGCAGGCCTCCAGATGCTGCATGCAGCGTGGCAGCAGGCTCTCGCCGATGGAGAAGCGCGGGAAGTGGCTGCGCTCCAGTACGCGCACCGCATGGCCCGCGCGTGCCAGCCACGCCGCCGCCACCGCACCGGCGGGTCCGGCGCCGATGATGATGACTTCCTTGCGTGGTGGGTTGTTGCTGCGATCTGCCGATTCCATGGCATCGTCCCCTGTCGTCGTCGATATCGTTATCGTTATGTGTTCATGTTGCGCTGCGTTCCCTGCGGCTTGCTTGCCCCTCGCTCATGGCTCGCCTCAACTGCGCGCGAAGGGCACCAGGCACCAGGTGGCGCTCAGCCCCAGCAGGCAGGCCAGCCCCAGTGCCGCCAGCGCCGGTGTCTGACTGAAGCTCAATAACCCGAAGGCTAGCAGGCTGGAGGCGCACGACAGCGAAATCGCCAGCAGGCTGGCCTGCGATGCACGGCTGTTGCTGGTCTGTGCTGCACCTGACGCTGTAGTTGATAAAGAGCGGCGCGCCGGATGCTCGGCACAGAAGATGCCCGCATCCAGGCCAATCCCCAGTACCAGCAACAGGCCCAGCAGGTGGAAGAGGTTGAGGCCGACGTCTGCCAGCGTCAGGGCCGCCAGTGTCAGCACCACCCCGCCCAGCGGCGGCAGCAGGGCGCGCCAGGTGCTGCGGCGATAGCGCAGCGCCAGCAGCAGGCTGATCAAGACCACCGCGCCGCCGACCAGCCAAGCCATCTCGCTGCGAATCCTGCCCAGCGTCGTCGAGAGCCTGGCGACCTGATCGACATACTCGAGGCTGTCGTCATCCACGGCGAGGCGCGCAAGCGCTTCACTGCCCGCAGCCGTGACATCGCCGAAGCGCACGATACCGATGGCGGCGCTGCGCGAGTCGAGCCACAGTCGCTGGCCCATCTCGCCGGCGGGCAGTGCGACCCAGTCCGCCGGGCGCAGCGGGTGGGCGTCTGCGATGGCCTGCTCGGCACGCTTGACCAGCTCGGGCGGCAGGCCTGAGGTGCTCAGCACCTGGGGCAGCAGGGTGCGGGTGCGCTCACGCATGGCGCCGAGATTGGCCTGCTGCTGCGCAAGCGTCGGCAGTTGCTGAGCGAGGCTCGCCCAGTGGCCCAACTGCTGTTGCGCATTCAGTCGCTGGAAGGTGCCTTCCAGCGCATGTAGGCGCGTGAGCAGGGCGGCGTCGGTCTCGGCCTGCACGATCAGGTAGCGTAGGCCGTCCGGTTCGGCGAGCAGGCGCTGGACCTCGCGTTGCTCATTGATCAGAGACGCAGGCGAGGGGTTGAGCTGCGTGAGACGGTCATCGCTGCGCAGTCCGTAGAGGCTGGCCAGCGCGGCCACCAGCAGCAGCGCCAGCGCCTGCCAGCTGCGCTTGCCGGGAATGGCGCGCGCCAGACCTCCTGTGGCGCGGGCGGCGGGGGAATCCACGCGGGTGGCCTGCGCCGGCAGTGGCAGTTGCGGCAGCCACAGGCGCACGCTCAGCCAGGCACCGATCAAGCCGAGCGCCGCGAACATGCCCATCTGGCGCAGCCCGGGCATCGGCGTCAGGGTGATGGCCAGATAGGCGGCGAGGCTGGAGCACAGCCCCAGCGTCAGGCCCGGCCACAGCGCGGTGAGCCCGCCACGGCCATTCGTCGCCAGACGGCGCATGCATTCCAGATGCAACACGTAATCGATGGAGATGCCGATCAGGCTGGCGCCGAAGGCCAGCGTCAGCACATGCAGGCTGCCGAAGGCCCACCAGGTCAGCGGCAGCGCGAACAGCACGCCCGTTGCCACCGGCACCAGCAGCAACGGCAGCCGCCGTGGGGTGCGGAACACCGCCCACAGCAACAGCAGCACGCCGATCAGCGAGCCGAGCCCGATGGTCGACATCTCCTGCTTGGCCTGCCGCGCGCCGTTGCTGGCATGGAAGACCAGCCCGGAGCGCAGCAGCCGGATGTCGGGATAGTCGGCCTTCACGCCATTCACGGCCTGTTCCAGCGCCTGCTGGTCACTCATCGCGTAGGCGCTGCCCGTCAGGGTGGCGCTGATCAGGCGATAGCCGTTACCGGGCTGCTCACCGCTTGATGTCGGCGCGCGCAGCAACAGCTGGCCGCCGGACAGCGACAGGTTGGCGGGCGTCAGCCAGCTCTGCCAGGCGCCGGCAAGCCCGAAGGGATCGCGGATCAGGTCGCGCTGGCCGCCGGGCTGGAACAGCTGCCTGAGCGCGCGCGCCTGCCAGTCATCATCACTCAGGCCGGCAAGCGACGGGGCGATCAGGGCCGGCTGGACCTCTGCCGGCAGGCGCAGGCTTTCGAAGCTCTTGCCGTCATCCAGCCTCGCGATGGGCGCGAGCGCCTGCCGCAGCGCCCGGGCGGCAGCGTCACGCTGCTTTCGTGCGGCGGCGCTGGCATCGCGACTGCCGACCAGAATCACCAGCCGGTTGGCGGTGTCATCCAGCGATTCGGCGCGCGCCGCCAACGGGCTGCGCTCCTGCTCCGGCAGCATGGCGGTGATGCGGGTGTCGACCGCCCCGCGCCATGGGCTCTGCGGGACGATCTTCGCGGCCAGCAGCAGGGCGCACAGCAGCAGGGCGGCGGCCCACAGCCAGCGCCAGACGGCGCGATCCAGCCCCTTGCGTGGCTCATGACTGGGTGATGTCATCGCTCGCAGTGACCGCCGGCGGTGAGGGCCAGCTCCAGGCGGTCACCGTCGCCGCTGTCGAGGTTCACGTGTTCCAGCCAGCTGCCACCGTCGATCTCGAGGCGCTCGATGGCCTCGGCCAGGCGAGCATCGTTGGGCGTCAGGCTGGCCTGCCAGTCATCCGGCGTGCCCGTCAACGTGAGGGAGAAGTGCTCCTCCAGCGCCTGCCAGTCGCCGTGGAAGAAGCTGATCAGCAGTTCCGCCATCGCCTGCTGGTCGGCCGGCAGCGGTTCGCCATTCGGGCCTTGGCTGGCATCGGGGCGCATCTCGAGACGGTCTTCAATCGGCGAAGTGGTTTCCCACACCAGCCCTGCGGGCGCGTTCGGGTCGCCGATCAGACGGAAATGACCCCGGCTCTCGAGCTCTGCACCGACATCCTCGAGCCAGCGTGTCTGCTGGAAATCACCGCAGACAGGGGCGGTGCGTGCCAGCTGTTGCGTCAGGGCGCGGGCGTCGAATCTGGCGTCTGAGTCGCTGGTCTCGGATGCGCTGACCCAGGGGGCACCGGCAGTCAGCAGCAGGGCAGTGGCGGCAATAGCAAGGCGTGACGTCATCACGGCGTTCCTTGTGTCGGGTTCGGGGTCGCAGGCGCATCACTGTTGTGTGTCAGCGCTTGTTCGGCCTGCCAGGCGGCCAGCCGCTCGCTGAGCGCGGCGGGCGTGGCCAGCAGCATTTCGCCATCCTCCAGCCCGACCGCGACCTGCACGCTGTAGCCACGGGTCAGGCGCTTGCCGCTCTCGACATCGCGGATCACGTAGTCGAGCTTGAGGCGGTTCTCCCACTCGCGCAGTCGAGCGGTAACGGCGATACGCTGGCCGAAGCGCGCGGGGCCGGCATAGCGCAGGCGCAGGTCGATCACCGGCCAGGCGTAGCCGGAATCGCGCATCTGCGGGTAGTTGTAGTCGAGCATGTCGAGCAGCTTGCAGCGGGCGATCTCGAGATAGCGCACGTAATGGCCGTGCCAGGCGACTTCCATCATGTCGACGTCGTGGAAGGGCACTTCCATCTCTACCGTGGCGGTCGGCATCGGGGTGTCTGTGGGCTGATTCATGGCTTGTCTCTCGCTCAAGGCTGCCTCGTTCATGGCTTTTTCCTCGCTCAAGGCTGTCCGCTCGCTCATGCGTTGGCCTCGTCTGCGCTCAGGACCCAATGGCGCTCACGGATGCGCGCGCACAGCAGGCGCAGGTCGGCTTCCAGAGCGCGATCTTCCTCGAGGGGCGCGATGTCTTCACGCAGCTCGCGGGTGAAGGCGGCCAGCCTGGGCGGCGTGGCGGCCTGGCCCGTGATGTCGGCGCGCTGTTCGCTGCCCTGCACGGCGGCGTGCAGGGTGGCGGCGGCGACCTGTTCCACCAATGTCAGCACGCGCAACGCATCCCGCGCGGCGATGGTGCCCATGCTGACCTTGTCCTGATTGTGGCACTCGGTGGAACGCGAGAAGACGCTGGCGGGCATGGTCAGCTTGAGGGCTTCCGCCGTCCAGGCCGAGGCGCCGATCTGCACTGCCTTGTAGCCATGATTGAGCGGCGCGCGCTCAGGCGTGGCACCGCTGAGGTTGCTGGGCAGGCCACGGTTGTAGCGGCTGTCGACCAGCAGTGCCAGCTGGCGGTCGAGCAGGTCGGCCAGGTTGGCGACCGCCGTCTTGAGGCTGTCCATCACCATTGCCACATGGCCGCCGTAGAAGTGGCCGCCGTGGAGAATCTTGCCGGCCTCGACATCGATCAGTGGATTGTCGTTGGCGCTGTTGAGCTCGGTCTCCAGGAAACTGCGCCACCAGTGCAGGCTGTCCTCGACCACGCCGATGACGTGGGGAGCGCAGCGCGTCGAGTAGCGGTCCTGCAGGCGCGGTGAGTTGATCGGCGTGGCATCCACTTCCGGCGCCGCCGGGTGGGCCAGATCATCGCGCAGCCACTGGGCCACGCGGGCCTGGCCGGGATGCGGCTTGGCGGCGAACAGGTCGGCATCGAAGTGATAGGGGTTGCCTTCCAGCGCCTGCACGCTGAGCGCGGTGATGCGTGCGCTCAGGCGGCTGAGGTAGGTGGTGCGGCCGTAGGCCAGCGCGGCGAGGGCCGTCATCACGGCGGTGCCGTTCATCAGCGCCAGTCCCTCCTTGGGGCGCAGCACATAGGGCGTCAGGCCGTGTGCCGCGAAGACCTCCGCCGTCGGGCGCAGCGCGTGGGGCTGGCCTGCGCCGGGGCGCACCCAGACCTCACGCTCGCCACACAGCACGGCGGCGACATAGGACAGTGGGGTGAGATCGCCGCTGGCGCCCACCGAGCCTTCCTCGGGAATGCGCGGCAGGATGTCGTGATTGAGCAGCCACACGAGGCGCTCCAGCAGCGCCATGCTGACCCCGGAGACACCACGGCACAGCGAGACGAGGCGCACCATCACCACCGCGCGACTGCTGACCACATCCAGGTCCGCGCCCATGCCACAGCCGTGGAAGGTGTAGAGGTGGCGCGGCAGGGCTTCGAGGTCCTCTGCCCCCTGCACGGCTCGCGTCACGGAATCGCCGTAACCGGTGGTGACGCCGTAGACCACGCCTTCCTCTTCCAGCAGGCGTTCCAGCAGGGCCGGGCCGGCCTCGATACGGGCGCGGAAGGCGGCATCCGAGGTCAGGCGCACCTCACGGCGGCCTTCGGCGACATCGATCAACTGCTCGAGGGTGATATCACTGCCGTCGAGAATCAGGGCGGAGGCAGAGGTGGCGGGCTGTGACATGACGAGGTACCTGGCGAAGAGAGAAGCGTGACAATGCGCTGAACGTGAAGGCCGAACAAGGTGAAGGCTGCGTAGCCGGGCGCGAAGCAGCGTTGTCGCAGGCCCGGCGCGGATCAGGCGTCCTGTTTCGGAGCCGACGTGCTGTCTGGCGCCTGATGCCAGAAATCGAAGAAGTTGAACCACTGCAGTGGATGGTGCTTCACGCGCGCTTCCAGATGACGGGCGTGGCGCTGCATGGCCTGCTGGATCCACGCCTCGCGACCGCTGCGCTTGACGGCGCGGCTGTCATCGAAGGGCGCGAAGTCGACCCGGAAACGCGGATGGGCGCCGCCCTGTTCGCGAATGCAGCTCAGGGTATAGACGTGACAGCGCAGCAGCGCGGCCAGCATGAAGGGCCCCTGGGGGAAGGGTGCGGGCTGATTGATGAAGTCACAGTGCAGCACGCGCGGTGAGGCCGCGGCACTGGCCGGTGACGCGGGTCGGCTGCCTTCTGCCGTGTTGGCTTCTACCGAAGGGGAATCTGCCTTGGTATCGTCGAGCGTGGGCGGAATCGGCACGCGGTCGGCGGCGATGACCACGAAGCCGCCGCGATTGACGCGATCACCCAGCGCCATGGCGGTGACAGGCGTGATCTCGCTGACCTCGATCATCTGCGGCGGCTTGCGGCCGGTGGCCTGCTCCAGCAGTTGATTGAACTTCTCGGCATGGCGCGTGTGTACCAGCGCGCACAGGTCGATGTCGTGGCGCTCACCGATGGCATTGATCACATCCAGATTGCCGTGGTGGGCGACGAGGATGATGCCGCCCTCGCCCCGCAGCGCAGCGTCGCGCAGGTCTTCCGGGCCGGTGCCGGTCAGCGAGGACAGCGGGATCTCGCCGCTCCAGGCCGAGACCTTGTCCATGATCGCCTCACCGAACTGCATGAAGTGGGCAAAGCTTCTTGTCCACAGGCGCACGCCGCCAAGCTCTGGCTCAAGACGCTTGAGGAAGTCGAAGGAGGCCCGGCGCGCCACCCCGCGCAGCAGGAAGTACCACACCAGCACCGGGAACAGCGCGATACGAAACGGCCAGGCACCGAGGCGACGACGAATCGTCACCATCAGGCGCATGCCGGTGGTGGAGCCGGTTTCCGACAGGCGTGCCCAATGGGTCATTCGTGTTTCCCCTTCGCGTCGTCAGGCTGCGAGGGGCGGCTGACATGAGTGGATGTTGTCTTGAGATTGCGTCCCGACAGCGTGCGCCAGGCAAGTTTCGGCGAGCGCAGCAGCATGCCGAGGAACAGTCGCGTGTGCATGGCGCTGATCAACAGATTGTCGTGACCGGGGCGGAAGTGGCTGACGCCTCCGGTGGGATAGCTGACATGCACCGGCAGGTTGGCGACCTCGCCATCGGCCCAGTACCAGCGGACCAGCACCTCGGTGTCGAAGGACATGCGATCGCCACAGTCATGACGCGCCAGCAGCCGGTTGGTGGCGGCCAGCGGGTAGAGGCGCACGCCGCACATGGTGTCGCGGATGGCCAGCGACAGGGTGTTGATCCACACCCAGATGTGCGAGGCGTAGCGGCCATAGAAGCGGATGCGCGGCACGCTGGCATCGTATTGCGGATAGCCGATCTGCAGGCAGTCGGGGTTCTCCTGCATGCCGTTGAGGAAGGCGGGCAGATCGCTGACGTCGTGCTGCCCATCGGCGTCCACCTGCAGGGCATGGGTGAAGCCGAGCCGCTCGGCAGCCTGCAGGCCGCTGCGCACCGCAGCCCCCTTGCCGCCGTTCTGCTCGCGACGCACCAGGTGATGACCCTCGGCTGCCAGCTGATCCAGCACCTCGGCGCAGGGCGCGCTGCAGCCATCATCCACCAGCACGATGGGCAGCCCGAGCGGTGCCAGACCCGCACACACGCCGGCGATGGTGGCGGGGTGGTCGTAGACCGGAATCACCACGCAGGCGCGCAGTGGCGACTCGCTGACGGGGGGAGAGGATGTGTGGCCGGTCATCGGCGCCTGGGGTTGGCTCATGACGCCTCCGGTGTGGATGTCGTCTGGGGTGAACTGAGTGGCGAACTGAGAGGTGTGTCATCGGTTTCAGCACCGTAGCGCAAGCGGCCGCTGGCATGCAGGCCTGCGCGGGATTCCAGGCGGAAGTCGACGCGCAGGCCGTGGCTGTCGGCGACCAGTGTCGCGGCCAGCGTGAAGCGCATGCCCGGCAGCAACAGGTTGGAGAACTTGATGCGCTCCAGACGCTGAAAACGGCTTTCCTCCACGCCGACACCTGCCAGGCGCAGGCGGCGGCCGAGATCGCGTGCCCACTTGAGCATCACCACGCCGGGCACCAGTGGCTGGGTGGCGAAATGCCCTTCGAGGTAGCACAGGCTGTCGGGTACCTCGGCTTCCAGCGTCAGCTGCTGCGCGCCGCTGGAGGTTTCGCCCAGCCAGCGTGGCAGACGATGATCGTCGAGATCGGCAAACAGCCGTGCGACGGAGTCCGCCGTGAACTTGCCCTGGGCATTCAGTGGCAGGCGCGTGACGAAGCGCCAGTAGCGCGGCAGGGCGATGCGCTCGAAGCCCGGCATCAGTGCACGCCGCAGACGCGCGATCAGGTCGTGGCGACTGGCGTGGTCCTGCGGCAGCGCGCTCTCCTCCATCACCACCACCGCGCCCAGGCGATGCTCGCGAGTGGGCATCGGCAGGCAACGTACCTCCAGCACCTCCGCTTGCTCGCTCAGGCAGCGCTCCACCGCGCTCAACGAGACCCGCTTGCCGGCCAGCTTGACCAGACGATCACTGCGCCCCAGCAGCTGGAAGCGTGGCGCTTCATTCTGCTCGCCCTGCGACGGAGGCTCAGCCGCCACTGGCGCGGCGTTGTCGGCCTGCTGCCACCACTGGTCCGGCTGTTCCAGAAACGGCGAGCGCACGGCGAAGGCGGGCGAGAAGCGGAGTTCGACCCGCGGCAGCGGTGTCCAGTCGGGCGTCTCGTGCTGGCGGCGGTGTGCGATGCCGCCCGTCTCGGTGCTGCCGTAGATCTCGATCACCGGCGCCTGCAGGCAGTTCTCGGCGTGGCGGACAGCCTCGGCCGGCAGCGGAGCACCTGAAGAGAAGACCCGCAACACCTGGGCGTTGTCCTTGGAGTTGTCCGCCACGCGGGGCTCGTCACTGGCCTGGGGCAGGCGCGCCAGCTGGGCCGGTGAGCTGACCAGCTGGCAGCGATACCCGAGGCCGGACAGCTGCGCGATGGCGGCGGCCAGCTGCTCCGGGTAATGACAGGCTTCGCTGAGAAACGGCACCCCTTCGCTCAGCGGGCGCAGCAGCGACACCAGCAGACCGTAGATGTGCTGATGGCTGACCTGACTGAGACTGACGGTGTCTGTGGTTGGCTCAGACGCTGGGTCAGCGTCTGGAGTGTCTGACGCCAGCGGCCATAGCGTGCGATGCACGGCCAGTTCGGCCTCGAGCTGATCGAAGCGCTTGGCGATGCGCAGCGGCTCGCCGGTGGAGCCGGAGGTGCAGAGCTCCAGCGCGAGACGCGCGCCGTCCGGCGTGATCTCGAACGGTGCATTCGGTGCAGCGGGAGAGCTGACAGTGCCGGGTCGCTCCGACGGCCAGCCATCGCCGCTGGCCTCGGGCAGCTTGCCATCACTGCTCTCGGCCAGGCGGGCCAGGGTGTCCGGGCGGTCATCTCCTGGCAGCACGGCGAGCATGCCGCGCTCCCACAGCGCCAGCAGCTGCACGCAGGCACCAAGCGCCGTGGGCTGGAACAGCACCCAGCGCGCACCGGGCCGGCGGACAGCATGCGCAGCGGGCAGGTTGTCCAGCCACTGATGCCAGGCATCAACGCGTGCCATCAGCTCGGCACGACTCAGCGGGCGCAGCGGCTGACCGGGACTGGCCAGCCAGCAGGCCGGCGCCGCAGGCGCGAGTCGGGCGAGCTGGCGCCAGCCCTGATGGATGAGGGAGGTGGCGCGCTGGGCGGTGTCTTGCTCAGTGGCACGACTGGCAGGCTGGCGGGCATCAGACATGTGAGGCAGGCAACTCTTCAGAAAGTCGAATTCATCTGGGGGCGTATCACGCCGGGCGAATCCACGCCGGGCGTATCCACGCATGGACTCAGCTATCGATAGCCAAGCTCATCGAGGACCAGGTTCAGCCATCGGCGTGGCGCAGGCGACGGCGTACCAGCCATTCGCCACAGAACAGCAGCCCCATCAGCACGTAGCTCAACAGGCCGTTGTAGAGCGTCCAGGTCGCGAGGTCGGCATACAGCGCCGTGGCCGCGGCAACACTGGCATTGAAGACGAGGAAGCCGCACCACACTCGGGTGACCTTGCGGGTATAACGCACGCCTGCGGCGGGCAGATCAGGCTCCTTGAGACGTGCCAGGCGCTCGATGATCGGCATGCCACGCCACAGACTGGTGGCGAACACGCTGAGCATGGCCAGATTGACCAGCACCGGATAGGCGCGCAGCCCCAGTTCCGCCTCGCTGAGCAGGCTGATGGCGACCAGCAGCGCGGCCAGCGTCAGGCACGGGAACCACGGCAGGGGCAGACGCTGGATCAGCAGGGCGCCCAGCGCGATCAGCGCCCACACCCAGGGCGAGACATGTCCGCTGGTCGCGTCGCCCGTCGGGTCTGCCGTCAGCCGCGAGAGCAGGGCATAGACCAGCAGCGGCCAGCATACGGCGGCCACCACGCCCAGCCCACCAAGCAGAAGCCTTGGCAGTGATGGGCGCCGCCTTCGACCAGAGGACAGTGATGTCATGCCTGGCGCTGCATCAGCTGCTCGACGGCGGTCACGACATCATCGAGGCTGCGAACGCTCTTGAAGTCATTGGCTTCGATGCGGCGGCCGGTGAACTTCTTGAGTTCGACCACCAGGTCCACCGCATCGATGCTGTCGATGTCGAGGTCTTCGTAGAGCAGTGCCTCGGGGTGGATGTCAGCGGCATCGATCTCGAACAGCTCGATCAGGGTGCTGCGCACATGGGCGTAGATCTCTTCGCGGGACGCGGTCTGTTGCTCAGCGCTCACGACGGGCCTCCACGAGTTCACGCAGGGCATTGAGGCTGGCGAAATGCGCGCGGGTGTCCTCGGCTTCGGCGTCCAGCGTGATGCCGTACTGCTTCTGCAGCGCGAGACCGAGCTCCAGGGCGTCAATCGAATCCAGACCCAGGCCGTCCACGAACAGCGGCTCATCGGCGACGATGTCGTCCGGCGTGATGTCCTCAAGCTCCAGGGTGTCGATGATCAGTTGCTTGAGTTCCAGTTCCAGCTTGGCGCTATCGCTCATGAGTATTCCTCGTGTCGGCGTACCGATAATGGCCGGTATGAATGGCAGCAGGCTTTATTAACGGCGGGAAGGCCGAATATCTTAATCACTTTTTTCTCGCTATCTGATCAACATCAAGATCAGGGCAGTACGGAGCAGAGCGCTGTCATGACTCGCGAATCCGTTGCTGGAAGGCGGCCAGTTCAGCGGCAAAGTCGCTGGCCAGGCGGCGCGTCAGCTGGCGGGCATCGCGTGATAGCGGTATCTCATCCTCGGCTGCCGATGGCGGTGCGACATGCGCCGTCATGTCAGGCAGCACCTTGATGTTGAGCATCACCCGTCGGGCCGGGATGTGATACCAGGGCTCGCCCTTGGTCAGGGTGCTGGGCTGGCAGTCGATCAGCACGGGGGTGATCTCGCTTGGCGTGCGCAGCGCGATGTTGGCGGCGCCGCGGCGGAATTTCAGCGCCCGCCCGGGCACGCTGCGTGTGCCCTCCGGAAACAGGATCAAGGCATTGCCGCGCGCCAGGCTCGCGCCGGCGGCCTCGAGCACGCCCTGCGGCTCTTCATTGGTGATGTAGCCCGCGGCGCGGATGGGGCCACGGGTGAAGGGGTTGCGCGCCAGCCGCCCCTTGACCACGCAGTCGGCGTGGGGAATCAGCGCGAGCAGGAAGACCACGTCGATCAGTGTCGGGTGATTGGCCAGCACCAGCAGGCCCGGACGCTGCAGGCGCTCGCAGTCGTGCAGGCGATAGTCGAGCACGCCCAGGCCGCGCATCAGACCCACGAAGCCGCGCATGCAGTGATGGATGATGCTGCGCGCGAGCTTCTGTCGTTTCTCGGGGCGACGTACCACCAGTGTCAGCAGTGGCCACATTCCCCCCACCAGCAAGCCGCCCAGCCCGAAGGTCAGGAAGCTGAAGGCCGTGGCGATGCCACGCCACAGGCGTCCGAGGGGGGACGACAGCATGCGAGGCATCAGTCTGCTGGCGGCGTCGGTGAGGCGGCGTGAGCGCGGCTCAGCTGCCAGTGATGGCGGCGACAGGCGAGCGTCTCGGCCCCGGCCTGCTCGAGCCAGGCAATGACCTCGAGCGGCGTCGGGGCGCTGTCCGTCAACGATTCGCCAGGCGTGGCGCTCAACGTCCATGCGCTGTCATCGTCACTGCGGCGGCTCAGACGCAGGGCGACGGCGCTGGCGCACGCCGGGTAGTCACCGTGGTGCAGAAAGGCCTCTGGCGCGGCAATATCGGAGAACAGCACGATGACATCCTCGCGCTCGCTCAGATAGCCGAGCGCCTCGCTCATCAGCGCCTCGAATTCGTTGCCGCAGGCGGCGAGGGCTTCCAGCGGCTGATGGGACTTGCCGGTGATCGAGTACATGCCCAGTACGGCGTTGTGCACCGAGAGCGAGAAGCGCGCCGGTGACAGGGCTTCGTCGGACTGGGTGGCGGCATCCAGCAGGGCGAGAATCTTGCCGGTATCGCCATGGCGCGAGGCATGGATGATGGGCAGGTCGGCGTCAGGGTCGAGCGCGAACAGCAGCTTGCAGCAGGCCTGGCCGACCGGGCTGAGTCGACGACGCTGCATGGCCGGGACTTGCTCGGCACGCGGGGAAGGGGTGATATCTACGCGGCTGTCGTGGGCGGTGCGGGTCGCACTCGCCTGCCAGGCTCGCCAATCAGTCAGACGCATGAGGTTCTTGTCCGTGAACGCATCGTTGCCATATTGGGGCCTCAGTGTACCGCACAGGGGTTGGGCAGCCCAACCGGACTCAGGTGTGTTGGCACTGAGCAGGCGGCGTGGCTACGCGTGTCGTTGGCAGGATAGCAGCTTGCAGGGCGGCACAAGGCGCCTGGCGTGAGGTAACGGGGGTGGGGGCCGTGCAGTTGGTCACCGCTGTGGCGGCGCTGGACAGCGGCGGAAGAGGGTGTAGGGTATCGCCGCACTGAAACTGGCGCCCGAGGCGTCATGGGCAAGAACGCTGAGGACGCACAATGATGACTGTCATCAACAGGTCGGTGGCATGAAGGCTGGCTTGCCGAAACGGCGGCGCAGACGGGCGCGCGCAGGGCAGGCGACCCGAGCGCACTCGCAGGCGCTGGTTCGCCTTCTTTCGCTCTCGGAGTGGTTGCCGGTCGTCCGGGTGCTCGGCCTGCTGCTGTGCGTGGTGGCCTTGATGATGCTGGCGCCCTTGCTGGTGCTGCTTGGTGAAGCGGATGCGGATGCCAGTGCCTTTCTGATCTCGCTGGGCATCACGCTCGGCTCGGCGGCCATCATGCTGACGGTATCGCGCAAGGTGGAGCTGCAGCTCAAGCCGCGTGCAATGTTCGTGCTGACGACGCTGAGCTGGGTGCTGGTGTCGGCCTACTCGAGCCTGCCCTTGATCTTCGGTGCCACCCACCTGGGCGTGACCGATGCCGTGTTCGAGTCGGTGTCGGCGATCACCACCACCGGCTCCACCGTGCTGTCTGACATCGAAGGGCTCTCGGATGGTCTCAAGCTGTGGCGCGGCCTGATGCAGTGGGTCGGCGGCATCGGCATCATCGTGATGGCGATCGCGATCCTGCCGTTTCTGAAGGTCGGCGGCATGCGCCTGTTCCAGACCGAATCCTCGGACTGGTCCGACAAGGTGCTGCCGCGTGCCGGTGGCGTGGCCAAGGCCATCGGGCTGGTCTATGTCGGGCTGACGTTGCTGGCCATCGTCTGTTACTGGCTCGGTGGCATGCACTGGCTGGATGCGCTGGTGCATGGCATGACGTCGCTGGCCACCGGCGGCTTCTCCAATTACGACAGCTCGATGGGTATCTATTCCGATCGGCCCTATCTGCTGTGGATGGCGTCGGCGTTCATGTTGCTGGGGGCGCTGCCCTTCGTGCTGTTCATCCGCGCCTGGCAGGACCAGGCCGGCGTCCTGTGGCGTGATGCCCAGGTGCGCGGCTTCCTGCGTCTGCTGGGGTGGGTGATCGCCTTGCTGACGCTATATCGCGTCGTCAATGGCGAGGCCATCTTCACGGCGCTGACCCAGGTGACCTTCAATGTCATCTCGGTGGTGACCACCACCGGCTACGCCAGCGACGACTACAGTGCCTGGGGGCCCTTTGCGGTGGTGGCCTTCTTCTATCTGACCTTCGTCGGTGGTTGCAGCGGCTCGACCAGCGGCGGCATGAAGATCTTCCGCCTGCAGATCGGGCTGATCATGCTCGGAAACCATCTGCGCTCGCTGATCCATGCCAATGGCGTCTTCTCGCAGCGCTACAACGGTCGCGCGCTGCCCGATGAGGTGGTGCGCGCCGTGATCGCCTTCTCGTTCTTCTTCTTCATCACCATCGGTGGCCTGGCGCTGGCGCTGTCGTTCATCGGGCTGGACCTGATCACTGCGGTGACCGGCGCCGCCACGGCCGTCACCAACGTCGGCCCGGGGCTGGGCGAGATCATCGGCCCGGCGGGCAACTTCTCGAGCCTGCCGGACAGCGCCAAGTGGTTGCTGTGCCTCGGCATGCTGATGGGGCGTCTCGAGATATTGACCGTGCTGGTGCTGTTCTCGCCCAGCTTCTGGCGCAAGTAGCGGCCCACGAAAAAGCCACCGTCGATTGACGGTGGCTTTTTCGTGACAGGTACAAGACTCAAGTGTCTTGCTCCGCAGTGCTGGCTTACTGCGCGACCTTCTCGCCGTCCGTCGCCTCGGCGGCATCGAGCTTCTCATCGAGGTCGATCGAAAGCCCTTCGCGATTGAGGATCGGGTTGGCGTATTGCACCAGCCACCAGTCCTTGAGCTCTGCGGGTACCTCTGCGAGGCGGTTCTCGAAGGTGGCGCGCTCGGCACCGCTGATGGCGGAGACATCCAGTGCCGAGGCCAGGCGCGGCTCCTCACGCAGCTGCTGGCGGCTGGCGGCCAGCTTCTCGAGCGCCAGCTGATGGCTCGGGTAGAGGGTGTAGTAGGCCAGCACCTGACGGTCGACTTCCTTCACCACGTCTTCCGGGGTCTCGAAGTCGCCCTTGAGCGGCTCGCCGAATACCAGCTTGACGCGCCCCTTGTGGCCGCTGATACCGGCAGCGATGGACTTGATGTCCTCGTACTGCACCTTCTCGTAACGCCCTTCATTGGCGACGGCTGCCAGCTCACGCGCCTTCTGCAGATCACAGGGGTCGAACTCGTAGCTGATCGATACCGGCACGATGTTGAGCTCGCTGACCGCCTCGCTGAATGGACGTGTCTTGTCGGCGGTGCGCGCGGCCATGGTCAACATCTTGATGATGGCGCTTTCGGTGCCGTCTCGTCCATCCTTGGCGCGCCCTTCACGCTGGGCCAGCCAGATGGAGTGCTGGTCGTGGATCAGTGAGTGACGGATATAGCCCGACAGCGACTGGTAGGCGGCCAGCATCGCACGCTTGCCCTTGGCGGAGCGCGGCACGATGAAGCTCTTGTTGAGGCGCATCAGGTCGGTGACGAAGGGCTTCTGCAGCAGGTTGTCACCGATGGCGATGCGTACCGTGTCACGCCCGTGACGATAGAGGGCGTAGTTGACGAAGGCCGGGTCCAGCGAGATGTCGCGATGGTTGGACAGGAACAGATACGGCGTATCCGGCGACAGGCGCTCCAGCCCCACCGTCTCGAAGCTGGTAGTGGTGGTGTGGATCATGCGCGCCATGTAGACGGCGATGCGGCTCTGGAAACTGGCAACATCCTTGACGCCAATCATCTCGCGCTTGATGGCCAGGCGCGCGATCTGGCGTGCCAGCCACGGGAAACGCTGGGTCAGGCCCGGCAGGCGGAAGCGAGTCAGGGTGTCGAGCAGCTCGCGGTCCTGCTCCAGGCGTACCAGCACCTCCGCTACCTCGTCGTCGTGGTAAGGGCGAATATCGACGAACGGGTCCTGTTCGCTGGTCGTGGCAGGCTTGGGTGTTGCAGTGTCAGTCATCGACGCACGTCATCCGGGTTTGTCATTCTGAGAAAAGAGAAAGTCGGCTGCGGGCCGAAGGCTCAACTGGCGGGCTGGGCTTCACCACCCAACCAGGCGGTCATCTGCTCGATCACGCCGGACAGCACCTGGGCCATCAGCGCGAAGTCGGTCTCCAGGCGCAGGATGGGGTCTTCGCCATCATCCTGGGCATTGGCTTCATCGACCACGGCATCGGCGAACTTGAGGCTCTTGAGCGCCATGTCCTCACCGAGCACCAGCGCGACGCGACCATCGACTTCCAGCGCCAGCTTGCTGACCACGCGGCCCAGATTCAGCGCCGTCTGGATTTCCTCGCCGTCGAGATCGAACTGACGCGCACGCAGCACGCCATCCTCGCCGCCCGGCGCCTTGAGTTCGACCTGATCACCGACGATCAGGTCTTCCGGGCGCGAGCTGACATCCTTCAGCCAGGTGGTCATCACCTGGGAAGGCAGCTGCGCGACGGCCAGCGGCGTGACCTTGAGCGTGCCGAGCGTCTGGCGCAGCAGGTCCAGCACTTCCTCGGCGCGCTTGGCATTCGAGGCGTTGACGGCGATCAGGCCGCGACGGCTGTCCCACCACAGGTCGGTGCGCGAGGAGCGGGTGAAGGCGCGCGGCAGCAGCTCCTCGTAGATCTGCTCCTTGAGGGTCAGCTTCTCGCGGCGACGCAGCGGACGGCCTTCGGCGGTCTCGCGCTCGGCCACGCGCTCCTCGAGTTCTTCCTTGACCACGGCGGAGGGCAGTACGCGCTCCTGGCGCAGCGCGCTGATCAGGAAATGGCCCTGAATCTCGTGCACCAGCAGGTCGCTGTTGCGACCTGCTGGTGCCACCCAGCCGATACGCTTGGCTTCGACGCCGGTGACCGGGCGGAAGACGTGCTCCGGCAGGGCGTCGGCGAGACGACCCTCTTCCAGCGGTGCGCTATCGTGCAGGCGATACAATTGCAGGTTCTTGAACCACATGCGACCAGTCCTTGAGTCCGGTGAACGGGGGCAGCCCGTCTGAATGGCGCATATTATGGCGAAACTCATGCGGCGGGTCATCCGCCGTGGGTCTCGCGGTGGTGATCCGGTGGTTCGGGGAAGGGGAATAGGGAGGCTGGAGTGGTCGACGGTATGGCGCCTGTGCGTGGAGGTGAGGAGAAGGCTCTGGCAGGCATTTTCCTCTGTTCCATTTCTCTCCGACCTCTGTCCGACGCTCGGGTGGCGGCAGTCGCGATTTTCAGCCAAGCGTTTGTTTTTCTGTCCGTCACCGGCATAAGATCAGCTGACGACGGCCATACGGCGCGATCGTTTCATGGACGGGAGGCAGGGATGCAACACGACAGCAATTCACCGCAGACAGCGAACGGCAGTCACGCAGGCGTCGTCAGTCGCACGGCCCTGACAGTGCGTGGCTACCATCTTGATGGCTATGGGCACGTCAACAATGCCCGCTATCTGGAGTTCTATGAGGAAGGGCGCTGGGAGTTCATGCTCGCGCACCTCGATCTGGCCGCGCTCAAGCGAGAAGGCATCGCGATGGTGGCGGTCAACCTCAACCTGGACTGGCACTATCCCGCCACCGTGCACGATGAGCTGATCATCACCACGCGGCTGGCCGAACTCGGGCGTCGCAAGATGATCATGCGCCAGGAGATCCATCTGGGTGAGCGGCGCATGGGCGAGGTGCATCCGCGTTCCGGAGCGCTGGTCTCCAGAGCGGATTTCACCTTCGTGCTGATGAATACCGACACCGGTCGCGCCATGCCGCTGGATGGCGAGATCGGCTCGCTGCTGGGCGCGTTGGTGAGTGAAGAAACGGCCTGATCGCTCTCAGCGGCGAGGCATGAGCCAGCAGGCCGTGCACATTGACGGCCGTACTACCGTACTGAGGTGTCCTTGCGGCGTCGTGTGAGCTGCTAGGCGCGCTCGCAAGTGATATAATGCCGCCACTTCGGTGCCGCGGAGCTGGCACCCCGTGTCCGCTTCACGTCACTGCCGCGCTGCAGTACCGACGGAGCATGCGTCGTTGCTGCAGTGGCGCCAACAGTTGAGTTCAAGGATTTGACGAATCATGGGTGAGATCGCCAGAGAGATACTGCCAGTCAACATCGAGGACGAGCTCAAGCAGTCGTATCTCGATTACGCGATGAGCGTCATCATCGGGCGTGCCTTGCCGGATGTTCGCGATGGCCTCAAACCGGTTCACCGTCGCGTATTGTTCGCGATGCACGAGCTGAACAATGACTGGAACAAGGCCTACAAGAAATCTGCCCGTGTCGTCGGCGATGTGATCGGTAAATACCACCCGCACGGTGACAGTGCGGTCTACGACACCATCGTCCGCATGGCCCAGCACTTCTCCATGCGTTATGTGCTGGTGGATGGTCAGGGCAACTTCGGTTCCATCGATGGCGACAGCGCCGCGGCGATGCGTTACACCGAGGTGCGCATGGCGCGCCTGGCGCACGAGCTGCTGGCCGACCTCGAGAAGGACACCGTCGATTGGGTCGACAACTATGACGGCACCGAGCGCATCCCTGGCGTGCTGCCGACCAAGACCCCGAACCTGCTGGTCAATGGCTCCTCCGGTATCGCCGTGGGCATGGCCACCAACATCCCGCCCCACAACATGGGCGAGGTCATCGATGGCTGTCTGGCGCTGATCGACAACGGCGATCTGACCGTCGATGAGCTGATGGAATTCATTCCGGGGCCGGACTTCCCGACTGCCGGTATCATCAACGGCCGTGCCGGCATCCTCGATGCCTACCGCACCGGTCGTGGTCGTATCTACGTGCGTGCCGTGCATACCATCGAGCACAACGACAAGAACGGCCGTGATCACATCATCATCACCGAGCTTCCCTACCAGGTGAACAAGGCGCGCCTGATCGAGAAGATCGCCGAGCTGGTCAAGGACAAGAAGATCGAGGGCATCGCCGAACTGCGTGACGAGTCCGACAAGGACGGTCTGCGCGTGGTCATCGAGACCAAGCGTGGCGAGTCCGGTGAAGTGGTCGTCAACAACCTCTTCTCCCAGACCCAGCTCGAGACCGTGTTCGGCATCAATATGGTCGCGCTGCACGAAGGTCAGCCGAAGATCCTGAATCTCAAGCAGATTCTGGAGTCCTTCGTGCGCCACCGTCGCGAAGTCGTCACTCGTCGTACCCTGTTCGAACTCAAGAAGGCGCGTGAGCGTGGCCATATTCTTGAAGGTCTGGCGGTGGCGATCTCGAACATCGATGAGGTGATCGAGCTGATCAAGGGCTCGCCGAGCGCGGCGGAAGCCAAGGAAAAGCTGATCGGTCGTGAATGGCAGCCGGGTCAGGTGGTCGAGATGCTCGAGCGCGCCGGTGCCACGTCCTGCCGTCCGGAAGACCTGCCGGAAGGTCTGGGGCTGTCTGAAGACGCCAGGCACTACCGTCTGTCGCCGGCCCAGGCTCAGGCCATCCTCGAGCTGCGTCTGCATCGCCTGACCGGTCTCGAGACCGAGAAACTGCTGGCCGAGTACTCCTCCATCCTCGAGCGCATCGCCGAGCTGATGGAGATCCTGTCCTCTGCCGACCGCCTGATGGAAGTCATCCGCGAAGAGCTGCGCGAAGTGCGTGCCCAATACGCCGATGAGCGCCGCACCGAGATCATGACCAGCCGTCGTGACCTGACCATCGAAGACCTCATCAACGAGGAAGACATGGTGGTGACGGTCTCGCGCAGCGGCTATGCCAAGACCCAGCCGCTGTCTGACTACCAGGCCCAGAAGCGTGGAGGTCGCGGCAAGTCCGCCACCTCGATGAAGGACGAGGATGTCATCGAGCACCTGCTGGTCGCCTCGACCCATGACACCGTGCTGCTGTTCTCCAACAAGGGCAAGGTGTACTGGCTCAAGGTCTACGAGATGCCGCAGGCGTCACGTGGCTCGCGTGGCAAGCCGCTGGTCAACCTGATACCGCTGGACGACGGCGAATGGGTCACCACCATCCTGCCGGTGCGCGATTATGCCGCCGACAGCTACATCTTCTTCGCCACCGCCAACGGCACGGTCAAGCGCACCGCGCTGAGCCAGTTCTCGCGTCCGCGCAGTGTCGGCCTGATCGCGCTGGACATCGAGGAAGGCGACCGCCTGATCGGCGCCGACATCACGTCCGGTTCCGACCACGTCATGCTGGTGTCCTCCAACGGCAAGGCGATCCGCTTCGAAGAGCAGAACGTGCGCGTGATGGGCCGTACCGCCCGTGGTGTACGCGGCATGCGTCTGCTCGACGATGCACAGGTCATCAGCCTGATCATTCCGCGCACCACCGCGATCGATGACAACGAGATCGAGGTTGATGACGCTGCGGACGCGACGGCGCAAGGCGTCGAGAGCGCTGATGTGGCAGCCACCGAAGGCGCGACGGAAGACAGCGTCGCCAGCGGTGAGGTGCCGCAGTGCTACATCCTGACCGCGTCCGCCAATGGCTTCGGCAAGCGCACGCGTCTGGAAGAGTTCCCGCTGCGTGGCCGTGGTGGCCAGGGCGTGATCGCGATGCAGACCAGCGAGCGCAACGGCGACCTGGTCAGCGCGGTACAGGTCAGCGACAACGACGAACTGATGCTGATCACCGACCGCGGCACCCTTGTACGTACCCGCGTCGCCGAGGTGTCCACCACCTCGCGCAACACCCAGGGCGTGACCTTGATCCGCACCGCGGAAGAGGAGCGTCTGGTGACGACGGTGCGTGTCGACGAGCCGGAAGAGGTCGTCGTGGTAAAGGATGAGCTGGATGAAGAGGCGCTGAGCACCGATGAACAGGTGCAGGCGGGAGATGACGCCGAGTCGACGGATACCCCGCCGACAGACGCGGAATAAGACGCTGGATTGCGACCGCCTTCGGGGCGGTCGCTTCACTTTCGGGAAATAAGACGACATGACACGCAAGTTCAACTTCTGCGCCGGTCCTGCTGCACTGCCGACCGCTGTCCTGGAGCGCGCTCGCGCCGAGATGCTGGATTATCAGGGCCGCGGACTGTCCGTCATGGAGATGAGTCATCGCTCCGACGAATTCGTGGCCATCGCCGAGAAGGCCGAGGCGGACCTGCGCGAACTGCTCGAGATTCCGTCCAACTATCGCGTGTTGTTCATGCAGGGTGGCGCCTCGACCCAGTTTGCGGGTGTGCCGCTGAACCTGCTGGGCGAGGGTGGCAGCGCCAACTATCTGTATACCGGTATCTGGGGCAAGAAGGCGATCAAGGAAGCCGAGCATCTGGCGGTGGGCAGCCACGTGGCAGCCTCCAGCGAGAGCAATGGCCTGATTGCCGTGCCGCGCCAGAACGCGATCCAGCTCTCGGGTGATGTGGGCTATCTGCACTACACCGCCAACGAGACCATCGGTGGCCTCGAGTTCGACTATATCCCCGAGGTGGCAGCGGATGGCGTGCCGCTGGTGTGTGACATGTCGTCTTCCATCCTGTCTGGCCCGCTGGATGTCAGCCGTTTCGGCGTCATCTATGCCGGCGCCCAGAAGAACATCGGTCCGGCGGGTCTGACGCTGGTCATCGTGCGCGAAGATCTGCTCGATCGTGCCCGCAAGGACTGCCCGACCATGTTGAACTGGAAGACGGCCGCCGAGGCCAATTCCATGTTCAATACGCCGCCGACCTACGCCTGGTATCTCTCCGGACTGGTGTTCGAGTGGCTCAAGGATGAAGTCGGTGGCCTCGCCGCCATGAACGCGATCAATGATCGCAAGGCGCAGGCGCTCTACGCGGCCATCGATGGCAGCGACTTCTATTCCAACCCGATCGTCGCCGAGAACCGCTCACGCATGAACGTGCCGTTCGTGCTGGCCGATGATCGTCTCGACAAGACCTTCCTTGCCGAGTCCGAAGCGGCGGGTCTCCTGAATCTGGCCGGTCACCGCAGCGTCGGTGGCATGCGTGCCAGCCTCTACAACGCCGTGCCGGAAGCTGCCGTCACTGCGCTGGTGGACTTCATGGGCGACTTCGCGCGCCGTCACGGCTAAGGGAGGAGGTGAGATGTCGGATTCCAAGGAAAGCCCTGCGCCGCAGGCGGCGGGCAAGGCGGTGACGCTGGACGACCTGCGTCACCGCATCGATGCCATCGACAACGAGCTGCTGAACCTGATCAGCGAGCGCGCGGGCTGCGCGCAGCAGGTTGCCGAGGTCAAGCTGGCGGCCGGTGACGTGGGCGAGGACGGCCAGGTGCAGTTCTACCGCCCGGAGCGCGAAGCCCAGGTATTGCGCCGCATCATGGCCAACAACCCCGGCCCGCTGAAAGGCGAGGAGATGGCGCGTCTGTTCCGCGAGATCATGTCCGCCTGTCTGGCGCTGGAACAGCCGATCCGCCTGGCCTATCTCGGTCCGGAAGGTACCTTCACCCAGCAGGCCGCGCTCAAGCACTTCGGTGACAGCGCGGTGACCAAGCCGATGGCGGCCATCGACGAGGTGTTCCGCGAAGTCGAGGCCGGCGCGGTGCAGTATGGTGTGGTGCCTGTGGAGAACTCCACCGAGGGCGTCATCAACCACACGCTGGATTCGTTCATGGGCTCGCAGCTCAAGATCTCCGGCGAAGTGGTGCTGCGCATTCACCATCACCTGCTGGTGGGCCCGAACACGCGTCGCGAGAAGATCTCGCGCATCTATTCCCACGCCCAGTCGCTGGCCCAGTGCCGCAAGTGGCTGGATGCCCACTTCCCGCACGCCGAGCGCATCGCGGTGTCCTCGAATGCCGAGGCTGCGCGTCAGGTGCGCACCGAGTGGCACAGTGCGGCGATTGCCGGTGACATGGCGGCCAAGCTCTATGAGCTGGAGAAGGTCGAGGAGAAGATCGAGGACAGCCCCGACAACTCCACGCGCTTCCTGATCATCGGTGACAGCTCGGTGCCGGCGTCCGGCGATGACAAGACCTCCATCGTGGTGGCGATGCGCAACCAGCCGGGGGCACTGCACGACCTGCTGGCGCCGTTCCACCGTCACCAGATCGACCTGACCCGCGTCGAGACGCGTCCGTCACGTTCCGGTGCCTGGAACTATGTCTTCTTCATCGACTTCCGTGGCCACCGCGATGACCCGCTCATCACGGCGACGCTGGAAGAGCTGCGCCAGTGCGCGGCGGACGTCAAGGTGCTCGGGTCCTACCCGGTCGGTGTGCTGTGAGCAAGGTTGACCACACGCGCCATGTGGCGCCGTCAGACCTGCTGTCCTCGCTGCCGTCAGCCGAGCGTCTGGCCGGCGAGCGGCGTATCCTGCTGGTCGGGCTGGGCTTGATCGGTGGCTCGCTGGCCGCGGCATTGCGCGCGGCGGGCCATCGCGGCGAGATTCTCGCCTGTGATCGTGACTCCAACGAGATCTGCCTCGGTCAGCGCATGGGGCTGATCGACGGTGGCAGCACGCAACTGGCGGCGCTGGTGCCGGGCGCCTCACTGATCGTGCTGTGCGTGCCGGTGATGGCGATGCAGAGCGTGATGGTCGAGCTGGCGCCGTTGCTGGAGGATGATGCCGTCATCACCGATGTCGGCAGCACCAAGGGCGCGATCCGCGATGCAGCGCTCGGCGTCTTCGGTCGCATGCCGCCGAATCTGGTGCTCGGTCACCCGATCGCCGGGTCCGAGAAGAGCGGTGTCGCGGCGTCCAATCCCGAGCTCTATCGCGATCACAAGGTGATTCTGACGCCGGAGCCGGACAGCGACGCCGAGGCCGTGGCACGCGTGGCGGCCATGTGGTCGGTATGTGGTGCCCAGCTTCTGAGCATGAGCGTGGCGCGCCACGACGAAGTGCTGGCGCGCACCAGCCACCTGCCGCACCTGCTGGCGTTCTCGCTGGTCGACAGCCTGGCGCGCCAGGATGAGCGGTTGGAGATCTTCCGCTACGCGGCGGGCGGTTTCCGTGATTTTACGCGCATCGCGGGCAGTGACCCGGTGATGTGGCGCGACGTCTATCTGGCCAACCGTGATGCGGTGCTGGAGGCGTTGGATGAATTCGAGGCCGGGGTAGCGCGGGTGCGCGCTGCCGTGACCGCGGGCGATGGTGAGGCGATGCTGGGGATATTCACCCGCGCAAGCCACGCCCGACACTACTTCAATACCCTCTTGAAACAGACGAGTTATCAGACCATGGAACAGCAGAACGTGCGGTACCGTGCACTGCCGGGTGGGCAGGTTCAGGGGCGCATTCGTGTGCCGGGCGACAAGTCCATGTCGCATCGCTCCATCATGCTGGGCGCCTTGGCGACCGGCGTGACCGAAGTCGAAGGCTTCCTGGAAGGGGAAGACAGCCTGGCCACGCTGCAGGCCTTCCGCGACATGGGGGTGGTCATCGAAGGCCCGCATCAGGGGCGTGTCACCATTCACGGTGTGGGTCTCAATGGCCTGAAGCAGCCGCCGGGCCCGCTGTATGTCGGCAACTCCGGCACCGCGATGCGCCTGTTCGCCGGTCTGCTGGCCGGTCAGGCCTTCGACACCGAGCTGACCGGTGATGCCTCGCTGACCAAGCGTCCGATGGACCGCGTCGCCAATCCGCTGCGCGAGATGGGCGCGGTGATCGATACCGCCGACAACGGCCGTCCGCCGCTGCGTATCCACGGTGGTCAGCCGCTCAAGGGCATCCGTTACGAGATGCCGATGGCGTCCGCACAGGTCAAGTCGTGCCTGCTGCTGGCCGGTCTCTACGCCGAAGGCGAGACGCGTGCCATCGAGCCGGCGCCGACGCGTGACCACACCGAGCGCATGCTCAATGGCTTCGGCTACAAGGTCGAGCGTCAGGGCGCCGAGGCGTGGCTGAACGGTGGTGGCAGCCTCGAAGCCTGCCCGATCGATGTACCGGCCGACATCTCCTCCGCGACCTTCTTCCTGGTCGCCGCGGCCATCACGCCGGGCTCCGATCTGGTGCTGGAGCACGTCGGCATCAACCCGACGCGCATCGGCGTGATCAACATCCTCAAGGCGATGGGTGCCGACCTGAGCGTCACCAATGAGCGCGAAGTCGGCGGCGAGCCGGTGGCAGACCTGCACATCCGTTATGCGCCGCTCAAGGGCATCGACATTCCGGAAGACCAGGTACCGCTGGCCATCGACGAATTCCCGGCACTGTTCATCGCCGCCGCCAACGCCGAGGGCATGACCCGTCTGCGTGGCGCCGAGGAACTGCGCGTCAAGGAATCCGATCGCATCCAGGTGATGGCGGACGGTCTGGCGCAGATCGGCGTCGAGCACGAAGTGGTCGCGGACGGTATCGACATCCGCGGCGGCGCCTACGGCGGCGGCCTGGTCGACAGCCACGGCGATCACCGCATCGCGATGGCCTTCAGTGTCGCGGCGCTGCGCGCCCAGGGCGAGATCCTGATCGATGACTGCGCCAATGTCGCGACCTCCTTCCCGAACTTCGTGGCGCTGGCCGCTGAAGTCGGCATGCAGGTCGAGAATCTCGGTGCCGTGGCACCCGGCCAGGAGGCTTCATGAGCGGGGAAGCGACACCTCATCACAGCCAGATCTGCGACGCGCCGGTGTTGACCCTTGATGGCCCCGGCGGGGCAGGCAAGGGTACCATCAGCCGTCTGGTCGCGGCGAGCCTGGGCTGGCATCTGCTGGACTCCGGTGCGCTGTATCGCCTGACGGCGCTGGCCGCCGAGCGCCATGGCGTAGCGCTGGAAGACGAGGATGCCGTGGCGACCATCGCCGAGCACCTCGATGTGCAGTTCGATGCCGAAGGCGATGCCACCAGCGTGATTCTGGAAGGCGAGGACGTCACCCGTGACATCCGTCTCGAGTCGGTCGGCAACAATGCCTCCATCATCGCGGCCCAGCCGCGCGTGCGGACTGCACTGCTGGCGCGCCAGCGTGCCTTTGCGCGTGCGCCGGGCCTGGTGGCCGATGGTCGCGACATGGGCACGGTGGTCTTCACCGGTGCGCCGCTCAAGATCTTCCTGACGGCAAGCGCCGAGGAACGTGCGCGTCGTCGTCATGCCCAGTTGCAGGAAGCGGGTGTCGATGCTAATATTTCGAGCCTTTTGACAGAAATACAGGCGCGCGATGCGCGTGATATGGGCCGGGCAGTCGCCCCGCTCAAACCTGCAGACGACGGCGTGATCCTCGATACGACGGATCTCGACATCGAGCAAGTGATCGAACGCATCCAGCAGCTGCTGGTCGAATACGGCCTGGTAGCGGCGCGCTGAGACTCGAGTCTCAGCCTGTAAGTCGTCAGAACAACGGATTGATCGCCTGCTGTTGCAATACGGCCTCCGGGTCGGGCAGCAGCGGGTTTCGCTCGCTTTGCGAGTGATGATGCAGAACCCAGATGACACCGAGGTGTCATCAACCCCCCGGCAAGGTGTCATGGGGTGCATCGGCGGCAAGCGGAAAGCCGGTGTATCTCGAACCAGCGTCAACGCCCCCGGGGATATGTAGATATGGCCCGTGCTTGCTGGTGGTACGGAGACTGCGGTGCAAGCCGCCCCAAACGTTGATCATGTAGGAATACCATGAGCGAGAGCTTTGCTGATTTATTTGAACAGTCACTCCAGGACATCAACATGGAGCCGGGCGCAATCGTGTCCGCTACCATCGTGGATATCGATGGCGACTGGATCACTGTCAATGCCGGTCTGAAGTCTGAAGGTCAGATTCCGTCTGAACAGTTCCGTGACGAAAGTGGCCAGCTGTCCATCAGCATCGGCGACGAAGTCATGGTCGCACTGGAAGCCGTGGAAGATGGCTTCGGTGAGACCCGCCTGTCCCGCGAGAAGGCCAAGCGTGCCGAAGCGTGGAAAGAGCTGGAAGCCGCCTTCGAGAAAGACGAGATCGTCAAGGGCGTGATCAACGGCAAGGTCAAAGGTGGCTTTACCGTCGACATCAACACCATCCGTGCCTTCCTGCCGGGTTCTCTGGTCGATGTCCGCCCTGTGCGCGACACCGCCCACCTCGAGAACAAGGAACTGGACTTCAAGGTCATCAAGCTCGACGCCAAGCGCAACAACGTTGTCGTGTCTCGTCGTGCCGTCCTCGAAGCCGAGAACAGCGCTGAGCGTGAAGCCCTCCTGGCCACTCTGCAGGAAGGTCAGCAGATTCAGGGTATCGTCAAGAACCTGACCGACTACGGCGCCTTCGTCGACCTCGGCGGCGTTGACGGCCTGCTGCACATCACCGACATGGCATGGAAGCGCATCAAGCATCCGTCCGAGATCGTTGCTGTCGGCGACGAGATCAATGTCAAGGTGCTGAAGTTCGACCGCGAGCGCAACCGTGTGTCTCTGGGTCTCAAGCAGCTGGGCGAAGATCCGTGGGTCAACATCAAGGCTCGCTACCCGGAAGGCGCCAAGATCAACGCACGCGTCACCAACCTCACCGACTACGGCTGCTTCGCCGAGCTGGAAGAGGGCGTCGAAGGTCTGGTCCACGTGTCCGAAATGGATTGGACCAACAAGAACATCCACCCGTCCAAGGTCGTCAATGTCGGCGATGACGTGGAAGTGATGATTCTGGACATCGACGAAGAGCGTCGTCGTATCTCCCTGGGTATCAAGCAGTGCACCACCAACCCGTGGGAAGACTTCAGCGGCAAGCACAACAAGGGCGACCGTGTCTCCGGTACCATCAAGTCAATCACTGACTTCGGTATCTTCATCGGTCTGGAAGGCGGCATCGACGGCCTGGTTCACCTCTCCGACATTTCCTGGAACGAAGCTGGCGAAGAAGCCGTGCGTCGTTACAAGAAGGGCGAAGAAGCTGAAGCGGTCATCCTGTCCATCGATCCGGAGCGTGAGCGCATCTCTCTGGGCGTCAAGCAGCTCGAGAGCGATCCGGTCTCCGAGTACCTGGCCGTCAACGACAAGGGCGCCATCGTGTCCGGTCGTGTTGTCGACATCGATGCCAAGGAAGTTCAGGTAGAGCTGGCGACTGACGTCATCGCTATCCTGAAGGCTTCTGAAATCAGCGCTGACCGTGTCGAAGACGCACGCAACGTCCTGAGCGTCGGCGATGCTGTCGAAGCCAAGATCGTCGGTGTGGATCGCAAGAGCCGCCTGATCAACCTGTCCGTCAAGTCCAAGGACCAGGTTGAAGCACCGCGTCGCGATGCTGCCAAGCCGCGTACCCAGGAAGTCGAGAGCAACGGCCCGACTACCATCGGTGATCTGATCAAGCAGCAGCTGGGTCAGGAGTGATTCCGAGACACTCCGCCTCCTCGTGAGGCGGGGTGTCCGGATCCACGCTGAAGCGACATGCCTCTGGTTGTCACATCAGCGTCTCCGAATCGGTATCCTGTGTGAGGTTCGCCCTCATGCGGGAACGAAAAAAACCGCCACCCTTCGGGGTGGCGGTTTTTTCATGCCTGGTCGTTACGCGTGGCTGCTGGTCATCGTTGAGCGTTGTTGCTGGTCATTACCAGTCGCCACCTGCCAACCACCTCATCTGGCGTCGCTCAATGTGCCTGCGAGGCTGCGGGCTGACTGACCTTGGCCAGCAGCTGCATCTGGCGTAGCGAGATCATGCAGTACAGGCTGCGGTAGAGCGTCGGTTCCTGCGTCGGGTTGGTCTTGCGCAGGCGAGCTTCCAGCTGGTGGAGGTCGCTGGCCAGCTGTTCCGCGTCCGGGGTCTGAGTCTGTCGTGCGGCTGTCTGAGTCATGTAAAGGCGCTCCGTGAGTCCATGGTCGTGGATGGGATCAGGGTCGGCTCTTCTCTGGATTTCTCGAGGTGCGTCGCCACGCTGGCCTGCCATGGCCCTTCGCGTGTTGGCGTGGCGGCGTCTCTGCCTGCTCTGCGACAGTTCGCGAAGGAGCCTTTGCCTGACACTGCAGCCTTCGCGCGTGAGCACTGCTGGGCTGCAGCTACTGCATGGGGCTATGCCGTATCTCTATGCCGGTATTTCTGTACCGGTATTTCTATACCTAGGCTGTGTGACGAGTTCTGCGGTGCCTGACGTCCTGCCTATCAAGCATAGCGGAAGGTCTACAGTGCACCTTGATCCATGTCAGAAGGATGACGTTGCGCTGACAGGCTGTTGCGAAGTGGCGAGAGCCAAGTGGCAACAGTCCGAGTCTCAGTGCATGACGGAGGGCCGTGCACGACTCAGGTCGCCTCGTGATCGCTCTGCTCGCTGTCTGCGCCAGCGTTCGCCGCTGCCGTCTGGCGCTCAAGATTGGACAGCATGCCGCGCAGGATGGAGAGCTCGCGGCGTGTCGGCTCGGCACGCGCGAACAGGGCGCGCAGCCGCTCTTCGGTCTGGGAGTGGGGCTGGTTGAGGAAGCCGGAGCCCTGCAGGGCGCGACCAAGATGCTCATGGAAGTAGCCGAGCTGTTCGCGGGTCGGCAACTGGTCGTCCTCACGGCGCGCGACAGGCGCCTCCTGAGGCTTGTCGAGTGTCAGGCGCCATGCACTGCGGCACTCGTGCGCCAGCACCTGGACGGCCTGTGAGACGTTGAGGATGCCGTAGTCCGGGTTGGTGGGGATCGACACCTGATGCGTGCAGCAGGCGATCTCCTCGTTGGTCAACCCGAAGCGTTCGCGGCCGAATACCAGCGCCACCTTGCCATCGCGCGCGATATCCATGGCGTGGGCCGCCATCTCGCGTGGCTCATCGAAGTGGGGCAGCGGGACGCTGCGCAGGCGAGCGCTGGCCCCGATGACCAGCTGGCAGTCATTGACGGCGTCTTCCAGGCGCTCGACTACGCGTGCATTTTCCAGCAGCTCCGCGGCACCGCTGGCCATGCGCGTCGCTTCCTCATCGGGGAAGCAGCGCGGATTGACCAGCACCAGGTCCTTGATGCCCATGGTCAGGATGGCGCGAGCGGTGGCGCCGATATTGCCGGGGTGGAAGGTCTGCACCAGCACGACACGCACATTGTCGAGGGCACTAGTGGTAGGAGAAGCGGCGGGGGTGTCAGTCATGTGAAGATCCTGGGCAAGCGAGGCGCGCGGCCTGAGTGGTAGCGTCACCTGTCGTGACCGTAGGCATTTCAGCTGCAATACAACGTCAGCCTCGATGCACTGTCATCACCAGGCGCAATGTCTCGGGTCGCGGCAAAAAGTGGCGCCTAGTGTAGCGTGGTGAGCGGGAGGCGTCAGGTACCGAGAGGCGTGGCGCTTGCCACATGAGAGTCACGGCGTTCACTGTATGGGGCTCGCGGTGCACACCGTGTGGAGCTCGCAGCGCTCGCCGAATGACAGGCATGAAAAAACCGCCCCTGCTTGCGCAGGAGCGGTTCGGATCACGACGGGTGAGCCGTGGGGAGAGGCTGGCTTACATCATGCCGCCCATGCCACCCATGCCGCCCATACCACCCATGTCGCCGCCGCCGGCAGCGGCCTTGTCTTCCGGATCTTCAGCGATCATGCACTCGGTGGTAATCATCAGACCGCCGATGGAGGCCGCGGACTGCAGTGCAGAACGGGTCACCTTGGCCGGGTCCAGCACGCCCATCTCGAACATGTCGCCGTAGACGCCGGTAGAGGCGTTGTAGCCATAGTTGCCTTCGCCAGCCTTGACGTTGTTGAGCACGACAGAGGCTTCTTCACCGGCGTTGGTGACGATCTGACGCAGCGGCGCTTCCATGGCACGCAGTGCGATGGCGATACCGTGAGTCTGATCTTCGTTGTCGCCTTTCAGGTCGGCCAGCTGGCCCAGCACGCGAACCAGGGCAGTACCACCACCAGGCACGACGCCTTCCTCGACGGCGGCACGAGTGGAGTGCAGGGCGTCTTCGACGCGAGCCTTCTTCTCTTTCATCTCGACTTCGGTGGCAGCACCGACGCGGATGACGGCAACGCCGCCGGCCAGCTTGGCGACACGTTCCTGCAGCTTCTCGCGGTCGTAATCAGAAGAGGTTTCCTCGATCTGAGCGCGGATCTGGGCAACGCGTGCTTCGATATCGCCTTCGTTGCCGGCGCCATCGATGATGGTGGTGTTTTCCTTGGACATGGTCACGCGCTTGGCGGTGCCCAGGTGGTCCAGGTTGGTCTGCTCGAGGTTGAGGCCGACTTCTTCGGAAATCACGGTGCCACCGGTCAGGACAGCGATATCCTGCAGCATGGCCTTGCGACGGTCACCGAAGCCCGGTGCCTTGACGGCAGCGACCTTGACGATACCGCGCATGGTGTTGACGACCAGAGTCGCCAGCGCTTCGCCTTCGATGTCTTCGGCGATGATCGCCAGCGGCTTGCCGGACTTGGCAACGCCTTCCAGCACCGGCAGCAGTTCGCGGATGTTGGAGATCTTCTTGTCGACCAGCAGGATGTACGGGTCTTCGAGTTCGACCGCCATGGTGTCCTGGTTGGTGACGAAGTACGGAGACAGGTAACCGCGATCGAATTGCATGCCTTCGACCACTTCCAGCTCGTCTTCGAAGCCACGACCTTCATCGACGGTGATGACGCCTTCCTTGCCGACCTTCTCCATCGCTTCCGCGATGATCTCGCCGATGCGAGAGTCGCCATTGGCGGAGATGGTGCCGACCTGGGCGATGGCCTTGGTGTCAGTGCACGGCACGGACAGCTCACGCACGGCCTTGACGGCTTCGATGACGGCCTTGTCGATGCCACGCTTCAGGTCCATCGGGTTCATGCCCGCGGTCACGCCTTTCAGGCCTTCGTTGACGATGGACTGAGCCAGCACGGTGGCGGTGGTGGTGCCGTCGCCAGCCACGTCAGACGTCTTGGAAGCGACTTCCTTGACCATCTGGGCGCCCATGTTCTCGAAGCGGTCCTTCAGTTCGATTTCCTTGGCGACGGAAACGCCGTCCTTGGTGACGGTCGGAGCGCCGAAGGATTTTTCCAGTACCACGTTACGGCCTTTCGGACCGAGGGTAGTCTTGACCGCGTCGGCCAGGACATTGACACCGCGCGCCATGCGCTTGCGTGCATCATCGGAGAAACGAACGTCTTTTGCAGCCATGTTTATCTCTACCTTTAATCAGTAAGTCGAAGCGTTGGAACCCGAAAAAGCTGAAACTCAGCCTTCCACCACGGCGAGAATGTCGCTCTCGCTCATGATCAGCACCTCTTCGCCGTCGATTTTCTGCTTCTCGACGCCGTAGCCATCCTTGAAGATCACGGTATCGCCGACTTTCACGTCCAGCGGGCGAACTTCACCGTTTTCGAGGATGCGACCGTTACCGGCAGCGAGAATCTCGCCACGGGTCGGCTTTTCCTGGGCGCTGCCGGGCAGAACGATGCCACCTGCAGTTTTCTGTTCTTCTTCCACGCGACGAACCACGACGCGATCGTGCAAGGGACGAATGTTCATTGCTCACGTTCTCCTGATGGTAAATCCCGCCAGCTCCCGTTCTTTGTCGGTGAGTCTGGCGTTCAATGGGGTTGCCTAGCGAGTGTTGGGCCCCGCCGCTGGGGGCGTGGCCGTTATCCATTGCACCGCTTTTATGGTGGCGGGGGGACAGCTTTCAAGTAGGCGATCATAAAAAAAATTCAAATCGGCGCATCTTGTGCGTCGCATGAAAGCTACGCACCCGGGCTGCAGCCTGTCTTCCGCAAGGTTCCGCTAGATGAATCAACGGCTTGAGTGTATCCGAGCCGTTCACTGCTGGCATATAGCTGGCAGCCCCCAGACGGTGTCCATTGGTACAAGACGCCAGAAGGTGGTCATCGGTCAGGGGGAACGTCATTGCAAGATGCAAGGTTCGGACGGGTAGCTCACGGAGCGCGAATCCGACCAGTGACTGGCATTGGCACAGGGGCAGGACAGGGCAGGTCATTACAGAACAGAAGAGGACAGGAGAGCATGATGGGGCCTGTGAGGCGAGGTATCACAAATCAAAAGGGCCCGGCACTGGCTTCCAGTACCGGGCCCATCGCTGTCATGCAAGACTTTCAAACATGACTCCCAAGCAGGCGATTGCGCGTGGTGATGGCGCGTGAAAAGGCGCTAGAGGCGCGGCTCGTCACGGCTGATGTAATCGCCTTCCAGCGGCTCGCCGGTCTGCTGGCTGCTGCCTTGCTGTCCAGCGCGATTGCCGCTTGTGTGCTGCTGATCGCCACCGCTGCGTGAGGCATCGTCAGCACGGGTGTCGGCTTCCCAGTCACCTGCGCGGGTGCTGCGGGAAGCCCCCGCAGCCGAGAAGCGTCCCTTGAAGAAGCGCGCGATCGTGCCATTGCCGCTCAGTCCACGCGTCAACAGTCCCCGTGAGGCGGGGAGCAGGCACAGCAGGCCGAAGGCGTCAGACAGAAAGCCCGGCGCCATCAACAGGGCACCGCCGAAGATGAGCGCCGCGCCTTCCATCAGTTCGCCGGAAGGCATCTCGCCACGTTGCAGGCGTTCCTGGGCGCGCATCAGCGTCGCGCGACCTTCGCGGCGAATCAGATGCAGGCCGACGGCGCCGGTGATCAGCACCAGCGCCAGGGTCGGCAGCAGGCCGATCTGGCTGCCGAGGCTGAACAACACCACGAAATCCAATAACCCGAACAGGGTAATCACTAACAGTATGGGCATCGTCTCTCCCGAAGCAGGTAAATGGCAGGTTGCGCCAATGCGTCAAGGGTAAACCAGCCGCCGGACGGGGAACAGTCGAATCGGGCCCTTTGAACGGCCCATGATCCGCTGGTGAGCGGTTGATGGTCGGTGGCGTGGATGGCTGGCGCTGCAGGGGTAGCGGTGCCATGCTGAACGATGCTGCATGTTGCAGTGCACAATAGAAGGGGCGGGCCCAGGCTCACTCATCAGTATCCCCTGATTACGCGCACGCTGTTGATAGTGTGCGTTGACGCTGTCATTGCGTAGCGTTGGCGGATCTCGCCTGCGTTGAGGCAGGACACGCCGCGATCTGTTGCACTGCATCATGAAAATTTACCGCGAACTGGCAGCGGGCGTCATCCCGAGGCATTCTCTGTCACGATGACGCTGAACACTGAAGGGCGCGGTGCGGGACACTCGACACATAGATCGTGACGCTCGTACGGCATGCGGGCCTCGCATCCGGTAGCAGTTACTGACTGCCGGCAGACAACCTGGGAGACGGGACATGAAGCTTGACGACAAGGTCATCGCGATTACGGGCGGCGCTCGAGGGCTGGGGTTGGCCATGGCGCGCTATCTGGGCGAGAAGGGAGCGGTGCTGGCGCTGCTGGACATCGAACAGGACGGCCTGGATGACGCCGTCGCGAGTCTGGAAGCTGCAGGCATCAAGGCGCAGGGCTTCGTGACCAATGTCGCGGAAGAAGACTCCGTCACCGCGGCCTTCTCGGCCATCAAGGGCGCATTGGGGCCGGTGAGCGGTCTGGTCAACAATGCCGGCATCACCCGTGACGGCCTGCTGATCAAGGCACGCGATGGCGTGGTGGAAAAGACCATGTCGCTGTCCAGCTGGCAGCAGGTCATCGATGTCAATCTGACCGGTGTCTTCCTGTGCACCCGTGAAGCGGCCAGTCAGATGATCGAAGCCGGCCAGCCGGGCGTGATCGTCAATATCTCCAGCATCTCGCGCGCCGGCAACATGGGGCAGAGCAACTACACCGCCGCCAAGTCCGGTGTCGCGGCGCTGAGCGTGACCTGGGCCAAGGAGCTGGCACGCTACAGGATTCGCGTCGGTGCCGTGGCACCGGGCTTCATCGCCACCGAGATGACCGCCGGCATGAAGCCGGAGATGCTCGACAAGATAAAGAGTGGCATCCCGATGCGCGATCTGGGTCGCCCGGAAGATATCGCCAGCAGTGTGGCCTTCATCTTCGACAATGACTACTTCACCGGGCGAGTGATCGAATGTGATGGTGGTCTGCGCATCTGACCCCATGGCTTGTGTCAGCCGATGAGACTGAAGCCCCCGCGATGACAGCATCGTGGGGGCTTTCTCTTGCGGCGAATGCATCCAACGCAGGTTGCTGCGCGTAGAGGTCAGTATTGCCGTTCATTGTCATAAGGAGACACGTCATGCAACGACGCCAATTCATGGGGCTGGTGCTGGGGACGGGAGCGATGCTGGCCCTGCCCAGGCTGTCTGCCGCACGTCCGCAGCTGGAACTCGAGCGTGGCGCGGACATCACGCCGCTGACCCTGGAGGAAGATGAATGGCGTGCACGCCTGAGCCCGGAGCAGTATCGCGTACTGCGCGAGGAGGGCACCGAGCGTGCGGGCTCCAGCGAGCTCAACAAGGAGCATCGCAAGGGGGAGTATCGCTGTGCCGGCTGTGATCTGGCGCTGTTCTCTTCTGCCACCAAGTTCGAGTCCGGCACTGGCTGGCCCAGCTTCTTCGATCATATCGAAGGACGCCTGCTGACCAAGATCGACTACGGACTCATCTGGCCGCGCACCGAATATCACTGTGCGCGCTGTGGCGGGCACCAGGGGCATGTCTTCGAGGATGGCCCCGAACCCACCGGCCTGCGCTGGTGCAACAACGGTGTCGCGCTGCGCTTCGTGCCCGCGTGAGGCGCTTGGGAGGCAACCCGATTGGCGCATTGAGCGGCTAAAGCAATCTTGCCGCTTTGTGGTAACGTGACGACATCGTGATACAGACGGCCCGGTCAACTCCACGACCGGGCCGTCTGTATATTGCCGCATGAATTCTGCTGTAAGGGACTGACGTTTCATGGACGCTACTGCAACTGACGCTACCACCCCCCGTCCTGCACCGATGCTGTCGCCCGCTGACACCACTCGCCGCATTCAACAGGCGCTGGCCGGTGAGCTTGGGGTGCGCGCAGAACAGATCACCGCCACCGTCGAGCTGCTGGATGGCGGCGCGACCGTGCCGTTCATCTCGCGCTACCGCAAGGAAGCCACCGGCGGGCTCGATGACACCCAGATGCGTCAGCTCGAAGAGCGCCTGCGCTATCTGCGTGAGCTGGAGGAGCGGCGTCAGGTCGTGCTCGAGTCGATCGCCGAGCAGAACAAGCTGAGCGCCACGCTTGAGCGGGATGTACTGGCCGCCGACAGCAAGCAGCGCCTGGAAGATCTCTATCTGCCGTATCGCAAGAAGCGTCGTACCAAGGCCCAGATCGCGCGTGAAGCGGGGCTGGAGCCTCTGGCCGATGCGCTGCTCGCGGACCCGACGCTGGAGCCGGAAGCTCAGGCGGCCGGCTTCGTCGCTGCCGACAAGGACGTGGCGGATACCAAGGCGGCGCTGGATGGTGCCAAGCAGATTCTGATGGAGCGCTTCGCGGAGGATGCCGCCCTGGTCGGTCGCCTGCGTCAACGCCTGTGGGACGATGGCATCCTCAGCGCGCGCGTCATGAAGGGCAAGGAGCAGGAGGGCGCCAAGTTCTCCGATTACTTCGAGCATGACGAGCCGCTGCACAAGGCGCCCTCGCACCGTGCGCTGGCCATGCTGCGGGGTCGCAACGAGGGCGTGCTGAGCCTCGCGCTCAAGCTGGAAGGCGAGGACGACCTGCCGCGTCACCCGATGGAAGGTGCCATCGCGACGCATTTCTCCCTAGATGATCAGGGGCGCGCCGCGGACCGCTGGTTGAAGGAAGTGGTGCGCTGGACCTGGCGCGTCAAGCTCTATACCCATCTGGAAAGCGAATTGATCGGCCGCCTGCGCGAGCGCGCCGAGCAGGAGGCCATCCAGGTCTTCGCCGACAATCTGAAGGACCTGTTGCTGGCAGCGCCGGCGGGCCCCAAGGCCACACTGGGGCTGGACCCGGGGCTACGCACCGGCGTCAAGGTCGCGGTGGTGGATGCCACCGGCAAGTATGTCGATCAGGCCACCATCTATCCGCATGCGCCGTACAATCGCTGGGACGCCTCGGTGGCCGAGCTGGTCAAGCTGATCGAACGGCATGATGTCGAGCTGATCGCCATCGGCAACGGCACCGCCTCACGCGAGACCGACAAGCTGGCCGCCGATGTGCTGACGCGCCTGTCCGGCCGTCGTCTGCAGAAGGTGATGGTCAATGAGGCCGGCGCGTCCATCTACTCGGCCTCGGAATATGCGGCGCGCGAATTTCCGGATCTGGACGTGACCATCCGCGGCGCGGTCTCCATCGCGCGTCGTCTGCAGGACCCGCTGGGCGAGCTGGTCAAGATCGAGCCCAAGTCCATCGGCGTCGGCCAGTACCAGCACGACGTCAGTCAGGTGCAACTGGGGCGCAGTCTGGAAGCCGTCGTCGAGGACTGCGTCAACGGTGTCGGCGTCGATCTCAACATGGCCTCAAGCGCGCTGCTGTCGCGTGTCGCGGGTCTCAACACCACGCTTGCCGAGAATATCGTCGCGCACCGGGACGCCAATGGCCGTTTCGCCTCGCGCCAGGAATTGCTCAAGGTCAGCCGGCTGGGTCCGCGCACCTTCGAGCAGTGTGCCGGCTTCCTGCGCATCGCCTCCGGCAAGAACCCACTGGATGCCAGCGCCGTCCACCCGGAGGCCTATCCGCTGGTCGAGCGCATCGCCAAGGCACACGGGCGTGATCTGCCGAGTCTGCTGGGTGACAGCGCCTTCCTGCGCACCGTGAAGCCGACGGAATTCACTGATGAGCACTTCGGCCTGCCGACGGTGACCGATATTCTGCGCGAACTGGACAAGCCGGGACGTGACCCGCGTCCCGAATTCCGCTTCGCCGAGTTCAAGGAAGGCGTCGAGACCCTCAAGGATCTCGAGCCGGGCATGAAACTTGAGGGCGTTGTCACCAACGTGACTCACTTCGGAGCCTTCGTGGACATCGGCGTGCATCAGGACGGCCTGGTACACATCTCTGCCCTGTCGCAAAAGTATGTTGCCGACCCGCGGGAAGTGGTCAAGGCGGGCGACATCGTCAGCGTCAAGGTGATGGAAGTCGACATCCCGCGTGCGCGCATCGCGTTGAGCATGCGCATGAGCGATACTCCCGCCGACAAAGGCGCGGCTGGCGAGGCGCGACGCAGCGCAGAGGGCGGTCGTGGTGGGCGCGCGCAAGGCGGTGGTGGCCGTCAGGAGCGCGGCGGTCGCGGCAGCAATTCTGGCGCTAGCGGCGGCGCGGCACCGGCCAACAATGCGATGGCGGCAGCACTGCTCAATGCGCGCAAGTCAAAATCATAAGCCTTGAAAGCATTTTTTACGCGCCCATAATGTGGGCATACTGACCTGACGCGAACGGTACCTGCCGTTCGCGTCTTGCATGGCATCCGGTGCAGCACGCGGGCCATGGTCATCCAATTCGACCGGAGAGGCTGGGCTTCTCCCCATGCGAAAGGGTTCATACCTTGTCCGAGCAACTCGCGTCCGCCATCGCGCGACTCACGCCCCAGGCCCGTCAGGGTCTCTTCGGGCGCCTGCGCCGTGGTATCGAGAAGGAAGGCCTGCGGGTTACCGCTGGCGGTGACATCAGCCAGACGCCGCATCCGCGTTCTCTGGGGTCGAAGCTGACCCACCCGTACATCACCACGGACTATTCCGAGTCTCTGCTCGAGTACATCACCCCGGTGTTCACTCGTCCCAAGGAGTCGCTGGAGTTTCTGGCTGACCTGCATCGTTTCAGCTATCGCAACCTGGGCGATGAGCTGATCTGGCCGGCCAGCATGCCGCCACGTCTGCACGGCAATGACAGCGTGCCGATCGCCGATTACGGCACCTCCAACAGCGGCACCATGAAGCATATCTACCGCAAGGGGCTGGATGTCCGTTACGGGCGCATCATGCAGTCGATTGCCGGTATCCATTACAACTTCTCGCTGCCGGATGATTTCTGGAGCCTGCTGCAGGGGCTGGAAGGGGCAGAGGCGGAAGATGCGCGTGATTTCCGCTCGCGTCGCTATTTCGAGTTGATCCGCAACTTCCGCCGCCATAGCTGGATCCTGCTCTATCTGTTCGGCGCCTCGCCGGGGATCGACGAGAGCTTCCTCGATGGCGGCAATGATGATCGCCTCAAGCGTCAGGCGGACCGCAGTCTGGTCTCGGCCTACGCCACCAGTCTGCGCATGTCGGACCTGGGCTATCAGAACAAGGTGCAGGCGCAGCTCAAGATCTGTTTCAACTCGCTGGACAACTTCGTCGGCACTCTGCGTCACGCCATTGTCACGCCGTGGAAGGACTACGAGAAGCTGGGCGTCAAGCAGGCCGACGGCAGCTGGTCGCAGCTCTCCAGCAACATCCTGCAGATCGAGAACGAGTACTACTCCGACATCCGTCCCAAGCGTGTCACCCGGCAGAACGAGACGCCCAGTCAGGCACTGGAAGGGCGCGGTGTCGAATACATCGAAGTGCGCTGTCTGGATCTCAATCCCTTCCTGCCGGTCGGGATCGACGAGACGCAGATCCGCTTCCTCGATACCTTCCTGATCTGGTGTCTGCTGACAGAGAGTCCGTGGATCGACGACGAGGAATGCGCCACGCTCGACGACAGCAAGCGTCGCGTGGTCGAGGCAGGGCGTGACCCGGCGCTGACCCTGAGCGTCAATGGTGAAGAGCGACGCCTGCGCGATCTGGCAGCCAATATCATGGATGAGCTGGGGGAAGTCGCGGGCCTGCTCGACAGTGGCGACAAGGCTGGCAGCGCGCACCGTGATGCGCTGGCGGCACTCGCACCGCGCTTCGATGATGCCCAGACCACACCGTCTGGCCGTCTGCTGGCCAGCATGCTCGACAACGGCAGCAACTTCGTCGACGAAGTGCTGGCGCTGGCCAGGGGCCAGGCCGAGCAGTTCAAGTCAGAACCGACGGAGCGTGCGCGCGGCTATCTGCTCGATCAGCTGGTCGAGACCTCGCTGCAGCAGCAGGGCGATATCGAGAAGGGGGATCATCAGGATTTCGACACCTTCATGGCCGAGTACTTCGCGTCCGCCCATGCTACGCAACCGGCGTGATCTCGAGACGCAACGCCAATTCATGTTCAGGTCATCGCGACACGGCATGATAGGTATCAGTCGCTGATAGTGACGGATTCGGCTATCGCTGCATCATCGGCGCCTCAGGCTTGAGGCGCCGATGATGTATGTGGCCTGCGCACCCTGACGACTGAGCGCGGTTGCTGGGCACGACGCGATGCATGCCTCCATGCAGTCGCAGGGCCTTGATGGCCTTGCGGCTGCGTCATTTCTCACCCATGACTCCACTGGAGTTTTACCGGCAAGGACGGCAAATGACACAAGCGGACAAACAATCTGGGCAGCGGCCGGTAGCGCGCAAGGGTGGGCTTGCCAGCCTGGCGAGCTGGAGCGGGCGTCAATGGTGTCTGTTGGGAGCGCTGGGATGCGCCTTTTTGCTGGGCGTGGCCTTCGTGCTGCAGTTCGCCTTCGACCTGGCACCGTGTTCACTGTGCATCTTCCAGCGCGTGGCGGTGGCCGTGGCAGGCGTATTTTTCTTGCTGGGGGCCTTGCATGGCCCCGGGCGTGTCGGCACGCGTATCTACGCGCTGGGCGCACTGGCCGGCAGCATCGGTGCGGTCGTGCTGGCGGGTCGCCATGTCTGGCTGCAGTCTCTGCCGCCGGACCAGGTGCCGGCCTGTGGCCCGGGCCTCAACTACATGCTGGAAGTGCTGCCGGTATGGGACGTGATCACCCAGGTGCTCAACGCCTCCGGTGAGTGCGCCCAGATCAGCGCGCAATGGCTGGGGCTTTCGATCCCGCAGTGGTCGTTGATCGGCTTCTGTGGGCTGGCGCTGGTACCGCTGGCGATGCTGTGGAGCAGCTTCCGCCGTTGAGGCAATTAGCCCTGCCACCATGGTGGGGGGTTGGCAGCGTGCACGGCATGGAGGATAGTGGGTTGGCAGCGGGGCGAGCACCGGATGTCAGCCCCTATCGTTCGGGTCATGCCAGAGGAGGCGCCCATGCTGGAGGAATGCACCACTGCGGCGGAACGCTTTCGTGGCGTTCATCAGTTGGTTGATCGCTGGCTGGACCAGCGACGCGAGATGCTGGTCTGCTTCATGGATCTGCACGAGGCCTGCGTCAATGACCTCGATCAGCTCGAGATGACACGCGTCAATCGTTTCATCGAGCTTTTGATGGACTACATCTCGGCAGGGCATTTCGAGGTCTATCCTCAGCTCAAGGAAGAAGGCCGTGTCTTCGAGGATACCGCGGCACTGGCAGTCTGCGAGCAGCTGATGCAGCGTCTGGAGCCCTCCACCGAGCTGGTGCTGTCCTTCGACGAGGATTTCTCCAGCCCTACCCGCTGCCAGCACTATCGCGCCCGACTGCCGGAATGGCTGGCCCGCCTGCAGCAGGGGCTGACCGAGCGCTTCGCCCTGGAGGATCAGCTGATCCAGCGTCTGCATGCGGTACACGAGCCTGTTGCCCAATCTGCCCCGTCGGGCCAGTCGGTGTCCTGAGGCGCCTCCCGTCAGGCAGCCATCAAAAAGCCCCGCCAGCGAATGCTGGCGGGGCTTTTTGATGCTCATCCCGAGGCGTGTCTCGAAAGAGGCTTACATCAGTGAGGAGGCTTCCGGACGCTCGATCTCGGTCAGTTCGATCTCGCCGGTCAGCAGATCACGCTCGAAGGCTTCCTTGTCGATGTTGAAGCCAAGGAATTCCTGGGCGAGATACATGTCCTTCTCGGCGTTGCCCAGGCAGCTGGTGCCACCCGGTGACGGCGTCATGTTGAAGACGATGCCGGTGCCCGGATTGATCTTGGCTTCGCCCATCACGAGCTTCTGCTTGCTCTTGTCGATCAACTGCGGACGAACGCCACCGAAGCCCTTGGCGAAGCTGACGTCCTTGACGTCCAGGCTCGGCACGATCTTCTTGATGTCGCCGTGGAACAGACGCTCACGCAGCACCGGCACCTCGAACATGAAGTTCTTGAAGATGTAGTTGCGGATGTCGCGCACCTTCATCAGGTCCCATAGGGCCTTGACGACGTTGCGGTCCATGCGCAGCACCTTGAGGAATTCCCAGAAGGTCTTGCCGTTGTAGCGTTCCAGCAGCGGCAGCATCAGGGCGGTCGGGCCGAAGCGGGTCTTGCCTTCCACCAGCACGTCCGGGTCGCCGTGCACGGCGGCGAACGGCAGGTTCTCGTTCTGGATGGTGTAGACCTTGCCGTTGAGCACCTTCGGGGTGAAGTAGAAGGAGCCGGCCATCGGCAGGCAGGACTTGTCCAGGCCGTAACCCATCTTGTGGGCGAACAGTAGCGAGTGACCGCCGGCGCTGACCACGACATAACGTGCGCTGAGCTCGCCCTTGTCGGTCTTGACCTTGTAGACGTCACCTTCCTTGCGGATGTCTTCCACGGCGGTCGAGAGGCGAACGTCGAAGTTCATGCCTTTCTCGGCCGCTGCCTTCTCGCCTTCGCTGACGAAGGCTTCCGACAGGGTGGTGTAGTTGACGGCGGTATATTCGTCGGTGGAACCCAGCGCGACGATCTCCTCGTCAGGACGACGACCTTCCACCACCTTCGGCTCCAGCTCGGCGATGTCGTCACGCTCGAGCAGCTTCAGGTTGGGGAACAGCTGCTTGAAGGTGTCGAAGCGCTTGCGCAGGAACTGGCATTCCTTGGCACCGACCGCCAGCACCATCTTCGGATACTTGTAGACGATGTGATCGCGCTCACTCTCGCTGAGCTTGGTGGCGAAGTTGACCACCATGCCCGCGGTGCGCTTGGTCACACGCGCCTTCTCGACCGTGTAGTTGGTCTCGATGTCGCCGCAGTGAATGGTCTGGGAGTTGTTGCGACCGTGCGAGTTGACGATCGCGACGTGGTCGTACTTTTCCACCAGGCCGACCGACTTGAGGTCGGTGTAGCGGGCGAGTTCATAGAGAAGGGCGGTGCCGGACACGCCGCCACCCACAATCAGGACATCGTATGTCGTTGAGGACATGGCTGCTCACGCTCAAGGTTGGTGAGGGACATCCCCCGGACCCGACCGGGATTCCGGAGGCCGTCCTGCCGTGACGGGGCAAAAGTTGCCGCACCAGGCTCGACGGTTCGATGGACACACATTATAGACACATCTTGTGCGAAATGATTCAGCAAATAAGGTCGACTTTATGGTGAATGCTTGTAGCCACATGAAAACCTTATAGCTGAGGTTGCTCGACCTTATGGGTCGATTAAATCCATGTAAATCAGTCTTTTATCAGTCGCGCAGTGAAATGATTCGCCAATCGCGCGCGTCAGCGGCGGCGCGCAGTTGCTCATCCGGGTCCACTGCGATGGCAGTATCGACACGCTCCAGCAGTGGCAGGTCATTGATGGAGTCGCTGTAGAAGGTGCTGCCATCCAGGGTGTGGTCACGTTCGGCGAGCCAGGCTTCGAGGCGGGTCACCTTGCCGGCCTGGAAGCTGGGGACGCCGCTGACGCGCCCGGTGTAGCGGCCGTTGACGACCTCGGGTTCGATGGCGATCAGCTCATCGACGCCCAGGCGGTCCGCGATGGGAGCGGTGATGAAGCGATTGGTGGCGGTGATGATCAGCAGGGTGTCGCCGCGTGCCCGGTGACGTGCCAGCAGCTCTTCCGCCCGCGGCAGGATGATGGGCTCGATCTTGGCGGCCATGAACTGCTGGTGCCAGGCCGCCAGCTGCTCCGGACTGTTCTCGGACAACGGCTTGAGTGAGAAGGCCAGGTATTCGTGAATGTCCAGCTCGCCACTCTGGTAGAGCTGGTAGTAGCGCTCATTGGCTTCACGATAGACGTTGGCGTCGACAGCGCCCTGTTCGACCAGAAATTCGCCCCAGGCGTGATCACTGTCCCCGGCGATCAGGGTATTGTCGAGATCAAAGATGGCCAGACTCACGGAAAACTCCTTGCTCTGCCCAGCCACACTCGGCTGGGCGACAGACACGGACAACAGAGCACGATAGGGTGCCGGCCCAGTGTTTGCGCGGGTGTACGGTGGCCGACGAGCAGTCTCGCCCGGCCGTGTTGCACTGCAATAGCGTGAAGGCAGCGATTATTGCAGAGGTGCTCGGGCTTTCACACCGCCAAACCGCGTATTGAAGCGCTTTCAGCCTTTGTGGAAGAATGGTTTCAATTAACGAATCAAAGGTGACATCCGTGATCGACGCTGACGGCTTTCGCCCCAACGTTGGCATCATCATTGCCAACTGTGAGGGCCAGCTGCTCTGGGCGCGCCGGGTAGGACAGAATGCGTGGCAGTTTCCGCAAGGGGGCATCAAGCCAAACGAGACACCGCAACAGGCGCTGTTTCGTGAACTCGAAGAAGAGATCGGCCTGAAAGCTGAGGACGTCGAGATACTGGCCTGCACCCGTGGATGGCTGCGCTACCGGTTACCCAGACGCATGGTAAGAACGCACTCCCGACCGATCTGCATCGGTCAGAAGCAGAAGTGGTTCCTGTTGCAGATTCGCTGCCAGGACAACCGCGTCAGTGTGGATACCACGCCCAATCCTGAATTCGATGGCTGGCGTTGGGTAAGCTACTGGTATCCGCTGGGGCAGGTCGTGGCCTTCAAGCGCGAGGTCTATCGGCGCGCCCTGCGTGAGTTGGCGCCGCGCCTGCAGCGTCTGGTGGACACCGAACGGCTCAAGGCACTCGCCGAGGGGGCATCGCTGCATGAGGCGCGAGGTGCCTGCGGGACGCCTGGGGCCAGTGGCTCGCCGGTCGGCACTGCCAACGCGGCGGCCAAGGGGCTCGATGGCACAGGTGCCGCTGGCTCCGGGGCCGGTGGCGCCAGCTCCAAGGGTCACGGGCGTCATTCGTCCGGCTGATGGCGTTGATGGGCGCGGGTGGCTAAGCGTGGGTCACGCCGCCTTGGCTGAGCAATCACCTTCTCGACGTCTTCGATGCGCGAGATACACCATGCTTGAGGTACTCCATGCTTGAGGTGCTACGTCGTATCGTTCAGGAGGTCAATGGCGCACGTTCTCTGGACGCGGCACTGGCGACCATGGTGTTGCGCATACGCAAGGCCATGAAGACGGACGTCTGCTCCGTCTATCTGCTGGCACCGGAAAGCGATCGCTTCGTTCTAAAGGATACCATCGGTCTGCGCTCGTCGTCGGTGGGGCAGGTCAGTCTGGCGCGTGGCGAGGGCCTGGTCGGGATGGTGGCGCTCAGGGAAGAGCCGCTCAACCTCGAGGATGCGCCCGCACACCCCCAATTCCGGTATTTCGAGGAGACCGGAGAGGAGCGCTTCTCCAGTTTCCTTGGAGTCCCCATCATTCATCAGCGTCGTGTACTCGGGGTGCTGGTCATCCAGCAACACGAGAAGCGTCGTTTCGATGAAGGTGAAGAAGCCTTCCTTGTCACCCTCGGCGCGCAGCTGGCGGGAGTGCTGGCCCACGCGCTGGCCACCGGGGCGCTGGGCAAGCTGGCCGGTACCAGCGGCCAGGCGACCTTCTCCGGCGTGGCCGGCTCCCCCGGCATCGCCATCGGCAAGGCCTTCGTGCTGTCTCCGCCCGCCGACCTGGACGCCGTCCCCGATCTGATTCCCACCGATATCGAATTTGAGATCGCACGCCTCAAGGAGGCGATCAACGCCGTGCGCGAAGAGATTCGCGTCGCGGCGGAGCGTCTCGCCAGTCGTATCTCCACCCAGGAACATGCGCTGTTCGAGGTCTATCAGCAGATGCTGGGCGACGCGGCGCTGGGGCAGGAGGTCGAGAAGCGCATCCGTGAAGGACAGTGGGCGCCGGCGGCGCTGGCCGATATCGTGCGCCGCCATGTGCAGTATCTCGAGCGTGTCGATGATGACTATCTGCGCGAAAGAGCCGCCGATATACGGGATCTTGGGCGTCGCGTGTTGTCACACCTGCAGGAAGAGGGTGACAGCGGCCCGATCGAATACCCGGAAAACACCATCCTCATCGGTCATGAGATCAGTCCCGCCACGCTGGGAGAGGTCCCGCGTGAACGCCTCAAGGGACTGGTCGCGGTCAGTGGCTCGAGTACTTCGCACGTCGCCATTCTGGCGCGTGCGATGGGGATTCCCACCGTGCTTGGCATGGTAGATCTTCCGTTGTCGCGACTGGGCGGAGCACCGGTCATTCTCGATGGACACCGTGGTCGACTGGTAGTGCGTCCCGAGCTTGATCTCGGCGCCTACTATTCACGGCTGATCGAGGAGGAGCAGGCGTTGAGCGCGCTGCTGGAACAGGAGCAGGATCTGCCAAGCGTGACCCCGGATGGCCATGGTCTGCCGCTGATGGTGAATACCGGTCTGGCGCTGGATTCTGTCGCATCGCTCAAGTCGCGGGTCGGCGGGGTCGGGCTCTACCGCACCGAAGTACCGTTCATGATGAGTGACCGCTTCCCCAGCGAGCAGGAGCAGGCGCGTCTGTATCGTGAGCAGCTGCTGGGCTTCGCGCCGCTGCCGGTCACCATGCGCACGCTGGATATCGGCGGTGACAAGGATCTGCCTTATTTTCCGATCAACGAGGCCAATCCCTTCCTGGGCTGGCGGGGCATCCGGGTGACGCTTGATCACCCCGAGGTCCTGATGGTGCAGCTGCGAGCCATGCTGCGTGCCGCGGAAGGGCTGGACAATCTGCGCATCATGCTGCCGATGATCTCGGGGATCGAAGAAGTCGATACAGCGCTGGCGCTGGTCAATCGAGCGCTGGTCGAGCTGGCCGAAGAGGGCATCAACGTCTCGCGACCGAGTGTCGGCGTGATGATCGAGGTGCCCGCGGCACTCTACCAGCTGGAAGCGCTCGCCACCCGGGTCGACTTCTTCTCCGTGGGCTCCAATGATCTCACCCAGTATCTGCTGGCGGTGGACCGCAACAACCCGCGCGTGGCGAGTCTCTACGATGCCTGCCATCCGGCGGTGTTGCGTGCCCTGGCGCGCCTGGCGGAAGAGTCGCGTGCGCTTGAGATGCCGGTGAGCGTCTGCGGTGAGCTGGCGGGCGACCCCGCCGGGGCCTTGCTGCTGCTGGGCATGGGCTTTGACAGCCTGTCGATGAATGCCCCGAGCCTGCCGCGCGTGCGTGCGGCCATTCGGCGGGTGTCACTGAGTGCGGCGCAGGGACTGGTGGACGAGGTGCTGTGTCAGCCCACCGCCGATGAGGTTCATGACCTGTTGCTCCACCGTCTGCAGGCCTGGGATCTGGCCCATCTGTTGCCGCCGCGCGACAACGCGCCCGTGGCGCAGAAGGCCGGCGAGACGACTAGCTGAGCCGCCAGCTGCCGATGTCTCCTTCCTCGCCGCTCCCTGTGGCGATCGAGCATGTCATGGCCCTGCGGCTGGCGATGGTGTGGCCCTCAGGGCTGAAGCGGCGCTCCAGCAGGGTCAGGGTCTGCACCACATCGGATGCATCAGCCGTGTCCCTTGCCGGGTGGCGTTGCCAGCGCACCAGAGTCGAGGCCCTGGTGCCATATTCGGCGCTGACGATGAATGGGCTGGACAGCAGGGCTTCGCGTTCGGGCGTTAGCCCGGTGACCGGCAGCTGAGCCGGCGCGGGCCGCCAGTCATCCTTGAGCAGGTCGAGCAACGCATCGTCGCTCAATGCTCGTGCGGTTGTCTGACCAGCACGGGCTGACCGGTCGAGGAGGGCTGTCAGGCGGCCACTCAGGCGTCGTTGCTTGGGCCAGTCGGCCTCGGGATGGCCGTTGCTCAGGCTGTGGACGCCCGCGCCAAGGCGGCTCACCTCGGCCCCTTGCGGGCCATGATGCAGGCGCCATAACGTCTTGCCATCGCAGACCAGCAGGTTGCACCAGTCCACGGCCTCAAGCGTCAGTGCAGACAGCTTCCGTGCGTCCGCTCCCTCCAGTGCCGCGGGCACGCTCTCTCCCGCGACCAGTGCGCGCAACCAGTCCTCAAGGCCCCAGCGTGAGCATCGGCCCAGCGCCTGACGCGCCGCTGCCGCGACCAGCTGGCCACGGCTGATGCTGGCCGTCGGGGCAGGGTGGTCCAGCTGGCGCACATTGGTCAGCGTGGCGAGGCTGCCGGCGGGGTGCATGACCAGCCAACCGCCGCCGGCCATCAGGTCGCGTCCGCCGCACAGGACACCATCCGGCCATACGCAGAGTCCGGCGGTGGCGCGCGCGTGAAACTCATCCCGGTTGCCGATCAGTAGCAGGCATTCGCCTTGCGCCGAGTCCGGTTGCCAGTCAAATGCCATCAGGCACATGTCGCCACTCCATCAGGGGGTCGGGAGAAAATAGCGCCTCTGTCACGCTGGCACTGCATGACGCCTGACGGCGGCTTGCGTATGCTGCTGCTTTGTCTCGACAGCTTGCGCTGGTCAGCGGTCGGGCTTGCCGACGCCTCACCTACAGGATGCTTTCAGATCATGTTCTCGCGCCGTGCTTCCTCTGTCGAGTCACCGCCTGCGGCGGCGGTGGCTTCGAATCCCCAGAATCCCGCCAGTGGCCTGGAGAAGGTCTGGGCGCGCATGATTCGGCTGACGGCTGGCCCGCTGCTGCTTGCGGAGCTGGCGGTGGCGTTGTGCTTTCTGGTCGGGGCTGCCGTGGTCTGGGACAGCACGCAGCATGCGGCCGTCGATACCGCGCTGGGGGAACTCAGGAAGGAGCATGCGCTGGCCACGGCGCTGGTCAGTGAGCGCCTGGAAACCCAGCAGCGTCGCCTGCAGATCCTGGCACGCTACGCACGGCGCCATCTCGATTTCGGCGCCACCGGGAGCAGCGCCTATGACGATGGCCTGGACCAGTTCTCGCTCACCGAGCAGGGCCAGTTGTTCAGGCCGGTATCGCGCGGGGGAGCCGCACTCTATGGTGAATTCGAAGGACCGTTGAGCGATGAGGATCGTGACGCCGGGCGGCGACTGATGCATATGCAGTGGCTGCTGTCGGACCTCTACTCGTCGGACCCCCTGATCTCACGCCTGTTCGTGAGTCTCGATAACAGCATGGTCATGCTCTATCCCTGGTTCAACGTGCTGGACGCCTTCGCGCCGGGCAGCGATTTCATGCCCTACACCGGAGTGCTGCCGGACACCGTGCGTCAGCTTGCCGAGAATACCGACAATGGTGCGGCACGCGTGGTCTGGCTGCCGCCGCACCCCGGGCCTGCCGGTCTGCCGCAGATCACGGCGCTGGCTGAGGTCTCGCTCGGCAATGGTCAGAAGGCGCGTGTCGGGCTGGATCTCGCGCTGCCGCAGATGGAGGCGCGCCTGCTGCTGCCGGGGCATGCCCCCTCGGATGCCTTCTGGCTGGTCGATGACCACCTGAACGTCTGGGCGGCCAGCAGCAATGTCGGCGACGGCCATTCCCGGGAGCTGCCCGCGGATATCGCCCGCGCGATGGATACCAGTCTGCGTGGCGTCACGCTGGTCGACCCGCGCGGGACTCAGGTGGTGGTGTGGGACAGCTTGCCAGTCACGGGTTGGCGCCTGGTGTCCAGTACGCGACTCGAGGTGCCCGGTCAGGTGCCGTTGCTGACCCTGTTGCTGGGCAGTGGTGGCGCGCTGCTGCTGGTGTTTGCCGTCATTATGCTCATCTTGCAGTGGCGGCTCAGGCGCATGGATCAGCGCCTGGGGCAGCCCCTGGAATGGTTGGCGCGCCAGAGCGAGCGTATCGAGAACGGTGAAGTGATGGAGGAGTACCCGCCGGTGGGGCGGCAGGCCTATCCGGCGGATGACATCCTGCGTCGCCACCGTGGGGCGGTGGCCTTGCTGCGTCGTGGTCGCGGCCATGAGCTGGATGCCTTGCCGCTGCCGGCCTTCGTGATGCGTCATGGGCTGTTGGCGATGGCCAACCCGGCCTTCGAGAAGCTGTTCGGGCTGGTATTGCATGAGGCGCTGGGCCGGTCGGTGGGCAGCTTGCTGATGCTGGAGCCCAACCCCAGCGTGCCCAGCAGTCGTGAACTCCGGGTACATGACGCCGAGGGGCGCATGCGGCGCATGCGTCTGGAGCTGTGTCGCTTCAACAATAACCCGGCGCAGGTGCTTGGCGTGATGATCGATGAGTCAGAGCACGATCAGGCCAGCCAGCAATTGCTGGTCGCGCGTGACCGTGCTCGCGAAGAGGCGCGTCTGAAGAGTGATTATCTGGACATGCTGCACGCTGAGTTGACGCCGCCGCTGCAAGGCCTGGTGCGCAAGCTTGGTCAGCTCCGGCGTGAGCGCCATATCGAGGATGCCGAGCTCAGCCTGCTGCAGGGCCGCCTCGACAGCGTGGCGCAACTGCTGGATGCCCTGACCGAGCGTGAGGAAGTGGTACGAACGCCGCTGGAAGAGAATGACTTCTCGCCGACCGAGACGCTGGGGGCGCTGCTCGAGGACATGCAGCAGCGTCATCATGATGTCGGCTGCCCCTTCGAGTGGCAGCTGGGACCGATGCCGGAGGCATTGCGCGGTGATGTGCGTCGGCTTGCACAGCTGTTCGAGCATCTGGCGGAAGGCTGCATGCGCCACGAAAGCGCCAGTCATCAATCCTTGCTGCTTGAGCTGCAGCAAGGCTGTGAGCTGCCGGCCTGTCGCGATGCAGCGTTCTCTGCCGAGGGTTCAGATGACGAGGGCGCTGGCTGCTGTTGCCTGCGATTTGAGCTGCGTGGGCATGTCGGGCTCGATATCGGTCATCAATCGCCCTCGAGTCTTGTCATGGCGCGGCGCTTGATCGACGAGCTGGGCGGCAGCTATCGCCAGATCAACCTGGACGACGAGCAGGCGCTGGAAATCCTGCTGCCGATGACATGGCCGGGCAAGCCCACCGAAACCCGTATCCTGGTGGTCGATGACGGGCCAGTGAATGCGATGCTGGCGCGCACGGTGCTCGGGCGGCAAGGGTTGTTGGTCGATACCGCCAGCAGCGGCGAAGAGGCGCTGGCCGCACGTGGACAGCATTTCTACGCCCTGGTGTTCATGGATATCTTCATGCCCGGCATGGACGGCGTCAGTGTCAGCCAGCGCTGGCGCGAGCAGGAAGCCGCCGCCGGCAGTGAGCGGCGCAGTGTCATCATCGCGCTGACCGCCAATGCCAGTGAAGCTGATCGCGAGCGCTTCTTCGCCGCCGGGCTGGATGATTATCTGGGCAAGCCCTACCGGCCCCAGGCGCTGATCGACAAGGTCAGCATGTGGCTGCCTGACGTGACGCTCACGCCACGCGCGTCCGGCAGCGGCGAAGGTCCAGTATCAACAGAGGGCTGACGGTCATGGCGTTGAGAGGCCCTGGCCACTCTCGGCAGACAGTCACCGCAATGCAGCATGAAAGGAGTCAGGTATGTGGTGGTGGTATCCCTTGTTGGGCGCAGTCGCCGGCATGATTGCGGGTCTGTTCGGGATAGGTGGAGGGCTTGTCATCGTGCCGGTGCTGGCCGCGGCCTTCGTGCTGCAAGGCGTCGCGCCGGAGGTATTGATGCACCTGGCGATCGGCACCTCGCTGGCCACCATCGTGGTGACCTCGCTGTCGTCGGCGCGGGCACATCATGAGCGCGGTGCGGTGCGCATCGATTGGCTCAAGCGGCTGTTGCCGGGGCTGGTGGTCGGCACCGGGCTGGGCGTGGTGCTGGCCAGTGAACTGAGCGGCGAGACCCTCAAGCTGGCCTTCGGCGTCTTCGTGCTGCTGGTGGCGGCCAAGCTCGGGCTGGATCTCAAGGTGGGCCAGATGGCACAGGCCCCCGGGCGGGTCGGCCAGTTCGTGGGTGGCAGTACCGTCGGCGTGATTTCCTCGCTGTTCGGCATCGGTGGCGGCACGGTGATGGTGCCGATGCTTTCCAGCTGGCAGGCGCGCATGACCGAGGCGGTGGGGACCGCCGCCGCTGCAGGCTTTCCCATCGCGCTGACCGCCGCACTGACCAACATCGTGGTCGGTTGGCATGCCCCCAACCTGCCGGAACACGCCATCGGCTATGTCCATTGGGTGGCGTGGCTGGGCATCGTGCTGGTGTCCGTGCCGTTTGCGCGCCTCGGGGCGCGGCTGGCGCATGCCTTGCCGGCCCTGCTGCTCAAGCGCCTGTTCGCGCTGATTCTGGTAGTCGTCGGACTGCGGTTTCTGCTGGCGTGAGCGGGAATACGCTGCCTCAGGCAGGTCGTGTTCATGCTTTGACTGTTATGCTTTGCCCGCCTGAGAGGCGATGCCTGCATCGCTCAGTACGTTGATAGAGCCCGACTTCCTCATTCAAGGTTTTCACATGTTGCAATATCCTGAGATCGACCCCGTGGCGCTGGCGCTGGGGCCCTTCAAGATTCACTGGTACGGGTTGATGTACGTGATCGGTTTCGCGGCGGCCTGGGGGCTGGCACGAGCACGTCGCGCACGCGTCGGCCTCAGTCAGGACGCGGTGGGCGACCTGATCTTCTTCGGCGCCCTGGGTGTGGTGCTGGGGGGCCGCCTGGGGTACGCGCTCTTCTATGGTTTCGACAAGCTGCTGGCGGACCCGGTGTGGATCTTCAAGGTCTGGGATGGCGGCATGAGCTTCCATGGCGGCCTGCTGGGCGTGTTGATCGCGATGCTGTTGTTCGCGCGTCGCCATCAGCTGACCTTCTTCCAGCTGACCGATTTCATCGCGCCGATGGTGCCGATCGGCCTCGGCGCAGGACGGCTGGGCAACTTCATCAATCAGGAGCTGCCGGGGCGCATCACCGATGTCTCCTGGGGTATGGTCTACCCGCTCTACGGGCCGGAGCCGCGTCATCCCTCGCAGCTCTATCAGTTTGCACTGGAAGGCGTCGTGCTGTTCGCCATCCTGTGGTTCGTCTCGCGTGAACCGCGCCAGAAGGGCTTGATCTCCGGTCTGTTTCTGCTCTGCTACGGTTGCTTCCGGTTCATCACCGAATTCTTCCGTCAGCCGGACTCCCAGCTTGGCTTCATCGCCTTCGACTGGCTGACCATGGGCCAGCTGCTGTCGCTGCCGATGGTGCTGTTCGGGCTGCTGTTGATGGCCTGGTCGCGCGGTCAGGAAGTGGCGCAGCCGCCGGTGCCTCGGGCTTCCTGAGGTGGCAATGCAGGCGTGAATACAGGGGGCATTCGGTGTAAACTGGCCCCCTGCCAGATACGCAAGAACGCGGCCATCGGGCCGCGTTCTTGCGTATCTGGCAGCGTCACATATCGTCAAGTGAACGATTCGAATTCATGAAGAGGCTGGCGCAGGGCTACCTACGGCTCCGCTCGCCGCGCCAGCCTCTGACACGCCGTACGGACTCGCCACCATGCAACCCTATCTAGATCTGATGCGCCATGTGCTGGAAAACGGCACACAAAAGGGCGATCGCACCGGCACCGGCACCCTGAGTGTCTTCGGCCACCAGATGCGCTTTGATCTGGCCGAAGGCTTCCCGCTGGTCACGACCAAGAAGCTGCACCTGCGCTCGATCATCCACGAGCTGCTGTGGTTCCTGAAAGGCGATACCAACATCGCGTACCTGAAGGAAAACGGCGTGCGTATCTGGGACGAGTGGGCCGATGAAAATGGCGACCTCGGGCCGGTATACGGTTACCAGTGGCGCAGCTGGCCGAATCCGCAAGGTGGTTCCGTCGACCAGATCAGCCAGCTGATCGAGCAGATCAAGACCAACCCGGATTCGCGCCGCCTGATGGTCTCGGCCTGGAATCCGGCGCTGGTGGACGAGATGGCGCTGCCGCCCTGTCATGCGCTGTTCCAGTTCTACGTCGCCGATGGCCGCCTGTCCTGCCAGCTCTATCAGCGCAGCGCGGACATCTTCCTGGGCGTGCCGTTCAACATCGCAAGCTATGCGCTGCTGACCCAGATGGTCGCACAGGTGTGTGGTCTCAAGCCGGGCGAGTTCATCCACACCCTCGGCGATGCCCACCTGTACAGCAATCATCTCGAGCAGGCGCGTGAGCAGTTGACGCGTGAGCCGCTGGCGCTGCCGCAGCTGGTGTTGAATCCGGAGGTCACGGACCTGTTCGACTTCACCTTCGATGACATTGCCATCGAAGGCTATGAATCCCATCCGCATATCAAGGCGCAGGTGGCTGTATGAGCGATAATGAATTCTCTCCGCTGACTGCGGCGGCTGACACCGTCGTGCCCGTCGCGATGATTGCCGCCATGTCGGTCAACCGCGTGATCGGCGTCGACAACCAGTTGCCGTGGTACCTGCCGGAAGACCTGAAGTTCTTCAAGCATGTCACCCAGGGCAAGCCGGTGATCATGGGTCGCAAGACCTTCGCCTCCATCGGCAGGCCGCTGCCCAACCGCCTCAACATCGTGGTCACGCGTGACAGCGAGTTCCATCACGATGGCGTACGGGTCTGCAGTGACCTGGCCGCCGCACTGAGCATGGCGGACCACCACGCGATGATCGAAGGCGTCGATGAGATCATGGTGATCGGTGGCGGTCAGATATACGCCCAGGCGCTGCCAGTGGCGACGCGCCTCTATCTCACCGAGGTTGCGGTCGAGATCGAGGGCGATGCCCATTTCCCGGCGCTGGATGCGAGCTGGCAGGAAGCGCAGCGCGTCCCGGGGGAGAGCGGTGAGGGTCTGCCGGCTTATGACTTCGTGCGTTTCGAGCGCCGCGACGTCTGAGCCACTGGCTGGCCGGCGTGACCTTTACAGTCAGCAGGTACTGACACAGACTGGTGCCAAACGGAACTGCCCATAGCGTGCAAGGGAGGCTCAGGCCTTGACGATGGATCGCCTCGAAGCGCTGTATTCTGCGCTTGAACATGAAGCCGACACACAGCGACAGCAGCGTGACACAGAGCGCCAGGCCCGTACGGCCCTGGAGTCGGAAAATGCCCGCCTGCGCGATGCGCTGGCCCAGCTGGAGCAGCAGGCGGCGTCTGCAGTCACGGCAGATGCCGATGCGCATCAGCGTGCTCTGGCAGAAGCCGAGCGAGCGCTGGCCGCGGAGCGTCATGAGCGTGAGCAGCTCGCTGAGCAGCTCGCGGCGGCGCGCCAGACACTGCAGGAGCAGCAGGCGCAGTTGAACGCGGTGAATGAGGCATTGCTGGCGCGAGATGCGCAATTGCGCGAACTGGCTGAGCAGGCTACAGCGCCGCAACCCTCCGCGAATGTGGAGGCGGGTCTGGCAGCGCAACAGGAGGCTCAGGCAGAGCGTCTGGCCTCAGAGCGCCTGAACGTGAGTCAGCCGGTAGCTGCCGCGCAGACAGCGGCGGCTGCCGACTCGTCCGAGGCTCAGGCACCGCAAGCTCAGGTACCGCAGGAGCAGGAAGCGCATCAGCAGAACGAAGTCACGCAGGGCGAGGCGCAGCAGGCGTCTCGGCCTGAGGCAGCGCCTTCTCCCCATGCGCTGCTCAAGCAGTGGTACAAGCGCTATCCGGATACCTTCTTCAAGGGCCATACCCGGCCGCTGAAGATCGGCATCCATATCGAGCTGCTGGAAAACGAGCCCTGGGATGACAAGCTGGTGCGGCGCGCGCTGGCGGGTTATGTCCATCTGCCGCGGTATCTGAAGGCGGTACGGGCGGGCACGCAGCGCGTGGATCTGTCGGGCCAGTCGGTGGGTGCCGTGACGGAAGATGAAGCACGCCATGCCCGTCAGCAGCTCGATGAGTTGACGCGTCAACAGAAGGCGCGTGAAGAGCAGGCGACCGATCAGCGTATCAGCCACAAGCTCAGCGAGCTGATGACCAAGCATCGTCCCTGAACACCGTCCTTGAACAAAGTCCCTGAGTACCGTCCCTGAGCCCCGTCTCTGAGAATGTGTTGGCAGGTGGTGTGACAGCTGAGGAAGACGCTCGATCGACAATGATCGGTACTAACAGACAAGGCCCCTGTGCGGATTCCCGCACAGGGGCCTTGTCGTTGGTGGGCGGAAATCCGCACAACTCCTCACAAATCGCCGGCGGCCCGCGGAATTCGGCTCACTTGTGCGCGAGTTGTGGGTGAACTGTGCGTTTGCAACTTATTGAATTGTCTGGATTGTCTCGTCTATCTGGCGGCTGTGGCGCAATGCTCGCAGTGTCTCGGCTATCCCTGCTCGCGCCGCACCTCTGCGCGGCTTCGTGTCGGAGCCGCGCAGACGGGATATCGAATGCCCTACAAGACCAACAATATCCGCAATTCAAGAGGATTCGCCATGCGCCTTATCAAGCCAGCCCTGACCGCCCTGAGTGCCGCCATCCTGTTTGCCTCAGCGACGGCCATGGCCGACCCGATCACCATCAAGTTCTCCCATGTGGTGGCGGAAAATACCCCCAAGGGCCAGATGGGCAAGAAATTCCAGCAGCTGGTAGAAGAGCGTCTGGGCGACAAGGTGGAAGTCGAGCTCTACCCCAGTTCGCAGCTGTACGGGGACGACAAGGTGCTGGAAGCCATGCTGCTGGGCGATGTGCAGCTGGCCGCGCCGTCACTGTCCAAGTTCCAGAAATATACCGATCAGCTGCAGGTCTTCGATCTGCCTTTCTTGTTCAAGGACATGGGCGCTGTCGAGCGCTTCCAGAGCAGCGAGACGGGCCAGTCATTGCTGACGTCGCTGGAATCCAAGGGGCTGGTGGGGCTCGGTTATCTGCATAACGGCATGAAGCAGCTGTCCGCGTCATCGCCGCTCAAGACACCGGAGGATGCCGACGGCAAGAAATTCCGCATCATGACCTCCGATGTGCTCGAGGCCCAGTTTGACGCGGTGGATGCCGTCTCGCTGAAGAAGCCGTTCTCCGAGGTCTTCATTCTGCTGCAGACCAAGGCCATCGACGGTCAGGAGAATACCTACTCCAATATCTACTCCCAGAAGTTCTTCGAGGTGCAGCCGTACATCACCGAATCCAACCACGGTGTGCTGGATTACATGGTGGTGTCCTCGGCACGCTTCTGGAATGGCCTGCCGGATGATGTGCGTGGCGAGGTCAAGTCGGCGCTCGATGAGGCCATCGTCTACGGCAACCAGCTCTCCGAAGCCAAGAACATGGAGGCCAAGCAGGCCATCCTCGATTCCGGCCAGAGCGAGATCATCACGCTCGACGATGCCCAGCGTCAGCAGTGGGTCGACGCCATGAAGCCGGTATGGGGCGAGTTTGCCGACGACATCGGTCAGGACATCATCGACGCCGCGCAAGCGGCCAACCAGTAAGCCGTCAGGCCATCCATCACTTGCCCCATCTTGAGCGCCAGAAAATCGGCGATCACGCGTGGGGCAAGTGTCCTTGAGCGACATGAGGATTCTTGCCATGGCACTAAGATGGCTTCACAAGGCGGAAGAGACGCTGTTCTCGCTGCTGCTGGTAGCGATGGTGCTGCTGGTCTTCGTTGAGGTGGTGTTGCGCTTTGTCTTCAATACCGGCATCAGCTGGTCACAGGAAGCCACGCTGTATCTGGCGGGCTGGTTCGTGTTGATCGGCGTGTCCTGGGGCGTCAAGCAGGGCGCGCATATCGGTGTGGATGTCGTGGTCAAGATGCTGCCGGTGCTCTGGCAGCGCGTGGCGACCTTGCTGGCGCTGGCGATCTGCATGGCGTACTGCGTGTTGCTGCTGGTCGGCAGTTATGAATATCTCTCGCTGATGAAGATGATCGGCATCGAGCTTGAGGACATCGCGATTCCCAAGTGGTATGCCCTCACCATTCTGCCCATTGCCATGTTGTTGCTGATGCTGCGCTTTGCGGTACTGGGCTGGAAGGTGATTCGTGGCGATGCCAGTGGCTTCGGCTTTCATGACGAAGGCGAGGACAGCATGCACCTGGTGCAGTCGGATGAGCCGGATGGCCAGGACAACGGCGATGCTGGCCGTGACAGTGATCAGGGAACACCACGATGACCATAGCCACTCTGTTTGCGCTGCTGTTCGGCGGCATCTTTCTCGGCATGCCGATCGCCTTTGCGCTGGGCTTCTCGAGCGTTACCACGATCCTGCTGTTTTCCAGTGACTCACTGGGGTCGGTGGCGATCAAGCTGTTCGAAGCCCTGTCGCATCACTACACCCTGCTGGCGATCCCGTTCTTCATTCTCTCCAGCACCTTTCTCTCGACCGGCGGCGTGGCACGTCGCCTGATCACCTTCGCCACCGACGCCATTGGCCACGTGCGCGGTGGGCTGGCGATGGCCTCCGTATTGGCGTGCATGCTGTTTGCCGCCGTGTCCGGCTCTTCTCCGGCCACGGTGGCGGCCATCGGCTCCATCGTGATCGCGGGCATGGTGCGCCAGGGCTATACCGAGTCCTTCGCGGCGGGTGTGATCACCAATGCGGGTACGCTGGGTATTCTGATTCCACCGTCCATCGTGATGTTGGTGTATTCCGCCGCCACGGAAGTCTCGGCGGCCAAGATGTTCATGGCCGGCCTGATTCCGGGCCTCCTGATGGGCGGTATCCTGATGGTCGCGATCTATATCGCGGCGCGGATCAAGAAGTTGCCGGCTCAGCCTTTCCCTGGCGTACGGGTGCTTGCGCGCTCCGGCCTGATCGCCATGGGCGGTCTGATGTTGATCTTCATCGTGCTGGGTTCGATCTATGGCGGCGTGGCCAGTCCCACCGAAGCCGCGGCCGTGGCCACGGTGTATGCCTGGTTGATCGCCGTGGTGGGCTATCGCGACATGGGGCCCTTGAAGAACGTGCCGTGGCGCAAGGGCAACGAAGCCTGGGGGAGTGCGGGGTTGCGCGCGCTGTGGCAGGTGCCTGCCGGGCTTCTGGGGTCCTTCACCGATCAGGAGGTCAAGAAGGTGGTGCTGGATGGCGCGCGCGTCTCGATGATGCTGCTGTTCATCATCGCCAACGCGATGCTGTTCGCGCATGTCCTGACCACGGAGCGCATTCCGCACACCATCGCCGAAACCATCATCGGCTGGGGACTGCCGGCATGGGGCTTCCTGATCGTGATGAATCTGCTGTTGCTGGCGGCGGGCAACTTCATGGAGCCCTCGGCCATCCTGCTGATCATGGCGCCGATCCTGTTTCCCATCGCGACGCAGCTGGGGATCGACCCGATCCATCTCGGCATCATCATGGTGGTCAACATGGAGATCGGCATGCTGACGCCTCCCGTGGGGCTGAATCTGTTCGTGACGGCGGGAATCACCGGCAAGCCGATGACCTGGGTCATTCGGGCAGCATTGCCGTGGCTGTCGCTGTTGCTGCTGTTCCTGGTGTTGATCACCTATGTGCCGGCGATCTCGCTGTTCCTGCCCAACTGGTTGAGCAGTTGACGATAACTATCTGCAGATCTTGATAGCAGACTCATCAATCAATCACTGGCACAGGGACGGTGCCTTTGATGAAGATAAAGCTGAGAGGAAACCACAGCTTGGCATCAGACAAGCACAGCAGTTGACGGGTATTTGATCTGCGACTTTTGTCGCAAACGAGGTTTTTCCACAATGAATCCGGGATTAACGCTCAGCGATGCGCTCGATGATGCAGAAATCGGCGTCAAGACGCATGGTTGTCATGAATCCTTCATTCGTGGGCCCTAGAGTATGCTCACGCCAGACAACCGACCGATGGATAGGTTCAGGAGTGGTGATCGAAAACAGTGTTTTTTTCTGTTGCACATCCTGAAAGCCCGGTATATGGTTTCCCTGCGAGCATTGGATAATAACTAGGCCACAGAGTTTTAGAGGCGTCATCAAGCGCCCGGAACCTCGGCCACTGCCATCGGCAGACACGATCGAACAGTTAACGCTAGTTAAGGAACTATCGCGATGAAAAAGACACTTCTGGCTACTGCCATCGCCGGCGCTGCTGCCCTGGCTGCTACTTCCGCTTCCGCTGCAACCGTCTACAACCAGGACGGCACCAAGCTGGACATCTACGGTAACGTTCAGCTGGCATACACCTATATTGACCAGCTCGGCGGTGATCCGGAAAGCGAACTGGCCGACAACGGTTCCACCTTCGGTGCCAAGGGCGAGCACAAGATCAACGACGACATCGTCGGTTACTTCAAGGCCGAGTGGGAATACGACGCTGACGAAGCCAAGAGCAGCGAAGGTCTCGACACCGGTGACCAGGCTTATGTCGGCGCCAAGGGCTCTTTCGGTGATGCGCGTATTGGTTCCTGGGATCAGCTGATGGATGACTGGATCCAGGATCCGGTAACCAACAACGAATATTTCGACGTTACCGACTCCAGCAGCAACATCACCGGTGGCAGCACGGTTCGTGAAGGTAACAAGCTGCAGTACATGTCTCCGGTCATGGGTGGCCTGCAGTTCGCCGTCGGTTCCAACTTCGAAGGTGACGGTGAAGACGAGAACGTCACCGATTCCAACCAGGCATCCTTCTATGCCGGTGGTAAGTACACTGTCGGTGGTTTCTCCATCGCTGCCGTGTATGACGATCTGGGCCAGTTCGACGGCGTAGATGACGGTACTGGTGCAAGCCAGGGTGATATCGGTGAGCAGTATGGTCTGACCGCTCAGTACACCGTCGATGCGCTGCGTGTTGCGGTGAAAGCCGAGCGCTTCGCTGCCGATGCTGACAACGCCGATGTCGACTACTACGGTATCGGCGCGCGTTACGGCTACGGCATGGGCGACGTCTACGGTGCCTACCAGTATGTCGATGCAGAAGATGGGTCTGATCTGGCTGTCGAAAATGGCGGCGATGACAGCTTCAACGAATTCACCGTCGGTGCCACCTACAACATCTCTTCCGCGATGTATACCTTCATCGAGTACGCCCAGTACGATCGTTCTGGCGATGCCAGTGACGGCGCTGCAGTCGGCATCTACTACGGCTTCTAAGACGTCTTCAATCGTCTAGCAAGCTAACGAAAGCCGGTCCCTCGGGGCCGGCTTTTTTACGTCTGTCACTTCCGTGATGACTGACTCCTCGTTCGATGAAGGGAGGGTAGTCAGTGCACAAACATGAGCGTCATGACCACGAAAAAGCCCCTTTGATCTGCTGATCAAGGGGGCTTTTATCATGTGCTTTCTGGGAAAATGATAACGCTTGTCTGTTATTCGTCAGCGTTATTGTCCGGCCATCATTTCATGGCGTCGAGGTCTTCACGCTTGGGCAGTGCAGCATAGGCACCCGGGCGAGTCACGGCGAAGGCGCCGCAGGCCGCAGCACGCTCCAGTGCGGCGTTGAGATGACTCTCGTCTTCGCACCAGTCGCTCAGGTTGTCGGCATGGATGCCGGCTTCGCTGAGCGCTGACAGGAAGCCCCCGATGAAGGCGTCGCCACCGGCGGTGGTATCGACCGCCTTGACGGTGGGCGGCGTGATGCTGACGGTCTCGATATCACCGCTCTGCTTGCGCACCAGGGCACGGATCACGCCCGGGCCATCGGTGAGCACGATCAGGCGCACACCGGCTTTCAGACGCGCTTCGAGCCAGTCGGTCTGCGGCTGACTGCCGGTCAGGGCCTCGACCTCTTCCTGGGACAGCTTGAGGATGTCGGCGTTGTCCAGCAGGCGCGTGACCAGGGTCACATCGACCTGCTGGTTCGGCCACAGGTTGTGACGCAGATTGGCATCCACGCTGACCAGAGAGCCTGCCGCACGTGCGCGTGATGCCAGCACGAAGCTGGTGTCCGCGATGCCGGCATCGGTCAGGCTGTTGCTGCACAGGTGGAAGATGGCGGGAGTCGCGAACAGCTCAGGCCCGGCGTGCTCCGGACGGAACAGCAGGTCGGCGGCCGGCGGACGATAGAAGTCGAAGCGGCGTTCACCCTCTTCATCGCGAGACACGAAGGCGAGCGCGGTACGCGCATGGCTGGTGCGCTTGACGTGTTCCATCTGCACGCCATGAGCGCTCAGTTCGTCGTGCAGGAAGTCACCGAAGCTGTCCTGACCCAGCATGCCGACGAAGTGGCTCGGCAGGCCGAGGCGGGCACAGGCAACCGCGACGTTGGCCGGTGCGCCGCCCGCGTAGGGCGTGAAGGTTTCCTGTTCGACGGCCTGGCCGCCGAGCTTGTTGGAGAGCATGTCGACGAGCGCTTCGCCGAACGCGATTACCGGAGTCATCAGGAGGAGGTTTCCTTGCGAGTGGTCGTCGTGGAGCCTTTGGCTTTCTTGCCCGGCTTGTCGTTGCTGTCATCCGCCTGGGTGGCGCCACCGGCAGGGAAGTGCTCGCGGACCAGTGCCAGCAGGCCCTGGGTGGACGGATCGAAGGCCTTCACGTCGGTATCGATGCGCGCACTGATCTCCCCGGCGATGCGCTTGCCGAGCTGCACGCCCCACTGGTCGAAGGAGTTGATGTTCCAGATCACGCCCTGCACGAAGACCTTGTGCTCGTAGAGGGCGATCAGTGCGCCGAGATTGCGCGGGGTCATCTCATCCAGCAGCAGGGTGCTCGACGGGCGGTTGCCCGGGCAATTGTAGTGCGGATCGAGGTTGCTGCCATCCTGGCTGCCTTCCATGAAGGCATTGGCCTGGGCCAGCATGTTGGTGATCAGCGCGAAGTGGTGCTCTTCGGTACCCGGCTCCGGCTTCAGCGAGGCGATGAAGTCGATGGGCACGTAGCGGGTGCCCTGGTGCAGCAGCTGGAAGAAGGCATGCTGACCGTTGGAGCCGGTCTCGCCCCAGACGATCGGGCCGGTCTTGTAGTCCACCGGACGGCCGAAGATGTCGACCGACTTGCCGTTGGATTCCATATCCAGCTGCTGCAGGAAGGCGGGCAGCTGATGCAGGGCCTGGTCGTAAGGCACGATGGCCTGGGTCTCGGCGCCCATGAAGTTGATGTACCAGATGCCGATCAGCGCCATCAGGACCGGCATGTTCTCGGCCATCGGTGCATTGATGAAGTGCTGGTCCATCTCGTGGGCGCCTTCCAGCAGCTCCATGAAGCCTTCGTAGCCGATGGACAGGGCAATGGGCAGGCCGATGGAAGACCACATGGAGTAGCGACCGCCAACCCAGGCCCAGAATTCGAAGACGTTCTCTTCGCGAATGCCGAATTCCTTGGCCGCCTTGCGGTTGGTGGAAGCCGCGACGAAGTGGGCACCGACGTCGGCATCTTCGCCGGCGTGCTCCAGGAACCAGCGGCGCGCCGTCTTGGCGTTGAGCAGGGTTTCCTGGGTGGAGAAGGTCTTGGTGGAGACGATGAACAGCGTGGTGGCCGGATCCAGGCGCTTGAGCACCTTCTGGATGTGGTTGCCATCCACGTTGGAGACGAAGTGGAAATTGATTTCCGGGTGGCGATGCTTGAGCAGCGCTCGGCAGGCCATGTTGGGGCCCAGATCAGAGCCACCGATGCCGATGTTGACCACGTCGCGAATCCGCTGGCCGTCGAAGCCTTTCCACTCACCGCTGCGCACGGCTTCCGAGAAGGCGCGGATCTGCTCGCGCGTCTTGTGGATTTCCGGCATCACGTCCTTGCCATCGACGATGACCGGCGTGTTGGTCTGGCTGCGTAGCGCAGTGTGCAGTACCGGGCGGTTCTCGGTGACGTTGATGATGTCGCCGGAGAACATCTGCGCGCGACGTTGAACGAGTGCAGAGTGCTCAGCCAGTTCGACCAGCGCCTCCATCACCTCATCGGAGATGTGGTGCTTGGAGTAGTCGAGAAACAGGCCGCCCACGCGCAGGCTCATCTTCTCGAAGCGCTTGGGATCCGCCGCGAAGTAATCGCGGATGCGGTCGTTGCGGGTCACCTCGCCCAGCCGGGTCAGCGCCTGCCAGGAAACACTACGGGTCAATTGCAGCATGGAAGTGTCCATCGTATGGGTTGTGGAAGTTCATCGGGGCGGGTCGCATTCTGTGGCGGCCCGACGCACGCTTGTAGGCTAGGCGAGAGTCACTGTCAGCCGCGAGTCATGTCGATGACACGATTCAGGCGCAAAGCGCTCTCGGTTGGTCGACAAGGTGCGCAAGGTGCCGGCCACGCCGTGAGCCACGTGGCCGGCTGTCATTCACACGCCGCTTGCCTCATCACCGCTCAGCGGTGAGATGTGCTGAGCCAGCAGATGCTGAGCGCCCGGCGGCAGCCAGACCGGATCGAGACGCGTGCAGGCGGTCTCGACACACAGGAAGCTGCGCGCATTCTCGACGCTGGTGTCGGCCGGCGGCGCGTCACCGGGATGCCAGACCACCGTGGAGTCAGAGCCCTGCTTGGCGATGCGCAGCTGACGCTTGCCGTCCTCGAGCACCTGAACCTGGCTGGTCTGGTAGATGCGGTCCAGCGGGCCGCGCACGCCCAGTTCGCCCTGCTGGTCGAAGCGCGAGAAGTCCTGGCGCTTGTCCAGGTAGCTGGCGCCGGCCAGACCGGTGACACGACACGCGAAGGCATTCGGCACTGCGAAGTAGGTATGCAGCGCGCCGGTCATCTTGACGGGGGCGTCGCCACGGTTTTCCGTGATCAGCTCGACCTTGAGGAAGCGGCGGCTGGCAAAGATCACCACACGCGGAGAGAGGGCGGCATGCAGCGCTGAGACCGGTGAGGCATGGATCTCGACGCCTTCCTCTTCCTCGTCCACCGCATCGATGCGCCAGTCGGCCTTGCGAGCGGGGCCGTGCAGTTCGCTTTCGCCTTCGGGGAACTCATCCGCGAACCAGGGCCAGCACAGCGGAATGCCGCCGCGAATGCTGCCCGGCAGGGAGGCGGGCGTTTCCGTCACCCACAGCCAGGGAGAATCGCCCGTCGGCTGATAGTGCAGCACCTGAGCCCCCTGGTGGCAGACCACCAGCTCGCCCCACGCCTGGTTGAGGATCAACAGCGAGCGGCCCTGCCATTCGACAGTGCGTTGGCCAGCGGTGTCGGCGATCAGTTCGCGCAGACTTTCGGGGATCATCTCGAGCTACCTCGATGGTTCAGGAGGTGACAATGCATCATGTCACCTCTTCATTGTGCAGAGCCTCGGCGGCGCCCAGCAGGCCGGTCCACGGCGCGGTCACCACCCAGGTGGGTATCGCGGCATTGTAACGGCTCAGACGATTCTTGTCGGTGAAGGCGTGGCGGAAATCGCTGCGCATCAGCAGATCCAAATTGCGCGGCAGCACGCCACCGCACAGATAGACACCGCCGCGTGCCCCCAGTGTCAGGGCTGCATCGCCGGCCACCGCACCAAGAATCTTCATGAAGCGCATCACCGCCTCGAGTGCCAGTGCCTCGCTCCTGATGGAGGCTTCATCTTGCACTGCCGCCGCATGGGCGGCCTGGCTGACGCTGGCGGCACTGTCGAGAGGCGTCGCCATGCCGCGAAGCTCGCCCAGGGCCTGATAGATCTCGAGCATGCCCTGGCCACACAGCAGGCGCTCCACCGAGACGCGACCATGGCGACGTCGGAAGATGCCGAGCAGGCCATCCTCGATCTCGTCGGTGGGGGCGAAGCTTGCATGCCCCCCTTCGGTCGCGAGCGGAATCCAGTTGTGCGTGCCGCGTACCAGCCCCGCGACACCCAGCCCGGTGCCGGGGCCGATCACCAGGCGTGGCGAGGCCGCATCGCCACTACCTTCGGTGAGCTCCTCACCGATGGCCAGGCGTTCGCTGGCCGCGATGTGTGGCACGCCCAGCGCCATGGCGGTGAAATCATTGAGGCACTTGAAGCGCTCGAGCCTCAATGATTCGCGCACCTCGCGCTTGAGAAACGTCCAGTGATTGTTGGTCATGCTGACGCGTTCATCATGCACGGGGCAGGCGAAGGCCAGGCAGGCCTCGACGGGTTGCTCGGCCTCTGACAGGCCCAGCATCCGATAGTAGGCCTGGATGGCCTCCTCGAGTCCGGCATGCTCGGCGCAGGCGAGCGTCTGGATGTGCTGCAGGGTGTGGCTGCCCGACTGGACAAGTGCCAGCCGGGCATTGGTGCCACCGATATCGCCTACCAGAGCAAGGCGATGGGAGGTGTTGCGGGTCATCGTCCGGCATCCTTCCTTTGCGTCAGTGCCTCAGGAGAGTGACAGGGTGTGCCCATCACATCAGGTCGTGGCCGCTGCCCGGCAGGTCGCCGTAGCCAGCAAAGCTGGAAGCGCCTTCCTCGGCGCCGCCGACCAGTGAACGCATGCCGGAGAACAGCTCGCGGCCCAGGCCGTGATGGTAGCTGTCGCGAGTGATGGTCGCGGCCTCGCGCTCGGCCCATTCGGCTTCATCTACCAGCGCCGTGAGGGTGCCGGCATTGGCGTCCAGACGGACCACGTCACCTTCGCGCAGGCGTGCCAGCGGGCCGCCATCGAGCGCTTCCGGCGTCATGTGGATGGCGGCCGGGACCTTGCCCGAGGCGCCGGACATGCGGCCATCCGTCACCAGTGCGACCTTGAAGCCGCGGTCCTGCAGGATGCCGAGGTAGGGCGTCAGCTTGTGCAGTTCCGGCATGCCGTTGGCGCGCGGGCCCTGGTAGCGCACCACGGCGACCATGTCCTGCTCCAGCTCGCCGGCTTCGAAGGCGGCCTTGAGCTCATCCTGATCGCTGAACAGCTTCACCGGTGCCTCGACGAGACGATGCGCTTCCTTGACGGCAGAGACCTTGATCACGCCGCGGCCAAGGTTGCCGTCCAGCACGGTCAGGCCGCCTGTCGGGGCGAAGGGGTTGGCCACCGGACGCAGCACATCTTCGTCGAGGCTGTCGGTGGGGCCGTCCTTCCAGACCAGCTTGCCGTTCTCGAGGAAGGGCTCGCGGACATAGCCGGCCAGGGTGCCGCCGTCCTGGGTGGGGATGTCGTGGAGTAGACCCGCCTTGAGCAGTTCACGGATCAGGAAGCTCATGCCGCCGGCCGCCTGGAAGTGATTGATGTCGGCCTGGCCGTTCGGGTAGATGCGCGTCAGGCTCGGCACCACCGCGGATAGCTCGGTGAAGTCATCCCAGGTGATGGTCACGCCCGCAGCGCCGGCCATCGCGACCAGGTGCAGGGTGTGGTTGGTGGAGCCGCCGGAGGCCAGCAGGCCGACCATGGCATTGACGATGGCGCGGGCATCGATCTGGCGATAGAAGGGACGGTAATCGCCGCCGACTTCACTGTTGCGGATGGTCTGCTCGGCAGCGTGACGCGTCAGGGCGTCGCGCAGCGGGGTGCCCGGATTGACGAAGGACGCGCCCGGCAGGTGCAGGCCCATCAGCTCGACCATCAGCTGGTTGGAGTTGGCGGTGCCATAGAAGGTGCAGGTGCCCGGGCTGTGGTAGGACGCGGACTCGGCTTCCAGCAGCGCATCGCGACCGACCTTGCCTTCGGCGAACAGCTGGCGGACACGCGCCTTCTCGTTGTTGGGCAGGCCGGAGGGCATCGGGCCGGCCGGCACGAACAGCGTCGGCAGGTGGCCGAAGCGCGCGGCGGCGATGAACAGGCCCGGGACGATCTTGTCGCACACGCCGAGGAACAGCGCGCCATCGAACATGTTGTGCGACAGGCCGACAGCAGCGGCCATGGCGATCAGGTCACGCGAGAACAGCGACAGCTCCATGCCCGGCTGGCCCTGGGTCACGCCATCGCACATCGCGGGCACGCCGCCGGCGAACTGGGCGGTGGAGCCCATCGCCTGGACGGCTTCCTTGATGATGCGCGGATAGTCCTCGAAGGGCTGGTGGGCGGACAACATGTCGTTATATGACGAAATAATGCCCAGGTTGGCCGAGTTCATCAGCTTGAGACGATTCTTGTCGGTCTCGCCACAGGCGGCAAAGCCGTGCGCCAGGTTGCCACAGGAGAGCTCGGAGCGGTGCACGCCGCGGCGCTGCTGGCTTTCCATCAACTGCTCATAGGCGGCGCGGCGTTCGCGGGAGCGGTCGATGATGCGCTGGGTCACGTGCTCTACGGTCTGGTTGACTGACATGCTCTTACCTCATGTATCAGGCGGCGCAGGGCGCCGAGGCTGGCGAAAGAAAGCGTTTCCCGCTGTGTGGGCGTGCTGCTACCCGGCGACGCTATCCAGTGGTGATGGCGGTGTAAAGCCTCTCGCATCACCCGTGTCGTGTCGTTGGGTTGCCGGGGTAGCCTACAGTAGCGTGTCATGGCGCTCGAGAAACGGTTTTGTTCGGAATATTCGGTAAATTTAACAAAAAAACTGCTTGAAGACTGGACGACTTTCGGCCAAATTATGGGAAAAGCGTGTAGGATAATTTCATGGAACGTATTGCAAGCTAGCGTTCTTCGATCAGGTCTGGTCCTGCACCCGCCATACGCCACAGGAGTTGAGTCATGACATTACGCGTCGCCATCAATGGTTTTGGTCGCATCGGTCGCAACGTGCTGCGTGCGCTGTATGAAGGTCAGTACAACGATCGTATCCAGGTCGTCGCCATCAACGATCTGGGTGATCCGAAGCTCAACGCTCACCTGCTGAGCCGCGATACCGTCCACGGCCGTTTCGCCGAAACCGTCTCGCACGACGAGGAGAATCTGTTCGTCGGTGACGACAAGATCCGCATCCTGGCTGAGCGTGACCCGGCCCAGCTGCCGTGGTCCAGCCTGGGCATCGACCTGGTGATGGAATGCACCGGTCTGTTCACCAAGCGTGCTGCCGCTGCCAAGCACATCGAAGCCGGCGCCAAGCGTGTGCTGATTTCCGCGCCGAGCGGCGATGCCGATGCGACCGTCGTGTTCGGCGTCAACGAAGATGTGCTGAAGGCTGAGCATCAGGTCGTCTCCAACGCGTCCTGCACCACCAACTGCCTGGCGCCGGTCGCCAAGGCGCTGAATGATGAAGTCGGCATCGAGAATGGCCTGATGACCACCATTCACGCCTACACCAACGATCAGAACCTGTCGGATGTCTACCACTCCGACCCGTACCGTGCCCGCAGCGCGACCCATTCCATGATCCCGACCAAGACCGGTGCCGCTGCGGCAGTGGGTCTGGTGCTGCCGGAACTGAACGGCAAGCTTGATGGTCTGGCGATCCGCGTGCCGGTGATCAACGTGTCACTGGTCGATCTGACCTTCACCGCGTCGCGTGATACCTCCATCGAAGAGATCAACGCCATCGTGGCCAAGGCCGCCGAAGGTTCCAGCGTGCTGGCCGTCAACGAGCTGCCGCTGGTGTCCATCGACTTCAACCACGATGCACACTCTTCCACCTTCGACAGCAATCACACTCGCGTCAGCGAAGATCGCCTGGTCAAGGTCATGGCGTGGTACGACAACGAGTGGGGCTTCTCCAACCGTATGCTTGACACTGCGCTGGCGATGCAAGCCGCCAAGTAACCGCTTGATGAGCCCCGCGCGGCCCTTGATCCATGAACGATCAAACGACAAGGCCACACGGGGCAGCAAGAATTCGGGGGGGCTGTCAGTCTGTCGGCAAGACAGCAGGGCAGGCTCCCAACAGGTGAGGACGAGTGGCCCGAGGGTTCTCGCGTCGCGCTAAGGCTCCACGGACAAGGCAATGCCATTCGTCCCCTTTGAATCGGTGGTCGGTCAGGGTTGGCGCCAAGACCGGCTTCGATGCTGCTCGGAATGACATCGCGTCATCCATTCTTGAACCTCTCCCAATGGGAGAGGTTTTTTTTGCGCACCATGAAAGTGCTAGAGCTGCTCCAGGGCGCAAGGTGTCGTTGCCTTGCGTCAGTGGCGTGGTCTTATGGCAACTTTTCTGAGCACGATCGCGACAGGATTGGTTCAGGTGGTGTGAAACGTGCGCTGATACGTCGAGAAAGGTGGGCAACATGTCGTCATCGTAATGCACGGTCGAGTGAAATTAGCGAAACTGTGGCGGTGTGTTACACTTCGCATCTGTTGGCCTTGCGTCCATCGGTGAGCCAGGTCATGACAACGTCAAATCATGCAGGCGGTCATATGGCCTGTGAGTGATCCATTGTTGTGCGCAATTCAGGGAAGGTATTGCCACACTGCCGCACACTCTCCGGCAGTTATCTCGACTTCCACAGCAGGCTGTCTCAGATGCACGATGCCATCCGCGAAGCTCATGAATTGATCGGTGCTACCTTGCGTGACCCGCGTACCCAGCGCGAGGGCAAGGTCGTGGGTATGGACCTGGGGCGTGAGCAGCCGGCGATCTATGTGCTATGGCAGGAAAGTGCCGCAGCGGAGCGCATCGGCATGGAGCCGGATGATTTTCGCGCGCTTCTCGAGCACCTGCGAGCGCGGCTGCCGGTCAAGGCGCCTTCGGCCCGGCAGGACAAGGACAGCAGGCAATCGCGGCGTCACAAGCGCAAGGCCTCGCGCGCGACTGCCCAGCCGGCTGGCGAAAGCAACGAAGGCCGCAGCGGAACACCTGATGCCTCGCCGTCAGGCTCCGAACCGGTGACCTCTCGTGCTGCGTCTTCCCGCCCGTCTTCTTCTGCGCTCATCGACGATGCCATGCCGCGTTCCGCGCAAGGCTAGATCTTTCCCATGCCAGCTCCGCTCAAGGGCAGGTCTGATCAAGGTGAGTCCCCAAAAAGCCCGAAGCTTATGCTTCGGGCTTTTTGCATGCATGAGTTTTCCCCTTGGGCGCCGCTTGCGTGATATTCGCCCACAACATTGCGCGTCCGCTGCCGATAAGAGTGATAGTCAGACGCAAGAAGGAAAGGTCGCAGTCGTTCATAAGCCGTCATCTGCCCGGATCTTCGCGCAACCAAGCGTTGGGGGTGCTGCTGGCTGCCAGCGTCATGGATAGGGCATTCTTGGGCAAGCTGCATGACAGAAAAGGGGTTTCACGTTGGCTGAATCATTCGCGGATAGTCGTTTGCTGCAGCATCATTATGCTGTCGTGGCAGATGTGTTGTTCACGCTCAGTGCTGATGGTCAGCGCCTGATTGCCATGAATGCAGCGGCGGAACGCCTGCTGGGATATACGGTGCGGGATTTTCTCAAGCAGCCGGAGCTCTGGCTTTCGCTGGTGATCACCGCCGACCGGCAGCGGTTGAGTGACTTTCGCGCCTCGATGGGGCAGGTCGAGCGCACGACGTATCGCATGCGCGACCGCAGTGGGCAGCTGTTGTTGCTCGAGGAATGTCTGTGGAGTTCCGGCGTTGGGCATCCGCTGTGTGGTCGAGTGACGGATATCACGCAGCGTGACAAGGCCAATGAGCAGGAGCAGCAGCTGGAACGTGCCTATCGTCTGATGATGGTGCGCAGTCGTGACCCGATGGCGATCCTGTTGCTCAAGGATGAAAGACTGGTGATCAGTCATGCCAACCCGGCCTGGCACCTCTATCACGACGCGGCCTGTGCACATTCCCGCCTCTCGCTTGAGTATCTCTACCTTCCACATGTCCTGCGTAGCCTGGAGAGAGCCGACCCCTGGCAATGCGATATCAGCCTGTCGCTGCCGCGGGGGGAATCCAGGTTGTCCGTGCAGATGGTCAGTCTGGGGCGCTCACTCGCCGACGAGGGGCGTCAGGTGGCCGTGATGGCGCGCGACATCACGCAGGTACATCAACGTCTCGAACATGTGGTCGATCAACAGCAGCGTCTGGCGCGGCGGGTGGATGAGACGCCCGGCGCGCACTACGCGACCGGTGGTGAATGGCCGCCAGAGGAATTGGAGTATCTGTCGGCAGGCAGCGAGGCGCTCACCGGGCTTTCACATGATCTGCTGATGGCAAGCCCGGGCCTCTGGCAGGCCCGGCTGGTGCCGGATGAGCTAACCACCTGCCAGCAGCGCTTCGGTGAGGCCGTGCGGGAGCGCCATGGTCGTCTGAGTCTGTGTTACGCCTTCGTGCATGTGGATGGGCGCAAGCGCTATCTCCAGGATGACATGCAGCTGAGCTACTCTCCGGCGGGAGAGGTCACCGCCGTGCTCGGCAAGCTCAGTGACGTCACCCAGCGCGAAGCGCATCGGCGCCAATTGGACAACCTTGTCCAGCAGATGCGCGGCGTCCTCTTCCAGTGCCGCCTGAGCCAGGAGGGCGAGCTGCGTTATACCTACCTATCACCTGTCGCCTCGCAAGTGCTGGGGCTCGACCCGCAGGCCGTCATCGACGACCCCATGCTGCTGTTGACGCGCATCGCGGGTCACGAGAGAGAGCAGCTGCTCGTGTCACTGCAGACCAGTGCCCGGCAGCAATCGCCCTGGGAGGCGGAGATACGCTATCAGCATCCGGATGGTCAGGAACGCAGGCTGGCTTGTGTCGGGCTGCCGCAGATGATCGACTCCCCCGAGGGCGGCGTGATCTGGAATGGTTATTGCGACGATGCCACCGCCCGTTACCGTATCGAGGATGAGCTGCGCCAGAGCGAGGAGCGCTATCGCTTCATCCTCAACTCCGTCAGCGATCTGGTCAGCATCGAGGACTCCCACGGCATCTGCCAGTACATCAGCCCCTCGGTGGAAAAGCTCTGCGGCTATCGCCCTCAGGAGATCATCGGCCAGGAGATCAAGCAGCTGATCCACCCCGATGACATGATGCGCATCGCGCAGGAGGTCCATCGTGCCGCCTGTCTCGGCGAGGTATTCCGAATCGACTTCAGGATCCAGCACAAGGCCGGGCATACGCTGTGGTTCGAGTCGATCTCGACGCCCTCGATGGACCCCGTCACCGGGCGTTATCAGCGCGTGCTGTCGGTGTCACGCAACATTCATGAGCGCAAGCTGGTCGAACAGCGCCGTGAGCATGAGGCGATGACGGACGCCATGACGGGCGCCATGACGCGAGCCAGCTTCCTCGACACGCTCGATACCCTGCTGAGCTCGTCATCGCGGGAGCAGATGGCGTTGATCCTGTTTGATATCGACCACTTCAAGCGTGTCAATGACACTCACGGCCATGCGGCGGGTGATCAGGTGCTGATCAGTCTTGGCGAGACATGTCGTGCCCAACTGCGGCGCGATGACTGCTTTGCGCGCCTTGGCGGCGAGGAGTTTGCCGTCCTGCTCACCGATGCCGGTACCGCCACCGGTGTCGGAATGGCCGAGCGCCTGCGACAGCAGATCGCGGCGCTGGAGGTGCGCTTCAAGTCGTTGACACTGCGCTGCACCATCAGCATGGGAGTAGCGACACCCCAGCCGGGGGAGACCCGGGATGGCTACCTGCACCGTGCCGATATGGCGCTCTACAGTGCCAAGCGCAGTGGTCGCGATCGGGTGGTGCTGGCATCGCAGTCCTTGAACGAGGACAATTGAGTCAACGCCGGTGATCAACCGGACACACCTGCAGCCGATGTCTCGGGTTGTGGATCGCGTCATGCAAGTGGATCACGTCATACAAGGAGTGGGCGATGCGAATGTTACGTGGCTGGTGCGCTGGCACCTTGTTGTTTGCGCAGTCGGTATTTTCCGCCGGACAGGCCATGGCCGCCGAGGATGCACCGCTGGTCAATCGTCTCGAGGGGCCGCAGGTGGTGACGGAGACGGTGACCTATCGAGCCAATGGTGAGGAGCACGTAGGCCTGATAGCACGCGATGCCAAGGCGCAGGGGCGCCGACCCGGCATCCTGCTGGTGCATGAGTGGTGGGGCTTGAACAGCTACGCCCGCAAGCGCGCCGAACAGTTGGCAGGACTGGGCTACGTGGTCATGGCCGTCGACATGTATGGCGGTGGGCGCACGGCCGAGCACCCCAAGGAAGCCGGTGCCTTCTCCTCTGCGGTGATGAGTGACTGGCCGAAGGCCGAATCCAGCTTCAATTCGGCGCTGGCGGTGCTGCGCTCACGTCCGGAGGTCGATGGCGAGCGCATGGCGGCGATCGGCTACTGTTTCGGCGGTGCCGTGGTGCTCAACATGGCGCTGACCGGAGCGCCGCTCAAGGCGGTCGTCAGCTTCCATGGCAGCCCGTCGATTGCCGTGACGGAGCCCGAGCCGTTTGCCGGCCGGGTCGTGATCCAGAATGGCGCGGCAGATACGCTGGTGCCGCAGGAGGATCTCGACAAGCTGGTCGCGACCTTCCAGTCACTCGAGACGCGCACCACGTTGATCCAGTATCCGGGCGCCAGGCACGCCTTCACCAATCCGGAGTCGGATGCCAAGGCGGCCAGGTACGATCTGCCGCTGGGCTATGACGCGGCCGCGGATTCGGCTTCGTGGCAGGTCATGCTCAACCTCTTCAATGAGGTCTTCAAGACACCGAAGAAATCCGTCAAGACCTGATGCGTCAAGGCCTGAGCTGCAAGGCCTGAGCTGCAAGACCTGAGCTGCAAGGCCTGAGCTGCAAGACCTGAGCTGCAAGGCCTGAGCTGCAAGACCTGAGCTGCAAGACCTGAGCTGCAAGACCTGAGACGTCGAGACCTGAGCCGCCGTCACCGGTGCTGAAGGTGATCGACATGAAAAAGCCCGCCCGGGAAGTTTCCGGGCGGGCTTTTTCATGGGGCTTTTCCAGAGGCTGTTTCATCAGCCTGTTTCAAGATCTCTGGCAGGAGGCCATGGCAGGGCGTTCAGCGATCGCTGAGCGCGCGCCTCAATCCAGCTCCTTGAGCGACAGCACCTGGTGCGCCAGACGAATCATGTCGGGGTCGCCGGTGTGTTTGCTCGAGACATCCGACAGCTTTATCACCGGCACCCACTCCTGACCCTCGGGGCGGGCTTCGGTCATCTTGATCACCATTTTCATCGGCTGCGGGCCGACATCATTGGTGAAGTTGGTACCGATGCCGAATGACATGCCGATACGCCCGGCGCAGTAGCGCACGATGCGATCGACCTTGTCGGTGTCCAGACCATCGGAGAACACGATGGTCTTGGTCTTGGGGTCGATCCCCAGCGACTCATAGTGACGGATGGTGGTCTCGGCGAACTCGATGGGATCACCACTGTCGTGGCGCACGCCGTCAAACAGCTTGGCGAACTTCTTGTCGAAGCTCTTGAAGAAGGCCTGGCTGGTGAAGGTGTCAGACAGGGCGATCCCCAGGTCACCGCGATAGACCTTGACCCAGTTCTCCAGCGCCAGGATGTTGGCCATCTTGAAGCCGAAGCGCGCGGCATGAAACATGAACCACTCATGGGCGTGCGTGCCGATCGGCTTGATGCCGTGGCGCTGCGCCATGTGCACGTTGCTGGTGCCGATGAAGCAGCCACGGCCGTGGTCCTTGAGGCCCGCGACCACCTTGTCGTGCACATCGTAGGAGTGCCGACGACGAGTACCGAATTCCGCCACGCGGATGCCGAGTCGCTTGTAGTGCTCGATCTTGGCCAGGGTGCTGTCGCGCAGGGCCTGATCGCTGTCGCGTTGATCTCCGCCCAGCTGATACCAGAGCTCGCTGATCATCGCCATCAGCGGGACTTCCCACAGGATGGTGCGATACCAGTAGCCTTCGATATGCACCTCCAGCTCATCACCGGTCTGGGTGATGGTGATTTCGGAGGGATCGAAGCGGAAGCCCGCCAGGAAGTCGCGATAGGTCGGGTCCAGGAAGGGGCAGTGAAGCTCGAGGAAGGATTTCTCTTCCACGCTCAATGCCAGTTCGGCCATGCTGTCCACCGCCATGCGCAAGGCCTCGCCGAACCCCGGCGGGAACGAATGCTCGCCACGGTTGATGAAGGCGTAGCGAGCGCGCGCATACGGAAACAGCTTCACCACGGCGTTCTGCATGGTGAACTTGTAGAAATCATTATCGAGAATCGAGTACAACATCGAGGCTCGCTCAGTATCAAGGCGGCTCGGGGGAACCGGAATCGCTGGCAGGGCAGGCGCTGCGAGAGGCAGGCATGTCCCGCTGGCACGGGGAAGCAATGTCGGCGCATTATCCGTGCAGGCGCGCTGCACGTTCAAGCCGGAGTGCCCAGGCGCAGGTCAGGTGCTGAAGGCCATGATGCCGAACATGGTCAGCATCATGCCGCCGAACATCAGCAGGCCGGCCAGCGACAGGGCGATCAGCAAGTAGCCGAGAATCAGACCGGCCAGGGCCCAGCTGTCACCGGCTTCGCCACTGCAGCGGATCTGGCTGCGCGCGATGTGGCCACACACGACGCCACCAAGAGCCGCAGGTGCGAGCAGGCAGCCGAGCACGCTCAGGGCGAAGGCGGCTACTGCCATGAGATTCGTGCTGGCATGAGTGTCCTGCGCGGGCGGGGTTGGCGCATAGGGCCCTTGGGAGGACTCTTGAGCGCTCCCCCGGGTCTGTGTGCCGCTCGTGGACGTGTCGTCGGGCGGCGTGGGAGTCTCTGTCATGTGGGTCTCGTTGTCCTGCATCATGACGACACACTAGCATGTCCTGGGATATGCGGCATGTCTGCACCAGCGGTGGGCATGGCAAGACCATGAGGAGAGTACGGTGACAGGGCGATGGCAGGCAGAGGATGAGGCAGCTCAGGCGGTGACAGGGGCGGCGCCAGACCAGCAGCAGGCTGCGAGCACCGCAGATGCCGCAGAGAAACAGGGCTGGCGTCTGGAGGTGCTGGGTTCCCTCGATGCCGTCACCGCCAGTGAATGGAATGCGCTGGCAGGCGATGGATATCCCTTTCTGCAGCATGCCTATCTGAGCGCGCTGGAAAGCTGCGGTGCGGCCAGCGCCGCCAGTGGTTGGCACCCTGCCCATCTGGTGGTGCGAGATGCTGAAGGTCGCTTGCTGGCGGGGCTGCTGCGCTATCTCAAGCTGCACTCGCGTGGCGAATATGTGTTCGACCAGCAATGGGCGGAGGCCCTGGAGCAGGCCGGTGGGCGCTATTACCCCAAGCAGTTGACTGCCGTACCGTTCACTCCCAGCGACGGCCCACGCCTTGTCACCTCGCCGCAGTTGACGTCGCCCGCCGCCCGGCGTGCCTTGCTTGAGTGGTTGTGGCCGCATCTCAAGGCCGGCATCGCGCCCGCGGCTGAGCCGGGTAGCGCGCTGCGTCGCTATGAGCACAGCGGGTTTCATCTGCTGTTTGTCTCGGCAGAGGAGCGGCAAGACTGGCAGGCGGCGATTCCGGAGCTGATTTCGCGTCCCGGGATGCAATATCACTGGCAGTCACGCGGCGAGCCGGACTTTGCCACCTGGCTTGAGAGTCTGCGCTCCAAACGGCGCAAGGAGATCCGTCGCGAGCGGCGCAAGGTCGCCGAGCAAGGCTTCACGCTGGCAAGGCTCGAGGGGGCGCAGATTGGCTCTGATGATATCGAGGCCTTCTACCGCTGCTACTGCATGACCTATCTCGAGCGCGGGCAGCGGCCTTATCTGCCGCTCGATTTCTTCCAGCAGCTCAGGCGCAGCATGCCCGAGCGGTTGCTGCTGGTGCAGGCGCGTGATGAGCAGGGCACGCCGGTAGCGGCAGCCTTGTGTCTGATCGGCAATGATTGCCTGTATGGTCGTTGGTGGGGCAGCGAAGTGCATGCCGACTGCCTGCACTTCGAGGTCTGCTATTACCAGGGGCTCGAATTCTGTCTACAGCGAGGGCTCAAGCGCTTCGACCCCGGCACTCAGGGGGAGCACAAGATCAGCCGCGGTTTCGCGGCGTATGCCACCGGGTCGCTGCATTGGCTGATGCATCCCGGGCTTCAGGAGGCGGTGGCAGAGGCGGTCGAGGAGGAGGCGCGCTGGCTCAGCAAGGCGCGTCAGCAGGTGACGGCAATGTTGCCCTACCGGGAGCCCGCTCCCCGACCAGGGCAGGAGTGATGATCCTCAGTCTCCGTCACTGCTATCCGCTGGCGGATTTTTCCGCGAAGTCCGAGGCAAGAAAGATTGCGAATAGAGCACTACACTGAGTTATATATGAATGCTCTAATTCAGAGGCGCCCATGCTGATCAAGGACTGTGATTCACGGGAATATGACCTGCTGGTGCTCGAGGTGCTGGCGCAGGATGCTGCGCTTGCCGCGCCCGAGCGCCACAAGGTGCTGGAGGCGCTGCGCGCGATACGTGCCCGTCAGGCTCGTCGCCGTGCGCTGGCAAGCCAGCTGGATACCTTGTTGGGGACGCGGGATGATTGGGTCGTGCTGCATGATGTGAGGCTGGCCCAGGCAGAGGGCGTGATCGAGATCGATCACCTGCTGATCAACAGCCTCATGCAGGTCTGGGTGCTGGACGCCTCCTGTTTTGATCTGACGCTCTCGATCACCCCCTTCGGTGAGCTGTTGGCTCATGATGGGCGAGTCGCGCAGGAGGGCGAGGTTCCCGCGGACGAAGATGGCGTCATGGCGCACGCCGTGACGCCTTGTCCCTTGCAGACGATTCCTGAGCGCAGTCGCGCCATCGTGCAATGGCTGGAGGCCTCCTCGTTGTTGCCTGTGCGTCTTGGGATGACGCTGCAGCCGCAATTGCGCTATCGCATCGTGGTGGCTGATGCGGCTCAGGTCAGTCGCCCGCCGGAAGACATCGTCGACAGTCGTGCGCTGCTGTCCTTCGCGCGCCTCAAGCGTCAGTGCCTGCAGGTAAGCAGCAAGACCGCTTACGTGACTCGGCTGCGCAGTTTTACCCATCGCCTCGATCAACGCCGCCTGCGCCAGCTGGGGCGCGCCATCGCGACCCGGCATGTGGCCCCCAATACCGATTGGGTGGCGGAGCTGGGCCTGGCCGCTGACACACGCTCGCCGGAGGGCGGTGGTGCCACTCCGGTGTCCACGCTGGCCTATCTATGGCAACCGCCTCTATCGCCTGAAGGGCAGTCGCGGACCTCAGGCGAAAGCGCTGTCATGGCGGCAGAGTCCGATGACATGGAGGGGGCGTCGGACGACACGACGCTGGCGGTCCAGCGTGGCGTGACATCCACGGCTGCTCTGAAGCGACAGTGTGGTTTCGGGGGCCGAGGGCTGCAGGCTGCACATTGGCAGCCCGGGCACCAGGATCCGGGGCAGGGCAGCCAGGAAGGCTCCGCGAGCCGGCAAGGGGCAGGCGAGCAACAGGGTACTGCGCCCGGCAATCAGCAGGGCGTGTCTTCTGCCCGGTCGCAGGATGAGGAAGGCTTGCCGCGCTGCCAGGGCTGTCGGCGGTGGCTTTCCTCCCAGAGTGTCGACTTCTGTCGCCAGTCAGAACAGGCACGTGCGCTGGGCGGGCGCCTGCTCTGCAAACGCTGTCGCGACGCCTCAGCCCAGTAAGGCAGTAGCACGGCGTTGTATTTGACTCCGGTCCTGTGCCCCAGGCCTATGGCGCCAGTCTGGCGCTCAAGGGCGCGGTGCATGGCGTGACGGGAGCTCAGGGCGTCAATTTTCTTTCTGGTTTCTGATTGTTTTTCTCCAGTGCAATCAAGCGACTGCATCAACCAGGGCGTACAGGCCAGTCGTTGCAGTGTTTTTGATGTTGCGGTGCAACAAAGACTGTCTTATGCTGCGTTGCAGCGAGGATGGAACCTGGTCGATAGCACTATCTGACCGTGACGGCTTGATAGTGACGGCTTGACAATGATGGCTCGGTCACTACGGTGCACCAGCCCGGTTCAATCCTGATAATCGAACGGAGCAAGGCTCCGGTTCATTTCAGCGTGATGCCAATACCCTGGAGGGTGCCTACATGTTCAATGCCAACTTCGAGAAGTCCGCTCAGCAGTTCGACGATATGTTCCTGTCTCCGCTGCGTGCGTTCAGCGCCCTGAGCATCGATTACAGCGAGAAGCTGATCGGCGCACAGATGGAACTGACCAAGTCCTATGCTGATGCTTCCCTGACCCAGGCGCGTTCCATGCTCGAGATCAAGGACAGTGAAGGTCTGAAGAACTTCGTCAAGGAGCAGCAGGAAACCGTGAAGTCTCTGGGCGAGAAGCTGCAGAACGACACCCAGAAAGTGGTCGAGCTGAACCAGGAATACGCCAAGAAAGGTCAGGAACTGGCAGAAAGCAACGCCAAGTCCGCCTCCGAGGCTATGCAGAAAGTCGCCAAGTAAGCGACTGCTGCCGACGCTCTCAGGCGAGCGTCCCCAACGCCCACCCGGTCTTCCGGGTGGGCGTTCGCGTGTCTGGGGTACTGAATCTGATTACTCGTTGCTGGAAAGGGGAGCGTTGGCACCCTCCCCTTGAGCGTTAAGGCAATGATGACGGTGTACGGGTAATGTCGCTGGGAGTGCGCCGGTGCTGTCAGTCGGCGTTATCAGTCTCGTCATGAGTCAGCGCTATCAGGTCATGTCACCATAAGTGACGGTCATTGATGATCGAGCAAGGCTCCCCGGCGGCGTATGCCGGGAGGCATCAACACAAGGAGTGTGTGATGAATTCTGTCAGTGCGGCATTGGCAGCGTTAATGGATGCGGTCTCGGGCTTGAGTGGGCAATTCGGTGAGGGTGTCGCCTCGCATCTGACGACGACAGCAGGGCTTCAGCGCGAGCATGTCGAGACCCGCTATCAAGGGCAGGTGATCGATTTCGATACCCTGCATTGGCGTGTTCTCAATGACTCGGTGTGTGCCAACAAGCGCCAGAATGCCATGGCCCATACCCGTTGCAGTCAGGCAGCCAGCGAGATGTTTGCCTCGACGTGCCGGGAAATGACCAGCAACCCTCCGACTCTGCCTTCGCAGCGTTACAACAGTACGCGGCGCATGGCATGCAACGCTGCGGTCAGTTACCGGCCCAGTGTCGGCAACATCCAGTGGGCGGAAACCTCCGCTGCCGATGACTTGGCTGAGGCGGAATGCAACGCTGCCACGGCGGCACTGCTCGGCAGCAATGATCTCGATGCCATCCAGTATCAGCGCCGGGTCTGTGCAGGACGCTAGCGGCGAGCGCTGCCTTGGGCCACAATGACCTGCCACGCCGCCGGTGATTGCCGACGGCATTTATTCGATCAGTGACAGGTGATAGACATGGCACAGGCCACAGCGCGTCATATTCTCGTTTCCAGCGAAGAACAGTGTGCAGCTCTCAAGACCGAAATCGAGAACGGCCGCGATTTCGCTGATGCCGCTCGCGAGCACTCCTCCTGCCCGTCCGGCCGCAGTGGCGGCGACCTGGGTGCCTTCGGCCCGGGCATGATGGTCAAGGAATTCGACGAAGTCGTGTTCAGCGCCCCGATCAACACCGTGCAGGGCCCGGTGAAGAGCCAGTTCGGTTATCACCTGCTGGAAGTCACCAGCCGTACGTGAGCCTTCTGTCACGCTCATGAGATGTCATGAGCGTTTGGCAGGATGTGACGAAAACGCCCCGACCATCACTGGTCGGGGCGTTTTTTGTGTCGCTTGGCAAGTCAGCTTCCCTGTGCGCCGTCAGGCGCTTGACTAGACCTCCTGATAGAGCTGGCTGCCTTCACGCTTGAACTTGTCTGCCTGCTCCTGCATGCCGGCCATCACGCTGTCGGCATCGCCGGTCAGGCCATGCTCATTGGCGTAATCACGCACTTCCTGGGTGATCTTCATCGAGCAGAACTTCGGCCCGCACATGGAGCAGAAGTGGGCGACCTTGGCCGAGTCCTTGGGCAGCGTCTCGTCGTGGAAGCTGCGCGCGGTGTCCGGGTCCAGGCCCAGATTGAACTGGTCTTCCCAGCGGAATTCGAAGCGTGCCTTGGAGAGCGCATTGTCACGACGTTGCGCGCCTGGATGGCCCTTGGCCAGATCGGCGGCATGCGCGGCGATCTTGTAGGTGATGATGCCGGTCTTGACGTCGTCCTTGTTGGGCAGGCCCAGGTGCTCCTTGGGGGTCACGTAGCAGAGCATGGCGCAGCCGAACCAGCCGATCATCGCGGCACCGATGCCGGAGGTGATGTGGTCGTAACCCGGGGCGATGTCGGTGGTCAGCGGACCGAGGGTATAGAAGGGCGCCTCGTCACACTCGCTGAGCTGCTTGTCCATGTTCTCCTTGATCAGGTGCATCGGCACGTGACCCGGACCTTCGATCATGACCTGGACATCGTGCTGCCAGGCGATCTTCGTCAGCTCGCCGAGCGTCTCGAGCTCACCGAACTGGGCGGCGTCGTTGGCATCGGCCACCGAGCCCGGGCGCAGGCCATCGCCCAGCGACAGGCTGATGTCGTAGGCCTTGCAGATTTCGCAGATGTCCTCGAAGTGGCGATAGAGGAAGCTTTCCTCGTGATGCGCCAGACACCACTTGGCCATGATCGAGCCGCCGCGCGAGACGATGCCGGTCACGCGACTGGCAGTCAGCGGCACATAGCGCAGCAGGACGCCGGCGTGGATGGTGAAGTAGTCGACGCCTTGTTCGGCCTGCTCGATCAGCGTGTCGCGGAAGATCTCCCAATCGAGGTTCTCGGCCACGCCATCGACCTTCTCCAGCGCCTGATAGATCGGCACCGTGCCGATGGGCACGGGAGAGTTGCGCAGAATCCATTCACGGGTCTCGTGGATGTTGGCGCCGGTCGAGAGGTCCATCACGGTGTCGGAACCCCAGCGGATCGCCCAGGTCATCTTGTCGACCTCTTCCTCGATGGAGGAGGTGACCGCCGAGTTGCCCAGGTTGCCGTTGACCTTCACCAGGAAGTTGCGGCCGATGATCATCGGCTCGCTTTCCGGGTGATTGATGTTGGCGGGAATGATGGCGCGGCCGCGTGCGACTTCCTCACGCACGAATTCGGCGGTGATCTCGTCGGGCAGGTTGGCGCCGAAGCTGTGGCCCGGGTGCTGGTGGCCCAGAATGCTCTCGACGGCTTCGCTGCCCTGATATTCCTCACGCAGCGCGATACGACGCTGATTCTCGCGAATCGCGATGTATTCCATCTCCGGCGTGATGATGCCCTGGCGCGCATAGTGCAGCTGGGTGACATTCTTGCCCGGCAGGGCACGACGCGGGCGATGGTCCAGCTCGAAGCGCAGTGACGACAGGCGCAGGTCGGCCTGGCGCACGCGGCCATATTCACTGCTCAGCTGATTGAGCTGTTCGGTATCACCGCGTTCCTCGATCCACTTTTCGCGCAGCGGTGCCAGACCCCGGCGAATATCGATCTCGACCGCCGGGTCGGTGTAGGGGCCGGAGGTATCGTAGACGACGATCGGCGGGTTCTCTTCCAGACCGCTGGAGGTCTGGGTCGGAGAGCAGACGATCTCGCGCATCGGCACGCGGATGTCCGGACGGGAGCCTTCGATATAGATCTTGCGCGAGCCGCTCAGCGGCGCGATGGCGGCGGCGTCGACTTGTGCTTCGCTGGCGAGGTGGCGGCTGCCATCCTTGCGAACGGCGCGCGCGCGTGCCTTGGGGGCAGACTCAGGCTGCGAGGCGAGCGGTGACTCGGCGGCGTTGGTGGCTTGCGGGTCTTGTGTTGTCGGGGCAGTGCTCATGCAGGTCTCCTCAAAGGGCGACGTCACGGCTGACGTCATCATGGGAAGACCGTGCGCAGGGAGAGGATGGTCGTCGCCGACTCCTTGCCAACAGGTGGCCCGGGAGCGAGGCGGCCGCGCGCAGCGGCTGGCCATCAGCTTGATTCCTACGCCGGTCCTAACCGGTTCAGGTTCCACGGGACCCCTTGCTGGCAAGCTCGCGCGTCAGGGCGGCGAAGCATGCATGCAGGATCTCAGCCGGTTCCACCGGCACCCCGTCAAGCGTGTGCAGATTTCAATGCGAGAGTGTGTTGCCCGAAGCGTCAGGCTTGCCCCGGGGAGCGTTCTCTCATCCAGGCTCTGTTGGCCTGTCAGTCGTGCCATCCATGGGGGATGGCGTCATCCCGAGCGGCTCATGGCGAGCACCGGGACGTCAGTCTGTGATGACTCAAGCGCGATCGAGACCCATCTGCCAGAAGTCGATCTCGAGTCGCGTGGCGTCACGGAAGACATCGACCAGTTCACCCAGTCGACGCTCCGAGACCTCCGAGAGTCGCGCATCCAGCCATTCACGCTCGGCTTCGACGGCTTCCTTGAAGTCATCGCTTGAGTACATCGCGATCCAGTCCGCGTACGGGTTGTTCTCGATCTCGGTGGTGTCTTGATCGAGCAGCCACTCGGCGATCTCGCCGTAGCCGATCAGGCAGGGCGCGAGCGCCACGTGCAGATCGAGCAGGTCGCCGCGCTGGCCGCAATCGAGCACGTAACGGGTATAGGCCAGGGTGGCGCGCGATTCCGGCAGCTCGCTCAGATCATCCTCGCTGATGCCCCACTCGCTGCAGTAGCCGATATGCAGATCGAGCTCGGTATTGAGGATGGTGTCGAGACTGGCCGTGGCCTGACGCAGCTCCGCGAGGGTGCGGCTCTTGTAGGCGGCCAGCGCCCAGGCACGCGCGAAGTGGATCAGGAACAGGTAGTCCTGCTGCAGGTAATGGCGGAAGGACTCCTCCGGCAGACGACCTTCGCCCAGCTGGCGAACGAAGTCGTGCTCGAGATAGTCACGCCATTCCTCGGCGCAGGCACTGGTCAGGTCGTTGAAACTAGGCATGACGCATCCCTCGGTGAGCGTGCTGACGACCCGTGATGGGGCGGCAGTTCTCTGGCGCAAGCGTGGCCAGTACCGGAACAGGAGCAGGGGAAAAGCGGGGGAGGTGCCGACAGTCACCGTGAGAAAGTGGTGACGTTATCGAGTGGCATCGCTTCACGCTTGATCCCTACGCCGGTACTAGCCGGATCAGGTTCGGCGGGATCGTCATTCACGCAAGGACATTGCCTGCGCATGACATCTCAGCCGGTCTTACCGGCACCCCGTCAAGCTGTGACATATGAGTCACGATGCAGCGAGTGTAACAGCCCTGCGGCGCAGAAGAAGGGCAGTGTGAGCAAAAATGCATACGACTTTGGGAGGCCTGCCGAAGGTGTGAAGAGCCTCAAGCGGGCTTGTGATGAGCCTCGAGCGGGTTCATGGACAGTCTCAAGCGACAATGTCCGCCATGAGCGCCGGCAGGTGGCGCGACAGTCGCGCAAGGTCACGCGGCTCATCGACATCCCAGCTGATCGGCAGGCAAGAGTACGTTCTGCCTGCCCGTGCCAGCCGCGCCAGGGTGTCCCGGCAGACATGGGCGTGGCTCCAGCGTGGCAGCAGGAAGGCTTGCGGGCAGGGCGCCTTGAGGCCGATCAAGCCATAGCCCCCATCCTCGGTGGGCTGCAGGACCGCGTCGTGAGTGCGCAGTCTGTGGGCTGCCTCGCGCAGGCGCTGGCTGTCCAGCGCCGGCAGGTCGGAGCCCATCAGCAATACCGGCCCCTCGGGTAGATGTCGGGCCATGGCCCGGGACATCCGTTCACCGAGGTCCCCCTGTGGCTGTACCTCGAAGGTGAGGTCGGCTGAGGTGTCGACAACGCTTCGCAGCCGGGCTTCCAGCGCCACCTGCAGAGCCGCCTGTTCAGGTGTCTGTCTCGACGGCTCGGCAGCGGGCGTCAGCATCACCACGACCTTGCCAAGGCGCGCGGCGCAGGCCTGGTCAGCGATATGGCACAGCATCCGCTCATAGAGTCGAGCTGCACCCTCGGGGCCGAGTGCGGGGATCAGGCGTGTCTTGCAGTGGCCGGCGATGGGCAGGCGACCGAAGATGATGAGGGTCGGGCGCACCTCTGACGCGGCATCAGTTGTGGGCAAGGTAGGCAACGCCGCATCACGCATGGGGCATGCCGCGCTGCTCACAGGCCTGCGCCGCGGCGCGATAGCCGTAAAGGCGTGCCAGGCGTGCAGGGGAGACGCCGCACCAGGCCGCCAGCCGCAGTCCCCACATCTTGACGATGGTGCGCCAGACGCCGTGGGTCTCCCAGCGCCGACCGCTGGTGGTAACGCGCGCCGTCAGGTTCATTGGCGGGGTCAGATGTTTGAGCTGGGCACTCAGCCAGATATCTTCCATCAGTGGCATGTCGGCAAAGCCACCGATGGCCTCGAAGGTCGAGCGCTGCACGAACTGGGTCTGGTCGCCCGTGCTGATGCTGGTCAGCCGCGAGCGCAGATTCATCATGGCGGCGATCATCGGTAACCACGGCGACTCGCCCTTGATGCTGACATCGAAGCGGCCCCAGTCGCTGCGGCGATGCGTCGTGACGGCCTCCTTGAGCAATGCCAGCGCATTGTCGGGCAAGTCGGTATCGGCATGCAGAAACAGCAGCCATTCTCCGCGTGCATGCGCGGCTCCGGCATTCATCTGGCGTGCCCGGCCCGGCTCACTGCCCAGCACGGCATCACACAGCGGATGGGCCAGTGAGGGGGTGCCATCCGTCGAACCGCCATCCACCACGATCACTTCACAGTCCCCTCCCGCGCGCAGGCGATTCAGGGCGATCAGGGTTTGCACGATGCCGGCTGCCTCGTCATGCACCGGCATCACGATGCTCAGCCAGGGAGCGCGCGTCAGGTGCGTGCATGTGCTTGGCAAGGAGTCCTGGCTGGCGGGCGTCCGTGCTGCTGGGGGTGGCTGCTGGTTCATGGCGGCAGGCTCCGACGATGGCGTATCCGTTGGATCATACGCAGGAGTTCTTAGGCTGGATGCACGAGCGAGAGACGCTCTCTCAACGCGTCATCGTTCATTAAACGCTTGGCGTCGACCCAGTGTCGCTCCATGACCTCACAATGCCTAGCTGGCCATTGGGTGCATGCGAGGATACAGGACTACATTTCTGTAATTCGAAGGCGGGGCATGAACGGCAGGTTTTCAGAATCTGCAGCAGGCAACCACTGCAGCCATAGGCCCTATTCATGGGCTCTCTGCCAAGCAGCTCCTGGAGAGAGCGCCCGGAGAGGGGGCTTGGACAAAGGGCTTGGAGAGAAGGCTTGGACAAAGGGCTTGGAGAGAAGGCCCGGAAAGAGGGCCAAGACCTCGCTTCTCAAGGGAGCGTTCTGTTGGAGGTCAGTCCATCAATCGAAGGTGAGGCGATAGAGGCCAGCCGCGCCGCTATCCGAGGTGAAGTACAGGCTGCCATCAGGGCCGAACAGGACATCGAGCGGGCGAATCCAGCGCTGGCCGCTGCTGCTGTCCTGCAGACCGGTCAGCACTGGCACCAGGCGTGCTTCAGTGTCTGGCGTCGCCAGCTTGAGGCCCAGCAGGCGAGGCTCACGACGGCTGGCCGGATCACCTGCGGCGTTGCCGGAGGGAGCCGTGCCCCAGCTGCCGTGGACGGCCACCACGACATCCATGTCTGCGGCCAATGGATGTTCTGGCGGTACCACCGCGATTCCCATCGGCGCACTGCGAGCGGGAACCTCGGCCAGTGGCGGCGCAATCTCGTCACGCTCGCGCGGTGAATCGCTCGTGATGCAGTCATCCGTCTGCCAGCGGCCATCGACCCACTGATACCAGGGCATGCCATGGAAGCTGCCTTCGCGGGCTGCGACCACCAACTCGCGAGGTTGCTCGTAGCCCCAGTGGTCGGGGCCGTTGTTGGTGGCCAGCAGACGTGGCTCATCTTCCCTACCTGGCTGCCAGGCGAGGCCTACCGGGTTGCGCAGCCCGCTGGCCCAGGGCTGCCAGTGCGGGGCATCGCCGGATTCCTCAAGGCGCAGCACGCCACCGCGGCGTTCACTGAAGGAGTAGCCCTGCTCGCTGCCTGCGAGATATTGATTCGAGCAATTGCCCTGGATGCCCAGCGCCAGATAGAGGCCGCCATCAGGCCCGAGACTCAGGGTGCGCGAGTTGTGGCCACCGCCGCCGGGCAGGGCGATCAGCTCACGAAAGTCATCGCGGGTGAGAGATTCGCCGTGTGAATAGTCGGCGACCAGCAAGGCTGCAGTGGTCGCGACATAGAGCTTGTCGCCGCGTACCACCAGCGAGTGAGGGTAGCCCGACAGTTCGACCAGCGTCTTCACGGCAGAGAGGTTGCCGTCCGGCCTCAGTTGAGCGCGATAGACACGCTCGGCCCGCGAGCCGATCAGCAGCTCGCCAGCGTCAGTGAGATGCAGCATACGTGGACTGTCGAGCGAGGCCAGCCGCTCGAGCGTGGTGCCCTCAGGCAGCTTGAGCGCTGGGGCATCGCTGGGCACTTGCTGAGCGCTCATCAGCGACAGTGAGGAGGAAGTTCCTGTCTCTGCCTGGGCTGGCAGAGACAAGGCGAGACAGGCCGCCGCGGCACCTGTGACCAATCTTGTCGGCAAGCCTGTCACCAGGCTTGCCGGCAGGCATGTCGACACCGCTCGGGACAGTGAGGGGCGACGGGACGATGCGCTTGTGAGGTGAGCGGCGTGAGTCTCGATCGGCATCCTTGCCTCCTGTCATTGAGCCATGCGCATTCAGTCTGGGAGCTGATGGCCTGTTGCGCCAGTGCTGCCCTCAGCCGTGCTTGCTGGCCTTGCGGCGATGCTTGAAGTAGCGGCGCCAGCCCTTGAGCGAGAAGAAGGAATAGGTGCGCGCATAGAAGCGGGATTCCTGCCAGCCCGGTTGTTGCTCCATTTCCTGCGGGCTCTTGCGCCAGCGCTTGTATTCCCACTGATACTGGGCCGGCGCCAAGGCGATCGCCGCTTCCACCGAGGCATTCACCCCGCGTGCCGAGGCGACTTCCTCTTCGCAATAGACACCTTCATCCGCGGCGAGGAAGTGGATGGCGAAGCCATGGCCATCTTCCAGACGCTGGGCGACACCGGTGACGACGCGTGCATCGGTTCTCGCCACCAGCTTGGGCAGCAGGGTGGCGGTATAGGCGGGGCGGCCATAGAAGTCGGCGAAGACGCCGCTGCCACGACCCGGCTCCTGATCCGGCAGTATGCCGATCGCTTCGGCGCGCTTGAGTGCCTTGAGCAAGGCGGCCACGCCGCGCGAGTTGGTGGGCACCAGGCTCGCGCCCATGCGTTCACGGCCGTTGCGGATGATCGGGTCGAGACGCTCGAACTTGGGCGGCTCATACATGGCGGTGAACGGGAAGTGGCTGGAGAGCCAGAAATTGAGCACTTCCCAGTTGCCGAAGTGCGGCGCCAGCACGATGACGCCGCGCCCCTCGGCACGCGCCTCGTCGAGCAGGTTGCGACCGTGGACCTCGAGAATCGAATCGCGCACGGCGTCTTCATCACCCAGCCACACCTTGCCCAGTTCCAGCATGGTGGCGGTGGAATGTGCGAGGCTGTCGCTCGCCAGACGCGCGCGCGCCTGCTTGTCGAGCTGCGGGAAGGCCTGGCCCAGATTCTGGCGCGTGACCCGGCGCTCGCGGGGATTGCACAGCTGCACCACACGCGCCAACGGGCGCGCCAGCCACCAGAGCTGGCGGGTGCTGATCCCGGACAGTCGTTGCCACAGACAGGCCACGGAATTGGCCTTGAGAGGAGTCAGGCGCTGTTCCATGGCCTGTTCGAACCGCTTGAGAGTCTTGTCCATCGTCACACGTGAAGTTCCGGTGGTCTGGCGTGAAAGATCGCGCCTGTCTGACGCGAAGGCAGGCGCCGTGACATCGTCAGGTGTCGCGGTGCCGCACTCGAATGATGCTCATTGTGCCAGAGGGGGGCGGTGCCTGCAGGCTCCATCGTGGCAGGCGCAAGACACTGGCGCGGGGTATCATTCAGCACTCAGACAGTCGCCACCTGCGATACGTTCACCTGCTGCTGAATTGCCCGTGTCGCCGCGGTAGCGTGCGTGGCGCCGAGTTGTCACCGCCAGCCGTGTGGTGACATCCACCCACCGGCAGTGTCCCCAGCCACGGAGCCCTGATGTCAGCCCCTGATTCCCTCGTTCCCTATCCGCCTTCAGATACTGTCTGCCCGCTGTGTGAGGCGCCCCGGAGCCAGCATGTACTGCACCTGGTGCAGCGGCGCAGGCCATGCCCCGAGACCGGTCAGCGCCCACCCGCCGATGAGCGCGATTACCTGCGCTGCCCGGAGTGTCATCTGCTGTATCTGGCGCCGTCCCAGCGCCTGGATGCCAGGGCAGAGCAGGATATCTACGACCAGCACGAGAATGACCCGGCAGACCCGCGTTATCGAAGCTTCCTGGCCAAGCTCTTCACGCCGATGTGCGAGCGGCTCGCGGCCGGTGCCAGCGGGCTCGATTTCGGCTGTGGACCGGGGCCTGCCCTGGCGCAGATGTTCGAGGAGGCGGGCCATCCGATGGCGTTGCACGATCTCTATTATCATCCGAACCCGGCAGCGCTCACCCGCCAGCATGACTTCATCGTCAGCACCGAGGTGATCGAGCATCTCTACGCGCCGGGGGAAGTCTTCCGCCAGTGGTTGCGCTGCCTCAAGCCCGGCGGCCTGCTGGGGGTGATGACGCAGCCCGCCTCGGATGACCCGGAAGCGCTCAGGCGCTGGCACTACCTGCGTGATCCGACGCATGTGTGCCTGTTCAGCCCGGCGACCTTTGCCTGGCTGGCGCGCACGCACGGACTCGAGCTTGAGCAGGTCGCCAACGACAGTGTCATCTTCCGCGTGCCCCGATCCGCCTGACAAGGCGCGGGACAAGGCGCGGGACAAGGCGTGGAACAGGGCATGGATAGAGCGCAGGACAGCGCATGAATAGGGCGCAGGGCAGCGCGCAGCGACACGCAAGAAGACATGGTCGCCAAATGACGCAAAAATGCTTGGATTTGGCGCGGACTGTCACTATATTGCCCGCGCCTTGACGTATTCACGCAGGGAAAACTTCCCCTCCCGACGATATCCGCACCTTGCGGCATTGGCTGATCGCTGACTGGCGGCCGGCCGAGGATCTGGTCATGCCCCGTCATCTGCTGTTGATGTCCCTTGCGCCCCTGCTCGGCCTTGCCTTGCTGGGGATCGGTAACGCCATGCTGACCTCGTTGGTCCCGTTGCGGCTGTCTGCCGCCGGTGTCTCGAGCGAGGCGATCGGCCTGATCAGCTCGGCCTACTATCTGGGCCTCGGGCTCGGCGCGCTGGTCAACGACCGCCTGCTGCTGCGCATCGGCCATATCCGCGCCTATGCCGGCTTCGGCTCGCTGGTGGCGGTCGCGGCTCTGGCCATGGGGTTGGGCGATCACCCGGTGGTGTGGTTCCTGCTGCGCATGATGATCGGCTGGTCGCTGGTCGGGGTGTATCTGGTCATCGAGAGCTGGCTGCTGAGCGCTGCCGATCCCGCTGTGCGCGGGCGTCTGCTGGCGCTCTACATGATCGTGCTCTATGGCGCGGGGGTGCTCGGTCAGCTGCTGCTGGGCGTGACTGCCATGCTGAGCCTCGAGGCGGCCTTCATGCTGGTGGCGATGCTGGCGGCGGCCTCGGTATTGCCGCTGGTGCTGCTGCCGCGTGTCTCGCCGCTGATCGAACAGTCCGAGCCCCTGAGCCCGTGGCGCCTGATTCGCATCACGCCGACAGGCGTGTTCGGCTGCCTGGCCTCGGGGCTGGTGGTGGCGGTCATCTATAGCCTGCTGCCTCTGGCGTTGGGCGATGGCGGTATCCTGAGCACCGCGGAGATCGGTCAGCGCATGGCGCTGGTGATTCTCGGCGGCATGCTGCTGCAATACCCCATCGGCCGCTGGTCTGACAGCCACGATCGCCAGCAGGTGCTGATCATCCTGTCGATCGCCATCGTCGGCTTCGCCGCCTTGCTGATGGGGCCGGCGCGCGAGGGCATCGCCCAGCTGACGGTGCTGTTCCTGCTCGGCGGTGCCGCCTTCACGCTCTATCCGGTGGCGGTCAGCCATGCCGCCGACCGTGCGCCCGCCGGTGCCCTGGTGCGGATGAGTCAGGGCCTGCTGTTGATCAATGCGGTGGGGTCGACCCTGTCACCGCCGGCGGTATCGCTGCCGATGGCCGAGATGGGCGCGATGCCCGGCATGGCGCTGAGTCTGGCGGTGATGGGGGGCGGCATGCTGCTCTTCTTTGTCTGGCGGCGTGTGATGCGTCCGGCGCCGCAGCCGTTGGCGCCCTTCGAGACCCATGCTCCGCAGACACCGCTGGGCACCGAGCTTGTGGTCGGGCCTGAACTGGTCGAGGCCGCCGAGGAGCACCTGCGTGACGCCGAAGCCGATGACCCGCTGGTCGAGGTCACGCGTGAGCTGGTCGCTGATATGCCGGAGCTGATCACGGAGGCCTCACTGGACAGTCTCGAGGAGATCGAGGTCAAGGAGGAGCAGGCGCTGCACGACGAGCAGGCCTTGAATGATGAGCAAACATTGCAGGTTGTGCAGGCCTCGCAGGACGCGCAGCGGCAGGGGCCGCCACGCGATGACGCGCCGCTGGCGCGCGGCTGAGGGCCACTGGCGCGGTGCTGTCCAGACCTGTCTGGCCGGGACTTCCCGCCCGGGAATCAGCGTGCGGGATCGACCAGGTTGCCCTGTGAGCTGTTGCGCCGGAACCAGCCGGTGACACTGGCGCGCGCCTGATGCGTCGGCAGCACCTCATGGGGGATCTGCTCGGAGAGGAAGCACACGAAGGTGCCGGCCTCGGGGGTGACGCGTGCCATTTCGCTGCTGTCATCCTCGGGGTCGTAGAGCACGATCTCGCCGCCGCCATCGCGCGGCCAGTCCTCATTGAGATAGAGCACGCTGGAGATCAGGCGGTTGCCGCGGCCGCGAAAGCTGTCGAGATGCTTCTTGTAGAAGCTGCCGACCGGATAGTGGGCGAAGTGGGCCTCATACTCGAACAGCCCCAGATAGAGGGCGCGGTTGAGCTCATCCTTGAGCACGTTCATCGCTTCCAGGTAGGCGCGCTGGGCGCGTGAGTTGCGGTCCAGCCAGCGAATCGCGTCGCCACGGATGTCCGGGCGCAGATCATGCTCGCGCCCGCGACCGATACCCGCCGCTGTCAATTGCTGCCGCGTCTCCAGCGCCGTCAGTTCATCATTGAGCTGAGCGATGACCTGCCGCGGCAGGAAGTCGGGGCGCACGCTGTAGCCATGCTCGACCAGTTCATCGATCAGCAGGTTGAGTGCGACAGGGTCCAGCAGTGGGGCGGGTGCAGGTGCAGCGGGCATCAGGCGCTCCGAACGGGAAGTGGCGTGGCATCGTGGGCGAGGAGTTATAGTCCAGTGCCATTGTCGGTGCAATATCGTCGGGGCAATGGCAGTGCTGCAAAGCCATCAGGGCAATGGCGAGCCGCTCGGCGGGAACACACCTTGTCTGGTTCAGCTGCTCAGGAGCTCAGTAGCTCAGGAGTTCAGGATCTTGAGCTTCAGGGCCGAGGCGGCACGGGGCGCGGCGGCAGATGGCGCAGCGGGGCACCGGGCGGTGGCGCTGCCTTGAGGCTCACGGCATGGCCGAAGCCGATGGCCATCAGTTCGACCAGCATCATCGAAGACAGTCCCCACAGTACCTGGTCGGCCACACGATAGCTGGGCACGTACCAGGTCTCGTCACCGACGGTGATCACGTCGGTATGCTCGCGCTCGTCTCTCAGCAACATGCTCAGCGGCATCTCGAAGATCTGCTCGATCTCGCTGGGGTCCGCGCGCAGCGGCAGGTCGGCGGGAATGCGTCCGACAAAGGGCGTGACACGCATGCCGTGCAGGGAAATCACGTCGCTCAGCTGGCCGAAGACCTCCACGGCGCTGGGCGGCAACGCGACTTCTTCCTCGGCTTCGCGCAGCGCGGTGGCCAACAGGTTGCTATCATCGGGTTCGGCCTTGCCGCCGGGGAAGGCCACCTGGCCGGGATGCTCGGTGAGATGGCTGGCACGCCGCGTCAGCAGCAACGTCGGTTCGGGACGATCGATCAGCGCGATCAGGACGGCGGCGCGTGGCAGCTGGTGGTCAGTCGCGAGGGGGTGATGTGCTTGCAGGCGTTGGCGCAGGGCTTCTAGCATGTCGTTTCCTCGTAGTCATCCATCATGTGGCGCGAGGGTCCTGCCGGTCAAGGCGACTGCCATGCCGCCGGGCCCACCGCGCAGCGAGGAAGCGGAGACGGGATGTCACTGAAGGGCGCCTTGAGATTTCATGGGAGAGCGAATGAATTATTGCAGTCACTGTGGTGAAACGGTGCGTCTGGCAGTGCCGCAGGGCGATGATCGTCTGCGCTACCTGTGTGACAGCTGCGGCACCATCCATTATCAGAATCCGCGCATCATCGCGGGCACCTTGCCGGTACAGGACGGCAGGGTGTTGCTCTGTCGGCGTGCCATCGAGCCGCGGCTGGGGTATTGGACCTTGCCGGCCGGCTTCATGGAGAACGCCGAGACCACCAGCGACGCCGCTGCTCGCGAGACACGGGAGGAAGCCGGCGCCGAGGTCAAGCTGCAGGGGCTCTATACGTTGATCGACCTGCCGCATATCAATCAGGTCTACATGCTGTTTCGGGCCGAGCTGATCAGCGACTACTCGGCGGGCGTCGAGAGTCTCGAGGTGGCGCTGTTCAGCGAGGAGGAGGTTCCCTGGCAGTCGCTGGCCTTCCCGACTATGGAAGTCACGCTGCGCCGCTACTTCGAGGATCGCCGCCACGGCGAGGGTGACGAGCATTTCCCGCTGCATCTCGAGCAGATCGACCTGGAAGCCCGCGAGCACTTCTTCAACACCACCTTCCTGCCCGCGAGCTAGATCGTCTGGCCATTGCTGACCTCGCGTGCCTCGTTCTTCGGGGGACGCGGGGTCAGAACGTTTCCAGTCGCCAGCAATCGAAGGCGACTTCTTCATAGGGATGGGCGTCGCGCAGCGCCGCCACGGCAGCGGCGATGAGCGAATCGTCACATACCAGCTCTATCTTCAGTTCGGCGACGCGCTCCAGCGTGCCGCAGGTCCCGATATGCGGATTGGCGCTGGCCAGTGGCCGAAACTGGCCGGTGCCGCGTGTCTCGAAGCAGCAGGCCTCGTAGTCGCCGATGCGCCCTGCACCGGTGGCAAAGACGGCTTCCTTGACGTGTTCGGCGTCATTCTCCGGGACGAAGAACGCAAGCTTGTACATCGGATGACTCCTGGCAGAAGGGTGAGAGGGCGCTGTCATCAGGTGGCCCTGATCGACAGGGGGGCGTCAAGCGTGGCAACGGATGCTGGCAGTGCCTGCGTCGCGCTCCCGGATGATGGCATAATGCGCGCTGCAACGGCCAAGGACATCGCCATGCTCAAATGGATCAATATCTCACTGCTGCTGCTGCTGGCACTGCTCCAGTATCGGCTGTGGTGGGGCGAAAATGGCATCACCGAATTATTCGATATTCGCGCACGCGTGCAGCAGCTGTCCAAGGAAGATGCGGTGCTGGACAACCGCAATCAGCGACTCGGTGCGGAAGTGGTCGACCTCAAGAATGGTCTGGCGGCCATCGAGGAGCGTGCACGCAATGACCTCGGCATGGTGCGCAAGGACGAGCAGTTCCTGTGGGTGCCCAATGTCGCGGTGCCGGAACGCAAGGCGCCATCACCCGATGAAGTGGCGGACGGTGCGCTGGAGGGCAAGGGCCTGGAAGGCGGGCTGCCCAAGGTGATCACGCCATGATGCCGACAGACGCCTCGCGCGAGCCCCGTCTGTGGTATCTGGTGCCGGCCGCCGGCGTGGGCAGCCGCATGCAGGCCGACCGGCCCAAGCAGTATCTGGAGCTGTCGCCCGGCGGCTGCGTGCTGGAGGCGACGCTGGCGACGCTCAAGCGCGCGCTGCCCGAGGCAGGGCTCTGTCTGGTGCTGGGCGCCGACGATAGCTATTTCACGCCGTCGATGGTGCCGTGGCAGGACTGGCTGCGCGCCGATGGCGGCAGCGAACGTGCCGACAGCGTGCTGGCGGGCCTGGATTGCCTGAGCCGCCACGCCCATGACGATGACCTCGTGCTGGTGCACGATGTCGCGCGTCCCTGCGTTCGCGAAGCCGATATCCATGCGCTGGTCGCGACCGCTCGCCGCAGTGCCGATGGCGCCATCCTCGCGGCCCCCGCCAGCGACACCATGAAACGCGCCGCGCCGGCCGTCGACTCGCGTCCGCATGGCGATGGCGGTGGCGATGAAGAGCGTGCGCCGAGCATCGCGCACACCGAATCCCGCGTCGGCCTGTGGCATGCCTTCACGCCGCAGGCCTTCCCGTTGGGCCTGTTGCGACGGGCGCTGCGTGAAGCGCTTGGGGAGAACCCCGCGCTCATCACGGATGAGGCCTCGGCACTGGAGGCCTGTGGCCGTGCCCCCGTGCTGGTCGCCGCCGCCCGCGACAATCTCAAGATCACCCATCCGGAAGACCTCGCCATGGCGCGCCTGCTGCTGGCCGCGCGCGAGGCGCTTCCCGATAGCCCCCGGACGTCTGCCTGACATGACTGAGCAATCTGCAACACCCGCTGCTGCCACTTCCTCCGCGCAATCTGCGACCTCTCCCCAACAGGCTGGCCATGTGCCGATGGCACTGCGCATCGGCCACGGCTTCGATGTGCATCGCTTCGGCGATGGCGATCACCTGATGATCGGGGGCGTGAAGATCGCCTACGAGCATGGCTTCGTGGCGCATTCCGACGGTGACGTGCTGCTGCATGCGCTGTGCGATGCGCTGCTCGGCGCCTGTGCCATGGGCGATATCGGCAAGCATTTTCCGGACACCGACAGCGAGTGGTCCGGCGCTGATAGCCGTGACCTGCTGCGCCATGTGATCGGGCTGGTCAATGCCGCCGGTTTCGGGGTCGGCAATGTCGATCTCACCGTGCTGGCGCAGGCGCCGAAGATGGCGCCGCACATCCAGGCGATGCGGGAAGTGATCGCCGAAGACCTGCGCGTGCCGCTGGCGGTTGTCAACGTCAAGGCCACCACCACCGAGCGGCTCGGCTTCACCGGTCGCAAGGAAGGCATCGCCGCCGAGGCCGTGGTGCTGCTGGGCGCGCTGCCAGCCGCGGGCGGAGCCGAGCATGTCTGAAGTGAATGACATGTCTGAGTCGCCCGAGGCGAATGCGCTGTTTGCCGAGGCGCTGGCGGCACTGGACGCTGCGGGCAGCGAGGCGTGGGTCAAGGAAGCCGAGTTGATGCAGCGCTGGCCGCATGCGCATGGCGGCCCGCTGGGAGCAGGCGACTTCCGCCACACGCCCGAGGACTTCCGGGTCACCGAGCTGATGGACTTCGTGCCCGAAGGCCACGGTGAGCATCAGTGGCTGTGGGTCGAGAAACGCGGCCTGACCACCGATGAGCTGTGCCGTGAACTGGCCAGCCTGTGCGAGGTCGCGCCGCGTGATATCGGCGTAGCCGGTCTCAAGGACAAGCAGGCGATCACCCGGCAGTGGGTCTCCGTGTGGTTGCCGGGGCGTGAAGCGCCGCAGGATCTCAGCGATGCGTTGGCCGAGAAGGGCGTCCGCGTGCTGGCCAGCGTGCGTCATCCGCGCAAGCTCAAGCGGGGCGTGCATCGCGGCAACCGATTCGCGCTGCGTGTCAGCGGTGAGGCCGTCGCGCATCCCGAGTTCGAGGCGCGCTGGCAGACGCTGATACGCGATGGTGTGCCCAACTATTTCGGGCCGCAGCGCTTCGGTCATCAGGGACATAATCTCGGTCGGGCACGTGCCGTGCTGGTGCGTGGCTGGCGCAAGCGCGATGACCGCAGCGGCATGCTGCTGTCGACCGCGCGCAGCTTCCTGTTCAATGAGGTGCTGGCTGCGCGCCTCAAGGCGAATTGCTGGGCGACGGCGTTGAGCGGAGAGGTATTTGCGCTCAACGGGACGGGCTCACGCTTCATCACCGACGGCAGCGAGTCGGCCGAGACGCTGGCGCAGCGTCTGGCGAGTGGCGATATTCATCCCACTGGCCCGCTGTGGGGCACCGGGCGTGCGGAGGCTCATGCGCAGGTCGCCCAGCTCGAGCAGGTCCTGGCCACGCGTTGGCCACAGTTGTGCGAGGGGCTCGAGAAGGCCGGCGTCAAGACGGAGCGTCGTCCGCTGCGCCTGATGCCCGGCAAGCCGCGTCTGGAGTGGGATATCACGCCAGAGCAGGCGCACGCCGAAGGCAGTGAGGCCAGCGTCTGGCTGCATTTCGATCTGCCGCGCGGCAGCTTCGCGACGGGCCTGTTGCGTGAACTGATCGCCCACCCGCTGCTGTAGTGCCGTCAGGTGACATGACGACTATCCGATGATTCGCAAAGGAGTGAGATGATGCGCAGGATTCTGCTTTCCAATGATGATGGCGTGCACGCTCCGGGGCTCAAGGCGCTGCATGACGCGCTGGCCGGGCAGGCACGCATTCGTGTGGTCGCGCCGGACCGTGACCGCTCAGGAGCCAGCAACTCGCTGACGCTGAGTCGGCCGTTGTTGCTGTCCGCGATGGAGAACGGCTTCTACAGCGTCGACGGCACACCCGCGGATTGTGTCTATCTGGGCGTCAATGGCGTCTGGGACGAGAAGCCTGACATCGTGATTTCCGGCATCAACCATGGTGCCAACCTGGGCGATGACGTGCTGTATTCCGGCACAGTGGCGGCGGCGATGGAAGGGCGCTCGCTGGGCATGTCGGCAATCGCGATGTCACTGTGCGGCAAGACCCACTTCGAGACCGCCGGACGCGTGGCGGCGAGCCTCGTCGGCGCGGCCGAGACTCTGGCATTGCCGCCGCGCTCGTTGCTCAACGTCAATGTGCCGGATGTGCCGTGGAGCGAGATTCGCGGCTTTCGCGTCACGCGTCAGGGCCATCGTGGCCCAGCGGGCGCCCCGATCGAGGTCAAGGACCCGCGTGGCCGCACCCGCTACTGGATCGCGCTGGCCGGCGATGGCATCGATGATGGTGACGACACCGACTTCGCCGCCATCGCGGCGGGCTATGTGTCCATCACGCCGTTGATGACGGACCTCACCTCCCATGGGGCGCGCCATGATGTAGCGCAGTGGCTCGAGGCGTTGACCTGAGCGATGCAGCGCCAGGCAAGGCTCAAGATTTCGCTGTGAAGTCCTCGCTCGACAGGATATGAATCAAGACCATGAAGGACGCGTATCAGAACGCTTTCCCGCTTGCGCAGTCAGACAGCGCAGCGGGAATCGCCGGGCCCTTGCATCTCAGGCGACCGGACACGGCGCAGCTGAGCGGTATCGGCATGACGTCCCAGCGCACGCGAGACCGCATGGTGGCGCGCCTGGAGGATGCCGGCATTCGTGATGAGCGGGTGCTGGAGCTGATGGCCAGTGAGCCGCGTCACCTGTTTCTCGATGAGGCGCTGGCGCACCGTGCCTATGAAGATACCGCCCTGCCGCTGGGGCAGGGGCAGACCCTGTCCCAGCCTTACATGCACGCCCGCATGACGGAGCTTGCCCTGGCGCAAGCACCGCGCCCGCGCGAAGAGTGTCGGGTGCTGGAGGTCGGCACCGGTTCGGGCTATCAGACATTGCTGCTGGCGCGTCTGTTCGCTCGGGTGTCTTCGCTCGAGCGCATCGCCGTGCTGCATGCCAGGGCCGTTCAACGCCTTGGCTGGTTCGGGCTCGACAATGTCGAGTTGCGCCATGCCGATGGTGGCCATGGTTGGCAGGACGATGACTCGGCATTTGATCTGATCGTGGTGACCGCCTGCGCACCGCATCTGCCGCAGGCGTTGTTGAAGCAGTTGGCCCCGCAGGGGGTGATGATCGTGCCATTGGCCGAGGACGACAGTGACCGTCAGTGGCTGACACGAGTGCGCCGCGTCGGCGACACTCAGGATATTCAGCGGTTCGAGGCCGTGCGCTTCGTGCCGTTGCTCGAGGGAGTGATCAGGTGAAACGAGCTTTGAGCGTGTTCTTCAAGGGCGCTGGCATGGGGGCGGCGGATGCCGTGCCCGGGGTATCAGGCGGCACGATTGCCTTCGTGACCGGCATCTATGAAGAATTGATCGAGTCCATCAAGCGCTTCGGCCCCTCCGCCATCGGCGTATGGCGTGAGCAGGGCTTCAAGGCGCTGTGGCAGCATTTGAATCTGGCCTTTCTGCTGCCGTTGGTCGCTGGCATCTTCGCCAGTCTGATCAGCGTGGCGCATCTGGTGACCTGGTTGATGGAGGCGCAGCCGCTGCTGCTCAATGCCTTCTTCTTCGGGCTGGTAGTGTGCTCCGGGGTGGTGGTCGCGCGGCGTATCACCACCTTCCGGATCGGGTATCTTGTGTGGTTGGCGCTGGGGCTGGTGCTGGCCAGCAAGTTGCCCAGCCTGTTGCCTGCCGCCACCGATGCCTCCTGGGTGCTGGTGGTCGGCGGTGCCATCGCCATCAGTGCCATGCTGCTGCCGGGCGTTTCCGGCAGCTTCCTGTTGCTGACCATGGGCCTCTACGGCACGGTGATGACTGGCATCAAGAGCTTCGATCTGCAGCTGATCGTGCTGTTTGGCAGCGGCTGCACCATCGGGCTGTTCACCTTCTCGCGTTTGTTGTCGTGGTTGTTTCGTCATCATCACACCGCGACACTGATGCTGCTGACGGGCTTCATTCTCGGCTCGCTGCCGGTATTGTGGCCGTGGCGCACCATCACCGATTATCGTCTGGGGCCCAAGGGTGAACAGGTTCCGCTGGATTACCACTTCATGATGCCGGATACCTACACCAGTGTGACCGGTGAGCCTGCCCAGCTGTGGGCGGCACTCGCCCTGATGCTGGCCGGCGTATTGCTTGTCTGGTTTGCCGGAGAACGCTCCGGCCCGGATGACGACTCCAGCAATTCCCGCAAGGAGCAGGAACATGCGTGACAGGATGGACAAGGGAATCAAACTGACGTTGGCAGGTCTGGCGCTGGGTGCGCTGACAGCCTGCAGCACGGCGACCACTCGCCCGCAGGTTCAGGACCTCAACGCCGGCAATGCGCGTATCACCTCCGACACCTATACCGTTCAGCGCGGTGACACCCTGTATGGCATCTCCTGGCAGAGTGGCCAGGATTTCCGGGATGTGGCGCGCATGAACGGCTTGAATCCGCCCTACACCCTGCAGCCGGGGCAGACGCTGCGTCTGGACCCCAATACCCAGCTGCCGGCGAGTGGGGCGGGCGCTTCCGGTACGAGCGTCGCCTCGAGCGGTGGCGTCGTTGCCACGCCGATGGGCGGGGGCAGCGATGGTTCGATCGCCGGCGGCAGCGAACTGCCGGACTGGCTGGCGCCGGATGAGTCCGCCATGGCTCAGCAGCAACAGCGCACCAGCCAGGCCCAGTCGCTGACGACCGGCTCGAGTGGCGTGTCATCGGCCGCCACCGGGGCCGCGGCGGCGGCCGGGCTGGGGCCTGTCTACCAGGAAGGCAGTGAAGAAGCGCTCGCCGAGACGGCGCGCAACGCCGCCAATGACAGCGCAGAGCAGGTCAGCAGCGGTGCTGCGCAGGCCAGTAGCTCGGCTAGTCAGACAGCCAGCCAGACGGCCAGCGAGGCAGCTGCCAGTGCGGCCGCCGCCCAGGCCGAGGCGCGCAAGGCCGCCAAGGAAAAGGCCGAGCAAGCCGCCGCTGCCGCCGCGGCAGAGCGCGAGAAAGCGGCCGCTAGCGTGAAAAATGAGGCTGCCAAGGTTGAAAAGGGCGCCAACGTCGCTGGCGAAACCGCCAAGGCTGCACCGGCCAAGAAGACCTATGTTCCGGTAAAAAACGTTGACTGGCAGTGGCCTACGCAAGGCGAGATCATCGGCAAGTTCGGTGAGTCCGAGAGTGTCACCGGCGGCATTGATATCGCTGGTCAAAAGGGGCAACCTGTCAAGGCAGCAGGGCCGGGAATCGTGGTCTACGCCGGAAGCGGAGTACGTGGTTACGGTAACCTCATCATTCTCAAGCACAACGACCGCTATTTGAGCGCCTACGCCCACAACGACACTTTGCGTGTATCAGAGAACGATGTGATCGACGCCGGACAGGTCATCGCCACTCTGGGAGCCACTGACGCTGAACGTGCGCAGCTGCACTTCGAGATTCGCGAGGATGGGCAGCCCAAGGACCCATTGAAATTCCTGCCTAAACGCTGATTCCCACCGCTGCCACAACAACAAGTTCCTGGCACCAGACCAGAGACAACGGGGTATCGACATGAGCATGCTGGAAAAGGATATCGATCAGGCTGAGGTTGAGTTGTCCCTTGAGGATGTCGAGGAGGACGACGATACGCTTGAGGCAGAAGCGGAAGAGGCGGCATTCGAACGCGCCTTGAATCGTGAAGAGCGCAAGCACTACCAAAGCCTGGATGCGACCCAGATCTACCTCAACGAGATCGGTTTTTCCCCGTTGCTCAAGCCCGAGGAGGAGGTCTACTTCGGGCGCCTGGCACAGGCGGGCGACCCCGCCGGCCGCCAGCGCATGATCGAGTCCAACCTGCGTCTGGTGGTCAAGATCGCGCGGCGCTATCTGAACCGTGGTCTGTCGCTGCTCGACCTGATCGAGGAGGGCAATCTGGGGCTGATCCGCGCGGTGGAGAAGTTCGACCCTGAGCGCGGCTTCCGTTTCTCGACCTACGCCACCTGGTGGATTCGTCAGACCATCGAGCGGGCGCTGATGAATCAGACGCGCACCATTCGTCTGCCGATTCATGTCGTCAAGGAACTCAACATCTATCTGCGTGCCGCGCGCCAGCTGACCCAGAAACTGGATCACGAGGCCACCGCGGAGGAGATCGCCGACTTCCTGGACAAGCCGGTCGATACCGTCAAGAAGATGCTGGGGCTCAATGAACGCGTGTCATCCGTCGACTATCCGATGGGCGGCGAGAGCGACAAGCCGCTGATCGAGACGATCGCCGACGAGAATGACACCAGCCCGGAGTCCAGTCTGGTGGATGTCGACGTCAAGGCGCATGTCGATGAGTGGTTGGCGGAGTTGACCGAGAAGCAGATGGAAGTGGTGGTGCGTCGCTTCGGGCTGCGTGGTCACGAAGCCGCGACGCTGGAGGAAGTGGGCGAGGAAATCGGTCTGACGCGGGAGCGGGTCCGTCAGATTCAGGTCGAGGCGCTCAAGAAGCTGCGACGCATGCTCGAGAAGCAGGGGTTGACGCTCGAATCCATCTTCGAATGATGCGCGGGCACCCTCGTCATGGCTGTCGGTGCCTTGATGCAGGTTGCCAGTGAAAACGGCCCGCTCGTGATTTGAGTGGGCCGTTTTCATATTGTGTCATCATTATACTGGCAGAGTGGGGTGTTCTGACGTTCGAGCGCAGGGTGCTCCCTGACATTGTTGTCAATTTGGAAACGCTGTATCGTGCAATAAAGTTAGCCAACTAACTGGACGCCCAAATGGGTGGCGATTAGACTAAGGCCACTTTTTCACGACTCGCTTGAGCAGGGCTGAGGCAGTAGTCCAGCCGATGTGTGAGCTACCTTTTACCTTGTCCTGGTGCTTTCGAGGCGCCATGCAGGTCACGACTGTCACTGATCAGGAACAACGCATACATGGCCAACATTCGCATACTGCCACTGGTGCTGGCGATGGGTTTTGCGACCCAGGCTCAGGCTGCCAATCTGCTCGACATCACCCGTGATGCATTGACCCACAATGCCAGCCTGTCCTCCTCTCGCTCGCTCTATCAGAGCGTCGAGGACAATGAGCGTATCGAGCTTGCTGACCTGTTGCCCCAGATCACTGCCACGGGGACCGTGTCGCGTACCGATGTCACCGGCAATTCCCAGAGCGGCACCGAGGGCGATTACACCGACAGCAACATCGTGGTCAACGTGAACCAGCAGCTGTTCGATGCCGCCGACTGGTATGAGCTCGCGACCAGCAAGGACACCACCCGTCAGCAGAAATTGCTGCTGGATTCCGATCAGCAGCAGCTGCTCTATGACGTGGCGTCTGCCTATTTCACCATTCTGAACAATCGTGATGTGCTCGATGCGCGTATTGCTCAGGAGAAGGCCTTTTCCCGCCAGCTGGACCAGGCCAATCAGCAGTTCGAGGTCGGTTTGATCGCGATCACGGATGTGCAGGAAGCCAGGGCATCCTTCGATGATGCGCGCGCCCAGCGCATCGCGGCCGAAGCCGATCTCCAGGTCAGCTTCGAGGCCCTGCAGCAGTTGACGGGCCAGCAGTACGATTCCATCGATGGCCTGGAAGAAGATCTGGCGATCGAAGCGCCGGTGCCGGCCAGCCGCAGCAAGTGGGTCGAGATGGCATTGTCCAACAATCCGCTGATCGGTGCTGCCAAGAAGGGTGTCGATGTCGCCAGAGGCGATGTGAAGACCTCCCGCGCAGGCCACCTGCCGGAAGTCGGCGCCTTCGCGACCTACTCCTACGATGAAACCGACATCGATACTGCCGGGGGGTATCAGGAATACAACCAGATCGGTATCCAGGCCTCCCTGCCGATCTATACCGGTGGCCGCACCTCCGCCCAGGTACGTCAGAGCACTCATCTGCTCGAGCAGAGCCAGTACGACCTGCTCGACCAGCAGCGCTCCACCACCCAGAGTGTGCGCTCGCTCTACAGTCAGGTGCGCAGCGACGTCCTGACCGTCAAGGCGCGAAAGCAGGCGATCGTCTCCAGCCGCAGTGCACTGGAAGCGACTCGCGCCGGTTATGAAGTCGGCACGCGCAACATCGTCGACGTGCTGGACGCCGAGCAGACCCTGTATCAGGCGCTGGCGGACTACGCCTCTTCGCGTTACACCTATGTGCTTGATCTGCTCAACCTGCGTCAGGCGGCAGGTATCATCGATATCAACAGCGTGCGTGACCTCAACGAGAGCCTCAAGGCAGATCGTCAGGTATCACTGGTGCTGAATGATGAGAGCTCCGACGAGCTGGAAAACGCGACGCCCTGATCGTTCCGCGCTGGCTGTCGCCACGTACTGCATGCACCTCCACAGGCCCTGCCTGCGGGGGTGCATGCATTTTGGGAACATGCGTTTGAGGGCATAAATTGGTCAGGCCACTGATCGCCAGGCATGTGTTCATCAGGCAAGTGATGACTAGCCAGAAAGGCGCCGAAAATCAGCGTGCAAGGGCAGCGCGGCCTGGAAGCAGGTGGCTTCGTGGCGGTGTTGGTCTAAAATCCTGTATTTATTTTGACAGGTAGTGGTTTCTATCGGTGATCTGGGGAAAGTTTGGTGGTTTGCAGCGTGACCTGACGGCGATGATGGCAAATAATTGAGGGGCTTGCTCTGCTGTCTGTCATCTTCCCCTATCACTCTGGAGTCCCCTCATGTCCCGCCCACTGCGCGCTGATATTGATCTCGATGCATTGCGTCATAATTATCAGCTGGCCTGCGAGCTGGCGCCGCATTCGCGCGCCCTGGCCGTCATCAAGGCGGACGCCTACGGGCATGGTGCGGTGGCGTGCGCGCAGGCACTGGCGGATCTCGCCCCCGCCTTTGCGGTGGCCACGATAGAGGAGGCGCTGGTGCTGCGGGCCGGCGGCATCTCTCATCCGGTCGTGCTGCTTGAGGGGGTGTTCGAGGCCGCGGAGTACGCCTTGGCGGCCGAGCATGACTTCTGGTGCGCCATCCACAGCGAATGGCAGTTGGCGGCCCTCGAACAGAGTGAGCTTGCGCAGCCGCTGTCCTGCTGGATCAAGTTCGACTCGGGGATGCATCGTCTCGGTTTCACGGCGGAGCAGGTGCTGGACGCCAAGGCGCGCCTCGAGGCGTGTGGCAAGGCGCGTGACCTGCACCTGATGACGCACTTCGCCAGCGCTGATAGCCTGACACCGGACTACTTCCAGCAGCAGATGGCGGCGGTGACGGCTTTGGCGGCCGATGCGGGGCTACCGCTGTGTCTGGCCAATTCACCGGCGACGCTTGCCTGGCCAGAGACGCATGCGGCTTGGAACCGCCCGGGGATCATGCTCTACGGGGCAGATCCGCTGGAAGGCGCCAATGACGCCAGCCGGCGTCTGAAGCCGGTGATGACGCTGTCTTCGGCCATCATTGCCGTGCGTGAGATCGCCATCGGCGAGCCGGTAGGGTACTCGGGCCGCTTCGTGGCGACGCGTCCGACGCGTATCGGTGTCGTCGCCTGCGGCTATGGTGATGGCTATGACCGCCACGCCGTGGATGGCACGCCAGTACTGGTGGATGGTCAGGAAACGGTGCTGGCCGGCAAGGTGTCGATGGACATGCTGACGGTGGATATCACCGACCTGCCCGAGGCGGGAGTCGGTTCACGGGTGGTGCTGTGGGGCGAGGGGCTTGAGGTCAATCGCGTCGCCGCCAGCTGCGATACCATCAGCTATACACTGCTCACGGGGCTGCTGCCGCGCGTGCCCAGACACTACCATGGCGGTGTTGGCAGTGTGGCGGACGACCAGGATGTCGCGCAATTGGCCAGCGCTCAGCCGCTGGATACGCACGCCTGACCTGACGGCAAGGCTCGCGCGGTCTACAATGGCCGCCGTTGCCCGTCGAACGAGAGAGTCATGGCCAAGAAGAGCTATCCCGAGAGTTTTGCACACCCCCGCTACTGGCTGACCTGGCTGGGCATCGGTGCCATGAAGGCTTCGGCCTATCTGCCCTGGTGCGCCAAGTTGTGGCTGGGGCGTGGCCTGGGTGAGCTGGCATGGCGCTTCGGCAAGCGTCGTCGTCATATCACCGACACCAACCTCAAGTTGTGCTTTCCCGAGTGGAGCGAGGCGGAGCGCGCGCGTCAGGTACGCAAGACCTTCCACGCCAACGGCATCGGTATCTTCGAGACGGCCACCGGCTGGTGTCGTGATCCTGAGCACATGCGTGATCGCGTGACCTTCAAGGGGCAGGGGCACATGGAGCGCGCCATGGCCCGGGGTAAGGGGGCGCTCATCGTGGGCATCCACTTCTCGACTCTGGATCTGGGCGGCGCACTGCACTCGCTGTTCTTCCCGGCCGATGTCGTCTATCGCCCCCACGACAACCCGCTGTTCGAGCGCTTCATGACCCGTGCGCGCAATGGCATCTTCGGCACCGCCATCGATCGTCACGACCTGCGGGGTGTGGTACGTCGCATCAAGAGTGGGCATGGCGTGTGGTATTCACCAGATCAGGACTTCGGTCGCGAGGTCAGCGTGTTCGCGCCGTTCTTCGGCATCGACGCCGCCTCCATCAAGCTGACGGCCAAGATCGCCCGCATGACGGGCGCGCCGGTGATGCCCTTGATGTTCCACCGCAATCCGGACAATCGTACCTATACGCTGGAGTATCTGCCGGCGCTGGACGACTTCCCAAGTGGTGATGACGTCGCCGATGCCACGCGCATCAACGCCTTCATCGAAGGGGCGATCCGCAAGCATCCCGAGCAGTATCTGTGGCTGCACCGTCGCTTCAAGACACGCCCCGAGAAAACCGATCCGTCCCTGTACTGAGGTGAACCATGAGCAACGACATCTCTTCTCACGTCACCCTGGCCGAGGTGGAAGCGCGGCTGGCCGCTGGCGATACCTTCGTGCTCAATCAGGTCGCGGAATGGTGCCCGGATTGCACCGAACGTCAGCGCCCGGCACTGCCTGTCTTCGAGGCGGCGCTTGCCCGTGGCGGTCTGCCACTGGTGACCTTATGCGTGCAGCAGACCCGTGGGGTCTATCTCAGCGATGCACATGCTCAGCTGAGTGAGCGCATCGGCGGCGCGGGCTATCCGCGCACCTTGCTGGTTCGCCATGGCCAGCCGGCGAGCCTCGACAGTGGATTGAACCGCGTCGAGGTGATGAGCGAGCCTGATCTCGTCGCCTACGCCGAGGCCTTGATCGCCGCACTGTAGACCGACACCCCTGGCATCGATCTCCCTCTACTGTCAGGGATGACGCGAGTGATGCACAGCAAAGACCCCCGTTCGGCGAGATGCCGAACGGGGGTCTTTGCTGTGTAAAGCGGCACCCGACAAGCAACATCACCTGCCCGAGCTGCATGCGTGCGGTCAACCGAGTGCCGCCTGTCGTGTACCTATTACAAGATGTGCGGATGACGGGACAGGCTTTCAACCCATCAGAAGGGCTGGGGAAAATTCTTTTACTGAACTGCGACATCATGTTGACAAAGCTTTAGTTTATTACCATCTTGGCAATAACGAGTCAGGTGGCTGACACGCCTCCTGATCGCCGTTTTCAGCACTCTGGAGTGCGCCTGAGGTGTCATCCGTCAGGGTCTGACTCCGCCGCGACAATTCTCACATGACATAAGGAACTGACATGCTCAACTACGCCATCATCTTTCTGATCGTCGCTGTCATTGCCGCAGTGCTGGGCTTCGGCGGCATCGCCGGCACCGCAGCGACCATCGCCAAGGTCCTGTTCGTGATCTTCCTGGTGCTGTTCCTAGTGTCCTTCTTCAAGAGCCGCCGCAAGCCGTGAGGCTCTGATTCCCTGCCACGGGTCAGATTGACGGCAACCGGGTGCAAGCCCGCCATGTGATCGGATGGACGACTTTGAGACAGTACGGCTCACGGACAGCATGACTCACAGACAACAACGCCCGCGATGGTGATCGACCGTCGCGGGCGTTGCTCGTTCAGGCGCTGGCCTTTTCACCACTGAGGGCTGGGCAGATTCAGGCGATGGTGGCCGGCCTGCAGGCCATGCTCGATGAAGCGGCGATCCACCTCGAATTCGGCCTGGACGAGAATCGCCTCCACCACCTTGTCGGCATGCTGTTGCAGCAGCACCAGATGGCCGTATTGCGCACCCATCAGCGACAGGGTCTTCAGCAGCTCCAGCAGGGCCAGGCAGATCGAGAGGTCGTCACGGCCATAATGCAGAATCGGCGTGATGGAGCGGTAGAGGAGGCTTGCGAAGGACTCCATCTGCCAGCTGACGCGGACGGCCTTGTGATCATCCACGCAACAGTTGCACAGCGGTACCGACATGCGCTCGCTGAGCAGCTCCGTCAGCTGGTGCATGCACAGCCGTGCCGTGCCGGGGTCATTGATGCCGGGCGACAGCGCCTTGATGGCGACTTCCATCAGCTGGGTCAGGCCGTGCTCGTGCAGGTCCTCGACGGACTCCCCATCCAGATAGCCAAGCGCGGCACGCAGGTTCTTGATCAACACGGCCTGTTGCTCTTCATCGAGCTCTTCCCCTGCCGTCGCGCCCTCTGGCAGGCCGTTGGGCCACTCGATGCGCATCAAGGGCATGCCGCTGACGATGAAGGCGCCCAGCGCGAAATCCAGATGCACCACCATGTCATGCTTGATGGCCAGCTGGCGCAGCGCCGAGAAGTCGACCTGCTGGATGTAGCCACGCCGGCGTGCCCGCAGCAGCTGGCATTGGTCGTCGTCACGGCTGACCTCGCGCTCGCAGAAGCCATCGTCACGATTGCGCTCACGCAGGCGCTCCAGGGAGAGGCGAGTACGACCGGACAGGCGCCGAGCAACGGCGTTGATCTGCACCGACTGCGAGACCTGATGGATGAAGTAGACGAACATCCCCAGGCAATTGACCATCATCAGCACGCCCAGATAGACGGCCAGCGAGCGCCACAGGGTCGGGGAGTCTCCCGTATTGGGCACCATCAGGTTGACCAGCAGGAACAGCAGACTGCCCAGGTAGTGGCCGAGCACCAGCTGGTGGTGGCGCTCGGTCACCAGGCCCAGCAGCAGCTTGTGGGAGAACTGCGCGCCTGCCTGGGTTAGCACGCTCATCACCATGGTGAAACTGAAGACCATCAGCGAGATCAGGCCGCCGACCAGCGCCGCCAGCAAGGTGCGCGGGGTGTCATGTTCCTTGAAGGTCAGTGCTTCGAAAAAGTCGCTGTTCGGCAACGAGGAAGGATCCGGCAGCCCGGAGGGCATCACCGAGATCAATCCCAGCAGGGTATAGACCATGGCCAGCATGCTGGGGAGATAGGCGATGCTGGTGGTCCAGGTTCGCAGCCACATGAGGGGGTGCTGTAGCCAGCGATTCATAGACGATTCCCGAGCGGATGAATTGGCAAGCTCCTGTTATGACGGCTCGCGCCGATCACTGCAAGTCAGCATGACGTGCTGGCAGAAGGGGTCTGGAGCTGAGGAGGGGGGTGAAGAAGCAGAACAGCGCAGACAGAGCGGACGAAATGGAACGGACAGACTGGAACGGACAGCAGGGCCCGATGGCAAGACGCCCCCACCGGGTGAGCGGTGAGGGCGTCTAGCGGCTTGCGTCGATCAGCGTGGCTGACCCCGCCGGCTCATCAGGCGTCGATACGCTTGTACTTCATGCGCTTGGGAGCATCGTTGCCGACGCGCGCGTGATAGTCCGCTTCGTACTCGGTATAGCTGCCTTCGAAGAACACCACGTTGGAGTCACCCTCGTAGGCGAGGATGTGGGTCGCGATGCGATCCAGGAACCAGCGGTCGTGCGAGATGACCATCGCACAACCCGGGAAGGCCAGCAAAGCCTCTTCCAGCGCGCGCAGGGTCTCGATGTCCAGGTCGTTGGACGGCTCATCCAGCAGCAGCACGTTGGCAGCCTGCTTCAGGGTCTGGGCCAGCTGCAGACGGCCACGCTCACCACCGGACAGATCAGACAGACGCTTCTGCTGGTCGGTGCCCTTGAAGTTGAAGCGGCCGACATAGGCGCGCGACGAGACTTCATGGCCATTGATGTTGAGCATGTCCTGACCGCCGGAGACGGCTTCCCAGACGGTCTGATTGTCTTCTAGGCCATCACGCAGCTGTTCGACGTAGGCGACCTTGACGGTCTCGCCCAGCACGACTTCGCCGCTGTCCGGGGTGTCCTTGCCGGTCACCAGCTTGAACAGCGTGGATTTACCTGCACCGTTGCCGCCGACGATACCGACGATGGCACCCGGGGGGATGGTGAAGGACAGATCATCGAACAGCAGCTTGTCGCCGAAACGCTTGGTGACGTTGTGCAGCTCGATGACCTTGTCGCCCAGACGCGGTCCCGGCGGAATGTAGATCTCGTTGGTCTCGTTGCGCTTCTGGAAATCACCGGACTGCATTTCCTCGAAGCGGTTGAGACGCGCCTTGCTCTTGGCCTGACGGCCCTTGGGGTTCTGACGAACCCATTCGAGCTCCTGCTGGATGGCCTTGTTGCGTGAGGCTTCCTGCTTGGCTTCCTGTTGCAGGCGAGCGTCCTTCTGCTCGAGCCACGAGGAATAGTTGCCTTCGAAGGGAATGCCCTGGCCACGGTCCAGCTCGAGAATCCAGCCGGCGACGTTGTCGAGGAAGTAGCGGTCGTGGGTGATGGCGACCACGGTGCCGGAGTAGTCGTGCAGGAAGCGTTCCAGCCAGGCGACGGATTCGGCGTCCAGGTGGTTGGTCGGCTCGTCCAGCAGCAACATGTCCGGGCTCGAGAGCAGCAGACGGCACAGTGCGACTCGGCGGCGCTCACCACCGGACAGCACGCCGACATTGGCATCCCACGGCGGCAGACGCAGCGCTTCGGCAGCCACTTCCAGCTTGCGCTCTAGGTTGTGGGCGTCGGAGGCCTGGATCAGGTCTTCCAGCTTGGCCTGACGCGCGGCGAGGGCGTCGAAATCGGCGTCCGGCTCGGCATAGGCGGCATAGACTTCATCAAGTTCGGCCTGGGCGTTCTTGATGTGGGCCAGGGATTCTTCCACGCACTCGCGCACGTTCTTGGAATCATCCAGTTCCGGCTCCTGGGGGAGGTAGCCGACATTCAGACCCGGCATGGGACGTGCTTCGCCGTTGTAGTCCTGATCGACGCCGGCCATGATGCGCAGCAGCGAGGACTTGCCCGAGCCGTTGAGACCGAGCACACCGATCTTGGCACCCGGGAAGAAGGACAGCGAGATGTCCTTGAGAATCTCGCGCTTCGGGGGAACGACCTTGCCCACCCGGTTCATGGTATAGACGTATTGCGCCATGGAATCCCAATTTGGTTGGAGAATGGAATGACGCGCAGATGATAGTGCCCGGCGTCACGCTTGGCCAGCCGGGCAGCCTGTGCCCGGCGAGCGCGGCGACTCACTGCATGACATTCCCTGTCCTGACGTCGATCCCTTCCATGGCCTGACCGCTCCCCGGCATCCCTTCCCCTGCACGCCGCTGGTGGCGAGCTTACTCCTCTTCGCCCCAGTCGCTGGCGTCGATCAGGTCATCGTCGTCGGCTTCATCGTCCCAGCCTTCGCGGATGGAGCGAGCCAGGGCGCGCTCCTCGAGCAGGGCTTCAAGACGTTGGCGAGAGTCATTGCGTTGTGGCTTGGCAGGTGCGCTGGAGGAAGACAGCTCGAAATCCACTTCGGTGGGGCTGTCTTCGGCGAGTGCCGTGGCATCGATATCATCGAGGAATTGTTCACGGGCCATGGGCGGACCTCACGATCTTGGAACGACCTGCCCGATATCCAGCGCCTGGACTGGCCTGTGACACCGGGCACCGCCAGCGGCGATGCGCCGAAGGCTCTCTGGCTATATACCGCCCGTCGGCGAGGATGACAAGCCTTTCGCTCGGCCTGTCAGGGCTTTCGCCAACGGCCAATGGCGAGAGGCCCCATAACGACAACGCCCACCGGTGGGGTGGGCGTTGATGGTGCCAGGCGGCACCTGATCTTCAGTGACTGCTCTGCAGTGACCGTTCTTCAGTATGCGGCCTTCAGCGTCCGGCGGTCAGTTGGACTCGCTGGGGTGCTCCGCGCGCAGGCGTTCCAGCTCTTCCTTGGCGGTCATCAGGCCGGTGACATCCTTCTGGACACCGACGAAATACTGCAGATTGTCATGCTCATCGAAGACAGGTGTCATGGAAAGTTCATTCCAGAACAGGCTGCCATCCTTGCGATAGTTGCGCAGTATCTCGCGGCACGGGCGCTTGTCGCGCAGCGCAGCGCGGATGTTGTCCAGCTGCGGCTGATCGCGGTCATCATTCTGCAGGAAGCGGCAATCGCGGTAGAGAATCTCGTCGGCGCTGTAACCGGTGAGGCGCTCGAAGCCCTGATTCACGTAGATCAGGATGTTCTCGTCGCCTTCCTGTTCCGCCACCACGATGCCATCGTCCGAGGCATTCACGACTCTCTCGAGCAGCTCGGGGCTGATCATGTGGGGTCTTTTCATCTGACTCTGATCCTTGCGGCTTAAGAACCCGGCCCTGAAGACCGAGCCCGAGAGTACGGGTATAGGGTGCCTGTCCGTGTGCCCGGACATTCCAGCACCATGATCGGTTTCACTATGGCGGGGAGACGCGGCTTATGCAATCGCAGCCGCTAATGTGACAAGGCCCGACATGGTTGTCAGGCCCTGTTAGCGTAGGAGTCGATCAGATGAAGAAGGGGAGAGAGGGGTAGCAGGGGTAGCAGGGGAGCCGTCACGCCCGCCCCGGATGCTCAGTCGTCCTCCACCTCCGGCAAGCGCCGCGCGCAGAGTGCGGCGCAGGCCGCGACGACCGCCAGAATCATCAGCAACCATTCACTGCCCAGCCACTGGGCGAGCCCGCCGATCAACAGCCCCAGTACCAGCATCAGCACGCCGGTCAGGGTGTTGGAGAGCGCGACATAGAGGGCGCGATTGTCAGAGGTGGCGAGATCGACCACGTAGGTCTTGCGCCCCAGGCGGATACCGGCATGGGCGATCACCAGCAGACCGTAGACCAGTGCATAGCTCCAGATGCTGTCGGCCAGCGCCTGTGGCCACCAGGCCATGCTGCCGGCCAGGGCGCAGCAGACGGCAGCGCCGGCCCCTGCGTTGCGCATCACGCGGCGGCTGGAGGTGTCGGCCAGCCTGCCCCAGATGGGACTGGCCAGCATCCCGGCCAGTCCTGATACCACCACCAGCACGCCCAGACCACCCAGACTATCACCGCTCTGCTGCTGGCCGAGCAAGGCGATATAGGGCAGTGCTAGGGCGCTTGAGAGCAGCAGGGCGCGTGCCAGATTGAAGTTGCGAAAGGCGGCGTCATGCTTGAGCTGGATGACCCCGTCGCGCACCGTCTCCCAGGCATTGGCGCCGCCGCTGGTGGCACCGCTGTCCTCGCGGATCATGGCGGCGCACAAGGCATTGAGTGTCCAGCCCAGCGCCGCGATGGCCATCAGTATCGCCAGCACCTGCTGCCCGGGCTGCTCGCCCAGCAGCATCAAGGCGACGCCGGCCAGCAGGGTCATCGCCCCCGCCACACTGCCACTCCAGCCCATCAGGCGCCCACGGCGCTGCTTGGCGATGGTCTTGCCCAGCACGTCCTTGGTGGCGATGGAGGCCACCCCGCGCCCGAGCGACAGCAGGATCAACAGGACCAGTACCAGGCTGCCCGCGAGGGTGCCATCGAGTCCGTGACGCGCGGCGAAGTTGCCCTCGGCAAGCAGGGTGATCATCACCAGCCCCAGCGCCATCAAGGCCTGGGTGGAGGCCCCGGCGACCCACACCCACTTGCGTTGCGGCAGCGGGCGAATGAAGCCTGCCACCAGCAGTTGAGGCAGCAGGGCGCCGGCCTCGCGAATCGGCACCAGCAGTCCCACCATCCACACCGGCGCCCCGATCAACCCCAATAGCCACGGCAATACCAGTCGTGCACTGGCCATCTCGTCGGCAAGCTTGGTGCCCAGCGAGGCCAGCAGGTGACGCCAGAAGTTGCCGGGCTGCTGGTGACAGGCATCCTCGGAGATGTCCTTGCACATGCGCGAATCTTCATCGCCGGTCATGCGCTCGAAGAAGCGACTCTGTCCGCTGCCCGACGGCCTCTCGTGGGCTTTGTCTGCAGACTCCCGCTCAGTCTCGCGGTCTTTAGCGTCTGTCGGTGAGGAGGCCTCGGTAGAGGAAGGCAGGGGTGACATGTGGCCAGGGCTCCGCTATCGGCGTCGTTTACGGGAAGTCGTGATGCAGATCACGTCCGTACTGCCGGTTGAAGAAGGATCGATCGCAGTGCGACCTCAACTGAAGGAATGACTGCGCCAAGTATAGTTTATGTACAGTTTGTGTGTAGCTTTATGGTGTTGACCATTGCGCGACAGTGCAGTGAAGTGATCATTACATCATTGATTGGAGCAGGCACCACCATGGATCAGGCATCCACGCTGAAAGTCCGGATTCACTACTGCACCGGCTGCAACTGGCTGTTGCGAGCGGCCTGGTATGCACAGGAACTGCTGTCCACCTTCGGGGAAGACCTCGGTGAGGTGGCCTTGGCGCCGAGTCACGGCGGCCATTTCGAGGTGCTGTGCCAGGCCACTCCAGATTCGGAGTGGCTGGTGTTGTGGGAGCGCAAGCGCGACGGCGGCTTCCCTGACAGTCGTGACCTCAAGCAACGCGTGCGTGATGTGCTCGATCCTGAGCGCGATCTAGGTCATATCGACCGCGCCAGTCGTGAGCAGGGCGCGTAAGCAGCGCTTGCTCCGCCTTGGGCGCGCTCACCACCACTTCTTGCGCTTGAGCAGCCACAGCTGCATCGCCACCACGCCCAGCGTGATGCCGACGAAGGCAGCGAAGCCCCACTGGCTGTCGCTGCCCGGTATGCCGCCGACGTTGACCCCCAGCAGGCCGGTGAGAAAGCCCAGCGGCAGGAAGACGGCGGTGATGACCGACAGCAGATACATGCGCTGGTTGAGCTGTTCGTTGTGCTCGCTCATGCGCTGTTCATGGATGATCAGCGCGCGTTCCTGCATGGCCTGAAAATCCTCCACGTAGCGCGACAGCTGGTTGGCGATCTCGCGCAGGTCCAGACGCGCCTGTTCATCGATCCACAATGGCCCCTGGGAGAGTTGTGCCAGACAGTCGCGCTGCGGCCCCATGAAGCGTCGCAGGGTGATCAGGGGACGCCGCAGGCGCGTAATGTCATCGGGGTCGATCTCGACATCATTGAGCTGGTCTTCCTCGAGGATGGCGAGCTGCTCATCGAGGCGATGGCTGAGCTCCGCCACGCGATCGACCAGCGCATCGCTGAGCATCGCCAGCAGCCAGGAGATGCTTTCCGCGCCCTGGCCGGCTTCCAGTTGCTCACGCACCTGAGTGATTGACTGGAACGGTCGGCGGCGCAGGGTGATCAGGCGGGTCGGGCTCATCCACAGGCGCAGTGACAGCAGGTCTTCCGGCGCGGCGCCGGGATTGAGGTTGATGCCGCGCAGCGTGGTGACCATGCCGCCGCCGAAGCGCGCCACGCGCGGGCGGGTGTCCAGCTCGGTTAGGGCCTCGATGCTTGGCTCATCCAGCTGGGCAAGGTCGTCCAGATAGTCATTGACGTCGCCGCGGGTGTAATCGAGGTGCATCCAGATCAGCGCGTCGGGGTCCTGCCATTGCTCACGCAGGCTGTCATCATCGAGCAGTCTGGCGCCGCCCTTGCCATCCAGGCGATAGGCGCTGACCAGTGCCGTGATCGGGGGATCTTCCGCGGGGGGCGCAGGTGTCGGCGCGGCTTGCGGATCGGTGGCGTCACTCATTCACGAAATTCCTTTTTGGTGGCGCGGCTTGCAGCAGCGGGCAGGGCACGCGATGCTCGAATGTCAGGCCGTGGGCAGTGTCGCTGCCATCGCCATGCCACTCATCGCCAGGAAGGCGATACCCGAAATGCGAGGAAGGATGCCATGAGTCAGGATAGGGAAGCCATGCTCTACGGTCTGGGTGCCGTGGCCCTGTGGTCGACGGTGGCGACCGCCTTCAAGCTGGCACTTGCGCAGATGTCGCCGCTGGAGCTGGTATGGCTGGCGGCACTGGTGTCGTGGCTGTTGATCGGCGTGCTGATGTGGCGTCAGGGCAAGCTGCGCGAAGCGCTCACCACCGGCTGGCGGGGCGGTTGGCGCACGGCACTCTGGGCTGGCCTGATGAATCCGGTCGGCTACTATCTGGTGCTGTTCGGCGCCTACGCGCGGCTGCCGGGCCAGGAGGCGATGGCGCTCAATTACACCTGGGCGCTGGCGATGGCCTTTCTCGCCGTGCCGATTCTCGCGCAGCGCCTGACGCGCATCGACGTCGCGGCGGGGCTGATTGCCTACGCTGGTGTCTGGACCATCGCCACGCGAGGCGAGATATTCGATGTCGCCTTCGCCGACCCGCTGGGCGTCGGGCTGGCGCTGGGCTCGACCCTGCTATGGGCGCTCTACTGGTTGCTCAATGCGCGTGATCCGCGCGCGCCGCTGGTCGCCCAGTGGCAGAACTTCAGCATCGCCTTGCCGGTGCTGACGCTGCTGGTGGCCTTCGGGCCGGGCTTTGGCAACTTCATCGGCGCAGGCGCCAACCCCCAGGCGCTGACGGCGGGTATCTATGTCGGCCTGTGCGAGATGGGCATTGCCTTCGTGCTCTGGCAGCTGGCGGTGCACAAGGTATCGCGCACCGCCAAGGTCTCCAATCTGATCTTCCTGTCGCCCCCCATCTCATTGACGCTTCTGCACTTCATCGTCGGCGAGCCGATTCTGACCTCGACGCTGGCAGGGCTGGTGCTGATTCTGGCCGGACTCGGTCTGCAGCAGCTGCAGAAGGCGCCGGCGGAGCTGTCACGGTCGACCTGAGCGAGCTGCGCCGTCAGTGCACAGCCCGCCACTCGATCGTCAGTCGTCGGGCAGGATGAGGCGATCGGCATCCACCACGATCAACGGGTCCGGGGTGCCGATCATCTTCTTGTCCTTGCCGGGGTAGTCGAGCTGACTGAGCACATGGCGCAGCGCGCCGATACGGGCCCGGCGCTTGTCGTCGGAGCGGATCAGCGTCCAGGGGGCATGATCGCTGTGCGTGCGCGCGAACATCGCCTCGGCGGCATCGGTGTACTCATCCCATTTCTCCTGCGCCACGGCGTCCATCGGTGACAGCTTCCAGTGGGTCAACGGGTCGGCGGCGCGCTTGGCGAAGCGGATCGATTGCTCCTCGCGGGACACCGAGAAGTACAGCTTGACCAGGTGCAGGCCATCCTCGACCCACAGACGCTCCTGCTGGGGCACCTGAACCAGGAAGCGTTCGACTTCTTCCGGCGTGGCGAACCCCATCACCGCCTCGACCCCCGCGCGGTTGTACCAGCTGCGATCGAACAGCACGATTTCCCCACTGGCGGGAAAGCGCGAGACATAGCGCTGGAAATACCACTGGCCCTTTTCCGTCTCGTTGGGCTTGTCGAGGGCGACGATGCGCGCGAAACGCGGATTGAGATACTCCATGAAGCGCTTGATGGTGCCGCCCTTGCCGGCGGCGTCACGCCCCTCGAAGACGATGGCCAGGCGTCCGCCACTGTCACGCAGCCAATGCTGCACCTTGAGCAGCTCAATCTGCAGCGCGCGCTTCTCGGCTTCATAGACCTTGCGCTTGAGGCGCTCGTCGTAGGGGTAGGCGTCACTGGAGACCGGCCCCAGCGTCATGCGCGGGGCATCGCCAGTGGCGTGCTTCTTGCCGGCCTTGCCCATGGTGTCCTTGCTCTTGGCATCCTTGGCCTTCGAATGCGCCTTGCCGACATCCGCCTTCCTGTTGTTGGATTTACTCATGGCAGTACTCCCTGTGAGGATGGGGCCTGGCCCCGGGGACTGGCGATCGGCGCTCAGCGGCGACTCGGTGGCAGGGCTGTTGGAGTCAGCGATGCAAGGCCTCATGGCCCCGGTGGCCTGCCTGACAGGCATTGATCAGCCAGGTGCCGATTGTCATCTCGCGGCAAGGTAGGCGCATGCAAGCTGGCGAGACATGCGCCGCGCCTGATATTGATTACTCCGCTGACGTCGCGTGTTGCGCCAGTGGCGCGAGTGTCGGCCAGATGGTGTCGAGCAGCTGCGGTTGTGCCTTGGCGGTGGGGTGGATGCGGTCCTGCTGCATCAGCTTCTCGCTGGCCGGGGCCGTGGCGATGCCTTCGAGGATGAAGGGCACCAGCGGCACGGAATATTCGTCGGCCAGATCCCGGTAAACCTGACGGAAGGCATCGGTGTAGGCCGGGCCGTAATTGGGCGGAATCTCGATGCCGAGCAGCACGGGCTGGGCATCGGCGTCTTCCACGGCCTCGATCATGCTGGCCAGATTGGCCTGCATGCGGGCGGGTGGCAGGCCACGCAGACCGTCGTTGCCGCCCAGTTCGATCATCACCAGTGAAGGGTCGTGTCGCTCGAGCAGGGCCGGCAGACGATTGAGGCCACCTTCGGTCGTGTCGCCGCTGATGCTGGCATTGATGACCTCAGGCGCATCGTTGCCCAGGCGGTCCTCGAGGCGCTCGTCGAGCAGTGCGACCCAGCCCTCGCTGCTGTCGATGCCGTAGCCGGCCGAGATGGAGTCACCGACCACCAGCCACGGGGCCGGCGCATCGGCCAGCGCCATCTGAGGTGTCAGCACGGCCACGAGGCTCAGTGCCGTACTGGCGAGGGCATTGCGCAGCCGCTTGAGCCCCGGCGTGCCGGAGGCTCTGCCACCGCTCGCCAGGCACTGGGTGTCACGGCGATTCACTAGCCATTTCTGCATTCATCATCTCCATCATCTGCACACTATTCATACCCGATTCGGGGTCTGGAGTTCGTGCCCACCCCGTTCTCTACCATAAGCGAGCAGACACGATGTCACATAACGCCTCCATTAACGACGTGACCCCTGAGTCGGATCAAACCTCGTCAGACGCGCAGGCCAGCGCAACGCCTGCACCGGTGCTGGAAGTGAGCGGGCTGGCGCAGCGGGTGACCAGTGGCGAAGGGCGCCTGACCATCCTCGAGGACCTGGAGCTTGCCGTGCAGGCCGGTGAAAGCGTCGCCATCATCGGGGCCAGCGGTTCCGGCAAGTCGACGCTGCTGGGCCTGCTGGCGGGTCTGGACAGCCCGAGCGAGGGCGATATCCGCCTGTTCGGAAGCTCGCTTGCAGGGCTTGACGAGGATGGCCGTGCGGCGCTGCGTGCGGGACAGGTCGGCTTCGTGTTCCAGAACTTCCAGCTGCTGCCGACGCTGACGGCGCTGGAGAACGTGCTGATGCCGCTGGAACTGGCCCCGCAGGGCGATATCGAGGCGCAGGCACGTGACTGGCTGGCGCGGGTCGGGCTGGGAGAGCGACTCGACCACCTGCCGCGTCATCTGTCCGGTGGCGAGCAGCAGCGCGTGGCCATCGCGCGTGCCTTCGTCGCGGGGCCGGGGCTGGTGTTCGCCGATGAGCCGACCGGCAACCTGGATACCGCCACCGGCGAGCGCATCGCGGAGCTGCTGTTCACCCTCAACCGTGAGCGGGGCACCACGCTGATTCTGGTCACCCATGATCTGACGCTGGCCAGGCGCTGTGATCGCTGCCTGAATCTCGAGGCCGGCAAGCTGGTGGAGTGGAAGGATGACGCGAGCGCACCGGCCGTGGCGACGCCACAAGGAGGCGACGATGTCTGAGTCCCGGGTGTCTGACCACGCGGCGACATCTTCCGCCAATGCCCAGCGCACGCGTGGGGCGCGTCTGCCGCTGGCACTGCGTGGCCTGCTGCGTGATCTGCGTGCCAGTGATGTGCGCGCGCTCTTTCTGGCGCTGATGCTGGCGGTCGCCGCGACCACCATGATCGGCTTCTTCCTTGACCGACTCGACCGCGGCCTCAATCGTCAGGCGAGCCAGCTGCTCGGCGGGGACCTGGTGCTGGAGTCCAGCAACCCGCTCGATCCGCGCTTCGCCGAGGCCTTCCGCGCGGCGGGGCTTGAGATGTCGCCGCAGCTGGGCATGGTCTCGATGGCCTCCCACGACGACAGCTTCGTGCTGTCGAGTCTCAAGGCGGTGTCGCCGGGCTATCCGCTCGCCGGCCGGGTGGAACTGGAGTCGGACGCCACGGACGAGGAGGCTCAGGCGCCAGGCACCAGCTCGCGCGCGGAGATCCCGCCGCCGGGCGAGGCGTGGATCGTGCCGCGTCTGGCCATGGCGCTGTCGGCCGAGGTCGGCGATACCCTGACGGTCGGGCGCAAGCAGCTCACCATCAGTGGCCTGATCACGCGTGAGCCTGATCAGCAGGGCGGCTTTTCCGAGTTCAGCCCGCGCCTGATGTTCAACATGGAAGATCTCGACGCCACCGGTCTGATCCAACCCGGCTCGCGGATGGAATATCGCCTGCTGGCGGCGGGCGATCCGGCGTCGGTGCAGCAGGCACGTGATGCCATCGCGCCGCTGCTGGCGAGTGCCGACAACGCCGAGGTGCGTCTCAAGGACGTGCGCGAAGACCGCCCGCGTCTCGGGCGCTCTCTGGAGCGTGCCGACAAGTACCTGAGTCTGGCCGGGCTGGTGGCGGTGCTATTGGCCGGGGTCGCGGTGGCGATGTCGACGCGCCGCTATGTGGAGCGCCACCTGGATAGCGCCGCGCTGTGGCGCTGCTTCGGTGCCTCTCAGCGTCAACTGTCACGGCTGTTCGCGGCCCAGCTCGGCTGGTTGGCCCTGCTGGCGAGTACCGGGGGAGCGGTGCTGGGCCTGTTGGGCCAGATGGGACTGGTGGCGTTGCTGGAGCGCTTCCTGCCGCTGGAGCTGCCCGCACCGGGGCCGCTGCCGCTGGCGTTGGGAATTCTGACGGCGCTGGCGGTGCTGGTCGGCTTCGCCGGCCCGATGCTGCTGCGCCTGCGTCAGGTCAGCGCACTCAAGGTGTTGCGGCGCGAACTGGCCCCGCTGCCTGCCTCGGCGTGGGTGGTGGTGGCGATCGCCAGTCTGGTGTTCGGTGCCCTGATGTGGCTCTACTCGGGTGACCTCACTCTGGCGGCCGGTCTGCTGGTCGGTGGCATCATCGCGCTGGGGCTCTTGATGGTGGTGGGGCAGCTGCTGCTGTCGCTGATGCTCAAGGTGGTGGCGCGCATGCGCGGTCAGGGTGGCTGGAGTCGCCCGATTCGCCTCGCCGGCGGCATGCTGGCCAGGCGACGCGGTGCCAGTCTCGGTCAGCTGGTCGCCTTTGCCGTGACCTTCGCGGCGATGGCGTTGATCGCGCTGGTGCGCGGTGACCTGATTACCCGCTGGCAGGCGCAGATCCCGACCGATGCGCCCAATCACTTCGCGATCAATATCCAGCCTGGAGAGCAGCAGGCCTTCGGCGAGCAACTGACCGCGATGGTGGATGAGCAGGCCGGCGACAGCCAGAGCGAGCTCTACCCGATGGTGCGTGGTCGCATCACGGCGCTCAAGGGCGAGTCGCTGCTGGGACGCACCCAGCAGCGACTCCAAGCTGCTGGCAGCAATACGTCGGCCCAGTCGGATCAGCCGGCGGCAGGCGGCATGCAGGAAGGACGCAGTGATGAGGGGGACGGCGAGCAGCAGGGCGTCCCGCAGCGTGAGCTGAACCTGACCTGGCATCGTGATCTGCCGGACCACAACCGCCTGTCGGCGGGCGAGTGGGCGCCGATCAGAGACTTCGCCGAGGCAGACAGCGAGACGCGCCGCCGCCTCGCCGCCACGCAGGGCGTGCCGGTCTCGATGGAGGAGGAGCTTGCCGAGCGCATGGGGCTGGTCATCGGTGACAGCCTGTCGTTCACCATCGGCAGCGAGACCGTCAAGGCGCAGGTGGTCAATCTGCGCCATGTCGACTGGGACAGCTTCCTGCCCAACTTCTACGTCATCTTCCCGCCCGGCGCGCTCGAGAGCTTCGCCCACAGCTACATGACGGCGTTTCATCTCGAGGATGAGCGCAAGCTGGCGCCGCTGGTGCGTGACTATCCCAGCGTGTCATTGATCAATATCGACGCCATCCTGACCCGCGTGCAGGAGCTGATCGCCCAGGTGTCGCGTGCGGTGGAGCTGATTCTGGGGCTGGTGCTGCTGGCGGGAGCCAGCGTGCTCTACGCGGCGCTGGTGGCCAGTCGTCCGGCACGTGAGCACGAAGGCGCGCTGTACAAGGTGTTCGGCGCCGGCCAGGGACTGCTGGCACGCTTGCAGGCCGCGGAATTCGTGCTGCTCGGTCTGCTCAGTGGTCTGCTGGCGGCGATGCTCGCCGAAGGGGCGGCGGTCGGTCTCTATTCCGGCTGGCTGGGGCTGCCGGTGGTGCTGCATCCGTGGCTGTGGGTGCTGCTGCCGCTGGCGGGTGGCGTGCTGATCGGCGGGCTGGGCTTCTGGCTGTCGAGAGAAGTTAGGCGCCAGCCGCCGATGGCGGGGCTGCGCGCCCTGCAGTGAGCGCCATCAGGCCTCGTCATCGCAGCGCCGGATGATGACGCCTGACGACGTCAACCTGCGGCCTCATGATCGTTGTCTCGGTCATGGGGCCGTCTTGCGTTAACAATGATGCTGATTCATGTGAATCGGACCGCTGGCTGAGGTATCATGCTGGTCCTGATCTTACCCCCAGATGGCGAGCCGGCCGCGCCGGAATTCGCTGTCGTCATCACCCTTCAGGCGAGGACACCCGATGTTCACCCGTGACATGCAGATTGCCGGTTTTGATGATGCGCTCCTGAGCGCCATGGACGACGAAGTCGTTCGCCAGGAAGCTCACATCGAGCTGATCGCCTCCGAGAACTACGCCAGCCCCCGCGTCATCCAGGCGCAAGGCTCCCAGCTGACCAACAAGTACGCGGAAGGCTACCCGGGCAAGCGTTACTACGGTGGTTGCGAGTTCGTCGACAAGGTCGAGCAGCTGGCCATCGATCGTGCCTGCGAACTGTTCGGTGCTACCTACGCCAACGTTCAGCCGCACGCCGGTTCCCAGGCCAACAGTGCCGTCTTCCAGGCGCTGGTCTCGCCGGGCGACACCATTCTGGGCATGAGCCTGGACGCGGGGGGTCACCTGACTCACGGTGCACGTCCGAACTTCTCCGGCAAGCACTACAACGCCGTGCAGTACGGTCTGGGCGAGAACGGCCTGATCGACTACGCCGAAGTCGCGCGTCTGGCACGTGAGCACAAGCCGAAGATGATCATCGCCGGCTTCTCCGCCTACTCCCAGATCATCGACTGGGCAGAGTTCCGCAAGATCGCCGACGAAGTGGGTGCCTACCTGCTGGTCGACATGGCCCACGTGGCCGGTCTGGTCGCCGCTGGCGTCTACCCGAGCCCGCTGCCCCACGCCCACGTCGTCACCACCACCACGCACAAGACCCTGCGCGGTCCGCGTGGCGGCCTGATCCTGTCCGCCGAAGGCGATGCCGACATCGAGAAGAAGCTGAACTCCGCTGTCTTCCCGGGTGGCCAGGGCGGCCCGCTGATGCACGTCATCGCGGCCAAGGCAGTCTGCTTCAAGGAAGCGATGGACCCGGCCTTCACCGCTTACCAGAAGCAAGTGGTCAAGAACGCCAAGGCGATGGCGTCCGTGTTCCTGGATCGCGGCTTCGAAGTCGTCTCCGGCGGCACTGAAGACCACCTGTTCCTGCTGTCTCTGGTCAAGCAGGGCCTGACCGGCAAGGACGCTGACGCTGCGCTGGGCCGTGCCCACATCACCGTCAACAAGAACGCCGTACCGGGTGACCCGCAGTCGCCGTTCGTCACTTCCGGTCTGCGTATCGGTACCCCGGCCGTCACCACGCGTGGCTTCCAGGAGCAGGAGTGTCTGGAACTGGCCGGCTGGATCTGCGACATCCTCGATGCGATGGTCGCCGGCGATTCCGCCGCTGCCGAAGCCGAGGTGCAGGCCAAGGTCTCCGCCGTCTGTGCACGCCTGCCCGTCTACGCCTGAGGCGTGATGAGGTGCCAGCCCGGCTGGCCCTCACCGCAGCAGTGCTGACAGTGGCGTTGCGCTGTCATGCACCAGACGAGAAACGCCTGTCGCGCATGCGGCAGGCGTTTTTTGTGCCCGCACCACGGCCAGCCGAGGCCGAGTGGCGTGGTGCACAGCCGGGTGGGAGAGTGGTCAACCAGCGCTCAGAAAGATCAGCCTGTGCCCGGGAGCGGACGCGCTACGCTATTCTCGATGCCGGACATACTCTGTTCATCTTCGTGCAAGGAGGCTTCCATGGCCGTCATGCAGCACCATGCCTTTCTGATTCTGGTCGAGAACAGCGGCAATACCTCACTGAGCAGCCAGGGCAGCGGCGAGGTCCGCATTTCCGTCGCCACGCTGGGGACGCTGAGAGCCGCCGAGCGGCTGGTCAGTGAGCTGGTCGCCCAGGGCGTCAGCCAGATCGAGCTGTCGGCAAGCTTCGGCGCGGCAGGCGAGGAAGCGCTGAGAACGGTGGTCGCGGACAGCGGTGCCGAGCGTACGGTGTCGATCGGCCGCGTGCGATTCACGGCCTGACGCCAGCACACGGGAAATTGCCAGTACCTGAATAGTCCTTTCGCAACAGGGGGTTGCGTAAAGGTGTGACCAAAGTCGGGTCTCACCCTTGGTCTAGGGTGTCTTGTTGGCATGTCTGACATGGGCTATTCCTTGACGGACAAGAGCGCGCCGCGATGCATCCCGTGAAGGATGTACGCGAGCTACAAATGACGCGCCACGCCATCAAGGAACGTTCGATCATGACCACGCCCCCCACGAGTGCCGCTGGCGACAGCCCGCGCGCCAATGCCTCTTCTGGAACGTCTGCCTCACCCGGCGACACCTCGACCGCGCGTGTCGATGTCGCCGAATGGCTGGCGCAGGCCATCTTCGAGAATCGCTACCCGCCGGGCAGCCTGATTCCTCGTGAGCTGGACCTGTGCGATCAGCACGCCCAGAGCCGCGCCACCGTGCGCACCGCGATCCAGAGCCTGGTCAATGCCGGGATTCTCACCCGCACCACCGGCCAGGGCACCCGCGTCAATCCGCTCAGCGAATGGCATCTGCTCGATCCGCGCGTGACCGGCTGGATGACACGCTACGCGATGCCGCATCCGCAGCTGGCGCGGGACATCTACGCCTTCCGCATCTCCATCGAACCCTTCGTCGCCGCCCTGGCGGCCACCGAGGCCACCGCCCAGGACCTGTCCGCCATCGAGCAGGCCTATGACGGCATGGCCGCAGCGGTGCATGGCGGCAGCGCCATGGAGGAGTTCGACCGCGCCGATATCGCCTTCCACGACGCCATCTTCGCCGCGACCCACAACGTCATCTGGGCGCAGCTTGGCCATGTGCTCAAGCCGTCGATCAGCCTGCTGGTGGCGACCTCCAATCACAATGCCTCGGAGCTGGGTGACAGCCTCGGCCGCCATCGCGCGGTGATGGAAGCGATTCGTCTGCGCCAGCCCGATGCCGCCCACGCCGCGACCCTGCATGTGCTGGACCGCACCGGCCAGGACCTCGGACTGGCCATGCCTGCAGGCCCTGAAGGCAGCCATCCTGCCGGGCGCGCCCAGGAACCGCTGGAGCTGCTGCGCCGCTTCGGCCAGCTGCCCAGCCTGTCTGCACCGCTGTCAAGCGAGTGAACGGCACCTCGCGGCGTTTCGCCACGCCGGAAAGTGTCTGCACGTCTTCCATTGACCACAGAACGTCATAACACGTCATAACAACAAGCCAGGAGTTTCACCATGCCGCGTTCCACTACCTCACCGCTCACCACTGCCGCTCCCGCCCGTGTCACGCTCAAGGCGCTGGCCCTGTCCACCGCCGTGGCCGCCACGCTGATCGCCACACCGAGCTGGGCGGCCGAATACGAATGGACCTTCCAGACCTCCGAGACGGCGGGGGAGCCGCAGTTCGAGGTCAAGAAGGCCTGGGCTGACAGCATCAAGACCATGTCGGATGGCCGCATCGCCATCGAGATCCTGCCGGTCAATGCCGTGGTGCAGGCCAACCAGACGCTGGACGCCGTCAGCGCCGGCATCCTGCAGGGCCACCTGACCGATCCGTCCTACTTCTCGGGCCAGAATCCGGCCTTCGGCATGCTGGGCAACCTGGTGGGTGCCTGGGGTGACCCGCTGGAATATCTCGAGTACATGCAGCACGGCGGCGGTGAGGAGCTCTACAACGAGCTGGTCGAGCCCTACGGCGTGCACCTGATCGGCGCGGGCGCCACCGGGCTTGAGTCCTTCGTCTCCAAGAAGCCGGTACGCACCGTCGATGACCTCAAGGGCCTCAAGGTGCGTGCGCCGGAAGGCATGGTCTACAACATCTTCCAGAAGGCCGGCGCGGCACCCGTCAACCTGCCGGGCTCCGAGGTCTACACCGGCCTGGAGAAGGGCGTGATCGACGCGGCGGATTACACCGTCTTCGCCACCAATGATGACCAGGGCCTGCACAGCTTCGCCAAGTACCCGTCCTATCCGGGCTTCCACTCATTGCCGATGGTGGCGGTGTCGATGAACAAGGGCATCTGGGACGGCCTGCCGGCGGATCTCAAGGCGATCATGGAGACCGCCACCGACGCGATGGCCTACGACATGGTCTTCACCCTCAAGGCGCGTGACATCAAGGCGGTCAGCGCGGCGCGTGCCAATCCGGATATCGAGGTGATCGACATGGCGCCGGAGGAGCGCGCCAAGTTCCGTCGCATCGCTCAGCAGGAGTGGAAGGTGTGGGCCGAGAAGAATGAGCTGACCGGCAAGGTCTACGAGTCCGTGGTCAGCTTCCTGACCGACCGCAACCTGATGTGAGCCCGCTGGCGCGCGGGATGGGCGCCAGCTGCCGTGTGGCAAGAGGCATCAGCTAGCCACGCTTTTGGCGACACGATCGCAGAACGATGAAGACGCGGGAGATCAAGGTCGGCGTGCTCACTGGGCGCGCCGATTCTCCTTGAGGCAGCGAGTCAGCAAGGAATTCGATATGGCAGAACATGATGTGGCGTCGCCGGGGCTACCCGAGGCGTCGGATGACCACGACCCGAACCTGGGCACGCGCACGCCGCTGGACCGCCTGGTGGGCAAGGGCACGCGCGCCGCGGCGTGGCTGGTATTGCTGGCGATGGCGATCAGCGTGTTCGAGGTGGTGATGCGCTACGGCCTCGATTCACCGACCTCCTGGGTGCACGAGACGGTGATCTTCCTGGTCGCGACCAGCTTCGCGCTGGGCGGCCCGGCGGCACTGGCCAACAATCGCCACATTCGCGTGCGCGTGCTCTACGACCTGGTCGGCACGCGCTTTCGCTACGTGCTGGACTGCTTCAATGACGTGATGACGTTCGTCTTCTGTCTGGCGATGAGCTATGCGGGCTGGGTGATGTTCTGGCGTGCCTCGCACAGTCCGCTGGGCGAGTGGCAGCTGGAGCGTTCCGGGACCTCATGGAATCCGCCGTTTCCGGCGCTGACCAAGGGCGTGATCCTGTTCGCGCTGGCGGTGATGACCCTGCAGGCGCTGTGGCATCTCTATCAGACCTTCTTCTCGCCCCGTCCGCCCGAGGGCGGCAGTGAGTCTCATGACGCCTCCGACGCCACTCCCGGCGCCGCAGCTGACCACAAGGAGCTGCGCTGATGGATATCGCAACGGCTACGATGCTGCTGGTCGGCGGCATCTTCGCGCTGCTGGTCACCGGCCTGCCGCTGGCCTTCGTCACCGGCCTGGTCGCGCTGGCCTACACCTTCGGCTGGTTCGGTCCGATGGCGCTGCCGCTGGTCACCAGTCGTGTCTATGGCTTCGTCACCGAGTATTCGCTGGTGGCGGTGCCGATGTTCGTGCTGATGGCCTCGCTGCTGGACCGCTCGGGGATCGCCAGGGACCTGTTCAATGCCATGCGCGTGATGGCAGGGCGCCTGCCCGGTGGCGTGGCGATCCAGACCATCGTGGTGGCGTTCTTCCTCGCCGCGATGTCCGGCATCATCGGCGGAGAGATCGTGCTGCTGGGGATTCTGGCGCTGCCGCAGATGCTCAGGCTCGGCTATGACAAGCACATCGCCATCGGCGTGGTGTGTGCCGGCGGCTCGCTGGGCACCATGATGCCACCCTCCATCGTGCTGATCATCTATGGCCTGATCGCCAACCAGTCGATCGCGGACCTGTTCACCGCGGCGATCACCCCGGCCATCGTGCTGATGGCAAGCTACATCATCTACGTGCTGATCCGCTGTCTGCGCAACCCTTCACTGGGGCCGGTAATGCCGGAGGAAGAGCGCCGCGTCAGCTTCCAGAGCAAGCGTGAGCTTCTCAAGGCCATCGGTGTGCCGGCGGTCATCGCGGGGCTGGTGCTGGGCTCCATCTACGGTGGCGTGGCCTCGGTGACCGAAGCCGCGGCGATGGGCAGCTTCGGCGTGCTGGTGGCGGTGATGCTGCGCGGTGAGTTCTCCATCACCCTGATGCAGCGCGCGCTGTCCCAGACCATGAACACCTGCGGCATGATCATCTGGATCGGTATCGGCGCGGCGGCGCTGGTCGGGGTCTACAACCTGATGGGCGGCAACCGCTTCGTGTCGAGCATGATCCTCGGCCTGGATATCCCGCCGCTGGCGATCATCATGGTGATGATGGCGATCCTGCTGCTGTTGGGGCTGTTCCTCGACTGGATCGGCATCGCGATGCTGACACTGCCGATCTTCGTGCCGATCATCGTGCAGCTCGGCTACGACCCGGTATGGTTCGGCGTGCTGTTCGCGGTCAACATGCAGGTGTCCTTCCTGTCGCCCCCCTTTGGGCCTGCCGCCTTCTATCTGAAAGGCGTGGCACCGGAAGGCATCAGTCTCAAGGATATCTTCGTCTCGCTGCTGCCATTCATCGCCATCCAGCTGTGCGTGCTGGCGATGTTGCTGCTGTGGCCGCAACTGTCGCTGTGGCTGGTCTAGGCTCAATAGACTTAGCCGTAGACTCGACGCCCTCGCAGATGCGAGGGCGTCGTCGTTGGTGACGTTGGATTTGCGCCGCCATGAGGCGTGACATCATGCAAGGCAGGCTTTGTGCTCTTTTATGGTGCAAATGAGCGGACACACAAACACAGCCACGATGAGAGTGGGCAGGCTGTCATGGCAGATGCACCATCTTGGCACATTCCCTGCAATGCTCTTGCAATGCCTGTCCGGTGCCACGAGATCCTGTCGAGGTGACCCCCGACACGCTGCAGCACTTCACGAGGAGAGTTCACATGTCAGAGACTCAAGCACCGCTGTTGTTGCTGACCGATCTGGATGGCTCGCTGCTGGATCACCACGATTACTCGCCGGGCCCGGCGCGCAGCTGGCTGACCCGCCTGCGCGCGCGCGGTGTCTGGGTCGTCCCCAATACCTCCAAGACGGCGGCGGAACTGGCGCCGCTGATGGACTCGCTGGGCCTGGCGGGCCAGCCATGGATCGCCGAGAACGGCGGCGTGGTGGCACTGCCTGCCGATTGGCTGAGCGCCTACCCGCTGGAAGCGGCCAGCGCCCCGGATGCACACGGCCTGTGTCGTATCGCGGTGGCGATGTCCCGCGACAGGATTCTCGCGGTACTGGATCAGCTGAGCGGGGAATTCGCCTTCGAGGGCTTCGCCTCGATGTCGGTGGCGAGAGTCAGCGAGCTGACGGGGCTGGGGGAGGAGGATGCGGCCCTGGCGGGACAGCGTGATGCCAGTGAGCCGCTGGTGTGGCGTGACGCGCCGGAGCGTCTCGAGGACTTTCGTGCGCGTCTGGCCAGCCATGGCCTCAAGCTGACACATGGAGGGCGCTTCCACCATGTGACCGGGGACAGCGACAAGGGCGTGGCAGCGCGCTATCTGATTGCCCGCTACCGGCTCTGCGAGCGGGTGCGCCCCTGGACGCTGGGCTTCGGTGATGGCGCCAATGACCTGCCGCTGCTGGCCGCCGTCGACAACGCTGTGCTGATTCCCGGCGTCGGTGATACCTCACAGCGTGATCGGGAGCTTGCCGATCATCCGCAACTGGCGGATGAACGCCGCTGTTTTCGCGCCAATCTCCCCGGACCGCAGGGATGGGTCGAGGGATTGCGTCACTGGCTGGCCAATGGCCAGCCGGAAGAATGGACATCCAGAGGTCTGGGCGCCTGACGCCTGCCTGATGCGTGTCTTCGGCAAGACAAGGAGCTGACATGAGCGATTTTTACCAGAATGGCATCATCACCAACTTCCATAACCTGACCGATCGTCCGGTGGAAGATCTCGAAGCGGACCTGATGCGCTTCTCCCGCAAGCGACCGATGAGCCTGATTCTGCCGTCGCTGTATTCCGAGCTGGAAGGCCCCGCCCTCAAGCATATCGTCGAGGAGCTGGCCCAGGTGCCCTACCTCAGCGAGATCGTGATCGGGCTGGACCGCGCCGACCGTGACCAGTTCGAGCATGCCAAGGAGTTCTTCTCACACCTGCCGCAGCATCACCGCATCCTCTGGAACGACGGGCCGCGCCTGCGGGCACTGGATGAGGAGCTGACCGAGCATGGCCTGGCGCCGATGGAGGCCGGCAAGGGGCGCAATGTCTGGTACTGCTCAGGCTACGTGCAGGCCTCGGGCATAGCCGAGGCAGTGGCACTGCATGACTGCGATATCGTCACCTATGACCGCGGCCTGCTGGCACGGCTGATCTACCCGGTGGCCCATCCGCAGTTCAACTACGAGTTCTGCAAGGGCTACTACTCGCGCATCGCCCAGGGCAAGCTCAATGGCCGCGTGGCACGCCTGATGGTCACGCCGTTGATCCGGGCGCTCAAGAAGGTCTATGGCCCGTTGCCGTACCTGGATTATCTCGACAGCTATCGTTATCCGCTGTCCGGCGAGTTCTCGATGCGCACCGATGTGCTGGCGGACATTCGCATTCCCAGTGACTGGGGGCTGGAGATCGGCGTGCTGTCCGAGGTCCACCGCAACTATTCCACCAAGCGCCTGTGTCAGGTGGACATCGCCGATGCCTATGATCACAAGCACCAGCCGCTGTCCGCGGAAGATGCGTTGGGCGGCTTGAATCGCATGAGTCTGGATATCGCCAAGGCGATGTATCGCAAGCTGGCCACGCTGGGCGTCGAGATGCACGGCGAGACCTTCCGCACCATCAAGGCGACCTACTACCGTATCGCGCTGGACCTGATCGAGACCTACTACAACGATGCCGTCATGAATGGTCTGACGGTGGACCGCCACAGCGAGGAAGCGGCGGTGGAGCTGTTCGCCTCCAACATCATGGATGCCGGCAGCGCCTTCCTCGACAATCCGCGCGACAAGCCCTTCATCCCCAGCTGGAACCGGGTGCAGTCAGCCGTACCGGACCTGCTCGAGCGCATGCACGAAGCGGTGGAGCTGGACAACCAGTAACGCTCGCGGCGGGAAACAGCGAGACCCACGACAACGGGGCTGCCAGTGGCAGCCCCGTTGTCGTGGGCAGAGGGAAGAAGCGCGGGCGTCAGACGACCTCGATGGCCGGCGGGCGCACGGTTTGCTCCATCAGCCAGGCCGCCTGATAGGGGCGGCGGGCCATGGTGGGATCGTAGGCCTTGTCGTGGCACAGATGGTCGGTCAGCGCGACGCCTTGCCAGCTTTCCGGCAGCGGCAGCACGCGCGGCTGATCGGTGACATTGAGAGCGAACAGCAAGCGACGCCCTTCATGGGTGACACGCTCGAAGACGAAGAAGTCCGGGCCGACATCGAAGACATTCTGGTCGGCATCCGGGTGGAAGCAGGGTTCGTTGCGGCGCAGTGCCATCCGGCGCTTGAGGGCGTGGAAGACCTCATGGGTTGCGGTGTTGGGGCTGGCCAACAGCGCTTCCAGTTCATCACGCTGCCACTTGCGGCGGTTGATGGCGCGCAGATGGCCATCGCGTTCGACGCCTTCCTGGTGATTGGGGGTCGCGGTCAGCGAGTGGATATACAGCCCCGGGATGCCCTGCAGGCTCAGCATCAGGGTCTGACTGGCGATGAAACGCTCGATCTGCCACGGGTCCTGGCCGCGCCGCGTGCCCTTGAGCGCATCGAAGTAGCTGATATTGAGCTCATAGGGGGTGTCGGCGCGGCCCGGGTTGGCGCGCATGCTGACGTAGCCACCGAAGTCATGCACCAGTCGCACCAGGGTGTCGCGCTCGTGGTCGGGCAGCAGGCCCTCAAGGGCGCGAACGCCGATGCCGTCGTGGCTGGCGGTGAAGTTGAAGTAGCTGCAGCCGGAGGGCAACGACGGCAGGCTCGCGGCCCACTGGGTCAGAGCGCTGGCATCGCCGGAGGTCAGGGTGTGCAGCGTCAGCGGCGGCAACGTGAACTGATAGATCAGGTGCGCTTCATCGGCCTGGGCGCTGCCCTCGATGGCAGTGAGGTCGTGCTGTGACAGGCGATCGAGCCCGAAGTAGGACATGTTCTCGGCATGGGGCACGTTGGTCTCGGTGATCAACAGGCTGCCCGGCGCCAGATGGTCGACGATGGCGCGCAGCAGGCGTACCACGGCGTGTGTCTCCGGCAGGTGGATGCAGGAGGTACCCTGGCGCTTCCACAGGAAGGCCACTGCATCGAGGCGGATGATGCCCGCGCCCTGCTCGAGGTAATAAAGCAGGATGCCGATGAATTCGAGCAGCACATCGGGATTGGCGAAGTTCAGGTCGATCTGGTCATCCGAGAAGGTTGCCCAAAGATGGCGCAGGCCACGACGGGTATGCACCGGCGTGAGCAGGGCAGACGGGCGCGGGCGCACCACCTCGGAGACATCGGTGTCGGGGTCCATCTCGATGAAGTAGTCGCGACCGGGCTGCACGCCGGCCAGATAGTCGGCGAACCACAGTGACTCGCGCGAGCAGTGATTGATGACCAGGTCTGCCATCAGGTCGCGGTGCTTGCTCAGGCGCCGGATGTCCTGCCAATCGCCGAGGGCCGGATTGACTTCGCGATAGTGGATGACGCTGAAGCCGTCATCGCTGCTCCACGGAAAGAAAGGCAGCACGTGGACACCGGACAGGCTATCGTCCAGTCGGCTGGCGAGGAAGTCGTGCAGGGTCGCCAGTGGCGCCTCGCCTTCCTGCTGCAGGCTGTCGCCGTAGGTGATCAGCCACTGATCGCCCTCGCTCCAGAGCGGCTCGCCTTCCGGCACGCGGGGGGTGAGGCGCGTGCGATGGAAGTCCAGTACCGTCTCCAGGCGTCTGAGGACTTCTTCATGACGCTGTGGATAGATCTCGGCGAGCAGACGTGTGGCGTGCGCCTGGAAATCAGCTTGCGAGAGACGTTTGGCGAGAGAGACTCTGACGCGTGGCCTGGCGTTGCCCTCGCTCGGCGCGGGATCGGCTGCAGTGGAAGTCGAGTGATCGGAAGATGACGTATCGGACATGGGCAATCCTCGTGGCAGCAAAAGCGGTCTGGCTCTGCCGCGTGAGTCGCAATGGGCAGAGCGTGTCGCGGGTGATCTTCGTGAAGCGCGCCAGCGCCATCCTGCGGGGCCGATGGCGAGACAGGCGGGCGCGCATCAGATGAAGTCGACTGGTCGTCGCCTGGTGAAATCAATGAATGGCGCATCGCTCAGCGGCGCCCGTGGGTGACGGCCTGGCGCCTTTACCCCTGAGTCATGCACGCCTCGGGCCAGATTCGTCAAGCCTGCAAGGCAGGACGGCCAGCCTGCATGTGCCGGCTGGCCGTCCTGTCTGGCGTCATGTGGCCTGAGGCCGGCTGACGCCACTGCGCTTCATGACACGCTTTACTTGCGCAGCACGCGATACAGAATCAGCAGGATGACGGCGCCGAGCACGGCGATGACAAAGCTGGCCAGATTGAACCCCGTCACTTCCCCGAAGCCCATCAGGGTGCCGACCCAGCCACCGACCACGGCCCCCAGGATGCCGATGATGCTGGTGACGATGATGCCACCCGGGTCCTTGCCGGGCACGATCACCTTGGCGATGATGCCGGCAACAAGACCGAATATGATCCATGCAATGATTCCCATGTCGCAGCTCCTTGCGTCATCGTGATCAGTCTCGCGGCAGAGATCATCCGCCGCCAGTCGTGAAAGGATTCCACGGCTCGGGCAAGCGTCCTTGTGAGGCGCTTACCCTGACGTCATCTTTCGGTTATCGCGCGGGGATTTCAAGCCTGCCGGGCAGGATGATGGATGCTTTCGCCGCGGGGCTCGTCACCCGGGGCGACAATGCAGGAAACTCCTGTCACCCTTTGGCCGCTCCCCAAGGCCAGTTCAGATAGGTCGGGGCTGACATAGGCTCCCGTGGCGGGGCCTTAACGGTTACAATACCCGCCATTCGCTGTCATTCGGCTGCGCTGCGCCACTTCCTCGCTGTGCTTCGCGCGGGGCCGCAGCCACCTCGCACCCAAGCAGGCTCTCCAACATGCACTGTCCCTTCTGTGGAACTCATGAAACCAAGGTCACGGATTCCCGACTGGTGGTCGAGGGTGACCAGGTGCGGCGGCGTCGCCAGTGCGCGGCCTGCGGTGAGCGTTTCACGACCTACGAAACGGCGGAGCTGGTCATGCCGCGCGTGGTCAAGGGCGACGGCTCGCGCGAGAGCTTCGATGAGCACAAGCTGCGTGCCGGCATGCTGCGTGCGCTGGAAAAGCGCCCGGTTTCCTCCGAGCTGATCGAGGCCGCGGTGGAGCGCATTCGTCAGCGTCTGCGTGCCACCGGCGAGCGTGAGATCGAGGCGCGGCGCATCGGTGATGAGGTCATGCAACAGCTCAAGCGGCTGGATCAGGTCGCCTATATCCGCTTCGCTTCGGTCTATCGTCGCTTCCAGGATCTTGATGAATTCCGCGCCGAGATCGATCGTCTCGCCCAGGAGCCCAGCTTCCTGCCGGGCGAGGAAGACGCGCGCCCCTGATGTCTCGACACGGTCATCCTTGTCGATGCCCTTGAGGCCTGTGTCTGCTGGCTCTGTCGCGGCACGCCGCGTGGCTTCGGCCCTGGGTCCTGGGCCTCAGGTTTCAGGCCTCGGAGGGGTGGCCACCGCATGGCCACCGCCTGACCTTCTCTCGTTTCACGCCAAGGTATCGCATGTCTCTTTCTCCTCATGCTTCTCATGCTCCCCGTGACAGCCACTCTCGCAACAGTCACTCTCGAGAACGCAGTGCTCCCTCGGCGCGTGATGCGCGCCACATGGCCCACGCCCTGCGCCTGGCGCGGCTGGGCAGCTACACGACGCAGCCCAATCCGCGTGTCGGCTGTGTCCTGGTAGAGGCCGAGACTGACGAGGTGATCGCGAGCGGCTTTCATGTGCGTGCCGGGGAAGGGCATGCCGAGGTCAATGCGCTGGCAGAGGCGGGCGAGCGCGCGCTGGGCTGCGTGGCCTATGTGACGCTGGAGCCTTGCTCCCACACCGGGCGTACCGGTCCTTGCTCGCTGGCGCTGATCGCGGCGGGCGTCTCTCGGGTGGTGATTGCGATGCGTGATCCGAATCCGCAGGTCGCCGGACGCGGCATCGCGCTGCTGCAGGGCGCGGGCATCGCGGTGACGTTCGGGGTGTTGGAGCAGGAGGCGCGAGCGCTCAATCCCGGCTTCCTGTCACGCATGGAACGCGGTCGGCCCTTCGTGCGCCTCAAGCAGGCCATGAGTCTGGACGGTCGCACGGCGATGGCCTCCGGCGAATCCCAATGGATCACCGGCCCTGAAGCGCGCAGCGCCGTGCAGCGTCTGCGCGCGCGCTCCAGCGTGGTGATGAGCGGCATCGAGTCGGTCATCTTCGATGATTCGCGCCTCAATGTACGCGCCGACCAGCTCGGCCTCGACGACCACCCGCTGGGACTCGAGGCGCTGGTGGCGCGTCAGCCGTTGCGCGTGGTGGTGGATAGCCACCTGCGTCTGCCGCTGGCGGCGCGCATTCTGGCGCAATCCGGTCGTACGCTGCTGGTGTGTGTCGCGGACGAGACAGCGGCGCTGGCTGAGCGACGTACCTTGTTGGAGGCGGCCGGTGCCGAAGTGGTGGCACTGCCGGCCGGCGCGGATGGACGCGTGGACCTCGAGGCTCTGCTGCGCTATCTGGCCGAGCACGAGCAGGCCAACGAGGTGCTGCTGGAAACCGGTGCGGTGCTGGCCGGGGCCATGATCCAGGCAGGCCTGGTCGATGAGATGCAGCTCTTCATGGCCCCGACGCTGCTGGGCGGCGAGGCTCGTCCGCTGCTGGCACTGCCGGGGCTGGATCGCATGGCGCAGCAGCGCCGGGTCGAGATTCGCGATATCCGGGCGGTGGGGCGTGATTGGCGCATCACCGCGGTGCCAGTAGCATCGCCAGGCCCGCAGGAGAGCGGCGACTGATTTCTTCTTGTCACGCAAGCACTTGCCGCCGTCTGGCGACAGCGTCGTCGCTGGGTGCTGGCGCAAAACGGGGTGGCGGGGTACCCTGACGCCCGACTTTTTGATAATACGCGTGGGCCCGACTTGGGCCGGCGCAGCCCGTAAAGTGGAGCAAGCATGGCGCTATCAGGCATCGCAGCACTCGTCGAGGATATCCGACAAGGCAAGATGGTCATCCTCATGGATGACGAGGATCGTGAGAATGAAGGCGACATCATCATCGCCGCGGAAGCCGTGACAGCCGAGCACATCAACTTCATGGCACGCCACGCGCGTGGCTTGATCTGCATGCCGATGTCGCGTGAGCATTGCGAACAGCTCCAGCTGCCACTGATGGTTCAGGCCAACGGTTCCGGCTTCGGCACCAAGTTCACGCTCTCCATCGAGGCCACCGAAGGCGTCACCACCGGCATCTCGGCGGCTGACCGCGCCCGGACCGTGCAGGCTGCCGCCGCGCGCAATGCGCGCCCGCAGGATATCGTCCAGCCGGGACACATCTTCCCGCTGATGGCGGAGCCGGGTGGCGTGCTGCGTCGTGCCGGCCATACCGAGGCGGCCTGTGACCTGGCATCCATGGCGGGCTTTGGCGCGACCGGCGTGATCTGTGAAATCATGAACGATGACGGCAGCATGGCGCGTCGTGAAGAGCTCGAGCGCTTTGCCGCCGAGCACGACCTCAAGGTCGGCACCATTGCGGATCTGATCGAGTATCGCATCCACAATGAGCAGACCGTGGAAGTGCTGGACAGCGAGCAGGTCGAGACCGCCTTCGGCGAGCTGACGTTGCATTGCTTCAGCGATCGAATCCAGGGCCGTCACCACCTGGCGCTGGTCAAGGGCACGCCGAATGCCGAGTCTCTGACCACCGTGCGCGTGCACGTGCAGGACCCGATGCGCGACCTGCTGACCCTGCGTCAGCCGGGCAGCAGCAGCTGGGCGCTCAATGATGCGCTCGCTGAAGTCGCCGCCGCCGATGCCGGTGTGCTGGTACTGCTGGACACCGGCAGCGACGCGATGGATTACAAGGATCGTCTCGATGTCTTCCTCGGACGACGTCGTACGCCGCGCACCAACGAATCCGATGGTGCGGGCAACTATCTGACCACCGGTACCGGTGCCCAGATCCTTCGGGATCTCGGTGTCGGCCGGATGCGTCTGCTCAGCTCGCCGTGGAAGTTCTCTGCCTTGTCCGGGTTTGGCCTCGAAGTGGTCGAACTGGTCGGCAGTGATGACACGACCGGCGAGACAGGGGCAGACGCCGCCGACGCATAAGCGCTTCGGCACTCCAAATGGCGGGGGAGGTCGCGCACTTCTGGCGACCTGCCCCGGTATGATTGATATCCCCGCCCCGGTTCTCCGGGGCGCTAGCATTGTGGACTGACCATGCAACCGATTGCTCAACTCGAAGGCACTTTCACCAATGTCGATGGCCGTTACGTCATCGTCGTCGGGCGTTTCAACCACCATGTCGTCGACAGCCTGGTGGAAGGCGCGGTCGATTCTCTCGTACGCCACGGCGTCGATGAGGAAAACATCGACCTGATCCACGTGCCGGGTGCCTGGGAAATTCCGCTGGCCGTCAAGGCCGTGCTGGCCAAGGTCAAGCCGCACGCCGTCATCACGCTGGGTGCGGTGATCCGCGGTGGTACGCCGCACTTCGAATACGTCGCCGGTGAGTGCAACTCCGCGCTGTCGCGTCTGCAGCTCGAATTCGACACCCCGGTCGCCAATGGCGTGCTGACGGTGAATTCCATCGAGCAGGCCATCGAGCGTGCCGGCACCAAGGCCGGCAACAAGGGTACCGAAGCGGCCATGGCGGCGATGGAAATGGTCTCCCTGCTCAAGGCCATGGGAGGTGACGCGTGAGCGAACGCAATGAACGTACCGAGCGCGAGCCGTCCAAGCAGCAGCAGGCGCGTCGCGCCGCTCGCGAGCTGGCCGTGCAGGGCATCTACCAGTGGCAGATGACTGGCAAGAACATGACCACCATCGAAGCCGAGTTCCGTGGTCAAAAGATCGACGATGATGTCGAGCTGCATGAGAACTGGGTCGAGGTGATGCGTATCGCCGACCAGGCCCTGTTCCACGAGCTGCTGCACAACGTGCCGCGCTTCCAGAAAGAACTGGATGCCAGCATCAGCCCGCTGCTCGACCGTCGCCTGCAGGATCTCGACGAGATCGAGCTGGCCATCCTGCGTCTGGGCGCCTACGAGCTGTCCAAGCGCATGGAAGTGCCGTATCGCGTGGCGATCAACGAAGGGGTCGAGCTGGCCAAGACCTTCGGAGCCACCGACGGGCACAAGTACGTCAACGGGATCCTCGACAAGCTGGCAGTCAAGCTGCGCAGCGCCGAGGTGACCCAGGCCCGCCTGCGCTGACATGCCAGGTGAATTCGAGCTGATTGCCCGCTACTTCCAGCGCGATCTGTCCGGGGCACCGGGCGTGTTGCTGGGGCCGGGTGACGACTGTGCACTTCTTGCCGCCAGTGATGGCATGCAGATGGCGGTCAGTGTCGATACCTCGGTGGCGGGGGTGCACTTCCCGCCGGATGCGCCTGCGGCGTCCATTGGCCATCGTGCCCTGGCCGTCAATCTGTCCGATCTGGCGGCGATGGGTGCGACCCCGCGCTGGGCGTTGCTGGCGCTGACGTTGCCGGACGTGGATGAAGACTGGCTGCATGGTTTTGCGGCCGGTTTCCACGCGCTGGCGGATCGCTACGGCATCGCGCTGGTCGGCGGCGACGTCACGCACGGCCCGCTCTCCATCACGATCACCGTGCATGGCGAGCTGCCGTGCGTGCTCGAGCCTGCCCAGCAGGCCGACAGCGTGGCCCGCCCGATCCTGCGGCGTGACGGCGCCCGTGAGGGCGATCTCATCGCGGTCACCGGCCTGCCGGGGTTGGCGCATGCCGGTCTCAAGGCCTGGCAGGAGGGCGTCCGCGATGTGCTGAATCCTTGCCTGGCGGCCTACCTGCGACCAGAACCGCGGGTCGATGCGGGGCTGGCACTACGTGAGCTGGCCAGTGCGGGCCTGGATGTCTCCGATGGCGTGATGGGTGACCTGGCACACATCTGTCGCGCCAGTCAGCTGTCGGCGGCGCTGGAGCTTGGCGAACTGCCACTGGCGCCGGAGCTGATCACTGCGCTGGGCGAGCAGGGGGCTCGCGAGGCGGTCCTCAATGGCGGCGACGATTACGAGCTGTTGCTCACGCTGCCTGAAGAGAACCTCGAGACGGCCAGGCTCGCCCTGCGCTCGCTCAACCTGCCCTTGAATGTCATCGGGCGCATGCAGGCGCCGGGCAGCGATGCGCCGCGTGTGCTGCTGATGGAAAAGGGCATTGAGCAGGCAGCTACGGGCCAGAGCTGGCAGCATTTCTCTGCCTCGCAAGCCTCTGCCTCGCAAACCTCCGTCACTCAGTCCTCTGCCACACAGGTCTCTGGGACAGACGGCTCCTGCGATGATGCGTTACCGCGCAACGCGAACGGGGTGGCACCATGAATCGGGCACCCGCCAGTGTCTGGCGGCGCCCCGTGCACTTCCTGGCTTTCGGGCTGGGCAGTGGTACCGCGCCCTTTGCTCCGGGCACCTTCGGTACCCTGGCGGCAATCCCGTTCTACTGGCTGATGACCAACCTCACGCTTTGGCCGTATCTGGCCATCGTGCTGGTCGCGTCGCTGGTCGGGATCTGGATCTGTGATCGCACTTCGCGCGATCTCGGCGTGCATGATCACTCCGGGATCGTCTGGGACGAATTCGTCGGCTATTGGATCACGATGGCCGCCGTGCCATTCTCTTGGCAGGCAGCGCTATGGGGCTTCGTGGTCTTCCGGGTCTTCGATATTCTCAAGCCATGGCCGATTCGCTGGGCCGACCGCCGGGTTGCCGGCGGCTTCGGCATCATGCTGGATGATGTCTTCGCCGGTATCTATGCCTGGTCGACGATGCATCTGTGGCTGTGGTTGCACTGACGTCTCGCTGTCTTGGCAGCGAGGCTCACGCACGTGTTTCACTGATGGAAGCAGATGTGACAAGAGGCACCGCGCAGACGGTGTGATGCTTCAATAACGGACAAGGGTCAATGCGATGGGCAAGGGACTGGTAACCGCGACGGCAGTGGTCGTCATCGGGGCAGCCGGCTATGTCGGCGGCGTGGCTTACTCAAGCCAGCGTTTTGAAGATGAAATGGCCCGCATGGTGGCAGAGCTCGACAGGAGCTCCGACATCAAGGCGACCCGTGAAGAGGTCGATAGCGGCTGGTTCGGCTCCACGGGCCGGGTAGAGATGGAACTCGCCACCGGCGACGGTGAAGGCCCCATGCGCATCGTATTGCCCTATGAAGCTGGCCACGGCCTGCTGTCGACCAGCATGCAGGGCAACGTCAAGGTGCTGTACGGTACGCCATCACGCGATGTCTTCGCCGAAGTGCTCGGCGATGGCAAGGCGATCGCCTTCGATGGCAGCGTCGACAACTTCAGTGGCGCCAGCGACACCACCCTGACCTTGCCGGCCTTCGACTGGCAGGACCCTGAGAGCGGCACGCGCATCGACTTCCAGGGCGGCGAGCTGCTGGCTTCCCACGATGGCGGTGATACCCCGGAAATCACCGTGGATGGCGAGATCACGCCGTTCGATATCACCAATGGTGCCGAGAAGGTCAGCATCGGTACCCTGAGCCTCAATGGCATCTATCGCGGGGCGGACAATGACTTCCGCCAGGACGACAAGATCGTGCTGGACACCCTCACCATCGACAACGGCACCGGTCAGCCGCCAGTGGTCGCCAGCGATATCCGTTACAGCGGTGAAACGCGTCTGGACCCGACCGAGCTGCGCTATCTGATGAAGCTGTCGGTAGAGGATGTCAGCGCGGGTGATCAGCAGATGGCCAGCGGTGATGTGTCCATCTCGATCGATCGTCTGCAGGGCGCGGCCGTCTATGACTTCATCACCCAGCTTCAGGGCTTGCTGGAAGAAGCGGGCAAGCCGTTCGAGGAGCTGAGCGAAGCGCAGCAGGTCGCCATGCTCGAGAAGGTCGAAGCGCCGCTGTTCACCATGCTGAGCACCTCTCCACGCCTGACGCTGGAATCGCTGAATGCCAAGAGCGATGCGTTCGGTGTCGACATGCAGGGTGATGGCCAGATGATTCTCGATGGTGCCGACATCACTGACCTGACCATCCAGGAGCTGCAGACCGTCCCGGGTCAGCGGGCCTTCCTGAATCGTCTGAGCGGGCGCTTCGAGTTCCGCAACGTGCCGCCGATGATGGCCATGATGGCAGGGGTCTCTCCGCAGGCCGCCGACCGCAACCTCGTGGTCGAGATCGATGGTGACAGCGTGAGGATCAACGGCACCCCGATCTACTGAGGGGAGAGGCGAGGCGCGGTGTCACGAGCGCTCAGTGACGTCAGCGCCGCGCAGTATGCTGGAAACGACAATGCCCGCCTCATGGTGGGTATTGTCGTTTCCGGGGGCGCATCAGGTGCCACCCTGATCACGCAGTGTTGCGCCTGCGGCGCAGCCAGCCTGCCTTGATAAAATGGCTCACTGGCCGCATTGGTGGAGATGATCGCCTCAACCGAGGCTTGGTTTCATGAGGGTTGCATGCCACGTCACGAAGAGATTTCCGATAACGACGATATTCTTGCCGGCTTCGAGGATGACAGCCAGTCACAAGAGCCTTCCTCCTCCTCGGGTGGGTTGGTGCCGAGTGGCGACCAGCTGCCGGAGCGTATCTACCTGCTGCCGATCCACAATCGCCCGTTCTTCCCGGCCCAGGTCCAGCCGCTGGTGATCAACAAGCAGCGTTGGGCCGAGACCATGCAGCTGGTCGGCAACACGCCGCATCATGCTGTCGGTCTGGCCTTCGTCGGCGATGTCGAGGTGGATGAGCTGGGGGTCGAGCATTTCCCCGAGATCGGTTCCGCCGTGCGCGTCCACAAGCCCGAAGACGGCGCTGATCAGGTGCAGTTCATCGCCCAGGGGCTGCGTCGCTTCCGCATCACGCGCTGGCTGTCGCGCAAGCCTCCCTATCTGGTCGAGGTCACCTATCCGCGCGAACCGGTCGATGCCGAGAGCGACGAGGCCCGCGCCTATGCGATGGCGATGATCAACGGCATCAAGGAGCTGCTACCGATCAACCCGCTGTACGGTGAGGAGCTCAAGCAGTACCTCAATCGCTTCAGCCCGCATGAACCGGGCCCGCTGACCGACTTCGCCGCCGCCATCACCTCGGCCAAGGGCGCTGAGCTGCAGGAAGTGCTGGAGTCGCTGCCGGTGATGGAGCGCATGCAGAAGGTGCTGCCCCTGCTGCGCAAGGAAATCGAGGTCGCACAGCTGCAGACCGAGATCTCCCAGCAGGTCAACGCGCAGATGGAGAAGCATCAGCGCGAATTCTTCCTGCGTGAACAGCTCAAGGTCATCCAGCGTGAACTGGGCATCTCCAAGGATGATCGCGAGAACGACGTCGATACCTTCCGTGGCCGTCTCGACGAGCTCAAGGTGCCGGAGCGTGTCCAGTCGCGCATCGATGACGAACTCGACAAGCTGTCAGTGCTGGAGACCGGCTCGCCGGAATACGGCACCACACGCAACTATCTTGACTGGCTGACCTCGCTGCCATGGGGCATCACCTCCACCGATCAGCTCAACCTGGCCCACGCGCGCACCGTGCTCAATCGTGATCACGATGGGCTGGATGATGTGAAGTCACGTATCGTCGAGTTTCTGGCCGAGGGCACCTTCAAGGGCGATGTCGGCGGCTCGATCCTGCTGCTGGTCGGCCCGCCCGGTGTCGGCAAGACCTCCATCGGGCGCTCCATCGCCCAGGCGCTGGGGCGCGAGTTCTATCGCTTCTCGATCGGCGGGATGCGAGACGAGTCCGAGATCAAGGGGCATCGCCGCACCTACGTGGGCGCCATGCCCGGCAAGCTGGTGCAGGCGCTCAAGGAGGTCAAGGTCGAGAACCCGGTGATCATGCTCGATGAGATCGACAAGCTGGGGCAGTCCTTCCAGGGCGATCCGGCCTCGGCGCTGCTCGAGGTGCTGGACCCGGAGCAGAACGTCGACTTCCTCGATCACTATCTCGATGTGCGCCTCGATCTCTCCAAGGTGCTGTTCGTGTGCACCGCCAACACGCTGGACAGCATCCCCGGCCCGCTGCTGGACCGCATGGAGCAGATACGCCTCTCCGGCTACATCGCCGAGGAGAAGATGGCGATCGCCAAGCACCACCTGTGGCCGAAACTGCTGACCCGCGACAACATCCCCAGGAAGCGCATCAATCTGAGTGATGCCGCGCTGCGTCAGGTCATCGAGGGCTATGCGCGTGAGGCCGGCGTGCGCCAGCTGGAGAAACAACTGCACCGCATCGTGCGCAAGGCGGCGGTGAAGTTGCTGGAAGAGGAGCTGCCGACCGTGAAGGTCTCGGTCAAGAATCTCGAGGAATTCCTCGGTGCGCCGATCTTCCGTCGTGAGAAGGTCCTGGCCGGCGAAGGCGTGGTGACCGGGCTTGCCTGGACCAGCATGGGCGGTGCGACTCTGCCCATCGAAGCCACCCGGGTGCATGGCCTGACACGTGGCCTGAAGCTGACCGGCAAGCTGGGCGACGTGATGCAGGAGTCGGCCAACATCGCCTACTCCTACACCCTGGCCAACCTCGAAGCCTACGATGCCGAGGCCGACTTCTTCAACGAGTCTTTCATTCACCTGCACGTGCCTGAGGGCGCGACGCCCAAGGATGGCCCCAGCGCCGGGGTGACCATGACTACGGCATTGATGTCGTTGGCCAAGCGTCAGGCCCCGCGCAAGGGGCTGGCGATGACCGGTGAGCTGACCTTGACCGGCCAGGTGCTGCCAGTGGGCGGTATCCGCGAGAAGGTGATTGCCGCGCGGCGCAGTGATATCTACGAGCTGATTCTGCCGCAGGCCAACCAGCGCGATTATGATGAGCTGCCGGAATACCTGAAGGAAGGCATGATCGTGCACTTCGCGGCGCGCTACGCGGATGTCTCGCGTGTGGTCTTCGACAGTGACAGCGCCCAGCGTCATTGAGTGGTGTGTGATCAGCGGCGAGGCGTGAGTGACAGGCGCTGATCGCCAGGCCCTGAGCGCCAGATGCTGAGCTCGACCAGCGCCTAAGTCAGCCGCAGGACGACAGAAGCCCCGCCGATTGGCGGGGCTTCTGTCGTTACTGTGCTTTCTGCTGCCTGTACTTTCTTCTTGGCGTGCTTTTTTCCTGCAGTACTTTCCTCTTCCTCTGCTTGGGTCTGTCGATTGGCTGTCGATTCCGAGAGAGCGATTGGAAGGGTGATCGGGAGGGCGATCGTGAAAGGGGCTGGTCAGCCTGGCTCGTGCTCAGGCGGTGTCGAGTTGCTCGAGGACGGCCGCCTCGGCGGCATTGCGCCCGACGCTGGCGATGCCGTTGTCGCGGCCGGATTCCGACTTGTACATCTGACTGCGACCGATCTGCTGGCTGTTGGCGGCCAGCAGCGTGAAATAGAAACGTCCGTCCTTGGCGACTTCACGGGTGAAGCGTTTTTCCTCGACGGCATTCTTGCGCACGGACTCCACGCCGTTCAGGCAGCCGCGCTTGTCGGCATAGCCCTGACTTTGCAGGATCTTCTCGCCGTTGCCTGCCTTCAGCGCAAAGTAGAACTTGCTGTCCTTGCCCCGTGTGATGACGAATTTTCCGGCCATGGGTGACTCCTGTTCCTTGTGAGTGTCTGGCATTGCCTGATGTGTCGTCCTTCAGTGTAATCAGCGCCTCCCGCCGCAGGCCCACGCTAGAGGCCGCTTCATTCAACGCTTTTGGCGCTTGTCGGCATCTTTCTGGGCTGCTGATGGCGTGGGCGGTGCTATCTGGTAGGCAAGCAGGGCCGGGACATGACAGAATTGACCCTAGGTAGACAGCGTTGACCCAAGAGGCACGCGTCTCCTCTGGACACCAGGTGTGCGTACCCCGAGCGGGGCGCCGCCTGACCAAAACAGAAGCCGCTCCCGTGCGGAGTGATTCTGCAGAGGATTGCGCAGAAAGAGCTGTGTCAATTATCTGACCCTGTCAGGCGCAATTCCATGAATCAGTCCCTCTTCGCGCAGGAGAGCGGCCAAGCATCTTGACGAGGACACCATGCCAGAGTATCGCTCCCGTACGACCACTGCAGGTCGTAACATGGCCGGCGCTCGCGCCCTGTGGCGCGCCACCGGCATGAAAGATGGCGACTTCCAGAAGCCGATCATCGCCGTTGCCAACTCCTTCACCCAGTTCGTGCCGGGCCACGTCCACCTCAAGGACATGGGGCAGCTGGTCGCGCGAGAGATCGAGAAGGCCGGCGGCGTCGCCAAGGAATTCAACACCATCGCGGTCGATGATGGCATCGCCATGGGCCACGACGGCATGTTGTATTCCCTGCCGTCGCGTGACCTGATCGCCGACAGCGTCGAATACATGGTGAATGCCCACTGTGCGGATGCGCTGGTGTGCATCTCCAACTGTGACAAGATCACCCCGGGGATGCTGATGGCTGCAATGCGCCTCAACATCCCGGTCATCTTCGTCTCCGGCGGCCCGATGGAAGCCGGCAAGACCAAGCTGCTGGATCACGGCCTCGATCTGGTCGATGCCATGGTCATCGCCGCCGATGACAGCGTTGACGACGAGACGGTCGCCGAGATCGAGCGCAGCGCCTGCCCGACCTGCGGCAGCTGCTCGGGCATGTTCACGGCCAACTCCATGAATTGCCTGATGGAAGCACTGGGTCTGGCGTTGCCGGGCAACGGCACCGTGCTGGCCACGCACTCCGATCGTCGTCGCCTGTTCGAGAACGCCGGGCATCGCATCGTCGAGCTGGCGCGCCGTTACTACGAAGGCAACGAAGAGCATCTGTTGCCGCGTGCCATCGGCTCCCGCGCCGCCTTCGCCAACGCGATGACGCTGGATATCGCCATGGGTGGCTCGACCAACACCATCCTGCACCTGCTGGCTGCCGCTCAGGAAGCCGGTGTCGACTTCACCATGTCCGACATCGACAAGCTGTCCCGCAGCGTGCCGCAGATGTGCAAGGTGGCGCCGAACACCCAGAAATATCACATCGAGGATGTCCATCGTGCCGGCGGCATCATGGGGATTCTGGGCGAGCTGGACCGTGCCGGCGTGCTGGATACCTCAGTGCCGACCGTCTATGGCGACTCGCTGTCTGCGGCGCTGGAAGAGTGGGACATCATGCGTTCGCCCACTGATGAAGTCATCGAGTTCTATCGCGCCGGCCCGGGTGGTATCCCGACCCAGACCGCCTTCTCGCAGAGCGCGCGCTGGCCGAGCCTGGATGGTGATCGCGCCCAGGGCTGTATCCGCGACTACGACCATTGCTTCTCCACCCAGGGCGGCCTGGCCGTGCTGTACGGCAACATCGCACTCGATGGTTGCGTGGTGAAGACCGCTGGCGTCGATGACTCCATCCTGGTCTTCGAAGGCCGTGCCTACGTCTGTGAGTCACAGGATCAGGCGGTGGAAGACATCCTGGCCGACAAGGTCAAGGAAGGCGACGTCGTGATCATCCGCTACGAAGGGCCGAAGGGCGGTCCGGGCATGCAGGAAATGCTCTACCCGACTTCCTATCTCAAGTCCAAGGGGCTGGGCAAGGCGTGTGCGCTGCTCACCGACGGTCGTTTCTCCGGCGGTACCTCAGGCCTGTCCATCGGCCACGCGTCTCCGGAAGCGGCGGCGGGCGGCGCCATCGGTCTGGTCGAGCATGGCGACACCATCCTGATCGACATCCCGAACCGCACCATCAACGTCAAGCTGAGCGACAGCGAGCTGCATGAGCGCCGTGAAGCGATGGATGCCCGCGGCAAGGATGCCTGGAAGCCGAGCATCCAGCGCAACCGTCGCGTCTCCGCCGCGCTCAAGGCCTATGCCTTGCTGGCGACTTCCGCTGACAAGGGCGCCGTGCGTGACCTGAGCAAGCTGGACTGAGTGTCGGTCTCGGATATCTGACTCGGTCTCTGAGCAGGCCTCTGCACTGAAACACCGCGCAAGCCTGTGTGACTCCTGTATGTCTCCTTTGTGAGTACTGAGTGAGTACTGAGTGAGTCAAACGACAACGGCCACCCTTCGGGGTGGCCGTTGTCGTTGATGGGAATGTGTCTGAAGGGCATCCGTGGCAGGTCGCACACACGAAAGGCGCCACTCAGGGCAGATCGGGCGAGGGGAAGCCGGACGGTGACTGGGGGCTTGCGAAGGTGTCGGTCGGGATGACCGGCTCAAGCTCCAGGAAACGCACGCGATTGCGTCCCTGGCGTTTGGCTTTCTTGAGTGCGTGCTGGGCGCGCTCACAGAGCTCGAGTCGATTGGCCAGCGTGAGCGTATCGGGCGCCGGGTGATAGCAGGTCAGCCCGATGCTGCAGGTGACCGGCCCATCGAGACCATGCAGTTCTGCCGTGGCATGGCGGACGCGCTCGGCGAGTATGATGGCGCCGCTGGAATCGGTCTGGCCCAGCACCGCAATCAGCGAGCCATCATCACGCTGGCTGAGCAGGTCGCTCTTGCGTGTCGCGTTGCGCAGGATGGTGGAGACCTGTTGCAGTGCGCGGTCTCCTGCGGTGCGGCCGTACTGGCGATTGAAGTCGGTGAAGGCATCCACGTTGAGCAGCAGGATCGACAGTGGCTGCCCATGACGTGCACTGCGCGCGATCTCGCCATCCAGCTGCTGCTCGAAGATCTCGGCGGGCAACAGCTTGTCCAGCACCGACGGCGCGGCCGGGCCCGAGGGTGCCATGCTGGCCAGCTTGTGCCGCATGCGGGCCAGGCTTTCCTCGTGGGAGCGTCGCTCGCTGAGGTCCTGGTGCTGGCTGAGAATGACGCCGGAGTGGCCGTCGATGATATCCAAATGCAGCATGACTTCGATGATCTGCCCCTGTCTGCCCAGATAGCGATGCGGCTGCTCGAAGTGGGTGATCTCGCCGGCTTGCATGGCCAGAAGCGCCTCCTGACAGGCCTGCATGTCAGCAGGGTGAGAGACATCCTCCAGCGCGCCACGCTGCAGTTCACTCCTCTCCGTCCCCAGCAGCTGCGCCAGCGCCGGGTTGAGACGTGTCCAATGACCATGGAAGTCCATGATCGCCATCGGAAGCTGGCAGCGCGAGAACAGCAGCTCCATCTCCTGGTAGGCGAGGCGCAGGTTGCTCAGTTCACTGGCAAGCCGCTTGCGCTCATTCTCGCGATCGATCAAGCCTCCCAGAAGGCTGGCCAGTGTCTCGACCAGTGCACGATCGCTGGCGCTGAAATCTGCCGCGCGCGGTGAGCTGTCGCCGAAGCAGACGGTGCCGGTCAGACGGCCTTCGGTCCATACCGGGGCGGCGATATAGCTCTGGAAAGGCATCGATTTGAGGGCCGGATGCGCCTCGAGTGCTGACGTGGTCGCGATATTGGCGTAGGCGATGCAGCCAGCCTGCTCAACGACTTCATTGCAGTAGGTCTCGTTCAGCGGTGCTATCGCGCCCTCGACCTTGCCGGGCGGCGGATTGACCGCCGCCATGATTTCATAGCGATTGGCCTCTGCGTGACCCAGGATGCCGGTGGTCATCCCCAGCAGGCGGCAAGCGGTCACCAGGTACTCTCTGAGCTGTTCGTTGAAGGTTCCCGCAGGGGCGAGTGTCAGGGCAAACAACGCTTGCAGCTGGGCGGGAACGAGATTCTCATTGAGGAAGACAGTCGCGGCGGCGGCCTGTGGCGAGAGATCTGAGGTATCAACTGGACTCGAGTGCCCCGAGAAGGGTGGTCGCGCGGGCGGAGTAGGCAGCATGTGACATCCTTATCTTGCATGTTGCGGGGAGAGGGAATGACCAAAGAAAGAGTATGGCGGTTGGGAGCGATGAACGGGCGTTTTGCCGGGGCAGGAAATCAACTGTTCATACACGTAAGACTGGCGGGGCCTTTTGAGGTGCGACTGGATCAGAGGCGCGCCGGGACGTGACTCTGGTGGTGGTACAAAAGAAACGGGGAGACCGGTCGATGGCTGATCGACGGCCTCCCCGACAAGTTCTTTCTCTGCCCACCATGATGCGTCGTCATGCGTGGCAGAGTCTGTGTGCCGCTTGTCCTGTCATCCGTGTCCTGTGCCGTTTCACACCTTGTATCACCGGTGGGGGCAGGCAGGATCCCGCTGGTGTCATGCGTAACGCTCCTGGCTCAGGCGGCTTCTGCCAGCTGAGGTTCCGCTGTCGCTTCCATATCGATGGCTTCCAACGCCAGTTCGATCGAGAACCAGTTGTCGTTCAGCCACAATTCCAATGCTTCATTGCTCATGCACATCGTCAAGTCTCCCCGAGAGTAGTGGCAAGCGCGTGTGTGTCATGGTGTGCTGCCGGTAAGCAGCAATCATCAGTATGGCGTCTCCTTGCCGAGAGCGAATGAAGTTTGCGCGACGATATGATGTCAGCAGTCTTGGATAGCGAAAGCAGGACATCACCCATGGTCAAATTCCCATGGGTGATGTCCTGCTTTTCGTGAAGGGTGAGTCTCTCAGTCTCGAGAGATGCTGCTTGCCAAGGAAAGCTTCTATTTGCCAAGGAGCGCTTCAGGCTGCTGGCGTGGCGTCACGCTGTAGGCGTGGTCTCAGACTGAAAGGAGCGATCCTCAGCGGCGAGTGAAGGAGCGCAGCAGACTGCGAATCAGTGACCGACCCAGCTGCGACCCCAGGGCGCGCATCACGGACTTGAGCAGGGTCTCCATGACGCCCTGACGCTGTCTGCCGCCTGAGTGTGGGGCGCTTTCGGCCACCGGACTTGTGTGCTCGGTGTCGCGGCGGGTAGCGCTGGCAGCGGCTTGAGCGCTTCCATCACGTTCTGTAGCAGGCGGCGTGGTGTCAGGCGTTGTCGCTGGCGTCTCCTCCGGCCGAGCCTGGGCCATCGCCGAGCTCGTCAGTTGCGCCTCGAGACGCTCGTGAGCCGATTCACGGTCTATCACCTCATCGTAGCGACCGGCCAATGATGAGCTTGCCAGCAGCGCTGCGCGCTCGCCGTCACTCAACGGGCCGATCCGTCCACGCGGTGGGGCGATCAAGGTGCGCTCCACCTGGGTGGGCGTGCCCTTGCTGTCGAGCACCGAGACCAGTGCCTCGCCCACGCCCAGCTCCGTGATCACCTGAGCCGTATCGAGGGTAGGGTTGGGGCGGAAAGTCTCGGCAGCGGTCTTGACGGCCTTCTGGTCGCGCGGAGTGAAGGCGCGCAGGGCATGTTGGATCCGATTGCCCAGCTGGCCGAGCACGTCATCGGGGATGTCGGCGGGGGATTGGGTCACGAAGTAGACGCCGACCCCCTTGGAGCGAATCAGGCGCACCGTCTGCTCGAGGCGCTCAAGCAATGCCTTGGGAGCGGCATCGAACAGCAGGTGGGCCTCGTCGAAGAAGAACACCAGCACCGGGCGATCGGCATCGCCGCGCTCAGGGAGGGTGCGAAAGAGCGTCGACAGGAACCACAGCAGGAAGGTGGTATAGAGGCGTGGGCTCTGCATCAGCTCACGCCCATCGAGCAGATTGATGAAGCCGCGTGTCTGCTCTCCCTCGCCCGTGGTTGCCAGCATGTCATTGATGTCGAGCGCCGGTTCGGAGAAGAAGCGCTCGCCGCCCTGGGTGGCCAGCACATGCACCCGGCGCAGCATGGCACCGAGGCTCTGGGGGCTGACACTGCCATAGCGCTCCTCGAAGTTTTCGCGCTCACGCTCGATATGCTTCAGCAGGCTGATCAGGTCCTTGAGGTCGATCAGCTCCAGCCCTTCACGCTCGGCATGATCGAAGGCCAGGTGCATCAGGCCACTCTGGGTGTCGTTCAATTCCAGCAGGGTCGACATCAGCTCAGGCCCCATGGAAGCCACGCTGGCACGCACCGCATGCCCACTCTTGCCGAACAGATCCCACAGCCTGACGGGAGCGGCCTGAGGCTGCCAGTCATTGATGCCGAGGCTGGCGAGGCGTTCATCGACGCGCGGATGCGGGTTACCCGCCGCGGCGATGCCGGAGAGGTCACCCTTGACGTCGGCGGTGAACACCGGCACTCCCATGCGCGAAAACTCTTCTGCCAGCACCTGTAACGTGACGGTCTTGCCGGTACCTGTCGCACCGGCGACCAGGCCGTGTCGATTGGCCAGTGCCCCGGCTAGCGTGATGTGGCCCTTGGGTCCCTGTCCGGCGAGTCCCCCGATCAGCACGTCTGGCATGTGAGTCTCCTGTCATTCAGGTGGTAGCGGTGCTTGCAGAGGGAGGTGTGGCGACCACTGGCGATGACCGCAGAGATGGGCGATGTCATGGAGCTGTAGGGTTACAAAATGTTTCGTTGAGTAAAATACTGCAAGCCATCTTGCGCCACTTGACGCATGGCGTCAGGAAATCGACATGCGGAAAGCCGCCTGATGAGCGGCCAGAAGCCCATATGGGCGCTAATTAAACGCGAGTCGATATCTCACTCTTGTATAGGAAATCTGGAGAAAAGATATTTTTCTTTCCCTTCTCTGCTTGAAAGTCAGGCCCTGTAGTTCCATATCTTTAGGCATCAGGGGGCATGTGACGCAACACGCCTCGGCAGATTGACGCTTTCGTCAAGAATGACACCAGCAGGCTCGAGTACAACTCTGGTGACGTTTTTCAAGAATGCTCCGACAAGCAGCCGACGCGCTAGAGGATGTCTGAGACATGCGCCGCAAAGATTTGACGCAGTACCACAAGACGTCGTTGAGATTGGTAGAAGCGTCTTGTGGAGCCTGGAACTCGAGACATCCAGTCTCGGGATTCTTGAAGGCTTACCGGCAACGGCCGAGCGGATCATCTGCTCGTCTCTTGCAACAGACCGCTACTGGAGGATGGATCATGAAGAAGCTGACTGCTGCACTTTTCGCGACTGCCCTGGCACTGCCGACCACTGCTGCCTTTGCCGAGCACCACGAATCCAGCAACACCGGTTCCGCCAACACTGGCGCCCACTCCACCAAGGTAGAGGGCGGTACCGCTGCGGGTCATGAAGATGGCAAGGTGTATAATGATACCGAACGCAACACCGAGAGTGGTTCTGCCAACACCAAGAAGGATTCCATGATGGTGGAAGGTGGCACGGCCCAGTCCGAGTCCGCCAAGCACGGCAAGGTCATGGACAAGGGCGAAGACCACATGGGCGTCAGCCCGGAATCCGGCTCGTCCAACACCGCCGATGGCAGCATGAAGACCGAATAAACGTGTCTTGACGGTCTGGTCCCAGGTCAGACCCGCAATGGATCTTGCGGTGCCTGAACGAGTCGCCAGCACGACCCGCTTGAGCGCATCGCGAGTGAAACGACAAGCCCCCGCCATTGGCGGGGGCTTGTCGTCGTATGGGGGCATGCAAGGCAGGGTGTGGGGGCAGGAAAGAAGGGGGGCTGGGCGCTTGTGGCCAGTGCCTTGTTGCCAGTGCTTGCCATCAATGCCTGCCAACAGCGCTTGCCAGCAAGTCCCTACCACCAGCGAGGGCTGTAGGTATCTTCCCCGGCCAGCAGGCGTTCGCGGGCCATGAACAGCGCCGCGACCGCACGCGCCTCGTGGAAGTCCTCACGTGCCAGCAGCGCCGGCAGCTCATCGAGGCGGTGGCGCTCGACGACCAGCGGTTCCGGTTCATCGCCCGGCAGGCGCTTTTCGAACAGATCGCGCGCCAGCATCACGTTCATGCGGTGATCCATGTAGTTGGGCGCCAGGCTCAGTTCGGCCAGTGGTTCGATGTTGTGTGCGCCATAACCGCATTCTTCCATCAATTCGCGATTGGCGGCGGTCACCGGGTCCTCGCCCGGGTCGATCAGTCCCTTGGGCAGGGTCAGCACATATTGCTCAGGGCCAGCGGCATATTCGCGGATCATCAGCACGTGGTCGGGGTCGGGCATGGCGACGATCATCACCGCGCCGTGACCGCCGCTCTTGAGGCGCTCGAAGCTACGGGTGGCGCCATTGGAGAAGGTCAACTCCAGCGCCTCGACGGCGAACAGGCGCGAGCGAGCGACCTCGCGGCGTGAGTCGATCCGCGGCGGCGTCAGCGTGTGGCTGGTGTCTGATTGATTCATGGTCGGGTGAACGGTATCTGGCGCATCATCCATCGCAAGTCCTCGCGAGGCAGTATGAGAAGAGAGAATACTGTCGCTCATCGTGGCAGGCCGCCGCGAGCGGGGCAATCACAAGCCGCCATCCCCCCTTGTTGCACATGCGCGCCCGTGGGCCATGCTTTACACTATGTGGCCAAATTTCCCTCTGGCTGACAGAACCCGATGCTTGACTGGAACACTATCGACACCGTGCTGTTGGACATGGACGGCACTCTGCTTGACCTTCACTTCGACAGCCACTTCTGGCTCGAACATCTGCCCAGGCGCTATTGCGAGCTGCACCGACTCGATGAGGCGCTGCAGGCCGATCTCAAGGCGCGCATCATCAGCGAGTCCGGCACGCTCAATTGGTACAGCCTCGATTACTGGAGCCGTGAGCTCGAGCTCGACGTCGTCGCCCTGAAGCGTGAAGTGCAGCACCTGATCGGCTATCGCCATGAGGCCGAGGACTTCCTCGCCTGGCTGCGCGATCAGCCGCAACGCGTGGTGCTGGCGACCAACGCCGACCGTCATGGCATCGATCTCAAGTTCGCGCTGACCGGCATGGGCGACTACTTCGACGCCGTGGTGTCGTCCGCGGATCTGGGCCACGCCAAGGAAGAGCAGGCCTTCTGGCACAAGCTCAACGAGATCGAGCCCTTCGATCCGGCGCGTACCCTGTTCATCGATGACAATCCGCAGGTGCTGGAAAGTGCCCACACCTATGGCATTGCCCATCTGCTGGGCGTGCGTCAGCCGGATTCGAAGCGCCCTGCGCGTGATTTCGAACGTGTGCACGGCCTGGACGGCTTTGCAGTGCTGACACAAGGCGCGGGGCCCGAGGTGGACAATGCCGGAGTCTCGAGCGACGGGGAGGGCAAGGGGGCGTCATGAGCGATCAGGTACGTATCGACAAGTGGTTGTGGGCAGCGCGCTTCTTCAAGACGCGTGGCATGGCCAAGAAGGCCATCGAGGGCGGCAAGATCCAGTACAACGGCGGCAAGGTGAAAACCTCCAAGACCGTCGAGATCGGCGCCGTGATCGAGGTGCCGCAGGGCTGGGATCGCCTTGTCGTCGAGGTGCTGGCCCTCAGCGACCAGCGCCGTGGCGCGCCCGAGGCCCAGAAGCTCTATCAGGAGACGCAGGAGTCCCGCGAGCGCCGTGAGCGTGAGGCCGAGACGCGTCGCCTCGGCAATCAGGGCATGACGCCGCCTCCCGGCCGTCCTGACAAGAAACAGCGCCGCAACATCCATCGCTTCCAGCGTCAGGATGCCGATAGCTGAGCCAGCGCGAGTCACCGCCGGGTGCCTTGGCACCGACCGGCAGAATTTCCATACCGATGTGTGTCAGCACATCGTTGTTGGCGGCCTGACATGGGGGCGCTTGTGCGCTCTCCCTTCACGCCTGCCTTGAGGTCCCTCAATGAGCGAACACGACATGCAAGATTCCCATTCCACTGACGATGCGGCCGCGCCGAGCTTCGATCAGATCCAGCGCTTCCTGTTCGATGCCACCAACGTGCGTGGCGAGATCGTCACACTCGACAAGGCCTACGCCGAGGTGCTCGATCGTCACTCCTACCCACAGGCCATCTCGCGCCAGCTGGGCGAGATGCTGGCGGCCGTGGCGCTGCTGACCGAGACCATCAAGCTCGATGGCACCATGACGCTGGAAGTGCGCGGCACCGGTATCGTGCGCCAGCTGATGGCCGAGTCGAACCCCGGCGGTGAGCTGCGCGCCATCGCTCGTCTCGGCGATGAAGCGGTGTTGCCGACGGAAGAGTCCAGTCTGCAGGAGCTGGTCGGCCAGGGGCAGATCGTGATCACCCTCGACCCACGTGAAGGCAAGCGCTATCAGGGCATCGTGGCCATCGATCAGGACAGCCTCGCCGGCTGTCTGGAGAGTTACTTCAGCCAGTCAGAGCAGCTGCCGACCCGCCTGTGGCTGATGGCCGATGGCAAGCGCACTGGCGGCGTGATGCTGCAGCAGCTGCCCAACGATGAGGCCAACAAGGACCCGGATGCCTGGGAGCGCGTCGTGCACCTGGCCGAGACCCTCAAGGCCGAGGAGCTGCTGGCGCTGGACCAGCAGGAAGTGCTGCATCGTCTCTATCACGAAGAAACCGTGCGCATCTATGAGCCCAAGGCGCTGCGTTTCGGCTGCACCTGTTCGCGCGAGCGTCTGGGCGCTGCCCTGCACAGTATCGCCGCCGACGAGCTGCGTCAGATCGTCGCCGAGCAGGGCGAACTGGCCACCCAGTGTCACTTCTGTCATACCCGCTATTCCTTCAGTGCCGCGGAAGTGGAAGCGATCATCGAAGATCCTGACGCCGAAAGTCCCGTCGTGCATTGAGCTTTTCCCAACGCGCCGGCGACTGGCCCCAGGGACGATGATCGTCTGACATATCGTCGTCCGTCAGGCGGCGGTGCCTGCGCCAAGGTGTTGCAACAATGGGCGTTTCCGCCCGACACCCTTTTTGCCATAATGCCTTGCCAGCACAGGGCCGGATGCCCTGTGCTGGTGGTATCGACGGTGTCATGGCATGCCGTCATGCGCGATCGGGCAGCAACGATCGATCACAAAATAAGCCTGTGGCATGTACCTCGGGCATCTGGCTTCAGCCATCAAGAGAGAGGGCGGCCCTGAGCCGCGGAGACGCGAATGAGCAAGCATCAAGACAGTGCGGTGACCACTCACACCAATCTCAGCAGCGCAGAGCTGATCGAGCTGGCAGTGGCTCGCGGCGAAGGACGTCTGGCCGACAACGGCGCGCTGGTCGTGGAGACGGGAGCCCGTAGCGGACGCTCCCCGAACGACCGCTTCATCGTCGACGAGCCGTCCACTTCGGACGCCATCGACTGGGGCAGCGTCAATCGCCCGTTCAGCCCGGAGCGTTTCGACGCCCTGTGGGAGCGCGTCGAGGATTATCTCGGCGAGCGCGACAGCTTCGTCTCCGAGCTGCATGTCGGGGCTGACCTCGAGCACTACCTGCCGATCCGCGTGACCACCGAGACGGCCTGGCACAACCTGTTCGCGCGTACCATGTTCGTGCGTCCGGACAGCTTCAATGCCAAGGACAAGAGTGAATGGACCATCCTCAACGCGCCGCACTTCACCTGCGAGCCTGAGCGTGATGGCACCAACTCCGACGGCGTCGTGCTGATCAACTTCGCGCGTCGCCGTGTCCTGCTGGCGGGCATGCGTTATGCCGGTGAGATGAAGAAGGCCATGTTCTCGGTGCAGAACTTCCTGCTGCCGGAAAAGGACGTGCTGCCGATGCACTGCTCCGCCAACGTCGGTGACGACGGCGAGACCACGCTGTTCTTCGGCCTGTCCGGCACCGGCAAGACCACCCTGTCCGCCGATCCTGCGCGTCATCTGATCGGTGATGACGAGCATGGCTGGGGCGAAGGCACCGTCTTCAACATCGAAGGCGGCTGCTACGCCAAGTGCATCGACTTGTCCGAGAAGAACGAGCCGGTGATCTGGAACGCGATCAAGTTCGGTGCCGTGCTGGAAAACGTGGTGCTGGATGACCGTCGTGGTGCGGATTACGGCGATGACCGTCTGAGCCAGAACTCGCGTGCCGCCTACCCGCTGGAGCACATCGAGAAGCGCGTGCCGGAAAACCGTGCCGGCGAGCCGAATGCCATCGTCTTCCTGACCTGCGACATGTCCGGCGTGTTGCCGCCGGTGTCCGTGCTCAGCAAGCAGGCTGCTGCCTACCACTTCCTGTCCGGTTACACCGCCAAGGTCGGCTCCACCGAGATGGGCTCCACCGCTGGTCTGGAAGCGACCTTTTCCACTTGCTTCGGCGCGCCGTTCTTCCCGCGCCCGGCACGTGAATACGCTGACCTGTTGATCAAGCGCATCGAGGCCTTCGGTTCACGCGTCTACCTGGTCAATACCGGCTGGACCGGTGGCTCCTACGGTGAGGGCGGCTCACGCTTCTCCATCCCGACCACGCGCGGCATCATCAGCGCGATTCAGAACGGTGCTCTGGCGGACATCGAGACGCGTCACATCGACGTGCTCAACCTGGATGTGCCGGTGCGCGTGCCGGGCGTCGACTCCAGCCTGCTCGACCCGCGTGAGACCTGGGAAGACCGCGCCGCCTACGACAGCAAGGCACGTGACCTGTCAGCCAAGTTCGTCGAGAACTTCAAGAAGTTCGCCGGCGTGGATGAGGCGATCATCGCGGCAGGCCCGACCCTGGTCTGACGATCAACGGGATTGATCGCAAGCGTTAAGCAAGAAGCCTCGTCCGGTATTCCGGGCGAGGCTTTTTCGTGTCTGCTGCCTTTCTCGTCAACAGCTGCCGTCATCACCTGCTGTCGGGCCTGTCAGGGGGCTGTCAGGGACTGCCTCCGGCGGCCAGCGAGCGGTTGGCAGGGCCGTCGAAGGTATCTTCGGCAGCGAGCGGCTCCGAGCCTTGCGCAGCGCCGGTATGTTGCTCGATACCCTCACCTTGCTCAACACCACCACTTTGCTCGAGGCCGGGCTCAGTGTTGCTGGCCTCGGTGCGGCGTGACGCGCCTTCGTTGGCGGTTTTGGCAAGGTCTTCGTCGGCGGTGTCGACCAGGCCTTCGGGCGAGCGCTCGGCGACGAAGGGCGCCGGCGGCTGATACCACCAGCGGGTTGTCCAGGCTCGCATCACTCGCTCCGGGTACCAGGTCTTGCCGAGGCTGCCGTTGTAGCGCGCCAGCGCATCGGTGATGTCACCTTTCTCGCGCTTGAGGTAGTGGGCAAGAATGGTCGCGCCGTAACGCAGGCTGGTGTCCTGATCGAGCAGATTGTCGCCGGGCTCGCCGATCTCACGCTTCCAGAAGGGCATGACCTGCATCAGGCCGCGCGCCCCGGCGTGGGAGACCGCGGTGGGTTTGAAGGCGCTCTCGACCTGGATAACGGACAGGATCAGCTCCGGTGCCAGGCCTGTGCGCGTCGCTTCGCGGCGCACCTTGCGCAACAGGTCGATGCGCGCGGCGCGGTCGGGCATGTAGCGCTCCAGCCGCTGCTGCATGCTCAATACCCAGTGCAGAGCATCGATGGGGTCCTCGAAGGCCTCGGGCTCGGCCAAGGCCTCGCGCAGGCTGTCACGCAGCCCCGGCGACAACCCATGCTCGGGGATCGCGGCGGCGGCCTGCCCAGGGGGGCTTGTCAGGCCGGTAGACGCGGCGCTCAGCGTCAGCAGGACAGCGGCCAGCCATGGGCGCAGGCGGCGATGTAAGGTGTCGCCTGCAGCGCCTGTCACGGGCGGCGCTGAAGGGGAAATCGATGAGATGGTCATGCGCAGTCCCTGCGTATCAATCATGGCGCCATTATGCCGTTACCGCGGCGTTGACGGTAATGGGATGTTCAAGGAAGGCACATAACGAGACAGCCCGCCCTCGAGAAGAGGAGCGGGCTGTCCCGGGTACTGCGCTAGCGTCAGCCGCGAGCGAGTGGCTCAGGCGGCTCGAGTTCAGCTCGCGCTGCGCTCGGCCAGGAAGTCCAGCAGGCTGTCGACGGCGATCATGGTCGCTTCGTCATCGGTGCGACCCTTGTACTCGTACTCGCCATTGTCGAGACCGCGATCACCGATCACCAGACGATGCGGAATGCCCAGCAGCTCGCCGTCGGCGAACTTGTTGCCCGGGCGCAGATCACGATCATCCAGCAGCACGTCGTAACCGGCAGCCGTCAGCTCCTGATAGACGCGCTCGGCAGTCTCGCTGACACGCACGGACTTGTGGGCGTTCATCGGCACGATGGCGACCTGGAAGGGCGCGATGGCTTCCGGCAGCACGATGCCGCCCTTGTCGTAGCCCTGCTCGATGGCAGCGGCGACCACGCGGGTCACGCCGATGCCGTAGCAGCCCATGGACAGCGGCTGTGCCTTGCCGTTCTCGTCGAGCACGGTGGCGTTCATGGCCTCTGAGTACTTGGTGCCGAGCTGGAAGATGTGACCCACCTCGATACCGCGTGCGATATCGATCACGCCCTGGCCGTCCGGTGACGGATCACCGGCGACGACGTTGCGGATATCGGCGATTTCCGGCAGCGGCAGATCACGCTCCCAGTTGAGGCCGAAGTGGTGCTTGCCTTCGATATTGGCACCGGCACCGAAATCGCTCATCAGCGCGACGCTGCGATCGATGATGATCGGCATCTCGAGGCCGACCGGGCCGAGGGAACCGAAACCGGCACCGACGGCGGCGCGCACTTCCTCATCGCTGGCCATGGTCAGCGGCTCGGCGACCTGTGGCAGGTGCTCGGCCTTGATCTCGTTCAGCTCGTGGTCGCCACGTACCATCAGCGCGATCAGACCACCTTCGACGCCTTCGGCCGCCTTGACGATCAGCGTCTTGACGGTCTTCTTGATGTCCAGGCCATGCTGCTCGACCAGCGCGGCGATGGTCCTGGCGTTCGGCGTGTCGACCAGCTGCATCTCCTGGGTCGGTGCCGCGCGCTCAGGCGTCTCGCCCAGCGGAGCCGGCAGCGCTTCACACTTCTCGATGTTGGCGGCGAAATCGGAGCCGGTGGAGAAGGCGATGGCGTCTTCACCGGAGGCGGCCAGCACGTGGAATTCGTGGGAGCCGGTCCCACCGATGGAGCCGTTGTCGGCGATGACGGGACGGAAGTCGAGACCCAGGCGCGTGAAGATGCGCACGTAGGTGTCATACATCACCTGATAGGTCTCTTTCAGGGATTCTTCGCCCAGGTGGAAGGAGTAACCATCCTTCATCACGAACTCGCGTGAGCGCATCACACCGAAGCGCGGACGAATCTCGTCGCGGAATTTGGTCTGGACCTGGTAGAAGTTGGCCGGCAGCTGCTTGTAGCTGTTCAGCTCACGACGCGCGAGGTCGGTGATGACTTCCTCGTGGGTCGGGCCGACACAGTAGTCGCGCTGGTGACGGTCAACCACGCGCAGCAGCTCGGGGCCGTACTGCTCCCAGCGACCGGACTCCTGCCACAGCTCGGCTGGCTGCACGGCTGGCATCAGCAGTTCCTGGGCACCGGAGCGGTCCATCTCTTCACGCACGATGCGCTCGACCTTGCGCAGTGTGCGCAGGCCCAGTGGCATCCAGGTGTAGAGGCCGGAGGTCAGGCGACGGATGAAACCGGCCCGCAGCATCAGCTGGTGGCTGACGACTTCGGCGTCGGACGGGGTTTCCTTGAGAGTGGAAATCAGCAGTTGACTGGCACGCATGGGCTCAGCGATCCCTCGACTTGTCGCTTTGATCGGTACGCTTCGCAGTCGCGAAGCATGAACAGGCAGGTCTTCGGCACGCCTTTTACAGGCGTATCAGCGAAGCAGACTGAGCGCATTGTACTGCCGCGAGCCTTGGAGGGGCAAAGTGCATGGCCTGACTGGAAAAATCCGCGCCGGCCTGCCGATACTGGTGACACGGGATTTCCCTTTGGAGAGAGCCGTGAACGGGTTTCTCGGGGAGGTCTGACAAGGAGACAAGGATATGTCGTCGCTCGATCAGCGCTTGGGATGCGTGCGCGCCAGACATCGCTGGCCCTTGAAGGTGGGGCTTGTGTTGCTCGTACTGGGAGCGTGCCTGAGCGCCTCCCTGTGGCTGGTGAGTCTTTTCCTGCCGATCCCTTTCGTCGATGAGGGAGTGCATTTCGCGCAGGTTCGCCAGTTTCTCGCCAGCGACTGGGGTCAGCATCCCAAGCTGACCACCCTGACGCTATATCACGCCACCATGGCGGTGACGTTGATGACGCTCCAGACGTTGGGGGAGTGGCTCAATCTTCCTCTCGCAGCCGACGCCATGGCCGGACGCTGGCCTGAGATGCCCTCGGTTGACTGGGTGCGAGGTCTGTCGTTGCTGGGCTTCAGTGCCATGGCATGCATGGTCTGGCGGGCGCTGCCGAGCGTCTATCGGCGCCTGTACCCCATGCTCGATGAGAGCGGCGCCCGGCAACAGGCGAATCGTCAGAGCTGGCAGTGGCTATGGCTGCCGATCATCTTTCCCTATCTGGCGCTGGTGTATACCGACCCGTGGATCATCGCCCTGGTCGCGCTGCAGCTCGTCGCGCTGGTGCATGAGCGGCGCCTGGCGTTGCTGGCCTTGATCCTGGTCGGGCTCGGCTTGCGGCAGGACAGCATCGTGCTGCTCGGGCTGTGGGGCGGTCTATTGCTGTTCATGGCGCATGCGCAGTCTGGGGCTCACTCTCAGGCTGTCGGCATGGCGCCACCGCTGCGCTCGCCGTTGCGTCAGCTTTCTGTCTGGTGGGGCCTGATCGTGCGCTGGTGGTGGGTGGCCGTGATTCCGGTGGCCGCCTTCATCGGGTTTGTTCTCTGGAACGACGGCATTGCCATGGGCGATACCGGCCGTCATAAGGCCGGTTGGCACACCGGCAATCTCGGCTATTACCTGGGCGTGATCGGCGTGGTGTTTCTGCCGTTGTGGCTGGCCGACTTGCCGAGGCAGTGGCATCTGCTGTGGCGTCTGTGCACCCAGGGTGCCTGGCCATGGCGGGGCATTCTGCTGCTGATGACGCTGGCGGGCGTGTGGGTCATGCTGGTGATGAGCTTTGAGGTGACGCATGACTACAATTTCCAGCGCTGGACGATCCGCAATACCTGGCTGTTATGGCTCAATGACCACCCGGTGGGGCTGTGGGTCACCATGTTGCTGACCACCAGCATGGCACTCTGGTGGCTGAGGGCGCCGCTACGGCTGGGGCATGCTGGCCTGCTGTTGGTGATGCTTGCCTTGATGGTCTGCACGCGTGAGCTGATCGAGACGCGCTACATGCTGCCCCTGGTCACGATCTTCCAGCTGCTGCGCTGTGCAGAGCGAGCGGAAGTGGAGCGCGCGATGACGCTCTGGGCAGTTTCGATGGGAGCGCTGCTGATGGCGGGATTGGTGCTGACGCGCACCCTGCCATGAGGCGGTGGCAGGATGTTTTGGAGGCTCACTCGATGGCGGGGGCTTCAGGCCTGATGGCGTTTCGCCGCCGGGGTCTGGGCATCATGACCGGTAGGGGTTTTATTGGCACCAGCACCGATGCCAGAGCCACCACGCGGTGGCTCGGCGACCCAGGCATAGGCAGCCTCGCGCTCGTCGGGCGAGAAGTGGCGCACCTCGATGGAGCGCACCAGATGCTTGCTGAACTCAGTGACATGGCGCAACCAGTCGGCCTTGCTGATGATGGCTTCGCGCTCGAAGTCTCCCAAGTGGCGCAGGGCATAGCCGATATCATTGAGCAGGGCGGCGGGCGTGATCAGGCCAAAGCGTTCGATTTCCACCAGCAGCGAGATTCGCTCATGGCGCGCCAGGCGTTCGTCGCATTCCTTGATGATGGGGGCGAGCGAAGCCTGATCGATATGCCCCGCGAGATGCAGGGCGACAACGTGATCGGCGGGACTCTTGAGCAGTGTCAGCATGTTTGGCTCCTGCACTGATGCATGTTGGCTGGGCGAGCCGTGCTGGAAACCAGCGCTGGCGTCGCTACCTCTTCAGTGTAGTCGCATGTAAGCCGCTTGCTGGCGTCTGGCCGAGCGATTGTCGGCACTGTTCGTGTCGAGGAGCTGCCAGCAACGGCTATCTCCTTCGGCATCTGGCCGCGAGGCATGACGAGCGGAGCAGTGCTCAGGCACCAAAAGCATCAGACTCGAAAAGTATCAGGCATGAAAAGTGACCGGCTTGAAAAGTATCAGGCATGAAAAAGCGCCGCCCCTCGTGAGAGGAGCGGCGCTCTTGAATTCAGTATGACTCTCGCTTGATCTGGTACGGCCAGCCGGACTCGAACCGGCACGCCCGAAGGCAGGAGATTTTAAGTCTCCGGTGTCTACCGATTCCACCATGGCCGCGCAGACTGGCGCATAACTTATCATATTTCAGATCAAGGTCAACTTTAATGGCAATGACACCTTGCTTAATACGTGATTCAACTGACTGTTATGCAATGAAATTGCGACGCTGAATGGTCATCGTGAGCGGTGACATTGAGACAGGAGAGCAGAGCGATTTTTACCCGGCATGATCACGGCAAGCGACGCGAAAAGGTGCGCGGTGGAGAAGGGCAGGAAAACAGAGGATCAGCACCGAGCGCGAAGGCGCACAGGGGGAATCATTCATGGGATCAGGGCGGCTGTCAGAATCACTGGACAGATGAAAACAGAGATATCACGTGGCAAGGCAACGACTTGGCAAGACGTAGACCAGGTGATAGTCAGGCGAAAAAAGCGCCAGGGTTGCAGCAATGCAAATCGAAACAAGCAAGGGAAGTGTGACGACCCGAAGGGGGTGGGTGTCATAGCCATTCCAGAGAGAAACAGGGGATGTTTCGGTATCTGAAATGGAGGCTGGAGTCGGAATCGAACCGGCGTACACGGAGTTGCAGTCCGCTGCATGACCACTCTGCCATCCAGCCTCAATGATCGAGATGTCAGTCGAAACTGATGCCTGATCCGAGGAGTATCCACTGATGCTGCTGCAGATACATGAGTCAGTAAATCAGGTGGATGTTGCGCTACCTGTGTTACTGGAGCGGGAAACGAGATTCGAACTCGCGACCCCAACCTTGGCAAGGTTGTGCTCTACCACTGAGCTATTCCCGCTGAACTCGAGGTCGAATTATACGGATAATTCCCATGCTGTCAAACAGTTAATGAAAAATTGTCTCGCGAGTCAGGTCGCTGGAAACGAAAACGCCCACCGGCCATAGGGGCGGTGAGCGTTGAGGCATTCGCAGCATCTCGTGGCTGAACGGGGTGTCAGACCGAGCGCACCAGTTCCGGCCAGGCGGCGCGCAGGTAGCTGATCATCGACCACAGCGTCAGCGCAGCCGAGATATACAGCAGGGCGAGGCCGGCGTCCCCTCCGACACTGCCCGGGGCGAAGAACAGCAGCATGAACAGGGCGAGCATCTGGGCAGCCGTCTTCAGTTTGCCGACCCAGGACACCGCGACACTGCCGCGCTTGCCGATCTCGGCCATCCACTCACGCAGTGCCGAGATGACGATCTCGCGACCGATGATGACCAGACTCGGGATGGTCATCCACAGGCTGTCGTAGCGTTCTATCAGCAGGCCCAGTGCCACCGCGACCATCAGCTTGTCGGCGACGGGGTCCAGGAAGGCGCCGAAGGGCGTGGTCTGATTCCACAGACGGGCCAGATAGCCATCGAACCAGTCGGTGATGGCGGCCAGTGCGAAGAGCAGCGCCGTCAGCGGCAGGCTCCATGCATAAGGCAGATAGAAACATACCACCAGCAGCGGAATGAACAGGATGCGGATCAGAGTCAGGATATTGGGGATGCTCATCGTGACGGCACGAGTCCTTGCATGAAGCGTAGGTGGCTGGGCGCAATCGAGGGCGAGTCGAGCCCCTGAAGAAAGCCGTTCGATTGACGCCGCACAAGTCGTCTATTCTAGCCTGCCGGCGGCGCATTCAGCCATGCCAAACGGCAGGTTATTCAAGCCAACGCTCTGTCACTCTTCCTTGAGCGTTGAGTCGATGGTGCCAGAGGCCACCATGTCGTGTACGGGAGGCAGCCATTCAGCGTCTGATTCATCAACCATGCAGCGCCTGGTGGATCAGCTCGGCGAGCGATTCGCTGATGCCGGGCACGCGGGCCAGTTCCGGTTTGGAGGCCTGTTTCACCCCCTGCAGACCGCCGAAGAACTTGAGCAGCTCGCGGCGCCGCTTGGGGCCGACTCCCGCGATTCCCTCCAGACTTGAGGTACGCCGCGCCTTGTCGCGTTTGGCGCGGTGACCGGCGATGGCGAAGCGGTGCGATTCATCGCGCACATGCTGGATCAAGTGCAGCGCCGGTGAGTGGCTGTCGAGGTCGAGGGTGTCGTGCACCGTCTCGATGAACAGCGTCTCGAGCCCTGCCTTGCGTGTGGTGCCCTTGGCCACCCCGAGCAGGATGATGTCGGTCACGCCGAGTGACTCGAACACCCCGCGCGCCATGTTGAGCTGCCCCTTGCCGCCATCGACCAGCAGGATGTCCGGGCGCTTGCCTTCGCCTTCCTGCAGGCGCTTGAAGCGCCGCGTCAGCGCCTGCTGCATGGCGGCGTAGTCATCGCCGGCCGTCACGCCTTCGATATTGAAGCGCCGGTAATCCGACTTGATCGGGCCGTCATGATCGAAGACCACGCAGCTGGCCACGGTCGCCTCGCCATGACTGTGGGAGATGTCGAAACATTCCAGTCGCTTGGGCACTTCATCGAGTCCCAGCGCATCGCGCAGCGACAGGAAGCGGTTGGACAGCTGCTGGCGGCTGGCCAGCTGGGTGGCCAGATGTTGCTCGGCGTTGGTCTGCGCCAGTGTCAGCCACTGGGCGCGATGGCCACGCACCTGATGCGCGACCCGTACCCGGCGTTCGGCCTTCTCGCTCAAGGCGCCTTCCAGCAGGTTGGCGTCCTCGAGGGCCAGCGAGGTCAGCACCTCATCGGGCATCTCCCTGTCCTGGCCGAGATAGTACTGACTGACGAAGCTGGTCAGCAGCTCGCTGCTGGTCAGGTCCAGGCCATTGCCCGGCGAGAAGTGGCGCGCGCCGAGCATGCGACCCTGGCGGACCGAGACCACACTGATGCAGAGTCCGCCGGGGCGCTCGGCCAGCGCCAGGATGTCGGCGTTGCCGGTGCCGGTGTCGACGTATTGCTTCTCCTGCATGCGGCGCAGCTGGGCGACCTGATCACGCAGGCGAGCCGCTTCCTCGAATTCCAGTCGCATGGCCGCGTCTTCCATCGCCTGGCTGAGCTCGTCGGTGACCTTGTCGCTCTGGCCGTTCAGGCACATCACCGCATGTTCCATGTCGCGGCGATAATCCTGCTTGCTGATGTAGTCGACACACGGCGCGGTGCAGCGGTTGATCTGATATTGCAGGCACGGGCGCTCGCGGTGGGCGAACACCGAATCCTCGCAATTGCGCAGGCGGAAGATCTTCTGCATCAGCGTCAGGGACTCGCGCACCGCGACGCTGCTCGGGTAGGGGCCGAAGTAGCGTCCGTCATTGCGCTTGTGGCGCACGCGCTTGAACTCCATCGCCGGATAGTCGTGATGCTGGCTGATGAAGACGTAAGGGTAGGATTTGTCGTCACGCAGCAGGATGTTGTAGGGCGGGCGCAGCTCTTTGATCAGGGTCTGCTCCAGCAGCAGGGCCTCGGTCTCGCTGCGCGTGATGGTGACCTGTACATCGGCAATGCGTCCGACCAGCGCCTGGGTCTTGGCATTCAGGCCGGTATTGCGGAAATAGCTGGAGAGGCGCGCCTTGAGACGCTTGGCCTTGCCCACGTACAGCACGTCACCGGCGCTATCCAGCATGCGATAGATGCCGGGCGCGTCGCTGACATGCTTGAGGAAATGGCGGGCGTCGAAGCCGGTTGCCTCGCTGCCCTGCAGCAGGTCACTGCTCGCGTCGCTGGTGATCAGGCGGCTGGAGACACGCGCGGCGTCTCTGCGCGCGCGGCTGTCAGCGTGCGCACTCGCTGATGAGGCCGGCTGGGCATCAGGCTGGCTGGCGGTGCCTGCCGGGTCCTCATTCTCGGACGACCGGGAAGTGGTGTCCGTCATCGTGGGATCAGTGTGCTGCTTGGCCATGAGGTTCCTCGTCCAGAGATGCCTCGAGTCTATCAAACAAGGGCGATTGCTCGCAGGCATGGGGGCAGCAGAGCCATGCTGCAATGCCTGCTGGCAGGAAAGGCGCCTGTCGGGACGTGCCATGCATGAAGGTCTCAGACAGAAACACCTCATGCAAGAACGCCACCCGGGGAAGGTGGCGTTCTTGCATGAGGCGTTATCGGCGCTGCTCGGGAGTGTCACGAGCAGCGCGGGCCTGCAGCGTGTGGCAGGCCAGCAAGGTGTGCTTGCTCAGGCCTCGTCAGGACGGTCCAGCACGTAGTCATCCAGCAATTGGTGACGCATGGCCAGGTGCGTCATCTCCACGTCGCTGGTCACACCAAGCTTGTCGAAGATGCGGTAGCGGTAGGTGTTGACCGTCTTCGGGCTCAGGTGCAGGCGGTCCGAGATCTCGCTGACGCGATGGCAATTGACGATCATCGTCGCCACCTGAAGTTCTCGGCTCGATAGCTGATCGAAGGGATTGCTGCGCTGGGTGTCCATGCCCGAGAACACCAGGCGCTGGGCGATTTCCGGGGACAGATAGCGTTCGCCTGCGGCCACCTGATGGATGGCGCGGATCATCTCGTCAAAGGGCGTGCCCTTGGAGATGAAACCGAAGGCTCCCGCTTCCAGCAGGCGTTTGGCGAAGGACTCTTCCAGATAGGCGGTCAGCACGATGACTCTGACGTCGGGCAGGCTGCGCACGATCTTCTGTGTGGCTTCCAGGCCATCGACGCCGGGCATGCGTATGTCCATGAGCACGATATCCGGGCTGTGCTCACGGCAGAGTTTGATCGCGGTTTCGCCATCCGAGGCTTCTGCAATCACCTTGAGCCCATCCTCTAGCTCAATGGTACGGACGATGCTGGTACGCACCAGGTGGTGGTCGTCAGCGACAAGAACCTTGATCAAGGCGGCTCCAGTAAAGATGTCAATAAGCAATGAAGTGAATGCGGGATCCAATGTACCCATTGGACAAGGGCTTGTCGATGCCCCTGTTATCCAGTGCGTCGCGTTCAGGATAACCACTACTGATATAGTGCTAGCGTGATTCCTGCTCCTTTTCGTCGGCCGTGAGGCAGTGAGCGAGCCGCTGTGGTAAATCGTGCTCCGCGATGCGATGCCCAGACTTCACGCACTCCACAAAGCGCAGCCAAAATAAGAGGTTGACGACGTATTCGTCGCTCTGTAATATGCGCTCCATCGTGAAGACGGGGCCTTAGCTCAGCTGGGAGAGCGCAACACTGGCAGTGTTGAGGTCAGCGGTTCGATCCCGCTAGGCTCCACCATGATTCACGACAAGTCTGTCCAGGTTTCACGTGCCCACTTGCCTGCAGGTGACACATGACATGACAGTCTGATGAGGGGCCTTAGCTCAGCTGGGAGAGCGCAACACTGGCAGTGTTGAGGTCAGCGGTTCGATCCCGCTAGGCTCCACCAGAATTGTTGAAAAAGCGGTCATCCTTCGGGGTGGCCACTTTTTTGTGCCCGGCTTTCAGCTCGGCCCTGTCAGCTTGCCCCTGTCTGCAGCTCGCCCCTGTCTGCTTCACATATATAGCCGCCATTTCCCGGGTCTGCCAACGCTGAGGAAGATAGGCGAGAAATCTCATCCAGTCTCGTGATCGGCTGAAATTGCCGCCAATCATTGCCTGATCGTCTCAAGTTGTTGATGAGAGGCAGGCATGGCGCTAGATTGGCGACATGAGCAGACAAGAGATCACACGACTCGTGGCGAGCCTCGCCCACGAAGAAGGCATTCGAGAGACCGCAGTGAAGGGCGTGCAGCTCTTTCGCATGACGGAGCCCGTGCGTTGCGCGCCGGCCATCTATGAGCCCGCCGTGGTGGTGATCGTCAACGGTGCCAAGGAGGCGATACTGGACGGCGAGCGACATGTCTATGACAGCCGTCAGTATCTATGTTGCCCCATCTCGATGCCGGTCGAGGCGGGCGCCCCCACGGCCTCGCCAGAGACGCCATTGTTGGGCGTGTACGTCTCGCTGGACACGCGGGTGATGACGGAGCTTGCCATCGAGATGGAAAGCGCTGCGGGGCTTGTGCGCAAGCCGGGCAGCGGCCCACTGCCGCCGGGGCTTGCCCTGGCGCATTGGGACGCCGCCTTCAGCGATGCCTTGTTGCGACTGCTGCAGGTGGCACAGAGCCCCACCGATGCGGCGATACTGGGAGAAGGGCGGCTGCGGGAGCTTTACTACTCCGTCCTGAAGGGTGAGGCGGGGGAGTCGGCGCGACGCGCCTTCGGTGTGGGCAATGAGATCGCGCGGGCGATCGATTACCTCTCCAGCCGTCTGGATGAGCCGGTCAGCATTGAAGACATGGCCGGGCGGGTCGGCATGAGCCGCGCCGTCTTCCACCGCAAGTTCAAGCAGGCGACCACGATGTCGCCGATCCAGTTCGTGAAGTCCATGCGTCTCAATACCGCCGCCATGCAGATCGCCAATGGCAAGACCGTCAGCGAGGCGGCCATGGCCGTGGGCTATGTCAGCTCCTCGCAATTCAGTCGTGAATTCAAGCGCCTGTACGGGCAGTCGCCCAAGCAATGGAGTCAGTTCAAATAGCGGCCCTCCATGAGCGAGCCATGAAAAAACGGCCATCCGAAAGGAGGCCGTTTTTTCATGGCTGGCGATCATCCTGTGCGTGGCGCGCTAGAGCACCGCTTCACTCTCCTCGACACGCTCGAAGAGGATCAGATGATCGGCCTGGATGCGCAGCATGACCTGCTCTCCGGGCTGATAGTCGTGATGGCTGTTGAAGGCCGCCTCGACTGCCCGCCCGGAAGGCAGCGCCAGCCGGTAGAGGGTGCTGGTACCGGCGAAGGTCGCGCTGAGCACGCGTGCCTTGAGGTCGGTCGCTTCCGAATCTCCTTCGGCCAACACCAGATCATCCGGGCGCAGCAGCACATCCACCGGCGTGCCGGGTGCATACGGATAGGCACGGTTGCCGCGAATCACGCCCAGCTCCGTGCTCACGCATTCGTTGTCCTTCAGCGTGCCGGGGATGAAATAGCCCTGGCCGATGAAGTTGGCGACGAAGCGCGTGGCGGGTTCGTGATACAGGTTGAACGGCGTGTCCCACTGCTGCAGATGACCGCCGTGGATCACGCCGATCTGGTCGGCCATCGCGAAGGCCTCATTCTGGTCATGCGTGACCAGCACCGCGCTGATGCCGAGGTGCTTGAGAATCCGCCGCACCTCCTGGCTCAGCTGACGGCGCAGCTCCACGTCCAGATTCGAGAACGGCTCATCGAGCAGCAGAATGCGCGGCTCCGGTGCCAGCGCGCGGGCCAGGGCCACGCGCTGCTGCTGGCCACCGGACAGTTCATGCGGGAAGCGCTCGCCGAGGTGGGCGAGGCCGACCAGGGTCAGCAGCTCCGTCACCTTGTCATTGCGCGTTTCTCGGGTCATGCGGCGCACGCCGAAGGCCACGTTGTCCGCCACGCTCAGATGGGGGAACAGCGCGTAATCCTGAAAGACCATGCCGACATGGCGCTGCTCCGGCGCGGTCAGATGAGTCGCGCTGGACAGCACCTCGCCTTCGAGACGAATCTCGCCCACTGCCACCGGTTCGAAGCCGGCAATCGCGCGCAGCAGCGTGGTCTTGCCACAGCCGGAGGGGCCGAGCAGGCAGGCAATGTCACCCTTGTTGAGGGAGAAATTGATGTCGCGGGTCACGACGGTGGTGTCGTAGCGACATTCCAGCGAATCGATCTGAAGGAGCGGTTGCATGATGGCAGGTCAGTCCGGATGGCGATGAAGGCAGCGGGGCAGGGGAGTGTCCGTCTCGCTTGAGCATACGCGAGCGCCGCCTGCGTGGATGCAGGCGGCGGCTCAGTCCTGAGCTTCAGTGCTGATGGCTCAGTCCTGGCGACCCAGCATCAGGAACTCGAGCAGTGCCTTCTGGGCATGCAGGCGATTGCCTGCTTCCTGCCAGACGACGGCGCGCGGGTCATCCAGCAGACCCATGCTGATCTCTTCGCCGCGGTGTGCCGGCAGGCAGTGCAGGAAGATGACATCGTCGGCGGCCTTGTCGAGCATGGCTTCATCGACCTGGAAACCGGCGAAGTCGGCCTCACGCTTGAGCTGCTCTTCTTCCTGGCCCATGGAGGCCCAGACATCGGTGGTCACCATGTCCGCGCCCTGCACGGCTTGCTGCGGGTCACGATGGATGCTGACGCGCTGGCCAGCCGCCGCGACGATCTCGCTGTCCGGCTCGTAGCCTTCCGGGCAGCAGATGCGCAGGTTGAAATCGAACTGACGCGCGGCGTTGATCCAGGAGTGGCACATGTTGTTGCCATCGCCGATCCAGACCGCTGTCTTGCCCTTCACGGAGCCACGGCATTCGGTCCAGGTCATCACGTCCGCCAGCAGCTGGCACGGATGATAGTCATCGGTCAGCGCATTGATGACCGGCACGCTGGAGGCGTCGGCGAAGGCTTCGATGTCGGAGTGGGCGAAGGTGCGGATCATCACGCCATCGACCATCTCGGACAGCACGCGGGCAGTGTCGCCGATCGGCTCGCCACGGCCCAGCTGGGTGTCGCGCGGTGACAGGAACAGCGCATGGCCACCGAATTGCGCCATGGCCGTCTCGAAGGACACGCGGGTGCGCGTAGAGGACTTCTCGAAAATCATCGCCAAGGTGCGGTTGGCGAACGGCGTATAGACCGGACCTTCCTTCTTCAGCCCATCCTTGATGGTGATGGCGCGCTGGATGAGGTAGTCGAGTTCTTCCGGAGAAAGGTCAAGCAGGGTCAGAAAGTGCCGGGTGGCCATCGAGCGGGCTCCTGTCAGGGTCTCGGGCAGCACCATCGAAAAGGGCGCCATGCGTCGGAGGGAAGGAAGTCGCCGACGATCACGGCGCCCGGATGGCGCTGCCTGTCAAAAGAGCCATCCTAGCCAGCTCGGCTCGAGCGTGCAACGCTCATGCCGTTATCAGGGCGGCCATGACGCGCGCTGCAGGGCCGATGCGCGCTGCTGCAGACAGCAATCCACAACTCGGGCACTATCGGGGGCTGAATTCATGGCTTACCCCCAGTAGAATGAGGGAATGACACTCACGGGCCTTGCGCCCACCGTCCGAGGATTGCACATGAGCACTACCATCGAATCGATCGAAAAGCAGATTGGCGAGAACCCGATCCTCCTGTACATGAAGGGCACCCCGCAGCTGCCGCAGTGTGGTTTCTCTGCGCAGACCGTGCAGGCCGTCATGTCCTGCGGCGAGCGTTTCGCCTTCGTCAACATTCTCGACAACCCGGACATCCGCGCCGAGCTGCCGAAATACGCCAACTGGCCGACCTTCCCGCAGCTGTGGGTCAACGGCGAGCTGGTCGGCGGTTGCGACATCGTGGTCGAGATGTACCAGAACGGCGAGCTGGAGCCGCTGATCAAGCAGGCCGCTCAGGAAGCGTCTGCCGAGTGATCGGCATCTTCTGATCGGCACCCCTGATCCGCATCTTCTGATAGGAGCCGCTCTGATCATGCTTGCTCTTGGTAGATCAGTGCCGAGCAGAAAAAACGCCCCCGCAGCCAGGCTGCGGGGGCGTTTTCATGTCTGATGCTTGGAGGGCTTGTCAAAAGCTCTGCCAGTCAGGGCGCGGGCGCGTCGAGCGAGACCGGCACCTCGTCATTCATGCCCTGTTCTTTCATCGCCAGGTCCCAGCCGCCCAGGTCCTTGAAGCGATTGACCATCGCGCAGAACAGCTCCGCGGTGCGTTCGGTGTCATAACGCGCCGAGTGGGCGGAGGCGTTGTCGAACTCGATGCCGGCGGCACGGCAGGCGCGCGCCAGTACCGTCTGGCCATAGACCAGACCCGCAAGCGAAGCGGTATCGAAGCACGAGAACGGGTGGAACGGATTGCGCTTGATACCGCAACGCTCGACTGCCGCGTTCAGGAAGCCCTGATCGAAGGCCGCATTGTGGCCGACCAGCACCGCACGCGTGCAGCCGTGCGCCTTGATGGCCTTGCGCACCGGGCTGAAGATCTCGCCCAGCGCCTGATTCTCGGCCACCGCGACCTGCTTGCGCACCGGGTTGTCGAGATCGATACCGGTGAAATCCAGTGCCGACTGTTCGATGTTGGCGCCCTCGAAGGGGGCCACGTGGAAGGCATAGGTCGCATCCGGCACCATGTTGCCATCGTCGTCCATGGTCAGCGTGACGGCAGCGATCTCGAGCAGTGCATCACCGGCGGCATTGAAACCACCCGTCTCGAGGTCGACCACCACTGGCAGAAAGCCACGGAAGCGCTGTGCCATCTGCGTGCGCTCGCTCGCCTGGGTCATCAAGATCTCCAATCCCGTCATAGCATCTCGTGCTGCGTCGTGCGTATTGCCGACGCTCAAGGTGGCCAATTGTAGCAGGGCGAAAAGGGCGCGTCGCGGCGCTGGCCGCGTGCCGGGGTGTCTCTGGCCCTCCTGGCAGTATCGGTGAGGTGCCAGCCTCGCTATAATCGGCGTCACATCGTGATTCGGGTAGATGAGCGGCTGCGCTTGCGCGGTCTTCGCTCGTCTGGACCGGGCGATCCAACCCCACCTGCGGCCACGGCGTTCATCAGTGGTACGCGGGAACTACAAGCATCAACTCAGGAGTCAAGCATGTCCGACGTGCAAAAGGTCGTTCTCGCCTACTCCGGCGGCCTGGACACTTCAGTCATCGTCAAGTGGCTGCAGGAAACCTACAACTGTGAAGTCGTGACCTTCACAGCTGACCTCGGTCAGGGCGAGGAAGTCGAGCCGGCGCGTGCCAAGGCAGAAGCCCTCGGCGTGAAGGAGATCTACATCGAAGACCTGCGCGAGACCTTCGTCCGCGATTACGTCTTCCCGATGTTCCGTGCCAACGCCATCTATGAAGGCGAGTACCTGCTGGGCACCTCCATCGCACGTCCGTTGATCGCGCGTCGTCTGGTCGAGATCGCCAACGAGACCGGCGCCGACGCCATCTCTCACGGCGCGACCGGCAAGGGCAACGACCAGGTGCGTTTCGAGCTGGGCGCCTACGCGCTGAAGCCGGGCATCCAGGTCATCGCGCCGTGGCGTGAGTGGGACCTGAACTCCCGCGAGAAGTTGATGGAATACTGCGAGCAGCACGGTATCGAAGTCGACTACGCCAAGAACAAGAAGAAGTCTCCGTACTCCATGGATGCGAACCTTCTGCACATCTCCTATGAAGGTGGTGTGCTGGAAGACCCGTGGACCGAGTGCGAAGAAGAGATGTGGCGCTGGAGCGTCAGCCCGGAGCAGGCGCCCAATGACGCGACCTACATCGATCTGACCTACACCAAGGGCGATATCACTGCCATCGACGGCAAGGAAATGGCCGCTCACGAAGTGCTCGAGTACCTGAACAAGGTCGGCGGCGCGAATGGCATCGGCCGTCTCGACATCGTCGAGAACCGTTACGTCGGCATGAAGTCGCGTGGCTGCTACGAAACACCGGGCGGCACCATCATGATGCGTGCTCACCGTGCCATCGAATCCATCACTCTGGACCGCGAAGCGGCCCACCTGAAGGACGAGATGATGCCCAAGTACGCTGAGCTGGTGTACAACGGCTACTGGTGGAGCCCGGAGCGTCGCATGCTGCAGGCGGCCATCGATGAGTCCCAGAAGGTCGTCAACGGCGTCGTGCGTCTCAAGCTCTACAAGGGCAACGTGATCGTCGTCGGCCGTCAGTCCGAAGATTCGCTGTTCGATGAGTCCATCGCGACCTTCGAAGACGACGCGGGCGCCTACGATCAGAAAGATGCTGCCGGCTTCATCAAGCTGAACTCCCTGCGCCTGCGTATCGCGGCCAGCAAGGGACGTGGCATCGAGTAATCTCTGATCCGATAGCCTGATCTCGGAACACCATGACGCCGGCCCCTGCTGCAGCCATTCGCTGCCATAGGGGTCGGCGTCGTGCTATCCGGCTGTCCGTGCCGCGTCAACCGGCTGTGGATGTCACGCTGCCGGCGGCCAGAGCCGGGCGCGATTTCGTCTGATGAGGTGCTGATCATCCAGGGCACGCATGGCGCTCAGCGGCGTTGCTGGGCGCTTTTCTCCCTCGTGGGTGCATGCGATGCTGGCCACAGCCCCTTTTCATTGTCATTTCTGCACGTAGAGTGCCGGCGTCCGTCATGGCGGCCGGCCAAGGAAGATGTCTCATGCTGGGTATGCTGAAGAAACTGTTTGCCGCAGGCGAGCCTGCGCCGGTCAAGGAACCGGAAGCCACTGAATACAAGGGCTATCTGATCGTGGCGATGCCGCAGAAGCACGATGGTCAATACCGGGTGTCGGGCGTGATCCGCAAGCCGGTGGAAGGCGGCGAGATGCTGGAGCACCGTTTCGAGCGCTCCGACACCGTGCCGGGCGAAGAGGGCGCCGTGGAGCTGACCCTGCTCAAGGCGAAGCGCACCATCGATGACCTGGGTGACAGCATCTTCGAGCGCTGATCGCCCCCGGAGCTGACCGCTGCGCACTTGACCCTACCTTCAGGAGCACGCCCATGATCACGGTTCACCATCTGGAAAACTCGCGCTCGCAGCGCATCCTGTGGCTGCTGGAAGAGTTGAATCTTGAATACCGTCTGCAGACCTATGCCCGCGACAGCAACAGCATGCGTGCGCCCAGGGCGCTGAAGGAGATTCACCCGCTAGGCAAGGCGCCGATCATCACCGACACCACCCTGACGGGAGAGAATGCCGAGCCGGTGGTGGTCGCCGAGTCCGGTGCGATCATCGAATACCTGATCGATCTGTACGCCGGCCAGGGCAGCGGCAGCACTGCCCATCTGCGCCCACCCGCCGGCAGCCAGGCCGAGCGTGACTACCGCTTCTGGCTGCACTTCGCCGAGGGTTCGGCGATGCTGCCGCTGATGCTCAGACTGGTATTCTCGCGCCTCGACAAGCCACCGGTGCCGTGGTTGGTGCGTCCGATCGCGCGCAAGCTGGCCAAGGGGGTGAATGACAGTTTCATCAGCCCGGAGATCAAGGCGCATCTCGCCTACATGGATACCTGTCTCGAGCATCGCCAGTGGCTTGCCGGTGACTCGCTGACCGGTGCCGATATCCAGATGAGCTTCCCTATCCAGGCGCTTGATGCGCGCCAGGGGCTCAAGAATCACCCGAATATCCAGGAATGGCTGGCCCGCATCCGTCAGCGCGAGGCCTTTCAGCGTGCCGTGGCCAAGGGTGGCGAGCTGGCGCTCTGAGGTGCTGAGGTGCTGATGCTCGGGTGCGAGTCGCAAACATTATATGGCTTGCGCATTTTTGCGCTATTGATGTGATTGAGACTTTCGTCGGGATTCTTTCGGCATTCGGGCTGTCACATCTGAACGTTATATCGATAGGTTCTGTTTTAGATATTTAAGCTACAGTTAATGCTTATTGATCTCGAGCGGGCGACAGCCGCCCAGCCACCAGGCTGGGCGGCGAAGCGCCAAGGATGCCAGGCACAACAGGCGGATAAGCATCGCAAGACAGAACGACATGGCATAACAACAAGTCTGGACAACAAGACATAGCACTAGACCGTGAGCGATGCATCGGCAAGCGAGTGGGGGAGTCCGCCGTGTGCCGATGGATAAACAGGATGCAGGACAAGGAGTCGACCGGGGGCCTGGCATGGCACGCAAGAGTCTGCGTGAACAATCACTGGAACAAGCACTCCAGCAGATGGAACGCGACAAGGCTCGCCTTGAACGCCGACTAGCGGGGCTGGAAGAGAAACTGTCGACGACGCTCGACGGTACCGGCCTGCGCCTCTGGCAGCTCGAAGTGCCCAGCGGCAAGCTCACCATCTTCAACTATCGTTGGGGACGTATGCTGGGCTATCAGCCCGGCGAGCTGAACGCCCATTTCGATGTCTGGCGCGAGCACCTGCACCCGGAAGACCGCGACGAAGTGCTCGCCAATCTCAATGATCACCTCGAGGGGCGCACCGAGGTCTATCAGGTCGTGCATCGCATGCTGGCCCGCGATGGCAGCATCACCTGGGTCGCCGATCGCGGACGGGTGGTCGAGCGCGATGAGCACGGCAATGCCCTGCGGCTGCTGGGCACGCATACCGACATCAGTCATGAGAAGGACTACGAATCGCGCCTCAATGCACTGGCCAGTACCGATGCCCTGACGGGGCTTGCCAATCGCCAGGCCATCAACAGCTGGCATCAGCGACCGCTGGCCGATGACAGTGCCTTGATCTTCATCGACCTCGACGGCTTCAAGCAGGTCAATGATCAGTTCGGTCATCGTGCCGGTGACGAAGTGCTGGTGCTGGTCGCGCATGGCCTGAACGATGAGCTGCATCGACTGGGCATCCACCAGCATCTCTCGGCGCGTTTCGGCGGCGATGAATTCCTCTTTCAGCTGCCCCGCATGACACTGCCGCGTGTTGAACATATCGCCCGTCGCTGGCTGGAGCGCTTCGCGCATCCCCTCGAGATCAGCGGTGGTCTCGGCTGCGTCGGCCTGAGCATCGGCATCTGTTTCGGGCGCGATGCCGACAATCGCTTCGGGCTGGCGCTGGAACAGGCCGATCAGGCGATGTATCGGGTCAAGCACCATGGCAAGCACGGCTACAGGGTGCACGCGCCGGTGGAATGCTCTGCCAGCGAATACCAGGCCTCGAATCTGCAGGCCCCCGCGAGTCGGCTGCCTTCCTGGCTGCACCCACAGCATGCACCGCTAACGCAGCAGGCGCCGGCCCCCCGGCCAGCCCCCCAGTCGCCGCCAAGGCAGCAGCCCGCTCCTGCCGATACCGAGCGTGGCGATAGCGTATCGGCTGATTCCGAGTCTGCCGATGCCAGGGCCAAGGAGGCCAGGTGAACGCCATGACAAGCCTGCCTGCTTCCCGCTGGCTCCCGACATCCCAAGCCCCCTGCACGCGCAAGCGTCGGGGGCTTTTGTCTTTCAGGCCACTCGATTGACGGGCGTGGCGCAACGCGGCAGCGCGAATGCCATCATTTTCTGATATGACTATTGCATCCGGCAAAGTCGCGAACGACGCTGGGGGGACGGCAAGGCAGGATGAGTCGAGGCCCCCCGGCGTCATGGAAGCGTCGTGACGCAAGACAGGCATGAACGGCGGCCTCAAGTGCCGCCTTTATCAGCAGGGCGAGTGTCCTCAAGGAGAGAAGGATGAGTAGCAGCGAGTCTGGCCGACAGTTCATCAATCAGCCACGCCTGGTCGTCGGCGAGGCGCTGGAAGGCTGCGCACGACTGCGCCACCCGGATGGCAGTGGCGTGCGGCTGTCAGACCCCGCCAGTGGCATGCGCCTGGTAGTGCGTGATGACTGGGCGCGCGATCAGGTCGCGCTGATTTCCGGTGGCGGCTCGGGGCATGAACCCGCGCACGCAGGCTTCGTCGGCGCGGGCATGCTGACAGCCGCCGTGTGTGGTGAGCTGTTCGCCTCGCCGACGGTGGACGCCGTGCTGGCGGCGATCCGCGAAGTCACCGGAGAGGCCGGGGCCTTGCTGATCGTCAAGAACTACACCGGGGATCGCCTCAACTTCGGACTGGCGGCCGAGCGGGCGCGCCAGGAAGGCTTCAAGGTCGAGATGGTCATCGTCGCCGACGATGTGGCGCTGCCCGATAACCCGCAGCCACGCGGGCTGGCCGGGACGCTGCTGGTGCACAAGGTCACCGGTGCGCTGGCGGCACGCGGGGCGGGCCTCAAGGAAATCACCGCCGTCGCGCGTCGCGTCGCCGACAGCTGTTCAACCTTGGGCGTTGCCTTCAATGTCGGCCGCCATCCCGGCAAGCCGCGAGAGCAGCGCGCACCGGAACTGGGGCTGGGCATTCACGGCGAGCCGGGCGCCATGGCGCTGGAGCTTGGCAGCGACTCGGGCATCCACGGCGTGCATGCCGTCATGGACACCGTGGTCACGGCGCTGGTGCAGGGCCATTCGCGCAAGGATGTCGGCGGCGACCTGCCGGCCAGCGGCCATCTGCTGCTGATCAATGATCTGGGCGGTTGCTCGGCGCTGGAGCGCAGTCTGCTGCTGGAAGAAGCGCTGACGCATCCGTCGCTGCAGGCGCTGGGCATCCATGCCGTGGTCGGCCCGCAACCGCTGATGACCTCGCTGGACATGCACGGCTTCTCGCTGACGCTGCTGCCGCTGGATAGCCTGCTGGAAGAGGCGCTCAGCGCCAGCTGCGCGCCGGTCGCCTGGCCGGGTGTGCAGCCGGTGACGCCACTGGCGCACTTCACCCCGAGTCAGGACGCCGTCAGAACGGCCAGCGACGAAGCCTCGGATGCCAGACGTGCCCAGGCCAGGGCCGACTGCCGGGAGCGTGCCGCCCGTGGCGTGAAATCGCGTGCCGGCCTGCCGGGCGATCCGCAGGTCGAGCAACGCCTGCGCGCGGCATTGGAAGTCCTGCTTGCCAGCGAGGCGGATCTCGACCGACTCGATGCCATCAGCGGTGACGGTGATACCGGCAGTACCTTCGCCAGCGGTGCGCGTGCGGTGATCGAGGCGCTGGAAGACTGCGAGCTGGCATGTGGTGATTCCGGCGAGCTGATGGCCACCATCGGCAAGCAGCTGGCCCACGGCATGGGCGGCTCCAGTGGTGTGCTGCTCTCGACGCTGTTCACCGCAGCGGCCACCCGCTGGAAGGAGCAGTCGAACACGAATGGCCAGGCGCCAATGAGCCAGCGCTGGCACGATGCCCTGAGTCACGGCGTCGCCCGCATGCAGCATTACGGCGGTGCCTCACGCGGCGACCGCAGCCTGCTGGATGCGCTGTTACCGGCGCTGGAAGCACTGCAGTCTTCGCTGCAGACGACCCCGAGCGTTCGTGTCGACTGGGCCGCGATGGCGTGCGCCGCCCGTCAGGGCGCGGATGCCACCGCCGAGATGGCCAAGGCGCGGGCCGGGCGCTCCGCCTACGTGCCTTCCGCCCATCTGGTCGGCAACAGCGACCCGGGCGCGGAAGCCGTGGCGCGTGTTTTCGAAGCGCTGGCCGATGCCGCCGAGGAAGCCGCAGGTTGATTGAAGCTTCCATTGACCCGCTGAGCTGGTTGACCCGAATGACGAGTGTCTGAGCTCTCCAGCCCCATAAAGCTCTAGAGCCAAAGCCGCATGACGCAAAAAGGCCCGCCCATGAACCTCGTGTTCAGGGGCGGGCCTTTGGGTTCATGGGGCAAGCGTCATGCGGCAAGCGGTCAGGCAACTTTCTGACGTGTCGGCAGCCGGATCAGGCGGGTGGCGATGGCGGTGCCCAGCAGAGTGATGCCCATGCCGGTGAGGATGCGCGCATCGATCACCTCATCGAGCAGCAGGTTGCCCCACAGCAGCGCGCTGACCGGTACCAGGAAGGTGACGGAAGTGGTCGCGGTGGCGCCGGCGCTGGCCAGCAGGCGGAAGAAGATCAGGAAGGCGAGGCTGGTGCTGAGTACCGCCAGCGCGATCGCGCTGCCCCAGGCTTCCAGGCTGACGCTGGCCTGTGGCCACATCCACAGGCCCGGAACCAGCAGCAGCAGGGACGACATCAGCGAGCTGCCCGCGGCCAGCACCGGTGAGGGCAGGTGATTCAGGCGCTGGCGCGAGAAGTTGGAGGCGAAGCCGTAGCAGAAGGTCGCGCCGAGGGCGGCGAGGATGAACCAGCCATCGCCGCCGAGCTGGAAATCGAGACGATCGCTCGACAGCACATAGACGCCGCTGAAGGCCGCGGCTAGGCCGAGATACTGCTGCTTCTGGATCGGTGTGGCGAAAAGCGCCATGCCCAGCAAGGCAGTGAACAGCGGCGTGGTGGCATTGATCAGCGAGGTGAAACCGGCCTCCAGTTGGGTGGTAGCCAGCGCCAGCAGGCAGAAGGGCAGCGCCTGGCTGGTCAGCCCCAGCACCGCAAGCGGGCCCTTGTGTTCCCACAGCATCTTCAACCGGCCCGCGCCCAGCAGCAGCGGGGCGAGCACCAGCGCGCCGATGCCCATGCGCAGCAGTATCAGCGTGGTCGGGCCGAATTCCGGCGCGGCCACGCGCATGAAGATGAAAGACATGCCCCACAGGGTGGATAGCAGGACAAGACGCAAGGCATCGCTGGCGGACATGGTGTTCTCGACGTGGCGTGTGAAAGGCAGTCCGACAGGCTAGCCCCTCATGCGCGTCACGGGAAGCACGACCTTGTGTTCGTTGCTGCCCGGTTTCTGCTCAGCTCCAACCTTGGTCCCAGTTCACTGGCCTCAGGCGGACGGAATCGCACCGCGCTGGATGGCGGCGATATCGCGGGCGGCGCGCTCCAAAGCCGGCAGGTGCTTGAGCATGTCCTCGCGCGACTGGCGCATTACCGGCGCCTGGATCGCCACGCCGATGTTGGAAGGCCCATCGGGATTGGGTGCCAGCACCGCGATGCACACCAGCCCGGGCAGGAATTCCTCATCATCCAGCGCGAAGCCCTGCTGGCGGACCTGCTCGATCTCGGCCTCGACGGACTCGATGTCAGTCAGGGTGTTGCGCGTCATCGCGTTCAGCGGCGTGCCGGTCAGCAGGCGACGGCGCTGGGCGGGTGGCATCTGGGCCAGAAACAGCTTGCCGCTGGCGGAGCAATGCACCGGCACCCGTGAACCGGGGTGCAGATAGAAGCGCAGCGGGGCCTGGGTCTCGACGCGGTCCAGATACAGCACTTCGCTGCCGGACAGCGCCGTGATGTTGCAGCTCTCGCCAACCTCTTCCATCAGCCGGTTGAGCACGCCGTGGCGTGCGCCCTGTACGGTGTCGTTGAGCAGCAGGTTCTCCGCCAGACGGCGCAGACGGCTGCCCTTGCTGTAATGACGGTTGTCCGCCTCGCGCTGCAGCATGCCGCTGCCTTCCAGCTGCTGCAGCATGCGGTGCAGCGTCGGCTTGGGCAGGCCGGTCTCTTCCACCAGTCCCTGCAGGGTGAAGAACTGGTCCTTGGCGGCGATCACTTCCAGCAACGCCAGCAGGCGCTGGGCGGGCGTATCGCCTTCTATCTTGCTGCCTTCCTTGCTGGCCTCCCTGTCAGCGTCCTTGCGGTCACGCGGCAGGCTTGCCTGGGGCTGGGTGGCACTGTTCATGGGCTATTCCCTCCTTCAATCCGTGCGCGGGGCAGTGTGGCGCCGAAACGCTCGGCCCGTCAGTGCCTTGCGTTGCTGTGCCTACTTTAACAGTACTCCATTCATCGGAAGAAGTTTCTAAAAAAGGAGTGTTTTTGATCATTTTCTGAAATCGGGCTTGACGGACCGCTCAGTGAGGGCTAATTTTGGTCACATGTTTCGGTAATCGGAACTAAATGTATCAATAAACATAAAATCTAGAGTTGGAGACGCCATGAGCACTCAAGACAGCGCAGACAATCGCAAGGTCGTGCAGGGCAAGCAGAAGATGACCCCTTCCGAGGCCTTCGTGGAAACCATGGTCGCCAATGGCGTCACCGACATGTTCGGTATCATGGGCTCCGCCTTCATGGATGCGATGGACATCTTCGCGCCGGCCGGCATTCGCCTCATTCCGGTGGTGCATGAGCAGGGCGCTGCCCACATGGCCGATGGCTATGCTCGCGTCTCCGGTCGTCACGGCATGGTCATCGGCCAGAATGGCCCGGGCATCTCCAACTGCGTCACCGGTATCGCGGCCGCTTACTGGGCGCACAGCCCGGTGGTCATCGTCACGCCGGAAGCCGGCACCACCGGCATCGGCCTGGGCGGCTTCCAGGAATGCAAGCAGCTGCCGATGTTCCAGGAATTCACCAAGTACCAGGGCCACGTGACGCACCCGTCGCGCATGGCGGAATACACCGGTCGCTGCTTCGATCGCGCCATGTCCGAGATGGGCCCGACCCAGCTCAACATTCCGCGTGACTACTTCTATGGCGAGATCGAATGCGAGATTCCCAAGCCGGCACGTGTCGACCGCGGCCCGGGTGGCAGCAAGAGTCTGGATGAGGCAGCCGAGCTGCTGGCCAGCGCCAAGTTCCCGGTCATCGTTTCCGGTGGCGGTGTGGTGATGGCCGATGGCGTCGAGGAGTGCAAGGCGCTGGCAGAGCGTCTCGGCGCGCCGGTGGTCAACAGCTACCAGCACAACGATTCCTTCCCGGCCAGCCACCCGCTGTGGTGTGGTCCGCTCGGGTATCAGGGCTCCAAGGCGGGCATGAAGCTGATCTCCCAGGCCGATGTCGTCATCGCGCTGGGCACGCGCCTCGGGCCGTTCGGTACCCTGCCGCAGCACGGCATGGACTACTGGCCGAAGGACGCGAAGATCATCCAGATCGACGCCGACCACAAGATGCTGGGCCTGGTGAAGAAGATCTCCGTCGGCATCTGCGGCGATGCGCGTGAAGCGGCCATCGCCCTGACCGAGCGCCTGTCCGGTCGCAATCTCGAGTGCGATGCCACCAAGGATTCGCGCCTCAGCACCATCCGCGAAGAGAAGGCCGCCTGGGAAGCCGAGCTTGACGAGTGGACCCACGAGAAGGACGCCTTCAGCCTCGACGCCATCGACGAAGCCAAGGACGAGAAGCCGTTCTCCGGCGGCGAATACCTGCACCCGCGTCAGGTACTGCGCGAGCTGGAAAAGGCGATGCCGGAAGATGTCATGGTGTCCACCGACATCGGCAACATCAACTCCGTGGCCCACAGCTACCTGCGCTTCGACAAGCCGCGCAGCTTCTTCGCCCCGATGAGCTTCGGCAACTGCGGCTACGCGCTGCCGACCATCATGGGGGCCAAGACTGCCGCGCCGGAACGTCCGGCCATCGCCTACGCCGGTGACGGCGCCTGGGGCATGAGCCTGATGGAAATCATGACCGCCGTGCGTCACGACATTCCGGTCACGGCTGTCGTCTTCCACAACCGTCAGTGGGGCGCCGAGAAGAAGAACCAGGTCGAGTTCTACAACCGTCGCTTCGTCGCCGGTGAGCTGGACAACCAGAGCTTCGCCGAGATCGCCCGCTCCATGGGTGCCGAAGGTATCACCGTCGACCGTCTGGAAGACGTGGGCCCGGCCCTCAAGAAGGCCGTCGACATGCAGATGAACGAAGGCAAGACCTGCGTCATCGAAGTGATGTGTACTCGCGAACTGGGCGACCCGTTCCGCCGCGACGCCCTCAAGAAGCCGGTGCGTCTGCTCGAGAAGTATCAGGATTACGTGTAACGCCCGTCGCTGATCGCGCTGTGCAGGTCATGGATGGCAGCGTGATGAAGCGGGTGTAGCGCGACGCGCAAGCAGGACTGGAACTCTCCCTTGCCCCGGCCATTTCTGATGTCCGGGGCTTTTTGGATGTGTCGGCTGCCTGCAAGGGCAGCGAGGAGACAGACATGAAGGCACTCAACAACATTCTGGCGCGGGCCAAGGCAGACCCGCGCCGTATCGTGCTCTGCGAAGGGCAGGACATGCGGGTGGTGCAGGCGGCGGTGAACGCGGCGGAGCAGGGACTGGCGCAGGTGATGCTGGTGGGCGACCCGACCGTCATCGCCGCCACCGCCAGAGAAGCCGGGCTTGGGGATCAGGCACTGGCACGGCTCGAGCTGATCGACCCCGCCACCTCCGAGCACACCGCCAGGCTTGCCGAGGCGCTGCACGCGCATCGCGCGGCCAAGGGCATGACGGCGGAGCAGGCTGCCGAGAAGATTCGTGACCCGCTGACGTTCGCCAACATGCTGGTGCGCGAAGGGCTGGCGGATGGCTCGGTGGCCGGCGCCGTGCTCACCACTGCCGATGTGGTGCGCACCGCCATCCAACTGCTGGGCCTGGCGCCGGGTAGCAAGCTGGTCTCCAGCTTCTTTCTGATGATGCTGTGCAAGCCGTTCCACAACATGAAGGGCGGGATGATCTTCTCGGACTGCGGGCTGGTGATCGACCCCGACGCGGAAGAGCTGTCGCAGATCGCGCTGGCCGCCGCCGACAGCGCCCAGGCACTGCTCGGGGAAGACCCACGGGTGGCGATGCTGTCGTTCTCCACCAATGGCAGCGCGCATCACGCCGCGGTGGACAAGGTGGTGCAGGCCGCGCATCGGGTACGCGAGCAACGCCCGGATATCGCCATCGATGAAGACGTGCAGCTCGACGCCGCCATCGTGGCGGAAATCGCCGAGCGCAAGCTGCCCACCTCACGCGTCAAAGGCACCTCCAACGTGCTGGTGTTCCCCAATCTGGAAGCCGGCAATATCGGCTACAAGCTCGCCGAACGCATCGGCGGCGCAGAAGCCATCGGCCCGCTGCTCCAGGGCCTCGCCAAACCCGCCAACGACCTCTCGCGCGGCTGCTCCACCGCCGACATCCTCAATGTCATTGCGGTCACTGTCGTTCAGGCACAGCAGCGTACATAGAAAGCTTGCAGCTTTTATTGATAGCTGTTTTAGGCGGGTGAGCTGGCGAAAGCCCTGCTTGCCCGCTATGCAGTGACTCAATAAAAAATTGATTTCAGTCTGTTTAGAGTATTAATGAGGCTAATTTCATGTTGTTGCAAACACTATAATGTGCTTAATTGATTGTGTTTAAGTTTTTAGCATATGTTGTTTTTCTCGGACAGGGAGAATTAAATGTTAGTTAAAAAGATGAAAGTTATAAACTTTAAAAGATTTGAAAGTGATGAGTTTGACTTTAATGATGATATTAATATTTTGGTTGGAGATAATAATGCGGGGAAAAGTACAGTTCTTGAAGCTCTCGAAATAGCATTGAATTTTCAATTTCGAGGAAAACAACTAAATGCTGAGTTTTCATCTGACTTTTTTAATGCTAGTGCCGTATCAAAATTCTTAAATTCACCTAAAAATATAAATGACTTCCCTGAGATAAGAATTGAAGTCTTTTTATCTGGAGTGCCGGAGTATCAAGGCGCTAATAACATAGCAGGTGTTGATGCGCAAGGTGTGATGGTTATAGCAAAATTCGATGAAGATTATGAAACTGCCTATTATGAGTATAGAGACTCGGGGGAGGCAATAACTAGTATTCCAGTAGAGTTTTATAAAATTGAGTGGTTGGATTTTGCTTGGAATAAAATTAAACCTATAACTAAAAGGTTTAAGTCTTTATATGTTGATTCTACACGAATTCACCCAACGCATGGGAAAAATAAATATATTTCAAACGTTTTGGACAGTGTGTTAGATAAGGATGCAAGGTATCGTCTGGATTTAAATTATAGAGAAATGTTTCAGTCATTAAATAATACCGCTGAAGTTGTTTCTGTAAATGCAGGTTTAGATTCTGATAATAAAATAACTGAGAAAAAATTATCGCTCTCTGCAAATTCCTTACCCCCTTATTCGCTTAATAGTAGTCTTCAGCTTGCCGTCGATAAGATTCCATTTCATATGGTTGGTAAGGGTGAGCAAAGTAAAGTGCAAATTAAACTAGCCTTCTACAATAAATCTGAAGATGTAGATGTAATTATGATGGAAGAACCTGAAAACCATTTGTCTCATATAGAACTTAATAAGTTGATACGTGATATTGATGAGCATAGAGAGAACAAGCAGCTTTTTTTAACAACACATAGTTCTTATGTTTTAAATAAATTAAGTATTGATAAAATATGTCTTCTTGGTAAGACTTATAAGAAACTTGATTCACTAGACAAAAGTGTTGTCAGAGTATTAAAAAGGCTACCAGGATATGACACACTTCGAGTAGCTTTGACTGAAAAAGTAGTTCTTGTAGAAGGCCCCTCAGATGAGCTTGTAATCAAAAAAATATATAAGGATAAGCATAATAATAAACTTCCTGAGCATGATGGTATAGATGTTATTGTAGTGCGAGGGGTAGGATTTAAAACATTTATTGAAATTGGAAAAGAGATAGGGACTAAGATTAACGTTTTGCGTGATAATGATGGAGATTATACTCAGAATGTAGTGACAGCCATAGAAGAGTATGCAAGTTATCCTAATATTAAAATGATTTCATCATCCGACAATGAGATGTTTTCTTTAGAACCTGCTTTGATCATATCTAATGCTGTTTCTGAAATAGATCTAGATTCTTATGCTAAAATAGTGTTATCAGTACAGACTTTAAAAAAATATAGTGGGAATGTTGGATTACAAAACAAAAAAGAATTTCTCGTAGACTGGTTTAGAAGTAAAGATGGTGACGGGAAAGGTGCTAAGAAAGTTGATTCAGCTATTAAGCTTTTCGATACGGATGAGCATTTTAAGTACCCGGCATTCCTAGACGAGGTATTTGATTTTGCCTAATATTATATGTATGGCCAGTGCTGGCTCAGGGAAGACTCATAAAGTTATTACTGAATCTATAGAGAAAATAAAAGAAGGTGGTAAAGTATTGGTTGTTACGTTTACCACTAATAATCAAAAGGAGCTAAAGCATAGATTTTCAATTTTAAATGGTGGGCAAAGTGATAGCTTTATAGTTAAAGGTTTATATAGCTTCTACCTAGAAGATATTGTCAGACCCTACCAGAGTGTATTTTTTAATAATCGTATTGAAGGAATTTTCTTTAATGAAAGTAACCCTCACCTTATACCAGGAACAGCAAGGTATAGAATAGGGCGAGCTGAAAAAAACAAAGATGACACCATAAATAGTCAGCATTTCCTGACAGGTGATGGTAAGAAAGCGCATACAGGTTTTTTGGCAAAATTAGCAGCACGTGTCTCTCAAAAGACTAATAATGCGACTTCCAAAAGAATAAATAATATCTATTCGCACATATACTTCGATGAAGTTCAAGATCTGGCTGGTTGGGATTATACTGTTATAAAGCAACTAAGCGAAGTTATAAATTCCTCTATAACTTGTGTGGGAGATTTTAGGCAAACTGTCTATTCGACTACATTTGCCAAAAAAACTCCTGCTACTATGGATGAGAAAATAGCTGAATTTAGTAAAATGAATTTCAAATCTGAATATCTCAATATTAACATGAGAAGCGTAAGTCAAATTTGTGAATTCTCTAACATGATACATGCCGACATGTGTAATGATATAGCTTCTGGTGTTGAAGAAATACCTGATTGTTTTAAGGGGCACACGGGGATATTTGTAGTTAAGGAGTCGGATGTATGTGATTATCTGGATGAGTTTAATGCTGTAGTGCTTAGGTGGAATGTACGGTCGGGTAATAAAATTCTCCCCAAACATGCGAAGTGTTATAATTACGGCGATAGTAAGGGGATGGGTTTCAATCGAGTAGTAATTATTCCCACATCTAATATTCTAAAGTTTATTCTTAGCAAAGAAGAGAATTTACTAGTTTCAGAGGCGATAAGAAATAAATTCTATGTGGCAGTTACTAGGGCTAAGTATAGCTTGGCGTTTGTTATACCTGACAAGCAAGTTCATGAAACTGATTTTGTAGTGTGGGGGAGATGATATGTTGTGATTAATAATAGCGAGAATATTAATTTCACATCCCCTGATGTCGACACGCCAGCGCCATGTGATAGACGATTTCATCGGCGAGGGCGTTGTCGAGGGTGCGTTCGAGGTCGATGATCAGCTGGTTGGGGTAGTAGGCGCTGAGGTCCAGCCCGACGCCGAGGCCGAGGATGGCCTGGCGGCCGGAGCGGGTCTGTTGCGCGACCACCTGCTTGAGGTGGCTGTCGAGGTATTGCTCGTCATTGGCGGTGTTGGTGGCGCTGTCACAGGGGCTACCATCGGAGATGACGACCAGCAGACGGCGCGCGCCTTCATCGGCAGGGGCGTTGTCTGCGAGACGTGAGCAGGCCCATTGCACGGCTTCGCCATCCACGCCTTCGCGGTAGAGATCGGCCTTGAGCAGGGCGCCGAAGTTGCGGCGTGCACGGCGCCACGCCAGTGACGCGGGCTTGAAGACCAGATACTGCACTTCATTCAGGCGACCCGGACGCGCGGGCTTGCCGGCGCGTCGCCAGTCCTTCAGGGCGCGGCCGCCATTCCAGGCACCCGTGGTGAAGCCGAGCACCTCGGTGGGCACGCCGGCCATGTCCAGCGCGCGGGTGAGAATCTCGATCAGCATCGCCACCGCCTCGCCATGCACTTTCATCGAACCGGAGCAGTCAATCAGGAAACTGACCTGGGCACTGGCCTCGGGCACCCAGCGCTCGCGCTGGAAGACCCGCCGCTCGGCCGGCGAGGAAATCACCTGACTCAGCCGCCGGCCATCGATGATTCCTTCCTCTTCCCCGAAGTGCCAGCCTTCACGCTGCGGTGAGCTGAAATGGCGCGCCAGCTGACGTGCCAGGCGGCGCACGTTGATCTTCTGCTCCGCCAGACGTGTATCCAGCGCCTGACGATACTCGTCGAGCAGGGCCGCGCGCATGCGTCTGGCAGGCTCCAGCTCGCGGTCATAGGCCGTGGTGAACACCTGATAGGGCAGCAATTCCTCCGGCGCGCCACGCCGATGACTCGGCAGCTGTGATGCCGCCTGCTCCTCGAGCAGACTCGCTTCCTCATCCTCGTTTTCCAGAAACAGGGCAAAGCGCTGCTTGGCGGCGGAGGCATCTTCGTCCTCATCGTCTTCCTGCTCATCCAGCGATTCGGCCAGTTCCTGTTCCAGCCACAGGCTGATGTTCAGCGCGTGCTGCTGATAGGCCGCCTGATCGAAACGCGTGCGTCTCAGCCCCGCCATGTCAGCGCCCAGCGCCTGATAGAAGGAGGCGCGCGTCGTCTCGATGTAATCCTCCGTCTCGTGGATCACCGCACAGGCCATCAGGCGCGACCAGCACGACTGGATGACGCTGTAGATGAGGATGCCGCTGCTCGTCTCGGTCAGGCCCGCGTGATAGAAGGCCAGGCACCAGTCGGTGAAGCGCCGCGCCAGATTCTCCTTCACGCCGGGCATGTCAGGGTCGACCAGCGCCTCGACGCGCAGCTGCTCCAGCAGGTCATAGATCAGGCGGGTTTCCGGCAGCGCCGGCCGCGCCGCCAGATGCAGCGCCTCGTCGGTGTGGATCAGGCGCAGCGCGATGGCATCGCTGACCGCGCGATAGTTGTCGAGCGTGCAGTCATCTTCCTCAAGGCGCAGATGCGGCGTGCGCAATGGCAGCGCCTGAGCATGCCGACTCAGGCGCCGCCCCCGATAGGCCCAGCCGGCCTGACCGCTGAGTGCCCCGAGACTCGCAGCCGAAAGCTCCTCGAGATACTGCTGACGACGGCGTACCTGCTGGGCCGCACTCATGCCCGGGCTCCCTTGTCGCTGTCCTGTTCATCCATCAGATCGCTCTCCATCAGCGCCGCGGATTCCTCCAGCTCCTTGGCGAAACAACGCTGATAGAACTCGGCGACCAGCGGGCGCTCATGCTCATCGCACTTGTTGAGATAGGAGAGGCGGAAGGCCAGCGCCGGGTTGCGGAAGATCTCGCAGTTCTCCGCCCAGGTGATCACGGTACGCGGCGACATCAGGCTCGACAGGTCGCCATTGGCGAAGCCCTTGCGGGTGAGGTCGGCCACCGCGACCATCGCGCGAATCAGGGCGCGGCCACGCTCGTTGTCCTTGGCGGGTACCCGTGCCAGCACGATCTTCACCTCTTCCTCACGCGGCAGGTAATCCAGCTTGGCGACGATGTTCCAGCGGTCGATCTGCGCATGGTTGAGTAGCTGGGTGCCGTGATAGAGCCCATCCTGATTGCCAAGCCCCACGGTATTGGCGGTGGCGAACAGGCGGAACTGCGGATGCGGGCGAATCACGCGGTTCTGGTCCAGCAGCGTGAAGTGGCCGTCGCGCTCCAGAATGCGCTGGATGACGAACATCACGTCCGGACGGCCGGCATCGTACTCATCGAAGATCAGCGCGATGGGGCGGGTCAGCGACCAGGGCACGATGCCTTCCTGGAATTCGGTGACCTGTACGCCATCGCGAATCACGATGGCGTCCTTGCCGACCAGATCCAGCCGGCTGACATGGCCATCGAGATTGACGCGCAGGCACGGCCAGTTGAGGCGCGCGGCGATCTGCTCGATATGGGTCGATTTGCCGGTGCCGTGCAGGCCCTGAACCATCACGCGGCGGTTGTTGGTGAAGCCGGCGAGAATGGCGAGGGTGACATCGGGATTGAAGCGATAGGCCGTGTCGATTTCCGGCACGTGGGCGTCGCGCTCCAGAAATACCGGCACCTTGAGGTCGCTGTCGATGCCGAACAGCTCACGCACGCCGCGAAGCTCAGTGGGCTGCAACTGACCGGCGGGCAGCGGCTGCTCGGCCGGGGAGGCGGGGCCTGCATCGCTGGCAGGGCTTGCATCATTGGCAGAGCTTTCATCACTGCTGGAAGGCGTCAAGGTGGCGTCGCTCACGGGTGTCTCCCTCGTCATTCTTGTCGGTGGCTGCCCGGCGGACCTGTATCGGGCGTGTAGGCAGACCTGTATCAGGCTTGTAGGCAGACCTGTCACGGGGAGACAGGTCTGCCGGGCGGCGGTAATGGCTTGAATATAGCTTTGTTTCTAAAAATAATGCAAATCGTATCGAAATATGAGATTTGTGATTATTCATTCCCCGCAGGAGCAAGGCAGATGAGCGATACCCTGATCATTGGTGGCGGCGTGATCGGCATGATGATGGCGTGGCAGCTGGCCGAGGCCGGTCAGACGGTCACGCTGCTGGAGCGCGGCCAGTGCGGACGCGAGGCGTCGTGGGCCGGCGGCGGTATCGTCTCGCCGCTGTATCCGTGGCGTTACTCGAGTGCCATCTCGTCGTTGTCACGCTGGTCGGAAGGCGAATACCCGAGGCTTGCCGAGGCGCTCAAGGAGGCCACCGGGGTCGACCCGGAATACCGCCAGGAGGGCCTGATCTATCTGCGGGTCGAGGATGAGGCGCTGGCGCTGGACTGGGCACGCACTCAACACAAGCCGCTGGAGGTGATCGAGCGTGAGGCGCTCTACGCGCGCGAGCCGCATCTGGTCAGTGGCCACCAGCAGGCGCTGTGGATGCCGACGCTCGGCAGCATCCGCAATCCGCGACTCGGCCAGGCGCTGCGTGCGCGCCTGCTGGCGCATCCGCGTATCCGGGTGCGTGAAGAGTGCGAGGTCACGCAGCTGGTGCTTGCCACGCCGTCGCGTGTCACGGGCGTGCAGCTTGTTGATGAGACCGTCAGCGCAGACAACGTCGTGGTATGTGGCGGCGCCTGGAGCGGCAGGCTGCTGGCCGCGGCCGGTGTACTGCTGCCGGTACGCCCGGTGAAGGGGCAGATGATGGTGTTCAATCCGGTGGCGGCGGGGCTTTGCAGTGTGGATGAGCCGCTGCTGTCGCGGGTGGTGCTGTGCGATGGCCGCTACGTGATTCCGCGCGCCGATGGACGGATTCTGATCGGCTCGACGCTGGAACATCAGGACTTCGACAAGTCCACCACCGCGCAGGCGCGTGAGTCGCTGCATGCCAGCGCCGCGAGCATTCTGCCGGCGCTGGGTGAGCTGGCGCCGGAGCATCACTGGGCCGGTCTGCGTCCGGGCACGCCGGATGGCACGCCCTTCATCGGCGCGGTACCAGGGCTTGATGGCCTTTACGTGAATGCCGGTCACTACCGCAATGGCCTGGTGCTGGCACCCGCCGCCACGCGCCTGCTCAGTGACATGCTGCTCGGCCGCGAGAGCTTCATGTCAGCGGAGGCCATCACGCCCCCGGGCGTGATGGCGCCCACCGCTCTGGCTGGCTGATGCTTTCGATGGCTGATGCTCTCTATGGCTGATCATGGCCGCCACAGGCGGGGCTAGAACGGCGCGATGGGACCAGTTGGCACCAGGGCAGCAGCGCTGGTACCAACTGGCCCAATCGCTGGTGGTCAACTGGTGCTAAAGGGCAGTGCAGGTGTCGGCGTAGTCTCGGGTCATGGCGCAGCGCTTGCTGCCGCCCTTGTCACTTGCTCAAACCACAAGCTCGACAACATACCCAACAACAAGACTGCGGAGCCCGACCCATGACTCACCAAGCCACCATCGAACTGCTGACTGCCTTCTGCGATGCCCTCAACCGTCACGACATCGACGACTGCCTGTCGATGATGACCGATGACTGTGAATTCCTCGCCATCGCCGGGCCGGAACTCGAAGGCAAGACCTTCGCCGGTCAGGACGCCGTGCGTGCGGGTCTCTCCGCTGCATGGCAGAACGCGCCGGATGCCCAGTGGATCGACGCGGAAATCTTCGCCGATGGCGACCGTGGCTTCGTCATCAGCACCTACACCGGCACCACCGCCGATGGCGCGCGCAGCGAAGCGCGCATGATCGACGCCTTCACGCTGCGTGACGGCAAGATCGCGATCAAGAACGCCTTCCGCAAGAACCGTCCGCCCGTCAACGTCTGAGCGCCAGCGGCGTATCGATCAGGGATGAGGTTTCTGAAGCTGTCTTTGCCCAGAGGGCAGCGCGTCACGGCGTCAGGTCGTGGCGTGCGCCCCGTGGGTGAGAGGAGGTGTTCGAGATGGAAACTATCGTGCAGCACGGCGCCCGGCCAGATGAGGTGGGCAGCGAGTCACCACAGCGCCCGGCCACTCAGGCCTCCCGGCCGTATGACCCGGCCTATGACCCGCTGGTGAGCGCCACCCCCGGCGAAGGGCGTGACTACGCGCCGACCTACTGGGTCGCCACCGCTGGCGAGCCGCCGGCAGACGACGGCCCGGTGATGGGCGATATCGACGCCGACGTGGTGATCGTCGGTTCCGGCTTCACGGGGCTGACCGCCGCCATCGTGCTGGCCGAGAAGTACGGCATCAAGGCCACCGTGCTGGAGGCCAATCGGGTCAGCTGGGGCTGTTCGACCCGCAATGGCGGTCAGGCGCAGTGTGCCACCGGTCGCCTCAAGCGCTCGCAGTGGATCGAGCGTTACGGTCTCGAGGCCGCCCACGGCCTGCACCGCGAGTGCGTCGAGGGCATGGAGAATTTCAAGGAGCTGATCAAGGACATCGACTGCGATCCGCAGCCGGGCGGCCACCTGTACATCGCCCACCGCGATCGCATGATGCCGGGGCTGGAGAAGGAAGCGTGCCTGTTGCGCGAGACCTTCAATTACGATGCCCGCATCATCGATGGCGCCACGGTGCGCAACGAGTGGGTCGGGGATGAAGAGGCCTGCGGTGCGATGCACGAGCCGGAAGGTATCGGCGTGCACCCCGGCAAGTTGGCCTTCGGCTATCTGCGCAAGGCGCGCCGCCTGGGCGTCAAGGTGCACCCGGCAAGTCCGGTGGAGAGCTGGGAGACCCGCGATGGCGTGCACTACCTGACGACGCCGGGTGGCGTGGTCAAGGCGCGCTCGGTGGGCATGGCGACTGGCGGCTACACCTCTGGCAAGCTGCATCGGGAGCTCGACAAGCGGCTGATGCCGGTGCTCTCCAACTCGCTGGTGACGCGCCCGCTGACGGCGCAGGAAATCGAGGCGACCCGCTTCCATACCCATCAGGTGCTTACCGACACCCGGGTGCTGCGTCATTACTATCGCCTGCTGCCGGACAATCGCCTGCAGATCGGAAGTCGCAGTGCCGTCTCGGGGCGTGACGCGCCCAAGGCGCAATACGAGCAGCTGCTGATCGCCGACATGCACCGCAAGTTCCCCGCGCTGAGCGGCATCGAGGTCGATTACTCCTGGTGGGGCTGGGTGGATGTCAGCCACGACATGATGCCGCGCATCCATCAGCCGGACCCGAAGCAGAGCATCTATTACGCCATGGGTTATGGCGGCAACGGCGTGATGTATTCCGCCCAGGCGGGCAAGCGCCTCGCCCAGTGGATCGCCAGGGACGCGGCGGACCTGGTGCTGCCGATCTTCCAGTCGCGTCTGCCGTACCCAAATGTGCTCAACAAGGTCGAGTCGCCGCTGTTCGCGCCGTTCCGCCGCACCGGCCAGCGCTGTCTGTATCGCTGGTACGCCTTCAAGGATGAGGCCAGGTAGGGGGCGATTAAATACAGGGTGCGATGCGAAGTAGGGCGCGACTCGGCACTGATATCACGATGAACACGATGCTCCCGTACTGATCGATGATTCGATCAATACGGGAGCATTTTTGTTATCGAAAAGATAATCAAGCGGAGATGCACCCGTCTGTCATCACTGGCGGCTACAGGCGGGAGTGTCAGGGCCTATGTCAGGGGGGGGGCGTCAGGGCGTACGTCAGGGCGTATCCAGGAGCTAGCTGGCGCGCTGATGGGCTGACTTGCCATGTGCCGTGGGCAGGACGGACAACGCGGCTGTCTCTGCCTCGGGCGGTGAGTCTTCCATCGTCTCCTGCATCGCCAGTGGTACCAGCTCGGCCAGCTTGAGAATGCCGGTCTCGATGCGCGCTTCCGGAATCGCCGAGAAGCCAAGCCGGAAGAAGTGGCGATGGTTGTCGCGATCGTGGAAGAAGTGCAGGTCACCGACCTCGATCAGGATGCTGCGATCACGGGCGAGGACGGCCAGGCGGTGGGCATCCAGAGCTTTCGGGCCTTGCATCCAGAAGCACGAGCCGCCGTAGATCGCGGGCGTGCTCATCATCGGCAGATGGCGCTGGATGGCGTCACGCATCAGCAGGAAGCGCCGCTGCATCACCTGATGCATCTGATTGATCAGGCTGTCGTGATAGCCGCGCGCGATGAACAGCCCTACCGCACGCTGATTGTTGGTCGGCGGATGGCGCAGCATCAGACGGCGCAGGGCGCGGGCCTCTCGGATCAGGGTCGGGTGCGCCACCATGTAGCCCAGTCTCAGGCCGGGGGCCAGGGTCTTGGACAGACTGCCGACATAGATGACGCGCTTGTGGCGATCGAGGCTCTTGAGCGCCGGTGTCGGGTTGTCGGCATAGTTGCTTTCGCTCTCGTAGTCATCCTCGATGATCAGGAAGTTGCCGGTCTCGGCCAGGTCCAGCAGCTGGCGGCGGCGCTCCAGCGGCAGGGTGACGGTGGTCGGCGACTGGTGGCTGGGCGTGACATATACCAGGCGGCAGTCCTTGAGCGATTCCAGCGGCTGCATGCCCTTGTCGTCGATGGGCAGCAGCTGGATATCGTCCGTGAAAGTGCTGGCGATGTTGTACATGTCGACGTAGCCGGGGTTCTCCATCGCGAAGCGCTGACCCTGCTTGAGCAGCAGCATGCAGCTGATCCACAGCGCCTGCTGGGTGCCCACCGTGATCAGGATTTCCTCCGGGCTTGCCCAGACTCCGCGGCGCGGCAGCAACCGCTGATGGATCTGCTCGATCAGCAGCGGGTCGTCGTTGTTGAGGTGGTCCACCGACCAGCTGCGGATCGACGGCACGCTCATCGAATCACGGCTGCATTCGCGCCAGTGCTGGGTGGGGAAGAATTCCGGGTCCAGCTGACCATAGAGGAAGGGATAGTCGTACTGGTGCCAGTCACCGGGTTTCTCGATGGCGCGCTGCCCAGACGGCTTGAAGGTCAGCCGCTCATCCCAGTCGAGACTGTCGGCATCGATGTCATTGAGGCGCACCGGCGTGTCGGCGCGGCCCTTGAGAATCTCGGGATTGATGAAATAACCGCTACGCTCGCGCGCGATCAGAAAGCCATCTTCCAGCAGCTGCTCATAGGCCAGCATCACGGTATTGCGCGCGACATTCAGCTCACGGGCCAGCTTGCGACTGGAAGGCAGCGCCACATCGGGCGGTAGGTGGCCCTCGAGAATCGCCTGGGAGATCTGCTCACGAATCTGGAATTGCAGACTTTCCTTGCGTGAGGAATCGAGGTGAAACAGCGGATGACTCATGCATGTTCTCTATTGTTGTCGCGAGAGTGTCGTCACGAGGACTTCATATCACAAGTTCTCGTTTTATATGCATTTTTCATAGCTTTCTTGTTGGCATAAAGCGCCTGGAGGAGAGGCACAGGTCGGCGCGGGCGACCCGACCGCCGGGCCCAGCCTGACATCATTGAGGCAGACCCCCGTCGGGAGAGCAATAGTCAGCCGGGACTGGCCCCATCGATGCCGACGGACTGGTTCTATCGAGGAATGGCGCACGGGGGGAAAGTGATCCGGCAGGTACAACGAAAGCACAGTTCTAGCACGACGCGATTTCACACTCCCTTTCCTGGGGCTGTAGATGAGCAGGTGATGGCAATCGTGGATGACATGACGCGCTGCAAGACAACGGTGCAGACGCCAGGTCATTGACGATATGAAGTGCAGTACCCCGCTCGCTATCACGCGCAGCCGTCAGGAGCCCGCAACAACAATAACGACGGGACAGACAAGATGATCGACTCGACACAGACCCTTTCAAACCTCCGCTCCCACGGTCGCACTGGCGTGTCTCGCACCGGCGGCTTCAAGTCCACGCTGGCCATCGCGGTGACTGCCGCGAGTCTGGCCATGGCCACCGGCGCAAATGCCGCGACCTGGAAGATGGCCCTCGGCGATGCCGCCGGCGGCACCCAGTATGAACTGGGCAAGACCTTCGCAAGTCTGGTGGAAGAGAAATCCGGCGGCGACATCAAGGTGGATCTGTTCCCCAACGGCCAGCTGGGCAGTGAGCAGGACACCGTCAACAATGCCAGCATGGGCCTCGTCGACCTGTCCGTGGTGGCGATCAACAACCTGACGCCCTTCTCACCGACCGTCGGCGTGCTGACCCTGCCGTATGTGATTCACGGCCCCGAGGATGCCAAGGCGCTGACCCACGGCAAGATCGGCGATGAGCTGCGCGACAATACGCTACGTGATTCCGGTATCCGCATTCTGGGCTGGGCCTATTCCGGCTGCCGCCGTCTGACCAACTCCAAGCAGGAGGTCGCCTCCCCGGAAGACCTGCAAGGCATGGTCATCCGCGTGCCCAAGAACGAGATCATGATCTCCTCGTATCAGTCCTGGGGCGTCAATCCCAACCCGCTGGCGTGGTCCGAGACCTTCACCGCCCTGCAACAGGGAGTCGTCGATGGTCAGGACAACCCCTACATCACCATCGATGCGATGAAGTTCTATGAAGTGCAGAAATACGTGACCGACAGCTGTTACGTGTTCTCGATGGAACCCTTGATCATGGGCGAAGGCACCTTCCAGAGTCTCAGCGAAGAGCAGCAGAAGCTGGTGCTGGCCGCTGGTGAAGAGGCGACGGCCCATAGCTACGACTACCTGCTGGCCACCGAGGATTCCATCAAGAAATCACTGGTGGAAGAGCACGGCATGACCATCACCCAGCCCGCCAATGATGAGAAGGAATGGATCGCCAAGGCCTCCAGCATCTGGCCGGATTTCTACGACAGCATCGGCGGCCGCGACAAGCTGGTCGAAGTGCTCGAGACCCTCGGACGCGATCCGTCCACCGCGCCCTGATGATTCGCTGAACTGCTGAGGCTCCAGGCCCGCCCGTATTCCCCTGCCTGCACCTGCAAGTCGCATGACAGAAGCATGTCATCGATATGTCCCCTGGCAGGGGATGCGTGGCGTCGAGTGGTCATCGCTGGCGATGTCGGGGGATGTATTTCCATGCGGGTATTGTTGAAGTTTCTGGATAATCTCGAGAACTATCTCTGCCAGTTTCTGCTGGTGGTGTTCGTCATCATTCTCTTCACGCAGATCATGCTGCGTAACCTTTTCAGCTACTCGATCCCCTGGGGAGACGAGTTGGCGACCTATGCCTTCGTGTGGTTTGCCTATCTAGGCGCCGTCTACGCCACACGCATGTCGGCGCATAACCGTGTGACCTTCCAGTTTCGATTCCTGCCGCGATGGGTGGAAACCGTCTGCGGCGTGCTGACCGATATCATCTGGATCGCCTTCAATGCGGTGTTCATCTATTACAGCTACGACTTCGTGTTCAACAAGATGAATCTGTTCTGGAAGTCACAGACATTGGGTGTGCCGATGAAGTACTTCTATCTGATTCTGCCGCTGGCCTTTACTGCCATGACGGTGCGCATCATCCAGACCAATTATCTCAAGTTCGTGCGCAAGGAAGACATCGTGGACCCGGATTCCCAGGCAATGGAGGAATTGAAGCAGGGTGGTGATGGACAGGCCAGTGAAAGACAGGCCAGTGAAAGACAGGAGGGCGGCAAGTCATGATCGATTCCACCATCATCTACATCCTGTTTGGCGTCTTCTTCCTGCTGCTGGTGCTGGGCGCACCGATCACCGTCTCGCTGGGTGTCGCGGCGCTTGCAACCTATCTGAGCATCGATGAAAACCCGATGGCGTTCGTGCAGATCGCCTTTACCTCAGTGGGCTCCTTCCCGCTGATGGCCTTGCCGGCCTTCATACTGGCCGGGGCGTTGATGGAGGCCGCCGGCATCTCGCGGCGTCTTGTCGATATCGCCGAGGCCTTCGCCGGGCCGGTGACGGGCGGGCTGGCCGCCGCCACGGTATTTGCCTGCATGTTCTTCGGCGCGATTTCCGGCTCAGGGCCTGCCACCACGGCAGCGGTTGGCATGCTGATGATTCCGGCGATGGCCAAGCGCGGCTACGACCGTGGCTATGCCTCGGCGATCACGGCCTCTTCCGGTGGGTTGGGGGTGGTGATTCCGCCATCGATTCCGATGGTGATCTTCGGGATTTCCGGCATGGGCCTGCAACCGCCACCTGAAGCGGTGGCCATGCACGGGGATTTCCAGACACTGTCCATCCCGAAACTGTTCATCGCCGGGGTCATGCCAGGCGTGGTGATCGCCGGGTTCCTGCTGTTGATCAACTACGTGATCTCGAAGAAACGCGGCTATCGCGGGCTGACCAACAGCTGGTCATGGACACATATTCGCGCCACCTTGAGGAAGGGTATCTGGTCGATGCTGGCACCCTTCATCATCCTTGGCGGGATCTACAGCGGTCTGTTCACGCCGACCGAGTCCGCCATCGTTGCCATCGTCTATACCCTGATCGTCGGCATCTTCCTGCACAAGGAGCTCAAGTGGAAGCCGACGCTGCGCACCCTGGAAACCACCACCTGGATCACCGGTCGCGTGCTGCTGATCCTCTTCACGGCGACGGTCTTCGGGCGGCTGCTGGTCGAGCAACGCGTGCCGGCCCATATCGCCGAGGGCATGCTGGCGATGACCGACAACCTCTACCTCATCTGGGCGATGATCATCTTCTTCCTGCTGTTCGTCGGCATGTTCATGGAGACGCTGGCCGCGATCATGATTCTCACCCCGGTGCTGCTGCCGATCATGTACATGCTGGGAATGGACCCGGTGCACGTCGGTATCGTGGTGGTCTGCGCGCTGGCCATCGGATTCCAGACGCCGCCATTGGGGGAGAACCTCTTCGTGGCCTCGGGGATAGGCGGCGCCTCGATCGAGGAGATTTCCCTGAAGGCATTGCCGTTCGCGGCGGGCTCGGTGGCGGCCATCTTCCTGATCGCCTATGTGCCTGAAATCTCGCTGTGGCTACCCAGGGTGATGGGGTACTGAAGTGCCATCCGTACGCTAGCCCTGCAATGAACGAGGAGAAGGACGATGCCGGCAGTCAAACGAATTCTGTGTTGTGTAGGTCTGCGCGGAGACTGTGAGCGGGTACTGGCGCGCTCGGTGTGGTTGGCGGGGGCGACGGGTGCCGAGCTGCATGTGCTGCATGCGGTGAAGGCCTTGTCGGATGATGTGATGAATACCCTCAAGGTCAATATCCGACACAAGCCGACGCTGGAGGGTCTGATGCAGCAGCGGCTCGATCAGGCCAGGGAGAGCCTGGAAAAGATGCTGGAGGACTTCTGGAGCACCCATGACGATGGCGATCCGCGCCCGGTGATCGCCGGGCTGAATGTGGTGGAGGGCTATCCGGCCTCGGAGATCATCCGCTACGCCACACGCCATGACTGCGACATGATCATCATGGCCACCAACAAGCGCGGCTTCGTGGCCTCCTATGCGGGCAAGGTCACCAAGGGAGTGATCAAGCGCGCCAGCATTCCGGTGGTGGTGGTACCGACGCCTTGAGTCGCAGGAAAGAAACGCCTCAAGGCTAGACGGACGCAGCAAGGTTGCAGATGAAACAAGCTCGCAGGCAAAAGCTCGCCCCCGCAGACAGTGACTGTCTGCGGGGGCGAGCTTTCTGGGTCATGGCCCATCTTCAGCGTGGCTCAGGTGTCACCCGGGACTTGGCTGGACCGTCTCATGGGTCATGTGCGCCCAAGGTGCACGCCTCACAGCGTGCCTTCCAGCTCAGTGGCGATCTGGCGCATCAGCGGTGCCCACTCCAGCAGGGAGTCGATGGAATGGCGCAGGCGCGGTGCGTGGATCGCCAATGTCGCCTGGATCTGGCCAACCTCATCGAAGACTGGCACCGCGATGGCGACCATGCCCTGGATGAACTCCTCATCGTCGGTGCTCAGCTGATTGCGCGCCACGATATCGAGCGCTTCTTCCAGCGTGGCCCGCGAGGTCAGGGTGCAGGGCGTGTGCGCCTCCAGCGCCAGATGGGCCAGCAGGGCACGGCGACGATGCAGCGGCATCAGTGCCAGAAACAGCTTGCCACTCGCGGTGCAGTGCAGCGGCAGGCGTGAGCCGGGCGCCAGCTGGATGCGCACCGGCCAGTTGGTTTCCACGCGGTCGTAGTACATCACCTCGTGGCCATCGAGCAGCGTCAGGTTGCAGGTCTCACCGACTTCCCTGGCCAGCCGTTCCAGCAGGACGCGGCGCGGCACCTTGAGGCCTTCATTGGCCAGTGCCCCCAGCGACATGCGCCGAAAGCGCGGGCCGGGCAGCAGGTGACGGCCATCCAGATCACGACTGATCAGCTGCTGTTCTTCCAGCTGCTTGAGCAGGCGGTGGATGGTCGGCTTGGGAATATCGAAGCGTTTCTCGAGATCGGCGGCGCTGACGGCATGCTGGGTGGTGACGATGTCTTCCAGCAGGCTCAGGGCCCGAAAGAGGGTCGAATTCGTCGTGATGTCTTTGCTCATCTAGTGTCCTCATCCTGACTGTCGGGGGCATGTCGTGGGCGATCAGCGCGGCCGACAGGGGGCAGGGTGGCAAGGCGTCAGTGCATCGATTCATCACGCAGGCCGACATCCGCTGATGGCTTGCGTGATGAGACGAAGACAGCCCCTCGCGGGGCTGTCGATGAGGCTAGTGTTACAGGTTTACCAGGAACAGGGAAAGGGAAGGCACCAGGCAGATGGCCAGCCAGCAGGCGATCAACGCGATGAAATAGGGAATCACGTATTTCACCAGTCTGACGTAGGAGATGCCGGTGATGCTGCTGGCCACGTACAGGTTGAGCCCGAAGGGTGGCGTGACGAAGCCGATGGCGGCACCGACCAGGAAGATGACCGAGAAGTGGATCGGGTCGACCCCGGCCTGCTGGGCGATGGGCGCGAGAATCGGCGCCAGGATGATCGTCACCGGCAGACTCTCCAGGATCATGCCCGCCAGCAGGATGATCAGCATGCAGGTGCCCAGCGTCAGGTAGTAGTTGTCGATGCCGCTGAGCATCTCGCTCAGTGCCTGACCGGCACCCAGCACCGACAGCAGCTGCTGCATGACCACCGAGATGGCGATCAGCGGTGCCAGCATGCCGGCGATCTGACCAGAGCGCAGCATGATGGTCGGCAGCTTCTTGAGGCTGATCTCGCGGGTGATCAACAGCCCCGCGATCATGGTGAAGCCTACGGTGATGGCGGCGGCTTCGGTCGGCGAGAACTTGCCCGAGTAAATGCCGTAGACCACCACGCCGATGGTCGCGAAGCCCAGGTAGGCCTTGCGCGCCAGCCTGGCACTGACCCCGGCCTTGAAGGGCTGCAGCTGGCCCCAGCCATTCCTGCGTGCCACCAGATAGCAGGCCACCATCATCGCGACCACCATCAGGGCGCCCGGCACCATGCCGGCAATGAACAGGTCACTGATCGACAGGTTCATCATGAAGCCGTAGACGATGAAGATGATGCTGGGCGGAATGATGATGCCCACGGTGCCGCCGGAAGCCGCCGTGGCAGCGGCGAAGCGCTCGTCGTAACCGTTCTTGACCATCTCGGGCTGCATGATCGAACCGATGGTGGCGGTGGTACCGGCGTTGGAGCCGGAAATCGCCGCGAACAACCCGCAGGCGCCGAGGGTCGACATGCCCATCCCGCCGCGCATCCAGCTCAGCGTCGAGTAGGCGAAGTCGGAGAGTCGCTTGGCGATGCCCGCCGCGTTGATCAGGTCCCCCGTGAGGATGAACAGCGGCAACGCGAGCAGGCCGAAGAAGCTCAGCCCCTGGAAGAGGGTGACACCGACGTTGGCCAGCGTGAAGTCGATCACCAGACTGGTGCCGACTACCCACAGGCCGATGACGAGGAAGATGGGCACGCCGAGCAGGAAGAAGGCGGTCACGCCCGCCGTGATCAGGGAGATCCAGATACCGTCTGTCATGCTGACCTCCTCAGTCCATGATGGACGGTTGCAGGTTGAAGGAATCGCCGCGGCGATAGCGCGCCCAGTCGGAGTAGAGGTTCTGCAGTACGCGATAGATGATCATTACCCATGCCAGCGGCGTGGCGAGGTAGAACCACCACTGCATGACATTGTCGGTGCCCGGCACGATGGCGTAGTTGTCGTAGGCCAGCGTGACCTGGGTGGTGGTGAAGTAGATCACCATCATGCCGAAGCCGATCCACAGCACGGCATCGAGGATCAGGCAGGCAAACTGGCCACCGCGCGGCAGCTTCATGCGGATCTCGTTGAGACTCAGGTGAGTACGCTTCTTGACGTTGAGCGAGGCGCCGAACCAGGTCAGCCACAGGAACAGCAGCACCGGAATGCTGGTACTCCAGGGCGCCTGCAGGCCGAAGAAGAAGCGGCGGATGACTTCGACGAAGATGATGCCGGCCATGCCGGAATAGGCGATCAGGATCACGACCTGTTCCAGATGGGCGTCCAGCCACAGGAAGGGACGCGCCCAGGGCGCGGCCTTCTTGATGGCAGGTTGCTTCGTCGATTGGCTGAAGATGGTGGTATCGCCCATTACCCCCTCCACCAGCGCTGCGGCTTGACGTTGACGGCGGCGACATCACGCGGAATCTCGCGCGCGATGGTGTGGATTTCCTGATAGATGTCGAGACCGCCGGACCACTTGTTGAGGCGTTCGCGCCACTGTTCCCACGGCTCGGGATTGAATTCCGGCGAGCACATCTGTTCGGCGCGTGAGCGTTCGGCGTCAGACAGCGGTGCCACGCGTACATTGTTCTCGGCGAAGACGGTGCCGGCGGCAGGGTGCTCGGTGGCACCGACGATCTCGAAGCGGCCAGCCTCGTTCATGCCCTGGGTGAAGATCTGCGCGCAGTAGGCGGACTCCATCACCTGGTCCTGCAGTTCGGAGCCGAGGCTGTCGAACTTGGGCAGGCTCATGCCGGTGTGCTCGGTGCCGGCGAAGAAGCGCAGGTCGACGGCCTGGGATACCACCGGTGCCATACCGGCGTAGGCTACGGCGCTCATCCAGGTCTCGGCGCCATCCAGCAGACCCTGGCGCAGGCCATCGAGGGTTTCTTCCCAGGCGACCGGCACCGGGTTGAGGCCCAGCTGCTCCATCGCGATACGGCCCATCTGGGTGCCGGTGACACGGTTCTTGGTGCCCTTGAGGTCATCGATGCTGGTGACCAGCGGTTTGTCCTGCCACTTGAGGCCGAGCATGATGCCGCGCAGGTCACAGTGGGTGAACAGGAACTGGAGGTTGTGGCGTTGGCGCAGAGGTTCACGCAGCAGCTGCTCACTCTTCTTGTGATAGAAGAAGTGGAACATCGAGGCGACGGTGGGGAACAGATAGGCGAAATCGAGCACGTTCAGATATGGCGCGCTGCCCGAGGAGTTCTGGGTGGAGGCCGAGTAGATGTCGACGATGCCCTGCTGGGTCTTGCCGACGCAGTCCAGCTGGTTGCAGACCTCGTTGCTGCCCATGAACTCGACGCGAATCGCGCCGTTGGTGCGCTCCTCGAGATCGCGCGCGAAGAACAGCTGACCGGATTTCTGGATGTCGAGATTGCGCTCGTTGAAGCCCGAGGCACCGAAGCGCAGCTGGAACTTGGGCGCTGTCTTGTAGCGTCGCTGCTGCTCCTGGTCGGCGGCGCGCGCCAGCGTGGACGCGGTGAGACCTGCGCCGAGGCCGGTGGCGGCCAGCAGGGTCGAGGTCAGGCCGAAGCGACCCGAGATGTCGAGGAAGTCACGGCGTGACAGCTTGCTGAGTGGCGATGGCATGGTAGTGCTCCCGGTATTGTGTTTGCTTTTGTGGTGGGATGCAGGCCTGGCGGCCGGGAAGTGATGTCGTATCACTGGCCCTGTGCTGGCGTTGTTATGGATCTTGCGGTGCGGGGCTTGCTTCCGCTGCTTGTCTGGCAAGCCGTTCGTTGCTCACTTCTTTAGCCAAGTGCTTGTTTATCCATTCTTATTTTCTGTCCTTATATGCCCGTCTTTATTTGTCAGGCGTTTTCGCAGTGCCTGTTCAGAGCGTGTCTCTTCAGAGAGTGCTGGAGCGCTTGTCAGACAAACCGCTATTTCTTCAAAGCCAATCCAAAGTCTCTTCAATTTCTCTTCAAAGTCTCCTCAAGCCCTTTTCTGGCTCTCCTCAAGCACGTCTGCAGAGCCCATGAGCCCTGCTTCTGGCCTCTCTGGTGACTGCCATTGATGGCGGTCTGTGTCGTTCTCGCTAGTTCGTCTTACATAGTTGGTCGTATAACGAGACGAAAAGTACCGTTACCGGCGTTTCAAATCTCAATGTAGGGCACTTTTTCAGCTTTGGCAAAGATATTGAGACAATACGTTTCGTATTTGACGAATTCCAATTTTGATGCCATTATTATGAGACAATATGTCTCGATATGGTATATAAAATAATGAAAACAACACGTTACGCCAATGCCGACGCATCAGCCGCCTATGACTACATCGTGATCGGAGCGGGTTCAGCCGGTTGCGTGCTAGCCAATCGTCTAACCGAAGACCCTTCCATCAAGGTGCTGTTGCTGGAAGCCGGTGGCTCGGACTGGAACCCGTGGATCCATGTGCCGGTGGGCTATTTCAAGACGATGCACAACCCGGCCACCGACTGGTGCTATCTCACCGACCCTGACAAGGGCATCAACGGCCGTCGCCTTCAGTGGCCGCGCGGCAAGGTGCTGGGCGGGTCCAGCTCACTCAACGGCCTGTTGTATATCCGCGGGCAGCATGAGGACTACGATGACTGGGCGGCGGCAGGCAACAAGGGCTGGGACTTCCACTCAGTGCTGCCGTATTTCCGCAAGTCGGAATGTCAGTCGCGTGGTGCCAATCAGTGGCACGGTGCCGATGGGCCGCTGCATGTCTCTGACCTGCGCCTCAAGCGCGAGATCGCCGAGCGCTTCATCAAGGCGGCGGTCGAGGTGGGAATTCCGCTCAACAAGGACGTCAACGGCGAGCGCCAGGAAGGAGTCGGCTATTTTCAGCAGACCACCTACAAGGGCCTGCGCTGCAGCACGGCCAAAGCTTTTCTGCGCCCGGCACTCACGCGCAGCAACTTGACGCTGGTCAAGCATGCGCACTGTCGCCGTGTGTTGCTGGAAGGCAAGTGCGCTGTGGGAGTGGAATACGAGGTGAAGGGCACGATCCATACGGCGCGCGCCGAGCGCGAGGTGCTGCTGTCCAGCGGTGCCATCGGCAGTCCGCAGATTCTGCAGTGCTCCGGTATCGGCGACCCTGAGCACCTGGCCAGTGTCGGGGTGGAATGTCTGCACGCCTTGCCGGGCGTCGGGGAAAACCTCCAGGACCACCTGCAGGTACGACTGGTGTTCAAGACCCAATGCCGCACCCTCAATGACGAGGTGCGTCATCCGCTCAAGAAGCTGGCGGTCGGTACCCAGTACCTCTTCACGCGCACCGGCCCGCTGACGCTGGCGGCCAGTCAGGTGTGTGCCTTCACCCAGTCACGCGAGGGTCTGACGCGTCCGGATATCCAGTTCCACATGCAGCCGCTGAGCGCTGACAAGCCCGCCGACGGCGTGCACCCGTTCTCGGCCTTCACGTCCTCGGTGTGTCAGCTGCGCCCGCATAGCCGCGGCCAGGTGCGCATCACCAGCGCCGATGCCAGCGTCTATCCCTCCATCCAGTCCAACTACCTCAGCGCCGAGGAAGACCGCCGCGTGGTGGTCGACGCCATCAAGGTGGCGCGCCGCATCGCCCAGGCGGAGCCGCTGTCCTCGGTGATCAGCGAAGAGTATGTGCCGGGCGTGCAATATCAGAGTGATGAGGAGCTGCTGGAGGCCGCGCGTCAGTTCAGCCAGACCATCTACCACCCGGCGGGCACCTGCAAGATGGGCCACGATGCGCTGGCGGTGGTGGATGACGAGCTGCGTGTCCATGGCCTGCACGGCTTGCGTGTGGTGGATGCCTCGATCATGCCGGTGATCGTGTCCGGCAATACCAATGCGCCGACCATCATGATCGCCGAGAAGGCCGCCGACATGATCAAGGCCGCCCAGGTGAACATGGCCCAGGTCAGCTAGCAGGCCTATGTGCCTGAACGACACATCGCGGCGGGGCAGCTTGCCCGTCACCGCTTGCTGGTTTGATTGAGGAATTCGCGTGGCCACTGACAACAGTTCATCACTGCACGACACACCCACTCCGCCCACCAGCCTGTGGCGGTCCCTGGAAGGGCGCGTGCGCACCATCATGCCGGGCCTTCTGATCTGCATCATCATCGCGCTGGCGACCACCTTCATCGCCGATCACTACGGTGGCCCGACGCTGCTCTATGCGCTGCTGTTCGGCATGTCACTGCACTTTCTTTCCGAGGAGGGCCCGTGCAAGGCGGGCATCGAGTTCGCCTCCAAGACGGTACTGCGCCTCGGCGTAGCCCTGCTGGGGGTGCGCATCACGCTGGAGCAGGTCGCGAGTCTCGGCCTCGGCCCGGTGATCACGGTGGTGCTCGGGGTGGTGGCGACCATCCTGTTCGGCGCGCTGCTGGCCCGCGTGATGGGGCTGGACCGCGACATGGGGCTGCTGACCGGTGGCTCGGTAGCGATCTGTGGCGCCTCGGCGGCACTGGCACTGTCGGCGGTGATGCCGCGCAACGCCACCAGTGAGCGGCACACCATCATGACCGTGGTCGGGGTGACCACACTCTCGACCGTGGCGATGATCACCTATCCGCTGATCGTCAGACTGCTGGGGCTGGATGATGCCGAGGCCGGCATCTTCCTCGGTGGTACCATCCACGATGTGGCGCAGGTGGTGGGGGCGGGCTACATCATCTCCGAGCACACCGGGGATGTCTCGACCTTCGTCAAGCTGCTGCGGGTGGCGATGCTGGTGCCGGCGGTGATGGTCTTCATGCTGCTGTTCCGCAGTGCGCGCCAGGCCAATGGCGATGAAGGCGGCAAGGTGCCGATGTTCCCCACCTTCCTGATCGCCTTCGTGGCACTGGTGCTGATCAACAGCCTCGGCTGGGTGCCGAGCGTTGCCGTGGAAGGCTTCACCGACCTGTCGCGCTGGTGTCTGGTGGCGGCGATTGCCGCGCTGGGCGTCAAGACGTCGTTCCAGAAGCTGGCGGTGGTCGGTTGGAAGCCGGTGATCCTGATGGTGGTGGAAACGCTTTTCCTGCTGGTGCTGGTGACACTGTGCATCAAGTTCGGGCTGGCCAGCATCTGACCGACTCCCGGGTGTGCTCAAGCGCGAAGAGCCCCGCCGTGACTGGCGGGGCTTTTCGGTTGAGGGCAGACAGGTTCAGGTTCCGGCGGACATTCAGGTCAGGCGGGCTCATGCAGTCAGCCAATCACGGCGATAAGATCGCTCAATTGCTTCCTGGCTCACGAGTCGTATGATCTGCGCTTACCGGTACGCGTCTGACGGTTGACCCTCACGTGGCGCGCCGCATCCCCATTTCTCTGGAGTCCGATCATGTCTGAATCCCTCGTGCTGGCCTGTCCGCAATGTCTCGCTCTCAATCGTGTGGCCACCGCGCGTCTGGATGACAACCCCAGCTGCGGCAAGTGCAGCGCCGCCGTACTGCCCAAGGAGCCGCTGGAACTGACCAGCGACAACTTCGAGGCCCTGGTGGTGCGCAGTGAAATGCCGGTGGTCATCGACTTCTGGGCCAGCTGGTGTGGCCCGTGCAAGATGATGGGGCCGATCTTCAATGAAGTCGCGGCGCAGGTGGGTACACGTGTGCGCTTTGCCAAGATCGACACCGAAGCCCAGCAGGCGCTGGCCGGTCGTTTCGGCATCCGCAGCATTCCAACGCTGCTGGTGATGAAGCAGGGCAAGGAGCTGGCGCGCGAATCCGGCGTGATGCAGGCCGGTCAGCTCAAGCAGTGGCTGGCCCCGCACGCAGTGTGACCCCGGCCCGCGCGAGAGAAGTCCGCAGTTGAGCGTTCAGGGAAACCCGATTGCCGTCTGTGAACTGACAACGCCTGACGCGACTTTGCGTCAGGCGTTGTCATATCAGTCGGCGTTGTCATATCAGTCGGCGTTGTCGTATCAGTCGGCCTTTTGGTCTCAGTCGGAATAGACCATCTTGCGTGTCATGCCGCCATCGACGACATGATTCTGGCCGGTGATGAAGCCAGCCTTTTCCGAGATCAAAAAGGCCACCAACGCGGCGATGTCATCGACATGGCCGACGCGCCCGACGGGGTGCTGGGCATGGTCTTGGTCACTCAGCGACTCGGCTTCGCCGCTTTTCTGCAGGGCGCTGACGTCTATCCAGCCCGGGCTGATGGCATTGACGCGAATCTCCGGCCCCAGGCTCATCGCCATGGCATGGGTGAGGGCGACGATACCGCCCTTGCTGGCGGCGTAGGCTTCGCTGTGCGGTTCGGACTGCAGGGCGCGGCTGGAGGCCAGATTGACGATGCTGCCGCCAGTCTCGCGCAGATGACGCGCCGCATGCTTGGCGGTCAGGAAGCTGCTGGTCAAACTGGTATCGAGTACCTGATGCCAGCGCTCGAGTGACAGCTCCTCAAGCTTGCCCTGGAAGGGGTCGGCGATCGCGGCATTGTTGATCACCGCGTCCAGCCGCCCGAAGGCCTCGCAGGTAGCCGCGAGGCTGGCGGCCACGGATTTCTCGTCACGTACATCCAGCGTGAAGACGCGCAGGCGCTCGCCGATGTCCTCTGTGGGCTGCTCACCAGACGGCGCTCCCGTGCGTTCTGCAAGATCCTCCGACGGCGCTGCGGGCTCTTCTGCGAGCCCGCTCGCCTGTCGTTTCTTCATCTCCCGATATTGCTGGCCTGCCTCGGCATCGATATCCGCCACGGCCACGCGCCAGCCGTGGGCGAGCAGGTAGTCGCTGATGCCGCGGCCGATGCCTTGAGCACCGCCGGTGATATAGGCCACCTTGGCTGTCTTCATGTCATTCTCCTGATGAGGTGCCGGCAGGGCGATGTGACGAAGCGCTCCATTCACGTCTCGTCGATGGCGCGGTGTGTCCCTGCGGGCAATGATATAGGTGCGGCTGGCGCGCGAGACAAGGGCGGTGCCCGCAGACACCGCACGCGGCGACCATGCCTCAGCATGACAGGCCTCAGAGTCGTGATGGGACTGACGGGTGGCGCGGCGCCTCACGGCCTGCGTTGAAGACTGATCCTGATGGCTGATTCTATTGGTCAGGGAGTTATCGCCTCGCGTGGCAGCTGTCAGACTGTGCATGAGTCCACGTCAGGCGTCAGGTGCGTCTGGGTGACCACGAGAGATCGCCATTCGACGTGAGGGGCGAGGAACTCGACTGCCGGGCCGTGCCCGAGTCCCCTCAAACCGCAAGCGAGTGAATGAGCGAGCGGGTAGCCCCCGATGAAGTATCAGTCGCGCGAGGAATGAAGATGAACAAGGGGATGCAACACTGGCTGGCGATGGTGGCCGTGGCGGTGATGCTGATGGCCGGGGCGGGGTGCGATGGCGTCAATGGCCCACGCCCTACCAGCGTGGCGACGCTGCTGGAACACTCCGAGGCCTGGCAGGGCGAGCAGGTAGCCGTGCAGGGCAGGGTGCGCAGCGAAGACGTGCCCAACCGCTACTGGCTGGAAGGCGAAGGACAGCAGCGCCTGGAACTGCTGCCACCGGAGCGCATCGGCGCCTATATCGGGCGCGAGGTCCAGGTGAGTGGCCGCTTTGAATTCGAGGTCGGCGGCCAGCGCCGCATACGCCTGTCCAAGGTCACGCCGCTCGACAAGTCGTCGCCTGAGGAGTGAGTGAGCACTTGCTGGGGTGGTGGGCTAGAGCGGACTGAAGCGGACTGGAGCGGGCCAGCCCGGGCTGAACAAGGTGCCTCGGCAAGCCGGAAATGACGGACTGGAAACGATAGTCCGAAAACGGCAGTCTGCAAACGGCAGTCTGCAAACGACGATGCCCCGTCGCGCACATGGCGCAGGCGGGGCATCGTCGTGTCAGGCAAGCAGTCCGATCAGGCTTTCTTGACGAAGATCGACTTGAGCTTCATCGGGCCGACGCCATCGATCTTGCAGTCGATATCGTGATCGCCATCCACCAGGCGGATGTTCTTGACCTTGGTGCCGACCTTGACGACGGAGGAAGTGCCCTTGATCTTCAGGTCCTTGATGACGGTGACGGTATCGCCATCGACCAGCTCGTTGCCGTTGGCATCGCGGAATACCGGGCCGGCTTCCTCGACGGTGGCTTCCTTGGACCACTCATGGGCACATTCAGGGCAGACGTACTGCATGCCGTCGTCGTAGGTGTATTCGGAATTGCAGGCCGGGCAGTTCGGGAGGGCGCTCATCACGGTGTCCTGGAAGCTGTCTCGTGCTTCACCCGATCAGAAGGCGGGCGAAGATTCAGGCAGAGACATGGTGTTGGAAGGCGCGCATCGGGCTCAAGCGGTGCGCGAACGGCGGCAAGCCTACACCGATTCCATGACAGCGACCATCCAGTGCGGCTCTTGGTCGCAATCGGTGCGCGCCATTGCGGCCTCGCTTGGCAGCGCCTCAATCCATTCGCCCTCAGCCACTGGCCATCAGTCACTGGCCATCAGTCACTGGCCATCAGTCACTGGCCATCAGCGCCTGGCCGACGCGTGAGCCATTCGGCCGCCCAAGCGTGCGACTGATCCAGTCGCCGGTGCGGGCCAGTGCTGCCAGGTCCACCCCCGTCTCGATGCCCATGCCCTCAAGCAGATAGAGCACATCTTCACTGGCGACATTGCCTGAGGCGCCCTTGGCGTAGGGGCAGCCGCCCAGGCCCGCCACCGAACTGTCGATCACCGCGATGCCTTCCTCCAGCACGGCGTAGAGATTGGCGAGCGCCTGGCCGTAGGTGTCATGGAAGTGCGCGGCGAGCTGCGTGATCGGCACCTCGCGATTGACCTGCTCCAGCATGTGCTTGGCCTTGAGCGGCGTGCCGACGCCGATGGTGTCGCCAAGCGAGACCTCGTAGCAGCCCATGGCCTTGAGCTCGCGAGCGACGGCGGCCACCTCGGCGGGGGCTATTTCGCCTTCATAGGGGCAGCCGAGCACGCAGGACACATAGCCGCGCACACGCACACCGGCCTTGAGGGCGTGTTCCATCACCGGCGCAAAGCGCTCTAGCGACTCGGCGATCGAGCAGTTGATGTTGCGCTGCGAGAAGGACTCGCTGGCCGAGCCGAACACGGCCACCTCGCGCACACCACACTCAAGCGCCGCCTCAAGCCCCTTCATGTTGGGCGTGAGAACGGAGTAAGTGGTCGCTGACTTGGCAGTTGTTGACTTGGCGTGGCCGTCGCGCAGCGCCAGCATGATCTCGCGGTGATCAGCCATCTGCGGCACCCACCTGGGCGAGACGAAGCTGGCGGCCTCGACATGCGCAAGGCCGCTGTCGCTCAGACGCCGGATCAACTCAAGCTTGGTGGCAGTCGAGACGGGCACGGACTCGTTCTGCAGCCCGTCGCGCGCGCCGACTTCGACGATGCGTACCTTGCGGGGAAAGTGCATGCTGACTTACTCCTTGTCCGTCGCGGCTTGTTCGGCCGTGAACTCGAGCAGCACATCGCCCTGGACCACGCTGTCACCGGCCGAGAAGTGGAACTGGGCAACCTCGCCATCAGCGGGGGCATTGAGGGTGTGCTCCATCTTCATCGCCTCCATCACCATCAAAGGCGTGCCCTGCGGGACATGGCTGCCCGGTGCGACCAGCTGCGCGACCACGGTGCCATTCATCGGCGCATTCAGGGTCGCCTGGGTCTCGTGGCGCGCGTGGTCCACGGCGTCGGCGCGCCGCCACAGCAGGCGTGATTCCCCCTGTGGAGCGCTGCCGGACTGGCTTTGCTGCGCAGACGACAACATCAGCACTTCACCGCCGCGGGTCGGCGCGTGGCTTGCCTGGAAGCGACGGCGATGGCCATCCAGCGTCACGGCGATGGCATTGCCTTCAAGGCGAGTGAGCCGACCGAGATGGCGTGTGGTCAGTCTTTCATCTCCGTAGTGAGTGGTCACTTCCAGTTGCCAGTCGCCGCGCGAATCGCTCACCGATGACGTATTTGAGGTGTGCGTGTTCGCCATGGAGGCATGCGTTACGGGGCGGCGTGCGAGGATATGCGCCACCTTGTCGCTGCGCTCATCGGCATCGGCGTCAGCGGGTAGACACAGCGCCAGGCGCACCTGGTGTGGCAGGCCATTGCGCCAGCCATCACGGCGCTCCCACGGGCTGGCGCAGGGCTGGCGTGAATGTGATGTGCGGATCGAATGTGATGCGTGATTGGCTTGCTCATCCAGGCGTGAGAGCGCCAGCAAGGCGCTGGCCGCCAGGCTTGCGTGGTCCAGCGTCGCGCCGGGGAACAGGCTGTCGTGATGGCGCTCGATGAAGCGGGTATCCAGCTCGGCGGCGCGGAAGTCAGGATGCCCCGCCAGGCGGGACAGGAAGGCGCGGTTGGTGGTGACGCCACGCACCTCCAGCGCTGCCAGCGCGCGCAGCAGTATCTCGAGCGCCTGTTCGCGAGTCGGTCCGTAGCTGATCAGCTTGGCCAGCATCGGGTCGTAATGCATCGAGACTTCATCGCCCTCGGCGACGCCGCTGTCCAGACGTACCTGCCGGGCGGTCAGTCCGCCCCCTGCCAGATCCAGCCGGAAGCGTTCCAGCACACCGGTGGCGGGCAGGAAGTCGTTGTCCGGGTCTTCGGCGTAGAGCCGCGCCTCGAAGCTGTGACCGGTCAACGTCAGCTCATCCTGCTGACGCGGCAGGCGTTCACCCCGCGCGATGCGCAGTTGCCATTCGACGAGGTCTTCGCCGGTGATCATCTCGGTCACCGGGTGCTCGACCTGCAGGCGCGTGTTCATTTCCATGAAGTAGAAGGCACCGTGGCTTTCGCTGCCCGGTTGCGGGGCATCGAGCAGAAACTCGATGGTGCCGGCGCCGACATAGCCGATCTCGCGCGCTGCCCGCACGGCGGCCTCGCCCATCTCACGGCGCAGCGAGGGCGTCAGGCCCGGCGCGGGGGCCTCTTCCAGCACCTTCTGGTGGCGACGCTGGACACTGCAATCGCGCTCGAACAGATAGACACCGCTGCCGTAGCTGTCGCAGAACACCTGGACTTCGACATGGCGCGGCTGGGTCAGGTATTTCTCGATCAGCATGCGCTCATCGCCGAAGGCGGCGCGGGATTCACGACGACAGCTGGCCAGCGCCGCCGCGAATTCCTGCGCACTCTCGACCACGCGCATGCCCTTGCCGCCACCGCCGGCGCAGGCCTTGATCAGTACCGGATAGCCCATGCGGTCCGCTTCGGCCTGCAGCAGCTCATCCTGCTGGTCCTCACCGTGGTAGCCGGGCACCAGCGGCACATTGGCCGCCTGCATGCGCATCTTGGCGGCTGACTTGTCGCCCATGTCGGCGATCGCGCTCTGGGGCGGGCCGACGAAGATGATGCCGGCTTCGGCCAGCGCGCTGACGAAGGCGGCGTTCTCGGACAGGAAGCCATAGCCGGGGTGCACGGCATCGGCGCCGCTTTTACGCGCGGCAGCGATCACCTTGTCGATGTCCAGATAGCTTTCGCGGGCGCTGGCGGGCCCGAGACGCACTGCCTCGTCGGCCTCGCGCACATGCAGGGCATCGGCGTCGGCATCGGAGTAGACCGCCACTGTCTGGATGCCCATCGCGCGAGCGGTGCGCATCACGCGTACGGCGATCTCACCCCGGTTGGCGACCAGCAGCTTGCGGATCTCGCCGCAACCGGCGGGGAGGGTCTGGTCTGTCTCGCGGTTGGCGTTCATGGCAAGCGTCCTGTGGCGAAGGTGGCAAGGGGAATTCAGGAAGAGAAAAGCTCTTATGAAAAAATCCGGCAGGCATGGCCGAGGTGGATGGCCGAGAGTGATGACCAGCGCCGAGAGAATCGACACGCCGTCAGCGGCTTCAGGCCTCTGGTGCTCATGAGGATTTCGACGTCTGGGGTGTCTGGGTCTCGGTCGGCACCCAGGGCGCCGGCGTGCCGGCGAAGAAGGCGGCCAGACCGGCCTGGCCCTGTTCGCTGACGCGCAGCTGGCTGATCACCTCGCAGCAGCGTTCACGGGTCGCGGCACTGTCAGGTGCCTGAGCCACCTCGCTGAGCAGCGCCTTGGTGGCGCGACTGGCGGCAGGCGAGGTGGCCAGCAGGGTCTGCACCATTTCCGTGACGCGTGCCTCCAGCAGCTCATCGGGGCAGGTCTCGTGGACCAGGCCGATACGCTGCGCGGTGGCACTGTCGATCACCTCGGCGCTGAGGGCATAACGGCGCATCTGGCGTGAGCCGATGGCGCGCTGCACATAGGGACTGATGGCAGCCGGTGCCAGGCCGATGCGCACTTCGGAGAGACAGAAGCGCGCCCGCTCGGCGGCAATCACGATGTCGCAGCAGGCCGCCAGGCCGACGGCACCGCCGAAGGTGGCGCCCTGGACACGACACACGCTGGGGCAGGGCAGCTCATCGAGCAGCTGCATCAGTCGCGCAAGCTCGCGTGAGTCGGCGAGGTTATCCTCCAGCGAATACTCGACCATGCGCTGCATCCACTTGAGGTCGGCGCCGGCCGAGAAGCTCTTGCCCTCGGAGGCCACCACCACCACACGCACCTCGTCGCGGCTCGCCCTGGCGTGCAGGCTCTCCAGGTGCTGATTCAGCTCTGCAATCAGCAGGTCATCGAAGGCGTTGTGCACCTCGGGGCGCAGCAGAGTGAGGCGGGCGACGCCGTGTTGATCTATCTCGAGTCGACTCGATTGGCGCGGCTCTGTCATCGTGCTTTCTTCCATTTGGTTAGCTTGAAGATGACTATCGCTATTCAGTGCAGGCCACAAGGATTGTTGTGGCGCTTGACGGGTTACATGCGTAGCACACCGAAGCGACTGTCCTCGATCTCGGCATTCATGGCCGCGGCCAGTGACAGACCGAGGATGTCGCGGGTCTGCAGCGGGTCGATGACGCCGTCATCCCACAGGCGCGCACTGGCATAGGTCGGATGGCCCTGACGCTCGTACTGCTCGCGCACCGGCGCCTTGAAGGCCTCTTCTTCCTCGGCGGGCCACTCGCGCCCTTCGCGGGCATGCTGGTCGCGCTTGACCTGTGCCAGCACGTTGGCGGCCTGCTCGCCGCCCATCACCGAGATGCGCGAGTTGGGCCACATGAACAGCAGGTTGGGGTCATAGGCGCGCCCGCACATGCCGTAGTTGCCCGCGCCGAAACTGCCACCGATCAGCACCGTGAACTTGGGTACCTTGGCGCAGGCCACCGCCGCCACCAGCTTGGCGCCGTGCTTCGCGATGCCTTCGTGCTCGTAGCGCGAGCCGACCATGAAGCCGGTGATGTTCTGCAGAAAGATCAGTGGAATCCGGCGCTGGGTGCACAGCTCGATGAAGTGCGCGCCCTTGAGGGCGCTTTCCGAGAACAGCACGCCATTGTTGGCGAGGATGCCGACCGGATGGCCATGCAGATGCGCGAAGCCGGTGACCAGCGTCTCGCCGTACTCGCGCTTGAATTCGTCGAAGTCCGAGTCATCCACCAGGCGGCCGATCACTTCGCGCACGTCGTAGGGTTTCTTGAGGTCGGTGCCGACGATGCCGTAGAGCTCCTGCGGGTCCAGGCGTGGCGGACGCGATTCACGCAGCGCGAGCTGGCCCTTGCGTTGCCAGTTGAGGCGCGACACGGCGCGGCGAGCCAGCTGCAGGGCATGGGCGTCGTTGTCGGCCAGATGGTCGGCCACGCCGCTGATCTTGCAGTGCACCTCGGCACCGCCCAGCGCCTCGGCGCTGATGTCCTCACCGGTGGCGGCCTTCACCAGCGGCGGCCCCGCCAGGAAGATGGTGCCTTGCTCGCGCACGATGATGGATTCGTCCGCCATCGCCGGCACATAGGCGCCGCCTGCGGTGCATGAGCCCATCACCACGGCGATCTGAGGGATACCCTCGGCAGACAGCGTGGCCTGGTTGTAGAAGATGCGGCCGAAGTGGTCGCGGTCCGGGAAGACCTCGTCCTGGTGGGGCAGATGCGCGCCGCCGGAATCGACCAGATAGAGGCAGGGCAGGCGATGCTTGCGGGCGATTTCCTGGGCGCGCAGATGCTTCTTGGCCGTCATCGGGAAGTAGGTGCCGCCCTTGACGGTGGCGTCGTTGGCGACGATGACGCACTCCACGCCGCTGACGCGGCCGATGCCGGTGACCAGGCCCGCGCCGGGGACGGGGCTGTCGTAGACGTCGTGGGCCGCCAGCGCAGAGAGTTCGAGGAAGGGCGAGCCTTCATCGATCAGGTGGTCGATGCGTTCGCGCACGAACAGCTTGCCGCGCGACTCGTGACGTTCACGCGCCTTGTCACCGCCACCGGCCGCGACGGTCTCCAGCAGCTGGTGCAGGCGATCGACCTCGGCCTGCATCGCCGCTTCATTGGCGCGGAACTGGTCACTGCGCGGATTGATCAGGGAGGTCAGTATGGCCATCGAGCAAGCTCCAGCGGCGAAGGGATACGAAAAAGAGTAGGGGGTGACGAGAGGTCTCAGGCGCTCTCGTTGAACAGTTCACGCCCGATCAGCATGCGGCGGATCTCGCTGGTGCCGGCGCCGATCTCGTAAAGCTTGGCGTCACGCAGCAGGCGCCCGGTGGCGTACTCGTTGATGTAGCCATTGCCGCCGAGCAGCTGGATGGCATCCAGCGCCATCTGGGTGGCCTTCTCGGCGCAGTAGAGAATCACGCCCGCGGCGTCCTTGCGTGAGGTCTGGCCACGATCACAGGCGTTGGCGACCGCATACAGATAGGCGCGACAGGCATTGAGGGTGGTGTACATGTCGGCGACCTTGCCTTGCACCAGCTGGAATTCACCGATGGCCTGGCCGAACTGACGACGCTCATGCAGGTAGGGCACCACGATGTCCATGCAGGCCTGCATGATGCCGATGGGGCCGGCGGCCAGTACGGTGCGCTCGAAATCGAGCCCGCGCATCAGCACCTTGACGCCGCGATTGACCTCACCCAGCACGTTCTCGACCGGCACCTGACAATCCTGGAAGACCAGTTCGCAGGTGTTGGAGCCGCGCATGCCGAGCTTGTCGAGCTTCTGGGCGGTGGAGAAACCGGGGAAGTCACGCTCGATGATGAAAGCGGTGATGCCCTTGGAACCGGCGTCCGGGTCGGTCTTCGCGTAGACCACCAGGGTGTGGGCATCCGGGCCGTTGGTGATCCACATCTTGTTGCCGTTGAGCACGTAGTGATCGCCTCGCAGCTCGGCCTTGAGCTGCATCGAGACCACGTCGGAGCCGGCGCCGGGTTCTGACATCGCCAGCGCGCCGACATGCTCGCCGCTCATCAGCTTCGGCAGGTAGCGTGCCTTCTGCTCGGCGGTGCCGTTGAGCTTGATCTGATTCACGCACAGGTTGGAATGCGCGCCGTAGGAGAGTGCCACCGAGGCGCTGGCACGCGAGATCTCCTCCATCGCGATGCAGTGCGCCAGGTAGCCCATGCCGCTGCCGCCGTCCTCGTCGGACACGGTAATGCCGAGCAGGCCCATGTCGCCGAACTTCTGCCACAGGTCATCGGGGAAGGCATTGCTGGCATCGATCTCGGCGGCGCGCGGGGCGATCTCGTCGCGGGCAAAGGCGTTGACCTGCTCACGCAGCAGGGTGTGTGTCTCGTCGAGTCCGAAATCCAGCGGTGAATAGAGGCTGTGCATGATCTGGCATCCTGTAGATCGGTGAGGCGCGATGAGCAAGGCCCGCCACGGGCCGCCTTGGCGTGTGATGGGATTACTCTAGGTCAAAGTTGACGTTAACGTAAAGGTCATTATGCAGCGCTTTGACCAAGGTCGCAGGACCTGTGACAGAAGGCCTGGAGGGGGCTCGAGGGGGAGCGCCAGGTCGAGTAGCTCAGTTGAATGACGTCAGGGGAGAGAAAGTCAGTTCAGGAAACGAAATTGCTCCGGCATCGCCGGGGTGACTTGATAAGCTGAGACGCTGTAGTCACTGTTGATTGAGGAAGTCGTGAGGGCGTCAGTGGGGAGCATTCCCGTCACCTGCCTGGTGTCACCGGCACTCTTTGGTGTGCAAGTGCGCCGACTCGCCAGCGCTTTCCGCCATTTCAGACTCATGCTCACCTGCCTAGAAGGACCTACTCGATGAGTGATGACACCGCCCCGGCAGTCCGCTTCAGCGGCCTGCACAAGGGCTTTGCCGGTCAGCGCCTGTTTGAAGGCATTGATCTTGAACTGCCGCGTGATCGCATCACCGCCCTGGTCGGTGCCAGCGGCTGTGGCAAATCGACCCTGCTGCAGCTGGTCAACGGCCTGATCCGCCCGGATGAAGGCGAGGTGAAGGTATTCGGCGCCGCCGTCGATTACGCCAACCTGCCAGCCATGCGTCGCCGCATCGGCTATGCCGTTCAGCAGATCGGCCTCTTTCCCCATCTCAGCGTGCGCGACAACGTCGCCATTCTCGCTGACCGCGAAGGTTGGAGCGCCGAACGCGTAAAGGCACGCATCGCGCGCCTGTTCCAGATGATGGACCTCGACATGGCGCTGCTGGCCCGCTATCCCCACGAGATTTCCGGCGGTCAGGCTCAGCGCGTCGGGCTGTGTCGCGCCATGATGCTGGAGCCACCGTTGCTGCTGCTCGATGAGGCCTTCTCGGCCGTCGATCCGATCACGCGCATCGAGGTGCATGCCCAGTTCCAGCGCATGCAGCAGGAGGAGCCGCGCAGCGTGGTGATGGTCACCCACGACATGAACGAGGCGCTGAGCCTGGCTGATCACATGGTGGTGATGGCACCCGGCGTGGTGCTGCAGGCCGCCAGCCCCGACACCATCACCACGGCGCCAGCGGATGAGCGCGTGGCCCGACTGCTGGAGGCACGCGCATGAAGACGCTGATGACGACTCCCGTCCTGCAACGCTCGCGCCGCGGGCTGTCTGGCGCCTTGATGGTCGCCGGTCTGGCGCTTGCGAGCCTGGCCGCTCTGGCAAGCAGTCCGCTTGTGAGCGCGGAAGAGGAAGCCGCGGCATGGCCAGAGGACAAGCCGATCGTGGTCGGCTCCAAGGCTGACCGTGAAGGCCATCTGCTGGGCGAGATATTCGCACAGGTGCTGGAGGACGCCGGCTTCACGGTCGAGCGCCGTCTGGGACTGGGGCAGACCATCATCACCTATCAGGGGCTGGCGGAAGGCGAGCTGGATGTCTATCCCGAATACACCGGCACTCTGGCCCACGCCATTCTCAATCTGGATGATGTGCCCCCGCTCGAGACGCTCGATGAGCTGAGTCGCGAGCGGGGCCTGCGCGTGCTCGAGCCGCTGGGCTTCAACAACACCTACGCCGTCAGCATGCGCCGCGATCAGGCCGAGTCGCTGGGCATCAGTACCATCGGCGATATGGCCGATCACCCGGACCTGTCCGTCGCGATGTCGCATGAGTTCATCAAGCGGCCGGATGGCTGGCCGGGACTGGCGGCGGAATACGGGCTTTCCCAGGTGCCGCGTGGCATCGAGCACGGCATCGCCTATCAGGCGCTGCGCGAGAGCAAGATCGACGCCACCGATGCCTATTCCACCGAGGGCGACATCAAGCGCTTCGACTTCGTGCTGCTTGAGGACGACAAGGGCTACTTCCCTGAGTATCTGGCGGCGCCCTTCGTGAATGCCGCCTTGCCGGAGGATGCCGTCGCGGCGCTCAACCAGCTGGCGGGAAGCCTCGATGAAGACAGCATGCAGGCGCTCAATGCCCGCGTCTCTACTGATGAGCAGAGCTTCGCCCAGGTCGCCAGTCGCTTCATTCAGGAGCAGGGCATCACCACCGAGCAGCGGGAAGTCAGCGGCGCCAAATGGGACAAGCTGGGCACCAATCTGATCGAGCACCTGCAGTTGACGCTGTCCGCGCTGCTGCTGGCGTGTCTGGTCGGCCTGCCGCTGTCCTTGCTTGTCTATCGCAATCCGAAGGTCTCGCGGGTGGTGCTCTACGTCACCGGCCTGCTGCAGACCATCCCTTCCATCGCGCTGCTGGCACTGATGATTCCGCTGTTCGGCATCGGCGTGGTGCCGGCGGTGATCGCGCTGTTCGTCTACTCCTTGCTGCCGATCATCCGCGCGGCGATCACCGCGCTGCTGACGGTGGACCCGCTGCTGGTCAAGGTGGCACGTGGCATGGGACTGACGCGTCGTGAGCAGCTGCGTCATGTCATCCTGCCGTTGGCGACGCCCAACCTGCTCACCGGCATCAAGACAGCCGCCATCATCAACATCGGTACCGCGACGCTGGCAGCCTTCATTGGTGCCGGTGGTCTGGGCGAACCGATCGTCACCGGGCTCTCGCTCAATGACTATGATCTGGTGCTCTACGGGGCGATTCCTGCGGCATTGCTGGCCATCTGTGCCGAGCTGCTGTTCGAGCTGTTCGAGCGTCTGGTGATACCTGCCCACATGCGCGGGCTGAAGGCTCGCTGAGCCGGGAAAAAGCGGCGCGGTACATTACACGACAATCATGTCGCAACTCTTGTACAAGGCGTGCAGAAAAAAAGGAAAGGCTGCTGTGAAGGTTTAACGTTGGTCGTCGATCAGCGTAATGTGGAGGGGAAAGTATGGGCTTGCAGACAGGGCTTGCTGACAGGGTTTGCAAACAGAGCTTGCAGACAGCGCCGGGCAGTCCTGGACGGCTCGAACGTGCAGCAGCCTCTACCCCCTTTGAAGGAGAGATTCATGCGTATCAAAAATCTGTTTCCGATTGCACTGGTCGCGGCGACTCTGGCCCTGAGTGGTTGTGGCCTGTTCGATCATGGCCACGGCCATGGTGGCCATGGTGGCCATGGTGGGCATGGTGGCGGTGGCAAAGGTCACGCGATGATCGACACCCCGGCCAGCGCACCGGCAGATCATCTGTCCTGATCTAGCCTCGCCTGTCGGTTGACGAAAAAGCCGCCCCTTTCTGCCTCACGGCAAGGAAGGGGTGGCTTTCTTGTTTCGTGTCCATGTGCCTATCTGAGCTGAGCTGTATGGGGCTGGGCTGGGTGTGCGAGGACGGTGCTTTCCGTCGCGATGCTTTGAGTAGCGGTGCTCTGTGAGCGGCGAGCAGCAGGTGCCAGGCAGGCGGCATAAAAAAGGCCTCCCTATGGGAGGCCTGCAAGCACGTCACCGTATGTCTGCCGTGACGCTCGGTGCCCTTGGGACAAGGGACGACCGATAGAGGTGCCGACAGCTGCGGTTTCCGAGTCCGGAAGCGCTACCAGCTGCCATCCATGGCATTGTGTCACCTGATCAGCCGTTCATGGCCTGGGGGAGATAGAGCACGATCTCCGGGAAGACGTGCATCAGCACGATGGAGAAGATCATCAGCAGGAAGAACGGCAGCGTCGCCTTGGTGATGGTGATGATGTCCTTGCCGGTCAGGCTCTGGATCACGAACAGGTTGAAGCCTACCGGCGGGGTGATCTGCGACATCTCGACCACGATGATCAGGTAGATACCGAACCAGATCAGGTCGAAACCGGCGGCTTCGATGACCGGCATGATGATGGAGGTCACCAGCAGGATCAGCGAGATGCCGTCGAGGAAGCAGCCCAGAACCAGCAGGAACAGTGTCAGCACCACCAGAAGCATGGTCGGGGACAGCCCCAGGGTGGCGATGCCTTCGGCCAGCTGCATCGGAATCTGGGTGAAGCTCATCGCGGAGGACAGGAAGGAGGCACCGGCGATGATGAAGGCGATCATGCACGAGGTGCGCAGCGCCGCGAACAGCGATGCCTTGAAGGTGGCGGCCGTCATGTGGCCGTTGAGGCGCGCGATGATCAGCGACAGTACCACGCCGACCGCGGCCGCTTCGGTGGGTGACGCCAGACCACCGTAGATGCTGCCGAGAATGCCGCCGATCAGGGCCAGCAGCGGAATCAGCTGGGCGCTGTTGCGCAGCTTGGCCATGAAGCCCATGTGCGGCTCGTCATGGCCGGCACGGCCCTGCGGCTCACCGACGACCTTTGACCAGATCGCCAGGTAGCCCATGAACAGGGCCAGCAGCAGCATGCCCGGCAGGACACCGGCGATGAACAGACGCGAGATGGACTGCTCGGTGACCACGCCATAGACGATCATCATGATCGACGGCGGAATCAGCAGACCGAGGGTCGAGGCGCTGGCGAGGGTACCGATGGCCAGGTTGCTGTCGTAGCCGCGGCGCTCAAGTTCCGGCAGCGTCATCTTGCCGACGGTGGCGCAGGTAGCGGCGGAGGAGCCGCACACGGCGGCGAACAGACCGCTGCCGATGATGTTGGAGTGCAGCAGACGGCCGGGCAGGCGATTGAGCCACGGCGCCAGGGCGCGGAACATGTTGTCGGCCAGTCCCGAGCGGAACAGGATCTCGCCCATCCACACGAACATCGGCAGGGCGGTCAGGTCCCAGCCGTAGCTGGCACCCCAGAAATCGGAGGCCAAGATCGGGCCGGTCTCGAAGGTGGAGAAGAAGGTCAGCACGATCCAGCCGGTGCCGATCAGCGAGAAGGCGACCCACACGCCGCTGCCGAGCAGCAAGGCGAGGGCCAGCAGAGTGACGAGGATGAGTGTCAGCATGTCATTCGGCTCCGTCTTCGGGCTCGGGCGCCACGTAGCTTGAGGGCGCGGTGAAGGCGGTGCGCAGCGTGGCGATCAGGGTCTCGAGAATCGCCAGGCACAGCAGGCCGGTACCGGCGACCAGCACGCTCTGCGGAATCCACAGCGGCAGCGCCAGCAGGCCGGAGGAGATGTCGTGGTACTCGAGGCTCTCGCCGACCAGCAGTACCAGTTCATGGGTGATCAAGACGCTCAGGCCGAGTGCGATCAGCAGTGCGAGGCTTTCGATCCACACGCGCACGGCGGCCGGCAGGCGGTTGATGACCAGCGTCACGCGGATATGGGCGTGATGCGTGAAGGTGTAGGCGAGGCTCAGGAAGGTGGCGCCGACCAGCAGGAAGGCAGCCATTTCCGACACGCCGGAGATCTCGAAGCCGAGACGCTCGGCGCCGAACATCACCATGATGGCGTCGATCAGGCGCAGGAAGACTTGCAGGCTGACGAGGGTGCAGATCAGCAGCATGCAGGCCGCCGCACCCCACGCGCCGAGGCGATAGAGTCTGTCGAAGAAATAGGTCATGACGGGCGCTCACAGGGAAGGTGAGGGTGGCCACGCGATGCTGCGCACAGGCTTGTCCGTGGGTCACCTGCCGGCGGGCGGCAGGTGTCGGAGTCTCGAGTGGCGTACCGCGTGGCGGGATAGCAACGCTGCAGCTGGGGTCAGTCAGGACATCCGCAGCGCTCAGGCAATGCTCAGACGTTGCTCAGGCAGTGCACGGTCGATGCGCTTGGCCACATGTCCAGCATTCAGCGCCGGGCAGTCGGGCTTGCGAGGGGATCTCAGGCATCCAGATCTGCGCGGTAGCGCTCGAGCAGCTGCTGGCCTTCTTCACCGGCACGCGACTTCCAGTCCTGGAATAGCTTGTCACCGGCGGCCTTCAAGTCTTCCGCCAGCTTGGCGTCGGGCTCCGTGATGGTGAAGCCATTCTCGGTCAGCACCTTGGCGCTCTCGGCAGCATCGGCCTTGCTGGCTTCCCAGCCGCGGGTCTCGGCGGCCTTGGCGGCATCAAGCACGGCTTGCTGAGTGCTCTCGTCGAGGCGATCGAAGGCACGCTTGTTGACGAAGACGATGTTCTTCGGCAGCCACAGCTTGGCGTCGTTGTAGTGCTCGACGTAATCCCAGGCCGACATGGACTTGCCGGTGGAGCTGGAGGTGATCATCGCGTCGACACGACCGGTGCTGAAGGCGGTGGGGATGTCGGCTTCTTCGGTCTCGGTGGGCTTGCCGCCGACGTTCTCGACGAAGCGCTGGGTGTTGATGTTGGGCGCGCGGATACGCAGGCCCTTGAGCTGGGAGACGTCGGACAGGTCGAAGTCGGTGTAGATACCCTGGGCCGGCCAGGCGACCGCGTACAGCGGCATCAGGCCTTCCTTGGCGAACAGCTCGGTGATGTCCGGCTTGGAGGCCTGCCAGAGGGCGAAGGCTTCTTCGTAGCTGGAGGCGACGCCCGGCAGGGTGTCCAGCTCGTAGACCGGCGATTCGTTGGAGAGTATCGACAGGAAGATTTCACCGGCCTGGACGGTGCCACGACGCACGGAAGGCTTGATCTCGCCGTGGGAGATCAGGGAACCGCCGCTGTGCACGGTCACGGTCAGCTCGCCATCGGTGGCCTCGGTGACCTCCTCGGCGAACTGCTTGGTGTTCTTGGTGTGGAAGCTGGCATCGCCATACGGAGTGGCGAGGTTCCACTGTGCCGCGAGTGCCGAGCCACTGAAGGCCAGGGCACCCACTGTCGCCAGCCAGGCGAAGGACTTGACTGTCGGGGTCTTGCGAGTGAGGGAATCGTTGGGCTTACGCATGTCTTGTTCCTCATTATTATTGAATGTTGTCGGCAGACAATTTCATTCTTCAAGCGACGGGCCATCCCGTCCAATCGTTAATTCTGATTCGCAGTATCGATGAAATCTTTCATAGTGTCGTCGCATGAAAGCCTTTGGCGATATTGTTAGACCTTGGTCTGATGCTGGCCTGATGCGGAGCGGGGCGCGATCAACCCTGACTCAGCGCATGACAGGCGGTCTGATCAGGGAGTGGAATGCGCGTGTTGCTGCGAGTAGGTCTCGGCACATTGGCAGCCGAGGCGTGCCACGCTGGCACAGAAATCGGGGTAGTTGGCATTGCGCCAGATGGCTTCATAGACCATTGGCGGCAATGGGATCCTCAGTGGCAGGCGCACCAGTTCGCCGTGGCTGATGACATCCTCCACCGTAGCGACCGGCAGTACGCCGATGCCAAGCCCTTCGCTGCTCATGCGCAGGATGGTCATCAGGGTGCTGGTGCAGTGCACCTTGGGCTGGGTGATGCCCTGGTCCGACAGATAGCTGACCAGCTCGGTATAGGGGCGCGCCTGCTTGCTGAAGGAGATGAATGGCGTGGAAGCGAAGCGTTCGCCATCCTCGGCCAGCTGCTCGGCGAGGGCCGGTGAGGCGAACATGCCCATCTCGAAGGTGCACAGCGGGGTCTGGGTGGCGTAGGGCCCCATGGCGGCGCTGTCCATCGCGAACAGCATGTCGAGATCATTGTCGGCCAGACGCTGATGCAGAGAGGGCGAGATATCGACGGTCATTTCCAGCGTCAGCTTGGGATAGCGTTCGGCCAGCTGGCGCATGAAGGCGGGAAACCAGCTGTTGGCGATGGTCTCGATCACGCCCAGGCGCAGCGTGCCCGAGAAGGCGCCTTCTTCCTGAAACAGGCGCATGGCCTCGTCGCGGCCACTGAGCAGGCGCTCGGCGTGGGCGAAGAACTCACGCCCGCGCAGGGTGGGCTGGATGGGGCGGGTGGCGCGTTCCAGCAGGGATTCGCCGACGGTGGCTTCCAGGCGGTTGATGCGGTCCGAGATGGAGGGCTGGGTCAGGTGAAGCTTGGTCGCGCCCTTGCGGAACGAACCAAGCCGGACCACCCAGACGAAGGCCTCGAGTTCCTTGAAGTCGAACATGGCAGATGCCCCGTGATGAATCGTTGTGACCGCCCATCTTGCCGCATGCAGCGCGGGGCGTCAGCTTTCATCACGGGGTCCGGCCCGCGTCAGACCGGGCGTGGGCTCGGGCGCCTGCGCGGGTCGCTCAGGTCATTTGCGAAACAGCTGGCTCTCGCGGTCCTTGAAGGCCTTGAATTCCAGCGCATTGCCGGTGGGGTCGAGGAAGAACATCGTCGCCTGTTCGCCGGGTTCGCCCTTGAAGCGGATATGGGGCTCGATCTCGAAGGTGACGCCCTCGGCGATGAGGCGGTCCGCCAGTGCCTGCCAGGCGTCCATCTCCAGCACCACACCGAAGTGTGGCACCGGCACACCATGGCCATCGACCGGATTGCGGTGCTGAGCGACGGCGCTTGCCGGGTCGGCCAGCGCCGGATTCAGGTGACAGACGAACTGATGGCCATAGAGGTCGAAATCGACCCAGCTGTCGGACGAGCGGCCCTCGGGGCAGCCCAGAAACTCGCCATAGAAGCGGCGTGCCTCGGCGATATCGCGGACCTGGATGGCGAGGTGGAACGGATCGCTGACGGCCATGGTGAAACTCCTGTTGTTGTAGGGGGATTCGGCTGAGCAAAGCGTGACTTCAGACAGGCGGTGGGCGGGGAGACAGGCCCTGCCGCCACTGCTCGGCTCGCCCAAGACAGAAGCATGACGCGCTCTGTCGGGCAAGCGATACACGGCCGGTGCTTTCATGGCGCAAGATGATGAAAGATTTCACCGATATGACGAATCATAAAATACGATTGGATACCAAGGCGGCCCCTTACATAGAGTGGAGGCATAACAACACACAAGATCTGACCTGTGAGGTTTTGCTATGTCCCGCTCTGCTCCCTCCCTCCCCCTGCTCAACTGCGATATGGGCGAAAGCTTCGGCAACTGGAAGATCGGTCTGGATGAAGAGGTCATGCCCTTCGTCGACTGCGCCAACATCGCCTGTGGTTTCCACGCTTCCGACCCCACCATCATGCGCCGCACCGTGCGTCTGGCGGTCAAGCATGACGTGCGCATCGGCGCGCACCCGGCCTACCCGGACCTGCAAGGCTTCGGTCGTCGCTCGATGGCGTGTTCGCCTGCCGAAGTCGAGGACATGCTGCTCTATCAGATCGGCGCGCTGGATGGCATCTGTCGCGCCGAGGGCACTCGTGTCCAGTACGTGAAGCCGCATGGTGCGCTCTACAACGACATGGCCGCCGACCCGACGCTGCTGCGCGCCGTCATGCAGGCCGTGGTGCGCTATGACGCCAGCCTGCCGCTGATGGTGATGGCGACCGCCAACCCCGCGCCGATGCAGGCACTGGCCGACGAGATGGGCATCACGCTGTGGTTCGAGGCTTTCGCCGACCGCGCCTACGATTCACGCGGCCACCTGGTATCGCGCCGTGAGCCGGGCGCCGTGCATCATGACAGCGAGGTGATCATCGCCCAGTCCGTGACGCTGGCACGTGGTGAAGCGCTGACCGACAGCAGCGGCGGTGACCTGGTGCTGTCCGCCGATACGCTGTGCGTGCACGGTGACAACGCCGAGTCCGTGGCCGCGGTGCGCGCCATCCGTGAAGCCTTCGATACGTTGGCGGGTGCCTGATGGCGGGGGCTGATAGCCACGGCCGTGGCACGTCACCGCAACTGCGCCTCGAGACCGTCGGCATGGACTCGCTGATCATCCGGCTGTTCGATCGCATCGAGGAATCCAACATGACCTGGGTGCTGGCCGCCGACAGTGCGCTGCGTGAGGCCTTCGGCGCGGCGCTGGTCGATCTGGTGCCGTCCTACACCACGCTGCTGCTGCACTACGATGTGGCCGCGCTGGAAGAAGGCGAGGCGCGTGCCCGCATCCAGGCCGCGCTGGCGGATCTCGCGCCGGGCAGTGGCCAGCAGGGACAGCTGCATGAAGTGCCCGTCTGGTATGACGACAGTGTCGGGCCGGAGCTGGCGCCGATCGCCGCGCGGCTGGGCATCAGTGTCGAGGCGCTGATCGAGCGCCACGGGGCGCATGACTACTGCGTGTTCGCCCTCGGTTTCGCGCCCGGTTTCGCCTTCATGGGCGTGCTGGAAGAGGCGCTGACCACGCCGCGTCTCAAGACGCCGCGCCAGAAGATCGCCCCCGGCAGCGTCGGCATCGCCGACCGTCAGGCCGCGATCTACCCGTCTCGCTCTCCCGGTGGCTGGAACATCCTGGGCCGTACGCCCATCACCCTGTTCGGGCGCAATGAAGCCGGTGAACCGTCCAGTCGCTTCATGCCCGGTGATCGCGTGCGCTTTGTCTCCGTGAGCCGAGAGGAATTCGTTCGCCTGGGCGGCGATGTCACCCCGCTGGAGGAACGCGCATGAGCGACGTGAAGACGAAGACGACGCTGCGCGTCGAGCGCAGCGGTGCCCTGGCACTGGTGCAGGACGCTGGCCGTCTGGGCGTGCGTCATCTGGGTGTGACCCAGGGTGGCGCGGCGGACTGGGTGTCGCTGGGCTGGGCCAACTGGCTGCTGGGCAACGCCCATGATGCGCCGGGACTCGAGATCACCATGGGCGGCGGCTTGCTGCTCAAGGTCGAACAGGCCGGCACCCTGGCGCTGTGCGGCGCGGACCTGGCCGCGACCCTCGACGGCGAGGTGCTCGCGCCGGGTCAGGCCTTCGAGGTAGCCTGCGGACAGCAGCTAAAGTTCGAGCGTCCCGTCGCCGGGCTGCGCGCCTATCTGGCCTTCCCCGGTGGCCTGGATGTCGCCCCGGTGCTGGGCAGCGCCGCCAGCACGGTGCGCGACGGCCTCGGCGGGCTGGATGGCGAAGGGCGAGCCCTGGCCAGCGGTGATGTGCTGACGGCTGCCAGCAATGAGCTGTCGCTGCGCGAGCTGCCGGCGTCGGCACAGGCATGGCAGCAGTCGCTGCCCCCCGAGGAAGGCGAGGCGCTCGAATTGCCGCTGGTCGTGGGGGCGCAGATCGCCGAGTTCAGTGGCGACAGCCTCTATCGCGCCTTCAACAGCGAATGGGCAGTGGATGGGCGAGCCGATCGCATGGGCGTGCGCCTGACCGGCCCGCGTCTCGAGCGTGAAGGAGCGGGCATGGTGTCCGAGGGTATCCCGCTGGGCGCCGTGCAGGTGCCGGCCGATGGCCAGCCCATCATATTGCTCAATGATCGCCAGACCATCGGCGGCTACCCGCGCCTTGGCGCGCTGACGCCACTGGCCTGCGCACGGCTCGGACAATGTGTGCCGGGTACCCGGGTGCGACTGGCGGCCGCGACGCCGGGCCAGGCGCGTCGCGATCACCTCGAGGTGCTGGCCGGCTGGCAGTCTTGATGCGCCTCAGCGTATCTTTCAGCTCGACGCCTGCAGGCCAAAACGTACAGACCTGAGCCACTGGATCTAAGCGCGCAGACAAAAAAAGGGCCTCCAAGTGGAGGCCCTTTCGGTTTTCCCGTGAGGGAATCTTTGATGCTGTTGGGAGTGATTGATCAGATCACGCCCTTGATGAACAGATTCCCGGAGAAACGTTGCGCGAGCATCGGGAAACGTTGCACTGACTCGTGGGTATCGATGAAACACGAAGCAATGCGGTCATCATGTCGGGCACATTACCCTCACATGCTGACGGGTAACGAACGGCTTTTCCCCCGAACGGGACTGTACTGGCAAGAATAACGGTTGAAGCAGGCGGATGCCAGTCATTTGCGAGCGCTGTTTCCTAATTTTTTCTCGTCACATCCCTGCGGTGAGTTCTGCTGATTCATCGCGCCCTTCACTGCCTGGCAGAACGCTTGCGCAGGCGCCACAGGTGAACCTCCAGCCAGCCGGCTTCCAGGGCCAGCATCAGGTTGCGTTGCATCAGGGAAAAGGCCGGGCCGAAGACCAGTTCCGGCGTCAGGCCGCGGGCGGCCAGCATGGCCGGCGAGGGCGCAGGCGCGTCCTCGCGGTAGGCGATGGGCTGCTCGCCGGTACTCTCGCGCATGCGGCGCGCCTGCCAGCTCAGCACCTGATCGGTCAGCTCGACATGGGCATCGACCTCGAAGCCGCTGCTGGCCATTGCCTCATGCAGCTCCTCGCAACTGGCCAGTTGGTCGCCGCGCGGTGACAGTGCCCACGGCAGTGGCAGGGCAGGACGCTCGCCAAACGCCTGCGCCTGCACGCTGAGCACCGGCTCGTGCAGCAGGAGGTAGCCATCCTGCTCGAGACAGTCATGCCACTGCGTGAGCGTGCTGGCCTTGTCGCTCAGATGCACCAGCAGGTGCTGGCTGAAGAGGCGATCAAAGCGGCGACCCGACAGTGCCGGATGCAACTCGGGGTAGCAGGCGTCGCCCTCCAGCACGCGAATCGACTCGCGCAGTCCGGTGGCCCGGTTGAGGGCGATTGCCAGCTCGCAGAGGCTGCTCGAGAGATCCAGCGTGGTGATGTGATGGTCAGCGCCGGTGTCACGCGACTGGCTGGCAACATGTCGCGCCAGCCCGCCGAGGCCTGCGCCGAGTTCGAGCATCGAAAGCCCCCGCGACTGGGGTTCCAGCCGGGCGAGGGCCAGCAGCTCGCGAGTGCCCGTCACGCCACCCAGGTGCAGTTGGTCCAGCCCGGCCAGTGCCATGACCGGTAGTTCGCCGCTCGGGTGGGCATCGATCAGCGTCTCGAGCGCCTCGTCGAGGGCCGCATGATGATGACTCGCCGCATAGTGGGCGACCTGCTGACGAGCGCTGCTCAGGTGGCGTGTGGCGGGAGTGTCATCCTCCCCCTCACGTGACGTACTCACCTGGCCAGCCCCAGCTCTTGTGTCGCGGCCTCGCGCATCTTGAACTTCTGGATCTTGCCGGTCACGGTCATCGGGAATTCCTCCACGAACTTGATGTAGCGCGGCACCTTGAAGTGAGCGATACGTCCCTGGCAGAACGCCTTGAGCGTCGGTTCATCGAGTTGCTCGCCTTCCTTGAGCTTGACCCATGCCATCACTTCCTCGCCATACCGCTCATCGGGCACGCCGATCACCTGCACATCCGACACCGCAGGGTGGGTGTAGAGGAAGTCCTCGATCTCGCGCGGATAGATGTTCTCGCCCCCGCGGATGATCATGTCCTTGATACGTCCCACGATCGTCACGTAGCCGTCTTCATCCAGCGTCGCGAGGTCGCCGGTATGCATCCAGCGGCCGGCATCGATGGCCTTGGCGGTGGCCTCCGGGTTGTTCCAGTAGCCCAGCATCACGCTGTAACCTCGCGTGCACAGCTCGCCCTTCTCGCCGACTGGCACCACGCGCCCGCTGTCAGGGTCGATGATCTTGATCTCCAGATGCGGATGCAGGGTGCCGACGGTGGAGACGCGCTTGTCCAGTGGCGCCTCACGCGTGGTCTGCAAGCTGACCGGGCTGGTCTCTGTCATGCCGTAGGCGATGGTGACCTCGCGCATGTGCATGCGCTCGATGACCTGTCGCATCACCTCGATGGGGCAGATGGAGCCGGCCATGGTGCCGGTGCGCAGGCTGGTGAGGTCGAATTCGGCGAAGCGCGGGTGTTCGAGTTCGGCGATGAACATCGTCGGCACGCCGAACATCGCGGTGGCGCCTTCCTCGCTGACCGCCTGCAGGGTGGCCAGCGGATCGAAGCCCGCTTCCGGATAGACGATGGCGGCGCCGTGGGTCAGGCAGCCCAGATTGCCCATCACCATGCCGAAGCAGTGATAGAGCGGCACCGGCATCACCAGCGTGTCGTGCTCGCTGAGATTCATGCGCTCGGCGACGAAGAAGCCGTTGTTGAGGATGTTGTGATGCGAGAGGGTCGCGCCCTTGGGGGCGCCGGTGGTGCCGGAGGTGTACTGGATGTTGATCGGGTCATCGAAGGTCAGACTGGCCTGCAGCTCCTTGAGTGTCTCGACGCAGACGCTATCGGCTCCGCTGAGCACATCCTGCCAGTTGAGCATGCCGGGCAGGGCATCCTCGGCCTCGAAGCAGATCAGGCGCCTGAGGCCCGGCAGCGCGCCATTGTGGATGCCATCACGACCGCGGGCCTCTTTGGCCTCAGGGAACAGCTCCTCGAGGATCGTCACATAGTCGGACGCCTTGAAGCGAGACTGGAAGATCAGCGTCGCCGCGCCGGATTGCTTGAGGGCGTAGGCCAGTTCATGGCCACGATAGCTCGGGTTGAGATTGACCAGCACCACGCCGATCTTGGCGGTGGCGTACTGGATCAGCGTCCATTCGGCGCGATTGGGCGCCCAGATGCCGACGCGGTCGTCGCGCTCGATGCCCATCGCCAGCAGGCCGCGCGCCACGCGCTCGACCTCTGCGTGCAGTTCGGCCCAGGTGTAGCGCAGTCCCTGATGGCGACTGATCAGGGCATCGCGCTCGGGCCAGCGCGCGCAGATGCGATCAAGGCAATCACCGATGGTTTCTCCCATCAGTGGCGTGTCGGAGGTGGTGCTGAGATAGCTGACTGACCGGCTTGCGCGTGTCATTTCGCTGGCAGGCTGGCGTGTGGCGATGGCGTCCTGTGACATGATGCTTTCCTGTGTCCTTGATTGTTATTGGTGAGGCAAGGCTTGTCAGGGGGAGCCGCCTCAGGGAGGCGGTGACGCTGTGTTGTCGTTCTTATCGTTCTTATCGTTTTTGTCGTCTGGTCGTGCTGTCGTGTCGTGAGTCGCTTGGTCAGCGGGCGACGCGCTGCTCTCCGGCAGCCTGCTGTCGCCCGCACTCGCGAGGCGCTGGTCTCTCCCGGGGTGAATGTTCTCCTGATGGGCAGTTTTCCATGGACAGTCTAGTCGCTGTCACTTGTATGGCTGTTATTTATATAACTGTCAGCTATATAGCTGTTGCTGGCGCGAGTGGGGCTTGGCGTTATGGACTCCAATCAGCTCTCGCTGTCGCCAGCCAGGCGGGCGAGGGCTTCGCGGGCACGTGTCTCGACGTCATCCAGCTCGCGTTGCATGGCGGTGAGATCGCGCAGCTGACGCTCAAGGCCCTCGCGCTTTTCGCTCAGAATGCCAAGCAGGCGCGTGAGCTGTTTCTCGCCACCGCCGTCGGCGGCGTCGTAGAGGTCGACCACTTCACGAATCTCGGCCAGCGAGAAGCCCAGTCGCTTGCCGCGCAAGGTCAGCTTGAGACGCACGCGGTCCTTGTCGCGATAGACGCGTGTCTGACCGCGTCGCTCCGGGTGCAGCAGTCCTTCCTGCTCGTAGAAGCGGATGGTGCGCGTGGTCACGTCGAAATGCCGTGCCAGCTCGCCGATGCTCCAGGTGCGCTGGGTCGGACGGATGGCATCGCTGGTGCTGGTGGTGCTCAGCAGGGACTCCGTACCGGCGTCGTGCCTCGTGCCATCAGGCGTTGCTCGGGATCTGGGGTCAGGACTCGGGGTCATCATCGTATCTGTCATGGGCGCTGCCGCTCCGGATGCTGTGCGCGCCAGGGAGAGGGGAGTGCTCCCTGGCGCAGTGGGTGCCAGCGGCGTCTGGCCGTGAATTTTCTACAGACTAGCATTGTTTACGTTAACGTAAAGGGGAATAGTATTTGCAGCCAACCAAGCAGATGCTAGGTTGAGTCAGATCACAGTCTCGGCTTGCCGGGTTCTGCAGGACGGCCCGGTTCTGCGAAACGGGTCTGCCTGATGACTTCGACTCTGTTGACACACTGTCTTCCTCCCAATAACAACAGCCACAGGAATGCCACGCCATGTCATCGACATCTCTCACGCCCTCTACCGGTTCACTGGATCTGCTGTCACGCCTGCGCGCCGTCGTCGCCGGTGACGGCGCGCCGCTGGTGCTGCCACAGCTGATCAATGGTCAGTTTGTCGAAAGTCGCGCCGATCAGCACCTGAGCGTCACCAACCCGGCCACCAACGGCGAGATCGCCCGCGTGCCCCTGTCACCGCTGAGTGAGCTGGATGAGGCGCTGGACCACGCCGAACAGGCCTTCCAGCGCTGGCGCAACACGCCGGTGCCGACCCGCGCCCGTCTGATGCTCAGCTATCAGCATCTGCTCAAGCAGCATCATGACGAGCTGGCCGAGATCATTTCCCACGAGCTAGGCAAGACCTTCGAGGACGCCAAGGGTGATGTGTGGCGCGGCATCGAGGTGGTCGAGCATGCCGCCAACATCCCCAGCCTGCTGATGGGCGAGACGGTGGAGAATGTCGCCACCGGCATCGACAGCTATTCCGTGACCCAATCGCTTGGGGTTTGCCTGGGGATCACGCCGTTCAACTTCCCCGCCATGATACCGCTGTGGATGTTCCCGCTGTCCATCGCCTGTGGCAATGCCTTCGTGCTCAAGCCCTCCGAGCAGGTGCCGCTGACCACGCTACGGCTGGCGGAGCTGTTCATGGAGGCGGGGGCTCCCGAGGGCATATTGACCGTGGTGCAGGGCGGGCGCGATCAGGTCAATCATCTGCTCGCCCACGAGATTCCGCGCACCGTCAGCTTCGTCGGCTCGGTGCCTGTGGGGCAGCACATCTATCGCACCGCTACCGACAACCTCAAGCGCGCCCAGTGCTTCGCCGGAGCCAAGAATCACATGGTGATCATGCCGGACGCTCCGGCGGACCAGGTAGTGAATGCGCTGGTCGGTGCCAGTGTCGGCGCGGCGGGTCAGCGCTGCATGGCGATTTCGGTGGCGGTCTTCGTCGGTGATTCGAAGGCCTTGATCGAGCGGGTGCGCGATGCGCTGGCCGAGGTGCGCCCGGGCGCCTGGGATGACAAGGGCGCCAGCTACGGGCCGCTGATCTCGCCGCAGGCGCTGGAGCGCGTGACCGGCTGGATCCAGCAGGGCGAGCAGGAAGGTGCCGAGCTGCTGCTGGATGGCCGCGGTGTCTCGGTGGCGGGCTACCCCGACGGCAACTGGCTGGGGCCGTGTCTGTTCTCCAGGGTGACGCCGGAGATGGTGCTCTATCGCGAGGAAATCTTCGGACCGGTGCTGTGTTGCATGGAGGCGGCGGACCTGTCCGAGGCCATCGAGCTGATCAACAACAACCCCTACGGCAACGGCACCTCCATCTTCACGCGCTCCGGCGGCGCGGCGCGGCGCTTCCAGAACGAGATCGCGGTCGGTCAGGTCGGCATCAACGTGCCGATTCCAGTGCCGCTGCCGTTCTTCTCCTTCACCGGCTGGCGCGGCAGCTTCTTCGGCGACCTGCATGCCTATGGCAAGCAGGCGGTGCGCTTCTATACCGAGACCAAGACGGTGACGGCGCGCTGGTTTGATGACGCGCCGGCGGAGGGCAATCAGCCCAACTTCTCTATTCAAATGCGCTGAGCCGCTTTGACAGGCCCGGGCGGTAGACCCGGGCCGACAGAACAAGGACAACAGGAGGCAGCTGCATGAACTTTTCGCTGACCGATGACCAGCGTGCCCTCCAGGAGGGGGCGCGTGCCTTCGCGGATGCCGAGCTTGCCCCGCATGCCGCCGAGTGGGACGCCACGGCCCACTTCCCCATCGAGACACTTCGCAAGGCGGGCGAGGCCGGCTTCATGGGGCTTTACGTCCCCGAGGAGCACGGCGGCCTTGGCCTGCCGCGCCTCGACAGCTCCATCATTCTCGAGCAGCTGGCGACTGGCTGCATCTCGACCACCGCCTACATCACCATCCACAACATGGTGGGATGGATGATCGCCAGTTTCGCCACACAGAGCTGCCGCGAGCAGTGGGTGCCGGCGATGGTGGCGGGCGACAAGCTCGGCTCCTACTGCCTGACCGAGCCGGGCAGCGGCAGTGATGCCGCCAGCCTGCGTACCCGCGCCAAGCGTGAGGGCGATGACTACTATCTGAGTGGCTCCAAGATGTTCATCTCCGGTGCCGGCGCCACGGACGTGCTGGTGGTGATGGCGCGCACCGGCGAGCCGGACAGCGGCGCGGCGGGTATCTCGGCCTTCGTGGTGCCGGCTGACGCCGAAGGCATCAGCTACGGCAAGAAAGAAGACAAAATGGGCTGGAACAGCCAGCCGACCCGGCTGGTGAGCTTCGATCGTGTGCGGGTCCCGGCGGCCAATCGTCTGGGCGAGGAGGGCGAGGGCTTCCGCTTCGCGATGAAGGCGCTGGATGGTGGTCGCATCAACATCGCCACCTGCTCACTGGGGGCGGCCCAGAAGGCGCTGGAGCTGTCGCGGGATTATCTCGGCGAGCGCAAGCAGTTCGGGCGCGAGCTGGCCCAGTTCCAGGCTCTGCAGTTCAAGCTGGCCGACATGGTCACCGAACTGACCGCGGCGCGCACCCTGGTGCGGCTGGCGGCCTTCAAGCTCGATGAGGGCGACGCCGAGGCCAGCGCTCACTGTGCGATGGCCAAACGCTTCACCACCGACATGGGTTTCGAGGTCTGCAATCAGGCACTCCAGCTGCATGGCGGCTACGGTTATATCCGCGAGTACCCGTTGGAGCGGCTGGTGCGTGACACCCGTGTGCACCAGATTCTGGAAGGCACCAACGAGATCATGCGTCTGATCATCGCGCGCCGTCTTCTGACCCCGGGCATGATCGAGTCGCTGGCGTAACGCCACCTCCACTTCATTTGTCATTGGTTACCATCTTTCAGGGAGTTACATGATGTCATCCAGTCAAGGGCCATGCCTCGTTCTCGAGAAGGATCGTCATATCGCCCGGGTCACCATCAACAACCCGCCGGCCAACACCTGGACGGAAGCTTCCTTGATCGAGCTGGAGCAGCTGCTCGACGAGCTGGAGGGCGATGGCAGCATAAGTGCCGTGGTGATCACCGGTGAGGGGGACAAGTTCTTCTCTGCCGGTGCCGATCTCAAGACCTTCGCCGATGGTGACAAGGGCGTCGCCGCCACCATGGCGCGCCGCTTCGGTCTGGCCTTCGAGCGGCTCGCCAACTTCCCGGGCGTGACGATCGCCGCCGTCAATGGCTACGCGATGGGCGGCGGGCTCGAGTGCGCGCTGGCCTGTGACATGCGTATCGTCGAGCGTCAGGCCCGGCTGGCGCTGCCGGAGGCCAAGGTGGGGCTGTTGCCGTGCGCGGGCGGCACCCAGCACCTGCCGTGGCTGGTCGGCGAAGGCTGGGCCAAGCGCATGATCCTGTGTGGTGAACAGGTGGACGCCGAGACCGCCGGTCGCATCGGGCTGGCCGAAGAGATGGTCGAGACCGGCGAGAGCCTCGAGCGCGCGCTGGCGATCGCCGAGAGCGTCGCCAACCAGAGTCCGAGCGCAGTGGCACGTTGCAAGGCGTTGATCATGTCGTCGCGCCATCGCGGCATGAGCGATGGCCTGCGCATGGAGCGCGAGCTGTTCGTCGAGCTGTTCGATGACCCCAACCAGAAGGAAGGCGTGAGTGCCTTCCTCGAGAAGCGCGCCCCGCAATGGGTCTCGCGTCAGGAAGAGGCGAAGGAAGGAGGGCGCTCATGAGCCAAATAGAAGGTGTCACCGCCAGGGCCGCGACCGAGGTCGAGGCGCCTGTGGTGTTCGAGACGCGTCGCGCCCGCGACGGCAAGCAGCTGGGCATCGTGCGTCTGAACGCGCCGCGCTCGCTGAATGCGCTGTCGCTGGCCATGATCGAGCGCATCGAGGCGCAGCTGGATGTCTGGGAGCTGGACAGCAGCATCGCCATGGTGTGGCTGGAAGGTGCCGGCGAGCGTGCGCTGTGTGCCGGTGGCGATATCGTGGCGCTCTATCAGGCGATGACCACGGCGCCTGCCAGTGAAGGCGAAGACCCCCTCGAGGCGCTGGATGATTTCTTCGCCACCCGGTATTTCACTGCCGAATATCGGCTCGATCACCGGCTGCATACCTTCCCCAAGCCGCTGCTGGTGTGGGGGGGCGGCATCGTGATGGGTGGCGGCATGGGGCTGTTCGCCGGCGGCTGTGAGCGCGTGGTCACCGAGAGTTCGCGACTGGCGATGCCGGAAGTCAGCATCGGCCTGTACCCGGATGTCGGTGCCAGCTGGCTGCTCAACCGCCTGCCGCGTGGCATCGGAGAATATCTCGGCGTGACCGGCGCACAGCTGAATGCCCGCGATGCGCTGGATCTGGGGCTTGCGACACGCCTGATTCCCGATGAGCAACGCGAGGCGCTCAAGCAGGCGCTGTGCGAGGGGGAATTCGGTCGTCACCCGTCGCGTCATCTGAGCCAGGTGCTGAGCGAGTTCGAGCGCCGCGAACTGGCACCGCCGGGGCAGGTGCTGCCGCTCTTCGATCACATTCAGCAGCTGGTCGCCGGGCGCGAAGTGCTGAAGGCCTGCCAGCGGATCCTCGATGATCCCCAGGCGCGCAGTGACTGCAACGCGTGGCTGAACGCCAACCGCGAGCGTCTGCTGGCCGGCTGCCCCAGCTCACCGCATCTGGTATTTCGCATGCTGGGGCGCCATCGCCACTCCTCGCTGGCGGAAGCCTTCCGCGACGAGCTGACCCTGTCGGTGCGTTGCTGCATGGGCACCGAGCTTGCCGAAGGGGTGCGCGCCCTGCTGATCGACAAGGACAAGCAGCCGCAGTGGGCCTATGCCTCGATCGCCCAGGTCTCCGAGGAATACATCGATGGCTTCTTCGCACCGCTATGGGAAGAGGATGAGCATCCGCTGATGGACCTCTGAGCGCGCTTTTCAGCAAAGGCGGCAGGCGCAGACTTGCTGCTGTACGCCAATGACAACAAGAATCTGTTCACAAGGAAGCATTGCCATGACATCCATCGGTTTCATCGGACTCGGCAACATGGGCGGGCCCATGGCGCTCAATCTGGTCAAGGCTGGCCATGCGGTAAGGGTCTTCGATCTGGTCGAGTCGGCCATGAGCGAACTGGTCGAGGCGGGCGCCACCCGCGCGGCATCTCCCGGCGAGGTCGCTGAGGGGGCCGAGGTATTGATCAGCATGCTGCCGGCCGGCCAGCACGTGCGAAAGCTCTATCTGGGTGACAAGGAAGACGGGGCGGGGGGGCTTCTGGCCACGCTCGACGCCTCGGTACTGGTGATCGACGCCTCGACCATCGCGCCGGATGATGCCCGTCTGGTCGCGCGCCACGCCGCCGAGCGTGGCATCACCTTCATGGATGCCCCGGTGTCCGGCGGGGTCGGTGGTGCGCGTGCCGGCACGCTGAGCTTCATCGTCGGCGGCGAGGCCGACGGCTATGCGCGTGCCATGCCGCTGCTGGAAGTGATGGGCAAGAATCTGTTCCATGCAGGCCCGGCCGGCAGCGGTCAGGTCGCCAAGATCTGCAACAACATGCTGCTGGGTATCCTGATGAGCGGAACCGCCGAGGCGCTGGCGCTGGGGGTCAAGAACGGGCTGGACCCGGCCGTGCTCTCGGAGGTGATGAAGCAGTCATCCGGCGGCAACTGGGCGCTCAACGTCTACAACCCCTGGCCTGGGGTGATGGAGGCGGCGCCGGCCTCCAATGACTATCAGGGTGGTTTCCTGGTCGACCTGATGGCCAAGGATCTCGGCCTTGCCTGGGAGATGGCGCTGGGCTCGAAATCGGCGGTGCCAATGGGCTCCCAGGCGCGTAATCTGTTCGCCCAGCATGCCGCCCAGGGCGCAGGGCGCCTCGATTTCTCGAGCATCCAGCGCTTCTATCGCTGCGGCGAGGCGGAGGCGTGAACTGTCACGTCGCCAGTCGCTGACAGGCATCCCAGGACAACATCATCTGCAAGGAGCACCCCATGATTCGACCGGTCAGTGAGCTGGTGGCAGCCGCCGAGATGGAGATCGAGACCCTGTCGCCCCGTGAGCTGCGCGAGGCGCTGGAAAAGGCCCGCGCTGGCGGCACGCCTCTGACGCTGGTGGACATCCGCGATGTGCGTGAGCTGGAGCGGGAAGGGCGCATCCCCGGCGCCATCCACGCGCCGCGCGGCATGCTGGAATTCTGGGTCGACCCGGCCTCGCCCTATCACCGTGCCGACTTCGCGCGCGAAGGGCGCTATGTGCTGTTCTGTGCCGGCGGGCTACGCTCGGCACTGGCCACCAAGTCGCTCAAGGACATGGGCTTCGGGCCGGTGGCCCATCTGGGTGGCGGCTTCGCGGCCTGGCGTGAGGCGGGGGGAGAGGTCGTCTCGCCCTTCATGCAGGGCAACTGATGCCGCGCGGGGAGGCTCGGCGCGATCCAGCGTTGCCCCTCACCTGACACGCTGATGCTTTACACTGTTCGACCCCGCTGGCGCCTCGCCGGTCGGGGTCGTTTTCTGTCCGGAGCCTGTATGCCTGACCCTGCTACCCCTGTCACCCCCAAACATGCCTCGTCTCGGCGTGGTACGCGTGATCTGCTGCGTGACCCGATTGCCTCGACGCTGGCCCGCATGACGGGGCCGGTGATCGGCGGCATCGTCACCATGATGCTGTTCAACCTGGTGGACGCCTGGTTCATCGCCCAGCTGGGCACCGCGGAGCTGGCGGCGGTGACCATGACCTTCCCGGTCATCTTCGGCGTGATCAGCATCGCCATCGGGCTGTCCATCGGCACCACCGCAGTGGTGGGGCGTCGGTTGGGACGAGGCGAGCTCGAGACCGTCAAGGCGCGCACCACGGATTCCAGTCTGCTGGGGCTGCTGCTGGGGCTGGTGATGCTGGTGTCGGGGCTTGCCAGCATCGAGCCGCTGTTCGGGCTGCTGGGAGCCGATGACACCCTGATGCCGCATATCCGCGACTACATGCAGGTGTGGTATTTCGGCGCGCCCTTCGTGTTGCTGCCGCGTGTGCTGGGCAGCGTGCTGCGCGCCGAGGGCAATACGCTGGTGCCTTCGCTGGTGATGGCGGCGGCGGGTGTACTCAATGCGCTGCTCGACCCGCTGCTGATCTTCGGTATCGGTGGCTGGCAGGGCATGGGCGTGGCGGGTGCGGCGCTGGCCACGGTGCTGTCGTGGCTTGCGATGACGCTGGGCTTGCTGGCATTGCCACTACTGCGCGCGCGGCTCGATTTTCGTCACCTGAGCGTGATGCGGCTGGTGACGTCATGGCGCGAGATCGGGGCGATCGGTCTGCCTGCCGCGTTGACCAGCGTGATGACGCCGATTGCCACCGCGTTGGTCACACGTATCGTCAGTCAGCATGGCCACGCAGCGGTGGCGGCTTACGGTATCGGCTCACGCATCGAGTCGCTGGCCCTGATTCTGGTGCTGGCGCTGTCCATGACGCTGTCGCCCTTCATCAGCCAGAACGATGGTGCCGGGCAGCAGAAGCGCGTGTGGCGCGCCATCCATGGCGTGCTGGCCTTCATTCTCGTCTGGCAGCTGGTCGTCTGGTTGGGACTCGGGCTGGGCGGCGAGTGGATCGCGGCGCGTTTCGCCGAGAGTCAGGAGGTCGCGGGGCTGGTCAGTACCTATCTGTGGCTGATTCCCGCCGCACTCGGGGCCCAGGGTGTGATCATTCTCGCCAATTCCAGCCTCAATGCGCTGCACAAGCCACGCCGCGCGATGATGCTCTCGCTGGTGCGTCTGTTCGCCTTGCTGGTGCCGCTGGCCTGGCTGGGCGGCGCTCTGTATGGCGTGATCGGCATCTTTGCCGGGGTAGCGACAAGTTACCTGTTGATGGGTGGCATCAGTTATCTGGCGCTGCGTTCGGTCCTCAGGCAGCGGGCCTGAGCCTGGTATCGAGAAGCCGCTGTCGTGACGAAAAAGCCGCCGTACCCTCTCGGGTCACGGCGGCTTTTTCATGCCTGGCTTTCAGCGCCTCAGGCGGCTGTTTTCCAGTGCCTCAGGCGGTTGTTTTCCAGTGCCTTAAGCGTCTTCATACTTGCACAGATAGGCGGACTCGACCGTGGTGCGCACCTCGAAGCTCTGGTTGGCTTCGACGATGAAGCTTTCGCCGGCGGCGAGCTGATACCACTCTTCCGCGCCCGGCAGCAGTACCTGCATGTCGCCGCTGATCAGGGTCATGTATTCGCGTTGACTGGTGGAAAACACGAATTCGCCGATGGCCATCACGCCGACCGTGGCAGGAAGGTCTGCGCTCTGGAAGGCGATGGAGGCCACCTGGCCGTCGAAGTAGTGGTTGGTGTTGAACATAGGAGGACTTCCTGGGTGAGTAGCGCTGTTGTTGTGGTCGATGTCTGTCGTCGTGGCCGACGTGTGTCGTGTTGTTCGATTAGTGATGACCTGGCGTCGAGGTCAGCGCGGTGAGAAGCGGCGCGCCAGGCCGGTCTCGGCGATCATGCGCGTGGAGATCTCTTCGATCGAGAAGCGCGTGGTATCGATGTAGGGCACCTTGGAGCGGCGGAAGAGTGCCTCGGTCTGCTCGACTTCCTGCAGACACTGGTCGATCGAGCAGTAGCGGCTGTTGGGGCGACGCTCGGTACGGATGGCGGCCAGACGGCGCGGGTCGATGGTCAGCCCGAACAGCTTGTGACGATATTGCGCCAGTGAGGCGGGCATCTTGAGGGTGCCGGACTCGTCCAGGTCATCCTCGGTCAGTGGATAGTTGGCCGCGCGGATACCGAACTGCAGCGCCAGATACAGCGAGGTCGGCGTCTTGCCGCAGCGTGAGACGCCGATGAGGATGACGTCGGCCTTGTCGTATTGATGCGTGCGCGCGCCATCATCGTTGTCGAGGGCGAAATGCACCGAATCGATGCGATTCATGTAGACATCGTCCTGCCCGATGGAGTGGGTCTTGCCGACGCTGTAGGACGAGTGGGTGTCCAGTTCCTCTTCCAGCGGCTTGAGGAAGGTCGAGAAGATGTCGACCTTGAAACCGGAGGACTCGGAGATGATGTCGCGGATGTTCTGGTCGACGATGGTGTCGATGATGATCGGGCGCTCGCCGTCGTTGGCATGTGCGCTCTCGATGGCCTTGACCAGTGCCGTCGCCTTTTCGGCCGAATCGATGTAGGGCTTGGTCACCATGCGGATGTCGGTATTCTCGAACTGGGCGAGCAGACTGCGTCCCAGTGTCTCGGCGGTGATGCCGGTGCCATCGGAAATGAAGAAGGCGGTTCGGGTCATGACGGGCACTCGTGAAGAACGAATCGAAGACACCAGCCCGCTCAGGCTGTTGCCCCGTGAAGATCCCAAGTGTCGGTGTTCACTGTCGCGCTTGCAATATCCGGCACAGGGCCAGTGGCGCGATATGAGAAATCCCGTGTTCCCGTTCTCCACCAAAGCGCCTCATGACTACATTCCTGTAGCGGCCATCTCTGGCTTGTCGACATGTTCGCCGACGATGGGGGCAGAACGTCTGGAACAGGCTCAGGGTTGTAGTCCTCCTCCACTGACTAGCCGGTTAGACCAATGGCTAATGCTAGAGAGAGCTTGTTAGGGTGGCGTCATTGCTGAACGGAAGGCGGTTCATCGTCCTCCATCGGTCACTCGTTTCCATCCATTGGTACCAGGGGGTTCCCTTGTCACAGCAAGCCACATCCGAATACGTCGTCGATTTCGATCAGCTCGGCATGAACGATGTTGATCGCGTTGGCGGCAAGAACGCCTCGCTCGGTGAGATGATCTCCAATCTGGCCGATGCCGGTGTCACCGTGCCCGGCGGCTTTGCGACCACCTCCTATGCCTATCGCGAGTTTCTGGCTCACGAAGGCCTCGACAAGCGTATCAATGCCGCCCTCGATGCCCTCGATGTCGATGACGTGGTCGAGCTGGCGCGCGTCGGTGCCGAGATTCGTCAGTGGATCATCGATACGCCGCTGCCGCCGGCCTTCGAGACCGAGATGGAGCGTGCCTATGCCGAGCTTCAGGCCAGGCACCCGAACCTGAAGGTCGCCGTGCGTTCTTCCGCCACCGCGGAAGATCTGCCCGACGCCTCCTTCGCCGGTCAGCAGGAAACCTTCCTCAACATCGAAGGCTTCGACAACATCAAGCGTGCGGTTCACGAGGTGTTCGCGTCACTGTTCAACGACCGCGCCATTTCCTACCGCGTGCACAAGGGCTTCGATCACTCACTGGTCGCGCTGTCTGCCGGCGTACAGAAGATGGTGCGCTCCGAGACGGCCGCTTCCGGCGTGATGTTCACCCTGGACACCGAATCCGGCTACCGCGACGCCGTCTTCGTCACCGGCTCCTGGGGCCTGGGCGAGACCGTGGTGCAGGGCGCGGTCAATCCTGACGAGTTCTACGTCCACAAGAGCACGCTGGCCGCCGGCCGCCCGGCGGTACTGCGCCGCAACCTGGGCTCCAAGCTGATCAAGATGGTCTACACCGACGACACCAGTGCGGGTCGCTCCGTCGAGACCGTCGACGTGCCGGTGCCGGACCGCCACCGTTTCTGCATCAGCGATGCCGATGTCGAGGCACTGGCGCGACAGGCCATGATCATCGAGAAGCACTACCAGCGTCCGATGGACATCGAATGGGCGCGTGATGGTGACGACGGCAAGCTCTACATCGTCCAGGCGCGTCCGGAAACGGTCGTCAGCCAGGAAGAGGGCGGCAACCTCGAGCGCTTCCAGCTGCGCGAGAAGGGCCGCACTCTGGTCACCGGACGTGCCATCGGCCAGCGTATCGGCCAGGGTGCGGTGCGCGTGATCGACAACCCGGAGCAGATGGACAAGGTGCAGGTCGGCGACGTGCTGGTCACCGACATGACCGATCCGGACTGGGAGCCGGTCATGAAGCGCGCCTCCGCCATCGTCACCAACCGTGGTGGACGTACCTGCCACGCGGCGATCATCGCGCGTGAGCTGGGTATCCCGGCCGTGGTCGGCTGTGGCGACGCGACCTCGGTGCTCGCCGAAGGCCGCGAAGTGACGGTCTCCTGCGCCGAAGGCGATACCGGCCACGTCTATGACGGTATCCTCAACTTCGATCGCACCGTCACCAGCGTCAACGAGATGCCGGAGATTCCGTTCAAGATCATGATGAACGTCGGCAACCCGGACCGCGCCTTCAGCTTCTCGCGTCTGCCGAATGCCGGTGTGGGGCTGGCGCGTCTCGAGTTCATCATTAACCGCATGATCGGCGTGCACCCCAAGGCGCTGCTCGACTACGCTACCCTGCCCATCGATCTGCAGCAGACCATCGATGCGCGCACTGCAGGCTACGCAAGCCCGGTCGACTTCTACGTCGACAAGCTGGTCGAGGGCATCTCCACCCTGGCGGCCGCCTTCCACCCCCAGAAGGTCATCGTGCGCATGTCGGACTTTAAGTCCAACGAGTACGAGAATCTGATCGGCGGCAAGATGTATGAGCCGGGCGAAGAGAACCCGATGCTGGGCTTCCGTGGCGCCTCGCGCTACGTGTCCGACACCTTCCGTGACTGCTTCGATCTGGAATGCCGTGCTCTCAAGCGCGTGCGTGACGAGATGGGGCTGACCAACGTCGAGATCATGGTGCCCTTCGTGCGCACCACCGGCGAGGCGGGGCAGGTCATCAAGCTGCTGGGCGAGAATGGTCTGGTACGCGGCGAGAACGGCCTGCGAGTCATCATGATGTGCGAGCTGCCGACCAACGCGCTGCTGGCGGATCAGTTCCTCGAGCACTTCGATGGCTTCTCCATCGGTTCCAACGACCTGACCCAGCTGACCCTGGGGCTGGATCGCGACTCCGGCATCGTCGCTCACCTCTTCGATGAGCGTAACCCGGCGGTCAAGCAGCTGATGTCGATGGCGATCCGTGCTTGCAAGGCGCAGGGCAAGTATGTCGGCATCTGTGGTCAGGGGCCGTCGGATCATCCGGAGCTGGCCAAATGGCTGATGGAAGAGGGCATCGACAGCGTCTCTCTCAACCCGGATTCCGTGCTGGAAACCTGGTTCATGCTGGCGGACAAGGAGCTGGTATGACCCAGACTCTCCACGACGGTGACCTGACACGCTGAGGCGCAGACGGTCGTTGTCACCCAGGGCGCCCATCGCACTCGACGTGCGGTGGGCGCTTTTCGTTTCGTGCCTGAAACCTGAAAGATTGGTCAGCTCAAACATTAGACCAATGGGGGAGAGTGCGGCCCAAAGACGTCAGTTAGTAATAAATAGCAACAAAACGATCTCGATTGCGCGACTAAAGGATTATCCTTCTGCCTTATGTAAAAAAGGCAGTCATTTATAATCCCAGCCACCCTGCTGACCACAATATTCATGGTGCCTATGAATCCAAGGTAACCATGAGTCCAAGGTGACCATGAGTCCTTGGTGACCATGACGGCAGGCCTCACCGGTAGCCAGCAGCGCGGTGGCACGCAACAACCGACCTTTCAGACACAATCCAAGGTAGTCGTAACGTGAAACAGTCTTTATGGAAAAACATCGGCGTCCAGGTCGTCATCGCCATGATCCTGGGTGCCGGTGTCGGGGCTTACATGGGCGAAGACGCCTCGATGTTCGCGCCACTGGGTGAGCTGTTCATTCACCTGATCAAGATGCTGGTCGTGCCGCTGATCGCGGTCTCCATCGTGTCGGGAGCCGCCAATCTGGGTGACAGCCCTTCCGCCGGCAAGATCGGTATCTCCACCTTCGCCTTCTTCATGCTGACCTCTGCCGTGGCCGTGATGCTGGCGCTGGTGATGGGGCATGTCTTCCAGCCGGGCAGCGGAGTGGACCTGGAAAGCGCCAAGGGCATGTTCTCCAATGCCTACGCTGACAAGGGCAGCGTGCCAGGCGTGATGGACACCATTCTTGGCATGGTGCCGACCAATATCTTCGGTGCACTCACCGATGCCAATATCCTGCAGATTCTGGTGTTCTGCCTGTTCCTCGGCATTGGCCTGTCCAAGACCGGTGAGCGTGGCAAGCCGCTGATCGAAGGCCTGAACTCCGTCATCGAAGCCTTCGTGTGGATGATCAACGTGGTGATGCTGATCGCGCCGATCGGCGTCTTCGGCCTGATGGCGGACGCCGTCGGCACCTTCGGCTTCGATGTACTGACGCTGGTGATGAAGCTGTTCCTCGTCTATATGGGCGCCATCCTCATCTACGGCTTCGTGTTCTACCCGCTGGTGGTCAAGTTCGGCTCTGACGTGCCGCTGGGTCGCTTCATGTCCGCGATGAAGAAGCCACAGGCCGTCGCGCTGTCCACGGCGTCCTCCATGGCGACCCTGCCGGTCACCATGGAAGTCTGCGAGAAGGAACTGGGCCTCAAGAATGCCACCTCTGCCTTCGTGCTGCCGCTGGGCGCGACCATCAACATGAGCGGCAATGCCATCTATTACGGGCTGGTGGCGATGTTCTTCGCCCAGGTCTTCAATGTCGATCTCGGATTCTCCGCCTACGCCGCCATCGTGTTCACCGCGACTCTGGGTGCTATCGGCCAGGCCGGTGTACCGGGGCCGTCGTTCTTGGTGGTCGCCGTGCTGCTGGCCGCCGGTATCCCCATCGAAGGCCTGCCGCTGCTGTTCGCGCTGGATCGTATCTTCGACATGACGCGTACCGCGCTCAACATCACTGGTGACGCTGCCTGCGCCGCCGTGGTGGATCGCTTCGCGCGTGCCGATGATGCGGCTGCGGCCTCTCAGGCCAGTGCTCAAGCTGGTTCACAGGCCGCTGAGCCCGCCAGCACTCGCTGAGTCCGCGACTCTGGACGCGAAACGCCCCCGCAACCAGCCTGGTTGCGGGGGCGTTTTCATTGCGGCGCGCACAGCGGCGCGAGACGGCGACTCAGGGAGTCGGCTGGGTACGGATCAGCGCTTCCTTGGCGGTGATGACACCGTTGTTGTCGGCGTAGAGGTAGTCGCCCGGCACGATGGTGACGCCGGCGAAGGTGACCGGGATATCGCGCTGGCCTTCGCCGCGCTTGATGCTGGGGCGCGGGTAGCAGCCCAGGGCCTGCACGCCGAGGTTGGTGGCGTGGATCTCATCCACATCGCGGATGCAGCCATACATGATCACGCCGGCCCAGCCACTCTTGGCAGCCTGTTCGGCGAGCATGTCGCCCAACATCGCACAGCGCATCGAGCCGCCGGCATCGACGACCAGGACGCGGCCTGCGCCGGGCTCCGCGACGGCTTCCTTGACCAGCGAGTTGTCCTCGAAGCACTTGATGGTCACGACTTCGCCGCCGAAGGACTCGACGCCGCCGTAATTGATGAACAGTGGCTCGAGCACCTGCACGTCGGGGAACTCATCGCAGAGGTCGGGGGTGGAGATGGGATGCGTCATGTCAGATTCCTTGTGCTGGGCGGCCGAGGCGGGCCGCTTGAGGGACGGAGCGCTATGATTGCTGCAATGCCACAACCCCGAGAATGCCCGATACGCCAGGGCTTTGCATCTCTACCAAGGCCTGGCGGCAAAGTGACACCAGCGCCTCGACAGGCTAGCTGGTAGGCAAGCGGCCTGGCGGCTGGATGAAATGGTAATCAACTGAGCTGGTGATCAGCCGAACTGGTCGCAAAAGGGCAGCGGCAGGCGGATGTTGCCGGCTTGCGACGTCACAAGTAGTCAAAACGCCACTCTTGAAACACTGTTCTATATCTACCACGATGCCTCTTCAACCCATGACAGGCGCGGTCTCGCCATCAGTGTCTGGCAGGCAGCTGCCTGTGCCGCCCATTGGATCAAGGAGCAATACATGAGCAAGTCACGTCTTCTGGCCGCCCCGTTGGCTACCGTTTCCTTCGCCGCTCTCGCTCTGGCGCTCAGTGGTCATGCTCAGGCGGCTGGCAATGCCAGCGAAGGGCTCTACATCGGTGCCGGTACCGGCTTCTCCAGCCTTGAGAACGATGATTCCGATGAAGCCGGTGACTTCATCGAGTCCGGCAGCGATGACTTCGATGTGGATGATGACGACAACGTCTACAAGGCCTTCGTGGGATATCAGTACAATCCGTACTTCGCCACTGAGGCCTTCTATACCGACCTGGGCACCGTCCAGCTCAAGGGCAATGACTTCAGCAATACCGAGCTCGAGTCCAAGGCCTACGGTGTGAACGTGGTGGGTATCCTGCCCATCGGTCAGTACTTCTCGCTGTTCGCCAAGGCGGGGATGGCCAAGTGGGAAACCGATGTCGATGGCAATCTGGGCAATTCCAGCGTCGACCTGAAGGACAACGACGGCTTTGATCCGGTCTATGGCGCCGGCGCACAGGTCAATCTGGACCCGTTCCTGATCCGTGCCGAGTACGAGCGGTATGACTTCGACAGTGATTATCAGGTGGATGCCTTCACCGCCTCGGTCGGCTACAAGTTCTGAGGTAGGGCCCTTGCATCCGCTAAGCTTGTCGCAGGCATGAAAAAAACGGGCCGTCCCTTGAGGGGCGGCCCGTTTCGTTGTCTGGCATGACGCCAGTTGCATGATGCCAATGCTGCTGTCAGAGGGGAGCCATGCAGGGGGGGCAGCATGACTCCCCGCCTGATCAGGCTTCCTGGGTGACCGGAATCACGTTGGAAGCGGCGTTCTGGAACTCTTCGATCTCATGGAAGTTCAGGTAGCGATAGATCTCGCCCGCCATGGCATCGAATTCGCCCATGTAGCCCTGATATTCCTCGACAGTCGGCAGACGACCGACCACGGCCGCGATGGCCGCAAGCTCGGCAGAGGCCAGGAAGACGTTGGCGCCGTCGCCCAGACGGTTCGGGAAGTTACGCGTGGAGGTGGACACCACGGTGGACTTGGCGGCCACACGTGCCTGGTTACCCATGCACAGTGAGCAGCCCGGCATTTCCATGCGCGCGCCGGCACGGCCGTAGATGCCGTAGTAGCCTTCTTCGGTCAGCTGGTGCTGGTCCATCTTGGTCGGCGGAGCCAGCCACAGCTTGGTCTTCAGGCTACCGGCCGGCTGCTTCTCGAGCAGCTTGCCTGCGGCACGGAAGTGACCGATGTTGGTCATGCACGAGCCGATGAAGACTTCGTCGATCTTCTGACCGGCGACGTCGGACAGCAGGCGGGCATCGTCGGGATCGTTCGGCGCACACAGCACCGGCTGATCGATCTCGGAGAGGTCGATCTCGATGATCTCGGCGTATTCCGCGTCCTTGTCGGCACGCATCTGGCTCGGATTGGCCAGCCACTCTTCCATGCCCGCGATACGACGCTCGATGGTACGGGCATCGCCGTAACCGTTGGCGATCATCCACTTGAGCAGGGTGATGTTGGACTTCAGGTACTCGGTCACGCTCTCGTCGGACAGCGTGATGGTACAACCGGCGGCGGAACGCTCGGCAGAGGCGTCGGACAGCTCGAAGGCCTGTTCGGCCGTCAGATCTTCCAGACCTTCGATTTCCAGAATGCGGCCAGAGAAGGCGTTCTTCTTGTTGGCTTTGTCGACGGTCAGCAGGCCCTGCTTGATGGCGTACAGCGGGATGGCGTGGACCAGGTCACGCAGTGTGATGCCCGGACGACGTTCGCCCTTGAAGCGCACCAGGATGGATTCCGGCATGTCCAGCGGCATCACGCCAGTGGCGGCGGCGAAGGCCACCAGGCCAGAACCCGCCGGGAAGGAGATACCCATCGGGAAGCGGGTGTGGGAATCACCACCGGTGCCGACGGTGTCCGGCAGCAGCATGCGGTTCAGCCACGAGTGGATGATGCCGTCGCCCGGACGCAGGGAGACGCCGCCGCGGTTCATGATGAAGTCGGGCAGTGTGTGGTGAGTCTCGACGTCGACCGGCTTCGGGTAGGCAGCGGTGTGGCAGAAGGACTGCATCACCAGGTCGGCCTGGAAACCGAGACATGCCAGATCCTTCAGCTCGTCGCGGGTCATCGGGCCAGTGGTGTCCTGGGAGCCGACGGTGGTCATCTTCGGCTCGCAGTACATGCCCGGACGCACGCCTTCCAGGTTGCAGGCCTTGCCGACCATCTTCTGTGCGAGGGTGAAGCCCTTGCCGGTGTCCTTCGGCTGCTCAGGCAGGCGGAAGACGTCAGACGGCTCCAGGCCCAGCTCGGTACGCGCCTTGTCGGTCAGACCGCGACCGATGATCAGCGGGATACGGCCGCCAGCACGCACTTCATCCAGCAGGACCTGAGTCTTGAGGGAGAAGGTGGAGATGACTTCATCGGTGTCGTGACGGCAGACCTTGCCTTCGTACGGGTAGATGTCGATGACATCGCCCATGGCCATCTTCTCGACGTCCATCTCGATGGGCAGGGCGCCTGCATCTTCCATGGTGTTGAAGAAGATCGGGGCAATCTTGCTGCCGATGCAGAAACCGCCGGCGCGCTTGTTGGGCACGAACGGGATGTCGTCGCCGAAGAACCACAGCACGGAGTTGGTGGCGGACTTGCGTGAGGAACCGGTGCCGACCACGTCACCGACGTAGGCGACCGGGAAGCCCTTGGCCTTCACTTCCTCGATCTGGGCCAGCGGGCCGACAACGCCATCTTCCTGCGGGTTGATGCCTTCACGCGGGTTCTTGAGCATCGCGTTGGCGTGCAGCGGGATGTCCGGGCGTGACCAGGCGTCAGGCGCCGGAGACAGGTCATCGGTGTTGGTCTCGCCCGGCACCTTGAAGACGGCCAGCGAGATCTTCTCGGCCAGCGCCGGCTTGGACAGGAACCATTCGGCGTCGGCCCAGGACTGCAGCACGGCTTGGGCGACGGCGTTGCCGGCCTTGGCGCGGTCAGCGACGTCGTGGAAGGCGTCGAACATCAGCAGGGTGTGCTTGAGCTGTTCGCCGGCTTCCTTGGCCAGGCTTTCGTCGTCCAGCAGCTCGACCAGCGTGGCGATGTTGTAGCCGCCCTGCATGGTGCCGAGCAGTTTGACGGCATGTGTCTTGTCGATCAGCGGAGAAGCGGCTTCGCCACGTACGATGGCGGTCAGGAAGCCAGCCTTGACGTAAGCGGCTTCATCAACGCCCGGGGGAATGCGATTGGTGAACAGATCGAGGATGAACTCTTCTTCACCGGCCTGCGGATTCTTGAGCAGTTCGACCAGTTCTGCGGTCTGCTCGGCAGTCAGCGGCTTTGCCGGGATGCCCTGCTGGGCGCGTTCTTCAACCTGTTGACGGTAGGCTTCAAGCACGTGGGAGACCCTCATCTGTAATCGTGTCGAAATGCGCGGGCCAGTCGTCTTGAAGACGCAGGGCGGGGCACCTCGAGGCTTCTTGCGGGTAATTCAAGCGTCTTATTGCGAGCGAATCAGGCGCTACGGGGCGAATGCGAGTCTACTCAACTTTGTCGACAATGTTAAGGAGCGCTCAGTGACGGGGGCTGAGACTTTGGTCGCCCATTACGACGTAACATTCTGATATTGCTTCTGATTGTCAGGAAGTCACGTTGAGTAAACACGATAAGGCTACCCTGATGACCCCCAGCGAGTGCTCACCATTCGAGATAAAGAGTCACCCGCGCAGGACATGGAGAGTCAGCCGGCCGGTAAAGGGCAGCCGGCATGATGCAGGAAGCGAGGCAATAAGAGGGAGAGAGTCAGGGAAGAGGCTTCAGAGGGAGCGCCGGGGCAATGGCAGGGCGCGATGAATGACGTGAGGAGTGGCGCAGCGCGGCGCTGACGAGATGCCCTTTTGGCACCGATGGCGCGATGCTGTCGGCTCTCGGGTACGCACGGTATGATGGGGCTACCCCGAATCACACTTTCCGCCTCCCCCGAGGGCAACATGAGCCGTATTCTTTCTCCTTGCGTAGGTGTCTGCTCCACTACGGTCGGCGATAGCGTCTGCCGCGGCTGCCAGCGTCATGATCATGAGATCCTTGCCTGGTTCGGTTATGACAGTGACCAGCGTGCCCAACGCATGCTGGAACTGGACGAGCTGCGCAGCCAGGTCGCTGCCCGTTGGCTGCGTGTCGCCGATGACACCAGGCTGGCCGAGCAGCTGACACGCCATCGTATCCGTTTTCGTGCCGATCAATCGGCGCTGTCACGCGCCGTTGAGCTGCTGCGCGTCGGGCGCACCCGCATCAAGGTCCTGTCGGCGTATGGCATCGCGCCACTGGCCCATGTGCGAGAACTTGAGCCCGAACAGCTTTTTGCCCGAATAAACGATGAAATCATGGTGGAAGCGGCAAAGCGTGCCGATAATGATATGAACTCCGTCGTTGAGGTGTCTCCTGTCAGTCAGCAGCAGACGCAAGCGAACGAGGCAAAAGACTGACGTGATGATGAATTCAATGACCGACGTGACCGAGCGCAATGTTATTGCGCCTGAGCAGAGCAAGCAGCATGATGATGTTCATGCTGGGCAGCATGGCGAGAGTGAGGCTGGGGCGCTCGTGATCGCAGCGTCGCATGGGCCAAGCGATGAAGATACCGATGCCTTGCTGCCGGCGTCGCTGCTGGCCTTTCTGCCCTGCAGGACGCCCCTGAGCTGGGTTGAGGCGGCGCTTGAGAACCCGGAGCTGTTGCTGATCGACCATGCGCAGTGCGAGAAGAAAGCCGCCTCTACCGCCATGAGCCTGATGTACCGTTACGTGAACCGGCCACTGCTGTTGACCAAGATGTCACAGCTGGCGCGCGAGGAGCTGCTGCACTTCGAGCAGGTGGTCGGGCTGATGGAGAAGCGGGGCATCGTCTATCGGCATATCAAGGCCTCGCGCTATGCCGAAGGCCTGCGTCAGCAGGTCAGGGACGAAGACCCGCAACGCTTGGTGGACATCCTGCTGATCGGCGCCCTGATAGAGGCAAGGTCGTGTGAGCGCTTCGCGCGCCTGATCCCGTATCTGGAACCAGAGCTTGCAAAGTTCTATCGCACTTTGGTTAAGTCAGAAGGACGTCACTATGAGGATTACCTCATGTTGGCAGAGCAATATACCAATGAACCACTGGAGCCCCGTCTCGCGGTGCTGCGTGAAGTGGAACGAGAGCTGATCGAAACCCCCGACGCTGTCTTCCGCTTCCACAGTGGTCAGCCGAGCGCATGACGGGCAGCGCGCGCCTCGGCCAGGATGGGGCGGGACGCGATGGGGCAAGGCACGAGAGGCCAAAGCAAGGATAAAGGACAGGGGATCACCGGCGCCGTGGCAGGGCTGGCGTTTCGTTCGCGACTTTGAAATGGATGACACATGACGCAGGAAACATCTGGTCAAGCTCAACTGGCACTGCTGGGACATTTCCAGCTGACGTTGGGTGATGACACGCTGACTCAGTTCAGCTACGACAAGGTCAAGGCGCTACTTCTGCATCTGCTGCTGCATGATCAGGCCGTCTCCCGTGCCGGGTTGGCGGAGTTGCTCTGGCCGGATCAGGGGCTGTCCTCCGGACGGACCAACCTTCGCCACGCCTTGCACTGTCTGCGTCAGAGTCTTGGCGAGGAGGCCGACAACCTGTTGACGGTGTCGCGCCAGACCATCGCGCTCTCGCTGCCGGAGCACTGGGAGCTTGATCTCGACGAGCTCAACGGCCTGCTGCTGGCGCCGCCCTCCGTCGCAACCCTGGGGGAGATTCTCACCCTGTATCGTGGCGACCTGGTCGAGGAGCTTTCCTTGACCCAGTGCCCTGACTTCCAGCGTTGGATGATCAAGGTGCGTGGCGAGTGGCGTCAGCGCGTCATCCAGTTCGCCGAGCGGGTGCTGGCCACGGACGAGCCGCTGCCCGATGACGTACTGCGCACGCTGGTCAGCCGTTTCTCCGGTTATGGCCCCTTCCATGAGCGTCTCGTGCGTCAGCTGGCCGAAGGCGGCCAGTCGGCCGCGGCCCATGAGCAGTTCAATGCCTTCCTGCAGCAGCTGGCGCTCTCCGGTCAGCAGCCGGACCCCGGCTTCCTGCAGCTGGCGCGCTACTGGTCCGATGGCAAGAGCGAGACCATGAGCGCCATGACGCCGCAGGGCGCCATCTCACGGACCCTGTCGCTGGACAGTGCGCCGCTGCGTGAAGAGGAAATCGATCACCGTCAGCTGTCGGTCATGGCCATTCGCCTGAGCGTCAAGGACAGCCATCGTGACCGCGTCTGGGCGCGTGCCTGCCTGACGCTGCAGATCGAGCTGTTGCGCTGGCTGGAGCAGCAGTGCCACCACCTGGGCGGCTTCTGGCTGCCGGGTGCCACGGGGGGCGTGGGTCTGGCATGTTTCGGTACCCACGGCCCGGCGCATCAGCTCGCCGAGCTGGTCGCGCTCTATGAGCACTGCAGCAAGGCGATCCCCGATGAGATCGCCAAGCTGTGGGACGGCGAAGGCAAACCGCCGGTCTTCTCGCTGTCGGCGGGCCTGCACTCCGGCCAGGTGATCTACCTGCCGGAGCGTCAGCTGGCCGATCCGCTGGGTCAGGTCACGCAATATTCCCTCGAGTTGATGACCGCCGCCGAAGGCAGCGAGCTGGTGATTTCCCAGGAAGCCAGTCAGCACATGCCGCCGGCACTGGACCTGCAGCCCCGCTTGACCTCGCGCCTGTTGGCCGCTGACGGTCGCGTGCGTCTGCGTGCGCTGGTGCTGGGCAGCAGCGTCGCCACCCGCGAATCCTCGCTGCCGACCTTGATCGGGCGTGAGGGCGAGCTGCGTCGTCTGCGCGATGCGCTGGCCCGCGCCAGCATCGGCCTGCGTCAGAGCGTGCTGGTCAGTGGCAACACCGGCATGGGCAAGTCGGCCCTGATGGTCAATTTCCGTCAGCTGGAGCAGAGCCAGGATGTCGGGCTGTGCTGGATGCCGACCACGCGCCTCTCGCAGCTGGAACCCTACAGTGTCGTATCGGCGCTGATTCGCTGGCGTCTGGACGGCAATATCGATCGCGAAAGCGTCGAGCAGCTGTTCGAGTCCTCCGAGGCGCTGCAGGGCATCAGCGAGGAAGTGCGTCGCTCCTTCCATGCGGTGCTCGGCACGGCGGAAGATACTGCGGAAGACGAAGTGCTGATCCAGTCCAGCGAGACGGTCGAGCGCGTCGTGCGCGTGCTGCATCTGGTGATCGAGAAGTCAGCCAGCCTGCGCCCGCTGGTGATGATGATCGATGACCTGCAGTGGCTCGACGAGCCGTCGCTCAAGGTGCTGGCTGGCCTGCAGGCACGTCTGCCGATCAATATCGGCTTCATGCTGGCCGCGAGCCACAACGGTCGCGACAGCCTGGCAGTCAAGCTCAACTGGGATCAGCATATCGCACTGGGTCGTCTCGACCCGATGCAGGTCTCGCGCCTGCTGTCGCACCTGTCACGTCGTTATCGCCTGCACCTGAGTCCGCGCATGCGCAGCCAGCTCATCGAGCGCTGCGATGGCGTGCCGCTCTACCTGCAGGAAATCTGCCGTCGTCTCGACATGGACCGCCGTGAAGGGCGTCCGGTGCAGCTGGACGAGTTGCCCAAGGGCCTGATCGGCCTGCTCTCCAGCCGTATCGATCAACTGGAAGAAGGGCGTGATGTCGCCCACGCCGCCGCGGTATTGGGGCGTGTCTTCAAGCTGAGCTTCGTGCGCCAGAGCTGTGAGTTCGAGGAGGGCCGCCTCAAGCGTGCCATCGAGAACATGCAGCGTCTGGAGATCATCGAAGCCTGCAGTAGCGACAGTGAATTCGACTACCAGTTTACCCATCAGCTGATCCAGGAAGCGGCCTATCTGTCCTGCCCGCGGGACGTGCGGCGCCGGATTCACCATCAGGTGGTCGCGCTGATCGAGGACAAGTATCCCGCCTGGGTCAGTCGTCACCCCGGCTACTTCGCCGTTCACCTGCGCAAGTCGCAGAACTTCAGCCGTGCCGCGCGTTACTTTGAGCTCTCGGCGCGTGAGGCGCTCAAGATCAGCGCCAACCGCACCGCGCTCAAGATGGCGGACAACGGCCTGGCCTGCCTCAAGCATGTCGATGGTCAGGAAGAACGCGAGGTCAGCCTGCTGACGGTACGTGGCCAATCCGGCTTCGCGCTGGAAGGCCATGGCTCACGCATCGCCCACGAGAGCTTCGTGCAGGCGCGCAACCTGCTCAGCAGTCCTGCGCTGGTAGAGGACGACGAGCCGGACCTCGAACAGGCCTTCATCGTCAAGTGGGGCCTGTGGGTCGGCTGCAGCGAGCGTCATGCCCACGCCGATGCCTTCGCGCTGGCCTCAGGCCTCAGCGAGCTGGCGGAAGAGCTTTCCGATGATCGCTATCGCCGTCTGGCCGATTATGCACGTGCCCACTGCGAGTTCTGGGCCGGTCGCGTGCGTGTGGCGGGCGAGCACCTGGATGAGATCGATCCGGTCAACCATCCGATGGTCCTCGAATGGCTGCCGTTCAGCGATCACCCGCAGGTGGCGGCGTCCTGTCTGCAGAGCTGGACATCGTGCCTGCGCTGCGACTATGTGAAGGCCGAGCAGCAGGCCGAAGCGGCGATTCGCATGGCCGAGCAGATCGGTCAGCCCGGTTCGCTGGCGATGGCGCTGATGTTCTCCACCTCCCTGTATCGTCAGCTGGGCCACACCCATCTGGCGACCCAGCGTGCCGAGCGGGCCCTGGAAGTGACGCGTTCAGCGGACCTTCACCTTTGGCACATGGCCGCGCATGGTGTGCTGGGCTGGGCGCGGGCGATGAATGGCGACCGTGATGGCCTGTCCATGCTGCAGTCGAGCATGAACGAGTTCGCCGAGCTGACCGGGCGCGAGCGTCATCAGCGTCCCAATCTGTGGTACATGGACGCCGTGATGGCGCTGGGCGAGTACGCTGCCGCTGAGGAATACATGGAGAAGGTGCTGCTGGTCGCCCAGGAGCGCAATTCCTTCTACCTGTCAGAAGTCAGCTATCTGGTCGCGAGCCTGCGCAGTGCTCAGGGACTGCCGTTGGAGAAGGTGCGCTCCCTGATCGAGCAGGGGCTGTCCTACTCCATCGAACAGGAAAACACCCACCATGAAGCCATGGGGCTTGCCACCTGGCTGCGTCTGGTCGATGCCCATGATGCCGAGCGGTGTCAGCGTCTGAAGGTGTTGCTGGAAGAGCTGCCGAGCGCCGATGCCCCTGCGGTGCTGGGGTGGCATCAGCTGGTGGAGGTTGCCGAGGGACGTGCGCGCCGCAAGGCGTCGTCGCCGGCCTGAGCGAAGCGTCTGGCGCCGTGAGAGCGTGAGAAAAAGCCCCGTTGCCGTGATCGGCAGCGGGGCTTTTTGGTGTGTGCGGAGCGCTCAGTGGTGTTGTCACATGCGTTGGGTGCTCAGCGGCGATCAGTCGTGAGTGATCGCATCGACCAGCGGCAGCGCAAATTCGCGCAGCTCTGGCCCCTGGCCACGAGCGATGATGTCGAAGGCCTGGGTCGGACGCCAGTCGCCGAGCACGATCCGGCGCGCCGGCTCGCCATCGATCTCGAGTTCATGCACCGCCGGACGATGCGTATGGCCATGGATCAGCGTGCGCACGTCGTGCTCACGCATCTCGCGCACCACTTCCTCGGGCGTGACGTCCATGATCGCCTCGTCCTTCTCGCTGTTGGTCTCGCCGGACTGCATGCGCAGTGACTGGGCCAGCGCCAGGCGCTGCTCAAGCGGCATGGCCAGAATCTGTGCCTGCCACTGAGGGTCGCGGGTCATGGCGCGGAACTTCATGTAGGCTTCGTCGCGGGTGCACATGCTGTCGCCATGCATCAGCAGCACACGCTCGCCGTCCAGCTCGATCACGCTCGGGTCGGGCAGCAGTGTCACGCCGGCCTCGGCCGCGAAGGTCTCGCCGACCAGGAAGTCGCGATTGCCGTGCATGAAGAAGATCGCGGTGCCGCGCTCGGCGATGCGCTTGAGCGCAGCGCTCATGCTGTCGGTGAAGTCGTTGCGATAGTCATCGCCGACCCAGACCTCGAAGATGTCACCCAGCAGGAACAGACGCTCGACGGCAGGCTGGCAGGATGCCAGGCGTGCCAGATAGTCGAGAAAGCCCTGGGCGATCTCGGGTGTGTCGGGTTGCAGGTGCAGGTCGGAGATGAAGAGGGTGGTGGCAGTCGTGTTCATGGTCGGGGTCCGCGAAGGTGGGCGGTCAGCAGGGCATCGCAAGGGCGCACTGCCGTTGGGGTTCATAACGCAAACCGCCCAGCCTGACACTCGCGATCACGAGGCAAGGCCGGGCGGCAGGCACGCCTTGCGGCGTGATCAGGCGAAATCGCTTATTCGGTGATTTCGGCGCTGGTGATGATCACGTCTTCTGCCGGCACGTCGGCGTGGCCGTCGCGACGGGTAGTCTTGACCGCTTCGATCTTCTCGACCACGTCCATGCCTTCGACGACCTTGCCGAACACGCAGTAACCCCAGCCCTGGCTGGTCTTGCTGGTGAAGTTCAGGAAGTCGTTGTCATTGACGTTGATGAAGAACTGGGCGCTGGCTGAGTGCGGGTCCATGGTGCGAGCCATGGCCACGGTGCCGCGGTCGTTCTTGAGGCCGTTGTCGGCTTCGTTCTCGATCACGCCATTGGTCGGCTTCTGGTTGAAGTCGGTGTCAAAGCCACCGCCCTGAACCATGAAACCCGGAATGACGCGGTGGAAAAGGACATTGGTGTAGTGGCCTTCACGCACGTACTGCTCGAAGTTGGCCGCGGTCTTCGGGGCCTTCTCGTGGTTGAGTTCGAGGGTGATATCGCCGTAGTTGGTGTGAAGAACGATCATTCGGGCTTCCCGGTCATCTGTCTTGCTCAAGTGTCAGGCAGGCGCGGCTTCATGGCATCGCCTGCGGGCGTCGCGCTATAATAGCGGCTTTGCATCCAGACACGAAAGCCTGAGCGGGCGGCAGGCGCGTGGATGCAGCCCCGATCATCCGTCTTGTTGTCCTTGCGCACGTTCGTTCAACCACATGACGACCCGCAATACGACGCCCAGGAACCACACAGAGGTGCAGCGAAACTTCATGAGTACCGAGACCCAGAGCGCCCCGAACTTCGTGCTTAACCAGATCCGCGAAGAACTCGAGGCCGGCCGTGCCGATAAGGTTGTCACGCGTTTCCCGCCGGAGCCCAACGGCTTCCTGCATATCGGGCACGCCAAGTCGATCTGTCTGAACTTCGGTCTGGCGCAGCAGCTCGGTGGCGATTGTCACCTGCGCTTCGATGACACCAACCCGGCCAAGGAAGAGCAGGCCTATATCGACGCCATCAAGGAAGACGTCGAATGGTTGGGCTTCGAGTGGGCCGGCAAGGTGCGCTTCGCTTCCGATTACTTCGACCAGCTCTATGCCTGGGCCCAGCACCTGGTGCGTGAAGGCAAGGCCTATGTCGATGACCTGTCGCCGGACGAGATTCGTGAGTATCGTGGCACGCTGAAGGAGCCGGGTCGCCCGAGCCCTTACCGTGAGCGTAGCCCCGAGGAAAACCTCGACCTGCTCGAGCGCATGAAGAAGGGTGAATTCGGCGAGAGCGAGAAGGTGCTGCGTGCCCGTATCGACATGGCGGCGCCCAACATCAATCTGCGCGACCCGATCCTCTACCGCATCCGTCATGCCAGCCATCACCAGACCGGCGACAAGTGGAAGATCTATCCGTCCTATGATTTCACCCACGGTCAGTCCGATGCACTGGAAGGCGTGACGCATTCCATCTGTACGCTGGAATTCGAGGACCATCGTCCGCTGTATGAGTGGTTCCTGGCTAACCTGCCGGTGCCGAGCACGCCGCGTCAGATCGAGTTCGCGCGTCTGAATCTGGATTACACCGTCACTTCCAAGCGCAAGCTGAAGTTGCTGGTGGACGAAGGCGTCGTCGATGGCTGGGATGATCCGCGCATGCCGACCATCTCGGGCATGCGTCGTCGTGGCTACACGGCCGCTTCCATCCGCAAGTTCTGCGACATGATCGGCGTGAGCCGTGCGGATGGTGGCATGGTCGAGATCGGCATGCTGCACCACGCCATTCGCTCGGACCTAGAAGACAACGCGCTGCGTGCCATGTGCGTGCTCAATCCGCTCAAGGTGGTGCTGACCAACCTGCCGAAAGGCCATGAGGAAGTCTTCGAGGTGCCCGGCCATCCAGCACGTGACGACATGGGCACGCGCCAGATTCCGCTGACCCGTGAGCTGTGGATCGACGCCGATGACTTCATGGAAGATGCGCCGAAGAAGTTCTTCCGTCTCGCGCCCGAGAAGGAAGTGCGTCTGCGCAACGGTTACGTCATCCGCTGTGATGAAGTGATCAAGGATGAAGCCGGCGAGATCGTCGAGCTGCGTTGCAGTGTCGACCTCGATACCCTCGGCAAGAACCCGGAAGGCCGCAAGGTCAAGGGTGTCATCCACTGGGTCAGCGCCGAGCACGCGGTACCGGTCGAGGTGCGTCAGTACGAGAACCTGTTCCTGGAAGCCGAGCCGGACCGTGACAAGGATGTCGACTTCCTTGAGCATCTCAATCCGAACTCGCTGAGCATCGTCAAGGGCTTCGGTGAGCCGAGCCTGCGCAATGCCGTGCCGGAAACGCGTTACCAGTTCGAGCGTATCGGCTACTTCGTCGCCGACCGCCATGACTGCGTCGATGGCGCGCTGGTCTTCAACCGTACCGTCAGCCTGAAGGACGGTTGGGCCAAGGCCCAGAAGAAGGGTTGATGGCAGCCAGGCCTCCTGCGGGAGGTCTGCTGGCATGACTTTTGACCCGCTTCACGGCCCGCAGGCGGATCCTGTACCTTCGATGACGAAGTTGCATGATCGGCCTGCGGGTCGCTCCATTTCGCAAGGCTGACAGAGCGCTGTCAGCAAAGTAGCCAAGGGCGATGACTGAATGATTTCACTCGAAGATGCCGCGAGCACACTGTCCATCTACAGTACCCTGAGCCGGACCAAGGCACCCTTCGTGCCATTGGAAGGCAACAAGGTGCGCATGTACGTCTGTGGCGTGACGGTCTATGACCTCTGTCACATCGGCCATGCGCGTGTGATGGTGGCCTTCGACATCATCACGCGTTACCTGCGTGCGCGTGGCTATGACGTCACCTATGTGCGCAACATTACCGATATCGACGACAAGATCCTCAAGCGAGCCGATGAGAATGGCGAAGCCTTCGAGGCGCTGACCGAGCGCATGATCCAGGCGATGCACGAAGACGAGGGGCGTCTGGGTATCCTGCGGCCTGATCGCGAGCCACGGGCGACCGCGCACATCGGCGATATCATCGCGATGACCGAGACGCTGATCGACAAGGGCTTTGCCTACGCGGCCAGCAACGGGGACGTCTACTATCGTGTGCGTCGTTTCGAGGGCTATGGCAAGCTCAATAACCGTCAGCTCGATGATATGCAGTCCGGCGCGCGCGTGGAAGTGGAAGAGGCCAAGGAAGACCCGCTTGACTTCGTGCTGTGGAAGGCCGCCAAGCCGGGCGAGGCCAGCTGGCCATCCCCCTGGGGCGCGGGCCGTCCGGGCTGGCATATCGAGTGCTCCGCGATGTCGACCTGCTGCCTGGGCAACACCTTCGATATCCACGGCGGCGGTCCGGACCTGACCTTCCCGCATCACGAGAACGAGATCGCCCAGTCCGAAGCCGCCACTGGTCAGCAGTATGCCAACGTGTGGATGCACGCCGGTGCAGTGCGTGTCGGGCAGGACAAGATGTCCAAGTCGCTGGGCAATTTCTTCACGATTCGTGATGTGCTGGAGCAGCACAACCCGGAAGTGGTGCGTTACCTGCTGGTGGCCAGTCATTACCGCAGCGCGATCAGCTACGAGACCAACTCGCTGGATGAGGCGCGTCGTTCGCTGGAGCGTTTCTACAATGCGCTGGAGAACGTCACGCCCGAACAGGGTGAGGTGTCAGGTGACTGGCGGGCACGCTTCGTGGCTGCCATGGATGACGACTTCAATACGGCCGGTGCGCTGTCGGTGCTGTTCGAGCTGGCCCGCGAGCTCAACCGTGCCAAGAAGGAGGCGCCGCATCAGGCGCCGGCGCTGGCCTTCGAGCTGACGTCGCTGGGCGGCCTGCTGGGGCTGTTCGGGCAGGACCCGGCGGTCTTCCTCAAGGGTGACACAGCCGCATTGGCGTTGTCGGAAGACGAGATCCAGGCGCAGATCGAGGCGCGTGCTGCTGCCAAGAAGGCCAAGGACTTCGCGGGTGCTGACCGTATTCGTGACGAGCTGGCCGCTCAGGGCATCATCCTCAAGGATTCCCGCGAGGGGACGACCTGGGTGCTGGAAGGCTGACACGGTTGGCATGACACATTGTCACCGCGAAAAAAACCGCCGTCCCGAGAGGGGCGGCGGTTTTTTCATGGCCGGTCGGGCGGGGTCGCTCTCAGGCAGCGGCTGATCAGCTGGCGAGGCGCTTGACCATGGCCTCGACCATGCGCGAGGACTGACGTGCGGCGACGTGCAGGAATTCCTCGAAGGACTGGCTGTTGTTGTCCTTGCCGGCGATGTCAGACAGCGCGCGGATGACCACGAACGGCATCTCATAGACGAAGCAGGTCTGGGCGATGGCGGCGGCTTCCATCTCGGCGGCCAGCATGTCCGGGAAGCGTGAGCGAGTCAGCGCGACCAGTTCCGGGTCTGCCATGAAGATGTCTCCGGTGCAGATCAGGCCTTCACGTGCCTTGATCTCGCCCTGGGCTTCGACGCACTCGCGCGCGATCTTCACCAGTGCCGGGTCTGACGGGTAGGCGGCCGGCATCTGCGGCACCTGGCCGTATTCGTAGCCGAACACCACGGCATCGACGTCGTGGTGACGCACTTCGCTGGAGATGACCACATCGCCGATCTCCAGATCAGAGGCGAAGCCCCCGGCGGAACCGGTGTTGATGATGGCGTCCGGCTGGTAGCGCTCGATCAACTGGCAGGCGCCCACGGCGGCATTGACCTTGCCGATCCCGGACTGCAGCAGCACGACCTTGAGGCCATGCAGCTGACCGACGTGGAAGGTGGAGCCGGCATGACGAGTCGTGGTGCTGTCTTCCAGCAGTTCGGCGAGGATGGCGACTTCCTCGGCCATGGCGCCGATGATGCCAAGTGTCTTGAGGGACATGGTGAAATCCTGAAGCAGGGCCTGCGGGGCATCCTGTCACGCGATGCCCCGTGGCCAGGGGAGGTGTCAGCGAGAGGGCTTGTACTTACTTGCCGGCCAGCTGGGCATCGTGCAGCTCGGCGGCGAACAGGGTGTTCTCCAGCAGAGAGGCAACGGTCATCGGGCCGACGCCGCCCGGTACTGGCGTGATCCAGCCTGCACGTTCCGCTGCCGGGGCGAACTCCACGTCACCGACCAGTGAGCCGTTGTCGAGGCGGTTGATACCCACATCGATGACGATGGCGCCTTCCTTGATCCATTCACCCTTGACCAGGCCCGGCTTGCCGACGCCGACCACGACGAGGTCGGCCTGGCGGACCTTGCTTTCCAGGTCCTTGGTGAAGCGGTGACAGACGGTGGTGGTGCAGCCGGCCAGCATCAGCTCCAGTGACATCGGGCGACCGACGATGTTGGAAGCTCCCACGATGGTGGCGTCCATGCCGCGCACCTGCAGACCGCTCTCGGACAGCAGCGTCATGATGCCCTTGGGCGTGCAGGGGCGCATCACCGGCAGGCGCTGCGCCAGACGGCCGAGGTTGTAGGGGTGGAAGCCGTCCACGTCCTTGTCGGTGCGGATGCGCTCGAGAATCGGGCGTGAATCGAGATGCGCCGGCAGCGGCAGCTGTACCAGGATGCCGTCGATGCTGGTGTCGTCATTCAGCTGGTCGACCAGGGCTTCCAGCTCCTGCTGAGTGGTGTCAGCGGACAGCCGGTGCTGGGTGGAGAGGATGCCAGCCTTCTCGCAGGCGCGGTGCTTGTTGCGGACATAGACCTCGGACGCCGCGTCTTCGCCGACCAGCACGACGGCAAGCCCCGGAATACGTTCACCGGCATCACGACGCGCATCGACCTGACGGCCTACCTGTTGGCGTACGCGTTCGGCAATGGCCTTGCCATCTATCAGTTGTGCTGACATCAGCGATCATTCCTTCTCGTGGGCGATAAATGCAGGAGGGACAACGATGGCCAATTTTCGCATGCCTCGCCCTCCAGTCAACGCCGAATGACGACCTTGGTCGAAAGCTGTCATGGGCGTCAGGTCTTCCGCAGTCGCCCACAGGCCAGGTGACGGCGTCAGGAGGCAGGCGAGAGTGGGGGCATGCCATGCGATTGTCGCCTTGACGCTCCATCTTCAGGGGTGCAAGTAAAGGCCAAGATAAAGGTAGAGGCATAGGTAGAAGCAAGGAAAGGAGAAGGGTGGGGTGGAAGGGGAGGTTGTAGGGCGGAGAAGTAGAAGGCGTGAGGACGATAGTCAGTCCACCGGCGGCACTCAGCCGTCGCAAGTCATCACTGCGTCAGTGGCAGAAGCGATGACAGGTAAGGCGTCCTGTATCAGCAAGCAGAGAAGTTGGGGGAGTTTCATGGATGAAAGCTCGCGACATGACATTGGCATGACAGCGCGAGGGGCAAACGATTCTTTTGGAAAGAATTCACGTAAGGGCTTGACCGCAGACGAAAGTTCGGTAGAATACGCCTCGCATCGACGGGGTTCGACGGTCGGTTGAAGACGGTTTCGGGATATAGCGCAGTCTGGTAGCGCGCCTGCTTTGGGAGCAGGATGTCGGGGGTTCGAATCCCTCTATCCCGACCACTTGAATGCAATGTATTGCAAGGCTTCGGCCTTTTGAAACAGTATTCAGGGCTTTGTCCGGAGGTTGACTCGCAGCATTAGTTTCTGCGCCTATAGCTCAACCGGATAGAGCAACGGCCTTCTAAGCCGTAGGTTGCAGGTTCGAGTCCTGCTGGGCGTGCCATCGAGATGACGTTTGTCATCGAAGTGGATGTCGGAATGCTCTTCATTGAGCCTGATGACTGCGACCAGACGATGTGAAGATGTTCATGCAGTGGTGGGTGTAGCTCAGTGGTAGAGCCCCGGATTGTGACTCCGGTGGTCGTGGGTTCGAACCCCATCATCCACCCCATTGCATGTCAGCTTGAGCAGTATCAACGAGATGGAGACGGCAGGCTTTCTGTCCAACCTCCAGAAGTGGTGGGTGTAGCTCAGTGGTAGAGCCCCGGATTGTGACTCCGGTGGTCGTGGGTTCGAACCCCATCATCCACCCCACGTCTCGATGAATATCAGGATGCTGCCTGGCCCACTTGGGCGGGCGGCATGCCGCAAAAGGGGGAGAAGGCCAATGGCTTTCTCCTCCTTTTTTTTGGTTTTTTCGCACTGCTCCATGCATGACGATTCCGAGTCGCCGGGCGCTCCAGGCGCCTGTCTGGCGGGTAGGTGGAGCAGAAAATGGCCGGGGTCCTTGAATAACTTGGACCAAGGCACCATATGAAGGGGTCATATCCGCGCTTGCCAGCGCGTGGCGGGGTTTCTACAATCTTCGCCTTTATGATTCGAACGCCACCAGTGGGTAGAGGAACTTTCATGCAAGCTTCTGTCGCAACGACTTCTCCGATCGAGCGCACGGTCACCATCACGGTGCCGGCTTCTGAAGTCGACCAGGCCGTCAACGCCCGTCTTCTGGAAACCGCCAAGACCGTTCGTCTGAACGGCTTCCGCAAGGGCCACGTGCCGATGGCAGTGGTGAAACAGCGTTACGGCAAGGACGTGCGCAACGAGATCGTTGGCGAGATTATGCGCCAGCATTACGTGACCGCCGTCACCGAAAACGAACTGAACCCGGCTGGCTGGCCGAAGATCGATGCGACCGTCGATGAAGCCGGCAAGGATCTGGAGTTCGTCGCGACTCTGGAAATCTACCCGGAAATCGAACTGAAGCCGATCGAAGGCGCTGAAATCGAGCGTCCGCAGGCCGAAGTGACCGACGCCGACGTCGAAGAGATGATTGAGACCCTGCGCAAGCAGAACGCTTCCTGGACCGACGTCGAGCGCGCTGCCGCTGACGGCGACCAGGTCAAGATCGATTTTGAAGGCTTCCTCGGTGAAGAGGCCTTTGAAGGCGGCAAGGCAGAAGGTCACGAGCTGGTGCTGGGCTCCAACAGCTTCATCCCGGGCTTTGAAGAGCAGCTGGTCGGCGCTGCTGCCGGCGACGACAAGGAAATCAAGGTTTCCTTCCCGGCTGACTACCAGGCCGAGCACCTCGCCGGTCAGGAAGCGACCTTCAAGGTCAAGGTCCACGCCGTCAAGGCTCAGGAACTGCCGGAAGTGAACGAAGAGTTCATCGCCCAGTTTGGCCTCGAAGCTGCCGATGTCGAAAGCTTCAAGGTGGAAGTAAAGAAGAACATGCAGCGTGAGCTGAAGAACGCGATCGGGAATCGCGTCAAGCAGCAGGTGCTGGCCGAACTGACCAAGGCCAACGACATCTTCGTGCCGCAGGCCCTGGCCGACCAGGAAATCGACGGTCTGAAGCGTCAGGCTGCACAGCAGTTCGGTCTGGGCGAAGACTTCGACGTCTCCCAGCTGCCGGGCGAGCTGTTCCAGGACCAGGCGGTACAGCGCGTCAAGACTGGCCTGCTGCTCAGCGAAGTCGTCAGCAGCAACGAGATGGACGTCAGCGACGAAGAGCTGAATGCTCGCGTTGAAGAAATGGCTCAGCAGTACCAGGACCCGGCTCAGGTCACCGAGTACTATGGTTCCAACGAACAGGCTCGCAACCAGCTCAAGTCCGTGCTGCTTGAAGAGAAGGCCGTTGACAAGCTGCTGGCACAGGCTCAGGTTAAGGACGTTGCCATGTCCTACCAGGAAGCCCTGCAGGCTGCACAGCAGCAGGAAGAAGCAGAAGAAGAGGCTACTGAAGCCGAAGGCGAGCAAGCCTGAAGCTTGGTTGACCCCTAGTGCTTGCTAGACCAGGACCCGGCTACGGCCGGGTCTCTGGTCAGTGGGCGGGGTAAAGTGGCATGCTCAATGGATATCAATGTCATCGGATGAAGGAAGCCCCCATGAACGACTTCGACATCAAGAATGCTGGCGGTCTGGTTCCGATGGTTGTCGAGCAGAATGCTCGCGGCGAACGGGCCTATGACATCTATTCCCGCCTGCTGAAGGAACGGGTGATCTTCCTTGTGGGTCCGGTTGAGGATTACATGGCCAATCTGGTCGTGGCTCAGCTGTTGTTCCTCGAGTCTGAAAACCCGGACAAGGACATCCATCTGTACATCAACTCGCCGGGTGGCTCCGTGACTGCAGGGATGGCGATCTACGACACCATGCAGTTCATCAAGCCCGACGTGTCCACCGTGTGCATCGGCCAGGCAGCCAGCATGGGTGCCTTGCTGCTGGCAGGCGGTGCCGCCGGCAAGCGCTACGCGCTGCCGAACTCCCGCGTCATGATCCACCAGCCGCTGGGCGGCTATCAGGGTCAGGCCACGGATATCGAGATTCACACCAAGGAAATCCTGACCATCCGTGAGAAGCTCAATCGCATTCTCGCGCATCACACTGGCCAGGACTTCGACACCATTGCCAATGATACCGACCGTGATAACTTCATGGCGGCCAATCAGGCAGTGGAGTACGGCCTGATCGATGCCGTGCTGGAACGCCGTCCCGACGTGGAATGATCCCGCGTAAACGGCTGACCTGACGTCGGCAAACATGCATTTCCGGCGGCTCCCCGGGGAGTCGCCGCCATTGAGAGGTACGCGAATGGCTGACGGCAAAGGCAAGGACGAGAACGGCAAACTGCTGTACTGCTCCTTCTGTGGCAAGAACCAGAATGAAGTGCGCAAGCTGATCGCGGGACCTTCCGTCTACATCTGCGACGAATGTGTCGATCTGTGCAATGACATCATTCGCGAAGAGGTCCTCGAAGCCGACGCCGAAGGTGATGATGATCGCCTGCCGGCGCCGCGTGAGATTCGTTCCACTCTCGACGATTACGTGATCGGCCAGGACCGCGCCAAGCGTGTGCTGTCCGTGGCGGTGTACAACCACTACAAGCGTCTGCGCGCCGGTCAGAAGGCCGCGGATGAAGTGGAGCTGGGCAAGTCCAACATTCTGCTCATCGGCCCGACCGGTAGCGGCAAGACGTTGCTGGCCGAGACGCTGGCGCGCCTGTTGAACGTCCCGTTCACCATCGCGGATGCGACCACCTTGACCGAAGCGGGTTATGTCGGTGAGGACGTCGAGAACATCATCCAGAAGCTGCTGCAGAAATGCGATTACGATGTCGAGAAGGCCGAGCGCGGCATTGTCTACATCGATGAGATCGACAAGATCTCGCGCAAGTCCGACAACCCCTCCATCACGCGTGATGTCTCGGGTGAAGGCGTGCAGCAGGCGCTGCTCAAGCTGATCGAGGGCACCACTGCCTCGGTGCCGCCGCAGGGCGGTCGCAAGCACCCTCAGCAGGAATTCCTGCAGGTGAATACCGGCAACATCCTGTTCATCGTCGGCGGTGCTTTCGCTGGCCTGGACAAGGTGATCCGCGAACGCGCCGAGAAGGGTGGCATCGGCTTCAATGCCGAGGTCAAGAGCAAGCAGGACGAGAAGACCGTGGGCCGCGTGCTGGCAGACGTCGAGCCGGGTGATCTGGTCAAGTTCGGTCTCATCCCCGAGTTCGTTGGCCGCCTGCCGGTCATCGCGACACTGACCGAGCTGGACGAAGATGCCCTGGTGCAGATTCTGACCGAGCCGAAGAACTCGCTGGTCAAGCAGTACTCGCGCCTGTTCGAGATGGAAGATGTCGAGCTGGACCTGCGTGAGGATGCGCTGCGTGCCGTGGCTCGCAAGGCCATCGAGCGTCGTACCGGCGCACGTGGTCTGCGCTCGATCCTCGAGTCCGTGCTGCTCGACACCATGTATGACATCCCGTCCGAGGAGAGTGTCAGCAAGGTGGTGGTGGATGAGTCGGTGATTGCCGGCGACAGCAAGCCGCTGCTGATCTACTCCAAGAACGAAGAGAGTCAGGGCAAGGTGGCCGGCAAGGACGGCTGAAACGTCCGGGCCTGAGTCGCACCAACGGGGGGCCGCAAGGCCCCCCGTTGCGTTTGCGCTCGCAAGCCATTCTTACTGTGATGCATTCGCGGGTCACGCACGGCTTCATTCAGCGTTGAGTTACCGCCAGGCGTGTCGGGATCATTGCAAAATCATGGCCTTGCCCCCATGGTCTCAGTATCAAAGTGCCGTGTGAGGCGGCCCACCCACAGAATACCGAGGAACGTCTGCCATGGAGCAGAACGAAGATCAGACCCTGACACTTCCGCTGCTGCCGCTGCGGGATGTGGTGGTCTATCCCCAGATGGTGATTCCGCTGTTCGTCGGCCGGGAAAAGTCGATCCAGGCCCTCGAAGTGGCCATGGAAGGCGACAAGAAGATCCTGCTTGCGGCGCAGCGTGAAGCCAGCCAGGACGACCCGACGGCGGAAGACCTGTTCGCCATCGGCACCGTTGCCGACATCATGCAGCTGCTCAAACTCCCCGATGGCACTGTCAAGGTGCTGATCGAGGGCAGCTCGCGCGCCGATATCCAGGCGATTCGCCTGCACGACGACGGCCACAGCATCGCCGACGTCGCGCTGCGTGACAGCCAGCCGCTGTCCGAGCGAGAGCAGGAAACCCTGGTGCGCGTGCTGCTCAACCAGTTCGAGCAGTATGTGAAGCTTTCCAAGAAGGTGCCCAACGAAGTGCTGGGCAGCCTGCAGGGCATTGAAGACCCGAGCCGTCTGGTGGATACCATCAGCGCGCATCTGTCGCTGGGCATCAATGACAAGCAGGCGCTGCTCGAGATGGACAAGGTGCGTGACCGCATCGAGCACCTGATGACGCTGATCGAAGCGGAGATCGACCTGTTGCAGGTCGAGAAGCGCATTCGTACCCGCGTCAAGGAGCAGATGGAGAAGTCGCAGCGCGAGTACTACCTCAACGAGCAGATGAAGGCCATCCAGAAGGAAATGGGTGAGCTGGATGACGTGCCCAACGAGGTCGAGCAGTACGAGCGTCGCATCAAGGACGCCGGCATGCCGAAGGAGGCAGAGGAGAAGGCGACCCAAGAGCTCAACAAGCTCAAGATGATGGGGCCGACTTCCGCCGAGGCGACCGTGGTGCGCACCTACCTGGACTGGCTGTGCGACGTGCCGTGGAAGAAGCGCACGCGTGTGCGTCATGACATCGACCACGCCGCCAAGGTGCTGGACGAGGACCACTACGGTCTGGATGAGGTCAAGGAACGCATCCTCGAGTATCTCGCCGTGCAGAAGCGCGTCAAGAAGCTCAAGGGGCCGGTGCTGTGTCTGGTCGGCCCGCCGGGTGTCGGCAAGACTTCGCTGGGCAAGTCCATCGCACGTGCCACCAACCGCCACTATACCCGTATGGCGCTGGGCGGCGTGCGCGATGAGTCCGAGATCCGCGGTCACCGCCGCACCTATATCGGGGCACTGCCGGGCAAGATCATCCAGCGCATGGCCAAGACGGGCGTGAAGAATCCGCTGGTGCTGCTCGACGAGATCGACAAGCTGGGCATGGACCACCGCGGTGATCCTGCCTCGGCGTTGCTTGAGGTGCTGGATCCGGAGCAGAATGACAAGTTCGCCGATCACTATCTCGAGCTTGATTACGATCTGTCCGAGACCCTGTTCATCTGTACGTCCAACTCGATGAACATTCCCGGCCCGCTGCGCGATCGCATGGAAATCATCCGTCTGCCGGGTTACACCGAAGACGAGAAGCTGGCCATCGCGATGCGCTACCTGGCGCCCAAGCAGCTCAAGGCCAATGGCCTGAAGCCGGGCGAGCTGACCTTCAGCGAAGCCTCCGTGCTCGAGCTGATCCGTTACTACACGCGTGAAGCCGGTGTGCGTGAGCTTGAGCGCCAGCTCGCCAAGGTCTGCCGCAAGATCGTGCGCGAGCGTGTGGTCGCCGAGGCAAAGGAGGGCGCACTGTCTTCCATGCACCTTGAGGCCGAGCAGGTCGAGCACTACGCTGGTGTCCGCAAGTACAGCTTCGGCCTCGCCGATGCCGAGGACCAGATCGGCCGTGTCACTGGCCTGGCCTGGACCTCCGTCGGCGGTGAGCTGCTCACCATCGAGTCTGTCGTCACGCCGGGCAAGGGGCGTGTCAGCAAGACCGGGTCACTGGGCGACGTCATGAAGGAGTCGGTGAGTGCGGCCCACACCGTGGTGCGTGCGCGTGCCGAGGCCTTCGGTATCGAGGCTGAGCGCTTCGAGAAGGAAGACCTGCACATTCACGTGCCGGAAGGCGCCACGCCCAAGGACGGCCCCAGTGCGGGCGCTGCCATGGTCACCGCGATGGTATCCGCTTACTGTGGACGCCCCGTGCGCTGTGAGGTGGCAATGACCGGTGAGGTCAACCTGCGTGGCGAAGTCATGCCGATCGGTGGCCTCAAGGAGAAATTGCTGGCGGCGCGACGCGGTGGTATAAAGCTTGTGCTGATTCCCGAGGAAAATCGCCGTGACCTCAAGGAGGTTCCGGACACCATCAAGGATGCACTCGATATTCGGCCGGTGCGCTGGATCGACGAAGTGCTTGAGGTGGCTCTAGCAGAAAAGTCTACTGCTGAGAAGGACGATTCTCGTTCAGACGATGCCGGTGGTCGTCAGACAATGATCAGTACACATTGACGGGATTTTTTTGGCCATGCCGCTGTCGAAACGGCGGCGTGGTGCGGTTTTGCGCGTGAGGTTGCTTGACAGTCGTTTGAGGGCGTTGCTATAAACTCCGCTTCGTCGCGATCGCGTTTAGCACCCGTAATTTTCGCGCTGATTTCTGGTAATTTTTGCAAATTCAAGGGGTGAAGAGTGAATAAATCCGAGCTGATCGAAGCCATTGCTGCATCTGCCGATATTCCGAAAGCAGCAGCTAGCCGTGCACTCGATGCGATGGTCGACACCGTCACTGATAGCCTGAAGAAGGGTGAGACCGTGGCATTGGTCGGGTTCGGCACCTTTATCGTCAAGGAGCGTGCTGCACGTACTGGCCGTAACCCGCAGACTGGCGCTCCGATCGAGATCAGTGCTGCCAAGGTGCCGAGCTTCAAGGCTGGCAAGGCACTGAAAGACGCCGTCAACTGAGGTCTGCCTGCTTCGCAGGCACCCGGTGGCGCGGTACCGGTTCGGGAGTGGTCTGATGACTGCCGAACCGGCACCAGAACATCGAAGCGCATCGCCTGGCGATGCGCTTTTTTTGTGGCTGAAACCGGCCATGTCGGAAGGGCGCAAGCGTTTGATGACCCTGGCGAGTCAGTCAGTCGTGCAAAGTCACCTGCATCTGTCTGCGGCATGCGTATAATCATCAGTCACTGAGTCGCGGCCCTTGTGGCCATTCCAATCCCTGTAGTTCGAGGCCTGCATGCTGCAACGAATTCGAGACCGGTCGCATGGCTGGGTGGCCAAGACGATCGTTGGTTTCATTGTCGTCACCTTTGCCTTCTTTGGTGTTGAGTCGATCATTGGCGCCTTCACTGCCAGCAGTGACGACGTGGCCACGGTCAATGGCGACACCATCAGCCGTCAGGCGGTGGAAACCGAAGTCCAGCGTGCCATCCGTTCTGGCCAGGTAGCGCCGGAACAGGAGCGCGAAGCGCGCAATCAGATCATCAACCAGATGATCGATTCCCGCCTGCTGGATCAATACGCCGAGGAAGGCGGCCTGCACATGTCCGATGCGCAGCTCGATCAACTGATCGTGAGCATTCCGGACTTCCAGGATGACAAGGGGCGCTTCGACGCCGACCTGTTCCGCAATCGTCTGGCCAGCGCCGGCTACTCTCCCACCTCCTTCCGCCAGCAGCTGAGCAGCGACACCCTGCGCCAGCAGTTGACCGACGGCTTTGCCGCCAGTGCCTTCGTGCTGCCGGGCGAAGAAGAGAAGCTCAGCCAGCTGCAGCGCCAGACGCGCACCTTCCGCTATGCCACGCTGAGCAGCGCGGACCTCGATGCGCCGGTGACGGTCAGCGAAGACGAGCTCAAGGCCTGGTATGACAGCCACCAGGACAACTACCGTCGCCCGGCACAGGTCAAGTTGGCCTACGTGTTGCTGGACCAGAACGAGCTGGCCAGCGGTGGCGATATCAGCGAAGACACGCTGAAGGCTGAATATGAGGCCAAGCGTGCCGACGCGCCGCGGGAGATCGCGCACATCATGGTCGAGAAGGGTGACGATGATGCGGCGGCACGTGCCAAGCTCGAGGGCGCACGTGACGCACTCGCCAACGGCGAAGACTTCGCCAAGGTGGCGGCCGAGGTCTCCGAAGACAGCTCCACGGCCGAGGACGGCGGTGAGCTTGGCGTGATCACCCGCGGTATCTTCGGCGAAGACTTCGATGATGCGGCCTTCGCGCTGGATGAAGGCCAGGTGTCGGGTATCGTCGATACCGGCGACACCCTGCACCTGATCAAGGTGACCGGTCTGGACATCGCGCCCTTCGAGGACATGCGCGACGAGCTGCTGACGCAAGCCCGTCGGGCCGCTTCCCGTGATACCTTCAACGAGAAGGCGCAGCAGCTGAAGGATGAGAGTTTCGCGGCGGATGATCTGGCCAGCGTCGCCGAGGATCTGGACCTGCCGCTTGAGAAGACCGACTGGGTCGCGCAGGAAAACGATGATGAACTGCTGTCCGAGCCGGGTGTGATGGCGGCAGCCTTCGGTGACGAAGTGCTGAAAGAGGGCTACAACAGTGATGTCATCGAACTGGATGACAGCCGTCGTCTGGTGCTGCGCGTTCTCGAGCAGCGTGAGGCCACAACGCTGGCATTGGATGAGGTCAAGCAGCAGGTTCAGCGCGAAGCCAAGGCCGACAAGACTGCCAAGGCACTCGAGGCACTGGCCGAGAAGCGTCTGGAGACGCTGCGCCAGGGTGGATCACTCGAGGGGATCGACTGGCAGCAGGCTGATGACGTCAGCCGTCAGGCCAGCACCCAGCTGCCGCAGAGTCTGGTCAAGCAGGCCTTCACGCTGGCGCACCCGCAGGATGGCCAGCCGGTCTACGGCAAGGCGTCGCTGAGTGGTGGCATCGCGCTGATCGCTCTGACCGAGATCGGCGAGGCTGAGCCGGGCGAGATGGATCGGTTCCTCTCGCGTCTGGCGACGCGTCTGCGTGCTCAGGCCGCTGTCACGGGCCTGCAGGAATCTCTGCGCGAGCGTGCCGAGATCGAGCGCAACTGATCGAGCGCAAATGAGCCAGGCAACTGGCGTGGGCAGCGTTGCCTGCCAATGAGACCGTCACCCCTTGGGGGGGGCGGTCTTTTTTGGTTCAAGCCATTGGGTTCAAGCCTCGCAGACTCAGGTATCGAAGCTCAGGCCGCGAGGCTACGTGCGGGGGTGGCGTCAGGTCACGAGCTTGGTGTCAGATCACGAGTCATGTATCAAGTCACGAGCCCAGCCGCTGACGCAGCTGCCGGGAGAGTTCGCGGTGACGGGCCTGAATGCCCGTGGAGAGCGTTTGGCGTAGCCAGCGGTGGCCAGCGTCATGGTGCAGGCGTTCATGCCACACCAGCCAGTAGGAGAAGCGGTTGAGAGGGATGGGCAACGGACGCAGGGCTAGCGGCAGCTGATCGAGCATGCTGATGGCCAGACAGCCCGGCACGCACAGCAACAGATCGCTGTGGCAGCTGACACTGAAGGCGGCCAGAAAATGGGGCTGGCGCATGACGACCTGACGACTCAGCCCCAGTTCCGCCAGCTTGAGGTCCACCGCGCCTCGCTCATCACCGCCCATGCTGATCAGTTGGTGACTGGCGGCGAGGAAGCCCTCCAGGCTCAAGGTCTCCTTCGCTGCCAGCGGATGGTCCTGGCGCATCACGCAGACGAACTGGTCATCCCCGATTTCGCGACCATGCACGCCAGCCGGCACCCTGGCGGTGGGCACGCACATTGCAAGCTCCGGCCCGCCTTCTTCCAGCTGCTGTTCGACATTGCCGCCATAGGCCTGGATATCCAGACGGATGCCGGGTGCCTGCTCGTGCAGCGGGGCGATCTGGGGTGCCACGAAGGCGTGCATGCCGTAATCGGTGGTGGCCAGCTGAAAGCGCCGTTGGCTATCTCCAGGCGAGAACTCGGGTGGCGCCAGCAGGGCACCCAGCTCCTGCAGCAGACGGGCGAGGGGCTGCCTGAGGGCCTCTGCGCGTGCGGTGGGACGCAGACCGCGTTGCGCCCGCACGAACAGGGGGTCATCGAAGGCCTCGCGTAGACGGCCCAGGGTGCGAGACACCGCAGGCTGGCTCAGGTTGAGGCGCTCAGCGGCCCGCGACACGCTGCGGGTTTCCAGCAGCGCATGCAGCGCAACCAGCGTATTGAGATCATGGCGGGCAAGTTCAGCCAGGTGCATGGCAAGCGGTTCCCGGTAGCGAGGCGACCCAGTCACTGGGATGAAAGTGTGCAGTTTCAACCGCACATGATATCAGTCTCATGCATACCGGGATTCAGTTTCTGTCATTGGTGTGATATCGGGAGCGCGCGTAATCTGGGGGCACTTCGTCGCCGAGCAACGCTTGCGGCGACCAGTCGTCACAGGGTTGAGGCCTCGGGCCAGCGGCCTGATGACGATTCTGATCACAAGTCGTTTGACCAGATCATTCGCAAGGAGCATCGCATGCAGACACGCTATTACACGATCACCGACTATCCGAAAGGCACCCCGGAACGCGACCTGTTCCAGTTGCGTGAGGAAGAGCTGAGCGAGCTCGGCGAAGGCGAGGTGCGCATTCGCAACAGCTGGCTGTCCGTCGATCCCTACATGCGTGGCCGCATGAGCGGCGTGAAGACCTATATCGACCCCTTCGAGCTCAATGAGCCGCTGCAGGGCGCAGCCGTCGGTGAAGTGATCGAGTCACGTGACTCTCGCTTCAAGCGCGGCGACAAGGTACGTCACATGGGCGGCTGGCGCGACATCGCACAGCTGTCGGGTGACCAGGTCGAGGCGCTGCCGAGCATCGAGGTGCCGGAGCAGGCCTACCTGGGCGTACTGGGCATGCCGGGCATGACCGCCTGGACCGGCCTCAACATCATCGCCGAGATGAAAGAGGGCGATAACGTGCTGGTCAGCGCGGCCTCCGGTGCGGTCGGCTCGCTCGCCGTCCAGCTGGCCAAGGCCAAGGGCGGCACTGTCGTCGGCATCGCCGGCAGCCAGGAAAAGCTCGATTGGCTGGAAGCGCGGGGCGTCAAGGCGGTCAGCTACAAGGGCAAGGATGCCGAGCAGCTGACGAAGGCGCTCAAGGAAGCCTGCCCGGACGGCTTCGATGTCTACTACGAGAATGTCGGCGGTGATTGCCTGGTGGCGGCGCTGAACAACCTGAATGTCGGCGCACGCATCGCCGTCTGCGGCATGATCTCCAGCTACAACGATACCGAGGCGGCGCCTGGCCCCTCGAACATCTCGATGATCCTGATCCGTCGTGCGCGCATGCAAGGCTTCATCGTCTTTGATCACTGGCAGAACTACAGCCGCTTCCTCGAAGAGGTAGGGCCGCAGGTCGCCAAGGGCGATATCGACTATGAAGAGACGGTGGAAGAAGGGCTCGAGCAGACGCCGGACGCCTTCCTCCAGCTGTTCTCGGGTGGCAACAAGGGCAAGATGCTGGTGCGTCTTTGATCTGAGAACTGACACAGCATTACTGAAGACCCGAATACCTGACGTCGCGCGTATGCGCGCTGCTCAGGCACTTACGAAAGGCTCGCTGCGGCGGGCCTTTTGCGTGGGTGGCCCGGCGTTGGTCATCACGCATTCCTGTTCATCACACGTTACTGGTCACCAGGCATTACTGGTCCTCAAATATCACCGGTCGTGAGGATTGGTGACTCTCACGAACCAAAGACGTGCGGCCTGCGCTCTACTTTGGTCTTGGTCACTGCTCTAGAATGCAGGCCATCGTTCGTGGGCAGGTGGCGTCATCGTCGCGTTTATCTGTCATTTGCCCACATGTCACTCTGTGTCAGGTGGCGCCTGACCACGGCTCTGTCATCTCATGTTGCCGTGTCGCCCCTGACTCCGCGAGGAGAGCATCATGCAGGACTTTACCTATCAGAACCCGACCCGCGTGCACTTCGGTGCCGGCCAGATCGCCAAGGTGCGTGACGAGATTCCGGCGGATGCCCGCGTGCTGGTCACCTACGGTGGCGGGTCGATCAAGCGCAACGGCGTGATGGATCAGATCGAAGCCGCGCTGGAAGGCCGTCAGTGGTGGAGCTTCGGCGGCATCGAGCCTAACCCGAGCTATCACACCCTGCTCGAAGCCCTGGAAGTCATCAAGCGCGAGAAGATCGATTATCTGCTGGCGGTAGGAGGTGGCAGCGTCGCCGATGGCAGCAAGTTCCTCGCGCTCGCCGCCTGTCACGCCGGTGATCCGTGGGAGATTCTCGCCGAGGGCAAGCACCCCGAGACGGCGCTGCCGCTGGGCGTGGTGCTGACACTGCCGGCCACGGGCTCCGAGTCCAATGGCAACGCCGTGGTCACCAACTACGAGACCCACGACAAGCTGCCGATGTTCAGTGAGCTGGCCTACCCGCGCTTCGCGGTGCTGGACCCGGCCACCACCCTGACCCTGCCGGAGCGTCAGAGCGTGAATGGCGTCGTCGATGCCTTCATCCACGTCAGCGAGCAGTACCTGACCTGTCCGGTCAATGCGCCGGTGCAGGACCGCTTCTCCGAAGGGCTGCTGATGACGCTGATCGAGGAAGGCCCCAAGGTGCTGAGTCAACCGGATGATCTGGCCGTGCGCGCCAACATCATGTGGGCTGCCAACCTGGGCCTCAACGGCCTGATCGGGCGTGGCGTGCCGCAGGACTGGGCCACCCACATGATCGGTCACGAGATCACCGCATTGCACGGTGTCGATCATGGTCGCACCCTGACCATCGTGATGCCGGCACTGTGGGAGGAGCTGTTCGAGGCCAAGCGTGCCAAGCTGGCGCAATACGGACGTCGCGTCTGGGCGCTGGAAGGCGATGAGGAGAGCGTCGCGCGCGCCGCCATCGACAGGACCCGTGACTTCTTCACTCGTCTGGGCGCGCCGGTGTCGTTGAGCGAAGCCGGTATCAGTGCCGACAGCATCGATCAGCTGGTCGACAACCTGACCCGTCACGGCTTCACCGCCATCGGTGAGCACGGCGATATCACGCCGGACGTGGCGCGTCGTATCCTGACCCGCGCTGCCTGATCACCGCACGTCAGTCTGGCCCGATTGTCAGCTTCAAACCCCTCGTCACCCCTGGTGGCGAGGGGTTTTGCATATCTCCCCCTTGCCGCAGCTTGCCGTCCGCCAGATCGCGTCATGCCAGAAGGCCGGATTCGCTTGACGAGACTTCGTCGTCGGCCGGTTTTTGTTACCCTATAACCTTTTGCACGCCCTTCATCTTGCGGAGATTTCAGCATGTCTCTGGATTCACGCGGCGCCGATACCGGCGACGCCCCGACGGATTTTGCACGCCAAACGCGGATACCAGTGCATCTGATCACCGGCTTCCTGGGAACAGGCAAGAGCAGTTTCATCCAGGCATTGGTCGCGGCCAAGCCAGCGGATGAGCACTGGGCAATCCTGGTCAATGAGTTCGGACAGGTGGGGATCGATCAGGCGCTGTTTGCCGGGCGCGAGGATGTCAGCGTCAAGGGGCTGCCTGGCGGGTGTCTGTGCTGTCAGCTGGCCTTCGTACTGCAGGCGGGGCTGGTCAGCCTGATCCATCAGACCCGGCCTGATCGTCTGATCATCGAGCCCTCAGGGCTGGGCCATCCGGCGGGGCTGATCGATGTGCTGCGCAGCGAAGGGCTGGCCTCGGCACTTGCGCTTGAGGAAGTCATCACCCTGTTGGACCCGCGCGCACTGGACGATACCCGCACGCGCGAACACGGTACTTTCCAGGACCAGCTGACGCTGGCAGGAGGCGTGGTGCTCAGCAAGCGAGATCTGGCGACCGAGCAGCAGCTGGCGGCCGCGCATGAGTTTCTGGCGGGGATGTGGCCGCGCAAGCGCTGGGTCGGTGAGCTGGGCAGAGCCGACGGCGAGACCCATGTACTCAAGGCACTCATGAACGGTCAGGAAGCCCGGATCATTGACTGGTTGATGGCAGGACAGGGCGCGAGCGGAAGTGTCGATGAGCCGTTGGCAGAACAGGTGAATGTGACGATGCCGGCCGCGCATCGTGCCGCATACGCCAATGCGGGCCAGGCTCTTGAGGCGTCCGCAGGTGATGAATCGCCCGCCTCAGACGTGATGCCGCTGCCCGGGGCACCGGTGATCGAACAGGCCGAGGGGCTTGAGCATGCCAGTCTGGGCTGGCGAATCGCCGCCAGCGAGGTGTTCGATCTCGATCAGCTGACCCAGTGGCTCGATGCCCTGCCGCGTGAGTGGCGCATCAAGGGCGTCTTTCACACCCAGGATGGTTGGCGCAGCTATAACCGCGCCAATGGACGTGCCGAGCTTGCTCCGTCCTGCTGGCGCGAGGATTCGCGGCTTGAGCTGATTGCACCGCTGGCCGGAGAGGAGCAGGAGGGGATGGTGGCTGCGTTGCCGCTAGAGGATTCCCGTCAGTTGAATGCAGCCTTGCTGGCCTGTCGCAGCGACGGTGCCGCCAGGCCCTTCAACTTCTTCGGCGAGTGAGCTGAGGCGGGCCCCTCAGGGCGCGCCTTTCACGTCAGGCGCTCCCATTCGCCGATCAGGTGCAGAGCTTCTTCGCGGGAATCGCCACACAGCTCGTGATCGAAATCGAAGTCACCGCACACCGCCGGGCGCTGCGGCGTGCCGAACAGCTTGCACAGGTTGTCGTCATCCAGCTGCACGCAACGCACCCCCGCCGGCTTGCCATCGGGCATGCCGGGAATCGGGCTCGAGATCGAAGGGGCGATGCAGCAGCCGCCACAACCGGCACGACAGCCGGGAGCGGCAGCATCCGCAGAAGGGGAGAGGGTCTGCGTCATGAGGTAGCGGACGCGTCTTCGTGCTCGGGGAGGACGAGAGGCTCGCGCGCCGTCTGCGGGGTATGCCGCGCGATGGCGCCCTTGTTGATGCCCTCGTAGGCCTCGACGCGAATGCTGTCACCGCTGTCGAGGGCGATCTGACGCGCCAGCCAGTCGGCGATCCACTCGATGGTGGTCGGTGTCGGCAACAGCCAGACCTGCTTGCGCGGCAGGCGGATGCGGAACCTGCCCTGCGGCGCCTCATAGCTGAATACCAGCTCACGTCCCGGGCGATCGATCAGATCGCCTTCCTCGGCCAGATAGCGGTCGTTGAGCTTCTCGGCCCACTCGGCTTCCAGTGCCGTGTCCCGCACGCCATTGCGTTCGATGATCAGCGGAGAGCGATGCCCATGCGCGATACGCTGGCAGTTGCCGCTGTGATGGCGCAGGCCATGACTGTAGGTGTAGGCGGCACCCTCGATGGTCTCGTCGCGCAGACGTACGCGCAGCGCCTCGACGCGCGGCGGCAGGCGGCGAGTCAGCAGCTTCTCGAAGTGGCTGGCCAGCACCTTGGTGGTGACTTCGGCTACCGGCAGCAGGCAGAAGGCCTGACGCGGGCCGCGCACTTCCATGGCATAGGGCTGGGTGAAGCGCAGGCACAGTCCCTCTGGACAGTCCGTGACGCTCACGCCTTCGGCCTGGCTGGGCACGATCAGGGTGTGGTCGGCATCCTGGTCGATCATGCGCTTGGCCCACGGCTTGACGTCGCCGAAGTCGAACAGCATGCCGTCATGGCCGACGGCACCGTCCAGCTCCAGATCCAGATGCTGGCTGATGCCGTACAGGCCGCGGGTATTGCTCCACACCGAGGCATCCACCGCGGTGAGGGCCCTGACGAACAGGGTCTTGGGAGTCATTGCGGTCATCAATCGATACCACTGATCTTGTGGGTCTGCAGCGAGAGCTGCCACTGGGGATTGCGCATGCAGTAGCTGACGCACTGGCTCATCGGCGTGTCACACGCCAGCACCTCGCGGTAATGCTCGCGGGCCGCGGCAGGCGCGGGCAGGGCGTCGAGGGCGGCGGTATCCAGTGGCTGCAGATAGAAGTGCGCGAAGTCCAGGCTGACGAAGCGCTCCGGCAGGGCCTCGGGTTGCGGGTAGACGAGCTTGAGCTCATCGCCGCCGGTGAGGACCAGCTCGCTGGCGCCCTTGGGGCTGACACACAGCCAGTCGATGCCGGCAGGCGGCTCGACGGTGCCGTTGGTCTCCACCGCGATCTCGAAGCCGCGGGCGTGCATCGCGTCCACCAGCTCACTGTCGAGCTGCAACAGCGGCTCACCGCCGGTGAAGACCACATAGGGCGTGGCGATGCCGGTGTGCTCCGGCCACAGGCTGGCCAGGAAGTCCGCCAGCGCGTTTGCGGTGCGGAACTTGCCGCCATTCTGGCCGTTGGTGCCGACGAAGTCGGTGTCGCAGAAGCGGCAGACCGAGGTGTCGCGGTCCTGCTCGCGGCCACTCCACAGATTGCAGCCGGCGAAGCGGCAGAACACGCTGGCGCGCCCTGCGCGAGCACCTTCGCCCTGCAGGGTGTAGAACGCTTCCTTTACCGTATACATCAGCGAGTGCCTGCGTCCTTGACGGAGTCGGTCGTTTCATAACCGAGCGGATCGCTCAGTCCATGGGCGGCGAAGGCCTCGAGGCGTTCACGGCAGCTGCCGCATTCCCCGCAGGCCAGTTCACGGCCTTCGTAGCAGGTCCAGGTCTGGGCGTAATCGAGCTGCATGGCGATGCCCGCGGCCAGAATCTCGTCCTTGCTCGCGTGCAGGAAGGGCGCGCGAATCTCCACCGGCGAGAAGTTGGCGATCGCGGCGACGGCGTTCATCTTGTCGACGAACTCCGGACGGCAATCCGGGTAGAGCACATGATCGCCACCGTGGGCGCCATAGAAGCAGACCTCGGCCTCGATGTTGACGGCCTTGGCGATGGCCAGGGACAGCAGGATCATGTTGCGGTTGGGCACCACGGTCGAGGTCATGGAGGCCTCGTCGTAGTCGGCCTTGGGCATCGCCTGGTCACTGTTGGTCAGTGCGGAGTTGTCGATCAGGCCATGGATGGCGCGAATGTCGACGACTTCGTGGGCGACGCCCAACGACTCGCAGACCTGGCGCGCGACGTCGAGCTCACGCGAGTGACGTTGGCCATAATGGAAGGAGAGAGCGTGTACCTCGAAGCCCTCCTGCAGTGCCTGGTGCAGGACAGTGAAGGAGTCCATGCCACCGGAATAGATGACGACGGCGCGGGGGCGCTCTGCAGAGGAGGCAGAAGCGGGTACAGCGGAATTCTGGGCGTTGAGAGTCATGACGGAGAATTTCTTTGACCGATGGATTCGGCGCCCGGGATCCGGTCCGGGCGAAACGGGCGCCTATCCTACTCTTCCACACGCCTTGATGCCACTCGTGCACTGGCGCGGGCCGCGGATACGTCGCCTGTCGTCAGGTTTTGCAGCGGCCATGGCAACCAAGCGTTGAGTCGGCGAGAAAATAGCCTTGGTACCCGCACCACAGGCTGGCATAGACTCGGAGTATTAGCGAAGCGTAGAGAGTGTCGACTGCGTGCTGCATGCTGGTACATGTAGTGCCTTCCCTGACGGCACGGACTTCGGGATGACTGATCGAGGAGCCGGTTGAATGGCTATCGAATGCCGTCTGGAGCAGCTTCTAAGTGACATGCGTAGCGGGGAGGCGTCTGGCGTTCGATGGTGCGTTCAAAAGGGCGATCAGAAAAGACAAGGTGCAGCACTCTGGCGCCTGTCCATGGCCATGGGAAGAGTCGCATGGACGCTCGGACATTGCCGCACTAGCCATGCTGGCCGGGCCTTGCTGCAGCCAGCGGCGACAAAGAAAGCAGGTGTAAGCAGATAAGCGCGAGAACAGCCGGTAGCGTGAATGACGTGTCATGTCCCGGTGGTGTTGCCCGCGTTGCGCAGCCTACGGCCAGCACCACTGGCGACAGGCGGCCATTGCGGGGCATCAAGCCATTTTCCTTATGACTGCAGGTGGAGTGAGCGTGCCTCTCGATATCTTGATCAAATTGCTGTCGTCCATCGAAGAGCCGTTGTGGATTCATGACCGCTTCGGCCAACTCGCCTGGACGTCGCCGCGCGCTCGCCAGGAAGACAGGGTGCCGGAGCTGCCATCTCCGCTGCCCAAGCAGCCGGAGCCTTGTGGCATCAGCGGCCAGCCCGGCTTCTGGTTGATGGGCATTACCGGAGAGCTGGGAGAATGGCTGCTGGTGCAGAAGGCCAATCTGCCGTGGCGCATGGCGATCTTCGATGCCGAGTGTCTGGTGGCCAACACCTGTGGCTGGAAGGAGCTGTTCGGTACAGAGCGGCCGCGTCTCGAACCGGTCAGCGAGCGGCGAGTCCGCCTCAAGGCGCCGTTCTCGGGGCTGGCGGAGGCTCGGGCGGCCGGGGTGGATGACAAGGTCTTGATCGCCCTGCGCCGGCTGCAGCCCATCAACCTGCTGTCGCGCGATCGTTTCAATGCCCAGATCGATGAACTGCTGCTGGAAGAAAGCGTCGACGGTAGCATCGATGGCGGCATCATCTACCTGTCGCTGACCCACCTGGAAATCATCAACTCGGCGCACGGAGCCGAACGCATCGATCCGTTGCTGGAGCGGGTGGCAGAAGCCATGTCCCTGCAGTATCGCGACGCTCTGGTCTGCCGCCCCCTAGGCAACGCCTTCGCGCTGTTCTTCATCGGGGATGAGGCCAGCCTGATCGCGCGTGCCAACGAGCTGTGCGAACGGCTGGTGATGCTGATGCGACTGGATGGCAAGGCCCTGCCGGTCACGGCGCGGGTCGGCATCAGTCTGGCACCGCAGCACGCGCGGCGCGCCCATCGCCTCATGCATCTGGCCGAACTCGCCATGTTGCATGGGGAATACGATGACATCGATGTCTGCGGCCCCCTGCATGTATTCTCGCCCGGCGCGCACATGCAGCACCTCAACGACTATCGCCTGACCAGTGACCTGCGCGAGCATCTCGAAGAGCTGGATCTCGCCTTCCAGCCCCAGTTCGACCTCGCCAGTGGCGAGGCCGTCGGTGTCGAGGTACTGGTGCGCTGGGACCATCCCGAGCTTGGCACCATCGGCCCGGGGCGCTTCATCCCGCTGGCGGAGCAGTACGGCTTGATCGGCACCGTCGGCGCGCGGGTGATGGACACGGCCCTCTCGGCGACGCGTGACCTGGTGACGCCGAACGGCAAGCCGCTGTCGGTGGCGATCAATGTCTCGGCTCAGGAGTTTCGTGACCCCGGCTTCCCCGAGCGCGTCTCGGAGGCCCTGGCACGTCATGACTTCGCGCCGGAACGCCTGGAGCTTGAGATCACCGAATCTTCACGCGTACCGGATCTCGATCGCGTCGTGGAGCGTCTCACCGGCCTGATCGAACGCGGTGTGCGCCTGGCGATCGATGACTTCGGCACCGGCTTCGCGTCACTGCTCTACGTGCGCGACCTGCGTGCTTGCCGCCTCAAGGTCGATCAGCGCTTCGTCGGTAGTCTTGATCATGATGCCCGCGACCGCGCCATCGTCTCTCATGCGATCTCGCTGGCCGACAGCCTGGGCATGGAAGTATTGGCGGAAGGCGTCGAGACCGCAGAGCAGGAGCGCCTGCTGGTCGAGATGGGCTGTCATCTGGTACAGGGCTTCCGTTATGCACGGCCCAAGCGCCTGCCGGAGCTGGTCGAGTGGCTCAAGCGCAAGCCGTCAATCCATCCCTGCCCCTGAGTGCCTTGTCCTGAGGGGATAAGAGAAGGGAGCCTTGAATGAAAACGCCCGCCACGCAGTGATTCTGCATGGCGGGCGTTTTCATGCTGGACGTTCGGGTCTGGCAGTGGCCGTGGGAGGGGACGGCTTGCATTCAGACTCGGGAGTCGTGGCGATGTCTCATTCGCTGCAACCGCTACCGTAGCCGTACATGTTCTCGAAGCCCGGAATGCGCTGCTCCCAGACGGGGGGGGTGCCGACGACCTCCTGCAGGCAATCGCTGAAGCGACGTGTCTTCTGCGGCAGGTACTGGCGGTGCGGGTAGACCAGGTGGATCGAAGGCAAGGGCTTCATCGGCACGTTGGTCAACAGCGGCACCAGTTCTCCATCCAGGATCTCGTCCTTGATGTTGATCGCGGACACCATGCCATAGCAGGCACCCGACTTGATGGCACCGATCAGCACGTCGGCATCATTGACCTTGAGGCGCGAATCCAGCGCCACCTTTTCCTCGACACCGCTCTCGGTGCAGACGCGCAGGCGATCGAGAATGAAGCCATCGCGGGAATACACCGCTGCCGGGAGGCCAGACAGGTCGGCGGGGGTCTGGGGCATGCCATGACGCTCGATGAAGGCCGGCGAGGCACAGATCAGGTGACGGTGTGCCGCCAGCGGACGCGCGATCAGGTTGGAGTCTTCCAGCTCCGACATGCGAATGGCCAGGTCATAACCGCCGCCGATCAGGTCGGTGAGGTGATCTTCCAGGCGCACTTCCACCTGGGTATCCGGGTAGCGCTCCATGTACAGACGCACGGCCTGGGCGACGTAGGTGCGGCCGAAGTGGCTCGGGCTGGTGATCTTCAGGATACCGCGCGGGCCATCCTGATAGGCGCCGGCCACATCATCGGTATCTTCCAGCACTTCACGCAGACGCAGTGCGTGCTGATGGATCTCGCGCCCCGCATCCGTCAGGGCCAGCGAGCGAGTCGAGCGATTGAACAGGCGAATCTGCAGTTCTTCTTCCAGACGGCTGATCTGCTTGGAGACCACCGAGCGGTTGACCTGACGATGGTCAGCCGCCTTGGAAAAACTCTGTGCTTCTACCACATCGAGAAACAGCAACAAACGGGATGCTTTATCCACGGTCTGACCTCTCGTGATGCCATGGGGAGGGGAACACTCTGCCAGCCATCCATGAGGCAGTCAGTGCATATAAAGCGACGGTCCATCTTCGGTAGCAGTCGATAACCGGTGACATTGCATGGATCATCTTCACGAATCCAGGTGACGGAAATCTCTGACAGGATGAGTTTATCACGGTCACTGTTTCCTCTAATACCACGCATCAACGCGTTTCTCGCTCTTCCTGTTGCCGACAATGCATCAAAGACATGTCCCACTGAGCCTATCTGGGGTCCGGTGAAATCCCTAGAATCATCCTTCCAGCGTCACGCAAGTGTTCCGACGCCTTTACTTTCATCCAACCAGTCATGCTCGACATGCTGGGAGTGAGTTCATGTCTTCTTCTATGTCCAACGACGCCTCTGCACCGACCCCGCCAACGTCGGAAACTCCGACGACGCGTGAGCTGATGTCACGCCTGTGGCGCAGCACCTTGCCGATGACACTCGGTATCATGGGACTGCTGGGCTTCAACCTGGTCGATGCCGCCTTCGTCTCGCATCTGGGCACCGCACCACTGGCCGCGCAATCCTTCACCTTCCCGCTGACCTTTCTGATCATCGGGGTGCAGGTCGGCATGGGCATCGCGATCGCCGCGATCGTCTCGCGAACCCTGGGTGCCGAGGATGAGGCGCGTGCACGGCGCCTGGGCGGTGTGGTGCTGCTGGGGTCCGGTGTGGTGATGGCACTGCTGATGTTGCTCTTGTGGGTCATCAGGGGGCCGGCCTTCGAGTTGCTGGGTGCCAATGCCGCCGAGATGAAGCTGATCGAGGTCTACTGGGGCCCATCACTGATCGCCAGCTGGCTGGGGGCCATGGCCTATGTGCTCTACAGTTTGTTCCGCGCCCACGGCGATACGCGTCTGCCGGGTGAGATGATGCTGCTGACCAGTGTCTTCAATCTGGTGCTGGACCCGCTGCTGATCTTCGGCGTGGGACCGCTGCCCGGCTTCGGTCTGGCGGGGGCTGCCTGGGCGACCGTACTCTCGTTCGGGGCCGGGCTTGCCATCACGGCGTTCAAGCTCTCGCGCCGCGACTGGATGGAATATCGCGGCCTGTGGGCCGAATGGCAGGCCTCGCGCCGTCAGCTGGCGGGAATCGCGATACCCGCGATTCTGTGCCAGATGATGCCGGCGCTCTCCGCGATGCTGGTCACCGCCATCGTCGCGGGGCTTGGCCAGACGGAGGTGGCCGCCTGGGGGATCGCCTCACGCCTGGAAACCTTCTCGCTGATCGTGGTGCTGGCCCTGACCATGTCGCTGCCGCCGTGGCTGGGACGCTGTTATGGTGCCGGCCGTTGGCAGGAAATTCGCCGCCTGATGAACCTGGCCGCTCGCGTGGTGATGCTCTGGCAGCTGGTGCTGGGCATCATCGCGGCAGTGATGGCGACTCCGCTGGCCTATGTGCTGGTGGGCAGTGATGAGGTCTCGGCGGCGCTGGCGGTCCTGCTGCCGTGGATGTTGCCCAGCTACTCCTTCCTCGGCATCTGCATGCTGGTCGTGTCGGCTGCCAACGCGCTGGGGTGGCCGCTGCGTGCCACGGCGCTGTCCTTCGTACGTCTCTTCGTCTGCTTCTTGCCGGCGGTATGGTTGGGGGCACATCTGGATGGTCTGCGCGGGGTCGCCATCGGCTCGGCGATCGGCAACCTGCTGGCGGGTGTGGTGGCATGGCGTGTCTATCGTCAGGCACTGGGCGACCGCGGCAAGTCAGTGCGTCGCCATGCCTATGTCGCGACGACCTGATCGCCCGGGCCCTCGTGACGTCCTGCCCGAGCGCCCCTTCGAGATGTCAGGCGCTTTTCATGAGATTCTCGCCAGAAGGTCCTGCTGGAGACCCTGCCAGTAGACCTTGTCAGAAGCCCCGTCAGCAGTCCCGTTGAGCAGACCGAAAGCGGCCATTCCAAAAATGGCCGCTTTTTTGTTTATTATCACTGCCATGGCACAAAATTTACCTGCTTATTTTCTGATTTATAGGCTCATAACAGAATATTAACCGTGGTTTGCGCCTCTATACTGGATGCATTCAGGCCAAGCCACTATGCGTCGCCCAGTCGACCGGTGTTGGCCTTCATCGTCTTTATTCGCTGCCGAGTGCGCGGATACGCCTGTCATTTGCCGTGGGGCGCGGCTTGCAGTCATGGGGTAGGCCAACATGAAGATTCTTGTACTCGGTAGCGGCGTCGTCGGTGTCACCAGTGCCTATTATCTGGCGCGTCAGGGGCATGAGGTCACGGTCGTCGACCGTCAGGCCAGTCCGGCGATGGAAACCAGCTACGGCAACGCCGGTCAGGTCTCCTTCGGCTTCTCCTCGCCGTGGGCAGCGCCGGGCATTCCGCAGAAAGCCGTCAAGTGGATGTTCCAGGAGCATGCGCCGCTCAAGATCCAGCCGCGCATGGACCCGCAGATGGCCAAGTTCATGGTCAAGATGTTCGCCAACTGCAACGCCGATCGTTATGCCGTCAACAAGGAGCGCATGGTGCGTGTCTCCGAGTACAGCCGCGCCTGCATCAACGCCCTGCGCGAAGAGACCGGGCTGCGCTACGAAGACCGCCAGAAGGGGCTGTTGCAGCTGTTTCGTACCCAGGCCCAGGTCGATGCCGTGCAGAGCGACATGAAGGTGCTGGCGGGCTGTGGCGTGCGCCATCAGCTGCTGGACGCCGACGCCTGCGCCACGGTGGAGCCTGCACTGACCCGCGTGCCGGGCAAGTTCATCGCCGGCCTGCACCTGCCGGATGACCAGACCGGCGATTGTCACCTGTTCACCAACCGGCTGGCGGATTACTGCAGCGACACCCTGGGCGTCAATTTCGTCTTCAATACCACCATTCAGCGCATCCAGCGCAGCGGCAGCCGCATCGAGAAGGTCATCACCGACCGTGGCGAGATGACCGCAGATAGCTACGTGATGTGTCTGGGCAGCTACTCGCCGTTCCTGGCGCGTGATCTGGATCTGGATCTGCCGATCTATCCGGTCAAGGGCTACAGCCTGACCGTGCCGATCATCAATGCCGATGCTGCGCCGCAGTCCACCGTGATGGACGAGACCTTCAAGGTCGCGCTGACACGCTTCGATGACCGTATTCGCGTGGGTGGCACCGCCGAGCTGGCTTCGTTCGATCTGTCGCTGCTCGAGAAGCGCCGTGCGACCATCAACATGGTGGTGCGTGACGTGTTCCCGGAAGCCGGTGACTATGCGCGGGCGGAATTCTGGGCCGGCCTGCGTCCGATGACGCCGGATTCCACGCCGATCATCGGTGGCACCAAGTACGACAATCTGTGGTTGAACACTGGCCACGGCACCCTGGGCTGGACCATGAGCTGCGGCAGTGCGAGTCTGTTGGCGGACCTGGTGGATGGTCGCAAGCCCACCATCGATCCCAACGGTCTCAGTCTTGGTCGTTACGCTGCCTGATGCTCGGCGCAGTATCTGTGACAGTGTCAGTGGCTGCGCCAGGGTCTGCCAGGCCGTGCGTACTACCGTGTCGTCGTCTTTTTTGAGTGTCTTTCCGTCAACTGATTGAACAAGGAATTGCGCATGACCAAGCAGATTATCTCTACCGAGTCCGCACCGGCTGCCATCGGCCCGTATTCCCAGGCGGTGCGCACGGGTAATCTGGTGTTCCTGTCCGGCCAGATCCCGTTGGACCCGGCGACCATGGAAGTGGTGGAAGGCGGTTTTGAAGCCCAGGCAGACCAGGTCTTCCGCAATCTCAAGGCGGTGTGTGAAGCTTCCGGTGGCAGCCTGGATCAACTGGTCAAGGTCAATCTGTTCCTGACCGATCTCAGCAACTTCGCCGTGGTCAATACGCTGATGGAGCGGTACTTCAGCCAGCCGTATCCGGCGCGTGCGGCCGTCGGCGTCAAGGAGCTGCCCAAGGGCGTGCTGTTTGAAGCAGAAGGTGTACTGGCACTCTCCTGATCGCTCGTCGATTGTCGGTCTGAACGAGCGGCCGCTCTGAACCAGCGGCCGGTCTCAACGAACGTCTGGCGCGAATCGATGCCTTGTCTCTCACTCCCCCCGCTGATTTCTCAGCGGGGGGAGTGTCGTTTCAGGGGTCGTGACGCCATGTAGGCAAGTGAAGCGTGACATTTGGCGCCTGCATGATTAGCGTAAGGCTAAATGAGCCAGCGCCCTTTGCTGACTCTCGGAGCATCGCGGACGAACCCTTCAAGGAGCAACACCATGGCGCAGTCAGACACAGGCACCCGTGAACCCGGCATACGGCTGCGTCAGCTGGAAATGCTGTGGGCGGTGATCGAGTGTGGCTCGATGAAAGGCGGTGCCGCTCAACTGGGGATCAGTGTGCCGGTGGTCTCGCGGGGCTTGGCGCAGCTCGAGCAGACGCTGGGCTATTCGTTGTTTCTGCGTGAGGGCGGCAAGCTGGTGCCGACCCCGGAAGCCGAGCGCCTGACGCCATCACTCGCCCGGATGTTCAGCGCTCAATCCGAGCTCAGGCGACTGGCCTTCGGGCCGGGCAGCGGCAAGCGTCCGCGTCTCGTGCTGGCGGTGACGCCCGGTCTGGAGGCATTCAGTGCCGGTTGGCTGACGCGTATCGCGGCCAGTGAAGCCTTGAGTGAGTGGCTGCCAAGCCTGGAAGTGCTGGAGGTATCACAGCATGACCTCGCCATCCGCGAGGGCCGGGTCGCGATGGCGGTGAGCCTGGAAGCACCGCCGGAGCCCCAGGGTGGCAAGCGTGCCAAGACCGCAGCGGCACGCGCCCGCGAGCTGAAGGCCAGCCTGCGTCAGCGAGCGCGCGAGGAGACGACTCTCATCGAGGGCAATGATGACGAGGCAGAGCCTACCGCCAAGGCGGCCATGCCAGAACTGGGGGATACACCGGAGCTGCCGTTTGACGTCGAGGATGATGCGCACAATGCCGAGGGGGCCGCTCCCCGGAGCGTGGCAAGCGAAGAGGCCAGTGACGAGGCGCAAGCCGAGGCACCGCCCGCGCTGAGGCTGCCCTTGATACTGTTGTGGCCCTCGCGCTGGCCGCTGCTGGACAAGCCGCTGACCCTTGCTCGCCTCAATGAACGCCCGTTTGTCGATCTGCCGGAAACCAGCAGTCAGGGGCGCTTGATTCGTGGGCTGCTCAAGCGTGAGCGTGTGACCCCGGCGAGTCTGCTGGAAGTCGCCACGCCGGCAAGCGCTGGGCGCCTGGCGCGCGCGGGCAGTGCCGCCACCATCATTGATGCGCTGTCGGCGCATCAAGTTCTTGAAGATGCCGGTGGAGACCTGTTCGGTGTGCCGCTCTCGATGCGCAGCGAGCGCTATCTGGAGCTCACATGGCAGTGCCCGACGGCCGGGAAAGGAGAGGCACTGAACGCGGTGCAGACCCTGTTGATCAGTCTGCTCGAAGAGGAGGTGGCGGCGAGCCTGGCCGGGTTTGCGCAGGAGGGCGAGGAGTGATGATCAGAATGCTGGCGGCCGATAACGCCTGACGATGCCTTGTACAGGCAATGAAAAAACCCGCCAATCGGCGGGTTTTTTCATATCTTTCACGAAGCGTTGGCCTGGGCTCAGCTCTTGACGACGGTCGCGATGGCCTTGGCCACATAGGGCAGGTTCTCGGTGGAGAAACCGGCCACGTTGGCACGCCCGGAGCGCACCATGTAGATGCCGAACTCGTCACGCAGGCGATCGACCTGTTCCGGCGAAAGGCCGGTGTAGGAGAACATGCCACGCTGCTCGGCGATGAAGGCGAACTGCTCATCCAGACCATACGGCTTGAGCGCCTCGACGAAGTCACGACGCAGGCCGTTGATGCGCTCACGCATTTCGGTCAGCTCGCTTTGCCACTCGCCGCGCAGGGTGTCGTCCTCGAGGATATCGATGACCACCGCGCCGCCATGGGCCGGCGGATTGGAGTAGTTCTCGCGCGCGGTGATCGCGGCCTGGGAGCGCACGTCGAGCATGCTCTCCTCGTCCTTGGCGATCAGGATCAGGCAGCCGGTGCGCTCGCAATAGATGCCGAAGTTCTTGGAGCATGAGCTGGTGATGATGGCTTCATCGACATTCTCGGCCAGCAGGCGCACGCCGTAGGCGTCTTCTTCCAGGCCGTCACCGAAGCCCTGGTAGGCGAAGTCGATCAGCGGCAGCAGCTTGCGTGCCTGGACGACTTCCAGCACCTGGTCCCACTGCTCGCGGCTCAGGTCGAAACCGGTCGGGTTGTGGCAGCAGGCGTGCAGCAGCACCACGTCACCTTCCGGGATGGTCTTGAGCGTCGCCAGCATGCCATCGAAGTCGAGGCGGTTGTTCTCGTCGACGTAGGGGTAGTTGTGGCGCGTGACGCCAGCGGCGTCGAAGATGCCCAGGTGGTTCGGCCAGGTCGGGGTCGACAGCCAGATATCACGGCCCTTGAGGTTGCTGGCGATGAAGTCCGCGGCCAGACGCAGGGCACCGGTACCACCGGGCGCCTGGGTGGCGCTGGCGCGATTGGCGGCCAGCACCGGCGACTCGGCGCCCAGCACCATCGGCAGCACGACCTTGCCGAAGCGCGGGTCACCGTGAGAGCCGATGTAGGTCTTGGTGACTTCATTCTCGACCAGGCGGCTCTCGGCCTGCTTGACCGCACGCATGACCGGCGTATTGCCGTTGGCATCGCGATAGACGCCCACGCCGAGGTCGACCTTCTGCGGGTTGGTGTCCTTGTTGAAGGCTTCGATCAGGCCGAGGATGGCATCCCCGGGTACACGCGCAATCTGCTCGAACATCTTATTTCGCTACCTCGTCGGTTCTGGCGGCCATGATGAAATCGTTCTTGTGCAGACCCTTCATCTCGTGGGACCACCAGGTCACGGTGACCTTGCCCCACTCGGTGAGAAGTGCCGGGTGGTGCCCGACTTCCTCGGCAATCTCGCCTACGCGATTGGTGAATGCCAGTGCCTGCTTGAAGTTGCGGAACGTAAAGCACCGTTCCAGTTGCATGATGCCATCGCGATTGAGCAACTGCCACTCGGGAATGGCGGTCTTGAGCGTCTCGATGTCGCTATCGCTGACCTTGGGGGCATCGAAGCTGCAGGCTTCACAGGACTGTCTGGCGAGTTCGGTCATGGCGCTATCTCCGGCTTGAGGAAAGGGTGGGGTTGATGGAAAGGCGTACCCCATGGGGCAAGGGTGCTGGTGCGATCAGCATGGTGCGATCAACGTGGTGCGAAGCGCGGTGTCTTGAGACCGAGTGCCATGGCCTCGTGCACCAGCGCCATGATGTCGCGGCTGGCGAGTTCATGCAGGTCCTCCAGTGACTCAAGGACATAGTAGAGCGGCTGCAGGATGTCGATGCGATACGGAGTGCGCAGTGCCTCGATGGCATCGAAGGGCAGATGCTCGGGCCGCTCGAGGTTGTCCGCAAGCTCGCCCAGGGCATAGCGGGTCTCGCGTGGCGAGGAGATGATGCCGCCGCCGTAGAGGCGCAGCGCACGACTGCCATCGGGTTGAGTCTCGCGCAGCATGCCGAATTCCACCGTCATCCAGTAGAGGCGGGCCAGATAGACGCGTTCTTCCTTGCTGGCGGCAAGACCGAGTCGTCCGTAGGTGGCGGTGAATTCGGCAAAGGCGGGATGCGTGAGCATCGGGCAGTGGCCGAAAATCTCGTGGAAGATGTCCGGCTCCTGCAGGTAGTCGAGTTCTTCCGGGGAGCGGATGAAGGTGGCGACCGGGAAGCGCCGCTCGGCGAGCAGCTCGAAGAAGCGCGTGAAGGGGATCAAGGCCGGCACGCGAGCGGTTCGCCAGCCGGTGGCGGCCTCGAGGACACGATCGATCTCGCCAAGTTGGGGGATGCGGTCCACTGGCAGGGCAAGGCGCTCGAGCCCTTGCAGATACTCGCGACAGACACGCCCCTCGACCAGTGCCATCTGGCGCGTCATCAGTGCCTGCCAGGTGGCGTTTTCCTGATCGCTGTATTGGATATGGCCCCGGGCATCAGGCTCATGGGCCATGTAGCGGGTGCCCTTGGCCCTGGTTTGCGAGCCGTGCTGAGCTTCCTGGGATGTCTGTGGCCAATGACGACCTTGCGGTGCGTTCATGCAACCTCCCCAACGAGTTGGCGGCGCTGCCAAGCAGGCTGCCGTGTTGTCATTATGGCGTACATGCCAATCCTTGCATGTCGATGACAACGCTAGGCCTTGTCGGGTGGCGTTGACCAGTGGTCAGGCGTGGCTTTGCGCGGCAGATGAGTCCGCGTTGGCACGTGTCTTGTCACATAATTCTGACACTGGAGCGGTGACTGGGCGTATCCTGTGCCATTCGGGCGCTCATGCACTTCTGTGTCGCCGTCTTTTGTAAGGAATGCTTTACGAGGTTTTTGATAACGCTTACGTTAACGTCACTCAGCCGTCACTCGGTCGGCGACGTCAAGCCGGTGACATCATTTCGACAAGAATTCCAACAACAATGCCGAGAACGCCATGCGCCTCAAACTGACCTGTCAGAATCGAATCGGGATCCTGCGCGACATCCTGGCTCCCTTTGCCGATTACGGCCTCAATGTGCTGCGCGGTGAGGTGGGCGGAGAGGCCAACAACTCCATCTATCTGCATGTGCCCAACATGCTGCGTATGCAGCTCTCCACCCTGAAGCCGACTCTCGAGGAGATTCCTGGGGTCTTCAAGGTCAGTCGTGTCAGCCTGATGCCCACCGAGCGACGCCATCTGGAGCTCAATGCGCTGCTGTCATCGCTGTCAGACCCGGTGATGTCCATCGACATGGATGGACGCGTGGTGGCGGCCAATCGCGCGGCGGGCAAGTTGCTCGGGGTACGCATCGATGAGGTGCCGGGGTTGGCGCTGACGCGTCATGTCCAGGATGTCGATCTGCCGGAGCTGATCCGACGCAACAATGCCCGCGTCAATGGCCTGCGCCTGCGGGTGGGGGAGGAGACCTTTCTCGCCGATATCGCGCCATTGCACACCGAGAACGAGGATGTTGCCTCGCTGGCGGGTGCCGTGGTCACCCTGCACCGTGCAGACCGCCTGGGCTCGCGCATCTATCAGATCCAGCGCACCGAGGTGCGCGGCTTCGAAGCGATATTCCAGGCGAGCCGTCAGCTGTCGGCGGTGGTCAAGGAAGCTCGCCGCATGGCTCCGCTGGATGCGCCGCTCTTGATCGAGGGCGAAACCGGCACCGGCAAGGAGCTGCTGGCGCGGGCCTGCCACCTGGCCAGCCCCCGCGGCCAGGCACCCTTCATGGCGCTCAATTGCGCGGGGCTGCCGGAGTCGATGGCTGAAACGGAGCTTTTCGGTTACGCCCCGGGCGCCTTCGAGGGCGCGCGCCCGGAGGGCAAGCTGGGCCTGCTGGAGCTGACCAGTGGCGGCACCATCTTCCTGGATGAGGTCGGCGAGATGAGCCCGCGCATGCAGGTCAAGCTGCTGCGATTTTTGCAGGACGGCGGTTTCCGGCGTGTCGGCAGCGATGAGGAAACCTTCCTCGATGTGCGCGTGATCTGCGCCACCCAACAGGACCTGCCGGCATTGTGCAGTGAAGGGCGCTTCCGTCACGATCTCTTCCATCGCCTCAATGTGCTGTGTGTGCAGATCCCGCCGCTCAGGGAAAGTCTGGATGGGCTCGAGGAGCTGGCGAGGCATTTTCTCGAGCGGGCAGTGCGCCAGATCGGCGCTCGTGTGCGAGATATCTCGCCCGAGGCCATGGCGCGCCTGCAGGGCTATCACTGGCCGGGCAACGTGCGTCAGCTGGAGAATGTGCTGTTTCAGGCCGTGTCGCTGTGCGATGGCGAGGTGATCGAGGCGCAGCATCTGCGCCTGACCGGGAAGGCGCGTGATGAGGGGCTGGACAATATCGACCTGACCGGCAGCCTGGGCGATATCCATGACGAAGTCGAACGGCGCATCCTGGCGCATCTCTATCCCGAGTATCCGTCCAGCCGATTGCTGGCCAAGCGTCTGGGGGTCTCGCATACCACCATCGCCAACAAGCTCAAGCGTCACGGCATCGCACAGGAGTGACCCACGGTGCAGTTGATGGCGGGAGAGTCAGCACAACAGGGCGCGAGAAAAGCGGACGAGCAGGAAAAGGAGAAGGAGAAGGAGAAGGAGAAGAAGGGGGAGAAGGCAGGCAAGAAGGCAGGAGCGGAGAGGGGCTTGAATGCGTGTCTGGATATCGGGATTGGCGAATTGTTTTGCTCGCTAATAAAGGGTATGATTCTCATATTGTTAGCAAGCTAATGTAGGTGGCGTCTGGTGTCGGCGGCAACAGTTACCCTGACGCCTCACCAATCCAGGCTCTCGTGGGGCTTCCGCTCAGTACCGATGAGGGGAAGTGTCATGGGAGCCTTCATGTCGAGAGATGAAACATGAGCGCACCTTCTCCGGGGTCGGATTCGACACAGGAAATCCCGCTTCACGAGCAGATCAAGCCCTCGCTGGGTGGCCAAGTCGGCCGGGTCCATCGTCTGTGGCGCACCGCCATCACCAGCGCGGTGCGTAGCCTGGACATGACGGAATCGCGCTGGACGGTCATGGTCCATCTGGAAAAGCTCGGCGAGGGGTGTACCCAACAGATGCTGGCCAGTGAGCTGGGCATCGAGATGCCGTCTCTGACGCGCACCCTCAACCAGCTCGAGGCTCGGCAGCTGATCGCGCGCGTGGCGCATGAGACCGACAAGCGGGCGCGTTGTCTGTGGTTCACCGAGCAAGGCCGCCAGTGCCTGGCCCAGTTGACGGAGCGCATCGAGCGAGTGCGTGCCGAGCTGTACGTCGGCTTCGATGACGAAGAGCTCAATGCCTTCGCCCGAGCTCTTCTCCAGTTCGAAGACAATGCCAGTGCCAGCATCGCGCGCTCCCAGGCTGAATATCAGCGCAGTCGCCAGGGGTAGCATCCGATCAGCGTGGCGCGTCGTAGCGCCCTGCGGTGCCATGGGTGAACACCACCTGCCACAGCTGGAGCTGGCGGGCGCGGAAGGCACCTGCGCAGGCGCCGAGATAGTACTCGAACATGCGCTTGTCGCGCGGTGAGTAGGTATCGGCCAGTTCATGCCAGTGCTGGTCGAGATTGGCACGCCACGCCATCAATGTCGGGTCATAGTCGGCGCCGAAGTTGTGCCAGTCCTCCATCACCAGATGCGCTTCGCTGGCGCGTACCAGCTGACTGGCGCTGGGCAGCACGCCATTGGGGAAGATATAGCGATTGACCCAGGGGTCGGCCGAGATATCACTCTGGTTGGAGCCGATGGTATGCAGCACGAAGCGTCCGCCGGGGCGCAGCAGATGCGCGGCATGCGCAAAGTAGGTGGCGTAGTTCTTGTGGCCGACGTGTTCGAACATGCCAATCGAGGCGATGGCATCAAAGCTTCCGACCGTGCGCCGGAAGTCAGGGTCGCGATAGTCCTTGAGCAGGATTTCCACCGGTAGCCCTGCGCAATGCTCGCGCGCCAGCGCGGCCTGCTCGGCGGAGATGGTGATACCGACTACCTCCACGCCGTAATGGCGCGCGGCGTAGGCGGCAAGACTCCCCCAGCCACAGCCGATATCCAGCAGGCGCATGCCGGGCGTGAGCCCCAGCTTGCGACACACCAGATCCAGCTTGGCCTGTTGCGCCTTGCACAGGTTCTCCGCGCTCACCGCCAGATCTTTCCAGTAGCCGCAGCTGTAGCACAGGGTGTCATCCAGCATGCGCGTGAAGAGGTCATTGTACGGGTTATATGAGTGTGCCTTTCCGGATATGGACATATACCTCCGTATGGACACATCCAACCCCCTTCACCTCAGCTTCCTGGCTAGAAGCCGCCTCCCATGAGATAACAGCCAAGTGATCGTGCCTACTCTTCATTTCTGGCCAAGAAAATAAACCTCGGCTATTTTCATTAGGGTGGCTGAATGTAGAAAAGCATTACACTATCCCTGCATACGTCACCACCTACGAGCAATCCACTCATCGCAAAAAAATTGTTAAAAAAGAGGTTTGATATGGCTGTCAAACACACACCTACTGGCGTGGTGCACAAAGGAACAAAAGGTGGAACCACAGGATGCGGATTTAACACCCGAGAAAACTCTCATCATTGGGTTTCATCATCTCAACGGATAACGTGTGACAAAAATGGCTGTAAAAACTAAAACCTAAGCCCTCAAGCCCTCTCAGCCATCACACCTAATGACTGAGAGGGTCGGTTTTTTAAAGCACAACAACACTAAGTTCGCAAATTTCTAAAAAATCTCAGACATACCTAAACGGCTTCTTTTTCTTCCAAAAGATCAGTTAACAAATACTCAAACCCACCATCATCAGTTCCCAGCACCATGTTAAAGATGATGCGGCTCAGGGAAGACTGAGGAAGACTATAGTTCCTGTTAAACGGCTTCACATCCCAGCCATTGGCCAAAGCCCGCTCCATGTTCCGTGAGATGTTTCCTACGACCGAGTTAGCTGCCTGCCTTTTGCTGATAGAACCTCTCATATAATAGGCGGCTGCGTCCTTAGCGGCTCGCCAAATGAAGTTGTAGACCTGGGCCACACTGAACTTCTCTAAGCACTGGCTTAGAACCTGCCGAGTTTTCTCCCCCGGCGACAGGTACAGTTGATGTTCCTCCAGAACAGTCTTCAGAAAACCGAGGCATTCATTCAGTTGGACTTCCTTGCATAGCGTTATGAATTCCGGCGCCTGTCGGAAGCTTTGTACGGTTTCCTCATCGAAAAAATCATTGATCAGCGCCGTGATCTGATCAGCGCCTAAAGCAAGGTTAAACGCGCACTCACCAAGATCGATACTGAACCGATCATCTTCCTGAAGTTCGACCGCCTCAAGACGCGTATCCAGGCAGATTAGCAGTAGGTGGCCGTCAATCAAATGCCGAAGAACTTTGTGGTCATAGACAAAATCGGGCGACAGAGTACAGGCGGGGTAATCATCTAGCGGCTCAATGATACTGAAGTTTTCATCGCCTAACGCCTGAATCACAGCTAAAAGGTAGATTTTGCTGGTCAGGTCTAGCATTGCTGGGTCTGGCGTGTTGTTTTCCGCCGACTGCCGCATTTTCAGGATCAAGTCCCTCTTCTTGTCGGCGATGGCTTGGCGCTCAGCACCCATACATGCTTTGCAGACCCGATCCTGAAGCCACCGGCGCTCCTGATACTGGCTGCGGGTGCCAAAGCGGTACGGCTGTTTGCAACGCCCACAGCAGATGTCTTCCAGCCATATGAAGGCGTGCTGCTCGACGAACCTACTGACCACATGGGGCTTCATTCCATGAGTGGTCGCAATCTCGCGTATCTTGAGCGCATACTCGCCTTCCTCAGTCTGTCGCCAGTAGTCCGCGCAGATGCGAGCGTTCTGCTCATCATCAGTGAGAATCTCCAACTGCATCCAGGCCACTCCAAATGAGAATTATAGTCCGTGGAATTGTATGCAGTGGGCCGTGATAGTTCCATCCTTTGGATGGAGCGGGACAGATGCGGAACGAGAAGCTGGTGGCATTCGGCCAGAGGGTCAGAGAGCTCCGCAAAAACAGAGGGTTATCTCAGGAGGCCATGGCTGCACTGGCCGGAGTGGACCGTAGTTATATGGGCCACATAGAGCGCGGTGAGAAGAACATCACCCTGACCAAGGTCTACCAGATCAGCGAAGCCCTCGGCATCGAGGTCGCCGACCTCTTCCCCCGCACCGCAACCCCTAGCGTGTCTTCTTCGGATTGACGATCCCTCGTCGCTTCTTCCTGAGCTGCGCTTTCATCCAGTGGCCCGCCTCACGCATCTCATCACGGAGATCCTGAAGCTCCTGTACGCTGAGACGCCGAAACTGACCGTGTTTCCCGGCCTCCAGCTCATCTGATCCGTGCGCCATACCTGCCCCGCTCAATCGATCAGTCGGCCTGCCATGTCATCCAGCCTGGCCTTGACGCCCTCCCACTGTGGCATCACTTGCCCCATCAGGCGATAGAAACGCTCGCTATGGTTATGCTCCGCGATGTGACATAGCTCATGCAGGATGACGTAATCCACGCATTCCCGAGGAGCCTTCACCAGGTGCGGATTCAGCGTCAGACGCCCTTGCGGCGAGCAGCTTCCCCAGCGCGTTTGCATGGCCTGCACCCGCATCGGTGGCTGCTCAGAGACCCAGAGCGCCTGTTCCAGCATGGCGTCGAGCCGCCGCCCAAACACCTCACCCGCACGCTCCCGATACCAGCGTGCCAGTAGCTGTTTGACCTTGTCAGGCCGCCTATGGCGAACGCGTACCTCCAGCCGACCGCGTAGCAGCTTGACACCTTGTCGCTCCGTCAGCGTCTCGATCACTTTCAGAAGGTGCTGCCTGCCCAGGTAGTAATGGCTTTCGCCACTCACATAGCGGCGTGGGATCACGTATTCATTCTGAGCGCGAAACTGGCGTAGCTGTTGATAGATCCACCGCGCCCGCTGCCGAACAGCATCGAGCACCTCATCGTCACTGGCTTCCCGTGGAGCCAGGGCTTCGACCCGGGTATCCGGATGGACCTTGATCAGCACCCGATTGATGCCTTGGGACCGGTCCAGGCGCCGGATGGTGATACATTCGTCGCCATAACGAAACACCAGCTCGCGACCATAGAGAGCGGCATCAGCGATCATGACGCTCATTATGTTGCCAATCCTACTCGGGTGATCTGAACAATGCTCTCCACAATCTGTTTCGCCTGATCCATGCCCGCGCCAACGGACTTGCACTGCCTGAAGACCACCGGCAACAGTTGCTTGCGTATCGCGGCTTCGATGTTCTGCGGATTGATGGAGTGAACGGCTACCGCGTCGTCGACCACCTCACAGGTCTCGAATGCCAGATTGATCCAGAGTTGCTGAACCTGGGAATCGTCACTGGACAGCACCTTAGGCAACGCCTGCTTGAAGACACCATACACCGCCTGCGCATGCCGATTGCCCTGAAAAGCGTCGGGCAGTTCATCTAGTCGGCGCTCGCTGACCTGCTGCTCGAACTCCTTGAACAGAAGATATTGTTTCAAGGGGTGGTCGAACAGCTTCTCGGCCTCCTCGATGGCCTGGCGCAGAAGAGCCGAGAAGGCTTCCTGGGCGTAAGGGTCATCCTTGAGGTCCTGCTCAATCATCTTGGTGACCCGAGTCTTGATGATATCCGTCTCGTTGCGGGTCTTGTCCTCGCTCCAGACTTCTGGCGCCTGCGGTGCTCCCATACGGCTAACTTCGTAGGCCCCGTCCGCTTCCTGGATATCGATACCTACCACATGGCGATCCAGCAGCTTCTTGACCTGCTCCACGTAGTCGTCGTAGTCCACGGACTCGCCAGCGTCCTGCTTGACCAGCTGGCGAAGGCTGGAAAACTGCTTGAGAGTCTCCTTGTAATGACGACGATCGTCGTCAGTGAAGCTCTTGTCTTCGAAGAAGGTGGCAGACTGAAGCGCGACTTTTAGGCAGCTGGCAAACGCCGTCAGCGCCTCATAGAAGTCTTCACGCACCTTCTGATGCACATCAACCAGCTCGGACTTTCCTCCCGACGAGGCGGGCTCCAGAGTCTCCATACGTGGGACTAGCACCTGGCGTAACTGCTCGATATCCTGCTTGTTCGTCACCCCTTCGAAGATGGACCACAGCTGGGTGTAGAGCTGAGGCAGCCGCTTATACTCCGTACCCATGGAGTGATAGAGCCCCTCGATATCGTTGATATCGAAGCCCCCCTGGGTGCGTGAAGCCAGGTCCTGATACTGGGCGATGGTGGTATCCAACTCGGCCAGAATGCCGCGATAGTCGATCAGGAAGCCAAAACGCTTCTTGTCGTGCAGGCGGTTCACGCGAGCAATAGCCTGGATCAGGTTATGGGACTTAAGCGGCTTATCGATGTAGAGCACCGCATTCTTAGGCTCATCGAACCCGGTCAGCAGCTTGTCGACCACGATCAGCAGCTTGAGGTCATCATTCTTGTTGAAGCGTTCTATCACGCTGCGGGTATAAACCTGTTCTTCCTGGTTGCCGACATTGTCTTTCCACCACTGCTGCACCTCCGGCAAGGTGGTTTCATCCACCTCGGTGTTACCTTCACGGGTGTCCGGTGGGCTCATCACCACCGCCGACTCGAACAGTCCGGCCTCGTCCAGGTACTTCTTGTACTTGATGGCTGATCTCTTGCTGTCGCATGCCAGTTGGCCCTTGAGGCCCTCCGGCACGTGCTTGATGAAGTGGTTGGCGATATCGAGTGCGATCAGACGAATACGGTCATCGGCACTGTAGATTTGCCCCTTCCTGGCCAGCTTGCGTTTGAGGTCTGTCTTCTGAGCATCTTCCAGCCCTTCGGTGATCCGCTCGAACCAGGCATCGATGGCCCGTTCGTTCACATCCAGATCAGGGATACGCTCCTCATAGAGCAACGGGGAAACCGTCTTATCCTCTACAGCTCGCTGCATGGTGTAGGCATGAACGATGGGGCCGAACTTGTTAGTGGTTCGGTCCTCCTTCAGCAGGGGGGTGCCCGTAAAAGCCACAAAGGCGGCATTGGGCAACGCCTGCTTCATGCGGATATGGTTCTCGCCGCCTTGGCTGCGGTGCCCCTCATCGATCAAGACGATGATGTCAGAGCTGTCGTTGTGGCACTCCGGAAGCTTAGTCGCGGAGTTAAACTTTTGAATCAGCGAGAAGACAATGCGCTCGTTGCCCTTACCAATCTGCTCGGCCAAGCGTGTACCTGAGGTGGCCATGGCCGCAGCCTTGTCCTTCTTGGTAGCCAGCTCGCCACCGGACGTAAAGGTGGCACTCAGTTGGCTCTCAAGGTCGACTCTATCGGTGACAATCACCAGGCGGCACTGCTTGAGCGATTCATGCAGGATCAGTGCCTTGCTGAGAAACACCATGGTGAAGGACTTGCCGGAGCCCGTGGTATGCCAGATGACACCACCTTCTCGTCCACCATCCGGACGCCGGGTATTGATCCGCTCGATCAGCCGCTTGATACCGAACACCTGCTGATAGCGAGCGACGATCTTCCCGGCCTTCTTGTCGAATAGGGTGAAGAAGCGCGTCATCTCCAGCAGACGCCCCGGTGAAAGCAGACTGATCAGGAGCCTGTCCTGGCCAGTCACGGCCAACTCGCCAGCCTGCAGACGCTGTTCGTACCATTCGCGGTCTGCTGGGGGACGATGACTTAAGAGCGCATCTAGTTGCTGCGACGAGAGAGGCGCATTCTTGAGCGAATGCATGTCGGCATCCGGAATGTCCTCCTCGCTCCAGGTCGTCCAGAACTTCTCTGGTGTATGGCAGGTGCCATAGCGCCCCTCGTGGCCATTGATGGAGAACAGAAGCTGGCTGTATGCGAAGAGATGGGGAATCTCGTCGTAGCGCTGATTACGTAAGCACTGAGAAATCCCTTCCTGAAGAGTTGGCCCCTTGTGAGACTGGCCGTCAGGCCGCTTGGCCTCAATCACCGCCAAGGGGATACCATTTACGAAGCAGACGATATCCGGCCGGCGCGTATCCACGCCTCCCGAGCGAGCAACGCTGAACTCCTCTGTGAAGTGGAAGCTATTGTTCTCTGGGATCTCCCAATCGATCAGAGCCACTGTCGGACTAGCCTTACGGCCCTCCACAAATTCTGTGACCGAGATGCCGTAGAGCAAATGGTTATAGAGCTTCTCGTTCGCTGTCAGCAGCCCTTCATTCAGGGCGGGCGTAGATATCTCATCAATCAGGTTATCAACCGCATTTTTGGAAAGAGGGTAAGATTTACCTCCAAAGAAAAAGCGACGTTTTTCAAGTTCCTGACGCAAAATATTTCGAAGCACCACCTCATCAGGCTGCTGATCACGTGCACCCAATGCCTGCTCAGGTGTAATAAACGACCAGCCTAATTGAGACAATAACGAGAGAGCAGGAATTTTAGCACTGTATTCTTCCTGAAACTTAGGTGCGTTCTGAGCCATTTCTATCTCATTAAATTTTAAAAAATTTGCTGACACTAACTATGGAACATAGTGATAACAACAGAGATCACCATCCAGAGACCAGATGAAAACCTCAGACATTGAGAAACGTTCAACACATTTTTCAAACTCTTTAATAATACTTAAGTCACCAAAACTAGTCCCTTCACCTGTTTTTTCAGGACTCTTGTTACAGCCAGCATGATTAGGAAATTCATGAAGCCACCTGAGCACCTCGGTAGCAGCAGGAAAATCACTCGGACGATAAGGTGCAGCTCCAGAAAAAGCACCTTCCACAACCTCACAGAATCGACCAGCGACGCTTCGCCTTTGGTTTCCATCGCCATTCTGTGCGATATGATTTCCTGTTTCGACAATAGTAGCCATTGGCAAAATAAAAGTCATCCCAAGCTCGGCGTACTCGGAATAAGATTCAACAACCTGTTCCTTTTCAGCATTCTTCCCAGGAACATTCAAAAGGTTTAAGAAAACACTAGTATCAATAAGACAGACAGAACTCATTGGTCATCCCCCTGCATTTTGGCCAACCAGTCCATCGCATTTTGCCTTTTATCTTCTGGCGTCGCAGGAGTCTTGATAAAGCGATCAACCACACCGTTAGTTACTAGCTCACCCAACGGGCCTTGTGATACAAGCCCAACATAATCATCAAGATCAGACAACCTAACCAAACAACTATCGCCAACTTCTGGATTACGATAACAGAAGACCACATCACCTAGTGATCTATCTGGCAAAGCATCCATTAGCGCTGGGTTATGTGTAGAAAGCAGAAGGTGCACATTGCGACTCTCAGCCTGCTCGCGCATTGTAGCCAACAGCTGGCGAGCCCTAGAGGGATGCACACCATTATCGACTTCTTCAATGACTACAGTAGAGCCCTCTGGTGCAGACAGAATGGCAGCAGCAATTGCTAGTACTCGCAAAGTTCCATCAGATAGCAACTCAACGGGATACTTTCTCGCCTGCCCACCAAAGCTCTCTATAAGCTCCAGAGCCACTTGACCACGGCGATCTTCGAAAAACTCAATATCTTGAACATCCTGCTCGGGCAGGCTTTTAATAAATTCAATGACAACAGGACGGGCATCATTGTCTTGCCACAAGCTATATAGGACACCTGACAAGTTGGCACAGTCACCACGCAGCTGTTTTTCTGGATAACTTTCACCTCTCATCAAGGAGGGCACCGGATCTAAAAACAGAGTGTTTTCTAGCAGCTTCTGAAATCGCCCGGTTACCTTGGGAATTTCAACTTGAGCTTTTTTATGTCCAGACTGAAACATAGCCGAGCTCGCCAACTGGCTCATAATCAAAATCTGGTCTGTACAAGTTACCTGCGGCTTTTTCCCGCCTTTAGCAAAATTGTTATACGCCACCCTTACGTCCGTGCTCAGGCCTGAGGAGGGCTGTTCAACTCTGTAAAGCGGAAACCCTTCACTGGGAGACACAATACATTCATTAGATATATGTAACTCAGAATCTCGCAGTGTCACCTCGACATCAAACTGATTCCAAACTGAATCATCTGTCAGGCACCCCAGCTGAAAACTCTCCGAACCTAGATATCCCAAGTCCTTAACTTGACCGCGTAAAACCTGCTCGGAATCATCAACCCGATGCTTCAAGACAGACAATTTCTGCCCTTGGCTCAACCAGCATAAAAAGCGGAAAGCTTCCAGTGCATTACTTTTACCAGAAGCATTAGCTCCGATCATCAACGTCAGCGGCGAGAGGTGCAAGACCTGGCTTTTGTAGCTTTTAAAATTATTGATATGTATTTGCTTCAGCATACGACATCCTCAATACACACTCTACGTTTACCTGACAACAACTGTTGCGCTAAGGCTTTCTTCTCTTGCCTTAAGGCATTGACCATCTTCTTAAGGGCATTCAAATCTTGATCAGAAGAAGATAAAACAGCTGCGATTTTCTGTTGCTCTTCTAAGCTTGGGTATGGATTTTCAAAAAAGAGAAGTCGCCATAACTAATTTGCTTTCCATCTCTTATACCAATCACCGCAACAGCAAGGTGCCCAATAAATTCATGGGACTTATAATACTGCTTATAAAACTCATCCTCTATTTTTTTAATAGGCTCCAAAACTGTATATGCAGGACTGACGACCCCCCTGAATTTAGAATATTCTAGCCCACCCTGAAATGAACGAAGGCTAATAACAAAATTCCCCGGAACAACCAGCTTGTAACCGTTGGTAGAGCCATCAGGCATCACTACCCGTCGTTCTAAAAATGAACGCGGCAGAACACCTTGATCCTGAGTTACTGCAAGCAACTCTTCATTATCAGAGTTATTTTTTTTGGATACTGTCCTAAACAACTCGCTCGCTTTAAGCCACTTCCACTCTCCACCGAACCTTACCCCATTCTTATCATGTAAGCGTTCCTTGCCAGTCAGCAGTTTTTGCATCAGGGCTTTTTTCTGCTTCTGGCTATTGGCGAGAAGCTGCTCAGCCTTGGATATAGCTTTATCCCAGGTAGTCAAAATTTTGGCTATCTTCTCCTGTTCTTCTACAGGAGGAATAAGCAGCGGGATTTTCTCAAGCGATGCTTTATTTAATTTATAGCGACCAGCACCTTGACGACTCAGAAAGCTAAATATGTCACGATGCATAAAATAGTAATAAAACCATTCTCTAGTAGCCTTTTTTGTCCCTTCAATGATGTGCGCGTGATTATTGACGGTACATTTCCCATCGACCAATTGCGTCATCGACTGCACTTTGTACTTCAAGAAATGATCGCCATCCTCACCGATCAATGCATAGCTTCCATCCTGCTCAAAGGTGCCTATGTAGCCCTGAACCTTTGTCGGCCCATAATATGGATACGATCCGGGATTATTTTTCCTTTCTTCTTCGCTTATCGGCTTGCGCAAGTTGTTTTTAATATTAAATATTTTTCCGACATAACCAAAGCCCCAACCTTCAGGCACGAATTTAACTCGTGCCTGCATCAATTCAAGTTGCGAATAACCTTCGTCATTCACCATATCCAAGCTCCTGAAGATACTTGTCCATTACACCTTCCAGCTCGAACAGCTGATATTTCAGCTTTTCTCGCTCGGCCCTCACGGCGACCAAATCAATCTCCTCTTCCTCCTCAAATGTATCCACATAACGCGGAATATTGAGGTTGTAGTCATTTTCCAAAATCTCTTCACGAGTTGCTAGATAAGCGTACTTATCGACATTAACACGCTCGCGATAGGTCGAAACGATCTTCCGGATATTATCATTAGTCAGTAGATTCTGATTCTTTCCAGGCTTGAATTCACGACTGGCGTCGATAAAAATCACCGAATCATCTGACTTCTTTCTCTTGAAAATAAGGACGGCCGCAGGGATACCCGTACCGTAGAAGAGCTTTTCCGGCAGGCCGATAACAGCGTAAAGCAGGTTTTCGTCAATCAGCTGCTTACGGATCTTGCCCTCGCTAGAGCCACGGAAAAGCACACCGTGAGGCACCACTACTCCCATGCGGCCAGAAGACGGCTCCAGCGTTTCAACCATGTGCTGGATAAAGGCGTAGTCCCCCTTTGTCTTGGGCGGGATGCCTCGACGGAAGCGACTGAACTTGTCATGGCTCGCATCGTCATGGCCCCACTTGTCGAGACTGAAAGGGGGATTCGCCGTGACGATGTCGAACAGCATGAGTTCGCCGTTTCGGTCCAGCAGCTTCGGATTGCGAATGGTGTCGCCCCATTCGATCTTGTGGTTGTCCTCGCCATGAAGAAACATGTTCATCTTGGCCAGTGACCAGGTCGAACCGATGGCTTCCTGGCCATAGAGGGCATACTCACGGCTATCATAGTTTGCCAGGACCTTGCGACCACACTTCATTAGCAGCGAGCCTGAGCCACAGGCAGGGTCACAGATGGTGTCACCCGGCTGCGGATTCAGCAGCTCTGCGATCAGATCCGACACTTCCGGTGGCGTATAGAATTCACCGGCCTTCTGGCCACCGTAGGCGGCGAAGTTCTTGATCAGGTACTCATAGGCATTGCCGATCACGTCCAGTGAACCGACGCGGCTGGGCTTGAGATTCAGCTCCGGCTTAGCGAAGTCCTCCAGCAAGTGGCGCAGAATGGTGTTCTTCTGTTTCTCTTCCCCGAGCTTGTCGGTATTGAAGGAGATGTCCTGGAACACGCTTTTGCCCGCGTCCTTGAGCTTAGTACCGTTGGCTTCCTCGATGGCGTGCAGCGCCTGGTCGATCCGCTCACCATTACCTGGTTCGTGACGGTGCTCCCAAAGCGTATAGAAGCTGGCATTGCGCGGCAGGACGAAGCGCTCGTTCTTCATCAACTCTTCGATCAGCTCCGGCTCATCGCCATAGTCGGCTTGGTAGCTATCGTAGTGGTCCTGCCATACATCCGAGATGTACTTCAGAAACAGCATCGTGAGGATGAAGTCTTTGTAGGTGTCCGCGCTGATGGTGCCGCGAAACGTATCGCAGGCCGCCCACAGGGCCTTGTTGATACTGTCCTGGTTGATTTGCTCGCTCATTGAGTCATGTCCTGTCATGGGTTGCGTTCATCCTGATGGCCCAGCAGATCAGCGGCCAGTGCCGACTGCAATGCCGAATTAGCGGCCAGTTGTTCATGCAGCAGCCTGCGCTCCTGCGACAGCGTATCGATCAGCCCGACCCACTGGTGCTGCCGCTTGAGCGGAGGAACGGTAATGGGAAGCGATTCCAGCACACGACGCCGGATGCTCTTGGTCAGGCTGCCTTCGGCATTCTGTTCCAGGAAGCGCTGGCAAGGGCGCTGGTTGATCAGCCAACAAAGGTATCGAGGGAGAATCCGCTCTAGCTGGGCTTTCACCACGTAGAAGTGCGGCGCCGCCACGCAATGCTCCTCGGCCTGAGTATCCACCTCGATTGCGTAGTAGTGACTGCCTCGTGCAGCCACAAGCAGGTCGCCCGGCTTGAGCCAATTCGGCGCTCGCTTGCCGGTGAGTGCAGTGCGGGTGCAAGAGGCCCATTCGATGCCGTCATCCGCGATGTCTCGCATTTGCACCACCAGAGCTTCCCCTTCCGGCACGTCGGCAATCTTGCCCCGGAACGGGTAGCCCGCCTGGATACTTGCTAGGTCGCCCAGCTGCATATTGATCTCGTTTCATCGTCAATGATGCAGAATACTGGTTTGCCTTCTCACTCCTGTCAAGCTATTTTTGTCTCATCGCCATTGATGCAATAAAAAGGTGCATGGTAGTGAAGGCTTCACCGACACAGGTGCGCGTTGAGATACTGCGCAAGCTGGACTGTTACCAGCCGACCGTCTCCCAAAGTCCCAGCCCCGAGGCATGGCGGTGCTCCCCCCGTGATGGGCGGCCCTTCTGGGCGGAGCGCCTTCAGAGCCATTTCCGGGACAATTGCTACCACTACCCGGTGGTGCTGGATCCGGACGGTAGCCCCTGGCAAGAAGCCAACCGCTACCTCTTAAGCCGGCTAGCTGACATCTCGCCGATCAGCCATCGCACCCTGGAGTCTATCGCTGGCGACCTCGCTCACTTTCGCCAGTGGCAGCTCGATGACGATATCGATTTCCTCAACGTCCCCGGACGCCCTCGTGCTCGCCCGACCTATCGCTACTGCGCTTTCCTGCATGACCTCGTGGGCTTTCACACCATCAAAGCCAGCACGGCCAAACGCCGCATGAGTACAGTGCAGAATTTTTATCGCTGGCTGGAGCATGATGGTGTTCGTTTCCCCCACCCCCTTTGGGTCGAGAGTGACACGCGCCTCAGCTTCAAGGATGCGAAAGGCCTCCAGCACCAGAGGCAAGTCAAGAGCACTGACTTGACCCGATCGTTCCGCACAGCGCGACAAAGTCACGATTTCAGCGAATACCTGGAAGACGGCGGCAAACTGCGGCCACTGCCGAAAGACGAGCAGATAGCCTTAGTCGAGGCACTCCAGCGCATTGGCAATACCGAGATGACGCTGGCGTTCCTGCTCGCCTTGACGACAGGTGCCCGACTACAAACCGTCTTCACGCTTCGCTCGAAGCATGTGGCCTCACCACCACGTGACGGCACCGTATCGAAGCGAATCAAGGTCGGGCATGGCACATTGGTCAACACCAAGTATGGCAAGCAAATGACGCTACTTGTGCCAGTCTGGCTCTACACCAGGCTCCAGATCTACAGCCAATCACCGCGCAGATTGCAACGGGTGGCGAAAAGTCAGCACACCTATCCGGAGGTTGATGAGCAGTATCTCTTTTTGACCCGAGCAGGTCAGCCTTACTACATGGCCACAAGCGACCCTTTTGCGTTTCTATATCGCTCTCCGCCACGCGGTAATGCTGTGACTCAGTTCATTCATCAACAACTGATGCCAAACCTGAATCAGCATGGACATGATTTCACCTTTCGATTCCACGACCTCCGTGCCAGTTTCGGCATGAATCTTGTGGAGAGCCTGCTTGACCAACATAGCGAAAGACACGCTACCGATGAACAGCGGCCCGAGTTCTTTCAGGCATTGATGTACGTGCGGGAGCGAATGGGGCATAGCCAACTCAGCACAACTGAGGGCTACTTGAATTACCGGAAGAAATTCAAGATCGCTAGCCACCTGCAAAGCGACTTTGAATCCTTCTTGGAACGAATTGTTAACGAAGAGTGACTCTATGGCCTGGATGGAGCGCAACACTACAGTATATAAACTTTCGGACCTCCCCTTCGATACGCAAGGCAAGCTTACCCTGATTGCCCCGCACTTGGTTCGTGTCTACATTCCCGGTTACAAATTCCCTATGGACGTTGGCTCCTGGTGTTATTCGGTCCGCAGACGCAAAAGTGGCGATAACACAAGGGAGGAAAGCGTTATCAACCTTGTGGATACGGACAGTTACCGTACGGGTCGAAGGACTTTTATCACAAACTACCTTGACTATCTGAGTCAGCATATACGACTAGGAAAATCACCAGCCAGCCTAAAAACATCAGTCGGTCAATTTCAACGCTTTGTTAATTGGTGTGACGATAGCTACGTGCAAGGCCTGGACTCCCAACAGCATTATATAGATGCAGTTGGAGTATTCACAGAATATTTAATTGACCTTGTACGAAAGAGTCAGATGAATATCAATACCGCTGCCACTCTTCAGCTAGTGCTATTCACTGCTGGTAGAAACATCTACTCTGATCGTTATGGTGATCTTTTCAGAGGCGTTAGAAAAATCAGTCGCTCATTTAGAGCGGTTAACATCACTGAAACACCTGAGCAGAAACAAGCACGATCAGCACTAAAGTTCTACACATTATTATTCCACCAACTGTCTGACTTTATCATTGACTTTGAGCGCTTCCCTAAGAGGCTAGACTTTGAACATGGCTACTATTGGTTTTTCCCTACTCAGATGCCATTTGCGGGCCCCTCGAATATCAAGAAAAAAACTCAGAATGGGAAAAACTATAAAGCTTACGACTATATCAATGGAACGATATTCGGTGTTGAAGAAATAGCACGAAAAATGCCACGGCACCGCTCCCAAGGACAAAATGCAAAGGTTGCTCGAAATAGAGCATTAAAAAGAATCGATCAAGCCAATAATGATAAATACAGTATCCATAGGATGAGGGCCGCATCAATGGCCTTTCAGGCTTTCATGATGCTATTTTCTTCCAGCACGGGTATGAGCCTCGGGCAGTTCGCCTCTTTAGAGTGGTCAGACGACTACCAGGTCGGCATCGACCGACAGGGATTTCGATCAATCAAGTATAGGGCAGGCGGAAGACCGGTTGAATTCTACATTGAGGCTAGGTTTCTCAACCTTTTCAGGAAAGCATTAAGGTTGCGAGACCACTTAATCAAAGGAACCGGAAGGGAAAGCTTTAATTATCTCTTCTTCTCCTTCAACGGGAAAGATATCTACCCTCTATCCATGAACCTATCAACGGACTTCCATCGAAGGCTTGAAATATGTTTCGACTTCAAAACCAAAATCACAACGCGCATGTGGCGAGCCCACAAGAGCAACTGGCTACTTGAAAAAGCTGACTTAAGCACCACCGCTACGCTATTACAGAACACACCGGAGACGGTGATAAAGCATTATTCTGAAGGCTCTGACCAGCAAGCCAGCAAGGAGCTGACGGACTTTTTCACCAAGTTTAAAAACGATATCATAATCTCCAATAAAAAGCCTACCAACTCTATCGCCACAGGGCAGTGTGTAGAGCTTCACTCACCCACCCCCTCTTCAAGCTCACATATCCAGCCAGACTGTAAAACACCGGAAGGGTGTTTGTTCTGCAAAAACTTCCGTGTTCACGCAGACACTATAGATTACAGAAAAATCTTAAGCCTCAAATACATACTTGAGCAGTCAAAGCATTTAGCTTTCAATGACCATCACTTCGAGGAAATGCTTCAACCGGTCGTAGATGCCATCAACAGCATAGCTTCACAGATAGAGGCATCGGGCAAGCTCTCCAAAGTTGATGCACAAGAAATACAAAGCTCAATAAAAGACGAAGAGTTGCTATCCAAATACTGGGCCAAGAAGCTTAAACTTATGGATGACCTGGAGTTAATATGATGAAAGCACAGGCCTACTATCCAAACTTTTCATCACTGGCCCAGGACATCGCCAGTGCGCCTGCCCCATTTACTCCAAATGAAGTGGGCCAACGCCCTCTTCCTGATTTTGTTGTATCAAAGACTCTTGAGGGCAAAACACTATCTATCTATTCAGATGATGTATGGGATTTTAGACCCTATCGCCTGAGTGGCAACACTGGTAATGCAAGATTCAATTTCAAGATCTTCAGCAACAGCACAAAAGAAGAAGTCAAATGGCTGATGTTCCTCTTATTATTTATGGTAGATTCTGGGCGAGCATCGGGTATCAGCATTAGCACCACGATGACATATTTCAAAGCAGTCAGAAGTCTGGCCAAATACTGTGAGAACCATGGACTAACTATCAAAGAAGTGCTTCAGGCGGAAGACGAACTAACCAAATTTGTGGGCAAGATTACAACGAGAAGTCTTCTTGCTGGTCTATCTTCCGTGTTATCTCACCTAATCACGCTACCAAGCGAAGCGTCGGGGTATAAAATATTATCCAATTTTAAGTTCGAGACGGTAAAAAGAAGACTACACAGCTTGGGTGAAGACAACCAGCATCCGGTGATCCCCAACAGAATTTACTCAGAACTGATACAGCAGCTGGATGACTTCTTTCAAGATCTCCATGAGATCAAAGACCAGCTGCAAAGGTTCATTGAGTCAATCCTTGCCTGTGACCGTTATGCACGCTCTTCAGCTTTACAAACAAAGATTGGCTATCGCACAAAAGATTTCAAACCTTTTTTCAAGGAAGCTGCACAGGAACACGGCATCTGGGAGTACCTAGTCAAGTACAAAGTTAAAAACATGCCTTCTCTGTCAACTTTCTTAACGCGAATTCAGCATGGCGCTCGTATTATTTTACATATCTACACAGGAATGCGAAGCTCCGAATCGCTGAGCCTTCTAACTAATTCGCTGAAAGTATCTAATGGAACTTACAAGCTTTTAGGGACAACCAGTAAGTTTGTGGGTCAAAAAAAGGGGGTTAGCTGGATCACCAGCCAAGAAGTAGAAAGAGCTTACGAGATAGCCGGCATGCTTGCCAAGCTCGTTTCACAGAAGATCAAACTACTGTATCACGAAACCCCGCTATTCATATCAATAGGGTATCTTTCACTTTTCACCCGGGTTGACTATGATGGAATCAACATAATCATGGGTGATGCATCAAGCAAATCTCATGAAATCTACAACCTTCTGGATCAAGATGCATTCAGGGTTACTGAAGACGATCTCAATGAGCTTGAAAAAATAAACCCTTTCCGTGCCTGGGAAAGTGAGAAAGCCTTTGCAGTGGGCAGCATATGGCGATTTACAATCCACCAGTTCAGACGTTCGCTTTCTTTCTATGTCGCCCAATCGGCTCTAGTTTCTCTCCCCTCGCTCAAAAGGCAGCTAAAGCACGTCAGTCGAGAAATGACCATCTACTACTCTCAATCCAGCAGCCAAAACTATGATGCCACTGGTCAAGAGCACATTGCTCAGCTGATCAAACGGGAAAAACCAGAAGCAGACGCCATTGCCTACATTAGTGATGTTCTGAGTTCTGGAGAGCCTCTGTATGGGGCACATGGTACCTTTATTGACCGGAACAAACCTAGCAGCAACAAACAATTGGTCTTTTCGGATAGCAGAGAAGAGCTAATAAAACAGTTCAAAAAGGGTGAAATCGCGTATACTCAAACACCATTGGGTGCCTGCACAACGGTTGCGCCCTGTGACCAGAAGCTGCTTCGTTCGATGACCTCCTGCCTAACATGCTCTAGGTCTGTTATTAAACAGAGCAAGCTTGATCGTGTCATTGCTAGGCAACAATTGTTCATCGACGAGCTGGAAGACACCGCTCCTGATAGCGTAGAGTTTCGCACAGAAAAGGAGGAACTCCTCCATCTCCTCGAATACAAAGACCGCGTCATGAGCAAGGCAGGTGATCAATGAGTGCATTGAATGATTATTGGGAAGCGTTAAGTAGACTGCGTTCCAATACGCCGGCCATAGTTCCCAAGAGCAGCCCCATCAATAAAGATACTGTTGCGCTTGAGGCTGGCCGAAAGCGGGGATCCATCAAGAAATCTCGCGCTTCTTTTTCTGAGCTGATCGAGGCTATTGACGATGCGGCTGATAACATCAATCACTCATATCAGTCCAATGACAATAGGCTGAAAGCTGAGAAAAGCGCAAAGAACAATTACCGGGAACTCTACCACCAGACTCTTAACCGTGAATTGATGCTTCTGGAAAGACTTGCTCAGCTTGAGAAAGAAATTGAAACCCTAAAGAAGGTTGTTACACTTCGAAAATAGGAGATGAATTATGTGGATCCAGAAAGAAATTACTTTGAAGCCCCGCTCTCGAGGCTTTCACCTGATCACCGATGAGGTTGCACAGGCTATCGGCGACATAAAGAATATAAAAATAGGCTTACTGAGTGTTTTTATAAAGCATACTTCAGCTTCATTGACGATCAACGAAAATGCCGACCCGACTGTACGAAACGACTTCGAAAGCTTCTTTAATAGTGCAGTGCCTGAAAATGAACCTTATTACCAACATATACTTGAAGGGAGTGACGACCTTCCCGCACACTTAAAAAGCAGTATCCTAGGTCCCAGTGTTCAGATTCCTATCTCTGATGGCCGAATGAACATGGGCACCTGGCAAGGTATCTATCTATGTGAACACCGCAACCATGGCGGCAGCCGGCGCATCGTCATTACTGTGCATGGGGAGTAACAGAGATATGGACAAAATCGTGTGCGAGCTGTCCACACGCCAAGGAGTCGACATGGACAGCCAGAAAATCCCTTCTCCCAGTAACCATGGGAAGTACAGACGTCCATACGGCGTCCATCTCAGCCGTAATGACGCCGAAGTCATAATGTACCTTGCCGACCACGCCGGCGCGGCGGCGGCTCTGCAGGTTGATCACTCCGGCCTGCAGTCGATAGGCGATTCGCTCGCTGGTGGTGTGGGCGCGGCTGCCCAGGCCATGTCGCAACAGGCGACAGATCATCTCGTCGATCTGCTCACAGTCCCACCAGCCTTCCATGTAAGCCTCGCCCAGTCCCAGGCTGCCTTGTTGCAGCACCCGCCGGAAGAGGTCCGGATGGCGCACGCGAATGTCCCAGGGATCAGGCCCATTGAGCCTGACGCCGGAACCTGCCAGCAGGTGTTCGACGGTGCGTCGATGACGGGTGTCGGGGAGTGCAACGGGGGCCAGACGTTGTTCGATACTCATGGAAAAGCCTCCTTGACGGCGCGCGGGCGCAGAGAGTCCTGATGGGTTCGTCATGGTGTATGGCAGTGATCGACAGTCCCCGGGCGATAGGGTTGCCGAATGTCTCGCACGGCAGTGCACACGCTTCATGCAACAAGGTTCATGCATGTTCAGCATCCGAGTCGCCGCAGGTATGCCAGCCGGGTGTCTGGTAACAACGTTCTTCACCAGGTATACGCGGCGATCAGAAGCGGCGTTGGGGCAGCTGTCGTCTCAGCATAGTCAAGAGTCGTCTAATGTGGTGACGCAATAGGCTGATTTCCGGGGCAACCTATGGTTGCGGACTTGGAACACAGGCTTGGCAGTGTCGGCTTTCCGGGGGGGCTTCGGATGTCGGAACACAAGAAAGCCGCCCCTGAGGGCGGCTTTCCGATGGATGCTGCGCTTTCGATCGCGCTGTCAGGTCACGCTACCTGACGGGGGAGCGCTTCAGCGGCAGCGCACTGTCCAGACGACCTTGTAGCCTTCGCCCTCATGGGTGGCGGCAGCCATTTCGGTGTCTTCATTGACGGTGCCGCCTTCCAGCTGGTCATTGCCGTCGGCGGCCTTGGCGGTGGCGTCGTGCGGGCCGAAGACGCGCGAGTCGAGCACATCGTACTTGTCGCGGTCCTGCTCTTCACACACCTCGAGTGCGCGTTCCTTGACCTGTGCGATGGCATCATCGCGGTCTTCATCGACGGCGCTGACTTCGTAGCGCGTGTCCTGCTTCTCGATCACGCTGGTGTTGCCGCAACCGGCGATGAAGGCGGAACCGACGATGGCCAGGGTCATGCAGGAATTGCGCAGGGCGTTGGATGTCAGGGTCATGATCTCTCCTTGAAGTGTCTTTCAGAGCTGTCTTTCAGAACTGTCTTCCAGAGCCGCCGCAAAACGGGCTCGGGTCGCGATACCTGTCGTCAAGATGACGCTGACATCAGTACTGGGGGGTATGAGCGCGTGCTTCAAGTGTCGAGAAGCATCGACGCTGGCTGTCGCCTGCCGCCAACGACAGAGGCGCGGGGCACTGGCAAACGGGCTGCGGGTAACCAAAGTGACACTTTGGTCGTGAGCTGTCTCATTTAGGCATGTCGATGCCTCATCTGGACAGCCAGCCTGTGGCAACTGACCTAGTCTGCATGAGCCCTACCGGTTGGACGCCACCGACCGGGGGCCGGTGGCCGGTGCAGGAAAAGTGACGGGTGGCGCAAGCCTGCTTGTTTGCCTGTGGCCGGCCACGTGCCAAATCCCATGCCAGCCAGGAGCACGTCATGTCAGCCAATGCCAATCGTGGAGTCGTATACCAGGGAGCGGGGAAGGTGAGTGTCGAATCACTGGACTATCCGACCCTGGCGCTGGGAAATCGCAAGTGTGAACACGGGGTCATTCTCAAGGTCGTCTCGACCAATATCTGCGGCAGTGATCAGCACATGGTGCGTGGTCGCACCACGGCCCCGCAGGGCCTGGTACTTGGCCACGAGATCACCGGTCTGGTCGTCGAGGCCGGGCGCGATGTGGAATTCATCAAGGTCGGTGACATCGTCTCGGTACCCTTCAACATTGCCTGCGGCCGCTGCCGCAACTGCAAGGAAGGCAAGACGGGGATCTGTCTGAACGTCAATCCGGCGCGTCCCGGTGCGGCCTACGGCTATGTCGACATGGGCGGCTGGACTGGTGGTCAGACAGATTACGTCATGGTGCCCTATGCCGACTTCAACCTGCTCAAGTTCCCGGATGCCGACCAGGCGATGGAGAAGATCCGTGATCTGACGCTGTTGTCCGATATCTTCCCCACCGGCTTCCACGGCTGTGTGACCGCGGGGGTCGGGCCGGGCTCCACGGTGTATATCGCGGGCGCCGGGCCGGTAGGGCTGGCGGCGGCCGTCTCCGCCCAGCTGCTGGGGGCGGCCTGTGTCATCGTCGGTGACATGATCCCCGAGCGCTTGCAGCAGGCCGAGAGCTTCGGCTGCGAGACCATCGATCTGCGTCAGGAAGGCTCGATGGAAGACAAGGTCGAGCTGATTCTTGGCGAGCGCGAAGTGGATTGCTTCGTCGATTGCGTCGGCTTCGAGGCGCATGGCTGCGGGTGTGACCACGGCCGTGAGCAGCCGGCCACGGTGCTCAACTCGGCAATGGCGCTGACGCGTGCCGGCGGCCAGATCGGCATTCCCGGTCTCTATGTCACCGAAGACCCGGGCGCCGAGGATGATGCCGCCAAGGTCGGGGCGCTGTCGATGCGCTTCGGGCTGGGCTGGGCCAAGTCCCACTCGCTGCACACGGGCCAGTGCCCGGTGATGAAGTATCACCGCCCGCTGATGCAGGCGATCCTGTTCGGGCGCGTCAATATCGCCGATGCGGTCAATGTGCAGGTCATCAGTCTGGAAGAAGCGCCGCAGGGCTATGCGGACTTCGATGGCGGCGCTGCCAAGAAATTCGTCATCGACCCCCACGCCATGGTGCGCAACGGCCGTGCCGCCTGATTCCAGACCGGATGGATGCTGAGCAGGGCTGATTTCTGCCAGGCGCTCCTGTCGCAGAAGTCTTTCACCACAGATGACGATGCCACGCCCTGTGAATGGGGCGTGGCATCGTCGTTTCTGGTTGTTGGAAGCCACCCTCAGACTGAACAGTGCAATTCGATCAGCTTCATCAGGCGGGCGAGTTCCTTCTCGATCACCTCATCCGGGACAAGCCCGATATTGAGCCTCAGACAGTCGCGGTAGCGCGGGGATTCCGTGAACCAGGGGCCGATGCGGATATCGAGCTGTTGCTGCACGGCAGCCTTGCCAAGGGCCCTGGCATCAAGCCCCGGCACTTCGACCCACAGTACCAGGCCGCCCTGTGGTTGAGTCACGCAGCTGCCAGCGGGGAGGTGCTTGCTCAGGTAATTGAGATAGAAGGCCCTGAGCTGGGTTAGCTGGTGACGAACGCGTTTGAGGTGACTGGCATAGGCACCGGAATCGATGAAGTCCGCGATGGCGCACTGTATCAGTGTCGGCACGCCAAGTGCGCGCTCGAGATATGCCGCCAGGAAGCGGCCCGGGCGGCACCAGCCCAGGCGGTAGCTCGGTGACAGGGTCTTGGAAACCGAGCCACACCACAGAATGAAGCCCTCTGTATCGTGATAGGCCGCCGGCAGCGGCGGCGCTACGCGATGGGTCAGTTCGAGATAGACATCATCCTCGATCACCGGCACGCGATAGTGATTGGCCAGGTATGCCAGGCGCTGTTTCTGCGCGGGGGTCAGGGTGATGCCCTGCGGGTTCATGTGCGTAGTGCAGAACAGACCGGCCTGCAGCTGGCCGTTGTCGAGGTGCTGCTCGAACTGATCGAGATCGATGCCCTCAGTGCAGGAGGGAATCTCGATGACGTTGAGTGATAGCTGCGAGAGCAGATCCAGCAGGCCGTTGTAGCACGGCGAGCTGACCGCCACGGTGTCGCCGGGGCGCGTGCAGACCTCGAGCGCGATCTTCACGGCGTCCATGCAGCCGTGGGTGATCACCAGTTCTTCATCCTTCAGGGCAAAGCCTGTCCGGGTGAAGTGAGTCGTCAGTGCACTCAACAGTGCAGGGTCTCCCTGGGCAGCCGGATAGCGGGTGAGGTTATGCGAGGCACGCTTCATGGCACGGCGCAGGCTGCGCTCCAGTGCCTGCCGAGTCACCTTGTCCAGCGCCAGATGCGCCGTGCCCAGCGGCCCCCACAGTCTGTCCTGACGACACTTGTCTGTGTGGTGTGCAGTCGGGCGGTGTCCCTCCATGCCGTGCCCGCTCATGCACCTGCGTTGCGGAGTGGCGACTCGGCTCTGGAAGGCTTGCCAGCGGGGAGTGGGCACGACATGGGATTGGTCAGCAATGAAGAAGCCGGCCTGTGGACGAGCCACCAGCCAACCCTGTGATTCCAGCTCCGCGTAGCAGCTGACCGCTGTCGACACGCTGATGCCGTGCTGGCGGGAAAACTGGCGCAGCGACAGCATGCGATCACCAGTGCTGAGCCTACCGCTCTGGATATCCTCAATGCACTTCTCTGCCAGCTGTCGATAGAGCGCCATGGGAAATTGTACTGGTGGAATATCAGAAAACTGTATCTGTACGCTTCTGATGTGACAAGTGAGACTGAGCCTTTCTCGGCGTCGATCAAGCCTGATCGCACGCTTGGCGCACGTTCATCGCAAGGGATAAGGAGGACGGCCATGCAGGGACGGGATCTACTGCTCATCATCAGCGTGATGGCAATCTGGGGCTTCAACTTCTCGATGATCAAACTTGGCGTCAGTGACATGGACCCCTTGCTGATCGCTGCAGCGCGCTTCGTGTGCGCGATCTTCCCGATCATCCTCTTCATTCGCAAGCCGGAAGTGCCATGGCGCCATCTGATGGCCTACGGACTGGTATTCGGTACCGGGATCTGGGGCATGGCGTCGTGCTCGATCACCTTCGGGCTGTCGTCAGGCATGGCTGCAGTGTTGCTGCAGGTCGATGTGCTGACGACGGTGCTGGTCGGTGTGCTGCTCTATAGGGAGATCATCTCGCCACGCATGGCCGCGGGCATTCTGGTCTCGCTCATCGGTCTGGTGGTTGCGATCTTCACCACCAACGGCAACGTGACACTGGCTGGCGTGGCCTTCATCCTGCTGGCGGCGACCTGCTGGCCATTGGCGGGCGTGATACTGCGCAGCTCCGGCACGCGCATGCCTTTCGCCTTCAACATCTGGGGCATGTTGTTCGCGCCACTGCCCTTGATCGCATTGAGCGTCGCGATGAACGGCTGGGGCGTGCTGAGCACCACCTATCAGCAGTGGGGGGAAGATGCTTGGATCTCGGTATTGTTTCAGGCCTATCCGACGACGCTGTTCGGTTATTGGGTCTGGAACCGGATGCTGCTCAAGTATCCGATGAGTCAGTTGGCGCCGCTGACGCTGCTGGTCTCGGTCTTCGCGCTGCTCAGTGGTTACGTCATCTTCGATGAGCAGTTGTCGCTGGCGCAGTGGGTCTCGTGCAGCATCTTCCTGCTGGGAATTGCGCTGGTACTGTATCCCGTGCGTCGCAAGGCGCCGGCCACCTGTGGCTGAACGCAGCCCCGGGCCCCCGGACGCTTGTCGTAGCCAGGCGCTTGTGGCAGTCAGGCCCTTGTTGTCGAAGAGGCGCTGCGCTATACCGGTGAGCATATGAGGCCAGCGCGCTGCGCGTGGTGCTCTCCGTTCTGATGTATCTGCACAGGAATGCCCATGTCCGCTTCAGCGTCCCCCATCGCCAATACCGCCAGCCTGATGCCACAGCGCGCCGATTTCTCCGACTGGCCCGACAGCCGCGACTGGCTGGCGCACCTGATCAGCTTCAATACCGTGTCGCGCGAGTCGAATCTGGCGTTGATCCATTGCCTGCGCGACGCCCTGGAAGTGGCTGGTGTCAGTGCCGAGGTCATCCACAACGATGGCGGCGACAAGGCCAATCTGCTGGCGGTGATCGGGCCACAGGTCGAGGGCGGTGTGGTGCTCTCCGGGCACACCGATGTGGTGCCGGTGGAGGGCCAGGCCTGGGACAGTGATCCCTTCACGCTGCGTGAGGCCGAGGGTCGCCTTTATGGGCGTGGTTCCTCCGACATGAAGGGCTTCATCGCCTGTTGCATGGCGGCGGTGCCGGCACTGGTGAATGCCCAGCGTGCGGGCACGCTCAAGAAGCCGGTGATCCTTGCCTTCTCCTATGACGAGGAGATCGGCTGTCTGGGCGCGCCGCGCATGATCGCGCGCCTGCGTGACCGCCTGCCGCGTCCGGCCGCGGTGCTGGTGGGCGAGCCGACCATGATGGCGATCGTCGATGCCCACAAGGGCATTACCGATCTGCGCACCACGGTGACCGGCAAGCCGTCGCATTCCAGCCTGGTCTATCAGGGGGTGAGTGCCATCCATCTGGCGGCGCGCATGGTGACCTTCATCGAAGACCGCATGCAGGCGCGCATCGACTGCGGCCATCTGGACGAGCGCTTCGATGTGCCCCACGCCAGTCTGCACGTCGGGCGCATCGAGGGCGGCACGGCGGTCAACATCACCGCCGGGGAGTGCATCTTCGACTGGGAGCTGCGCCACCTGCCGGGCGAGGATGTCGAGGCGATGCTGGCGGAGATCGATGCCCACGCCGAGCGTCTGGTCGCTCCCTATCGTGAGCGGGCGCCGGAAGTGGCGATTCGTAGCGAACGCACGGTGGAAACGGTGCCTTCACTGGGGCATGGCGATCGAGACCCGGCCATTCGTCTCTGCCAGCGCCTGCTGGGCGACGAGCGGGCCAGCGAGGCCGTGGCGTACACCACGGAGGCGGGCCAGTTCCAGAGTGAAGGCTGGCCGACGGTGGTCTGCGGGCCAGGCTCCATCGGGGTCGCGCATCAGGCCAATGAGTACATCGAACTCAGCCAGCTGACGGCCTGTGATCGCTTCCTGTCCCAGCTGGTGCGTGAGCAACAGGGTGGCTGAGGCTCTTGTGTTGAGTCCCTTCTGATGGGCCTGATGCACGACTGAAGCGTGCTCTCACAGCGTGCCGGGGCGGGGTGTCTCCTGCTCCGGCATCGGGCGCAATGCCGTGGCACATTCCCGCAACAGGTGGTCGGTGAGCTTGTCCAGCGTGCTGCCTCCGTGGCGCCAGTGATGCCAGTAAAGCGGTACATCGAGGGCATGGTTTGGCGCGATATCCACCAGCGCATCACTGGCCAGCAGATGTGCCGCCTGCTGCTCGGGAATCATGCCGTAGCCCATGCCGCTCAGGGCCAGACGCACGAAACCTTCCGATGACGGGCAGAGATGGTGTGGGAAGGGCTCATCGAAGCCCATGGTCGACAACAGCCGGTGTTGCAGGCGGTCATCACGGCCATAGACGATGGCGGGCATGTTGCGCAGGGTCTCGGCCGGCAGAATGGGCGGGATGGCGTGGCCTTTCTTCGCGATATGGCGCTGCACGAAGTCCGGGCTGGCCAGCGCCCGATAACGCATGCTGCCCAGCGGATGGGAGCGCGCACCCTGCACCGGGCGTGGCGTGGCACAGATGCAGCCCGCGACTTCACCGTCGCGCATGCGCCTGAGCGCCACTTCCTGATCCTCCACCAGCATGTCCAGCAACAGGTCACGCTCGCGACAGAAACTGCCGGTGACGGTCGGCCACCAGGTGGCCAGCGAATCGGCATTGATGGCGATGCGCAGTCGCTGCTCGCTCTCGCCGAGGGCGGGAATCTGGTCGAGCAGGTCATGCTCCAGCAGGCGTACCTGCTGGACATGATTGAGCAGGCGCCGCCCGAGCGGTGTCGGCCCCAGTCGCGGTGTACGTACCAGTACCGGCTGCCCCAGCCGTGCTTCCAGCAACTTGATGCGCTGCGAGACCGCTGACTGCGTCAGCCCCAATGCTCTCGCCCCGCGTTCAAAGCCCGCCTGATCGATGACGGCCGCCAGCGCCTCCAGCAATTTATAGTCCAGCATCAATATTCCTTATGATCCATTCCCTGAATCAATTTCCTTGATGTATTCATCCTAGCGTACTCTGCCTGCCTCAGCACTGGCAGCCGTGGCATGCGTTGTCAGTCACGGCAACGACACGACGAAAGGACAGGCGATATGTGGTGGTCATTCTTCAATGGGGCCGGGGTAGGCGCAGGCTTGATCATCGCCATCGGGGCGCAGAACGCCTTCGTCCTGGGGCAGGGGCTCAAGCGCGAGCATCAATGGTGGGTGGCGGGGCTCTGCGCACTGTGCGATGGCGTGCTGATCATCGCCGGCGTGCTCGGGCTTGGCGCGCTGATGCAGCAATCACCGCTGTTGATGAGCATTGCCCGCTGGGGCGGCGTGGCATTTCTGCTCTGGCAGGCACTCAAGGCGTTGGGGCGCATGCGCACTGGCGGCCAGCTGACGGCCAGCAACGCCCTCAAGGCCAATCTTGGCAAGGTGCTGGCGGCGACTCTGGCCGTCACGCTGCTCAACCCTCAGGTCTATCTGGATACGCTGGTGATGCTGGGCGCGATCGGCGCGCAACAGCCGTCACCGGAGAGCTTCATCGTCGGGGCGAGCCTGGCCTCCTTCGGCTGGTTCTTCGGCCTGGTGGCATGTGCCGGTTGGCTGGCGCCACGCCTGACCAGCCCGCGCGCCTGGCAGGTCATCGAGGCATTCATCGCCACGATTCTGCTATGGGTGGCCTGGCAATTGGGCAGCGGCGCCTGGCTCTAGCAGCCAACGCAAGACGGGCAAGAGGCAGCAGCAAGCGTGATGCGCCGATGGGTGTAAAGAAAGCATGACGCAGTGTCAGGCGCTCGCCGCAGCGGGAGCGCCCCGAGAGGGCAGTGTCGAGATGGCCGTCTGCGCTATGGCAGAGATTCGTTACATGTCTGGCGTGAGGGGAGGCAGGGCACGGCACCAATGCAGGCGCAAGGCGCATGGGCAGGGCGGCAGGCAAGGCATAGATTTCCGATAACGGAATCGGGATACGACAGGTGGTCAGTGTGACGCATTCACCTGTCGTGAAGGATGTTGCCCGCCTTTTCTCTACCTTGCCTGCCCTGTCGGCAGCCTGACTCAGGAGCCTCTCATGAACGCACCGGCGCGTATCGAACAGCACAATCCCATTGGCACGGACGGTTTCGAGTTCGTCGAATTCACGGCCCCGGATGCGGCCGGCATTGATGCCCTGCGCAAGTTGTTCAACCAGCTCGGGTTTACCGAGACCCGCCGCCATCGATCCAAGCAGGTGTTCCTGTTCCAGCAGCACGGTATCAATGTGGTGCTCAACGCCGAGCCGAATAGCCCGGCGGCGGAATTCGCGGCGATCCACGGCCCGAGTGCCTGTGCGATGGCCTGGCGTGTGGCGGATGCCGAGCAGGCGCATCGTTACGCACTGGCGCACGGTGCGCGCAGCGTCGAGCATCCGGTCGGGCCGGGCGAGGTGGGCATCCCCGCGGTGCAAGGCATCGGCGGTTCGGTGTTGTACTTCGTGGACCATCACCGCGAGCGCTCGATCTACGATACCGACTTCGTCGCCATTGATGGCGCAATCGAGAATGCCAACAGTGTCGGCCTGCATACGCTGGATCACCTGACCCACAATGTCGGGCGCGGTCAGATGGATGTATGGGCAGACTTCTATTCGCGTATCGCCAACTTCCGCGAGATCCGATATTTCGATATCGAAGGCAAGATGACCGGGCTCTTCTCGCGCGCGATGACGGCACCCTGCGGCAAGATGCACATCCCCATCAACGAGTCAGCGGATGATGACTCCCAGATCGCGGAATTCATCCGCGAATACAATGGGGAGGGCATTCAGCACCTGGCGATGGCGACGGATGATATCCATGCCACCGTCAAGGCGCTCAAGGCCAATGGCGTCACCTTCCTGACCACGCCGGCCACCTATTATGAGAAGGTCGATGCGCGGGTGCCCAACCACGAGGAGAATGTCGAGGACCTCAAGGCATTGAATCTGCTGGTCGATGGCGCGCCGGGGGAGGGGATTCTGTTGCAGATCTTCACCGAGACGGTGATTGGACCGATCTTCTTCGAGATCATCCAGCGCAAGGGCAACGATGGTTTCGGCGAGGGCAACTTCAAGGCGCTGTTCGAATCCATCGAGGAAGACCAGATTCGCCGCGGCATCATCGGTGGCGAGTGACTTTCCCGATCGGCACGCCCTGAACACCGCGTGATCACGCTGGTGTCTTCATCAACATGAAAGCCCCGCCGGTGATAGCCGACGGGGCTTTCATGTTGATGAGGGCCTGATTCAGACAGTCAGGCTCAGGAGGTCGTCGGGACGCGCTGGTGATCGATCACCTGGCGCAGCACGAAACTTGAATGCACGCCGGTCACACCCTCGATCCGCGTGATCTGCTTGAGCAGCAGGTCGTGATAGTCATCCATGTCCTTGACCACCACCTTGAGCTGGTAGTCGGCTTCCTGGCCGGTGATCAGCAGGCATTCCATCACCTGGGGCAGCGAGGCGATGGTGTCCTCGAAGTTGGTGAAGCGCTCCGGGGTGTGACGGTCCATCGAGATATGCAGCAGCGCCATCAGACTGAGTCCCAGCTTGCGGGCATCTATCTGGGCGCGGTAGCCGGTGATCATGCCGCTTTCTTCCAGCGCACGAACACGGCGCAGGCAAGGCGACGGGGACAGGCCGATGCGCTCCGCGAGTTCCTGATTGCTGATGCGACCCGAGTGCTGAAGCTCGTCAAGAATGCGACGGTCGAAGCGGTCCAGTGTCGGAAGAGAAATATTCTGGCTCATTTTCGCAATCCATTGGCGATGAAGATATGAATGGTGAAATAATCTGCTTTTAAGATGGCGATGTCATGTAATTTTCGCAATCGTCCGCCCTGAAATGCGGCATATACTGTAATCACTGCTCAGCGATGAAGACGTCCGCTCGGGTCGTGGCTGTCGCATGACACGACGCACGACGCGAACGACAGACCTGAGCAGGATGAGCCACCGGCGCTGGCGACATGCCTCTTGCAACCGGTGAACGCGGTACGCAGTCGGCTTCTGATCGAAGCGAGGCTGCCGAAAGGGCTCTGGTGGTGATCCCACCGTCCTTCTTCCCGCGCTGGAGACCGTGATCCGGTCCCAGGGCTTGCGGCGGGCAGTGACGTTACTCTGCCCCCGACTTGCTTGCTTGCCCTGCTGACGGCAAGCTTTCGGATGCAAGGCCTTCACGCCTTCGTCATCTCACATTTACTCAGGCGCCCCGATTGGGACACTGTTGAGTGCGAAAGGTGCCATCGATCTCCCGTATCGGGCCTCGATTGCCGGTTTTTCGTACCCAGACCGCCAAGGAACCGACCATGACTGCTGCATCCACGCCAAGTGCTGCCTTCGACCACACCAAATATCGCCCCGTGCCCCCTGTTGCACTGACCGACCGCCAGTGGCCGTCGCGTACCGTGACTCAGGCGCCGCTATGGGCGAGTGTCGACCTGCGTGATGGCAATCAGGCGCTGCTCGAGCCGATGACGGTCGAGCAGAAGAAGCTGATGTGGAAGCTGCTGGTCAAGATCGGCCTCAAGGAGATCGAAGTCGGTTTCCCCTCCGCCAGTCAGCTCGATTTCGACTTCGTGCGCTGGTTGATCGAGGAAGATCAGGTCCCGGAAGGCGTCAGCATCCAGGTGCTGGTGCAGGCGCGTGAGCATCTGATCGCGCGCACCTTCGAATCGCTGGTCGGTGCGCGTGATGCCGTCGTTCACGTCTACAACTCCACCTCCACCGTGCAGCGTGAGCGGGTGTTCGAGATGGACCGTGACGGCATCAAGGCCATCGCCGTCGAGGGTGCTCAGCTGGTCAAGGACTACGCCGAGCGCTACCCGGACACCAACTGGGTGTTCCAGTACTCGCCGGAGAGTTTCACCTCCACCGAGATGGATTACGCCGTCGAGGTCTGTGAAGCGGTGATGGATGTCTGGCAGCCGACGCCGGAAAAACGCTGCATCCTCAATCTGCCGGCCACGGTGGAAGTGGGCCCGCCCAATCACTTCGCCGACCAGGTCGAGTACTTCATCAAGCACCTGAGCCGTCGTGACTGTGCGATCATCTCGCTGCACACCCACAACGACCGCGGTGGCGCCGCCGCCGCCGCCGAACTTGGCCTGCTGGCCGGGGCTGACCGTATCGAAGGCACCCTGCTGGGCAACGGTGAGCGCACTGGCAACATGGACCTGATCACCCTGGCGATGAACCTCTACAGCCAGGGCATCGATCCGGAGCTGGATCTCTCCAACCCGGACGAGATCATCCAGGTCTACACCGAGTGCACCAACCTGCCGGTTCACCCGCGTCACCCGTGGGTCGGCGAACTGGTCTACACCGCCTTCTCCGGCAGCCATCAGGATGCCATCCGCAAGTGCCTCAAGAAGCAGCAGCCTGACGAGCCGTGGCAGGTCGCCTATCTGCCCATCGACCCGCAGGATCTCGGTCGCGACTTCCAGGCGGTGATCCGCGTCAACAGTCAGTCCGGCAAGGGCGGCATGGCCTTCCTGCTCGAGCGGGATCACGGCATCAGCCTGCCGCGCTGGATGAGCCTCGAGCTTGCGCCGCACGTGCAGAAGGCCAGCGAGCAGGTCAGTGGTGAGCTGTCCAGCGACCAGATTCGCGCGATTCTCGATGCCAGCTTCAAGCGCGAAGCGCCGCTGAGTCTCAAGGGCTATCGTCTGGATCGCGAAGGGGCTGAGCAGCTCACCGCGACACTGGTCGATGACAAGGGCGAGCAGATCGCGCTGGCCGGTGAAGGCAATGGTGCCATCTCCGCCTTCATGGATGCCTGGCAGCGCCACACCGGTTCCACCGTCAGCGTGGTGGACTACGGTGAGCACGCCCTCGGCGAAGGCAGCGATGCCGTCGCGGTGGCCTTCGTGATGCTCAACCTGGATGGCAAGCGTGTCTGCGGCATGGCCGAGGATGGCGATACCGTAAGCGCGTCGCTCAAGGCCGTGCTGTCGGCGGTCAATCGCGGTCTGGAAAGCAGTGCACGCAGCGAAGCGGAACGTGCCGAGGAAGCCGGCCCGGTCGCTGTCTGATGACATCACGCCTCATGCGTGACTGATCAGAGGCTTTTTTGCCTCTCTCGAGACCCTCGCTCATCAGAGCGAGGGTCTTTGCGTTTCGCGGCAGGGCAGAAGTTGCCCGGCTGGCGCTCACGCCCGCCGTTGCTGGGCTGACGCGGGCAGGCTTGCGTGGAAAATACGTGTCATGCTCGCCAGGCCCCTATAGACTTTTGTCTGATGTTGACGGCTCAGTCAACATCCGGGCTTGCACCGGTGCCCACCCTGCGTATCATCGCTGCACCCGCATAATGATAACGATCTGGTGGCAGACCGGATTCGAGAACACAACAATTCCAAGCGGTGCAAAGGCAACCCCCCTGATGGAAGAGATAATGGATGCGTCCCCATCCATGCTCTGGTCGGGAATCGCCAGTGCACCTCTCGTTCAGGAGGTCCGCTAGAACAACCCACAACTACTCATCGGTATCGCATGATTCAACTTGATGCTATCACCACCCTGTTGCTGGCGGCGCTTGTCCTCGTCGTTGGCCATCTGATCGTCGAGCGCGTGCGCGTGCTGCGCGAATTCAATATCCCCGAGCCTGTGGTCGGCGGCCTCATCGCTACCATCATCGTCACCGGCCTGCGCGGCCTGGGTTACGAGTTCCAGTTCTTCGGCGGCCTCCAGACTCCCTTCATGTTGCTGTTCTTCGGCTCCGTTGGCCTGTCGGCAGACGTTCGCATGATTCGTGCCGGCGGCAGCAAGCTGGTGCTGTTCCTCGCGCTGGTCATCGGTCTGCTCATCCTGCAGAACCTGCTGGGTGTCGGTGTCGCCAGCCTGTTCGGTCTTGATCCGGTGCTGGGTCTGCTCGGTGGCTCCATCACCATGTCCGGTGGTCACGGCACCGGCGCAGCATGGGCCAACGTCTTCGCCGATGAATATGGCATCAATGGCGCGATGGAAGTCGCGATGGCCTGTGCCACCTTCGGGCTGGTGTTCGGTTCCCTGATCGGCGGGCCGACGGCACGCTTCCTGATCAATCGCATGAAGCGCGAAGGGCAGGACATCAACGCCCAGGTCAGCGATTCCGAATATGACGAGACGGAAGTCCAGCATCCGCTGAATACGGCCAATGCCCTGAAGACACTCTTCATGCTGCTGCTCGGAGTCGTCTGTGGCCAGCAGCTGCAGTCGCTCACGTCGGGCACCGCCTTCTCGCTGCCGACCTTCGTGTGGGTGCTGTTCAGCTGTATCGTCATCGGCAATGTGGTGCGCGCCTTCGGCGACAAGCACCTCAATACCCACGCCGTGGATGTGCTGGGCAATATCAGCCTGTCCATCTTCCTGGCGCTGGCGCTGATGACACTCAAGCTCTGGGATCTGGCCAATCTGGCACTGCCGATTCTGGCCATCCTGCTGGCACAGGTTGCGCTGGTGTTCCTCTACACCACCCAGATCACCTTCCGCCTGATGGGCAAGAACTACGACGCAGCGGTACTGGTCGCGGGTAACTGTGGTTTCGGCATGGGCGCCACGCCGACGGCGATCGCCAACATGCAAGCGGTCACGCAGCATCATGGGCCGTCGCGTCTGGCCTTCATCATCGTGCCGGTGGTGGGCGGCTTCCTGATCGATATCGCCAACTCGCTGATCATCAAGGGCTTCCTCGGCTTCTTCTGAGCATGACCGCAGGTGTCATGATGAGAAGTCGCAGAATCTGCCTGGCATGAACGACAACGCCGGACTCCATTGGAGTCCGGCGTTGTCGTTTCGGGGCTGAGGCTTACAGGTTTCGAGGGCTCAGGCTTCAAGGGCAGTGAAAAACTTGTCAGGCGCTTGTGTTTTCCCCCTCGTTCTCACCTTCACTCTTCTCCTCGTACTCTTCCTCGTGGCCTTCCAGGCTCCGCGTCAGCACTTGCTTCTACACCCACAGTGCCACGATCAGGCCATAGGCCAGCAGGGTGACGACCACGGTACCGGCCAGGTTCAGGAAGAAGCCGGCGCGCATCATGGTCTGGATCTTGAGGTGGCCGGTGGCGAACACGATGGCGTTGGGCGGGGTCGCCACCGGCATCATGAAGGCGCAGCTGGCCGCGATGGCCGCCGGTACGGTGATCAGCAGCGGATCGATGTCCAGTGACAGCGCCAGTGCTCCCAAAAGCGGCAGGAAGGCGGCTGCCGTCGCGGTATTGGAGGTGACTTCGGTCAGGAAGATGATCACCACGACAACGATGGCGACCAGGCCGATAAGCGGCAGCACGCTGAACATCGACAGCTGGCCGGCGATCCACTCGGCGAGGCCCGAGCTCTTGATCACGCCCGCCAGTGCCAGGCCACCCCCGAACAGCAGCAACACGCCCCAGGGCAGGTCACGCGCGTCTTCCCACACCAGCAGTCGACGACCGCGTGAGGTGCCGGAGGGAATGGCGAACAGGCCCACGCCGATGGCCATGGCGATGCCGGTGTCCGACAGCCAGGCAAGGCCCATCTGGTTGATCAGCGGGCGGAACATCCACAGCAGGGCAGCCACCAGGAAGGCAACGCCGACACGCTTCTCGGCGCTGCTCATGGCACCCAGTGCCTTGAGCTCGCGGCTGATCATCTCGCCGCTGTCTGCCGTCTCGGACTTGAAGTAGAAGGGCGTGCGCGTCAGCCACCACCAGGTGATGGCACACATGGCGATGGCGACCGGCAGGCCGACGAGCATCCACTGGGCGAAGCCGATCTCGATGCCTTGATCACTGGACAGGTAACCTGCCAGCAGGGCATTGGGCGGCGTGCCGATCAGGGTCGCGATACCGCCGAGGCTGGCGGAGTAGGCGATGCCCAGCAGCAAGGCGGCGGCGTAGCGCTTCAGTTCCGGGTCATTGCTGTCGCGCTCATCCTGACCACTCGACATCAGGCTGACCACTGACATGCCGATGGGCAGCATCATGATGCTGGTGGCGGTGTTGGATACCCACATGCTGATGAAGCCGGTGGCGATCATGAAGCCGGCGATCTGGCGGCGCGGGGAATGACCGGCAAGCTTCAGCGTATGCAAGGCCACGCGGCGATGCAGGTCCCAGCGCTGCATGGCGATCCCGAGCAGGAAACCACCGAGGAACAGGTAGATGGTCGGGTTGGCATAGGCGGCTGTGGTGCTCTTGATGTCGTCAATGCCAAGTGCCGGCACCAGTACGATGGGCAGCAGTGAGGTCACCGGGATCGGCAGGGCCTCGGTAGCCCACCAGGTGGCCATCAGCAGGGCCAGGCCGACGCAGAGCCAGGCGCTGTCCGGCATGTCACCCGGCGCCGGTGTAAGCCAGGTCATCAGCAACAGGAGCGGTCCGAGTATCAGGCCGATGCGCGCCGCGAGTGGCGCTTGTGGCGGCGTAGTGGACTGATCAGCGATGTGATCGGGAGATTGCTCAGGCATGTCGACTCCAGAGAAGCCGGTCGGCGACTGGCTTCCTCATCATGGTGGTCATCGTGTTGTTGGTATGGGTCATGGTAGGTGATGGCGAGTTGTCGTGTTGGTGTTATTCATTACATGCCGCGCATATATCCCCGGTCGGGGTGACGTGCACGGCGTGTCATGTTGCCTGCCTTGTCAGAAAGTCGCTCGCGAGTCGATCAGCCGGGCGCTCAGGCGACAAGGCGCGGCCATTGTCTCAGTATTGCGGCGCGGCTCAATAGCCTTCATTGCCTGTTTTGAAACGCCGGTTAGTGAAACCTTGACGCCGCGCAAGCGCGACGCGTGATCCGAGGCGTTCCAACCTCCGGCCAGGCCCCTGTGTGACGCCATCTTGCACGGGTCAGGTTGCTGTCTGGCGACAGACGCTGTCGTTGGCTGTGGACTTGTGAGCGCAAGGGCTGGAAGGTAGGGTTAGCAGCCATGAACAGGGCCAGCGCAGGGCAACTGCGTGGCCCGCTGTCGCGTTACTTCACAAGGAAGATGATTGATGATTCTGGTCACGGGTGGTGCAGGCTACATCGGGTCTCATACGGTATTGGCGCTCATGGAGGCCGGCCATCAGGTGCTGGTGCTGGACAACCTGTCCAATGCCAGCGAAGCCTCTCTTGCGCGTGTGGCGACGCTTGCCGGGCGTGAAGTGCCGTTCGTCGAAGGGGATATCCGCAACGGCGCGCTGCTCGACAGCCTGTTCGAGCGTCACGATATCGAGGCCGTGGTCCATTTCGCCGGGCTCAAGGCGGTCGGCGAGAGCGTCGCCAAGCCGCTGGCCTACTACGACAACAACGTCAATGGCACCCTGGTGCTGTGTGCCGCCATGGCGCGTGCCGGGGTCAAGCGTATCGTGTTCTCGTCTTCCGCCACCGTGTATGGCGATCCGGCTTCCACGCCGATCCGTGAAGACTTCCCGACCTCCGCGACCAATCCCTATGGCCGCTCCAAGCTGATGGTCGAGGAAGTGCTGCGCGACCTGGCTGTCGCGGATGACAGCTGGCGTATCGCGCTGCTGCGCTACTTCAATCCAGTGGGCGCCCATGAGTCCGGCACCATCGGTGAAGACCCCAACGGCATCCCCAACAACCTGGTGCCGTATATCAGCCAGGTCGCCGTGGGTCGTCTCAAGGAACTGGCCGTGTTCGGTGATGACTACCCGACGCCGGATGGTACCGGGGTGCGCGATTACATCCACGTCGTCGATCTGGCCGATGGCCATCTCAAGGCGCTGGACTACCTGGCCGGTGATGCGCGCGATGGCGTTCACACCTACAACCTGGGGACGGGAACCGGCTATAGCGTGCTGGACATGGTCAAGGCATTCGAGAAGGCCAGCGGTCGTCCGGTGCCGTATCGCATCGCATCGCGTCGTGCCGGCGATATCGCCGAGTGCTGGGCGGAGCCGGACAAGGCCTTCAGCGAGCTCAAGTGGAAGGCAGAGCTGGGTCTCGACCGCATGATGGCCGACAGCTGGCGTTGGCAGTCACGCAACCCCAACGGCTATCGCAGTGCCTGACAACTGATACTGCATGGTCAGTGCGCCGAAATTGACCGAGCTTGACTTGACCAAGCTTGAATTGACCGAGCTTGAGTTGACGGCGCTTGTGTGAAGACCTCTCGAAGCGGTCGCGGGCAGCATCCGCGGCCGCTTTTGCGTATGATGATGGCGGGCCCAAGGGCCCATGCCGACTCCTTCGAATTCTCTGCGAGCCCCCCATGATCCAGTCTGATGTCACCCCCGATCTTGAACTGCTGACGGCCATTGAACAGCTTTGCCGTGAAGCGGGGCAGGCGATACTCGCCGTCGCCCGTGGGGGAGAGCTCGGCACGCGCGCCAAGGCGGATGACAGTCCCGTCACGGCGGCGGATATGGCGGCGCATCATGTGCTGGTCGAGGGGCTGGCCCGTCTGGCACCGCAGATTCCGGTGCTCTCGGAAGAGAGCGACAAGGCCGATATCGTGGCGCGGCGTGACTGGCAGACCTTCTGGCTGGTCGATCCGCTGGATGGCACGCGCGAATTCGTCACCGGCAGCGGTGAATACACCGTCAACGTGGCCCTGATCCAAGGGTCGCGAAGTGTGCTGGGCGTAGTGGATGCGCCGGTACTGGAGACGACCTGGAGCGGGCTTGCCGGCGTGGGGGCCTTCCGGGAAGACGCCGCCGGGCGTGTCGAGATCGCGGTCAGCCCGGAGCCGGAGGTATTGAGAGTCGTGGCTAGCAAGTCGCATCTCGATGCGCGCACGGCGGCGCTGATCGAGCGCCTGGCACCGGTGGAGAATGTCAGCTGTGGCAGCTCGCTCAAGTTCTGTCGCATCGCGGAAGGCAAGGCGGATCTCTATCCGCGCTACGCGCCGACCAGCGAGTGGGACACCGCGGCGGCACAGGCCGTGCTGGAAGCGGCCGGCGGCCAGGTCTTCGATGCCGAGTCATTGCCCGCACAGCCGCGTCGTCTGGACTACAACGCCCGCGATACGCTGGTGAATCCCTTCTTCATCGCCTGTGGCCAAGCGGATGGTCGCTGGCGCCAGGCGCTGGACGTCTGAGGGTGGCCGGGGCTCGACGGCTCGTGCATCCATCGGCCCGCGCAAGGGTTGAAGCACTCATGTCATGGCGAGGGCGCACATGAAGGGCCTGCTGCAGCGCTTCATCCGTCGCCTGTTTGCGCGCAGAGATCAGGCGAGCAAGCGGGCTGGGGTGATCTCCGCCATCATGCTGTCCCTACTGGCGAGTCTGGTGCCGTTGATCTATCACGGCCTGCTCGAGGGCGGCCTGATCCTGTTCGGCAACCTGTTGCTGTGGCCGTGTCTGTTGGCAGCGCTCCATCGCCCGCGCTGGCGTTGGCCGGCGCTGGGGCTGATGGCGGCGCTGGGTGTCAATCTCTCCGCAAGTGTGGTCAGCGCCGTCTATTACGATTCCCGCTACGGCCTGGCCTTTGCGCTCAGCTCGCTGGATACCAGTCGCAGCGAATCGATGGCGATGCTGTTCAAATTCCCGCTGGCCCTGATCGTTCCGCTGGGATTCTTCCTGCTGGCGCTGTCACTGGGCAATCGCTTCGGGTCGGGGTTGGCGCGTGCCCGGCTGGGTGGGCGCAGCGGAATCGCCTTCGTGCTCTGGATGCTGATGCTGCTGGCCGGTAGCTGGCAGTGGGGGCGGGCCAGCGTGCCGTTGGTCATCACGACGCTGTCGGTCTCGCCGGGGTGGAATCTGGCCACCACCTCGCATGCCTGGTGGGAGAAGGAACGCTACAAGGCGCTGATGGCGGATGACTATGATTTCGGCGGCGTCTCGCGCAGCCCCGAAGTGTCGGAGGATGCTGTCTTCGTCCTGATCATCGGCGAATCCCAGCGCCGCGATCAGCTGTCGCTGTATGGCTATTCCCGCGCCACGACGCCGAATCTCGATGCACGCCGCGATGAGCTGGTGGTCTTCGATCAGGCCATCGCGCCGGCGCCGCAGACCGTGCTGGCGGTACCGATGCTGGCCAGCCTGACTGACCCGCGGACCTTCTCGCCACGCTATCTGGACGCCAACCTGATCTCGCTGGCCAATCAGGCCGGCTATCATACCGAGTGGCTGTCCCGCCAGGGGCTCGATATCACCTCCGAGCGCACCTGGATCACCGCCATCGCCCAGCGTGCCGATATCGCTCGCACCATCATGACCGACTATGACGACGGCTTGCTGGATGCACTTGATGAGGCACTGGCGCGCGAGGTCGAGGGGCCGCGGCTGATCGTGCTGCATCTCTACGGCAGCCATCCGCCGGCCAGCCTGCAGTACCCGGACTCACTGCGCTATTTCCTGACTCCGGACAGCCGCTCGCCGCTGACCGATGCCTACGATGACAGCATCCGCTTCACGGATCAGATAATCGAGGGCGTCTTCCAGCGCCTCGAAGGGCAGCCTGCTGGCGTGCTCTATCTGTCGGACCACGGCCTCGAGCATGACCCGCTCAGTGACGCCTATGTGCATGGTGGTGATCGCCCCAGCCAGGCACCGTACCGCATTCCGCTATGGCTGTGGCAGATGGGGCAGGCGCCCAATCCCGCGCGTGAGCTGACTCGCCTGCGCTCGAACGCCGATGAGCCCTTCGCCAGTTTTGATCTGCCCTATCTGGCCAGCGACTGGATGGGTATCCGCTTCTCCGGTGACAAGCCGTGCCTGTCGCCCTGGGCGGTCTGCTATCAGCCGCGTGAGCGTCATCCGGTGCTGGACCAGCTGGGACGATTGAACTTCTATGAAGCCCTGCCGTCGGACTTTCTTTCCCGACCTCTCGCGCCGGGTGCCGAAGAGCTCGAGGAAGCGGTCGAGGCGACCACCGAGCTGCTGGAGCGTCCGGAGTTCATGTCCGGACAGGGCGCGACGCGCGATGGGCAAGCGCCAGAATCGGATTCCCGCGTGACGCCGCCAGAGGATTCGTCGGCGTTCACCTTGTCACCTGCTTCATTACCTTCAGAAACTCTCAAGGACTGACATGAAAATCACTGTCTTCGGAACAGGCTACGTAGGCCTGGTGACTGGCACCTGTCTGGCCGATGTCGGCCATGACGTGATCTGCATGGACGTTGACGCGGCCAAGATCGATGGCCTCAAGCAGGGCGAGATCCCCATCTTCGAGCCGGGGCTGGAGAGCATGGTGCTGCGCAATGTCGAGGCCGGCCGTCTCAACTTCACCACTGATGCCCGTCAGGCCGTCGAGCACGGCGTGCTGCAGTTCATCGCCGTGGGCACACCGCCGGACGAAGACGGCAGCGCCGACCTCAAGTACGTGCTTGCGGTGGCCGAGACCATCGGCGAGCACATGAATGACTACAAGGTCATCATCGACAAGTCCACCGTGCCGGTGGGCACGGCGGACCGTGTCACGGCGCGAGTCACTGAAGTGCTTGCCGAGCGCGGCGAAAGTGTCGACTTCGATGTCTGCTCCAACCCGGAATTCCTCAAGGAAGGCGCCGCGCTGGAGGACTTCACACGTGGCGCGCGCATCGTGGTCGGCACCGATTCCGAAGCGGTGCGTGAGCGCATGCGCGAATGCTACGCGCCCTACAACCGCAACCATGAAAAGCTGATGTTCATGGATGTGCGCGCCGCCGAGCTGACCAAGTACGCCGCCAACGCCATGCTGGCGACCAAGATCAGCTTCATGAACGAGATCTCCAACCTGGCCGAGCGCTTGGGTGCGGACATCGAGGAAGTGCGCCGCGGCATCGGCAGTGACCCGCGTATCGGCTACCACTTCATCTATCCCGGTTGTGGCTATGGTGGCTCCTGCTTCCCGAAGGATGTCCAGGCACTGGCGCGTACCGCCAGTCAGGTCGGCTATGACGCCGAGCTGCTCACCGCCGTGGAATCCGTCAACAAGCGCCAGAAGGTCACGCTGTTCGACAAGCTGTCGCGGGCCTTCGATGGCGACCTCAGGGGCAAGACCATCGCCGTCTGGGGTCTGGCCTTCAAGCCCAACACCGATGACATGCGCGACGCGCCGAGCCGCACGCTGATGGAAGCGCTGTGGGCGGCTGGCGCGACCGTGCAGGCCTATGACCCGGAAGCCATGAAGGAATGCCGCCGCATCTACGGCGAGCGCGACGATCTGGTGCTGGTCGCCGACCGTCAGCAGGCAGTCAAGGGTGCCGATGCGCTGGTGGTGTGCACCGAGTGGAAGGAATTCCGCACCCTGGACGGCGAGTGGCTGAAGTCCCAGCTCGGCTTCCCGGTGGTGGTCGATGGCCGCAACCTGTTCGAGCCCGCCGCCATGAAGGCCGCTGGCCTGATGTACTACGCGGTCGGTCGCGGTGACTCCATGCGTCGTGTGCAGGAGGCGTCGTGAGCACTGATGCAGGCAAGCTGGCCGCGATCGCCATTCGTCAGGTCGAGAAGAACACCGGTGCCAGCCGCAATGCCTTCGAACAGGCGGATGCGTTGCGCGCGCTGGGCTATCGCGTGGTGATACTCGCCGAGCGCGGCAAGCCTGAACTGGCTCGCTCCCACGGCGCGGAGCTGGTGCGCCTGTGGCGGTGGCCCTTCAAGGGGGCATATCGTCGTTTCTGGTTCAATCGCCGTGTCCAGGCCTGGGCCAGCCGTCATGCGCCCGACCTGCTGATCAGTCATGGTGACTGCGAAAGCCCGGATACCGTCTATCTGCACAATTGCGTGCACCTTGCCTCGCAGTGCATCCATGGCCGTGAGCTGCCTCGCGACCACGAAGTGGCGGCGATTCATGATCACGTGCTCAAGGGTGGCAAGTTCCGTCAGGTCGCGGTCAATTCGCGCATGATGGGCGAGGATCTGATGGCGCGCTACGGTATCGCGCCTGAGAGGATCGAGATCAGCTACCCGGGCTATGACCCGGTGCAATTCACGGTCGAGCGTGCGCGCGCAGGGCGCACCGCCCAGCGTGAGGCGTTGGGCGTGGCCGAAGATGAGCTGCTGGTCGGTCTGGTGTCATCCGGCAACTTCACCAAGCGCAATGTGGCAGGGTTCGTGGCGATGGCGGCGCTGATGGAGCAGGCCTCACCGGGCCGCTATCGTTTCCTGGTGGTAGGCAAGGATGATGCCGCGCCTTACCAGCAGCAGGCCAGAGAGGCGGGCATCGCCGAGCGCATGCTCTGGCGCTCGACCATCCCGGAGGTCGAGACGCTCTACGGCGCGCTGGACCTGTTCGTGATGCCGGCCCATATCGAGGAATTCGGACGTGTCGCGCTGGAGGCGATGGCCTGTGGCGCGCCTGTGCTGCTCAATGCGCGGGTCGGCTCGGCCGAGCTGCTCGATGACTATCCTGAGCTGGTCATGGCCGCAGGGTCCACGCCACAGCAGTGGGCCGAGCGCTGCACCCATCTGCTCGAGAGCGACACGCAGGCGCTGAGCACTGCGCTGGCCAGCCTGGCACGCAATTACTCGCATCAGGCGCAGAATCTCAAGCTCAAGGCCAGCTTCGAGGCCTTGATGACGGGGCGGTGAAGTCTGCGCTGCCAGACTGGCCGCTCGCGTGCCGAGCGAAGCATGAGTGCGACAGAGAAAAGCGCGCATGAGTGAATGACACGACCGGCCCCGTATCCCTGATGCGGGGTCTTTTGTTGACGAAAGGTTCGGGCTGGGGCGGAGTGCGTGGTCATCGGTCGCAGTGCCCCGCCTTGGGTGTCGCGTGTGCAGTCCCTATACTCATGGCTTGTTTACCGCAGGAGAAAGGCATGTCCCTGACTATCAGCATCATTCTGGCCGTCATCGCGATCATCATCATCGCGGGATTGGCGTTCTATGCCCTCAAGCTGCGTCGCGAGGTCAAGGTGCGTGAAGCGCGCCGCGAGCAAGAGCTCATCCAGGCACGCGCCAACTGTCTGGAAAGCCTCGAAGCCATCGCACGCGCCATGCAAGCCGGGCAGGTCGACATGGTGGAAGGCGGTCTGCGCTGCAAGGTACTGATCGAGATTCTCGATACCTCACTGGCCGAAGATGACGTGCTCTCGGTCTTCGGTGTACTGCATGGGCGGGTCTCACACCTGCACACACACTCGGCGCGCAAGGAGCTGTCGCCGCGTGAGCGCCTGGCCGAAGACAAGGAGCGCATCGCCGTCGAGGAAGCGCTGGCGGAGTCGCTGCAGCTGGCGGCGAGTCGCGTGTTGAGCAACATGGAGTTCTGGCATCAGCATTACCTGGGGCGCAAGTGTCCCGCTTCTCCAGCAGATCTGGGGCAGGCCGTCTGATGAGTCTTCAAGAGGCAGGCATGAACACGACACTTTCCTTGCTGGGTACGCCGCTGGCCGAGCTGCGTCACGCACTGCACCGCTCACCGGAACTCTCCGGACAGGAAGCCGCCACGGCGGCCTGCATCGCCGGCTGGATGCAGGAGGCCGGCGCCGAGGTGGTCAGCGGTCTGGGCGGGCATGGTCTGGCCGCCATCTTCCGCGGTGCCGAGCCAGGCCCGCGCGTCATGCTGCGCTGTGAGCTGGATGCTCTGCCCATCGATGAGGCGCCGCGTGGCGACTGGTCCTCCTGTCATCCGCATGTCGGGCACCTGTGCGGCCATGACGGCCACATGAGCTGGATGCTGGGCGTGGCGCAGCGCCTGACGGCGTCTCCGGTCGCCAGGGGCGAGGTGGTGTTGCTGTTCCAGCCCGCCGAGGAAACCGGCGAAGGGGCGCGTGCCGTCGTGCGCAGCAAGGCCTTTGCCGCACTCAAGCCGGATTATCTCTACTCGTGTCATAACTTGCCGGGGCGTCCCCTCGGGGAAGTCAGCGTGCGCGACCATGCCTTCACCTGTGCCTCGCGCGGCATGATCGTGCGGCTTTCCGGGCTCTGTGCGCATGCGGCCCACCCGGAAAACGGTCGCAGTCCGGCGATGGCCATGTGTCGCATCATGCAAGGCCTGTCGCGTCTGCCGTTGCAATTTGCCGATGAAACCGGACTTGCGATGGTGACCCTGATCCATGCGCGCCTGGGCGAGGTCGCGTTCGGTACCTCGCCAGGCGATGCCGAGGTGATGGTCACCCTGCGCACCGAGAGCGATGACATGATGAAGGCGCTGGCGGAAGCGGCCGTGTCACTGGCGCGCAGCGAGGCGGAAGAAGACCGTCTGGGTATCGACGTTGACTGGTGTGACACCTTTGATGCGACCTGGAATTCGCCTGAGGCGAATGACATGATTCGCCGTGTGGCGCGGCAGCAAGGGCTTGATTGCGTGGAACTCCCCCAGGCGCATCGTTGGTCCGAGGACTTTGGCGTGCTGGCACGAGACTGCCATGCCGCCATGTTCACATTTGGCGCAGGTGAGGAAATGCCGGGGCTCCACCACCCCGATTACGATTTTCCTGATACGCTGTTGGCGCCCGGCGTCGAGATTTTCGAGGGGCTGGTACGCCAGCACCTTGGAAGAGAGTAAAACAGGGGTTTTACAGCGTCGCCAATCTGATACAGTTAGTGTCAAAGTTTTTCGACGTTGCAAAAAACACTGTTTTCCTTCAACGTATGCCTGAGGATCGGTACCGTTTTCAAGGGAAACAGACCCGATCAGAGCTGGAAGGACGCACCTGCATGTGCTTTCTTCTTAAAGGAAGATTTGAATAAAATTCCTTTCATCGTAACGAGTTCGGCTCTTATACTGAGTCGATACGTAACACCCTCGTTACATATTGCGCTGTGTTAAGAAGGAGTCTTACATGAAAAGATCTACGACTGGCCTGGTTCTGGGTTCTGCATTGGTTGTTGGCCTGTCTGGCTGCGCAAGCTCTGCTTCCCAGTCTTCATCTGCTGAGAAGCCCTGGTACAGCCAGCCGTTCGTCTGCGGTCTGGCCGGTGGCCTGATCGGTGGCGGGATTGGTTACGGCGTCTCTGGTGACAGCGACGAAGACACCGGCGCTTCTCTGGGTGCTGTCGGCGGCGCGACCGCTGGCGCACTGCTGTGTGCTGACGATGCTCCGAAGTCCATGGATGACGATGGTGACGGCGTGCCGAACGACCGTGACCAATGCCCGGGGACTCCGGCAGGCGTCGCTGTTGATGCGAAAGGCTGCCCGCTGGACACCGACGGTGACGGCGTTGCTGACTACAAGGACCAGTGCCCGGGTACTCCGGCCGGCGTCACTGTTGACGCGAAAGGCTGCCCGCTCGATTCCGACGGTGACGGCGTGCCGGACTACCAGGACCAGTGCCCGAATACCCCGGCCGGCGCCAAGGTCAATGCCCTGGGCTGTGTCGCTGACCTCGTCCTGCGTGACGTGAACTTCGAGTTCGACTCCGCCAAGCTGACTGCCAACGCCGAGAAAGTGCTGAACGGTGTGGCGGCCAAGCTGGTCTCCAACGAGAACGTCCGCGTTCGCGTCGAAGGTCACACTGACTCCGTGGGTTCTGACTCCTACAACAAGCAGCTGTCTCAGAAGCGTGCTGACTCCGTGAAGTCCTACCTGGCTTCCGAAGGTGTTGACACCAACCGTATCCAGACTGTGGGTTACGGTGAAGAGCAGCCGGTCGCCAGCAACGATACCGCTGAAGGCCGTGCCGAAAACCGTCGTGTCGAGCTTGCTGAAGTCAAGTAAGCCGAACGCGGTAAGCTGAATCAGACGGGGCGCCTCAGGGCGCCCCGTCTGCGTCTGTGTCGTGCATGGTCTTCAGTGGCTCAAGCGTATCTTTACGACTTTTGAACGGGCTGCTAAGGTCTTGCCTCGCTCATGTTCCCGCGTTATGTGTCCACACCCTGACTGGTCACTCGATCATCATGGGGTGGTGGGCGGCGCCCCAGGCATTGTAGGCCGGGGTCAGTAGCGTGAGGGGTGTGATCGTCATTGCCCTATTTCGAGCCGGCGCCCCGCGTTCGGCCAAATTCGCTTCACGTGACCCTTGGTAAGGGCCACCACTGAACGCAAGGAATTCTTCATGCCTATCGTTACTCTGCCTGACGGCAGCCAGCGTACCTTCGATACCCCGATTTCCGTGATGCAGCTGGCCGAGTCCATCGGCCCCGGTCTTGCCAAGGCCTGCGTGGCCGGCAAGATCAATGGCGTCGAGGTCGATGCCGCTGACATGATCACCGAAGACGCCAACGTCGCCATTCTCACGGCGCGTGATGCGGAAGGCCTGGACGTGATTCGTCACTCCTGCGCGCACCTGATCGGTCATGCCGTCAAGCAGCTCTACCCGGAGGCCAAGATGGCCATCGGCCCGGTCATCGATGACGGTTTCTATTACGACATCGACTTTGGCCGTTCGGTCACCCCGGAAGATCTCGAGACCATCGAGAAGCGCATGAAGCAGCTGATCGACAGCGAGTACGATGTGGTGCGTGAGTATGTCTCGCGTGACCAGGCCATGGCCGCTTTCGAGAAGCGCGATGAGCCGTACAAGCAGGAGATCATCGAGGGCATCGGCGAAGGCGACACCATCCGTCTTTACCACCACGAAGAATACACCGACATGTGTCGCGGCCCGCACGTGCCGAATACCCGCCACCTCAAGCACTTCCAGCTGCTCAAGCTGGCCGGTGCCTACTGGCGTGGTGATTCCACCAAGCCGATGCTGACCCGCATTTATGGCACCGCTTGGCCGGACAAGAAGCAGCTCAAGGCCTACCTCAAGCGTCTCGAGGAAGCCGAGAAGCGCGATCACCGCAAGCTGGCCAAGAAGCTGGACCTCTTCCATATGCAGGAAGAGGCGCCGGGCATGGTGTTCTGGCATCCGAATGGCTGGACCATGTACCAGGTGCTCGAGCAGTACATGCGCCGTATCCAGCGTGCCAATGGCTACCAGGAGATCAAGACACCGCAGGTGGTCGATCTTTCGCTTTGGAAGAAATCCGGGCACTGGGGGCATTACAACGAGCTGATGTTCACCACCGAGTCCGAGAAGCGTGAGTACGCGGTCAAGCCGATGAACTGCCCGTGCCACGTCCAGGTCTTCAATCAGGGTCTGAAGAGCTACCGTGACCTGCCGCTGCGTCTGGCCGAGTTCGGCTCCTGCCACCGCAACGAACCGTCCGGCTCTCTGCATGGGCTGATGCGCGTGCGTGGCTTCACCCAGGACGACGCCCACATCTTCTGTACCGAGGATCAGGTCGAGTCCGAGGCCGAGGACTTCATCCGTCTGACGCTGGAAGTCTACCGTCAGTTCGGCTTCGAAGACGTCGAGCTGAAGCTCTCCACTCGGCCGGAATCCTTCATCGGTGAGCCGGAAGCGTGGGACAAGGCCGAAGCTGGCCTGCAGGCAGCATTGGATGCGACTGGCCTGCCGTGGGAGCTGCAGCCGGGTGAGGGCGCCTTCTATGGACCAAAGATTGAATTCTCTCTGCGAGATTGTCTGAATCGTGTCTGGCAGTGTGGTACTCTACAGCTCGACTTCAATCTGCCTGAGCGTCTCAGTGCCCAGTTTGTCGATGAAAGTGGAGAGCGTCGCATGCCGGTCATGTTGCACCGCGCGATTCTCGGCTCCTTCGAGCGCTTCCTCGGCATCCTGATCGAGCACCACGCAGGCGCGATGCCATTCTGGCTCGCCCCTGAGCAGGTTGTCGTGATGAATATCACGGATTCCCAGGCAGAATATGCCAAGGATCTGGTCTCCCGCCTCGAGAAACATGACATCCGTGTCAAAGCAGACTTGAGGAACGAGAAGATCGGCTTTAAAATCCGTGAGCATACTCTGCAGAAGGTTCCTTACCTCATCGTCGTTGGCGACAAGGAAGTGGAAGCTGATGCAGTAGCTGTCAGAACCCGTTCCGGTGAAGACCTCGGCACCATGAAAGTTTCAGAATTCATGGAACGCCTGAAGGAAGAACAGGTCTGACAGTAACGAATTTCAGCCAAACGGAGACGCAACGATCAAGCGGAATAATCAGCGCGGACGCCCCCAGGAAAAGCGGGCTCCCATCAATGACCGTATTCGTGCGGACGAAGTCCGCCTCATCGACGCAGATGGCGAGCAGGTTGGCGTAGTGTCAACCAAGGATGCGCTTGTCAAGGCCGAAGAGGCAGGGCTCGACCTCGTCCAGATTTCCAATGCCGATCCCATCGTCTGCAAGATCATGGATTACGGCAAGTTTCTTTTCGACGAAAAGAAACAGAAGAATCTGCAGAAGAAGAAGCAGAAACAGATCCAGGTCAAGGAAGTCAAATTCCGTCCTGGTACCGATGAAGGCGATTATCAGGTCAAGCTACGCAACCTGACTCGCTTCATCGAAGGCGGAGACAAGGGTAAGGTAACCTTGCGCTTCCGTGGTCGCGAAATGGCGCACCAGGACATCGGCCGCAAGCTGATGGAACGGATCGCCGGCGACCTCTCGGAGCTCGTGACCGTCGAGTCCTTCCCGAAAATGGAAGGTCGTCAGATGATCATGATTCTCGCGCCGAAAAAGAAGTGATCCATAGGCAGTAGAACGGACATATCAGGGTCACGCCTGCGGGCGTGGCTCTTTTTGTCGGCCCTGGATTTTCTCAAGAAACCGAGCGGAGTTAATACTCATGCCGAAGATCAAGACTAACCGCGGCGCTGCCAAGCGCTTCAAGAAGACTGCCAACGGTTTCAAGCACAAGCAGTCCTTCCGTAGCCACATCCTGACCAAGAAGTCGACCAAGCGTAAGCGTCAGCTGCGTGGCATGAAGCAGGTTCACGCTGCAGACAAGGCGCTGATCCAGCGCATGCTGCCGAACCTGTAAGCCGTCCTTACCTCGGTCCAACTTTCTTAATATCAGGAGTACGCTATGTCCCGCGTCAAGCGTGGCGTCGTCGCACGTCGCCGTCACAAGAAGATCATGAAGCAGGCCAAGGGTTACTACGGAGCGCGTTCACGCGTCTTCCGCGTAGCCAAGCAGGCTGTCATCAAGGCCGGCCAGTACGCTTACCGTGACCGTCGTGTCCGCAAGCGTCAGTTCCGTGCCCTGTGGATCGCGCGTATCAACGCTGCGGCCCGCATCAATGGCATGTCCTACAGCCGCTTCATCGCTGGCCTGAAGAAGGCCAATATCGAGATCGACCGCAAGGTCCTCGCCGATATCGCGGTTCACGAAAAAGCTGCCTTTGCTGCCATCGTCGAGAAGGCCAAGGCTGCTCAGTAAGTGACCGGATCAGATATCGCCCAGGCCCGGCGAGCCGCTGAGGTGGCGAACCGGGCCGTGACTGTCGAATGCTTGCATTGGACAACTCAGGCGGTATCGAGATGACGTGTTACGTCACAGGGGAAGAGCAGCCGCTCTTCCCCTGTTTTTGTTTGGCCCGCCGTCAGAGAGCCGGCGGTGGGGCAGCAGCGACATGAACGGGATTGGCCGCGTTGCGGGCCGGTCTCTGGCAAGGGCGCGATCGTCTGTGTGATTCACCGCAGGCGGGGCGCTCTCCCTGCCGACCTTCAGGTCGGCGCGACTTCCATTGGTGGCGGACATTGCCGCGCCAGTGACTCAAGCGATCGGAGCTGAACGGATGGAACATCTTTCCACCCTGGTGGACGAAGCACGCACCGCGATCCAGGCGGCCGAAGACGTCCAGACCCTCGATGAGGTACGGGTACGTTTTCTCGGCAAGAAGGGCGAGATCACCGCACTGCTCAAGGGCCTCGGCAAGTTGTCCCCCGAAGAGCGCCCCAAGGCCGGTGAGACCATCAACGAAGCCAAGCAGCTGTTGAGTGGCGAGTTGGATGCACGTCGCAATACGCTGGAAACGGCGGCGCTCAATGCGCGTCTTGCCGCCGAGCGCGTCGATGTGACCCTGCCGGGCCGTGGTGAGCCGGTAGGCGGCCTGCACCCGGTCACCCGCACGCTTGAGCGTATCGAAAGCTTCTTCTCGCACATCGGTTACGGTGTCGCTGAAGGGCCGGAAATCGAAGATGACCATCACAACTTCGAAGCGCTGAACATCCCGTCGCATCACCCGGCGCGCGCGATGCATGACACCTTCTATTTTGACGCCACGCGTCTTCTGCGCACCCACACCTCTCCGGTGCAGGTGCGCAGCATGAAGGCCAGTGAGCCGCCGCTGCGCATTGTCTGCCCGGGTCGCGTCTATCGCTGCGACTCCGATCTGACCCACACTCCGATGTTCCATCAGGTCGAGGGTCTGCTGGTCGACGAGAATGTCAGCTTCGCCGACCTCAAGGGCACCGTCGAAGAGTTCCTGCATGCCTTCTTCGAGCGTGATGACCTGGAAGTCCGCTTCCGTCCGTCCTACTTCCCGTTCACCGAACCGTCCGCTGAAGTCGATATCCAGTGCGTGATGTGTGCAGGTGACGGCTGTCGTGTCTGCTCCCATACCGGCTGGCTCGAGGTGATGGGGTGCGGCATGGTGCATCCGGAAGTCTTCCGTCACTCCGGTATCGATAGCGAGCGCTTCCGCGGCTTCGCCTTCGGCATGGGCGTAGAGCGTCTGGCGATGCTGCGTTACGGCGTCAACGACCTGCGGTTGTTCTTCGAGAACGACCTGCGTTTCCTTCGCCAGTTCAGCTAGGCACTCATTCACGTATCGCGCCTTGAGGGCGTGAACTTACGGAACAGGACAGCAAGATGAAATTTTCCGAACAGTGGCTGCGTGAGTGGGTGTCGCCGGAACTGAACACCCAGCAGCTGGCCGATCAGGTCACCATGGCCGGTCTGGAAGTCGATGGTATCGAACCGGTCGCCGGTGAGTTCACCGGCGTGGTCGTGGCCGAGGTCAAGGACAAGCAACCGCACCCGGAGGCCGATCGCCTCAATGTCTGCCAGGTAGATGATGGCAGTGGTGCACTGGTGCAGGTCGTATGTGGCGCCCCGAATGTCGCCGCTGGCCAGAAGGTGCTCTTCGCTCAGGTCGGCGCGAAGCTTCCGGGCGACTTCAAGATTCGCAAGGCCAAGCTGCGCGGTGTCGAATCCCGCGGCATGATCTGTGGCGCCTCCGAGCTGGGTCTGGAAGCCGAGGCCTCCGACGGCATCATGGTGCTGGCCGCGGACGCGCCGGTGGGCCGTGATGCACGTGACTTCCTGAATCTTGACGACAACGCCATCGAGGTCGACCTGACCCCGAACCGCGGCGACTGCCTGAGCGTCAAGGGGCTGGCGCGCGAAGTCGGCGTGCTCAATCGTCTCGCCGTCACGGCGCCGAGCATCGAGCCGGTTGCCGCCCAGATCGACGACACCTTCCCGGTCACCGTCAGCGCGCCAGAGGTATGCCCGCGCTATCTGGGACGTGTCGTGCGTGACGTCAATGTCGCCGCGACCTCGCCGCTGTGGCTCGAGGAGCGTCTGCGTCGCAGTGGCATCCGCAGCATCGACCCCGTCGTCGACGTCACCAACTACGTGCTGCTCGAACTCGGCCAGCCGATGCACGCCTTTGATCTGGCACGCCTGAACGGTGGCATCGAGGTGCGCATGGCAGCCGCTGAAGAGCCGCTGACGCTGCTCGACGGTCAGGAAGTCGCGCTGCGGGACGACACCCTGGTCATCGCCGACGAGAAGGGCCCGCTGGCCATCGCCGGTGTGATGGGTGGTGAAGGCAGTGGTGTGAACGCCGAGACGCGCGACATCTTCTTCGAGTCGGCCTTCTTCGCGCCGTTGAGCGTGGCTGGCAAGGCGCGTAGCTACGGCCTGCACACTGACAGCTCGCATCGTTTCGAACGTGGTGTGGACGCGCAGCTGCAGCGTGATGCCATCGAGCGCGCGACGGCTCTGCTGCTCGAGATCACCGGCGGCAAGCCGGGCCCGATCATCGAGGTTGCCAGCGACGCAGCGCTGCCCAAGGCCGCTGTCGTCAGCCTGAGCGGCACCAGTGTCGAGCGCACGCTGGGCATGGCGCTGCCGGATGACGAGATCGTCGAGATTCTTGAGCGTCTGGGCATGCAGGTCGCCGCGAATGGCAATAGCCAATGGCAGGTGACGGTGCCGAGCTGGCGTTTCGATGTCAGCATCGAGGCTGACCTGATCGAGGAGCTGGCGCGCATCCACGGCTATAACAATCTGCCTGTCAGCCGCCCGAACGCGCGTCTGGCGCCGGCCGTGGCCAATGAGACCACCCAGCCGCTGACCAGCCTGCGTCGTCAGCTGGTGGCGCGGGGCTATCAGGAAGCGATCAGCTACAGCTTCGTCGCCCCTGAGCTGCAGAAGACGCTGGATCCGCAAGGGGTGGCGCCGGCACTGGTCAACCCGATTTCCAGCGACATGGCGGTGATGCGCAGCTCGCTGCTGCCGGGGCTGGTCAAGGCGCTGAGCCACAACCTCAATCGTCAGCAGTCGCGCGTGCGCCTGTTCGAGACCGGGCTTGTGTTCCGCGGCGAGCTGGACTCCCTCGAGCAGACGCCGATGATCGGCGGCCTGATCACCGGTGCCCGTCTGCCGGAAGGCTGGAATGGCGGTCGTGACAAGGTCGATTTCTTCGATCTCAAGGGCGATGTCGAGGCACTGCTGGCACTGGGCGGCAATCTGGACGCCTGGCGCTTCGAAGCTGCCGAGCATCCGGCACTGCACCCGGGCCAGTGCGCTCAGCTGTTCTTCAATGGCGAGCCGGCGGGCTGGATGGGTGCCCTGCACCCGGCGGCGCGCGCCGAGCTTGGCCTGAAGGTCGAGGTGTTCGTGTTCGAGATCACGCTGGCCTCTGCCTGCGCAGGCCGTCTGCCGCGCTTCGCGCCGCTCTCCAGGTATCCGGAAGTGCGTCGTGACCTGGCCTTCGTGGTCGAAGAGGGCATTCACGTGCAGTCGCTGCTCGACGCCATCCGCTCGCAAGCCGGTGAATGGCTGACGGACCTGCGCCTGTTTGACGTCTATCAGGGCCAGGGGGTAGCCGATGGTCACAAGTCGCTCGCCCTGGGCTTGACCTGGCAGCATCCTTCGCGCACGCTGAATGATGAGGAAATCAATCAGTTAGTCGATGCGATCGTCACCGATGGCCACACACGTTTCGGGGCGGCGCTGAGAGCATGAGTCGCCACTTGAACGAGGGAGCGGACATGGGAGCGTTGACCAAGGCGGAACTTGCCGAGCATCTGCACGCAGAACTCGGCATGTCCAAGCGCGAAGCCAAGTCGATGGTAGAGGTGTTCTTCGACGAGATTCGCGGTTGCCTGCGGGAAAATGAACAGGTGAAGCTGTCCGGTTTCGGCAACTTCGATCTACGTGACAAGCGCGAACGTCCGGGGCGCAATCCCAAGACAGGCGAGGAGATTCCGATCTCCGCGCGTCGCGTGGTGACATTCCGCCCAGGTCAGAAGCTCAAGGCCCGAGTGGATGAGTACGATGGCGAGACGCACGCACATCAGCGTCTTGAAGAGCATGATGACCACGATGATCATGATGATGATCACTGAGGTCATTGCCTGACCTCACCCGCCGCTCCCTGAGCGGGTGACCATGCTCACGAAAGCCCCGATGCCCAGCGTCGGGGCTTTCGTCGTTCTGAGGTGTCGTCTGTGGTGTGCCATCAGCCGCGCGCCATCGCCCGTGCACATGCACATCAGCCGATCGAGAGCTCGGTACGCGCATAGCTGATGCCGGGGCGGCTGCGGGTCGCCAGCAGGTAGCCGAGGGCGAGTGGTCCGGTGCGACCCAGCAGCATGGTCGTGATGATCAGCAATTGCCCGCCGGGCGAGAGCTCGGGCGTCAGGCCGTGGCTCAGGCCGACGGTGCCGAAGGCCGAGACGGTCTCGAAGGCCAGTGACAGAAAGGCGTGGTCCGGGTCGGTGATGGTCAGACCGAACAGCATGCTGAAGATCAGCAGCATCGCCGCCAGTGCCACGGCGATCGATTTGAAGACGGTGTCATCGCCGATGCGGCGGCCATGCAGGGTGGGAGAGGGTTCGCGGCGCAGGAAGGCGCGGGTGGTCAGCAACAGCACCACGAAGGTGGTCAGCTTGATTCCGCTGGCCGTCGAGCCGCTGCCACCGCCGATGAACATCAGCGCCATGGTCCACAGGGTCGAGGCTTGCGTCATCTCGGCGGTATCGATGACGCTGAAACCGGCGGTGCGCGGTGTGATGGCCATGAAGGCGGCGGCGAGCAGGCGTTCGCCATGACTGGCCATGGCGCCCAGCGTGCCGGGGTTGCGCCACTCGAGCGCCAGTATCATCACCAGGCTCAGCAGGTTGAGTGCCACGGTGGCTTCGATCACCAGGCGTGTCTGCACCGAAAAGCGCGAGGGTTGCAGCAGCACGCGCCAGCCATGTTCGCGTCGCCGCTCACGCAGCTCGCCGATGACGGCGAAACCGATGCCGCCGGTCATGAACAGGACTCCGATCACGCCGCTGGTCAGGGGATTGGCCGCCTCGCGCATCAGGCTGTCCGGCCACAGGGTGAAGCCGGCATTGTTGAAGGCCGAGACCGAGTGGAAGAGGCTCAGCCAGAGCCCCTCCTGCCAGCCGTACTCGGGCACCCAGTCCATCGCCAGCAAGGAAGCGCCTGCCAGCTCGAGCGTCAGTGCAAAGGCGGTGATGATCTTGAGCAGGCGGCCTATCTCGCGTGAACTGCTGCGATTGAGCGCCTCGCGCAGCAGGCTGGTCTGATGCATCGGCAGGCTCTGGCCCAGCATCACCAGCGACAGGGCGGCAATGGTCATGAAGCCTAGGCCTCCGAGCTGGATCAGTATCAGTACGATGGTCTGGCCCGCGAGGGTGAAGTCGCTGAGCGGAGTGACGGAGAGGCCGGTGACCGTGACGGCCGAGGTGGCGGTGAACAGCGCCGACAGCCAGCTCAAGCCTTCCTGATGCATGCCGGGCAGTTTCAGCAGGCAGGCGCCCAGCATGCCGAGGCCCAGAAAGCCGCTCAGCAGAATCTCCGGCGGCGACAGATGGATGATGGGCCCGCGTGGGGTGCGGGTCAGGGGGCGGAGATAGCGCCGGTAGCGCTGCCTCATAGATGAGCCCCCAGTTTGCGCAGCGCGCTCAATTCGCCGATCAGAACCAGATGGTCGCCGGTGGACAGTCGCGTGCTGCCGGAGGGTTGGCGATCGAGGGTCTTGCCCTTGCGCAGCGCGATCACGCTGATGTCGTCATCGATGGGCAGCTGATCGAGCTGCTGGCAGTCATCGCCCAGCCGGGCACTGACCTCCAGCTCGACCACGAACTGGTGATCGCCGAGATGGATGAAGTCGACCATGGCATGGTAGGCGAGGCTTTCCGCCACGCGCACGCCCAGGTCGTACTCGGGATGCACGATGTGATCGACCCCCAGGCGGCTGAGCAGCTTGTGGTGTGCATCCGAGGTGGCCTTGACCCACAGCTCTCTGGCGCCAAGCTCCTTGGCCAGCAGCGCGCAGATCAGGCTTTGTTCCATCGAGTTGGCCAGATCGATCAGGACGGCATCGTACTGTTCAAGCCCCAACTCCTGCAGGGCATGTTCATCGGTGGGGTCCGCGATCACGGCCTGGTTGAGCAGGTCTGCCACGGCATTGAGACGCTTCTCATCGGCGTCGACGCCGAGCACTTCATGGTCATGGCGCCTGAGTTCCCGCGCGACGGTGCTGCCGAAATAGCCCAGTCCGATAACCGCGAATTGACGATGCATGACGCCTCCTTGTCTGCGCTGCCAGATGAGGCCAGCTGCTCTTTGTCCAGACGCTTTCTGGCCAGGCACTCTCAGGTCCCAGCACTCTCAGGCCCAGACCTCTCTAGCCAGAGCGTTCTGGTCTGCGTCTCTTGAATGAGCCTACTCCATTGATGCGGTGATGTCGGGTCCTTTTGCGGCGTCGTTCCTCTCAGGGTAGGTTGCTTGCCAGCCCTGGGTGGTCATTATCGTTTCAAATGTTACCAAGTTGGAGTATCTAATGTAGAGTGATTGCCGTCGTGTGGTGATGGCGTTTTCGCAGAGGAATTCTGAGGGAATCGTGGTGATTTTCGATGGGAATCGCGGACGAACATGCTTCATATCAGTAAAATGGTCTGTGTGAGCACCCAAGACGGCCAGGCGTTGCGTCGATCACCACTGGCTCACAACAATAACTTGTAAGGTATTCCATGACGGCAAGACAGCAACCCAAGAATCTCTGGATCAGTCGCTGGGGCTTCATCCTTGCAGCTACCGGTTCCGCAGTAGGGCTGGGCAATATCTGGAAGTTTCCCTATATCACCGGTGAGTATGGCGGGGGTGCCTTCGTGCTGGTGTATCTGGCCTGCATTCTCGCCGTGGGCGTGCCCGTGATGATGGCGGAGATTTCCTTCGGGCGGCGGGGGCGCGGCAGCCCCATCGAGGCGATTGCCAATCTGGCACGTGAAGCGGGGGCCAGTCCGTTGTGGAAGGTCTTCGGTTGGATCGCGATGCTGGCCGGCTTCATGATCCTGTCGTTCTATGTCGTGGTCGCGGGGTGGTCGTTCAGTTACCTGTGGAAGATGGCCAGTGGTGCGCTGTCCGGACACAGCGTCGCGGAGCTGGGCGCCATCTTCGAGGCCGGCAACGCCAATCCCTGGGCATTGGGCGGCTGGGCCACGCTGGTGACAGTGGTGACGATGCTGATCGTCGGGCGCGGGGTGCAGGAAGGTGTCGAGAAGAGTGTGCGCTGGATGATGCCGGGCATGGTGATCATGCTGCTGATCATGATCGGCTACGCCCTGACCTCGGGCAACTTCTCGGCAGGCTTCCACTTCCTGTTCGATTTCGATGTCACGCGCTTGAGCAGCGAAGGGGTGCTGGCCGCGCTGGGACATGCCTTCTTTACCCTGTCACTGGCCTCCGGCGCCATCCTCACCTACGGCTCTTACCTGCCGTCGGGCACCTCCATCGCCCGTACCACCTTCACGGTGGCGATCGCCGATACTCTGGTGGCGTTGATGGCGGGTCTGGCGATCTTCCCTATCATCTTCGCCAATGGCATGGACCCATCCTCCGGGCCGGGGCTGATCTTCATGAGCCTGCCGGTGGCCTTCAACCAGATGCCCTTCGGGCAGCTGTTCGGGGTGCTGTTCTTCGCCATGCTCTCGATCGCCGCCCTGACCTCCGCCATCTCGATGATCGAGGCGACCGTCGCCTGGCTGAGCGAGAACCGCAACATGAGCCGCGCCAAGGCTTCGTGGCTGGCCGGCAGTGTGCTGTGGCTGGTGGCGATGTTCGCGATGCTGTCGTTCAATCTCGGCGCGGACTGGACGCTGGCCGGCAAGCACTTCTTCGACTGGCTCGATTACCTGACCTCGCGCTGGATGATGCCGATCGGTGGCATCGCCATGGCGCTGCTGGCCGGGTTCGTCTTCAAGAGCAGCATGCTGCGCGATGAGTTGAATCTGAGCGACGCCGGCTATCGTCTGTGGCTGTTCATGATTCGCTATGTCAGCCCGGTCTGCATCCTGGCGATCTTCGTCGATGCCCTGGGTGTCGCAGAGCTGTCATTCGGCGACTGGCCGTATTTCGTGGCCGTCATCCTGGCAGCCTGTCTCGTGGGCGAGCTGCTCTCGCCGCGCCTGCGCGAGCGTGCCATCGGGCAGGGCTGATGTGATCGGTGGCGTCAGTTCGATAGCGTCAGTCCGGTAGTCATCAAGGCGGCATGAAAAAGCCCCCTGCAGCGTAGCTGCAGGGGGCTTTTCGTTCTGGTATCTGTGGTCTGCCTGTCAGCGGGTAGCTGTGCACCAGTTGGCGCCATTACTCACCTTCCAGGCCGGTGATCGGCTTGACCGTGCCCCAGTGGCGGCACTTCGGACATTGCCAGAGCAGCATCGAGGCTTCGAAGCCGCAACGATGACAGCGATGGCGAGGGCGCGCCTGGATCAGCTGCTGGGTATGGCGCTTGAGCAGATTGAAACGCTCGGTCTCGCGCTCGTCGGCATCCAGCAGGTAGAGATCGAGCAGGTAGTCGACGCCACGCAGGCTGGGGTGACGATGCAGCTGCTCGCTGGCGAAGCTGGCGGCGGCCTCGACACCCTCGCGACGCTCGATCAACTGTGCAAGGCTGATGACGGTCGTGGTGTAGGGCGCGCGTTCGACTTCCTGATGCAGCAGGCGCACCAGGCCACTCTCGTCATCCAGCATGCGAAAGGCGTTGCCCAGTGGCTCGAGAATGATGGGGGTGAAGCCGGTGTCCTGACGTGGGATGCGCTGCAGCAGGCGGATGCACTGCTTGTAGTTGGCATGATCGAATTCGATCTCGGCCAGCATCCAGTTGGCGCGTACGCATTTCTCGTCGGTGGAAAGCGCCTGCTTCAAGCGCTTGCGGGCCATCGCCTGGCTACCTTCGGCGATATCCAGCGCGGCTAGTTCGCAGTGCCAATGGGCCGCCGCGCGGCGGATGCCGCCTTCCTGACGCAGAATGGCATGAGCGACTTCGAGTGCGGCCTCCCACTCGCGCTCCCGCTCGAGGAGGTCGATCAACAGGCGGCGGCCGGCACGCCGATGACTGTCGTGCTGTGCTTGCTTGAGGAGAGTTTCCAGCAGCTTCTCGGCGCGGTCATAGACACCGCTGCGCATGAAGTCGCGGGCAAGTTCCAGCTGGACACGCTCGCTCTGTTCGCTATCCAGGGCAGGGCGGGCCAGCAGGTTCTGGTGAATCTTGACGGCACGATCGACTTCGCCGCGACTGCGATAGAGATTGCCCAGCGCTATGTGGGTATCGACGGTGTCGCTGTTGACTTCCAGGGCCTGAACGAAGGTTTCGATGGCACGATCAGGCTGCTCGTTGAGCAGATGATTGAGGCCGACGAAGTAGTCGCGGGACAGGGTGGCAGGAGCCGGTGCTTGTTCATCGGGGCGACGATCACGCCGCCCCAGCCAGAATCCGATGGCGATGGCCGCCATCAGCAATCCCAGCAATATCAGATCAGGCATTTATGCCACTTCCTTGATCTCCTGGATGCGCAGTTGGTCCAGTTCCTTGCGTTGCTGCTGGTTGCGACGCTGGGCACGGGTCAACAGCGTGCGCAGGCGCAGATACATGCCGGTCATCGCGACCATGCCAAGCACGACGCCGACGGCCAGCGAGAACAGCAGCCACATGGAAAGGGACGCAGCAGGCAGCTCTACCCAGATGAGGTCGAGGGGCACGGCTTGCTGGTTGTGAACGGCAAAGAGAATACCGACCAGCAGGACGATCAGCAGGATCACGGCCAGAACGAGACCTTTTAGCCAACGCATAACGGTTTCCTTGTCATGAAATGCAGTCGTGAATCATCTGGGAGCGAGTGTATCACTGCCCATCGCGCGAGTCTTGGCGGCGACGCCGTGAGGTGGGTGGCTGTCGTCTCTGGTATCAGGACTTGAGCGGGTGTCTGCCGGCACTGAACCCGCCAGCCCCGTCACGCCGGGTGTTCATCTACGGTCAGCGCTGTCAGTCAGTCGCATCGTCATCATCACTGTGGTCAATACCCCAGGGCGCGACTGGCATCGACCTGCTCGCGCAGCTCCTTGCCGGGCTTGAAGTGGGGGACGAACTTGCCATCCAGATCCACAGGCTCGCCGGTCTTGGGATTGCGCCCCAGTCGTGGCTCACGGTAGTGCAGCGAGAAGCTGCCGAAACCGCGAATCTCGACGCGACCGCCGTGGGCCAGGGCGTCTGTCACATCATCGAGGATGATGCGAACCGCGGCCTCTACATCCTTGAGCGACAACTCAGGCTGTCGCATGGCTATCTGTTCGATCAGCTCGGACTTGGTCATCGGATCTCTCCATGCCTGCACCTTTCTCGCGAAAGGCGTTCGTGATGCGTCAGCCGGGCGACCTCTTGTCACCGGACAGGCACACGCATCCTTGTGATTGTTATCTCCTCAGCATAATGGGCAAATCCTGAGAAAACAACGCACTAGGGACATCATTGCCGATCACGGCACGGATTGCCAATTCCTGCCCGAGCAACGGGTCAACGGATGCCGCTGACGCCCCCCTCGGGTATACTGCGCGCATTGATGTGACGACTGAGGTTCAGGCAATGGAAGATGTGATTCGCAAGCGGCTGCATTGGCATTCGCGTCGCGGCATGTGGGAGCTCGATCTGCTGCTGCTGCCGTTTCTGGAGCAGCGTTTCGACGCCTTGAGCGAAGACGACAAGGCGCTCTATGTGCAGCTGCTGGCCGAAGAGGATCAGGATCTCTTCGTGTGGCTGATGAAGCGCGACCCGTGCGGCAATGCCGAGTACCAGCGCCTGATCAACATGGTGATCGCCAATGCCGAGAATGGCGAGCGCGATCAGTTCAAGGGCCTCTAGGCAGGCGTTCGCGACCCACGCCAGCCTGCGCGTCGGGCTGTTGGCGGCGAGTCTCGCCTTGTGGGTCTGGCTTGCCGAGCTGGCGACTGGCCAGTTCGTTGTCAGTACGTGGTGGACCTGTCAGTGGCAATTCCTGCGCAATGCCCTGCCTTTCGAGGCGGGGCATTGTGCGTTTGAGGGGCTCGCTCAGCTGCCGGATGGTGTCATGACGCTTTTGAGCGTGGTGGGGCTGGGCTGGCTGCTGCAGGCTGGAGAGCTGGTATCTTGGTGGCGCCAGGCTCGGCGGCGTCTCAAGGACCCCGAGGCGCGAGTCTGGCTGGCCCTGGGGGGCAGCCTCTGCGCTGATGCGGCGCTTGCCAGCGGTGGCCAGGCGCCAGTGCCGGAGCATGAGGCTGAAGCCAAGACCGAAGCAGAAAGCGAAGCCGAGACCGAAGCCAGTGACACCCCGCCTGCCTCAGATGCGCGCCATCGTCACCCGGAGATGCAGCTCTGTTGGTGGTGGGCCGATGGTGCCTCACGCAGCTGGCAGCCCGTCACCGTGCGCTGCCTGTGGTGCTCGCCGCGGCTGATCGGGCTCGAGATCTCGACGCAGGGCTTCGGGCCACAGGGGATGGGGCTACAGGGCTTGAGAGCGCAGGGCGCGGACCAGCAGCACCTGAAAACCCAGCGGGTATGGCTGTGGCCGCCCTTGCCGCATGGATTGCCGCGTCAGCCACCGCCATTGGATACCCTGCGGCGCGTCGCTGCCCAGGGGGGCCATGCACGCTGAGCCTGCTTATGAGCCTTTTCATGGTCCTTCTCATGGCGCTTCGCATAAACCGCTCAGGTCGCGGCAGCGAAGGCCGAGAGCCGAATGATGCTATCGCGAGCGCGCGGCGCCGGCATCGGGAAGTCGCGGATGAAGTGCAGGCCGCGTGACTCGTGACGCTGATGGGCGCAGAGCAGCAGCAGCGGTGCCAGCGTCAAGGCCTGATAGAGCGCAAGATGATCGAGCCCTGCCCGCGGCACTGAAGCTTGCCTGTGCTGCTCGCTCTCTGCCGCCTGTCCCGCCTCAAGCGATACCCACTGTGCTATCTGCTTCAACGCCTCCCTCAGGCCGTGCTGGCTGCGCTCGATTCCCGCTTGCAGACTCATCAGCTGGCGCAAGCTGTGCAGGCGCGTGCGTGCCTCGTCCGCGCTCAAACGCATCACGCAGCGCCAGACCTGACCATTGTCGGCAAGCTGTGTGAGCAGGGTGGCGTGTTGCGGCATCAGCGAGTCGAGCGTGCTCGTCAGGCGTGGCTCGTCGGCGCGGTGGAGTTGCCCAAGTGCTTCACCACAGGCGCGCGCCTGCACCAGGCATTCGAGCAGCGAGTTGCTGGCCATGCGATTGGCGCCGTGCAGGCCCGTGCAGGCGACTTCGCCGATGGCCCAGAGCCCCGGCAGGTCGCTTTCGCCATCCAGCCCGGTGGCGATGCCGCCGCAGCTGTAGTGGGCGGCAGGGACGACGGGTATCGGTGCATGACGAATATCGATCCCGCGCGTCAGACAGTGCTCGGCGATGGTCGGGAAGTGGTGCTCGATCGCCTCGGCGCCCAGCGCGCTGATATCCAGACAGACATGCTCGAGACCGTGCGTGCGCATCTCGGTGAGGATGGCGCGTGCCACGACATCACGCGGCGCCAGCTCCAGGCGAGGGTCATGATCGGCCATGAAGCGATGCCCATCCGGGCGCAGCAGCAGCCCCCCTTCGCCCCGCACCGCCTCGGAGATCAAAAAGGGCGTGCCATCGGGATCATACAAGCAGGTGGGATGAAACTGCTGGAACTCCAGGTTCATCAGGCTGGCGCCGGCGCGGGTCGCCATCGCCATGCCGTCACCGACGCTGGCGCTCGGGCTGGTGGCGTGGGCGAACAGCCCGCTGGCGCCGCCGGTGGCCAGTACCAGGTCATTGGCTGCCAGCCATTGGCGCTGGCCCGTGCTGTCCATCACCCACAGACCACTGGCGCGGCCAGCGTTGATCGCGATGTCGACGGCCAGCAGGTCTTCGAGAATCTCGATGTTCGGGTGAGCTTCGACGTGGGCGCTGAGCGTGTCGAGCAGCGCCCGCCCGGTGGCGTCGGCGGCGTGGATGATGCGGCGGCGGCCATGCCCCCCTTCGCGGGTAAGGTGGAAGGGGTAGCTGGCGTCGGCATCGGCCGGGGTGAAGGGCACGCCGAGCGCGATCAACCATTCGATCGCCTCCCGCGAGTGACCGACGGTGAAGCGCACCGCGCGCTCGTTGCACAGGCCATCGCCGGCAATCAGGGTGTCTGCGACATGGGACTCCACATCGTCCTCTGGCGCCAGCACCGCCGCGATACCGCCCTGTGCCCAGCGGCTGGCACCCTGTGCCTCACGCGCTGGACGCAACAGCGTGACGCGGCGGGTGCGCGGGCCGGGCAGCAGGCGATTGGCGAGGCTGAGTGCCAGGGTCAAACCTGCCGCGCCGCCACCGACGATCAGCACATCATGCTGGCTTGCGGGAGTCACTCCGGATACTGAGTTCATGTATCTTTCCTGGCAGTCTCATTGCCGCCCGAGTCTGGCTGGCGCCTATCGCGGCGGTCTGGCTCATCGCTGAAGATGTCATCACTGCTGGTGTCATCACTCGCCGTCGCTTTGCTGGCCGGCGCCTTGCTGGCCGGAGAGTGTTGCCTGCCAGCGCTGTTCTCGCGCCTGGTGGGGGCTGCCGTATCGCCCGGCGTCGGGTCTTCCGGCAGGAACAGACGGCGCGCATCACTGATCAGGCCATGGCCCGGCAGTCGGCGCTGCAGGCGCTGGCTCGGCAGACGCTCCAGCAAGGCCAGCCGCTCGCCCAGGGCTTCGGTCAGGCGTGCCAGCTCGCGATTGAGCCACAGGTAGCCTGCCGGGCTGAACAGCGCACGGCCGTTGCGGCTCTCGACATTGCGAACATCGGCATAGCGTTGCAGGTCAAAGGGCGTCACCGTCAGCTCGATGCTCTGGCCGGTGCGTACCTGGAAGGCCAGGGTCCCCAGGGCACGGGCCAGGCGATGCTGGGCATCACGCAGGCCATCCAACCCCTCGATGAATTCATGCCCTTCGCGGGTGTTCCAGTGGGTTTCCTGCAGCAGTTCGATGGTCGAGATCATGCGGCGCTCGAAGGACAGGATTTCCTCGATGTCGGCACGATTGATGCGGCCTTCCTGAGCGACGGCATCGACCAGCCCGCGCTGCTTGACCAGCTGTGCCGAGGTGGCACGCACCAGCGCGAGCCCCTCATTGACGCCCTCACGCTCGGCCTTGGTATGGCCGTGGTAGAGGCGTGCCAGCTTGTCGAGGTTGTCGGCCAGCAGAAAGCGGAAGACATCCGTCGCCTTCTGTGGCAGCAGCACCATGCTGACCACGATGCTGATCAGGGTGCCCAGCACCACATTGAAGACACGCCACAGCCCGATGCCGAGATCATGATTGCCATCACCGATCACCATCAGCAGCGTGACGCAGAACAGCAGCGAGCTGTAGCCATAGCGGTTGCTGAAGGTGGCATTCAGCGCCAGGGCGATGCCGACGATGCTCCAGAATGGCACCACGCCCGGCAGTGGCTCGGCGACCAGAATCAATATCAGGCCCCACAGGCCACCAAGCAGAGTGCCGACCAGACGTTGCCAGCCCTTGTCGATGACACCGCCGACGTGGGGTAGATTGCCCATGACCATCACGGTGCTGACCAATGCCCAGGAACTGTGCGGCAGACTGAACAGCTCGATGATCGAAAAGCACAGCGTCAGAGCGACGGTCACACGCAGGATATGCAGGCGCTGGCGGTGCAGGTAGGTGAAGTAAGGATTGTGCGATAACCATTTCATGACGCGATTTCCCCTCCGACAGGCACGAGGAAGTGAGGGATGGTGCACACCGCACACACGGCGGGTTTCAGCAGCGAAGAGGTGGACATCAGGTTCGCGGTCATTCCGTCGACAGGATTCATGAGGCGTGGCCAAGGGGCCATGGCCATGGTTGAAGCGCTGCACAGTGTAACCGAGGCCCTGTCTTGCGTAACAGAGGATTGGTGAGGAGCCATCTTGCAAGGGCGCATCCGAAAGGTTGCAGGCCGTGTGATGACGGAGCCCGGCAATGAATGTGTAATTGTTATTGATAATCACTACTATCAAGCGGCTTGATTGGTATCCTGTACGTCCCCAAGTGATCATCAGGGGATTGAAGCTGGCGATCAGGTCATCGATCACTTCATTGCCAGCCGCCCATCAGTGACGCCAGCCAGGTGCGACGTCATATGCAACAGCACAGGGAGACAAGCATGAGCAGCCAGACCCGCCGTGAACGCGACAGCATGGGTGAACTCGAAGTGCCGGCAAGCGCACTCTATGGCGCCCAGACTCAGCGAGCGGTCGATAACTTCCCCGTCAGCGGCCAGCCGTTGCCTGCTGCCTTCATTCGCGCCGTGGCGCGCATCAAGCTGGCTGCGGCCGAGGTCAACCGTGACCTGGAGCTGCTGGATGACGTGCGTGCCGAGGCGATCATCAAGGCGGCGCGCCAGGTCATCGACGGCGAGCATGCCGATCAATTCCCGGTCGATGTCTTCCAGACCGGTTCCGGCACCTCAACCAACATGAACGTCAACGAGGTACTGACGCAGCTTGCCAATCAGCATCTGGGCGACAAGGATGTGAGCGTCGGTGCCAACGACCACGTCAACATGGGGCAGTCGAGCAATGATGTCATCCCGACAGCCATTCATCTGTCCGCCGTCATCGCTGTCTCGGACACCCTGTTGCCGGCGCTGTGCCATCTGCATGAGGTGATCTCCCGTAAGGCCTCTGAGGTGGACGACGTCGTCAAGACCGGTCGCACTCACCTGATGGATGCGATGCCGATCCGCATGAGTCAGGAGCTGGGTGCTTGGCAGGCGCAGGTCGGACAGGCCATCGAGCGTATCGAGCAGGTGCTGCCGCGCCTCGAGCGCCTCGCCCAGGGCGGCACCGCCGTCGGCAGTGGCATCAACGCGCATCCGGAATTCGCCGAGCGCATCGCTGAACGCCTTTCACACCAGACCGGGCATGCCTTCCGCCCCGCCGAGAGCTTCTTCGCGGCGCTGTCCTCCCAGGACACGGCAGTCGAGCTCTCCGGCCATCTGCGTACCTACGCCGTGGCGATGATGAAGATCAGCAACGACTTGCGCTGGATGAATTCCGGCCCGCTGGCAGGGCTGGGCGAGATCGAGCTTGAGGCCCTGCAGCCGGGCAGCTCCATCATGCCGGGCAAGGTCAATCCGGTGATCCCCGAGGCGGCCGCTCAGGTGGCGGCGCAGGTGATGGGCAATGACGCCACCATCGGCATCGCCGGGCAGAGCGGCAACTTCCAGCTCAATGTCATGCTGCCGCTGATCGCCAACAATCTGCTGTCCTCGATCACGCTGAGTGCCAATGTCAGCCGCCTGCTGGCGGACAAGGCCATTGCCACCTTCAACGTGCGCCAGGACAACATCGAGGCCCCGCTGGCCAAGAACCCGATTCTGGTCACGGCGCTCAATCCGGTGATCGGTTACAACGAGGCGGCGCGAGTGGCCAAGGTGGCCTATCAGGCCGGGCGTCCGATTCTGGATGTGGCCGAGGAAGAGACTGAGCTGTCACGCGAGGAGCTGGAGCGTCTGCTCGACCCGGCCAAGCTGACGGCGGGCGGTATCCAGTAAGTCGTCAATACATGACCAAAAATTCCGCCTGTCCCTGAACGAAAAGCCCGCCCCTCCGACAAGGAGGGGCGGGCTTTTTTTCGCTGCTTGCTCAGCCGGTTTTCATCAGGCGGCGCGTGCCAGCAGGCGTTCCTTGAGGTAGTCGCCGATGCGCGTCTTCTGCTCATCGCTCAGGCGCAGCGTCAGCTTGGTGCGGCGCCAGACGACATCCTGCACCTCACGCGCCCATTCGTGCTCGACCAGGTAGTCGATCTCGGCAGCGCTCAGGCCTGCGCCGAAGTCCTCGCCCAGGTCCGCCTCGCTCTGCTTGCCGTCGAGGAAATGCAGGCACAGGCTGCCGTAGCTTGAGGCGAAGCGTCTGGCGCGTGCTTCGCCGAGGAACGGGTAGTCGCGCTGCAGCTGGCGAGTGAAGGCTGCGCGGCTCTCGATATCACCCCCGGGCAGGGCCTTCTCGTGGGTCCACGGCTCGCCCATGCTCGGCAGCAGCGGCTTGAGGTCTTTAAGTGCCGATTCGGCCAGCTTGCGATAGGTGGTGATCTTGCCGCCGAAGATGGACAGCATCGGTGCGCCGCTGTCATCCAGGTGGAGGGTGTAATCACGCGTCATCGCGGACGGGTCTGCCGACTCGTCGTCACACAGCGGGCGTACGCCGGAGAAGGTCGAGACCACGTCATCGCGGCCAAGCTTGCGCTTGAAGTGATGGTTGACCACCTCGAGCATGTAGTCGGTCTCATCGCTGGAGCAGGCCACCTCGGAGGGGTCGCCCTTGTAGCGCACATCGGTGGTGCCGATCAGGCTGAAGTCTTCCTGATAGGGCAGCACGAAGACGATGCGCTTGTCCTTGTTCTGCAGGATGAAGGCGCGGTCATCGGTATTGATGCGCGGCACGATCAGGTGGCTGCCCTGGATCATGCGAATGCCATAGCGCGGCGTGCGTTCGGTGGCGCCCTTGATGAAGGACTCCACCCACGGGCCTGCCGCATTCACCAGGGTGCGTGCGCGGCGGATGAAGGTCTCGCCGCTGCTGACATCTTCAAGTGTCAGCTCCCAGTGGCCTTCGACATCACGGGCGCCGACACAGCGGGTGCCTGTCATGATCTCGGCGCCTTGCTCGCGCGCCTGCAGCGCATTGGTGATGACCAGACGCGCATCATCGACCCAGCAATCCGAGTATTCGAAGCCCTGATTGATCTCGCTGACCAGCGGGCTCTGCTCGCCGAACTTGAGACTTTTGGAGGCTGGCAGTGTCTCGCGCTTGCCGATGTGGTCATACAGGAACAGGCCCGCGCGAATCATCCACGCCGGACGCAGATGCGGCTGGTGCGGCAGGATGAAGCGCAGTGGCCAGATGATATGCGGCGCCTTCTTGAGCAGCACCTCGCGCTCCTGCAGAGCCTCGCGCACCAGACGGAATTCGTAGTGCTCCAGATAGCGCAGGCCGCCGTGGATCAGCTTGCTGCTGGCGGAGGAGGTCGCACTGGCGAGGTCGTTCTGCTCGCACAGGGCCACGCTCAGGCCGCGGCCGCTGGCATCGTTGGCGATACCGGCGCCATTGATGCCGCCGCCGATGATGAAGAGGTCAAGAAGTGCATCGTTGTCGCGGGACATGGGCTGCTCCTGCTCGTGCCCGGCGCTACCGGGTGGGGCGAATGAGTCTGCACCGGCAAGGTGCGCGATAATGGGTTTTCGAAAGTGAACATAGCTTAGCAAAAGTCGAACATCAAGGGGATTCTTGTGCGCCGATGGCTTTCGAAAGTGATCATTTGGGCGAGTGTCTGGCAACCGAGGATTGCCTGATATTCAACCTGTTGTCTTGCCGGTGTTTTTTCTCAGTCTCTGATCATGGCGTGACATTTTCATGAAGCGCTGGCTGTCATGTTGCCGCGCGTGCGGCGCAGGCGGGGCGCGCAGTGGCTGATCAAGCGTCATGACATGGCATGCGTAGACGAAGCGGTGTCACTGGGCAGCGATAAGACAGCAGAAGTGTGGCTGTCGTCATCTGCGAGGGCTCATTGGTGCAAGAGGGGGCGACGAGAATGGAGGGGAAGGGGCGAGGCAGAAAAGGGTGAGAGCCGGGCCAGGCTGCTCGTCGGCGTGTTGCCTGGCCCCGTGATCGCGAGACGAGTTGGTCGTGTTGGCTCGTTGGTGACATGGCGCGTTGGTGAGGTGACTGGTCGATTGGATGGCGCGTCCCGGTGCTCAAGCGTCGCCGGTCTCGCCCGTCGACTCGTCGTCGGCGACGTGCAGCGCGACCTCGTGCTGACGCATCAGGGTCAGAATGCTTTCCGGGGGCTGGATGTCGGTGAAGAGCGCATCGAGCTGGCTCAGGTTGCCCTGGCGCACGACCGCATTGCGCTGGAACTTGGAGTGATCCGCGATCAGGAAGACCTGGCGTGAGTTGTGGATGATCGCCTGGGCGACACGCACTTCCTGATAGTCGAATTCCAGCAGCGAGCCATCTTCATCGATGCCACTGATACCGATGATGCCGAAGTCGACCTTGAACTGGTTGATGAAGTCGATGGTGGCCTCGCCAATGATGCCGCCATCGCGGGAGCGCACCATGCCGCCGGCCACGATGACGTTGAAATCCTCCTTGTGCTGGAGGATGGCCGCCACGTTCAGGTTGTTGGTGATGACCTCAAGCCCGCGGTGATCACACAGCGCCTCGGCCACCATCTCGTTGCTGGTGCCGATGTTGATGAACAGCGAGGCGTGGTCGGGGATCTGCCTGGCCAGGGCCGCCGCCATGCGCCGCTTGGCGCCCAGGTTCAATGTCTTGCGGGTGCTGTAAGCGGTGCTGACGGTGCTGGACTCAAGCCCCGCGCCCCCATGCACGCGCTTGAGCGCACCGGCCTCGGACAGCTGATTGAGGTCGCGACGAATGGTCTGTGGCGTGACATCGAAGTGACTGGCCAGCTGCTCGATGGAGGCATATCCCTGACGCGTGATCAGTTCGACAATGGCGCGATGGCGCTTTGGCTGCATCATCCTGTCCTCTTGCTCATGTCCGGTGTAAAGACGCCTGCTCTGAACCGTCGCGGAGGCAACGCGAGTCTGTGTGCGTTTGCTGCTCGACCAGGTGCCCGGTGATGGCTGGGCGGGGCGGCGCGCCATCCAGAATGTTCGTTTGATGTTCTTTTTGATACATGCCTACGGTAACGCCAGTCTTCACACTGACTGACCCGGTAAGTGCAAGCCGTTGAAGGCATGTGAAATCATGTATAACTTACTGAATAGAAAGGGTTGTCAAGATCATGTAGACAAAGGTCTAGCGAATATCGGTGCTTTTCGCATTGTGACACTGATGTGAAGCCTGTACTTTCGCATTCGAACACCAAGCGCGTCTGTCAAGGCGTGGCTATGCCCGTGTAGAGGTCGGTGTCGTAAAATCAGGAGCGAGCAGCAGAATGTACGGTTTATTCAAATCCGCGGTGCACGCCACACCGCTTCACGACGCCAAGGTAGACGACACCTATAAGCGACTGAGATGGCAGATATTTCTCGGTATCTTTCTAGGCTATGCCGGCTACTATCTGGTACGCAAGAACTTCTCTCTGGCCATGCCTTCCCTGGTGGAGCAGGGCTATTCCCGTGGTGATCTTGGTCTGGCCTTCGCCGGCGTGTCGATCGCCTATGGTATCTCCAAGTTCGTGATGGGGGCTGTCTCTGACCGCTCCAACCCGCGTTACTTCCTTCCTGCTGGTCTTCTGATGTCCGCCGGCATCATGTTCCTGTTCGGTTTCACTGACTGGGCAACCTCCAGTATCGGCATCATGTTCGTGCTGCTGTTCCTCAATGGGTGGGTGCAGGGGATGGGATGGCCGCCCTGCGGTCGCACCATGGTGCACTGGTGGTCACAGAGTGAGCGTGGCCAGATCGTCTCGGTGTGGAACGTGGCCCATAACGTCGGCGGTGGTCTTGTCGGTCCGTTGTTCATTCTTGGCATGGCATGGTTCAACGACTGGCATTCCGCGTTCTATGTGCCGGCCGCGCTGGCCGTCTTCGTGGCGATCTTCGCCCTGCTGACCATGCGGGACACGCCGCAGAGCTGTGGCTTGCCTCCTATCGAGAAGCACAAGAATGACTACCCGGCGGGATACGATGAAAGCCACGAACAGGAATTCTCCACGCGGGAGATCCTGGTCAAGTACGTGCTCAAGAATCGCATGCTCTGGTACATCGCGCTGGCGAATGTCTTCGTATATCTGCTGCGTTACGGGGTTCTCGACTGGGCGCCGACCTACCTGCAGGAAGCCAAGAGCTTCAGCGTCGACAAGTCCTCCTGGGCATATTTCCTGTATGAGTGGGCCGGTATCCCCGGCACGTTGTTGTGTGGTTGGTTATCCGACAAGCTGTTCCGGGGCAACCGCGGCGCGACAGGGGTATGTTTCATGGCGCTGGTCGCCGTCTTCACCACCGTCTATTGGTTGAATCCTGCCGGTAATCCGGGAATCGACATGATGTGTCTGGTCGCCATCGGCTTCCTGATCTATGGCCCGGTCATGCTGATCGGTCTGCAGGCGCTTGAGCTGGTGCCCAAGAAGGCGGCAGGGACCGCGGCTGGTTTCACTGGCCTGTTCGGTTATCTGGGCGGCTCTGTCGCTGCCAGTGCCTTGGTAGGCTATACGGTAGATGCCTATGGATGGGATGGTGGTTTCATGTTGTTGATTGGCTCGTGCGTGATGGCGGTCGTCCTGCTGTCGTTGACGATATTCGAGAGTGCTCGCTTGTCGGTACGCACCGCCAGCTGATTCCCAGCGGAAACATCATCATTCAAATAGCCCGCCGCACGTTGCATGGGCGGGCCATCTTGTAACGGACTACCGGGAGATATTGACGATGACCAACCACATTCTGTCCATTGACCAGGGAACCACCAGCTCGCGCGCCATCCTCTTCGATCGTGAAGGCGCGGTGACCGGACTGGCACAAGAAGAATTTGCTCAACACTTTCCGAACAGCGGCTGGGTCGAGCATCACGTCGATGATATCTGGGGATCGGTGAAGCGCACCGTGCATCAGGCGCTGATCAATACCAATATCGGCGCCGAGCAGGTCGCGGCCATCGGGATCACCAACCAGCGTGAGACCACGATCGTCTGGGATCGCGAGACCGGTGTGCCGGTCTACAATGCCATCGTCTGGCAAGACCGCCGCACCCACGAGTACTGTCGTGAGCTTTCCGATGCCGGTCATGGAGACATGATCCAGCAGAAGACCGGCCTGCTGATCGACCCGTATTTCTCCGCGACCAAGCTGCGCTGGATTCTGGAGAATGTCGAAGGCGTTCGCGCACGTGCCGAGAAGGGCGAGCTGGCCTTCGGCACCGTCGACAGCTACTTGATCTGGAAGCTGACCGCTGGCAAGCGCCACGTCACCGATGCCACCAACGCCTCGCGTACCTGCCTGTTCAACATCGTCGATCAGTGCTGGGACAGTGAGCTGCTGGAGCTGTTCGGTATCCCACAATCCTTGCTGCCGGAAGTGCTGGACTCCAGTGATGATTTCGGCACTACCGATCCGCAGCTGTTCGGTGCAGCGATGCCGATTCGCGGCGTTGCCGGCGATCAACAGGCGGCGCTGGTCGGCCAGGCCTGCTTCACGCCCGGCATGAGCAAGAGCACCTACGGCACCGGCTGCTTCATGATCATGAACACCGGCGAGAAGATGGAGCTGTCCCGCAATCGTCTGCTGACCACGGTGGGCTATCGCCTCAATGGCAAGCCGACCTATGCCATGGAAGGCAGCATCTTCGTGGCGGGCGCGACCGTGCAGTGGCTGCGTGATGGCTTGAAGCTGTTTTCCGATGCCTCCGAGACCGAACCGCTGGCGCGTGCGGCCAAGGCCGACCACGGCGTCTACATGGTGCCGGCCTTCACTGGCCTGGGGGCACCGCACTGGGACCCGCAGGCGCGTGGCGCGATCCTGGGGCTGACCCGTGGCACCGGCATCACCGACATCGTGGCGGCCGGCCTGCAGTCAGTGTGCTATCAGACGCGTGACCTGCAGGAGTGCATGCTGGATGACGTGGCCATCAGCTGTGCGAATCTGCGCGTGGATGGCGGCATGGTCAGCAACAACTGGGTGATGCAGTTCCTGTCTGACATGCTGGGCGTGAAGGTGGATCGTCCGCGCGTGCTGGAGACCACGGCGCTGGGCGTCGCGTATCTGGCGGGCCTGCATATCGGCTGGTATGATAGCCTGGATGAGATCAGCGAGCTGTGGCACTGCGAGCGTACCTTCGCGCCGGAAATGGCGGAAGAGCAGCGCGAACGCCTCTACGCCGGCTGGCTGGAAGCGGTGGAAAGAGTGAAAAGCGACGGAGGTCACTGAGCATGTGGACCGATGTCATGACAGGCGAGTTTCTCGGCTGTCTATTCCTTATCCTGTTTGGCGGTGGCGTGGTCGCCAATGTGGTGCTGTCTGACACCAAGGGCAATGGCTCCGGCTGGATCGTGATCACCACCGGCTGGGGCTTCGCCGTGATGATTGGCGTGTTCGTGGCCGTCTCGACCGGCTCGCCCCAGGCAGACCTCAATCCGGCGGTGACCCTTGCCAAGTATCTGCTCGGGGTGCATGCCACCCTCATGGATGTGGCGCGGCATATCATCGCGCAGATGCTCGGGTGTTTCGCCGGTGCCGTGATGGTATGGCTGGCCTATCTGCCGCACTGGAAACGCACCAGTGATGCTGACCTCAAGCGGGCGGTGTTCTGCACGGACCCGGCAGTCGAGTGTCGTCTGGGCAACATGCTCAGCGAGGTGATCGGTACCGTGGTGCTGATATTCGGTATCGGCGCCATCGTCGGCTCCGGCACCATCAGTGCTGGTCTGCTGCCGTATCTGGTCGGCATGCTGGTGTGGGCCATCGGCCTCTCGCTGGGTGGCGCGACCGGTTATGCCATCAACCCGGCTCGTGATCTGGGCCCACGTATCGCGCACTCCTTGTTGCCGATCCACGGCAAGGGCGCCTCCGGCTGGGGTTACGCCTGGGTGCCGATCGCCGGCCCCCTGGCGGGCGCCTTGATCGCCGCCTCCATGTGGCATTTGCTGCTGTAACAAATCCTTGCCGCAATCTGCTGGAGCAGCTCCCTGTACCTGTGGCACTGTAGCCTGACTTCGCCCCGTCCCACGACGGGGCGAAGTCATTTCGGGTCTCCGCCTTTTCTCGCCATCCCCCGGCGATGGCACCACTCCATCGTGATGGGGCGCGTTCGTGCGGGCGAGAGGTGGCGGTAGACGACTGACGGGGGCAAGTGGCGGAGGTCATCAAGATGTGGACTGACGTCATGACGGGCGAGTTTCTGGGCACCACCTTCATGATTCTGCTGGGAGGTGGCGTGGTCGCCAATGCGATGCTCAGGGGCACCAAGGGAGCGGGTTCCAGCTGGTTGATGATCAATGCCGGCTGGGGATTTGCCGTGATGATCGGGGTGCTGGTCTCGACCTCGACAGGGTCGCCCTACGGCGATCTCAATCCGGCGGTGACGGTCGCGAAATACCTACTGGGCGTGCATACCGACGAGCTCAAGGTCGCCAGGATGATGCTGGCGGAGCTTCTCGGCTGCTTCATGGGGGCGGTACTGGTGTGGGCGGCCTATTATCCGCATTGGGAGGTGACCCGAGACACGCTGCGCAAGCGCGCGGTCTTCTGTACTGATCCGGCAGTGTCCCACAAGACGGCCAATGTCATCAGTGAAGCGATCGCGACGGTGGTGCTCATCTTCGCCATCGGCAGCATGGTCAACAGCGCGCTGATCACCGATCAGGCGCTGCCGTACCTGATCGGTGTGCTGGTATGGGCGATCGGCCTTTCACTGGGTGGGCCGACCGGCAACGCCATGAATCCGGCGCGTGACCTGGCGCCGCGCATCGCGCATTGGGTGTTGCCGATTGCCGGCAAGGGTAGTTCGGGCTGGCAGTATGCCTGGGTGCCGATTGCCGGCCCCTTGCTGGGGGCCGTGTTGGCAGCTGCGCTGCGTCGAGTCTTCTTCTAGCATTCGAGGCGCTGCGGCCAGGCATTGTCGTGTCCGTGCGCTGCCAGCCAGCCTTGTGCCATTCGGCGAGAGTGGCTGGCAGTGCCGGACAGGACAGATCAGGTCTGTCAGTTTGAGGGCTTGGCCATGATGACGTGTCTCGTTCACGTGCCTCGCTCGTGCGGTTGGTCCGTGTCCGTTCTTTACCCGGGCATGGCAAGGCGGAATGGCAAGAAAATTTTTTATCATCAGGGGGTTGCATCAAAACGGGAGTTGCGTAGAATACGTCCTCGCTGACAGGGCAAAGCACTTCGCATCACACTGCTTCGCGTTTCAGCATGCTGACATAGGACCATAGCTCAGTTGGTTAGAGCGCCACGTTGACATCGTGGAGGTCGGCGGTTCAAATCCGCCTGGTCCTACCAGCATCGGCACTGATGGCAACATCGCGCCACTTGATTCAGGACCATAGCTCAGTTGGTTAGAGCGCCACGTTGACATCGTGGAGGTCGGCGGTTCAAATCCGCCTGGTCCTACCAAGCCGTTCCACGGTATGTTTCAAGTGTTCTTGTGTCATCTGCCACACTTCAGGACCATAGCTCAGTTGGTTAGAGCGCCACGTTGACATCGTGGAGGTCGGCGGTTCAAATCCGCCTGGTCCTACCAGATTCCAGAAAACGCCCGGCTCATCGAGTCGGGCGTTTTCGTGTGCGTGTCATGAAAATCCGCTGCAGGATTGGTGCGCGCCGCTCAGGCAAGCGTAGCGTCGAGGAATTCGCGTGCTTCCTTGAGGGCGGCATTGGCAGCGCTCAGCAGCGGGGCGAAGCCGACGAACACATGTGGCATGTCCGGCCACAGACTCAAGGTGACGGGCGAACCGCAGTCCTGCGCCTGAGTGGCGTAGCGACGGCTGTCATCGAGTAGGATCTCCGCCTCGCCGCACTGGATCAGCGTCGGTGGTAGCTCAAACAGATTTCCCTCCAGCGGCGAGATGCGCGGATCGCTCATGTCGGTGCCGTCCTGCACATAGGCCATGCTCACGAAGGGCAGCAGGTTGGGGTCGAGAATCGGGTCCACCTCGGTCTTGCGCGACAGCGAGGCGCTGCCCCAGCCGAGGTCCGTGGCGGGCGAGAAGGCGATCACCGCATCCGGCAGCCGCTCGCCTGCGCTCTTGAGCGCATTCACGGTCGCCAGCGTGAGGTTGCCGCCCGCGCTGTCACCGGCCAGCAGCAGGTGGTCCTGCGGGTATTCGTCACACAGCCAGCGCCACGCGGCCAGCACGTCCTGCAGGCCGGCCGGGAAGGCGGCCTCTGGCGCGAGGCGGTAATCCAGGGTGTAGGTCTCGGCGCGTGCCGCTCGCCCCAGGCGGCTTGCCAGAGGACGATGGCCGGCAGGTGAGCCTGCGATCCAGCTGCCGCCATGCACATACAGCAGGCGACGCGGGCGCGCTGGTGCGTCATCGGGTGCTGGCAATACCTCACAGACACGCTCTCCCTCGCCGCCTGGCACCATCGCGAGATGCGGTGTCACGCCGGTGTCGATAATGCTGGCGTCGGCGGCGAAGTAAGCCTCAAGCAGGGTGCGCTTGGCACCGAGGTCATTGCCGGTGCGCGCCGTGAAGGCCTTGATACGCTCGAGATGCTTGATAACCTGCGCAAGCCCGGCATGGGCGTCATCGTGATTCTGGAGAGAGGCTTCTGCATGAGGAGGTGCGGTCGCTGGCATGTTCTGCTCCTGTCAGGTCAGGGGAGTCTTCACGTTACACCTCGTCAAGGGTTACGCAAGTGGCAGGGTGGCCACAACGCAAACCGCCCGCCGTGCGGGTGGCGCGGCGGGCGGCAGAGCGTGATGCTGACGTTCAGGCTGTCTATCAGACGGGCGCTCAGTTTGTCAGGCAGGAACGCTGTCGAAGTCGCTGGAGGCGATGAAGATCTCGACCAGACGCTCGATGCCGGCCTGGTCCTCTTCGTCGAAGCGCTCGGGGCTCGGGCTGTCCAGGTCCAGCACACCCCACAGCACTTGCTGGCCGTCCTGCTCGATGAGCACCGGGATGACCAGCTCGCTGCGCGAGGCGGCGTCACAGGCGATATGGCCCGGGAAGGCATGCACGTCCGCGACGCGCTGGGTGGTGCGCTCGGTAGCGGCGGCGCCACACACGCCCTTGGTGAAGGGAATCGGGTGGCAAGCCGGCTGACCCTGGAACGGCCCCAGGTGCAGGGTTTGCGGCTGGCGTTGCACATAGAAGCCTGCCCAGTTGAGGTCTTCCACCGTCATGTTGACGAAGGCGGCCGTCTGGGAGGCGTTGGTCAGCCAGTCGCGAGTGTCGAGGATGGCGTCCAGCTGGCGGGCCAGCAGTGAGTAGTCAGGGTGAGTGGCCATTGGGGCTCCTGTGGGGTAGGTAAGATTGCGATATGGCGCAGGAATGCGGTCGCGGGTCGGCTGTTTCAAGCACGTCCTGCGCGCGCCCTTGCACCGCATCGGTATCTGAACGTGATGGGTGGTTCATCAATCAGATGCAAAAGCGCCGACCAGTGGTCGGCGCTTCGCGTTCAGGTGTCTGTCAGTGACATGGGGTGAGGCTCACTTCCAGCCCGGCACCGCCGCGCCCTTGAACAGCTCTTCCGCCTTGGCTTCGACTTCCGGCGTCTGGTACGCCTTGACCAGCTTCTGCACCTTCTCGCTGTCTTCATCGCCCTGACGCACGACGATCAGGTTGACGTACGGGGACTCGGCGCCTTCACGGATCAGCGCGTCTTCCGGCGCGAGGCCAGCCGGCTGAGCGAAGGTGTTGTTGATGAAGGCCAGGTCGACGTCCGGCAGGATGCGCGGCAGCTGGGCAGCCTCGATTTCCTTGAACTGATAGTCATGCGGGTTCTTGGCGACGTCGATCGGGGTCGCTTCGAGGTTGTCCTTGTCGGTCAGCTCGATCATGCCCAGGTCGTGCATCAGGATCAGGGAGCGGCCTTCATTGGACGGATCGTTCGGCAGGGCGATGGTCGCGCCGTCCGGCAGTTCACTGATGTCTGCGTACTTCTCGGAGTAGGCACCGATCGGGTACACGAAGGTCTTGCCGGCGCTGGCGAACTCGTAGCCACGCTCACGCACCATGGATTCCATGTACGGCTGGTGCTGGTAGGCGTTGGCGTCCAGAGAGCCATCGGCCAGCGCGGCGTTCGGAGACACGTAGTCAGTGAACTCGGTGATCTCGACGTTCAGGTCGTACTTTTCCTTGGCGATCTCGGCCGCGACCTTCATCACTTCGGTTTCCGGGCCTGCGACGGTACCCATCTTGAGGGTATTCTCGTCGGACGCGTCGTTGCCGCAGCCTGCCAGCAGAGTGGCGCCGAGCAGAGTGGCAGCACCGGCAAGGCGTAGTGGGGAAGAAAGCGTGTTCAGCATGTTGCGCATCGATGTTCTCCTTGTGATCCGACGTGACCGGTGGGGTCCGCGGGATGTTATGAGTGACGGCTCCTTGTGATGAGTCGTCACGATACCGAAAGCCATGTGATTTGTAGATCGAACGTCACTGGTGGATTCGTCACCGCTCATGGAACGAGGCTTACTTGTGGTTCGACTTGCGCACCAGATGATCGCCCAGGCTCTGGAAGCCCTGCACCATGACGACGAGGATGACCACGGTCACCAGCATCACCATCGGGTCGAAACGGTTGTAGCCGTAGCGGATGCCAAGATCCCCCAGGCCGCCGCCACCGACGGTGCCGGCCATGGCGGAATAGCTGATCAGTGTCACCACGGTGATGGTCAGGCCATTGATGATGCCGCCGCGTGCTTCCGGCAACAGCACCTTGGTAATGATCTGCATCGGCGTGGCGCCCATGGCCTGTGCGGCCTCGACCAGCCCCGGGCCGACTTCATTCAGCGCGCCTTCGATCAGGCGGGCGACGAAGGGAATCGAGGCGATGGTCAGCGGCACGATGGCGGCGTTGGTGCCGATCGAGCTGCCCGCGATCAGGCGCGTCAGCGGGATGATCGCCACCATCAAGATGATGAACGGCACCGAGCGGCCGATGTTGGTGATGATGCTCAGCACGTTGTTGAGGGCCGGGCGCGCGAGAATCTGGCCGGGGCGTGAGGTGTAGAGTGCCACGCCCAGCGGAATGCCGAGTGCTGCGGAGATCAGACCTGCCACCGCGACCATGTAAAGCGTCTCGAGGGTGGAGGACAGAACGAGTTCAAGCAGTGCGGGTGACATGACCGAGCACCTCCACTTTCAGGTCGTGGGATTCGAGGTAATCGAGGGCTTGCCGGGTCTGGCGGCTGTCGCCCATCAGTTCGGCGATCATCAGGCCCAGGGTGCGGTCCTGAATGGATTCCACCTTGGCCTGCAGGATGCTGACATCCACCTGGCATTCACGCGCCAGGCGGGAGATCAGCGGCGTGGAGACGGCATCGCCACTGAAGGCCAGACGGACCACGGGATGGGTGTGAGGCCCTGCGCTGGCTTCGAGGCGATCGACCAGCGCACGCGGCGGCTCAAGTTCCAGGAAGTCATTGAGGAACTCGCGGCCCAGGCGGGTCTGCGGCGCGGTGAAGAAATCACCCACCGAGGCCACTTCCACCAGTTCGCCGCCGCTGATCAGGGCGACCTGATCACAGATGCTCTTGACCACTTCCATCTCGTGGGTGATCAGCAGAATCGTCAGGCCCAGCTTGGTGTTGATGTCCTTGAGCAGCTCAAGGATGGAGGCGGTGGTCTGCGGGTCGAGGGCCGAGGTGGCCTCGTCGCACAGCAGTACCTTGGGGCGGCTGGCCAGCGCACGGGCGATGGCCACGCGCTGTTTCTGACCGCCGGACAGCTGGGCAGGGTACTGGCCGGCCTTGTCGCTCAGACCGGTCAGCTCCAGCAATGGCTCGACGCGCTTGCTGATCTCGTCTTTCGAGATGCCAGCCAGCTCCAGCGGCAATGCCACATTGGCGAAGACCGTGCGTGAGGAGAGCAGATTGAAGTGCTGGAAGATCATGCCGATCTGGTGGCGAGCGCTGCGCAGGGTGGACTCGTCGAGCTCGGTCAGCTCCTGGCCATCGACGACGACGCTACCGGCGGTGGGCCGTTCGAGCAGGTTGACGCAGCGAATGAGGGTCGACTTGCCGGCACCGGACAGGCCGATGACACCGGTAATGGCGCCCTGAGGAACCGTGAGGCTGGCATCCTTGAGCGCGACCACGGCCTTGTCACCACTGCCGTAAGTCTTGGAGACGTTCTTGAGTGTGATCATGGGAGTCCGAGTGGTTAAGGCACCATCCGGATTGCGGGCGAAGGTCTGTAGAAGACAGAGCGTCCTACCGGCGTCTGCGCACATGGCAGACAGCGATAGAGGGGAGTGATCCAGTGGGGAGAAAAAAGACCACCCAAGACGGGTGGCCATCAACGCTGGACACACCCTTTTAGCAGAACTTGCACCCCGTGAGACCAGCTCTCGTGGTGGGCGCCCGCAATCCGGGTACAAATCGGCGCCAAACAGATTTGAGGCGCATTCTATCAGTCACCTTGGGGGTGTCAACGACTTTGGTCTTGCGCCGGGCGTTTATTCGAACTGGCGTTCGATATGGTAATTTGGCGATACGCTCTGTAAGCCATTTCTTACAAGCATCTGGTCGTGGCGAGGGTTTCAACTGCTATCAATGGCTTTCCTGTCTTGACGGTCAGTCGGGTATGAGTTTCGGCCTGCTATCGCTGCTCTGCGTTCGCGGTGGCAGCTGCACGTGCCCGCGGCGGGTGGCGAGGGCGGCAACGCCGCGCAGCCCAACGGTCGACAACGCCAGCATGTCGACGGCAAGTCCACCATGCTAGGATTTCGGCTGGGCATGCCGGTCATCTCGCTGCTGCATGCCGTCCCTTATTCACGGCTTCTCGACAGCAAGAAGCAGCAGTGCAAGGAAAGATCACGCATGTTCACGGGTATCGTACAAGGCATGGCGGAAGTGGTGGCCATTGAAGAGCGCACTGACTTTCGCACGCATCAGGTCCGGTTGCCGGCGGGGCTGGAGGCGGGGCTGGAGCTGGGGGCCTCGGTGGCCCATAACGGTTGCTGTCTGACCGTGACGGCGCTTGAGGGCCAACTGGCCAGCTTTGACCTGATGCGCGAGACGCTGCGTCTGACCAATCTGGGCGAGCTCGAGGTGGGCAGCGTCGTGAACGTGGAGCGAGCGGCACGCTTCGGCGACGAGATCGGTGGGCACTCGATGTCCGGGCACGTGATGGCGATGGTGACCATCGATGCCATCGAAGCCACTGCCGACAATCGTCGCATCTGGTTCCAGGCGCCGGCCGAGCTGATGCGTTTTCTGTTCGACAAGGGCTATGTGGGACTTGACGGTGTCAGCCTGACGATCGGCGAGGTGCAGGGTACGCGCTTCTGCGTCAATCTGATTCCCGAGACGCTCGAGCGCACCCTGATGGGAGTCCGTGCCGTCGGGGATCAGGTCAACCTTGAAGTCGACCCGCAGACGCAGGCCATTGTCGAGACCGTCGAGCGGGTCATGGCCTCCCGTCTGGCATGAGGCTTGCAGGTCTGCAGCGGATCACCTCACTGGCAGGACGCCAGTACTCGTCTGACTGGTCAGGAAATATGCCGGGAATGCTCGATTCGCTGCAGACCTTTGGGTACCATGTTGCGCCTTTCGATGCCCTGCCGCCGGCGGGGCATCGTGGTTCAGGCAGGCTGAACAGGGGAAAAGCGTCATCCAACGCCCTGTGCGGCATACCTGTCCGAGCGAGTTCGTCTTGATCTGCTGATTCTGACAATCATCGACCACTGCGCCTTGCCGGACAGGCACTGCTCAAGGATAGGGGCTACCTCAATGCTGGAACGTCTTTTCAAGCTCTCCGAGCACGGTACCAATGTGCGTACCGAAGTCATCGCAGGATTTACCTCCTTCCTCGCGATGGCCTATATCATCTTCGTGGCCCCCTCGATGCTGGCCTCCACCGGCATGGATCACGGCGCCGTGTTCGTCGCGACCTGCTTGGCGGCAGCCATCGGTTGTCTGGTCATGGGCCTCTATGCCAATTACCCGATCGCGCTGGCACCGGGCATGGGGCTGACGGCCTTCTTCACCTATACGGTCGCCGGTCAGATGGGCGTGCCCTGGCAGGTCGCGCTGGGCGCGGTCTTCCTGTCCGGGGTGAGCTTCTTCCTGCTCTCCGCCTTCAAGATTCGCGAGTGGATCATCAATGCCATTCCCGCCTCGCTGAAGACCGGCATCGCCGCGGGCATCGGCCTGTTCATGGCGATCATCGCCCTGCAGGGCAGCGGTATCGTCGTCGACGCCCCCGGCACGCTGGTCACGCTGGGCGATCTGTCCTCGCCGGCGGCCATGTATGCATTGCTCTCGTTCTTCCTGATCGTCGCGCTGTCCTACCGCAAGGTGATCGGTGCGGTGATGATCGGCATACTGCTCGTCACGCTGCTGGCGACCCTGACCGGCAACAATGACTTCCACGGCCTCGCCTCGATGCCGCCGAGCATGCTGCCGACGCTGGCGGAGCTCGATATCGCCGGCGCCTTCAATCTGGGCATGGTGTCGATCATCTTCGCCTTCCTATTCGTCGATCTGTTCGATACCTCGGGCACGCTGATCGCCGTCTCCCAGCAGGCTGGCCTGACCAATGAGCGTGGCCACCTGCCGCGACTGGGACGGGCCTTGATGGCAGACTCCAGTGCCACCATGGTCGGCTCCGTCATGGGCACCTCGAACGTGACCAGCTACATCGAATCCGCCACCGGCGTGGCCGCCGGCGGACGTACCGGCCTGACGGCCGTGGTCGTGGCTGGCCTGTTTCTCGTCAGCCTGTTCCTGTCGCCGCTGGCGACCTCGATTCCGGCCTTCGCCACTGCCGGTGCGCTGCTGTATGTCGCCTGCCTGATGACGGGTGGCCTGGCACGCATCGACTGGAACGACATTACTGAAGCGGCACCGGTGGTGATTGCCACCCTGGTGATGCCGCTGACCTACTCGATTGCCAACGGGATCGCGCTGGGCTTCATCAGCTACGCCGTGATCAAGCTGTTCTCCGGCCGTTATCGTGATCTGAGCCCGGGGCTGGTGATTCTCGCCATCCTGTTCGCCTGCAAATACCTGTTCCTCGACGGAGCCCTCTAATGAGCATCTACAGCGACTACATCAAGTCTGTCATCCGCACCGTGCCGGACTGGCCGCAGGAAGGTGTCAACTTCCGTGACATCACGCCGGTACTGCAGAATTCCGCCGCATTCCGCAAGCTGATCGACTCCTTCGTGCACCGCTATCAGGAGATGGAAATCGACGCCATCGCCGCCATCGATGCACGTGGCTTCATCATCGGCGCACCGTTGGCCTATGAGCTGGGCTGCAGCTTCGTGCCGGTGCGCAAGAAGGGCAAGCTGCCGTTCAAGACCATCAGCGAGACCTACACGCTGGAATACGGTGAGTCCACCGTCGAGCTGCACTCCGATGCCTTCCGTGAAGGCGATCGCATCCTGGTGATGGATGACCTGATCGCCACCGGCGGCACCATGCTGGCGGCCTGCAAGCTGATCGAGCGCACCGGTGGTGTGGTCGTCGAGACCGCAGCCATCATCGACCTGCCGGAAATCGGCGGCTCCGCGCGCATTCGTGAAGAAGGCCACAGCGTCTTCGCGGCGTGCAGCTTCACCGAATCCGAGTAATGCCGGCTTGACGCGATGGCCCTGTCTTCTGGCAGGGCCATCGTCGTTGCTGCGGGCAGCGAATCCGAGGCCCTTGTCCGCGCTCTGGCGTGGCTGAGTGGCTCTTCCCCTTGTGCGGTGGCGCGCCAGCCACCATGCTTTCCTTCTGTTTCGTCATTGCGAGTGACCCACATGTCTTCCGAACGCTACCACGACCACTTCATCGTTTCCTGGGATCTGCTGCACCGTGATGTGCGCGCGCTATGTCACGACCTCAGCGGCCGCGATTACAAGGGCATCATCGCCATCACCCGCGGTGGTCTGATTCCGGCCGGCCTGATCGCCCGCGAGCTGGGTATCCGCCACATCGATACCGTGTGCATCAAGAGCTATCACGACCACATGGAGCAGGGTGGCTTGGAAGTGGTCAAGGGCGTTGATCACGATGGTGACGGCTGGCTGCTGGTCGATGACCTGGTCGACACCGGCAATACCGCACGTGCGGTGCGTGACATGCTGCCCAAGGCGCACTTCGTGACCGTCTATGCCAAGCCGGAAGGGCGTCCGCTGGTCGATGGCTTCATCACCGAAGTGCCGCAGAACTGCTGGATCCAGTTCCCGTGGGACATGGGTATCGCCTACGTCGAGCCGATCGCCGAGCAGCTCAAGAAGCAAGAGAGCGATAGCTGACATGCCGTTGGAGACTGCCGCAAGTGGCCGCTCCGAGGTGCTGCCTGCCGATTGGCAGGCGCATCTTGGCCCTGAGTTTCAGGCCGACTACATGCAGCGTCTGCGCAGCTTTCTGCGCGCCGAGAAAGATGCCGGCAAGGTCATCTATCCGCACTCCGATGACTGGTTCCGTGCCTTCTGGCTGACGCCGCTCTCCAACGTCAAGGTCGTGATCCTCGGGCAGGACCCGTACCACGGCCCGGGCCAGGCGCACGGACTGTGCTTCTCGGTACGCCCCGGTGTGCGCCCGCCGCCTTCGCTGAAGAACATCTACAAGGAACTGGCCACCGATGTCGGCGTCGAACCCGTCGATCACGGCTTCCTGGAAAGCTGGTCGAAGCAGGGTGTCTTGCTGCTCAACAGCGTGCTGACCGTCGAGCAGGGCAAGGCCGCCTCGCATCAGAAGCAGGGGTGGGAGCAATTCACCGACCGCGCCATCGACGTGATCAACCAGCACTGCCAGGGTGTCGTCTTCCTGCTCTGGGGCAGTCATGCCCAGAAGAAGGCCCGCGCTGTGGACACCCAGAAGCATCTGGTGCTCCACGCGCCGCACCCATCCCCCCTCGCAGCGCACCGCGGTTTCTTCGGCTCTCGCCACTTCTCGCAGGCCAACGCCTGGCTGGAAGCGCGTGGGGAAAAGCCGATCGACTGGCAGTTAACGTAATGTAGTGTTCTTATTTATTAATTTTAAGTGTCTATATATTGCTGGTTGATTACGTTTAGAGGTATAGATGAGAAAAATATTAATTTTGACTGGCACTCGAGCTGATTTTGGCAAGCTCAAAGGAATCATGCAGTTTATTGAAAAACATGATGACTTGGAGTTGCATGTTTTTGGTACTGGTATGCACATGATGAAGCGATATGGATCAACATATCGTGAAATCGAGAAAGAAGGTTTTCAACATACCTACTTTGTTCCCAATCAGAACTCGAGTGAACCAATGAGTTCGGTTTTGGGCAATACAATATCTATTTTCTCTAGGTTAGCTGAAGAAATTTCTCCCGATCTGATTATTATCCATGGAGATCGACTTGAAGCCTTGGCTGGGGCCGCTGTGGGAGCACTACAAAATATATTAGTGTGTCATATAGAAGGTGGCGAGGTTTCTGGCACTGTAGACGAGTTGATTAGACATTCTGTAAGCAAGCTATCTAATATACATATGGTTGCCAACGAAAGAGCAAAAAAAAGACTAATGCAAATGGGGGAAGGTAGCGAATATATATATATCATCGGATCTCCTGATCTTGATGTTATGAATAGCAAGACACTACCATCCTTACAAGACTCAAAGCGAAAGTACGAAATAGAATTTCCTACATATTCGATAGCGCTATTTCATCCTGTTACAACAGAGAAATCTTCATTTAAAGACTATTCCTCGAGCTTTTTTAACGCGCTTAAAGCTTCTAATAAAAATTATATTGTCGTATATCCTAATAATGATGATGGCTCAGACTTCATCGTTGATGAAATTAGACGCTTAAAGGATGATGAGAACTTCAGAGTATTCCCCTCGATAAATTTTGAGCACTTTTTGGTATTGCTAGAAAATGCAGAAATGATCGTTGGAAACTCTAGCGCGGGTATAAGAGAAGCACCATTTTATGGTGTTCCAACTGTGAATGTTGGTACTCGTCAGCAGAATAGGTATTCTGGTAATACGATTATTGATGTTGACTATAGCCGCAATAGTATTTTAGCTGGTATTGAAAAAGCTGCTCGGATAACTGAAGTTGCGAAAGACGATTGGTTTGGTGATGGTAATAGCTTGGCTTTATTCTCTGCAGCATTGAAAGATGATAATTTTTGGGCCACACCAACACAAAAGTTATTTATGGAGTTTGAATGAAAAAAATTGCAATCATCACCGCCCGAGGTAATTCAAAGGGTGTGCGTAGAAAGAATTTACGTAAGGTAGGCGGTGATTCACTCCTTGCCATCACCTTCAAATCTGCACTGGAATCAAATATTTTTGATAGTATCGTTGTATCCTCCGACAACGACGAGATACTAATACACGCCAAAGCATTAGGTGCCGATATTATAAAAAGACCATCATCCTTATCACAAGATGGCTCTAAAAGTATTGATGCAGTTTTGCATGCACTAGATTCAATGAAAATAGTACAGGGTGAAGTTACACTACTCCAGCCGACTAGCCCCTTCCGAACATCGGAACATATTTTAAAAGCTTATGAAGAGTTTGATGATAACGCTGTGAAAAGTGTTATTTCTGTATGTGAAATGCATGATCATCCTTTCAAGTCTTTTGTTATGGAAGGCAGTCATGCCTCACCTGTGCGTGATTTTAAAGACTTAGAATCACCTAGGCAGCAGTTGCCACTAGCGGTCAAACCGAATGGTGCTATATATATCGTGTCAATTGCCGAATTGATTGCATATAAAACGTTCTTTGTTAAACCTTTTAGTCTTTATCAAATGACTGGAGATGTATCATTAGACATCGATACTGAAGCTGATCTTGAACTGGCAAACTATCTTTATTCTAGGAGAGCTATATGAATTATTTTAAAATTGGTAACGTCGAAGTAGGGAATGCTTGCCACCCCGTTGTTATTGCTGAAATTGGCATTAATCACGAAGGGGATTTGACAGTTGCAAAAGAAATGGTTGATGCAGCTCACCGTGCTGGAGCTCAAATTGTCAAACATCAAACTCATGTTGTCGAAGATGAGATGTCGGACGAAGCGAAAAAAGTCATCCCCGGAAATGCCGATGTCTCGATATATGAGATTATGGCAAGGTGTGCATTGAATGAGGCAGATGAATTGAGTCTCATGCAATATGTGCAATCTAAAGGTATGGAGTTTATCAGTACGCCTTTTTCAAGAGCCGCAGCCTATCGACTTGCAAAAATGAATATTCCAGCATTTAAAATAGGCTCTGGAGAGTGTAATAATTACCCACTGGTCAAGCTGGTAGCTTCTTTCGGTAAGCCTGTAATATTGTCTACTGGCATGAATAGCATCGAAAGCATCGAGAAATCTGTTAATATTTTGAGAGAGGCTGGAGTCCCGTTCTCATTATTACATTGCACTAATGTTTACCCAACACCTCATAATCTTGTGCGTTTAGGTGCCATGACTGAGTTAGCTCAATGCTTCCCTGATGCTGTCATTGGCTTATCTGATCATACAGTTGATAATTATGCATGTCTTGGAGCTGTAGCTCTAGGTGCAAGAATACTTGAAAGGCATTTCACCGACAAAATGTCACGTCCTGGTCCTGATATAGAGTGTTCGATGGATCCGGGTGCGCTCAAAGATCTTGTTAAAGGATCTAAAGCTATATATCAAGCAAGTGGAGGTAGTAAAGGGCCAGTTGCTGAAGAGCGTGTGACCATGGACTTTGCTTTCGCCTCAGTTGTCGCGGAAAGAGATATGTCTGAAGGTAGCATGATCTCAGAAGATGATATATGGGTAAAAAGGCCAGGTAGTGGTGACTTCACCGCAGAAGACTATGAAATGCTTATAGGTAAGAAATTGAAAAGAGATGTTGTAAAAGGATCGCAGTTAAAACGCGAAGATATCTTTTGATCTAATACACGCGACCACGTTTGTCGTGGTCGCGTGTTATTTGCAATTCATCAACTGACTGTTAGTCGATTACTTCGATTCCAGATTTGTAGTATTCTTCATATACAGTGTTTATTGTGTCTACATGTTTCGGGTTTAAATGCTCGTTGGGTATTTTAAAAGAACATATAGAGTTAAAGTCAGCAATACCTTTAAGGCTTATGAGCGCGCTGGTGTATGCCCCAGCTATCCCCCAAGGCATCTTGTTTAATGTTAAAATATATAATTCTGCAGGTAGTCCGAGACTATTTGTTTTGACTCCTAATGTATCTGCGATAAGCGATAGTTTTTTTTCAGAATCTCCTCTATGGGGAATATAAGTCATTCTTTTATGTTTTTTCATGTAATAAGAGTTGGCTTTTTCTATAAGCAAGAGTTCATCTTCTAAACTCATTATACCACCTTCACTATATTTTGAGCCAAAATATAGTACAAGTTTATCATCTACCAGCTTTGTATCATTCTTGCTTCGCAATACCCGATAATCGTTATGTATGATCCCCTCTTTATTGGAGTCATTAAGAAAAGAGGTGAAGATGATTGGTCGCGAATAATTGTCGTGCTTGGTATTTTCTTTTTTCTTAGATACGTGATGGATTCCCTTGTCGATGTATTGTTTTTTCACTGTAATAATCGCTGCTCCATCATCCGATAAATATAGATTAAGAGGTGATAGGCGCTCTTTAATGTCATGCATCCAAGCGCTACGAAATTCTCCCATACATAAATTATTAACTCTCTTTTGATATTTTTTTGTGATTTCAGAAATATGTTTTCTTTTTTTCAGCCATGATAATTGCTGCAGGCGGTGTCTGAAAGAAATCTCAATTACCTCATCCCAATCGAGTGCCTCTACAGTTCTTTGGATCTGATAGTCATGGGTTGCTTTTTTATCCTCACCAGAGTATTTTACAATTAGGATATTTTCCTGCCCTCTAAACAACTGAGCTGCAAGTTCATAGCAAGAGATAATCTGTAATGGCGATTCAGCTAAAAATAAATTCATTAGTTACTCAGTGTAGTATAAGGTACATGTCAACATGCAGTTATTATAAGTGCAATGTTTGCTGCGCTGCTGTTTAGTCAAGAGTATACAGCTATGCTTGTGTAGTGGCAAAAATTAACTTGCTTCTTTATTTTTTTATAGTACTTGGCCGCAGATTCTGAGTGCAACACCTGAGTTTCCCTGTAAGGTATTGCGCTCATGTCATACTTAGAACTCAGCATTACTGATCGTGCCACTATCCAGGTTTGCCTCTCTCAAGGCTTGAGCCTCCGAGCCATTACTCGATGCCTGAGTCGTTTTCCCTCCACTATCAGCCGCGAAATTCGTCGAAATAGTGAGCCGGGCAACGACTACCAAGCTGAACGCGCGCAAGCGTCCCGACTCAAGCATCGGCGCTTTTGCCGGCTCAAGCTTGTCGAGTACCTTCTTCGCCGCTACTTGTCTCCTGAGCAGATCGCCGGCAAGCTTCGACACATGAATTTACCCAAGCTTGAAGACGCCTACGTCTGTCGCGAGACGATTTACACCGCCATCTATGCGCTGCCGGTTGGGCAACTGCGCAAAGAGCTCATCCATTGCCTGCGGCATGGCAAAAGTACGCGTAAGCCTCGACGTGGTGAGACGGACCGGCGAGGTCAGATCCCCGACATGATCAGCATTCACCTTCGCCCGCCCGAGGTGGACAAGCGCGAGATGCCTGGGCATTGGGAAGGCGACCTGATCAAGGGAAAAGGCAATGCCTCAGCGGTTGGCACTCTTGTAGAGCTCAGTAGCGGATACTTGATACTGGCAAAGATGCATGATGCGACTGCGACCTCAGCCGTAGAGGGCTTCAGTGCCGCGCTGAACAGAATGCCATTGGCAGCACGAAAAACCCTGACGTATGACCAAGGACGGGAGATGGCCAAGCATGCCGCTATCACGCAAAATACTGGCGTCGCCATCTACTTCTGTGATCCTCACAGCCCTTGGCAAAGAGGCAGCAACGAGAATATCAATGGGCTGATTCACCAGTATCTCCCCAAAGGAACGGATCTGTCACTGACCAGTCAGGAAGAGCTGGATGCCATTGCCTTCGAGCTGAATATGCGGCCTCGAAAACGCTTCGACTTCAAATGCCCTATCGAGGTGATGAATGAACTGATGGCAAAGCACAATGAAGCACCACCCTCAATTCAATAGGGTGTTGCACTCAGAGCCTGCATCCGCCGTATTTTGAGATTTTTTCTATTATAATTGTGATGGATTTGAAAGCCAAGATGTTCATGCTGTTCCAGTGAGAGTATCCAATACGGTGAGAGACGGCTACGACTTAGTATGCAAAAAAGATTCTACCCTATTATGGTTGGCGCGTTAATATGCGCCAACCATGGTTAGGCGCTTTTGTGCATGTCGATCAATTGTTTACTCATTCTTTTTCTCTTTTCGTACAGAAATAGTTTCTGTACTGACGCATAGAATCTTATTCTTTTGCGTAATGAAATTTTCTGAGTTTTAACTGGCCACGGAGTTTTGCGACGATAACTTTTATATAATTCCTTCAATGGATGCAAGCTATGCGCATCCCAAGGTTTACTGTTTTTCCCCATATAGTGAACCATGATCGGTTCCTGAATTGATTTCAAGAATTCATTTTTATCTCTATGCTGCTCGGTCATACGTTTTTCTAAAATTTTATAGGCAGGTCGTTGAGCATTCCAAGTCAACGGAAGACGATACCATTCCCCTTGGGCGACTTTGTTGATTGCGCATTGTTCATTGTGTGCACACAATTCAGGGTGAGCTAATAAAAACTCCAGTCCTCTCTTTCCTATTTTTTCTTCTTTCCACTGCTTCATATTGATAAGCATTAATCCACAGTTGAAGTAATCACCTTTTTTCAAACCAAGGCGTCTATATGGAGATCTACCGATATTTTCCACGGCAGCAATTGTGAAACTTCTCCCACTGGTTTCCCTGTATATATCCAATAAATCGCCAACGACAACAGTGTCACAATCCAAGCATAGAACTAGTTCTTCATCATCAAGCAATTCATCAAGATAGAATCTGAAGTAAATTGACTTGCCGTAGCGCTTTATTTTTAGACCACTAAATTTACTGTCGTCTAGATAAACAAATGCCACATGAGATCCATATTTTTCTATCATGGATCTCAATGTTGATCTTGTGCCTGCTTTGAGCCCAGCGTCGCCAATGATAAATTTGAGCTTTTCAGGCTCTTTACAATTGATGATTGCCGATATAATAGTAGTGGCTAGATGTGCGGCATAATTTTCATCGCATGATATAAATATAGGTAGCATTAATTCCTCTCGCGTAAAATACTTTTGATATTTATATATGATAATGTTTGTGTGTTTTCTAATCAATGCTGCGAGGTTTTCTCTTAGAATGGTTACTGTTCGGTTACAAAAGCAACTCTGGATATCTGCTCAGTGCGAGGATTGTGCTACTGACACGGAGGCTTAGCCCTTGCGGCTAAAGGTGAGGAGGCAGGGTGGTGGTACTTAACTTGTAAGCCTGCTTCCGCTAGAATGCGCTCAATTTACCAGCCTTCCCGCTGCTATCGTCCGAGCCGGCGGGGGTAGTGCTGCGTATCGTTTGCACCATCTTCTGTCCCAAGAGGTATTTCCATGAGCGTCCATGCCATCAATCATCCACTGGTCCAGCACAAGCTCGGCCTGATGCGTGCAGCAGGCATCAGCACCAAGAGCTTCCGTGAGCTGGCCAGTGAGGTCGCCAAGCTGTTGACCTATGAGGCAACCCAGGACCTGGAGCTGGAAACTACCACCATTGATGCCTGGAGCGGCAACGAGCTGGATGTCCAGACCATCAAGGGCAAGAAAGTGACCATCGTCCCGATCCTGCGCGCCGGCCTGGGCATGCTGGATGGCGTGACGGACCTGATTCCCCCGGCACGCATCAGCGTCGTGGGTCTGTACCGTGATGAAGAGACGCTGGAGCCGGTGCCGTATTTCGAGAAGTTCGTGTCAGATCTCGACGAGCGTCTGGCCATCGTGATCGACCCGATGCTGGCTACCGGCGGCTCCATGATCGCCACGCTGGACATGCTCAAGGCCAAGGGCTGCCAGCAGATCAAGGTCATCGTCCTGGTCGCGGCACCTGAGGGGATCGCCAAGGTGCAGGAGTCCTACCCGGATATCGAGATCTACACCGCCTCCGTCGATGACCGTCTCGACGAGAACGGTTACATCGTGCCGGGTCTCGGCGATGCCGGCGACAAGATCTTCGGCACGCGCTGAGCGCCCGCCAGAGATGACAACGCCCTGCGCATCTGCGTGGGGCGTTTTTGTATCTGTCTGACCTGTCTGAGCAGTCAGGATCAGGCGGTTGACTCCTCCGCCCGTGAAAAGAAGTGCTGCCATGTCGTCTTCATCACCGTCCTCTGATACCTCCTCTCCCCATGCGTCGTCTGCCCATGTGCCCTTGCCGGAACAGGAAGGGTTCTCGCTGACGACTCTCGTCACCGGCGCGCAGATGCTGTTCGTCGCCTTTGGTGCGCTGGTGCTGGTCCCGCTGCTGACCGGGCTTGATCCCAACGTCGCCCTGTTCACGGCCGGTGTCGGCACCCTGGTCTTCCAGTGCGTGACCAAGGCCAGCGTGCCGGTCTTCCTCGCCTCATCGTTTGCCTTCATTGCGCCCATCCAGAGCTCGGTCGCCAACTTCGGCATTCCTGCCACCATGGGCGGTTTGTTCGTCGCGGGGCTGGTCTATGTGCTGCTGGCGCAATGCATTCGTCTCAAGGGTGTCGGCATCGTGCATCGCCTGCTGCCGGCTGTCGTGGTCGGGCCGGTGATCATGGTCATCGGTCTGGCGCTGGCACCGACGGCGGTGCAGATGGCCACCGGCGAGTTCAGCGACAACATCTCGCATGCCCAGGCGCTGACATTGTCATTGTCCAGTCTTGGCGTGACGCTGGTGTTGTCGATCTTCGGACGTGGCATGTTGCGTCTGGTGCCGATCCTCGGCGGTATCCTGACGGGATATGTGCTGGGGCTGCTGATGGGAGTGATCGATCTCTCGCCGGTGCATGCGGCTGCGTGGCTGGCACTGCCAAGCTTCACTGCGCCGACCTTCGAATTCTCCGCCATCCTGTTCATGATTCCCGTCGCCATCGCGCCTGCCGTCGAGCACATCGGCGACATGGTGGCGATCGGCTCGGTGACACGGCGTGACTACCTGAAGAAGCCGGGGCTGCATCGCACGCTGCTCGGTGACGGTCTGGCGACGTCGGCGGCGTCATTGTTCGGCGGTCCGCCAAATACCACCTATTCCGAAGTGACCGGCGCGGTGATGCTGACTCGCAACTTCAACCCACGTGTGATGACGGTCGCGGCCTGTGTCGCGATCTCGCTGGCCTTCATCGGCAAGGTCGGCGCCGTGCTGCAGACGATTCCCACGCCGGTGATGGGCGGCATCATGTGCCTGCTGTTCGGCTCGATCGCGGTGGTCGGCATGAACACGCTGGTGCGCGCGGGGGATTCGCTGACTGCACCGCGCAATCTGGTGATCGCCTCCTTGATCCTGGTGTTCGGGATCGGTGGCATGCAGGTCGGTGGTGGCCAGTTCACGCTGCAGGGCGTGAGCCTGGCCGCCATTCTGGGCATCGTGCTCAACCTGATTCTGCCGCCGGCGAAAGAGGGAGAATGATTACCATCTGATGAGTGGTCGCAGGGAACATTTCCGCGAATGACGGTTCAGATAAATGCAACTCCCGTGTGCTGAGCGACTGGCACATGCGAGTTGCATTTTTCGTTTTCCCACCCGACGCCAGCTATCGTTTTCGCATGTCTTGCACGCGACACAAAGCGGTACTGGTGGACATTCGAAGGAGTGATGCTTGCGTACCCTGGTCGTAGTGAGAAGCCTGAAAATGGGCGGCATGGAGCGAGTGGCGGTCAATCTTGCCGACAGTCTGGCCGCGAATGACCACGAGACGCATATGGTCATCTGGCGCGGTCGTGATCAGGTGCTTGAGCCACAGGATGCCAGCGTCCAGCAGCACATCGTGCCGATTCAGCAACGCGTTCAGCGTTCCGTCGGCGGCGCCCTGACGACACTGGCGTCACGCCTGGTGCTCAATCCCGTGATCCGCCGTTCCAATTTCGTGTGGGTCGGCAAGGCCGGTGGCGAGGAATTCGCCGCTTGGCTCGAGGAATTCGAGCAGGAACACGGCAAGGTTGACCGCATCATCTTCCGTGGCCTGGGGACCTTCGAGCAGGTGTGGGGGTTCAAGGATCCTCGTGCACGTTACGTGCTGGAAAATCGCGTCAATTTCAGCGGCCCGCAGTGGAAGCAGCGCATGTTTGCCCGCTGCCTGCTGGAGGACAAGCATCTGGTGGCGGTGTCCGAGGATGTGGCGCAAGGGGCACGAGACATTGCTCGCCAGCATGGGGTGACACCGGCGCATATCGAGACGATCGTCAATGCCTGCCCTATCTCCCGGATTCGCGAGCAGGCCGCCATGGATGAGCCGGATATCCCCGCTGAGCCCTTCATTCTCAATGTGGCGCGTCTGGTGCCGCAGAAAGATCATGCTCTCTTGCTCGAGGCTTATGCCTTGGCCAATCCGAAGGAGCCGCTGGTGATCGTGGGGGCGGGCAATTGCCGTGAAGCCCTGGAAGCCCAGGCTGAAAGGCTTGGCATCTCAGAGCGGGTGATCTTCGCCGGTCAGCGTGACAATCCCTATGCCTGGATGCGGGCCGCCAAGCTGTTCGTGCTCAGCTCGCGTGTCGAAGGCATGGGGATCGTGCTGATGGAAGCATTGGCCTGCGGCACACCGGTCGTGTCGGTGGATTGCCGTGGCGGAATACGCGAGATCCTGAAGGGCGAACTGGAACACGCCATCGCACCGCATTCCGCCGAAGGCCTCGCGCGACGCATGAACGAGTTGCTGGCAGACGAGGGTTATCCGGTTCGCGAGGAATGGCTGGCTGATTTCTGCCCGCACACCATGGTGGAGCGTTTCCTGGCCGAGCCGGCCACCAATGAGCCCTGGGGCGAGGCGCGCGAGCAGTCGCCTGATGCTGCGGGCCAGCCTCACTCCCGAGCTGCAAGAGGCTAGCGACGCGCTTTATGCCAACTCGGCCGCGCTGGCTTGGGTCTTGCCGGTCAAGGCCATGCTGGCCAGGGTTGAGCTGGCAGGGCCGATCAGTTCTCGAGCGAAGCCTGGCCTAACGACTCTGTGCGATGCATAGCCACTGGCAATCCGGGGCCTCGGCAGCGTCGGAGGTCCCGTGGTGAGTAACTTCACGGCTTGCGGCTTCAGGGATGTCGAGCTCACCGCTGGCGGCTTGCGATGCTTCAGGCTTGCGCCAGTGCAGTTGATAGCGCTCCCCGGCATGCAGTCGCGCAGCATCACCACATTCGAGAAGTGCCTCCTGGCAGGCCGCCGTCGCGGGGAGCTCGATACACAGTGCGCCGTGCGTGACCAGCACCAGGCTGTCATGCGTGGCCTGCAGATAGGCGCTGCACTCCGGTGCGAGGCTGCCCAGTTCGATCTGGGGCAGTGGCGATGTCTGCCGGGATTGATCGATGCGCCGCAGCGTGAGACCCGGCCCACAGCCCGCAATCGGCTCATGCTCGCTGTCACGCAGGATACGTGGTGGATCGACGGGCACCTCAACGCTGAAGAAGTCGCTCAGCGAGATCGGAAATACCTCGAGAATCTTGCTCAGTGAGCTGACGGAAGGGCTGACCGCGTCCTGCTCGATCTGCGAGATGGTCGAATTGGTCACCTGGGCGCGCTTGGCCAGTTCGCGCTGAGAGAGGCCATGACGCATCCGCAGTTCGCGCAGCCGCTTGCCCAGCGTGGGAGACGTTGCCATTTCCTCGTCTGCCATTTTCTCGTCGTCAGTGAGCTGAACTGCCTTGCCGGCAGTGAAAGGTTCGGGGGCAGTGCGGGAGGTATCGTGCGACATCAGTGGTGCCTGATTGAGTGAGCATGCGCGCAGGCTAGCACGCGGGCGGGAGTCCGTGGCAGTGCCCCTCGCCACGGCCAGTGTGTTCATCAGCCGCGTGTAGCTCAAGGCGAGCGACTGCTGCCCCCGGCGCTGAGCGTCTCGAGCAGATGGCGCCCTTGATCATCCTCGTGATGCCGGCGTGCGATGCACGGCAGCCACAGGCAGAAGGTGGCGCCGCCACCGGGCGTATCTTCCAGCCATAGCCTGCCTCCCAGCTGGGTGATCAAGCCCGATGAGACCGACAGACCGATGCCCGAGCCATTGGCGCGCGTGGTGAAGAAGGGCGTGAAGATGCGCGACTTCAGGTGCTCGGGCACGCCAGCCCCGTGATCGATGACGCGTATCTCGACACCCGCCACGGGGGCGAGCTCCTCTGTTGGCGTTGGCACTGCTGCTGGTACTGAGGCTGACGCTGGCACTGAGGGTGATGTATCCGGACGGCTGTTTGGCTCGCCGTTCATCACGGCCAGCGCTGCATCACGATCACGGCTGGTGATGCACAGCGTATCCGGCGCAGGCGCCATCTCGATGGCGTTGATCAGCAGGTTGACCAGCACCTGGGTCAGTTGCGCGCGATCGGCCTCGATCAAGCGGGTCGCCGCCAGCTCATGCTGCAATCGATGGCCATGATGATCCAGCGCATGCCTGACCAGCACCTCGACACTGTGGATCGCCTCATCGGGATGAATCTGGCTGAGGTGAGGCGCACCGAGCGATGGCGTCAGTGAGTTGCCATCGCCAATGTCATTGGAGGCGAGCGGATCGCGCGCGTACTGACGCAGGTTGTCGACCAGCGCGCGAATGCGTTCGACCTGATGGATGACGGTGGCGATTTCCTCGCGTACCGGCTCGGCCTGTTCGCCGAGAATCACCTCGATCAACTCGACATGGCCCAGAATCACTGCGGCGGGGTTGTTGATCTCGTGGCCGATACCCGCCGTCAGTTCGCCCAGTGCCGCCAGTTTCTCGCGGGTCAGCAGGCGTGCGCGCGCTTCACGCAGCAGGCGGACGTGCTCCTCCAGTGCCTGACTGCGTTCGCGCAGCGTGGCGGTCTGGGCGCTCAGATCGCGGGTGCGATCCTCGACCTGGGCTTCCAGCGTCTGGGCCGCGAGCTGTATCTCATGGCGGTGCGCTTCCAGTCGCGCCAGCATGGCGTCGAATTCCTCGGCCAGTTCATCCAGCTCATCACCGTGTCGCTGCGCCGGCCCCAGAGAGGACAGTGGGCCTATGCGCAAGCCCTCCTGTGATGGTGTATCACGCACCGCATGCACCACACGGCGGATCTGTCGGATCGGCTGCATCAGACGCTCGATGCTGCTCCACACCAGCAGCACCCCCAACAGGCTGACCGCGATCAGCACCAGGCTGATATGTGTCAACGTCTCGCGATAGAGGCGCGCGTAGGGCGCCTGCGGATAGCCTGCGTAGATCATGCCGATCCGCTGGCCATCCAGAGAATCCAGCGGGGCATAGGCGGCCACGAACCAGTCACGCACCACGAAGGCACGATTGATATAGCGCTCGCCATTGCCGATCACCTGACGCTTCACCTCCAGCGAGGCGCGGGTGCCCAGCGCACGCTCGCCGCTGGCGTCGGTGACATTGGTGGCGATGCGGACATCATCGAGAAACAGGGTGATGGTGCCGGTGCCATCTTCCGGCAGGGTACCGGGGCCATAGAGCAGATCGCGGATTTCATCGACCAGACGCGGGTCGCGATTGAGCAGGCGGCCCGCATCCAGCACGCCCAGCAGCTTGCCCTCGCCATCGAGGATGGGCACCAGCGCCCGCAACAGCATGCCGCGGTTCTCCTCGCGGCGGGCACTGGGTTGTGCGTAGGGCGTCTGGCGCAGCGCAAGACGCGCGCGTTCGGCAAGCGCTGGATCCAGCGTCGCCAGCGAGTCGCTGGACAGCATGTCGAGGCCATCCAGGCTTTCGCCGCGCGCCAGTTGCGGAATCAGCGCGGCGACACCGGGCGTCTGACGCAACTGCTCGGTGGGCAACCAGCGCAGCCAGTCGGCATTGAGGGTGTCCCGCATCGTATCCAGGCGCGGTGTCAGACGTGGCAACAGCTGTGCGGATTGCTCATCGGGTGCCACCAGCTGGCGCAGGTTGCGGCGCATCGCCTCCAGGCCATCCCGCAGGCGCTGATGTTGGCTTTGCAGCGTGCGGCTGGCGACATCGAGATCGCTGCGCACGTTCATGTATAGCTGGCGGTCGGTATAGGCCGTGGTCCAGTAAGCGGTCAGGCCGACCAGCGCCAGCATCAGCGCCAGTAGCGGCGCCAGTGTCAGCAGCAGCAGCCTGCGCCGCAGCGAACCGGCGAAGTAATGGCGCAGGCGCTTGATCATGCGCTGCCGTCGGCTCCGTAGGGGGCGGTAGATGCAGTGGGGGGGGCTGGTTGATCGCTCTCTATGCTGCTCTCAGCACCATTCTCAGCGCCGCTGTCCCCGCCGCTTTGCTGCTCGGCGCGCCAGGTGGACAGTTTGCGATCCAGCGTCTTGCGCGAGATGCCCAGCTGGCGGGCGGCGGCTGACTTGTTGTTGGCATGCCGCTCCAGTACCGCGCACAGATGGGCCTTTTCCACCGCATCCAATGACCACTCGAGCGGATAGCCGCTGCTGGCGGCCTCTTCCACGGTGGTGGTCGCGTCTTCGCTGTCGTTCCATGTCGGGTGGTCTGATGCCTGTTCAGTCTGACTGTCGGCCGGCAGGGTATCGCCGGGCAGGCGACCGAGCAGCAAGGCGCGCTCGATGACGTTCTTGAGTTCCCGCACATTGCCGGGCCAGGAATAGTGGCACAGGCGAGTGAGGTCTGAATGCTGCCAGGGCACGGCGGGGAGGTTGAGCTCACGCGACAGCTGGCGCGAGAAGTGCTGGGCCAATGCCGGGATATCCTCCGGGCGCTCGCGCAGGGCCGGCAGTGTCAGGCTCAGCACGTTGAGGCGATAGTAGAGGTCTTCGCGGAAGCGGCCCGCAGCCACCTCCGTCTCCAGTGTGCGATGGGTGGCGGCCACGATACGCACGTCCACCGCCTGTTCCTGCTCGCCACCGACGGGGCGCACGCGGCGCGTTTCCAGCACTCGCAACAGCTTGGCCTGCATCGCCAGGGGCATCTCGCCGATTTCATCCAGAAACAGCGTGCCGCCATCGGCGAAGCTGAACAGGCCATCACGGCCACGGTGGGCGCCGGTGAAGGCCCCCTTGAGATGGCCGAACAGCTCACTCTCCAACAGCTCCGGGCTGATCGCGCCGCAATTGACCGGCACGAAGGCCCCGCGCCGACCGGACAGGCGATGCAGGTCACGCGCCGCCAGCTCCTTGCCGGTGCCGGACTCTCCCAGGATCAGCACCGGCGAGGGCGCGGGAGCAACGCGCGCGATGATATGCGCCAGCTCCTGCATGGCAGGGCTCTCGCCCTTGAGGCTGGCCTCTTCCTGTTGATGGCGGGCATTGTCGCGACGGAGCAGGAAGTTTTCCCGCGTCAGCTGGCGGCGCTCAAGGCAGCGGTCCAGCGCAGCCTGCAACTGTTCGAGACGAAACGGCTTGATGATGAAATCACAGGCCCCGGCCCGCAGCGCGCGCACAGCGGTCTCGAGATCGGCGTAGGCGGTCATGAAGATGACATCGCTGACCGAAGAGGGCGCAAGCGCCTCATCCCAGTCCAGGCCATCGCGCCCCGGCAGGCGAATGTCGAGCAGGATGAGGTCGAAATGCAGACGCGAGCGCAGGGCTTCGGCCTGCTCGATACTATCGGCGCATTCGATCAGCGCAAAGCGCGAAGACAGCGCCTTCTCCAGATAGCGGCGCATGCCGGGCTCGTCGTCGACGATCAGTACCGAGGCGGTGGGGAGGGGGTCGCTGCCGCTACGCCGGGTCTCACGGGGTGTGGAGGGGGCGTGGGCAGTCATGGCGTTCCTCGGGTCAACAGGGCAGTAATGGTCGCAGGGGGAATCATCTCTATCATGCGGGCATTGTGGCGTGCCGCTCACTGGTAATCTAGCGCTGGATACCACATTGCTGCCTCTTTCTGCATACGCTTGCCGCAGGCAGAGCCTTGCAGCCTTGTCAGCACGCGGCGCTGGCAGGCAGGGTTGGCAGGCTGGCCCGTTACGCCACGCAAGGCCCGGTGATGACGCGTCAATTGGGTCGTCATGGGTCAGTGGGGGCACGCCTGGGCTTATTGTCAGTATTTTTCCGGCCATCCCGGCAGTGCCATTTCACCAACGCCATTCGCTCCAGTCGATATAGCGACGTCATCAGGGCGCGAGAAGGGCGAAGGGGCGAAAGGGGCGGGAGGGGGCAGGAGGCGGGTGCCGGCAAATCTGCCTGCTGGTGAAGATTCCGGTATCATCGCCGGCTGTCTTGTGAGCCAGCCCCTGTATCAGCCTCGATGCCAAAGCCTGAAAGCCTTTATTGGATAGTCCCTTTCGGCACCAGAGCGCTTTCGGCATGTCGTTTGCAGAGTCAGCATTCACGTTGATGTCATCAAGACCGTCACGCCAGAAGAAATATTCAGGGAGCATCATCCATGTCGCAACGCCATACCTTGTCTTCTCGTCGCCTGCTGGCCACCCTCGCAGGCCTGTCATTCGGTGCGCTGAGCATTCTGCCGGCCCATGCGGCCGACGACATCATCCGTCTGGCCACCACGACCAGCACCTACAATTCAGGTTTGCTCGATCACCTGCTGCCGGAGTATGAAGAAGCCCACGATGTCACCATCCAGGTCATCGCGGTCGGTACCGGCAAGGCGTTGCGCATGGGACAGGATGGCGATGTGGACCTGGTAATGACCCACGCCCCGGGCGCCGAGCGCAAGTTCGTCGATGCCGGTTACGGTGTCGAGCCGCATGGCGTGATGTACAACGACTTCGTGCTGCTCGGCCCTGAATCGGACCCGGCGGCCATTGACGGCATGCAGGATGTGGACGCCGCACTGGGCAAGATCGCCAGCGCCAATGCCGGCTTCATCTCGCGTGGGGATGACTCCGGCACCCACAAGAAGGAATTGGCCCTGTGGCAGAGTGCCGATGTCACCCCTGACTTCTCCGGCTACAAGGCCGTCGGCCAGGGCATGGGAAAGGTGCTGAGCATGGCCAGTGAGCTGCAGGACTACACCTTGAGCGATCGGGGCACCTGGCTTGCGATGGAAGACAAGCTCGAGCTCGAGATTCTGGTCGAGGGCGATGCGCGTCTCTTCAATCCCTATCAGGTGATTCTGGTCAATCCGGCCAATCATGATGGGCTCAACACCCGTGGTGCGCGTGAGCTGGCCGAATGGCTGATTTCCAGCGAAGGGCAGCAGGCGATCGATGATTATCGTCTCAAGGGCAAGGCGCTGTTCCATGCCAGCCATGGCGAGACCGGCTTCGATGCTCGCCAGACAGCGGATCGTGCCTCTGAGCGCACGCCGGTGAAGGCGCAGGACGCACAGGCTGAGCCGCGTTCGTGAGCTTGTGGCAAACCACGCAGGAGGCCATGAGCCTCCTGCTGAGCATGGATGGCGCGCTGTGGGAGATCATCGGCGTGTCGTTTCGTGTCTCGCTGATGGCGATGTTGATCGCGGTGCCACCGGCACTGTTGATCGCCTTCGTGCTGGTTCGCTGTGCCTTCCCGGGGCGATGGCTGTTGATCTCGCTGATCAATACCCTGATGGCCGTCCCCACCGTGGTGGTGGGGCTGCTGCTGTTCATCCTGTTGTCGCGCGCTGGTCCGCTGGGCGACTGGCATCTGCTGTTCACCCAGCCGGCGATGGTGATCGGGCAGATTCTGCTCGCCCTGCCGATTCTGGTGGTGATGCTGCATGCCGCGCTGGCGGGCGTCGACAAGCGTGCCTGGGAGACGGCCTTGCAGCTTGGGGCGTCGCGCCGGGCGGCGTTGTGGCGGCTGGTGATGGAGGCCCGTTTCGGCGTGATGGCGGCGTTGGTGGCCGCGTTTGGTAGAATCATCGCTGAAGTGGGTTGCGCCATGATGGTGGGTGGTAACATTGCCGGTTTCACGCGCAATATCACCACGGCCATCGCGCTGGAAACCCTCAAGGGCGAGTACGCCCAGGGGGTCGCCCTAGGCATGGTATTGCTGGTGTTGGCGCTGGCGCTCAATCTGATGCTGGGGCTGTTGCGCGGTCGCGGTCAGCTGGTAGTACAGGCGTGACCCGCGGCCTCGCCGCCAGTCACATTCTGCTCCCGCAGCCTGCAAGCCGCCTGCCTGCCAGTTGAGACAAGCACACCAGCACTGATCGCGTCAGGCTGAATCGTCGTATGGAGTCATGATGTTCCCCCCTAGTTCTTCGTCCTCGTCTGTTCCCCCGGGCGACTCCTCCTGCCCGGTGGCGGGGACTGGCTTCGCGCAAGCCTCGTCGTCTTCTGCCCAGGTACTCGATGCTGACGCAAGCGTTGCCCCTCTGTTGCGTGTGCGCGACCTCGAATATCGCTTGCCGCCTGCGGCGCAGGCATCCGGCGAGGGCGCCGAGGCGCAAGGGCGCCTGTTGTGGCATGTCGCGGCGCTGGATTGGGCACCGTCCCCGGCGTCCGGCTGGGTGCACCTCAAAGGCGACAACGGCAGCGGCAAGACCACGCTGCTGCGCGTGCTGGCCGGCATGCAGCCAGCGACAGGCGGCAAGCTTGAATGGCAGACCCGTGACGCTCATCCGGTGCGCTACCTGCACCAGCAGCCGTATCTGTTCGACACCAGCGTGGCCGGCAATCTGGTGCTGGCGGCTCGCTGGCAGCCCGACAGTGGCTCTGCCGGCCAGCAGCGCGATCAGGTCGAGGAGATGCTGCGCTGGAGTGGGCTGAGTGATCAGGCCCGACAGCCCGCCCGCTCATTGTCGGGAGGCGAGCGAGCGCGCCTGGCATTGGCGCGCGCCTGGTTGTCGCGTCCGCCGGTGCTGTTGCTGGATGAGCCTGCCGCCAATCTGGACCAGGCCGCCGTCGAGCAGTTGGCGTTGCGACTGGAGCAGATGTGCCAGCAGGGGTGTGCGGTGATCCTTTCCTCGCATCAGGACAATGCCTTGAGTCAGGGCTCGAGTGCGCGCTGGACGCTGAGCGCTGCCAGCCTGCACACTGAGCCCACAGCGGGCTGAGTTGCCTTGAGGGGCTGAGTTGCCTTGAGGGGCTGAGTTGCCTTGAGGGGCTGAGTTGCCTTGAGGGGCTGAGTTGCCTTGAGGGGCTGAGTTGCCTTGAGGGGCTGAGAAAGCCCTGTTCATCAGCCGCTTGCACTGGATGGCCTGCCAGCAGCCCTGCTGCAGGACATGACCTGCGCCTTGGCGCACTCGACCGGGATACGCTTTCATGCCGAGCTCCAATCACACCTCTGACGCTACACCACTGCCGAGCGATGCCGAGCAGCTCAAGGCCTCGCTCACGCCCGCCAATATCACCGGGGTGGTGCTGGCCGGTGGCCAGGCGCGGCGCATGGGTGGCGTCGACAAGGGACTGGTCACGCTCAATGAGGTGCCGCTGATGGCGCATGTGCTGGCGCGCCTGACTCCTCAGGTGGGTGAGCTTCTGATCAATGCCAACCGCTCGCACGCCGAATATGCCGCCTATGGGCATCCGCTCGTCGAAGACAGCGAGCAGGGTTACCACGGCCCCCTGATGGGCATGGCCAGTGCGCTGGCGGCAGCGCGGACGCCCTGGGTGATGATGGTGGCCTGCGATGTGCCGCACCTGCCCAATGAACTGGTCGAGACGCTGAGCGTGGCGCTGATCGATCATGCCAACGGCGATCAGCTCGAAGGCTTCACTGTCGAGGGCGGTCACGCAGTCGATGCCGGGCCTGCGCTCTTGGCCGTGGCGGCAGACGAGTTCCGTTACCATCCGGTGATCTGTCTCATGCACCGTGGCCTGCTGCCTTCGCTGCAGGCGGCGCTGGTCGCTGGCGAGCGCAAGATCGACCGTTGGTTCGATCAGCATGTCTGGCTCAAGGTGCAGGCAGGCAGCGAGCAGGACTTCGCCAATCTCAACACCCTTGAAGAATGCCGTGAGATGGAAGCCGGCTCGCGCTGAGCGTGCTTCTTTCCTGACGTCCTCTGCGTGTCATCCGTTCCCGCTTGTACGCCCAAGGTGTGTCATTGTGATGCAGGTGGTTATCGCTGGGGGCGTCTCTTCAGGAGTCTGGCGGGTTATTGTCTTTGCCTGCCCGGTATTGATGGCCTTGGCGTTGCACCTTTCACGTGTCGTGTTTGGCGGTTCTGGCGGGTGTCTTGCCACTCTGCGTCGTTGCCCCCATTGAACCCTTGCTCATATCGAGTCGTTGCCCCATTGAAATGAGCGCCGTGCGTGTTCACCTTCATGGCATCCGCTCAGCCCGCATTGCATCGTCATCTTTTCCCTTGCGGGCGCGAGAGCGCTGCGGTGAGCCCGTCGACAGGCCGCCATACGCCGGAATCATCAAGAGAACCTTCATGCCTGAGTCCTTCTCCATGACTGACCAGCGTGCTGATACCGCTGTCAGTGCTGAACATCCTTCCCGCCGTAGTGATGCAACCGCCCCGCGTGGTGGTATTTGTCATGAAGTCGGGATGTCGCCCGCCTGGCAGGCACGTCTGGCGGCGTCAGCGTGTCCACTGTTGGGCATCGCGGCCTGGAGCGGCACCGGCAAGACCACGCTGCTCGAACAGCTGCTGCCCGAATTGAGAGCGCGCGGCCTCCGCGTCGCTGTCATCAAGCATGCGCATCATGCCTTTGATGTCGATACGCCGGGCAAGGACAGTCATCGTCTGCGAACGGCGGGAGCCGTACCGATGCTTGTGGCATCTTCCAGGCGTTATGCGCTGATGATGGAAACGCCGGACCAGGCAGAGGCCGATCTGGAGCAGCTGGTGGCGCAGCTCGAGGGGCTGGAGGTGGACCTGATTCTGGTCGAGGGCTTCAAGCAGTGGCCGCTGCCCAAGCTTGAGCTGTACCGCGAGGCCGTGGGCAAGCCGCTGCGAGCCCCGGAGGACCCCTGGATCCATGCGCTGGCGACACCGGCGGCGCAGCTGCCGCCTCGTGATGATGTGCCGCAGGACCTCAAGCGGCTGGACCTTGACGATCCTCAGGCGCTGGCTGCCTGGATCGCTGCCTGGCCGGTGCACTGGCGTCTGGAAGGCGGCAAGCCGCGTGGCGAGGTGGGCGCATGAGCCTGTCGTGTTTCGATCCGCGTTTCGGTGAACGCATGCTGAGTGTCGATGAAGCCTTGAGCGTGCTGGGGGAGAGCCTGGCGGGCGTGAGGTGCACGCCGCGCAGCGAGCGTGTCGCTCTGGCGCAGGCACCCGGACGTGTGCTCGCCGAGACGGTCATCTCGCCGCTGGATGTTCCGGCGCAGACCAACGCAGCGATGGACGGCATCGCGCTGGCACGGGCTTCATTGCCAGACGCGGAGAGCGGCGAGCCCCTGAGCGATCGCGGCGAATTGAGCGATCACTGCGAGCTGAGCGTGATCGGCAGCTCGCTGGCGGGCCATCCCTGGACGGGTCGAGCGCTCGCCGCGGGGGAGGCCATGCGCATCACGACCGGCGCGGCCTTGCCTGCAGGCGCCGACACCGTCGTCATGCAGGAGCAGCTCGAGTATCGCTCCACACAGGGCGAAGCCGGCGAGCAGGTGGTGATCGAAGGCGTGGCCAGCATTCGCCGTGGCCAGAATGTGCGTCAGGCCGGTGAGGACATCGCGCGCGGCGACCGGGTGATGACGCCGGGCCAGTGGCTGACGCCTGCCGCCGTGGGCGTGCTGGCGTCGCTCGGGCTCGCCGAGGTCTCCGTCTATCGGCCGCTGACGGTGGCGATCTTCTCCACCGGTGACGAGGTCACGGCTCCCGGCGAGACGCTGCCGGCAGGCGGCATCTATGACGCCAATCGCTTCAGCCTCGTGGCGCTGCTACATGACCAGGGCATCGAAGTGCTGGATCTCGGCATTCTGGGCGATGACGAGGCGAGCGTGAGTGCTGCCCTGCGTGATGCCGCGAAGCGTGCCGACATGGTCATCACCTCCGGCGGCGTGTCGGTGGGCGAGGCCGATCATGTGCGCAGTGCTCTCGCTGCCTGTGGTGAGCTCGCGTTGTGGCGCATCGCCATGCGACCCGGGCGTCCGCTGGCGTTCGGCATGTTGCGTGCCACTCCCGCCGGCGCCGAGTCGTCATCTGGCCAGGTGCCGTTTTTCGGCTTGCCGGGCAATCCGGTGGCGACCATGGTCACCTTCCTGCAGTTCGTGCTGCCCGCGCTACGCCTGTTGTCGGGCCAGCAACGGTTGGCGAAGGGTGAGGCGAATGCCTCGGCGACGACACTGGCGCAGTGGCAAGCCCCGCGCCTGCAGCTGATCGCCGGCGAGACGCTGCGCTCACGTGCCGAGCGTGTCGACTATCATCGCGGCCAGATCGTGCTGGATGACCAGGGGCGTCAGGTGGTGATGACCACAGGTCGGCAGGGCTCGGGTATTCTGACCTCGATGTTGCTGGCCGAATGCCTGATCGAGATCCCCGCCGGCTGCGCCACGCTCCACGCCGGCGAGCCGGTCATGGTGCAGTGGCTGGGCAGTCGCGGCATCGTCTAGACGATGCCCATGCAGTGGTCATGCCAGCTGATTCATGAAAAGATAGTCTGCTAATTTTTTTGGTCGGTCCTGCTCATCAGGGCTTGCCTGCCTGCTTCTTCAGGCTTTGGTATTTCTGAGATTGCCGCCAGTCAGGCGCACCCGATACGGATACGAGACAGCTCATGAGCCTTACTCATCTCAACGCACGCGGCGAAGCCCATATGGTGGATGTTGCGGACAAGCAGGAAACCCGCCGCGAGGCGCGAGCCAGCGCACGCGTCAGCATGCTGCCTGCCACGCTTGCCCTGCTCGCCGAAGGTGGCTTGCCCAAAGGCGATGTGCTGGCGACGGCGCGTATTGCCGGTATCCAGGCGGCCAAGCGCACTCATGAGCTGATTCCGCTCTGCCATGCCCTGATGCTCTCCAAGGTGACGGTCGACTTCACACTGGACAGCACCAACAGCTGCGTGGAAATTCAGGTGCTGTGCCGCCTCAATGGACGTACCGGTGTCGAGATGGAGGCGCTGACGGCGGCCTCGGTGGCGGCCTTGACGCTCTATGACATGTGCAAGGCGGTCGACAAGGGTATCGTGATCGGCGATATCCAGCTCGAGACCAAGACCGGCGGCAAGAGTGGAGACTGGCAGCGTCCGGAGGAGGCTGCCGCTTTCGAGCAGACGCCCGCTGAGCCAAGCCGTGCTGAATCAAGCCGGGCCGAGCCAAGCCGTGCTGCGGCAGCTGAGCCCAACGAAGTGAGAGTGACAGCGGGACAGGCCGCTTCGGCGGCACGCGATGATGCCACCGTGCGGGTTCTCTTCCTGGCGGAACTGCGGGAGCGGCTGGATCTCGATAGCCTGGCGCTGAACCTGACGACCCTGTCGGAGGCGACGGTCGGGGGCCTCAAGCGCACCCTGGCGCTGCGTGACCCGCAGCTTGAAGCGCTCAATGACACCCGCGTGCTATGCGCCGTCAATCAGGACATGGTGCGCGATGACCATGCACTGAATGCCGGTGATGAAGTCGCCTTCTTCCCACCGGTGACGGGGGGGTGACATGACCCAGGTCGCAAACGAAGCCACGCAGGCCTTTTCGGTCAGTATTCAGGCCTGCGATTTTGATCTGCGTGTCGAGCAGGATGCCCTGACGCGTGGGCGCGGCAACATCGGTGCCGTGGTGTCCTTCACGGGGCTGGTGCGTGATTTCAATCAGCGTCCGGATGTCGTCGCGCTGACGCTGGAACACTATCCCGGTATGACGGAGCGCAGCCTCGAGCGCTTGATCACAGAGGCGCGCGAGCGCTTCCCGCTCACCGGGGTGCGTATCATTCATCGTGTCGGACGGCTCGAGCCCGGCGACAATATCGTGCTGGTGCTGGTCGCCAGTGCACATCGTCAGGCTGCCTTTGCGGGCTGTGACTTCCTGATGGACCACCTCAAGTCGCGAGCGCCTTTCTGGAAAAAGGAGCACACCGCCACAGGAGATTATTGGGTGCGAGAACGCTCGAGTGATCGCGAGGCACTCGAGCGCTGGCATCCCGAGTCCGCGGTGACGGCAGAGGGTGGAGCGGCAACCCCCTTTGCCGAGCAACACAAGGCTGATGACTCATTGGCCGAGGCCAGCCGCGAAGAGCGACAATCAGCGCTGGCAACACCCAAGTTTTCGGGAGAGTCATGATGGAAACCCTGGTCGATGACTTCGGTCGTCGCATCCGCTATGTTCGCCTGTCAGTGACGGACCGCTGTGACTTTCGCTGCGTCTATTGCATGAGCGAAGAGATGACCTTTCTGCCGCGCGATGAGGTGTTGAGCCTCGAAGAGATCGCGTTGCTGGCGCGCGCCTTCGTGGAATTGGGGGTCGAGAAGATTCGCCTGACCGGAGGGGAGCCGCTGGTGCGGCGTGATATCGGCAAGCTGGTCGATGAAATCGGCGCGCTCGAGGGCCTCAAGGACTTCTCGATGACCACCAACGGCGCGGGCCTTGCCAGGCACGCCGCGCAGTTGAAGGCCGCCGGCATGTCACGGCTTAATATCAGCCTTGATTCTCTGGACCCGGAGCGCTTCAAGGCGCTGACGCGTACCGGCGACCTGAACAAGGTGATCGCCGGAATCCGTGCTGCGCGCGAGGAAGGTTTCCGCATCAAGCTCAATGCGGTGGTGCTGAAAGGTCGCAATGATCACGAAGTGGTATCGCTGGTCGAATTCGCGCGTCAGGAAGGGTTGGACATCAGCTTCATCGAGGAGATGCCGCTGGGCCAGGTCTCGGATCACGGTCGTGACGAGACCTTCTGCTCCAGTGATGATGTCCAGGCGCGCATCGAGACGCGTTATCCGCTGATTCCCACACTTGAAGACAGCCTGGGGCCGGCACGCTATTTCCGCATGGCGGACAGCGAATCACGGGTGGGATTCATCTCACCACACAGTCATAACTTCTGCTCGACCTGCAACCGCGTTCGCGTCACGGTAGAGGGGCGTCTGTTGCTGTGTCTTGGCAATGAGCACTCGCTTGACCTGCGGGACATCATGCGTCGTCACCCGGGGGATATCGAGCCGCTCAAGGCCGCGATCATCGATGCCATGCATCTCAAGCCCGAGCGTCATCACTTCACGACGGACGGTGATGTCCAGATCGTTCGCTTCATGAACATGACGGGAGGCTGAGTCCCTTTTTCGTCATCAGTCGTGGCGCTCATGTTGATCGAGCCTTCCCGGATAACTCACAGGCGCTCACAAGAACCCCGCTATCAAGCGGGGTTTTTGTTGGTCTATCCTATGGAAACACTGCCTTGCTTTTGACAAGGCTTGTTAGTTCATATTTAGCGCTTATACTTTGCTGCATTATCACATCCAATGCGATGACTCGCAGGGATTCCAGCTCAGTGCATATGGTGGAGGTAGCGAAATGACAGCCGATTCTCTCGAAAAGATCGCCCGTAACAAGAATGTTGCTCGTGCAGCAGCGCGTCAGCTGTCCATGGAACAACTGCACAAGCTCTCCGAGGTCATCAATGAGGTGATCGAGCAGAAAGCCGAAGAAGACGAGCAGCGCCGCGAGGAAGAAATCGCCAAGGAGCGCAAGCTTGCCGAGATTCGTGATGCGATGATCGAAGCTGGCCTTTCCGTGGATGACCTGGTCAGTGATCAGCCCAAGCGTCGTGGCCGTCCGCCGAAGAACAAGTCCGTTTGAGCCCTTCGGTCTGACGTCATGGAGGTGGCTGAAGCGCTTGAGAACGAGATTGCCAGTCGGCAATCTCTCCATCACCAGCCCCTGAGCGCCTCCCAGCAGCAGAAAAGCCCGCCTGGTATTTCCCGGGCGGGCTTTTTCATGCTTCGCTTTGCGCAGGGCAGTGAGCTCGAAGCGGCCATCACTTCAATGATGGCGCGACACTCACTCCTGATTCATGGCCATGATATGCAGGAAGAGCACCGGCTCATGGCGCAGGTGGTTGCGCAGCCAGCGATTGATGCGTCCATCGAGTTGCTGCTTGAGTTCACGTTCATTGCTGGCATCCAGGCCTGCCAGGGTGTCATCCAGCCACTCGGCGAAGCTGTCTTCATCCAGACTTGAGGTGCCGCTGATATCCAGCATCAAGCGGCCGATGCGAACCCAGCCGGCTTCCTGCAGCGTGACGGGCAACGCGAGCGAGACGCTGCCATGCCGGCCGAGACGCGCGCGGGCACGGCGGTCCATGGAGTCCAGCGGACGCACCTTGTCATGCTCGATGATGCGTTCGTGCAGTGTCAGTCGTTTCTCCACTGACAGCCCCTGAGCATCGAGGCGAATCACGTCACCATTGACGGGAATCAGCGGTGCCTCGATGCCCAGGGACTGTGCCACCTGGGTGTGAGCGAGCTGGTGGCGATATTCGCCATGCACCGGCAGCAGACGTACCGGCTTGAGCCAGCCATAGAAGGTGCGCAATTCTTCCTGTGCCGGGTGGCCGGAGGCGTGCAGCTCCGGGAACTGCTTCTCTTCCATGATGCCGACGCCGAGCCGTGTCAGGGCATTGTGCAGCTTGCCGATGGCCAGTTCATTGCCGGGAATCGCCTTGGAAGAGAAGATCACGGTGTCGCCGGCAGCCAGCTCGAAGTCCGGATGCCGGGAATTGGCCAGGCGTGACAGTGCGGCGCGCGGCTCGCCCTGACTGCCGGTGGCGATCACCATGACCTCTTCCGGGGGCAGATAGCCCAGGTCCTTCACCGGTACCAGTGGCGGGAAGTCCTCCAGATAGCCGAGACCGCGGGCGACGCGCACCATGCGCTCCATCGAGCGACCCAGCAGCGTGATGCGGCGGCCATTGCGTGCGGCGGCGCGCCCCAGTGCCAGTATGCGGGCCAGATTGCTGGCAAAGCAGGTCACGACGACGCGACCGCGACAGCCGGCCAGCGTCTTCTCCAGTGCGCGCGCAACCTCGCCTTCACTACGCGAATGGCCTGCCAGCGGCGCATTGGTGGAGTCGCCGACGACCAGATCGACCGGCGCCAGTGCCTGATAACGCTCCGGATCGGTAGGCTTGCCGATCAACGGCTCCGGGTCCAGCTTCCAGTCGCCGGTGTGCATCACGCGATATTCCGGCGTGACGATCAGCAATGAGCAGCTTTCCGGAATCGAGTGGGTCAGCGGCAACAGTCGCAGCGCGAAGGGGCCGGATTCGAAGCCTTCATCCACCTCGATGATCTGCAGGCTGGAGGTTTCCAGCTCGCGCTCGGCAAACTTGGCGCGCAGCAGGCCAGCCGCCAAGGGCGTGGCGATGATCGGGCAGCGCCACTTCGGCCACAGCCAGGCGACTGCGCCGATGTGGTCTTCGTGGCCATGGGTGATCACCAGCATCTGCGGGCTGATGCCCAGGCTTGCCAGGGACTCGATATCCGGTACCTGCAACGGACCTTCCGGCAGATCCTGACGAATCATCATGCCGCAATCCACGGCGATCCAGTGATCCTGATAACCATACAGCGTCAGATTCATGCCGATCTCGCCGCAGCCACCCAGTGGTAGCAGGTGCAGCGGCGGACGTTGTCTCTGACGGACTTGAACGCGGGGTTTCAACATGGATGTCATGCCATCTATAAAATGTGGCTCAACTATACGGGAATCCCGCGAAGCGCCACAAATGGCGCTGTTGTCCGATCGATTCGATTCGATAGCGCCTCGGCCGTCAACGTGACGCCTTGAGGTGGGCCGGCGTGATGTCGCTGATCGCAATGTCGTATTGACCATATGGACAGAATCGGGGCGCAGCACTGTTTCAGGCCGCGTGATCAGCTACAATAGCCCACCTTTGCCGAGGGGCTGCTTACGGGCGGTGTCATGATTCCTCGCGCAGGCCGGCGTTTCGCCGGCTGAACATCATTCCCGCTATCACAATGGTTGAACTTACGATGTCTCACGCCTATCGCCTGGTGGTGTCCTGCCCTGATCAGGTCGGAATTGTTGCCCGAGTTTCCACTTTCATCGCCGAGCAGGGCGGGTGGATCACCGAAGCCAATCAGCATTCTGATCTTGGCGCCGGCCGTTTCTTCATGCGCTATGAGATCAACCCCGAAACCATCGGCCTGAGCGCCGATGAGCTCGGCAAGCGCTTCGCACCGATCGGTGAAGAGTTCGGCATGCAGTGGCGCGTGCATGACACCGCTGCCAAGAAGCGTGTCGTGCTGATGGTTTCCAAGGACTCCCATTGTCTGGTGGACCTGCTGCATCGCTGGCAGTCCGGTGATCTGGATTGCGAGATTCCTTGCGTCATTTCCAATCACGATGACATGCGCTCGCTGGTGGAATGGCACGGCATTCCGTTCCATCACGTGCCGGTCGACAAGAATGACAAGGCTCCGGCCTTTGCCGAAGTCGAGCGTCTGGTGGAAGAATCCGGGGCCGATTGCATCGTGCTGGCGCGCTACATGCAGATCATTCCGCCGAGCCTGTGTGAACGCTATGCCGGTCGCCTGATCAACATCCACCACAGCTTCCTGCCTTCCTTCGTGGGTGCCAAGCCGTATCACCAGGCCTTCGGGCGCGGGGTCAAGCTGATCGGGGCGACCTGTCATTACGTGACCGAAGAGCTGGATGCCGGCCCGATCATCGAGCAGGACATCCATCGCGTCACACACTGCCATACCGCCGAGGAACTGGTGCGCATCGGCCGTGATGTCGAGCAGAAGGTGCTGGCCCGCGGCCTGCGCTGGCACCTGCAGGATCGTGTGCTGATCCACGGCAACAAGACCATCGTCTTCGCCTGAGCCTCGCTTGCTCAACGCATGAGTCTGTCATCGACCTGAGGTCGTGACGATGAAGCCGGTACCTGTCTCAGGTGCCGGCTTTTTTGGTTGCGGGATCAGGTTGGCGTCGAGCTAGAACAACCCCAGCTGCTGGGCGTCCTCGCGGGCCTTGAGACGTACGCCGACGCCCAGCAGGCGGACAGGGCGGTGGCCGCGTCGCCAGGCTTGCTCCATCAGCAGGGCGAAGCTGTTGGCGCTCGGCAGCGTGGTGGTCGAGGCGGGGAGCAGGCTTTCCAGCGTGGTGCTCTCGAAGTTGCTGAAGCGGATCTTGACGAACTGCTTGGCCAGCACCGGCTGGTCATGACGGGCGTGACGGCTGGTCAGGCGTTCGAGCAGGGCGGGCAGGCGCTCCAGGCAGGCTGGCAGGTCAGGCAGGTCGTGATCGAAGGTGTGCTCGACACTGATCGACTTGCGTTCGCGTTCGACACGCACCGGTCGCTCATCGATGCCGTGCGCCAGTTCGTGCAGGCGTGTGCCGAACTTGCCGAAGTGCTCGGCCAGTGTCGTCAACGGTGTGCCGCGCATGTCTTCGCAGGTGGTGATGCCCAGGCGTGTCAGACGCGCCAGCGTCGCCGGGCCGACCCCGTGAAGCTTGCCGACGGGCAGCTGGCGGATGAAGGCGTCGCTGGTCTCGGGCGTGATCACCGTCAGGCCGTCGGGCTTTTCCCAGTCACTGGCGATCTTGGCCAGAAACTTGTTGGCGGCCACGCCAAGGGAGAGGGTGATGCCGGTGCGCCTGAGCGCCTCTTCCTTCAGCCAGCGCGCCATCCAGGTGGCGCTGCCCTGAAAGTCAGTCACGGCGCTGACATCCAGATAGGCCTCATCCAGCGAGAGGGGCTCCACCAGGGGCGTCAGTTCATGGAAGAGTGCCTGGATCTCGGCGGAAACGGCGCGGTAGCGCTCGAAATCCGGGGGTACCAGAATCAGCTGTGGGCAAAGGCGCAGTGCTCGGGCGGTCGACATCGCCGAGCGTACGCCGAAGGCGCGCGCGGGATAGTTGCAGGTGGCGATGACGCCGCGTTGCTCGGTGCGGCCACCGATGGCGATGGGCACCTCGCGCCACTCGGGATGGCGGAGCATCTCGACGGCGGCATAGAAGCAATCACAGTCGGCGTGGAGGATCTTGCGCATGTGCGCATCATGCTAAAAGACTGGATGGCTGTCCAGTGCTTGTGCCCACTCATTGCGCTTGAGCAGGCTCACCAACGATAACGCCCGACAGTGAGGAGAGTCCCCACTGTCGGGCGTTGGCATGGCTGGCATCTTGCTTGGGCGCGAGACTGGCGCTCAGCGGATTACAGCGTCATCGCGGCCACCCAGCCGAACACGATCAGCGGGATGTTGTAGTGGAGGAAGGTCGGCACCACGCTGTCCCAGATGTGGTCGTGCTGCTGATCGACATTCAGGCCGGCCGTCGGGCCGAGGGTCGAGTCAGAAGCCGGTGAGCCGGCATCTCCCAGCGCGGCGGCGGTGCCGATCAGCGCGACGGTGGCCAGCGGCGAGAAGCCGAATTGCAGCGCCAGCGGCACGTAGATGGCGGCAATGATCGGAATGGTCGAGAAACTGGAGCCGATGCCGAGAGTGATGAACAGACCGACCATCAGCATGACCAGCGCGGCCAGCGGCTTGTTGTCACCGATGATGTGGAAGGAGGCGTCGACCAGGGTCTGGATATCGCCGGTGGCCTTCATCACGGAAGCGAAACCTGCCGCCGAGATCATGATGAAGCCGATCAGCGCCATCATGCGCATGCCGGAGGTGAAGAGGTCATCCGCTTCGTTCCACTTGAACAGGCCACCCAGCGAGAGGATGGCGAAGCCGACCAGGCCGCCGAGAATCATCGAGCCGGAATACAGCTGAATGCCGAGGGCGGCGATGATGGCGATGCCTGCCATGACCAGACCGCTCTTGGACGGCGTGTGCATGGGCGTATGGTGCGGTACGTTGCTGGACTTGATCTCGCGGGTCGCGTAGTCACGCGGCTTGCGGTAGGAGACGAACAGCGCCGTCAGCAGGCCGAGGAACATGCCGCCGACGGGAATCGCCATCGCCATCGGCACCATGCCACGGGTCACGTCGAGACCGAGCGACTGGCCGGCATCATTGATGTTGGCCAGCAGGATGTCGTTGAGGAAGATAGAGCCGAAACCGACTGGCAGCAGCATGTAGGGCGCGGTCAGGCCGAAGGTCAGTGCACAGGCCACGGCACGACGATCCAGACGCAGGCGGTTCATGGCGACCAGCAGCGGCGGAATCAGGATCGGGATGAAGGCGATGTGAACCGGAATCAGGTTCTGGGAGGAAATCGCGACCAGAGTCACGCTGCCCAGCAGGCCGTACTTGATGGCCGTCTGGCGGCGCGGCGTGCTTTCGCCATTGAGCAGGCCGATCAGGCGTGCGGCGAGCAGGTCCGGCAGGCCGGAGCGAGACAGGGCGACGGCGAAGGCACCGAGAGTGGCGTAGGCCAGTGCGACCTTGGCGCCGCCGCCGACACCGTCATTGAAGGCGCCGAGCGTGTCGGTCAGGGACAGCCCGCTGAACAGACCGCCGACCAGGGCGCCGGCGACCAGCGCGAAGACGACCGAGACGCGAGCCAACGACAGGCCGACCATGACCAGGACGGCCAGAATTACCGCATTCATGCGAGTACCTCTATGTGGGGTTGTGCCAGCTTTGGGAGTGTTGCGGACAGAGCGGGCGAACTGTGGGTGCGTGGCCACCCGATCCCGGGGCAATGCCTCGCATGACGTGTACATTCGTGACGAATGCCTTGCTGTCGCAGTGTTCCTGCGGCTTCCTCCTGAATGCCGTCAAAAACGGCGCATAATCTTACCAGAAGGGCAACGCAAGCTGAATGGCCGATGAACGTGGGCGCTGCCAAATGGCACAAGTTGGCGTGCCATGACGGCTTTTTGTAGAATGCCACGCTGCCCGGCGGCTGCAGTCGCAGGCGTTATTCAACAGGAGTGCGCATGCTGGAGCTGGAAAATGCCCGCGTCATCGGCATGGGAAATGATCGGCGTGTCTACCAGGATCCGAACGACCCCCATCGCTGCATCAAGGTCCCGCGTTACCCTGACAAGGGCAGCCGCCAGAATGAACGCGAGCAACGCTATTTCGAGGGCCTGGTCAGACGTGGCATGCGCGACTGGTCCTATGTGCCTGCCTACCACGGCAGTATCGCCACCGCCGAGGGGCTCGGGCTGGTCTTCGATCTGATTCTCGACAGTGACGGCTCCACGTCACGCCGACTGCGCGAGGTGCATCTCGAGACCCCCGAGCGCCTGAGCGCCGAGGTGCTGGTGAGTGAGCTGGCCAATCTCTATCGCTATCTCGAGAAACGCTGGTTGATTCCGTCTGATCTCAATGATCGCAATATCGTGGTCCAGTTCAGCGACGACCAGCCGCCCAGGTTGTGGCTGATCGACGGTATCTCGAATCCTGACTTCATTCCGCTGGCGACCAGCGTCGCCTGGCTGGCACGGCGCAAGGTCGCGCGTCGCTATCGTCACTTCCTCAGGAAACTGGTCAAGGGGGGACAGCTCTCGCCAGAGGATTATCAGGCACTCGAAGCCCGTCTGTGGGGGTGAATGCCTCTGATGGTGATGGCTCTCGAGACTGGTGGGTCTCGAGGGTCTCGAGGGTGACTGCCCCTGATGGCGCTTGTCGCTGATAGCATTGGCCTTTGATGAACATCGCCAGGAGCAGTCATGTTGTGTATCAGTGCATCAGTGTTCCAGGGTCTCGAAGTAGCTGGTCATCGCATGGGTGATCTGGCGCAAGTCCTGCGGCGAGGTGATATAGGCCGGCATGGTATAGAGCCAGCGACCGAAGGGACGTAACCAGACACCCAGTTCACGGGCGTGGGCCTGAGCGCCTGCCAGACTGCTGGCATCGTGCACTTCTATCACCGCCGTGGCACCCAATACGCGTATATCGCGAATGGCGGGGTGGGAGAAATTCAGCAGGGTATCGCGTAACACTTGATTGAGCTCGGCAATCTTGCCCAGATAATTCTCTTCCTCGAATACCGTGAGACTTTCCAGTGCTACCCGACAGGCCAGTGGATTGCCCATGAAGGTCGGGCCGTGCATGAAGGCGCTATTGGCATCCTCACCATCAAATGCATGGAAGATATGACTCTGGGCCAGGGTGGCGGCATGTCCCAGATATCCCCCCGTCAGTCCCTTGGAGAGCACCATGATGTCAGGAGAGACATTGGCGTGTTCACAGGCAAACATCTTGCCGGTCCGACCGAAGCCGGTCGCGACTTCATCGAAGATCAATACGATTTCGAACTCATCACATAACTCGCGTGCCGCCTCGAGATAGTAGGGCGAGTACATGTTGAGGCCACCTGCCGCCTGTAACAGTGGCTCCATCAACAATGCCGCTATCTCATGCTGGTGTGTTTCCAGGCAGGCGCGCAATGCGCTGATATCGTCTGCTACCTCTTCACGACTGGCACTGAAACCGGCAGTCGGCGCCGGTGCGAAATGATGTCTGGGCAGGAAATCGGCGAACAAGGAATGCATGCCTTCCTCGGGGTCACACACTGCCATGCAGCCCGCCGTATCGCCGTGATAGGCCTTCATCAATGACAGCATGCGCGTCCGCCCCCGCGTGTCATTGCGGTCTTTGCGCTGTTGCTGATATTGCACTGCCATCTTCATGGCGACTTCCATGCCCACCGAGCCGCTATCGGAGAAGAAGACATGATTCAGGCCCTCAGGGGTGACACGCACCAGCGCATCGGCAAGCTCCTTGGCCGGTCGATGGCGAATGCCCCCCAGCATCACATGGCAGAGTTCTGCCGCTTGCTGCTGGATGGCCGCGACGAGACGCGGGTGTCCGTAGCCATGGATCATGCACCACCAGGAACATGTCGCATCCAGCAGTGTCTCACCTCCCGCCAGTGTCATGCGGGCTCCCGTGCCGCCGGCCACCTCCAGTGGCGCTGGCATGTCCTGCATCTGGGTATACGGGTGCCAGAGAGAAAGTGAGTCCGTATCGCGGGTCGGCATCTGGGAGAATGGCATGGAGTATCTCTGCGAGTGGCGGGATAGTGGTGTGGTGTGATGATGGCTCAATCTTTGTCAACTTTGACCATTCTATCAGGTTGACGGTTTTTTTGAAGTGACGCTTTCTGGAGAAAGTGTTGCATTTCGCACCACTATTAGTTCGTCACCTGCTTTAGTATGGACTGCTGTTGTTCGTTCAGGTGCATGCTTTTCGAGGTGCGCAGGCAATGATTGCCCTTCATCAAAAGTCTGTACTGTGACGCTGTCACGCCGAAGGGAAAAGTGGTTGCATAATACTTCTTTGTGGGTTGTCGTCATGAATTGTGCATATCCCGTGAATATTGGAGGCCTAGTCATGGCGGGCCCTCAAGCCCGATATCAGGTCGTGGCAAAGAGTTCTTCGTGTTGTTGCAGTGACCCTTTTGGCAGACCTGTCTTCAGTTGTGACAGGAGATAATGAAGTGCTTGGGCGGTGAGTACTGTTTTTTTGTTGGCTATTGCATTGATCGGAAAGATTGCATACTTTGGGAACATGTTATTTAAGACTTCACCTTGCAGTTGACTCGGTCTATAATCGCCCTTGATCCGGTGTGGGCGCTTAACTGTCCCGAGTGTCCTGCACAAGTCTTTACGAAAACGCGCTGTTAAACATGTACGGCAGATGAATATCCACCGAACCTCTTTCAACATCGTGTTTTCGTGACTCAACTGTCTGTCCCGACATCCTGGAGATACTCATGTCCCTGTTGACTGATTTCATGCAGAAAGAGCAAGAGCTCAAGAAACTTCAAGAGCAGCTGGAAAGCCTGCGCAATGATGACCGTCTGAAGAACGAACTCGAATTCAAGGACAAGCTGGACGCGCTGATGGGCGAGTACGGCAAGTCCACCCGTGACGTCATCACCCTGCTGGACCCGAAAGCGTCCCAGGCGCCGGCTGCTGCCGCACCGGAAAGCAAGACCGGTGGTGTGCGTCGCAAGCGCAAGCTGAAGGTCTACAAGAACCCGCACACCGGTGAAGTCATCGAGACGCGTGGTGGTAACCACAAGCAGCTGAAAGAGTGGAAGGAAGAGCACGGTGCGGAAACCGTCGAATCCTGGCTCGAGCGCACTGAAAGCTGAGCACTGGCTTTGTTGCCAGCTAGCTAGCTGACGCTGCCACACATGAAAAAGCCCCGCAATCGCGGGGCTTTTTCATGTGTGGCGTTTGATTGACGCTAGAGGGCGGGCTCCCTCTTTTGAGCAGGCCTTGAGCAGGTCTTGAACAAAGCGATAGGGCGCTTTCCCGTGAGACTCGCTGTGAAATTACAGCGTCAGAAAGCGCCACTAACGGCAGTCGTCATGCCCGAGGGCTGTCATGAGGACTATCAGCTATCACGCTGATTGAGGTCCACCAGGCGACCGATGGCGAGAATCTTGCCTGTCGGTTTGCCGGTCGGCGAACCGCCTTCTGGCTCCAGTGTCATCTCAAGCAGCTGGCCCGGACTCATGCTGCCGATCTGCTCGGCGCTGAGTTCTATACCGGCAATCGGGTCGACCAGCCCCAGTGAGCGCGGCCCTTCTTGCGGGTCGGTCAGGGTCCAGAGTTCGATGGCGCGATCCGTCGGACGCTCGATGGAGACCTTCGGTGTCAGCTGCAGGCCACCGCTGGGCGTGACATTGGCAACCCAGGTCGGCGTACCCGGATCTTCCAGTGTCTGCAGAATAGCGACCATGCGTTGTGCATCGCCGTCAGGTGTCTGGGTAGCCACTTCCGGCGAGGTGCCTTCCAGCGACGCGCTGGGCGAGAAGGGCCCCATCTGCATGACCAGCGCCAGGGCGAGGCCTGCCCCCAGACCCAGCCCGAGGCCACCGCCGAGCCAGCGCAGCAGCCAGGGCGCCTTGGTCGAGGCGCTTGTATGCTCTGCGTCATGTCGAGCGGCGGTATCATGGGCGGCGGAGGACTGCTTGAAGCGCACCAGGCTGGCGTCGATGCGCTTCCATAATGAGTCCGAAGGGGGCTCCGGCGGCAGGCGGTCACTCACGCTCAGCCAATGTTGCTGCCAGCGCAGGGCCATGCGTGCGGCAATGTCATCGCGCTTGATCCAGGCGCGCACTTCGGCCTCGCGTTCAGGGTCCAGCAGCCCGAGGGCATGCTCACCCAGCAGCAGGTTCTGTTCTTCGGGGGATTCGGGAATCAGGGGGCTATTCATCGTGACAGGCACTCCTGCAGTAGCTTGAGACCGGCGCGGATGCGTCCCTTGATGGTGCCAAGCGGTGCGCTCAGCTTCTCGGCGATCTGTTCGTGTGTCAGTCCCTTGAAGAAGGCCAGCAGAATGGGCTCGCGTCGTGGCACTTCCAGCTCACCCAGGCAGTCGCTCAACTGATGGGCCGTCTGGCTGTCATCGGCCGCGGTTTCCGGGTTGGCGAGCAGATCGGCCAGGGTGTCGAGCGCATCGCTGTCGCCGCGTGGCGTCCGCCCCTGGGCACGCAGTTGGTCCAGTGCGCGATAGCGCAGGATGGTAAACAGCCAGGCGCGACCATTGCCGAGTTCACGGCGATACTGGCCCGCGTTGGACCACAGCTTGATGAAGGCGTCATGGACGGCATCTTCGGCCTGGTCGCGGCTGTTCAGCAGGCGCATGGCGAGCGCCAGCATGCGGCCCGATTCGAGATCATAGAGGCTACGGAACGCGGCCTCGTCTCCGCGTGCACAGGCTTCTATCGCACTGGCGTGGTCAAAGCTTTCCGCGTCTGGCGGACTGACTGACGGCTTCTGTGCTGGCATGGGGCGGCCGGCTCCTTTGGCAGGGGATCCATTGTTCAGCTGACGGTATGTGCACCGCCGGGGAATGGCAAGTTGCATGATAGAGGCCTTTGTTCGGGAAAGAATCAATGCCCGTGACACTCGGGATGGCGGTGCGTCAATTGCGGGGGGATAGTCAGGTAACGTCCCGCTTCCCACCTTGGATGTTCGCGGCCGGTTTTCAAATGTGTCTGGGCGTGGCGTCAGCCGGTCACCTCACATCTGATGGGAAAAGCGCGGCGCGGCTGCATTGCTGCTCGCGCGGTGAGTCCGCATAATGGCCGGCATGACAGCCTGGGAGGCGTGATGAAGCAGCAATTCAATACGATCGGCGTGATTGGCCGACTGGGCAGTGCCCAGGTGGTGGATACGCTCAAGCGCTTGATTCGCTTTCTGGATTCCCGTGGCCTGGCCATGGTGATCGAGGAACGCACTGCCACGCTGCTGCTGGACCACGGTCTGCAGGTGGCCAGCCGCCGTCAGATGGGCGAGCAGTGTGATCTGGTGATCGTGGTCGGCGGTGACGGCAGCCTGCTGGGGGCGGCACGTGCGCTGTGCCGCAGCGGTACCCCAGTGCTCGGGGTCAATCGTGGGCGACTCGGCTTTCTGACCGACATTCGCCCCGATGAGCTCGAGGAGAAGGTGGCCGAGGTGCTGGGCGGCGACTATCTCAGCGAGCAACGCTTCCTGCTCGAGGCCGAGGTCTTTCGTGACGGCGAGCGCATCGGGGCGGCCGATGGCCTCAATGACGTGGTGCTGCACCCCGGCAAGGCGGCGCGCATGATCGAATTCGAGCTGTTCATCGATGGCCAGTTCGTCTATTCCCAGCGCTCGGATGGCTTGATCGTCGCCACGCCGACCGGCTCGACCGCCTATGCGCTGTCCGGCGGCGGCCCCATCGTGCACCCGCGCCTCGAGGCGATCACCTTGGTGCCGATGTTCCCGCACACCCTTTCCAGTCGTCCGATCGTGATCGATGCGGCCAGCGAGATCATCCTGCATATCAGTGCCAGCAACTCGACCTATCCGCATATCAGCTGCGATGGCCAGACCCAGGTGGTGGCCAAGCCCGGGGATGTGCTCAAGATTCGGCGCAAGAGTGAGCGTCTGACGCTGATTCATCCGCTGGAGCACAACTATTTCGAGATCTGTCGCACCAAGCTCGGTTGGAGCAATCGCCTCGGCGAATGACCTCAAGGCTGACACCATGCAAGCATTCGTGCCGCCACAGGATGGCTATGATCTCATCGGCGATATACACGGCTGCGGCGCCACTCTGGCGACGTTGCTGGAGACGCTCGGCTATCACATCGTCGATGGCGTCTATCGCCACCCGACCCGCAAGGTCATCTTTCTCGGTGATATCATCGATCGTGGTCCGCGCATCCGCCTGGCGGTGCAGCTGGCCAGCAGCATGGTCAATGCCGGCGAAGCGCTGATCGTGATGGGCAATCACGAATACAACGCCCTGGCGTATTGTCGGCGCGCACGCCCGCGTGCAGGCGGGGAGCATCGTGATTTCCTGCGCTCGCATACCTCACGTCACAATCGCATCATCCGCGAGACGCTTGACCAATATCAGCATCATCCCGATGAGTGGGACGAGGCGCTGCGCTGGTTCATGCGCATGCCGCTGTGTCTGGAGCTGCCGCCGCTGGCCCATGGCCAGAGTGGGCTGCGCGTGGTGCACGCCTGCTGGGACGAGCCGCTGGTGCGTACCTTCCTGGAGCGCTACCCCGATGGCTGCATCGATGAAGACTTCCTGCACGAGTCCATCGAGCACGACAGCTTCGCCTATCGTGTGCTGGACCGCATGACGCGCGGCGCGAATCTGCGCTTGCCGGAAGGAGTCGAGATCCACTCCGGCGATGGCTTCACGCGCCGAAGCTTCCGCACGCATTTCTGGGCACGTGAGCCCCGCACCTACGGCGATGTCGTCTTCCAGCCCGACAACCTGCCCGGCGAACTGGAATCACGCTGGTTGAGTGAGCAGGAGCTGGCCAATCTGCCTTACTACGGGCCGGAGCAGCCGCCGCTGTTCCTCGGACACTACTGGTGCGAGGGCTTGCCGGCGCTGCCGGCCCCCAACATCGCCTGCCTGGATTACAGCGCGGTCAAATTCGGGCGCTTGGTGGCGTATCGCTTCAGTGGCGAAGCCACGCTGGATGCCGCCAACTTCGTGTGGGTACCGGTACCGCGTGAGCCTTCCCGACGCCCCGTGCCGGAAGAGCTGTCCCGCGACACCCTATCGAACCCGTCATTGGCCAATGGCGCCAATCAATAGCACTGGTCATTGGCTTGGTCGTTGGCACGTCCCAATAGCGTCAGTGATGCTGGCGATGGATGATGATTGTTTTTTACAATCACATGTCAGTGAACCAAAGCCCGATTGCGCACTCTGAGTAAGTGTTCCCTTGAATGATCCTTGCTCAGTCCGGTGCCCCCCACCGGGCTTTTTTTATGTCTGTCACAAAGCCCAGACGACTGCGGCGCTGTGGTAGCTTTTCGCAGGCTGGTCTGACTTCTCCTTGTTTATCAACGTGTACTGAGTCTGTTCAGTCGCGTGTCATCTTCAGAGGCATATATGTTCAAGGTTCTGACGCTGCCCGAATCCTTCGACAGCCGCCCCCTGCGTGAAGCCCTGTGGGCCGAGAAGATCGGTCACCAGATCACCCTGAGCCAGGCTCGCCCGACAGAGGCTGCGTCTGACGAGGATGCCGAGAGCCACGAGGGCGGCCAGGAGCTGTGGCTGGCTGACCCCGAGCAACTGCCGCGCGTCATCGCGATGCTCGAGCGCCAGTCACGCGGTGAGCCGTTGCGGGATGCCTCCGCAGGCGCCGCGACGCGTGGTACCGCCAGTTCTCAGTCCCTCATCGCCCTGATGCGCCAGACGCCGCTGACCTGGCTGGTCGGTCTGGCCTGCTGTATCACAGTGATGTTCCAGTATGCGCTGGGCCAGGCGGCGGTCTTCGAATGGCTGGCCATCGTGCCCTTCGAGCTTGTCGGCAGTCAGCACATCGCACCCGAGCCGCTGTCCGTGACGCTGGCGGGGGAGTGGTGGCGGCTCTGGTCGCCGTCGTTGATGCACTTCGGGGTACTGCACCTGGTTTTCAACCTGTTGTGGCTGTGGGTGTTCGGGCGTCAGATCGAGGCCATCGATGGTGGTTGGCGCTTCGCGCTGGTCGTGGTGCTGAGCGGCGTGGCGGCCAATCTGGCGCAATATGCCACCGGCAGCGTACTGTTCGGCGGGTTGTCGGGGATCGACTTCGCCGTGATCGGCTATGTCTTCATCGCTGCGCGCCGCCGCCCGGCGCTGGGCTATGAGATGCAGCGCTCGCTGATGATCTTCATGCTGATCTATCTGGTGCTGTGCATGACGCCGCTCTCGAGTGCCATCGGCCTTGGCGCCATTGCCAACGAGGCCCATCTTGGCGGCCTGCTGACCGGCCTGCTGCTGGGCTGGCTGCTCCCCAGACGCAGCGCAGGCTGAGCGTTGGCGATTCGGCCCTAGGGATGACACCTCTGGAAATGACACTGCGCTAAATGACAATGCTAGAATGGCGGCCATCCCCTGTGACTCCGATGGCCCGCCTTCGGCAGTCGTGGACCCGCATCAGGAGAGTATGTGATGAGCAACATGTCCTTTGACGGCATGATCGAGCAGATGACGCCGACCATCTACGAGAGCCTCAAGCAGTCCATGCAGCTGCGCAAATGGCCGGATGGCCGTGTGCTGACCCAGGAGCAGGTCGAGCTGTGCATGGAAGCCGTCATCAAGTACGAAGCGCACAACAACGTGCCTGTCGAGTCGCGTGTCGGCTTCATCGACAACGGCACCTGTGGGCCGCGTGATGATGACAGCGCCGCAAGCGATGAGCCGGAGCAGATCAAGTGGGTCAACTGACGCTGGATGATGCCCTGAGCGCGGATGAGGCCTCTGGCACGGCTCAGGACGTCAGTGCCCAAGCTGTGGCGCCTATCACGCTGAGTGGCAACATCCGCAAGATGTCCATCGTGCCTGTCGGTGAAGCGCTTGCGATCGATACCTCGTTCGAGGCGCCGTCGGTCACGCGGGAGCCGCTGGCGGCCAGCTATGGCCTGCGCCTGGGCGAGATCACCCAGCCGCTGAATGCCTATATCGGCCACAAGGTGCGCCTGAGTTTCACTGGTCAGATCCACTGCAGCCATTGTGGTCGCAAGACCAAGAAGAGCTTCGCCCAGGGGCATTGCTATCCGTGCTTTCGCAAGCTGCCGCAGTGCGATGGCTGCATCATGAAGCCGGAGACCTGTCACTACGCCGAAGGTACCTGCCGTGATCCGCAGTGGGGCGAGGAACACTGCTTCCAGCCGCATATCGTCTATCTGGCCAACTCCTCCGGCCTCAAGGTCGGCATCACGCGCAAGACCCAGATGCCGACGCGCTGGTTCGATCAGGGCGCCATCCAGGCGCTGCCCATCGTCGAGGTGTCCAATCGCCTGCAGTCGGGGCTGGTCGAGGTGCTGTTCAAGCAGGCGCTGAACGACCGCACCAACTGGCGGGCGATGCTCAAGGGCGATGTGGCCGAGCTGGATCTGGAAGCCGAGCGGGACGCCTTGCTGGCCCAGATGTCAGAAGGCCTGGCAGCGCTGCAGGCGCATTGCGGCGAAGGCGCCATCCGGGTGCTGGACACCACGGCGCTGGCCTTCGAGTTTCCGGTGCGCACCGCGCCGAGCAAGGTCACCTCGTTCAACTTCGACAAGACGCCAGTGGTGGAAGGCGTACTCGAAGGGCTCAAGGGTCAGTATCTGATTCTCGACAGCGGCGTGATCAACCTGCGCAAGTTCACCGGCTATGAGATCGAGGCCCAGCTCGGCGAGCAATGAGCCGCGGCTGAGCCATAGCCAAGAGCACAGCACCGCACACACGACAGCGCCCACCCTCCGTCACGGAGGGTGGGCGCTGTCGTTTCTGTGCCTCTGGTTTCTCGTTGCTTGCTACAGGCTTGCAGACTCGGGGCGTGTCAGCCCAGCACGGGCTGGCGGCGCGCCTGCATGCGGGCCAGAAATACCTGCATCACGCGCCGGTAGAGCTCGCGTCCCAGCACCACATCCTCGACGCCGGCATCCAGATTCGGATTGTCGTTGACCTCGATGACCACCACGCGGTCCTCCAGCTGCTTCAAGTCGACGCCATAGAGGCCATCGCCGATCAGGCGGGTCGCCTTCAGGGCCGCCTTGATCACGGCCGCTGGCACCTCGCTCGGGTCGACTGTCGCGAAGCCGCCGGAGCGGGTGCGCGCGCCGCTGTGGTCGTAGATCTGCCAATGGCCGCGTGCCATGTAGTAGCGGCTGGCGAACAGCAGCTTGCCGTCGAGCACGCCGATGCGCCAGTCGAACTCGGTCGGCAGCCACTCCTGCAACAGCAGCAGGGCGGAATCCTGGAACAGCCGTTCGGCTTCGCGCACCAGCGTCTCCGGGCCATCGATCTTGACGATGCCACGGGAGAAGGCGCCATCCGGCACCTTCATCACCAGCGGGTAGCGCATGTGCTGACCGCGCTCGGCCAGCTGGCGCAGTTCGCCCCGATGGATCAGGCGACCCTGCGGTGCACTCAGGCCGCGTGCCTTGAGAAGTTCATGCAGGAAGACCTTGTTGGTGCAGCGCAGGATCGACTGACTGTCATCGATCACCACTAGCCCTTCATGCTCGGCACGCTTGGCCATGCGATAGGTGTGGTGATCCAGACTGGTCGTCTCGCGGATGAACAGGCCATCGAACTCGGCCAGGCGGCCCTCGTCGCGTCTGGTGATCAGGCTGACATCGATGCCCAGTCGGCGCCCCTCGCGGATGAAGTGCTTGAGTGCGGTCCGGTTGGACGGTGGCAGCGCCTCGTCGGGATCGATCAGCATGGCGAGATCGAAGCGGTAATGGCGGCGTGCCTTGGGCGTGCGCCACACCTTGCGCGAATGGCGATTGAGCGCCTGGGCGAAGCGGTCTTCATTCGCCGTTGCCAGGTGGCACAGGGATTGCGGGCGCACTCGCTTGAGCACCCAATGATCGCCACGGCCTTCAAGACGCACCTCCAGCAGCGGGCAGGGCAGACGCTCGAACAGCTTGCGTGCGAGACGCGCAAGCGCGGGGTCTGCGCTCTCGCCGAAGGTCAGCAGCAGGTCGAGTCGCGGCGGCTTGCCAGCTCCATGCAGCACGCCTTGCGGGGCGGGCAGTGCGCCCTTGCGGGTCAGCTCCTCGAGCAGTACGCGGATGCCGCCCAGCTCCATGTCGATCAGCGACTTGCGTGACAGCTGATTGAGGGTTTCCACTGACGGCAACGCCTTCTGACCGCGCGCCTGGGCCAGCAGCGAGACGTAATAGCCGATGCCCAGGTAATCCAGCCCGCCACACAGATTGATGACGTGGGTGGCGGGCTGCGGTGCATCGTCGGCGCGCTGGGCTGGCGCATCGCTTGAGAGTTCGGAAAGAAAGTCATGGGCGCTGATGACATCATCACTGGGATAGAAGGCGCGCCAGTCAGAAACACGGTCAACCACGATACGCAGGCGGGACATTGCGAAGCCTCGCAAGGCGGGCACCGAAGCGGTGCCGAGTGCGCGCATCATGAGAAACAATCCCCGTCATCGCAATAGGCTGGAAAGTGAAATAATTTCATGCAAAGAGACCAAGACAAGACGCTTCTGCATGCCCAGAATGCAGCGCATTGCTACCGCCCCGCGACACGCTGAACATCAAGCAGCGTCAGGGCGCTGACAGGCGGGAGAGCCTGCACCATGACCCCCATTCTGCGCCCGGCCATCCGGGCCGATCTCGACGCTCTGGTAGAGCTCGAGGAAGTCAGTTTCGACAGCGACTGGTTCAGTCGTCGTCAGCTGTCCCACCTGATACTGCGTGCCCATGCCCGTACCCTGGTGATCATCCAGCCCGATGACGATGTCATCCCATCCACAGCGGCGGTGGACGATGTCATGGCCGCGCTATGGCCAGACGGTAGCGTCGAGCGTGATGACGCTACGCCGCTGCGCAGTGTGCTTGGCTACGGCACCGTACTGTTTCGGCGCAATTCACGCCGGGCGCGACTCTACTCCTTCTGCCTGCACCCGGAATCGCGTGGCCGAGGCCTTGCCCAGCGCATGCTGACAACGCTTGAGCAGCTGGCCATCGCCCAGGGCTGTACGCAGTTCGATCTTGAGGTGCATACCGGCAATGGCGCGGCGATCGCGCTCTACGAGCGACACGGCTTCGAGAAGTGTGGTCGCCTGCGCGATTACTATGCCGATGGGGCCGCCGCCTGGAAGATGCGCAAGGCACTGACGGTAGATTCGCCGGCGCCAGTGGCTGAGAAACTCGCGGCCTCGACGGTGAATGCCGGCGCCGCCTGAGCCGGGGGCATGGCGCGCGTGGCCCCCATGGGCTAGGATGCGCTGTTTATTCTTCATGGCTTCAAAGGAATCGCTCCCATGCCGTCATTCGATATTGTCTCCGAACTCGACAAGCACGAAGTTCAGAATGCCGTCGATCAGGCCAATCGCGAACTCGCGACGCGCTTTGATTTCAAGGGCGTGACTGCCAGCTTCGAACTCGAGAAGGAAGAGAACGTCAATCTGGAAGCCGATGCCGACTTCCAGTTGCGTCAGATGGTCGAACTGCTCAAGGGCCGTCTGATCGCGCGTGGCATCGACGTGCGCTGTCTGGAAGAGAAGGATGCCGACACCGCTGGTGTGCGTGCCCGTCAGCAGCTGGTGCTGCGTCAGGGGCTGGACCAGCCGACCGCCAAGAAGATCGTCAAGGCGCTCAAGGATGCCAAGCTCAAGGTCCAGGCGCAGATCCAGGGCGAGAAGGTACGCGTCACCGGCAAGAAGCGTGACGACCTGCAGGGCGCCATGGCACTGCTCAAGGGCGATGAGAGTATCGATCTGCCGCTGCAGTTCAACAACTTCCGCGACTGATCCAGCGCTCAAGTGACTGGCGGTCGCCATTATCAGCACCGTTCGCTATCGGCGTGCGGTGCTGTATTCGTTTGACTCGCTGATTTGCGGTTTCGTGAGAGTCACTGACTCGCATGTTTTCTGGCTCAACGGATTCGCTTTGAAAGCGTCATGTCTCGTTGCTGGGGCTACGCTTGTCCAGCCCGGTGCATCACTCGAGACGACCGGACGCGTCGCTTTCAAAGCGTTTCACCCTATTCGTACGTGATATCTGCGCCATGCGGGCCGCTACGGCACCCGCCAACGCGCAAAGAGAGGTTATATGTCTGCTCCGCTCGCTATCGGCCAGCGCAACACCCTGACGATCACCAAGCGGGTCGGCTTCGGCGTCTTCCTCGATGGTGGGGATCGCGGGGAAATCCTGCTGCCGACACCTTTCATTCCGGCGGGGGCCGACATCGGTGACGAAGTCGAAGTCTTCGTCAGCCTGGATGATGAAGACCGCCTGCTGGCCACCACGCGCTATCCGCGTGCCATGGTCGGCGAATTCGCCGCGCTCAAGGTGGTCGAGGTCAATGACATCGGCACCTTCCTCGACAATGGCCTGGGCAAGGATCTGCTGCTGCCCTACGGCGAGCGCAAGCGTGAGCTCAAGGCCGGTCAGTTCGCCATGGTGCACGTCGGTCTCGACAAGCACAGTGACCGCATGGTGGCCTCGATGCGCCTGGATCGCTGGCTCGACAAGACCACGGCCACCTATGCGGTGGGCCAGGAAGTCTCCGGTCTGGTCGCTGCCCGTACTGACCTGGGCATGAAGATCATCATCGACAACGCTCATTGGGGCCTGGTGCACCATGACCGTATCTTCACGCGTCTGCGCATCGGCAATCGTCTACGTCTGTGGGTGTTGAAGAATGACGGCAACGGCAATGTCGATCTCACGCCGCAGGCACCGGGGCCGGCTGGCCATCAGCAGCTGGCGGACCGCATTCTGGCCGCGCTGGAAGCCAGTCAGGGCGTGCTGCCGCTGGGCGACAAGAGCGAGCCGGAAGCCATCAGTGAAGCCTTCGGTGCCAGCAAGGCCAACTTCAAGCGCGCCATCGGCCACCTGAAGCGTGAAGGCAAGGTCACGCTGGCGCCCACAGAGACGCGTCTGGTCAAGTAAACTGTCGCGGTCAGCTTGTACTGCCACTGCCACCCTCGGGAGACCGACGGGTGGCAGTTTGCGTTTCAGAATGCCGCATGGCACCAATGACGGCGTATCATGGGGTGATCTTGCGCTGAGTCGCCCCCATTCGCTCCTTCACTTTCGACAAGGAATGTCTGCATGACTGTCTCTGCTTCTGCTCCCTCCTCCGCTTCTGCTGGCTCGCCGCGTCTGTTGATTGCCCCTGACAGCTTCAAGGAAGCGCTGGCAGCCAGTGATGCCGCCGAGGCCATGGCGCGTGGTGTTCGCCGGGTACTGCCTGAGGCAGAGATCGACCTCTGCCCGCTGGGGGATGGCGGTGAGGGTACGCTGGCGGCGTTGTTGGCGGCGGCCAGTGAAGCAGACCCCATCGAGGCGCGCAGCGCTCAGGTACGTGATCCGCTCGGGCGCGACGTCACCGCTCAGTGGGGCTGGCAGCCGGGTAGCCGCACCGCTATCGTCGAGCTGGCCGAAGCCAGCGGTCTGCATCTGGTCAGCCCTGAAGAACGCGACGCACGTGTCGCCGATACCCACGGTGTGGGCGAGCTGATACTGGCGGCGTTGGACGCCGGTGCCGAGCGACTGATCGTCACGCTGGGCGGCAGTGCCACCAACGACGGCGGCAGCGGCATGCTGCGCGCACTCGGGCTGCGTCTGCTCGACGCTGATGGGGAAGAGCTGCCCGCGGGAGGCGCGGCCCTCGCGCGCCTGGCGAGCCTGGACGTCAGTGCACTGGATCCACGTCTGGCCAACCTCAAGGTGTCTGCCGCGGTCGATGTCGACAACCCCCTGTGTGGCCCGCGTGGCGCGAGCGCCGTGTTCGGCCCGCAGAAGGGCGCCGATGCCGCGGTGGTTGAGGAGTTGGATGCGGCACTGGCCCACTTTGCGCGCCTGAGTGCCGAAGTGTTGGGCGCAGACCAGCAGCAAGTGGCCGGTGCAGGAGCCGCAGGCGGCATGGGCTACGCGGTGGCGGCCTGGTTGAACGGTGAGTTGCGCCCGGGCATCGAGCTGGTGATGGAGCGCCTCAACGTGAGCGAGCGCCTTGCGGGCTGTGATCTGCTGATCACCGGGGAAGGCGGCCTGGATGGCCAGAGCCTGGGCGGCAAGACCCCCATCGGTGCGGCGCGAGCCGCGCGAGCCGCCGGGGTGCCCGCCATCGTGCTGGCGGGGCGACTGGCCGAGGGCTGGCAAGCCGCCCATGATGAGGGGGTCAGTGCCGTCTTCACGCTGTGTGACAGTGCCATGCCGCTTGAGCAGGCGCTGGCGCGCACCTCGGAGCTGCTGGCTGACCGCTGCGAGGCCATCATGCGTCTCTGGCAGTTGGCGCAGCCCGACTGAGCGCAGCCCGACTGCGGCGTCGAATCCGGCAGCAGACACCGGCCCACGGCCCCCGTGGCGGGGGGCGTGGCCTTTCGCGATATCGGCAAGCCCGTTACCATGCACGCAGTTGCTATCAGGCAGATAGTTAGAAAGTACTTTCCCCATGAACGACTTGGCGTTTGACTGATAGCAGGAAGCACACGGTGTGTGACCGCAGGTGGTGAGGAACCGACATGATGATCTTTCGGCGCATGAAGCGTATCTGCTGGCTTGGCCTGGCCTGGTTGTTCTTCGGCATCGGCTTCGCTGGCATGTTTCTGCCGCTGCTGCCCACCACCGTCTTCATGCTGCTGGCGCTGGCCTGTGCCAGCCGAGGTTCACCGCGCTTTGCGCGCTATATCCGGGAACATCCCCAGATCGGGCCGACACTGGTGGCCTGGGAGCGCGAACGCGCCATTCCGCTGCGCGCGCGCATCATGGCGGTCAGCATGCTGGCCGTCTCGATGTTGATCATCCTGTTCACCGTGTCAGTGCTGGCCGTCAAGGTCTCGCTGCTGGTCTTCCTGTCGCTGCTGGCACTCTGGTTGGCAACGCGCCCGGAGCCCAAGGGCGAGGGGGCGAACCTTGCCGTCGGTGGCGAATCCCTTCCGCGCGAATGAGCGCTTCATCGCGGGCAGGTGAGGTGTCTGCTCCCTCGCTGTCCGCTGTCTTCCTGCCGTGAGGAGTCTCCTCCCGCGGCGCTGATTGCGGAGTCTTTGATGTCACAACCTGCAGCGATTCATCTGGCCGATTATCAGGCACCCGCCTGGCGTGTGCTGGACACCCGCCTGACGTTTGATCTGGCACCGTCCGCGACCCGTGTGACGACCGTGCTGACCCTCGAGGCCAATCCCGATGCCGCCGTGGGCAGTGATGCCACGCCGCCGCTGGTGCTCAATGGCGAGCATCTGACGCTGGAGTCCGTGCGTGTCGATGGGCGAGCGCTCGCCAGTGATGAATACAAGCTCGACGAGACTCACCTGACGCTGGCCGGCCTGCCGGCCAGCTGTGAGCTCGAGACGGTGGTGGTGATCGATCCGGCCGCGAATACCGCGCTGGAAGGCCTCTACGTGTCCTCGGGCATGTTCTGCACCCAGTGCGAGGCCGAAGGCTTCCGTCGCATCACCTACTACCCGGACCGCCCGGACGTGATGTCGGTGTTCACCACCACCATCATCGCCGACAAGGACAGCTACCCGATCCTGCTCTCCAACGGCAATCCCGTCGAGCGTGGCGAGCGCGAGGGCGGTCGTCACTTCGTCACCTGGCAGGACCCGCACCCCAAGCCGTGCTATCTGTTCGCGCTGGTGGCGGGTGACCTGGTCAAGCATGACGACAGCTTCACCACCATGAGTGGCCGTGAAGTCGCTCTGGAAATCTGGGTCGAGCCGGAAAATCTCGACAAGACCCAGCACGCCATGAACTCCCTCAAGGCCTCCATGAAGTGGGATGAGGAAGTCTACGGTCGTGAATATGACCTCGACATCTTCATGATCGTCGCGGTCAACGACTTCAACATGGGCGCGATGGAGAACAAGGGCCTCAACATCTTCAACAGCGCCTGCGTACTGGCCAACCCCGATACCACCACTGACGCCTCCTTCCAGCGCGTCGAAGGGGTGGTCGCGCATGAGTACTTCCACAACTGGTCGGGCAACCGTGTCACCTGCCGTGATTGGTTCCAGCTGTCCCTGAAGGAAGGCTTCACCGTCTATCGTGACCAGACCTTCTCCGCCGACATGAACTCGGCGCCGGTCAAGCGTATCGAAGACGTCGCCATGCTGCGTACCGCGCAATTCGCCGAAGATGCCGGCCCCACCGCACACCCGGTGCGCCCGGCCTCCTATATCGAGATTTCCAACTTCTACACCCTGACCATCTACGAGAAGGGTTCCGAAGTGGTGCGCATGGTCGCCAATCTGCTCGGGGAAGAAGTCTTCCGTCGTGGCAGTGATCTCTACTTCGCGCGCAACGATGGCAGCGCCGCCACCATCGAGGACTTCATCAGCGCGATGAGCGACGCCTCCGGTCGCGACTTCAGCCAGTTCATGCGCTGGTACTCCCAGGCCGGTACCCCGAACATCGCCGCCAGTGGCGCCTTCGATGCCCAGGCTGGCACCTATTCCCTCACGTTGCGTCAGTCCACGCCGCCCACGCCGGGGCAGGCGGAGAAGCTGCCGCTGGTGATTCCGGTGCGCATGGGGCTGGTCGGCGCCGATGGCAGCGATCTCACGCTGACCCTCGACGGCGAAGCGCTGGGCACGGAAACCGTACTGGAGCTGACCGAGGCCGAGCAGACCTTCGTCTTCACCGGTCTTGCGGGCGATGCCGAGCCGGTGCCGTCGCTGCTGCGTGGCTTCTCGGCGCCGGTCAAGCTGGCCTTTGACTATAGCCGTGAGCAGCTGGCCTTCCTGATGCAGTACGACAGCGATGGCTTCAACCGCTGGGATGCCGGTCAGCGTCTGGCCATGGCAGCGATTGAAGACCTGATAGCGGCCTGGCAGCGTGGCGAGCACGAGGCCCAGCTGGATGAGCGCCTGCTGGCCGCCTATCGCTTCCTGCTCCAGAGCGAGGCTTCCGATCGTGCGGTGCTGGCCGAGATGCTGACGCTGCCCTCGGAGGCCTATATCGCCGAGCAGCAGAGTGTCGTCGATGTCGATGCCATACACTGGGCGCGCAAGACCGCCAAGGCGCAGCTGGCCAGCGCGCTGCGTGACGACTTCGTGGCGCTCTATCACGCCAATGCACAGCAGGGCGACTACGCGCCGACCTTCGAGCAGATGGCGCGTCGCAGCCTCAAGAATGCCGCGCTCAGCTATCTGATGAGCATCGAGGATGAGGAGGGCGTGCGTCTGGCCCAGGCCCAGCTGGCGGCGGCCCACAACATGACCGACGTGCGTGCCGCGCTGACGATGCTGGTGCACTCCTCACGCACTGATCTGGGTGACCCGGCGCTCAAGTCCTTCGCCGAGCGCTGGTCGCATGATCCGCTGGTGATGGACCAGTGGTTCTCGATCCAGGTCACGCGTCCGCAGGCCGATGTGCTGGACCGCGTGCGCTTCCTGATGGAGCACCCGGCCTTCTCGTTGACCAACCCCAACAAGGTGCGTGCCTTGATTGGCGCCTTCGCCGGCCAGAACCGCGTCAACTTCCACCGTCTCGATGGCGAAGGCTATCGTCTGCTGGCGGATGTGGTCATCGAGCTCAATCGCCTGAACCCGGAGATCGCGGCGCGCATCATCACGCCGCTGACGCGTTACAAGCGCTTCGATGCCAAGCGTCAGGACTTGATGAAGGCAGAGCTTGAGCGTATCCGTGGCGAGAAGCTCTCGAACAACCTGTATGAAGTCGTGGAGAAGGCGCTGGCCTGATCCTCTGAACTGACCCTTGAACCCGGCTTATTCATAAGGCCGACCTGAAAACGAAGATGGCGAGTGGTTTTCTCTTGTAGAATCAGGATGTTCCTGCCAGAACACGATTCAAGAGGACCACTCGCCATGGGTGAAACCCTAACGACCTGGACGCTCTCATGCAACGGCTCTGTCCGTGTCGAGCTGAGCGGCCACCGCACCACCAGCGACAGCGGCGCATTGTTGCTGCGCGAAGCCCTCGACAGCAGTGGCGTGATCGAGGCGCTCGAAGATAACCTGGTCGATCCACGCCATCCGCTGCGTATTCGCCACTCGCTGGCCAGCCAGATACGCACCTTGGTGCTGCAGCGGGCGATGGGGTGGATCGATCTCAGCGATACCGACACGCTGCGCCGTGATCCGCTCTGGCAGCTGGCCTGCAGTGATGCGCGCGGCATGACGCCACTGGTCCAGGATAGGCCGTCCCAAGCCACGCTGTCGCGGCTGCTGACCTGCCTTGGACACAACGACAACATCGATGCCGTGCATGAAGGTCTGCTGCGGCTGGTGGCCTGGCGCCTGACCTCGCTGAAGAACGGCGAGCGTCCCAAGCAGCTGACGCTAGACATCGACGGCCTGCCGATTGAGGTCCATGGACACCAGGGCGGTTCCGCTTATCATGGCCTTTACGGTACGCGGATCTATTCGCCGCTGGTCGCCTCGTTGGCCGAAACTGGCGACATGGTCGGCGGCCTGCTGCGCGAGGGCGACGCCGGCCCCGCCGAGAACGCTGATACGTGGATCCCGCACCTGGTGAAGCGGCTTAACGAGAGCACCGGCGCCCAGGTTCGGGTGCGTATCGACGCCGGCTTCACCGACAACGACACGCTGGAGGCGCTGGAGAAGCGCAGCATCGAGTACCTGGGCCGGCTGCGCAGCCACAAGGGCTTGCAGGCGCTGGCAGCGCCCTACCTGAAGCGGCCACGCGGCCGGCCACCTGAGCAGCCTCGGGAGTGGTGCCACGACCTTGAATACCAGGCCGGTACCTGGCCAACGCCACGACGCGTGGTGCTGGTAGTTCAGGAACGCCCCGATGACCTGCTGCTGCATGCCTTCTTCCTGGTCACCAACCTCGGCAAGTTCGACTGGCCGCCCGAGAAGATCCTGGCACTCTATCGCAAGCGCGGCAGCGCCGAAGCGCACATGGGCGAGGTGAAGTCGGCGCTCGACGTGCATCTCTCGTCGACCGATCGCGGTGCCTCCACCGTCCAGGACGTGATGGCCCGCAATGAGGTGAGCCTGTTGCTGAGTCTCTACGCCTATCAGGTTCTGCATGGCCTTCGCTGCTTGCTGGGGCGCCAGACCCGGCAGGGTTGGAGCCTGAGCCGGATGCGTGAACAGGTGCTCAAGGTGGCGGCGACGCTCTCGCTGCACGCTCGGCGCATCACCGTTCACCTCGGCGATACGGCTGATAAATGGTGGCCTGCCTTGCTGAAGGGGCTGCCGAAACTGACCGCGCTTAGCTGACGTTCGGCGCAACCACCATAGCTTCAAGAATCGAGCGACCGCAGCGACGGTCGACGATGACGGCTGCTTTAACGGCGTGATTAATTCCTGAACGTTATATAGATACGACAGAAGAGCAGCATTTGGGCATGATTCAGCGGGCCGTTACGGCGTAGATAGCACCCCCGGTGCGAGAACCCAACGGCCAGCCACTTCAAGCCGCCCGATCAGGGCACTCGTGAATAAGGCGGGTTGAAGACAGGCGGCAGTCGTCGCGCCATGGTGATGACTGCCGCTGACATGAAAAAGCCCCTGCCGATCGGCAGGGGCTTTTTCATGTCACGAGCCTGGCGCGAGTCCCGTCAGGGTATCGCTTTCAGGGGCATTGCGCGCGTCAGGCAATCATCCAGCCCAGGAAGGTCAGGCCGATGAAGGTCACCAATAGTCCGCCGATGATGGAGCCTCTCAACAGCGACGTGATGCCCTTGAAGAGCAGATAGAGCCCCAGCGCCAATCCCAGCAGGCTGAACAGCGATGTGCCAAGTCCCAGCTCGCCGGTCAGGCCATTGAAGAATCCCGATAGGGCATCATCGAAGTTGGCGAAGAAACCGCTCAGGCCTTCGACGATGAAGCGAATGGCGGCACCGAGCTGGGTGCCGATCCAGTTGAAGAAGTCTTCCATAACGCATGATGTCCAGACAGAAAAGAGGCCCCAGTGTGCCATGAAAGACGCGGATGCGCTGTCATCCGAGTTGATACCTGGCGGTGAATGCCTCGATCGCCATCGGCTTGTCCATCAGGTAACCCTGCAGGGCATCACACCCCATCTCCAGCAACAGCTCGCGCTGCCTGGGGGTCTCGACGCCTTCCGCCACCACGCACATGCCCAGCTCACGCCCCAGCTGCACCATGAAGTTCACCATGCGGCGATTCATCTCGTCGTTCTCGAGATCATTGACGAAGCTGCGGTCGACCTTGAGCTCATCGAAGGGCAGGTGTTTGATGTAGGTCAGGGAGGAGAAGCCGGTGCCGAAATCATCCAGCGACAGGCGCAGGCCCAGCGAGCGCAGTTCGTGCATGCGTGCCACCGTGGCAGGCATGTCGGTGGCGAAGACGTTTTCGGTCAGCTCCAGCTGCAGATATTGCGGGTCAAGCGTATGTTGGTTGAGTGCCTTGGCGACGTTGCCGGCGTAGTGAGGGGAGTCCAGCTGCTTGACGCTGACATTGACCGACAGATAGAGCCTGGCGAAGGCGGTGCCTCTCTGCCAGTCCTCCAGCAGCTTGCAGGCCTGCTCCAGCACCCAATCGCCGAGGCTGTCGATCAGCTGGCTCTTTTCGGCCAGCGGAATGAATTCATAGGGCGAGATATTGCCGAGCTTGGCGTGTCGCCAGCGCAACAGGCACTCGGCACCGACCAGCTTGAGTCCTCGATCGAACTGCGGCTGCAGTTCCAGGTACAGCTCTTCGTTCTCGATGGCGCTGCGCAGGTCATTCTCCAGCTGTACGGCGCGCTCAAGCTCCACGCGCATGCTGGGGTCAAAGCGGACGGTCTGGTTGCGCCCGCCCTCCTTGGCGCGACACATCGCGATATCCGCACGCCGGATGAGCTCCTCCGCACTCAGGTGGCGATCATGGAACATGATGCTGCCCAGGCTTGCCGAGCTGTGATGCTGCAGCGGCTGCGACTGTGGGCCTGTAAGCGAATAGGGTTGGTTGAGTACCTGCTGCAGGCGCTCCAGCAGCTCATCCAGTTCGCGACAGGCAATCTGCGGATCGTGGCTCAGGGGCTGTACCAGGATGACGAATTCGTCCCCGCCGAAGCGCGCCACCAGATCGCTGTCACGCACCGTTGAGCTCAGGCGATGGGCCACCTCGATCAACAGATGGTCGCCGGTGGTATGTCCCAGCAGGTCGTTGATCTTCTTGAAGTGGTCCAGATCGATGAAGATGAGTGCGCCGTGGGTGTCACGGGCGTCGGTGATGATGATGGCCTGCTGCAGGCTATCGATCAGCGTGGCACGGTTGGCCAGCTTGGTCAGCGAGTCGAAGCGGCTGTGCTGGTGCAGCAGGGCCTCTGATTCGACGATACGCGTGATATCGGTGATCGAGCCGATCATGCGCAGCGGATTGCCTTCGCTGTCCCGTTCGGTGACATCGCCCTTGTCGATCACCCAGACGACGTCGCCACCGCGGGTCAGCATGCGGTGGCGGTGATAATAGGCCGTCTTGCCCGCCATGCAGTCCTGGATGGCGATCATCGCCTCGGGCTTGTCCTCGGGGTGAAGCAGGCTTGCGAATTCTTCCAGGCTGTTGCTGAGCTCGCTCTCCGGGATGCCCAGAATCTGTGACCAGCGGCGATTGTGCGTCACGGAACTGGTCAGGATATTCCAGTCCCAGAAGCCTTCCAGCGAGGTGTCATAGATGTGATCGATCTGGCGGGTCTTGCGCTCATGTTCACGGACTTCTGCCGTGATGTTGTGTGCCAGAACGGCGACGAGCGGCTGGCCGTGAATGTCATGGAAGGGCAGCTTGATGGAGCGGAAATGGTTGACCTCGCCGGTGGTGCCGTCGGTGGCATCCTCGAAGACCGTCTCGCGCTCGAACCTGCTGAGCACCTGCTCCACGCTGCGCCGAAAGAAGTGGCTCTGCTCGGTGTTGCCGGTGTAATGGCTGTCGTCGCGCCCGATGATGTCTTCGAGCGTAGTGCCGTAGAAGTCGGTCAGGGTGCGATTGGCGAAGCGGAACAGTCCCTTGGCATCCTTGATGAACAGGATGTCGGGGTGGGTGTCGACCAGGGTGCGCAGCAGGTGGTTCTCGGCTTCCAGTGCCTCGAGACGTGACGTCATCTCCTGCAGGCGCGAGTGCAGGCTGCTGTCATCAGGCTGGTGGGATTCGTCTGAGCCTTCTGGGCGCGGAGGGCGGCGATCCCCGGCATCGGAAGGTGCGGTCATGGCAGGTTCCTGAGGCGACGGTCTGTGCTCCCAGTCTACGTTGCCGCTCGGTTGAATAGGCGAGGAGGCGGGGCCCATGTTCAATCAACGATCACGCATGCAGTCCACGCAGGCAGTCCACCCGAGAACGGGCTCTCGCCAGGCGCCCGGTGATCAAGTTCCAGTCATCAAGCCCCTGGTCATGAAGAAGACATCAAATCCTCATGTCTTGTGGCGTTACAGGTCGACCTTGTCCTTGTACTCGCAGAGGTCCTCGATGATGCAGCTGCCGCAGCGCGGCTTGCGTGCCACGCAGGTGTAGCGGCCATGCAGGATCAGCCAGTGGTGGGCGTCGACCAGAAACTCCTTGGGCACATGGCGCATCAGCTTGTGCTCGACCTCCAGCACGTTCTTGCCCGGGGCGATGCGCGTGCGGTTGGAGACGCGGAAGATGTGCGTGTCCACCGCCATGGTCGGCTGGCCGAAGGCGGTGTTGAGCACCACGTTGGCGGTCTTGCGGCCCACGCCGGGCAGCGCTTCCAGCGCCTCGCGGGTCTGCGGTACCTCGCCACCATGCCGTTCGATCAGCATGCGGCAGGTCTTGATGACGTTCTCGGCCTTGGTATTGAACAGGCCGATCGTCTTGATGTACTCCTTCAGACCCTCGACGCCCAGCGCGAGAATGCTCTCCGGCGTATTGGCGACCGGATACAGCTTCGCCGTGGCCTTGTTGACGCCTACATCCGTTGCCTGCGCCGACAGCAGTACCGCGATCAGAAGCTCGAAGGGCGTTGACCAGGCAAGCTCGGTGCGTGGCTCAGGGTTCTCGTTGCGCAGGCGGGTGAAGATCTCGAGGCGTTTCTGGGCGTTCATGTTATCTCGGGTACGGCGGTAAGGGCTTGGGAGCGGGCGTCGTCGACGCAGGCTGTCAGCCATCGGGCTGACAGTCTGCGTGAGCGTGGCTCAGGAGATGGTGCCGGTCACGCGCACACGACGCGACACCTTGGGCGCATCGGCGTTGGCTGCCTTGCGGCGCTGCTCGAGTCGCTCATCGATGGTCTTCTTGCCCGCGATGATCAGCCCCATGCAGAAGAAGGCGCCCGGTGGCAGCACCAGGAACAGGAAGGAGTAGTCCGGGAAGATCGTCAGCTGCCAGTCGGCGGCCATCGGCCCGACGAGCAGTTCCATGCCGGCAAACAGCGTGCCCTGGCCGAACAGCTCACGCATGGCGCCCAGCAGTACCAGCACGGCCATGAATCCCAGTCCCATCATCAAGCCATCGGTGGCGGCCGGCAGCACGGGGTGCTTGGCGGCGAAGGCATCGGCACGCCCGAGAATCGCGCAGTTGGTGACGATCAGCGGAATGAAGATGCCGAGAATCTGATAGAGCTCATAGGTGTAGGCCTTCATCAGCAGCTCGGCACATGTCACGAAGGAGGCGATGATCATCACGAAGGCCGGCAGGCGCACTGCAGAAGGCACCAGATTGCGGATCAGTGATACCGCCACGTTGGAGCCGATCAACACCAGCAGCGTGGCAAGCCCCAGCCCGATGGCATTGACGACGCTGGCGGTGACGGCCAGCAGCGGGCACAGGCCCAGCAGCTGCACCAGCGCCGGATTGTTGTCCCACAGCCCGTCGCGGCTGATCTTGCCAAGCGAGATATCACTCATGAGGGTCGTCTCCGCCGTGTTCAGAAGGCGCTGATGGCGTGAGTGTGCCATCAGCGGTGGGTGCTTGCGTGCCTTGCTGGGCCCTGGCGGCGCGGCGGGTCGCGGTCAGAGTCTCGCTGTCGCCTGCCAGCAGCGCCGTGCGGTGCGCCATGAAGTAGATCAATGCCTGACGAACGGCACCCACCACGGCACGCGGGGTGATGGTCGCGCCGGTGAACTGGTCGAAGTCTCCGCCATCCTTCTGCACCTTCCACTCCACCGAGCTGAGCGTCTGGTCATCGAATTCGTGGATCCAGTCGGACTTGCGCGCTTCGATCTTGTCGCCCAGCCCCGGGGTCTCGGCGTGCTTGACGGCGCGTACACCAGCCACGCTGCCATCGGCACGGATACCGACCAGCAGGCGGATATCGCCGCTGTAACCCTTGCCGGTCACCACCGGCAGCAGCACCGCGACGGTCTCGCCATTCCTGGTGGCTCGCCAGCCGGTATCGGCACTCTCCAGACCCAACACCTGGGAGGGTGGCAAGGCGAAGGCCGCGTCGAGCAGGTCATTGTCGTGCAGCGACGGCGGGATGATCTCGGCCAACGCCGCGCTCTGGGCGGCACGCTCGTTGTCGGCGATGGTCTCGGCGGTGGTCATCTGGGTGACGGCGACCACACCTGCGGTGACGACAGCGAAGACCGCCAGACCCAGCGCGGCCCGCGCGATGGTGTGCTTCAGGCCCTGCGCGGCCTGGGCTTGCTGTTCGGGCTGATCAGGCGTCAGGCTCATGCCTTGTCCTCCAGCTTGATGCCGCGACGGGCCTTCTTGTGACCATAGCTGCGTGGCTGGGTGTAGTAATCGATGAACGGCACGCTGAAGTTCATCAGCAGCACCGCGAAGGCGATGGCGTCTGGATAGGCGCCGAAGGTGCGAATCAGGTAGATCAGCACGCCGATGCCGGCGCCGTAATAGAGCTTGCCCTTGTTGGAGGTCGCCGCCGTGACCGGGTCCGTGGCGATGAAGAAGGCGCCGAAGATCGCCGCACCGCACAGCAGGTGGAACAGGGGGCTGGCGTGCTGCTCACCATCCACGAAGGCGAAGATGGCGGAGATCACCGCCAGGCTGCCCAGCATCGCCACCGGGATATGCCAGGTGATCAGGCGACGCGCCAGCAGCACCAGGCCGCCGAGTCCCCAGGCGATGGCCGTCTGCTGCCAGGCCAGCAGGTTGGCGGCGGGCAGCAGGCTCGGGTCTGCCCAGAATTCGCTGCTGGAAAGCTCACCCTTGTTGCGGAAGGCGTCCAGTGGCGTGGCGCCGGTCAGGGCATCTGGCGTGGCGATCACGCCGAAGAACTGCCGCAGGCTGTCAGTGAAGCCGAGCGCGAAGCCATTGGGAGACGACCAGCGCGACATCTCGACCGGGAAGGAGATCAGCAGCAGCGCATAGGCGACCATCGCCGGGTTGAACGGATTCTGGCCCAGGCCACCGTAGAGCTGCTTGGCGACCACGATGGCCGCGATCACGCCGGTCAGCACCAGCCACCAGGGCGCCAGCGGCGGCAACGACACCGCCAGCAGCACGCAGGTCACCAGCGCGGAATTGTCCTTGAGAAAGAAGCTGACCGGACGGCCACGCAGCTTGAGCAGCAGCGCCTCGAGGGCGACACCCGCCAGACAGGCGAAGACGAGGTTGAACAGCACACCCCAGCCATAGTGCCAGCACAGCACGGCGATACCCGGCAGCGTCGCGGCCAGCACCCAGGCCATCACGCGCGAGGTGGCGGTTGGCCCGTGGGCATGGGGGGAGCTTGCATGCATCAGGCTCATGAGACGGTCAGATCCTTGCGGTAAATGGGCAATGACACGAGGCGTGCTTCAGGATGAGTCGCCATTGGCGCGGTAATTGGGCTCAGGTCGTTCATTGGGCGTCCACCAGTGCCTGCACCTCGGCCAATGACTCGCGGGCGTGTTCCAGATTGCGGCGTGTGCGGTCGACCTTGGTCGCCAGGCGCTGACGGTTTTCGTCATCCGCCTCGCTCAATGCCGCCTGGGCCTTGCGGTGGGCCGCCTCGGCCGCCTTGACCGCGATGCTGACCTGCTTGTGACGCTTGGCGAGGTTCTCGGCGCGTGATGCCTCGATCTCGGCCTGAGAGAGCGTCACGTTGCTGGCTATGCTGCCGCGTCCCACAGAACCCGCGGCAGGCTTTGGCGCCTCGGGAATCAATTCTCCCGCGCCCTTGGCGGCAGGCGTCGCGTCAGTGCTGCCAGCTTGCGCGCTGTTGAGGCGCACTTCGGCGGCGCGCAGGTTTTCCTGGGCCGTGGCCAGCAGGGTCTGGAGGTCCTCGATATCGCCTTCGCCACTTTCGCTGGCGCGGGCCAGGGCCTTTTCGGCCTTCTTGACCGCGATATTGGCCGCAGCGCGCGCTGTCTTGAGTGCCTTGATGTCGGCGCTGGGTGCCGTAGCTGCCGGTGCAGCAGCGTTGGCAGAAGAGCCAGCCGCACCTGTATCAGTGGTTTGAGCAGAGCCAGTTGCAGCGCTAGCCACAGGGCCTTTATCTGCGCCAGCGGCGTCGGTCGCCGCCTTGAGATCACCTTCAGCCTTGTCCAAACGGGACTTGGCCTCGGTGACGCTGGCCTCCAGCGCCGCGATGTCACCCTCACTGCTGTCCTGAGCGATCTTGAGGGCCTTCTCGGCCTTCTTGACCGCGATATTGGCGGCGGCACGCGCCGTCTTGAGCGCCTTGAGGTCGGCTGCCGGGGCAGCCGCGCCTGTCGAGGAAGTGCTGGCCGGTGCAGGGGCAGCTGACTCGCTGGCAGCCTTGAGGTCGGCTTCGGCCTTGGCCAGTTTCGTCTTGGCATCCGTGACGCTGGTCTCGAGGGCGGGGATATCGCCTTCGCCGCTCTCGCTGGCGCGGGCCAGGGCCTTTTCGGCCTTCTTGACGGCGATATTGGCCGCAGCGCGTGCTGTCTTGAGTGCTTTGAGATCGGCTGCCGGAGCAGCAGCGCCTGTCGAAGCGCCGGCGGTCGCAGGGGCAGCTGACTCGCTTGCCTCACTGGCGGCCTTGAGAGCGCTCTCGGCGCTGGCGAGCTTGGTCTTGGCCGCGGTCACGTTGGCCTCGAGCTTGGCGATATCGCTCTCGGAGCTCTCACCGCCATCCTGGGCTGCCTTGAGGGCTTTTTCGGCTTTCTTGAGGGCGATATTGGCCGCAGCGCGCGCCGTCTTGAAGGCCTTGATGTCGGTGGCCGGTGCCGGCTGGGCAGCAGCGGTCGCTGTGGAGGCCGAGGCCGTGTCTGCGGCGGTGCTGGCATCGGCGCGAGCGGCGGCGGACTTCTGGGCCGATTGAGCGCGTTGCTGGCGCTTGGCTTCCTTCTCGGCTTCCTCGCGCGCCATGCGCGCCTGCTTGAATTCAAAGCGGTGACGAGCGCGTTCGGACTTGCGCGCCTCGTGCTGGGCGCTGCGAATCTCGCCCTTGGCGAAGCGGTAATACTGCACCAGCGGAATCTGGCTGGGGCAGACATAGGAGCAGGCACCGCATTCGATGCAGTCCGCCAGATTGTAGAGCTCGGCCTTGTCGAACTCGCGTGCCTTGGAGAACCAGTAGAGCTGCTGCGGCAACAGCTCGGCCGGGCAGGCCTGTTCGCACATGCCGCAACGGATGCACGGTTGCTCAACCGCCGGTGCCGGCAGTGACTCGGGAGAGGAGGCCAGCAGGCAGTTGGTGGTCTTGATGATCGGCAGGGCGTCGCTCTCGAGCGTGAAGCCCATCATCGGCCCGCCCATCACCAGACGTGCGATGCCCGTCGGCGCCGGCGCCGCCAGACGCAGCAGGTCTGCGATGGAGGTGCCCAGGCGCGCCTCGACATTGTGCGGGTGCTGCAGCGCCTCACCGGTCAGGGTGACGACGCGCGAGATCATCGGCTCGCCGAAACACACCGCGCGCTGCACGGCGCGCACGGTACCCGGGTTGTGCACCACCACGCCGACATCGGCGGGCAGGCCACGGCTGGGCACTTCGCGGTCCGTCAGCAGCTTGATCAGCTGCTTCTCGCCGCCGGAGGGATACTTGGTCGGTACCACCACGACTTCGAGGCGTGAATCCAGCGGCGGCAGGCGCTTGTCGGCGCGGCGGGCGCGAATCGCCTGTTCCAGCGCGATGACGGCCTCGGGCTTGTTGTCCTCGATACCGATCAGGATGCACTCGGGGCCGATCAGGCTGGCGAGAATCTCGAGCCCTTCGATCAGCGCTTCCGGATGCGTGCGCATGGTCAGGTCATCGGCGGTGATGTAAGGCTCACACTCCGCCGCGTTCAGAATCAGGGTGTCGATGGCGTGGCGCTCACGCACGCGCGCCTTCACCGCGGAGGGGAAGCCGGCGCCGCCCTGACCGACCACGCCGGCGTCCTGCAGGCGCTGGATCAGGTCCTGGGCTTCCTGCTGACGCCAGTCGCGCCAGGCTTCCAGGCGCGCCCATTCATCGATTTCACCCTCGCGCTTGATCACGATGCACAGGTCTTCCAGGCCCGAGACGTGGGGGATCTGGCGTGGCTCGATGGCGGTGACCACGCCGGTGATGCTGGCATGCACCGGGGCGGAGATCATGCCCTGGGCGCGGGCGATCAGCTCGCCCGTCTTGACGCGCTGGCCGATCTCCACCAGCGGCTGGGCGGGCGCGCCGATATGCTGGCTGAGCGGCAGCACCACCTCACGGGGCAGCGGGGCGGCCACCAGCGGGGCGCGGTTGGAGAGCGCCTTGTGCTCCGGCGGATGGATACCGCCGTGGAAGTCGAACACGCGCGGCGCGCCCTGACCCTTCTGTGTGTGTCCAGCCTCCGCCGTGGCAGCGGAACCTGAGGAAGTCACCATGGATTTGAGTAACGACAGAACCATCAGGCGACATTCCTTGCAGATGTTTCAGTAGAATCGGCAGCATCGGTCACGATCAGGTTGCCGCTGAAGCGGGCGTTGTCGCGGGTCGGGCCCGCCGGTTGCGGCCAGTGCCAGCTGCGCACGTCGGTGGCGACCGGTACCATGTCGATGCAATCGACCGGGCAGGGTTCGACACACAGGTCGCAGCCGGTGCATTCGTCGGCGATCACGGTGTGCATGTGCTTGGCGGCACCGAGAATGGCATCGACAGGGCAGGCCTGGATGCATTTGGTGCAACCGATGCACTCGTCCTCGCGAATCACTGCCACCTTGGGGGTGTTGTCGGCATCGCCATCCAGCGGCGTGGCCTCGCGGCCCAGCAGATCGGCCAGCGAGGCGATGGTGCTTTCGCCGCCCGGCGGGCACTTGTTGATCTCGTCGCCTTCGGCGATGGCCTGGGCGTAGGGCTTGCAGCCCGGATAGCCACACTGGCCGCACTGGGTCTGCGGCAGCAGCTGGTCGATCTGCTCGACGATGGGGTCGCCCTCGACCTTGAAGGCCACGGCGGCAAAGCCGAGCAGGCCGCCGAAGACGACGGCCATGGCCACCAGTGCGATGATGGCGGAGATCAGCGTATGGTCGTTGAAGAATTCGAGCATGTCAGATCTGCACCAGTCCGGAGAAGCCGAGGAAGGCCAGCGACATCAGGCTGGCGGTGATCATCGCGATGGCCGGGCCCTGGAAGGGGCGCGGCACATCGGCGACGGCCAGGCGCTCGCGCATGGCGGCGAACAATACCAGTACCAGCGAGAAACCGACGGCCGCGCCGAAGCCGTAGAGCGTGGCTTCCATGAAGCTGGAATTGCGGTTCAGGGTCAGCAGCGCCACGCCGAGTACCGCACAGTTGGTAGTGATCAGCGGCAGAAAGATGCCCAGCACCTGATAGAGCAGCGGGCTGGTCTTCTTGACTACCATCTCGGTGAACTGCACCACCACGGCGATCACCATGATGAAGGCGATGGTGCGCAGGTACTCGAGCCCCAGCGGCGCGAGAATGAAGTGATAGGTCAGGTAGGCGCACATCGACGACAGCGTGAGCACGAAGGTGGTGGCCAGCGACATGCCCATCGCGGACTCCAGCTTGTTGGAGACACCCATGAAGGGGCACAGGCCGAGGAACTGCACCAGTACGAAATTGTTGACCAGGATGGTGCTGATCAGGATAAGAAGGTATTCACTCATCAGGGGCGTCGCTCGGTCAGGGTGTTTCGAAGGCGCTTCCGTGCTCGCGGCATGCGTGAACCGGCGCTCGCAGGCGATCGGGGCTGGTGCTGCCGCAAGCTGTCAGGAAGCTGCAGGGCAGGGGATCGTCGAGCGCGGCGGTATTATACGCAAGATGCTGCTGGCCGACAGCCTGTAGCGTGGCAAGCAAGGCGTAGTGTTGCCAGCATGAGACGACCATTGTTTCGCGTTTTGCTTGGTTCTTGAAGTAATAAAGAAGAATTCCTTTATTACTTTTATTGATTGTGACGTGATCAGAGACTTTCACGTCATCCAGGGGTGGCACAAGGAGCGGGATATGCGCAGGACAGGAACACGCGGCCGTCGGCCGTTATGGGTCATCATCCTGGTGGTGGCGATGGCGGGCATCTCGCAGCTGACGGGCAATGGCAACTTCTCGCTTTCCCAGCTGTGGAATGACTTCCAATCGCCGCAGGCCGAGGCGACGCAGGGGGAAGGCGCCTCCTCGGCGGACGAAAGCCGACTCACGCGCGCCATCAGTGCGCAGCAGAGTGATGTTCAGGTACGTGGCACGGGGGAGGTGATACGTCTCCTCCGGGATGATCTCAAGGGCAGCCGTCACCAGAAGTTCCTGATCCGGGTCGCGGGTGGCACCACCATTCTGGTGGCGCACAACATCGATCTGGCGCCGCGCATCGACAGTCTTCAGGTCGGTGATCGCATCGGCTTCTACGGGGAATACGAGTGGACCGACAAGGGCGGCGTGATCCACTGGACGCACCATGATCCCGGTGGCCGCCATGTGGATGGCTGGCTGGAGCACGCGGGTCGCCGTTACGAGTGATCGTGATACTGCCAAGTCCTGAGCCAGATGCTTGTACGACAACGCCCCGCCAGAGAGTCTCTGGCGGGGCGTTGTGCGGAAGAGGCTTCAGCGAGGCTGAATCAGTGCATCATCACTGCATCAAGTGACGCGCTGCCCCGGCTTGGCACCGGTGTGCGGCTCCAGCAGGTAGATGCCTTCGTCGTCCCCGGCGGCCAGCACCATGCCCTCGGACACGCCGAAACGCATCTTGCGCGGCGCCAGATTGGCAACCATCACGGTCAGGCGACCTTCCAGGGCTTCCGGCGCGTAGGCGGACTTGATGCCGGAGAATACGGTGCGCGTCTCGCCGCCGATATCCAGCGTAAGCTTGAGCAGCTTGGCCGCCTTCTCGACGTGCTCCGCCTTGATGATCTTCGCCACGCGCAGGTCGGTCTTCATGAAGGTATCGAAGTCGATCTCCTCGGCGATCGGGTCGGCGTCGAGCGGACTCGGTGCGGCAGCGGCTTCGGCTTCCGCCTTGGCGGTGCCGTCCTTGATCTTCTGTTCCTCGACCAGCACTTCGCGCGAGGCTTCGAGCATCTTGTCGATGCGCTCCGGCTCGACGCGGGTCAGCAGCGGCTTGAACTTGTTGATCGCATGATCGGTCAGCACGCTTTCACGGCTGGCCCAGTCGAGGCTCTCGAGGTTCAGGAAGTCGCGTGCCTTGTCGGTCAGCTCCGGAATCACCGGCGCCAGATAGACCATCAGCTGGCGGAACAGGTTGATGCCCACGGAGCAGACGTCGAGCACTTCCTGCTCGCGGCCGTCTTCCTTGGCCATCGCCCACGGTGCCTTGTCGGCGATGTAGGTGTTGGCTTCATCGGCCAGCTCCATCACCTTGCGCATGGCGCGCGCGAACTCACGGGCTTCGAAGTCCGCCGCGATGCCTTCGCCGGCGGCGATGAAGCGTTCGACCAGCTCCGGCTCGGCGCAGGTCGCGGACAGCTTGCCGCCGCCGAATTTCTTGACGAAACCGGCGCAGCGGCTGGCGATGTTGACCACCTTGCCGACCAGGTCGGAATTCACGCGGGCGGTGAAGTCCTCGAGGTTGAGGTCGAGATCATCGACGCCGGAAGTCAGTTTGGCGGCGAAGTAGTAGCGCAGGTATTCCGGGTTGAGGTACTGCGCGTAGGTGTCGGCCTTGATGAAGGTGCCGCGTGACTTGGACATCTTGGCGCCGTTGACGGTCACGAAACCGTGGCAGTTGACGCCGGTCGGGGTGCGCATGCCGGCACCTTCCAGCATCGCCGGCCAGAACAGGGCGTGGAAGTAGACGATGTCCTTGCCGATGAAGTGATAGACCTCGGCGTCGGAATCGGCCCTCCAGTAGCTGTCGAAGTCGATGCCCTGCTTATCGCACAGGTTCTGGAAGCTGGCGAGATAGCCGATCGGCGCGTCCAGCCACACGTAGAAGTACTTGCCCGGCGCGTCGGGAATCTCGAAGCCGAAGTAGGGCGCATCGCGGGAGATGTCCCACTCGGCCAGACCCGCCTCGAACCATTCCTGCAGCTTGTTGGAAATCTGGCTCTGCACGCGGCCGCTCCTGGTCCACTCCTTGAGGAACTCGGCGAAGTTCGGCAGCTTGAAGAAGTAGTGTGTGGAGGTGCGCATTTCCGGCGTGGCGCCGGAGATGGCAGAGACCGGATCGATCAGCTCGGCCGGGGTGTAGGCCGCGCCACAGGCTTCACAGTTGTCACCGTACTGGTCTTCGGTCTTGCACTTCGGGCAGGTGCCCTTGATGAAGCGGTCGGCGAGGAACAGGCCCTTGACCGGATCGAACATCTGCTCGATATCGCGCGTGGCGATATGACCGGCATCGCGCAGCGCCAGGTAGATGCGCTCGCTGTGGGCGCGGTTCTCCGGCGAATGGGTGGAGTGATAGTTGTCGAAGCCGATGCCGAACTTGGCGAAGTCGGCCTGATGCTCGTCACTCACACGCTGGATCAGCTGCTCGGCGGTGACCCCTTCCTGCTCGGCACGCAGCATGATGGCAGTGCCGTGGGCGTCATCGGCGCACACGTAATGGCATTCGTGGCCACGGCTTTTCTGGAAGCGTACCCAGATGTCGGTCTGGATGTACTCAAGCAGGTGACCCAGGTGGATCGACCCATTGGCATAGGGCAGGGCACTGGTAACCAGAATCTTGCGCGCTGACATGAGGCCTCGTCTTGACGGTAAAGGGCGCCTGCTGCGCAGTGCGCAGCGGCTCGCCGGGATGACTCGTGATAAGGGGCGAACGCATCGCCCCGTCGGAATGGGCGCTACTATATCGCGAAGGCGCGGGCGGCGCGAAGGGCGCGTCGCGTCACCGGCAACGCAGCCGTGCGCAACTGTGAGGTTGCAACGCGTGCCGCTGCCCTCATGAAGAAATCAAGGACATTACATTTTCCGTTCCTGGAGGTCAGCATGCCAGCTCAGCTATCCGTCGCCGGTCAGATCAATCGTCTCATCCGCCAGGTGATGATGCCCGGCAGCAACGCCCGCCCCAACGAGGAGCCCGGCCCGGAACTCGCCATGGCCGTCCTGATGTTCGAGGTGGTGCGCGCCGATGATCATCTCGATGTACGCGAGCGGGAAGCCTTGGCGCGCCAGCTGGCCGAGCGCTTCTCGCTGGGGGATGAGGAACTTGCCAGCCTGCTGACCCAGGCCGAGCAGGACGCCGAGCAGGCCACGGACCACTACCGTTTCGTAAAGCAGCTCAACGAGCACATGAGCCTTGAGGAGCGCAGCGAGCTGATCGGCATGCTCTGGGAGCTGGCCTACGCCGATGGTGAACTGGACCCGCAGGAAGAGCATCGCATCCGTCGTCTTGCCGGACTGCTGCATGTCAGTCACAGCGAGTTCATCCGCACCAAGCTGGCGGCTCAGCCGGACAAGTAAGCGACACCCGCTTTCATGCAGACGCCCCCGTTGCCGATGGCAGCGGGGGCGTCGTGTTTTCGACATCTGGTCGCGGAGTCGGCTGGCACTCTGCAGCGGTCATCCAGCAGCAGTGGCTCGCGCTCAGTTGCGATAGAACAGGTGTTGACCGATGCGCGCGGTGCGCACGAAGCGCTTGGCCCAGTAGGGCGTGGCGTAGCGGGCATGGAAGTAGAGGGCGCCGTCGGTGACGTCTTCCAGCTGATGATTGAGTGCCTGGCGGGCCACGTCGCGGGCCTCGGCATAGGCGGCGGGTTCGCGAATGCGGTCGGAGCGCCCGTCACACCACCAGGAGAACTGGCAGCTGCCGCTTTCGCCACCCTGCTTGACCACGCCGCACAGGCTATCGGGGAAACGCGGGTCGGCGGCGCGGTTGATCACCACATTGACGATACCCTGCATGCCGCTTCTGCCTTCGCCCTTGGCTTCCCAATAGGCGGCGCGCGCCAGGCAGGTCAGCGGGTCATCCACCGGTCGCTGGCCGTTGGGGTCGATCGCCTTGGCGCCGGCCTTGCTGAGCAGCAGGCTCTCGGGCACATCACTCTCGCCCTGCACCAGCAGGCGTTCCAGCTGTTCGGCCTTGACGGCTGCCTTGGCCGCGGTAGTCGATGCGGCAGGCGCGTCCGAGGCGTGTGGTGCGGAGCAACCCGCAGCCAGTGTCAGGCCGAAGATCAATACCAGATGACGAAGCGTGCGAGCGCTGCTGATGGCGTAGCGCCGAGTGTGAGTCAGCGGGCGGCGCGATGTGGGAGATAAACGCATGCAAGATACCTGTGAACGTGGCCTGGGAAGCGCAGCAAGGCGGGATGACGCGCAGGGTCAATCCGGGGTGATCGCACACCTTCGGCTTGCGTGTCACTGACGGAGGCTCAAGCGTTGGCCACCGGCTTCCTCGGTAGCGACAGTTGACGCGCAAGCGCATCAGTTTGCCTGACCCTGACCTTGTATGGTTCAGGATGAGCTTCAACGCAACTCTGACGTTTTGCCGCGCAAAGGGTTCCGCAAGCGTCATCACGCGGTTGCGTGGCGATAGCGCATGACCAGGCGCAGTGGAACAGATGAACTGGCGGAGAGCAGCCCGGGACTTGGTGAGGCACGTCAGATGATCTGCCGAAGCGTATCGCGCCGATTTCTGGCCACGCAGCCTAGCATCTTCCGCGCGTCTCGTCCGTGCCATCCTCGGCGCATGCCGTTATCATGACGGGCTGACCTTGATGACCCTGTCAGGCGTTCCACTTCTTTTTATCTATCTGCGCTTCTGCGTGCTGCTGCTTTGCTGTTGCCTGCGTTGCCGCCTCGAGAGTCCCCATGACCGAACCCGTCCGTCTTTCCAAGTTTCTGGCCCATCAGCAGGGCATCTCGCGCCGTGAGGCCGAGCATCTCATCGCCAAGGGGGTGGTACGTGTCGCGGGCGAGATCGTGGAAGCGCCTTTCTTCAAGGTCACCGATGAGGAAGTCACCGTCGATGAAGGTGCCAGCATGGCACCCATCGAGCCGATGACCCTGGTCTGGTATCAGCCGCCGGGCACGCCGCTGCCGGACCCTCTGACCCTGCGTGACGGCGCGCCGCGCAGTGCACTCGACAACAGCGGTGCCGATTGGCTCAAGGTGCATTTCCTGTCCCAGCAGCCGCTGGCCGAGCTCGGCGAGGATGAATCCGGTCTCGCCGTGTGGTCACAGAACCGTGGCGTGATCCGCAAGCTGGGCGATGACCTGGACCAGCTGGAGCAGGAGTACGTCGTCGAGGTGGAGGGAACGCTGGATGACGAAGGCCTCAAGCGTATCGGCTTCGCGCTGTGCGCTGACATCCGCGGCCGCAAGCCCAAGGTCAGCATCAGCTGGCAGAGCGACACCCGCCTGCGCATCGCCATGAAGCGGGTGCCGGTGGGCGGTATCCGTGGCGCGGTCGAAGGGCAGGGCCTCAAGGTCATCGAGGTGCGTCGTCTGCGTCTGGGCGCGATTCTGCTCGGCCGCATGGCGCCGGGCGAGTGGCGCTTCCTGCCGGTCGATGTGCGCTTCTGATTCCTGATCTCAAGGGCATGGCGTCCACCGACCGGGTCATGGCTGATCGGTACTGATTCATCCGGGCATTGTCTATCTGGGCACTGTCCATCTGGACATGGTTCATCGGCTTGGCCCGTATCGCGGTGGCAGGCATACTGTGCCCATCGTGTTCCACGGCTTTTTCGCTGACAGTTCAGACGCCTGCGCGCCACATTCATCGCGCCGCGCAGGCCGTCACAGGAGTTTCAAGGTATGGAAGGTATCAAGCACATTGTCGCGGTCGCTTCCGGCAAGGGTGGCGTCGGCAAGTCCACCGTCACCGCCAATCTGGCGCTGGCATTGGCGGCGGAAGGTCTCAAGGTCGGCCTGCTGGACGCCGACATCTATGGCCCGAGTCAGGCGCAGATGTTCGGCGTGCCGACCGGTCAGCGCCCGGAAATGGCCGGTGAGCAGGTCTTCAGCCCCATCGAGGCGCATGGCATCAAGACCATGTCGATGGCCTATCTGGTCGACGTGAAGGACCCGATGGTCTGGCGTGGCCCGATGGTCGCCGGCGCCTTCCAGCAACTGCTCAACCAGACCGCCTGGGGCGAGCTTGACGTGCTGCTGATCGACATGCCGCCGGGCACCGGTGACATCCAGCTGACCCTGTCACAGAAGGTGCCGGTCTCCGGCGCCGTCATCGTCACCACGCCGCAGGATATCGCACTGCTGGACGCCCAGAAGGGCATCGAGATGTTCCGCAAGGTCAAGGTGCCGGTGCTGGGTGTGGTCGAGAACATGAGCACTCACACCTGCAGCCAGTGTGGCCATAGTGAGGCGGTCTTCGGCGCGGGCGGCGGTGAGCGTATTGCCGATGAGTACCAGACTCGTCTGCTGGGCCAGCTGCCGCTGACCCTGAGCATTCGCGAGAATGCCGATGGCGGTCGTCCCAGCGTGATCGCGGAGCCGGACGGCGAAGTGGCCGCGAGCTTCCGCGCCGTCGCGCGTCAGGTCGCCGAGTCACTGGAAAGCGCCGGCGCGGACGAAGGTCCGAGCATCAGCTTCAGCTGAACCCGGCGCGGCACGCGTAAGCCGCGCGTGCCGAGGTTTCCAGCGACGCAGCGGGCCGGTATCATGCTGGCCCGCGTTTCATGGCGCTCACGCGTCTCTCCCCATCAGTCAGTCAGGTACGCTCGATGAGCATCAAATCCGACAAGTGGATCCGTCGCATGGCCGAAAGCCACGACATGATCGAACCCTTTGAGCCCGATCAGGTGCGCTTTCACGATGAGCGCCGTGTGATTTCCTACGGCACCTCCAGCTACGGCTACGATGTGCGCTGCTCGGATGAGTTCAAGGTCTTCACCAACATCCATTCGGCGACGGTGGATCCCAAGCATTTCGACGAGAAGAGCTTCGTGGACGTGAAGGGCGACTCCTGCGTGATTCCGCCCAACTCCTTCGCGCTGGCCCGTACCATCGAGTACTTCCGCATTCCGCGTAACGTGCTGACCATCTGCCTGGGCAAGTCCACCTACGCGCGCTGCGGCATCATCGTCAACGTGACGCCGCTGGAGCCGGAGTGGGAAGGCCACGTTACCCTCGAGTTCTCCAATACCACCAACCTGCCGGCGCGTATCTACGCCAACGAAGGCGTGGCACAGATGCTGTTCCTCGAGTCCGATGAAGTCTGCGAGACCAGCTACAAGGATCGCGGCGGCAAGTATCAGGGCCAGCGTGGCGTGACACTGCCGCGTACCTGATGCCCTTGCTGCATTCCTGGGTATTGCGTTCACGCAAGTGACCCGCACGCCCCAGGCCAAGAGTGCGGCAATACAAGAGTGTGGCAAGCCAAGAGCGCCTCCTGCGGGAGGCGCTTTTTTTGTGTCGCCTGTGGCGTGTGGCGTGTGGCCTGTGGCGTGTGGCGACGGTGGCAAGAAAGGGACGATGACAAGAAAGAGACGACGGCGGAATGGGATATGCCGATGGCAGTAGCGAGAACGTGACATGCTCGCAAGGTGCTGAGTCTTAGCCGGAAGTTGAACGAAACACGTGATTCAATCACTCGTTTTATTGCCTATGCTTGTCTGCAGGCCACCCCCAGAGTGGCTGCAGGACGGTTTCCTCCCACAAGCAAGGGGCACGCCATGCCATCGCGTTCACATCGCGCTGTATTCCCTCCGGCCAGCGGTCTGGCCCGACGTTTCACTCTCACGAGTCTCGCTCTCGCCATCAGCACCACCTTGCTGGCGACTCCCGCACAGGCCTATTCGAACCTCTATCTCTTCGGCGACAGCCTGAGCGACTCCGGCCAGTTCCCCGATACCACCCTGGGTGGCCTCAACAGTCTGCGCTTCACCAACCGCAGCGGCCCGGATTACGAGAACTCAGCCTACGGCAGCGTCTCGACCCAGTTGCTGGCCACGGAACTGGGGCTGGCGGCAGACCCTTCCACCTCGGTGATCTATCAGCTGGCCGGCTTCAGTGACGGCACCAACTACGCGGTGGGCGGTTACACCACGGCGCAGATTCTGGCCTCGGTGACCGACGAGGATGGCTCCGAGGTGGTCATCCCCGCGGGCAGCCCGGGCGCCGGTACGGTGCTCAGGGTCGAGGATGGCTATCTGGTCAGCACCGGCGGCAGTGCCGACCCGGACGCCCTCTATTACATCAACGGCGGTGGCAATGACTTCCTGCAGGGCGTGATCACCTCACCGGCCACGGCGGTCGCCTCTGCCGGCAATCTGGCCGCGGCGGTGGAGGCGCTGGCAGCGGCGGGCGCCACCACCATCATGGTTTCCAACCTGCCGGATGTCGGCAGCACCCCGGCCGGCCAGTCGGCGGGCGCGGCGCAGGCAGCGGGGACCTCCGCGCTGGTAGGCGTCTTCAATGATGCGCTGGGCGCGCGACTGGCGGCGCTGGATGGCGAGGTCAACATCATCCGCCTGGATACCGTCGGCATTCTCGAAGAGGTGCTGGCCTCGCCGGCCGAGTTCGGCTTCGCCAGCGACGTGCCGCTGACCCAGGTGTGCTTCTCGGACAGCTGCAACGTCACGCCCTACGGGCTGGGCGGCGCCGCTGAAGACCCCGACAAGCTGCTGTTCAATGATGGCGTTCACCCGACCACCGCCGGTCAGGAGATTCTGGCCGACTACGCCTATGCGATGCTCGCCGCGCCCTCGGTACTGGGGCTGGCACCGCAGCTGGGCACGGGGGCGCTCAATGCCAATCAGCTCAGCCTCGCCGATGAATTGCGCCCCGGCGCGCAGAAGCAGCGCTCCGGTGATGGCGAGGGCAAGGGCGTGCGCGTGTTCGCCATCGGCTCGGCCAGTGGCGGCACCGGCGATGGCGAGACTTCCACCGGCCAGCAGGGCTTTGACAGTGAGCAACGCGGTGCGGGTGTCGGCGTGATGCTGCCGCTGGACAACGCGCTCGGACAGGCCTGGGGCGGCATTGCCGTCAGTCAGCGCACTGCGGACTTCGATGTCGATGATGGCAGTGAGCTTGAGCTGGAAGGCCAGGTGTTCAGCCTGTTCGCGCGTCAGCAGTTGGGCAGGTTTGGCGCCCAGGCGGTCGCCAGCTACGGCGATTTCGATTACGACCTCGACCGCCATGTCGCGCTGGGTCAGTCATCGCGCACCCTGTCCGGTGAGACCGATGGCGATGGCTTCAGCGCCGAGGCGCGTCTCGATTATCGCCTCACCGCTGCCGATTCGCTGTGGTACAACGCGCCCTTCGTGGCCTACCGCCACACCGAGTCCGACATCGATGGCTATACCGAATCCGGGTCTGCCGCCAACGCCTTGATCGTCTCGGATCAGACGCTGCGCGATCGTCGTGTCGAGGCCGGCTTCATGGTCGATCGCGCCATCGCGGAGGGTTTCGGCCTCTACGGTGAGCTGGCCTACGGCAAGCGTCTGGATGATGACGCCGACAGCGCCGAGGTGCGACTGGCGAGCCTGCCGACCAATGCCTACCGCGGCGAGGACCTCGATCGCGGCAGCGACAACTACCTGCGTGTCGACGGCGGCTGGCGCATGCAGCTGGGCCGCAATGCCATGCTGCATCTGGGCGCCGGCATCGAGACCTGGGATGAGGTGACGGCGCGCGGGGAGGTTGGGGTCAGCTACACCTTCTAGACACAAGGCGCCAGCTTGGGGCACAGCCCAGAAACAAGAAGACCCCGCGACATGTAGATGGCGCGGGGTCTTCTGTTTTCAGCTCGCTGTCAGCGCGCTATCAACTTGCTATCAGCTCAGTCAGCCTTGCCAGCAAGGCAGCGTCACTGATCAGTCTGCTTCGCCTTCCGGCAGTTCATCGCTGAGCTCTTCTTCCACATCGGCGTGGGAAAGGCGCAGACCGCCAACCGGCAGGGTGTGGCCGTCGAGCTTGGCCACTTCTCCGTCGAGCTTCAGGCGGCCTTCGAGGAACCAGCGCACCGCGATCGGGTAGATCAGGTGCTCACGCGTGTGCACGCGCTCCTTGAGGCTGGCTTCGTCATCGCCTTCCAGCACGTTGGCGACGGCCTGGATCGCGACCGGGCCACCGTCGAGCTCCTCGGTGACGAAGTGCACGCTGGCGCCGTGTTCCTTCTCGCCGGCTTCCAGTACCTTGCGATGGGTATCAAGCCCCGGCCAGGCCGGCAGTAGTGACGGATGAATGTTCATCAGTCGGCCGAAGAAGCGCTGCACGAACAGCGGCGACAGGATACGCATGAAGCCGGCCAGCACGATGAGGTCCGGTTCATGACGCTCGATCACCTTGATCAGGGCGCCATCGTAGTGCTCGCGGTTCTCGTACTCATCATGCGGCAGCACCACGGCATCGACGCCGGCGTCACGTGCACGCACCAAACCGTAGGCATCGGCCTTGTTGGAGATGACCGCGACCACGTCGCCGCCCAGCTCGTCGTGTTCCTGCGCTTCCAGCAGCGCCTGCAGATTGCTGCCGCTGCCGGAAATCAGTACCACGACGCGTGGGCGAACCGGCGCATCGTCTGCCTCGAAACCGTTGCCGAAGCCGCCGAGAGTGTCACCGTTGGAGGCGTTGGTATTCGGTTCGATCATGCGGACAGATTCTCCAGCTGGACCTGCTCTTCCAGCCCCTTGCGGGCACGGATGGTGCCGAGGGTGAAGACGGTCTCGCCCTGGGCTTCCAGGTGAGCACGTGCGGCGGTGGCATCGGATTCAGCGACGACCACGACCATGCCGACACCACAGTTCAGCACGCGGTGCATCTCGTGTTCTTCGACGTTGCCCTGCTGCTGCAGCCAGTCGAAGATGGCCGGGCGCTTCCAGCTGGCGACGTCGATCTCGGCGGTGCAGTCTTCCGGCAGCACGCGCGGGATGTTCTCGAGCAGGCCGCCACCGGTGATGTGAGACATGGCGTGCACGGACAGGCCGCTTTCCTTGAGCAGCGACAGCAGCGGCTTGACGTAGATGCGCGTCGGCGCCATCAGGGCGTCAGCCAGCGGCTGGCCGTCGATTTCCTGCTCCAGCAGGGAGGCATCGGCGACTTCGAGAATCTTGCGGATCAGCGAGTAGCCGTTGGAGTGCGGGCCGGAGGAGGCCAGACCCAGAATCACGTCGCCTGCGCCGACCTTCTTGCCGTCGAGGATCTCGGACTTCTCGACTACGCCGACGCAGAAGCCGGCCAGGTCGTAGTCGCTGCCTTCGTACATGCCCGGCATTTCAGCGGTTTCGCCGCCGACCAGCGCGCAGCCGGACTGCAGGCAGCCTTCGCCGATACCGGTGACGACGTCAGCGGCAATGTCGACATCGAGCTTGCCGGTGGCGTAGTAATCGAGGAACTGCAGCGGCTCGGCACCGGCGACCACCAGGTCATTGACGCACATGGCGACCAGATCGATGCCGATGGTGTCGTGACGGTTGAGGTCCATGGCCAGGCGCAGCTTGGTGCCCACGCCATCGGTGCCGGTGACCAGCACGGGCTGGCGGTAGCCTGCCGGCAGTTCGCACAGGGCGCCGAAGCCACCCAGACCACCCATCACTTCCGGGCGGTGAGTGCGCTTGGCGACACCCTTGATGCGTTCGACGAGGGCGTTGCCTGCATCGATATCGACACCTGCATCCTTGTAGCTCAAGGAAGTCTTGCTGGGCGAGGAGTCCTGGGGGCGTTGCGTCATGTGAGGTTCCTGTCGGTGCGGCCTGGGCGGTGAGACACGATCGATCGCGGGAAAAGAAAGGCGGCTATTGTAGCATTGCGCTTCGCGGCTGACACTGTGCCGATTCACAAAACCGCATCAAAATGTGAAAAGGCCGCCACGCCAGTCATGGCAGGCCTTGTCGCAGCTTGGATGGCGCCGGGAGAGGCAATGGCAGACGCGTGAGCGGCGCGTGTCTTGTGGGTGACTCGGCGACAGGCAACAATGGGTGATGCGTGCGCCGTCGGCAGTCAGCCGTCACGAGTGCCCCACGGCTTGTCTCAAGGAGTGAAGATGCAGCGTAAATGGTGGTTGCTGGCCGCAGGCGTGGCCTTCCTGGGCCTGTTGGTGATGCTCGAACCGATTCTGATGCCGTTCTTCATCGGCATGATTCTCGCCTATCTGGGTGACCCGCTGGCCGACTGGCTGGAAGACAAGGGCCTGTCGCGCCATCTCGCGGTCACGCTGGTGTTCAGCGTGCTCTCGCTGGTGCTGTTGATCGCCATGCTGATTCTGGTGCCGCTGCTCGGGCGCCAGCTGGCACAGTTGATCAGCTTCATGCCGGTGGTCTTCAACTGGATACGCGAGACGGTGCTGCCGGAAATCCAGGCGTTCACCGGGCTGGATTTCAGTGCCGATTTCGATCAGGTCCGCTCGCTGCTGCTGGGCAACTGGAAAGAGACCGGCACCTTCGCCGCCGCGCTGCTGGGTACCGTCTCCAAGTCCGGGCTGGCGATGGCCATCTGGCTGGGCAATCTGGCGCTGATTCCCGTCGTCACCTTCTATCTGCTGCTCGACTGGGACCGCATGAAGGAGAAGCTGCAGGGCCTGCTGCCGCGCCATATGGAGCCCACCGCCACGCGTCTGGCGCATGACTGTGATGAGGTGCTGGGCGCCTTCCTGCGCGGGCAGCTGCTGGTGATGCTGAGTCTGGGCATCGTCTACGCCATCGGCCTGGCGATCATCGGGCTCAAGTTCGCGCTGTTGATCGGCCTGGTGGCGGGGCTTGCCAGCATCGTGCCGTATCTGGGCGTCATCGTCGGTATCCTGATCGCGGCCACGGTGGCCTTCTTCCAGTTCGGCGAGTGGTGGGCGTTGCTGGCGGTCGGCGGAGTCTTCGCACTCGGCCAGCTGCTGGAAGGCGTGGTGTTGCAGCCGCTGCTGCTGGGCGACAAGATCGGCCTGCATCCGGTCGCGGTCATCTTCGCGGTGATGGCGGGCGGCCAACTGTTCGGCTTTACCGGCATTCTATTGGCCCTGCCGGTGGCGGCCGTGATCATGGTGCTCTTGCGTTATCTGCATGATCGCTATAAAAACAGTACTTTATATGACCAACAGCGTGATTCTCGCCCCGCGGTGGCAGCCGATCAGCCAGCGCCGCCGGCGGCAGAGGATACCCAGTGATCGAGAGACGAGATCACGGCAACAACAATCAGCATGACGGATGGCAATGACTCAGGGACAGATGGCACTCGGCGTCGGGGTACGTGACGCCGCGACCTTCGACAACTACCACTTCACCTCGACCTCGCTGGCGGAGGCCCTCAAGGGGCAGCTTGCCGACGGCGGGGAGCCCTTCGTCTACCTGTGGGGCGGCGAGCAGAGTGGGCGTAGCCACCTGTTGCAGGCGGCCTGTCATCTGGCGGGCGAGCAGGGCAAGCGTGCCTTCTATCTGCCGCTCAATGAGCTGGGCCACTTCCCGCCGCACATGCTCGAAGGGCTGGATGAGATGGACCTGGTCGCCATCGATGACCTGGATGTGGTGATCGGTCGCCAGCGCTGGGAAGAGGCGCTGTTCCACCTCTACAACCGCCTGCGTGACGGCGGGCGGCATCTGCTGGTCAGTGCCAGCTGCGCGCCGCGTCTGCTGCCTGTCATCCTGCCGGATCTCGCCTCGCGCCTCTCTTGGGGCGTCACCTTCCATCTCTCGGGGCTGGATGACGCCCAGCGCCTCGAAGCGCTCAAATTGCGTGCCCGTGATCACGGCCTTGCACTGCCCGACGAAGTCGCCCGCTACATCCTGCATCGCGGGCCGCGCAGCCTGCCGGGCCTGTTCGCGGCGATGAGCGAACTCGACAACGCCTCGCTTTCCGCCCAGCGCAAGCTGACCATTCCCTTCGTCAAGCAGACGCTCGGCTGGTAGGGCAGCGTCTGCGCGGGCCTGGTGGCCCAGTCTTGCCTTCATCACGGCCGCGGCACCGATATTGCAGTCTCTTTCCCATCATCTCTGTCTGAGGACACGCGGCATGAACAGGTTAGACAAGCATCGGGAGCGCATGCACCAGCAAGCCAACTCGATCGGCAACTTGCTGGTCGAAGGCTTTCACTATCTCGGCCTGTTCGCCATCGGCGGCGCGATTGCCATCGCCTCGGTATCGGCCTTCTTCGAGATGTTCGCCAAGGGCTCGGCCAGCGTCGATGACATCTTGCTGCTGTTCATCTATCTCGAACTCGGCGCGATGGTCGGTATCTACTTCAAGACCAACCACCTGCCGATCCGCTTTCTGCTCTACATCGCCATCACCGCGCTGACGCGCTATCTCATCGGCGATGTCTCCCACCACAAGGCCCCCGATATCGGCCTGCTCTACCTCTGCGGCGGCATCTTCTTCCTCGCCCTCTCGGTACTCGCCGTGCGCTTCGCCTCCTACAAATACCCCTCCAGCAAAGCCATGGATCCGATGGGTGGCACGGTAGGGGACGAGGATTCGACGCGATAAGCCCGTGTTAAGTAGTCCCTGAAGACCAAAAAGGCCGCGATCATTCGCGGCCTTTTCTCATTCTCCACTCAGCGTCAGGCAGAGCCTGCGGCTACCGCCGTGGTCGCGGTGTTCGCCAAGCCAGATACCTTGCCAGGTACCGAGGGCGAGGCGGTTGACGCCGCGGCGGGCCTCGACAGGCAGCGTGAGTTGGGTACCGAGCAGGCTGGCGAGCATGTGTGCGGGCATGTCGTCATTACGGCTGAGATGGACGCCGTATGGACGTCTGTACTTCCCATGGTTACTGGGAGAAGGGATTTTCTGGCTGTCCATGTCGACTCCTTGGCGTGTGGACAGCTCGCACACGATTTTGTCCATATCTCTGTTACTCCCCATGCACAGTAATGACGATGCGCCGGCTGCCGCCATGGTTGCGGTGTTCACATAGATAGATACCTTGCCAGGTGCCCATGTTCATTCGGCCATCAGAGATAGGAATCTGAACACTGGGACCTAGGATACTGCTTTTTAAGTGTGCGGGAAGGTCGTCACTCCCTTCAAGTATATGTTGGTAATAAGGTTCATTTTCAGGCACTGCACTATTAAAGAAGCTTTCGAAGTCGTTTCGTACAGTCGGGTCGGCATTTTCGTTGATCGTCAATGAAGCTGAAGTATGCTTTATAAAAACACTCAGTAAGCCTATTTTTATATTCTTTATGTCGCCGATAGCCTGTGCAACCTCATCGGTGATCAGGTGAAAGCCTCGAGAGCGGGGCTTCAAAGTAATTTCTTTCTGGATCCACATAATTCATCTCCTATTTTCGAAGTGTAACAACCTTCTTTAGGGTTTCAATTTCTTTCTCAAGCTGAGCAAGTCTTTCCAGAAGCATCAATTCACGGTTAAGAGTCTGGTGGTAGAGTTCCCGGTAATTGTTCTTTGCGCTTTTCTCAGCTTTCAGCCTATTGTCATTGGACTGATATGAGTGATTGATGTTATCAGCCGCATCGTCAATAGCCTCGATCAGCTCAGAAAAAGAAGCGCGAGATTTCTTGATGGATCCCCGCTTTCGGCCAGCCTCAAGCGCAACAGTATCTTTATTGATGGGGCTGCTCTTGGGAACTATGGCCGGCGTATTGGAACGCAGTCTACTTAACGCTTCCCAATAATCATTCAATGCACTCATTGATCACCTGCCTTGCTCATGACGCGGTCTTTGTATTCGAGGAGATGGAGGAGTTCCTCCTTTTCTGTGCGAAACTCTACGCTATCAGGAGCGGTGTCTTCCAGCTCGTCGATGAACAATTGTTGCCTAGCAATGACACGATCAAGCTTGCTCTGTTTAATAACAGACCTAGAGCATGTTAGGCAGGAGGTCATCGAACGAAGCAGCTTCTGGTCACAGGGCGCAACCGTTGTGCAGGCACCCAATGGTGTTTGAGTATACGCGATTTCACCCTTTTTGAACTGTTTTATTAGCTCTTCTCTGCTATCCGAAAAGACCAATTGTTTGTTGCTGCTAGGTTTGTTCCGGTCAATAAAGGTACCATGTGCCCCATACAGAGGCTCTCCAGAACTCAGAACATCACTAATGTAGGCAATGGCGTCTGCTTCTGGTTTTTCCCGTTTGATCAGCTGAGCAATGTGCTCTTGACCAGTGGCATCATAGTTTTGGCTGCTGGATTGAGAGTAGTAGATGGTCATTTCTCGACTGACGTGCTTTAGCTGCCTTTTGAGCGAGGGGAGAGAAACTAGAGCCGATTGGGCGACATAGAAAGAAAGCGAACGTCTGAACTGGTGGATTGTAAATCGCCATATGCTGCCCACTGCAAAGGCTTTCTCACTTTCCCAGGCACGGAAAGGGTTTATTTTTTCAAGCTCATTGAGATCGTCTTCAGTAACCCTGAATGCATCTTGATCCAGAAGGTTGTAGATTTCATGAGATTTGCTTGATGCATCACCCATGATTATGTTGATTCCATCATAGTCAACCCGGGTGAAAAGTGAAAGATACCCTATTGATATGAATAGCGGGGTTTCGTGATACAGTAGTTTGATCTTCTGTGAAACGAGCTTGGCAAGCATGCCGGCTATCTCGTAAGCTCTTTCTACTTCTTGGCTGGTGATCCAGCTAACCCCCTTTTTTTGACCCACAAACTTACTGGTTGTCCCTAAAAGCTTGTAAGTTCCATTAGATACTTTCAGCGAATTAGTTAGAAGGCTCAGCGATTCGGAGCTTCGCATTCCTGTGTAGATATGTAAAATAATACGAGCGCCATGCTGAATTCGCGTTAAGAAAGTTGACAGAGAAGGCATGTTTTTAACTTTGTACTTGACTAGGTACTCCCAGATGCCGTGTTCCTGTGCAGCTTCCTTGAAAAAAGGTTTGAAATCTTTTGTGCGATAGCCAATCTTTGTTTGTAAAGCTGAAGAGCGTGCATAACGGTCACAGGCAAGGATTGACTCAATGAACCTTTGCAGCTGGTCTTTGATCTCATGGAGATCTTGAAAGAAGTCATCCAGCTGCTGTATCAGTTCTGAGTAAATTCTGTTGGGGATCACCGGATGCTGGTTGTCTTCACCCAAGCTGTGTAGTCTTCTTTTTACCGTCTCGAACTTAAAATTGGATAATATTTTATACCCCGACGCTTCGCTTGGTAGCGTGATTAGGTGAGATAACACGGAAGATAGACCAGCAAGAAGACTTCTCGTTGTAATCTTGCCCACAAATTTGGTTAGTTCGTCTTCCGCCTGAAGCACTTCTTTGATAGTTAGTCCATGGTTCTCACAGTATTTGGCCAGACTTCTGACTGCTTTGAAATATGTCATCGTGGTGCTAATGCTGATACCCGATGCTCGCCCAGAATCTACCATAAATAATAAGAGGAACATCAGCCATTTGACTTCTTCTTTTGTGCTGTTGCTGAAGATCTTGAAATTGAATCTTGCATTACCAGTGTTGCCACTCAGGCGATAGGGTCTAAAATCCCATACATCATCTGAATAGATAGATAGTGTTTTGCCCTCAAGAGTCTTTGATACAACAAAATCAGGAAGAGGGCGTTGGCCCACTTCATTTGGAGTAAATGGGGCAGGCGCACTGGCGATGTCCTGGGCCAGTGATGAAAAGTTTGGATAGTAGGCCTGTGCTTTCATCATATTAACTCCAGGTCATCCATAAGTTTAAGCTTCTTGGCCCAGTATTTGGATAGCAACTCTTCGTCTTTTATTGAGCTTTGTATTTCTTGTGCATCAACTTTGGAGAGCTTGCCCGATGCCTCTATCTGTGAAGCTATGCTGTTGATGGCATCTACGACCGGTTGAAGCATTTCCTCGAAGTGATGGTCATTGAAAGCTAAATGCTTTGACTGCTCAAGTATGTATTTGAGGCTTAAGATTTTTCTGTAATCTATAGTGTCTGCGTGAACACGGAAGTTTTTGCAGAACAAACACCCTTCCGGTGTTTTACAGTCTGGCTGGATATGTGAGCTTGAAGAGGGGGTGGGTGAGTGAAGCTCTACACACTGCCCTGTGGCGATAGAGTTGGTAGGCTTTTTATTGGAGATTATGATATCGTTTTTAAACTTGGTGAAAAAGTCCGTCAGCTCCTTGCTGGCTTGCTGGTCAGAGCCTTCAGAATAATGCTTTATCACCGTCTCCGGTGTGTTCTGTAATAGCGTAGCGGTGGTGCTTAAGTCAGCTTTTTCAAGTAGCCAGTTGCTCTTGTGGGCTCGCCACATGCGCGTTGTGATTTTGGTTTTGAAGTCGAAACATATTTCAAGCCTTCGATGGAAGTCCGTTGATAGGTTCATGGATAGAGGGTAGATATCTTTCCCGTTGAAGGAGAAGAAGAGATAATTAAAGCTTTCCCTTCCGGTTCCTTTGATTAAGTGGTCTCGCAACCTTAATGCTTTCCTGAAAAGGTTGAGAAACCTAGCCTCAATGTAGAATTCAACCGGTCTTCCGCCTGCCCTATACTTGATTGATCGAAATCCCTGTCGGTCGATGCCGACCTGGTAGTCGTCTGACCACTCTAAAGAGGCGAACTGCCCGAGGCTCATACCCGTGCTGGAAGAAAATAGCATCATGAAAGCCTGAAAGGCCATTGATGCGGCCCTCATCCTATGGATACTGTATTTATCATTATTGGCTTGATCGATTCTTTTTAATGCTCTATTTCGAGCAACCTTTGCATTTTGTCCTTGGGAGCGGTGCCGTGGCATTTTTCGTGCTATTTCTTCAACACCGAATATCGTTCCATTGATATAGTCGTAAGCTTTATAGTTTTTCCCATTCTGAGTTTTTTTCTTGATATTCGAGGGGCCCGCAAATGGCATCTGAGTAGGGAAAAACCAATAGTAGCCATGTTCAAAGTCTAGCCTCTTAGGGAAGCGCTCAAAGTCAATGATAAAGTCAGACAGTTGGTGGAATAATAATGTGTAGAACTTTAGTGCTGATCGTGCTTGTTTCTGCTCAGGTGTTTCAGTGATGTTAACCGCTCTAAATGAGCGACTGATTTTTCTAACGCCTCTGAAAAGATCACCATAACGATCAGAGTAGATGTTTCTACCAGCAGTGAATAGCACTAGCTGAAGAGTGGCAGCGGTATTGATATTCATCTGACTCTTTCGTACAAGGTCAATTAAATATTCTGTGAATACTCCAACTGCATCTATATAATGCTGTTGGGAGTCCAGGCCTTGCACGTAGCTATCGTCACACCAATTAACAAAGCGTTGAAATTGACCGACTGATGTTTTTAGGCTGGCTGGTGATTTTCCTAGTCGTATATGCTGACTCAGATAGTCAAGGTAGTTTGTGATAAAAGTCCTTCGACCCGTACGGTAACTGTCCGTATCCACAAGGTTGATAACGCTTTCCTCCCTTGTGTTATCGCCACTTTTGCGTCTGCGGACCGAATAACACCAGGAGCCAACGTCCATAGGGAATTTGTAACCGGGAATGTAGACACGAACCAAGTGCGGGGCAATCAGGGTAAGCTTGCCTTGCGTATCGAAGGGGAGGTCCGAAAGTTTATATACTGTAGTGTTGCGCTCCATCCAGGCCATAGAGTCACTCTTCGTTAACAATTCGTTCCAAGAAGGATTCAAAGTCGCTTTGCAGGTGGCTAGCGATCTTGAATTTCTTCCGGTAATTCAAGTAGCCCTCAGTTGTGCTGAGTTGGCTATGCCCCATTCGCTCCCGCACGTACATCAATGCCTGAAAGAACTCGGGCCGCTGTTCATCGGTAGCGTGTCTTTCGCTATGTTGGTCAAGCAGGCTCTCCACAAGATTCATGCCGAAACTGGCACGGAGGTCGTGGAATCGAAAGGTGAAATCATGTCCATGCTGATTCAGGTTTGGCATCAGTTGTTGATGAATGAACTGAGTCACAGCATTACCGCGTGGCGGAGAGCGATATAGAAACGCAAAAGGGTCGCTTGTGGCCATGTAGTAAGGCTGACCTGCTCGGGTCAAAAAGAGATACTGCTCATCAACCTCCGGATAGGTGTGCTGACTTTTCGCCACCCGTTGCAATCTGCGCGGTGATTGGCTGTAGATCTGGAGCCTGGTGTAGAGCCAGACTGGCACAAGTAGCGTCATTTGCTTGCCATACTTGGTGTTGACCAATGTGCCATGCCCGACCTTGATTCGCTTCGATACGGTGCCGTCACGTGGTGGTGAGGCCACATGCTTCGAGCGAAGCGTGAAGACGGTTTGTAGTCGGGCACCTGTCGTCAAGGCGAGCAGGAACGCCAGCGTCATCTCGGTATTGCCAATGCGCTGGAGTGCCTCGACTAAGGCTATCTGCTCGTCTTTCGGCAGTGGCCGCAGTTTGCCGCCGTCTTCCAGGTATTCGCTGAAATCGTGACTTTGTCGCGCTGTGCGGAACGATCGGGTCAAGTCAGTGCTCTTGACTTGCCTCTGGTGCTGGAGGCCTTTCGCATCCTTGAAGCTGAGGCGCGTGTCACTCTCGACCCAAAGGGGGTGGGGGAAACGAACACCATCATGCTCCAGCCAGCGATAAAAATTCTGCACTGTACTCATGCGGCGTTTGGCCGTGCTGGCTTTGATGGTGTGAAAGCCCACGAGGTCATGCAGGAAAGCGCAGTAGCGATAGGTCGGGCGAGCACGAGGGCGTCCGGGGACGTTGAGGAAATCGATATCGTCATCGAGCTGCCACTGGCGAAAGTGAGCGAGGTCGCCAGCGATAGACTCCAGGGTGCGATGGCTGATCGGCGAGATGTCAGCTAGCCGGCTTAAGAGGTAGCGGTTGGCTTCTTGCCAGGGGCTACCGTCCGGATCCAGCACCACCGGGTAGTGGTAGCAATTGTCCCGGAAATGGCTCTGAAGGCGCTCCGCCCAGAAGGGCCGCCCATCACGGGGGGAGCACCGCCATGCCTCGGGGCTGGGACTTTGGGAGACGGTCGGCTGGTAACAGTCCAGCTTGCGCAGTATCTCAACGCGCACCTGTGTCGGTGAAGCCTTCACTACCATGCACCTTTTTATTGCATCAATGGCGATGAGACAAAAATAGCTTGACAGGAGTGAGAAGGCAAACCAGTATTCTGCATCATTGACGATGAAACGAGATCAATATGCAGCTGGGCGACCTAGCAAGTATCCAGGCGGGCTACCCGTTCCGGGGCAAGATTGCCGACGTGCCGGAAGGGGAAGCTCTGGTGGTGCAAATGCGAGACATCGCGGATGACGGCATCGAATGGGCCTCTTGCACCCGCACTGCACTCACCGGCAAGCGAGCGCCGAATTGGCTCAAGCCGGGCGACCTGCTTGTGGCTGCACGAGGCAGTCACTACTACGCAATCGAGGTGGATACTCAGGCCGAGGAGCATTGCGTGGCGGCGCCGCACTTCTACGTGGTGAAAGCCCAGCTAGAGCGGATTCTCCCTCGATACCTTTGTTGGCTGATCAACCAGCGCCCTTGCCAGCGCTTCCTGGAACAGAATGCCGAAGGCAGCCTGACCAAGAGCATCCGGCGTCGTGTGCTGGAATCGCTTCCCATTACCGTTCCTCCGCTCAAGCGGCAGCACCAGTGGGTCGGGCTGATCGATACGCTGTCGCAGGAGCGCAGGCTGCTGCATGAACAACTGGCCGCTAATTCGGCATTGCAGTCGGCACTGGCCGCTGATCTGCTGGGCCATCAGGATGAACGCAACCCATGACAGGACATGACTCAATGAGCGAGCAAATCAACCAGGACAGTATCAACAAGGCCCTGTGGGCGGCCTGCGATACGTTTCGCGGCACCATCAGCGCGGACACCTACAAAGACTTCATCCTCACGATGCTGTTTCTGAAGTACATCTCGGATGTATGGCAGGACCACTACGATAGCTACCAAGCCGACTATGGCGATGAGCCGGAGCTGATCGAAGAGTTGATGAAGAACGAGCGCTTCGTCCTGCCGCGCAATGCCAGCTTCTATACGCTTTGGGAGCACCGTCACGAACCAGGTAATGGTGAGCGGATCGACCAGGCGCTGCACGCCATCGAGGAAGCCAACGGTACTAAGCTCAAGGACGCGGGCAAAAGCGTGTTCCAGGACATCTCCTTCAATACCGACAAGCTCGGGGAAGAGAAACAGAAGAACACCATTCTGCGCCACTTGCTGGAGGACTTCGCTAAGCCGGAGCTGAATCTCAAGCCCAGCCGCGTCGGTTCACTGGACGTGATCGGCAATGCCTATGAGTACCTGATCAAGAACTTCGCCGCCTACGGTGGCCAGAAGGCCGGTGAATTCTATACGCCACCGGAAGTGTCGGATCTGATCGCAGAGCTGCTGAATCCGCAGCCGGGTGACACCATCTGTGACCCTGCCTGTGGCTCAGGCTCGCTGCTAATGAAGTGTGGTCGCAAGGTCCTGGCAAACTATGATAGCCGTGAGTATGCCCTCTATGGCCAGGAAGCCATCGGTTCGACCTGGTCACTGGCCAAGATGAACATGTTTCTTCATGGCGAGGACAACCACAAGATCGAATGGGGCGACACCATTCGCAATCCGAAGCTGCTGGACCGAAACGGCGAACTCATGCTGTTCGACATCGTCACGGCGAATCCCCCTTTCAGTCTCGACAAGTGGGGCCATGACGATGCGAGCCATGACAAGTTCAGTCGCTTCCGTCGAGGCATCCCGCCCAAGACAAAGGGGGACTACGCCTTTATCCAGCACATGGTTGAAACGCTGGAGCCGTCTTCTGGCCGCATGGGAGTAGTGGTGCCTCACGGTGTGCTTTTCCGTGGCTCTAGCGAGGGCAAGATCCGTAAGCAGCTGATTGACGAAAACCTGCTTTACGCTGTTATCGGCCTGCCGGAAAAGCTCTTCTACGGTACGGGTATCCCTGCGGCCGTCCTTATTTTCAAGAGAAAGAAGTCAGATGATTCGGTGATTTTTATCGACGCCAGTCGTGAATTCAAGCCTGGAAAGAATCAGAATCTACTGACTAATGATAATATCCGGAAGATCGTTTCGACCTATCGCGAGCGTGTTAATGTCGATAAGTACGCTTATCTAGCAACTCGTGAAGAGATTTTGGAAAATGACTACAACCTCAATATTCCGCGTTATGTGGATACATTTGAGGAGGAAGAGGAGATTGATTTGGTCGCCGTGAGGGCCGAGCGAGAAAAGCTGAAATATCAGCTGTTCGAGCTGGAAGGTGTAATGGACAAGTATCTTCAGGAGCTTGGATATGGTGAATGACGAAGGTTATTCGCAACTTGAATTGATGCAGGCACGAGTTAAATTCGTGCCTGAAGGTTGGGGCTTTGGTTATGTCGGAAAAATATTTAATATTAAAAACAACTTGCGCAAGCCGATAAGCGAAGAAGAAAGGAAAAATAATCCCGGATCGTATCCATATTATGGGCCGACAAAGGTTCAGGGCTACATAGGCACCTTTGAGCAGGATGGAAGCTATGCATTGATCGGTGAGGATGGCGATCATTTCTTGAAGTACAAAGTGCAGTCGATGACGCAATTGGTCGATGGGAAATGTACCGTCAATAATCACGCGCACATCATTGAAGGGACAAAAAAGGCTACTAGAGAATGGTTTTATTACTATTTTATGCATCGTGACATATTTAGCTTTCTGAGTCGTCAAGGTGCTGGTCGCTATAAATTAAATAAAGCATCGCTTGAGAAAATCCCGCTGCTTATTCCTCCTGTAGAAGAACAGGAGAAGATAGCCAAAATTTTGACTACCTGGGATAAAGCTATATCCAAGGCTGAGCAGCTTCTCGCCAATAGCCAGAAGCAGAAAAAAGCCCTGATGCAAAAACTGCTGACTGGCAAGGAACGCTTACATGATAAGAATGGGGTAAGGTTCGGTGGAGAGTGGAAGTGGCTTAAAGCGAGCGAGTTGTTTAGGACAGTATCCAAAAAAAATAACTCTGATAATGAAGAGTTGCTTGCAGTAACTCAGGATCAAGGTGTTCTGCCGCGTTCATTTTTAGAACGACGGGTAGTGATGCCTGATGGCTCTACCAACGGTTACAAGCTGGTTGTTCCGGGGAATTTTGTTATTAGCCTTCGTTCATTTCAGGGTGGGCTAGAATATTCTAAATTCAGGGGGGTCGTCAGTCCTGCATATACAGTTTTGGAGCCTATTAAAAAAATAGAGGATGAGTTTTATAAGCAGTATTATAAGTCCCATGAATTTATTGGGCACCTTGCTGTTGCGGTGATTGGTATAAGAGATGGAAAGCAAATTAGTTATGGCGACTTCTCTTTTTTGAAAATCCATACCCAAGCTTAGAAGAGCAACAGAAAATCGCAGCTGTTTTATCTTCTTCTGATCAAGATTTGAATGCCCTTAAGAAGATGGTCAATGCCTTAAGGCAAGAGAAGAAAGCCTTAGCGCAACAGTTGTTGTCAGGTAAACGTAGAGTGTGTATTGAGGATGTCGTATGCTGAAGCAAATACATATCAATAATTTTAAAAGCTACAAAAGCCAGGTCTTGCACCTCTCGCCGCTGACGTTGATGATCGGAGCTAATGCTTCTGGTAAAAGTAATGCACTGGAAGCTTTCCGCTTTTTATGCTGGTTGAGCCAAGGGCAGAAATTGTCTGTCTTGAAGCATCGGGTTGATGATTCCGAGCAGGTTTTACGCGGTCAAGTTAAGGACTTGGGATATCTAGGTTCGGAGAGTTTTCAGCTGGGGTGCCTGACAGATGATTCAGTTTGGAATCAGTTTGATGTCGAGGTGACACTGCGAGATTCTGAGTTACATATATCTAATGAATGTATTGTGTCTCCCAGTGAAGGGTTTCCGCTTTACAGAGTTGAACAGCCCTCCTCAGGCCTGAGCACGGACGTAAGGGTGGCGTATAACAATTTTGCTAAAGGCGGGAAAAAGCCGCAGGTAACTTGTACAGACCAGATTTTGATTATGAGCCAGTTGGCGAGCTCGGCTATGTTTCAGTCTGGACATAAAAAAGCTCAAGTTGAAATTCCCAAGGTAACCGGGCGATTTCAGAAGCTGCTAGAAAACACTCTGTTTTTAGATCCGGTGCCCTCCTTGATGAGAGGTGAAAGTTATCCAGAAAAACAGCTGCGTGGTGACTGTGCCAACTTGTCAGGTGTCCTATATAGCTTGTGGCAAGACAATGATGCCCGTCCTGTTGTCATTGAATTTATTAAAAGCCTGCCCGAGCAGGATGTTCAAGATATTGAGTTTTTCGAAGATCGCCGTGGTCAAGTGGCTCTGGAGCTTATAGAGAGCTTTGGTGGGCAGGCGAGAAAGTATCCCGTTGAGTTGCTATCTGATGGAACTTTGCGAGTACTAGCAATTGCTGCTGCCATTCTGTCTGCACCAGAGGGCTCTACTGTAGTCATTGAAGAAGTCGATAATGGTGTGCATCCCTCTAGGGCTCGCCAGCTGTTGGCTACAATGCGCGAGCAGGCTGAGAGTCGCAATGTGCACCTTCTGCTTTCTACACATAACCCAGCGCTAATGGATGCTTTGCCAGATAGATCACTAGGTGATGTGGTCTTCTGTTATCGTAATCCAGAAGTTGGCGATAGTTGTTTGGTTAGGTTGTCTGATCTTGATGATTATGTTGGGCTTGTATCACAAGGCCCGTTGGGTGAGCTAGTAACTAACGGTGTGGTTGATCGCTTTATCAAGACTCCTGCGACGCCAGAAGATAAAAGGCAAAATGCGATGGACTGGTTGGCCAAAATGCAGGGGGATGACCAATGAGTTCTGTCTGTCTTATTGATACTAGTGTTTTCTTAAACCTTTTGAATGTTCCTGGGAAGAATGCTGAAAAGGAACAGGTTGTTGAATCTTATTCCGAGTACGCCGAGCTTGGGATGACTTTTATTTTGCCAATGGCTACTATTGTCGAAACAGGAAATCATATCGCACAGAATGGCGATGGAAACCAAAGGCGAAGCGTCGCTGGTCGATTCTGTGAGGTTGTGGAAGGTGCTTTTTCTGGAGCTGCACCTTATCGTCCGAGTGATTTTCCTGCTGCTACCGAGGTGCTCAGGTGGCTTCATGAATTTCCTAATCATGCTGGCTGTAACAAGAGTCCTGAAAAAACAGGTGAAGGGACTAGTTTTGGTGACTTAAGTATTATTAAAGAGTTTGAAAAATGTGTTGAACGTTTCTCAATGTCTGAGGTTTTCATCTGGTCTCTGGATGGTGATCTCTGTTGTTATCACTATGTTCCATAGTTAGTGTCAGCAAATTTTTTAAAATTTAATGAGATAGAAATGGCTCAGAACGCACCTAAGTTTCAGGAAGAATACAGTGCTAAAATTCCTGCTCTCTCGTTATTGTCTCAATTAGGCTGGTCGTTTATTACACCTGAGCAGGCATTGGGTGCACGTGATCAGCAGCCTGATGAGGTGGTGCTTCGAAATATTTTGCGTCAGGAACTTGAAAAACGTCGCTTTTTCTTTGGAGGTAAATCTTACCCTCTTTCCAAAAATGCGGTTGATAACCTGATTGATGAGATATCTACGCCCGCCCTGAATGAAGGGCTGCTGACAGCGAACGAGAAGCTCTATAACCATTTGCTCTACGGCATCTCGGTCACAGAATTTGTGGAGGGCCGTAAGGCTAGTCCGACAGTGGCTCTGATCGATTGGGAGATCCCAGAGAACAATAGCTTCCACTTCACAGAGGAGTTCAGCGTTGCTCGCTCGGGAGGCGTGGATACGCGCCGGCCGGATATCGTCTGCTTCGTAAATGGTATCCCCTTGGCGGTGATTGAGGCCAAGCGGCCTGACGGCCAGTCTCACAAGGGGCCAACTCTTCAGGAAGGGATTTCTCAGTGCTTACGTAATCAGCGCTACGACGAGATTCCCCATCTCTTCGCATACAGCCAGCTTCTGTTCTCCATCAATGGCCACGAGGGGCGCTATGGCACCTGCCATACACCAGAGAAGTTCTGGACGACCTGGAGCGAGGAGGACATTCCGGATGCCGACATGCATTCGCTCAAGAATGCGCCTCTCTCGTCGCAGCAACTAGATGCGCTCTTAAGTCATCGTCCCCCAGCAGACCGCGAATGGTACGAACAGCGTCTGCAGGCTGGCGAGTTGGCCGTGACTGGCCAGGACAGGCTCCTGATCAGTCTGCTTTCACCGGGGCGTCTGCTGGAGATGACGCGCTTCTTCACCCTATTCGACAAGAAGGCCGGGAAGATCGTCGCTCGCTATCAGCAGGTGTTCGGTATCAAGCGGCTGATCGAGCGGATCAATACCCGGCGTCCGGATGGTGGACGAGAAGGTGGTGTCATCTGGCATACCACGGGCTCCGGCAAGTCCTTCACCATGGTGTTTCTCAGCAAGGCACTGATCCTGCATGAATCGCTCAAGCAGTGCCGCCTGGTGATTGTCACCGATAGAGTCGACCTTGAGAGCCAACTGAGTGCCACCTTTACGTCCGGTGGCGAGCTGGCTACCAAGAAGGACAAGGCTGCGGCCATGGCCACCTCAGGTACACGCTTGGCCGAGCAGATTGGTAAGGGCAACGAGCGCATTGTCTTCTCGCTGATTCAAAAGTTTAACTCCGCGACTAAGCTTCCGGAGTGCCACAACGACAGCTCTGACATCATCGTCTTGATCGATGAGGGGCACCGCAGCCAAGGCGGCGAGAACCATATCCGCATGAAGCAGGCGTTGCCCAATGCCGCCTTTGTGGCTTTTACGGGCACCCCCCTGCTGAAGGAGGACCGAACCACTAACAAGTTCGGCCCCATCGTTCATGCCTACACCATGCAGCGAGCTGTAGAGGATAAGACGGTTTCCCCGTTGCTCTATGAGGAGCGTATCCCTGATCTGGATGTGAACGAACGGGCCATCGATGCCTGGTTCGAGCGGATCACCGAAGGGCTGGAAGATGCTCAGAAGACAGACCTCAAACGCAAGCTGGCCAGGAAGGGGCAAATCTACAGTGCCGATGACCGTATTCGTCTGATCGCACTCGATATCGCCAACCACTTCATCAAGCACGTGCCGGAGGGCCTCAAGGGCCAACTGGCATGCGACAGCAAGAGATCAGCCATCAAGTACAAGAAGTACCTGGACGAGGCCGGACTGTTCGAGTCGGCGGTGGTGATGAGCCCACCGGACACCCGTGAAGGTAACACCGAGGTGGATGAAACCACCTTGCCGGAGGTGCAGCAGTGGTGGAAAGACAATGTCGGCAACCAGGAAGAACAGGTTTATACCCGCAGCGTGATAGAACGCTTCAACAAGAATGATGACCTCAAGCTGCTGATCGTGGTCGACAAGCTGCTGACCGGGTTCGATGAGCCTAAGAATGCGGTGCTCTACATCGATAAGCCGCTTAAGTCCCATAACCTGATCCAGGCTATTGCTCGCGTGAACCGCCTGCACGACAAGAAGCGTTTTGGCTTCCTGATCGACTATCGCGGCATTCTGGCCGAGTTGGATACCACCATCGCCCAGTATCAGGACCTGGCTTCACGCACCCAGGGGGGCTTCGATATCAACGATATCGAGGGGCTCTATCACTCCATGGGTACGGAGTATAAGCGGCTGCCTCAGCTCTACACCCAGCTGTGGTCCATCTTCGAAGGGGTGACGAACAAGCAGGATATCGAGCAGTTACGCCAGGTGCTAGTCCCACGTATGGAGACTCTGGAGCCCGCCTCGTCGGGAGGAAAGTCCGAGCTGGTTGATGTGCATCAGAAGGTGCGTGAAGACTTCTATGAGGCGCTGACGGCGTTTGCCAGCTGCCTAAAAGTCGCGCTTCAGTCTGCCACCTTCTTCGAAGACAAGAGCTTCACTGACGACGATCGTCGTCATTACAAGGAGACTCTCAAGCAGTTTTCCAGCCTTCGCCAGCTGGTCAAGCAGGACGCTGGCGAGTCCGTGGACTACGACGACTACGTGGAGCAGGTCAAGAAGCTGCTGGATCGCCATGTGGTAGGTATCGATATCCAGGAAGCGGACGGGGCCTACGAAGTTAGCCGTATGGGAGCACCGCAGGCGCCAGAAGTCTGGAGCGAGGACAAGACCCGCAACGAGACGGATATCATCAAGACTCGGGTCACCAAGATGATTGAGCAGGACCTCAAGGATGACCCTTACGCCCAGGAAGCCTTCTCGGCTCTTCTGCGCCAGGCCATCGAGGAGGCCGAGAAGCTGTTCGACCACCCCTTGAAACAATATCTTCTGTTCAAGGAGTTCGAGCAGCAGGTCAGCGAGCGCCGACTAGATGAACTGCCCGACGCTTTTCAGGGCAATCGGCATGCGCAGGCGGTGTATGGTGTCTTCAAGCAGGCGTTGCCTAAGGTGCTGTCCAGTGACGATTCCCAGGTTCAGCAACTCTGGATCAATCTGGCATTCGAGACCTGTGAGGTGGTCGACGACGCGGTAGCCGTTCACTCCATCAATCCGCAGAACATCGAAGCCGCGATACGCAAGCAACTGTTGCCGGTGGTCTTCAGGCAGTGCAAGTCCGTTGGCGCGGGCATGGATCAGGCGAAACAGATTGTGGAGAGCATTGTTCAGATCACCCGAGTAGGATTGGCAACATAATGAGCGTCATGATCGCTGATGCCGCTCTCTATGGTCGCGAGCTGGTGTTTCGTTATGGCGACGAATGTATCACCATCCGGCGCCTGGACCGGTCCCAAGGCATCAATCGGGTGCTGATCAAGGTCCATCCGGATACCCGGGTCGAAGCCCTGGCTCCACGGGAAGCCAGTGACGATGAGGTGCTCGATGCTGTTCGGCAGCGGGCGCGGTGGATCTATCAACAGCTACGCCAGTTTCGCGCTCAGAATGAATACGTGATCCCACGCCGCTATGTGAGTGGCGAAAGCCATTACTACCTGGGCAGGCAGCACCTTCTGAAAGTGATCGAGACGCTGACGGAGCGACAAGGTGTCAAGCTGCTACGCGGTCGGCTGGAGGTACGCGTTCGCCATAGGCGGCCTGACAAGGTCAAACAGCTACTGGCACGCTGGTATCGGGAGCGTGCGGGTGAGGTGTTTGGGCGGCGGCTCGACGCCATGCTGGAACAGGCGCTCTGGGTCTCTGAGCAGCCACCGATGCGGGTGCAGGCCATGCAAACGCGCTGGGGAAGCTGCTCGCCGCAAGGGCGTCTGACGCTGAATCCGCACCTGGTGAAGGCTCCTCGGGAATGCGTGGATTACGTCATCCTGCATGAGCTATGTCACATCGCGGAGCATAACCATAGCGAGCGTTTCTATCGCCTGATGGGGCAAGTGATGCCACAGTGGGAGGGCGTCAAGGCCAGGCTGGATGACATGGCAGGCCGACTGATCGATTGAGCGGGGCAGGTATGGCGCACGGATCAGATGAGCTGGAGGCCGGGAAACACGGTCAGTTTCGGCGTCTCAGCGTACAGGAGCTTCAGGATCTCCGTGATGAGATGCGTGAGGCGGGCCACTGGATGAAAGCGCAGCTCAGGAAGAAGCGACGAGGGATCGTCAATCCGAAGAAGACACGCTAGGGGTTGCGGTGCGGGGGAAGAGGTCGGCGACCTCGATGCCGAGGGCTTCGCTGATCTGGTAGACCTTGGTCAGGGTGATGTTCTTCTCACCGCGCTCTATGTGGCCCATATAACTACGGTCCACTCCGGCCAGTGCAGCCATGGCCTCCTGAGATAACCCTCTGTTTTTGCGGAGCTCTCTGACCCTCTGGCCGAATGCCACCAGCTTCTCGTTCCGCATCTGTCCCGCTCCATCCAAAGGATGGAACTATCACGGCCCACTGCATACAATTCCACGGACTATAATTCTCATTTGGAGTGGCCTGGATGCAGTTGGAGATTCTCACTGATGATGAGCAGAACGCTCGCATCTGCGCGGACTACTGGCGACAGACTGAGGAAGGCGAGTATGCGCTCAAGATACGCGAGATTGCGACCACTCATGGAATGAAGCCCCATGTGGTCAGTAGGTTCGTCGAGCAGCACGCCTTCATATGGCTGGAAGACATCTGCTGTGGGCGTTGCAAACAGCCGTACCGCTTTGGCACCCGCAGCCAGTATCAGGAGCGCCGGTGGCTTCAGGATCGGGTCTGCAAAGCATGTATGGGTGCTGAGCGCCAAGCCATCGCCGACAAGAAGAGGGACTTGATCCTGAAAATGCGGCAGTCGGCGGAAAACAACACGCCAGACCCAGCAATGCTAGACCTGACCAGCAAAATCTACCTTTTAGCTGTGATTCAGGCGTTAGGCGATGAAAACTTCAGTATCATTGAGCCGCTAGATGATTACCCCGCCTGTACTCTGTCGCCCGATTTTGTCTATGACCACAAAGTTCTTCGGCATTTGATTGACGGCCACCTACTGCTAATCTGCCTGGATACGCGTCTTGAGGCGGTCGAACTTCAGGAAGATGATCGGTTCAGTATCGATCTTGGTGAGTGCGCGTTTAACCTTGCTTTAGGCGCTGATCAGATCACGGCGCTGATCAATGATTTTTTCGATGAGGAAACCGTACAAAGCTTCCGACAGGCGCCGGAATTCATAACGCTATGCAAGGAAGTCCAACTGAATGAATGCCTCGGTTTTCTGAAGACTGTTCTGGAGGAACATCAACTGTACCTGTCGCCGGGGGAGAAAACTCGGCAGGTTCTAAGCCAGTGCTTAGAGAAGTTCAGTGTGGCCCAGGTCTACAACTTCATTTGGCGAGCCGCTAAGGACGCAGCCGCCTATTATATGAGAGGTTCTATCAGCAAAAGGCAGGCAGCTAACTCGGTCGTAGGAAACATCTCACGGAACATGGAGCGGGCTTTGGCCAATGGCTGGGATGTGAAGCCGTTTAACAGGAACTATAGTCTTCCTCAGTCTTCCCTGAGCCGCATCATCTTTAACATGGTGCTGGGAACTGATGATGGTGGGTTTGAGTATTTGTTAACTGATCTTTTGGAAGAAAAAGAAGCCGTTTAGGTATGTCTGAGATTTTTTAGAAATTTGCGAACTTAGTGTTGTTGTGCTTTAAAAAACCGACCCTCTCAGTCATTAGGTGTGATGGCTGAGAGGGCTTGAGGGCTTAGGTTTTAGTTTTTACAGCCATTTTTGTCACACGTTATCCGTTGAGATGATGAAACCCAATGATGAGAGTTTTCTCGGGTGTTAAATCCGCATCCTGTGGTTCCACCTTTTGTTCCTTTGTGCACCACGCCAGTAGGTGTGTGTTTGACAGCCATATCAAACCTCTTTTTTAACAATTTTTTTGCGATGAGTGGATTGCTCGTAGGTGGTGACGTATGCAGGGATAGTGTAATGCTTTTCTACATTCAGCCACCCTAATGAAAATAGCCGAGGTTTATTTTCTTGGCCAGAAATGAAGAGTAGGCACGATCACTTGGCTGTTATCTCATGGGAGGCGGCTTCTAGCCAGGAAGCTGAGGTGAAGGGGGTTGGATGTGTCCATACGGAGGTATATGTCCATATCCGGAAAGGCACACTCATATAACCCGTACGTCATCGCCTTCAAGTGTGTGACGGAAGTAGGGCAGGTTGCCGGGCACCAGACGGCGCAGGAAGGCGTCCATGTCATGGCGTACGTCGGGGTCGGCGTTCTCGTTGAGGGTCAACGAGGCGGAGGTGTGCAGCAGTTGCACATGCAGCAGGCCGACACTGACTGGCGGCATTTCGGCCAATGCCTGTTCCACCTCGTCACTGATGAGGTGAAAACCGCGCTTGCGGGCGGAGAGGGTGAGAGTGTCGCGTTGCCACATTAGGAGCCCTGCCTGTCATTGATTCAGTACATGCTAAACATGATAAGCCAGAACGCAAAAGGCCAGCCCCTGAGGGCTGGCCTTTTTTCTGCGCGCCGCGCTGATTCATGTCACCACGAGGGTGAGAGCCAGCGTTGCAATGCTTGAATCAACCGGCAGTGGTGGCGGCTTCGCTGACGGTGCGGCGGGCGGCCTTGGCGGTGACGCGTTCCGGCTCTGACTTGCCGATCTCGCGGGCGAGCCAGTCGGCGAGCATGCGCACGCGGGTCGGGATCGGGCCACGCGGCAGCAGCATGCCGATCTCGACCGGCGGGATCTCGTCGCATTCCAGACGCTTGAAGGACTGGCCGTTGCGCTCGCTGAGGGTGTTGACCCAGTCGGTCGGCAGCACGGCGCGAATCAGGCCATCGGCCACGTAGTCGGTGAGGACTTCGAGGTCATCAGACTGGATGTGATTCGGGCGCGGGTCTTCCGGGTGACGCGAGAGGGAGGTGCCGGACACCAGCGGTTCCAGCTCGCCCCACGGCAGTTCTTCCGGGTTCTCGACGTGAGAGGCCGCGTAGGCCGCCTGATGCCAGTGGGTCAGCGGGCGGAAGACGTGGGTGCTGCCCGCCAGATGCGGGAAGCCGATCACCAGGTGCGGCTGATTCTCGAGAATCTCGCGGCCGTTGTGCCACAGCTTCAGCTTGATATCGACGCCTTCATGTTCCGACAGGAAGCTGGTCAGCGCGTGACCCAGGAAGTGACGACCCAGCGACGGCGTGGCGTGGATACGGATGGTACCGGTGAGGTCTGACTGGCGGTCTTCGATGGCGCGGTGCGCTTCATCATCGAGATTGGCCATCGAGCGTGCGTAACGGTAAAGGGTCTCGCCGGCTTCTGACAGGCGAATGCCACGATGACCACGCTCGACCAGGCGAGTGCCGAAACGGCCCTCAAGGGCGTCGAGGCGACGGCTGACGGTGGACTTGGGCAGGCGCAGGCGTTCTGCTGCGCGCGACAGGCTGCCGAGGTCCGCGACCATCAGGAAGGTGTTATAGGCGTCGATATCGCTCATCGAATAGGTCCGGTTGTTCAGAGGGTCGGGGTGTGCCGTCAGGGAAACACCCACCTTGTACGGGCCAAACGGGCCCGTTGCAGCGCCAGTCGCTGCACAACGGATTGCCTGTCGATGACCGTGCCCCTAAGGCCGCAGGGGGCTCCCCCCGGGCAAAGACGCGCTCATCGATCAACAACCGCCACTGCCAGCCGAGCACCTCAGCGCGCGGCGGCAGGTCTTGCATCTGCTGCAGATATCTTCAGGGCCGAGGCCATGACAGGGCACTGTCCGGCGTGACAGCAAGCTCCCTTAATCTGAGCACGCTAACTATATCACTCTGCCCGTAGTGTTGCATCCAAAGACGCACACATTGCGCAAATCCGATCTCCGCAAGACGAAACCCTGTCGTGAAGCGAGAAATTTGCGTGGGACAGGCACTTGTCGAGCCATGTCGGCTAAGACGTCAGTGGCTGGCGATGGTTCCGTATCTGATGACAGACAGGTGATAAAAAAGTGAATCCGGTGACTGCACGGGTGAAAAAGTGTGCAAATCAGGGCGTTTCTGGCGTTAGAGGCACGATCTGGCGCTGCAAGAGGCGAGAAGTGACTCGCCCTGATTGCAGAAATTGCAGTGCGGCGTTGCAGGGAGTGTTGATGACGCAAATGTGCAAACGCGTGCATCATCTCGTTCGCAAAAAGAATCATTATTATTATTACTCTTGGGAACCTTCCGCTCATGACCGACCGCCTCACTCCGTGCGTGGCAGCCAGCGCTTCCCGCGCCACTGCTTTCACTCCGCGTCCGCTGGTGGCAGCCATTGCGCTGCTGTGCGCCAGTACTACCCATGCAGAGACGCTGCAGATGGACACGCTGCAGATCGAGGACGATCGCATCAACGCCACGGCGGTCATCGATAGCGAAGAGATCGCCCTGCATCAGGCGCATGACCTCAAGGATGTGTTCCGTGATACGCCGTCAGTCACCGTCGGCGGCACCACCGCCTCGTCCGAGAAGATCTACGTGCGCGGTCTGGAAGACACCAACCTCAACATCAGCGTCGATGGTGCCAGCCAGAACGGCTATCTGTTCCACCACAGCTCCAGCTTCAACATCGAGCCGGAGCTGCTCAAGCGCGCCGAAGTTCAGGCCGGACCGGGCGCCGCCGACAATGGCCCCAACGCCCTGGGCGGCAGCATCAAGTTCGTCACCAAGGATGCCCAGGACCTGCTCAAGCCGGGCCAGACCTTCGGTGGCGTGGTCAAGGGCAGCACCGAGTCCGCGGCCGACGCCGTCAAGGGCACGCTGTCCGTCTACGGTGAAGTCGCGCCGAACGCGGGCCTGCTGTTCTCGACCAGCGCACGCAACAGCGATGACTACCGCACTGGCGGCGGTGATGAAGAAGAGGGCACCGGCGGCCATCAGCGCAGCTACTTCGGCAAGTTCAGCCTGCTGGGTCAGGGCGCGCACAGCCTGCGCATCAGCGCCGAGCACAACGAGGACACCGGCATCTACTGCGTGCGTCCCAACATGGAATGTCAGGAGTTCAACAATGCCAAGGTCGATACCGACCTGAGCCGTGACACCTATACCGCCAACTATGACTTTGATCCGGACTCGCGTCTGGTGGACGTGCACACCAACGTCTTCCATACCAAGACCGAGCTGGAGCGCACCACGGTTTCCACCGGCGCCGAGCTGAACGCCGATGTCGAGAGCTACGGCGGCGATCTGAACAACACCTTCCGTTTCGGCCCCGAGGACATGGACAACCGTCTGACGCTGGGTAGTGATTATGTCTACGACGAATCCAGCACCGGCGGCTTCGACGAGAAGGCGCGCAACCTCGCGCTCTACGCCCAGCACCGCATGACACTTGGTGCGGTGGACCTGTCCTTCGGCGCGCGTGTCGATGACTACAAGACCGAATACGCCAATGGCGAGACGCTGGATGACACCGATGTCAGCCCGAACGCGAGCCTCAACTGGCGTGTCGGCGGCGGTGTCGAGCTGTTCACCGGCTACTCCACTGCGGTGCGCGGCAACAAGGGTCGTGAAGCCATCCTGGTCGATGGTGGTGTCGGTCCCGGCGAGAGCCTGGTGGTTGAGCCGGGGCTTGAGGCCGAGACCTCGCGCAGCACGGAAGTCGGCGCGCGCTGGAAGGGCAATGGCCTCCTCACCCAGCGTGACCGCGCTGGCCTGGAAGTCACCTACTTCGATACCCACTTCGACAACTACATCACCGAAGAGAGTTCGGGCGGTGTGACCACTATCACCAACATGGAAGGTATCGTCACCAGCAAGGGTGTCGAGGCGCGTGCTACCTACGGCATCGGCGGCTGGGACATGACGCTGGGCTACCTGACCATGGACCTGGAAGACAACCAGGGCGAGACCGTGGTCGACGACATGGGCCTGGGCAACCAGACCGGTGATCGCTGGAGCCTGGACAACCGCTACACCTTCGCTGACCCGCAGATGACGATCGGCTGGACCGTGACCGCCTACGAGCGCCTCACTGACCTGCCGGATGATCAGAGCGAGCGCGCCGGTTACGCCACGCACGATGTCTACGCCAGCTGGGTGCCGCGTGACATGCAGGACCTGACCCTGACTGCCGGTATCTACAACCTGTTCGACAAGGAATATAGCGACCAGAACACCTATTATCTGGAAACCAACAGCGCACGCGGCATCATGCCGGGCGCCATCACCAGCCCGGGGCGTGACGTGCGTCTGTCAGTGGCTTACCGCTTCTGATCAGAAGGGCTTCGCGCCAGCAAGTTCGCACCTGACAGGGTTTTCTCGCCAGCGGTCGTGATCCAGGCTCGCAACGCAGGATGCTTCACTGGCAAGGCCCCCGCAGCGCCATCGTGTTCTTCACGGTGGCGCTGTTTCGTTTGCGGGATGCTCAGAAGGGGGATGCCAGCTCCTGCCGCCTGCGTCCCGCAGGCGCGCTGTGCTACCATCGCGACCAAATGTCGGAGAGCGTCTGCGCGACTCTTCGCACTGCACTCACGTTCCCGCCACTGGCGGGTGATCGTTCGAATAAGGAAGGATGCATGGCGCTTCTGAAGATTTTTGTCGGCACGATGTATGGCGGTTCACTGGATGTGGCCGAGCAGGTCCAGCCGTTGTTCGAGCAGGCCGGCTACACGGTCGAGGTGCTCGACCAGCCGACACTGGCCGACCTGACTGACGCGCGTCCTGATCTGGCGCTGTTCGTCACCTCCACCACCGGCAGTGGCGATGTGCCGGGCAATCTGACCGGCTTCCTCAATGCGCTGTCTGCCGAGTCTCCGGCGCTGGATTGGCTGCGTTATGGGCTGATCGCCCTAGGCGACAGCTCCTACGGCGAGACCTACTGTGGCGCGGGGCGTCATCTGGATGAGCGTCTGGCCGACCTGGGCGCCACGCGCCACGGCGAGCGCCTCGAGATCGACGCCATGGAAACCTTCATGGCCGACGACGCGGCGCTGCCGTGGGTCGAGAGCTGGATTCCGACCCTGCCGGCCACGGCCTGATCCTGCGGCGGTGGGCTGGCCCGCCGCCTGCTTCTTCTGTTGTCCGTTCTTTCATCGAGACTGCTTCACATGCCGAAACTGAATCCTGATCATCCGCGTGCCCGCAACCTGACGCCGCAGCGCGTCTCCGTGCTGGCGGGTCTGGCGGTGGTAATGGTCGCCAATATTCCGCGTTTCCTGATCAGCGGCGAGAATACGCGTCTGATGCTGATCGTCGGCTTTGCCGTCGCCGTCAGCGCACTGGGGATCTACATCTATCGCCAGCTGTCAGACACCGCCAAGGCCAAGGTACCGACCATGATGCGTCGTCTGCTGGTCTGGCTGGTGGTGGGGCTGGCGGCGATGGCGGCCTTCAACTTTGCCGCGCCGATGCTCAACCGCCCCCAGGAGGGCGCGCTTGAGGTGCTGGTCGATGGTCTGACGCTGGGCCTGCTGGCGCACGTGATCAGCATGTGGATGCAGCGCCGTCGTGGCGAGGAAGGCTGAGCCTCGATTCTTGCGGTGCTGTCAGCAAGATCATCCCTACCGTCAGCAAGATCATCCCTGGCAACAAGAACGCCCCGATCAGCAATGATCGGGGCGTTCTTGTGATGGCGTTCTTGTGATGACTTGTGAGGTGACGACACGCCTCAGCGTGTCAACACCGGGCCACTTACTTGCACAGGGTGTAGCAGGGCACGTAATCGCTGCCCGGCAGCTTCATGCGGCCCTGGGCGACGAAGGAGGTGAGCAGGGCGTCGAGACGCTCCATCAGCTCGGCCTCGGCGGTCAGGCGGAAGGGGCCGTCGCGCTCGATCTCCTCGATGCCTTCCTTCTTGACGTTGCCGGCGACGATGCCCGAGAAGGCACGACGCAGGTTGGCCGCCAGTTCGTGCACCGGCTGGTTGCGGTGCAGCGCCAGGCCCGACATGTTGGCGTGGGTCGGCGCGAAGGGCTGCTGGAAGTGCGGCGCGATGTGCAGGCGCCAGTTGTAGTAGAAGGCATCCTGATGCTGGCGACGGAATTCCGCCACCTTGTCGATGCCACCGCGCATGGTGCGTGCCACCTCGACCGGATTGTCGATGATGATGCGGTAGCGCGAGCGCGCTTCCTCGCCCAGGGTGTAGGCGATGAACTCGTCGATCTGCTTGAAGTACTCGGCGCTGGACGCCGGGCCGGTGAAGATGACCGGGAACGGCAGCTCGCTGTTTTCCGGGTGCAGCAGAATGCCGAGCAGATAGAGAATCTCCTCGGCTGTGCCCACGCCGCCCGGGAAGACGATGATGCCATGTGCGGTACGCACGAAGGCTTCAAGGCGCTTCTCGATATCCGGCATGATGATCAGTTCATTGACGATCGGGTTGGGCGACTCGGCGGCGATGATGCCCGGCTCCGAGATGCCCAGATAGCGCCCTTCGGTGCGACGCTGCTTGGCGTGCGCGACGTTGGCCCCCTTCATCGGGCCCTTCATGGCGCCCGGGCCACACCCGGTGCAGATGTCGAGATCACGCAGGCCGAGGTGGTAACCCACGTCCTTGGTGTACTCGTATTCCTCGCGGTTGATGGAGTGCCCGCCCCAGCAGGTGACCAGACTCGGCTCACGCGAGGACTTCAGCGCCCCGGCGTTGCGCAGGATATGGAATACCGCATTGGTGGTGCCTTCGGTGGTCGTGAGATCGAAACGCGGGGTGTTCTGGATCTCGTTGGCCACATAGACGATGTCACGCAACACGCTGGAGAGATGCTCGCGAATGCCGCGGATCATCTTGCCGTCGACGAAGGCATCGCCGGGCGCATTGTCGAGCTTGAGGCGAATGCCGCGGTCCTGCTGCAGTACCTCGATCTCGAAATTCTTGTGTGCGTTGAGCACCGCAACGCTGTCATCGGTCTGGCTGCCGCAATTGAGCACGGCCAGCGCACAGCGGCGCAGGATGTCGTGCAACCCGTTGGAGGAGGTGTCGCGCAGGCGATTGACCTCATCCTGGGAGAGCACTTCCAGGCTGCCTTCCGGCGAGATGATGGTCGAGACCAGCATGGAGCTGGCATCACGTGAATAGGTCGTCGCTTCGCTGGTGACAGAATTCATGACTGTCTTCCTTGTGTCAGGCGCCCACGGTGGTCTGGGCGCGTTTCCGGGCTTCTGCCCAGAGTTCAGCAATGCGCTCGCGGTCGTCCACGCTCATGCTGTCCTGGGCAAAGGCGTGCTGCATCCACTCTTCAAAGGTGGCGTCAAAGTCTTCCGCAACCACATCCTCGGGATCGTAATCGGCGTTTTCCAGCACCAGTTCCACCTGGGGAATCATGTACCCCAGCGGGAACAGGTCATTTTCGGCACACTCGCTTTCCATGGCGAGCAGCGCCTTGTGAATGGCTTCGCCGCGTGCAGCCAGAGCATCAGACATCTAAAGCATCTCGTGTTTCGGGCCAGTCCGAAGATTGGCCAGGACAGGGGTAAAGCGCCGGGCCCTGGCGCGTCATCGTGACGTTGAACACGGTAGACGCAGCCAGGGTGGCAGCTGGCATTGTCCATGATGCTAACACGCGAGAGTGGCGGGGCGCAGCGCTGCGCATGGCGGCCAGCTCTGGTAGAATCATGTGCTTTGCGGGTCGGTGGCCCCTGTGCTGACATGGCAGTTGCGTCATGCAGGTCGTCGCCGGCAACACGATGCGCCGAGTCGCGTCCCCCGTTCGTGAGTGGTCAGTGCCTTCATGTTCAACGCCCAGTATTTTCGTACCTTCATCACACTGGTGGAGACCGGCAGTTTTACCCATACCGCGCGCAAGCTGGAGATGACCCAGCCCGGCGTCAGCCAGCATATTCGCAAGCTGGAGCAGTATCTGGGCCGCTCGCTGCTCAATCGCCAGGGACGCAAGTTCTCGCTGACCGCAGCGGGGCGTCGCTGCTATGACTACTCCATCAAGCTGTTCGCCGAGCACACCCAGTTCATGCACTCGCTGGATGATGATTCCCCGGACAGCGGCGAATGCCGCGTGGCCAGTCCCTCAAGCGTCGGGCTGATGTTCTATCCGTTCACGCTGGGCTATCAGCAGCAGCATCCGGGGCTGACGGTCAGCTACAGCTTCGCCTTCAATTCCGAGATCGTGCAGGACGTGCTGGCGGGTCGTTTCGACCTGGGCATCGTCACCGAGCCGGTCAAGCATCCGGACCTGAACTTCGAGCTGTGGCATCAGGAGCCGCTGTGTCTGGTGGTGCCCGCCGACTTCGCCGGCAACAGTCTCAACGAGCTGATGGCGCTGGGCTTCATGAATTACGCCGATGGCGTCAACAATGCCAGTGCCTTGTTGCGTGAGAACTTCGCCGGTGAATTTCGCTCCATGAGCCACTTCCCGCAGCAGGGCTTCACCAACGATATTGGCATGGTGCTGGACGCCGTGGCGCGTGGTCTGGGCTTCACCGTCGTCTCGCGCACGGTGCTGGAGACCTCGCCGTGGCAGCGTCAGGTGCGCGAGATGCCGCTGACCGAAGCCGTCTATGAGAATCTCTACATCGTCACGCGTGACAATGCCGAGGTGCCGCGCCGCTACGAGCAGCTGCTGGGTGAATTCCGCCTGCAGCGTCGCAACACGCTCTACGGCTACGCCGATGCGCCGGAAAGCTTCGACAACATGGACTTCGACAGCATGGTGTAATTCCTCGCGTCGTCATCTGCGCCTCCCGAAAGCCCGCTCTTCATGAGCGGGCTTTTTCGTGTCTCGCCGTCGCCATCTGCGCCGCATGCTGCGTCGCCCTTTGTGCACCACCGGGTTCCAGCCCCTGCCACCGCCTTGCGACCAAGGCCTGATGCGGGGGCGGCGTACTGCGTGGGATGCTGAAAGCCAGTGCCTGGTTATTGCAGACCTGTTTATTACAGCCCTGGCTATTTCAGGCTTGGCTATGCTTGGTCTGGTCTGGTCTGGTCTGGTCTGGTCGGCGTCTGCCAGCGCCTTGTTTGCTCATTTCGTAGTGTCTTGCCCCTCAGGAGGTTCTGCCGTCGTGTCTTCATCCGGTTCTCGCTCCAGTGTCACGCCTCATGCTCCGTCAGCCTCCGCAGCCTCCACTGCTTCCGAGGCATCAGCCGCGCCTGTCGCAGCAGCTGCATCAAGCGAGGTCTTCTCGCTGCTGGCGCGCATGGAGGTCGGCGAGCTGACCCCGGAGCAGTACGCCGAGATCGCGCGCCGCTGTCGCTGGCCTGACTGGCAGTCGCGCCAGATGAGCGCCAGCCAGGCCGCCGAATTGATTCACGATGGCATGACGGTTGGCATGAGCGGCTTCACGCGGGCGGGAGAGGCCAAGGCCCTGCCGCTGGCGCTGGTCGAGAAGGCACGTCGCGAGCCGTTCTCCATAACGCTGATGACCGGCGCCTCGCTGGGCAATGACCTCGACGGCCAGATGGCGGATGCCCACATGCTGGCGCGGCGCATGCCGTTTCAGGTCGACCCGGTGCTGCGCCGCGCGATCAACGCCGGCGAAGTCATGTTCATGGATCAGCACCTGTCCGAGACGGTGGAGCTTCTGCGCAACCACCAGCTGAGCGACATGGATATCGCGGTGATCGAGGCCAGTGCCATCACCGCCGATGGCGGCATCGTGCCGACCACCTCGGTGGGCAACTCGGCCAGCTATGCGATTCTCGCCGACAAGGTGATCATCGAGCTCAATCTCGAGTCGCCGGCGGCGCTTGAAGGGTTGCACGACATCTACATTCCGCAGATGCGCCCCAGCCGGCAGCCGATTCCGGTGGTCGCGCCGGATTCGCGCATCGGCACGCCATATATCCCCATCGACCCCGCCAGGATCGCGGCCATCGTGCTGACCCGCGGCAGTGACAGCCCCTCGACCTGCACGCCGCCGGATGACGGCACCGAGCGCATGGCGGGTCATCTGGTCGAACTGCTCAAGCAGGAGGTCGCGCTGGGGCGTCTGACACCGGCATTGCTGCCGCTGCAGGCCGGCATCGGCAGCATGGCCAACGCGGTAATGAGTGGCTTGAAGAAAGGGCCCTTCGAGCACCTGACCATGTACTCGGAGGTGCTTCAGGATTCCACCTTTGACCTGCTGGATGCCGGCAAGCTCGATTTCGCCTCCGGCTCCTCCATCACCGTCACCGAGGAGCGTGGCCGCACGCTGTGGAAGGACCTCGAGCGCTATCGTGATCGCCTTATCCTGCGCCCGCAGGAGCTCTCCAATCATCCGGGCATCGTGCGGCGCCTCGGCGTGATCGCGGTCAATACGGCGCTGGAATTCGATATCTACGGCAACGTCAATTCCACCCACGTCTGCGGCACGCGGATGATGAATGGTATCGGCGGTTCCGGCGATTTTGCGCGCAATGCCCAGCTGTCGGTGTTCATCACCAAGTCACTGGCCAAGGGCGGTGATATCTCGAGCGTGGTGCCGTTCGCCAGCCACGTGGACCACACCGAGCACGATGTCGATATCCTCGTCACCGAGCATGGGCTGGCGGACCTGCGCGGTCTGGCGCCACGCGAGCGGGCGGTACAGGTGATCGAGAACTGCTCGGACCCGAGCTATCGTCCTGCGCTGCGCGCTTACTTCGAGGAGGCGTGCCAGCGGGGCGGCCACACGCCGCATTGTCTGGAGCAGGCGCTGAGCTGGCATCGCGAGGTAGAGGTGAAAGGGCATATGCGCGCCATGCGCACGCTACCCGAGACAAGCCCGAGCCTTGAAGGAGCGGCCCCATCGGTGCCGGATGCCACTGCCTGAGACAGCACATCAGGCCGGGCACGACTGGCAGACAATGAAGACGAGCGCTGGCAGGCGGCCTACTGATCGAGGCCGTTTTCCAGGCGCTCGTCTTCGCATTCGGGGCTACCCATCTCGTAATCGCGGCACAGCTGCGGGCGCCGGTCGTAGATGGTGCACATCAGCGTTTCGCGGTCGACGGCGGCACACCAGCCATCGTCGAGACGGCGCATGACTTCGCCGCCCCATTCATCCTCGTCGATCAGGTAGTCCGGCACGCCGGTATCAGTGAGCAGAATGACCTCAAGACGGCAGCAACAGGCCTGGCAATTGCTGCAGGCGATCTCGTGATTGGCAGGTGTCGCAGCGCCGGCGGTGGCCAGCGAGACGTCGGTAATCGGAATATTCATCGGGTCAGGGTCAGCCACAGTGAGTCAGGCGCCAACATCGGCACGCTTCAGCCGGCAGTGAAACACACTCACGCACGGATTACTTGTAGACCTTGTCGATGCCTTCCCAGTAAGTCTCGGGATCACGATCGCGTGTCATGTCATACAGCTGATAGCGGCGGTTGAGGCGTGCGCCACCATCACGGGTCAGCGGTGCCCAGGCAAAGCCGGTGCTGCCCTTGCTGGAGGTGGTGAAGAAGGCATCCAGCGGGATGCTGACGTAGAGGCCCTTGTCGAAGCTACCCTCGCCGTAGTCATCGCCGGCATCGGTCAGGGTCGCCCAGGCGCCGACGCTGACCCCGTTGGAGAAGCTGCGCGACAGGTCCAGCGTCGCACCGATATCGCCGGCCAGATAACGCCCCACCGAGCCCTTGACCAGTACATCGTGCCAGCCGGACTGCCAGTAGGCGGTGGCGTGACCGGTGGTGACCGAGTAGTCACGCAGGCCGAATTGCTGGTCGAACTCGCGCTGGCGGACGCGGTTGATGTCCAGCCCCAGCGCCAGCGAGCTGTTCATCGGACGATAGAGCAGCTCGGCACCGACCCCGGCATACATCATCTCGAGAATGCCGACGTAGGCCTGGGCGTACCAGTCGCGCCCGAACTGGTGGGTGCGGTTGTACTGCAGGCTGGTAATGCCCAGGTCGGTTTCCTTGATGTATTCCCCGACATAGGTGCGCACGCGCGGCAACTCGGAATCGGCGATGTACTCGTAGTTGTCGAAGTTGTCGGCAAGCTGATAGGTCGCCACGCCGGTGAACCAGCCATTGCGGTCGGTGCGCCACAGGGCGTCCAGCTGCAGGTTGAGCTGATAGAGGTAGCCATCGGGGCCGCCGAAGTTCTGCTTGAGGCTCGGCGAGAAGCCCCAGCTGAAGCCGAACGGCTCGCGTGCCAGCTTGACGCCATCCCCTGTCGCCTGGCGTGCCGCATCATCGTCGCTATCGGGCGAGATGGTCTGAGGCGAGGCAGCATGGGCGGTGATGGAGTGCTCGTATTCAGCGCCGAAGCGACGGTCATTGGCGGCGGCCACGAAGGGCTGGCGCGGATGCTCATCTTCGCGCAGCGCCAGACCATTGCTGCTCAGGCGATAGCGGAAGGTGGTGATCTCGACGGGCAGGCGGTTGTGCAGCACGCGGTTGGCGCGGCCTTCGGCCTGCAGGTCATCACGGAAGCGCGTCGCCTCGGCCTCGACGATCAGGGTATCGCCATCGACCCGCAGCTGTGACACCTCAAGGCCGCTCTGGGCACGCAGGGTATCGGCCAGCGCGTCCCAGTCCACGTCGGCAAGGCGCGGGAGATCTTCTGCCTGCGGGCCATCAGTCGTGCCGGGCTCGAGTGGGGTGTCCGCGGGCGCGCCGCCGAACGAGTCGAGGGTCAGCAGGCGGCCTTGTTGATCCTTGTTCGCTGACGGCTCTCTGTTCGCTGAAGGCTCTTCATGGGCTGACGGCTCAGCCGCCACGTCTGCCGGTCGGGCAGCGCTGGCGGTGGGGGCGGAGGGTGCGGTGTTTGGTGAAGCGTTCGCGTTGAGCGAGCGCACGCGGAAGGCTTCCGGTGTCTGGTCGTTGCGATAACGGCTATGGGTGCTGGGGGCGACCGCCTCCGGCGTGCCATCGTCCTTGGCCTGGGCGAGCCCGGCCAGATTGGTCGACAGCGACAGCCCCAGCATGGCGGTGTTGCCTCGCTCCCAGCCGCCATGCAGCGACAGGTTGTCATTGACCTTGACGGTCGCCCCCAGATTGACCGGCGAATCCTGTTCGATCTCCACCGTCAGTGGCTCGTCGGAATAGTCGTTGCCTTCATATTCCAGCATCAGGGTCAGCGGGTCCCAGGGCGTCTGATATTCGATGCCGCCGAAGACGGCCGGGCTGCCACTGAACATGCTGCCGAGCTGGAAGTCGCCGCCGTCATCGCTGGTCGAGTCGCTGCGCGTCTCGAGACTGCTTCTCACTATTGCCAGTGGATTGCTGAAGTCGCCGCGCGTGCCCAGATAGCCCCAGCCGAGGCCCAGACTGAAGTCGAGGTCGCCGTAGCGCTTGCTGGCGACCAGATACTCGGAGCTGAACAGGCCCGTACCGCCGAGATCTCGCAGGCCCACCGCGACTTCGGGCTGATAGCGGCCTTCTTCCATCAGACGGAACTTGGTGTCGAAGGATTTATCCAGGTAGTCGCGGTCCGGGGCGGCCGCGCCGTAGCTGACGGTTTCCACCGAGACATAGCGAAAGCCCAGCTCCATCCAGTCGAAGGGCGCGGCGTTGACGCTGAAACGCTTGTAGGGCTGGGTGCGGCTGTAGGTGAAGCTCAATTCGCCCTGGGGCGCAAAACGCGCCGTGGGCGTCTGCATCAGGCCCACGCCACCGAAGTCGCTCTGGGATTCGCCGGTCGCTGCATGGGCGATCTGCGCACCCAGCAATCCGCCCGCCATGCCGAGTGCCAGCCAGCCATTGCGTGCCAGGGCAGGGCGCTGCTCGGGGCTTGAGTGCGTAACGTGATTGGCAGGGCGAAAAGGACTCGACATGGGCGTCTCGCATGCACGCAAGCCAGGGGCTCACGTACGTGAATAAGGGATTGGGTTCGCGGTCAGGTGCAGTGTGCTGCGCCGGGGCAGCCCCGCCGGCTAGCGCGGGGGCGTCGAAAGCTTCGCGGCGTCCAGCTGCCAGCTCTGGCAGGCATCGCCGGGGAGACGGCTGGCAAGCCAGGCCGGTAGCGCCTCGTTCACCCACTGCTGCGCGGTATCGATGCCCGGCGTACTGATCACCACGCTGGCGCCGGGGGCGACGGGCAGGTCGGCGTCGCCGCTGGTCAGACGATTCCAGCTCGCCACCGGGCGGGTCAGCACCTGGCCCTGCGGCGTCACCAGGCTGACCTCGACGGCTGGCCCGATGCCGCCGGCAGCGGCGCGCTCGTCGATCAGCGCATCCAGACTGAGATTCGGCGTCCACTTGCGCTCATGAACGCCGGTGGCGTCCAGAATTACCACGCTGCGCGGCGCCTGACAGGCACCGACCACCATGCCCGGGGCGATGCGGATCGCCTGCGGGCCGTCGTGCATGTCGCGGCGCGGGTCGAGCTGACCGGGCAGGCGTGCCACCACGGCGTCAGTATCTGGCGAGTGGGTGCCTGACGCGCGGCCCTGCTCGACATAGGCCTGCCAGGCCTGCAATGCCTCGGCGTAACGCGCCTGAAGGCTGTCTTCCTTCGCGCCGACGGCGTAGCGCGCCGCGATCAGTTCGAGCTCGGCGCTGACGCGGTTGGCCCGTGCGGCCATCTGCTGGCGAATCAGCGGCGTGCTGACGAAGCTATAGCGCCAATCCAGCGCTTTGGATGGCGCGAGGCTATTCCATTGCGCCTGCAGCACCTGACTGGCCAGCGGCGTGCTCGCGGCACTGAACGGCAGCGGGGTGTCAGCAGCGCTCGACAGGGGCGCGGCCAGCAGTGCGCTCAGCCCGAGGGGCAGCAGGCGGGCGGCACTGTTCAGACGGGCCAGTGATGGCAGACGGGCCAGCGATGAGAAGAGGGGGGTCACCATGCCTTGGCGACCTCCCAACCGAACCGCGGGCCATCGGGCCAGGCCGTCATGTCGGCCGCCCAGACGCGATTCTCGTCACGCCACAGGTCATTGCGCGTGGTGCTGCCATCGTCCCAGCTCAGAATCTCGCGGCAGTGCTGCAGCGGCAGTTCTGCCAGCGGCAGCGAATAGGGGGCGGCGGCCTCGCATTCGAGTCGCGCCGTGGCCTCGTGTACCTGCATCACGGCGACGTCATCCTGGCGCTGGCTGCCGGTGGAGGCGGCATCCTGACGCACCAGGCGACGCGGGTAGGGGGACAGCGCACTGACACTGACCTGATAGGTCGTGCCACTGGCCATCAACCAGGCCGGACGCGCCAGAGCGTGCCCGGTAGTACTTTGCTCACGCCTGTCCGCCACATCACGCGCAAAGCCTGAAGTGGCGGACAGGACGCCATCGCGCAATTCGACGATGCCGCGGTCGCGGCTCTCGAAACGCGCGATGCGCCCATTGCCTTCAAGCGTCGCGAGAACCACCAGCGCGGTGCTGTTGGCATGCTCAAGCTTGAGAGAGGCATAGGGCAGCTCGCTGGCACGTGTGGCGTCAAACTCGTCCTTGCCCATCACGTCACCGAGCGAACTCGCGACGATCTGGGCACACCCGGAAAGCGACACCAGACACGCGAGGGTGCCGAAGGCCGCCAACGACCTGTTGCGCAGAGCACGGGAGACCACCGAGGTAGCCGCCGTGCCCTGCGCAGGGCTTGAGAACGTGAAGCGTTGCGTCGCACGTGCCGTCTTCATCAGCGAGTCCCGGTTGAACCAGTGGTGCCGGTTGTCCCGGTGGTACCGCTCGTGCCGGTGCCGCCGCCGACGGTGCCGGTGGCGGCACCTGCAGCGACGCTGCCGCTGCTGGCGCTCGGCGTCACGCTGCCGGTGGCATTCTGGCTGGCAGTGCCGGTGCCAGCTGCGCTACCTGTCGGTACAGAGCCTGTCGTCCCGGTCGTGCCGGTAGTCCCGGTCGTACCAGTCGTACCAGTCGTTCCGGTGGTGCCAGTCGTGCCGGTGGTGCCGGTAGTCCCAGTCGTACCGGTCGCACCCTGAGGCGCTTCTTCTTCCGCGATGGCATTGCCAGCGAGAAGCAGGGCACCTGTCAGGCCGATGATGGCTCCGAGATGTGTCTTGCGCATGGATAACTCTCCTTGATGAGCATTGCCGGCGGTCAGCCGACCAGGAAGGGATATCAGACCACGATGTAATGACTCAAGGACTGAGACATCGGCGTCGAGGCTGCCAGCAGATGCTGGCGATCATCCAACCTGCTGCTGAAGATATCGATAGAGGAGAAGAGCGCCGTCCCTGACACCATCCCTGGCATCCTCCGTGGCGCGACCTCGTCCTGAGGTGTTCCTGTCATGACCGTATTCCCTGGTCATGCGCTTGCCGAAATTCATCGTTGCGCCTTGTTGTCTGCGCCTGACAGTCCTGTCAGGTGTCAGCCGCAGAGCGGTTGATGCAAGAAGTCCTTCTCCGCACAGAGACAAGGCCAATGAGTCACGGCAAAGCGAGGCTCATGTTAACGAGAATATGTGAACTGTCTAGCGCGAAGCCTTGCGTATTATTCGCGTTGATGGCTTGAGGATTATTTATGTAAAAAAGAGTAATTGGGGTGTGGATGATTGGCGACGTGGCTGTCGATGATCCATCGAGCGCTGCGCCAGACGGGGTCCGCGTGGCGACTGGAATCCTGTGCTTGAGTGTGTCGCATTGCCGACGAAACGGAGTTTGAGGTGTCTGTCATCGGCAACGCGTCTTTCGTGGAAGTGGCGACATCGAGCGTACTTGTGGCGCTACAAACCAATGTTTTTATTGGATTTTTGTAACAGGGTGCTGATTGGCGGGAGGCGTGTATCAGGTAAAATGCACGGCAGACAGGGTTTGGTCACCTTGCCAAGAACGCCACGAATGGCGTGATCCAATGCAGGGCGATGCCGCTGTATTGGTGTTACTGATTCATCGGCAGATCCTCTGGCAGCTCCATGGGTCGTGGGCTGTAGTCGAAAGAGGTGTACCGTATTTCGGTAAAAAAACTACAGAAAGTTTGCTCTGCAATGGCGCTGAAGATATTGCCCAAATGCCAGCAAGAGGGGCATGAAGGCCGCCATGCAGAGAATGGTGTCAGAGTTGCAAGTGGAAAGTGCATTGAATGCACACGCTTGCTGAGTATCGTTGGTTGCGGTTCAGGGTCTTGCTTCGTAAATCTTGAACCATGTGCCTACATTCTGACTGGGGGTGACGGCGGGACATGACAAGCCATGTGCATGATTCATATGGCGGAAATATCGCTGTAAGCGTTGCGGATCACACTGGCGCAGCGTGAATGAGGTCGCAGCAGCCAGTCGCCAGTCGCAAGACGCCGAGACCGCCAGGGTCCGGTACCCAATGCACGAGGGCCAACCCTCGGCAGCCGCGTGACAGCCAGGCAAGGCCGGCGACACGCATGACGCAGCAGGAACTGAAGACGTTATCGAATCCATCCCGGCGGCCATGTGCGGCGGGGGAAGGCGCGATGATCATGGCACTGGGGTGCCGGGTCATCGGGCCTGTCGACTCAACGGACTTCAGATGAAAAATGCACTGATAGCACGACTTCTGGGCGCCAGCTTGAGCATCGGCGCCCTCACCGGGCTCGCCGGGTGCGTCTTCGCCCCCGGTGGCAACATCGACTACGACACCAGCGCTGCGCCGGTGGACGACATCGTCGATGTGGAACCGATCACCTTTGGCCTGATCAAGGCCCAGGCGCGCGCAGACGCCGAATCGCGCCAGTCCAGTGGCGATGACAGGCAGCGTCGTGAGCTTGAAAAGGCGCTGACCCAGGAGCTCAACAGCAGCACGCGCGCCAGTCTGGCACCGGACTATCAGTACCGTGTCGGCCCCGGCGACATCCTGACCATCATCGTCTATGACCATCCCGAGCTGACCTTGCCGACGGGTTCCGAGCGCAGTGCGCAGGAAGCCGGCAACGTCGTGCATGCCGATGGCACGCTGTTCTATCCCTATGTCGGCCGCGTCAAGGTCAGTGGCATGACGCTGGACCAGATTCGCCGAGATCTCGGCGAGAAGCTGCAGCCCTACCTCAATGCGCCGCAGATCGACGTCAAGGTCGCCGCCTTCCGCAGTCAGAAGGTGCGGGTCACTGGCGAGGTCCAGTCGCCCGGCGTGCAACCGATCAGCGATGTGCCGTTGAGCCTGCTGGACGCCATCGCGGCGGCGGGCGGTCTGTCCGAAGACGCCGATTGGCACAACGTGGTGCTCAAGCGCAATGGCGAAGAGACCACCATCTCCCTTTATGAGCTGCTGGCCGAGCGCAATGCCAATGACGAGGCGGGCGATGATCGCCTGCTCAAGGATGGCGACACCCTCTACGTGCCGGACGTCGGTACCCAGAAGGTGTTCGTGATGGGCGAGGTGGACAAGTCCATCAGCCTGCCGCTGGGCAGAAGCCCTATCTCGCTGACCGATGCCATCGCGCGTGCCGGCGGCATCAAGGAAAACTCCGCCGATGCATCGGGCATCTTCGTCATCCGTCGTGATCGTGAAGACCCCGAGAAGCTGGCCACCGTCTATCAGCTGGATGCACGCAATTCCACGGCGCTGATTCTGGGGGCGGACTTCGGCCTCAAGCCGCAGGACGTCGTCTATGTCACCGCTGCACCGGTCTCGCGCTGGAACCGTGTGATTACCCAGCTGCTGCCGACGGTGAGCTCCATCTACTACAGCACCGAAATCCAGGACAACCTCGATACCCTCGGCCAGTAAGGCGAGGGGTCGTCAAGGCGTCCCTGCCCGGCACCGCCGTGGCCGAGCAGGACACCAGGAGAGTGACCCAACGATGTCGAACCGCAATTCCCACACCACGCGTCAGGCCTCGGCCAGCGAGTCGTCAAGCGTGCCCGCGCGCACCAGTCTCGATCTCGGCCGCATGCTGGGCCAGCTGTATGACAGCCGTCTGACGCTGGCGCTGATCACCGGCACCTTCACCGTGCTGGCGGTGCTCTACGCGCTGCTGGCCACGCCGATCTACAAGGCCGATGCGCTGGTGCAGGTCGAGGAGGGCGGCGGCAACATGAACCCGCTGCGTGATGTCTCCAGCCTGCTGCGTGGCGAGGCGCCGCCGTCCGAGTCCGAGGTCCAGATCATCACCTCACGCCTGGTGCTGGGCGAGACGGTCAAGAAGGAACAGCTGGATCTGGTGGTCAAGCCGTATCAGTACCCGCTGATCGGCACCTTCCTGCGTACCCACGAATTCACGCGTCCGAGCTGGTTTGCCGGGTCCAGCATGGTCTGGGCCGGCGAGTCGATCGACGTGGCAAGCCTCGAAGTGCCGGCGGCCTGGGACGACGTGCCGCTGACGCTCGTGTCGCTGGGAGAGGGCGGTGAGTACGAATTGCAGTACGACGGCGATGCGCTGGGCACCGGTGTGGTCGGCGACACCTCACGTTTCGATGGCCCGCTGGGCGAGGTGGCGCTCAAGGTCAGTGCACTGGACGCGGCCAGAGGTGCTGAATTCACGCTGATGCATCAGTCGACCCTGGAAGCGACCAATGCGCTGCGTTCGCGCTTCGCGGTGGCCGAGATGGGCAAGGAAACCGGGGTGCTGGGTCTGGCGCTGGTCGGCGAAGACCCGCTGCGCACCCAGCAGACCCTGCAGCGCATCACCGATACCTACCAGCAGCAGAACATCGAACGTCAGTCCGCCGAAGCCGAGAAGTCGCTCGAGTTTCTCAAGAAGCAGGTGCCGACGGTGCGTGAGCGTCTCGAAGTGGCCGAGAACCGTCTCAATGCCTATCGCGGCAAGAGCGATAGCGTGAATCTGGATCTCGAGACCAAGTCGGTGCTCGAGCAGCTGGTCAATATCGACAACCAGATCAACGAGACCCAGCTGGAAGAAGCGGAGCTGTCCGGCAAGTTCAACCCCAGTCACCCCAACTACGTGGCACTGCGCAAGAAGCGTGCGGACCTGCAGCAGACCCGCAAGGAGCTGGAGAAGCAGGTCGGTGACCTGCCGGACACCCAGCAGGAAATCCTGCGTCTGGAGCGTGAGGTCGAGGTCAATCAGCAGATCTACGTGCAGCTGCTCAACAAGACCCAGGAAATGAACATCGCCCAGGCCAGTACCATCGGCAATATCCGCATTCTGGACGAGGCCGTTGCGCAGCCGCATCCGATCAGCCCGCGCAAGGCGATGATCGTGGTGATCGCGACCCTGCTGGGCGGCATGCTCGGGGTGGTCTTCGTGCTGCTGCGCTCCATGCTGCATCGCGGTATCGAGACGCCGTCGGAGCTTTCCGACCTGGGGCTCAATGTCCACGCGACCCTGCCGCTCTCCGAGGAGCAGGCACGCCTCAACCGTCGTCTGGCGCGTGGCTTCAAGCGCTTCACCGGTCGTGGTGTCGCCGCAGCGGCCAATGACAACGTCGCGCCGGGGCTGCTGGCGATCCGCAACCCGGCGGATCTCTCCATCGAGGGTCTGCGCGGTCTGCGCACCAGCCTGCACTTCGCGATGATGGAGGCCCCCGACAATCGCCTGATGATCTGTGGCCCGAGCCCGGGCATCGGCAAGAGCTTCGTGTCCGCCAACCTGGCTGCCGTCTGCGCCCAGGCCGGCAATCGGGTGCTGGTCATCGATGCCGACATGCGCCGTGGCCATGTCCACCAGAGCATGGCGGGCGTCTCGCCCAGCGACGCCGCGCCGGGCCTGAGCGACTTCCTGCTCGGCAAGGCCGACCGCGACAGCATCGTGCGTGGCATCACTGATCCGAGTCTGGCGATGTCCGAGGCCGCTGCCGTGGCGCTTGGCGAAGGGGCGGCCGCCAATGGTGCGCCTAGCAACCTGTGCTACGTGGCGCGCGGTACCACGCCCTCCAACCCGTCGGAGCTGCTGCTGCAGTCACGCTTCAGCGATTTCCTCGACTGGGCCAGCGCGAACTTCGACATGGTCATCGTCGATACGCCGCCGATCCTGGCGGTTACCGATGCCGCCATCGTCGGCAAGCAGTGCGGTGTCAGCGTGATGGTGACGCGCTTCATGCATAACTCGCCCAAGGAAATCGAAGCGGCGCTGGAGCGCTTCGCCTCCAGTGGCGTGCATGTCGATGGCGCGATTCTCAATGCCGTCGAGCGCAAGGCCACCACGACCTACAGCTACGGCTACAGCTATCACGATTATCAGTACCAGGGTGGCGCCAAGGGTTAGCGGCCACTTGCATTAGAGCCCGCGAACCCGATGTCTGAGACTGCGTGCCTCGTTGGCAGTGGGGATCGGCAGTCGAGGCGAGAGCCGAGGCGGTACGGGTGAAGCATCGGGTAGCACGCCGTCGAGCGACGGCACCAGCGGCTCCGAGCGTGATGAACGGAACCACAACACGAACGCAAGCCAAGGGGGTAACGGCATATGAATACCACGACGAACCATGCAAGCTCCGGGCTGGAAGGGCGTCAGCGCCACTCCCGCATGTACGAGCGACTGATGTTCAACTCGCTGTGTCAGGCCATCGTCGGTCTGATTCTGGCAGTGGGTGTCCCGCTGCTGCTGATCAATGGCCTGCGCCCGTGGGTCAGCGAGATGCGCATGCACAGTGTCATCGCCGCCAGCGGCGGCTTCCTGCTCGCATTGCAGGCGATTCGTCACATGTCGCGCTACCCCGGCGCCAAGGCCTTCGCCTACGTGCTGCCGGCCATCACCATCAGCTATCTGCTGGCGATGAGCGTGTTGATCGCGCTGGATCTGCGCTTCAGCCGCATCGTGCTCGGCAGCTCATGGCTGGCGGCGATGCTGATCTGCTCCATCGGCTTCTGGGCCGAGCAGCGCACCCGCATCCGCAAGCTGGCCGTGGTGCCCTTCGGTGACTATCGCAGCCTGTTCACCACCCGTGGGGCACGCTGGAACCTGATGCGCGCGCCGGACCTGGGCGAAGAGCGCTACAACGGTGTGGTCGCCGACCTGGAAGCCGACATGCCGGCAGAATGGCAGCGTTTCCTGGCCAACTGCGTGCTGCATCGCATCCCGGTCTATGACGCCAGCGAAGTCCGCGAGTCGCTGACTGGTCGTGTCGAGCTTGATCAGGTGCGTGAGAACAGCTTCGGCCAGCTGGCTCCCAACAGCGAATATGAGCTGTTCAAGCGTCTGTTCGACATGCTGGCCGTGCTCGCCGTGGCGCCGTTCGTGCTGCCGATCTGCCTGGTGACCGCCGTGTTGATCCGCCTCGATTCGCCGGGCGGCGTGTTCTTCGTCCAGGAGCGTGTCGGCCAGGGCGGTCGTCCGTATCGCATGTTCAAGTTCCGCAGCATGTGCCACGACAGCGAGAAGACCGGTGCCCAGTTCGCCCAGGCCAATGACATGCGCGTGACCCGCATCGGTCGCGTGATCCGCAAGACCCGCATCGATGAGCTGCCGCAGTTCATCAACGTGCTCAAGGGCGAGATGAGCCTGATCGGCCCGCGCCCGGAGCAGGTCAAGTTCGTGAATGAATTCGCCGAACAGATTCCGTTCTACAACTACCGTCACGTGGTGCGTCCGGGCATCACCGGCTGGGCGCAGGTCACCCAGGGCTATGCCTCTGACGCCGACGAGACCCGCGAGAAGCTCGAGCACGACTTCTACTACATCAAGCGCTTCTCCGTGTGGCTCGACCTGCTGATCGTCGGCCGTACCATCAAGACCATGCTGACCGGCTTCGGGGCACGCTGAGCATGCTGACCGTCAGTGGCTATTACGTCGGCTTCATGGCCCTGCTGGTGGCAATCCTGCCGCTGGCTGCCAACGAGCGCACCCGCATGGTGGGTGCCTGGTTGGCCGGTGGGCTGTGTCTGGCGTTCATGGCATTGCGTTACGACGCAGGGTACGACTATTTCTCGTACCGCCAGATGGCCACCTGGCAGGTCGACCTGAGCTTTCTCGAGCCCGCACCTGCTGCCCTGGCACGCATGGCGCGGGCCTGGGGCGAGCCGCAGCTGTTCTTCATCATCACCGCCATTCTCTACGTGTCGTGCTTCGTCTCGGCACTGGTGATGAGCCGTCGCAATCTGGCCTGGTGCCTGCTGTTCTTCGTCTGCCTGCCGCTGATCTATCTGTCGGCCTTCGGATTCGTGAAGCAGCACGTGGCGATTGCGCTGTTCATGCTGGCGATGGCGTGCCTGGAGCGCGGCATGCGGCTGCCCGCGCTGGTGCTGATGCTCGTCGGCACCAGCTTCCACTACACCCTGGCACTGTATCTGCCCCTGCTGGTGATCTATCCGCTGTTGCGCCGTGCCTACCCGTTCTGGCTCTACCTGGGGCTGCTGCCACTGTGCTTCGTGGCCGGGCCGCTGGCCAAGAGCATTCTCAGTGCGTTGGGCCTCTATGCGCATTATTTCGAGGATTTTTCCGGCGGTGGCGAGAAGCTCTACGTCATCTACCTGTTGATCTGCCTGGGGACTCTGGTGCTGTGGAAGCATTTCCGCCTGTCACTGGACCCCTGGGCCTTCAACCTGATGTTCATCGGCGTGGCGCTTTATACCTTGTTCATCACCTACGGTGAGCATGTGGCACGTGCCAGCTATTATTTTCTGCCATTCGCCATCTTCGTCATCTGTGACGTGATCGAGCATTTCCGCGACAAGCTGTTGCCCAGCCTGATCAGCGGTGCGCTGATGATGGCGCTGTTCTTCATGTCGCTGAAGGTGGCGGCCGGCAATCAGGACCACGATTTCTTGAACAACTACGAGTTCTATTTCCTCAGCGATGAAGCCCTGGTCGTCGGCAACGGAGGCCAGTCATGAGCGAAGCGCTGATCTTCTCGCTGTTCAATCTGATGGCGCGCGGCCTGTCCTCAGCCGCAGGCCTGCTGCTGGCGCGTGCCGTGGCGCCGGAGGCCTTCGGTGAATACGCGCTGGCCCTCAACTACGCGGTACTGCTGGGCGTACTGGCGCGCATGGGCGGCAACGAGGTGTTGCTGGTCACCCGCGATGGTGCCAGCGGCGCGGCACTGCGTCGCTGGATGGGCGTCGGCATCTCGCTCTACGCCTTGCTGGCGATCGGCTTCGCCGTCGGCATCGCGCCGCTGCTGGGCCTGTCGGCCTTCATCTTCGCCTTCTGTGCGCTGCGCGCCGCGGCGGAGCAGGTCGGCCTGCAGATGATCAACTCGCGCCTGCAGCGTCAGGAGCGCTTGGGGCGCGTCAACCTGATGACGGTGCTGATCTCGCTGGCGGTGGCGATCGCGGTCGCCTGCGCCGCGGGCCCGGCGCTCTACCATCAGGGCGTCGCACTAGTGACCGGCGCCGAGTTCGGCGCTGACCTGACCACCCCCGCCGGCATGTTCGGTCTGGCGCCGGTGCCGACCTTCGTGATGGTCAGCGCCATCGCGCTGGTCATCGTGATGGCGCTGGGCATGTGGCTGTCACGTGATGCAGCGGCAGATGCTCAGGCGGTCGATAGCGACGCCGCGAGCCAGCGCCGCCTGCCATCCAAGGCGGATTTCGCACGCGGTCGCGGCTTTCTCTACAACAACCTGATGTCGTTCGCCTACCTGCAGGCCTGGGTGATTCTGGCAGGGCTTGCCTTTGCGCCCGCTCAGGTGGCCAGTGTCTCGGTGGTGACCTCCATCGTGTTCGCACTCTATGTCTTCCCCACCAGCCTGTATCGCTACTACCTGCCCAAGCTGACCCATGGCGATGCGCGCCTCAAGGAGTACCTGGTCATCGCCAGTGGCTTCGCGCTGCCGGTGGCGGGGGGGCTGGCGCTGGTCGCGCCGTGGCTGGCGGAACACTTCCTGAGCGGCGCCTACCCGCGCCTGACCCTGACGCTGCGCGCCTTCGCGCTGGTCTATCTGGTGCACGCCTTCGTCACCTGCGCCTTCACGCGGCTGGCCGCGCTGCGCCTCAACGGCAAGCGCCTGCTGTGCCAGAGCACAGGCGCCACGCTGGTGGTCGGCGGGGGGCTTGCGATCGCGGCGCTCAATCACTCGCTGGGCAACGCGTCCGGCGACACCGGCAGCCTGCTGGGCATCGATCTCTACCGCCTTTTCCTGTGTGTGCCGGTCGCCGCCGAAGTGGTGATGCTGGCGATGGCGATCCTCTTCCAGCCATCACTGTCCCGTGGTGGCAAGGCACACGAAGACAACGCTGCGGCGAGTGCCTGACCGGGCTTTACGCGCGCAGCAGGAATCGGAAGGTCAGCATCTGTGACTTCCGGTTGATGACATGACGGCGATGCCGGGGATTCAGACACAGCCCTCAGGCATCGCGCGTTCCGAATCGCGACATTACGGACAGAAGGACGAACAGCATGGCCAAGATATGCATGACGCACGGATGGCATGACGACAACAAGGGCGACTCCGCCATCCTGATGGGCACCATCGATTTTCTCGATCAGCTGATCGATGCCGAACAGGGTCGCAGCGATGTGTCCGGCGCTGGTGTGGCCAAGGCCGAAGGCCACCGCATCGACATCCTGCCCATCGATGATCAGGTGTTCGCCACCGAGCGCGGACCCTTCCGTCATATCCGTCGCCGCTACCGTGAACGCGTCACCGTCGGCCAGCCGCTGATGCCGCCGATGCGTGACAAGCTGCGCTTCGTGACCTCGCTGCTCGGCCTGGGCGCCAAGATGATGTTCGGCAAGCAGGGCAAGAGTGGCAACGACATCATCGACGCCGCAGACCTGGTGGTCGTCAAGGGCGGTCATATCTTCCACAACGGCAGCTTCAAGAAGACGCTGTCCTCGTGGCTGGCGCTGATCGGCTATCTGGCGCCGGTGATGCTGGCCCGCAAGGCCGGCAAGCGCGTGCTTCTGCTGGGTCACTCCTTCGGCCCGTTCAAGACCCCGGCGCAGGAACGCTTCTTCCTGCGCACCCTGAGCGATTGCCTGGTGGTCTCGCGTGAGGAAATCACCCACGCCATGACCCAGAAGGCCGACCCGAAACTGCCGCATGCGCTGCTGGGCACCGACATGGCCTTCGCCATGGCCCCGCGTGCCAGCGACGAGCATGCCGCGGTGAAGGCGCCGAATGGCGTGGCCTCGCCGTACGCCGTGATCACCCTGCGCGACTGGTGGGGCCTGGATCAGCAAGCCTTCGCCGAGCGTGTCGAGGTGCTGTCGCGCTCACTGCTGGAATCCCGCGAGCGTCTGGGCATCGAGCGCCTGCTGGTGGTCCCGCACGTGCTGGGCCCGACCGATATCGAGAATGACCAGCGCATCTCCCGGCTGGTGTTCGATCATCTGCAGAAGGCACTGGCCACGGCGGGCGGTGAAAACCTCGCCAAGCGCATCGAGCTGGTGCAGGGCGACCCGAGCCCTGACGCGCTGGTCGATCTCTACCGCGATGCCCGGTTCCTGGTCGGTACCCGCTTCCACTCGGTCATCTTCGCGCTGATGTCCGGCACGCCGGTCTACGCGCTGTCCTACTGCGGACCCAAGGCGCCGGGGATCATGCGTGACTTCGGGCTCGGCGACAGCGTGCAGGACATCGAGAACTTCGATCCGGCACGCATCGTGGCCGATATCGAACAGCTGGTCGCCGACACGGCCTTCCCGGCGCTGGCCGAGCGTGTCATCGCCGAGAAGCTGGCGATCACCGCCGACATCACGCGTGACTTCCTGCGTCGTGCCCCGGGGCGTGCCGGCGTCTGGGGACAGCGTGAATTGAAGCTCAATGACGCTGCCTTCCCGGCCCCGGTGGCACCCGAACCAGCCACTGCCGAGGCGGCCACTGCCATGGCGGCGGATGCGCCTGCCGGTGACGACAGCGCAACTGCCGACAACAACAGCGCGACTGCCGCTCACGACAGCGAGCCTGTCGTGCGAGGAGCCTGATATGGCACATGTCGCTCTGTTGATTCAGGACATCAGCGCCTGTGGTGGCGTCGAGAAGGTGATGCATGGTCTGGCGCGGGACCTGAGCGCCAGCCACCGGGTCACGCTGGTCTCGGTGCGCGAAGGCGAGCCCTACTGGGGACGTATGGAGGGTGTCGAATATCGCACCCTGGGACTGCCGGCCACCGGCACGCGCCAGAACTTCCGCCATTGGGTGACGCACCTGCGTCGCCTGATGCTGGAGGAGCGGATCGAGGTGATGATCAGCGGCTATTTCGCCTTCCATCTGGCGGCGCAGCTGGCGGCACGCGGTACCGGTGGTGTCGATGGCGAGGGGCGTCCGCGTCCACGCACGCGCATCATCGCCCAGGAGCACAGCGCCTATCACCATGACCGCCGTGCCAAGCGCATCGTCAAGCAGCTGGCCTATCGCCATCTCGACGCACTGCAGGTGCTCAATGAGGTCGATGCCGAAAGCTGGCGTCGCCGTGGCCTCACGCCGACGGTGATTCCCAATTATCTGGATGACCAGCGGGCAGACGAGGCACGCAGCGGCTGCGAGCATCAGGTCGATGTGGTGATGGTCGGGCGTCTGGCGCCGATCAAGCGCCTCGATCTGGCGATTCGTGCCTTCGCGAATTCCGGGTACCGTCGCGGTCGCCTGGTGGTGGTCGGTGATGGCCCGGAGCGTGAACGTCTGCTGGCGCTGTGCAACGAGCTGGGACTGCGTGCCTTCCAGGGGGCCAACGACAGCACGGTGCCTGCCGGCACGCAGGTGCTGTTCACCGGCGCGCTCAGGGATGTCTCTCATGAGCTGCGGCGTGCACGCCTGCTGCTGCTGACCTCGGAGCGCGAATGCCTGCCGATGAACGTGATCGAGGCCAAGCGTGAGGGGCTGCCGTGCCTGTCGCGTCCGGTGCGTTCCGGCCCGCTGGCGCTGATCGAACATGGCCGCGACGGGGTGCTCAGCGCGGAATCGGATGGCAGCGAGGACGCCGCCATCATGACTGAGCTGGCCCACGAGCTTGCGCGTCTCGAGTTCGATGATGAGCTTCTGCTGCGCCTCTCGAATGGTGCCTGGCAGAGCTTTGACCGCTACAGCGCGCACGCGGTGTTGCCGCAATATCAGCGTCTGATCTCGCGTCTCGCGCCGCCGACGCCCGGCGATGCGGCGACGACCGAGCAGACGCGCCAGGGCTCATCCGCGCAGTCGCGCCCAGACACACATTCGCGTCGCGTTCAGCGACAGCCGCTTGAGGAGAAGGCCCATGGCTGATGTCTCCGTCATCATGCCCAACTACGGCTATGACCGCCGCCTGCACGCTGCCGTCGACTCGGTACTGGCCCAGAGCGAGCCGGTACGCGAGATCCTGATCAGCGACGATGCCTCGCCGGATGGTGCCGCCAGTCGTCTGCGTGACGACTTCGCGGCGCTGGAGACCGCTGGCGTCGAGATCCGCGTGCTGGAAACCGACACCAACGGCGGCCCGGGCCGGGCACGCAACCGTGCCATCGCCGAGGCCAAGGGTCGCTACATCGCCTTTCTGGACGCCGACGATGCCTGGCTGCCCGAGAAGATCGAACGTCAGATCGCCTTCATGCAGGACACCGGCGCCGGGCTTTCCTACACCGGCTACGAGATGGTCGATGAGCAGGGCGAGCATGTCTCGTACTTCGCGCCGCCCGAGCGCCTGACGCGCGATGACATGCTGCGCTCCAACTCCATCGGCTGCCTGACTGCCATCTATGATGCCGGTCGTTATGGGCGTTTCTACATGCCGACGATCCGCAAGCGTCAGGACCTGGCGCTGTGGCTGATCATCATCGGTCAGCTGGGCCCGGCGCAGGGCATGCCGGAACCGCTGGCGCGCTACACGCGTCGCGAGAGCAGCGTGTCGTCCAACAAGTTCAAGGCCGCCGCCTATCAGTGGCGTCTGTATCGTGAGGTGCTGGGGATGGATGTGATCAGCGCCAGTCGCAATTTTGTCCATTACGCGGTGAACGGTTATGCAAAACATCGTTGAACAGGATGTCGCGGCGTCCGCGACATCTTCCACCGAGTCCACGGCGGCTTCCCGCCACGCCGATACTGGTGCGCAGCCTACTCACGACTCGCGCCCGCGCGTGCTGGTCGGAGCACGCCAGGTAGATGGCAGTACGCGTCGCCAGGTGCCGGAGCTGACTTTCCTGATCTCGACGCTGGATGACGGCCTCTATCACGTGCCGCGTCATGATGCGCTGCCCGGGGCGCGCTTTTTGATCGTGCATCAGCTGTCTGACTCCGCTAGCCGCGAGCAATACCGCGAGTACGCGCTGGCCAATTTCGATAGCCGTTTCGAGTACCTGGCGATCGATGGGCGGGGACTGTCCAGGAGCCGCAACACGGCGCTGGCCGCCTGTGCCACGCGCTACGCCTATGTGCTGGATGACGACATCGAGCTGCATCCCCAGGCCGTCGCGCTGGTGATGGAAGCCTTCACCTGCACCGAAGCGGCCGCGATCAGCTTCCCCCACGTCAAGGCCTTCCCGCTGCATGAGCGGGACCCGGATCGGCCCGCGCCGCCGGTGTCCTTCAAGACCCACAGCCTGATGTCACTGGCGCGCGTGCGCTCGGTCGACATGGCGCTGGATCTCTGCCAGTTCCATGCGCGCTTCGATGAGCAGTTCGGCCTGGGCACCGATCAGCCCTCCGGCGAGGAGTTCATCGTACTGAGCGATGCGCGTCGTCAGGGCGCGCGTCTGATGCGTGCCAATCTGGGCATCGTCGCCCATGCGGGGGTCACCTCCGGCAGCGACTTCTACAGCACGCCAGCCAAGGCGCGCACCAAGGGGCGCATGTTTGCCCGCGCCACCGGCAGTCGTTTCTCGCCCTTGTCATTGGCCTTTTTCCTGCGCAAGGCGCCGGTCGCCATGAAGCATGGTCACCTGGCGACCTTCGCGAAGCATTACTTTCGCTGATGGCTCTCATTGGCTGTTGGCTCTGATTTGATGACGGCTCTAGCGCGAAGGAATGGCCCCCCATGAGGTGGCCATTGCCGCCCGGGTAGTCAATTGATCAAGCGGCATATCAGGGAAGTTGCGACAGGCAGAATCAGAAAGATAAGTCACAAGTTATATAGGGTCATGTTTTGGATCATATTGCGCCAGACAGGATGACTTTTCACGAAGTTGCTTTATAAAAGAGCCACACTACGGGCAGCGATGATTGCCCGTCACTGACTCAAGCGGCGCGTCTTTTCCCTGCGAGCTACCTGCAGCAGTCTACCTGAAATCACCTGCGAGCCTCCTGGCCCGTGGGTTGGGTAACCTCGCGCCGCTGTCACGAAACATCGCGGTTCAATGGGGATGAATCCTCATGCACAGGACATTGTCGGCGTTTCTTTTTCGGCCAATGAAGGCGGGAAATTCCGCCTTAGAAGATATCTCTTGAGAGAGATCCTAGGCAGTCTCAAGGGAGTCTCGAGGGACAAGGACTTTACGGCGTAATGCCCTGGAATCCGCCTCGATTGCCGCTGGAAGGCCGTCAGATGTGCACAGGATTCAGCCGCCATTGCCTCGTTTCACTTTGAGTATCACGACACGATCTGGCGACAAGGCCAGCAAGGATGACATCAATGAAGATCACGATTTTTGGAAGCGGTTATGTCGGTCTGGTCACGGGTACCTGCCTGGCCGACGTCGGCCACGACGTAGTGTGCATGGATGTAGACTCCGCCAAGATCGAGGGTCTCAAGCAGGGCGAGATTCCCATCTATGAGCCGGGCCTGGAAGGCATGTTGCTGCGCAACGTGGAAGCCGGTCGCCTGAACTTCACCATCGATGCGCGTGAAGCCGTCGAGCATGGCGTGCTGCAGTTCATCGCCGTGGGCACGCCGCCGGATGAAGACGGCAGCGCCGACCTCAAGTACGTGCTGTCCGTCGCCACCACCATCGGCGAGCACATGAATGACTACAAGGTCATCATCGACAAGTCCACCGTGCCGGTGGGCACGGCGGACCGCGTCAAGGCGCGGGTCAAGGACGTACTCAAGGACCGTGGTGCAAGCGTCGATTTCGATGTCTGCTCCAACCCGGAATTCCTCAAGGAAGGCGCGGCGCTGGACGACTTCACGCGTGGCGCGCGTATCGTGGTCGGTACCGATTCCGAAGCGGTGCGAGAGCGCATGCGCGAATGCTACGCCCCCTACAACCGCAACCATGAAAAGCTGATGTTCATGGATGTGCGCGCCGCCGAGCTGACCAAGTACGCCGCCAACGCCATGCTGGCCACCAAGATCAGCTTCATGAACGAGATCTCCAACCTGGCCGAGCGCCTGGGCGCGGACATCGAGGAAGTGCGTCGCGGCATCGGCAGTGACCCGCGTATCGGCTACCACTTCATCTATCCCGGTTGTGGCTATGGTGGCTCCTGCTTCCCGAAGGATGTCCAGGCGCTGGCACGTACTGCCAGCCAGATCGGCTATGACGCCGAGCTGCTGACCGCGGTCGAGTCGGTCAACAAGCGCCAGAAGGTCACGCTGTTCGACAAGCTGTCGCGGGCCTTCGATGGCGACCTCAAGGGCAAGACCATCGCCGTCTGGGGGCTGGCCTTCAAGCCCAACACCGATGACATGCGCGACGCGCCGAGCCGCACGCTGATGGAAGCGCTGTGGGCCGCTGGCGCCACCGTGCAGGCCTATGACCCGGAAGCCATGAAGGAATGCCGCCGCATCTACGGCGAGCGCGACGACCTGGTGCTGGTCGCGGACCGTCAGCAGGCGGTCAAGGGTGCCGATACGCTGGTGGTGTGCACCGAGTGGAAGGAATTCCGCACCCTGGATGGCGAGTGGCTGAAGTCCCAGCTCGGCTTCCCGGTGGTGGTCGATGGCCGCAACCTGTTCGAGCCCGCCGCCATGAAGGCCGCTGGCCTGATGTACTACGCGGTCGGTCGCGGTGACACCCTGCTGCTGAATCAAGCTTGAGCTTGCGGCCTGCCATCACAGCCCAGGCGTCATTGCTCAAACGTCAGTGCTCAAGCATCAATGCTCAGCCATCAAGGCTCAAGCAGGCATTGAACGTCGCTGAAAGATTCAGCACGCGTACCTGATCTGCGTACGCACTCCCTGAAAGACATCCATTCAGTCGTGCCATCCTCCTTCATGAGGGTGGCACGCAGTAGAGGAATTTCTCATGTGTGGCATCGTTGCCGGTCTGGCTCAGCGTGATATCAGCAAGATTCTGATCGAGGGGCTGCATCGCCTCGAATACCGCGGGTATGACTCCGCCGGCGTGGCGGTCATCGACCCTGCCGGTGAACTGCGTCGTGCGCGTGCCGTGGGCAAGGTGCGTGCGCTGGAAGACGAGCTGCGTGAGGCGCCGTTGTCCGGCGCCATCGGCGTGGCGCACACCCGCTGGGCGACCCACGGGCGTCCTGCCCAGCACAATGCGCACCCGCATCTCTCCAGTGAGCGGGTCGCTGTCGTGCATAACGGCATCATCGAGAACCACGAAGCGCTGCGCGGCGAGCTGGAAGGCGCCGGTTATGTCTTCACTTCCGAGACCGACACCGAGGTGGTCGCGCACCTGGTCGATCGCGAACTGTGCAGCGGTCTGGCACTGCCGGAAGCCGTCAATGCGGTTACCGCGCGTCTCGATGGCGCCTTCGCGCTGGCGGTGATGGAGCAGCGCAACCCCGAACTGCTGGTCGGCGCCCGTCAGGGCAGCCCGCTGGTGGTCGGCGTGGGGATCGATGAGCACTTCATCGCCTCCGATCCGCTGGCGCTGCTGCCGGTGACCGATCGCTTCATCTATCTCGATGAAGGCGACATGGTCGCCATCACGCCGGCGGGTATCCAGGTGCTGGAACGTACCGGCGACCGCGATGAGCTGACACCGGTCACGCGTGAAGTGGTGCGTTACGAACACAGCGTCGAAGCTGCCGGCAAAGGTGAATATCGCCACTTCATGATGAAGGAGATCATGGAGCAGCCGCGTGTACTGTCGCGCACGCTGGCGGAGCGACTGGACCCGCAGGGCGTGCGTCTGGAGGCCTTCGATGTCTCGCGTCATTCCTTCCTCGCCGCCAGCGCTGGCAACGAGGGCGGCAAGCAGGGCGTGGATGTGGCGCGCCTGACACAGCTGTTCGCCGATGTGCGCCAGGTACAGATCATCGCCTGTGGCACCAGCTATAACGCCGGCATGGTGGCGCGTTACTGGCTGGAGGAGGTTGCGGGCATTCCGGCGCAAGTCGAGGTGGCCTCGGAATTCCGTTATCGCGAGCGCGTCGCGGCACCGGGGACGCTCTTCCTGACTCTGTCCCAGTCCGGCGAGACCGCCGATACGCTGGCGGCGCTGCGCGACATCCAGAAGCTCAACCGTGAAGGCCCGCAGGCCGGTCACTATCTGGCAAGCCTTGCCATCTGCAACGTGGCGGGCAGCTCGCTGGTGCGTGAATCCGACCTGTCATTGCTGACTCACGCCGGGCCGGAAATCGGGGTCGCCTCCACCAAGGCCTTCACCACCCAGCTGGTGGCCTTGATGTTGACCACCCTGGCGCTGCGTCAGGCCAAGGGCGATGGTCAGACGGATGATCTGCTGAGCCGTCAGCTGCTGATGCGCCTCAAGGACCTGCCGCACGTGATCGAGCAATCCCTGGCGCTGGATGGGGAGATCGCGCAGCTGGCCGAGAAGTTCATGCATCGTCACCACACCCTGTTCCTCGGGCGTGGCAGCCAGTATCCCATCGCCATGGAAGGGGCGCTCAAGCTCAAGGAAATCTCCTACATTCATGCCGAAGCCTACGCGGCAGGTGAGCTCAAGCACGGCCCGCTGGCATTGATCGACGAAGATATGCCGGTGGTGGCAGTGGCACCGATGGATGACCTGATGGAGAAGCTTAAGTCCAACCTGCAGGAAGTTCGTGCGCGTGGCGGCCAGCTGTTCGTGTTCGCTGATCCGGAAGTCAGCCTAAAGGCTGGCGAAGGCGTTCACGTCGTCACCGTGCCGGGCGTCTGCCGCTTCCTCGCACCGATCGTCTACGCGGTGCCGCTGCAGCTGCTCTCTTACCACGTGGCCGTGCTCAAGGGCACTGACGTCGACCAGCCTCGCAACCTCGCCAAGAGTGTCACGGTGGAATGATCGTCTGGGGAATCACTCCATGAGATGACGTGGCATGTAAAGAAAAGGGACCGCCTGTTGGCGGTCCCTTTTTGTGTCGGTTGCTTGTTACGGCAGCCAGCGTGTCAGTAGTCGCCGCCACCATGGCGCCGGTGTTTTCCTGCACGGCGTCTCTGCGTCAGGAGCCGGACGAGGGCTTGCCAAGCAGAAGCGATCACCGCTTGAGAGTGTGACCCAGTGCGAGCCTCCTGCGTTGACATCCCCGGCCTCGATTGCCAGACGCCGCTTTCTACCTGCTTCGCTCAGCTCTTCCAGTGTGCCGGGGGCCAGCCCGATGAAGCCTTCATCCCCGCTGAATCTGGCGTGTCGTGTGCTGACGGGTTGCGATGCATCAGATCACGCCCTTGATGATCAGATTGATGCCCGAGACCAGCAGAATGGCATAGGCGACCTGGCGCAGACGATTGTCACTCAAGGGCGGCGGGAAGCGACGCGCCAGCTCGGTGAAGAGCATCACGACGAGGGCGCCCGACAGACCCACGAGCAGCAGTTGGGGCAGGGTGTCGCCGATACGCCCCGGGGCCGCGATGCTGAGGCCCATGCGCACGATGCCGGTGACGATGAAGACACCGAACAGCGTGCAGCGTATGGCGATCAGGGTCATCGGCTGACGATAGAGCACGACCACCAGAGGCGGGCCATTGGCCGCGAACAATCCCCCCATCAGGCCTGACAGCACACCCGCGGTATGAAAGTGCCAGCGTGGCGATGTCGTGGCACGTGGGCCCGGTTGAGCCAGCAGGGCGAGACAGGCGATCAGGATGACGATGCCCAGCAACATGCCCAACAGAGGGGCTCTTTCGCTGCCCAGCCAGACTGCCAGGAAATAGCCCACCGGCAACATTGGCAGGCTGGTGACTAGCAGGCGGCGTGCCAGACGTGGATTGATCTCTCGCCAGTGCCCGCGCATTGCCATCCCGTTGTTGAACAGGCCCAGCAGGGTACACAGCAACGCGGCGCTCTCGATGGGCAGCACATCGAGGGTCGCCAGCAGGCCCATCACGATCAATCCGAAGGCGAAACCGGTCAGGGTCTGGATATAGCTGGCGAGTGCCAGGCTCATCATGATGGCGACAAGTTGCCAAGGCTCCATGAGGTCTCCGTGGGCAAGGGGATAGAACAGAAAGGGCAGGACGGCGCTGGCTCCGTCATGCATGACGCCTGGCGCTGGCAGGCAAGAGAGCTTGAGAGCGGGGCGCCGTACGCGTGCGGGGAGGCCGACCAATGCCTGCCATCATAGCCTGCATCGCGCTCTGGCAGTATGACACTCGCGCAAAGCGCTCACGTTGATGTGCGTCACATAAGGCCGCGGGCATGACGGTCTTGGTCGTGCTGGCTCAATTGGCTCAGTTGGCGGGGCGTATTTCAGTAGTCACTGATTCTCAGTATCTGGCATGAGTTACCGGAGGATTGACGCATAAACGCTCATGATTTCGGCTTTTGACGACAGCGCAGCTTGTTTGGGCTGGGGGGGATTATTAGTCTGTGGTCAACGGTGGGGCAGGAAGTGTCGCCATTTGCTGCCACTTACTGCCACTTCCTTTCTTCAGAGTGGTCATCCCTTGAGAGATCACCCCTCACGGTTACGTCGCTTACCTGTTCATCTTCAGTGCAGGATCAACTCCTGTCGGATGATCGGGACTCGAGCACTGGAATCCAGGAAATTGCGAATACAAGTCAGTCGCGAGAACTGACCCACTCTTCAGTGCAGTGTGTGCCCTGCTTAGGGGCGCTGGTCGGCTGTGCTGGTCAATGACAGTGAACAATAAAGAAGGCAGGGCATGGAACGCTATACAGGGAAGTCGCCTTACTTTTCCATCGTGACGCCAAATCATGATTCAGGGGATGGTCTTGCGCGCTGTATCAACAGCTTGCGTGACAACCAGGCATCCTATGAACACATCATCATTGATGATTGCTCGACGGATGATGGATTCCTGTGGGCTGAGCGCCAGGCGCAGCAGCAAATCGAGCAGCAATCCTCAGTACCCACGCCAACCGGAGAGGCGCCTGACATCCACGGGCGGCTGGTCCTGCGCCGCAACTCCCGCAACATGGGGCCGGGTGGCACGCGCAATCATGGTCTGAGCCTGGTCAGCGGCCGCTATGTGCTGTTCTGTGACGCCGATGATCATTTCGCGCCCGGCGCGCTGGATATTCTGCAGGCGCGCATCGAGGCGTTCGACTCGCCCGAGGCGGTGGTCTTCCGCTACTGCCTGCAGGGCCCCAAGGGCGATCACGACAGCCTGGCATTCTGCCAGCAGGCCGAGGAGCGCCCGCTGGACCGGGCCTTCCGTGACTTCATGCATGACACCATCGTTTCATCCCCTTGGGGCAAGGCGATCCGCGCCGATCTGGCCTGTTCGCTGAGCTTTCCTGATCTGCCCGTGTCGCAGGATGGTCTCTACAACCTGGATCTGTTCGGACGCGCAGAGCGCGTACTGTATCTGCCCGAGGTGCTGTATTACTTCGACAAGCGCAATGACGGCTCTCTGACGCGCAAGCCGTTCAGCAACCAGGAGCTGGACAAGTTCCACCGCAGCTGGCGGGTCTTCGCGGAGCATTATCGTGAGCATTTCGCCGCGAAGCACGGCATGGCCCTGCTGGAAATCCGCGGCCTGCGGTTCGTCGGCGTCAGCTTCATAATGCGCCAGGCGATCAACAAGACGGCGGATGATTCGCGGGTGCGCAAGGTTGTGCTCGACCAGGTGCGACAAGCGTCCTGGTCATCTCTGCGCCAGCTCTCGCTGAAGGAGCAGGCGCTGTTGATGAGCTATGCAGTGAGCCCGGCATTGTCCCGGCAACTTGTTCGTCGGAGTCAATACGCCTCATGAGTACTCGCAAGCATGTCCTGTTCTATACCGGTGCTCAGTCACGTACCGGTGGCACCGAGCGTGCCTGTGCCGATACCGCCAACATGCTGGCCGCCAGTGGCGATTATCAGGTCGAGATTCTCAGCGAATATGGCCCGGCGGAGAGCCCCTATCCGCTGCATGACGACATCGTGCACGAATCACTCTATCCCGAGCGCTCACACCTTGGGGCCGTGCGCGGCCTGTGGCTGTTCCTGCGTCTTTTGTGGGTGGTGCTGCGCAAGCGCCCGGATGTAGTGGTGGTGGTCGAGAGCATCGGCTTTTTGCCCTTCCTGCTGCCGACGCTGCTCTGTCGCCGCACGCGCTACCTGTGCTGGGAACACTTCAACGCCACCTCGGATCTCGGCGTTGCCCGCCGTGATACGGCGCGGCGGCTGGCGGCGCATCGTGCCGATCGCATCGTGGTGCTGTCGCATGAAGATCGCCAGTACTGGGAGCGTCTACATCCGGCCGCGCGCGAGCGCCTCAGTGTGGTGCCCAATCTCAACCCGCTTGAGCATGTCGTCGTCGAGCGTCAAGCGCTTCAGAATCGTGGCGGCTGTGCTGAGCAAGTGGCGGAGTCACGCGGTGGCAAGTCGCCCAAGGTGGCGGTGGCCGTCGGCCGCCTCGAGCCGCAGAAGGGCTTCGATCTGCTGCTTGAGGCCTGGGCGGCGTTGCCGGAGGCGACCCGCGATGGCTGGGTCTTGCGCATCGTCGGCGAGGGCGCACAGCGTGACGCTTTGGCGGCGCAGGCCGAGCGCCTGAAGATCACCCATCAGCTGCAGATGCCGGGCCAATGCCGGGACATCCGGCGCGAATACGCCGCGGCGGACCTGTTCGTGCTCTCGTCGCGCTTCGAGGGCTTTGGTCTGGTGCTGGTCGAGGCGCTGAGCTGTGGTGTGCCCTGTGTCAGCTTCGCGTGTCCGGCCGGGCCGGGCGAGATCATCAAGCATGGCGTCAATGGCTATCTGGTCGCGCAGGGCGACGTGGAGGCCATGACCCGACAGCTTGACGAAGTGCTGGGGGATGAGGCGGTGCTCGACAGGTTGCGCGCCAATGTGGATTACGGCCTGGAGCGCTTCTCGCGCAATACCGTCGAGGCCAGCTGGCGCACGATGCTTGAGGGACTGGAAGCCCCGGCGCTGTTGAAGGTGATCTGATCAGCATGGCGACCGCCTGGATGACGGTGGTAGGCAAGACAGCTAGTGGACAGACAAGTGAGGGCAGCCGCCCTCACTTTTTTCATGAACGACAGCAGGAGGCTATCGCCGTGAGAATCATGCATGTCATCTCGACTCCCGCCTCTGGCGGCGCCGAGGTCTACGTCAAGGACCTGAGTCTGGCGATGGTGGCCGCTGGCCACAGTGTGCATATCACCTTTCTTGAAACCGCCGCGGAATGTGGCCGTGACCTCGAATACGAGCATCGCTTTCTGAGCCAGCTGAGTGCTGGCAATGTCAGCTACTCGTTTCTGGGTATCGAGACACGCCGCCGCCCGTGGCGAGGCGCGACGAGGCTGCGCAGGGAAGTGACGCGCTTCGCGCCGGACGTGGTGCACTGCCACCTGTATTACGCGCTGATGTTCGCCTTTGGATTGCCGCGTCAGTTGCCGGTGATGATGACGGTGCACAGCATCGAGCTGGGCGCGCCGGCCTGGATGTTCCGGCTGTTTGATCGTCGCGTGACGGCCTACGTCGGTATCTGTCGCGCCTGCACCGACAAGCTGGCGCCGATTGCGGCGCGTCCGGTGGTGCAGATCGACAACGCCGTCTCCGGGGCGCGTCTCAAGGCCAGTGGCTGGCGCGAGGCGAATCAGCAGGCCCCGGTGCAGCTGGTAGCGATCGGACGTCTGACCGATGCCAAGCAATACCCCCTGATGCTGGAAAGCTGCGCCAGACTCAAGGCGCAGGGCCTGGCGTTCACGCTCAGGATTGCCGGTGAGGGGCCGCACAAGGCACAGCTGATGGCGCAGATCGAGGCGCTCGGGCTCACTGATGAGGTCAGCTTGCTGGGCAATATCCCGGATGTGGCGGGACTCCTGGCCAGCGCCGATGCTTTCGTCATGTCATCTGCCTGGGAAGGCCTGCCGATCTCGCTGCTGGAGGCGACGCTCAGTGGCCTGCCGGTACTGGTCACCGATGTCGGCGGCTGTGCCGAGGTGGTGCATCGGGTCGGCAACGGCCTGGTGGTCGACCAGCACACGCCTGAGCGCTACGCCGAGGCGTTGGGACGACTGGTGGGGGACGCTGAATTGCGGCGTGCCTTCGCCCGCAACGCGCGCCGTTACGGGGCCAGTTATCACATCGATACCGCGCTGAGTGGGCATCTGGCGCTGTATGGCAGTCACCAACCGGCGCAGGACACCTCGGGGCTGGAGATGACGCCCTGAGTGTCCACAGCGGACACCGAAGTGACGGAAAGGCATGTTCAGGAAAGCCGACCACGTTGCGTCGCTCATGATCGCTGTTGGAAAGGCCAGGGGGTGTCGCTGACACTCCCTGGCCTTTTTGTCCTTGGGGCGTGTCCAGGCGTGGTCGAGGCATCTGCGCAGTATCTGCTAAACGTTTGCGGGGCATATCCAGGAATCTGCGCAGCGTATGTGGGGCTTGTGCAAAGTGCGGTTGGGATTTCTCATTCTGCAAAGATGAGTCAGATGATGAGTTGTTGCTGAATTAACGTAGTTTGATTTCGCAATATGCATTAGATGAGCTAAGGGTAATCTGTCGTCTGTCAGGTACCTGACTGCCAATGATGAGGATTAGGGGAAGCAGCTTAAAGTTACCACCGCCAGTACAATCGTCTCGACGACCTGACAAATCCTTGCTGTTGAAGTCAATTGATTTATTATCAGCCCTGTTGAAGAGGGGACAGTAATGTCGCTTATTGGCGAATCAAATGTCGTCGGTAAAGCGCCAGGTGCTCTTCGTTGCGACGTGCGTCATGTGCAGATCTGTCGAGGTCTTCGGACATGGCCAAGGGAGGCAGACAGCATGCGCCCATGCGCAAGAGTCGAGCGACACAAGGGTGCTACAAGAGCAGGCCGGGCTTCGCAGATGGGCGGTCAGGCGGGTAGAGGCATCGCTCCAGTGTGCGACTTCGGGTACGGCGAAATGCCTCATGAGAAGGCATCGAGACCCGGGAGTGAGTCTGGAGTCGGGGTCATTGCCGCCGAGTGGTCAGTCAGACCCGAGCTTGCCACAAGACGTACAGGATAGTGCGTCAGCTCAGGCAGAGAATGTCAGTAACTTATTGTATTGAATGGATTTGATGTGCTGGGCGTGATTGGCGAAGCCGCAGGTGCCATGCGCGCCAGCGGCGTGTCCCTTGCCTCAAGGGCATTGGGCGATCGTCTCATTCGAGGTCGCGCGTTACCTGCCAGGTCGGGCAGATGGCGCAGGCGCATCCGGGCGATCGAGCGTTGCACTTCAATCATCGCACCTCTCCATGGAATGCATGCGGGCATGAATTCTCATCCCGTTCTGACGCTGCCGTGCCAGCTGACTCGCCAACGAGATCGACAGATCTCGCCTGCGTGAAGGGGCTGCACGAACCTTCCGTCGACAGTCGCTCCTGACAGGTTCAAGCAACGAGTCGCTTGAGAAGAAATGTCAATAAAAGTGCAAGAAAGAAGTAATCAGTGATGTTGGCGCGATCAATCTTATAAGTATCGGTTAATCAAATGAGTCATGTTGTCTTGATTGATGAGAAAGTCGATCAATGCAATATGTCTCGTGTGTTAGATGACTGGTAGTGAATTACTAAAATACTAATAAACGTTCCATTTCGGAGTTCGGTCATGGGCATGTGTCATGGACACATGCCTGACGTGTGTCCGCGGATATCGCAGGGGTATCGAAGGGCAGGCGTGACCACTCCATGACAGATGACATGTACGCCAACAGGGCGCCGCTATCGGCAGCAGGGGAGAACGCCAGTTCCTCGGGGCGGTAGCGTGCCGAAACAGCGCCTGGCGGTAGCGGTCAGGATCACAGGGGAAGAGACAGGATATGGATATACCGGTCAGAACGACGCTCCGGGCGTTCTCATTTGCCGCCGTGGTATTGGCGATGAGCGGGTGTGCCTTCGCACCCGGTGGGCATATGGATTATGAAGCCGAGGTCGCGCCGCTGACCGACCAGGTGGAAGTCACGCCGATCACCCCCGGGCTGATCTCCAACTATCGCGCACGCCCCGCCCAGACCGCTCCCGCGCCGCCAGAGCTGGTCGATGACATCAAGCAGTACGTCTACCGCGTGGGCGGCGGCGACATTCTGGCCATCAACTTGAGCACGCCGCTGGACCTGGCGCAGGAAAGCGGTGTGCAGCGTCAGACGGTCGAGGCACTGACCTACATCGTCCAGCCGGATGGCACGCTGTTCTACCCCTATGTCGGGCGTATCAACATTCGCGACATGACGGTGGATGAGGTGCGCGCCGCGCTGGTCGCGGGGCTGTCCCGTTACATTACCGAGCCGCAGGTCAATGTCTCGGTGGCGCAATTCCGCTCCAAGCGCGTCTATCTGAGTGGCGCCGTGACCGAACCCGGCTTCGTGCCGGTCACGGATGTTCCGCTGACCCTGATCGATGCCATCAGTGCCAGCGGCGGAGTCACCGCACTGGCCAACACCCACGACATCACGCTGACGCGCGACGGCCAGCAGGAGCACCTGAGTCTCTATCAGCTGCTGCAGCAGGGCGACATGCGTCAGAACCGTCTGCTCAAGGACGGTGACGTGATCAATGTGCCGGTGGCGGAAGACCAGAATGTCTTCGTGCTCGGTCAGGTGCTCAAGCCCGGCAACATGCCGGTGGGCAATGAACGTCTGAGCCTCACCGATGCGCTGTCGCGAGCCGGTGGGGTCGATGAGGATCGCGCCAATCCGTCAGGCATCTTCGTGGTGCGTGAAAATTCGCCGGAGTCCGACAAGCTGGCCACGGTCTTCATTCTCGATATCTCGGATGCGACCTCGCTGATGCTGGGCGCGCGCTTCCCGCTGCAACCGCGTGATGTGGTCTACGTGACCGCCGCGCCGGTCAGCCGCTGGAACCGTGTGCTGAGCCAGCTGCTGCCATCCGTGACCAGCACCGGGGCCTTCGTCTCGGTCATCGATGACATCGAGGATTGAGGTCATGTCCCACTCCCGCATGGCAGGTCGCGTCGCGACCTGCCGTATCACCTGCCTGCCGGGCCTGAATCGCTTACTCAAGGCGGCGTCATGAATCAGTACACCTCTCCCATGCCATCCTCTTCTGCACAGCCTGGCAAGGACACCACGCGCCGACTCGATTTCAGCACCATCCTCGCCTTGCTCTGGCATCGACGCTGGTGGCTGATCGGCAGCACGCTGCTGTTCACTCTCCTGGGCATCTATCTCGTCGGCAGTCAGCAACGCATCTACCTGGCCGATTCCCTGATCCAGATCGAGGACAAGGGCGGCAGCGCCAGCCTGCTGGGGCCGCTGGCCGGTCAGGCGACCGGCAGCGATGAGAGCAGCACCAGCGATGAGCTGGAAATTCTCGCCTCACGACTGGTGCTGGGGCAGGCCGTGGAGCGTGAGCGCCTCAATATCGTGGTCTCTCCGGTGCGCTACCCGGTCATCGGCGACTGGCTCTCCAATCGCCAACTGCGCCTGCCGGCAAGCCTCGGCGGGCAGGATTACGCCTGGGGCGATGACACCCTCAAGGTCACCACGCTCGAGCTGAGTGGCCCGTGGCAACAGCAGACGCTGACGCTCGAGGCCCTGGGCGATGAGCGCTACCGCCTGCGGGATGCCGAGGGGCAGGCGATCGTCGATGGCAAGGTGGGCGAGAACGCGCTGGCGGAGGGCATCAAGGTCTTCGTGCGTGAGTTGTCAGCCGAGCCGGGGGCACGCTTCACGCTGACCAGCATCTCGGACCTGAGCGCCATCAACTCGCTCAAGTCGCGCTTCACCGCCGTGCGCAATGGCACCGACACCGGGGTGGTCACGCTGAGCCTGTCCGGCAGTGACCAGACCGCCATCGTCAACACCCTGGACACCATCACCAATGTCTTCCTGCAGCAGAACATCGAGCGGGAATCCGCCGAGGCGGACAATCAGCTCGGCTTTCTGGGCGACCAGATCCCGACGCTGCGTGGCCAGCTCGATGAGGCCGAATCGGCACTCAACGACTATCGCCGCCGTCGCGACTCGGTCGATCTGACCGCCGAGAGTCAGCAGGTGATGGAGAATCTCGTCGGACTGGACAATCAGCTGACCGAGATCAAGCTGCGCCTGGCCGAGCTGTCCCGTGCCTACACCAGCGAGCACCCGGCCTATCGGGCGCTGGTGGCACGTCGTGATTCGCTCAATCAGGAGAAGGCGCGCGTGCAGAAGCAGGCCGAGCAGCTGCCGGCCGCCCAGCGCGAGGCACTCAATCTGAATCGCAACGTCACAGTCAGCCAGGAAATCTATGTCGCGCTGCTCAACAAGCGTGAGGAAGTGCGTCTCAAGAAGGCCGGCACCGTCGGCAACGTGCGCATCCTGGACCCGGCGGTGCTGCAGCCAGTGCCCATCTCGCCGAAGACGTCCCTGATGCTGGCCGTGTTCTGCATGATCGGCCTGATGCTGGGCACGCTGGCCGCGCTGCTGCGGCATGCGATGCGCAAGGGCATCGACACTGCCGAGCAGATCGAGGCGCTGGACCTGCCCGTCTATGCCACGGTGCCGCTCTCCCCGCAGCAGCACAACATGATGCGCCGCGTGCGTCTCAAGGGCGAGAAGGGCGGTCGCGAGATCTATCAGGGGGTGCTGGCCACCTCCCAGCCGTCGGACATCAGTATCGAGGCCCTGCGCAGCCTGCGCACCAGCCTGCACTTCGCGCTGCTCGACAATCGCCGCAAGTCGGTGATGTTCACCGGGCCGAGCCCGGGCATCGGCAAGAGCTTCGTCAGTCTCAATCTGGCGGCGGTGAGCGCCGAGGCCGGCCAGCGCGTGCTGCTGATCGATGCCGACATGCGTCGTGGTCACCTGCATCACGCCTTCCAGCGTACCTCCGAGCAGGGCGGTCTGTCGGATGTGCTCAGCGGTGCCAGTCCGCTGGACAGCGTGCTGTATCACTCGCGCATCGACAATCTTGATTTCCTGGGCCGTGGCGTCGCGCCGCCCAACCCGTCGGAGCTGCTGATGCAGCCCAATTTCGCCGAGCTGCTGGAACAACTCGGTGAGCGTTACGACCTGATCATCATCGACACGCCGCCGGTACTGGCCGTGACCGAAGCGCTGATCATCGGTCGTCACGTCGGCGCCAGTCTGATGGTGGCGCGCTTTGGCATGAACCAGGTACGCGAACTCGAGCATGCGCGCAAGAAGCTCGAGAACAACGGCATTCACGTCAAGGGCGCCATCCTGAATGCCATCGAATCGCAAGCTGGCGACAAGCATGGCTACGGCTATTACAACTACAGCTACGCCTGACATCGTCTCGCTTGACAGCTCTCATGACGCTTGAATCACGGAGGAGGTAAGCACGATGAGCGGTATACCCTTGTCGATGGAGCACCAGCGGCGTTACTCGCATCACTACGAGCGCTTGCTGGCCAGCAAGCGATTGCAGCTGATCTTCGGGATGCTGGTGGTGGTCATCGCGCCGGCACTGTACCAGGCAGGGTTGAACCAGCTGGTGCAGGGCGACACCCACTGGTGGCTGACCAGCGATGATCAGTGGCATGCCCTGCTGGGCACCGGCGTGGCGTACACCCTGTCGGTGACGGCTGTCAACCGCCTGTCCCGCCTGCCGGGCACGCGCTCCTACCTCTATGTCGTGCCGGCGATCGTCATCTCCTATCTGACCTTGATGATGGTGCTGGGCGTGCTGGGACTTGAGTATTCGCGTCACCAGGTCGGCTTGTCCTTCCTGCTCGCGGTGAGCCTGTGCACGGCCTACTACTACATCGACACCCGACTGCGCCGGATGCGCTTCGCGGTGGTGCCCTACGGCAAGGCACCGGGTCTGTGCACTCGCCCGGGCGTCGAGTGGCTGTCGTTGCGCGGGCCGGACCTGGTCGGTCTGCCGCGTATCGACGGCGTGGTGGCGGACCTGCGCGGTGAGCTGCCCAGCGAGTGGGAGAGCTTCCTGGCCGACTGCACCATCCACCGTATCCCGGTCTATCACGCGACCCATGCCCACGAGATGATCACCGGTCGCGTGCTGCTGGATCACCTCTACGCCAACGAGTTCGGCTCGCTGACGCCGAGGGAAGACTATGAGGTCATCAAGCGCTGGATGGACTTCACCGTCGCCGCCCTCATGCTGCCGCTGCTGGCGCCCGTCATGTTGCTGACGGCGCTGGCGATCCGCCTCGACAGCCCCGGGCCGGTGATCTTCCGCCAGCCGCGCATGGGCTTTCACTGCCGCCCCTTCACCGTCTACAAGTTCCGCAGCATGTACGACGGCATGAAGGGCGCGGGCTTCACCCAGGAAGGCAGTGACCCACGCATCACGCGAGTCGGGCGCTTCATCCGCAAGTGTCGTCTCGATGAGCTGCCCCAGCTGTTCAATGTGCTCAAGGGCGACATGAGCCTGATCGGCCCGCGCCCCGAGTCGATGAATCTGGCCGACTGGTATCGCAAGGACGTGCCGTTCTTCCACTACCGCCATGTCGTGCGCCCGGGCATCACCGGCTGGGCGCAGGTCGAGCAGGGTTACGCCGCTGAAGTGGAAGGCATGATCCGCAAGCTGGAATACGACTTCTTCTACATCAAGCATTTTTCCTTCTGGCTCGATCTGCTGGTGGTGATCCGCACCATCAAGATCGTGATCAGCGGCAACGGCTCGCGCTGAGCGGGTCTTCACTATCTGTAGATGTCTGTAGACGAGCGTATGCGCAGGCGAGTGCGCGGTTTTGCTTTGAAACGTGCAGCGAGTCGCTGCCAGAGGGACTCGGCAGCGACTCGCTGCACCGGGCACTCGTCTGCTGTCAGAGCCAACCTTCATCTGATGTACGAAAGGAGTCGATATCATGATCACGGTGACGCGTCCCTACTTCCCGGAGCGGGAGAATTTCGACCGCTATGTGGATTCCATCTTCGAGGGGCGCTGGTTGACCAACCACGGCCCGCTCGAGCAGGAGCTCACTCGCCGTCTGGAAACCTATCTGGGTGTCGAGAACCTGCTGCTGGTCAGCAATGGCACCCTGGCGCTGCAGATCGCCTATCGCGCGCTGGGCATCGCCCAGATGCCGGGCCAGTACGAATCGGCGGAGGTCATCACCACGCCCTTCACCTTCATCGCCACCGCCAGCAGCCTGAAGTGGGAGGGCATGCAGCCGGTGTTCACGGATATCGACCCCGACACCCTGTGTCTGGACCCGGCGCGCATCGAGTCGGCCATCACGCCACGCACCCGTGCCATCGTGCCGGTGCACGTGTTCGGCAATGCCTGTGATGTCGAGGCCATCGATGCGCTGGGCGCGGCGCATGATCTGAAGGTCATCTATGACGGTGCTCACGCCTTCGGCGTGACCTATCGCGGCAACAGCCTGCTGTCACATGGCGATGCCAGCACCCTGAGCTTCCACGCCACCAAGCTGTTCCACAGCATCGAAGGCGGCGCGATCATCTTCAAGCGCAAGGAAGATCTGGAGCGTGCCCGCAAATTGATCAACTTCGGCATCACCGGCCCGGAGTGCATCGAGGAGCTGGGCATCAACGCCAAGATGAACGAGTTCCAGGCGGCGATGGGGCTGTGCGTGCTGGATGAGATCGAAGGCAATCTGGAGAGCCGGGCGCTTGTCTGGCATGCCTATGCCCAGGCGCTGCGCGGCAATGTCCAGCTGCAGACCCGCCAGACCGGCGCCAGCCTGAATTACGCCTACTTCCCGATCATCCTCGAAAGCGAAAGCATGCTCCTCGAGGTCATGCAGCGCCTGCAGCAGGAAGGCTATCTGGCACGACGTTACTTCTGCCCGTCACTGGAATCGCTGTCCTTCCTCGGGCGGCCCGCCGCCGAATTGCAGGACGAGGATGTCATCACCCCGCAGATCCTGCATTCCACCGATATCGCCAGTCGTATCCTGTGTCTGCCGCTCTACTCGGGCCTTGAGGTCAGCGAGATCCTCGGGGCGGTGCGCATCATCGTCAATCGCCACGTCAAGGCCGCCTGATCATGAACATCGCGATCATGCAGCCCTATCTATTCCCGCATATCGGCTATTTCCAGCTGATGCATGCCTGTGACGAGTTTCTCGTCTATGACGATGTCGCCTTCATTCCGCGTGGCTATATCAATCGCAACAATGTGCTGCTGGGCGGCAGGGCGCATCGCTTCACGCTGTCGGTGCCCAAGGCATCGCCCAACCGCCTGATCTGCGAGCTCGTCTTCGGCCCGACACCTGACAGCCTGCTGACCACGCTGCATCACGCCTATGCCAGGGCACCGTATTACGCACAGGTCATGCCGCTGCTGCAGTCGGTGTTCCAGCATGAAGACCGCCGCATCGGGGCGCTGTGCAAGTACAGCTTCGAACGGGTGTGTGACTACCTGGGGCTGGAGTGTCGCTTTCTGCTCACCAGCGAGCTTGAGCACGACCGCAGCCTCAAGGCCCAGGACCGCCTGATCGGGATGTCACTGATGCGCGGGGCCAAGGGTTACATCAACAGCATCGGCGGTCGCAAGCTCTACCAGGCGGCTCCCTTTGCGGCCCATGGCATCACGCTGTCATTCCTCGCAAGCCAGCCGAGTGACTATTGCCAGACACCACGTGATTCGTGTGGCGAGGCGGGGGCAGATATATGCCGCCCAGAGCGTCACGAGGAGTTCGTCGCCGGCTTGTCGATCATCGATATGCTGATGTGGTGTTCACCGAGCGAGGTGCGCGACAGACTCGCCGAGTACCAGCTGCTGCCGGAAGGCCCGGAGCTGCTGCGCGCCGCGGGCAATGTTGCTGGAGACACGGCCTCTGTGCCGGGGCCGCTGGTGCGCGATGTCTCCACCCACTCGGTTCAGGGAGGCCTCGCCTCGTGTCACTGAGCAACAAGACCGCCATCGGCATTCTGTGGAATTTCTCCGATCAGCTATTGCGGCGTGGCATGGCCAGTCTGGTCACGCTGCTGCTGGCGCGGCTGCTGGTACCGGAAGATTTCGGGTTGCTGGCGATGGTGCTGGTCTTTCTGACCATCGCCTCGGCCATGATGGATTCCGGTCTTCAACAGGCCATCCTGCGCATGCCGACCCTCGGGCCGCGTGATGCCAGCACCGCCTTCTTCAGCAATATCGCCTTCGGGGTGCTGGCCTACGGCCTGCTGTATGCCAGCGCCCCCCTGATCGCCGACTTCTATGCCGAGCCACGCCTGATCGTGCTGGTGCGTATCGGCGGTATCGTGGTGCTGATCAATTCCTTCGAGGTCATTCAGGGCGCGATGCTCAACCGCGCTCTGGATTTTCGCACGCGCATGAAGGCTGGCATTCCCGGCAGCGTGGTGTCGGGCGGGGTGGCTGTGCTGCTGGGCTGGCTGGGCTTCGGGGTCTGGGCGCTGGTGGGGCAGATGTTGACGGCGGCGCTGGTCACTACCGCCCTGATGTGGTGGTGGGGGAGCTGGCGGCCACGACTGGAATTCGATGTGGTGTCCTTCAAGGCGATGTTCCGCTTCGGCTACAAGATGTTCCTGTCGCGCATGCTGGATGTGGTGTTCGTCAATCTTTACGTACTGCTGGTCGCCAAGCTGTTCTCCGCTTCGGTGGCGGGACTGTTCTTCTTCGCCGAGCGTCTCAAGGAGCTGGTGATCAATCAGCTGGTGACGGCGGTGCAGAACGTGACCTTCCCGGCGCTGGCGAGCATCCAGGAGGACCCGGTACGCCTCAAGAATGCCTATCGTCAGATCCTGCAGGTCATGGTCTATCTGCTGTTCCCGGCGATGCTGTTGCTGGCGGCGCTGGCCGAGCCGCTGTTCCTGACGCTATTGCCCAGCCGGTGGCTTGCGGCGGTGCCTTATCTGCAGCTGATGTGCATCGCGGCCGTCATGTATCCCCTGAGCACGCTCAATCTCAATGTGCTCAAGGTCAAGGGCCGCTCGGACCTGTTCCTCGGGCTCGAGATCATCAAGAAGGTGTTGATCTGTGCGGTGCTGGCGGTGACCTGGCGCCATGGCGTGATGGCGATCCTGATCGGCCAGATCGTGGTGGCGGTGGTGTCCTACATCCCCAATGCCTGGTTCTCGCGGGCGTTGATCAACTACAGCATCCGCGAGCAGCTGGCCGACTTCCTGCCGGCTCTGTGGCTTTCCGCTGCGGTGGCGGGCGCCACCTGGTGGGCCGTGCCTGCGCTGTTGGCCATCTGGCCGGCGCCGGTGGTGCTGGTGGTATCAGGCCTGCTGGCAGGGGCGGCCTATCTGTTGCTGTCCTGCTGGTTGCGCTTCGCGGCCTGGCAATACGGCGCCGGATGGATCCAGGAGCGTCTTTCACAACGGAAAGTGGGGAATACTGCATGTTAGAACTGAGCTATGCCCGGGCACTCGCGACGCCTCTCATGGATGGCACACCGCAGTCGGGCCCCTTGCCTGTGCCGCCGGTGCCTGCCGAGGAAGCCGCCATCATGGCGGAGTGGGAGGGCGATCTCAGCGCCCCGCGCGTCTCGGTGATGTGTTTCGCCTTCAATCATGGCGATTATATTCGCACGGCGCTGGATGGCTTTTTGATGCAGCGTACGCGTTTTGCGTTCGAGATCGTCGTGCATGACGATGCCTCGACCGATGGCACGCGGGAAATCATCGAGGAATATGCGGCCCGTTACCCGAACATCGTGCGGCCGATCCTGCAGGACGTGAACCAGTATTCACAGCATATCTGGCCGATCACCTTCTGCATGCCGGTGATGCGTGGCGACATCATCGCCTACTGCGAAGGCGATGATTACTGGATCAAGCCCGACAAGCTGGCCCGTCAGGTCGCCTTGTTCGACGCCTATCCCGAGGCGACGGTCTGTTTCCATCCGGCGCTGGAGTTCAATGAAGCCACCGGCGAGCACTCGCTCATCTGCCGCTATGCCGATAGCGTGAAGAAGATCTCTGCCGAGGCGGTGATCGGGCTGCGCGGCGCCTCCATTCCGTCACCGGCCTTCAGCTTCCGACGCGTCGACGCCACCGTCGACGCGATGATGGCGTCCTATCGCGGTGCCCCGATCATGGACTTCTTCCTGCAGTCCTACATGGCACTGCAAGGCGAGACTCTCTATTACGAAGATGCTGCCTGTGTCTATCGCCGCAATGCCAAGGGCTCCTGGACATCGCAGCAGCAGGAAAGCGAGGCCGAACAGCGCTATCAGAGCGACATGATCTCGGCCATCGACGTCTTTCATGCCAATACCCGGCACATGCCGCATTCCGACAGCCTGTATATCCCGCTCTATCACTACTTCAAGCAGTACGTGATGGCGCCCGCGAGCCCCATGCAGCGCCTGGCCAACTTCCGCCAGGGGGTCGCGCTGCTTTCGCACATGGACCGCAGTCGGCTGCTGCGCCTCGTGCGCCAGGATGTGATGACCAGGTTGACAGGCACTCGTCGCCGTCGTGTGACAGCCGACAGCGCAGTACAGAAGCGGAAAAGCGCCTGAATGCCCCGATTATCGGGGAGATGAGGGCGAGAGAAGCGTTTGATGACAGGACGTCGTCAATGACATCAAAAAAGCGCTGCAACACACAAAAGCGCGAAGGATAGCGGCCTCGGGCCGTCGTGAGTCGCAAGGGGACCGCAACATGAATTATCGCAGTTATGCCGATCTGAGTTCGGATATCGCCAGGCAGTTGCCGCGCCTGCAAGCCGGGAATTTCGATCTGATCGTCGGGATCCCGCGCAGTGGCATGGTGCCGGCCTACATGATCAGCGCCATGCTCAATCGAGCCTGCACGGACCTCGATACCTTCATCGCCAACGGCTCGCCCGGCAAGGGAATGACGCGCAAGCTACGTGGTACGGCGCAGAGCGCCTGGGAAAGTCAGCGTGTGCTGTTGGTCGATGACAGTTTCAACAGTGGGGCCTCGCTCAAGGCCTCCCTGGCGCGCATTCCGCAAGAATGTCCCTGTGACATCACCACCTGCGTCATCTATGCCAACCCGGCACCGGTGGTGGGGGTGGACATGTATCTGGTCGAGCTGGAGCACCCGCGTGCCTTCCAGTGGAATCTGTTCCATCACCCGGCGCTGGCCGATAGCTGCCTGGATATCGATGGCGTGCTGTGCCTCGACCCGACACCTGAGCAGAACGATGACGGCCCGCGCTATCGCGACTTCCTGACCAACGCGGCGCCTCTGCATATCCCGACCTACCGTGTGCACTCGCTGGTTACCAATCGGCTGGAAAAATATCGCCCCGAGACGACCGCCTGGCTGGCCCGTCACGGTGTCGAGTATGACCACCTGATCATGCTTGACCTGCCCAGCAAGGAAGAGCGCCTGCGCCAGAACCGCCATTCGAGCCACAAGGCGGATTACTACCGTGACTCCGGCTGTCGCCTGTTCATCGAGAGCGAGGTGGGGCAGGCCACCAACATCACGCGCATGACCGGCAGGCCTGTCTACTGCGTGGATGCCCACCAGATGATGACCCCCGAGTGGGCCTCGATGTCAGCGCAGAAGAAGGGCCAGGTGCTGATGTGCATGTTCAAGCGCATGGCGCGCCGGGTCGTGGCCTGGTTGCCGGCGCCGCTGGCCCGCCAGGCGCGCAGTGTCTATCAGCGACTGGCCTGAACGCAGAGAAGGAAGTGGGGCTGACGATGAGCGCCATGCGCAGATGACATGGCGCTCATCGTGAATTGATTCGATCGAGCCTGGCTCAAGGCAAACACTGGCGAAGGAGTGGCAATGAAGACGCATCGGATGGCGCTTTTGGTCGTGGCACGGCAGATGACCCTCGAGACTCGCCAGATGCTGGCGTTGGCGGCGGGGCTGACGCGCCTGGGGCACGAGGTGGACCTCATCGTGCCCCAGGCCCATGAGGAGTTGATCGAAGGTCTGGCCCATGGGGTGCGGCTGGTAGAGCTGGGCGTGCACACTGAGTTGACGGGCGTGCTGGCCCTGACGCGCTATCTGGCGCGTCATCGCCCGTGTGTCCTGTTGTCCAGCGGCCTGGAAGCCAACTTCAATGCGCTCAAGGCGCGCCGTCTGGACCGTTGGCGCGTGCCGGTGATTGCACATCATGTCGTGTCACCGGCCACTGAACTGGTGGCGGCTGGCAGCAAGGCGCGGGGCCTGAGGCGCAGGATGGCGCTCAAGTATCCGCATGCGGCACTGGTGCTGGTCGAAAGCGATGAAGCCGGCTGCCAGGTACGCCACGAGGGCGGAATCGAGGCCGCGCGCGTCGTGACGTTGCCGTTGACCCCTGATGAGGAGACAGGAGCGCTGAGCGAGCATCAATTGATGCAGTGCCTGTCGTTGATGCTGTCGGCAGCCCAGGTCGAGGGCGCATCTCCTTTCTCGACCCGGGGCTGGCAGGTCAGCAGCGGGGGAGCTGCGGCTGGCCTCGCGCAGTCCTCGTCAACGCTCGACACCTCTGGCGTGGTGAGTCGCCAGGCCCCCAGCGCTGATACCGGCGCGTCCGCGCCCCTCATGACATCCGCCAGTCTGCAGGCCGAACTGGCCAACAGCGGCGCACGAGAATAAGTCTTTCCATGGAACACATTCTGCTCGACCTGCCCAACCTGCTTGTCTGTCTGGTACTGGTGATGGTGGGCTTTCTGCGTGGTTGGGTAACGCGCAATGTCGCGATCATCCTGAGTCTGAGCAGTGCGGTGCCGTATCTGTTGAACAATGTGCTGTTCGATGCCGAGTACATGCCGGACCAGTTCCGCTACTGGGAGCAGGTATTGGCCATGCGCAGCATGGACTGGGGAGCGATGGACCATTCCCTGACCGTCTCGGTCTCGTCGGGATTTCTGGCGCTGTTGCCGTTGCCGCTGGCGGAAACCATCACCAGCCTGGGCTTCTTCAACAAGTTCCTCTATATCGGCGCGCTGATGGTGCTGATTCGCCGCGGCATCATCTCCCACGCGGTATTGCTCTTCGTGCTGTGCTACCCGAGCCTGGTGCTCTACAGCTCACTGAGCCTGCGCGACACCCTGGTCACCGGCTTCATGCTCGGCAGCTTCCTGCTGGCCATCGAACGTCGGCCGGTGTGGGCGCTGATCTTCCTGTTGCCGTTATGGATCATCAAGTTCCAGAACGCTCTGATCATGCTGATCTTCCTCGGCATCTATCTCCTCTACGACGTCAGCCGTCAGGGCCTGTCGACCAGGCGATTCTGCTGGTTGCTGGTCGGGCTGGCCGCCAGTGTGTTGGTCATCTATCCGCTGGCGGTCGACCAGATCAACTTCTTCCGCGCGGCCATGTATCTGGAAGATGGCGGCAAGATCGAGGATGTGGAAGTCATTCAAGGCTTCGGGGACTTCGTGGTGACGGGGATCCAGGGCGCGCTCTATTTCCTGATCAAGCCATTGCCCTGGGAAGCCGCCAATGTGCTGCAGTTGATCCAGTCGGGAGAGAACCTGCTGGTGGTCGCCTTCCTTGTCTGGCTGACCCTCAAGTGCTGGCAGATCCAGCGTGAGAAGACGCTCTTCTGGCTGCTGTATCTGATCGGTGCCTTCACCATCTATGGGCTCGTCGTCTTCAACTACGGCACCGCGGTGCGCTATCGCTTCCCGTTCCTGGTCATCTATGTGGTGTGCATGGCGCATGACACAGGACTGGTGCGGCTGTGGCAGCAGCAACGCCGGCCTGCGTTGCTGGACTGACCTGCTGGACCGAGCTGCTGGACTGGACTCGACGCCCTTCCTTTCTCGCTGGTGTCGCTTCTCGATCGTTTCGCTTGTCGATGGCCTCTCTTCGGGATGCTGCCGGTCGCGCGGGCTCAAGCTCGCGCATGTTCTTCTTCGCATGACACGCAAGGAATGCCCCATGCCAACACGTGACGCACAGCCCTCCACGGTGGTGCTGGTCTCCAACTCGTCGTTCTTTCTCTACAACTTCCATCGCGGCGTCATCGAAGGGCTGCGTGACTCGGGGTATCGCGTGGTATGCCTTGCACCCACCGATGCGCATAGCGAGTACCTGGTGAACGAGCTCAAGGTCGAGCATCGTGCGCTGGGCATGGAAGGCAAGGGCACCTCGCTGATCGGCGAGGGCAAGAGTCTGCTGGCATTGTTGGGGACATTGCTGAAACTCAAGCCACGCTATGTTCTCAACTTCACCATCAAGGCCAATGTCTATTCGGGGCTGGCCTGTCGGCTGCTCAAGATTCCTTACACCAACAACGTCTCGGGGCTGGGCACCGCCTTCATACATGACAGCTGGCTGTTTCGTCGGGTACGGGCGCTGTATGGCTTCGCCAACCGTGGCGCGCGTTGCGTGTTCTTCGAGAACCGCGATGATCAGCGTCTGTTCATGCGCCTCGGGCTGCAGAAGTCCACACCGTCTGTCGTGCTGCCCGGCGCCGGTATCGACCCGCAACGCTTCGCCTTTGCCCCGCAGCCGCAGACGCCACCGCTGACCTTCGTGATGGTCGCACGCCTGATCGGCGACAAGGGAGTACGGGAATACGTGACGGCGGCCGAGCGTCTGCATGAGCGTTATCCGCAGGCACGCTTCTGGTTGATCGGCCCGTCGGGAATCAGCAATCGCACCGCGATCAGCGATGAGGAAATCGCGGCCTGGCGCGAGCGCGGCATATTGCACTACCTGGGCGAACAGCGGGATGTGCGCCCCTTCCTGGCCGAGGCCAATGTGCTGGTGCTGCCGTCGTACCGGGAAGGCATGCCACGCACGGTGTTGGAGGCGGCCTCGATGGGACGTCCGGCGATCGTCAGTGATGTGCCGGGCTGTCGCAGCTCGGTCAAACCAGGCGTTACCGGATGGCTGTGCGAAGCGGCCGATGCCGAGTCCCTGGAGCAGCAGATGCAGGGCTGTCTGGACATGCCGTATGCGGCGTTGATGGAGGCGGGGCAGGCGGCACGCGTGCGTATCGAGCGTGAATTCGATCAGCAGATCGTGGTGCGTGCCTACCTGGGCTGTCTGCAGCACACACTGGATATCGAGTTGCGTAAGTCAGTACTCGCTACTGCGTGAGGTAGGACGCTAACATATTGACACCGTTGGATTTTCGTCAGGAAGATGAAGAAAATCGTTCTCGACGGTTGGGCAAATATCAGGAACTGCTGCTGGATTTAACGCGCATAATGGCCCCGCGAGTGAGAGTGACAGGCGCCTGCCTGGAGAGCTCAATCGGTCGGGACAGTGCTTCTTCTTGCAATGACACATCGCGTGTCGCTGAACAGGCCGTCTCGCTGGAACGCGATCGATCGTTATCAAAGGGAAGGATGCCCGTGAATACCATCAACAGAGAGCAGAATGTCGTCATGAGTGGATATCGTTTCTGCGCCCAATGCGGGGGCGCCAGCGTACATCGCGTAAAACGCCATTGGTGGCAGCGACTGGCCGGCAAGGCGCCGCTCTATCACTGTGAAGATTGCGGCATCATCCATCGCGTCTCGACTGAAGCCATCACTGCCAGCCGGACGAGCAAGCAGGACGCTGAATCGTCTCACCCGATTGCTGACCGCTGATCCTGTCTCCAGGTGCCAGCATTGAGCGATTGAGATGAACCTGGCGCGCCGGCAGTGGATCTGGCTCGTCATCACCCATGCCACGGCGCGCGTTGTACGCCCACCCCGATTCAGGACAAGCGTGCTTCTCAGAAGGCGGGGGTGAGCAGGGCGCGTTGAGCTGGCCTCTCGCATGCTGCCTGGCAGTGCTCGTTCAGCGCTCAGACCGCTTGCCACTCTCGATTTCGAACTCGCTTCTCGAGCTTGCTTTCCGTGCTAGCTCCCCGTGTCGGCTTACCACGCACGCTCCTATTGCCGTGTTTCCTGCTGACGCGTTGTCTTTCTGGACGTGCTGTCTTTCCGACGTACTGGCTTTCCGAAAAGGTGCCTGAGGCATCTTTCTCCATGAAGCTGTCATGTCGTGTGGCCCGCCGGTCGTCTTGCTTTCAGTAGTTTTGCGCGACCATGCCTGCACTGGCTTCTGCATTAGCGTGCTGGGCAAGGTCGCACCGCTTCATGTCTTTCCCCCTATCTCCCGCCATCGACCCTCGTCGGTGGCGGGTTTTTTCTGCGCCGCAGTCGGGCATTTCGATCAAGCAAGGCGATATCTCGTCTGCTGTCGGGTGCCTCGCGGCGAGCATTTCCCTGTGGAGCGCATGAGCCAATGAAGATTCTGTTTGTCGTCGGTAATCTTTCCAGTGACGGAGGCACGGAACGTGTCACATGCGAAATCGCCAGCGGACTGGCGCGTTCGGATCATGAGGTGATGATCGCGAGTCTGTTCGGGCCAGCGACCAGCTCGTTTGCCCTGGAGGCCAGCATCACGACCTGTTACCTGAATCTGAAGGAAGCCAGAGGCGGGGCCCGGCGTTCGCTGGGCATCAGTTCGGCGCTGCTGGCCAAGGTCCGTCACCAACAGGCTGATGTCGTGGTGCTGGTGGATTCGATCCTGTTCGCCTTCTGTGCGCCGTGGGCTCCGTTCCAGCGCGCCCGGATCATCTGCTGGGAGCATTTCAACCTCGCCACCGATCATGGTTCACGCCTGCGTTCGGTGGGGCGCTCGACCGCCGTGCGCCTGGCCGACGCCATCGTGGTGCTCACCGAGCGGGACGCCGAGGCCTGGCGAGCGCGCTACCGCATCCGCGACAAGGTCGGCGCGATCTGGAATCCGGTACCGCACTTCCCCAGGCCCAGCGAAGAGAGCACAGCGTCGCGTACCGTGCTGGCTGTCGGGCGACTGACGGAGCAGAAGGGCTTCGATGTGCTGCTGAATGCCTGGCACAAGGTCGTGTCGGCCCACCCTGACTGGCGGCTGCGCATCGTCGGTTGGGGCGAGGATGAAAATGACCTCAAGGCCCAGGCCTGGACATTGGGCCTGAGTGACAGCGTCGTCTTCGTGGGCCGCACCTCACAGGTGGAAAAGGAGTATCAGCGGGCGGCGCTGTACGTGATGAGCTCACGCTGGGAGGGGCTGCCGATGACCCTGCTGGAAGCGCAATCCTTTGGCTTGCCGGTGGTCTCGACAGATTGTGAGACCGGGCCTGCCGAAATCCTGGCCGGCGGCAGTGGCGTGCTGGTGGATGTCGAGGACGATGAGGCTCTGGCGCGCGAGATCCGTGACCTGATCACGGATGAGGCTCGTCGCAGCGAGATGTCCCTGCTGGCCCGCGACAATGCCGCGCGCTTCGATGCCGACACCCTGTGCGGCGAGTGGCAGCAGTTGCTGGAGCGCCTGACCACCGGTCAAGCCCGCATCGCGGATGCCTCGTAAAATAACGCCCTGACATCAGAGATGGAGCATGGTTTCAAAACCGAGCAGGGGAGCAGGGCGTGATCCACTCTGGTGAGCCTTTGGCTAGACATTCGCTGACCAGGCGCCCCGTCACGCCTGCAAGTGTCACCCCGATATGCTGATGGCCAAAGGCATGAATCACGCGAGGCTCATTGGGTGATGGGCCGATCACCGGTACGCAGTCGGGTAGGGTGGGACGAAAGCCCAGCCAGCGCCGGGCGACCGGGGCGTTGATTCCCAGCACCTTGCGCACCCGGCTTTCCAGATAGTCGAAACGGGCCGGATTGGCCGGCCCCGCAAGCGAACTCAGCTCCACGGTGCCGGCCACTCGCAGACGCGCACCCTCGTCGCTGTGCAGTGGCGTCATGTAGAAGGCGCTTTCCACCGGGCAGGTCGGGCGGTTGAGCGGCGAGTGCTCGAGATCGAATTCGATGTGATAGCCACGCTCGGTATCCAGCGGAATCCTGTCGCCGAGCTGGCGGGCTAGGTTTGCCGACCAGGCCCCGGCTGCCAGCACCACTCTATCCGCCCTGAGTCGCCGGCCATCGGCGTACTCCAGCAGCATGCCGGAGGCCTGTCGGCTCAGGCGGATGACCTCAGCGCTGACGATTCGGCTCTCTTCGCGCAGCGGGGTGGCCAGGGCGTCGATGAACACCTGCGGGTCGTCGAGGTGACAGGAGGAGGGGAACAGCACGCCGCCCGCGGTGTGGCCTTCCATGGCCGGTTCCAGCGCGATCAGCTCGTCCGCCGTCAGCACCTGCTGGTGGATGCCGAGCTGATCGCGTAGTTGGATATCGCCCTGTGCGGCCTGCAGGTTCTCGGCCTTGCCGTAGGCATACAGGCAGCCCTTGCGCTGAATCATCGCGGCAGCGGCGGGGGCATCGTCGAGCAGCGGCTGGTAGTCCGTGTAGGTATGGCTGAGCAGCCGGGCCAGCATCTCGCTGTTGGCACGAAAGCGAGTGGCGTTGCACTGGCCCATGAAGCGCATCAGCCACGGCGAGAGCCTGGGCAGGCACTTCCAGTCGATGACGAAGGGCGAGTCAGGCGACAGCAACAGCGAAGGCATGCTGCGCCAGATTTCCGGGCGAGCGATGGGCAGGCAGCCGTAATCCGCCAGAGTGCTGGCATTGCCGAAGGAGGTGCCGCTGGCGATGCCTTCGCGTTCGATCATCATCACCTCGTGGCCGTTGCGCCGCAGCCACAGGGCACAGGCGACACCCACGGCGCCTGCGCCGATCACCGCCACTTCCGTGTGTTCGCCATCACTCATCGAGTGCTCACCTTGTGGTCATCTTGTTGTTATCGAGGTGTTGTCATCCTGGCGTCGATATCGAAGCGCCGTCATCGAGGTATTCGCGCCGCAATGACGCACGCCCCGAGGGTGGCCGGGGCGCAGCAGGAGACCTTCGAGAATGCCTCGCGTGCGACAGCTGGGCAAGCGCGCTGTGGCCGTGCGTGTCGTACTCAAGCGTTGCGGGCGTGGCGAAATCCAGGCCCTTCAAGACACGCGCTTCAAGTTCGGCTCGGCTCCTCGAAGGGTAGCGGGATGTCATCACCGCGCCGGACGGCGAAGACATTCAGCGTCATGGCCACCAGGGCGTAATACCCCAGTACTCCGACCAGCTCCACTACCACGGTTTCGCCGAACATCGCGACGGCCTCGCCGTACAGGGCATCATCGATGCGCCGCTTGGCGTAGAGCGCGCGGGTGATGCGATAGACCAGCCGCTCATCTTCCCGTGTAAATTCGGGTTCACGCTCCTCGCGCAGCGCCGTGATGACCTCGGGTGCGAGGCCGGCCTGCTCGGCGATCGGCGCGTGAATCTGCCATTCGGCCTGGGATTGCCACCACACCGCCGTGGTGAGAATCGCCAGCTCGCTGAGGCGCAGCTCGAGGCCGGTGGCGTAACGGCAGAAGGCGCCGAGGCGCTGGGCATGACTGGCAAGCTCGGGGCTGTGGATCCAGGCCAGGAAGGGGCCGTCCAGATTGCCGCGCGGGCCGCTGAGAATCTCGGCCAGCACCTCGCGCTGAGCCGCGCTCATGCTGGCGTCATCCAGTTCGGTCAGACGCGATGTGATCGCCATGAAAGTCACTCCTTTCAAATCCATTCAAAGATCGTTAGGTAGGCAATGCGCCTGCAGCTTAGCCGTCACAGGCTGGCCAGGGTGGTATCGATGGCACGCCCCAGCCTGGCGGTGAGCTCGTCCAGGTGCGACTCCTGAAGAATGAACGGCGGTGCCAGCAGGATGTGATCGCCCTGGCGGCCATCCAGGGTGCCGCCCATCGGGTAGCACATCAGGCCTTCAGCCATCGCAGCCTTCTTGAGCCGTGCGTGAAGCTTTAGGGTCGGGTCGAAGGGGCGCTTGCTGTCGCGATCCGCCACCAGCTCCAGTCCCTGGAAGAGGCCGCGACCACGGATGTCACCGACATGGGCGTGATCCGCGAAGCGCTCGTTCAGGCGCGCCTTGAGCCCCTCGCCGAGGACGTTGACGCGAGTGAGCAGGTCGCGGGCTTCGATGGTCTGCTGGACTGCCAGCGCCGCGGCACAGGCGGTGGCATGGCCGATGTAGGTATGACCGTGCTGGAAGAAGCCGGAGCCATTGGCGATGGCATCACGGATGCGCTGGCTGACCAGGGTCGCGCCGATCGGCTGGTAGCCGGCGCCCAGGCCCTTGGCGATGGTGATCAGGTCCGCCGTGATGCCTTCCTGCTCGGCGGCGAACAGGCTGCCGGTACGTCCCATGCCGCACATCACCTCGTCGAGAATCAGCAGCACGCCGTAGCGATCACAGACCTCGCGGATGCGTCTGAAGTAGCCGGGTACCGCCGTGACGGCGCCCAGGGTGGCACCGACCACCGGCTCGGCCACGAAGGCCATCACATTCTCGGCGCCCAGGCGCAGGATTTCCTCCTCAAGTTCCGCGGCGAGACGAATGCCCATCGCCTCGGGCGTCTCGGCGAGCTGCTGGTCCCGATAGGCGTAGCAGGGGCTGACGTGGCTGACGTTGATCAGCAGCGGCTCGAATTGCTGACGGCGCCAGGCGTTGCCGCCGGTGGCCAGCGCACCCAGCGTATTGCCGTGATAGCTCTGGCGCCGCGCGATCAGATGCTTGCGCTGGGGCTGGCCGATCTCGACGAAATACTGACGGGCCAGCTTGAGAGCCGCCTCGACCGATTCCGAGCCGCCGGAGACGAAGTAGACGGAGTCGAGTCCTGCAGGGGCGCGTTCGATGAGAAAGTCGGCCAGCTGCTCCATCGGGTCACTGGTGAAAAACGAGGTATGCGCGTAGGCCAGTTGGCTGACCTGATTCTTGATGGCCTGCGCCACGGCCTCGTCGCTGTGCCCCAGGCATGACACGCCCGCACCACCGCTGGCATCCAGATAACGGCGACCCTCGCGATCAACGATGTAAGGGCCATCGCCCTTTGCAGCGATGGGATAGTCCTGATTGAGGTTGCGATGCAGTACGTGACTCATGTGGGCTCCGGGGGGCAGGGGTGCGAAGGTGTAATGCAAATATGTAGTGCATTTATGTTTTATGCAATAAATCATTGCATGAAGTCGCCTGAATCTTCGGTCTCGACCGGCCAGAGATGCTACCGTTGCCGCCATCTGTCCTGTCCCTTGCCAAGGAGGCGTCCCATGCCCCCATCCTCACAAGCCCCCGGGCCCGTATCCCCTGACTCGCCGCCGGAGACCCTGGAGGGGTTGAAGCAGCTGCTGGTGGCGATTGATCGCCGTGAGGTGGATATCCGCCTCGGCGCGAGTTCCCGGCGTGTGCTGGCGGTGCTGATCGAGTCCCCGCAACGCACGGCGGTGTCTTCCATCAGCCAGCTGGCGGAGCTGACCGGCGTGAACGCCTCGACCTTCTCGCGTCTGGCCCAGCGGCTGGGTTACGAGGGCTTCAGCCGATTTCAGGCTGTCTTCCGTCAGGCGGTGACGGATGGCGAGCATTTCTACAGTCAGCAGGCGGCGCGACTGTCGTCACGTGATGCCGACAGTGGTGCCATGGCGCAGCTTGCGCGGCTGGGGCGTCAGGAAAGCGCCAACATTCTCGGCATGCTCGAGAAGGTGGACGCCGCGGCCTTCGAGGCCGCGACCACCTTGCTGGCCGAGGCACCGCGCGTGCGCCTGCACGGCATGCGCCAGTTCAATTCCCTGGCACTGTTCATGGCCTATGGGCTGGGCATGCTGCGCCCGGACGTGGCACCGCTGGACGCCAGTCGTCAGGGCGTGGCGGATGCGCTGGCTCAGCTGACGGCGGGTGATGTGCTGGTGGTGGCCAGTTGCTTCCCCTATACCCCAAGCGTGGTGGCCTGCGCCGAGGTGGCGGTGGAGCGTGGTGTCGAGGTGATTGCGCTGACCGATTCGGCCAGTTCTCCGCTGGAGCCGCTGGCGCGCTACAGCTTCCATGTGCCCAATCACAGCCTTTTTTATAGCAACAGCATGAGCGCCTTCATGTTCCTCGCCGAAGGTCTGCTCAGCGAGGTGGCCAGCAAGCTGGGTGAGGCCGGGGTGGCCTCGCTCAAGCATCGCGAGGCGATCATCACGAAGCTGGGGGGCGCACGCGGCTGACCCCCGCGACTCACTGCACCGAGCGTGAACGCGGGCATGCACCATAGTGGTGCTAGCGCAGCCCTATGCAATGCGGCTTCAAGGCGCATGCGGGACCAAAGAGGCATGGAGAGATATTGGCGTGATTCCTGCAAACCGACTGAGATGAAATGACATCTGTCAGTGCAAGGAATTTTCCATGAGCCGCGAGTACCGTTATACCCTGGGCAGTTAGGTCCATCGTTTCGCCAATCTGGCGGAGTTGATGGCCAAGGCGACGCCCGCCCGCTCCGGAGATCGTCTTGCTGGTGTGATCGCGGAAACCGCCGAGGAGCGAGTCGTCGCGCAGCTGTGTCTGGCGGAGCTGCCCCTCAAGACCTTCCTCGAAGACGTGCTGATTCCCTACGAACAGGACGACATCACCCGCCTGATCATTGATGAGCATGATCCGGTGGCGTTCCTGCCGATCGCGCATCTCACCGTCGGCGACTTCCGCAACTGGCTGCTGAGTGACCTCGCGACGCCGGCGATGCTGGCGCAGGTGCGTGCCGGCATTACCCCCGAAATGGCCGCCGCGGTCAGCAAGCTGATGCGCAATCAGGATCTGATTCTGGTCGCAAGGAAGTGCGAGGTGGTCACGGCCTTTCGCAATACCATCGGCAAGAGCGGCCATCTCTCGACCCGCCTGCAGCCCAATCATCCTACCGATGACGTCACCGGTATCGCCGCCAGCATTCTCGATGGTCTGCTCTACGGCAACGGCGACGCCGTGATCGGCATCAATCCGGCCACCGACAACGTGGCCCAGAGCATCAAGCTGATGCGCCTGATGGATGAGGTGATCCAGAAGTATTCGATTCCTACCCAGTCCTGCGTGCTGACCCATGTCACCAATACCATTGAATGCATCGAGCAGGGCGCCCCGGTGGATCTTGTCTTCCAGTCCATCGGCGGCACCCAGGCCACCAACGAGAGCTTCGGTGTCGAGCTTTGCGTGCTGGAAGAGGCGCAGCAGGCCGCGCTGTCGCTCAAGCGCGGCACGGTGGGCGACAACGTGATGTATTTCGAGACCGGTCAGGGCAGTGCGCTGTCCGCCGATGCCCATCACGGCCTGGACCAGCAGACCTGCGAGGCGCGCGCCTATGCAGTGGCCCGCAAGTACTCGCCGTTGCTGGTGAACACCGTGGTCGGCTTCATCGGTCCCGAGTATCTGTTCAATGGCAAGGAGATCATCCGCGCGGGGCTTGAGGACCACTTCTGCGGCAAGTTGCTGGGCCTGCCGATGGGCTGCGACATCTGCTACACCAATCATGCCGATGCCGATCAGAACGACATGGATACCTTGCTGACGCTGCTCGGGGTGGCGGGCTGCAACTTCATCATGGGCATCCCCGGCTCGGATGACATCATGCTCAACTATCAGACCACCTCCTTCCACGATGCCCTCTATGCCCGGCGGGTACTGGGCCTGGGCCCGGCGCCGGAATTCGCCGCCTGGCTCGAGGAGATGCAGATCTTCACCGATGTCGCCCAGCAGAAGCTGCCCACTGACATGCCGTCCTGCTTTGCCGATTCCCTGCGTCAGGTATCCGGAGGTGACGCATGAGCCATGACCAGCCCTCTGCTGACGCACTCTCGCGCAGCCTCGAACCTGATGCCATCGTCACGCCCAATGCCTGGCAACGGCTTGGCCAGTTCACGGATGCGCGCATCGGCCTGGGCCGTGCCGGCATCAGCCTGCCGACCAATCGTTCGCTGGAATTCCAGCTGGCGCACGCCCGCGCCCAGGACGCCGTCCACCTGCCGCTGGAGATTCCTCGACTGATCGAGGATCTCCAGCAACTGCCTGCACTCGAGAACGCCCCGGACATCCAGCATCTGCATAGCCGCGCCGTAGACCGCACCACCTATCTGCAACGCCCCGACTACGGCCGGCGTCTTGATGAGACCTCGTGTGGGCAGCTGTCCAGCCTCGCAGCGGAGCCTGCGGATCTGGCCATCGTGGTCGTCGATGGGCTCTCGTCTCTGGCGGTACAGAACAACGCCGCGCCCTTCATCGCGGCATTGCTGGAAACGCTTGCCGAGGATGGCCCGGATGCCTGGACGCTCACACCGATCAGCGTGGTGGAGCAGGGGCGGGTCGCGATCGGCGATGAAGTCGGTGAGCTGCTCAAGGCGCGGGCGGTGCTGGTGATGGTCGGCGAGCGCCCCGGCCTCAGCTCTCCGGACAGCCTCGGCCTCTATCTGACCTGGCAGCCGCGCGTCGGCCTGAGCGATGCCAGCCGCAACTGCATCTCCAACGTGCGCCCGGCAGGGCTCGACTTCGCCATGGCCGCCCAGCGTCTGCACTACCTATTGCGCGAGGCACGCAAGCTCGGTCTCACCGGGGTGGGGCTCAAGGACAGAAGTGGCGACAACTCGCTGGAGAGCGGGGGCGGTATCCAGAACTTTCTGCTGTCCTGACGGGACGGCAGCGCAGCAGCGGGAAACTCCCGATCCAACAATGACAATGCTTGACGGCAACAAGGCGGCACCATGACTCGCGACACGCATCACGACACGAATGAGCAGGACTATCTGGCCAGACGCCAGTTGAAGAAGGGCACGGCAGGTTGGGTCCTGCTGGCGGGACTCGGGGTCTCCTATGTGATCTCCGGCGATTTCGCCGGCTGGAATTTCGGTATCGGCGAGGCGGGCTGGGGCGGCTTCGCGATCGCGGCGCTGCTGATGGGCATCATGTATCTGGCGCTGGTGCTGTCGCTGGCGGAAATGTCAGCGGCCATTCCGGCCGCCGGCGGCGGTTACAGCTTCGCGCGTCAGGCCATGGGCCCGGCTGGCGGCTATCTCACCGGCCTCGCGGTATTGATCGAATATGCGCTGGCACCCGCGGCCATCGTCATCTTCATCGGCAGCGCGGTGGAGTCGCTGCTGGGGATCAATGGCCCGATCATCTACGCCATCTTCTATCTGGTGTTCATCGGCATCCACCTGGCGGGGGTCGGCGAGGCGCTCAAGGTGATGATGGTGATCAGCGGCCTGGCGGTGTTCGCGATCATTGCCACCGCCGTCGCGCTGATCGGTGACTTCGATAGCAGTCGCCTGTTCGACATCGCACCTACCGACGCCTGGGGGGCCAGCGACTTCATGCCCAATGGCTGGTATGGCATCTGGGCGGCGCTGCCCTTCGGCATGTGGCTGTTCCTGGCCGTGGAAGGGGTGCCGCTGGCGGCAGAGGAATCGCGCAATCCGGTTCGTGATGTTCCGCGTGGCATCATCGGCGCCATGCTGTTTCTGATGTTCACCGCCGTGCTCGTCGTCTTCCTGCTGGCCGGTGCCGCCGGTGCCGAGGCGATCGGCAGCAGTGCCGTGCCGCTGGTGGATGCGCTGAACGCGACCGGCAGTGAAGGGCTGGCAACGCTGGTCAATGTGCTGGCCCTGGCGGGGCTGGTGGCGTCGTTCTTCTCGATCATCTACGGCTACAGCCGTCTGGTGTTCGCGCTGTCACGAGCCGGCTACCTGCCCAAGACGCTGTCGCTGACCAGCAAGCGCAAGGCGCCGACCTGGGCGCTGGTAGTGCCGGGCATCTTCGGGTTCCTGGTCTCGCTGACTGGCGAGGGCGATCTGATCCTGGGCATGGCGGTGGTGGGGGCGACAGTCTCCTACGCGCTGATGGCGGCCAGCCATATCCTGCTGCGGCTGCGTCAGCCGGCGCTGGAGCGTCCCTATCGCACGCCGGGCGGCATCGTGACGTCCGCCATCGCACTGGTGCTCTCGCTGATCGCGCTGACCGGGGTCTATGCCTTCGACCCGCGTGCCTTCAATTACACCGTGGTGCTGTTCGTGGTGGGCATCGCCTACTACACCATCTTCAGCCGTCATCGACTGGTGGCGAAGACCGCCGAGGAGGAGTTCGCGCTGGTGGCGAATGCCGAGAGTGACCTGGCGGCCAGCTGATCCGCTCAAGCAGTTCAATCAGCTCAAGCCCTCAGATAGCAAAGACGCCAACGCCCGCCATGACTGACCATGGCGGGCGTTGGCGTCTCTATCTGATGGGTGGGATCAGATCAGAAAGGATACTGCGCCAGGAATTGCTGGGCGGCCGCGGCGGGGTCTTCGGCACTGCACAGCGCCGATACGACGGCGAGGCCGTCGGTGCCGCTGGTCATGACTTCGCCGGCATTGGCCAGCGAGATACCGCCGATGGCGACCGTCGGCAGCGGGCTTGAGCGCACGAGCTGCGTGAGCCCCTCGATGCCCAGCGGCGCGGCATGATCCGGCTTGGTCGGGGTGGCATGGACCGGGCCGAGGCCGAGGTAGTCGATGCGCTCGACATCGACGGCCTTGAGCTGCTCAAGCGTCTGTACCGACAGGCCGATCAAGGCGTCCTCGCCGAGACGGCGACGCGCCTCGACCGGGTCGCCATCGCTCTGACCGATGTGCAGGCCATCGGCGCCACTGGCCAGCGCGACCTCGATGCGGTCATTGATGATCAGCGGTACCTCGTACTCGTCCAGCAGCGCCTTGAGGCGGATGGCCTGGGCGATCATCTCCTCGTCGCTGGCGTACTTGTCGCGCAGCTGCACGACACTGACGCCACCGCGTACGGCGGCCATCACGGTGGCTTCCAGGCCGCGCTCGGCGCACAGCGCGGGGTCGGTGACCAGGTAAAGGGATAGATCAAGTGACATCGGTCAGCTCCAGACGAGAGGCTAGCAGGGTGGAATCGGCGTCGAGAGTATACAGGGCATCCATGAAGCGTGGCACGAAGCTGCCCGGCCCTTGCGCTGACTGGCCCGCCGTCTCACCGGCCTCGGCGTAACAGGCCAGCGCGGCGGCGGTGGCCTGCAGGGGCTCGTCATGTCCGGCGAGGGAGGCGGCGAGGAAGGCGGCGACCACGCTGCTCAGCGCGCAGCCCATGGCAGTGACGCGGCCCATCAGCGCATGGCCACCTTGAACCGTGATTTGGCGCTTGCCATCGGTGACGATATCGACACGGCCAGTCATTGCCACCACGCAATTCTGCGCGCGCGCCAGGGCGACGGCTGCCCGATAGGCGCGCTCCTGCGCATCCTCACCATCATCGCCACTGTCCACGCCGCGGCCCTGATTCATCTCACCGACCAGCGCCAGCACTTCGGAGGCATTGGCGCGAATCACGCTGGGGCGATATTCCAGCAGCGAGCGGCAGGCATACTGGCGCAGGCTGGAGGCGCCGATGCCGACGGGGTCCAGCACCCAGGGTTTGCCATCGCGGTGGGCGCACATCGCGGCCAGCTGCATGGCCTCGATCCAGCTGGGTGAGAGGGTACCGATATTGATCGACAGCGCTGCACTGATGGCGGAGATCTCCTGGATTTCCTGCTGTGCATGCGCCATCAACGGCGAGGCACCGATGGCCAGCAGGGTGTTGGCGGTCGGCGTCATCGCGACATGATTGGTGATGTTGTGCACCAGCGGAGTGGTCTGGCGCAGCTGATTCAGCAGGCTGCCGGGGGAAAGGGATGACGATGGGGTCATGGGATCTCGTGACTGGAGAAAGGAGGCATCAGCGCTCGAGAGTAGAAGCTGGCTTTGAAAGGTCAAGTGGCAAGGGCCGGCGCTGACGTGACGCGGGAGCTCTCTGTTATCTATCAAGAGTCGCGCAAAGGATAATAAATAATATCGTGGTTCTATAAACCTTGACGACAAGCCCATAAGATACAGTCTCTTACGGTCTTTTTTGTACGAGTCATCAGTCAAGGGTCATGCAGTGATACGCACAGGTCAGCGCGGTAGCGTCAGCAATTCGAGCAACAATCACTCCAATATCGCTGGCAGCACCAGCAACGGCAGCAATAGTACTAGCATCAGCAGCAAGCCCTCGCGCGGACGGCAGCCGTCTGGCGACTCACGACTTGAGCGGATTGTCAGACGGGTGGCGATGGCGCTGGCAGTGCCCGTACTGCTGGGCGCTGCGGCCAGCAGTCAGGCGGATGCGGTGATCGCCAGCTGGAATCTGAAGCATGCCGGCTGGAACAACGGCAAGCATCTCGAACAGGTCGCGGCGGTGGCAAGCCATATGGACCTGATCGGCCTGCAGGAGGTGATGAAGGAGGAGGTCGTCAGCGAGCTCGAGCAGCAGCTTGAAGCCCTGACCGGCGATGAGTGGGGCAGCCTGGTCAGCCATGCGGTCGGGCGCAGCACCTATACCGAGCGTTACGCCTACCTGTATCGCGACAAGACGATCGCCTATCAGGGCGGGGCTACCGTCTATCTCGATCCCGAGGATGTGTTCTCGCGCGAGCCGCTGCTGGCCACCTTCGTCGAGAAGGACAGCGGGCGGGCCTTCAGCGCCGCCAACGTGCATATCGTCTATGGCGACAGCAAGGCGGATCGCGCGCCGGAAATCCGTGCGCTGGCGGATATCTACGACCTGATGAAGGAAATCTCGCCCGGTACCCCGGCGATCATCATGGGTGACTTCAACATGGCGCCGGACGAGCCTGCTTGGGGAGACCTGCGCACCCTCGGCCTGCGCCCGTTGATCACCGAGGGCGCGACGACGCTCTCCAAGAGCGATGGCCGCTATGCCTCGCTCTACGACAACATCTGGTATGTGTCGAGCGAATGGCCCAGCGCCAGCGGCGAGGTGTTCCGCTTCCCGGACTATCTGGGTATCAGTCATGAGGCGGCGCGTGCCGATGTCTCCGATCACGCCCCGATCTATCTGTCGGTGACCGGCGAGACACTGGCGTTGCTGCCGCTGGACGGCAGCCAGCCGCAGGCGGCGGGCACAGAGGTGGCCAGTCGTGCATCCAACGCCTCCAGTTCGGCGGGTCAGACCTGTATCGACCTCAACACCGCCAACGCCGATCAGCTGGATCGCCTGCCCAACATCGGGCCGGCACGCGCCGCCGATATCATCCGGCAGCGCCCGTGGAGTTCCAGCGCTCAGCTGACTCGCATCAGCGGCATCGGCAAGGGCACGCTCAGCGAGATCGTCGCCAGCGGCATGCTGTGCAGCTGAAAGACGGCCCGATGGTGTCCTGACATGCTCATGACAAGGCCCGCCCCCCAAGGATGAAGCATGGGGTGCGGGCCTTGTCGTTCAGAGAGGAGCCACATTGCGTCGAGCGGATCAGGTCAAATACTTGGCAAACCACTCAAGCGTTCTGGCCCAGGCGAGCCTGGCGGCCTGTTCGTCATAGCGTGGCGTCGAATCGTTGTGGAAGCCGTGGTGGGTGTCCGGGTAGATGTAGGCCTCATAGACCTTGGCGTGTTCCTCAAGCGCGGCTTCATAGGCGGGCCAGCCGGCATTGACGCGCTCATCGTGCTCCGCATAGTGCAGCAACAGCGGGGCCTTGATGGCGGCGACTTCCTCGGCGCGCGGCTGGCGGCCATAGAAGGGCACGGCACAGGCTAGTTCAGGATAGGCCACGGCGGCGGCATTGGAGACGCCCCCGCCGTAGCAGAAGCCGGTAATGCCGACCTTGCCGGTGGTGCGGTCCTCGCTCATCAGGTAATCGATGGCGGCGAAGAAGTCGTTCATCAGCTTTTCAGGGCCTACCTGTGCCTGCAGCTCCTTGCCCCTGGGGTCGTTGCCCGGATAGCCGCCCACCGAGCTCAATCCATCCGGGGCCAGCGCGATATAGCCGGCCTTGGCCACGCGGCGCGCCACGTCCTCGATATAGGGGTTGAGGCCACGGTTCTCATGCACCACCACCACGCCCGGCAGCGGGCCGCTGGCCTTGGCGGGCTTCACCAGATAGGCGCGCACCTCGCCGTGGCCCTCGGGGGAGGGATAGGTGATGTATTCGGCGACGATGTCGGGGTCGGTGAACTCGACCTGAGAAGCCAGCGCGTAGTCGGGGCTGAGGCTTGCCAGAATCGAGGTGGCTGTCATGCCCGCGACGGCAAAGGCCGCCGCGCGATCCAGAAACTGGCGGCGAGTGATGTTGCCATGCACATATCCGTCGTACAGCTCCAGCAACTCGGGAGCAAAATCCTTTGCAGTGAGGCGGGCCATGTCAGGCTCCTGGGCAAGAGAAGGGGCGAGCGAATCTTGAACATAGCAACCCGTCAGGACGCTACCAAGTTTTTGCCGCCCTGTTCATCGAGTCTGTCATTTTCCGAGCCTGACATTTTCTGAGCCTGACATTTGCTAAGCCAGGTACTTGTCGAAGCGGACGTGAGCAGGGCGGGTGTGGGAAGGCCTGGCGGCGGCGCCAGGCTGGGTTGAATGGACGTGAGCTGGGTCGCGCATATCACCCGTCGCGGCCGTGCGCATTGTGACTGCAGGCGTCAATCATTATCATCTGCGCATGATTCATGCTGATAACCGAGCCGCCTGGCGGCTCCGGTGGGCCCTGATGCATGGAAGTTCACTTCCTCCTCCTAGTGGCAGACCTTGCTGGTGATTGAAAAACGTCCGATGTCCCCCCCCGCGCACGCTCAGGCCTCAGCGCCTGAGTCGTCGCCTACGCTCGCCCAGCAATACCGGCGCTTCGCCTGGAAGCGTGTGGTGATTCTCTCCGCGCTGTGCCTGGCACTGCTGTTGGCCATCCTTGGCGACATCATGACCGGCCCTGCCGATCTCGCGCTGTCTGATCTGCTGGGCGAACTCATCAATCCCGGTTCGCACGGGCCGATCAATGAAGCCATCGTCTGGCAGATTCGTCTGCCGACGGCGGTGATGGCGGCGCTGGTCGGTGCAGCCCTGGGGCTTGCGGGCGCCGAGATGCAGACCGTGCTCAACAACGCCCTGGCCAGCCCCTTCACGTTGGGTGTGGGCGCCGCGGCGACGCTTGGCGCCTCGCTGGTCATCATCCTGGATGTCGCCTTGCCGGGGCTGCCGCCCAGCTACACCATCGCGCTGATGGCCTTCGTGTTCGCGGCGCTGTCGATTCTGGCCATCGATGCCGTGGCCTCGCTGTATGGCGCCAGTCGCGAAGTGATCGTGCTGTTCGGCATCGCGCTGGTCTTCGTGCTCAACGCCGTCAATGCGCTGGTGCAGTTCGTGGCCAGTCCCGATGCGCTGCAGCAGCTGGTGTTCTGGACCATGGGCAGCCTGTCGGAAGCCTCGTGGGAGCGAGTCGCGATCATCGCAAGCGTCTTGGTCGTCTGCCTGCCCTTCGCCATGCGGCGTGCCTGGGCGCTGACAGCGCTGCGTGCCGGGGAAGACCATGCGCGCAGCTTTGGCGTGCCGGTCACTCGCCTGCGCCGCACGGCACTGTTGCGTGTCAGCCTGCTGGCGGCAGTGGCGGTGGCCTTTGTCGGCACCATCGGCTTCATCGGTCTGGTCGGGCCGCACATGGCGCGTCTGGCGCTGGGGGAAGACCATCGCTTCTACCTGCCCGGCAGTGCGCTGGCGGGGGCGCTGGTGCTGTCCCTGGCCGCCACGGCCAGTGAGTCACTGGTACCTGGCCTGGTGCTGCCGGTAGGAATCGTGACCTCATTGATCGGCATTCCCTGTTTCCTCGCCTTGCTGCTCGGTCAGCGCAGGGGGCAGGGATGAGCCATCACGTCTTTGATTCGCAAGCCTCCTTGAAGATCTCGCAGCTGACCACCGGCTATCAGCGGCGCATGATCTTTGATCAACTCGATCTGCCACCGCTGCCGGCGGGCTCATTGGTCGGGGTGCTCGGGCCGAATGCGGTCGGCAAGTCGACCTTCCTCAAGGCGATTGCCGGCATGCGCCCGGCCAAGGGCGACATCCACCTCGGGGAGCTTGCGCTGTCGTCGCTGCACGGGGCGAACCGCATGCGTCATGTCGGCTACCTGCCGCAGACGCTGCCGCAGCCGACCAGTCTGGTGGCCTATGAAGCCGTGGCCAGCGCCTGTCGCGCGGCGCGTGCCGAGTTGAGCCGCGAGGCCACGGATTCGCTGGTCGAGCAGGTCTTCGCACGCCTGTCGCTGCATTCTCTGGCCTTCCGGCGCATGGACACGCTCTCCGGTGGCCAGCGTCAGATGGTCGGTCTCGCCCAGGCGCTGGTGCGCCAGCCGCAACTGCTGCTGCTCGATGAGCCGACCAGCGCGCTGGATCTGCGCTGGCAGCTGGCCTTGATCGAAGGCGTGCGCGGCGTGGTACAGGAGCAGCAGGCCATCTGCCTGATCGCCTTGCACGACATCAATCTGGCGCTGCGTTTCTGTGATCAGATCATCCTGTTCGCACCCTCCGGCCTGCTGGCCACCGGGGCCCCGCGGGAGGTGATCACCGCCGAGCATCTGCGTGAGGCCTACGGGATCGAGGCACGGATCGAGAGCTGCTCGCTGGGCCATCCGGTGGTGCTCACCGATCGCGTCGCCGACTCGGCCCAGGCCGATATCGGTCATATCACGCGCGATGCCGGAGCCAGACGATGATGGCGAGGCGCACAAGACTGGCAGGTGTCCGCCTGCTGGCACTCGCCACTGTCTTCGCAGGGGCCTTCTCGAGCGCGCCGGGCAACCTTGCCCATGCCGCCGAGCCGGTCGCCAAGGTGCCCTTCGCTACTGAACAGGCCCAGGCCAGCTTTCCGCGTCAGGTCACGGATCTCGCCGGGCGCGAGGTGACGCTTGAGTCCTCGCCGCAGCGCATTTTCCTCGCCCAGCCGCGTCAGCTATATGCGCTGCTGACGCTGCTGGAGGCGCCGCTTGAGCGTATCGTCGGCTGGGGCTATCCCCTGGCGGTGTTTGACCCGGCGATGACCGAGCGTCTCGAGGCGCGCTGGCCACAACTTGCCACGCTGCCAGCGCTGAGTCGGGCCTCGACGCCGAGCCTCGAAGGCGAGGCCCTGCTGGCGTTGACGCCGGACCTGGTACTGTTCGATCTCTCCCAGCGTTCGCGTATCGAAGGCTCGCCGCTGGCGGCGCTGCTGGATGAGGTTGGCACTCCCTGGCTGTATGTCGAGTTCAATCATCATCCGCTGCAGGATACTCCGGTCAGCGTGCGCCTGCTGGGCGAGGTGCTCGGCGTCGAGGCGCGTGCCCGCGAGGTGGAGGACACCATGGCGGCGCATCTGGCGCTGATTGACGAACGTCTGGCGACGATAGCCGATCGGCCGCGTGTGCTGATCAACATCGCACCGGGCGTGAAGGTGGATTGCTGTCGTACCAATCTGCATAACGGCGTGGCGGACCTGGTCACGCGGGCCGGCGGGCGCAATCTGTCCGCTGAACTGGCGCCGGTCAGCGGTGCCACCCTCAGCAAGGAGTGGGTGCTGGCCCACCCGCCCGAGGCGATTCTCAATACCGGTGGCCAGTGGGCCAAGGGCGATGGCCTGCGTGCCGGCATCGGCATCTCGGGTGAGGATATCCAGCATGATCTGGCGCGCATGGTGCAGACATTGCCCGGCTGGCAGTCACTGGATGCCGTCAAGCAGGGCCGGGTGATGGCGTTGTGGCATGGCTTCCACCAGGGGCCCTATGCCATCGTCGCGCTGGAGGCCATCGCGCGCTGGCTGCACCCCGAGACCTTTGCCGACCTCGACCCCATGGCCACCTTTGCCTGGCTGATGAACGACCCGACGCTGTCGCGCAGCAGCGGCCACTTCTGGGGGCAGCTGGCGCTTGAGGCGCCTGACACGCCCCGATGAGCTGACCGGGGCAGGTGCTCGGGGACGGAAGTCGTATTTTCTACTTGAGGCTTTCCTGAAACGATGGAGCCACGTTGTCATCGCCTGATGAAGACATCGGGCCAGCGACGGGAGGCCGCATGTCAGAGCAGGGTGACCGCAAGCCCATAGCGACGGTCAGTCCGGTGCGCAGCGCACAGTTGGTGGCAATCGTCCTGGCGCTGATCGAGCTGTTCCGGGGAGATTGGCAGGGCGCCCTGCTGCTGGGCGGGCTAGGGTGGGTGATCGGGCTTTTCAAGCATCCGCGCTGATAGGCGGCGCGAGTGGTACGTCTTTTCCGTGACAGGAAATCAGGGGGTAATGTGGCCAAGACACGCATGGTGACCCAGTTCGGCATGGGCACCTCCATCCGCAGCCAAGACTACACCGAGGCGGCGGCACGTGGCATCCGCGATGCCCTGTGGCACAACTCGCTCAACGTGGCGGACGCCTTCGGCTTCCCCAAGGAGGCGATGCTGATCGAGGTCGAGATCGGCGTGCAGAAGCCCGACAAGGTCGACAGTGATGCCCTGCTGGGCATCTTTCCCTACGGTCAGCCCAGTGTGCGCGTGGTCAAGGGCGGGCTGGACGTCGCCAAGCCGGATGGCAGCGGGGTCAGCGTGATCGCCAACGTCGCCATCATCGTGTCATTCGACATGGCGGCCGCCGGTGCGGCAACCACCTCTTCCACGGCCGGGCAGTCGGCAGGAGGTCAGTCATGAGCGAGCAACGCATCATTCTCGAGATGGGCACCGGCAATGACCTCTACGGCATGGACTACACCAAGGCTGCCTGCCGTGCGGTGCATGACGCCCTGCATCATTCCTCAATCGTGATGTTCCAGTCACTCGGCATCGATCACCACCAGATGCGCGTCGAGGTCACCATCGCGGTCCAGGAACCGGACGCCGTGGATGTGGACGCGGTAGCGCGCGAGCTTCCCCGTGGGCGCGCCGAGGTGACGGTGGTGCAGGGCGGGCTCAATGTGCATGACGAGGCCAGTGGCCAGACGCATGTCGTGGCCTCGGCCGCTGTCGCCGCCATGCTCGATATCGACCACGACGCATGGCAGCTGTGCCAGTCGTAGGCAATGCGCAAGCGCCGACTGAGGGCGTGTTGGCCAATAACGAACAAAGCCCCCGTGCGTCAGTGACGCGCGGGGGCTTTTCGGTTCAGACCCGATGGCACAGGTGATGACACCGGACTCGTGCGGCGACATTCGTATGGCAGCTCTGGTGGCCATGGCACGTGGCAGAGTGACATGGCCTGGGAGTTGCCGGCGAAATCACCCGCCGAGCCGCGTGTCGAATCAGGATTGTTGCTGAGTCGTGACATGGGCGATCACGGACATGCCGATGCGTACCTTGTCGAAGTCGGGCTGATTCGGGTTGAACACGATCTTGACCGGCATGCGCTGGGTGATCTTGGTGAAGTTGCCGGTGGCGTTCTCGCTGGCCACGGCCGAGAAGGCGCTGCTGGAGGCCGGTGCGATGCTGTCGACATGGCCAGTGAAGGTCGTGCCCGGCAGGCTATCCAGCGTCATCTCGACCGGTTGGCCCGGCTCCATCTCGGCCATCTGGGTCTCGAGATAGTTGGCGACGACATAGGCTTCCTTGTGCGGCACGATGGCCAGCAGCGAATCACCCGGTTGCACGTAGGCACCGACACGCAGTGAGCGCTGGGTGATGATGCCGTCCTTCGGCGCACGAATGACGGTATAGCCAGTGTTCAGTTCCGCCTGCTCGAGTGCTGCACGTGAGCGTTCGACCTCGGCCAGGGCTTCCACGCGCTGGGCTTCAAGGACGCCGATCTGCTTTTCCGCCGAGCGCTGAGCCGCCTGGGCCTGCACGAGATTGGCTTCCCAGATGCCTTGCTGTTCATCGGCCTTTTCCTTGTCCTGCTGGGAGGCGGCGTTGGTCATGCGCAGGCTGCGGTAACGCTTGGCATCATTGCGCGCATAACGCAGTGAGGCCTGGGTGGACTTCACTTCCGCGATGGACTGCTGCACGACGGCTTGCTGACGCTCGATGTTGGCATCCAGGTCACCGACCGCTGCCTGCTGGGCGGCGAGATCGGCCTGGGCGGAGTGCAGGGAGGCCTGGTAATCGCGGTCATCCAGCGTGGCCAGGATCTGGCCTTCCTTGACCACTTCATTGTCTTCCACCAGCACCTTGTCGATCTGGCCCGCGACGCGTGTGGTCACCATCACGCTATCGGCGCGTACATAGGCATTGTTGGTGGCTTCGCGGCCATCGTGGCCCTTCCAGTAGAGGCCCGCGTAGGTCGCGACCAGCAGGAGCGCCAGAACGCTCAACAGTAGGGTGGTACGTGTCTTGTTCATGTCGGTGTCGTATCTCGTCGTCTATGTCGAAGAAGGGGGAAGTGGCTGAATCCTGGCTAGCTGGTTGCCGTTGCCTGTGTCTGTGTCTATGCCCCGGAGGGTTGTGCTTGAGAGGGCTGAGACTGAGAGGGCTGAGACTGAGAGCGCTGTGCTGGCTCTGGTTGAGGTGCCGGTGCCGGTTGGGGCGGATAGGCGCGGATCGGCAGCACCATGACCAGTATCAGCAGCGCCACCACGAAGGGGATGATGGCGAGGTAGGCATCCGCATAGCTCATCACGGAGGCCTGCTCGGAGATGCGCGTGGTGATATCGCTTGCCGCGTCGACCTGGATGAGTCCGGCGGGCTGATTGCCCTGCAGGCCGAGTGCTTCGCCCAGGCGGGTGGTGTGCAGGGCTTCACGCGTGACGAGGAAGCTTCCGTAGACCGTGGAGGCTACCACCGTGAACAGGGCGCGCAGCGAGTTGACCATCGCGGTGGCGAACGGCCCTTCCAGCGGGCTGAGCGCCCCGGTGGCATTCATCAGCAGCGGTACCACCACCATCGGCTGACCCAGGGTGTTGAGCACCTCGATGAGATAGAAGTTGTCGCGATTCCAGTCGCTGGTGAGCTGCGAGCCCAGCAGGCAGCTGATCAGGATCAACACCAGGCCCGTGGCCATCACGTAGCGGCTGTCGACGATCTTGCGGTTGATCAGTGTCGCCACCAGCGGTGCCAGCAGCAGCTGTGGCAGGGCCATGGTCAACATGACCGGAAACAGCTGCATGGGGCGATAACCTTGCACCTCCCCCAGGAAGGCGGCGGGAATGGTGCCAGCGGCCAGGGGCAGGAACATGAAGGTACATAGGGTGATGATGCCGAAGGCAAAGTTGCGGCGTGCCAGTAGCTGCAGCTTGTAGAGCGGCATCGGGTGGAACCACTCATGGATCAGGAAGGTCACGAAGACCAGCCCGCCCGTGGTCAGCAGGGCGACGACCAACGGTGAGTTGCCCCAGTCGAGTCGCTCACCCTGAGTCATGCCGGCGACCAGCGCGCACAGGGCGGTGACGCCCAGCAAGGCACCGAGCCAGTCGAACTGCTTGCAGCGTTCCAGCTTGAGCGGGTCCTGCGGCAGGCCCCAGGAGACCAGCGCGGCGGCGAGAATACATACCGGAGCGGTTTCCCAGAACACCAGATTCCAGTCGCCCAGGTCGCCATAGAGAGCGGCCAGCGGTGCCGACAGATAAGGGCCGAAGGTGGCCGTCATCGCATAGGCCGACAGGCCATAGAGCTTGCTATGCCACGGCAGGAAGCGCAGTGCTGACATCATCAACAGCGGCAGGATGCTGCCGGAGGCCAGGCCCTGGGCCAAGCGCAGCCCCGCCATCAGCGGGAAGCTGTCGGCCAGAGGCACCAGCAGCGAGAACAGGGCCAGTGCCAGGCAGGCACCGATCGCGAAGCGGCGCAGGCTGAAGGTGACGGCCAGCCAGCCGGCAAGCAGCATCATCGAGACTTCCGCCGCGCTGTAGATCGTGGTCAGCCAGCTGCCCTCATCGTGGGAGAAGCCGAAGTGTCCGACCACATCCGTCAGGACGGTCTGCGTGACACGCTCTCCCACACCGGACATCAGCGATGCGAGCAGAATGCCCACAAGACCGAGTGCGAGTCGTGGATTGAAGGGGTGAGGAGCGGCCACTGTAGAGTTCCCGTTTTGAGGTGAAGCGCTAGACACTTTGGGTGTCTCATAATGCGGTACACTGTACCACTCAGCGGTTTAGTTAGGCAAGTAGTTAGCTTGTTAAGGAGTTATGTCTGTGTCCACAAGAGAAGGTAGTGGCGTGCAGGTCGTGGCCAGGGTGGCGGCGATCCTCAAGAGTCTGGAAGGCAGTGAGCAGGGCATGAGCCTGGGGGAGATCGCCGCCATGAACGATCTGCCGCGCTCGACCGTCAAGCGGCTGGTCGATGCGCTGGCCCAGGAAGACCTGCTGGAAATCCACGGCCATGGCGGGATACGGCTCGGCTCTGCGCTGATGCGGCTGGCGCGCCATAGCCAGCTCGATATCATCACGCATGCCAAGTCATTTCTGGAGGCGTTGAGCGGCACCACCGAGGAAACGGTGGTGCTCTGCAGTCTGAGCGGCAACGAGCTGCTGATACTGCACTCGGTGTTGTCGCCGCTGCCGCTGCGGGTATCGCCGATGGCCGGCAACTTCCTGTCATTGCATGCGACAGCCAGCGGCAAGGTGTTGCTCTCGCATCTCGAGGATGAGCAGGTGGAGCGCCTGCTGGGGACGGATCTCATGGCCTACACGCATAACACCCTCGCGATGCCGGCACTGCTGACGCAACTGGCCGAGGTGCGTCGCACCGGCATCGGCCATGATGAGGATGAGCATATGCAGGGGGTTGGTGCGATCGCAATTGGCCTGGAGACCAGTCAGGGCCATTACTCCGTGTCCGTGGTCGGCCCCTCATGGCGCATCAGCGAGCACAGGGCGGAGATTCAGGCCGCGCTGCAGGCGACCCGTAACGAGATGCTCAAGACCTTTCGTTCACTCAAGTGAGGGCGCTCCGCCAAGGCGGCCATGTGCGGCGGCTGATCGAACGACGAGGTGGTGGAGAGGGCGAACAGGAAGGCAGGCACAGTCACGCCGCCCGACCGAATGGGCGGGCGGCGTGTTGTTACAAGGCAGCACTCAGAGACAGAGCTGAGAAACTGAGTTTGGAAAGAGAGTCTATAAAGAGAGCTTAGCAAGAGAGCTCAGAGGCCAGGGCTCGCTCAGGCCTCTCTGGCCGCGATCAGCTGGTCCGCCAGGGTCATCAGCTCCGCGGCGATGAAGTCTGGGGTCGGCACATTCTCGGCGGGCAGCACGGCATTGTGCGGGCGCGTCAGCAGGGCGCCCTGCATGCCGGCGGCCTGGGCACCGATGGTGTCCCACACATGGCAGGCGATCATGCACATGTCGCCCAGCTCGACCTCGAGCTGCTCGGCGACATGCTGATAGGTGGCCGGCGCCGGCTTGAACTGCTTGACGCTGTCGACGCTGAAATGCTGCTCGAAGGCCTCGCTGATACCGGCCTTTTCAAGCGGCGTCGGGGAGGCGCTTGCGGGGGAATTGGTCAGCGTCACCAGGCGGAAACCGGCCTGCTTGAGGCGCTCAAGCGCCGGGGCGACATCGGGATGGGCCGGCATCTCGGCCATGCGCGACTTGAGCTCATCGATATCGTCATCCGCGAGTCTGACCTGATGGATGTCGGCGACCATCTTCAGGGCGCCCACGCCGAGCGCACCGAAGGGGGTGTAGCGTTGTGAGAGCGTCATGGTCTGCGAGTACAGCACCAGCTGTGCGAACCATTCGCGCAACACGCTTTCATCACCGAACACGCGTGCGAACAACGGCGAGAGAGTGGTGATGTCGAGTAGTGTCTCGTTGACGTCGAACACCAGTACATCGGGAAAGGTCGTGTCAGACATGGTGGCTCCTGGGGTGATAATTCAGACATGCAGTGGGCGCGAAGCGAGGTAGCAGGCACGGGTGGCGCCATGGGAGGGGCAACACCAACGGTTCAGCGCCAAGGAATCAGTGCAGGCAAGCCCACGCCGTTTTCTTCATGCTTCATGGCGCAAGACTACCCGTTGTTGAGCGATTGCTCAAATCATGGCCGCTGGCAGAGTGTTGACGCCGGTCAGAGGTCTGGAATGGCACCGGTAATTTCAGCGCCAGACGGAGGTCGACATTTTCATGATCAAATGTTGTACAAACATTGAATTTACGCCATATTGCGTCGCAGAAGGGCTGAAAAAACCAAGAAAACAGCAGGGGTAAGGGACAATGAGCAATATCGCTATCTGGATGGGGCTTGGCTTGGCCGTCACCTTTGTGCTGTTGGCGACTGGCGTCTTTGACAGGTTACTGACCCGCATCGAGCAGGATGATTCGGCGCGCAAGATGAAATGATCTGCTGGCGGTGACAGCCGAAGGGATTCACGCAAGACCCCCCCCCCCCGAGGGTGGGTTTTTTCATGCCCGTTTGGCGATACAATCTGCAAACCAAGCGCGCTTGACGGTTCGAGAGTCTGAAGGCGGCTCGCCATCGGTTAGCGAATGTAGTCTTGCGTATCGCTGTGTAATCATGGAGAAGTGATTTGCTATCGGGGTGTTTGTCGCAGTCATGGTGTTTCGCGATTCGCGATGAGATCAACGTGCTGAACACGCCAGCACGTTACCACTGGTTAACGTTTCGAGAATTCCCGCCCACAAGAGTGAGTTGTACAGATATCACATCATGGATAGTGTGAGTTCAGCGGGTTTTGCAGAGTATGAGGGATGTTCACACCCGTAATGATTACCTGAACGCGTGTGATCATTGCCATGAATTCAATCAGTGTGGCTCCAGGGAATCGAATCATGGATGAGAAAGCCAACGCCGTTCTGTCCTGCCCGGTATGTAACTGCCTGAGCATGGATTACCAATATCATGAGCACTCTGATGATTACCTGGTGCACTGTGGTGAGTGTGCCGAGTTCATCGGCACTTGGTCATTGCTGCAACGTGAGCTCGCGGTGCAGAAGGCACGGATTGCCTTGCTCAGTCCGGAACTCGCCAGCCAGAGTCTTTACCGTCGTGTGCGCAGCATGCCCGTCATTCACTGAGGTTCAGACGGGTCAGCTTTCGCTGAGCTGCCCCGACAAAGATCATCGTGTGTCGCTCTCGAGGTTGCTTTCGAGATGTCTCGAGCATGTATGTCAGATACAGCAAGGCCCCGCCATGGCGGGGCCTTGCTGTATCTGACGTCTGCGCCGTGCTCAGTTCTGGTAGGCACCGGCGGCGTAGGTCATCTCATAGCTGTGGCTATAGACCTCGAGGATGTTGCCGAACGGGTCTTCCATGTAGACCATGCGGAACGGCTTCTCACCCGGGAAGTACTCGCGTACCGGCATGCGCTGCTTGCCGCCGGCGGCGACGATGCGCTCGGCCAGTCCTTCGACGTCCGGGTCCTGGACGCAGAAGTGGAAGATGCCGGTCTTCCAGTACTCGAAGTTGTTTTCCGGCGTCTCGTGGTTCGGGAATTCGAAGATCTCGACGCCGATACGGTCGCCGGTGGACAGGTGGGCGATGCGGAAGCTGCCCCAGCCCGGGCCGAAGACATCGCTGCACATCACGCCGATGGCGGAGTCATCTTCGGTGATGGTGGTCGGCTCCATCACCACGTACCAGCCCAGCACTTCGGTGTAGAACTTGACCGCGGCTTCCACATCACCGACGGACAGGCCGATGTGGGAGAAGGTGCGCGGATACGGTGTGTTCTTTTCGTTGCTCATGAGTCACCTCAATATGTGAGTCGTGAAGGAAATGGCTCGGTCACTGCCTGCGTGACGTTGGATGCCATCTTGGGCGTCATGAGCAATAATGAAAACCACGTAGTTGTTATGATAATGATAAGACTTGCTTATGGCTGTAGAGGCTCTCCGTCGCAGTCTTGCTGATGCTGCCCCCCTGATTCTTCCAACCCCCCAGGAGCTTGAATGCTGCAACCCCAATGGCTACGCACCTTTCGTACTCTGGTGAGTGTCGGCAACTTCACGCGCACTGCGGAGCGGCTCGATCTGACCCAGGCCGCCGTCAGTCAGCATGTGCGCCAGCTGGAAACCCGGCTTGGCACGCTGTTGATCCGTCATCCGCGCAAGATCGAACTGACGCCGGCCGGCCATGCTCTGCTGGATTTCGCGCGTGAGATGGAAACCGCCGAGCAGCGCCTGACCCAGCGGCTGGCGGGCAATGAAGACAGTCATGGCGATATTCGGCTGATCACGCCGGGCAGCATTGGCCTGGCGATCTATCCGCGCTTGCTGGCGCTTCAGCAGGAGTCGCCGGGCCTCAATGTCCACCATCGCTTCGCGCCGACGCGCGAGGTGGTGGAGGCCGTACTGGAGAATCGCTTCGAGTTGGGGATCGTCACGCTCAAGCCTGATGACCCGCGCCTGAGCGTGACGGAGTGGGCGCGTGAGCCCCTCGAGCTGGTGGTGCCGGCGGGAGTCGAGATCCATGACTGGGGGGATCTCGAGACACTGGGCTTCATCGATCACCCGGATGGTCAGGACATGGCCTCGCGCCTGTTGAGTCGGCGTTTCCCGGGCAATCCGGGCATCAGCTCATTGCCGCGTAGTGGTTCCACCAACCAGATCAGCCTGATTCTGGAGCCGGTCGCCCGCGGGCTGGGCTTCAGCGTCGTACCGCGCCATGCCCGTGAGGCCTTTACTGATCATCAGGCCATCCGGGTGGTGCCACCGCCTGAGGGCAGCACGGAGGTGGTCGATACCCTGTGGCTGCTTACGCGAGCGGAATGGCCGCTCTCGGCGCGCGCCAGACGGGTATTGGAGTATCTGAAGGCGTCGCTTTAGCGCGCCGAGGCATCAGTGCTCAGGCCTCGATGCTCAGGCATCGGCGCTAAGACAGCGACGCTCAGGTATCGGCGCACTGATCAGCTTGTGGAGCAGTTCATGAAACAGTTCATGGAGCAGCTCACGGCTGGCTCAGCGCATAGACCTGTGCCGTCAGGGTGCTGCCATCTTCCAGCGTGATCGTGGCCGGCTGGCGGAGGTATTCGCTGCCTTCGAAATCATCCAGCGCCTGCCAGTGATCGGCCAGGTTGTCGGAGGAGAAGACGTGACCGCGGATGGTGTCGCCCGCCTCATCCAGTCTCAGCCCCGGAAAGCCCATCTCAGCCCCCCAGCCAGCTGCCTCCAGCCGGCCCTTGAGGGTGCCGGGTGTCCAGCTGCCGCCAATGTCGAGCATGACATGTTCGTTGGGGCCGCCCGGCCCGAGGGTGCCGTAGATGAAAAGATGCTGCATGGGAGTCTCTGTCGTTCGTCGGGGGAGAAGTCTGTCTCGGCGGCGCGCGTCGGACGTATCGAGGGCTTGCGGCCGCTCACGGCTGCCTTGTGGTAGGTCCCGGAATCTCGAGGCCGGAGAATTCGCGTGTCAGCCAGCGGGTGATGGGTTGGATCACGGCACTGTTGGGATGGCGGACACTCATGCGATAGCCGTGGCGGTCCCGCGAGATATGCGGCGTCAGGGCGATCAGCGAGCCGTTGTCGAGCAGATCCTGGATGACGTGGCTCCAGCCCAGCGCGACGCCCTGATGATTGACGGCAGCATTGAGCGTCAGCGGGAAGTTGTTGTAGGGGAAGGCCTTGTCGAGGCGCGGCACCGGCAGCCCCGCGTGGCGGCACCAGGTAGCCCAGTCCAGCCAGCGGGTATCGCGCATGTCCAGATGCAGCAGGGTGATGCGCGCCAGCGCCTCGGCGTCCAGCCCCTTCTCGAGCCCATGACGTCGGGCGTAGTCCGGGGAGCAGACCGGGAAGGCGCGTTCCGCGACCACCAGCGTATCGCGATGATCGCCCGTCAACGGCGGGCCGAAGCGGATCGCGATGTCGGCCTGCTGCATCTGCGGGTCTTCATCGCGATCGATCGGCAGCAGCGTGAAGTGGCAGTCGGGAAAGTCCTGCTCCAGCCGCTCCAGACGCGGGCGCAGCCAGACATGCGCGAAACCGGCGCCCGCGGCGATGGTGATACGCGGGGTCGGCTTGTGCACCTTGCGACGTGCTTCCGTGACGGCGCTGCATACCTTGCCAAGCCCGCCTGCCAGTTCGGCGTGGAAGGTCTCGCCGTAGTGGTTGAGGATCAGTCGGCCGCCCTGGCGATCGAACAGCGGATGGCCCAGGTGCTCCTCCAGCGCGCGGATGCGCTGGGAGATGGTGGGCTGGGTGGTATCGAGCTCACTGGCGGCGGCCGTCATCGACCCCAGGCGGACCGTCACGTCAAAGGCGACCAGCCCGCGCAGGGAGGGCAGGTCATCCAGAGGGCTTGCGCTTTCCAGCGGCGCTGGGGTGCTTGTCTTCCGGGCCGGCACGAGAGTCCTCACTGTGATGCGCTGTCGCGGCGCTCCTTCCGTACTGTCCTGCCTGGCTGATGGCTCGGGCGATTGCCTGAATGAGGCATGAGAAGGCATCAGCCAGCAACTACCGGATACGAACAGGAGCGCCGCCCTGTATAGACGGCACTTATACGCGACGCAGCGAATGACATCAACGCTCACCCCAGTGGATCAAGCCGTGAGGTCGCACCTGACTCTGATCAAGGTCGCGCCCGATCCTGAACGATGATATGGCTGGCCCTGTTGACGTGCCGCCGATATCAGTCGGTGTCGCGCTCGGCAATCCGCGCATGCCAGGCGGCAATGCTCTCTTCGGGATACTCGGCATGATGAGCATCACGTGCTTCGTGCGTGACTTCCACCCAGTTGGCCTTGCTGTCGAGCATGATGTGGACATGCTCCGGCGGTACGGGCAGCGGGGTGTCGATCGCCCCGGCCTGAGGATGAATCAGCTCCGGCCAGCGGGCATCGTAAAGCCACAGCGCGCTCCCGCAGCGCTTGCAGAAGTGTCGTTCCGCCGGACTTTCGACCCCGTCGGTCCCCGCGTGATAGATGGAGAGATTGTCCCGGCCTTCTACCTTCAGGGTGTTGGCATCGCCCGCCAGATTGATCGCGTAGCCACCGCTGCCCGCCGTCTTGCGACAGATCGAGCAATAGCAGCGCTGATACGGATAGGGGTGCGGCGATTCGAGCTGGAATGTGACGGCCTTGCAGTGGCAGGAACCTTCAAGCTGCATGAGGAATCTCCCTTGTGATGCATGAATGAGGACGCTGGCGTTGACTGGCCATGCATCGCCGAAGGGCAATGTTACGCCATCCGGGCGCAAGGCGGCGGGCAGTCATGCGCCGCCATCCAGCACATGCCACAGCCATCAGCCATCAGCAATCGCTTTCCGTGTCGCGCCGTGAGTCTCACTGGGGCAGTGCGTAGACATGGGCCTCGAGTTCACGATTGTCATCGAGAATGACGGTAGTAACGGTGCGCTGATAGATGGGGCCTTCGAAGTCATCGAGGGCATCCCAATGCTCGGGCAATTGCGCCGAGGAGAATACGTGGCCACGTATCACCTGGCCCGTGTTGTCGACGACCAGCCCCGGGAAGTTGTGCTCATCGCCGTGATCGGTGTTTTCCAGTCGGCCGCGTAGGTAGGCCGAGCGCCATTCGCCATCGATGTTGGCGATGACATGCTCATTGAGGCCGCCGGGGCCCAGTGGACCGTAGATGAAGAGATGTTCCATGCGTCTGCCTGTCGGGTTGAGGAGGGGGAAGATCCGCGAGGGAAAGACGGCCGTATCGGCGCCGCCTTCATTGACGCTGACGTTAGTCAGTGATGATGAAGGCTGAGTGGCGAGGTTCAACCCCTTGTTGATGTGGCGCACTCAACGCAACGCCCACAAACCAGATTGCCCCCACTGGGCGAGCCAGTGAGGGCAATGGTCAAGCGAGGTAGCGCAGGAGCAGAGAGAGTCAGACGCGTCTCACGCACCTGCCTTCACATGCTCAGACGCGGCTGTCGAAACCGCCGGCCGGCTCTTCGCCAATCACGTCCGGGTCGAAGGGCTTGCGCGCGAAGACGCGACGCAGTGCCGGCTCGAAGTGCTCCAGCGGCGGGGTCGGGTAGTCGGGATCGAAGGCTGCCTGATCATAACGCTCGCAGAAATCCACGCACTTCTGATACCAGGGGTGGTCCTTGTAGATCTCGCGCTCGTTGCGGTCCTCGCCGTAGAAGTGGCCGTAGTAGAACTTCTGGAACAGGCCGTGGTGATGGATGATCCAGGCCACTTCGGCACGCACGTACGGGCGGATGATGGCGGCGGCCAGCTGCGAGTGATTGTAGGGCGCCAGCTCATCGCCGAGATCATGCAGCAGGGTGGCGACGACCAGGTCGTCATCGGCACCATCGGCTTCGGCGCGCGCCGCCGACTGCAGGGAATGCTCCAGACGGCTGACCTTGTAGCCGCTCAGGCCATCATCGAGCTTGCGCAGGGCAAGCTTGAGGCGCTCCACCAGCCCTTCATTGAACTGATCTTCAAGACGCTCGAGCAATGCATAATCTTCTGCGGTGCCGTCCTTCATCTGGGTGAATGAAACCTGATCCATTACGCCATTTCCTCACGGTTTTCTTGTTGTGCCTGCTGCTGACGCTGACGCATCAGGGTCGTGGCGAAGCGCTCACGCGGGCCATCGCTATCCATGTAGCAGCCCTGCAGGTGGCGGTGCCCTTCATTGGTGTCGAACGCCGTACGGCCATGCAGCACGCGGGTATTGTCGAACATCATCAGCTCTCCGGATTCGAGTTGGAAGCGAATCTCGTTGGCCGGGTCCTGGAACAGCTGCCCCAGACGCTGGCGGGCCTGATGGTAGCGGCGAGTGTCTTCCAGCGACATGTGCGGCAAATGATCGAGGCGCGGGCTGTAGTTGACGCCGATGGGCTCACCATCGGAGTTCTCGCGAATCACGCAGCGACGCGTGGTCAGCTCGGTGCCGGCATCCAGGAAGCGGAAGCCGACCGGCGTGGTGCGCAGCAGTTCATAACCTTCCGGCATCTCGGCCTTGAGCTGCTTGAGTGCATTGAGGCTGTCGACCAGCGTGGACAGGCCGCCGGTGGTCTCGTTGACCAGGCAGTGCAGCATCTGGATGCCCGGCACCGGATCACGGTACGGGTTGTCGGTGTGCGGCCCGAGCGCCACGCTACGGTAGGCCAGGTCATTGCCCGTCGGACGCGAGTACACCTCGAAGTAGCTGCCGAAGTTGGTGTCCTTGACATAGCCGAAGTGACCGGCCACTTCCAGAATGCGCTCCGGGTCGGTCGGCACGTTCTGCACGATGAGGTAACCAAAGCGCAGATAGGCCTTCAATGCCTTCTGGAAGTCCTCATTGTTGCCCATCTTCTCCCAGTCGACGCGCTGCGCCTGCTGATCGATGCTCGCATCCCAGCTCTCGGGCTTGGGGAACGGCGTGATGCCCTGCAGTTCATGCGCCAGCATGGTGAGGTCATACACCTCGCAATGCCCGTCACTGAAAGTGAATTCCACGTGCGTCTCGTCGACCGGGCGCGCCGCGGTCAGCTCGAGGTTGACGTCGATGGCATGCGAATCGAACAGGCGCTGAGTGGTCACCTCATCGAGCTGCTCCGGATCCTGGGTACGCTCGCGCAGCCATAGCGGGCTGACCGGCTCCAGGCCTTCGGCGGTGATCAGGTTCAGTGACAGCGGCGACTCGCTCAGGGTCAGCGGCAGCGCGTCGGACAGGGCATTGGTCAGGGGCATGCAGGCATCTCTCCATTAGCACGGTTGTATATCGTGGCCATTATGGGAGCGAGGCATGGGACCTAAGTAGGGGGTGAGTGTTATCGGAGGGTATGCATTTTTCTTATGGGGGTGGATGGAGTCAGAGAACCTGGCTCGTGATGCGTCTTGGTGAATTGATACAAGGATTCAGTGATGCTCACTTCGAGCCGTTGTAGGGGACAGTCAACTGACTTGCCTGTTTCCTGCAGTGCGCTGGAGTGGAGGTGAACCCCGAAAGTTGTTCGTTTCGGTGCGTAGTTTCCGAGATTACTGGCACTGATTTCGGGTCATGCAACATAGTCCCCCTTATTTTATGTGCTTAATTAAATCAGTCACTTGCTGTAGAGCAATAGATGAGAAGTCGCACTCTGTTGTCATATGGTAAGCCATTCTAGGGGGCAGCGTTCCTTGTCATTCAGCAAAATATGCCGATTTCCTGATGGCCATCAACAGGTTGTGAGGATGGCCTGACCTGACGGCCTACCCCGGGGGCGGTCCGGAAATTTCCGCGTGGGAGCGGCTGTTGAGGGCCTGTCGGAGGAGGTGAGATTCCGTGGTATCGTAACGCACCATGAGGGGGAAAGGGAAATAATATAATTGGATTTGCCATGTATTATTATTGCGTTATTTGCGGTTTGTTGTATGAGTCATGCAAGGCAGCCACCTCCATATAAGATGGAGGAGTTATCGTTATCCTTCTGTCGCAGTGCCAATCGGGTGGGAATCTGGCTCGAAACGACGTCGTGGTCGGTCAATGGGATATACATGGCGAGGAGGCACCAGCGCACGGAACTCGAGCAGCGCCTTCAGTGCGCCCTGAAAGGGGCACGGAGAACTTCGGACTGGCGATAGCCTGACGTCTATTGTCACGACATGTGACGGGATATCGTCATGTACCGTGAGCGCTTTCAGCCCTGTCAACATGACCCCCCATCTCTTGGCGATGCGGTGAGTGATGGAAGAGAGCGACGTGCGTCTGCCAACTCGCTGTCTCGATGTGAATGGCGGCAGGACCATGTCCCGTGCCGGTCTCTCAGGGAGAGGCCGGCACGGTGGGTGGGCAGGCAAGGAGCGAGGGACCGTCTCGCCCCCAAGACATCATGTCGGGCGTATCACATGGGTGAGGTACTCTCGAGAGAAGTGAATCTCTGCGATGAGGTCGCGGTCTGAGTAGGGGCCTGGCGTGTCTGCCGCGAGCCTGGTGATCATGGCATCGGTCAGTGTGCCGGGAGGCCGTCGATGAGGCGGCAGTCGGGCATAGTCCTGCGTTTCGAGCTCAGGGGGAGCGCCTTGGCGCAATGGTCGTGCATGAGGGAGGGCCTTGGGCGCGCTACCGGCGAAGCTTGAGTACTGAATTCGTGAATGCGACTCCGGGAGGTCCTCCAGCACGCGTTGGGCATAGCGCTCCAACAAGGGGTCTTGCAACATGAAGAGGTCACACTGTCCATCGAGGTGGTTCTGGCGACGAATGATGCGACCCAAGGCTTGGCGAAAGTACTGTTCCGTCTTGATGTGGCTCAGGTAACAGCATACCCGCAGACGTGGGAGATCAACGCCTTCGCTGATCATGTTGACCGAGATGATCCATTGGGCGCTCGTCTGTTGAAAACAGGCCAGCGTCTCATGGGCTCCCGGTAACTGGCTATGGACCAGGCAGGTAGTATGTCCCTGCTGATCAAGCCGTTCAGCGATAGCGCTGGCATGGACGATATCGGCGGCAATCACCAAGCCAGCCGCCGTCGGGTCTTCCCGGCGCCACCAGGCCAATTGATCGGTGGCCTGGTGGAGTAGCTGCGTCACGAGGCCGTCATGGCGAACCAACGACGCATAAGGCACCTGCGGATGTCTCAGTAATGCAGGCAGACTGGTATAGCGCTTCGTGTTAGAAGGCTGAGCTGGTGTGGCATGCGTGCGCAGCAGAATCTCTCGGTTGTCGAGCATATGCATCGTCGGAATTCTGCACACCTGATCGTCGATGGCTTCGCGTAGGGAGTAGACGAATCCGGGAACCAGGCGGCGGTCAGGCGTGTGCGCAGCGCCGGATGACGATGCCGCATCGTGAGCCTGATAATGCAGCAAGGGTAAACAGCTTCCATCCGTCCGCCATGGCGTGCCCGACAGCGCCAGAGTGAAGCGAACGTATTGCTCAAGGGATAGCAGGGCGTTACCCCATTGATTGAGTCCCGTGACATGAGTGCCATCGGCACTGGTTTGACTGGCGGCATGATGGCTTTCATCCCAGATCATCAGTACTCGCCCTCTCTGGCAAAGTTGCTTCAGCGTGTCGAGTCGGTGGTGAAGCGCTTGATAGGTCACGCAGGTACCTGCATCGCCGGCCTGTCCGCGCAGAGGACGCTCCAGTACGCGCTCGAACTGTTGCCTTGCCTGTTGCACGATGGTGCTCGTGGGGCCGAGATAGAGAATCAAGTCGATACTGCCATTGAGCATCAGCTCCTCGGCCAGTATCGCTGACATGAGCATCTTCCCGGCCCCCGGTGTGGCCTGGCAGAGAAAGTGAGGGCTATCGTCATTCAGCACCTGAAGCGCGGTTTCAATGCAGCGCGCTTGCCAGTCCCGCAGAGGCGGTGTCTTGCCATTTTTCACTAGACGGTTGTGCGATCTGTGTCTCATGCCTCGCCCTCCGGCATTGTCACTTCACGAAGTTGGCTCAAGGCCATGTAGTGTCCCCACGCTTTCATCGCCATGTCCTCGGCACTCTTTCGCGCCGCAAGTATCACGTCGCGCCATTGTGGCTTTTGGTGCAGGGAGAGGTCGAGGTACTCGATCATGTAACCGATCTCTTGTCGCGTGACGAGATTCTGAGCAATCAATTTCTCCAACTCACGCTGATCTTCCTCCGTAAATGGCAGAGTGGGAGCCTGAGGAGCCTCGATGGGCGTATCGTGAGTGGCGGCCTCCTTTACTGTGATCGTAGTGGAATGGACAAGCTCGAGCCCCGGGGCGACCGGCATTTTTAGTGCGCTGAGCATTTGAAACAGCTTGCGTTTCTTGCCTCGAATACCGACTTCAATGGCAAGTCCCTTGTCGATGCACTGCTTCAAGCGCTTGGTAATGGCACGATAGAGAGTGTGTTTGTCGAGAGACTTGAGTGATGCGTGTGTCAGTAGCGCATCTCGACATTCCACAATGGTGAAGTGAGATTTCGTCTCGGCATATTGATTCAAGAGCGGAATCAGACACTGATTGATGGTGTGTCGACGTTTGAGTTGGCGGTCGTCGCCCTGGTGTTGGGTACCATCAACCGGTGAAGTGTCAGGCAATGATGTTGCGTCAGTCATTGGAGCGTCCCTCGGGTCGATAATCATGAAACAGATCATGGTGCTGACACGTTGTGGTCAGTCATTTCGACTCTACGAGAGTTCAAGAATCTGGGAAGTCGATCTGCAATACGTCGAGGCCTGACGTTTACCGTCCGCAGGAGACAGATATTTTAATTCTGCAGGCGGCAGATATTTTCAGACTGTAGGAGAGAGATTTTCATGAGAAGGCGCGTCAACGACTCTCGGATATGCGTACCCTTTACTCAGCATGACGTGAGGCTAAGTTGATGTATTTAAAAGATTAATCCTTCTAATGGGGCAGCGTTCGAGCTCTATCAGGACAGATACGATGTTGACTGAGAGCGTAGTGGTAATTCACTAGGCGATAGTGGTGCCAGACCTCCTATGTCACGAGATGATGTTGTCTAAACCATTTTTAATGATTTAAGTTGCTGGTCGTGACCTGATGCGATTTGAATCGACGGTGATATATGACCATTTTGTCAAAGACAGACTACGTCGCCACAGTCATGTCGGGCGATCCATTGCTGGAGTTGGTGTCATTTTTGGACGCCTGAAGAAGGTCCTATCGAAGCCTGCTGATATTGGCCGGCGCGACGGATGAGACGCTGTGTCATTCGCAAGCGTCAGGCGATCGGCCGGGATGCGAGGAGAGGGATTGGCTGTCATAGCCTGAATAAAAAGGCATGTCCGGGGAGCTGTATTCGCTGATCTGTTGTCGTCAGTTGGCAAACTGACGGCGCACGTGATCCATCATCCCCTGGTGGATAAGACGCTAAAGGAGGATAGGGCACTGGGTGAGGCTAGAGAGGCCAACATAGAGAGCGGGGAGTGGCGTGATATCCACTTCGGCCACTACGCATTCACGCTTACCTGGTTGCATGGCTCTGTCGATCGCGACATGAAGATCACTTCGGTAATGAGTGCTCGGTAGGCCTGAGTGAGGTGAGCACAATGAAGAAGGTCATACGAACGGGCAGCATCACGATGGCGTAGCCTTGAGGTGGGCACTGCCGCGAGCCTGTTTGACCGGACATGCTCGAGAACGGGAGCTGGCCAGTCGGTAGGGGGCCAAGGCCGAATTTGAATGGAGGGAGATAGCATGAGCAGCGTGCCCAGGATCATGAACGATCCCGGCTTTGTGAGTGATGCCTTGATCTAGGTGCTGCGCAAGCGAGATGCTGGGTAAGCCACCGCATTGCTCAGCAGAGACGGCGAGCATGGCGGTTGCGAGTCGGTAATGTGCAAGAGTCTGGTCAAGGGGAAGTCAGCAGACGAGCTGATAGAGTTCGATCGTGTGAGCATGGCAGACCTGTTCAAGTTAAAGATCCGCCCATTTCGTCGCGTGCGTGTCATGTATCCTGAGCGCTGGCACATTGTAAGCGACCGGTGATCCCATCTACCGCAGAGTCCTGAATTTCGTCACGTTAGATGTCCACCTATTAATAAGTGGACACTTATCATGATGGAATCAAGCGTGTTGGAAGTTCCTCGCAAGCGTCGCCGCTTCACTGCCGCCTTCAAGGCCAGGATCGTCGAAGCGTGTCAGCAACCCGGTGCCTCCGTTGCCGGAGTGGCGTTGGAGCACAGCCTGAATGCTAACCTGGTCCACAATTGGATCCGTACCACCCGTCAGCAAACGGCTGTGCCAGAAATACCGGCATTTGTACCGGTGCCCATGACTCGCGAGTTGTCACCGGCCACTCCCCAGCATCAGGTGGCGGACCCTATTCGCCTCACCATCCCGCACCCCAACGGCCCGATGGTCATCGAGTGGCCTGCCTCGGAGGCCGACACCTGTCGATCTCTGGTTCGGGAGCTGCTCGTATGATCCGCATCGACGAAATCTGGCTGGCTACCGCCCCCCTGGATATGCGGGCCGGTCCGGACACTGCGTTGGCCCGAGTGGTGAAGGTCTTCGGCGCGGCTCGCCCGCACTGTGCTTATCTGTTCGCCAACCGGCGTGGCAACCGCATGAAGGTGCTGGTCCACGATGGTCTGGGCATCTGGCTGTGCGCCAGGCGCCTGAACCAGGGCAAGTTCCACTGGGCTGGCAACCGGCATGGTGATTGCGTCGAGCTCTGCCCCGAGCAGGCCATGGCACTGGTGCAGGGCCTACCCTGGCAGCGTCTCGGCACCGACGGCGTCATCTCTGTCGTCTGACACGCCAGGCCAGGTACGGCACAGAACCTCCCGGCCCGCTATTCGCTGATGCGCCAATCCCACTGCCTTCGGCGGGCTGGCATACTGGCGGAATGACGACGCCCCCCGACCTGACTCAACTCTCTCCCGATCAGCTCCGCCACTTGGCGGCAACGCTGATGACGCAGGTGGAGGAAAAGGAGAAAGCGCTACGCCACAGCGAGCAGGTCAATCAAAAGCTGACCTATGAAATGGCATTGCTCAAGCGCCACGCCTTCGGCAAGCGCAGCGAGCAGCTCAATGTCCTGCAGATCAGCCTGCTGGAGGAAGGGGTGGACGCCGACATTGCTGCCATCGAGACCGAGCTGGAAGAGCTCCACCTCACTGCTGACACGCCAGTGGCAAGGAAGACGCCCAAGCGCACGCCCTTACCTCCCGAGCTACCGCGCACCGAGATTCATCATGATCCGGAGAATGATCACTGCCGGTGTGGTTGTCAGCTGAGGCGGATCGGCGAGGAAATCAGTGAGAAGTTGGATTACACGCCGGGCGTGTTCCACGTCGAGCGGCATATCCGTGGCAAGTGGGTCTGCGACCAATGCGAGACACTGACCCAGGCACCGATGCCGACGCAGATCATTGACAAGGGCATCCCCACCGCCGGCTTGCTGGCCCAGGTGCTGATTGCCAAATATGCTGATCACCTGCCACTCTATCGCCAGGAGCAGATCTTCGCCCGCGCCGGCGTAGCGATTCCCCGCTCCACCCTGGCCGAGTGGGTCGGCACCTGCGGGGTGCGACTTCAGCCGCTGATCGATGCACTGCGTGAAGTGTTGCTCAACGAGCCGGTGCTGCATGCCGACGAAACGCCGGTACCGATGCTGGCCCCTGGCAAGAAGAAGACGCACCGCGCCTATCTCTGGGCCTACGCCACCACCCCGTATGCCGGGTTGAAGGCCGTAATCTACGACTTCAGCGAGGGACGTGGCGGACAACATGCCCGCGACTTCCTCGGGAAGTGGCGGGGCAAGCTGGTCTGTGACGACTACAGCGGCTACAAGCAGAGCTTCGCCAACGGTGTTACCGAGATCGGTTGCATGGCCCATGCCCGCCGTAAATTTGTCGATCTGCACGTCGCTGGCAAGAGCCAGATCGCCGGGCAGGCTATCGAACTGATCGGTCAGCTATACCAGGTGGAGCGTGAGGTACAGTCACTCAGTGCGGAAGAGCGTCAACGGCTGCGGGAGACGAAAGCAAAGCCCATCGCCGATACGCTACATCGCTGGATGCTGGCGCATCGCGAGAAGGTCCCGAATGGTTCGGCGACGGCGAAAGCGTTGGATTACAGCCTGAAGCGCTGGGCGGCGTTGACGCGCTACCTGGATGACGGCGCGTTGCCGATCGATAACAACCGGGTGGAGAATCTGATTCGCCCCTGGGCGCTGGGGCGTTCAAACTGGCTGTTCGCCGGATCTCTGCGCAGTGGCCAGCGTGCTGCCACCATCATGAGCCTCATTCAGTGTGCCAAGCTGAACGGCCATGAGCCCTATACCTACCTGAAGAATGTGTTGGAAAGGCTGCCGACCCAAAAGGCTAGCCAAGTGCACGAACTTCTGCCCCATCATTGGCAGCATACTGCGTGATCACTCGCAAGCGGTGATGCCCGAACGCTTACGGCACATTGCGCTGTAGGGACACTGCATGAGTGACTGACAACGGGGGGTGGCCATTGATGCTGCGCGACCACGCCTTGATCTTACCGGCTTCGGTAGTCCCGGCGTGATGATGAACACTCCCGCGAACGATCGCGTCTTTCGTCAGCAGGTAGCGCTAAACAACAGTAGGAGATCATTGGATCCGGTAGGCCTTGTAGTCGTACTCCCGCCCAAGGTGCCGCCTTGGCGCGTTCTTTCATGAAAATAAAAATGAGATTTAATCATATTAAGGGAGGATTGGCCGTTCGTGCTGGTCAAGGTACCTGAAAACACTGGCATGCCTATTTCTCAGGATATTTAGCGTTGAGACTTAAACGGCAAGTTTCTTTATCCTCTTGTTCGTGCATTGAGGTAAGACCTCTTCACCCTGTACGAGGTTTCCCACAATGATCAACGTTTGCGACGTACTTCGTAATTAGGCGTCGTAGGCCGATAGGATGGTTTCTTCTTCGTTGAGTGTCGTCTGCCACATGGCGTGACCGCCACTGTCATCAGGAGTCGCTAAAGAATCCACCATGAATGCCGTTAGCCAGTGACTCAGTCTGCATGACAATGTCGGCAGTGATCGAGCATGGCGTACGACCCTTCAAGGACTTTCACACGCTGGATGACCATGACTTCATATCCCGTACCAGACTCTCCTGATGAAAGTGCTCGTTATGCGGCCACCTCTCGGTTGGCTACACGTCTTTTCATGTACCTCACTGTCTTCCTGTTTTTCATGGCGGGTGGCGCTCTGGTATATCTCAGTATGGCGATTGATGAAGAGCAGCTGGCACATGACAAAGCCGATGTCTTGCTGGCCCTGGAGGATCGTCAGACACAGATTGCCATTGCTTTGGATGATTACGCCTTCTGGATTGATTCGTATCAGTACACCTATGGTGCCGTCGACCATGAGTGGGCGTATGACCGAGATAACATTGGCCCCTCTCTGTATCCCACCTATGGATTGGATGGCGTGTTCATCGTAGGACCGGCAGGTGGTACTCGCTATGCGCTCCTCAAAGGTGAGTTACAAGATGTCAATCTCGAGGATTGGGTCGAGAGTGACGTACCACGATTGCTGGAAAGTGCCAGAGAGGGCTCACGGGAGGATGAGGTTGCCACGGAATATACGACAGTGGGCGGTGTGCCGGCGGTCGTGTCCGCTGCCGTTATTCGTCCCGACAGTTCCTACACTCAGTTCGAGACGCTTTCCTACCTTGTGTATGTCGACATTCTGGATGGGGCTAAACTTGCTGCCATCTCGGAACGTTACGGGCTGACGGATCTGCGTATTGGTGTTGCTGGGACCAAGGACATCGAAGAGCCCTACGTGATTCTCGCCACTGAGGATGTCGGGGATATTGTCGTGCAATGGCAGAAAGAGGCTTATGGCCGACATCTTCTGATCAACGTCTTGCCTCTCTGGGGGATGGTGGGAGCGTTGGTCGTGTTCCTGTTGATATGGCTTCGCAAGCATTTGCATCATGCCAGTCAGGCCGTGGTCGAGGTACAGCATGCCTTGAAGCTCAGTGAGCGTCGCTTCAAGAATTTGTCAGAAATCTCGTCTGACTGGATCTGGCAGTCCGATACGCAGCAGGTCTTGACCTACCTGTCAGATCGATTTGAGCCGTTGACGGGGCTCACGGCATCCGAGTGGCTAGGTAGGCCCTTGTCAGAACTCTTGCATTACGATCCGTCGATATTGGCCGACATTGCGGCTCACGGTGCGGGCGCTGGACGTCAACCAATCGCGTGTGAGTTGCAGGATGGAGAGGGCCGCACTCGGTATTGCCAGGTCTTTGCCTGTGAATTTCGTGCCGGTGGAGAGCTCAAGGGGTACCAGGGGACCGTGTGTGACATCACGCGTGAAATGGAAGCCAAGGCGCAGATCGAGCACATCAGTCAACATGATCCGCTGACCGGGCTCGCCAACCGCCATCGTCTCGATCGGTTTCTTGACGAGAGATTGCGTACCGAGGTGAGCGGTGACCAGCCGTTGTTCGTGCTGGCGCTTGATCTTGATCGGTTCAAGCCAGTCAATGATACCTACGGGCACGCAGTTGGGGATCAGGTGCTCCGTGAAATTGCGAAAGCGATCCAAGGCTGCATAGAGGATCGCGATATGGTCGCAAGACTCGGGGGAGATGAATTCATTGTGGTCGCCACGCAGTGCAAGACGCCTCAGGACGCAACACGACTGGGCCAGTGTCTGATCGACAAGATCAATCAACCGATCCAGATCGAGAATCACGTGATTCACGTCGGGACCAGCATTGGTATCGTCGCCGCGCCGTATCATGCATTGACTCATGATGCGCTGTTGCGGGGTGCGGATATTGCGCTTTATGAAGCCAAGTCCCAGGGCAGAAATGTGGCATGCATTTACGACCCTTCCATGAGCGAGCGCATCATGGAGCGACGTCAGCTGGAAATGGATTTGTGCCAGGCTGTCGCGCGCAAGGAGTTGAGGCTTGAGTTTCAGCCGCGTTTCGATGCAATGACTCAGGACATCATCGGCGCAGAGGCGTTGGTACGCTGGCATCACCCTATTCGGGATGTGTTAAGTCCGGCTTGCTTCATTCCTGTGGCAGAAGAAAATGGCGTGATCTTCGAGATCAGCGATTGGGTCTTGCGAGAAGCCTGCTGGAACGCCATGAGTTGGGACAACAAGCTTTGGGTGTCAGTCAATCTGTCGCCGGTCGAGTTCCAGCGTCATGATCTGGTGCAGCGCATCCAACGGGTACTTGAGGAAACTGGCTTGTCTGCTGAACGTCTGGAGCTGGAAATCACCGAGAACATCATGCGGGAGGATTCCGAGGCGATCCTGACGACGATGAGCGATCTCAAAGCTCTCGGGGTACGGCTCTCAATGGATAATTTCGGGACGGATTACTCCTCGCTGGGGTACCTGCAAAGCTATCCATTCGATGGCATCAAGATTGATCGCAGCTTTCTCATGTACCTCGATCATTCCGAGCGTCATGAGGCGGTCGTGGATGCGATCATCAGAATGGGGCATGCCCTGTCTCTCAATGTGACAGTCGGCGGTGTGGAAACGACCGAGCAGCTCGAGAGGGTCTCCAGCCTATCCTGTGACCAGGTACAAGGCTTCTATCTTGGCCCGCCAGTCTCACCAGCCTCTTTCAAGGAGCTGTTATGTGACGATGTCTCCCGATAATGTCGGGACATGCGTCATCGGCGTGTCTCGCGCTGTACGATTCAGTCTCTCTCGAGGATCGTGTCGAGCTCGATCTCCCGTTGAGAACGGCATCGATGCCTGAAGGCATAGAGAGCTGATTGCTATGTTCCGGGAAACGCAAACGCCGCCGACGCCCTGCTCAGGGTGCCGGCGGCGTTTGCATGGGGGCCTTACCGCTGAAGGCGTCTACGCATCTTGGTTACGCCCCCGCTTGGTTACGCCCCCGTTACCGAGGAAGCGGTAGGTGGTGTCTCGTGCGAGCCAGAGGGGATATCCTCCATTGGCTCACTCATCATATGCCCGCTCGGGATGTTGGCCAGATCGAGGGTTTTATCGACCTGACTGAGGAATTGCAGATGACGCTGATATTCATTCAGGACGTCATGAATGACCTGCGTACGTGTGAAGCCATTGAGGTCCTGGCCGATCCCCCCTTCGGCGAGATGCACATCCAGCCGTAGATAGTAGTCGTCATCTGCGGGCAGGAAGCTCGGGGTACGCATGCGGCATGGATGCACCTGATACAGGAAGCTGGGGGCGCCGGGAAAATCAACCTGCAGGGTTGGGCACCCGCCCTCGACCTCTTCACTGTCGCGGTCCGTGACCGAGGCTTGGTGGCCATGTGCCTGCAGTTCGCTAGCGAGCAGTTGCAGGGCTGGACGCACGGAATGCTTGAGTAGACTGTCAGCCCCATGTCGCGTCGAGCCATCAAGGGTACGGGTGAGCCGCTCACGCCAATCCCCCCCTTCGCCACTGATGACAGAGACCAGCTGGCGGGCCTCGGCTTTCTCACTTTCAATGTTCAGCGCGCGATACATACTGATCATCACCAAGAGGATGACGAAAGAAAAGGGAAGCGCCGTGATCACGGCAACGCTTTGCAGGGTCTTGAGCCCGCCTGCCATCAGCAGCGCGATAGTGATCACTCCAATGAGGACGGACCACAAGATGCGCAGTCGAATGGGAGCATCGTGATTCACGTCACGCAGCACGTAGGTGAAATTGGCGAGCACGAGTGCTCCGGAATCCGCCGATGTCACGAAAAACACGATACTTAGCAGTGTCAGCAGGCTCGCGGTAAAACCGACACCGGGCAATTGCTCAAGGAAGGTGTAGATGCTGGTCTGAGGCGTGTTGAGCGCCTGCTCCCCCAACTCCACAGCACCGGATTGCACCAATTCGATGGCGGAGTTGCCGAAGACACTCATCATGATCATGACGAAGGACAACGGAATGAAAAGGGCGCCAGCCACGAACTGGCGAATGGTACGACCGCGAGAAATTCGCGCCAGGAACAGACCCACGAACGGGGCCCAGGAAATCCAGAATCCCCAGAAGAAGACGGTCCAGCTGTTGAACCAGGACTGCTTGTCGGGGGCGTAGGCATAGGTTTCGAAGCTCAACCCCAGATAGGCGGTGGCATAGTCCCCAACATTGGTGACCAGTGCATTGAGCAGGTGTAGCGTGGGCCCCTGGAGTAACACGAACAGCACCAGCCCGCCGACCAATAGCAGATTCAGTTCTGACAGGCGGCGAATGCCTTTCTCGACACCGGTTATCACAGACATTGTGCCCAGTACGATGACCATGATGATGATCAGAATCTGGGGGACCAGCCCCTCGCCGATACCGAATAGATAGTTCAGCCCGTAGTTCATCTGCATCACGCCGATCCCGAGTGCAGTGGCGATCCCGAATACCGTCGCCAAAACCCCCGTGATGTCTACTGCATTGCCAATGGGGCCATAGATTCGCTTGCCGAGCAGTGGGAAGAGGGTCGAGCGAATTGCCAATGGCAGCCGATGACGATAGCTGAAGTAGGCCAGCGCCATTCCCATCACCACGAAGACTCCCCAGCCGGAAATCCCCCAGTGCATGAAGGTCTGCACGATGGCACGACGTTGCGTCTCTTCTGTCGTCCCTGAGCCACCTGGCGGTGTCAGAAAGTGCGACAGTGGCTCGGATACCACGAAAAAGAGGATCGCGCCGCCGATACCTGCGGCGAACAGCATGGCTGCCCAGGAGAGTGTCGAGAACTCCGGGCGCGAGTGGTCAGGCCCCAGCCGTATGCGCCCGAAACGTGACATGCCAATCCCGGCCACGAAGATGACATAAAGTGTGACGGCCAGCATGTAATACCAGCCGAAGGTATTGCCTATCCAGTCGAGGCAATACCCGAAGAAGGCGGTGGCCTGCTCCGTGAAGCCCATGGCATACGCCACAAGCAGTACGATGGCAATCAGTGAATAGCGAAAGACCGCGTGGTTGAGATGATTGCTTGAATCCGTTTGAGATGCATCATGCGTCGCAAGATGCGCTACATCCTTTGGTGTCATGCTCAATCTCAAGCTCCTGCGATAATGGGGAGGGAGTCGATGCGACAATTATTTTAGAGTTGCCGTGTCAGCCGGAAAGGGCAGACCAGGCATGGGGCGCTGCTTGCAATAGGGATCTGGCGGGAATACGTGCACTCGCAGGCGGCATGCCTCAAGGCCTGATGGTGCAGGCAAACTGGAGACGACGTCGCTACCCAGGCATGGGGGGAGGCAGCGCTGTAGCAGGCCGTAATCGGATGTGATGCAGGAAATGAGGGGCTAAACGAGTCATAGGCTCTATGCATTACATTTGATTATGGAATATGGCGAAACGACGTCCTCTGAGAGGACCGGGTCATCACAAGATATTATGCAAGTCGCGAGTCTCCATGAGCGGCATGAATCTGTAAACTGGCCCATTGTTAATCAGAGGGTATTACCTGAACTTATGGCAAACATCGGTCGTCATGTGTCACCCAACCTGTTGCGTGTGTTCGAGGTGGCTGCACGTCATCATGCTTTCACGCACGCTGCTCAGGAATTGCGCTCAACCCAATCTGCCGTCAGTCAGCAGATTCGAGCGCTCGAAGATGCGTTGGGGGTGGCGCTCTTCAAACGAGTGCATCGTGGGGTTCGCTTGACGAAAGCAGGTGAGCAGCTGTTCCAGAGCGTGCAGGAGGGGTTTGCTGTCATCGAGAGAAGCATCAGTGACATTCAGCAACTGACGACGTCCCCGGCTCTCAATATCTTGACCGATTTCGCCTTTGCCAGTGCGTGGCTGATGCCAAATCTGCCCGAGTTCCGACGGCTCAATCCGGGCATTGACGTTCACTGCATGACCAATCAGGGCGTGCTCGATCATTCGATGCAGGAGATCGACGTTGCGCTGTTATTCTGCGGTGAAGAGGACCGACGGCCTCGGCTATTGCGCGAGCGGGTCTTTCCCATCTGTAGCCCTGACTTTCTGGCGCGCCATGGGCCCATTGAGCAACCTGAGCAGCTATGCCAGCTTCCGCTGCTGACCTTGACGGCCGCACACGGACAGGTCTGGATGGATTGGCCAGCGTATTTCATGGCCCATGGGATCGGCCATGTCTCCGGGCAGCGTGAGCTGGTCATGAACAACTACCCACTTCTGTTGCAAGCTGCAGCTGCGGGGCAAGGCATGGCGTTGGGATGGGATGGGTTATGTGATGAGGCCCTATCCTCTGGGCGTCTGGTGGCGCTTCGTGACTTTTGTCATGACACACGCCACGGGTACGCATTGATCGAGGTCAATCCCACCGAACCTTCTCCGGCCAAGCAGGCGTTGATTGACTGGATCACCGCTCGGTTTGGTGATCCCGATGCTGTTACACAGGTAGCCTTAGACAAGTGATACGAGAGTGAGCCGTCTGCACGAAACCCGCTGTGGAAGTTGCTGTGCGAGATACGTAGCCCTATTGGGGTATTAACGCTTCCAGGGGGGGGCCCTCAGGCGTGTGACACCTTCCTCGGCAGCGCTGGAGGGCGTCGAGGATGTCATGGAAAGGAAGCTTGTCGTTTTCCTACGCCTGGGCAATCTGACCCTGAAAAAGCACCAGGCGTAGTGGGATCGAGTGACATGTCACGATGAGGTTGGAACATCTCGTCGGACACAGGGTATGGGGTGTCGTGGCGTGGGGCAGTCAACTGCGTGACATCAGAGGCCCCGGATTATCAAGATAGCGTTCTCGAATATGCTGTGCCGACCAATAGGTGAGGGCTGCGACCGTTCCCGTGGGGTTGTGTTGCATATTCTGTGGGAAGGCACTGGCCCCCATGACGAAGAGATTGTGCGCATCCCAATGCTGTAGATATCGATTGAGGACGGATGTCTTTGGATCTGTCCCCATGATGGCACCACCGGTCAGATGCGTTGACTGATAACTTGAGGGATCGAAGTGGTCACCCCGCTGTTTGACGCTCTCGGTATGGTAGTCAGGTTGCAACTGGGCGACGATTTCACGCATCCGCTCTGCCATGAATTCCGTCATTCGTAGGTCGTTATCTTTCCAGTCATAGGTCATGCGCAGCAAGGGATCACCATGCGGATCCTTGTACGTGGGGTCCAGATCCAGGTAGACGTCTCGATAGGACATGTTCGTTCCGGTAGTGCCCAGCATCATGTGATGTCCGTAGTGCTCGCGTACCTGCTTTTTCCATTCACTGCCCCACTGCGGCGTTCCCGGAGGCGTGCGCAGTGCACCGATAGCGCCTCCCGGACCTTGGGTGGTATAGATGTAGGAGCCTCCAATGAAACCGTGTTGCTCGGTATCGAAGGTATCGGGGCTGAAGTCATCAATGACCTGTCCACTTCCTCCAGCTGAGATGAAGGGGTTGAATTGATGATCCTTGAAGTAAAGATCCATGGAGCCCGTGATCTGGTAGGAGAAGTTGCGCCCCACCACCCCGGTGTTGCTTTCCGGGTCATAGGGTTTTCCAATCTCGGATAGCAGCAGCAAGCGGACATTGGACAGGGGGAATGAGGCAAGAATGACCATGCCCGCGGGCTGAAAGACCTCATTGCCATCAGCATCGCGATAGATGACCCCTTTGACCGTATCGTCTTCCTTGCGCTTCACGATACGTGTGACTTCACAGCCCGTCCGATACGCGAAGTTCTCGCGTTGCTTGAGTGCATCAAGTGTGCAGGTCTGTGGGGATGCCTTGGAATAGTTGAGGCATCCGTAGTTGCTGCAAAAGCCGCAAAAGTTGCAGGGACCCAATTGCATGCCATAGGGGTTGGTCCAGGCGCCTGACACATTGGCAGAAGGGTAGGGATAAGGGTGCCAGCCCAGTGCCTTGGTCGCCTTGGTGAACAAGGTGTCCGTCAGGGTTCTCGGCAAGGGAGGGAGCGGGAACGGGTTCTTGCGCGGCCCTTCGAAGGGGTTCCCCCCTTCAATCATTTCCCCTTGGATATTGCCAGCCTGACCGGATAAGCCTGCGACCTTTTCGAAGAAGTCATAGTGAGGTTCCAGCTCGTCGTAGCTGACGCCATAGTCCTGGATGGTCATGTCCTCAGGCAGAAATCCGGGAGAAAAGGTGCGATCGGCAAAGCTCTTGAGTGCCAGTTCGTTTGGTGTGGCGCGATATAGCACGCCAGTCCAATGCGAACCCGCGCCGCCCACGCCATCACCGGGATGGAAGGTTGTCCAATGACGTTGGGGAACGGCCTGTTCCTGGCGATTGCGTCGTATCGTGACAGTGCTCTGACGTGGGCGCTGCATCATCTTGAGGCGTACGCCGTACTTGAGCTCATCGGCAGGCTTGGGATACAGGAAGTCTTCTTTGCTACGATCTTCCCCGCGCTCAAGCGCCAGCACGTTCAATCCAGCGCTCGTCATTTCCAGGCCCATGATGGACCCGGTCCAGCCAAGACCGATGATGACGACATCGACGTCTGGTTGTGTAACGGTCATGTCGTGATTCCTTTCAGTTCGACAGAGGAGTGGACGTGGCGCCTTCGGGCGCGTGGCCTAGGGAGTCTGGTCGGCCTTGTTGCGCATGATTGACAGGCCCGTGTGCCTGCCTCACTTCCGCCACCTGCTCAGGAGTCACCCTGGAGGCGTCATTGCTCCAGCTCTGTCGGACAAAGCTTGCCAGGCTGGCGGCTTCCTCGTTGCTCAAGCGCCAATCAAAGCCCGGCATTTGCAAGCGTTCTGGGCGTTTTGGCGTCGACGGCAACTGTGCGCCATACAGAATGGTACTGATCAGGGCTGTCGGATTGTCAGCGTTGACCTGGGTGTTACCGGAAAGCGGGGGGAAGACGCTATCTGCCCCTCTGCCATTGGCGAAATGACAAGCATTGCAGTTGTCCAGATACAGACGAGCCCCCTCGTCCAGGGAAGTCGCGCTCGTCAGTTGCCGTGTCGTGGCATCCGGTGCTGTGTGGGAAGGTGGCGTCGATGCGGGGGCGGACGAGGCATGTTGCTTGTCCGTGGCGCCCAGAGTCGTCAGATAGGCCGCGATGGACGATAAGTCCGCATCAGTGAGGTGAGACGTGCTGTGCTGAATGACAGAGGTCATTTCGCCGCCAGTCGCGGCGTGGCGATTGCGTCCAGTGGCCAGATAATCGATGACATCGTCTTCCGACCAATCGCGTAATCCTGATGCGTCGCCCCCACGCAGAGAAGGTACCTGCCACTCGTTCAGCTCAGTTCCAGCCAGGTACTCGTCGCCGTCCTGGTCGTTGAGCGCTTTTTCCTGCATGAACAGGCCGCGGGGCGTATGACAACTGCCGCAATGTCCCGCGCCTTGCACCAGATAGCGTCCACGCTCCAACAGTTGCTGTCGATCACCAGAGAGATCACTGGAAAGGTTGGCGGAAGAAGTATTCGATACCTCATCGACGAACAGCCAGTTCCAGAACCGAATCGCCCAGCGCTGATTGAATGGGAAGCTGAGAGAGGTCTTCGGTGCGGGCTCGGTGACAGGGGCGACTCCCTCCATGAAATAGGCATACAGTGCCTTGATATCGTCGTCACTCAGGCTGGCATAAGACGGGTACGGCATTGCCGGGTACAGATAACTGCCATCTGCACGTATCCCTTGTCGCAGAGCAGCGGCGAAATCCTGCTCACGATATTCCCCGATCCCTGCCTTGGGCGCTGGCGTGATATTGGTGGCGTAGATGGTACCGAAGGGGCTCTCGATGGGGCGTCCCCCTGCATACTCTTGACTCGCGCCCTCACGGGTGTGGCATGCCATGCAATCTGCTGCTCGGGCCAGGTAGGCGCCGCGCTTGATCAGTTGGGGATTGGCCGTACTATCCGTACTGATTGAGGACTGACTATGTGTAGGGCTGTCACCGAAAACGGCCATTGCCACACCTGCGGCACTCACGGCAGCCGCCAGGAGTGCGAGGCGTACTGGCCAATTTCTGTATTGGGGCATCCGTTGCTCCTGTTACCCGTTGTCCAGTGGGAGATTGGCTGAATAATTTGAGCGGTGCTGATCAGCCGCGCTTTCCGGCAAGGCTGACTGGACCGAGCGGATAGGGCACATCATGTTGTGTGACCCACTCGCGGAAGCTGGCGCGAGCGCCGGTGAAGCCAAGCATCTTCCAGCCCACCATGTCCCGGTTTCCGCCATACATGGGATCGGAGAGATACCCTTCGCGTGTGTTCTGCAAGAGAAAAGCAAAGAAGGTGGCGGAAGGGAGGTCAGGTATCCCCACGGCTTTGAAATCAGCTCGTCCGTTTTCCAGGTCGGTTAGCAGCGCATCTTGTTGCTCTGATGAAAGGTCAGTGAATTCCTGTCCCGTTTGTTGCTTGGCATGATGACGAGCGCCTTGAATCCCCAAGCGATAGAGTTCTGCAGGTGTGTGGGGGAGCTGATACCCAAAGACGGGATCGGCGTTCGGGTGAAAGGGGCCTTGCATGTACCAGTCGCTCGCCTGCCCGTAGTCTCCACTCAACTCCTTGTCGATGAAGACTGGGACGTTGGCCGTCAAGGCCCCGGCACCATGTTCATCTTCAGGTATCAGGCGATCGGTGGCGGCGAGAATGAATTCCCATTCTTCCGCGTTGAAAAACGCGGGAGCGTACTGATGAAGAGGTGGGGTCGCCGCATCCGACGTCTGGCTGAACAGCAGGCTTGGGGCCAAGGTGACGGCAGGAATGACAGTCAGTGAGTCTCGCATGAACTCACGGCGTTTCTGGCCTTCGGGATCAAGCGACATATTGCCTCCTTACGCGCGGTGCATCGGTGACTGGCTTAACTTCTCAGCGAGTATTCAACGCGATATCTGGCTTACTCCTTCGGGAGCGGGGCACACCATATGACGACTCTTGCCGCCTCTCTTCGAGGTCACTCCTGTCATGGGGTGGTGATGCCTAGAGAATGCAGAGGGGGTGTCAGAATTCTATGCTACAATATTAGAATAACATCATGATTGGTTGCATTTGAGAGGAGAGGGTAAAGAGTTGGTGTGACGCAGCGTTGCGTTTACCAGTCTGCTAGGCGTGAGAGGCTTGTCGGCAGGTAATGGCGTGTGGAGTGATTCAATACTTCTAGACTCAAACGTGATGGATAAGATTGCCCCTCAACGAAGGTTACCTGACTCAGTAAGTGTCGTGCATTTTGGCTCTTCGACGCCAGGTGTGGAATTAGTGCCCTGGAATGGTCCAGGATATGGGGCCTGAACAGACTGGAGAATTGATATGGATGGTACTCAGATCCTGACCCTTGGTTTGGGCTTGCAAGCGCCTTGGAAACTCAAGGACCAGCATCTGGATACCACGTCATCTCCACATCGTCTCGAGCTTTACGTGGGCTCTACGCCACGCAGCGCGATAGACGGGTGCTCGGGGTTCCCCGACAGCAACGCCGCTGGCCATGCCATTGGCCCAACATGCTGTCGCCTTGGCTCGACAGAAGTCGCTGGTGCTGGGGTGAGGGATCAGGTGTTCGGTGGGGCCCAATACGTGATCAAGCGCCGCATCCGCGTGGATGGAAACCCAGCCCGAACCTCCCCAGCCATCAACGGCAGGGTATAGCAAGAATCGCTAGCCGACTGCCCCAGCATTTCGACTCCGCAAGGGGTGGCGTCATCATATTGGAAGGGCAGCGTCTCACTCTCGACTTTTATGCAGGCATACAGTGTCAGAAGGGCAAAGGAGCGAGGCAATAGCGCTCCTGACAGAAAGAAAGAGCAACACACGGCTTTCCCGGTGCAAAGGGGAGCGCTGATACTGAGGGGGGGGCACTACAGTCGACGATCTGGAGTGAAATCGACCTCTTCGGCACTTTGGGCCAGAGCCAGAAAAGCGGGGTGCTCTGGATTAACGAGGTAGTTCGTTTCTCGGGGCGCGACCACACTTGGAACCGCCAGAACTAGGCTCGACTGTCCCTCAAGCCAGTCGTCACCGATCTCGGCTGTGGAGGGTGGCGCCGGCTCAGCTCGCCAATCTGCTGGCAGAACGTCCTCCGGGAGCTGCATTAGCACCTCTTCCCGGAATGTTACCTCTAGGAGCGTATACTCCTTCAGCAGTTGATTGTCTTCCAGGTGAACCATCACCTCGAGCATGGCCAATGACTCTGTGCTCGCGAGGTACACACAGGCCTTACCTTTGCTGTTCCAGCGCCCGCCGTACAGCCGAGCCCCTTCCCCATCAAAGGCTGTCTTTAGCCACTTCCGCTTAACGAGCCGATAACCGCGCACCACAGTCATGCAAAGACGCCATGCTCAAGCCGGCCGATCAGATCTAGAACGGCTTCGGCGCCAGCAGTGGTAGCCACCATCTCGACCGGTCGACGGCCCCCCAGCCCACGCACGGGGCTGAGCAACCATTCTTTCGCCTTCGCCTTGTCGCCTTCGAACAGGTCCACCGCGCTCTTGTACATCTCAGCGAAACGGTAAAGCCGATCGCCCTCGGCAGGTTTGAAGTAGCCAGTATCGGCACGACGCTTCAGGGTTGCCGGAGGAATGACCACATACCGTGCCAGCTCCTTGCTCTCAAGCCCGGAGGCCTCGGTGAGCTTGGTATAGACTTTGTACGAGATGCCGGCACTCAGCGCTTCATGCAGCTTGGCTCCACGCGAGGGGAGACCCAGAGCCCTCCAGAAGTCGTCCTTCCGAGCGGCTGGTTTTGGGCGATACTCTTTAATAGCGGCTTGCATAGCTCTCTCCCGTGACTTCATTTGATACCTCTTCAGGGTATCAGATGATTCATTTGACAGCATCTCGTATCGTTTGTCGGCTTCCTGAGGTAGTACTGGCCATAAGCCAAAACCTGAACAGGCATCAGACAGAAGAACACGAACGCCGCCACCAGCCTCGCTGGACGCGATATCGACAAGGGTGCCCGAGCGGATATCAATCTTGTTGTTGGTCATCACCCTGTAATTGCTTCCTGAAGTTTGACGCTATCAATCACAGGCTAGCGGGTTATGGAGAAGGGGTTGGGCGAGGTTCGGGTATTTATGATTTACGCGCTCCTAGAATGCCCGCGCGCTTCACGATCTCGGGCACGAAGGCCTCCTGGCGATGCGCCATGATATGCACGCCGCTCACGCCTTCGATCTCACGTAATTGCTGGATCATTTCGATGCAGATATCCCGTCCTTCCGCCTTCTGATCCCTGGCTCCTTTCAAGCGCTTGAGTACGTCATCCGGGATATGCACGCCAGGAACATGGTGGCGCATCCACTCGGCGGTGCGTGCCGAGGCAAGCGGGCCGACGCCGGGTAGAATGAAGCACTTCTCTACCAGCCCCAAATCACGGGCACGATGCATGAAGTCCTGAAAGCGTGGCAGGTCGAAACAGTACTGTGTTTGGATGAACTGAGCCCCGGCGGCGATTTTCTTGGCCAGACGATGAGGGCGAAACGCGAAGGGCGGGGCGAAGGGGTTGGCGGCTGCGCCCAGAAATACCTGGGGCGCTGAGGTCAGTGTCCGGCCGCTGGCAAAGGCGTGCTTGTCACGCAATCCGGCGACGATTTCCAGCAGCGACAGGGAGTCGAGATCGAACACCGGCTTGGCCTCGGGGTGATCCCCGACCTGCACGCCATCGCCGGTCAGACACAGCAGGTTGCGAATGCCCAACGCCGCGGCCCCCAGCACATCGCCCTGGATGGCGATGCGGTTTCTGTCACGACACGAGATCTGCATCACCGTCTCATGGCCTTCGCGGGCCAGCAGGGTACACATCGCCACGCTCGACATATGACAGTTGGCGCCCGAGCCATCGGTGGCGTTCATGGCATCCACATGGCCGGCAAACAGTTGCGCGCGCGCATGCACCTCCTCTGGATCGGCCGAGTCGGGCGGCGCCAGCTCGGCGGTGACGGCAAACTGACCGCTTCTAAGCACTCGCTCCAGGTGACCGACGTTGCCAGCGTCCTCGGCAGGTGGCAGCTGGGAACTGTTCGGGATAGTGAGTCTGGAGGTCATTTCAGGCTCTCTCGACGCTCAGCGGCTTGCCGGGCCACGCGCAGCCAGGATGAGGTGCCCTGCAGGCGGTGGTCCACCGGCAACTGCACGATCTGGATCGCGTCGCTATCCTTCATCCGCTGGCTGCCTTCCCAGGCTTCCACCCAGACGCAGCGTGTGTCCGGTTTGACTTCACAGTTGCCATTCTGCATGACACCGCCGCAGGGGCCGTTGCGCAGGTGCTTGGGGCAGTTCATTGAGCAGGACATGCCGGTCGAACTCAGGATGCACTGGCCACACATCTGGCAATCAAACAGCAAGCCCTTGCAGGCTTGCTCCAGCCTGGCGACGGGCTTCTCGGCGCGTGCGTAACCGACGGACTTCCACAGCGGCTGCAGTTTGATGATCACCGGCTCAACGGCCTGATAGGTGAGCTCCAGCAGTCGCGCGTGACGTGCGGCCCACAGACGAATCGAATACACGCATGCCTCCTGTCAAAACCTGGCGGGGGTAACGCGCCTTGGGCGTTTCAAAGCGCTATCTTCGCACGGCCGCCACCCGGGCCGACATCCCATGGGCGACAGGGTCACCATCGAATGGCGCAGGCCAAGGCGCAGGCGACGGGCCATGAAGGACTCATTGTTTGGCGCCGAGGCTTTCAATGATGAAGCTCTCCATGGCCTGCGCCGCCGGCGACAAGCTGGCGCCCTTGCGGCGAATCAGGCCCACTTCGCGACTGACTCGCGGTTCGGCGAGTTCGATGAACCGCAGGCGTTCATATTCCTGCGGAAACGCCAGGCGGGGCAGCGTCGTGATCCCCATCCCGGCGACCAGCGTGGCTGTCAGCGAAATCATGTTGGAGATATACAAGGCATGCATCTCGAGCAGTGACTCGGCCGCCGTGCCTTGCAACAGCCGAGAGGTGCCATTGCCGATCAGGGATTCTGTCTCCAGTGCTTGCCATGTCAGAGTCTGGCGCTCGGCCAGGGGGTGATCGTCACGGCAGACCACACCGACTTCGTCATGAAACAACGGATGAAAGAGCAATTCTTCCTCCAATCCCCACAGGCTGGTGATGCCGATGTCGACCTGACCGCTGATGACCTGCTCGCGAACAAAATCGGCGTTGCCATCGTGGAGGCCGACCTTAATCCCCGGATAGCGACTGACGAACTCGGAGAGCAATTTCGGCATCAGTCGGCTGGCCACTGACGGCACCACTGCCATGTCCAGTTGGCCTGCCTCTTTGGCGGCACGCGCCTGTAGTTCCCGGCTCAGACGATCATGCTGATTGATCAGCTCCCGAAAGCGCGGCACGCAATAGCTGCCATAGGGTGTCAGAGTCGCCTTGGCACCCTTCTCGAACAGTGCCTCCCCCAGGCGGTTTTCCAGCTCGCGGATGGCCATCGACAGGGCCGGTTGCGTGCGATGCAGATAACGAGAGGCTGCGTGAAAACCACCGTGATCCACCACTGCCAGGACATAGCGCAGCGGTGTGATCTTCAGCTCTGCGACCATCGCGTCGAACCTCTTCAAAGTGGTAAGGGAAATTTATCATAGGGTATTTATTATTGATTATCTTTATCCCTCTGGTCCTCCTAGTCTGTTGTCACCGCGTTCAAGGAGGTTCACATGTCACACCACACCACTACCGCCACTCACGCCGCTGTTCACGATCTCTACATCGATGGTCAGTGGGTCGCAGGTCAGGGCAGCATCGCCAATCTCAATCCGTCCGATACCCGTGATGTCATCGGCCATTATGCGCAGGCCAGTGTCGATCAGGTCGCCGGTGCCATCCGGGCGGCCAAGCGTGGCCAGGCACAATGGGCACAGTCAGGCCTCGAGCAACGTTATTCCGTGTTGATGGCCATTGGCGATGAGCTGATCGCCCGCAAGACGGAGCTGGGTGAGTTGCTGGCGCGTGAAGAGGGCAAGACCCTGGCGGAGGGAGTGGGTGAGGTACATCGCTCCGGGCAGTTCTTCCATTACTACGGCGCTGAAGTGCTGCGCCAGATTGATGAACGCGCAGACTCTGTGCGCCCTGGTGTCGAGGTCGAGGTCCGCCGAGAGCCCGTTGGTGTCGTCGGTGTGATCAGCCCCTGGAATTTCCCGATGGCGACAGCGGTCTGGAAGATTGCGCCTGCGCTGGCCTTCGGCAACGCGGTCGTCTTCAAACCGGCCAATCTGGTTCCTGCGAGCGCATGGGCGCTGACCGAAATCATTCATCGCCAGTCACTCCCGGCAGGCACTTTCAATCTGGTGATGGGCCCGGGCAGCAGCATCGGGGATGAACTGATCTCCAGCCCTGATATTCATGCCCTGTCCTTCACTGGCTCTCTGGAAGTGGGGCGCCGAGTGGCAGCGGCCACTGCTGCCAATCTGGTCAAGTGCCAGTTGGAAATGGGCTCCAAGAACGCCCTGATCATCGCCGATGATGCCGACATGGAGCTGGCCGTCGAGGCAGCCTTCAATGGTGCCTACTCAGGCACTGGTCAGAAATGCACGGCATCTTCGCGGCTGATCGTGATGGAATCAGTCCATGACGAGTTCGTGGAAAAGCTGACTCAGCGACTGTCTCAGGTACGCGTCGGCCACGCATTGGAAGAGGGCGTTCACATGGGGCCGGCCGTCGATGCCAGACAGCTCGAGTCCAATCTGTCCTGGGTGCAGCGCGCACAGCAAGAGGGGGCAACGTTGGTCTGCGGCGGCGAGCGTGTGGAGTGCGCCACCGAGGGTTACTTCATGAGCCCGGCGCTGCTGGTAAATACCAGCAACGACATGGCCATCAATCGCGAGGAGATCTTCGGTCCCATCGCCTGTGTCATCAAGGTGAGCGACGCAGAAGAGGCCATCAGTGTGCTCAATGACACACACTTCGGGCTCACGGCGGGCATCATCACCAACTCCCTGAAACTGGCCAGCAGCTTCAAGGCGCGTGCCGAGACCGGCTGCGTGATGGTCAATCTGCCGACTGCGGGGACGGATTACCACGTGCCCTTTGGCGGACGTAAGGCTTCAAGCTTCGGGCCTCGTGAGCAGGGGCGATACGCGCGCGAGTTCTACACCATCGTGAAGACCTGCTACATCAAGGCGTGAGGAGGCCCCATGTCAAAGACAATGCTGACGATCGATGGCCTGCAGTATTCCAACTGGTCACGCGAGATATTTGAACAGATGCGTGAAGGCGGGCTGGACGCCGTGCACGCCACCCTTGTGTACCACGAGACGACGCGAGAGACCTTGTCGCGTCTTGGCGAGTGGAATCGCCGTTTCGAGGCTTGGCCTGATCTGATCATGCCCGTGCATGTGCCGCAGGACATCGCGGTTGCGCAGGCCAGCGGGCGTGTCGGCATCATTCTGGGGGCGCAGAACTGCTCGCCCATCGAGGATGATATCGACATGGTCGAGGTGATGCGTGATCTCGGGTTGATGATCATGCAGCTGACCTACAACAACCAGAGTCTGCTGGCCTGCGGGTGTTATGAGGCGGAAGACAGCGGGATCACTCGCTTCGGACGCCAGGTGATCCGTGAGATGAATCGCGTCGGCATGGTCATCGACATGTCACACAGCGCAGAGCGCTCCACGCTCGAGGCGATAGAGATATCCGAGCGCCCCGTGATCATTTCCCATGCCAACCCGGAAAGCTTCCATCCGGCAAAGCGCAACAAGTCCGACAAGGTGCTCAAGGCCATCGCGGAGAGTGATGGGCTGTTGGGGTTCTCGGCGTATCCCTTCCATCTGCGCAATGGCTCCGACTGTACCCTGACCGAATACTGCGAAATGATCGCCAGAACCGCAGACCTGATGGGCATCGAGCACCTGGGGATCGGTACCGACCTGTGCCAGAACCAGCCGGTGTCCATTCTGGAGTGGATGCGCAATGGTCGCTGGTCCAAGGACATGGATTACGGTGAAGGCAGTGCCAACAACGCTGACTGGCCGCGTCCGCTGTCCTGGCTGCGAGACAGTCGTGACTTCCCCAACCTGATTGCCGGTTTGCGCAAGGTCGGCATGTCCGAGGACGAAGTGGCCGGCATCATGGGCAAGAACTGGGTCGCGCTCCTCAAGCGCGCCGCGACCCGTAAGGAGACCGCGCCTGCCTGATCAACGTAACGCTATGCCATGGCACCTGTGCCGAGCCAGGAATCCTCAGGGTATCGCTCGGCAACCAACAACCATAATAAATGCCTGCCAATGACGAGAGCTCGTCAGAGGAATGCCACATGACTTCATCTCGCAAGACCACGACGTCTGCCACGTCGGATGCGTTACCACAAGGTCAGTACCGCTTTGGTGACCCTGTCGTTCTGACCTGCAGCATCGGCTTCATACTGCTGTTCGTCGGCCTGTCCCTGTTTGATCTTGAAGGGGTTGCGCAAGCCATCAGTGCCGGCTTTGCCTGGACCGCCAGAACACTGGGCAGCTACTTCCAGATTCTGTTGCTGCTTACCTTCTTCATTGCCCTGGGGCTGACCGCAACGCCTGCGGCCAGTGCCCGTATCGGTGGCACACGAACGCCTGAGCTATCCACCTTCAAGTGGGTGTCGATCATCATGTGCACCTTGCTGGCGGGAGGCGGGGTCTTCTTCGCTGCCGGCGAACCGGTGTACCACTTCCTGGTGACGCCGCCTGCCTTTGATACCGAACCGGGCACTGCGAACGCCATCGCGCCTGCACTGGCGCAATCCTTCATGCACTGGGGCTTTCTTGCCTGGGCCATCCTGGGCAGCCTGACCGCCATCGTGCTGGCGCATGCCCATTACGACAAGGGCCAGCCCCTGCAGCCGAGAACGCTGCTGTATCCCGTCTTCGGCGAGAAGATCATGAAGGGCAAGCTGGGGGGCGTGGTGGATGCCATGTGCGTCATCGCCGTGGTGGCGGGAACGGTGGGCCCGATCGGTTTTCTGGCCACCCAGGTCAGCTTCGGCCTGCATGAACTCTTTGGCGTGACCAATGACTATTCGACGCAGCTGAGCGTGCTGGTAGTGCTCGGGGTGATCTATGTCACCTCGGCCGTGACCGGCATCGACAAGGGCATCCAGATCATGTCGCGCTTCAACGTCTTCCTGGCGCTGGGCGTGGCGGCGGTGATCTTCGTCTTCGGGCCGACCCTGTTCATGGTCAATGCCTTCACTCAGGGCTTTGGCGAGTATCTGAGCTCGTTCTTCACCATGTCGACCATGACGGCACAGAGCGCTCCAGACTGGTGGATGCAGTGGTGGACCGTGTTCTTCTTTGCCTGGTTCCTCGGCTATGGCCCGCTGATGGCGATCTTCGTGGCGCGCATTTCCAAGGGCAGAACCATCCGCCAGATGATCCTGACCGTTGCCGTACTAGCGCCCCTGGCGACCGCTGTCTGGTTCACGCTACTGGGCGGAGCGGGCATCTTCTATCAGTTCACCGGCGTGATCGACCTCACCGAAGCGCTCAACAACTTCCAGTTCGATGTCGCGACCCTCACCGTGGCGCAGGCACTGCCGGGCGGGACCGCAATGGCAGCTGCCATCCTGACGCTGACCACCATCTTCGTCGCCACCACCGGTGACTCGATGAGCTACGCGATCGCCGTCGTCAGTGCCGGGCACGATGACCCCAGCCCGCTGGTGCGTGCCTTCTGGGGCATCAGCATGGCGTTGATGGCTGCGATACTCCTCTATATGGGCGCCGGTCAGATCAGTGCGCTTCAGCAGTTCATCGTCATCACCGCCATCCCTGTCTCGCTGGTGCTGCTGCCCTCATTGTGGACAGGCCCCCAATCCGCCTTCGCGATGGCACGTGCGCAGGGAATCACCAGCCAGCGGCCCACCATGCCGGCCCCGGAACACGAAGGAGAGCGTTGATATGTCGCGCAATTACCAGGGTGCACGCCTCTCATCCACCGAGCAGCGGCTACGGCTACGGGCACCGGACGATGTGATGCAGCTGGAGCGCCTCGGCAGTCTGCATGCCAGCCGCCTGAGTTTCGTGAGAAGTCTGGTGCGCCAGATGGCACTTGAAAAATGGAAGATCACCACGACCCGCTTCGAACTGGATGCCCTCGGTCACGGTGTGGCGATCTACTGCCTGCAGACGCCGAGCAAGCGCTATCACGGCGTCATATTTTCTCAGGCGCTTGAGGATTCCGCACGCTCTGACCGCGTCATCGCCGAAGCCTGGGATGTCACCTTCGGCGTCGTGGAAGGTGATGTGGATGATGCGCTTCTCGAGCAGATGGCGGCCAATGTGCCGTTGCAGGAAGCCGGGCGCCAGCATCCCAGACTGTTGGTCCTTTCACGTGCCAATCGCAGCTTGCGTAACTTCGCAAGCTTCCTGGAGGCACTGAGTGCAGGCCAGCAACCTGATCCTGAGTGGCTGACCCGGGTCGGCTATCTGTATCGAACCACGGCCGTCTATGGCAATGGCAAGTTCGGCATCGCGGATTATGACCGTCTCAAGGACAACGCGGATTTCCATCGGCCATTTTCTGCCCAGATGCTGGGCGTCTACCTGCTGCGTCATTTCTCGATCCAGCAGATAGAGCACATGGCCCGTGCCCAGGCCCCCGAGACCGCCGCACCTCTGGCAACCTCATTGAAGCGTTATCTGGGCATTGGCAACTCCACTGGCCTCGGAATGGCGCCGTTCCTGATCAATCATCCCCAGCTGGTACAGCGCTGGGTGGAAAGCCGAGAACTGGCGCTTGCCGAAGTGACGGCACAGGTGCCGGGAGAGCAGGAGCGTTCACGTCTGCTGGCTCTCCTCAAGCGCGCCGAGACCCATCTTCGCCAGACGGTCACGGATGATCACGAGCAGACCTTGCGCAACCAGGCCACGGTGGCGTCCTTGCCTGAGCTGATGACCTGGCTCGAGCTTGTGCCGCTGTCGCCGGAGCTCTGGCAGGAGTTGATCGACTGGAGCCACCAGCAGCATGGGCTCGAAGCCCAGGAGCTGGTGAATACCCTCTTGCTGGAACTGTACCCGAGCATCGTCGACCGCTATGAGGACCTGATGGCGGTGGAGGAAAGTCTGGAGCTGACCCCGGACATGCCACTGGTTCACCTCAAGCAGGTGATCGAAACGCACTACGACTGGACGTTGCGCTTCGATTTTTCACTTCCCGAGAATCGCCACTGGTTCTGGTATCGCTCGGTCGAGAAGGAGGAGCCTCGTCTGGGAGTCCGCGACAGGGAGGCGGGCGCCGACAAGGAAATGAAACTGGCGATTGCCCCGCGCGTCGCGGATACCCATGCGGCGATCAGTCAGTACTTGGAAGACCACCCTCGTGCCTTGGTGGTGGAATTCCTCATCCATTGCCCACGTCACAAGGATATCGTGCGCCGCATTCAGAGCATGGCCAACACCAACTTTGGCGAGATACGCGCCAACCTGTGGGCGCGGGACATGAAGCCCATGCACCTGTTGCGGACCAAGCTCTCATTCTTCGGTGCCAGCCGTTTCGACCCGAAGTCTGATCGTTGGGTGCGTATCACGCTCTTCCAGGGGGCTCCGCTGGTGGAGGAACTCAACGCCGAGCCAGAGGATCCTGTCGCGTTTGATGATTGGAGCTTCCCGCTGGCACCGCAGCTTGCCAGCACGACGCGGCCAGAGATGACTGCCGATCCTCGGCAGGGCAACACCACGACAGTGGGAGGAATGTCATGAAGGTCTCCTACAACGAGCTTCACGGACTGTGTCGCAAGGCCTTTCAGGCGATGGGGTTCGAAGACGGTGATGCCGGTGATGCCGCCGACATGGTTGCCTGGATGCAGCTCTATGAGCTGGAAGGGTTGGCGGCGCTCAATCGCGGACTGCGTTTCTTGCTGGAGGATACCGAGGAGCGTCCGCCGGAAATTGTCTATGCCGATGGAGACCTCGCGATACTCGATAGTCACGGCCACAGCGTATTGAAGAGCTCATCGCTGGCGTTGGAACTCGGTTTCGCCAAGGCCCGTGCGCGTGGCCTCGCTGTCATCAAGATCCAGCATTGCCACAATCGGCAGCTGATCATGGGCTATCTGGCGCGTCTTGCGGGGCGTGGCATGAATGTTACCGCCTTCTGGCGCAACGCCCAGGATGTGGATGAGGCGATCGGCTGCCCCATGATCGAGCAGGTCGTGGGTTTCAGGGCCAACAGCTCGGTCCCCGAGATACGGGTCTATGCCGTGCGTGAAGTGCCAGAAGAGAATGAGCCCAATGACGGCATCACCCTGGTGATGGCCAACCATGTCGATCTGCTGCCATCCCTTCGCTCCGACTATGACGTTGACCTGCTGGCCTGTCATGAAGAGTCGAAGCTGCTTGCCTGTCGCCAACGAGCCATGCAGGAAGGGATCGAGGTGGATGACGAACTCTGGTCACGCCTGAAAGCGCTCTCGACACGCCTGCTGGTCGAGGCAACGGAAGGTTCTCGCAGTGGTGCCGGCGCCGGTATCACCGACAACGACTGACCTCTCGCTTCTCAATACGCCCCAACATTCCATGATTCGCCGCTCTTGCGCCGGCGAGTCATGGAGTGCACCTATCGAAAGATTTCCGAGGAATCACCCATGGTTCATCCCGTCAAGACTGATCTGTTTGCCTCTCGTGCGCCCCTGTCATGGGCGAGTGTCGGCAATGGCATCCTGTTCACTGCGCAGATTCCAATCGACGCCGCTGGCAATGTCGTGGAGGGTGGAATTGCGGCTCAGACCCGCCAGACCCTGGATAATCTGATTCATACCCTGGAATGCGCCGGTGGTGACGCCTCCTCGCTGACCCAGGTACTGATCTATGTGACTGATCGCGAGCACCTGGCGACAGTGAATAGCCTCTATGCAGAATATGTGCGTGAGCCCTATCCCAACCGGGCTGCCATCATCGTCTCCGGGTTTGCACGCGAAGAGATGCTGGTCGAGATGGTCGCCTATGCCGCATTGGAGGCTGATGTCTAAAGTCGCCGTGATGGGGGGAGGGAGTGACCCGTCACGTTTGCGCCCTGCATTGACTCGTCATTCAGGCCAATCGGTTCACCAAGCCCCCAGACCAACAAGAAAGACGCCGGAGCATTTGCTGCTCCGGCGTCTTTCTTGTGTCTACTTGATGTCTTCTTTCGCTGCTTTCAGGGCGTAAGGCCCGCGGCCTGCATGAAGCGACGCAGTGCCAGAGAGACGAGGCCCAGCGCGCTTACGCTGCCTCCCCAGATCAGCACTAGCCAGCCGATCTTACTGAGCCAGCTGGCCGGGCGCGCGGGCGTCCCGGATGGCTCACCGCCGGGTCTGGCTGTGGGGGTATGCAGTGGTGCTGAGGGTGACTCGTGTGTCGGGGATGTCATGTCAGAACCTCTCAATGGTAGCCATCGGTATGACGGACCTTGCCCTTGAACACGAAGTAGCTCCACGCCGTATACACCAGGATGATCGGCAGGATGAAGAGCGTGCCGACGAGGGCAAAGCCCTGACTTTGTGGCGGAGAGGCCGCTTCCCAGATCGTCACATGACCGGGAATGATGTCAGGCCACATGCTGATGCCGAAACCGCTGTAGCCCAGGAAGATCAAGGCCAGCACCAGCAGGAAAGGCTGGGCATGATATTCAAAGGCGACAGCGCGGATCAGCGCATAACCGGCCAGCACTACCAGCACTGGCACCGGCAGGAACCAGAATAGCTGCGGCAGCGTGAACCAGCGCTCGGCGATGGCGGGGTGCGCCAGCGGTGTCCACAGACTGACGGCCGCGATCATGATCAATACCCACAGCGTCAGCGGGCGCGTCAGGGCAAACATGCGCGCCTGGAGAATGCCTTCGGTCTTCATGATCAGCCAGGTGCTGCCGAGAAGCGCATAGGTGAAAAGCAAGGCCACACCGCAGAACAGCGGGAAGGGGGACAGCCAGTCCAGCGAGCCGCCACTGAAGGTAACCCCATCGAAGGCGATGCCCTGGATGTAGCCTCCCAGTGCGACGCCTTGACTGAAGGTGGCCAGCACCGAGCCGCCCACGAAGGCCTTGTCCCACCAGTGGCGGCTCGCGTCCGAGGCCTTGAAGCGAAATTCGAAGGCGACGCCGCGGAAGATGAGGCCGATCAACATGGCGACCAGGGGAATGCTCAGGGCTTCCAGCAAGACGGCGTAGGCCAGCGGGAAGGCCGCAAATAGCCCCGCGCCGCCCAGTACCAGCCATGTCTCGTTGCCATCCCACACAGGGGCCACGGTATTCATCATCACATCGCGGTCCACCTTGTCCTCCACCCACGGGAAGAGAATGCCGATACCCAGGTCAAAGCCATCCATGATCACGTACATCATCAGGCCGAACAGGATGATGCCCGCCCAGATGACAGAAAGGTCGATACCCATAGTGTTCATCGCTCCAGTCAGTGAATCTGGCCGTCGAGAGATTCCTCGATGGCCGATAGTGGGCGGGAAGGCGTGCGTGGCTTGCCGGGGCCGCCGCTGGGAGCGTGGCTGTCATCACCCGCCGGCCCTTTCCTGATCAGCTTGAAGAGGTAGTTGATCCCCGTGCCGAAGACGATGAAGTAGACCGTGACAAAGGCCGTCAGGCTGATGCTGAGGTGAGCGGTGCTGTGGGCAGAGACTGCATCTTCCGTTCTCATCAATCCGTAGATCACCCACGGCTGGCGGCCGACCTCGGTGGTGAACCAGCCCGCGAGTATCGCGATCAGACCGGCCGGCCCCATGGCGACGGCTAGCCTCAGCCAGCGCTCTGAGGTGAAGAGTCTGCCCTTGCGAGCCAGATAGACACCCGAGAGGCCGAGCAGAATCATCGCAAGGCCCAGGCCGACCATCAGGCGGAAGCTCCAGAACACGACGGTCGAATTGGGACGGTCCGCGGCGGGAAAGTCTTTGAGTGCTGGTACCTGCTTGTCGATGTCATGCATCAACAGCAGGCTGCCGAGAGCCGGAATCTCTAGCGCGAAGCGCGTCTCTTCGCGCTGCATGTCGGGCACACCGAACAGGATCAACGGCGTCGGTTCCCCATGGCTGTTGTCCCAATGCCCTTCGATGGCCGCGATCTTGGCCGGCTGGTGCTTGAGCGTATTCAGGCCATGCATGTCGCCGACGAAGGCCTGCAGCGGGGCGGTCACCATCAGCATCATCACCGCCATGACCAGCATCTTGCGCACTTCCGGCGTATCGCGTTTCTTGAGCAGCAGCCAGGCGGCGGAGGCAGCGACGAACAGCGAAGTGCTCAGGAAGGCGGCCAGTGCCATGTGGGCCAGGCGATAAGGGAAGGAGGGATTGAAGACGATCGCGAACCAGTCGACCGGCACGACGATGCCATCGATGACCTCATGCCCCTGCGGGGTCTGCATCCAGCTGTTGGAGGACAGGATCCAGAACATCGAGACCAGGGTGCCAAGCGCGACCATGCAGGTCGAGAAGAAGTGCAGGCCGCGTCCGACGCGATTCCAGCCAAACAGCATCACGCCGAGGAAGCCGGCTTCGAGGAAGAAGGCGGTCAGCACTTCATAGGTCAGCAGTGGCCCGGTCACGCTGCCGGCAAAGGCCGAGAAACCGCTCCAATGCGTGCCGAACTGGTAGGCCATGACCAGCCCTGACACCACGCCCATCGCGAAGTTGACCGCGAAAATCTTCGACCAGAAATGATAGAGGTTGCGGTAGACCTGTGTGCCCGTCTTCAACCACATGCCTTCCAGCACCGCCAGATAGCTGGCGAGGCCAATGGTGATGGCCGGGAAGATGATGTGAAACGAGATGGTGAAGGCGAACTGTATCCTGGCCAGGTCGATGGCCTCGGTGCCGAACATGGCAATGTCTCCTGAGTAGGCGGCAAGGGGGACGGCCCTGCCTGAATCTTCGCCGCTACTCTAGGGAGCCACCGGAAGCCATAACAGGCTCAGTTGTGCGAGAAAAAACCATATCAGTTGCGAGCTGAATCTTGGTCAGTCGTTAAATGCCCGTGAGCCAGCCAGGTGGTCTGGCGAGAATCCAGCAAGGCGAGTCGGGCAGGAGGGCGCACTCTGATTCACGTCAGCACTATGACGGGGTCAGGCGCGTGCCACATCGCCCTTGGCGGCAGGCCCCGCCATGGCGGGCTCTTGCGCACCCTGCTAGGGCACGCGTGCGGCATCAAGGCATGCAGCCAGGGTGCGCAACAAGGTGCGACATCCAGGTGTGGCAAGCGGCTGGCGCGCGAGTGACATGTGCCGCAAAAGGCTGTTTTCGCCCCCGCGGATGACGAGTGAAGACTGTGTGGCAAGGCGGCCACAAGGGCTGCGGCATTTGCGCGCACTCATGCGCGCATATACTCGAGGCACTCCTCGCACCTCGCATGCAGCCTGAGCGGTCCGCGTTTCAGGCTGCCTTGAGCAATTCACCCAATGTCTGCATGGCGCGCTCTGACGCCGCATCCCATGGGTGGCCGTAGCTCAAGCGAATGCAATGCTTGAAGCCCTGTGTGGCCGAGAAGATAGGCCCCGGCGCTAGGCTGATGCCGTGGGCCAACGCCTGCTGGAACAGGGCCAGCGAGTCGATGTGCTCGGGAAGCTCGCACCACAGGAAATAACCCCCGTGGGGGTGGGTCACGCGAGTGTCTTCGGGGAAGTAGCGATCAATGGCTGCCAGCATGGCTGTCTGCTGGGTCTCGAGCGCCAGACGTAGCTTGCGCAGGTGGCGGTCGTAGCCGCCATGCTGAAGGTAGTCGGCCAGGGCCACTTGGGCGGGCAGCGATGGCGAGATGGTCGTCATCAGCTTGAGGCGCGAAATCTCCCGGGTATGCCGCCCCGCGGATATCCAGCCCACCCGATAGCCCGGTGCCAGGCACTTGGAGAACGACCCGCAATGCATCACCAGACCTTCGACATCCAGCGCTTTGACGGGTTGCGGGGGCGACACCTCGGCACGTTGATCGAAATACAGTTCCGCGTAGACATCATCCTCCAGCATCGGTAGCTGATGACGGCAGAGCAGCGCATACAGTTCGGCCTTGCGTGCATCGCTCAGGCTGGCCCCCAGCGGATTCTGCAGATGACTCATGAACCAGCAGGCCTTGATGGGCAGCGTCTCCAGACGATTCTCGAGTACCTCGAGATCAATCCCTTCGCGCGGGTGTACCGGAATTTCCACCGCGCGCAGCTTGAGCCGCTCAAGCACCTGAAGCGTGGCATAGAAGGCCGGCGCCTCGATGGCGACAAGGTCCCCGGGCTGGGTGACACATTGCAGGCCAAGATTGAGCGCCTCCATGGCGCCATTGGTGATCACCAACTCCTCTGTCGGCAGCTGCATGCCATTGACCATGTAGCGCTGAGCGATCTGTCGGCACAGGTCAGGATGGCCTGTGGTCATGTCGGAGATCACGGCATGCGATGACAGCTGGCGCAGCCCGCGCGTCATGCTGGTCGCAAGCCGCGCGAGGGGAAAGAGCTCCGGGCTCGGGAAGGCAGAGCCGAAGGGGACGGTATCGTTGTCGCGCAGTGAGCCCAGCACCGAGAACACCAGTTCACTGACGGCGACATCGGATGGAGCTTGCTGCTGCAGGGCGACATGCGGCTCATCGAGTATCCGCGAGGCATTGTCACGCACGAAATATCCCGAGCGCGGCCGCGCACTGATCAATCCCTGATTCTCCAGCAGGTAATACGCTTGGAAGACGGTAGAGGGACTGATGCCATGCGCCTTGCTGGCCTGACGCACTGACGGCACGCGCTCACCTGGGGCGAGAATACCGGTACGAATCAGGTTTGAGATCTCGGCAGCAAAGCGTTCATAACGCTTCATGGGAGCTATCCTGGTGGGCTGTGGAAGGGCAAGGATACCGAAGTGGGGGACGGCGCTATACCAGAGAGTCTCAGGTGGCATCGCGACTGATACCTTAATTCTCATGGTGTTCGCTCACTTCTCTGGCTATCGGAGCAAGCCCCTTTGCATAGAGGTTTGCTTCGGTCCATGAGGCTTGTTAGGCCTGCCCTATGGCGGCGAATCCGTCTGGTTTACTAGCAGTCCCGTAATTTGCTCCAATATCGTCATATTTCTATGGAGAGTGCCGCTGTGGCAGCCACTGGTTTGAGTAATGCATCGTTCGCCTTGAATATCGCACTCCTTCAGCATGGATGGCGTGATGAGTTTGATGCAGGCACCTTGGAGCGTGGTCTGCGTTACGCGCGCCAGCAGCGAGTGGATGAGCAGTGGCAGGTAGAGTTGGATGAGAAGGGTGGTTTGACGCTTTCTGGCGATGTCGCGGGCAGTCTGGGCACCCCTTATCGCACGATGATCATGTTGGCTCCTGTGGGTACTCGGCACCAGATGCGAACAGCTTGTAGTTGTCCGGTGGGCAGTACCTGCAAGCACGCAGTCGCATTGATCGATACCTTCCTGAGTAGCGGCCCTTTGGGAAAAGCCCTGGAGGTTCCTGACACGCTTGAGCCCGACGAAGTGGAGCAAGCGCCGTCACTTCAGGCGGCGAAACGTGAGTGGACAATCTGGCTGCAACATCACAGTCAAGCCCCGGCGGTGCCGTCAGCCGTCCAAGTAGGTGCCAACCACCGTCTCGGGTTGTTCCTTGATGTGCAGTCCGGCCACAGGGGGCTTCCCGCGCTGACGGTGCAGCCGGTGTGGTTGAGGCCCTCCAAGAGCAAGACGCAGCTTGATCGATGGGTCTCGCCAGTGAAAGTTGAAGTCTCTCACGTGGGGGAGTTGTCACCTGTTCCTGCAATGGGATGGCAGCCGGCGCAGGAGGAGGCCATCGAGCAGTTATTGCATGGCAGCAAAGATTCGCAATGGTACTTTCCTGGGCAATCCAAAGGTTTGACGTTGAACAAGGCATTCCAGGCGAAAGCGCTCTGGTCCCTGCTGGCAAGCGATGCCTCCCCCTTGCTTTTCCATCAGAAGCAGACGGGCCCACAGCTTGGTATTGGGCCGACCTGCCGTATCGCCCCGACCTGGCAGATGGATGAGCAGGGTGTGCAGCGGCTGCAGATGTCCACGATACCTGAAGATATCTTGTCTCCCGCGGCTATCGTAGCCAGTGTCGGCAAGTCGCTTTGTTATCTTGACCCTCAAAATAAGCAGTTTGGCCCTCTGGAGGGGGATGTTGAGCTTTGGCGCCAACTCCAGCACGTTCCCGCGTTACCGCCGGAAGTGAGCGAGTGGTTGACCTCTCGCCTCCAGAATGTCTCGGGGCTGGCAGCCCAAGTCCCCTCTCCGAGAACCCTCGTGGAAACAACGCTCGAGGATGTGAAACCCAAGCTGAAGATCACCATGTGTGTCGCACAGGCACGTCTGCCAACGCGCCGCCATGTCTGGAACGAAACTCCTATTCGGTTGGGCGCTGGTGTCGTGAGCCTGAGCTATGCCGGTATCGAGATACCCCCAGAGGAGGGAGAGGTGGCCCAGGGGCTGCGCGATGGGCAGCGTTTGACGATACCACGTGATCAACAGGCGGAAATCGCGCTGATTCGCGCCATTCCGCCAGGCATGGTCACGTTGGAAGAACTCGCCGCGCACCACGATGTACCGGATGGGTTGGAGTTGCCCTCGTGGAGCTTGCTGCTGCCGATAGATAGGCAGGTGCCAGAAAATGCGGCGGAATGGAGGACCTGTCTTTCTGCTCCTGAGGAATGGTGGGACATGATCCTGCAATTACGTCAGGCGGGATGTGTGGTCGAGTTCAGTGACGACTTCCCGCAAGAGCCCGAATATCTATCGCCAGACAACTGGTATGGAGCGCTCGAGTCCGCCGAGAACGGCTGGTTCGATCTTGCGTTGGGCGTTGAGGTGGAGAATGAATCCTTCAATCTGCTCCCCATTCTGCGTCAACTCATTCAGCGCGAAGACTTTCCGTTGACGCCGGAGGAGGATGAGGAAGCGGGGGCAAGCTGGGTAGTACACCTGCCGGATAACCGTCGGCTGGTGCTTCCACTTGCCAAGCTACGTGCCTGGTTGGCTCCCTTGATGGACTGGCTTCACGATAGCGAGGCACCCACAAGCGCACTTCGTGTGCCATTGACCTCCATCGATCAGCTGGCCCCCTTGGCAGATCATGAGCGCTGGGTGGGGCGAGAGGATGCCGTGGCCCTTGCCCAACGATTGCGTGAGCTTCCTGATAAATTGCCAGCCCCTGACGGTTTCCAGGGTGAATTGCGCGATTATCAGGCGCGAGGACTAGCCTGGTTGCGATTCCTCTCGGAGTTGAGTACTGGCGGTATTCTGGCCGATGACATGGGGCTTGGAAAAACCATCCAGATCCTTGCACACGTGCTCGATGAGCGTTCGCGAGGGGAGCTGCGCGGGCCTGTCATGGTGGTGGCCCCGACAAGTCTCGTCGGTAACTGGTGCGCCGAAGCGGCTCGATTTGCGCCGACACTGAGCGTGCTGGCGCTTCAGGGAGCCAAGGCCAGCCGTCGTGAGCAGATCGATACTGTTGTCGCCAATGTGGATCTCGTCATCACGACATACCCCCTCCTGGTGCGAGATATTGAGCATCTGTGCGAGCAGCACTTCGGTATCGTGGTACTGGATGAGGCCCAAGCCATCAAGAATGCTGCCAGTCAGACCGCGCGTACCGTACGCAGGCTCAATGCAGATCGCATGATCGCGATGACCGGAACGCCATTGGAAAACCACCTGGGTGAGTTATGGGCGCAATTGGATGTTGCTGCACCAGGCGCCTTGGGAAGCCAGCAGTGGTTTGGTCGGCATTTTCGTACCCCTATCGAGAAACATGCTGACGACGCTGTGAGTCAACGACTTTCTCGTCGTATCTCGCCACTCATCCTCCGGCGTACCAAACAGCAAGTCCTCAATGAATTGCCGGACAAAACGGAGACTCAGCGAGACGTCACGCTGACCGGTGCGCAGCGAGAGCTTTATGAGAGTCTTCGACTGACACAGCATCAACGGGTCAAGGAGGCGATCGAGACACGCGGGCTGGCAGCCTCCGGCATCGTGATGCTGGATGCGCTGTTGAAATTACGCCAGGTGTGCTGTGACCCACGGCTTGTCAAACATCAAAGTGCGGCGACGGTTCAGCGCTCAGCCAAACTGGAGGCGCTACGTGAACTGTTGCCATCATTGGTCGAGGACGGTCGGCGTATCCTCATCTTCTCGCAATTTACGGAAATGCTTGAATTGATCGGGGGAGCACTGGAGCGGGAGGGGATTTCTCACTTGACTCTCACAGGGCAGACGCCCGGGGCAGTGCGAACCGAGCGTGTGGCGCAATTTCAGCGTGGCGAGGTACCCGTATTCCTGATCAGCCTCAAGGCAGGGGGGACTGGGCTCAATCTCACGACGGCAGATACGGTCATCCACTACGACCCCTGGTGGAATCCTGCCGTAGAGGCCCAAGCCACCGGGCGTGCTCATCGAATGGGCCAGACGAATCCGGTGTTTGTCTACAAGCTGGTTTGTGCAGGAACTGTTGAGGAACGCATCCTGGAGCTGCAGTCTCGCAAGGCGGATCTTGCCGCATCAGTACTGGAAGGGGGAAGCGGGCGTCAGGAGGAGGGGCCCCTGTTTGATGAGGAGGATCTGGCCTTGTTGTTTGCTCCGGTGTGATCCCGATATGGCCCCCCCCCCCCGTTGGGGCATGGCAAGGCGGTTGCCTATTGGGGGGAGAGGCGTTGAGTCAGGCCATGGCACCTCATGTTACTGGGGCTACCCAGGGTGTGATCGCCCGGGTGTACTCACTGGCGCGCCGCATGGCCTGCCGGTGCAGGTATTCCAGACTATGGGCATAGTGCGTCAATGTCTGTTCCGGGGTGCGGTGGCCGATCCAGACGGCAAGTTGATACAACAACATGCCGCGATCCTGACTGTCCTGTCCGGCATAGCCTCGAACCCCCTTCAGAAAGCGTTTCAGGGGCGCTTTTTGCAGTCCCCAGGAGCCGTGCTCCTGCAAGTCGTCGAGTATGTCACGGTTCTGCGCCGCCTCAAGACGAATCAGCCACCAACTGACCGCTGCATGGCGCAACGAGTGAAAATCGATGGCACTCCCCAGCACACTTCGCATAGTGTCGATTGCCGGAGCGATCAGGCCGGCATGATTGAATGCCTGACAACTCTCGCTCGGGCCGAACAGCGCGATATCAGAGAGGGCTGTCGAGGGGAAGCATCGCCGTCGATATACCCACCATGCTGCCAACATTTCAATATCGCCGAAGAATGTCAGAAGGTGCAGGGGAAGTACGCGCCGCGCTGAAGGCGTCTTTCCGGCGTGAATATAAACGCGACACTCAATCTCCGGCAATGACTTCAGAAGTTCACGCAACTTCACGTGTAGGGTATCTCTCTCATGTGGTGAGGGAGGTGAGAATCCCGTATCAGGTAGCGCCTTTGTGGGCTCGGCCGGGCAGTGGTCCTCCAACCACTGCTCGAGCGAAAAGGTGCCCTGAGGACATTCGATGCGAATGTCCCGTAGCGTCAGGGCGCAGACCTCGCTGGCGCGCATCCCCCCGTGGAAGCCCAGCGCGATGCTGAGCCACTGCATGGTGGCATCAGGTGTTGCATCGGGTACTGCGAGAAGATGAGTACGTACCTTTTCCATCTGTCTCAGGGTGGCGAAATGAATTCGTTTGGCGCTGGGGGTCTTGTGATTGCCTGATATCGGCGGCTCCACGTCCAGCAATACTCCCATGCTGTGCATGAAGCGGATGAGCTGCCCCATATTGCCAAGAAAGCTGTGTGTCGTGCTGGCTGACCACCCCATGTCGCGTGGCACGCACCAGCACATTTCCTGGGCACTGTCGTTGTCCCACTCCTGAATGTCGATCGACAAGGTGTAGTCCGCCATCGCCATCGGCAAGCTGCGAGAAAGATAGGTGTGCAGCGAACTGACGCGCAGCATGCGAGTCACGCGCAGATCATGCAGCCAATAGAGCACCATGACCGGGTAGCTATGGCGGATGCCCATGAGTCTTGTGAGGCGTCTGCTTGTCTCGAGCAGCAGCGCCTCCAGACGCTTCTTGACCCTTTCGTCACTTGTCTTGCGAAGATGATCAGAGGAAATGACCCCGATCCATTGCTTGAGGATGCGTCTCGCCGACGGAAGCCAGTCTATCTGCCAGGAATCCTGGGTCATCAAGCGCTGCCCCGGAGGTTGTGTCAATACGGTTGAGTGGGGGGTAGCGTTCGTTTCTGATGCCTTGGTCGCGAAAAGATCCATGGCGCTCACCGAGTCGTCATCCGCCATGGGTTCCTGCTGATGGTAGCCGGAATCAATAGCCATGACCGTGCTGACCGGTGGAGCCTCGAGCCGAGCGAAGTAGGAGTGGGGCTCATAAAGCCCATGCGCGCTGCTGTAGGGAATCGGATAGCGACTGAACTGGCTGACCCAGTAGCCGGGCAATCCCCCCAGGACTGCCGCATGAGGCAATGCGCTCAGCAAGGTGGTCAGCTTAAGCCTTCGGCGTTCCTCGGTTGTCATGGGCAGTGTGGTGATCAGGGAGGCCAGCTCCTGTCTCATGCGACCCTTGACGATGCGAATCCGTTCGGGAATCGAGAGGGACTGGTCTTCTGGCCTCTCGGCCAATAACCACTCGTCCTTGGCTGTGGTGGGTTTTCTGGCTCTCAATGTCTTGAGCGCAGTCGTCAGTGTCGACTCCAATGGCAGACGGTAGGCCGTCATGTGAGGCGACATGACCGTCGACGGTGCCGCGTGAGCGGGGATCCAGACCCACTCATTGGGGGCGTTGCGATCGCTCTCGAAGTGACGACGCGTCAGGCAGGCCAATGTGACCAGAATCACCTGTTGGCCCAACCCTGCACGCACACCGAGCTCTACGGCAGCGCGCAACAGCGGAAAGCCAGTCCCGGGTTGACGTAGCGCGCGGATGATCGGCAAGACCCTGGTCGCGCGGTCCAGAGCTTTGGCCTCCATTGGTAGCACGCTTTTGCGCCGGGCCTGTGTGGGCCACTGTGGCAGCATCGCCACGACTCCCGGGCTTTGGTTGACTTCCTCCAGAAAGCGGCCGATGACGCGGTAAGCTTCACGGGGCCTTATCGGCCGGCGATGATGCACCTTTCTCCATCGAATCAGTTCCGTGACCATTGCCTTGGCTTGCGTATGGTTGAGGTACAGCATCATGCTTCCGGCCTCTGCCGGCATATCGTTGGCCGGTTGGCGCTTGGCGTGACGCTCGATCCAGTACAGCAGGTGCAGGCTTTGCTGGCGTTGCGTGCCTTTGACTCGATCAAGTCGGCGTTCCTCCCAGCGCGACCATAGCTCTTGCATGTGGTGGGTGCTCATGAGCTTTAGGTGCAAGTCAGGGTCGAGCTTGGCCAGTGATCGGATTCCTGACGTCTCCCTTGCAGGTGCAAGGTAAAACTTCCCATCTCTACTCATGGCAAATCCTTGAGAGGTATCACCTTGATTCGCAACTCATCGGACAACTCCCCCAAGAGGCGTTGCATCTCCGGCGGTAGGCAGATGTTGCTGGCATAGGGGGCATGGCGCTGCTGGCCGCGTTTGACATGGCCCAGCAGCATATCCAGCGTGTTCGCTTGCATTCGCCCATCGAGTATCTGGGCGACGAAATGACGTGGCGCGTTATCGGGAAGTGCCAGCAGGGTAGCGAGTGCACTGCGTGACGCGGCTGTCAGTGATGGCGCTTGATGATGTGTGCTGATCCAGCCTCGGATGTGGGTCTGCTGGCAAGGCTTTGCGGTCAGATTGAGGCTGGCCTGGCGTCTTGACCACCACATGGTCAGTGCCTGCTCGTCTTCTGGCCATGACAGCCAGGTCCCGCCATTTCGTGGCCAGTGCTGCCGCCAGGAGGCCTGCCATGCCTGCAGGGTATCGAGATTCTGGCAAACCGGGAGAGGCAACGGGATGACCCGGCTTTCTCTGTAGAGACCTGAATCCTTGTCAGCGACCCACAGCAGGCGTCCACGCCGAGACATTTGCGTAGTGGCACCTGGTGGACGAAGTCCTGCCGTCAGCTGGACTCCCATGAGTACGTAGCAGCAAAGCGCACTGTTGAGCTCGATCAAGGCCGAGCAGTCCTCAGGTGAAGGGGTTCGGCCACGGACAGCAATGGGAAAGTCGGAAAGACCCTTTTGGACCAGATCATGCAAGCCCTTCAGTGCCTCCCTGGCAGTGTGGAGCGAAAGTGTCATGCTCGAGCCCAAGGTCGTGATGGCGTGTGCATTCCTGGGCGGCAGTGTCGTGTTCATCGGTGTCGCGATCCCCCACCAGGCCAGAGACGTGTTCATGAGACGCTGCAGTTCACGTAGGGACGTCTTGCGGTAAGCGGCAGGCGCTGCTGTTTTCAGGCTGAGCTCCCCGTGAAGCCACTCCGCTTCGATATCGGTATTCGCCATGCCGAGAAGGTGATGACGTGCGGCTCTGGCCACGCGCTGGGCCGTGGGAGTCGTGCCTGTGTGCGTTGCCATGTGTTGCCTGAGCTGGCGGTTGAGCACCGCCAGGCTCTTGGTCAGAGGCTGAGTTGTCGCTTCGCTCAATTGATTGAGGGGTATCGCGAGGGCGTCCGGTAGGCGCAGAGGCAGGGGTGGGCTTTTTGACGGTGCATGAATGACAGGAACGTAGAGTGTGTTGCTTTCGGGGACCCACTGCAGTGATCGATTCCGCGACATCGTCGCAGTGCAGAGCAGTGTCTCCTGCTCGACACCCGTCACACGGAGCTGACTGAGACGTTCGGGGGCAATACCTGTTGCGAGCACAAGTTGCACCAGCAGTCTGGCATCAGGCGGTAAAGGTAATGTCAGTATTCTTCGGATCTGCCCTTGAGTGGTGGCGAAATTCGACAGACTTCCCAGACTCTGTGCGATAGAGGTTTGCTGACGTTTGCGCGCGATCACCCTGCAATCTTCCGGTGTCAACAGGGTGTCTCCCTTGTGATGAAAGGGCGCTTCCACTTCTTCTTGTGGCTGAGAGATCTTGTCTGGTTCGAGACTGGTATCAACGTCCTCGTTGTCGTCCGAGAGTCGTGCGGTACCGAGTGTCTCAGGTAGTTCAGGGCTGGAGGCAACCGATGAAAAGTCGCGCTTGAATGAGTCTTGAAAAAAGACGGAGCGTTGCGGGAGCCGCTTCGCGTAGGGCGCGCGACGAGTCCCGATGGGCAGGTAACCAGAGAGCAGTTCCTGGGCCAGCTGCAATTGGTCATACAGCCTGGGGTTGCCGTTTTTCAGCCACGGGATATGTTTACAGGCGCTGAGTAACGAGAGATTGGCAGAACGATGCCACGCAATCGGGTGCTGCCAAAGTGGCAGCATGTACTTCAATGCGATATGTAGGGTCGATAAATGTTGATAATAGAGATTGCAATCGACAGAAGGCCCCGAGTGGTAGCCGGCCATGTCGCGCAAGGCAAGACGAATCAATCGGCGATTGTGCTCGATGGGGGATGGCTCGCCATAGCCTGGCAAGAGTTCGAAAGCGTTTGTTGAGGTCGTGTCATGGCGCGCGAGCTGTATTGCCTCTTTGGCGATATTGGTTCGCACCATGGAGGGGGCGAATTTATCGGGAAAGGTCAGCTGACTATGCAGTGGGTGGCTCTGACGAATCGCCTGTAATGGTCCCGGCGCAAGAGGGAGTCTCCTCAGGAGTTTGTTGATGAGGTCGAGCAATTCAGGATCATTGTCATCCGCTGCCTGAATATGAGCGGATATCCAGAGATCCGCCTGACTACATGGGGGAAGATTACAGTGAAGAAACGGCCATAAGCGCGTTTCCTCCGCAGCCGACAATACCACGTCATCTAATTGTTCTTCCCACTGATGAAGGATGGTTTCGGGGAGCCATGTCTTGCTTTCGGGAATATCAAGCATCATGACGATGGGCTCTCCGACTCATCCCACGGGTTGCCAAACAGATCGCCTGTCGTTTTGAGTACATGCGACTGTCGGGTGCGTGGTGGGGCTGGCCGCGTAGTGTCTTTAGCGGTGCCTGATGCTGCTTGCCACCGAGTGGGTGGAGTCGGCTTGGGTGCCTGGGGAGTGAGGGGCACTGATGTTGGCGCCGCTTTTTGTGCCTCGTTGTCCTTGCTTGTCTCGAGGGAGAGTGGCTCTGAGGCTCCGCGATCGTCGTCGAGACTCTGCTGGCCTTTGGGACTGTGGGCACGTTGCAGCGTGCTCTTCGCCCAGCGGCCCTGGGTCAGGATCATGAGACTCTTGATATCCAGGGTGGGTTTCGATAACCCGAACACGATACGGGCCAACTTCTCTTCCAGCCCAGGTTTTTCATTGAGCTGCTTGATGAATGTACGGGCTTCCATCACGTGTGTGGTATTGAAAAGCTCTTGGGGCAGTACCTCTGACAAATAGCGCAACACCTCCAGCTCCTCGTGGGTGAGAGATTCACGCTCCACCTCAAACACCTTGAGGGAACGAAAGTTCTCGAGAGATGATCCTATGAGTTGTCGCAGGAGCATGCCATGGGTGAGCAGTTCGGTGTGGCCCTGGGCTCCGACAAGCACGATGGGGAGGTGGCTGAGCAGCAGCCCCTTGTGTGAAGGGGCCTTGCCTTTGCGAGGAGGCTGAAGGTAGATGAGATCGCCAAGAGAGCGTCGTGAAAGATTTCGTATCTTGCCCGGGATGGAAAAGTCAGCCTCGGGCAGGGGCGTGTAGGTATCGGTCATGAGCTGTCCCTTGCGTCTTATTAATTATCTAATCCTTATAGTAGGATAAATATCACCTCGTTGGTGCCTTGGAAAGTGCTGCCATCCTTGGCAGCGTCCTATATGGGCTGAGCTATCAGAAGAGGTCATTGCCCGGGTCATGCATGTCATCCGCCAGTCGAATGTAGCGTTCGAAGGTTTTCTGATCACGATGCCCGCTGATGCGCTTTATCTGTTGATCGCTTTTCCCACGAAGATGCGCTTCGGTAATGAAGCCGGCACGAAAGCTGTGGGTGGTGAACTTTTCTGCACTGAGGTTGGCGCGCTGTAACGCCTTCTTGAGTAGATTGCCGAACGTGACGGGGTGCATTCTGCCGGCCCCCACTCGATCTGCCTGATCGATGGAACGATACAGCGCACCTCGACGAATGCCACTCCAGGCAAGCCAAGCCTCCAGTAACGTCACTGGGCAGCAACGCCCGCCGGCTGGATTGCGGGGGAGCGTCTTCTGTTCGATCCGTCCGCTTTGATTGGTTTTGCTGTGGCGCAACGTGATCACGATACCGGCATCACGCCATTCGATATCCTCTCGGTAGAGCGCGACGACCTCACTTGCGCGAAACGCCCCGTAGAAGCACAGGCAGAACATGCTGGCATCACGTAGATCTCGGGGAGCATCGAGGTCCAGAGCTTGCAACAGCTGTTGCAAATGATGGAGCCGCAAAGCGGGGGCCTGGCGCTGTCGTCCATCACTCTTGCGATGAATCCCCTTCAATACCCCTTTCACTTCCAGGCTCAGCGTGGGCGAGGGCAACTGCATATAGACATGCCAGGTACCCAGCGAGCTGGCGTGACGAGAAATCGTGGCAGGCTTGCGTCCTTTGGCATGCATCTCCGCCAGATAGTTGGCGACCTGATGGGAAGTGGCGGGGAGTGAGTAGCCGGCTTTCAAGAAGCCCCGGATATCTGATCGAAATGCCAGGATGGTGTTCTTTGCCATGCTGTCAGCCAGTAGCCGTCTCGCGGCGCGTGACAATTGCATGTTGCCTGTCAGCTCATGGCTCTGCTCTTTCCCGAGCCATGGCGTGACTTCGCTCGGTAAGCGTCCCGGTTCCTTTTCAAGCGACATGCTCACCTCCTGATGGTGTCAATCCATCGAAGTCAGAGGGTGTTATCCAGCACGGGGCGTTTTCACGCCTGGATGAATACCGGTATGGCAATGGGATGGTCATGAAGCACCTCGGTTGATCAGTAGTGTGGGGCGTCGACGCTGTGACGCCTGTGACTTGCGCTGTTGTTCGCAAGTCCCACCTACGCTATCGGGCTTCGTGCTTCAGGGAAGGCGATCTGCAACGGCCTGACGGCCGCACTCCTGCAGTCTGTATGTCAGAAGTCGCTGTCCTCATAGAGAGGGGAAGGGCTGTTAAAAAGGGGTTGATTTCGCAGAGACATCATGTGGACGGAAAGTCTGTCGAATTCGATATGCACCAGTACGCAACAATAAAACCAGTCTAAGAAGCACTGTGAAACAGAGGCTTATATAAGGATTTTATAAAAAGCTCACCATATTGGTGCGCTTTTAGCATGAAGGAGATTTTGTTGCTCTGTTTCGGTGCGCTTGAGGTGCGCGCGCATCTCTCCACAAGCGCGATACAAGGATGATGTCTCAATAACGGGGCGATTGATCACGGGCTGGCACATCGATTGCAGTACCTCAGTCGGGACAACAAGTACAACAAGACACGAGGGAATGTCGTGAACAAGAAAATCGCTGCCGCAATGCTATCCGCCTGTGTCGGTTTCTCGCTGGCCAATGTCGCTCAGGCAGAAGAGGGGCCGATCAAGGTCGGCATCCTGCATTCACTGTCCGGCACCATGGCGATCAGTGAATCGACACTGAAAGACACCATGCTGATGCTGATCGAGAAGCAGAACGAGCAGGGCGGGCTGTTGGGACGCAAGTTGGAGCCTGTCGTGGTCGACCCGGCTTCCAACTGGCCGCTGTTCGCCGAGAAGGCGCGTGAGCTGCTGGCACAGGACAAGGTCGACGTGATCTTCGGCAACTGGACATCCGTCTCGCGCAAGTCGGTGCTGCCGGTGGTCGAGGAGCTCAATGGTCTGCTGTTCTATCCGGTGCAGTATGAGGGCGAGGAGTCCTCGGAGAACGTCTTCTACACCGGAGCGGCGCCCAATCAGCAGGCGATTCCGGCAGTGGATTATCTGATGAACGATGTAGGCGTGGAGCGTTGGGTGCTGGCGGGCACGGATTATGTCTATCCGCGTACCACCAACAAGATCCTGGCCGCCTACCTCAAGTCGAAGGGCGTGGCGGACGAGGATGTGATGGTCAATTACACCCCCTTCGGCCATTCCAACTGGCAGTCCATTGTCTCGGACATCAAGTCATTCGGCAGTGCCGGCAAGAAGACGGCCGTGGTGTCCACCATCAATGGCGATGCCAATGTGCCGTTCTATCGTGAGCTGGCCAACCAGGGCATCAATGCCGAGGACATCCCGGTGGTGGCCTTCTCGGTGGGCGAGCAGGAGCTATCGGGCATCGATACCGCGCCGCTGGTCGGCCACCTGGCCGCCTGGAACTACTTCATGAGCGTGGACAGTGACACCAACTACGACTTCATCGATGAGTGGATCGATTACACCGGCAAGGAAGATGCGGTCACCAATGACCCGATGGAAGCCCACTACATCGGCTTCAACATGTGGATGGAAGCCGCTCGCAAGGCCGGCAGCGTCGAGGTCGATGCGGTCAAGGACGCCATCATCGGTGTCTCGGTGCCCAACCTGACCGGCGGCTACGCCACCATGATGCCCAATCATCACATCACCAAGCCGGTGCTGATCGGCGAGATCCAGGACAACGGCCAGTTCTCCGTCGTCTGGCAGACCCCGTCCACCGTGGCAGGCGATGCCTGGTCGGACTATCTGGAAGGTTCCAAGGACCTGATCAGTGACTGGCGCAAGCCGATGGAATGCGGCAACTACAATGTCGTGACCCATTCCTGTGGGGCTCAACAGAGCGTTGCGGCGCAATGATGCGTAGCACGTTCTGAGAGCGAGGCGGCGTGCAGGCTCACCTGCATGCCGCCTTGTTGAGTGTCAGCCTCCGAGGTCACGATGCCCGCGGAGACTGACGACGCCTTTGCGCGTTAACCATGGATGGCCTTCTTGATGTCTATCTCCGTTGCAACGATGTACCGCGGGTGCTGGCAGTGGATGCTGCTGGTCTGTCTGCTGTCATTCCCCCTGTTTGCTGCTGCCCAGTCCGAGTCTGCGCGCCTGTCTGACGGCGCTGCCCAATCCCTGTTGACCCGGCTCGCCGAGGCACGCAACCCGGCCAAGCCGGCCGTGATCGATGAGATCGCCATGAGCGGCGATGTGCGTGCACGTGGCTGGCTGGAAGCCTTTTCTGCCAGCAAGCTGGCTCGCCTCAAGGACGCCGAGCGCTTCTTGATCATCGACAACAATCGCGGCCGCGAATGGGCCGTTTCCGACGCCCTGTCGGGAGAATCGGCGGGCAAGGTCTCGCGCCGCGACTTAAAGACGCTGCGCAGCAACAACTCGCTGCGTGGGCATATCGATGGCGTGCTGTCGATGATCGATCTGTCTTCGCCGGATGCCGAGGTCAGACTCGCGGCGGCGCGCGGCCTGCGCGGCAGTGTCGATGAAGCCATGGCCGAGCGGTTGCCGAGCCTGATCGAGCAGGAAGGCGATGACGCTATCCGCGCCACTCTCGAGGAGGGGCTCGCCATCCAGCAGCTGGAAGCCAATGGCGACCCCGCAGCGCTGGACACACTGTCCGGCAGCCTGAACGCCGCCGCGATCGCCGCCATCAATGGCGCCGCGGCGAGTGATGATCCGCAGCTGGCCCAGGCCGCCAAGGTGGCGCTGGCCGGTATCGAGCAGAAGCTGCAGCTCAACAGCGGGCTCGCGACACTTTATTTCGGCCTCTCGCTGGGCTCGGTACTGGTGCTGGCCGCCATCGGGCTTGCCATCACCTTCGGTGTCATGGGCGTGATCAACATGGCGCATGGCGAATTGATCATGCTGGGCGCCTACACCACCTGGGGCATGCAGCAGCTATTGCCCGGGCAGCCGGGGCTGGCGCTGCTGCTGTCGATTCCGGCGGGATTTCTGGTCGCGGCGGCGGTGGGCGTCATCATCGAGCGCAGCGTCATCCAGCACCTCAAGGGGCGTCCGCTGGAGACCTTGCTGGCCACCTTCGGCATCAGCCTGATCCTGCAGCAGCTGGTGCGTACCACCATCTCGCCCCTGAATCGCATCGTGGTCACGCCGGAGTGGATGAGTGGCTCGCTGATGATCAACGAGGCGCTGTCACTGACGCTCAATCGCCTCTACATCATCGGCTTCGCACTGTTCGTGTTCGCCGGTCTGATGCTGATCATGCGCCGCACCCGTCTCGGCCTTGAAGTACGTGCGGTGACCCAGAACCGTGCCATGGCGCGTTCGATGGGCATCAAGGCGACCCGCGTCGACATCATGACCTTCGCGCTGGGCTCCGGTGTGGCCGGCCTGGCCGGTGTCGCGCTCTCCCAGATCACCAACGTCGGGCCGAACCTGGGCCAGAACTACATCATCGATTCCTTCATGGTCGTGGTGTTCGGCGGGGTCGGCAATCTGTGGGGCACGCTGGTGGCCGGCATGTCGCTGGGGCTGCTCAATCAGTTCCTCGAGCCCTGGGCGGGCGCGGTTCTCGCCAAGATCGTGGTGCTGGTCTTCATCATCCTGTTCATTCAAAAGCGCCCGCGGGGACTCTTCCCGCAGAAGGGCCGCGCCGCGGAGGGTTGATCCATGCCTGATTCACGTTCCTGGCTGGCGCGCCCCTTCACGGAGCGCTCCACCCAGATCTTCCTCGCGGTGCTGACGCTGTCGGTGCTCGCCATCACGCTGCTGCATGTGCTGCTGCCCGAGGGGCATCCGCTGCATGTCAGCACCTTCACCGTCACCCTGCTGGGCAAGTACCTGTGCTATGCGCTGCTGGCGGTGGCGGTGGATCTCGTCTGGGGCTACCTGGGCATTCTCAGCCTGGGGCACGGCGCCTTCTTCGCGCTGGGCGGTTACGCCATGGGCATGTATCTGATGCGCGAGATCGGTGACCGCGGCGTCTATGGCAATCCGGAACTGCCGGACTTCATGGTCTTCCTCAACTGGCAGGAGCTGCCGTGGTTCTGGCAGGGCTTCGACATGCCCGGCTTCGCCTTCCTGATGGTGCTGCTGGCGCCGGGGCTGCTGGCGCTGGTGTTCGGCTTCCTCGCCTTCCGCTCCCGCGTCACCGGCGTCTATCTCTCGATCATCACCCAGGCGCTGACCTTTGCCTTGATGCTGGCGTTCTTCCGCAACGAGATGGGCTTCGGTGGCAACAACGGCCTGACCGACTTCAAGGACATTCTCGGCTTCGATCTGCGCACGGATGCGGTGCGCATCGCGCTGTTCATCGCCAGTGGTGTGGCGCTGGGGCTCGGCTATCTGCTGTGTCGTGGCATCGTCGGTTCCAAGCTGGGGCGGCTGAGCATCGCCTGTCGCGACGCCGAGGCGCGCACGCGCTTTCTGGGTTACCGCGTCGAACGTGTCCAGCTGTTCATCTTCGTGGTCTCGGCGATGCTGGCCGGGGTCGCGGGAGCGCTGTACGTGCCGCAGGTCGGCATCATCAATCCCGGCGAGTTCTCGCCGCTGTTCTCCATCGAGGTGGTGGTGTGGGTGGCGCTGGGTGGCCGCGCGACGCTCTACGGCGCCGTGCTGGGCGCGCTGATCGTCAACTACGCCAAGACGGTATTCACCGGCATCATGCCGGACGCCTGGCTGTTCGCCCTCGGCGGCCTGTTCGTGCTGGTCACCGTGCTGTTGCCCAAGGGCATCGCTGGCCTCTTTGCCCAGCGTGGCTGGGGCAGCCGCTCGCAGTCGTCCAACGCGAAGAGCGAATCGGCATCCGGTTCCCGCCCCATCGAGGAGGCCACCGCATGAGCCTGTTGAAAGAGATGGCCACGCGTGACCGCGTGTTCGACTTCCTGACCCCGCGCATCTCGCCGGTGGACGTGACCCACGGGCCGATCCTCTATCTGGAGGATGTCAGTGTCAGCTTCGATGGCTTCAAGGCGATCAATGACCTCAACCTGACCATCGACGATGGCGAGCTGCGCTGCATCATCGGCCCCAACGGCGCGGGCAAGACCACGATGATGGACATCATCACCGGCAAGACGCGCCCCGACAGTGGCTCGGTGTGGTTCGGCAGCCGGCACGATCTGCTGCGCATGAGTGAGCCCGAGATCGCCACCTTGGGCATCGGGCGCAAGTTCCAGAAGCCCACCGTCTTCGAGGCGCTCAGCGTGTTCGAGAATCTCGAACTGGCCATGGCCACCGACAAGCGCATCTTTCCGACGCTGGCCGCGCGCATGAGCGGTGAGACCCGCGCCAGGATCGAGGAGGTGCTCGAGACGATTCACCTCAAGGAGTGGCATGCGCGCGAGGCGGGCATCCTGTCCCACGGCCAGAAGCAGTGGCTGGAGATCGGCATGTTGCTGATGCAGAAGCCGCGGCTGCTGCTGGTCGATGAACCGGTGGCCGGCATGACCGAGCAGGAGATGGAGCGCACCGCGGAGCTGCTGACCAGTCTGGCGGGGCGCCAGTCGGTGGTGCTGGTCGAGCATGACATGGGCTTCGTGCGCTCCATCGCGCGCAAGGTCACGGTATTGCATCAGGGCGCGGTGTTGGCGGAAGGCAGCATGGATGCGGTATCGAGCGACCCGAAAGTCGTCGAGGTCTACCTGGGAGAGAGTGACGGATGACGCAAGCGCTGAACACCAAGGCACCGATGCCGAGCGGCGAGTCGCCGCTGCTGACCATCGACACGCTCAACCAGTTCTATGGGGAAAGCCACACGCTGTGGGACCTGACGCTGGAGATTCCCGTTGGGCAATGCACCTGCGTGATGGGCCGTAACGGCGTCGGCAAGACCACGCTGATGAAATGCATCATGGGCGAGGAGAGCGTCCGTGACGGCAAGCTTCTGTACCGCGCCGATGCCAGTGGCAGCGATTCCAGTCGCGATGCCAGCAGCAATGAGCCTCTTGATCTGACGCGGCGCAAGCTCGAGGAGCGTGCGCGGCTGGGTGTCGGCTACGTCCCCCAGGGGCGGCAGATCTTCCCGATGATGACGGTGGAAGAGAATTTGCGCACCGGGCTTGCTGTGCGTCGCGATGGCCTGCGCCAGATTCCCGAGCGCATCTATGAGCTATTCCCCGTGCTCAAGGAGATGCGTCACCGGCGCGGGGGTGATCTCTCTGGCGGCCAGCAGCAACAGCTCGCCATCGGTCGCGCATTGGTGATTGAACCGCGCCTGCTGATCCTCGATGAGCCCGGTGAGGGCATCCAGCCCAATATCGTCGCGCAGATAGGCGAGGTCATCCGCCGCCTGATCAAGGAAGACGGCCTGACGGTACTGCTGGTCGAGCAGAAGCTGCCCTTCGCGCGCAAGTACGCTGATCGCTTCGTGATCATGGATCGCGGCCGGCGGGTAGCCGAAGGCGAGATCGCGGCGCTGTCCGATGAACTGATCAAGCAGCACCTGACCGTATGACGATCCGGTGCGTGATTCCCGTTGATGGCGCGACGGATGCCGCGCGCAGTGAGGCCAATGCCTCCGGCCATCGCTTCGATGACCAGCGCCAGTGGCAGGCCGCGCTGGCGCTGCGGTTCGAGGCGGATGCGCGCGACACCAGTGATTCCGGTCGCGCCATCACCCGCCTGACGCGCAGACGCCATCATGGCCCGCTGCGCGTGCAGCGCCCGTTCTATCCCGAGGGCCGCCACGGCTGCTGCCACGTCTATCTGCTGCATCCCCCCGGTGGGCTGGTCAGCGGCGATGCGCTGCAGATCGAGGCCGAGGTGGAGGAGGGCGCGCATGTGCTGTTGACCACGCCGGCGGCGGCCAAGCTCTACAAGGCCGACCGCAACGGTGTGGCCTGGGGCCAGCATACGCATCTCAAGGTCGCCGACGGGGCCACCCTGGAATGGCTGCCCCAGGAGACGCTGGCCTTCAATGGCTCGCGCGGCGAGCAGACCACCACCCTCGAGCTTGCCGGCTCTGCGCGCTGCCTGGGCTGGGAAGTGCTGGCGCTGGGGCGCCCGGTCGGCGAGCTGCCCTTCGTCAGCGGCCATCTCGAACAACGCTTTCGCCTGACCCGCGACGGCAAGCCAGTGTGGATCGAGCGCCAGTCGCTGGACCCGCTGCATCCGCGCTTCACCGGGCGCTGGGGGCAGGGCGGCTGCAGTGTGCAGGCGACGCTGTGGGCGGTCGGGCTCGAGGATGAGGCGGCGGCCATCGAGGCCCTGCGTGAGGCGCTACCTGCCTCCCCGCGCTGGGCGGTTACCCGCCGCGAAGGCGTACTGCTGCTGCGCTATCTGGGCCATGAACGCAACGAGGCCTGGGCGCTGTGCCAGCAGGCATGGCAGCTCCTGCGCCCCCTGATGACGGGGCTTGAGGCACAGGTGCCACGTATCTGGCTGACCTGATCTCGAAAGCCCACTGAATGACAACCACAAGAGCCACGACATGGAACTGACGCCAAGAGACAAGGACAAGCTGTTGCTGTTCACCGCAGCGCTGCTGGCGGAACGCCGCAAGGCCAAGGGCCTCAAGCTCAACTACCCGGAATCCATCGCCTTGATCAGCGCCGAGATTCTGGAGGGCGCCCGCGAAGGCTTGAGCGTGGCCGAGCTGATGGGGCGCGGCGCGGAGGTGCTGACCCGTGACGACGTGATGGAAGGCATCGCCGAGATGATTCCCGAAGTGCAGGTCGAGGCGACCTTCCCGGATGGCACCAAGCTGGTGACCGTTCACAACCCCATCGTGTGAGGCGAGCAATCATGATTCCCGGTGAATACCTGGTGGCGGACGGCGAGATCTCTCTTTGCGAAGACCGTCTGCTCACCACGCTCTCGGTCGGCAATACCGGCGACCGACCGATCCAGATCGGCTCGCACTATCACTTTGCCGAGGCCAATCCGGCGCTGGTGTTTGATCGCGAGGCCGCCCTCGGGCAGCGCCTGGACATCGCCGCCGGCACGGCGATTCGCTTCGAACCGGGGCAGACGCGTGACGTCACGCTGATTCCCTTCGCCGGCAGTCGTCATATCTATGGCTTCCGCGGCGAGGTGATGGGGCAACTCAAGGATGACGGCAGTGTCGAGCGCTGAGCGAGCGATGCCTCTCACGACAAGGCGTCAGGCAATGGCGCTGACAGGCATTCAGTTCGGAGCACACCTGGCATCAGCAGTTCAGAAACTGCGGCTTAGCAACTGCAGCTCAAAAGCGTTGGCTTAGAAGCTGTGGCTCAGGGATCAAGAGGCAACCCATGAAGATAACGCGACAGGCCTATGCCGACATGTACGGCCCGACCACCGGGGACCGCGTGCGTCTGGGCGATACGGCGCTGTGGATCGAGGTGGAGAAGGATTTCACCCACTACGGGGAAGAAGTGAAGTTCGGCGGTGGCAAGGTGATCCGCGATGGCATGGGTCAGAGCCAGCGCGCCGATGACAGCGTGATGGATACCGTGATCACCAATGCGCTGATTCTGGACTGGTGGGGCATCGTCAAGGCGGATGTCGGCCTCAAGGCCGGGCGCATCGCGGCCATCGGCAAGGCGGGCAACCCCGACACCCAGCCCGATGTGGATATCGTGATCGGCCCGGGCACCGAGATCATCGCCGGTGAGGGCAAGATTCTCACCGCTGGTGGAGTCGATCCGCACATCCACTTCATCTGCCCTCAGCAGGTGGAAGAGGCGCTGATGAGCGGCATCACCACCATGCTCGGCGGCGGCACCGGGCCTGCCACCGGCACCAATGCCACTACCTGTACGCCGGGGCCGTGGCATATCGGCAAGATGCTGCAGGCGGTGGACAGCCTGCCGATGAACATCGGCTTTCTCGGCAAGGGCAATGCCTCGCTGCCACAGGGGCTGGAGCAGCAGATCGAGGCCGGCGTGATCGGCCTCAAGCTTCATGAGGACTGGGGCACGTCGCCGGCCTCCATCGACAACTGTCTGACCGTCGCCGATGCCTATGACGTGCAGGTGGCGATCCATACCGACACCCTGAACGAGTCGGGCTTCGTCGAGGACACCCTGGCGGCCTTCAAGGACCGCTGCATCCACACCTTCCACACCGAAGGCGCCGGTGGCGGCCATGCCCCGGACATCATCACCGCCTGCTCGCGGCCCAACGTGCTGCCGTCTTCCACCAACCCGACGCGCCCCTACACCATCAACACGGTGGATGAGCATCTCGACATGCTGATGGTCTGCCACCACCTGGACCCGAGCATCCCCGAGGATGTGGCCTTCGCCGATTCGCGCATTCGCCGCGAGACCATCGCCGCCGAGGACATCCTGCATGATCTGGGTGTCATCTCGATGATGTCCTCGGATTCCCAGGCGATGGGCCGTGTGGGCGAGGTGATCTGCCGCACCTGGCAGACCGCGCACAAGATGCGCGAGCAGCGCGGCCTGCTGGCGGAGGATGCCGAGCGCGGCACCGACAACTTCCGCGCACGCCGCTATATCGCCAAGTACACCATCAACTCGGCCATTACCCACGGCATCGCCCATGAAGTCGGCTCCATCGAGGTCGGCAAGCTGGCGGATCTGGTGCTGTGGTCACCGGCGTTCTTTGGCGTCAAACCGGCCTGCATTCTCAAGGGCGGCATGATCGCCGCCGCGCCGATGGGCGACCCGAATGCCTCGATTCCCACGCCGCAGCCAGTGCATTACCGCCCGATGTTCGGCGCCTTCGGCAAGGCGGCCAGCGCCACGCGCCTGACCTTCGTCTCTCAGGCGGCACTCAAGGCCGGTGTCGGCGAGGCCCTCGGACTCGACAGCCCGTTGTCCGCCTGTCGCGACGTACGCCAGGTGCGCAAGCGTGACATGAAACTCAACGATGCCTGCCCGGAGCTCAAGGTCGACCCCGAAACCTACGAAGTCTTCGCCGACGGTGAACTTCTGACCTGTGAGCCTGCCACCGAGCTGCCGCTGGCCCAGCGCTATCACCTGTTCTGAGGGCCTGTTTCAAGTGCCTGTTCTGATTCCCTATTCGAGAATGACGCCATGATGGAACTGATACATCGCCTGCCAGACGCCAGTGGATCAGGCGACCCAGCGAGCGCTCACACCGAGGCGGAGCCTCTGGATACCTTGACTCTGCCGCTGGAGCTGCGCATTCGTGGGCGGCTGCGTGCTACCACGGACGGCGGGCGCGAGGTCGGCCTGTTTCTGGATCGCGGACCGGTGCTGCGTGACGGCGATCGGCTGGCCTCGCGCGAGGGCGAGGTGATCCGCATCCGCGCCGCGGATGAGCCGGTAGTGACTGCCCACATCGCCGCCGGGCGTCCGATGGCGGCGCTCTGCTATCACCTGGGCAATCGCCATGTGCAGCTGGCGATCGGCATGCATACGCCTGACGCTGATGCTGAAGCCAAGGACGAAACCGGCTGGGTGCGCTTCCCGCCGGACCACGTGCTGGAAGCGCTGGCCGAGCGACTGGGGGCGACCCTCACTCATCACGAGGCACCCTTTGATCCTGAGCCGGGCGCCTATGCCCAGGCGGGGCAAGCGCATTCCCATGCTCACAGCCATGACCATAGCCACGATCATGGTCAGCCACATGACCATGAGCACAGCCACGGTCATTCTCACAGCCACGGTCATTCTCACAGCCACACTCATGAGCACACGCATGAGCACTGATGCCATGGCGGGCCTGCCGGCTCAGGAGGACCTGGCACTACTGGGGCTCCTGCAGCTGGTGAGTCCGGCCTTGCCCATCGGCGCCTTTGCCTGGTCCCAGGGGCTGGAAAGTGCCTTCGAACTTGGGTGGGTCACTCAGGAGCAGGAGCTTGGCGAATGGATCGACGGCGTGCTGGAAGACGGGCTCGGCCGTTGCGAACTGCCGTTGCTGGTGCGCCTGCAGCAGGCATGGGCCGAGGAGGATGCGTCGGCGCTCAATGAGTGGGATGGCTGGCTCAAGGCGACACGCGAAACCGCCGAACTCAGCGATGAGGACGCGCGTCTCGGGGCGGCGCTGCTGCGCCTGCTCAGAAGTCTCGAGCTCGAACCGCCAGTGGCGCTGATGCCCCAGGCACCCGGCTACGTCACGGTGTTCGCCTGGGTGGCGCATCAGCGTGGGGTGCCGCCGCGCCAGACCTTGATCGGCTTCGCCTGGGCCTGGCTCGAGAATCAGCTGGCGGTGGCCTGCAAAGCCATGCCATTGGGGCACACCGCCGCCCAACGCCTGACCGAGCAGCTGCGCCCCCGCGTGGTGGAAATCGTCGCGCAGGCGCTTGAGCGTTTGGATGGTGAGCTTGGCCCGATATTGCCGGGGCTGGCGCTCGCCTCCGCCCAGCACGAAACCCAATATTCCCGTCTGTTCAGGAGTTGAGCCAAGACCGCCTGTCTTGAGGCGGCGGCGCCTGAACCGACCGACATGAACGTCTGATATCTCACGAGAAAGGAAGCTGCCATGAAGCATTGTCTACGCGTAGGAGTGGGTGGGCCGGTGGGCTCCGGCAAGACGGCGCTGTTGCGCCAGCTGTGTCTGGCCCTGCGCGATCATTACGACATCGGGGTGGTCACCAATGACATCTACACCCGCGAAGATGCCGATTTCCTGCTGCGACATGAAGCACTGGAGGCGGACCGTATCCTCGGGGTCGAGACTGGCGGCTGTCCGCATACCGCGATTCGCGAGGATGCCTCGATGAATCTGGCGGCCATTGATGATCTCCAGGCCCGCCATCCGGACATGGAGCTGGTGCTGGTGGAATCCGGCGGCGACAACCTGTCCGCGACCTTCAGCCCCGAGCTTTCCGATCTTACCCTCTATGTGATCGATGTCTCGGCAGGCGACAAGATTCCGCGCAAGGGCGGGCCGGGCATCACCAAGTCGGATCTTCTGATCATCAACAAGATCGACATCGCCGAGCAGGTGCATGCCTCCCTCGAAGTGATGGATCGCGATTCGCGCAAGATGCGCGGTGAGCGGCCCTTCGTGTTCGCCAATCTGTATGACGGTGTCGGGCTGGAAGAGATCATCGCCTTCATTCTGGATCGCGGCATGTTGCCGGAGCGTCGCCCGCAAAAGCTGGCGGCACAGGCCTGACGGCGCAGCGTTTTCTACCACTTCTCTACGAGCCATTGTCTCCCGGCATTCGCCTCACCACGGGTGTCGGGGGATTTATCATCATCTTGTTCAGGAATGACACATGAAGCGTTCTCACTCCGCACTGCTTGCCACCTCGCTGCTGCTGGTGGCGACCTCGGCTTTCGCCCACCCCGGCCATGATGCCCAGGGACTGATGGCGGGCCTGTCGCATCCCTTCACCGGGCTGGACCACCTGCTGGCCATGCTGGCCATCGGCATCTGGAGTGCGCGTCAGTCGCGGGCCTTGACGCTTGCCACGCCGCTGTTGATGGTCGTCGGCATGCTGGCGGGGGCGGGCATCGCGCTGCTCAGCGGTGGTCAGGCGCTGCATGCGCTGATCGCCGAGCAGGGCATTCTGCTCTCGGTGCTGGCCTCTGGCGCGCTGGTAGCGCTGCTGCTGCGTCTGCCGACCCTGGCTGGTGCCGTCATGGTTGCCGGCTTCATGGCCTGCCACGGTTTCGCCCATGCGCTGGAAATGCCGGCGGCTGGCAGCGCCGCGGGCTACATGGCGGGCTTCGTGGTCGCAACGCTGGCCCTGGCGTTGCTGGGCCGTGCAATCGGCCAGCGCCTGATGGGCGTGCCCGCCATCGCTTCACGTCTGGTGGGTGGGGCGGTGATGGCCTCTGCCGTGATCATGGCGGTCTGATCATCACCTGAGATTTCGCTCGCGGCTAAAAAGTACCGCTGATTACACCACTTCACGCCCCGCTGGCTTGCCAGCGGGGCGTGTGCGTTTCTGCTTGCTGCGCGCTCTCGCCGTTCTGATAATCGCTTGGGGGATCTCACGCGCTGGGCGGCACTGGCAAAAAATGGCTGACGATAGATTATGTTATAACGTATCATTTGGCGTGTTTGATGATCGAGAATCCAGAGGTCCCCACGTCCAGGCACTTACCTGACCCTGCCCCAGGCCCTGATCCAGGCCCTGCGCCGGCAAGGATGCCTTCACGCGCAAGAGACGTGGCCAAGACCCTATCCTATCGAGGTACCGCCTGATGAATTCCCCACAAGTGCCCCTGTCGCAACCCCTGCCAGTCACTGTGCTGTCCGGTTTTCTGGGCGCCGGCAAGACGACGCTGCTCAATCACATCCTTGCCAACCGCGAAGGGCGTCGGGTGGCGGTGATCGTCAATGACATGAGCGAGGTCAACATCGATGCTGCCATGGTGCGTGGCGCGCCCGGTGCGGACAACGAGGTGACGCTCAATCGTGCCGAGGAGCAGCTGGTCGAGATGAGTAACGGCTGCATCTGCTGCACGCTGCGTGAGGACCTGCTCATTGAGGTACGGCGACTGGCCGAGGAAGGGCGCTTCGATTGCCTGGTGATCGAATCCACCGGCATTTCCGAGCCGCTACCGGTGGCGGAAACCTTCACCTTCGAGGACGAGGACGGCCAGTGCCTCTCCAGTGTCGCGCGTCTCGACACCATGGTCACCGTCGTGGATGGCGCCAACTTTCTGACCCAGTATCGCGAAGCGCAGTCACTGGCCGAAGCGGGTGAAAGCCTCGGCGAAGACGATGAGCGCAATGTCGCGGATCTGCTGGTCGATCAGATCGAATTCTGTGATGTGTTGTTGATAAGCAAGACGGATTTGCTCGATGCCTCACAGCTTGCCGAGCTGAGCGCGGTGCTGCGCTCGCTCAACCCGGAGGCCGAGATTCTGCCCATGACGAAGGGTGCCGTGCCGCTTTCCAAGGTGCTGGACACTGGCCGCTTCAGTTTCGATCGCGCGCAACAGGCACCGGGCTGGCTGAAGGAGATGCGCGGCGAGCACGTGCCGGAGACCGAGGAATATGGCATCTCTAGCTTCTCCTACCATGCGCGCGTGCCGTTCCATCCCGAGAAATTCCACCAGTTGCTCCACGGAGACTGGTTCGGCGGCAAGCTGCTGCGCTCCAAGGGCTTCTTCTGGCTGGCCACGCGGCCGCAGTTTGCCGGGCAGTGGAACCAGGCCGGCGGCATCGCGCACTACGGGTTCGGCTGCATGTTCTGGAAGGCAGTCCCGGAGGTCGAATGGCCAGAAGACCCCGAGTACCTGGAGTCGATCCGAGAAAAGTGGCAGGAGCCGTTCGGTGACATGCGCCAGGAGCTGGTATTCATCGGTCAGAACCTGGATGAAGCCCGTATCCGCCAGGCGCTGGATGAGTGCCTGCTCGATGACGCCACGCTGCTGGCGGGCAAGGAAGCTTGGCGTGACCTGCCAGACCCGTTCCCCGCCTGGGAATGAGCGACGGCGCATGAGTCTCTGAACTGCTGACACTCGCCAAGACACCCCGCTGATCCGCGATCAGTGGGGTGTCTTCATTGCTGGCGCGTCTTTGGCGCTCCTGATCGGTACTGTTGTGCTGATCAAGTAGGGAGGGGCCGTCACTTTCCTCGAGCAGACGCTTCGTTGCCGGTCTGTGCGACAAGGCGTGAGATGCGTGCCGCTGCAGTGCTCAGGGCAAACAGCAGGGTGGCGAGGCACACGATGGTGGGGCCGGTGGGGGTATCCAGCCAGTAAGCTGCTTGCAGCCCGCCGGTGGTGGAGACTCCGCCGATAATAGCGGCGGCGATCGCCATCAGTTCCGGGGTGTGACAGAAGCGGCGCGCCGTGGCCGCCGGGATGATCAGCAGTGCGGTGATCAACAGCGCACCGACCACCTTCAATGCAACCGCGACCACCACGGCCAGCGACAGTGTCAGCACCAGCTGCTCGCGTCGCGGGTTGATGCCGCTGGCACGCGCCAGGTCCTCATTCAGGGTGGCAGTGAGCAGCGCCGACCAGCGCCAGTAGATGAGGCCGATGACCAACACGCCACCTGCGGCGATGATTGCGAGGTCTGTCTTGCTGACCGCCAGGATATCGCCGAACAGATAGGCCATCAGGTCAATGCGTACGCCGGGCAGGAAGGAGACGGCCACCAGGCCGAAGGCGAGTGCGGAGTGCGCCATCACGCCAAGCAGGGTGTCCATGGCGTAGCCGCGTCCGCTGAGCAGCGTGACCAGTGTCGCCATGATCAGCGAGACGGCGAGCACGCCGGCCAGAATCGAGGTGGACATCAAGAGCGACAGCGCCACGCCGAGGATCGCGGCATGGGCCGTGGCGTCGCCGAAATAGGCCATGCGTCGCCAGACGACGAAACAGCCCAGCGGCGCTGCCGCAAGCGCCACTAATATCCCGGCCAGGGCGGCGCGGAGCATGAAGTCATCCAGTATCAGTCCCTCCAACATCAGTGACATCCCTCTGCGTTCGGTGCAATGAGCTGGAGCGCTGGTTCCCGGCTCTGCGTTGTTTGCTTGAGCACAGGCTTGGCTGCAGGCGCGGGTGCAGGTGCAGGTGCAGGTCCGGATGAGGTCCGACAGGTGGGCGCAGCGTCAGCGGGCGAGTGGGTGCGAGAGTCAGAGTGATCGTGAGACTGAGCAGGAGAGTGATCGTGTGAATGCTCATGGCGATAGAAGGCCAGGGCATCAGCGGTATCGAGCCCGAACAGATCCTGGTAGGCCGGTGAGGCCATGACACGCTCAGGCGTGCCCTGACAGCAGACGTGGCCATGCAGGCAGACGACACGGTCGGAGGCGCGCATCACCACATGCAGCTCGTGACTGACCATCAGTACCCCGCAGCCGAGGGTGTGGCGGACGCGATCGATCTGACGGTAGAAGTCCGCGATGCCACGGTGATCCAGCCCTTGGGTTGCCTCATCGAGCAGCAATATATCGGGCGAATCCATCAGGGCACGGGCCAGCAGAATACGCTGGAATTGTCCCCCCGAGAGGTCGGCGATCTGCTGTTGCTCGACGCCGGGGATGCCGGCCTGCGCCAGGGAATTTGCCACCGCCGCGCGCGAATGGCGATGGGGCAGATTCAGGAAACGCACCACCGTCATCGGCAGTGTCGGGTCCAGGCTCAGGCGCTGGGGGACGTAGCCGATTCTGCAGCCTTGTTGACGATGTATCCGCCCGCTCGTCGGGGACACCGCCCCGATGATGCTGCGAAGCAACGTGGACTTGCCTGAGCCATTGGGGCCTACCAGGGTAACGATTTCGCCGCGCTCAACCTCGAGATCGATCGCATCGAGGATACGATGCCTGCCGAGCGTGACACACAGATTTTTGATCGATAACAGCGACATGGGGACCTCTTGGCGCTGAAGAGTTGACGGGGCAGCAATCATTAATGTTATGTTATAACATATTGAGGCTGGTCATTGCAGCCTCCGATCTTCCTTCCGCGATATCGCCTCTATTGGAGAACCGCCATGCGCCATCGGTTACTGCCTTCCCTCTCTCTGCCCCTGATGCTGGCACCTGCCGTGGCAGTGGCCGAGGTGCCATCGGTCGCGGTGGACATCCCCCCGGTGCACTCACTGGTGGCACGTGTCATGGGGGAGCTGGGCAGCCCCGATCTGGTCATCCAGTCAGGCGCTTCACCGCATGGCTATTCCATGCGTCCCTCCGAGGCCAGGGCACTGTCCGATGCGGATGTGGTGTTCTTCGTCAGTGATGAGCTGACGCCCTGGCTTGCCAAGGCGCGTGCGTCGCTGGCCGCGGATGCCGATACCGTCGAGTTGATGGAGGTGCCGGGCACCCTGCACCTGACCTATCGTTCGGGCCCCACCTTCGAGGCACATCATCACGCTGATGAAGCCTCTTCCGCGCATGGCGAAGAGCACGACGAGCATGGTGGCCACGAAGCCCATGCGGATCACGACGAGCATCACGGCGACCATGACGAGCATCACGATGGCGATCACGAAGCCCATGCAGATCACGACGAGCATCACGACGAGCATGGTCATGACGGCGAGAATCCCCATGGCTGGCTGGACCCGGTGAATGCTCACACCTGGCTGGGCGCCATTGCGGAGTCACTGGCAGCACAGGACCCGGAGCACGCGGCGACCTATCGCAGCAATGCCCAGGCGGGGCAGCAGGAGCTCGAGGCGCTGACCGAATCACTGTCAGCGCGTCTGGCTCAGGTGCAGGGCACTCGCTACATTGTCTTCCATGATGCCTATCAGTACTTCGAGCACCGCTTCGACGTGCCGGCGTCTGGTGCCATCTCGCTGGGCGACGCCTCCACCCCCAGCCCGGCCCGCGTCAAGGAGATCCAGGCGCGCGTGAAGCAGGACGACATCCAGTGCGTCTTCCGAGAGCCACAGTACAACCCGGCGTTGATCGAGAGCGTCTTCGAGAGAACCGGCGTCAAGACCTCCATCGTCTTCGAGCCGCTGGGTGTGGGACTGCCGCTGGGCGAGACGCTGTATCCGCAGCTGATCGAGCGCCTGGGACAGGGCATCCTGCGGTGTGCCGACGCCTGATCGCTCCGTGACAAATCGACGGGGGCGCTGTCGGCCCCCGTCTTTCCTCAAGAGCCTCATCCTCAAGGGAGAGCCACCGCATGCCCCACCCGACATCGCCACCGCTGAGTGAGCGTGACGCAGAGTTCTGCATCAATGCCGCGACGCGCACGCTGGAGCGCTGGGCGATTGCCGTCACTCGCGGGGAGAAGGAGACGCTTCTCTCGCTGTATGCAGAGGACGCGATTCTGGTGCCGACGGTCGCCGATGATGTGCGTGAGAATCGCCAGCAACGACAGGCCTACTTCGATGGCTTTCTCGCCAATGAAGCGCTGGCCTGCGAGTTGGGGGAGTACTCACCCCGAGTCAGTCGCAAGCTGGGTACCGTCGTGATTGGAGGGCACTACACCTTCGAATATCGCGTCGCTGACGAGACGGTCACGATTCCGGCCCGTTTTCTGTTCACCTTCGAGGAGATCCTCGGTGAGTGGAAGATCACCGGTCATCATTCCTCGCGACTGGCGGGATGATTCTGACCTGACGACGAGCCGTCTGCGCTCTGCTCTTCATTTCTCCTGACACACCCCACACTTTGGCTGAGCTCAGTGCCGCCTTCCTGCATCCTGGGGGAGGCGGTCACTGACGAGGGCCGCTTTGGATATCTGACGAATGACCGCAATACTCCCCGACGTTTCCCTGACCGAGCGCTCGCGCTCCTTGAGTCCCCTGGAATGGGTGGGCATGCAGGGGATCGATCTGCCTGTACTCATCGAGGAGGGCGATTATCGCCGTGAATTGCATGCCCACGTGGATGCGCAGGTCGACCTGCCGATGCCGCATACCAAGGGCATTCACATGTCGCGCCTTTACCGCCTGCTGGATGGGCTGGCGGAGGGCGAGCCACTGACCCCGGGCAATCTGCAGGACGTGCTCGCCGCGATGGTGGCAAGCCATCACGACTGCGCCTCGCGCAATGCACGCGTCAGGCTGGAATTCGCGCTGCTGGTGAAACGTCCGGCGCTAGTCACACCGCAACTCTCAGGATGGAAGTCCTATCCCGTCACGCTGGAGGCCAGCCTGCACGAGGGCAGGTTCACACTGCAGGCCAGTGTCACGGTGGGGTATTCCTCCACCTGTCCGTGCTCGGCGGCCCTGTCGCGCCAGCTGATCGAGCAGGCATTCCTGGCGGCTCATCGCAATGACACTACGCTGACGCCTGCGCAGGTCGCCGAGTGGCTCACCCACAACGCCACTCTGGCCACGCCCCACAGCCAGCGTAGCGAGGCGCAGGTCCAGGTCGAGCTGAAGCCCGCTGCGCGGGATCTGGGGTTGATCGCACTGATCGATGCCATCGAGCAGGCCGTGGCCACGCCGGTCCAGACGGCCGTGAAACGCGCCGATGAGCAAGCCTTCGCGGCGCTCAATGGCCAGAACCTGATGTTCGTTGAAGACGCCGCACGCAGGTTGATCAATGGCCTGGCGATCACCGACGGCGAGGCGCATGTACATGTACGGCATATCGAAAGCCTTCACCCGCACGACGCCGTGGCCTGGGGTCGCCGTGACTGAGTGACGTCCAGCCTGGTTCTTCAGCTTCGTTCCTCAGTTACGCCCTATTTCGAGGCGTTACGTCTCTGATCCGCATGCACGCCCCGCCGAGGAAATCGGCGGGGCTTTTGGTTTTGCAGGGCTGAAAAACTTCCAGACACCGCGGCTGACGGCAGCAGATGGTTGATGTCGGTATGTGGTTTGCCATCCAGTCCAGATGAGGTTGTGGAAGGGGGATTGTTGCGTGTTTCGCTAGACAAAGGTCTATTTCTGCGGCGGTGTGATTGACCGATGCGGCAGTGGACGACTAAGTTTTGCTTCATCTGGTATGGTTTGCAGTCCACTTTAGGGAGTGGAATTTGAACGTGACGTACGTGAGTCAGTCTCGCCGACACAGACTCAGGTCCGGAGCGTTCAAGCGGCAAGCCAGACCCGATACGTCCATACCCCACAACAGAACAATCAAAGGGATTCGACAATGAAGCGAGCCATGCTTGCCGCCACGCTTTTAGCCGCCGCCTTGGGTACCACCACTGCGCATGCCGAGAAGATCGTGTTTGCCATCGGCGGTAGCCCCAACAGTCTGCAGGGCCAGACTGCGCAACATTTCGCCGATAGCCTGCAGGCTCGACTTGGGGATGAGCATCAGGTCGAGTACTACCACAGCGGTCAGCTGGGCGATGAGCGCCAGCTGATCCAGAAGCTGCGCCTCGGCACGGTCGATCTGGCCGCGATTTCCTCGGTGATGTCATCCGTCTCGCCAAGCTTTGCACTGTTTGACATGCCGTTCATGGTCAAGGATCGCGAGCATCTCAAGCGCATCGATGACGAGATCGTGATGACGGACCTGGCCGAGGATGCCAAGGCCAAGGGCCTCAAGCTGGTCTCCACTTGGGAGAACGGCTTCCGCCAGATCACCAACAATGAACATCCCGTGGTGGAGCCGGAAGACCTGGACGGGCTGAAGCTGCGCACCCCGCAGAGCGAATGGCGTACCGGCATGTTCACGGCGTGGGGCGCCAATCCGACACCGATGGCCTTCTCGGAAGTCTTCGTGGCACTCCAGACCGGGGTGGTCGATGGCCAGGAGAACCCGCTGTCCAACATCGATGGCGCCAAGTTCCAGGAGGTCCAGAAGTACCTGTCACTCTCCAATCATGTCTATTCGCCCATCTGGCTGACCAGCAGTCAGGCCGGCTGGGGCAAGATGCCCGAGGACCTGAAGGCCGCGATTGCCGAGGTGTCTGCCGAGACCCAGAGCTGGGCCTTCGCCAAGGGTGCAGAACTGGATGACAAGCTGCTGGCGAGCCTCAAGGCGGGCGGCATGGCCGTCAATGAGGTGGATCGGGATGCCTTCGTCACCGCGAGTGCGCCGGTCTATCAGGCGTTCTCCGACAAGGTCGACGGTGGTCAGGCGATGGTCGACCGGGCCATGGCACTGGCCAAGGAGTAAGTCATGAGCTCGCATTCCCATGCGGCCAAGGCAACCTTCCCCACCGAGAGTGGGGAAGGACTGACGGCCACGGCTGATGTGACCCTGCTGGACAGAGTCAACCAGGTGGTGGAGCGCTGCCTGGAAGTGTTCACCGTCGGGTTGCTGCTCTCGCTGACGGTGATCGTGCTGGCGGCGGTGGCCTTGCGTACCTTCGGTGGCTCCTTGCCCTGGTATGACGAGGTCGCCTCGATCAATCTGGCCTGGCTCAGCTTCTATGGCGCTGGTCTGGCGGCTCTGAAGCGTTCCCACATGGGCTTCCCGGGCCTGATCACCAAGGCGCCGATCGCACTGCGCAGTACGCTATTCATTACCTCTGAGCTAATCGTGGTCGGATTCTTTGCCGTGGTGGGCTGGTTCGGCTATCAGGTGCTGGACGTGCTGGCCTGGGACTCCCTCATCGCCTTGCCGACCATCGGTCTGGATGTCACACAGTCGGTGATTCCGATCAGTGCGGCGCTCTTCATCCTGTGTGAACTGCTGAGTCTGCCTCATGCCTGGCGCAAGATGTGTGCGGGCGTCAACAGCGAAGAGGAAGAGATCGCGGAAGCCATCCGTCTCGCCGAGCAAGACCTCAAGGAGCACCGTTCATGACGCTACTGATCATTATCGCGGCGCTGTTCGCACTGGTGTTGATCAACGTGCCCATTGCGGTCGCCATCGGTACCGTCGGGGTCGTCGGAGTGGTGATCTTCATGGGCGTGGACGCGCTGGTGAACGTGCCGCTGACGCTCTTCAATGGCGCCACCAAGTTCCCGCTGATCGCGATTCCGCTGTTCATTCTGGCCGGCGCGCTGATGAATACTTCGGGCATCTCCATGCGACTGATCAACCTCGTCACGGCCATGGTCGGGTTCGTGCGCGGTGGCCTGGCGATGGTCAATGTCGGGGTATCGCTGTTCTTCGCCGAGATTTCCGGCTCTGCGGTGGCCGATGTGGCCGCCACGGGTTCGGTGCTGATTCCCGAGATGAAGAAGCGCAAGTACACGCCGCAGTTCTCGGCGGCGATCACGTCGTCTTCGGCGTCGCTTGCCATCATCATTCCGCCGTCGCTGTCGATGATTCTCTACGGGGCCATCGCGGACACGTCCATCGTCAAGCTGTTCGTCGCAGGCATCATCCCGGGGATTCTGGGTGGTCTGGGGCTGGCGATGCTCTGCTACTACTACGCCCGCAAGTACGACATGCCGCGTGAGGCTGCCTTCTCGCTGTCGACACTCGGCAAGGCGTTCCGCGAGGCCTTCTGGGCCCTGACGCTGCCGGTCATCATTCTGGGCGGCATCTTCGGTGGCTTCGTGACCGCCACCGAAGGCGCAGGCATCGCCGTGCTGGCGGCGCTGGTCATCGGGGGGCTGGTCTATCGTGAGCTGAACCTGCAGGTGCTGTATCGCGCGGTGATCGATGGCGTGATCCAGACTTCCGTCGTGATGCTGCTGGTCGCCACATCCGCGGTACTGGGGCTATTCCTCACCGAGATGCAGCTGCCGCAACAGCTGGCTCAGGAGATCACCGCGATCACCACGGACCCGGTGGCGGTGCTGGCGTTGCTCAACATTCTGCTGCTCCTGCTCGGCATGTTCCTGCATGGCGCCGCTGCCATCATCCTGGTGGTACCGATCGTGATGCCATTGATCCAGCAGATCGGCATCGACCCCATCCACTTCGGCCTGATCCTGACCCTCAATCTGGCCATCGGTCAGCAGACACCACCCGTGGCTTCGGTACTGGCCACCTCATGCTCCATCGCCAAGACGGACATGTGGGAAACCACCAAGGTCAATCTGCCGATGATTTTCGTGCTTTTCCTGGTGCTGATGTTGGTCACCTACGTGCCGGCGATTCCCATGAGTCTTGTCGAGCACTTCTATGGTTGATAGCTATGGTTGAGCGCCATGGTTAAGCGCTATGGCTGAGAGCAATGGTCGAGAGGGCAGTGGTGGAGACTGCCCGCCAGACACGACAAGGCCGCCTCAAAGGGCGGCCTTGTCGTGTCTGAAATAGGCGAGTGAAATGTGCGAGGAATGACCATCGGCCAACCCAGACTTCATCAGGCGGGGTATTTCACTGCTCTGATCCCGTAACAGGTACGCCTTTCGCAACCTCTCGAGGGCCGGCCACACGCTGCTCGGCGCGCAGCGTCCACATCACACCGCCGAGAATCAACAGCATGCCCAGCACTTCATTGCTCTGCGGCCATTGCCATGCCAGCAGATATCCGTAGAGCAACGCGCAGCAGGTCTCGAAGACGATCATCTGTCCGCCTACCGATACCGGCAGGCGCTGGGCCGAGGAATTCCACAGGGCATTGGCGATCCAGGAGCCCCCGACCGACATGAACAGGGCTGCAGCAGTGAAGGCCAGCCAGCGTTCAGACGAGAGCTCCAGCGGCAATATCCGCGGCTGCAAGACGGCGACCAACACAAGAATCATCACTGCCACGATCCCGGTCGCGATGCCTTGCAGGGTGGACCATTCACGCGCGGAAAAACGACCTGCCTTGAGTTGTTGGGCATTGCGCAACGCGAACCATGCCCAGGACATCACGCCGAGCGAGCCACACAGCACGCCGATCAGGTCTCGCCACTCTCCTGCCCCCTGCAGGAAGCGAAGTAGAACAGGCACGTTCATGCAGACGATTCCCACCCCGATCAGTGTCAGGGACAGGCTCACGGACAGGCGGCTCGCCTGAATATGGCGTCTCCCGATCAACATCACCGCCACCGGCACCAGCCCGTTGATCAATGCCGCAATGGCCACACCGGCATATTGGACTGCTGCCGTCAGCAGGATGAAATACGCCACATTGCCTGTCAGCGCCAACTCCAGCAGCAAGCGGGTATCGCGCGCAGTGAGGCGAGCGGACAGACGGCGAGCATGGGGTAACGCGATCGCCGCGGCAAACAGTCCGTAGAGCCCGAAACGTGCGCAGCTGATGACCACTGGATGGATGTCGCCAAGTAATGAGGGCAACACGATGACGCCTCCCCAGAGGGCGCCTGCCATGCCAGCATGGACTATTGCTTTTTTCATGATGAGTCGCCCTTGTCTTGATCAAGGGGCCACTCTAATGCGTTACTTCGGGATCAAGCAGCGACTTTGCCGCATCCAGACATTCCATCAAGGAATGTGCGCCGAGAGAGCTGCCTGGAGCCATCCGCGCGAGCGCAATGACGAACACTGACACAATTCCAAATACAGGGAGCCCCCATGGCAGGACGTTTTCGCCATCTTCCCTCACTGGAGGGACTCGCGGCCTTCGAGTCCGTGAGTCGCTTGGGAAGCTTCACCCGTGCCGCCGATGAGCTGTGCCTGACCCAGAGCGCCATCAGCAAGCAGATTCGCGCGCTGGAAGCGTCACTTGGCACGCCGCTGTTCGTGCGCAAGGCGCGCGGTGTCACGCTTTCCAAGGCGGGAATGCTCTACCAGCAGCACATTCTGCCGGCGCTGCAAGGGCTCGAGATGGCCGGACAGCGCCTGCGCGCGCTCCAGCACTCTGACACCGTCAGCGTGCTGGCAACGCATGCCGTCTCCCAGTACTGGCTGTTCCCCTGCCTGTTGCGCTTCAGCGCCGAGCACCCCGAGATCACCGTGCATATCCACGCCAGCAACGAGATGGGTGCCAGCATGGTGTCGGACCATGATCTCGCGATCCTCTATGGCGACGGCGAATGGCCAGCGCTGGGTGCCACGCCGCTGATTCACGAAGATATCTATCCGGTGGCGCGCCCCGATGTGATCAAGGAGCAGGAGCTTTCGCTGGAAGAGCTGGCTCAGCGGCCGCTGATTCAGCTGGACTCCTCCTGGAACTGCATGGACTGGTCTCATTGGTTCGCCCATTTCGGTATTCGCTACCGCCCGCCCAAGTCAGACATCACCTTCAACCAGCTGACGCTGACCTTCGCCGCCATCCAGCGAGGTGCCGGCATCGGACTGGCGTGGGACTTCATGGCGGCGGACGCCATCGCCAAGGGCGAGCTAGTTCGTGTCACGGATCATCGCGCGATCACCGGCCTCGCGGAGCATCTCGTGTTTGATCTCGATCGACCGCTCTCGGCCTCCGCGCGACTGTTCCGAGATTGGCTGATCGCCAAGGCTGGGGAGGGTGGTGTGTCAGGGCAGAATGTCTGAGCAGGAGGGCTCAACATATCGGACTTTTAGGCAGCTGTAGCTCGCTGGGGTATGGAGGAAGTCCTTGCATGGGGAGCGATGTATGCTGAAAGTGTCCATCAAAGTATTTTTCAATGTGATCTTCAGGAGTTTTAAAATTTTATATCTAAAGCTGTAATAACTAGTCTGGAGTTGTAGTCAATCAGGCGGTGTCTGGCAGTAGATTGTGTCAGAAGAAAGCGCCGCTGTGGCTGGCCGCGCGGTTGAGTCCCGTCTTTGTTATGATCTCGGGCGTCCTAGACCTAGTGCGTAATGCTGGCACCCTTAACCACGAAGAGAGAAGGCTCGGTTAGTAGGTGCGTCTCGCTCGAGCCAACCTGTAGGTGATGGCCTACGATCTCACATAGACCTCAATGACTTTAGCGACGCTCGATGCGCCGGGTTGCTACTCGCTTGGTTCGAGATTTCGAAGTCACCAGAAGACCGGAGTCAGCTGTCGGCCCGTGTGAGGAAGCGTTGGTAAGGTTATGATGATGGCCATCAGCGACAGATACCGCGCCGATGGCCAATCCAGTCGATAAGCACCAGACTCTGCGTGATTACGAGGATGTGTACTTGACTCCAGTAACCCAGATTAATATGAGGCCTCGTGCTGCTATTACTCAGCATTACCGGGGTGACAGGCCCTGGCTATCGATAGCGTGTCTAACCTGATACTCAGGCATCAGAAAGCAGTGGGAGTAGATTAGGTAGCCCCATGTACTCTCTTTTTGGCATAGGTTTGGCAAAATAGAAACCCTGCAATAAATCGCAGTTATGGCATATTAGAGCTTGTTGTTGTTCTTGATTCTCAATGCCCTCTGCGACTACAACTAAGTTTAAATGATGTGACATAGTGATGATACCTTCCACAATTGCAGCATGGCTGCGATTGGAATCAATATCTTGGATGAAAGCTCGATCGAGTTTTACCTTGTGAATTGGTAAATCACGTAGATAGCTGAGGCTGGAGAAGCCAGTGCCGAAATCGTCTAGCGCGACCCGGATGCCCATTGTCTTAAGTGCATTGATCAATTCGATAGCTTTATGGGCCCAATCTATGAGTACGCTCTCGGTAATCTCCAGCTCCAATAAATGTGGCGGCAAGCAAGTTTCATCTAGTATTTCTTGAAGGTTTCTCAAGAAATCGTCGCGCCTAAACTGAAGAGACGAAACATTGACGGCGACTGGTATCACTTGTTCGCTTTTGGCGCGCATCTCTACGGCATTTTGGCATGCATGGCGCAGTATCCAACGGCCTAGTTGAACAATTTGCCCCGTTTGTTCGGCTAGGGGAATGAACACTCCAGGAGAGACTAATCCACGAGTGGGGTGGTGCCAACGAATCAATGCCTCTAATCCGCATATACGTCCATTTACCGCCTCTACGATAGGCTGGTAATAAAGCTCAAACTGATTCTGATCCTTATGTAGTGCTGTATGCAGGTCATGATGTAACTGTATGTTATCCCGGTTGAGTTGGTTTTGACCACTGAGATACCAGCACCAAGTGTTGTAGCCCTGCCGTTTGGCATCGAGCATGGCTAAGTCGGCCATCGGCATCAGCTCGCGGGAGCATCGTACGTCCTCGATGTTGTCAACGATACCGATGCTGGCACTGATACGGAGAGGTGTATCATCAATTACAAAGGGGCTAGACAGTGAGTCTAGTATGCGCTCAGCTAACTCGATACTGGACTGGCGACTATCTTGAGAGGGAATTAATAGGGCGAACTCGTCCCCGCCTATACGGGCTAATGTGACAGCACTATCTACTGTTTGGCGTAATCGGAGGCTCACTGCTATCAGCAGTTGATTGCCATTTTGGTAACCAAGACTACGGTTTATCGTTTTGAATCCATCTAGACCAATTTGCATTATTGTAAACGACAGCTGATCATGTCGATTGTTTTTAAATAAAACCTGTAGGCACTCGTCGAAAAATGTGAGGTTGGGTAGACCAGTAAGCAAATCATGTGTCGCCTGGTAGGAAAGCTGAACTTCTTGTTCGCGCTGTTGGGTAATGTCGTGGCAGACACCGTAGACCCCTACAACTTCACCATCTACTGAAACTGGGAAATTAAAAATCTGTAGTCGATAGTTATGACCATCACGGTGGATCCCTACAGTCTCATACTGGTGTGTCCCACCTTGTCTGGCAATATCATATCCTGACTGTGTCAGTTCGCGATATGCTGGCTCGATAAACTCATTGAAGTGTCGACCGATCAACTCTTTTTCATGATATCCCGTAATGCGAGTAAGTGCCGCATTACCACGCTGGAAGCGCCCTGTTAAGTCAAACTCATAGACTCCTTCAGGGTGATTCAAGTAAAGCGAACGATGCCACTCAGATAGCATCCGAAGATCGGTAATATCGCGTTTACGCAGAAAGGCCAAAGATAATAGCCCAGCGGATTGCTCTAAGCCTAGTCGACTGACCTCATCAGGATAGCAGGGCTTACGGAAGTAGATGCTGAAAATCCCAATCAGTTCGTTTTTAGTGGTCAGGATAGGGGTCGACCAACATGCACGTAGTCCTTCGCTTTCTGCGGCATCGTAGAATGCTGACCAGCGCGAGTCAGTGCGGATATCTTCAGTGATTATAGGCTTATGATAAAAGGCTGCACAGCCGAAAGATGCCACATCAGGTCCGACCTCAACCGACTGAAGGCATTCTTGGTAAGGTAATGAGAAGTATCGACTGCGAAGAAGACTGAGCGTTTTATCCTTGGTATCAAAGCTCATGAATCCGATAATTGCCTCTGGGAGTAGTAGCTCGACTTGACGCGTGACAGCGTCAAGGATCTCCTCAAGTGGCGCTTGTTGCAAAATTCGCTCTTGCACTTCCAGCTGCGCCTTCAATATTACTAACCAGTTGACCACTTTTTGACCCTCCATACAGCCCTCTTTTTGCTACGGTAACACCCTACGATGAATAAGTATCAATGACGAGGAAAGAGCGTCTTCAAGCAGTCCTCTCAGTATGGGGTGAGCCAGCTATGGGCGCATCTGGAGGAACTGATACAGGTATAGCATATCGCTGAGGTTCACGAGGTCGTGCCTTCTCGGGAATCCGGTTTACCGCTCTGTTGCTACCATCCTGCCGCATTGGGGGAAATGTGGTAGTGCTGGTAAGTCATAGTTCAAGCTGGACGAGGTACAGCCAGGGCGAGTCGCATTGCAGATCGATGCAATTGATTAAAGAAGAATTTATCTTGCAAGTAAACCCTGATGAGTTGCTATTGGCTCGAGCGGCTGGCATACGGCCTCCAGCCGCTCGTGTGCCTTCACCTATCCGGCGGGCACCTAACAGAAACGCTAAGCAAGTATTCTAGTTACAGTCGTTGTACTTCATTGACCTTCCCGTACCCCATCCACCAGTCGATTGATGTCGGAGGGCGCGTCGTGCTTGAGTTCCGGTGGCAGCAGGGCATCCGGTAGGTCCTGATAGCAGACCGGGCGCAGGAAGCGGTGAATCGCGGCGGTGCCGACTGAGGTGGTGCGACTGTCGGAGGTGGCGGGCCAGGGGCCACCGTGGACCATGGCATCGCAGACTTCGACCCCTGTCGGCCAGCCATTGACGAGGATGCGCCCGGCGCGACGCTCCAGCACTGGCAGCAGCTGACGTGCGGCATCGTGATCGGCCTCATCCAGGTGCAGAGTGGCGGTCAGCTGGCCTTCCAGCGCGCTGCAGACCTGCTTGAGCTGAGCGAGATCATCGCATTCGATGATCAACGAGCTGGAGCCGAAGACTTCCGCCTGCATAGCTTCATTGACCAGGAAGTCACTCGCCTGGGTGCTGAACAGCTGGGTCTGACAGGGGCTGGCGATGGGAGAGTCGCTTTCGCCACTGGCCAGGCAGGTGATGCCGGGCTGTGAGGACAGGCTCGCCACGCCTTCGGCATAGGCCTTGTGGATGCCCGGCGTCAGCATGGTCTGCACCGGACTTGCCTTGATGGCGGGGATGGCAGCTTGCTTGAAGCGCTCCAGTGCTTCGCCCTTGACGGCCAGCACCAGCCCCGGGTTGGTGCAGAACTGACCGGCGCCCATGTTGAGCGAGCCGACGAATGCGCCACCCAGCGCTTCGCCGCGGGCTTCCAGTGCGGCCGGCATCAGGATGACCGGGTTGATGCTGCTCATCTCGGCATAGACCGGAATCGGCTGTGGGCGAGCCTGAGCGAGGGCCAGCAGAGCGGTGCCCCCGCTGCGCGAGCCGGTAAAGCCGACCGCCTGGATCTCGGGATGCTTGACCAGTGCCTGGCCGACCTCATTGCCCGGGCCAAATAGTAGTGAGAAGACACCTTCCGGCATGTCGCAACGCTTGGCGGCGCGCGCCACGGCCTGACCGACCAGTTCCGAGGTGCCCGGGTGGGCCGAGTGTCCCTTGACCACCACCGGGCAGCCCGCGGCCAGCGCTGAAGCGGTATCGCCACCGGCCACCGAGAAGGCCAACGGGAAGTTGCTGGCCCCGAAGACGGCCACCGGGCCCAGCGGGATCTGACGTTGGCGCAGGTCGGCACGCGGCAGGGGCGCACGTTCCGGCAGCGCAGGATCGACGCGCACATCCTGCCACTCACCGCGGCGCAGTACCTTGGCGAACAGCTTGAGCTGCCCGCAGGTGCGGCCGCGTTCACCGTTTAGGCGTGCCTCGGGCAGGCCGGTTTCCTGCAGGGCGCGCTGGGTCAGGGTGTCGCCCAGTGCATCGATTTCCTCGGCGATGGTCTCGAGGAAGACGGCTCTCGCGTCGGGCGACGTGGCGCGATAGGCATCGAAGGCCTGACTGGCCAGCTGGCAGGCCTCTTCCACCGTACTCGCGTTGGCGCCCGGATAGGCGGGCTCCAGACGCCCACCCGTGGCCGGATTGATGGCGTGGATCGCCTCGCCCTGAGCAGCGCAGCTGCGTTGTCCGATAAGCTGATGACCGTTGAGTGACATCGTGTCTTCTCCTTGATAAGTGAAGCCCTGAGGCAGGTTGAGTCAGGCCGTGGGTGTCGTGTGGGTTGCAGTAGAGGACGTGATAGAAGGTGTAGTAGCGGTGGAGCTGGGGACAGCGGCAGCGGCCGTAGGCGATGCGATAGCGGCAATCGGTAGCCGATACCAATGAATGGCATTGTCGTGCAGTACCTTGTCGAGCGTGAGCTGGCGCAGCTCGGCGCTCGCCGTTTGTTCAATGGCGCCGGTCACCAGTGATAGCCAGTCGCCATAGCTGGCCTTGAGGCCGGAGACCGGGAAGTTGCTGGCGAACAGGCAGCGCTGGGCGCCGAAGATATCCAGCACTTCACACAGCAGCTCGCGATTGGCACCGGCATCCCAGGCATGCCAGGGCGTGCCCAATTCCGACAGCTTCACGGCGACATTCGGGTTGTCGGCAAGCGCCCGCATGCCTGCGCGCCATTGAGTAAGGCCTTGTGGCGTGCGATCCCACGGCAGCCCACTGTGGTTGAGGATGACGCGCAAGCCGGGGAAGTCCTCAAGCGTCGCGGCCGCCTCTTCAAGATGCCAGGCGGGCACGCGCAGGTCCCAGCTCAGGTCACGCTCCTTGAGCAGCGCCAGTCCCTCGCACCAGCGCGGGTCCTGCAGACTGCCGCTGGTGCCCGCCACCGACTGGCGGGTCTGGGGCGTGGCGGCGGTGACCGGCTTGGCGCGCACGCCACGAAACAGCGGCGATTCGCGCTGGGCGTCCAGCTGAGCGGCGCACTCGTCAGTGCCGAAGGCGGCCCAGCCGACATGCGCGCTCGGTAGTGCATGAGTGGCCTGCTGTTGGGTGATCCAGCGCGTCTCTACCAGTGCCTGCGAGCGTGCAGCCTCGGCTTCACAGTGCACACTGCCCACCAGCCGGAAGCCCTCAGGCACCAGTCGCTTCAAGTCCGCGGCCACAAAGGGCCGGCGGATCGCGGCGTAATCGCCGAGAAAGAAGTTCTCCACCGGCGACTCTTCCAACCAGGGGTACGCCACCTGGCCATCCAGTGCCCAGAAGTGATGGTGCGCATCGATCAAGGATCGCGCGCGAATATTGCTTTTGATCGAAGGCGAGGTCATCTGCATCTCCATACAGGCATGATTGAGCGCAGGGTTGCCCTATGTAGCGCCCACCTCATCATCGTCAAAGTCATCATGAGGTCATCCAGTAAAGCGGCGCGGTGATGATCTGTGGGAAGGCGATGAACAGCAGCAGAATCACCACATAGGCGAGGGCGAAGGGCGCGACGCCACTGACCGCCTTCTCGAACTTGAGATTGCCGACGCTGGTGATCACGTTGAGCACGTTGCCGACCGGCGGGGTGATCAGGCCGATGGCGCAGTTGAGAACGAACATGATCCCGAAGTAGACCGGGTCGATGCCGGCCAGCTTGACGATGGGCATCAGGATCGGGGTGAGCACCAGAATGGTCGGCGTCAGGTCCATCACCATGCCGACCACCAGCACGATGCCCATGATGGCGAGCATCAGGATGCGCGGGTCATCGGCGAGCGGCTGCAGCAGGCCGGCCACCATCAGCGGCAGTTGGGCGATGCTGATCAGCCAGGAGGCGACCATCGCCGCAGCGACCAGGAACATCACGATGGCGGTGCTGCGGGCGGCCTGGGCGAGCACGGCGTAGAGCTGGCTGAGGTCGAGTTCGCGGTAGACCACGGTGGCGACGAAGATGGCGTAGACCGCCGCGACCACACCGGCCTCGGTCGGGGTGAAGATGCCGCTCTTGATGCCGCCGATGATGATGACCGGCAGCATGATGGCCCAGAAGCTGTCCTTGAGGGCCTTGAGGCGTTCACGCCCGCTGGCCTTCTTCGTGACCACCAGATCTTCCTTGCGCGTCATGAACAGCCACATCACCACCAGGGTCACACCCATGATCAGCCCAGGCACGATGCCGGCGAGGAACAGCTTGCCGATGGAGATGCCACCGGCGACCCCGATGATGATCAGCGGAATGGAGGGCGGAATGATCGGCGCGATGATGCCACCGGCGGCCATCAGGCCGGAGGAGCGACCCAGCGGGTAGCCGGCCTTGCGCATCATCGGCAGCAGCATGCTGGCCAGCGCCGCGGTATCGGCGACGGCGGAACCGGACAGACTGGCCATGACGATGGCGGCGAAGATGGCGACGAAGCCGAGCCCGCCCTTGCGATGGCCCACCAGTGACATCGCCAGCGTGACGATGCGCTGGGAAAGTCCGCCGCGCGACATCACTTCGCCGGCGGTGAGGAAGAAGGGAATGGCCAGCAGGGTGTAGCTGTCGGCGCCATTGACCAGGTTCTGGGCTAGGATTTGCGAGTTGAACAGATCCAGATGCAGCATCAGCACGATGGCGCTGACCAGCAGGGCGAAGGCGATGGGGAGGCTCAGGCCGATGGCGGCCAGCAGGGAGCCGAGGAAGAGCCCGATGGTCATGGCGTATCTCCTTGCGAATCAGAGGCGTGGCTCGGCGCGACGCGCGGCGTGACAGCATGCAGTGCCAGCGGCGTCAGCAGACGCCAGAGCAGAATCAGGGACATCAGCACGCCTGCCATCAGGCCGGCGAGATAGAAGACGCCGACCGGAATGCCGCTGATGGGAGAGAGGTTGCTCCAGTTGAGCACCGTCTGGGCATAGCTGCCCTTGAGCAGCATCAAACAGCAGCCGAGCATCGCCAGGGTCACCAGCCGATCAAGCCCGGCGCGTATGGCCGCTGGCAGCTTGTCGGCGAAGGTATTGACGCTCAGGTGCTCCTGACGGATCAGCGCCGTGACCGCGCCCATGAAGGTGACCCACACGAACAGGAAGCGGGACAGCTCGACACTGATCGAGATGCCGCTGTTGAAGCCGTAGCGCAGCACCACATTGACGAATACCAGTACGATCATCGCCACCAGCGCCAGCACCATCAGCAGTGTCAGGGTCTTCTCGAGTCCCTTGAACAGCGCCGTGATGCCAACGGCAATGCTTGAGGGGGCGGCCGTGTCCTGCGGAGCTGTCTTTTCCTGCTCGGCGCCAGTGGCCTTGCGGGACTCGGCGTGCGTGGCAGAGGGCGGTTTGATCGACATGGATAACGGCATCTCTTGGGTCAGTTTGTTCATGGTGTCATCCCCGAAGGAGGCATCTCGATGACGGTGCGGCAGCGCTGTCATTGCGCCCCTCTGGTTGCAGCGAAAAGGGCGCTGCCGCGTGTCGGTGGCTGGGACTGATGTCAGGGACCGATGACACAGGCGCTGATGACCGGCGCTGATGAAAGTGTTCAGCGCGCGTCGGCCAGGGCAGTCTGGAACTGCGTCACCACGTCTGCGTCAAGCGCCTGGGTGTGCTGCTCGATCACCGGTGCCAGGGCCTCACGCATGCGTTGGCGCTCACTGTCCGCGACCACGTTGACGGCCATCTTCTTCTCAAGGGCACTCAGCAGCTCCTCGTTCAGGGCGCGGCTCTGTTCGCGCTGATAGAGCGTGGCTTCACGGGCGGCCTCGTGGACCAGCTGGCGCTGCGCCTCATCGAGTGACTGCATGAAGCCTGCCGAGGCGACCAGCACCAGGGCGTCATAGGCATGCGCGGTGCGCGAGAGGTACTTCTGGACCTCGAAGAAGCGCTTGGTGTCGATCACGGTGTAGGGGTTTTCCTGGCCATCCACCGTGCGGGTCTCCATGGCGGTAAACAGCTCATTGACCGACATGGGCACGGCGTTGGCACCCAGCCCATTGAAGAGGTCGATGTAGAGCGCGTTCTGCATGGTGCGAATCTTGAGGCCCTCGATGTCCTCGAGCGTCTCGATGGGGCGGCGGCTGTTGGTCATGTGACGGAAGCCGTTTTCCCAGTACTCGAGTGCCACCAGCTGCTTGTCATCGAGGCTTGCGAGCAGGGCTCGGCCGGCCTCGCCATCCAGCACCGCGTCCGCATGTGCACTGTCATCGAACTGGAAGGGCAGGCTGACGATGTTGAAGTCAGGATTGAGGCTGCTGAGGGTCGCGGTGGACGGTACGGTGAAATCCAGAGTCCCGGACTGCAGCATCGAGGTCATGTTGACGTCGTTGCCCAGAATGCCGTTGGAGAACACCTTGACGGTGATCTCGCCGTCGGATCTTTCCTCGACGAGTTGTGCGAACTTCTTGGCCCCCAGCGTCTGCGGGTGGGCATCCGGCAGGCTGGTGCCCATGCGCGCGGTGATCTCGGCGTGGGCAGTGGTCGCGAAAGTCAGCATCAGTCCCAGCGTGGAGACCGTCTTGAGCAGGGCTTTGTTGGACGGGGATTTGTGGAAAAGAGCTTTGATGGACAGGGCGTGGCGGGTAAGCATGGCGAATTCCTTGCAAGTTGTTGTTATAGAAGCTGTCGTTGTGGCAATCGCTGTCGTGGCGGTCGAGGTCATTCCGGCCCGTCGGTAGCGTTCAAGCGGTAGCGGCGCACGGCGTTGTCGCAGAACAGCTTGAGGCGGTGTTCGGGACTCAAGGAGCGGCTGAGGTCCTTGAAGTCCTGCAGTAGCGTATCGAGCGAGGTCACCAGCCCATCGACCGGGAAGTTGCTGGCGAACATCACGCGGTGGACCCCGAAATGGCGCAGCACGACGGCAAAGACCTCACGGTTGTCTTCCAGCCGCCAGGGTTGACCCGCGATGCCGAGACCCGAGAACTTGATCATCACCTGTGGCCAGGCGGCGACCTTGGCGAGGGCTCGTGACCACTGACGCAGGGTGTCGGGATGGCGATCACCGGGCACGCCAGCGTGATTGATCACCACCGACATCTCGGGGTGGCGGTGCAGTAGTGGCAGCAGTTCCTCGAGGTGCCACCAGGGCACCTGCAACTCGAAGATCAGCCCGCGCCGCGCGACTTCACTGACGCCGTACTGATAACGCGGGCAGCGCAGCGAGCCGGGCATGGCGTGGGTGGCAAGCCTAGGGTCATGACGTTCCAGCGCGGCCGGCTTGTGGCGAATGCCCATGGCCAGGCTGCCCCTGGGGGTACGTGGCTCACACAGCGTTGCGAGTTGCTCGGCGATGTCGTCCTGATCCAGCCAGGCCTGGGCGATCATGGCATTCGGCCAGCCGGTCTCGCGGGCAGTCTCCTCGACCCAGCGCACTTCCTTGAGCGCATCACCCCGCGCCCATTCCGCTTCCATATAGATGCAGCCCATCACGCGATGCGCCTCTCCCGCCGCCCTGAGATGCTCGGCAGGCAGGTAGGGGCGACGAATCGCGGCATAGTCGCCGTAGCGGAAGGGAATCATCGGCTCATCGCACAGCCAGGGGTGGTAATTGCGCGTCGGGTCCCAGACATGCATGTGGGCATCGATGATCGGCAGGTCATCATCCTGCTGCGTGGCCAGATAGCGCTCGCGTTGCTCGCCCAGTTCGGCAAGAGACGCAGGCATCACCGGGGATTGGAGTGAGTCAGAGAGCATGGCGAGCTTCCTTCCAGTGGCGAGTCAGGCGAGCGTGATCAGTGGGCGAGAGCGGCGTCGATGCGTTCCAGCAGTTCGCTGCCGTGCTTGGCGGTGAACTCGGCGCGCACCGGCTCGGCGACCTTGGCTCGCATGCTGGCGGTATCGGGTTCGCGCACGACCTGCATGCCCTGTTCCTCGAGGAAGGCCAGATCGCCCTGTTCATTGTCATGATTGAGCTGGCGCTGATAGCGGGCCGCTTCGCGGGCTTCTTCCTTGATCAGCGTCTGCAGTTCGGGGGCGAGGCTGTCGAACGTCTGCTTGTTCATGATCAAGGGCGCGGCTGTATAGGCATGCGCGGTTAGCGACAGATGGTCCTGCACCGAATACAGGTTGGCGGAGCGAATCAGGCTGACCGGATTCTCCTGGCCATCCACGGTGCGGGTTTCCAACGCGGTATAAAGCTCCGCGAAGGGCATCGGGGTCGGGTTGGCGCCGAGGGCCTGGAAGGCGGCGATATGCGCCGGGTTCGGGGTGGTGCGCAGCGTCAGGCCGCTGATGTCATCGGCGGTTTCTACCGCGCGGCGCGAGTTGGTCAGGTTGCGGAAGCCGATTTCCCAGAAGGCGAGCCCTTCGATCTGCTGAGGCTGCATGGCAGTCAGCAGGTCCTGACCGACCTCGCCGTCCAGTACCTGATAGGCCTGCTCGCGGGTGTCGAACAGGAAGGGCAGGTCCAGCACGTTGAGCTCGCTGACCAGACCACTGAAGTAGGGATTGCCCGAGAGCTCCAGATCGATGGTGCCGCTGCGGACACCGGAAATCATCGCCTGGTCATTGCCCAGCTGGCCGTTGGGGAAGATCTTGACCGTCAATTCTCCCGCGCTGCGCTCAGCGAGACGTTCGGCGAAGCGCTCGGCGGCCAGATGCTGCGAATCGGTGACCGGGTGGGCATGCGCGAAGGTCAGCGAGGTGGCGGCAGTTGCAGTGCCTGTCATCGCCAGGCTGAGCAGGGCGGCGGTCAGGAGGGTGGCGGTGGTGTGGCGGCGTGAGGTTGTCATGGCGAAACCCTTTTCTCGTTATTGTCGTGATGCGTTGGCGGCGTGTTGACGCTGATATTACTGGTACTGCTGCTGCTGGGTTCAGGGCCGTGGGAGGGCGGAAGTCTCAAGACCCTGATCCTTTCTCTACTTCTTGTGTTGATCGGCGGCCCTAAAGCACTGCCATGGCGGATGGCTGCTCCGCTTGGTTGTCGTGGGACTCGAAGGCGACCGGGTTGCGCAGCGCGCGCCCGAAGGCCGGCAGCTCGATCTCGAAGCGGTCTCCTTCCTGCACCTTGATCTGATCGGCGAAGCTCAGAGTGGCGGTGCCGAAGAAGTGCACATGCAGGTCTCCGGGCGCGCGGAACTGGGCGTACTTGAAGTGGTGGTGTTCCAGGTTGGCCAGGCTGTGGGCCATGTTGGCCTCACCGGTCAGGAAGGGCTTCTCCCACAGGGTCTGGCCTTCGCGGGTGATGCGGCTGGTGCCTTCCAGGTGTTGGGGCAGCTCGCCGATCAGCAGCTCAGGCCCGTAGCTGCAGGCGCGCAGTTTGGAGTGGGCCAGCCATAGATAATTGGCGCGCTCGGTGATGTGGTCGGAGAACTCGTTGCCCACGGCGTAGCCGATACGGTGCGGCTGGCCATTGGCATCGTTGAGGTACAGGCCGACCAGTTCGGGCTCCTCGCCGGCATCCTCGGCGAAGGCCGGTACGCTGATCGCGGTTTCCGGCGCGACCACGATGCTGCCGTCACCCTTGTAGAACCATTCCGGCTGCGCGCCGACCTGTCCCGCGGCGGGCTTGCCGCCCTCGAGGCCCATTCGGAACATGCGCATCGAGTCGGTGACGTTGGCGTCATTCTCGCTTTGTGCCTGGGCGGCGGCATGCATGGCATCGCGGGTGTCAGCGCTGCCCAGGTGGGTCAGGCCGGTGCCGGTGATGGTGCAGCGCGCGCGGTCGGGGTGGGTGACCGGCGGCAGCAGTTCGCGGCGATCGATCGCCTGCTTGTAGTCGACCAGGGTGTGCGAGTAGTGCTGTTCGATCAGCGCGCTGAGCCCGATGCCCAGCTCGATGGCGCGGGTGGCCAGCTCATAGGTGCCGCCGGGAAAGTCGAGCAGGCGCAGCTGGTCACGGCTTTCGACCACGGCGACCCGCGGGCCATTGGCGGTGCGAAGTTGGACGAGTCTCATGATGGCTTCCTCACTCGATGATGTTGAACTGATCGAAGTAGTCGCTGTTCAGCTCGAGGCCCAGCCCCGGGGTCTCTTCGTCGAGGTCGATGAAGCCGTTCACCGGCTCCGGGTCACCCTTGAAGATGTAGTAGAAGAGCTCGTTGCCGATCTCGACATCGTGCACCGGGAAGTACTCGCTCATCGGGGAGGCCAGAGAGGCCATGGTCAGGTGGTAGTTGTGCATCTGGCCGGCGTGCGGGATGACCGGCACGCTGAAGGACTCGGCGAGGGCGTTGATCTTGCGCGCGGCGGTGATGCCACCGACCCGGTTGGTGTCGTACTGGATGACGGAGACGGCGCGCTTTTCCAGCAGCTGGCGGAAGCCGTAATGGGTGAATTCGTGCTCGCCACCGGAGATGGGAATGCTGGTCAGCTGATTGAGTTCGGCGTAGCCATCGATGTCATCGGCGATCACCGGCTCTTCCAGCCAGCGCGGCTGGAAGCGTTCCAGCTTCGGCAACATGCGCTTGGCGTAGTCCAGGTTCCAGCCCATGTAGCACTCGAGCATCAGGTCGACATCCTCGCCGATGACCTCACGCACAGCGGCCACGCTATCCAGGTTGGCACGCACACCTTCGACCCCATCACGCGGACCGTAGCCGAAGCGCATCTTCATGGCGGTGAAGCCTTGATCCAGATAGGACTGGGCTTCTTCCTGCATGCCCTTGAGGTCGGTGCGGTAGAGCTTGGAGGCGTAGCAGGGGATCTTCTCCTTGGTGCGCCCGCCCAGCAGCTTGAAGACCGGCTTGCCGACCGCCTTGCCCATGATGTCCCAGATGGCGATATCGACGCCGGAGATGGCGGCCATGCCGATGCCCTTGCGACCCCAGGCGTGGGTGGAGCGGTACATGCGCTGCCACAGGTATTCGTAGTCGAAGGGGTCCTGACCGATGATCAGCGGCGTGAGGTACTGGTCGATGATCGCCTTGGCGATGCGCGGCGCCAGCGCCACGTTGCCCAGCCCGACCAGGCCGTTGTCGGTCTCGATCTCCACCACTGTCCAGCCATGGAAGCGGAAGGTGCCCATCGAGTCGCCCTTGTCCCATAGCTCGTCCATGGCGTTGGAGCAGAAGTGGGCGGTCGGGGGGACGGTGTGGCCTTTCCATTCGAAGACGCGAGTTCTGACGTTGGTGATCTTCATCGAATTATCCTTGTTGTGGATGGCGTTGATCCAGGTTCATGAGCGAGAGGCGCGGCCGCATCAGGCAGAAGCGGTCTCGAGGCGCAGCGCACGCAGGTTGGTGCCCATGCGCTTGGCGATCGCGAAGGCATTGCGGGTCGGGTTGACGTCCGCCTTGCCCTGGCCGGCGATATCGAAGGCGGTGCCGTGGGCCGGCGTGGTGATGGGGATAGGCAGGCCGCCCTGGACGGTGACGCCGGACTTGAAGCCCAGCAGCTTGATCGCGATCTGCCCCTGGTCGTGGTACATGGTCACGATGGCGTCGTACTCGCCATCGCGCGCCTTGATAAATATGGTGTCGGCCGGGAAGGGGCCTTCGACCGGGTAGCCCTGTTCATTGCAGCGCGCGACGGCCGGCGCGATGACGTCGATTTCCTCGCGGCCACAGGTGCCACCTTCGCCACCGTGGGGGTTGAAGGCGGCGACGGCGATGCGCGGGCGCTCGAAGCCGGCCAGTTTCAGCGAGTCATGAATCAGCTGGCTGGCGGCGATGATGCGCTCCTGGGTGACGTACTCGGCGGCGTCCTTGAGCGGGATGTGCGAGGAGATGCGCGAGGTCCATAGCGTCCCCAGGGTGTTGAACTCGCAGAAATAGCCCTCGACTCCCAGTTTCTCCGCGAAGAAGTGCAGCTCGTCCTCATGCCCCAGACCGCCTTTCTTCATCGACAGCTTGTTGAGCGGCGCGAAGCAGATGGCATCGACTTCCTCGTTCTGGGCCGCTTCCAGGCAGCGAGACAGCACCGCGAGGGTCGAGGCGCCACAGGCGGCGCTTTCCTCGGCCAGCGTCACCTCCTGCTGCGCCACGCTTTCCACCAGCATCAATGACAGGCCTTCATGCTGGCGGGCCTCGGCGAAGCTTGCGACGCGCGGCAGCTGGGTGAAGAGACCGGCCTGGCGCTGGCCCTGCTCCCACAGCCACTGATCGCCGACCAGCACGCTGTGGGTCTCGGCGAACTGCTCGGGTTCCGCGACCAGGCGCGCGATCAGCTCCGGGCCGATACCGGCGGGGTCACCAAGGGTGAGGGCAATGACAGGGCGTGTTGCTGACATGTGAATTCCAGCCTTGTGAGAGTTGGCGTTGTTGTTGGTTTCTTCAATCAATTCGCACTTTATGGTCTGCTGGTTGGTTTACCAGACCAGTTGAGATAAAAATTAGCCGAGCCCACGCTGATCGGTCAAGGTTTTCTCGAAAATTGCGACCATGGTCGGTTTGTGGATGCGTGATATGCGGTTGTCGGTTATGCTGGTATGAAATCTATACCAGTGGAGGCTGCATGAAGCAGACGCCTTTCGCCTTCGAGAAAGCGCTGAAGAATCAGACCAAGAAGGAAATTCTCGCCGACAAGCTCATCGAGATGATTCTGACAGGCCTGCTGCGCGATGGAGATGAGCTGCCCAGCGAGCGTGAACTGGCGCAGTTGTTTGAGGTGAGTCGTGAGACGGTGCGCGGTGGGCTGGCGCTGTTGACGGGCTATGGCCTCTTGAATGTCTCGCACGGCAGCAAGTCACGGGTCTGCGCCAGTGAGGCCGTGATCGACAGCTTCCGCAATCATCCTGCGCGTCAGCAGGGGGATGAGCTCAACAACCTGGATATCGAGAGCGTCTTCGAGAGCCGGATCGTGGTGGAATCGGCCATCGCCCGCCGCGCCGCGCGGCATATTGATGAGGTAGGGCTCAAGAAGCTGGACGTCTTGCTGGAAGCCCAGTCACAGCACTTCGACTCGCCGGTGAACTTCCAGCTCTCGGATCAGAACTTCCATCACGTCATCGCCGAATACTCGCGCAACGAGATCCTGATCCGCTATGCCGATGAGCTTTATACCTACGCGCTCAACATTCGCCGCCAGGTCATGGCCGAACACGGCTCGATCAAGCGCAGCTATGAAGAGCATGTGCGTATTGTCGAGGCGCTACGTGCCGGTGACCCGGATGCTGCTGAACGCGCCATGCTCTCGCATATCGATAGCGTGTATTACACGACGAAGGACAAGATGAAGCATTGATCACTTCGCATTGCCAGACTCTTCAATCCATTCCTGCTTCAGTACATCCATCAATTCTTCCGCTGGCATTGCCCTGGCCAGCGGGGCCCCTTGCCCCGCCCATTGCGCCCCGAAACCGGTTTCCCCTTTTGATCTGGCTGCGGCGTTGAGCGCCTTGCCTGCCGCGTAGCTCAGAGGATAGTCCGGTGGGGTGAGGCGTGAAGGTTCCTCCATCAGGCTGGCGAATCGGTTGGCGAGAATGCGCGCGGGACGGCCCGAGACGATCGAGGTCATTCGCGTGTGATGCGCTGCTGACCCGGTGAGTGCGTCTCGATAGGCGTCATCGGCGCTGGATTCCGGGCAGGCGATGAAGACGGTGCCGAGCTGTGCCGCCACGGCGCCACATACGAGAGCAGCGGCAATGCCCGCACCATCCATGATGCCGCCCGCGGCGATGATCGGCAGGTGCGTCTCATGTACCAGCAGCCGTGTCAGTGCGGCAGTACTCAGCTCGGCATCTGCGGCTTGTGGATCGAACATGCCGCGATGTCCCCCGGCTTCAAACCCTTGCGCCACGATGGCGTCCAGACCAGCTCGTTCAATGGCGATGGCTTCCTCAAGGCAGGTCGCCGTTGCGAAGAGCGAGATGCCCGCTGTCTTCAAGGCAGCAATGGCCTGCGAAGAGGGGAGTCCGAAGTGGAAGCTGACAATCGGCGGACGAGTCTCGAGTAACATCGCCAACATGTCAGGATCATCGGCAAAGCTGGTATAGAGCGCATCGAGCTGGGTAGGAGGCTCTGTGTCGAAGGCCTGGAAGTGAGGGGCCAGCCATTTGAGCCATTCCGTTTGACGTTCTGTGTCATGAACGGGGGCCTGATGCACGAAGACATTGATGTTGAAGGGCTTGTCGGTCAGTGACTGCAACTCTTGGATCATGCGGCGTGCGCCTGCTGCATCAGTGGCTCCTGCTCCCAGCGAGCCCAGTCCACCGGCATTGCAGACAGCGGCCGCCAACTGTGGAGTCGAGACCCCGGCCATCGGGGCCTGGATGATCGGCAGCTCGACACCCAGCAGCTCGCCCATGGACGTGCGTTTGCTGTCGGGATTGAGGCTGATTGAGCCACTGCTTCCCGCTGCTTGCTGCATGGTGTTCTCCTCAAGCCTCTAGGGTGTATGGCCTCATCGTACGCTTGACGCAACGCGGTGTGCCAACGTGAGTTTCGTGGCTGGCCATTGTTTTCCGCGTCTCGATCCCAAAGTCTTGTTCACTGTTTATTCGAATGAGTGAATGCATTGCTCATCCTGACCCGAAAGTTCACCGGAAAAGGAAAGCACCTCCATGGCACTAACCACATCTTCGTCAGCGTCCGTCTCCGAGATCATCGTCGATTCACTGCTTGAGGCAGGCGCCAAGCGTTGCTACGGCATCGTGGGTGACACCATCAACCACTTCACCGACGCCATTCGGCGCTCCGAGATGGAGTGGGTGCATGTGCGGCACGAGGAGGTGGCCGGTTTCGCGGCAGGGGGCGAGTCCTTCATCAGTGGCGAGCTTTCCTGCTGCGCCGGTACCTGCGGGCCGGGCAGCACACACTTTCTGAATGGCCTGATCGAATCACACCGCAACGGCGCGCCTGTGGTGTTCATTGCCTCGCAGATCGATACCAGCGAGATGGGCGTCGGCTTCCCGCAGGATGTGGATCAGAAGGCGCTCTATTCCCAGTACAGCGTGTTCTGCGAGTATCTGACCAACCCCGAGAATGCCCGCCGCATGGTCGCCATCGCGGCGCAGAAGGCGCTGGCGGAAGGCGGGGTCGCGGTGCTGATCGTGCCGGGGGATCTCTTCACTCAGAAGCCCAAGGGCTCGCTGCCGTGGCGTGCCCATCGCTTTACGCCGGTGATTCGTCCCGGCGAGCAGGAGCTGGCCGCCGTGGCCGAGGCGCTGAATGCGCCGGGCAAGGTCTCGATCTATGCCGGTATCGGCTGTCAGCATGCGCAGGAGGAAGTGCTGGCGTTGGCACGGCGGCTCAAGGCGCCAATAGCCTGGACGTCGCGCGCCAAGGACTTCATCGAGCCGAACAATGAACACGAGGTCGGCATGACCGGCGTGTTCGGGCTGCAAGGTGGCTACGAGGCCGTCGCGGAGTGTGACACCTTGCTGCTGCTCGGCTGCAGCTTCGCCTGGACCCAGTTCTATCCGGACAAGGCGACGGTGATTCAGGTCGATCTGGACCCCGGCAAGATCGGTATCCGCCACCCGGTGGATCTCGGGGTCGTCGGTAGCGTCAAGGACACCTGCGCGGCGCTGCTGACCCGTGTGGACCCGCGTGATGACAGCGCCTGGCTCGACAGCTGCCGCAAGAAGTATCTCGAGGCGCGTGACGATGCCGCCGTCACCTCCGATGACGAGCGCCTCATCCACCCGCAGGAGCTGACACTGGCGCTGGATCGCCACGCCAGCGAGGACGCCGTGTTCACCGCCGATGGCGGCAGCCCGATGGTATGGTGCCTGCGCCACATTCGGGCCAACGGCAAGCGCCGCACGCTGCCGAGCCTGATGCACGGCACCATGGCCAACGCCTACCCTCAGGCCATCGGCATCCAGAAGGCCTACCCGCAGCGTCAGGTAATCGCCATGTGTGGCGATGGCGGCCTTGCCATGCTGATGGGGGACCTGCTGACCCTCAAGCAGGAGAAGACCCCGCTCAAGATCGTCATCTTCAATAACAGCACGCTGGGCTTCGTCGAGCTTGAGCAGAAGGTCGAGGGCATCCTGGATACCTACACCGAGCTCGAGAACCCTGACTTCTCGCTGCTGGCACAATCCATGGGGCTGTGGGGGCGTCGCGTCGAGGAGAAGCACGAGCTGGATGAGGCGGTGCAGAGCCTGCTGGCCCAGGCCGGCCCCGGGGTGCTCGAGGTCAAGGTCAACCGCATGGAGCTGGTGATGCCGCCGCATGTGGAAGCCGGCCAGGTCGCCTCCACCGCGCTCTACTCCGCCAAGGCGGTGCTCAATGGCCGCATGGATGACGTGGTTGACCTGGTGCGTAACAACTTCACCAAGCGCTGAACAAATGACATGAGGCGGTAAGCTGCTCAGTTGTCTCTGCGTAGCAGAAACGAAAGAAGGCCCCGATCCTGTGGATCGGGGCCTTCTTGTGGGTGCGGCTATTGCCCTATGACTCAGGTCAGCTCATTACGTAGCTCAGCTCATTACCTAGACCGCCTCGCGGCAAAGAACAGCTAATGGCGTCGTTCACTTCCAGACCTGGGCAGCGAAGCCGCGCCAGTAGTCATCCATGTCGCGATAGCTGGTCATGTCATACAGGCTGAACTTGCGGCTGAGACGTGCGCCACCATCACGGGTCAGCGGATTCCAGGCCAGGCCGACATTATCACGGCTGGAATGCATGAAGAACGCATCCAGCGGCAGCACGATGTAGAGACCCTTGTCGAAGCTACCCTCGCCGAAGTCGTCGCCGGCATCGGTGAAGGTGGCCCAGGCGCCCATGCGTGCGCCATTGGCGAAGCCGCGTGAGAGATCCAGCGTCATGCCTACATCTTCTGCCAGATAGCGGCCGAAGCTGGCCTTGGCCAACACGTCTTCATAGCCGGTATCCCAGTAGATGCTGGCATGGCCAGTGGTGGTCGAGTAATCACGTAGGCCGAACTGTTGATCGAACTCGCGCTGCTTGACCCAGTTTACATCGACCCCGTAGGCCAGTGGCGAGCCCAGCGGGCGATAGAGCACCTCCGCGCCCACACCGGCATACATCATTTCCAGAATGCCGCCATAGGCCATACCGTACCAGTCACGCCCGAACTGGTGTGTGCGGGTGTACTGCAGGTTATTGATGCCGACGTCGGTCTCTTCGATATAGCGACCGATATAGGAGCGAACCCTGGGCAGCTTGGAGTCCGAGATGTAATCGAACTTGTCGAAGTTGTCGAACAGGGTCAGCTGCGCCGAACCGGAGAGCCAGCCGTGACGATCGGTCCGCCATGAGGCGGAGCCGCGCAGATAGGCCTGATACAGGTAGCCATCCGGGCCGCCGATATTCTGGTTGAGGCCAGGCGAGAAGCCGGCGCTCCAGCGATCATCAGGATTCTCGAGCAGCACCTTTTCACCGCTGTAGCGGGCCGCCCCTTCGCCATGCTCATCGGTCGGCTCGGTGGCCGCCAACGCATAGACGCTGTGGGTATAGCGCAGCTGCTGGCGCGCATCGTGTCCGGCGCTGACGACATCGGCGCGGGAATGGACATCTTCGCGCGTATCCAGACCGCCAGAACGCAGGCGGTAATGGAAGCTCTCGAAATCGTCATCCAGCCGGTTGTGCAGCACGCGGTTGGCACGCCCTTCGGCCTGAGCGGTGGAGCGGAAACGCGTGCTCTCGCCACTGACGATCAGCGCCGTTCCCTCGCGCGAGAGGCTATCGACACGAATGCCCGATTGCGCCTGAATCTCCCGGGAGAGCTCTGGCCAGCTGACCTGGTTGCGCGTGGGGGCCTCGGCAATCAAGCGCTCCGGCGGGCTATCCAGCTTGGCCTGCGAGAGCCCGGCGAGATCCACCCCGAAGTTGACGCCGAACATCGCGGTATTGCCACGCTCCCAGCCGGCCTTGACGGTCAGGTTGTCGGTCACGCTCAGGCGGGCACCCAGGTTGATCGGGCTGTCCTGCTCTTGATCGTTGTCCTGCGGTTCGCTCTGATAGTCATTGCCATCAAGCTCTGCCATCAACACCAGCGGGTCCCACGGTGTCTGCCATTCCACGCCGCCGAAGATGCCGACATCACCCTTGAACAGGCTGTTGAGGGAGAACTCACCGCCCTGATCACCGCCGGTCTCGCCACGCCCGGGGCGGTCGTTGTAGCTGTCACGCACCCAGCCGAGAGGGTTGCTGATATCACCGCGTGAACCGAGATAGCCCCAGCCCAGCCCCAGCGTGAAGTCGAGGTCATACCAGCGCTTGCTGGCGACCAGATACTCACTGCCGAACAGGCTGGTACCACCCATGTCGCGCAGGCCGACCGCGACTTCGGGCAGATAACGGCTCTCTTCCCACAGACGAAACTTGGCGTCGACACCCTTGTCCAGGTAGTTGCGGTCGCCAGCGATGGCTTCGCCGTACAGGCGGTTGGTGACTTCCGTGTAGCGGAAGCCGACCTCCAGCCAATCGAGCGGCTGCAGGCTGACGTTATAGCGCAGGTAGGGCTCCACCTCTGTATAGGAGAAGTGAATGCTGCCCGGTTTCTGCATGCGCGCGGTGGGGGTCTGCATCAGGCCGACGCCACCGAAATCCGATTGCCCATGCCCCAGGCCGCTGAGACGTGTCTCAATCGGCTGCGGACCATCCAGCAGACCGGCGTAGCTCATCGGGGCCAGCAGCACGCCCGCACTGAGCATGGCCAGCTGCCGGATAGCGCGCGTCAAGGGGGTGAGCCGGGCACGCGCCGGTGCCATGGAAGAGAAGTGCGAATGATCCATGCTGTCTGCTGCCATCCTTTGCCTGCCTGAGCACGAGGCGTCCTGCTGTGTCATTGTCACGTCGCTCATGGAGTGTCGCCCTGAGGGAGCGAGCCACTGTCCTTGTCATCGCGGTAATCACTGTCATCACTGTCAGTGTATTGCCGCGCTACCTGCAGGTAGTCGCGCTGCTGCGGCTCTCCCGTGATAGCGTCCACGCTGCGGCACTCCTTGCCCGGCCATTGCAGACTCAACCACTCGGGCAGGCTGCGATTGACCCAGGCGGCGGCCGCCGAGATACGCGGCATGTTGACCACGACACGGTCGCCCGGCGCCAGCGTATAGGGCTGGTCGTTCCAGGCGCTGATGCCGCGGACGATGATTCTGCCGCCCAGCGTGATGACACTGGCGTGTTCCGAGTCCGCCTGCGCGCCCGGTAGGCCGGCGATGGCGTCGTGCAGTGTCAGACCGGGGCGCCAGTCCAGCTGACGCACGCCTACGGCACTCCAGAGTTGAATGCGCGTCTCGGCCTGACATTGACCTATCCAATCACCCGTCGTGAGCGGGATGTCCAGACGCGGAAAACGCCACAGAGCGATGGGATCGATCCGCCCGACCTGACGCCCCTCGACCGGCGTGCGACCGATGATGCGCATCCAGTGCTTGAGCCCTTCAGCCGACAGTCGATCATCAAAGACGGCCTGCGAGCTCAACTGACGCAGCTCGAAGAACAGGCGGCGCCCCAGCTCACGTGTCCTGTCGCGTGTCTGCTGGGTCGCCACGAACGCATGCGGCCACTCGATACCATTGGCATCTGTCAGCACGCCGAGCTGGCGCGATAGCGCCTCACTGATGGTCAGTGTCTGTGCGCTGGCATCCTTGTCTTGGGATGGGCCTGACGATGCTGCCGGAGTCTCGCTGGCCAGCGCTGCGCCAGGTAGCAAAAGTGCACCGCAAGCAGAGGCGAGCATCGCTACGCCAAGGGCGGCCTTCAGACGTTCATGCAGATAGCTTTTCACGACACCTCGACGGGCAAGAGACACGACACCTCGATGGACAGAAGACACACTGCCGACTCGTGCAGCCGGGGCGGCATGATCATGGCGCTGAAAGAAAATTTCTTGGCATTTACCACCAGCCACGCGCGACCTCCCAGCTCCAATAATGAGAATCCGGCCAGGGTTGAACATCCGCCGCCCAGATTCTTGGTGCCGCATTGGCATCAGTCGAAGGCGCAATCGCATATCGATTGACGCTACGCGAGCCATCTTGCCAGAGGATGTTTTCCTCACACTGGGCCACTGTCTGATCGCCCAACGGCAAGGCCTGCACGGAGGGGGGCGCGCATTGCCAGCTTGCCTGGCCCTGCGCATAGCCCTCTATCCCATCGGCGCGCTGCCAGCGTGAGTGAATCACGTAGCTGGGCGTGGATTCGCCCCTGTCCAGCGCAGACATCAGCGTGGTCAGTAATACATCGCGTCGCATGTCCAGCAGGTCGGTCACGAAGCCGGCGGTACCGCTCAGCCAGCCGTTCTCTAGACGCACGAAGGCATGATCCGCGGTTTCAAAACGGGCTAGCTCTGTCGTGCTCGAAGGCTGTCTTGCTTTCGACTTAACAGGCGTGGCGGAAGAGGACAGGGCTGCCAGAGGTGTCAGCCCAGCATGTTCTTGCTGATAGGCCGCGTCCGTTGCGTCCATGTCTTTGCGCGTCGCTGTCTCCAAAGACGCCAGCACCACCATCCCGGTGTTGCCGTCGTAGCTTAAGCGCAGCGTGGCATAGGGCAGGGCGCGCGCACGCTCGGCATCGAATTGGTCGCTGTCGATGAACGCCAGAGCGGTTTGCGCAATCTGTCCCTGCTCAAGAGAAGAGCAACCACCGAGCATAAGCGCACCAGACACAAGCAAAGGGGCCGCCAGGCGGCCCCCCATCGTGATGGTTGTCGGCTTCATGGTGATCAGAAGGTACCTGTGGTGCCAGTGGTACCTGTCGTGCCAGTGGTGCCAGTGGTGCCAGTAGTACCTGTAGTGCCGGTGGTGCTACTGCTGCTGTCATCGCCAGAGGCTACCTTGGCTGCAACACCCACGGCTGCCGCGACTCCTACCGCCACTGTCGCGATCGTTCCTGCAGCCATGCCGCCGGCTGCGCCAGCTCCGGCAGCGGCACCACCACCGGCGCCAGCGCTGGTTGATGTAGTGCTAGCCTGAGCGGGCGCTTCGCTTTCTGCATGGGCCATCGGAGTCAGTGCTAAACCAGCAATGGCAAGCAAGGTAGAAATACGTTTCATGTGGGTTCCCTTCTTTCATGGTTGGTGAAACTCTGCGCGCGTTTGCGCCCATGCAAAGTTTTGATTTTTCTGAATCATTGTTTCTTTATGGGAAACAGTTGGTGCGGCGAGATATTAATGATGCCTACGTTCTATCGCCTCGTGAGACAGATTTCAATACGCGAATGTTGTGGAAATTAACAGAGTTCAGGTTGTTGGTCGACTGACATCTAACCGTAAACAACCATCGAATATGATGATCGCGGCATCATGCTTGACAAGAATGGCCTCGGGCTCTCGACAATAATCGCAAGAAATGCGAGCCGATAAAAATTGGCCAATCTCGGAAGAGAGCATACGGGCTTGAATTCTGGGTCGTGAAACTCGTTATCTTTATCGGTAAGCCCATTTCAATACTGATTGATGATGCTTTGATGGGAAGACTAGTCATTTTGCTATTGGGTAATTGGTACTTTGTGTAAATTTTTCGTTTCTGATTGATGCTGATGCGTATCGCGGTCAGCCGTGGCCGAGCTCAGTGTCTCCTTTTGGATACGCAATGATTCATGATCTAATGCTCTGCAATGCGGCTCCTGGCGCCCAGTGGTCCACATAATACCAAAAATATCAGTAATTTAGGTGTTATCGTCTCGCTTTCATGCCTTGGTGGGCGGCAGGGGAATATGAATAAAAGGTGGAACGAGAGTCGCAGAATGCAGTATCATGCGTCCCTTATTGAAAAGGCTTTGTTTCTTTTTTGCGACACAGGAAGGATGGGTCACCGGTTGAGCGTCATGCCGTGTTGACGACACGCAGGAAGGATCTTGCGCTTGCGGTGCTGGTGTCTCTACCAACGCCCGATAGATTCTCTCCTCAGCAGTGTCGGTAACAGGCTGTCATGGCGTGTTAGCGATTGGAATTGCAGTGACTGGTACCATCCAGGCAGTGCGAGCCGATAGGGTTGTACAAGTCTTATTAGTTCGAAACCTGAATCCTGTACTCATTTGAACAAAAACAAGTCCTCATCTGATAGCACTGGCGATCTACAAGATGATTGCTCTGCTAGGGTTTGTTGCGTCTTGAATTTCGGGATTACCTTTCTGGTTGTTAAGTATTAGCTAATTGAATTTTGTGCTCGATATCTGTCCACGAGTTCAGTGCGCCGGATTTTCCTCAAAGGGAATGATCTTGTCTTGAATTCGAGGTGCCACTCGTAGCAAGGCTTTCTTGCGTCAGTGAAGGATTGATGCTGCTTGGGAAACAGGTGGCCAGGCACGACACAAGCTGGAAGACATCAAGATCTTCATGTCAGGGCCTCAGGGATGCGCCGTCAACCACCCTGGGGCGGTAGCGTGCCTAAAACCAGCTCACGCTCACGAAAGGTCGATTGAGCCGGGAAGACACATCGCAGGCCTAGCGCAATGCAGGCCGATATCAGACAGCTCTCTGGCTATCCTCGAGATTCACCCAGCAGATCCTTTCTCTACATTTTGACTCTTCACCCTGACTGGCATGTCGGGTTTGGGCTGCTGAGCCTATTTTCGGTTGACGACTTTCGATTGACTACGTCGCGGCCTGACCACGACGCCTTCTCTTCCAGGGCAGCATGAGGCTGCCCATTCCATCTTGCAGTTTTCGGGGGTTTTACATGATCAAGGTCACCATGTTTGGCAAGGGCTGTGCGCTGTCGCCGCGCCCCCGCCTGGCAATGACCACCGCGCTGTTGATTGCCATGTTGTCTACCACGGGCTGTGCTTTCGCCCCCGGCGGCGATATGGACTATCAGACAGAAACGGCCCCGCTGGATGATGCGCTTGAGGTCAAGCCGATCACCTTCGGCATGGTAGATGCCCTGAATGATAGTCGTGGCCAGGGCCAGCGTGACAATCAGCTGCTTGAGCAGCAGCTGGCCGATTACGATTACCGCATCGGCCGCGGTGATGTGCTCAACATCATCGTCTACGATCACCCCGAACTGACCATCCCGGCCGGCTCTGAACGCAGCGCCATCGAATCCGGCAACAGCGTGCACAGCGACGGCACCATCTTTTACCCCTACATCGGGCGCGTCAAAGCAGCGGGGCTGACGGTCAAGGAACTGCGTGCCGTCATTGAGCGTCGCCTGTCTGGTTATATCGCTTCACCGCAGATCGATGTGCAGGTGGCGGCATTCAAGTCCCAGAAGGTATACGTCACCGGCCAGGTGCAAACGCCGGGAATCCTGCCGATCACCAATGTGCCGCTGACCATCCTGGATGCCGTCAATCAGGCGGGCGGCCTGTCACCGCTGGCCAACTGGCACGACGTGGTACTGACGCGTGATGACAGTGATGAGCACTTCTCGCTGTACGACTTGCTGCAGAATGGCGCACTGAGCAACAACCGCCTGCTGCGCGACGGTGATGTGCTGCACATCCCGGATGTGGGCAATCAGAAAGTCTACGTGATGGGTGAAGTGCAACTGCCGGGCAGCCTGGCAATGGGCAATTCGCGTATTTCGCTGACAGATGCCATTGCCCAGTCCGGTGGCATCGATGAAGGCCAGGCCGATGCCAAGGGCATCTTCGTCGTGCGCCGTGCTGACAGCAGCACCGGCAAGCTGGCGACCGTCTATCAGCTGGATGCCCGCGATTCTGCAGCCTTCGTCATCGGTGCCGAATTCATGCTGCAGCCTTCTGATGTGGTCTACGTCACTGCCGCACCGCTCAGCCGTTGGAATCGTGTTGTCAATCAGCTGCTGCCGACCCTGACCGCTGTCTATCAGGTAACTAGCTCCGCCAATGATTTTGATGACCTGCGCAGTGGTGATTAAACAGCACCAGCATTCCGCTTTTCTCTTCACTACCCACTATCACTGGCTCTCACCAGAGCCGCAGCACTCGAAGGGTGTTTCATGAATCAGACATCGCAAAATACGGCCACTGGGGCGATGCCAACGGCAGCTACTCGCGACAACGATGACGATGCGATTGATCTGGGTCGCTTGTTCGGCACTCTGATTGATCACAAGCAATGGATCATTGCGATCACTGGCCTGTTTGCCGCCATTGGGGTGATCTACGCGCTATTGGCGACGCCCATCTACAAGGTGGATGCTCTGATTCAGATTGATGACGCCCCTTCGACCAATCCGCTGGCAGATGTGAATTCGTTGCTTGGCAAGGAGCCGCCGTCTCAATCCGAGATCGAGATCATACGTTCACGTATGGTGCTGGGCCGTGCGGTAGATCTGTTAAATCTGGATATTACTATTACCCCGAAGCGTCTGCCTTTGCTGGGTGACTTCCTCGTGCGGCGTGGAGTGGAGCGCCCAGACTTTGCGCAAGGCTGGGCAAGTACTTGGGCAGGGGAGAGCATTGCCGTCAGTGAGATGCCAGTCGATGATGCCCTGCTTGGCAGCACCATCACCCTGCGCGTGTTGGATGAGTCCCATTATGAGCTCCTCCTCGAGGGAGAGTCGCTGGGCAAGGGTAGCGTCAACCAGCTGGACACCTTCGCCGATGGTCAGCTTAATCTACGTGTGACTTCACTGAATGCTGCGCAAGGTGCGGAATTCGAACTGACCCATATCAGCCGCATGCAGGCGATTGAAGATCTGCGTAACTCCTTCTCCGTATCGGAGCAGGGCAAGGAAACCGGCATTCTCTCCTGGTCGATGACGGGGGAGCAGCCGCAAGCACTGCAGCGTACTTTGAATACCATCGCGGATATCTATTATTCGCAGAATGTGCAGCGTCAGAGTGAAGAAGCTCGTAACAGCCTCGAGTTTCTTGATAACCAGGTGCCCAAGGTGAGGGCGCAGCTGGATGCAGCGGAATCGCGCCTGAATGAATTCAGGACTTCGCGTGACAGTGTGGATCTCTCGCTGGAAACCCAGTCAGTGCTGGAGCGCATCGTCAACCTGGAAGCCCAGGTCAACCAGCTGGAGCTGACCGAGGCCGAGATCGCCAAGCGCTATACGCCCAGCCATCCGACTTACAAAGCATTGCTCGAGAAGAAGGCACAGCTCAAGCGTGAGATGGACAAGCTGAATGCCCAGGTGAAGAATTTGCCTGAAACGCAGCAGGAAGTGTTGCGTCTCACGCGCAGTGTCGAAGTGACCCAGGCCATCTATGTGCAGCTTTTGAATAAAGTGCAGGAAATGGAGATCGCCAAGGCCAGCACGGTCGGTAATGTGCGCATTCTGGATGAAGCAGGTATCTTGCCCGGCGCAATCAAACCTCAAAAAGCGATGATTGTAGCCATCGCGACGCTGCTGGGTGGCATGCTGTCGGTGGGTGTTATTCTGTTGCGTGCAGCTTTCCGCCGTGGCGTGGAGTCGCCAGATCAATTGGAAGCGCTGGGCCTGCCGATGTATGCCACCATCCCGCTCTCGGATGAGCAGGGCAAGTTGAGTCGCAAGGTAAAGCGGAAAACAGATAAACACTCGCGTGAAATCCCCAATGGCTTGCTTGCCGCGCGCAATCCGGCTGACCTGGCGATCGAGGCGTTACGTGGCCTGCGTACCAGCTTGCACTTCGCGATGATGGAAGCCCCTACCAATACGTTGATGATTACCGGCCCCAGTCCGGGCATCGGTAAGAGTTTCGTAGCTGCCAATCTGGCCGCAGTCTGTGCTCAGACTGGGCAGCGTGTATTGGTGATAGATGCCGATATGCGCAAGGGGCATATGCACTCCATCTTCGATGAGCGCTCAGAGTGTGGTTTGAGCGATTACCTGGCAAGCAAGAAGTCTCTGGAAGACGTTATTCGCGCAGTTCCCGAGCTTGAGACACTCTCCTACGTGGCGCGTGGCATTGCGCCTCCTAACCCCTCCGAGCTGCTGATGAGTGAACGCTTCAATGACTTCCTGACTATAGTCAGCGAGCGTTTTGACTTAGTCATTATCGATTCTCCGCCGATTCTAGCTGTCACCGATGCTGCCGTCATTGGTAAGCACGTGGGCACGACACTTCTGGTGACTCGCTTCGAGGTAAATGCTCCCAAGGAAGTGGAAGTCTCGCTCAAGCGCCTGGCAGCCTCAGGCGTAGTAGTCAAGGGGGGGATACTCAATGCGATGGAACGCAAGGCCGCAGGTGCCTACGGCGAAAATTATGGCTATTACAATTACAGCTATAAATGATTTCGCTTGATTACGCTATCAGCCGTCTTGAACCGCAAGGAAATCAGTGATGAAAGAAATGAGCTCTACCATGGAGCATCAGCGCCGCTATTCACGCCATTACGAGCGCTTGCTGGCCAGCAAACGCCTGCAGACGTTCTTCGGCGTATTGTTGGTCGTAGTGCTGCCAGCAATGTACCGCTGGGGATTTGATTTCTGGAATACCTCTACGCTGGCGCAGTGGAATGCGATTCTGGGCACCGCTGCTGCCTTTACCTTGTCATTGACACTGATCAACCGCCTGTGCCAGTTGCCCGGAACGCGCTCCTTCACTTACGTTATCCCGACAGTCGCCGCTTCCTATACCTTGTTGATCATTATCTGCAGTGTATTGGAAATTGAAGTGTCTCGACTTCAGGTGGGAATATCCTTTGCTCTTGCTATCATCTTTGGCGGGGCCTTCTATTATGTCGACAGTAAACTGACCACCAAACGTATGGCAGTAGTACCTTTCGGAAAAGCCCCTGCATTGTGCGATGACCACAGCAAGTCAGTATATTGGTACCCATTGGAGGCCCCGACACTTGTCGGTATGAAGCGAATTGATGCAGTAGTCGCAGATTTACGTGCGGATCTACCGGAAGAATGGCAACGTTTCCTTGCTGATTGCACGATTCATCGTATTCCGGTGTATCACGCCACCCAAGCGCATGAAATGATTACTGGCAAGGTCCTGCTGGATCATCTCTATGCAAATGAATTCGGCTCATTGACCCCGCGCGAAGATTATGAAGTTATCAAGCGCGGCATGGACATTCTCGCCGCGTTAATCCTGATTCCGTTGCTGGCTCCCGTTATGCTATTGACAGCGCTCGCCATTCGTCTGGATAGCCCCGGTAAAGCACTATTCTGTCAGCCGCGTATGGGATTCCACTGTCGCCCGTTTACGGTCTATAAATTCCGTAGCATGTATACTGACATGAAGGGTACTGGCTTTACTCAAGAAGGCAATGACCCGCGGATTACCCGTGTTGGGCACTTTATTCGTAAGTGTCGTCTAGACGAACTTCCCCAACTGTTTAATATTTTGAAGGGAGAGATGAGTATGATAGGACCTCGCCCTGAATCCATGAGTTTGACAGAGTGGTATGAAAAGGATGTTCCCTTCTTCCATTATCGTCACGTCGTTCGTCCTGGTATCACTGGTTGGGCACAAGTTGAACAAGGTTATGCGGCGGAAGTGGAAGGCATGATAGAAAAATTAGAATATGACTTTTATTATATTAAAAACTTTTCTCCGTGGCTGGATATACTAATTGTTTTTAGAACCATTAAGGTAATATTTACTGGTATAGGAAGCAGGTAATAGATGGCAGCTTTTGGGTAGTTTTAGCCCTTCAGACTAGCTGTAAGAAAGTTATGTGATAATTATGAAGGACTTAGTGTATTGTTTGTAGCGCGAGATATCAGGGAATTGCATTTTTTGTAAGAGTCATATTTGACTGTGCATTAGAGTGTTTTTACAAATAGGTTAAGTTTCAATTGTATCGTTGGCTGAAATAAATAACATACTGATACGGTAGAGGTTTCGAGCTATGTACCTAGGGTTAAATAATGTTTAGCATAAGCCGATATTATAAGAGTGAAATTTATAGAACATTAGCCCAGACATTTATTGCGCGTATAATTGCAGCGGCTGGTGGTATTCTATTAATCCTGGTTATAAGTAAATTATATGGGACTAAAGGTGTAGGTATATATTCGTTAGCTCAAGGGGTATATTTTGGTGCTAGTATAATAGCACGATATGGCATGAATCATAGTTTGATGCGTTACGTAGGACAAAACAATAGTTCGATAGGTATTGTGAGTTATTTAAAGTGGTCTATTGTTAGATCAACATTTCTAAGTGTATTATTGTCTGTTGCTATTTTCTTTTCATGCGAAATAATAAGTTATTGGTTTGATACACCACAATTAAAAAATGTTTTAATTGGTATTGTGTTTAGTATACCTGCTTTTACTCTTACCTTTATCATAGGTGGATTTATGAAAGGTATACACAAACCGGCAGCGGCTTGTTTACTTGAAAACGGTACTGTTTCGTTGGTAGCATGCGGTTTATTATTAGTTTTAAATAGTCTTTATCCTAATGATATTGGACTAATTGGATGGTCATTTTCAATTGCAGCTTGGTTAATATTATTACAAGGTATATACCAAGTTAGTATATGGTTAAAAAATAATAAATTACAGTATTCTAAAGATACGGTGACAAAAAAACAATTTCTAGCGAGCTCTAATGTGTTTTTTATTATGAGCTTGGCTATTTTTTTACAACAAGTAGTAAGCGTATTTATAGCTGGACTAATGCTAACCCCTTCAGACTTAGGTCTTTTTAAAACAGCTGAGCGTGTTGCATTTATAATTAGTTTTATCTTAGTGGTTTTGAATGCAGTATTACCACCGCGATTCGCAAGTTACTACCAAAGCGGAGATATAGCCTCCTTAGAAAAATTAGCCCAGAAAGGGCTTGTTTTAGCACTGATATTGGCGTCTCCGGCACTAGCCTTATGCATTGTTGCCCCCAGTTGGATTTTAAGTATTTTCGGCGAAGAGTTTAAAACAGCTGGAACCTTGCTACAGATAATAGCTATAGCGCAATTAGTGAATGTTGCAACTGGTTCAGTTAGTTTTATATTGACCATGACAGGTCACGAAAGGTTGATGCGAAATATTGCCATAATTTCTAGCATTGTTGGGCTTATATTATTTTTATTCTTTATACCTCTGTGGGGAGCATTAGGAGCAGCTTTGGCTCTATCCATGTCACTGATAATGCAGAACCTTGCTGCATTATATTATGTATGGAGTAAACTCGGCATATGGATATTGCCGAAGTTAAAGTAATTATTCGTATTTTACAAACTATATAGATTAATTTTGGAGATCTAATGGATAGCTTACTTAAACAAGTGCTAAAAAAAGATGCTGATAATGTTTTTTATATTTCTCTAAAGACTCAATATGAAAACTTAGGTGATTTCTTAATTGCTAAAGCCTCTATCTCATATTTGCAAAATTATGGTCGTGTTATCTTAAATGTTAGAGGTTTACCAGATAAATATCTAGCTCTTTTCGATGACATTCGAAATGTAGAATTTACTAAATCCGGTTATCTGACATGCCTTTTAAAAGATAAAAATTTAATTTATGTTATTAAGCCAGGTGGATACGCTTCAAACCCCACATTAAAGGCTACGTTAAAAAAAGGACTGTTTTTAAGTTATTTTTTATGTTCAAAACTTGCTGGGGGAAAATTAATAAAATTACCCCACTCAAACAATATAAATACACGTAATAAAAATCGGCTAGAAAAAATAATTAATAACTATATTGTTGATTTGTTGTTAGTCAGGGATGCAATTACGTTAGATTCTTATAAAAAAATTGGGGTTGATAAAGCTAAATATTGGCCCGATATGGCATTGTATTACGCAGAAAATAATTCCGAATTTACAGCAACTCAACGACCTAAAAAAAATACACAAAATCTAATATTTTCATTTAGATTTGATCGAACTGATAAAAGGCTGGATATTATAAAAAAACTAGTGGACATTTTAGGTAGTTCGAAAATTAACTATAAATTTATATCTCAAGTAAAATTCGATGATAACTTAAACTCTGAATATTCTAAGAGCTGCTTCAATGCTCCAGACATTTTGTGTTATAAAATAGACAAAGCATCAATTGATAATATTGTTGAAGAATATAACAAAACTAATTTTGTTATATCTGATAGGCTACATGTATTAATATTGTCAGCAATCAACGGAGCTACTCCTATAGCACTAGTGGATTCTAAAAAGGATCAAAAAGTTATAGGTTGCTTAGAAAGTCTAGGTATTACGAATATAATAACTTACGATGATAATAAATCATTAGACAAAATTGCGGATTCTATAATAAAGGTAATGCAGGTGAAGAACACAGATTTAAAATACACCAGCTGGTTCAAGTTTGATAATAAAGCATAAATACTATATTAGTAAGTAAAAAACACACTATGACATTAATTAAAATATGATTTTTTAAAGGCCTGTGTTTTTATATAGTAATACCAGGTAGTCGTATCGTATTATTCTGACCATGTTTATAAAGTCATTGCATTAACCTGTACACATAGAGTCGATTAAACATATTGTATGATACAAGCTTTACAAAAATATTTAAAAATCATGGGCCAAAATTTTTGCATCGCGTCGTTATTATATGGGTTGTATTTATCCAAGAAAAGCACGTTGCAAAATGTTGCTCTGATACTACATAGGAAAGCCATAATCGTTTAGTAGACCTGCGTGTGGTTATCGATTTATTTTTGTTTAGCTATTTAATTATTGACTCATATGGATCGAGGTAATGGCGCAATTCACCATTGGTACGGCCTTGATCGGTCATGAAACAATAACAACGCTTATGTGGCCCTCGAGCTTATCCTGCAGAGATATTTCTTTCTAGTATGTAGGAGATGACATGTAATCACTGTATTCTCCGTATACAGCATTAGGAATGCGATACAGGTCAAATACTCTTGAGTCAAATGGCATTTAATTTTTAATATTAATTAGTAGTTTTTATTGCATTAAATCCTTTTGGAGCACGGCACAAACGGGGTTGTAGTTGCTTGCTTTTTTTTGTCGCCTGAAGTTTTACTTGAGACTATTAGATGACTTCAATATGACCCCTAAATGTAGTATTTCTTTTAAACTCGATCATCCGGTATCTTACATTCAAGAGAAAATACTTTATGAATTTGAATTTTCATTACAAACTTCCAGCAGCTCTATTGTTTTTTGTAATAGTATCTTCTGCTTTTGGTTCTATTCCAACTTTTGTAAAGCTGGGTCCAATTAGTTTAAGCGGCATTATTACTTTACTTATACCAATTTTTACCTTAATTTTATTTATTAATAACCCCAAGATTTCTAGATCAATATGGTTGCCAGTTATAGCCCTTTTTATTTTTTGGGTCTTAAGTATAGCTAGCCTTTTAGGGCTATATCCAGCAAAAGAGTTAACAGTAAGAAATTATCCAGCTGTATGGGGAGGGATGTTATTTCTATTGCTGATCTTTTCAACTCCGATGAATCTGAATATTTCTTTTATAAAGACTGTAAATAAGATATTATCCCTCGCGAGCTATTTATATATACTAGTGATCTTATATTTAGGCTTGTTTTCGGGAGAAAATGCAACTACAGCCTTAGCTGGTTTATTATTCTTTTTTTATCATTTGGCTAAATATGAACAAGGTAAGCATAGTTCGCTTTTGTTTATGGTGGCGATATTGACCGGCCATATATTAGTTGAAGCTAGGATAGTATATGTCACAGAGGTTTTGATATTGCTCATAAGACCTATATTGCTTTATGGTATTCGTAAGGTGTTATCTCCAAAGTTTTTACTTCTATGTATAATATCTACATTTATGATTGTTCTTTTTGGTAGCTGGTTATTACACTCGGGATATTTTAGTAACTCGTTTGCTGGTGGCGACCAGGCTTTAGTAATAAACGGTGTGCATATTAATACCTCAGGTAGGGTAGGCATGTGGCAGGTAATAATAGAATCGTGGTTAAACCGGCCAATGCTCGGATATGGCATCCCTGGCCCGCCAGAAATGCTAGAGATACCGCGTTGGTCACATCCACATAATGATTATTTACGGATTTTACACCAGTTTGGAATTGTGGGTTTAGTATTGTTCTTAACCTTTTTGTTAAGTCTAATAAAAAAAATAAAATTGGTGTTAACATCTGCTAATCTACATAAAGATAGTAAGGTTATAGTTATGACTGCTTACTTTTCAAGCTTAGCTTTGTTATGTGTTATGTTTACTGATAATGCGATTGTGTACAGTTATGTCGTTTACCCTATGATGTCATTACTAGGGCTTTCTATAAATATTATGCGCATGAAAGAAATACATAACTAGCATTCTAAATATAGAATTCGCAAGCTATATCTAAAACTTAATATCATTAACCTCGACATACAGGTGTTACATTGAAAGTTGTAATTATACAACGCAGGCTAACTCACTATCGTATCCCACTTTTTGAATATATGAGGATAGAGCTTGCCAAATATGGGGTAGAGCTTTTAATTATTTATGGTGATCCGACAATTGCTGAAGAAAAAAAGTACGACCAGGGGGTTATCAGTTGGGGCATTAAGGTAAAAAATAAGTATTTCAACATATTCAATAAAACATTTTGCTGGATACCTTTAACTGGCGATTTGAAAAAATTTGATCTGGTTGTAATTACGCAAGAGAATTCAATAATTAGTAACTATGCCATATTGCTAATGAGACTCTTTAATAAGAAAATTGCTTTTTGGGGACACGGTGCTAATTTTCAATCTAGACATAAAAAAAGTTTAAGTGAATCGTTTAAAAAATACACGAATCGATATGTACATTGGTGGTTCGCTTATACAGGACTAAGTGCAAAGTTAGTAGAAGATACTGGATTTCCTAAGAATAAAATCACAAACTTAGAAAACACTATAGATATCTCATCATTAGAGAAAGAGTTAAAAAATTTTAACCATTATAAAAAAAATAACATAGATAAAACAGCTATTTTTATTGGATCCTTGTATTCAGAAAAGCGATTGGATTTTTTATTCGAAGCTTCAAAAATAATACAAAAGAAACTCCCAGAGTTCAAACTTGTTATTATTGGTGATGGTGTTGAAAGAAATAAAGTTATAGAGTTTAGCAATCAGCATGATTGGTGTGATTATGTTGGGTTCAAAGATACAAAAGGTAAAGCCAAATACCTAGCAGAAGCGAACGTTATACTTAATCCTGGCTTAGTAGGGTTGAGTATCCTTGATTCATTTACTGCTGGAGTACCAATGATTACTACAAATTGTGGTTTACATAGCCCTGAAATAGCGTACTTAGATAATGGTAGTAATGGTTTGATCACTAAAAATACTATCACCGATTATGTTGAAAATGTGCTTCTCTTCTTCAGGAATGACGAGCTCCGGACTACTTTAGCAACGGGGGCGGCTAATTCTGCTAAGTATTATACAATTCAAAATATGGGTGAAAATTTTGTTAATGGTATTTTAAGATCGCTAAGTGTGAATAAATAAATTATTTTATCTATTGAATCATCTCAGCTAAACATCAATTATTGATAGTATAATATTTCAATAAGATAATTATTTTATAATTAACAATTTCCTGGAAGTACAAAATGAAAATTTTGTTAGTACATAATTTCTATGGCTCAGATGCACCTTCCGGAGAAAGTAATGTTTTTAATATTGAAAAAGCACTGCTTGAGGGTCAGGGCCATATAGTAAATATTTTTAGTCGTGATAGCGATGAAATTCGTAATCAAGGAGTTTTAGGGTTAATTAAGGGTGCTCTATCCACTCCGTGGAACCCATTCTCAGCTGCTGCTCTACGTACTAAAGTTATTGAGTTCGAACCCGATGTAGTTCATGTGCATAATACTTTTCCTTTAATTTCCCCTGCGATATTTCATTCAATTAGCGACCTCACTGCCACAGTAATAACTCTTCATAACTATCGGCTACTTTGTCCCGCTGCTATTCCAATTCGTAATGGTAAAGTATGCACTGAGTGTATAAGTTCTAAATCGGCTTATCCTGCAATTAAATATGGGTGTTACCGTAATAGTCGTTTAGCTACTATACCTCTGGCCGCTAATGTTTCTTTACATAGGGCGAAAAAAACTTGGTGTAATCACGTCGATGCTTTTATTGCTTTATCCGATTTTCAAAAAAATTTGATGGCGGAGGGTGGATTACCATCGAGTAAGATTTATGTTAAGCCAAATTTCTATGAAGGAGATCCTTGTGTGATACCATACATGGATAGACCCAGATATATAGTGTTTGTAGGAAGGCTTAGCAGTGAAAAGGGTATACGAAATTTAATAGAAGCTTGGAGAGAATGGGGGGCTGACGCCCCTGAGCTCCGTATAATTGGTTCTGGGCCACTAAGAGAAGAGCTGGAAAAATTAAGTGATGGGCTTGCAGTCAATTTTTATGGTCATATTTCATCTGAAGCTGCTCAAGCGCAAATTGCCAATGCAGCTTTATTAGTACTTCCTTCTGAGTGTTTCGAGGGGTTTCCAATGGTCGTTAGAGAAGCTTTCGCCCTAGGCACACCTGTAGCCACATCTAATTTAGGACCGTTGCCAAGTATTGTTAAACATGACTACAACGGGGTTATTTTTGAACCTTTTAATCCATCTTCAATAAGGGACGTGATTTCTGCAGCATGGAGAGACTCTAATAAATTACTTGATTTGGCAAAGGGCGCTCGAGAGTCATATGAATCTTTATACAATCAGGATGTAAACTATAAGGCGCTTATTAACATATACCAGATTGCTATAGACAGGAAAGAGAGAAGGTTATGAAAGAGGAGATTTTATGCTACAGAGTAGATTCTTATAGCACCCCGAATTGCTGTGACGACATAGTAAAAAATATTTGCTTAGGCAATAAAGCTTGGTTGGCATGCTTTAATCCGCATTCATACGTCGAAGCGCAAGCTGATAAACACTTTTCTAGATCTTTAAAATCTGCTGACTGGCTTGTTGCCGATGGTATAGGAGTTATATATGCATCTAAACTGCTCGGTGGTAATATAAAAGAACGAGTTACTGGGTCTGATATTTTTCAAGGTGTTCACCAGCGCTTGAATGATATGGGAGGAGGAAAAGTTTTTTTCTTGGGTTCAACTGAAGAGACTTTAGCTAAAATACGAGTAGCAATGGCCCGAGATTATCCTTCTTTAGAGGTCGTTGGTACTTACTCACCTCCGTTTAAAGAAAGCTATAGCGCTGAAGAATTAAATGAGATGTTGAAAGCTATTAATACATCTAAAGCAGATGTACTATGGGTAGGTATGACGGCACCAAAGCAAGAAAAATGGATCTACGATAACCTACCATACCTTGACGTAAAATTTGCAGGAGCGATAGGTGCTGTATTCGACTTTTATACAGGGCGTGTGAAGCGATCGCATCCTATCTTTCAGCGCATGGGTTTAGAGTGGTTGCCAAGATTGGTTCAGCAGCCCAAACGGCTTTGGAGGCGGATGTTAGTCTCTGCTCCAATATTTGTACTACATGTGCTTAAGTTTAAAATCAAAACTTAATTTAAAAATACACTAAATAAGGTTTTTTCATGTTAAAGAAAGCATTAATCACAGGTGTAACCGGTCAAGATGGCTCTTATCTTGCGGAGCTACTGCTCGAAAAAGGCTACGAAGTTCATGGTATCAAACGTCGGGCTTCTCTATTCAATACCCAGCGAGTGGATCACATCTATCAGGATCCGCATGTTAAAAATCAAAATTTCGTACTGCACTATGGAGACCTTTCGGATTCTTCCAATCTGACTCGCATCATTCAAGAGGTGCAGCCGGACGAAATCTATAATCTGGCCGCTCAATCTCATGTTGCCGTCAGCTTCGAATCACCGGAGTACACCGCTGATGTCGATGCTCTGGGCACCCTGAGAATCCTGGAAGCGATTCGTCTACTGGGTCTCGAGAAGAAAACCAAGTTCTACCAGGCTTCTACCTCAGAGCTATTCGGCGAAGTGCAGGAAGTCCCGCAGCGCGAAACCACGCCTTTTTATCCGCGCTCTCCCTATGCGGCTGCCAAGATGTATGCCTACTGGATTACGGTCAACTACCGTGAGTCCTACGGTATGTATGCCTGTAACGGCATTCTCTTCAATCATGAATCCCCGCGCCGTGGTGAGACTTTCGTGACACGCAAGATTACTCGTGGCCTCGCCAATATTGCTCAGGGCCTGGAAGAGTGTCTGTACATGGGTAACATGGATGCTTTGCGTGACTGGGGCCATGCCAAGGACTATGTGCGCATGCAGTGGATGATGCTGCAGCAGGAAGAAGCCGAAGACTTCGTTATCGCGACCGGCAAACAGATTTCAGTTCGTGACTTCATTCGTCTGAGTGCCCAGGAACTGGGTGTCACCTTGCGCTTTGAAGGCGAAGGTGTTGACGAACAGGCCATTGTTGCGCAAATCGTGGGTGACAAGGCGCCGGCACTCAAGGTTGGCGATGTGCTTGTTCGGGTTGATCCGCGTTACTTCCGCCCGGCGGAAGTCGAAACTCTGCTGGGTGATCCGTCCAAGGCAAAAGCCAAGCTTGGCTGGGAGCCGGAAATCACGGTAGAAGAAATGTGTGCCGAGATGGTGTCTGAAGATCTCAAGGTCGCCAAACGCCATGCACTACTGAAAGAGCATGGCTACGAGATCCCGGTTTCGGTGGAGGGCTGAGCATGTCACGCGATCTAGATCAGACGATTTTTGTCGCTGGCCATCGTGGGATGGTGGGTTCAGCCATTGTGCGTCACCTGCAGAAGCATGGTTATCGCAACATCCTGACGGCTAGCCGCGAAGAGCTGGACCTGCTTGACCAAGCTCAAGTACAGGCTTACTTCCAGCAGCATGCTATTGACCAGGTTTACCTGGCTGCTGCCAAGGTGGGCGGGATTCAAGCCAATAATACCTATCCGGCTGACTTCATCTATCAAAACCTGATGATTGAAGCGAACATAATTCACGCTGCGCATATGGCTGATGTGGCTAAACTGCTTTTCCTGGGGTCTTCCTGTATATACCCCAAGCATGCAGAGCAGCCGATGCGTGAAGAAGCGCTTCTCACTGGCACCTTGGAACCTACCAACGAGCCATATGCCATCGCCAAGATCGCCGGTATCAAGCTATGTGAGAGCTATAACCGTCAGTACGGCCGTGACTATCGTAGCGTGATGCCGACGAATCTTTACGGTCCGCATGACAACTTTCACCCGCAGAACTCTCATGTGATTCCTGCCTTGCTGCGTCGTTTCCATGAAGCCAAGCAGCAAGGGGAAAGTGAAGTCGTTGTCTGGGGTAGCGGCAATCCGATGCGTGAGTTCCTGCATGTCGATGATATGGCAGCGGCCAGTGTGCATGTCATGGAACTGGACGATAGCGCCTATCAGGCCAATACCACACCGATGCTATCTCATATCAATGTCGGTACAGGGGTGGATTGCACCATCCGCGAGCTGGCAGAGACTGTACAACGGGTGATTGGTTTTGAAGGCGAACTTACATTTGACGCCAGCAAGCCAGATGGTACGCCCCGCAAGTTGATGGATGTTTCACGTCTCAAGGCACTTGGTTGGGAGGCGAGCATTACCCTGGAAGAAGGGCTTGTGGATGCCTATGGCTGGTTTATCGACAATCAGGACCGCTTCCGTGGCTGATTCTCATGCATGAAGCATCTGTTACCCCGCAGGGTTGGCTAAGCAAGGATGACTTTCGGCACATCGTGTCGCATGCACCGCTTGTTTCCATGGATTTTGTGGTTACCAATTCTCAAGGTGAGTGGTTATTGGGAGAGCGGTTGAACCGGCCAGCACAGGGCAGTTGGTTCGTCCCTGGTGGGAGGGTGCTCAAGGGAGAGACTCTTGAAGCTACCGCTCAGCGCTTGACTCAGGATGAACTGGGACAAGTCGTGCCGCTTTCCAGCATGCGTTTCCTCGGTGTCTATCAACACTTCTACACCGACAGCATGTTTGATGCCGAGATCTCGACGCACTACATAGTGCTCGCTTATCAACTGAACATTGATATTGATCTGGCAATCTTGCCTCGCCAGCAGCACGGTGGCTACCAATGGTGGCCACCGAGCGCTATCGCCCAGGACCAGAAGGTACATACCAATACGCGTGCCTACTTGCCGGCGGTATAACTTTGCAATCTTCACAAGGAATTCCCATGATCACTCCTGTCATCATGGCCGGGGGCAGTGGCTCACGGCTGTGGCCACTGTCGCGCCAATTGAATCCCAAACAGTTCTTGCCCCTTACTGGCGAGGGCAGCATGCTGCAGGAAACACTCAAGCGCCTGGAACCCCTTGAGCATCGCGCACCATTGCTTATCTGCAATGAAGAGCACCGTTTTCTGGTCGCCGAGCAAGTGCGTCAGCAAGGGGTATCCGGCGCGCGTATATTACTTGAACCTGAAGGCCGTAATACGGCGCCTGCGATAGCAGTGGCAGCGCTTCATGCCATAGCGGAAGACCCGAATGCCTTGCTGCTGGTATTGGCGGCTGATCACCTGATTCGTGATGTTGCGAAATTTCACGAAAGCATTGGTCATGCACGAATGCTGGCTGAGCAGAATCAATTGGTCACGTTCGGGATAGTACCGACGCATGCTGAAACCGGTTATGGGTACATCCAGCGTGGTGAAGGGCTCAATGACTTCGGTTTCCGCGTCAAGCGCTTCGTCGAGAAGCCAGACATCGATACCGCTGAAGATTATCTGGCCTCTGGTGGCTATTACTGGAACAGCGGGATGTTCCTCTTTTCTGCCCAGAGCTACCTGGAAGAGCTGGAACGCTTCCAGCCTGCGATGGTTGAAGCGTGTCGAGCGGCACTGGCTGGCGCGAGTCAAGATCTCGACTTTACCCGCCTGGATGCGGAAGCCTTCAAGGTCTGCCCATCAGACTCCATCGATTATGCCGTAATGGAGCGTACTGAGCGGGCGGCTGTTGTGCCGCTTGAAGCGGGTTGGAGTGATATAGGCTCCTGGTCAGCGCTGTGGGACGTCAAGGAACATGATGCGCAGCGGAATGCCTGTCATGGGGATGTCATGCTTCACGATAGTCATGGCTTGATGGTGCATGCAGATCACCGCCTGGTGGCTACAGTCGGTGTTGAAGACTTGGTCGTGGTTGAGACCAAGGATGCTGTACTGGTCGCTCACAAGGACCGGGTGCAGGAAGTCAAGAAGATCGTCGAACGCCTCAAGAGAGAAGGCCGGCAGGAGCATATCAATCATCGTGAGGTTTACCGCCCCTGGGGTGTCTACGACAGCATTGATAAAGGTGATCGTTACCAGGTCAAATGCATTACCGTGAAGCCTGGCGCGAAACTCTCCGTCCAGATGCATCATCATCGTGCTGAGCATTGGGTAGTCGTCTCTGGGACGGCGAAGGTTACCATTGGCGACAAGACTCAGCTTGTCAGTGAGAATGAGTCAACCTACATCCCCATTGGCCAGGTTCATGCATTGGAAAATCCCGGCAAGATTCCCTTGGAGCTGATCGAAGTTCAGTCCGGGTCTTATCTGGGCGAAGATGATATCATTCGCTTCAATGATCGTTACGGGCGCAGTTGAGGCTGATCAGTCTGTACCTGCTAAGTAAAGCATCTTAAAGTTTTGTGTTAAGTAGTTGCTTTGCTTTCAATTCATTTGATTGGATCCACTAAATGAAAATTGCCATCGCAGGCACCGGCTATGTCGGCCTCTCCAACGCCATGCTGCTCGCACAGCATCATGAAGTGATCGCACTGGATATCGTGCCGGAGAAGGTGGAAGGCCTGAACCGTGGTGTCGCACCGATTGAAGACGCCGAGATTGACGAGTTTCTGGCGCGTGGGGACCTGAATTTCCGCGCTACCCTCGACAAGGAAGTGGCCTACCGCGATGCCGATTTTGTGATCATCGCGACGCCGACGGATTACGATACCACCACCAACTACTTCAATACTTCCAGTGTTGAAGCGGTGATTCAGGATGTACGCGATATCAATCCTGACGCGGTGATGGTGATCAAGTCCACTGTGCCGGTGGGTTATACGGTAGAGGCGCGTGAGCGTTTCAATACCGAGAATCTGATCTTCTCGCCGGAGTTCCTGCGCGAAGGCAAGGCACTGTACGACAACCTGCATCCGTCTCGCATCATCGTCGGTGAGCGCTCCGAGCGTGCCGAGGTGTTCGCTGGTCTGCTCAAGGAAGGCGCGATCAAGCAGGGTGTTGATGTGCTCTTCACTGACAGCACTGAGGCGGAAGCCATCAAGCTGTTTGCCAATACTTATCTGGCAATGCGCGTCGCTTACTTCAATGAGCTGGATACCTACGCCGAGTCACATGGCCTGGATGCCAGGCAGATCATCGAAGGTGTGGGACTGGACCCGCGCATCGGGCAGCATTACCACAACCCGTCTTTCGGGTATGGGGGCTACTGTCTGCCGAAGGATACCAAGCAGTTGTTGGCCAATTACCAGGAAGTGCCCAACAACATGATCCAGGCCATCGTCGATGCCAACACCACGCGCAAGGACTTCATTGCGGAGTCCGTACTCAAGCGCAACCCGCAGGTGGTGGGGGTGTATCGCCTGGTGATGAAGTCCGGCTCTGACAACTTCCGCGCCAGTGCCATGCAGGGCGTGATGAAGCGCATCAAGGCCAAGGGTATTGAAGTTATCGTTTACGAGCCGGTGCTGGAAGAAGACACCTTCTTCGGTTCACGCGTCATGCGTGATCTTGAGGCGTTCAAGCAGGAGGCGGATGTCATCCTGAGCAATCGCATGGCGGGAGAGCTCGCTGATGTGGTCGACAAGGTCTACACCCGCGATCTGTTCGGCAACGATTGATCCAGAGTTCTGATTCTTGATCAAAACTCAAACGCCGCATCCTTGTGATGCGGCGTTTTCGTATGGGTTTACAGGTACGGAGTAGAGGGAGCAGGTGATGACTTTCATGCTAAGTGCCTGATGCCAAGGAGGAGGGCAGTTGTGTCAGGCTATCCCGCTTATCAAGCTCACGATAACTCTCTGCCTAATTCGGTTGAGTTGCCCGTATCACCGTTCATATCGTCATCATTGGATCAGGAAGGCCAGGTATGCCGTCATTCGCTTCTGCTGCGCGCTCGGATTCATCCGGGGTTGCTCCGTATTTTTCCCCTATGATATCGCGCACCGTCTCCTTCAGTGTCTTCCTGTTCGGTTCGCTCAGCCTGGTGATGCCTTCTGGCTATAGCGTGGGGCCGGCATTGCTGGTATTGATCAGTGGCTATTGCCTGCTGCGCGAGCCGCGCACACTGTTGGGAGCTGCCCACAAGCAAGACCTGGCAGTGATCGGCGTGGTGGCAGGACTCGCTGCCCTGTTGCTGGTGAGCATCTTGCTGCAGGGGGATGCGTGGCAGACGACAGGCGTGCCGATTCGTCTGTTGCTGGCTGTGCCGGTGCTGCTACTGGTGTTGTCGTGCCCCCCCTCGCTCGGGGCCATGTGGGGCGGGTTGATCCTCGGTAGTGTGCTGACCGGCAGCTGGGCGATGTGGCAAAAGCTAATTAGATCTGTATATCGAGCCGAAGGCTTTACCAATACCATCAATTTCGGTGATATCAGCATGTTGATGGGGCTGATGTGTCTGGCAGGCCTTGGCTGGGCGATGAGTCAGGCGGGAGCTCGGCGGCGCTATTGGTTGCTGGCGCTACTGATCGGCGGCTCGTTCGGCATCATCGGCTCCTTGATGTCGGGGACGCGCGGCGGTTGGATCGGCCTCCCGTTTGCCGCCTGGGTGCTGTATCGCAGTTATGGTGAGGTGATCTCGCGGCGTGTACTGCGGCTGGGCGTCTTCATGTGTGCCGGGGTGATCGCCCTGATGGTGATGACGCCGGCGACCGGCATTCAGCAACGTGTCGAAGCCGGTGTCTCGGATGTCACGAAGTACGTGGAAGACCGCAATGCCGGCACCTCGGCGGGGGCGCGCCTCGAGATGTGGCGGGGTGCCTTGTTGATGATTGCCGAGCAGCCGTGGCTGGGCAGGGGCGAGACAGGTTACGCCGAGGCACGTGATACGCTGATCGAACAGGGCAGCCTGAGTGGCCATGTGAAAAGGTATAAACATCCCCATAACGAGTTTCTCGATGCGTGGGTAAAGCGCGGGATATTGGGGCTGCTTGCGTTGCTGGCTCTCTATCTGGTGCCGCTGCGCCTCTTCTATCGTCGTCTGGACAGCGACGACCTGACATTGCGCTCACTGGCTGTCGCCGGGGTACTGCTGCCGCTGACCTTCCTCGACTTCGGGATGACCTGGGTGATGTTCTCCCAGGCCAGCGGCGTGATGGTCTACGTCTACTGGTTGGCGATCGTCTGGGGCACGTTGCGCGCCCATGAGCGTCGCCTTGAGGCAGCGTCGCCTGCCGCTTTTGATAAAGCCCAAGCCAAGCATGGCTGATCGGGATGTCTGCATGGAATGTCAGACCTGAAGAGGCAACAGCGTTCAGCGCTCTCGAGATTCAGCGCTTGGCGCTCTGGTGATTCGGCGCTCAGGCGATCCGGCACTCTGGAGAGGTTTTGACCTGAGCACGCACGGGGTCTACAGTACGCGCAAATTTGAGCAGTCGCTCACGAATATTGACGAGCGGTGAGGCGCATTGCTTCGCCGCTCAGGAGAATGAACATGCAAGACAAGCTCAAGATCGACATCGTCTCCGATGTGGTATGCCCGTGGTGCATCATTGGCTACAAGCGCCTCGAGAGCGCCATTAAGTCACTGGGCCTGGAAGACAAGGTCGAGATCGAATGGCAGCCCTTTGAGCTGAACCCGGACATGCCGGCACACGGCGAGAATCTGCGCGCCCATATCGAGCGCAAGTACGACACCACGCCCAAGGCAAGTGCCGAGGCACGTCGCAATCTGACCGCTCTGGCGGCCGAGGAAGGCCTGGTCTTCAATTTCTTCGACGACATGCGCATGGTGAATACCCTCGAGCTCCACGTCCTGCTCGAGTACGCCGCCGAACAGGGCATGCAGCATGATCTGATGATGCAGTTCTACGCTGACTACTTCACCTTGCAGAAGGACATGTCGGACCGCGCTGTGATGGCGGACTCTCTGGCAGCGGTCGGGCTGGATGCCACGGAAGGGCTCGCGCAACTCGATGACGCCGAGGCACGTGAGCAGGTCGTTCAGCATGAGAACCACTGGAAGCAGATGGGAATCTCCAGCGTGCCGACCTTCGTCTTCAACCGCCGCAGTGCCCTGAGCGGTGCTCAGCCCAAGGAAGTGTTCGAGCAGGTGCTGAGCGAGCTGATGGCTGAGCAGTCTTGAGGCACTGACACCTGGCACCGCCACTGATTCCTGTCGTGATAGAGAACGCGGCCCCGCTGAAAAGCAGGGCCGCGTTTTTCGTTGTGGGATGTATCAGCAGAGAAGGCGTTGCGAAAGTCCGATCAGCCTTGGCTCACGATTCTGACTTCCTGCGCTGACTTGTCACTCTGGCTCACAAGTCTGGTCAAAGACCCGCCTTGATATTGCTCAGCTGCTGCATGAGCGTGTCGAGGACGGCGTCGACCTGCGCTTCGGTATGCTCGCAGGAGAGGAAGAAGCGCAGCCGCGCGCTCTTCTCCGGCACGGCGGGGTGCAGGATAGGCTGGACGTTGAAGCCTGCCTCGAACAGCTGGTTGGAGAGCCGAGCGGCTACCAGCGAGCTGCCCAGAATCACCGGTACGACGGCAACGCCCAGGCTGTCGCCGACATCGAGCCCCAGGGCGCGTGCGCGCTTGAGGAAGTAGCCGGAGACATCGTGCAGGCGGGCGATGCGCTGCCTGGCATCGTCGCCCTGGAGCAGTTCGAGAATCTTCAGCGATGGGGCGGCGACCTGTGCCGGCATGCCCACCGAGTAGAGGAAGCCCGGCGCGAAGTAGCGCAGCATGCTGACCAGCTCCTTGCAGCCGGCGATATAGCCGCCGCAGCCGGATAGCGTCTTGCTCATCGTGCCCATCCAGATATCGACGTCACGTGCAGCGATGTCGTAATGCTCTCTCAGGCCAAGACCGCGCTCGCCGAGCACGCCGAAGGAGTGGGCTTCGTCGACCATCAACCAGCAGCGGTACTTCTGCTTGAGGGCGATCAGGCGCGGCAGGTCCGGTACGTCGCCGTCCATGCTGTAGAGGCCTTCGGTGACAATCAGCACGCGCTCGAACTTGCCCCGCTGGGCACGCAACAGCGCTTCCAGCGCGTCCGGGTCATTGTGCGCGAACGGCATGCGGCGGGCGCCGGACAGCTGGGCGCCGACCAGCGAGCTGTTGTGGATCCACTCGTCATGCAGGATCAGGTCCTTCGGCCCGAGCAGATAGCCCAGCGTGGAGACATTGGTGGCGTGGCCACTGACGAATACCACCGCATCCTCGACGTCGTAGGTGCGCGCGACGGCGGCTTCCAGCTGCTGGTGGATCGGACGTTCGCCGGAAACCGCGCGCGAGGCCGACACCGAGGTGCCATAGTGCGCAGCAGCGTCCGCCGCGGCCTTGACCACCTCCGGATGGCGCGAGTAGTCGAGGTAGTTGTAGCTGGCGAAGTTGACCAGCTCACGCCCCTCGATACGCGTCGTGGCACCGGCGCAGCCGTCATGCACGCGGAAGAAGGGTTCCGGCACGCCAAAGGCGGCACCGGCCTGCTGCATCATGCTGAGTTGCTGATAGCCGGGTTGGCGATCGAAGCGCACGAAGTCGTCGCTGATCTCCAGTGTCGGTGTCCTGGGGGCAAACACATCATTGTCAGCCTCGCCCGCCATGGCGGCGGTAGCTTGGGTGCGACGGGCACGCGCTTTGTCCAACAACTGTTGTTTCATGTCGCGGGGGTTGGGGCCGGAGGAGTGACGAGATGCCAAAGAGGAAGTCCTTGAAGTAGAAGCAGTCTTTTCCCCGATGATGAGTGTGCACGCGCAAGAGGGCAAGTCTTTGCAGGTGTGGGGACGAATCTCTCAGGCTTTCAGGAGGCGCCTTGCAGGCAAGCGTGCGAGTTCGTGAGTGCACTGAGATCATGCTGGTCGAAGAGGGGGACGGCACGGGGCGTTGCGCACACAATAATGTCCCTTATCCAACGTGTGCTGCCATATCAAGGTCTTATCGCCGTTCTTGGCTGGCCGCCAGGCGAGCGGTTGCACTCAGCGGCCAGGGCGATCAAGCGATAGGAGCCAGAAAGTCGCCAGGCAGTGGGGTACGGGTTAAATGGTTCTTGGCTCTGAGAGTAATGTGCGTATTGAGCTCCTCTCCCCGAAGCCCAGGGTGTTGCCGAATTTGTTCATCGATTAGCTGAATGACAAATTCCGCATAACGCGATGAGGCGAGTTCTATTGTCGAGACAGTGCGTCCCATCAGCTGGACGATCACGAGATAAGTAGCCTGCTGCGTTCGGGCAAGGAGCAATGCGTAACCTTCGGTACTCGTAGTGATAGCTAAAGGCACATGATCTACGATGTCTCTATGTGCGTTGACAGACAGGATGCTCATTTCGTCCATGAAGGTGATCTCATCTCATGAAAATATGGGAACTTACTGGATGATGCCTATTGTCCGTTTAGGCAACACCGCTGGCTATAATACTCTAGTAAGTAAAACACTAGTTGTCATTTATTTTTTAGCGCAATAAGTGTAAGAGGGTGTAGATACTTTCGGCATCAAATTTGAAGTTAGCGTCCTAAAATGGTTGAAATATTGATGTTCACTTCATTCCCTGGATTCATCGCTTACTAGTTGATCGACGTCAGCGCCTGTCAACGTAGCCGTATTTCAAGGTGTCTACAGGTCCTTATGGCTGGCATCTCCACTTCGGTCTGCTCGAGGCAAGTGCTGAGGCACGAGCGAGTGCTATCTACAAATTCAGCCTCAAATGGATTTGGAACTCAAACGACCGATGCAAAATTGTGCTCGTTTGAGTTCCAAAAGTATCAACTAATTTCAGGATTGGATGATCATCTAGTATTACGCGTTACTTGCTGACCATCTCACCGCGTTTAGAAGTCGCTGTGGCTGCTTCACTGCCATGTTGCTTCACCAGCTGCGCCATGGCCTGGTCTTCCGAGCTGATTTCGGCATCCTCGCCGTCGGTATTTGACATCTTGTGCATCAGGCGCTCCGCGAGACGCCACAGGGTGGCGGCTTCACTGATCATCATCACCGGAATGCTGATCCCCAGACGCACCTCGACTGCCGTCATCAGCTCCACCCCCATCAGTGAATCGAAGCCCATATCATAGACGCTCTTATTGATGTCAATGGCCGTGTCATCGATCAGTAGAATCTTGCTCAGCTCGCCTTTGAGTATCTCAACGATGGCCGTCTGAAGCGCCTCACCTGTAAGCCCTGCCAGTATCGCGGCGATATCATCTTGCTGTGCCTGACTGGAGTCATCCTCACCGGCGCGACGCGCGATTTCCTCAAAGCGGGGTGTAGCGGCGGTTGGTAGGAAGCGTGCAAGCGCGCCCCAGTCCAGTTCTAGCACGCCCAGTGAGCGACCTGGCAGGCCGAGTGCTTGGGCCTGTTGATCCGCGCTGATCATCTTGCCGAGACAGGCCAGGGCATGGTCTGCCATCAGCGCATCGCCACCGAGGCGATTCTTGAGTGCTTCGCGCGTCTTCTCGTTGCGTGCCAGGAAGCCGGCATCCTCGATCGCGCCCCAGCGTGCGCAGGTGGCGGGCAGGCCACGTGCACGACGGTGGGCGGCAAGCCCCTCCAGCCAGTGGTTGGCCGCCACGTAGACGCTCTGTCCCGGGTTGCCGAACAGGGTGGTAGCCGAGGAGTAGAGCACGAAGAAGTCAAGCGCATGCTCGGCACTCAGGTGATCCAGCAGGCGTGCACCTTCCAGCTTCGGCGTCATCACACGCTGGATACCCTCGGCATCGAGATGGCGAATCAGTGCATCATCGATTACCGCGGCGGCATGAATGATGCCCTTGAGCGGTGCGATGCCATCGGCGTCAGCGGACTTGCCGAAGCGTGCGAACACCTTTGATAACGCGGCCTCATCGGCGACATCGCAGGCCAGCGCATGCACGTTCACGCCCTGGGCCTCGAGACGCGCGACACCTTGCTGTGCTTCTTCACTGGCCGCGCCGGAACGCCCGAGCAGGACCAGTTCACGCGCGCCCATCGCGGCCAGCCATTCGGCGCTGCGCAGGCCAAAGCCGCCCAGACCGCCGGTGACCAGATAGCTGCCCGCCGGGTCGAATGTCAGTGTCTTTCCCTTGGCCGCTTGCGCGTCGTGTTGATGGGACACTGCACTGGCTGTCTGTTCAGCGGCGTGTTCGGCGACGCGCTGAGTGACGACGACCTTGCCGATCTGGCGGGCCTGCTGCATGTAGCGGAAGGCCTCGACCACCTGACTGGCATCGAAGGTGGTGTAGGGCAGCGGCGCCAGGGTACCGTCCTCGAACAGCGCCATCATCTCGCGGAACAGGCGCGTGGTCAGGCCCGGGCATTCCTTCATCAGCTGATCGGAATCGATGCCGAAGTAGCTGAGGTTATTGCGGAACGGACGCAGCCCCATCGGGGTGTTCTCGTAGAAGTCGCGCTTGCCCAGCTCACAGAAGCGCCCGAACGGCTTGAGCACGCGCAGGTTCTGGGCGATGGCTTCACCGGCCAGCGAGTTGAGCACCACATCGACACCACGCGCATCGACGGATGGGTCACGCTGCTGACGTGCGGCGAGATCGGCCAGGATATCCTCGGCGAAGCCATGGCTGCGCGAGTCATAGACGTTGGTGATGCCCATCAGCGCAAGGAAGTCGCGCTTGGCCGGCGAGCCGACGGTGGCGAACACCTCGGCGCCCAGCCATTCGGCGATCTGCAATGCCGCGATGCCCACGCCGCCGGCGGCGCCGTGAATCAGTACCTTCTCGCCTTCTTCCAACCGTGCCAGATGCTTGAGCGCGTAGTAGACGGTGAAGAAGGTGGTCGGGATGGTCGCCGCGGCTTCCAGGCTGACGCCGTGGGGCACATGGGCCAGCGCCGTGTCGGCGATCACCAGACGGTCGGAGAAGCTGGCCGGGCCGAAGCCGACCACGCGCTCACCGACCTTGAATTCGGCATTGGTACCGGCCTGAGTGACGATGCCCGAGAACTCGAGTCCCAGGCTCGGGCCGGAGAAGCCGTGTTCGATGGCCTCATCCGACAGCAGGCCGAGGGTGTACATGACATCGCGGAAGTTGAGGCCGGTCGCCTCGACACGCACTTCGACTTCGCCGGCTGCCACGGCGGGCAGAATGCGTGGCTGCCATTCCAGATTGCGCAATTGGCCGGGCTGGCTGAAGCCGAGGCTGACGCCGTGGCGCTGGGTGCCTGGGGCTTTAGAGGCTGATGTCTGCGAGCCTGAGATCTGCAAGCGGGCACTCTCGCCACCAGCGGCCTGCTGAGGCGCTGCTACCTGACGCAGGCGTGTCGCGAAGCGCGCGCCAGTAGCATTCAGCACCACTTCCTGCTCGTGATCCGGCGCTTCGAGTTCCTGTACCAGCGCGCCCATCAAGGCCGGCATGCTGACGGCGTCGTGCTCCAGCGTCGGCGTATCCAGCAGGCGAATGGCCAGCGACTGGCTCTCGTTGGCCAGACTGCGCGCAAAGCCCCAGCTGGCGGCATCCGCCGGCGGGGTCGCCGCGGGGGCGCCATCTGTCTGCCACAGCGTCGCCACGTCATGTGTCAGCACCCACAGGGTCGGGGCCACGCGGCTGTCGTCCTGCTCCTGGGCGCTGTCAAAGGCCTGGGCGACTTGCGTCAGCAGTTGTTGGCGTGCGCACTGGAGAGCATTGGTGTGATCCGCACCATTCTGCTCAGCTGTCGCCGCAGCACTGGGCAGCGCGATCAGGTGATCAACGTCGCCAAGCTGCTCGATCAATGCGGACACGTCCGCAGGCAGGCTGGCTGACAGGCGCTGATGGCTGACCTGATGACCAGGCGCGGCGAGTGAGTCGCTCAAGCGCGTCAGCAGTGCTTGATCCGCCGGTGCCTGCGGGCAATCCAATAGCGCGATGGAGAGCGTGGCGGCTTGGCTTTCTACAGCTTTGCTTTCTGCGGCTAAGCTTGCCACTGCTTCGCTTTCAACTGATCCACTTGGCGCCGTCTGGCCTTCCGCAAGCTGTGCCTGAGCGGCAAGTGTCGCGGACAGCCACCAGGCACCTGATGTTTCAGTACCCAGGTGATCGCTGGCTAGGCTGTCGCTGGCAGGCGCTGGTGACTCGATGTCGAGGCCCAGCTGGGTCAAGAGACGCTGCCATTGCGCGATGCCCGGATGACTGCGCAGCTGCTTACCATCATCGAGGGCCAGAATCGGCCCGGCCCAGGCCGCCGGTTCACAGCCACACAGCAGCAGCTGCGCGCCGGGGGCCAGACAGGCGATCAGTGCTGTCAGCAGCTCGCGCGCCTGTGACGGTGCCTCGAAGTCCAGATGCACGATGGCGAGCTGAGCCTTGCGGGGCGTGGCGGTGTCCTCGAAGGACTCGCCCGCGATCACGTCGATCAGCGGCAAGTCATCCTGCAGGCGATTGGCTTCACTGAGGGCGCCGGCACTGGCGGCCACGAAGCGGTAATCCAGCGCCGCGTAGCGACCGTTGCGTGCATCCGCCTCGCGCAGTGTCGCGAGACGCTGGCCCAGCCAGGGGCCGCCGGCCCCCAGTTCCAGCACATCGAGGCGCTGGCCGGCAGGCAGAGTGGCAAGCGCGCTGCTGATGCGTTGATCGAGCTGTGCGCTCAACCACTGCCAGCCGGCATTGCCGACCGCCGTCTTGAGCAGCGTCGGGATCAGCGGCTGGCGCAGATGCTCCAGTGCGGCACTGGCGTCCGTCGAGAGCAGCGCCTCGCGATCTGCCACCGCTTCATCAGCGGTGCCGTCCAGCTGAGTCCCTTCTGACTGAGTCCCGTCCAACGGCATGCCGCGATTGAGCCATTCATCCAGATGCAGGTGCAGGCGACCGGCGGCATGCGTCAGCGGGAACTGGCCCGGGTAGTCGCGTACCAGCAGCTGCCAGATGTCATTGGCGGCGGGCAGATCCAGCGAGTTGATCTGCCAGTCGCCGTTGTCGAGTGCTTCCGTCAGGCCTTGTGACTCGGCCCAGTCGAGCAGGGCACGGCTGAACAACGGACAACGGCGCTGCCAGCGCGACAGTGCCTCGTGATCCAGGTGGGCAAGCTCCGGGTCGCCCGGCGCTGCGTGACGCAGCAGAGTCTCGTGGACGCTGGCGAGCATCAGGCTGTCGAGCAGCGGCTCCAACTCATCGCGGAAACATTGGCTGTCGGCCATCAGCATCTGTGCGCTGGCGGCCGCGTCGCTCTCACCAACATTCGCATCACCATCCTCACCACCATCGGCAGCCCCTGACGCCTGCATGGCGTCATTCACCAGGCCTGCGAGATCCAATACCGGTGCGGACGGCTGAGTGAGCGGGTGCGGTGCGGCAGTCAGTTCGATATCCAGGTAATCCAGATGCGCCGTGCCATCACGTCCCAGGCGTACGGCGCGGAAGCGGGCCTCTTCGGCAACTGCCACGGCGCGGCCTTCGGCGTCGAACAGCTCGAAGTCGGCACACAGGGAGTGCGGGCCACGCGAGCGCAGCACGACGCGTGCGGTGACGATCTGCGAGGCGCGTACCTGCTCACGCACCTGCAGGCGACCGACGCGCACCGGCACGAAGGCCATACCATTGCTGGCCGCCATCTGGCCCTTGAGCACCCCCAGCAGCGGAATGAACAGCTGGAAGGCGCTATCGAGCACGCCGGGGTGCAGGTGGAAGTCGGCGTCCTGGCTGGCCATTTCCTCGGTCAGCGAGAAACGGGCCAGCACCTGCGGACGCGCAGTGCCCGGTGCGTGATGGTCGTTGCCCGCGTCGACCCAGATCTGCTCGGCGGCGCGGAAATGCGGGCCGTAATGCAGGCCGAGTTGTGCGGCAGCCGCCACGTGCTCATCGCGGCCGAAATCGGCGGCGCGAGTCGGCATGATCGGGGCGGCTCGCTCCAGCAAACGTCCACGCGTGGCGGTGAAGGCGCGCGCCACGGCGTGCAGGTTCCACTTGTCGGCATCTTCTGCGCGAGTCTCACGACTTTCCAGACGCATTGCGCCATTGGCGCTGTCCAGCGACAGGCGGGTCAGGCGCAGGGTGCTGTCATCGAGCAGCAGCGGGGCGCGAATCTCGAAGTCTTCCAGATCCAGCACGTCGGGCAGGCTGTCCGCATCGGCGCTGGCGGCCTGCCATTCGTGGGCGGCGGCCAGGCACTGCTCCAGATAGCCGGCCCCCGGGAAGACGGCGCTCTCGCCGACCTGGTGGTCGGCCAGCCACGCGACCTTCTGGGTGTCGAGCTGGGCTTCCCAGGTCAGGCGTTGCTGAGCGAGACGATAACCGAGCAGCGGGTGCACGTAATGACGATCCAGCAGACGCTGGCTTTCGCTGGTGGTCTGGATCCAGCACGGGATGCGTTGCCACGGGTAGCTTGGCAGCTCGACGAACTGACCGGCGACCGGGAACAGGCCGGTGATGTCGACGGCGCCGGAAAGCAGCACGCGACCGCGCAGATGCTCCAGGGCATCTAGCCCGGCATGGCGACGGTCGAGACTGGCGAGCACCTGGCCGGCGGGCGCCTCGTCACTGCGCGCCTTGAGGATGTCGTTCAGGTAGCTGCGCAGGATCGGGTGTGCGCCGATCTCGACCAGCAGGCGATGGCGGCCGAGGGCAGCGTTCTCCTCCGCCTCGGAGTGCCAGTTGACCAGCGACGTGACGGCGGCCTCGAACATGACCGGCTGCCGGATGTTCTCCCACCAGTAGCGTGCATCCAGCTGCTCGCCGGCAATGACGCTGCCGGTGACGGTGGAGATGAACGGGGTATGGGTGGCGCGGGGCGTCAGGCCGTCGAGGGATTCGAGCAGGCCGGGCTTGATCGGGTCCATCGCCGGGCTGTGGAAGGCGTAATCCAGCCCCAGTACCCGTGCGAAGGTGCCTTGGGCGGAGAGCTCCTTGCTCAGTGCTTCCAGCAGCTCACGCTCGCCGGCCAGGGTGGTGCCGCGCGGGCCATTGATGCCAGCCAGTGACAGCGACGCCCATTGCGGCTGCTCCAGCCACTCGCGCATTTCACACTCGCCGAGGCCGACGGCCATCATCGCGCCGGTGCCCCGGGTGCGCCCCTGGTGGTAGCTGCGCTGGAAGATGACGCGGGTGGCCTGTTCGAGCGTCAGCGCGCCACTGGCCCAGGCGGCAGCGACTTCGCCGACACTGTGGCCGGTGACGGCAGCGGGGCGGATACCGCGTTCGATCAGCCATTCGGTGATCGCGACCTGCAGCGCGAACAGCGTCGGCTGGGCGATCTCGGTGGCGTCCAGGCGGTTCTCGCCTTTCTCGCTCAGGCTGCCGTCCAGCTCCTTGAGCAGCTCGAAGCCATTGAAGTCGCGGAAGGCGACATCGAGGCGCTCGAGACAGGCGCGCACGCTGGCGGATTCTTCCAGCAGGGTACGCCCCATGCCGGCCCACTGGCAGCCATTGCCGGAATACACGAACACCGGGCCGCGCTCTTGCTGCACGCTGCTGACGACTTTTGCGCCATGGCGTGGCGATGCACCATTGTCGCTGGCGCTCGGCAATGCTGGCAGACGGTCTGCCAGGGTGATGCGTGGATGGTCACCGAGATCCCCCTCGCTGCCGAGGGTGTCGAGGTCCTCAAGCAAGGTGGTGAAGGTATCCGCGCTGAGCAGGGCGCCATGCACATGGTGCTCGCGACGAGCGGCCAGCTGCCAGGCGAGATCGTAGAGACTTGGCGCCATGTCGTGGGCGGCGAGCTCACGCAGGTGCTCTGCCAGCTCCAGCGCGGATTGCTTGAGCGCCTGTGGCGAACGGGCGCTCAGGCGCAGCGGCGGCGTCTGTTCGCCTTCAGTATGCGGTTGCGCTAACGACTGTTCGGGGGCACTTTCCAGCAGCACGTGGGCATTGGCGCCACCGAAGCCGAAGGAGTTGACGCCGACGACCAGGCGCCCGTCCGCCTTGAGCTTGCGCGGCTGAGTGACGATATCCAGATTCCACTCGTCGGTACGAATCTTCGGATTCAGGCGCTGGATCTTGATCGTTGCGGGCACTTCACGGTGCGCGATCACGCCCAGTGCCTTGGCCAGGCCTGCCACGCCAGAGGCGGTTTCCAGGTGACCCATGTTGCTCTTGATCGAGCCGATCGGCAGCGGACTGGAGCGCTTCTGGCCGATGGCGGCACCGATGGCGCGGGTTTCCAGCGGGTCACCGACTGCGGTGCCGGTACCGTGGGCCTCGAGGTAGTCGATCTCGTCCGGGCTGATGCCGGCCTGCTCGCAGGCCTGTTCCATCAACTGGATCTGCGCCGCCGGGTTGGGCACGGTCAGGCCGGACTTGTAGCCATCGGTATTGACCACGGAAGAGGCCACCACGGCGAGAATGCGATCGCCATCTGCGATGGCCTGATCGAGATCCTTGAGCAGGAAGACGCCGCCGCCTTCGGAGCGCGCATAGCCGTCGCCGGCCTCATCGAATACCTGACAGCGGCCGGTCTTCGACAGCATCGTGGCCTTGGAGAAGATCAGGAAGCCGTACGGATGCAGGTGCAGGCTGATGCCGCCGGTCAGCGCCATGTCGGTCTCGCCGCTTCTGATCGACTGGCAGGCCTGATGGAAGGCGACCATCGAAGAAGAGCAGGCGGTATCCAGCGACAGGCTCGGGCCGTGCAGGTCGAAGGCATACGACAGGCGGTTGGAGGCCACGCTGGAGGTATTGCCGGTCGCGGTATTCGGGCCGATGGCGCTCAGGTCATCCGCCATGCGATAGGAATAATCCAGGCTCGCGATGCCCATGAAGACGCCACAGCGTGAGCCGCGCATCTTCTCGGCCGGGATGCCGGCGTGCTCGATGGCTTCCCAGCTCATCTCCAGCAGCATGCGTTGCTGAGGGTCCATGCTGGCGGCTTCGCGCGGGCTGATGCCGAAGAAGGCGGGGTCAAAGCCGGTGATGTCGCCCAGTGAACCTGCGGCGAAGCTGTAGCTCATGCCCGGGGCTTTCTTGTCCGGGTGCGAGAGAGACTCCTTGCTCCAGCGGTCGTCGGCGACTTCGGTCACCATGTCCTTGCCGGCCAGGAGGTCGTCCCACAGGGTGGCCTGAGTGGTGCCGGGGAAACGGCTGGCTGCGCCGATGATGGCAACGCGTCGGGTCATGACAAGCTCCTGAACTTCTGAGTCACGGCACTGTGGCGAGCATGTTTCGCGGTCGCCTTCAGCAGCGCACTTCCTAATGTATCGATATTGATGACGCGCGGGTCGCCCTTGCGGCATTGCTCGTCAGTCTTGAAGGGCCCTTCGCAATCGAGGGCCCACTCCATCAGCTCCGGGTCCTTGTCGCGCACGGCCGCCATGGTCTGGCGGGCGGTGTCGTCGGACTCCGGCAGGGCGCTGGACCAGATGAAGCTGTCGGTCACGCCATTGGGCTCGCCCAGGGTCGTGTAGACCTCGGGCATGATCGGCACATGGTCTCCATAGAAACACAGCAGCCCGCCACGCGGCAGTCGCGCCAGCGCGGTGGTGAGCTGATCGATCATCGCGTCGGCATTCACCAGATGACGCAGATAGATGCCCAGTTCCTGACAGTTCTCCGGCAGGTCTCCGTCGTACCACTCCGCCAGACGTGCACTGTCGAAGGTTTCCAGGTGCAGCGGGCCGTGATTCTCCATGGTGATCACCTGGATGAACAACGGCGTGTCGCCGGCTTCCAGCAGGCAGTCTTCCACCTTGGCGGCCACGGCGGCATCACTGATGTACTGGCCACTCCTGTCGGCATCGCTGAAGTGGGCGATGTCGAGGAATTCATCGAAACCGAGCTGTTTCAGCACCTGATTGCGCAGGTAGAAGGTGCCCGGGTAGGGGTGGATGCACAGCGTGCGATAGCCCATTGCCTTGTAGCTGGCGGCCAGATTGGGCACGGCGCGACGCGCCAACTGATGGTAGGGATTGAACTGGTGCACGCCGAGCTCCTCGGCGGTCAGCCCCGTCAGGAAGGCGGTCTCGGTGCGCACGGTATTGGCGCCCCACGCCGGCACGGCCAAGCGACCACATGGCAGGCCCTGGGCCAAGGCGGTGAAGTGGCAGCGGTCCAGGTTCGGCAGCAGGTCGTCACGTACCCGGGGATAGACGCGGCGGGCATCGAAGAATGATTCGCTCTGCACGCTGACCACATGGGGCAGTGCCTTGGTGGCGGCCTCGTCATCGAGTTCGCGCAAGGTGGCGTCGAGTTCGCGCTGTGCCTCCTCCAAGGGGTTGCGCAGCGGCGTCAGCGGGCGACGCGCCAGCCGCGCATAGGACAGCAGGTAGGCCACCATGCCCAGCTCGCTGAGGTCGAACTCGGGGACCAGCATTACCTTGCTGGCCAGACGGTTGCCCAGGGCGTAGACCAGGAGGCTCGCGCCGAGCAGTGCGCTGATCAACGGCACCAGCCACACAGCGGCATTGCCTGAGTAGGCGGCGGAGAAGCCCAGCGCGGGCTCGAGCCAGAGTCCCAGACCGATCGCCAGCGCCCCGGCCGTGGTCGCGGCGATGGTCAGCCCGATGCCGAAGAAGGGGATGTACAGGCGCGGATGCTTGATGGCGTCGGTGAAGTACTCGAAGTCCTGGCTGAGGAAGGGTTCGCGCAGCGACACGTACTTGGTGTGGCTGACCTGCAGCACCACCAGCCATAGCGCATTGACGACGATCAGCGAGAACCAGGGGCGCTGGGTGATCAAGGTGCACAGTGACCAGCTGGCGCACCAGTACCCGACATGTGCCAGCCTGGCGCTGACGGGGCGACGCCAGAATGCGGCTGGCGGTGTCGTCATCTGTTTCAGCAGCAGATGCTCAAGCCCCAGCGTCAACCCGAGGCCGACCAGCAGTGGCCCGGCCATGAAAGACACAAACGCAATGACAAACTCCATGTAATGCCGACCTCGTTAGCCTCTGCCGTCGCAGGGGCTGTGTAGTGTCCGGTCGAGTACTCGACCCTGATCAAGATCCATGGCGACGAGGGGAGTGACAAGTCGGCCCCTCGCCGCAGTATTTTCAGGCGCTCTGGTGTCCAGATCCTGATCGTTCCAGCGTATTCAACTGACGCTATGGCGTTCCCGCCACTGTCTTCCTTAATCGATCCTGCACGATGTACTCCAGTGGCAGGTGCTGGGGTATTACGCTAACTCATTGTCATGACAATGGAAAAAGCTGAGTCATCGCCTGCTGCTCATGACGGCCCGGCTCACGGTTCAGGCTCACGAAGACGCAAGCCCCGATCAATGAGTGTAATTGAACCACCCGAGCAGGCGCTGGGAGATTCCGGCGGGCAGGACACTCAACCACCAGCACCCGAAGTTGAGCGGGAAGGGGAAGCTGATACGCGCCCGGTTGCGCGCTGCACCCTTGAGGATGCGGCGTGCGGCCTTCTCGGGTGGTATCTCGAAGGGCTTGGGCCCTGGCATGGCCTCGCACATCGGCGAGGTGACATAGCCGGGCATGACGACGGTGACACCCACGCCATGGGGTTTGAGCCAGCTGCGCAGGCCTTCGCCATACGCCTTGACCGCCGCCTTGCTGCCGCTGTAGCTGGGCGTCAATGCCAGTCCATGCCAGGCCGCCAGGGAGCTGAGCAGTACCAGCTGACCACTGCCGCGCTGTTTCATCGCCATGGCCAGATGGTGAGCCATGCCCAGCGTGCCGATCACGTTGGTCTGCAGCAGGCGGCGTGAATCCTCCCAGCGCTCTCCGTTGCCCTGGGGGCCGATATCGGTATTCATGCCGGCATTGGCGATGGCGATGTCCGGCACGCCACGCGCGCAGACTTCATCCAGCCAGGTGAACAGGGTCTCTTCATCACACAGGTTGAGTACCGTGCATTCCACCTCGGCGCCCAGCTTGCGGCAGTCGTTGGCGATCGCATCGAGCTTGCGCTGCTTGCGGCCGGTGAGAATCAGCGTGGTGCCCGTCTCGGCGTAGGCGCGCGCCAGGGCGCCGCCTATCTCGCCCGTGGCACCGGTGATCAGGACGCGCCGCAGGCGGCTGGCATCCTGCGCGGCTTTCGCACTGGCGTCGCTCTCTGCAGGTCGGTTATCCGCTCGGTGAGTGCCAGCGGCGCGTTCAGCGTCGGTAGGCTCTGGCTGCTGGGGGGGCATGGCCGTCATCTTTGGTCTCCTTGAATCCCGACACCGAAGGTCGGCAGTTCCCTTGCGTTTCTCGTTATGGTCGGGTGAGAGAGGCTGCCATCGTTGGCGTGTCTCACCGTTGTTGCGTGGTCCAGCAGTCTTTTCGCATGTTCAGCAGCGGCTCAACATGTTCTCCAGCGGCGAGCGTTCGGCGCACAGTATCTTGGAGGCGCCCAACACGGCCAGTTGCATACCCGGCTTGCAGTAGAAGCCGCCATTGAGCTGCACGGTATGAATCACCGTATTGCGGAAATGTCGGAAGAGCGTGGTGTCGGGGCGCTGGCCCTGGGTCCAGAAATCATGCAGCGAACCCTGGAAGGTTAGGCCCGGCAAGTTGAAGATCGGGTCGCCCATGCAGAAGGTCGGGCAGCGATACTGCAGCGCCACGTTGCCGGTCGTGCTGTTGACCGTGATCATGCCCTTGGCCTGCTGCAGCAGCTTCTCCAGATTGCCGCTCTCCAGATAGACGATACGCCCGATCAGATCGTAGCGGCGCTCCAATGAGCGAATCAGTCCCGGGTAATCCACCAGACCCATGTCGAGGGGATGGTTCTTGATCACCAGGCGTGCACTGCGTGGCGCATTCAGGGCGAAGCTCTTCATCACTCGCTGGATGACTTCCTGCATGTTGGCGAAGCGCGAATGGTGGCGTATCTGGGCATCGGTATTCAGCTGCAGCGGCAGCATGTAGTAGGGCGCGCCACTGCCCATCAGCTGATCGATACGCTTGGCGTCACGCCGCTTGTACCAGCGCATCAAGGGTAGTCGTGTCGCATAGCCCGCATATTCCTGCACGGCGTGAATGCTGTGCGGGCGGTAGCGCGGGAACAGCAGCGGATTGGCCGCTCCCGCCAGGTGGTAGGTGATGTCATGACGCGCACGCTCACGGAAGGAGGACTTGAAACGCTGCGGCGTGGGGGCATCTTCGAGATGTCTGCCTGCCTCACGGAACCAGTCAGGGTCGCGTGGCAGCAGGGAGTGGCCATTGACGCCTTCGCGCTCCAGTGTCACCCAGTAAGGGCGGAAGTAGCCCTCCTCGAACACGTGGGTACGGATGCCGAGATATTCCGCCTTGAGCACGGCATCACGATGTACCGGGCGTCGGTCGCCGAACAATACCTGATCGGTGACGTGATGCTTGCGCCAGAGTTCGGCGATCCAGTCGCCGAGGTCCTCAAGCTTGCCGCGATAGGCATACGCCTTGTCGTGGCGCCAGTAGAAACTGTCGCCGCTGTTGAAGTTGACCTTGATGACCTCATGGCCACCCTGCTTGAGCTTTTTCGCCAGCTGCAGGAAGAAAGGCGAGCACACCCCCTGCAGCAACATGAAGACGCGCCGGCGTCCCCCCTCACGGGGGCGCAGCTGGATATCGGGTGCCTTCGATGCTGCCCAGCCATCGCTGATGAGAGGGGCTGAAGGCTGACTCAGCGGGGGCGTCAAGACGGCATCATCAGACAGCTTTGCAAGAGCGCCATCGCCCATGATCCGCTCCAACGCCTGCCCAAGCCTTGCGCTGACAGGCATGTCGGCACCGGTTGGTGGCGTGAGGCTGAGGGTTGGTGTCAGACGTCCATGTTCCATGAGTCAGTGCTTCCCGATGAACAATGCTCGATAGCCGCGATATAGCCGGGTTTTCCAGGGTAATGAAAGTCGCATGGTGCCATTCCTGAGCATGCTTCGTTGGCGTTCAAGTATTGTGACGACTGTTTCGGCATTGCATAAGTCCCCCCGATCGGGATCCACGTAGATCGGATATTCGATCAGCGCACCAGCGACAAGGGCATCCACGCTCAAGATGCGCGTCCGTCTTGGACAGTCGATTTGGTCATTAGTCAACCCCCAACCGGCATAGAAGGGCAGGCCATGGGTCGTGACGGGCACTCCTCGTATCAGGGCTTCAAAGCCGGCCAACGAGCACAGCGTATGCAGGCGGTCGATCTGTGTGAACAGATCGCTGATATTGCCCTTTGAAAGCTCGAGGTCATAGGTGCCGGGCGTTTGCGACACTTCTCCCACACGGCCTCCTGATACAACGTCAGGATGCGGCTTGTAGATCACGTAAGCTTCAGGATGCAATTCTCGCGCCGCCTCAAGCAAAGCCTGGTTGGTACGAATGCCGGGGCAGGCATGGCGAATGGAGGCGTCCGATTCCACCTGGCCCACCACAAGGACAATCTCCCGACCCTGAGCAAGCTCTCGCAAGTCGGGCAGCGTGTCGTCCTGATAGTTGTACTTGCTCAACCCCAGCGAAATGATGCGCTCTCTCAGTCGGCGTGCACGGGCCAGCTCTGCATCACTTGGCTCATGATGCTCCAGCCACTCTTCTAGCGTGCTGGCTCGGCTGGCATCGAAGTGCATGGCCTTGTCGTCAACCACCAGTGACAGGGGGCGGGTGAGGTCGACACCCAGGCCGACTGAGCGCAGAAAGCCATCTTCCATCATCCAGAGTTCACCGCCTGCCTTCCTCACCTGCGCTTGGCGCTCTGGCGGCGTACGGCCAGCCCAGCTCAATATTCTCTGAGGGGGCGAGCCGGTGTCCTGCGGAGAAAGACGTTGCAGCGCGCGTTCAGGCTTCTTCTCGAAACGCAGCTGAGACCAGGGGCCAAGGAAATAACCGATGAACTTCTGCTTCCAGCCAGAAAACTCGAGCCCCTGCCAGCGCCCGGCAAGTCTGGTAGCCATTCGCTTCTGGTCTGCAAGCAGCTGGATGATCTCTTCGAGCGTCGCGACCTGCTGGGTATAGGGGTTGGCATAGCGGCTGTATTCGAGATAGGCCGCGGCAAACACCTGTTCAAGCGTGCGTGACTGCCCTCGGCGCGGACATTGCTGCCGATCATCCGTCAGACCCCAGCCGGCATAGAACGGCATGCCGTGGCAGGTCACCGGCAGGCCTGCTATGAGGGCCTCGAATCCAAGCTGGCTGGTCACGACATGGACGCCATCGACCTGTTCGAACAGGCTCCAGGGGTTGATGTCGTCACTCAGCAGCGTGCAGCCAAGCTTGCGCGCCTCCTCCAGTAGATAGCCGCGCTTCTTGCCAGCGATCACATCCGGATGCACCTTGACCCACACCTCGGTTCCCTCGATGGCACAGGCCTCCCTCAGCATGGCAAGGAAAGTCTCCGGGCTGGCCATGCCACCCACGACAGACGCATCCTCGGCGGTCTGATCCACGATGAGAAGTCGCTGCATGCCAGGCTTTCGGGCAGGGAGCTTGCGCTCTGGTGCATGGTTGTACTTGCTCAAGCGATGCATGCGCAGGCTTTCGAGAGCCGCGCGCGCGCGCGCCAGCAACGCCTCACTCTGACGCGTCGGCGCTTCATTGATCAGTTGCTCGAGATCGCTCGGTTGGCGCGCATCGTAATAGATGCCCTGATGATCGACCACCATCGCCATGCCAGGGTAACCGGCGCTTGCCAGGGTCAGGGAGCGCAGGAAACCATCCTCCAATGCGACGTAGGGCAATCCATGCTCAAGCGCATATTGGCGCGCGCGCTTCGCAGTAGGTTTATGCCCCCAACCCACGACACGAACGATGCTTGTCGAGGATTTCTGGCCTACGAATTCTAGCGCGGTATTTAGCCCTTCCGATGCCCCGAACTCTGATAAAGATTCAGTCTCGCTCGCTGCTGGATGTCGTTCTTTTCCTACATTTTTTCCGCCCAGTGTACCTGTTGGGGCACGTCGCTCGGCAGCGAAGAATAAATTCTTGTAGGCGAGAGAGTCGTAATTTTTCTGACATGAAATGGGTGTACGCCCTCTTGTCAGTGGCAGCAACTCGGGAATGAAGCAAGCAAGAAGTGGTTGGCGATAAATACCTGAAGAAAAACAGAGCGATGCCCCAGAGGTCGCGTCATTCGTGACATCTGCTGATCCATGCCGAGCGTGAGAGGCGCAGGGCAGAGCACGCATGAGAAGCCCCCATCCTTGATTCATTGCCGCCTTCAGCATGCAGGGTGTCCGTTTCAGATATGAAAAGTGACTGCTTACTCGTGATGCTCAGCACGACTGGTGAGGCTGTCGTGGGAGACCGTTGACTCAGGGTCCGCAAATAGGGAAAGTACGCAAAGTGACGAACGAATTCAATCAAGTCTTTGCTCGCGATATTGGTAGCAGGCAAATTATTAACAGGTGCTTTATTTTGTTTGTCAGCTTTTTCACTGCATGCTTCAGCAGTAATAGCTTTGCTGCTAAAGTGCAACGCTCTGCCATGCATTTTCATTAATGCTTGAGCTTCATATGAACGTGAAGCGCAGGGCTTGACCAGAAGAAGCGGCAGGACGCCAAGGGAACGCTAGTAGATGGAAATCGCGCAGCACATGGATGCTTTTATCACCCTGGTGGTGACGGTAGGAGTGTTGGCAGGGCTTGTCTGGAATCGTTGGCCGGCGGAGTGGCTGATGATGGCCACTGCCGTGTCGTTGATTCTGCAGGGCGTCAATGCATTTGCCCCTTTCGGGCACGCTTTGGCCATGGCTGTCTTCCTGCTTGCTGTTCGGACTCTTCCTCTATATCGACACCCGCTGACTGCTGACATAGCCCATGGGTGTCGCCTTCCTCTTCAAAGTCGCTCAAGAGAAAGCCATCTGGCTTGGCTCCTTTCAAGGCGAGATGCTCGGCGTGGGTTGTTAGCACCTCGCCGTGCTAGCTGCCGAGTCATCATCAGAAATGGTGCAAGGGGGAGTCATCGAAGTGACCCAGCGGCGTGTCAACCTCAAGTCAATTTCATTGCAGAGCTGGAAGACATGCGCACCATCAGAAACTCCAGTCTCCGGACGTACAGGCAATACCAGTTTCTCACGTGGGCCCCCTCCACATGAATCGGTTGCTGCTTGCAGCCATGCTTATTTTGAGGCGTATGAACCTTCTTGCCGCACAGCGAACCGTGTGGAACCCGGTTCTACTAGCTTATGCGGCCCTTTGCAGCATCAGGACACTTTCATGAACCAGAAATTTTATCGTCAGGCTTCAGTCCGTATTGTTCGCTTGGCCTGTGCAGCAGGACTTGCCTTGGCTATTTCGGGATGCGCGACCTCCTATCCGGAATCCACCGGTGCCGGCAGTACCAACCTGGCCAATTTGACCGGCGCTGCGTCGCTGCCGGCGGATGTCTCGTCATTTCTCGACAGCGCCGCCCCTGGCAGCGTGATTGCCGTGCCGACCAGCCCCTGGGGCAGCAATGTCGAAGTAGTCGCCCATGAGCGCTATTTCGCAGCCAGCGGACGTATCTGTCGCGAGCTGACGGTCTCTAATCAGCGTGATCTACCCAGCAAGGAACTGTCGTGCCGTACCAGCAATGACGGCAAGGCCGGCGAGGGCACCTGGGTGACTCAGCGGTTGGTGACTGGCCTGCTGGAAGAAGCCCGCTGAGGAGTTTCTCAACAACTTCTCGCTGAAAGGCCCATACCGGGATCAGCGCGAAGCGACTACTGCAGGAGGCAGGCTGGTGTGGCCGGCACTGTCACCCCTGACCGACACTGCACTATTTTTTGCACAATTTTCTTTGCACTACGAGGGGCCTAGCCCGATGACGATTTCCAGATTCTTGCTCCGGGCCGGGTGCCTGGTGGCGGTAGCGTGCCTGAACGCCAGCCCTGCCATGGCAGCCGGCCTGGACAGTGGCTCCATCCTGTCCAGCAATGACCAGGCCTCCAGCATCCCGCAAAAGACGGACAGTGTAGAAGACAAGGCGCGTGCCGATTGGCGTAGCGGAACCTACGGGCCGCTGACCTCCCGTGCGCAGACCGACCCTGATTCCCTGCCGCCGTTCGGCGAAAACCTCTTTACCGGTGGTTTCCGCGGCATGATGGCCGATGGCCTCAACAGCAGCTACACCATCAAGCCGGGTGACCAGATCACTCTGCGTGTCTGGGGTGGGGTCGAGATGGAGTCCGTGCTGCCTGTCGATGCGCAGGGCAACATCTTCCTGCCGGGCATCGGTCCGGTGAAGGTGCAGGGCACCACCAATGCCCAGCTGGATGGCAAGGTACGCAGCGCCATTCAAGAGGTGTATCCCGAGAACGTCAGCGTCTACACCAATCTGCAGGGCGTGCAGCCGGTGGGCGTCTTCGTCACCGGGTATGTCAAGAATCCGGGACGCTACGCCGGGACCCCGAATGATTCCATGCTCTATTTCCTTGATCAGGCCGGCGGCATCGACCAGGCACTGGGCAGCTACCGCAAGATCAAGATCAAGCGCAATGGCCGCGTCATCAATACGGTCGATCTCTATGACTTCCTGATCAACGGCGAGATCGCTCGTCCGCAGTTCCGCGATGGCGATACCGTCGTCGTCGAGGAACGTGGCCCGGCGATCAGCGTGGTCGGGGATGTCGAGCGTGATTACCGCTATGAGCTCACCGACTCGCGTCTGAGTGGCGAAGACGTCCTGAACCTGGCGCGTCTCAAGTCGGGTGTCTCTCACGTGCTGCTGCGGGGCTCTCGTCCGGACGGCCCCGTCTCGCGCTATCTGCCGGTGACGGAATTCCGCGCTGCTGACGTGCGCGCTGGTGATGAAGTGCTGTTCAGTGCCGACCAGCGTGACGAGACCATCGTCGTGCAGCTGGAAGGCAGCTTCTATGGCCCGTCACGTTATGCACTGCCGCGCGATGCCCACCTTGGGGAATTGCTCAATGCCGTCGGGGTGCCGAAAGGGCTGACCGATTACCAGAGCGTTTCCATTCGTCGTGAGAGCGTCAAGGAACAGCAGGCGCAGGCACTGCAGGACAGTCTCAAGCGTCTTCAGGCCACCTATCTCGGCGCGTCTTCATCGACCACCGAAGAATCCGAGCTTCGTGTCCAGGAAGCCGAGATGATCGAGAAGTTCGTCGAGCAGGCGAAGAAGGAAGAACCGACTGGACGACTGGTCGTGGCGCGTGAAGACGGCAACATCGCCGATGTGCGTCTGCAGGATGGCGATGTCATCACCATCCCGGAAATCAGCGACTCCCTGTTGATCAGCGGCGAAGTCGTGGTGCCCCAGGCCATGGTCTACACCCAGGGCATGACGGTGATGGATTACATCAACAGCGCCGGTGGCTTCACGCAGCACGCGGATGAAGACCAGATTCTCGTTGTGCGTCAGAACGGCGCCGTGCGTCGCGCTGAAGAAGTCGAGCTGCGCTCGGGTGATCAGATTCTGGTACTGCCGGAACCGCCGACCAAGAACCTGCAGCTGGCCACCAGCATCACGCAGATCCTCTATCAAGTTGCAGTCGCTACGAAAGTTGCGATTGACCTCTGATAATGGCCATTGAAATGAGTACTTCAACTGAACGCTCCTCAAGCGACGACAAGAGCGGGCCTAAGACCCGCTCCACCTGGGCCGTGACGCGTAGCGTCTGGTACGCGATGTTCATCCGCGAAGCCATTGGTCGTACCATGGCGGACCGCATGGGCTGGTTCTGGATGATAGCGGAGCCGATAGCACTTATCGGTATTATGATATTCATCCGCTCCTTTGTATTAAATGACAGATTAATTGTCAACGCAGAGTTTATACCTTGGTTGATCGTGGGCTTAATGGGGTTTCATCTCGTCAGAGAAGGAATGATGCGCGGCATGGGAGCTATCAATGCCAACCAGGCGCTGTTTACCTATCGTCAGGTGCAGACATCGGATCCTGTCATGGTGCGTAATTTCCTGGAAGGTATGCTGCGGACCTTCGTTTTCCTGCTATTCATCGCTGGAGGTTTGCTGCTGGGAATACCCCTTGTCCCAGACGATGCCCTTTACGCTCTCTTCAGCTGGTTATCCCTCTGGGGTTTGGGTTTGGGGTTGGGTCTGACGCTGTCAGTAGTCGCTACGCTCGTAGAAGAGCTGGAAAGAATAGTCAAGATCATTAGTCTGCCATTATTGATAATTTCTGGTGTCATATTTCCTATCAATCATCTACCCCATTGGCTTTTGGAATATTTGATGTGGAATCCAATCCCTCATGGACTGGAGTTGCTCCGACTCGGATTCTTCGAGGGATATCATGTAGTCAAGGGGACGAGCCTGCTCTATCTGTGGTTCTTCATCTTATCATTGAATGCACTTGGACTGATGTTACATATCCGTTTCTCACATAAACTCAAGGCGAAGTAATCTATGAAAGCCTTTATGACTCGACAGCCCCATTGGGCATTGGCATTGATCGCTATCGTGTTAGTAACTTTATACTGGTCCTTGTGGGCATCGGATCGTTATGTGTCGAAGGCAACCGTAGTGCTCGAAAGCCCACAGGTAGCTTCAGCAGACTTTAGTGTGTCTTCCTTGCTGACAGGGGGAAGTTCTGATAAGGACTTGCTGCTGCTGCGTGAATATCTGCTTTCTACTGATATGTTGAGATTGGCTGATGCAAAGCTCAGCTTCAGAGAGCACTACAGTCAACATGGTGACTTCTTTTCATCACTAATGGATCAGAATGCTCCAATCGAAGAGTTACATGATTATTATCTTCGTCGAGTCAAGATAGAAATGGATGAATACTCAGGGGTTCTAGTAATCGAAGTGCAAGCTTATACACCAGAATTCGCCCACCGTATGACGGAGCTTTTGCTTTCGGCCGGTGAAGACCATATGAATGAAATGGGCCGTAGACTGGCAGAAGAGCAGGTTACTTTCTTGGAAAAACAGCTTGGGCGATTGGAAGGACGCTTGGATGACGCCAGAGAAGCTTTGTTGACATTCCAAAACAAGGAAGGCCTAGTTTCACCGACGAGCACAGTTGAGAGTATCAATCAGGTAGTGGCGACCCTAGAAGGCCAGTTAGCCACTTTACAGGCCCAGCGCAAGGCGCTAGGAAGCTATCAAAGTAATCGTGCTTCTGACATGCGCCGCGTACAGGCCGAAATAGAGGCAATGCGCGAGCAGATTGCCAAGCAACGTGATCGCCTGGCACAGGCGACGGGCGGTTCACTTAACAGCATTTCGTCTAAGTATGAAACATTAGAACTCAAGGCTAAGTTTGCTCAGGAGACCTACTCCAGTGCGCTCGCTGCGCTCGAAAATACACGTCTTGAAGCAGCTCGTAAGTTGAAGCAAGTTAGTGTGTTACAGAGTCCTCTTATGCCAGAATATTCTACTCAACCTGAGCGTCTTTACAATATTACAGTTTTTGCGTTGATCACTATCTTTCTGGCATTTATTGCTAGCATGTTGATGCTGATTATCAAAGAACATCGGGACTGAGCTATGATAGAGATCAAAAATCTCTACAAGCGTTACCACAATCATCATGGTAGCGATTGGGTTTTACGCAATATCAACCTGACAATTCCATCCGGTGTGAGCGTTGGTCTCATCGGTGCCAATGGTGCTGGCAAGTCGACCTTGCTCAGATTAATTGCCGGAATGGACACTCCCGAGCGTGGTGAAGTCATTCGGCATAGTCGTGTGTCTTGGCCAATCGGATTATCTGGCGGGATGCAAAGCAGCATGACAGGGCGCCAGAATGTCAAATTTGTGGCACGTGCACAGGGGCGTGCGAAGGACGTTGCTAAAATAGTCGACTTTGTGGAAGACTTCGCGGAAATCGGTGCGGCTTTCGATGAGCCAGTCAGAACCTACTCTTCCGGAATGCGTTCACGTCTTTCCTTTGGTCTCTCCTTCGCGTTTGATTTTGATGTATATATATCTGATGAAGCTACTGCGGTAGGGGATAGGGCTTTTAAAGCGAAGGCTCAGCAACTATTTCAGCGACGTATTGGACAAGCTTCACTGATAATGGTTTCACATGGAGAAAGGATTTTACATGAATTATGTGAAGCTGGCATATATTTAGTGAATGGCAAAGCATTATGGTTCAGTGATATAAAGGATGCTATATTAGCGTATCATAGCGATATTGATAAGATAAATAATAGTCCAGGGAAAACAAGTAAAAAAGTTACAGTTCATCATAGTGAGAAAAATGATCTAGAAAAATTGATAGAGCAGCAAAAAATAATGAATCAAAAGCTTTTAAAACATGATGGTTTGCTACAAGCTTACTTAAGTTTAAAAAGGTCTGGAATAACTGATAAAGAAAGTAATAGGCTAGAAAAAATATTGCGAGACTGGTGGGAAGAATATAAAGCGGCACAATTAGAATATAATAAAATTGCATTGACGTGCAATGTTCTTGACAAAGCGCGCTATAATCAAGAAAAGAATCGTTTAAATGCTTCTTTGGCCGGACTTAATAAACTTAAAGAACGACAAACAACTATGACCCTGTATGATGAAGATACACTTATATCTATAGATAAAGCGATTGATGTTATTACTAATAAAAAGAGCTTGTTGCAACTGCAAGGCTCTTGACTTAAATCATAGCTAGCATTAGTTTATTGAGGCGCTAAAATGACTGTATATTTATCTTCTGATTTTATTATGACAAAAGAAAAGGAGCAATTTTCGAATAGAAAATGGGTGGTCGATATATTATCTTACCCTATTGGTAAAGCTACAGGGTCTAAGGTTGTAGAATTTAGTTCATCTTTGAGTAATAATGATAAGTTTTCCCGTATTAAGTTTTTTGAAAAATCTGGTATCGAATTAAATATTCACGAAGTACAATTCTGGTACGATGCTAATGAGATTTCAGATGATTCTTTAGGCTATTTAAGTGAGTTTCTGACACCAGGCGATGTGATAATTGGTTATGAACTATCAGAACAAACTAGATATCTACTTGATAAAATTAACGTCACTTGGATAGACTTTTGGCTACATCCAGTACGTTTCTTAGATGATATTTTATTCGGATTTTCTTCATCTAATGAAGATATACATAATAAAATATCAGAATTTAGAATAGACGAAGAAATATTTAAGCTTTATGCCAATAGGCTTAAAGTACAGTTTTATAAGGGGTATCGTCGACCTTCAATAAATATACCTGATAACTCTGCTCTTTTTATAGGCCAGACACTTAATGATAAGGCTATTTGTTCAAACGGTAGAATGTTAAATCTTTTGGATTTTAAAGAAAAGTTCGAAGAGCTAGCTAAAAAATACGATAAAGTTTACTATTCACGTCATCCCTATGTGAAAAAGGGTGATGAAGAAATATTAAAATATATTAATGAGCATCCCTCTGCTTCATTTATAGATAAACCTACTTACTCTTTATTAGCTAGTGGAAAAATCAAAAAAGTAGCTTCGATATCCTCTTCAGTAGTCCATGAAGCTGCATGCTTTGGTATATCCTCAGAGTTCTGGTATAAACCTGTATTTCCTGTTGGTGCAGGCTTCCCTAATTATCAAACAATTTATCAAGAGTTTATTAGCCCCCACTTTTGGGCTGATATTTTATCACCAATTTTGTCAACAAAAAAATGTGATCGGGTAATGTTTCTCGATACAAAAGATAAGCTTAGAGATATGTTGGCTTTTTATTGGGGATATAAAACTGTTGATAAAGTCGAAGATATTAGACAGACTCTGTTAGCCGTGGATCGAAGAGTCCAAAAGCTATCTGCGCCAAAATCGATTACTGAAAGTATATCTAATATAAATAAAACTAAAGTTGAAAAAGTTGAGCCTCCTAAAATTTTGTTAGAAAAATATTCTGCTAGGCTTAATCAGTGGAAAAAATTAGTAGATAAAGCAGAATATGTTTCTTTTGATGTGTTTGGTACTTTAATAGAAAGACCTCTTTCTAACCCTAATCATGCTTTTGATATCTTAGATAGTAAACTGCCTGATGAGCATGAGTTAAAAGGTATATTTAGATCTGAGAGGGAAAAAGCTAGGAATTTGATAACACCTGATCTGCGCACCTGCGGCGAAGAGATCTCAATAGATGAGCGATATTCAGCACTCCAACAAAAATTTAAATTAAATAATGACGCTACGTATGAGCTTAGTAATTTAGAGCACGGCTTAGATGTTAATCTTTGCATGCCTAGAAAATCAGGCATGGATATTTATAATTATGCTGTATCTAAAAACAAAAAGATTATTATAATATCTGACATATTCTATAGTAGTGCTTTTGTTAAGGAGCTTTTATCTAACGCCAATATAACTCATTACCATAAATTATACGTCTCGAGTGAAACACATTTACTGAAACATACAGGTAATATGTTTAGTTATGTAAAAAAAGATCTGGACATAGCTAATAAGAATGTGCTTCATATTGGTGATAACTTAAGATCTGATATCGAAAAAGCTAAAGATCACGGTTTAAATACTCTACATATAGAACGGTCCTATGATTATTTGCATAATAAACATCCAGTACTAAAGTCCTTAGAAAAACAAGATAGTAATGAATTTCTTACTAGCAAGAGCATCACTAAGTCTCTTGTGTCTGAAAAAATATTCATGAGTGAAGCTAGTATATCTGATACTAGCTTCACTGCAGGTAGTGCAGAATTACTAGGTTACTGTGTACTTGGCCCGTTATTTAGTGGCATGGCAGAGTGGTTATATAAACAAGCTGTGAGTCAGGGTTTAACAGATCTTTACTTTCTTGCTAGAGATGGCGAGATTATTAAGAGGGCCTTCGATAAATATAACCATAAAATTGGTGGTGAAAAGATTAAAAGTCACTACCTATATGCCTCCAGAAGGAGTGTAAACGTAGCAGCTCTGAAAACTACTCAAGACCTTATTGACTTATTAAGTTTGAATTTCACGCCGCAATCGATCGGAAGCTTACTCGAAACAAGATTTGGATTGAGCGATCCTAATATAGTTATCGTCAAAGAGGCAGGGTATGAATCTCTCTGCGATCTTGCTGATTACAAGAAAGATAAGGACAAACTTCAAAGACTTATCGTTGATCTTTCGCATGATATCTTAGATAACGCTGCCCACGAGAGAAGGAATCTTGTAAAATATTACTCTCATAAAGGTTTATTCAGTGCTGACAGTGTTGGTATAGTCGATATAGGCCATGGGGGAACTCTGCAAAGGTCGATATCTGTTTTTTTAGATAGACCCGTAACGGGATTTTATTTCGTCACATCGAAAGACATTCAGAGAAATGTGCTTGATAATAATATGCACGCTTATTCATATTTCGCGAGTGAGCTTGATATAGACAAGGAAAGTTTTAAGTTATATCAAAAATATATACTGATGTTTGAGAATGTATTCTTAAACAATCAGGACTCCTTTAAAAAAATAGACATTGTAGGTGAAGATTTCAATCCCGTATTTGTAGTCAATAACACTGATAAAGCTAGGAAAGAATTTATAGAACAAGTCCATAATTCTATCGTTGAATTTAGTAGTGACTATAGTGACGTGCTTAGTAAAACTTCAAGCCACTTTAATTATGTTGGGCTATCCTCTAAATATGCTGTCACTCCTTTTTTAGATATGCTTGAAAAGCCTAGCCCACAAGATGCAATGTTGTTTTCTGATATCGAATTTGAAAATATATTTAGCGGTAGAAAGTCAAAAAAATTAATTAACTTGAACCCTGGTGATAAAGATTCTACATTAGCTTACAGCTTGTGGAAAGAAGGCGCTATTGTGCTGTTTAATAATACTCCCAAACAAAAATTAAATTTTAATTTGGTAAATTTAATTGTGAGAAAGTTTTCTACAGAGAAGCAGTATCATAAGTTTCTTAAAGATCCATATAGTTTTTTTAATGACTCAAACAATAAACTAATCTCTAATTTTAAATATTTTTACAAGGTTTCTTAAAATGAAAAATTTAGCATTTTGGTGGCGTGATCCCAATAGTTCAAGTTACAATCTAGGCGATGAAATTACACGTATAATTTTTAAGGAATATTATGGGTTTGATTTGAAGAAAGTATCCATCGAAAGATGTGATTTTATTAGTACAGGCAGTATTCTGAACTGGCTTCCAACAGTGGCTTCAAAAAAAACCAAGAAAACCTATGTTCTAGGCAGTGGTTTTATGAACCCAGAGGTTGATATTGAGCTTGTAGATAGTCTAGTTAAAGCTAAGAAAATTGATTTTAAGTTCGTGAGAGGCTATTTTACAAAAAGCTTGCTACCAATATCGGTACAAAGTACATGCTCCGTGGGAGATCCAGGATTACTTTTGTACAACATGTTTAGTCCGGTATATCAAACCAAAGAAGATAACAATGCTAAAGTCGGTTTAATTCCGCATCACTCTCAAATGAATAATGAATGGGTCGAAAAAGTACTAGAGGATAAGAATATTGAATTGATTGATATACGTACTGATTCTATTCAAGATTTTGTTGATGAGTTAAGAAAATATAAATACATTGTGAGTCAGAGTTTACATGGACTTATTTTCTGTGATGCTTTATTAATACCAAACGTGTGGTTGAGAGTTAAAGCCTTACATAAAGGTGGTGATTTCAAATTTCACGACTATTTCTCATCGATAAATCGTGATCATAATAAGTTTATAACACACGAGTCTTTAAGCTCACCCGTTGATATAGTGAAAAACCTGTATATACCCGATTCAAAAATTATATCAGAAAGAGCAAATGATATTGATCAGAGCCTACGTAATTTTATTAAGGAAAAATAATGGCCAACGTTCTAGTTTGTATACGTACTAATAATGTTGACTCACAAGCTTTTTACCTTGCTAATTACTATCGCGCTTCTGGACTAAATGTAGTATTCGCTGTAGATGAGACTAAAGCAAGTTCTGTCTCAGGGTATGTAAATAAGTGTTCGTATAACCGCGAATGGCTGGATGAAAATAATCTTAGACATGATTTCCCAACTATAGGTTGGAAGTGTGGAGATTATGCATTGTATCCCGTTATTAAGAGATTCCCTAACTATGATGGGTATTGGCTTGTAGAAGATGATGCAATAATTTGTGATCAAAGATTAAATAAATTGCTGGCTGGTGTTGATCCCGACGTTGATTACATGGCGCTTAAGTTTGGTAAGCGAGACTCTTCGTGGATTTGGTATTCGTCATCGAAATTCTCGTACAAGCTGTCAGATGACAATGTCTTTGGATGCTGCTTCTCGATTAATTATTTTTCTTCCAAATTTGCAAGCCGGATGTTTGAAAAGCGTAAAGAGCTTACTATAGTGAATTCTAGCCAAGATTTATATCCTGGTGATGAAGGCTTCGTAGCCAATCTTCTGAAAAGTGAGGGATTTGTTCTCAAGAGCTTGGAAGATTATTTTGGTGAGAGTTTTTGTGAATCGTATAGATGGTCATCATCTGGACAATACTATAACTTTCACTATTTGTCGGATTTAAAGTCTTCTGATAGCAAAGGAATATATCACCCTGTACTGATTGAGGATACATCAACTGACTACTTGCTTCGTAAAAAGAAGATTATTAAACGACAAGCAAATATGAACGGTGGCGATGTACAAAAATATAAGAGTTTCTTATCTAAAACTTCAGATAAACTTCATCGCGTTATCATGAAAAACTTTAATTCTAATTTAGGTGAATAGTAATGAGTTACAGTAATGACAGCCGCTTTAGTTTATTTGGTGGCATCAACGTTCTTGAATCTCGCGATCTTGCGATGCGGGCTTGTGAGCATTATGTAGAGGTTACCAACCGGCTTGGTATTCCCTATGTATTCAAGGCCAGTTTCGACAAGGCCAATCGGTCCTCGATTCATTCGTATCGTGGCCCGGGGCTGGAAGAGGGCATGCGAATCTTCCAGGATGTAAAGGCTGAGTTCGGCGTCAAGGTCATCACCGATGTCCATGAGACTTGGCAGTGTGAACCTGTGGCGGAAGTGGCCGATATCCTGCAGCTGCCGGCTTTCCTGGCTCGTCAGACAGATCTGGTCGTGGCCATGGCCAAGACTGGCAAGACGATCAATATCAAGAAGCCGCAGTTCCTGAGCCCGGGGCAGGTGGTGAACATCGTCGAGAAGTTCAAGGAAGCGGGCAATAGCGATCTCATACTCTGTGATCGTGGTACAAGCTTCGGTTATGACAATCTGGTAGTCGACATGCTCGGCATCGATGTCATGAAGCGCGTGACCGGGAATCTTCCGATCATCTTCGATGTCACCCATGCGTTGCAGCAGCGTGAAGCGACCGGCGCCGCTTCTGGTGGTCGTCGTCAGCAGGTAGTGACATTGGCGAGAGCTGGCATGGCCACTGGCCTGGCAGGCTTGTTCCTGGAAGCGCACCCGGACCCTGACAATGCCAAGTGCGATGGGCCCAGCGCTTTGCCGCTGCATCAACTCGAACCTTTCCTGCAACAGGTCAAGGCTATCGATGATGCAGTGAAGTCACTTCCAGAGCTGGTCATTGAATAAGTCTGCAAAGGGAATAGCGTCGTGACGATTGAGATGAACCAGAAAACGGTCATCATCATTCCTGCCCGTTACGGCTCCAGCCGTCTGCCAGGGAAGCCCCTGGCAGACATTGCTGGCAAGCCGATGGTGCAGCATGTGGTGGAGCGTGCCACTCAGGTAGCAGGAATTGATGCGGTATGGGTTGCCACGGACGACGAGCGTGTATTCGACGCAGTAGAGGCTTTTGGCGGGCAGGCAGTCATGACCTCACCAGAGCATGCCTCTGGCACGGACCGTCTGGTTGAGGTAATGCAGAAGGTCTCCGCCGATATCTACCTCAACGTGCAAGGCGATGAGCCATTGGTGCGGCCGGAGGACCTCGAGTTGCTGGTGGCGTCCATGCAGAATAGCCAGGCAAAAGTGGGAACACTTTGTCATGCTATCTCATCGGAGGAAGCCAAGAATCCGAACACGGTCAAGGTTCTGTGCGATCAATTCGATGATGCTTTGTACTTCAGTCGCTCTCCGATTCCTTACCCTCGCGAGGTTGAAGAAGCCAGGTATCGTAAGCATGTCGGAGTCTACGCCTATCGACGCGAGGTCTTGGAAGGATATTCACGGCTACCCCAGTCCATGGCAGAACGTGCTGAATCGCTGGAACAGCTTCGCCTCATGCATGCCGGTATCAAGATCCATGTCATTGAGGTAGAGGAAACCGGGCCCGGCGTTGATACCCCTGAGTGTCTGGAGACGGTACGTGCTCTGATAGAAGGCCGCACACCGCAGAGCAAGCCTGATCCATTGGCTCAGACTCGGCTACTGATTACGGATGTTGATGGCGTCTTGACTGATGGTGGTATCTATTACGATGCCTCGGGTGAATCCTTGAAGCAGTTCCATGTCCGGGATGGCCTGGGAATCCGCTTGCTGGAGGAGTCAGGCATTCAGGTGGCGGTCCTTTCGGGGCGCGATTCTGCCACGCTGCGCAAACGCATTGCCGATCTCGGGATCTCTCATGCCAAGCTTGGCGTGAAGGATAAACACGCTGCATGCCAGGAATTGATGGCGGCAGCGGGTTCGACTGCGGAGCAGACAGTATTCATTGGCGATGATGTCATAGACCTCCCAGCCTTCGATGCGTGTGGTAGAGCCTACGCTGTCGCGGATGCACCGGACTATATCAAGGCACAAGCCGATGAAGTGTTGTCACTGCCAGGGGGCAAGGGCGCTGTCAGAGAACTGGCCGACCGAATCCTTTTGGCACAGGGGAGGGAAGCGGTTTATAGCACTGCTTCGGGGTTCCTGGGCAATGTTGCTAAAGTTGCACAATAAACAATGAAGGAAGCTGCTCAGCACATCTCTGCTGGGCAGCCAGGCATCATGGACAGAGGGTAAGGAAATGCCAAGCGTCGAGATTGGAAAGAAAGTATTCGTGACTCAGGCGGAGGCACTGCAAGCGACTTCTGAGCGTTTGGGAAATGAGTTTGAAGAGTCGGTACGCATGATCATGACGACTTCTGGTCGGGTGATCGTCTCCGGGATGGGCAAGTCAGGCATCATTGGCAACAAGATTGCAGCCACCTTGGCTTCGACCGGTACGCCCAGTTTCGCGGTACATCCAGCAGAGGCCTATCATGGCGACCTGGGGATGTTTACCAAAGGGGATGTGGCCATTTTGATTTCCTACAGTGGAGAAACTGAAGAGGTCATCCGCCTGATTCCGTCACTGAAACACTTCGGGGTCAAAATCATTGCCTTGGTAGGCAATCCCGGTTCGACCCTTGGCAAGAACAGTGATCTGGTGCTGGATGTCGGTGTTGATCGTGAGGCGTGCCCCAACAATCTGGCACCTACTACCTCGACCACTGTGACCTTGGCCATGGGGGATGCGCTTGCCGTTGCCTTGATCGAGCGCCGTCATTTCATGCCTCAGGATTTCGCGGCGTTCCATCCCGGCGGCAGCCTTGGTCGTCGTTTGCTGACGCGTGTCCGTGATGTCATGCACTCCCCAGTCCCCTGTAATACCCCGACAGATTCCTTGCGCGAAGTGATCATGACGATCACGCAAGGCGGGTTAGGGCTGACCGTCATTGCTGACAATGGCATTATTCAAGGCTTGATCACGGACGGTGACTTGCGTCGCTCACTCTTCGATAATCAAGGGCTGGATGGCGTGACAGGGGGCGATATCATGACCCGCACCCCCATGACGATCAATGAAAACGAAATGTTCTCGGCTGCCGAGAACACCATGTTGAAAGCCAACGTCACCTCTCTGTTGGTAGTAGATGACAATGGTGCTTTGACCGGAGTTCTCAAGCTCCAGGATGCTCGGAAGATCGGTTGAGTTTCTTGCCGAAAATGTGGTGAAGGAGTCAGGCATGCGGTCTCTTGCTGCTAGATGCATGGATACACTAGGGGCATTTACGGGTGCCAAGTCCTTCGTGGCCAATCCTGTGCTGGGGAACCCCGGGCTGAACCGTCGTGGGCTTCATCTGGTGCGCTTGCGCGCCGCGCATTGGATGATGCGTGTACGTCAGGCCTGGTTTGCCTATGGGGTGCCGCGAGAGCAGCGTAAGGCCTTTCAGCATGATGGCTACCTGATGCTGGAGGATTTTCTGCCTGCGGAGCAGTACGAGCGATTGGTCAGAGAGGCTGAGGGGGCACGTGGCGAGATTCGTCAGTGTCGCCAGGCAGATACCTTGACCCGTCGTCGTGTAATGGCGCCGGAAAATGTAGCAGCCTTACCGGAAATGCAGGCCTTGATGCGTGACAAGCGGTTCAGGCGCCTGATGCGTTACTGCAGTGGCCATGCGCGACAGCCCATCATGCATCTGGAGCGTATTCACAATGGCGTGCTGGAAAGCCATGAGCGCGATCCCCAGAAGTCCCTGCATGTGGATACCTTCCAGCCCACCATGAAGTTCTGGCTGTATCTGCAGGATGTGACACCTGCCCAGGGGCCTTTCATGTTTGTCCCGGGCTCCACGCGCATGTCGCCAGCGCGTCTGTCATGGGAAAAGCATATGAGCCTGATCGCACGCGACCACCCCAATCGATACACGCAGCGTGGGTCTTTCCGTGTGGATGAAGGGGATCTCGAGCGCTTCGGTCTAGGCGAGGTCAAGCACTTTGCCGTCAAGGCCAACACACTGTTGATCGCCAATACCTACGGCATGCATGGGCGTGGTGAAGCAGAGCAGGGCAGTACACGCTTTGCACTGTGGGGGATGAGTCGCACGACTCCCTTTTCCCCCTTGCCGGGACTTGGCTTCGAGTGGATCAATCGGCTCCAATATCGTGTGCTGGAAGCGGAGCGGCAGCGTGATGATCGCAAGGCCGCCGCGCGAGGTGAGATGGCTTCCTGGTTCGTGCCTGCTGACAACGGGGATCTTTGACCCGGGCTCATGTGACAGAGCCTTGTGACAGGGCGTTGTGACAGCGCCAGGAGTCAGTGAGCTTTATTGCTGACGTCAGATTTTGCGTGTCATCAAGCCCTGAGGCTCATCCTTTAGCCACCTTGGCAAGCCAGGCCTCCCTCATGATGGACGAGAGAGTGAAAAGCCCCGTTCGCTACGCGTACGGGGCTTTTTTGTGCCTGTCATACTGGAGACGGAGTCATCTCGCTCTCTATATAAGTTGGTTCTCATTATGTGGGTATGCCATTCGGGCGAGGAATTTCAGCTGTGATACTGCACGCTAATCGGCCAAGGGCGGGCGGGGCGGTAGCGTATCATCAGGAGACAACAAGGGACGAGCCCAGGGATGTTGTGTGGCAGCCCCATGACTCTGACCCTTGATTCTCTGCACTCTCAATTTTCTTTCTGCGCCGAGTGCGTGGCTGAGGTGAAGCATGAAGTTCCTGATTACCGGCGGTGCCGGGTTCATCGGCTCTGCCGTGGTGCGCGAGCTGATCGATTCGACGTCCCATGAAGTGGTCAACCTGGACAAGCTGACCTATGCGGGCAATCTGGATTCGCTGGAGTCCGTCAGTGATCATCCGCGGTATGTCTTCGAGCATGCGGACATCTGTGATGCTGAGGCACTGGCACGAATCTTCAGTGTGCATCAGCCGGATATCGTCATGCACCTCGCCGCCGAGAGTCATGTCGATCGCTCCATCGATGGGCCGGAGGCCTTCATCGAAACCAACGTCATGGGTACCTGCCGGTTGCTGGAGGCGTCACGCCGTTACTGGAAGCAATTGGCATTGGTGAATCCTGCCAAGGCTGAGACGTTCCGCTTCCATCACATCTCGACCGATGAGGTGTTTGGTGATCTTGCAGTGGATGACCCCGGCTTTACGGAGCTGACACCCTATGCGCCGAGTTCTCCCTATTCGGCCAGCAAGGCGGGGTCGGACCATCTGGTAAGAGCCTGGCAGCGGACCTTCGGTCTACCGACAGTGATGACCAACTGCTCGAACAATTATGGCCCCTATCACTTCCCCGAGAAGTTGATTCCCCTGACCATCCTCAATGCCCTGGCAGGCAAGCCACTGCCGGTGTATGGCAATGGCCATCAGGTGCGCGATTGGCTGTATGTCGAGGACCACGCGCGTGCCTTGATCAAGGTGGCGTGTGATGCGCCGCTGGGGGAGAGCTACAACATCGGCGGGCATAACGAGCAGCGCAATATCGACGTGGTACGCCTGATCTGTGAGACGTTGGAAGCCTTGGTGCCGCAAAAGCCTAAAGGTCTTGCGCATTACCGTGATCTGATCACCTTCGTGACCGACAGGCCCGGGCACGATCTGCGTTATGCCATTGATGCCGACAAGATAGCGCGTGATCTGGGGTGGCGGCCGCAGGAGACCTTCGAGTCGGGCCTGCGTAAGACGGTTCAGTGGTATCTGGATAATCCTGAGTGGTGGCAGCGGATTCGTGATGGCCGCTATCAGGGAGAGCGTCTGGGAGCCGAGATCTGATCCGGGCACCGTGCAGGAGATGAAGTGACTCAACTGCCTGAGGTGACTTGGCATGAGTCTCATCATGCTCCTGCCTTGCCCAGCCCTGAGCTATATATATTGATTTAGTGATATTTTGATAAGCTTTATTAATAGCAGTAAAATGCGCAATCTTGCGGCGAAAACCATGCTGCAGGCGGTCTTCTTGCTGTTTACGCTATGAGCTGAATCAGATGCTGCGTCAGGGAGCCAGGTGAGCTTGTCAGTTCACTGGGCCAGGAAGCGTAGGCACTGACTGATCCGCGACGACAGCGGAAATTCAGCAGGGACAGGGAGCGTAACATGGCACGGAAAGGCATCATTCTCGCGGGGGGCTCCGGCACTCGCTTGCACCCGATCACGTTAGGCGTTTCAAAGCAGTTGCTGCCTATCTACGACAAGCCGATGATCTTCTATCCCGCCTCGGTCCTGATGTTGGCCGGCATCCAGGACATCATGATCATCTCGACGTCTGAGGACTTGCCGCAGTATCAGCAGCTGCTGGGCAGTGGTGAGCAATATGGCGTTCGCTTTGAATATGCCGTGCAGCCTAGCCCGGACGGGCTGGCTCAGGCTTTCCTGATCGCCGAGGACTTCATCGGTGATGATGATGTCTGCCTGGTGCTGGGGGACAACATCTTCCATGGCCCCAACTTTACGGGTCAGCTCAAGCACGCCGCGTCCCGTGCCACGGGGGCGACCGTCTTCGGTTATCTGGTGCAGGACCCGGAGCGCTTTGGCGTGGTGGAGTTCGACGAGCAGGGCAAGGCGCTTTCCATCGAAGAAAAGCCTGCCCATCCTCGTTCGCCCTTTGCGGTGACCGGCCTTTATTTCTACGACAACGATGTCGTGGAGATCGCCAAGCGCGTCAAGCCTTCCTCTCGGGGGGAGCTGGAAATCACCTGCATCAACAATGCCTATCTAGAGCGGGGCGACCTGCATGTCGAGCGCTTGGGGCGTGGCTTCGCCTGGCTGGACACCGGCACGCATGACAGCCTGCTGGAGGCTGGGCAGTACGTGCAGACCATCGAGCATCGTCAGGGACTCAAGATCGCCTGTCTGGAAGAGATCGCCTGGGGAAATGGCTGGATCGATGACGATGAGATGTTCGCGCTCGGCCAGCGTCTCAGTAAGACTGGCTATGGCCAGTACCTGCTCAAGCGACTGGAGGATGTTCGCCGTGCCACGGCACTCGGTGAAGACCGCCACGAACTGATACGCGTGGCGTGATGAGAGTCAGCTTTACGCAAGGCAAATGACCTGGTTCGACATCGAGTTCATCAACCCACAAGGCCCGCAGCTACCCCTGCGGGCCTTGTCATTTCTGGAGCTGAGGACGACCAATCTGACACTGCCAGCGGCGATTTGGTGTCCAACGCAGGTAACACGTTGATTACATCCGCTACACAGCAGCAAAATTTGAGTGGTGTGATGCCCAGAAATCATTAAGCTCAAAGTAAGCGTCCCAGAGTCAGTGTGTGCTCTCGCTCGCGCTTGTTTGGCGGTGACGCTGAACGTGCCGGGACCATGAATGCCTCGAGTAAAGGAGACTGACATGACCGCCTTCCCGACCACTCCTCGTTGGATCGTACTCAGTGATGAAGCCCAGGCGCTGGAAGATATCTATTTCTTCCTGCCTGCCATGGCCGCGTTGCGCAAGGAAGGCACACGTGTCGAGCGTTTTGAAACCCGCCGCTGGAAGTTCTCCCCCAAGCTTGCCCAGGCGCGCCTTACCGGCGCTTGCCTGCTGATCGCGCGTAGCCTGGGGCGGGAATGGATCGAGATGCTGGAAGCACATCGTGAGCAGCACGGTCGTATCTGCTACCTCGTCGATCATCTGTATTCGCCTGAGTTGCTGCCATCGGAGCAGGACACCTCCACCCCTGAAGCAGGCTCTGAGGCTGAAGCGGCTCAATTGCAGCAGCGATTGTTCGCGCTGGCGGATGAGGTCGTCGTGGTCAGCGAGCAGCTGGAGGCCGCTCTGGCGAGTCTGCATCCCAAAGTCAGCCTGTTGACGCCGCCGTTGACTGGCATGCTGCCGGATCTGCATCATCTCGAGCAGAGCGACTGGTGCATCGGCTTTCACGGCACTCTGGCGCATCGTGAGGACATCCTCACGCTGGCCCCAGTGCTGCGCGATATCCAGACGCGGCATTCGGACAGTGAGGTGGAACTGATGATGGGCCGCCATCTGCCGCTGGCGCTCAGCGATATTCCCCGCCTCAAGACGATGGAGGCCGTCAGCTGGGAGGCCTTTCAGGATTATTGCTCGCGGCGTCGGATCGCCATCGGGCTGGCGCCCTTGATGGAAAACTCCGACAACCGTGCTGCCTCCTGGTTGCGGTTTCTCGATATCACCTGCATGGGCGGGGTGGGCATCTACAGTCGCCGGGCGCCCTATGTCGATCTGATCGAGGACGGCGTCGATGGCCTGTTGGTGGGGGATGATCCGGCAGAATGGACAGCCGCCCTCGAGCGCCTGCTGGGCAATCGTGATGCGACGCGTGCCATGGCGCACAACGCGCAACACAAGGCCCATGAAGTGGGCGACCCGCTGCGGGTGCTGGATTTCTGGCGCGCCCGTTCCACGGTGGCGCGTGCCCGCTAGAGTCGTTCATGTGGCCTGCTTCAGATAGCCCGAACGAGATAACCTGACCGAAATGCCCCGATCCAACCACTGTTTGCTCGAGCGCCGTGCCCCTCAGGGGTGCGGCGCTTTGTTATGATCTAGCCATCTTTTCGTTCTGAGTCATTTATCCTGTTGAAAGGAGTGCTGCATGGCCACCCCCGAGTTACCCGATGACTTGCCCAGCGCGACGTCGCAATCATCGCAGCAGGATGTCGAGGTGGCGCACAGTCAGCGTCTCGCCAGCCCGGCGGTCGCCCGCAATCGTGATGTGATTCTCGATGTCCTGCGGGATGTGCTGGCAGCGCGGCGTCAGGTGCTGGAACTGGCCAGTGGCAGCGGCGAGCACGCGGTACATTTCGCCCACGGGTTGCCTCATCTGGAGTGGCAGCCCAGCGATGCCAGCCCGCGTGCCTTGGAGTCCATCGCGGACTGGCGCGCCGAGGCCGCCTTGCCCAACCTCAAGGCGCCGATCACGCTGGATGTACAGGCCGAGTGGCCTGAGGTGGCCTGCGATGCGCTGGTGGCGATCAATCTGATCCATATCTCGCCGTGGCGGGTCACGTCCGAGCTGATGTTGCAGGCCGGTCGACGTCTCCCGAAGGACGGCGTGCTGTATCTCTACGGTCCCTACAAGCGGGGAGGGCAGCACACGGCGCCGAGCAACGAAGGCTTTGATGTGCAGCTCAAGAGCCGCAACCCGCTATGGGGTGTGCGTGACCTGGAAGCGGTCATCGAGGAAGCGGAGCGCAACGCCTTGCGACTCGACAGGGTGGTCGAGATGCCGGCGAACAACCTGAGTGTGGTCTTTCGGCGTTAGCGTTTGCGCTGGCGGCCAGTGGGCCGTCAGAGGGGGTGGGTTCACCTCCTGTGATCCCTTCACTACGACAATGCCCCGTCCTGTCGCCAGGTCGGGGCATTGTCGTGTCTTGGCGAAGGAAATGCGGCTGCACGGGAGTGCGCAAGCGCTTGAATCCCCGACTCACGTTCAATAAGGGCCGCTATCTATCTCTCTATGTAAGTATTTATGCTGCCAATCTGACTGACATCAAACGGGGAATATTACAGACCTTCTGCTGCGCGGCGAATGCTATCGGAAATCCTGCTTGCGTAGGCTGAGTGCAACGGGGAGACGCCAGCGGAAGCGATCGCGCTGACCTGGGAGGCAGTGCAGCGGGCAGGGTCGAGGAAGGTGGCGTTTACCGAGGCAGACGTTTCCGGGAGAATTTTTCACGAAAGGCCGCACATCAAGCCAGCCCGACGTCAGTGACTTATGCGTCGGGCATCTCGTTACTGTCGTCTTCCTTGAGCGAGCCTTTTGCCAGAGGGGATGAGAAAGGTTGCGGGTCGTGAGAGGCAGACCTCGCGTCACTTTCCATGGTAAAGGGCAGGAGGGCTGACAACAGGACCGCCGCGAACAGAGAGAACAATGAATCGAAGTGTTTCATGCGCATACCCCTCTAGGCCGTGAGTGTGTCTACAGAGCCTATGCCGCCCGAGGCGTGATTGCCTTTCGATATTCTCGATATGGGCTAGTGGCGCAGCCGATGTCATCCCCCCTTCAGGCCTAGTGGCCGAGGTGTCAGCGAACGTCGGGTTCTCGCTCGGTATCATTCCAGTCGATCACGTGGCTGATGATCTTCCAGCCGGCCTTGCGTGCTGCTTTCTCTGCCTGGATGCGAGCTTGTACCTTGGAGATGCTGTCGGTCTGCACCGTGAAGGGCACTTCCAATGCCAATCGCTTCTGCTTGACGCCAAGCGTTACTCGCAGTCCCTTGAGGGGAGTGGTGGTCTCTCTGGCGCGTGGTGCTTCAGGACGCGCACGAGGAGCGGACTCTCGGGAGGTTGAGCTGGCGGCTCTGTTGGCACTGCGCACGAACTTGTCGAGTTCGCGTTTCATGCTTTCTTCGAATTGATCGACTGACATGTCACTCATTCTGGGTAATCCCGTTTGATCAAAGGAATTCACATCTGAAGCAGCAGGGAGTCAACACACATAGGTGGTGATGACTTGCGAGATTTCGGTAAGGCGTGTCTTGCCGGTAAATTCAAATCTCACCGTACCGAGTGCCGAGAAATAGATCGTGAGCTCTGAATCAAGATCAAAGGTGCCGGAAGTTTCGATGGAATAGGTTTCAATCTTCTTGTACGGGAGGGAGGTGAAGTCTTTCTTGCTGCCCGTCAATCCTTGAACATTGACAGCGATAATACGCTTGTTGGTAAACACGACCCCGTCACGCATTGATTTATAGGCTGAAATGATTTCTTCGCCATCGATCAGCAGGTCATTGACGCGCTCGGCATATTCATCGTTCTGTTTGAGTTTAAAAAAGCCTTTATTATTGAAATCTATCATTGTGTTACCTTGTGATTCGATAGTGCTGCCATCTGGGGATACTTCGATAACGCATGAGCAGAGGCAATCCCTCGGCCTCTGGCGGGACATGCGGTTTTTTCGGTATCACGACTAGAATAATCCATCCCGCGCCAACGGAGTAGCCCCGTGCTCTGACACCAGAGCTCCGAGGCGATCAAGAGTGCTGCATGGCAGTGCAAGAAGGGAGAACGTCGGAATGCACACCTGCCGCTCTGGTCAGCATGAAGCTAGCCGCTCGATCCCGTAGGCCATCTTCATTCACTTGCCCTTCACTCAGACGGCCAGACCTCCTCGAGACTTTGCAGTGCAGCTTCGACACAGGGGTCGTGTTGCTTGTCGTGACGCCATACCACACTCAAGGCGCAGGGCAGGCGGGTGTCTGGCACGATATTGAGGCCACGTTCCTGGCGCTCGGCCAGCGCCAATACATCGCGGGCCAGTGTCAGTCCGACGCCGGCGCGTACCAGATCTAGCATGCAGACTTCCTGATCCACCTGCGCGACGCGATGGGGAGTGCACTGACTGTCACGCATGGCATGCGCCAGCAGGCGTGAGTGGACGGAATTCTCAGGCGTCACGATCCACGGCAGGGCGGCCAGGGAAGGCCAGTCAGTCTCCGTCAGGCGCGCTGACCAGCCGGTGGGGGCGAGAATGAAATAGTCGAAGAATGCCAGTTCGCGATAACAGAGTGAGTCATCGCGCGGGCCTTCTCCGGGGGGGGCGAGGTAGAAGCCGATTTCCAGCGCATTCTGGCGCAGCGCCTTGAGGACGCAGCCGCTCATGCCGTGGTGGAGTTCCGTTTCCAGATTGGGCGCGCGTTCCAGTAGATGGCGCAGCAAGCTGCCCAGACGAATGAATTCCGGGTCGACGATGGTGCCGATGCGCAGCTTGCCGCGCACTGTGCTGTGTAGTGCCGCGGCGGCCTGCTCGAAGCCACGTGCGCTGGCCAGGGTCTTCTCGGCACTGGGCAGCAAGGCCTGGCCATCGGCCGTCAACAACAGGCCATGGGGGTGACGCTCGAACAGGATCAATCCCAGGCCTTCCTGCAATTGCTTGAGCTTGAGGCTGATCGCGGGCTGGCTGAGGTGCAACGCCTGCGCCGCTCGCGACACGCTGCCGGTGCGCGCCACGGTGACAAAGGCATTGAGTCGGGACAGATCCTGCATCAGTGACATCCATGTGTTTGGCATTTTCTGGCCGGCGAGAGACGTGCTGCTGGCCCTACATCACGCATTGTGGCCTGAATGCGTTCTCTGCCACCTATTGGCCATTGGTCGCGGTAAGCCGTGTTCCTCCGAGTCAGGCCTCGTGATCGAAGCGCCTACCGCTGTCGAAACCCCTTCCTTCTTTTTCGTTGTAACTAATTGATTATGGACGCTTAACTTTTGCTTTGGTTCTCGAGGGAAGCGGAGAAATTTCTGAGCGCAATCGGATATCAGCAATCGTTATATCTCACCCAAGAATTACTCAATTGCACCCTGCGCGTGGCGGCGTAATTTCATGAACACCTGCTGATGGCATGTCCTCGTTCGTCATTGACCAGGCGAAGGACCTTCAGCGCCAGACATGTGCATGACACAGGCTTATTCCTATAAAACACCGCCAGCGGAGATCAGCACCATGACGACAGCAGCCAACGCTATCCAGCATTTCATCAACGGCCAGGTGACTCGAGGCGATTCCAGCGCCACTCAGGATGTCTTCAATCCGGCCACCGGCAAGGTGACCGGTCAGGTCGCGCTGGCACGCAACAGTGATGTCGATGCCGCCGTGGCTGCTGCCGACGCCGCTTTCCCGGCCTGGGCCGACACGCCGCCGATTCGACGTGCCCGAGTGATGTTCAAGTTCCTCGCATTGCTCAACGAGCACAAGGACGAGCTGGCGGAGGCGATCACCCGCGAGCACGGCAAGGTATTCACCGACGCCCAGGGCGAAGTGGCACGCGGCATCGATATCGTCGAATTCGCCTGCGGTATCCCGCAGCTGCTCAAGGGTGACTTCACCGATCAGGTCAGCACCGGCATCGACAACTGGACGATGCGCCAGCCGCTGGGCGTCGTCGCCGGCATCACTCCGTTCAACTTCCCAGTGATGGTGCCGATGTGGATGTTCCCGGTCGCCATCGCGGCAGGCAACAGCTTCGTGCTCAAGCCGAGCCCGCTGGACCCCAGCGCCTCGCTGATGATGGCGGACCTGCTCAAGCAGGCGGGCCTGCCGGATGGCGTCTTCAACGTGGTGCAGGGCGACAAGGATTCCGTCGAGACGCTGATCGATCATCCCAAGGTGCGCGCCCTGTCCTTCGTGGGCTCGACCCCGATCGCCAACCTGATCTATGAGCGCGGCGCACGCCATGGCAAGCGCATCCAGGCACTGGGTGGCGCCAAGAACCACATGGTGGTGATGCCGGACGCCAATCTCGACAAGGCGGTGGATGCCCTGATCGGCGCGGCCTACGGCTCCGCCGGCGAGCGCTGCATGGCCATCAGCGTCGCGGTGATGGTGGGCGATGTGGCGGACACCCTGGTGCCGCGTCTGGCCGAGCGTGCCCGCGAGCTCAAGATCAAGGACGGCATGAATCTGGACGCCGAGATGGGCCCGATCGTCACCCGTCAGGCGCATGAGCGTATCTGCGGTTACATCGAAAAGGGCGTCGCGGAAGGCGCCGAGATGATCGTCGACGGGCGTGAGTTCACCGGCAATGACATCGGCGGCGACAGCAGCGAAGGCTTCTGGATGGGCGGCACGCTGTTCGATCACGTCACCCCGGACATGACGATCTACAAGGAAGAAATCTTCGGCCCGGTGCTGGCCTGTGTCCGCGTGCCAGACGTCGCGACCGCCATCCAGCTGATCAATGATCATGAATTCGGCAACGGCGTGAGCTGCTTCACCGAGAGCGGCAGTGTCGCACGTGAATTCGGGCGTCGCATTCAGGTGGGCATGGTCGGCATCAACGTGCCGATTCCGGTCCCGATGGCCTGGCACGGTTTCGGTGGCTGGAAGAGCTCCCTGTTCGGGGATACCCACGCCTACGGAGAAGAGGGGGTGCGTTTCTATACCAAGCAGAAATCCATCATGCAGCGCTGGTCGGATTCCATCGATGCCGGTGCCGAGTTCGCCATGCCGACGGCCAAGTAAGTCGCTCACGCTTTCGGTCATCTGCACCGGCGTCATCAGCATCGTCGCCATCTGTATTCCTGCCATTGGAAAGTACACGCCAGCTGTCTGGAGAGGGACGCGCCATGTCAGACAACAAGAACAACCCGCATCGATCCCCAGGGGGCGAGCAGGACGCTCGCCCTGCCAAACCGGGAGACGATCTCTCTGAATTCGATTACATCATCGTGGGGGCCGGTTCCGCCGGCTGCCTGATGGCCAATCGCCTCAGCGCCAACCCTGACCACCGCGTGCTGCTGGTCGAGGCGGGTGGGCGCGACAACTACCACTGGATCCACATTCCGGTGGGCTACCTGTACTGCATCAACAATCCGCGCACGGACTGGCTGTACCGCACCGAGCCGGACAAGGGGCTCAACGGACGTTCGCTGATCTATCCGCGAGGCAAGACGCTGGGGGGATGTTCCAGCATCAACGGCATGATCTACATGCGCGGTCAGGCGCGGGACTATGACCACTGGGCCGAGGTGACTGGCGACAGCGAGTGGCGCTGGGAGCAATGTCTGCCGGCCTTCATGCGCCATGAGGATCACGCGCGCCTCGACGAGGGCGGGGATGCCGGCCCCGAGCATCGCCAGTTCCATGGTCACGGTGGCGAGTGGCGAGTCGAGCGGCAGCGCCTCAACTGGGAAGTGCTGGACGATTTCGCCAGTGCCGCCGAGCAGGCCGGCATCCCGCGCACCGAGGACTTCAATCGTGGCAGCAACGAGGGTGTGGCCTATTTCGAGGTCAATCAGCGTTCCGGCTGGCGCTGGAATACGGCCAAGGCTTTTCTGCGTCCGGCACTCAAGCGCGGCAACCTGACGCTGTGGCATTCCACCCAGGTCAATCGTCTGCTGTTCGCGGGCGGCGAGCAGGGCACAGGAGCTGGCATAGGGGCGGACGCAGCGAAGGACGCCTCAAGTCTGCACTGCACCGGGCTGCAGGTGGTGCGTGACGGCAAGCTCATCAACCTCTCAGCGAAGCGTGAGGTCGTGCTGTGTGCCGGCGCCATCGGCTCGCCGCATCTGCTGCAGGTCTCGGGTGTCGGGCCCAGGACATTGTTGGAGCAACATGGCATCGAGGTGGTGAAGGACCTACCCGGCGTTGGCGAGAATCTGCAGGATCACCTGCAGATCCGCTCGGTCTACAAGGTCACCAATGCCAAGACCCTGAACGCCATGGCCAGCACGCTGCTGGGCAAGATGGGCATCGGCATGCAGTACCTGTTCAAGCGTTCCGGACCCATGAGCATGGCGCCATCGCAATTGGGGGCCTTCACGCGCAGCAGCGAGGACTACGCCCATCCCAATATCCAGTATCACGTCCAGCCGCTGAGTCTCGAGGCCTTTGGGCAGCCCTTGCATCCCTTCCCGGCGATCACGGCGAGTGTCTGTAATCTCAACCCCACCAGCCGTGGCTCGGTGCGGCTACAGAGCGCTGACCCGCGCCAGGCCCCAGCGATCGCGCCCAACTACCTGAGCACAGAGGAAGACCGCAAGGTCGCGGCTGACTCGCTGCGGGTCACGCGGCGCATCGCCTCTCAACCGGCCTTCGCGCGCTACCAGCCTGAAGAGATCAAGCCGGGGGTCGAGTACCAGAGTGATGACGAACTCGCCAGGCTGGCGGGGGATATCGGCACCACCATCTTCCATCCGGTGGGCACCACGCGCATGGGGCGTGCGGATGACCCGATGGCCGTAGTCGACAGCCGCCTGCGAGTGCGTGGCATCCAGGGATTGCGGGTGGCGGATGCCGGCATCATGCCGACCATCGTCAGCGGTAATACCAACTCGCCGACGCTGATGATCGCGGAGAAGGCCGCCGGCTGGATTCTGGAGTCAGCTGTCGGCGGAGACTGATACGAGACCCTGCATGTCCCCAATGCGTCAGCCAGTGCTGATCGCTCAAGGCCGACTCGTCTGACTCTGAACTTGCATGGGTCAGCTCGAGCCAGGCGCATGAGAAGTGCTCAAGCGCTGGGCGTCTTGTGACACGGGGTGAACGTTGATGATACTGCTCATGAGAGTGGCGCATCGGCTTGCGTGATCCTCGCGATGCAAGGTACGGAAAGACTGCCGCGTCAGGTATTGGCTTCTGCGGGACAGTCGCCGTTCATGAGCGTTTTAGGCCCACAGGCCGCCTATATTGACGTGTCGGCGGCCTGTTCGCGTCTGGCGGAAACTTTGTCGAAGAGGGCGCAAGGAAGGCGCGAGGAGAGTGCAGGAGGGGGGAGTGTGTAGCGCAAGCTTGATGAATGAAATCATGTGTGCATGAGAAAATACCGTGTCGTGATTCATGCTCCCCGCGGTTGCCGGGAAAGGATAATGCGCGTTGAATAAAAAATGTATAATACCGCGCTCTTTTCATTACGAAAAATTATTGAACACAGCGAACTGCCCGAGCAAGAGCGACGTCTCGCCCCTCTTGCTCGGGCTTTCTCACTAAGGTGGTAGTCGTGCAAGAAGCCGTTCCCCCCGCCAGTGATGGCGATCATCTGGACCCCCGTGTCTTCATTCCCGCCGTATTGGTCATCCTGGCCTTCATCGGCCCCGTCATCCTGTTCCCTGAGGCCAGCACCGCGCTGATCAATGCCGCCTTCGCCTTCGCGACCGGCAAGTTCGGCTGGCTGTATCTGGTGGCAGGTCTGAGCGTCGTCGGATTTCTCATCTGGCTGGCATTCAGCCGCTACGGCAACGTCCGTCTGGGTGGGGCAGAGGACACGCCCGATTTCTCCTACTTCAGCTGGGTGGCGATGATCTTCACCTGCGGGATGGGCATCGCGATCGTCAACTGGGCGTGGGTCGAGCCGATCTACTATTACACCTCGCCGGCCTATCACGTGGCGGCCAAGAGTCGTGAGGCCGCGGAGTGGGCGTTGGCCTTCGGTCAGTTCCACTGGGGGCTGACGCCGTGGGCCTTCTATTGCCTGCCGGGCCTGCCGATCGCCTACTCCATGTACGTCAAGAAGCGTGATGGCGTGCGTCTGTCCGTCGCCTCGCGCGGCGTGCTGGGCCGCCATGCGGATGGCGCCTGGGGCGTGCTGCTGGATTCCATCGTCGTGTTCGGGATCGTCGGCGGCGTCGGCACCTCGCTGGGGCTGGCGGTCCCGCTGGTGTCACAGCTGGTCAGCGGCATCCTGGGCGTTGAGGCCAACTTCGGATTGGAAGTCGCGGTACTGTGCATCTGGACGGCGATGTTCTCGGCCAGTGTCTGGTTCGGCCTGGCCAAGGGCATCAAGATTCTGTCGGACATCAACGTGATTCTGGCGATCTTCCTGCTGGCCTTCACCTTCATCGTCGGTGACTCGCAGTTCATGGTCGAAGGCTTCGTCAACAGCCTCGGCAAGACCCTGGGCAACTTCATCCCGATGAGCCTGTGGACCGACCCGGCGGGTGACTCCACCTTCTGGAAGGACTGGACCGTCTTCTATTGGGCCTGGTGGATCGCCTACGCGCCGATGGTGGGGCTGTTCGTGGCGCGTATCTCGCGCGGCCGTACCATCCGTGAACTGATCATCGCCGAGCTGGTGTTCGGCTCGCTGGGCACCTGGGTGTTCTTCGCGGTGTGGGGCGGTTACGCGCTGGACCTGCAGATCAGTGGCGCGCTGGACATCAAGGCGCTCTTGGACAGTGGCGGTATCCCGCTGGCGGTGGAAGGCATCCTGCAGACCCTGCCGTATGCCAAGCTGGTCACGGTGGCCTTCATCCTGCTGTGCTTCATCTTCCTGGCGACCACGCTGGACAGCTCGGCCTACGTGCTGGCCTCGGTGACCTCACGCAAGCTGTCCGGGTATCAGGAGCCCAAGCGCTCGTTCCGCTTGATCTGGGCCTTCCTGATCGCGGCCGTCGGGGTTGCGCTGATCCAGTTGGGTGGCTTGCAGACCGTGCAGACCTCGACCATAGTGGTGGCGCTGCCGATGATTCCGGTGATGCTGATTCTGGCACTCTCCATGCTGCGCTGGCTCAAGAATGACTTCCCCAAGGAAGAGCTGAATCCGGTGCTGGTCATCGATGACATGCCGGCGTTCCAGCGCAAGTCGAAGAAGGCGAAGCGCCAGGCGTAGTGGCTGGATGCGCTGAAAGATCTGTCGCAAGACTTGACGACAACGGCTCCTCACTTACGGCTCCTCAACATGAGGGGCCGTTGTCGTTTCTGGCAGTGGAGCGAATCAGAGCGCCTCCAGGGTGACGGTGGGCCACGGCCTGAGGCTTCGCGATGCCTGGATTGCATGACGGGTTTGTATGACAGGAATGTATGCCAGGATTGTATGCCTGGATTGGATAGCTGGGTGCAACAATCGTGACCTGCTCTGCTGGCGTTCAGGCCATGGGAAAGCTCTCGCTCAAGGCAGGCGATTCTTACCTCTGGCGTGAAAGCCTCGTCATCGGGGCATCTGGCTCAAGGCACACGCGGCAAGCTTGGCCCGCGAACAGGAAACCACGCCACAGTCCTTGCTTGAGAGTGGAAGTAATTGGTGCTGATTCTGCATCATGTTAGTTTTTCGCTATTTCAGGGTTAGCTATTATTTATTTTTGCTATGGGAACTTCTCGCGAATACTCCTCGCCTCGTTACTCCCTGATTTGACGAGGAATTTCCGAGATGCTGAGCGTACGTTTTCCCATGAAGACCCTGACAGCCGTGATGGCGTTGGGGCTTTCTGCAAGCAGTCTGGCGCAGCAGGAAGTGATGACTCGCTCCAATGGTGCGCCGGTCGGCAACAACCAGAACTCCCTGACCGCCGGCCCGAACGGGCCGACACTCCTGCAGGACCACCACCTGCTGGAGAAGCTGGCGCACTTCGAGCGCGAGCGCATACCGGAGCGTGTCGTCCACGCTCGCGGTACCGGTGCCTACGGTGAGTTCCGTGCCACCGCGGACCTGACCGACCTGACCGTCGCGGCACCTTTCCAGGACGAGGGCCAGGTGACGCCGGTCTTCGTGCGCTTCTCCAGCGTGATCAACAGCAAGGGCTCGCCCGAGACCCTGCGCGACCCGCGTGGCTTCGCCGTCAAGTTCTACACCGAGCAGGGCAACTGGGACATCGTGGGCATCAACTTCCCGGTGTTCTTCATCCGCGATGCGATGAAGTTCCCGGACATGATCCATGCGCTGAAGCCGGACCCGCGTACCAACCTGCAGGACCCGAATCGCTACTTCGATTTCTTCAGTCACATCCCGGAAAGCACCAACATGCTGACCTATCTCTACTCGCCGCTGGGGATTCCGACCAGCCTGCGTGAGATGGATGGTTCCGGTGTGCATGCCTTCAAGTTCGTCAACGCCGAAGGCGACTGGAAGTACGTGAAGTTCACCTGGAAGTCGCGTCAGGGCAACCACGGCATGACCCCGGAAGAGGCGGCCAAGGTGCAGTCCACGGACTTCAACCACCTGACCGATGATCTCTACACCCATCTGGATGCCGGCGATGATCCTGTCTGGGATCTCTACATCCAGACCCTCGACCCGAGCAAGCTGAACAGCTTCGATTTCAATCCGCTCGATACCACCAAGATGTGGCCGGAAGACCTGATCCCGGCGCGCAAGGTCGGTGAGCTGACGCTGAATCGTACGCCGGACAACTTCTTCCAGGAAACCGAGCAGGCGGCCATGTCGCCGGCCAACCTGGTGCCGGGCGTCGAGCCGTCCGAAGACCGCATGCTGCAGGGGCGTCTGTTCGCCTACGCCGATGCCCAGCGTTATCGCCTGGGGGCCAACTTCATGCAGCTGCCGGTGAATGCGCCCAAGAATGAGGTGCACAACAACCACCAGGACGGCGCGGGTTACTCCAAGCCGCGTTCCGGCTCCATCAACTATCAGCCGAGCCGCAACGCCGACTCGCTGGTGGATGACAGCCAGTACGAGTACAAGCGCTACACCCTGAATGGCACCACCCAGCAGCAGCCGATCGGCAAGCAGCAGAACTTCGCTCAGGCCGGTGAGCTGTATCGCTCCTTCTCCGAGCAGGATCAGGACGCTCTGATCCAGGCGCTGGGGACTGACCTGAGCAAGGTCAAGAACGAGGAGATCCGCGAGATCATGGTCAGCCACTTCTACCAGGCCGACCACGAATATGGTGAGCGTCTGGCCAAGGTGGCAGACGTCGACATGGACGACGTGGAAGAGCTGATCGAGGACTGAGGCATCTGAGGCAGCGGGCTGACGGTAGAGCTCAGGAAGCTGAGCCCAGAAAGCAGAGCTCAGAAAGCAGAGCTCAGAAAGCAGAGCTCAGGAAGCAGAGCTCAGGAAGATAAGCGTGATGCGATCGCGATCAACCGCTGCCCGGAAGTCCCGGGCCTGTTTCACCCGGCAGGGGAGCTTGCGCTCCTCTGCCGGCCGCAACACGAGAGCAACATCAGAGCATTATCAAAGAGGAGCGCAAGATGCACCATGCGATGCGAGCCACAGACCGCCGCGGGCCGCAACACGGCCTGGGCAGAAGATGGCTGGCGGTGTTGGCCAGTCTGCTGCTGATGGTCATGGCGGGTCAGGCTGTCGCGGCCGGCGACATTGATATCTTTGATGCCGCACGCGACGGCGACAATACCGCGATCCAGGAATATGTTCAGCAGGGCGGTGACCTTTCCGTTACCAACTCGCGAAGCTATACGCCGTTCATTCTCGCGGCCTATTACGGGCATACCGACACCCTGGCGCTGCTGAAGACCGCTGGTGCTGATGCCTGTGCACTCGATGAGAAGGGCAGCAATGCCTTCATGGGCGTAGCGTTTCGCGGCTTTGACGAGACAGCCAAGTGGCTGCTGGCCAATACCGACTGTGATGTGAATCATCGCAATTACAGTGGCCAGACGGCACTGATGATGGCGTCCCTGTTCGGCAACGAAGACATCATCAAGCAGCTGCTGCAGGCCGGTGCGGACCCCTCGATCAAGGATGCGCGTGGCAATACCGCGCAGTCATTGGCAGCGGCCCAGGGCCTGTCACGTATCGTGACGCTGGTGAAGTTCAATATGTGAGGCAAGGCGTGGCCAAGGCTGGCCGGTGAAGACTGTTCGGGGAATCTATCGGCTGACAACGCAACTGGCTCACAGGCTTTTAGTGCCACGAACCTGACGTATCAATTCCGCATTCCATCAATTTTACGCTCTACCAATTCTACGTTCTATCAATCTGGCGTTGCATCAATCTGGCGTTGCATCAATCTGACGTTTGGAAAATCGCAAGTTTGATAGATCTGACCTACCCATCAAAAAGACGAGAAGTGACATCATGAAAGCCATGAAAGTACTGTGTGTGACAGCTGCCCTGTGTGCTGCGAGCAATGCGGCGCTTGCCGACAATGGCGAAAGCGACACCCGTGTCCGTGAGGCATTGAGCGAGAGCCGTATCATGGGGCAGGCGCAGCCAGCCGAGCGTAGCACGCAATTTTATGTGGAAAGCGGCATGAGCGTGGCGGCAGGCAGAGTGCAGCATGCCTTGAGTGAGGAAGGCAGCCGCGGACATGCTCGCAAGTGGGCCATTGAAGACAAGAATCACGCGACGGATTTCGTGAATGATGCCGGCAAGAGTGTCCCTGCTACCCGCATCGAACATGCCTTGAGCGAGAGCGCCTGACAGCCGATATCACCTCCGGGATGGATGTGCGTGACACCCTGGTCGAGTCTTTCTGAGCGCTAGCTGCCAGCCTGCAATGATCAGCACGATACAATAACGTGAAGCCCGCCATTTGCGGAAAGACGCTTGACCACGACGATGTCATCTTGCGCCCGGAACCGGCAGGAACCCTTCAGCAAGGACTTTCATTGAATCACGCTTGCAATCGCTGATGCCCGAATGTCTTCAATCAGCGTGACTCAGCGGCCCAGAGTCCTTGCTCAAGCGCTCCTTGCGCCTATCTCGCTACCGACTGTGCCCCTCCACCTACCCCCGGTGCTGCGATCTGATCACTCCTTTACGCATCTCACCGAGAACATGCCATCCTTGCCCAGTGTCGCTCGGCGGATCTCGCCCTTGTGGGTATTCCACCAGGAGTAGGCCAATGTTCTGGCAAACGCTTTCGCCGGTGTGGCCTCCGTGCGGGTCCAGAATTCCGTGTACGCCCCCTGGGTGATATACCAGCCCTTCCACTTGACGCCCGCCGGCCTGGCAGAAAAGCCGGTGAGGTTGATGCGTGCCTGATCAAAGGACCTCAACAGGGAGTCAGGTTGAGCCGCCTTGAGCGTGATGGCGATATCGTCATCGCCACGCCATCCCGTCGACTCGATATCCTTCTCCGCACTGCCAAGGGCGCGTTCCAGTGTCTTCCAGTCTTCATCCGAGGCGACTCTCCAGCCCACCGGGCAAAGATTGCGTTCATCACTGACATCGTGCCAGTCATATAGACGGCCATATGGCAGCAGATTGTCGGGATCATCCTCGGGGATGAAGGCCGTCCTGATGAGAGAGCCATCCTGGTAACGAGTCGTTCTGAGGTTGTCGGCAAGCCAGGTCTGATCGCCGATCTTCACGGTGCGATAGAGATTGCCTTCACTGTCCTGAATGGACGTCTCCGGGGCATGCATTTCCTCGTAGAGGCTGTCGGCAAGCGAGAGGTTCGTGTGCAACATGAGGGCTCCTGCCAAGAATATTGCCGCGGTCATCGTTTCGACTCCCAGGGTGTCACTTCCCATTGGTACACAGCTTATGACTACGCGTCCCTGAAGATGGGCGGGGAGGGCGGTGGTCGGCAAAAGATCAGATTGACCAGCTAAACCGCGTTGCCTGCTCAGAGACTTGCCAGAGCCGGGTCATGGTGCGCTTATCGAGAACGAATTCCCCCAATTCACACTCGCCCACCGGACCGCCAAAATTCATGAGTCCCGTCGGGCCGTAGTAGGCTCGCTGCTTGAGGGGCTCCTCGGTGGCGCACATGACTTCCGGGTAAGCGCCTTTCTCTGCCGTCTGCGCCATCCCTGTCTTCACCATCAATGCCCAGCTGAGTCGAGTCGCCAGATTGGCGTTGTCTCGAATCAATGAGGTGTTGGACGCGCCTGGATGGCAGACAAGGACTTCTACCTGGCGGTCGGCCGCCTCAATCCTGTCCTGCAATTCATAGGCGAACATCATCTGTGCCAGCTTGCTGTGGCTATAGACCTTGTTCGGGTGATAGTTGTGCTCCCAGTTCATGTCGTCGAACTGGATGGTTTTGAGGCCCATCTTGTGGCCTTCACTGGAGACCACGACGATCCGCCCGTGGGAGACATCGATGCGCTCGAACAGCAGCCCGCACAGCAGGAAATGCCCGTAATGATTCACGCCCAGCTGACTTTCGAAACCATCGACGGTGAGTTGCTGTCGGGAAACCTGAGCGATGGCGCCATTGCAGATGAGAGCATCGATCTGCGGGACATTCTCCAGCACTTCCGCGGCCGCGCTGCGCACGCAGGCCAGCTCCGCCAGATCCATGTGGATATGCCTGACATTCACCGCGGAGCCAAACTCCCCTTGCAGCGCCGCGATGGCGGCCTCTGATCTGGTCGGGTTGCGATTCAACATCACGACGCCCGCCCCCTTGCTCAGCAAAATGCGCGTCGCCTGAAAACCTGCGCCGCTATTGGCGCCGGTGATGACATAGGTCTTGCCGACGAGCGAGCCGATTCTGTCCGGGGTCCAGCCCTTGGGGCCAAAGGGGGTATTGCGAGTCATGGTCATGATCCTGATATCAGGTGTTCGGCGGTTGTGCCCTGATCACGTCAGGGACGCGCATGACAGCTGCGTCTGGCTGTCCGTGCGGTCGTGTCCTGCGAGCCTTGCGTGTCTTGCGCGGGTTTGCTGTAGAGGCACTGTAGGTATCGGGAAGATTGATATATAGGCGCTTTAGTCGCTAAAAATTGCCTATTTGTATCAAGGGAGGAGAGGGTGCTGTCACGTCACGGGTGCAAGAGGCGTATGACAGGGCAGGTATCCTGTTCACACAAGCCACTATACTGACGATGAATGTAGCTGAAGTGTGTGCTGAACTCGGTTCTGGTACGCGAAATGAGGTGAGAGTTATCTGAAGGGGCAGCGTCCGAATACGACTTCCATGGGAGAAGTGTGCTGCCACCCCCCGCTGATCTGGTCGGGCCATCACTGTTCTCGACGAGCCATCTCTGTTCTCGACGGGCTACTTCTTTAGAGTTTGTGTTTTCTCTTGGTAGAGAGCACAAGCGTCGTACGTCCGCTGTTCGTGCCTTTGAGACGTATGGAGTGAGTCGTGAAGTGAAGAGGGGGGGAAGCGTCCTGGGACTGTTGTCCAAGGTTCAGGGACAGTTGTCCAAAGTACAGGGGCTGCGTATCAGTCCGGGGGCTTGGCAGGGGTTGCTTTCAGGGCACTGTCGCCAAGACTCAACGCTGGAACCGTTTCTGCAACATATTCTGTACCAGCTCGACCTTTTCCTCGCGTGCTCGTTGTAGATGCAAGGCCATGAACTCCGCGGCACGCGCCAGTTCGCCGGCTGAGACCATTTCCAGCAATTGCAGGTGTTCATGACACTCACGACGTGAAGTATCGCGAACGGGGGACAGGGTATATTCGATGAGTCGTCGAAGACGATTGGCTTTCTGAAGTCCATCCAGCAGGAAGGGGTTATGGGCAAAACCGACCAGGGACTCATGCAGGTCGGTACCACTGGTGAACATGCTGCCTGCGTGCTGTGGGGATTTACCGTCCAGCAGGTCCTGCTGGTCGCTTATCAGGCGCGTGAGTTCACCAGGTTCGGCTCGAAAGGTAGGCTCCAGCAGTGCAGCGGGTTCGATCAGGGCGCGATAGCGGTAACACTGATCATAACTGTGAGGCGAGGTCAGGGTGGTGTTGAACTCCCAGCCATGTCCCAGGCGCGGGGTTATCCAGCCTTCAGCTTCCATGGCCTGCAACACCTGCTGGGCATGACTTCGCGTCACGTCATAAACGCGTGCCAGCTCGGTTTCCTGCAGTTCGGGATTAAGATCACCCTTCAGGTAATCCAGTGCCAGCGTGAAGCTCAACTCCGGCAGTGCCTCGCGATATTCTTCCGCTTCATGCTCGACAATGAAGCGCTGTAGGGCTGCCGTGTCCTTCAGAAAGAAGCCCCGGTTGGGACGGCGTTCCAGCACACCTTCTTCACTCAATAACACAAGGGCACTACGAATGGGTGTGCGTGATACTTTCAGCATGTCGGATAGTCGACTTTCTGGCAGGTGTTCTTCCTGAGCCAATGCCAACTGCTGCATGCAATGACAGGCCTTGAGTGCCAATGTTCGTGAGGAAGCGCCTTTGGATTTGGCAGCCGGCATCGAGAATCTCTCTAGTGTAGTGTCGTCAGGTCAGGAGTGTGGTCAGACCGACAGCGGTCAGTTGCTGTCGTGACACGTGGCATAGCAATGCTTGTCCACGAGCGCTTTGCGCGACACCTCATGACGAACGTGCTGTTGGGTCGAGTATATCGAAGTGAGAGTGTGCCACCTACCGGGGGAGACTCATTGATATGGTGCCTACTGAAAGGCCTCGCCCCGGGCACTGTGGCCCGGGGCGAGATGCATTGGCCGCATTGAATACGCGTCCTGGTGGTAAGAGAGTCTCATCGCAAATGGAGCAACCTCAATGCTGGCTCAGGCATGGCGTAACGACAAGCGACGTACCTGACGAATCAGCATGGGGGCGAGAGCTGCGATCAGCACCATGCAGGTCAGAACCAGCGAAATCGGTCGCTCGAGGAATATCATCAGGCTGCCATCCGAAGTAATCAGGGATTGCAGCAAGGTGTTTTCCGCCATCGACCCCAGCACCAGTGCCAGAACGGTTGCCGCCGGTGAGTAGCCGTAGAGCTTCATGCCCAGCCCCAATAGCCCGCCTGCGATCAGCATCCAGGTTTCAATGATGCTGGAGTGCAGCGCATAGGTACCGATGACGCACAGCACCACGATGATGGGCACGATCAGACGATAAGGAATGTCGAGGAACTTCACGAACAGCGGGATGGCCAGAATACACAGGGCAATCAATACCATGTTGCCCAGATACATGCTGGCGATAAGCCCCCAGACGAATTCCGGGTCATTGACGATCATCAGTGGCCCCGGACGCAGCCCCCACATCATGAAGGCGCCCAGCAGCACGGCGGTGGCACCTGAACCGGGGATGCCAAGGGCCAACAGTGGCACCATCGAGCCTGCCGAGGCGGCATTGTTGGCGCATTCCGGTGCGACCAGGCCGCGCATTTCTCCCTTGCCGAATTTCTCGGGATCCTTGGCGATCTTCTTCTCGACGGAGTAGCCCATGATCGAGCCAAGGGTGCCGCCGGAGCCCGGCAACAGCCCGGAAATGAAGCCGATCAGCGAGCCACGAATGAAGGTGAATCGAGAGCTCTTGAAGTCCTCTCTGGTCGGCCAGAAGTCGGCGCTCTTGTAGGACAGGCGCATCTTCTGCACATCCTGACGATGCTGCCCCTGGTAGACGCAATACAGAAGCTCTCCGATACCGAACAAGCCGATGGCTACCGGCACGAAGTAGATGCCGCCGATCAACTCGGAGGAGCCGAAGGTATAGCGCTGTGATCCGCTGATGACATCCACCCCGACCATGGCAATGGCGAAGCCGATCAGTGCGGAAATGGCTCCCTTGAGTTTGTTGTCACCCATCACTGCCGTCAGCATGATCAAGCCGAACAGGATGATCAGGAAGTACTCCGAAGGGCCGAACGATGAGGCGAAACTGGCCAGAGTCGGAATCAAGGCACTGATCAACAGTACACCGAGGGTACCACCGACAAAGGATGCCACTGCCTGCATGACCAGTGCCGGGCCTGCTCGCCCATTGCGAGCCATCGGGTACCCGTCCAGTGTCGATGCGACAGTGGCAGACTCGCCGGGGGTATTGATCAGAATGGACGTGATGGTGCCACCGTACATGGCGCCATAGTAGATACCTGCCAGCATGATGATGGCGGTGGTCGGGTCCAGCCCGAAGGTCAGAGGCAGCAGAATCGCGATACCTGCAGCAGGGCCGAACCCCGGGAACAGGCCCACGATCATGCCGACCATGGCACCGATGAGCAGGAATAACAGGTTGGTCATGGTGAAGGCTACTGATAGCCCCAGACCCAGATTCGCAAACAGGTCATGAATCATTGTGGCATGCTCCGGTCTCTTGTTGTTATCAAGACGCTAAAGGGGCGTAGTTGTTTGTGTGATGGCGGCTTGTACGATCAAAGGCTGGGATGGTCAGTTGGCTACTGTCCGCGTGTCTCCTCTCGTTGCCTATCACATGCAAGAACCTCAATTGCCCAGCAACCCTTGTGGCAAGCCTGCGCGTAACCACAACTCGAACAGGCCATAGACACATAGCGGGAATATCACGCTGAACAGCACGTTCTGCACATGCTTGCCAGGATTGAAGACCTGCAAGAGCGCCAGCATGAAGAGAATCATGGCAAGAATGGCGCCTACGGCCTTGAGTATCAGGATGAACCCGGCGATCAAGACCAACAGAATGGCGGCATCTCTTGTATAGGTGGCAGGCGCAGCTGTTGCGCTGGCATCCGACTTCTCGAAGATATTTCCATGTGCCTCTTCATCGGCCGCTGCGTCTGAGGTGACGCTGGGGGTGGAAACTTGGCTTGCCCCGGTCGATAGATCCTTCAGCAGGTCATACGCCGTCATCACGGTAAGCAGCCCGCCGACGACAAGCGGGAAGAAGCCTGGCCCTGGTCGGCCTGAGCTGGTGAATATATCGAGCGTCCATAGTCCGTAACCTAGATAGAAGGCCGAAAGTGAGAACAGCGCGAGACCGAAGACTGATTTCATCGAGAACTTCATGGCCGATATCATCGAGGGCCTCGCAGGGGACGATCTTGAGGTGTTGGCAGAGCCTTGTGTGGCCTGCTGCGAATCTTTTTTCATGGCGATGTTCATGGCAGTGCCCTGGAAGTGCCGGAAGCGGGTAGCCCCCGGCACGGTTGAGTATGGGGCAGTCTGATGAGGCGCGAGCCACCTGTGACCCTTGACTCATCAGTGTTGTCAGTCGAGATGACCGAGCCCGATTCAGTTCAGGGATTTCAGGGATTCGGCGAACTTGGTGTTGGTGTCTTCCAGGTAGCGACCGAAATCGTCACCCCACAAGGTATTGCCCGACATGCTGTTGGTGGTCAGGTACTGCTGCCATTCATCGGTCTCCACTACCTTCTGCAGCGTATTGACCCACCACTGCTGTACATCCTTCGGTACTTCAGCCGGCATCACCACCCCGCGGGGTAATGAGAAAGCCACGTCATAGCCTTGCTCGATGAATGTCGGGATATCGGGGTAGACGCTGCTGCGCTGGGGTTCGGAATAGGCGAGTGCGCGGAAGTTGCCCGCAGCGATCTGACCGGATACTTCGGAGGGGTTGGAGATGATGGCATCGACACTGCCGGAGGTCAGTGACGTCACGACCTGGCCGCCATCCTGGGAGGGAACGTACTCGAACTCCACGTCCGCCGACTGCTTGAGTAGACGAGCGACCACACGGTCAGGGCCGGCGGCGCCAATACCGCCGACGGTTATGCGTTTTTCGCGTGCCAATTTGACGAAGTCATCCAGCGATGTCACCGGTGAGTCCGCCTGTACCACCATCATCATGGCATCGTTGGCGAGCAGGCCGACGGGCGTGAAGTCCTGATAGCTCCAGTCGGTATTGGACACGAGCGGCGTGGAAATGAAGTTGCCACTGGTGGACGTCAGGTAGTACGGCGAGCCGGACTTGTTCTTCACGTAGCTGAAGCCGACGGCACCACTGCCGCCTTCACGGTTGGAGACGATGATGTTCTCGTCGCCGTAGAGGTCGTGCTTGTTGAGTATCTCCACTACGGTGCGTGACATCAGATCATTGCCGCCGCCGGGGCCGAAGGCGATCACGTAGTTGAGCGTCTTCTCTGGATACTCGTCGGCGCTGGCGGAGGTCGATAGCGCCATCATCGGTACTGATAGCAAGCTGACCAGGCTGATGGAGAGTGCTTTCGATGCAGCACCTGTAAGAGTCGTGGCAGAGTTCTTGAGGCGCGAATTGGCATGGCGTGTAGCGTGAGTCATGAGGATCTACCTTTGTTGGAATTATGGTGATGGCGATCATCGAGCCCAAGGGCCCGCTTCAGGGTATGGCGATACTGAACTCAGGCGGTGGTGGTCAGCTGCTGTGCCACAGCTTCACCGAAGGCGCGACAGCCCATCGTGCCGCCGAGATCTGGCGTACGGCTTTCCGGGTTCTCGAGGCAGCGGTCAACCGCCTGAGTGAGGCTTGCGGCGGCAGCGGTGTACTCAGGTTTGGCATGGTGATCGCCGATCCAGTCCAGCAGCATCGCGATGGAGAGGATCATCGAGGTAGGGTTGGCGATGTCCTGACCCTGGATGCCAGGAGCGGAGCCATGTTGGGCTTGCGCGCAGCAGATGGTGTCGCTGGCCATGACGGAACCTGCCAGCCCCAGGCTGCCCGAGAGTTCGCTTGCAAGGTCACTGATGATGTCGCCATAGAAGTTGGTGGCGACGACGACATCGAACTGCTCTGGGTTGCGGACCAGGTGGGCGGTCGATGCGTCAACCAGCAGATCATCGAGGGCGACGTCAGGGAAATCGCGGGCTACTTCCCTGACCACATCGAGGAAGAGTCCGTCCGTCATATGGAAGCTGTTGGCCTTGTGAATGGCCGTCACCTTGCGACGACGAGTCATGGCCAGTTCGAAGGCACGGCGTGCGATGCGCTCGCTGCAATGGCGGGTGATCTTGCGCACGGAAAGCGCCATGTCCGGGGAGGGCATCAGTTCGGCCCAGCCACGTGTCATGTTGCGGTCCGGATAGAAGCCTTCGGTGGCTTCGCGCATGATCACCAGGTCCATCTGCTTGCCAGGCTTGAGATTGGACTCAAGGAAGGGGCGAGTGCGCGCAGGGCGCACATTGGCATAAAGATCCAGCCCGATGCGGAAACCCGCCGAGACATTACGACCACCTTTTTCCGGAGCTGGATAATCGGCATGTGACTGGGTGCCCAGAATCACGCCGTCATAGTGGCGCGCCTTTTCCAGCACCTCATCTCTTAGCGTGGTGCCGTGCAATTCCAGGCTCTTGAAGCCGACGTCCTCGTAATCGAATTCGAGTCCGAGTCCGTGCTGCTCGTTGACGGCTTCGAGAGCTGACATGCTGGCCGCGATGATTTCGGGGCCAATACCATCACAGGGGAGTACAAGAAATTTCATGGGCTGACTCTTTTCAGTGGGTGTTGCTGAGGGAGGGAAATTCGAGAGAGTTCTCTCGAGCGGAAGATTCACTGCCGAGCTGTGTCAGCACGCGGCGGAGCGCGATGACGGCAGCTTCCGGGCTGCTCAGTACCGGGCAAGCGCTGTCGCGGCGCGCGTTGTCCAGTGCCGTCGCGGTCGAGAAGTGCGCCAGCAGAATGACGTCACAGTGCGCGAGGCTGGGAAGGGCATCACAGATCAAATGGTTGTGCTTAACCTCATCTCCCTCGCGCAGTGCCTGGTTGGCTTCCGGCAGGCAGCGTATCTCGAGGCTGGCGCCACGATTCCGAGCACGGCTGAGTGCCTCGAATTCGGCATGCATGCTTTGCATGGCGGGAGAAAAAGTGCCGATCATGCCGATGCGATCGCCATACTCCAGTGCCGCTTCAAACATGGCTTCGTTGGGCTTGTAGACCGGAATGCGGCTTTGGCTCGCGACCTGCTCGATGGCGGGGCCGAAAGCGGAGCAGGTATACAGCACCGCATCCGCTCCACAGCTCAGGGCATGACGGCCAAGACTGGCGATACGCTCATCCAGTGCCTGTTGGGGAATGTCCTGATTGTCTCGATCACGACCCAAGGCATCGTCAAGCAGATTGACCAGCTCGGCTTCTGGCCATTGACGAGCAAAGGCGGAGTGGATGGGCGCCATGGCGATGTTGACGGCATGTACCAGCACGATTCTCATCAAAAGCTCCTGACTGAGGTGAAGATCTCAATATTGTTCTTTTGTTTTCATAAGTACAATCTAGGCGTATGCTGATTTGACTGTCAAACATCGAGATCTCGCCATTGGTCTTATGACCGCCTCGATGACATCTCTCGTGACAGCTATTGCGACAGCATTCAAACAACATCACACGTCGAGGGTATCCCCATGCGCCAGTCGTCAACGCACAGTTCACCTCCCGTCCATCGTCCATTGCTGGGCGGTATCGCCGATGATTTCACCGGTGCGACGGACCTTGCCAACAATCTGGCACTTTCCGGAATGCGCACTCTGCAAGTGATTGGCGTGCCGAGCGTCATGCCGAACCTGGAGGGTGTGGATGCGGTGATCGTGGCACTCAAGACGCGTTCATGTCCTGCGGAGCAAGCGGTGAGCCAGTCACTGGCAGCGGCTGAGTGGTTGCAGTGCCTGGGCATCCGGCAGCTGTACTTCAAGTACTGCTCGACGTTCGACTCCACTGTTGACGGCAATATCGGCCCGGTAGCCATGGCACTCATGGAAGTGACCGGGGCGCAGCTCTGTCCGTATGTACCGGCGTTTCCCGCCAATGGTCGCAGTGTCTATCAGGGGCATCTGTTCGTCGGTGACCGCTTGCTCAATGACAGCGGGATGCAGCATCACCCACTGACGCCGATGACTGATGCCGATATCGCTCGAGTGCTGACGCGGCAGCTGGGCGAGCATGCTCCACGGGTAGAGCTGTTGCCTCATTCCACCCTGAAGAGAGGAGAAAGTGCGGCAAGGGAGCGGTTGTCTTCGCTCACGATGCGCGAGGTAAAGCATGTGGTGTGTGACAGCATCGATGAGGATGATCTTGCCGTGCTGGCTGAGGCGCTGGCCGATCAACCGTTGGTCACTGGTGGTTCAGGTCTGGGGCAGGCATTGCCTGCTGCCTTCCGGCGTCGTCAATGGCTATCAGCAGGCAAGGATTCAACACGTCTGGCGCCCGCGAGTGGCGCGGCCATGGTGCTGTCAGGCAGTTGTTCACGCATGACCTTGCGCCAGGTGGAGAACTTCCTGACCCATCACGCCGGTTTTGCACTGGACCCGCTGTCGTTGCATCAGAGCGAGGAGCAATTCGAAGAGGCTCTGACCTTCGCTCGTCAGCAGATGTCCCGCCAACCGGCAAGCCCTTTCCTGATCTATGCCTCGGCGGACCCGGAGCGTGTCGCGGCAGCACAGAAGGTACTGGGTGTTCAGCAGGCCGGAGAACTTGTCGAGCAGGCATTGTCGAGATTGGCCTGCCAGCTGGTGTCCGAGGGAGTGGGTCGCTTGGTGGTCGCGGGCGGGGAAACTTCCGGGGCCGTGGTATCGGCGCTTGGTATCGAGCAATTGTGCATCGGTATGCAGGTGGCACCAGGCGTCCCCTGGACGCAGAGTCCGCATCCGTGGCGTGCCGGTGACAGCCTGTCATTGGCGCTCAAGTCAGGAAATTTCGGCGACGAGGATTTCTTCATCCGAGCCTTTGAGGTTCTCGACACTCCTCATTCTGTCAAGGAGCACGCATGAGTCAGTCACGGCACGACATCAACGTGTTGCGTGAGCAGATCGCCACCTACGGCAAGTCACTGTTCGACCGTAGCCTGACCATGGGCTCCAGCGGCAACATCAGCCAGCGGCTGGAAGATGGTGGCTGGTTGATGACACCGACCAATGCCTGTCTGGGGCGTCTGGATCCGGCACGTATCTCACGGCTGGATGCCCAGGGCGTGTTGATCGATGGCGATGCCCCGACCAAGGAGCATTTCCTGCATCGCGCCATGTATGACGAGCGCCCGCAGTCCGGTGCCATCGTGCACCTGCATTCGACCCACTCGGTGGCGGTGTCCTGCCTGCCGGACGTGAATCCCTGCGAGTGCATTCCTCCGCTGACGGCCTATTACGTGATGCGGGTCGGCAAGCTGCCGCTGGTGCCTTACTACATGCCGGGTGACCCAGCGCTGGGCGATGCCGTGCATGGCCTGGCCGGCAAGCATTGTGCCGTGTTGCTGGCCAATCATGGCCCGGTGGTGGCTGGTAAGACGCTTGAGGCGGCGGTCTATGCCACGGAAGAGCTTGAGGAAACCGCCAAGCTGTTCCTGCTGATGCAAGGCAAGAATCCACGCGGCTTGTCACCAGAGCAGGTGGCGGAACTGGAAGCCACCTTTGGTCGCCCTTGACCATCATGCGGCCGGGCCTGATACGAGAAATGCCCGGCTTTCATCACTGCTGGATTCATGCAGAAGGAGCAAGTCGTGATGTATGCCTATATCGGTTGTCGCACTACCCGACGACGCGCTGCACGGGGCCGGGGAATCGAAGTCTATCGCGTCAGTGGCGAGGGGCGGGAGTGGTCGCATGTCCAGACGTTCACCGATCTGACTAACCCCTCCTATCTGGCTATCAATGAAGTGGGAGATCGTCTCTATTGCATTCACGGAGACCTTAGTGACATCAGCGCCTTTGCCATCTCGGCGGAAGACGGCACGCTGTCACTCTTGAATCAAAGGAGTACCGGTGGGGCAAATCCCGTTCATCTGGCGATTGATCCGACGCAACGCTATATCGTGGTGTCGAATCATCTCTCCAGTTCACTGGCCGTCATGGCGCTGGAAGAGGATGGCTCGCTGGGGGAGCGTGTTCAACTAGTGGAGCTTCAGGGAACTCCAGGCCCGCATCGGGTCGAGCAGATGTTATCCAAGCCTCATGCCAATCCTTTCACCTGTCAGGGGCGTCATGTCGTGGTGCCTGACAAGGGACTGGACTGCCTGTTTATGATTCCATTTGATGCAGAGCGTGGTCGTCTCGATGAGGAAGCCATGAAGCGGGTTGCCCTGCGTGAAGGAGCTGGCCCTCGGCATATCGCCTTTCATCCGTGGCTGGATCAGGCCTATGTCATCAATGAGCTTGACGCTACCCTGACGCGTTTTCATTTCACCGAAAGCGATGCCAAGGAACTTGAGATGGTGGCCTGCCAGCGGCTTTCCAGTGTCGAGGAGACGTGGTGTGGAGACAATCGTGCCGCAGCGGTCATCGTCGATGTCACTGGCCGACATGTCTTTGTCAGCAATCGAGGCGATGACAGCATCGGTATCTATGATGTGCTGCTGGAAGATGAGGGGCGCTTGCAGTGGCGCGGAAGTGTGACAAGTGGAGGCAAGACGCCGCGTTACCTCGGTATGGATCCGCTCAATGGTCATCTGCATATCGCCAACGAAGACAGTGATTGTCTGGTCAGCGGGATACCCGGCGTGGAGCAGGGCGTCTCTCAATTCACGCAGGTGCATCAACTGGAGACGCCCAGTCCTGTCTGTGTCGTCTTTCGCTACCTCACTTGAGGACTGAAGCCGCCAACGCTTTTGTCAGCCCACTCTCTATCAATTCACTCGCTATCAAGTCTGCGCAGCGAGCCGTTGTGAGATCTGCGCTACCAGCCTCGGCAGCTCGCGCGCGTGATGCATGCGCAATGCACCATGCGGCGTTTCATGGCCGTCGTCGTGGTGGGCGAAGTGGATGACATGCATCCCGGCATCCAGCCCGGCTTTCACGCCGACGGCGGCGTCATCGATCACCACACAGCGCTGCGGCGCGAACCCCATCTGCTCGGCGGCGAGGCGATAGAGGCGTGGGTCCGGTTTCCAGACGCCCAGGGTGTAGGCACTGAAGATATGGCCGTCAAAGAAGCGCGCCAGCCCGGTGGTATCCAGCGCCAGGCGTACCTTGCGTTCCGGCCCGTTGGTGACCACGCCGCAGGGGTAGCCGGAGAGCTCCGCCAGTGCCTGAGGCATGCCGGGCATGGCCGTGAGGCGAGCCGTCATCAGGTCCTCGAGGGTGGCACGCATGTGGGCCTCCATCTCATCCAGCCGCTCGGGGGCCAGCGCGCCATGATGTGCCTCGAGTTCCGCGACGATGCTGCGAAAACGTACGCCCCGGAAATGATCCAGATACCGGGCGGCCGTGAAGGGCAGGCCGTAGCCGGGTAACGTGCTGGCAAGCGCTTCTGCCAGCAGGACTTCGCTGTCTACCAGAGTCCCGTCGGAGTCAAACAGCAGGCAGAGTTCGGCCATTGATGCCTCGTGGAGTGTCGGAAGTGATAGTCACGACATTAGCAGTTTCCTGAGGGTGGCGGCCATGGGACAAGTCGTTGAATTCACGCCTCTCATGGCGCGCGAAATGCGTCCTGGTGGCGGAGTTGCCAGGCGGGACTGAGTTGGGCGAGCCAATGAGAATGCGTCTTCTTTGGATATTTGTTGACAGTGTCAACCAACTGCCCATATAGTTGCCCTTTAGCAACCAACTGATGGAAGACCATGGCAACGACCGCTTTGCATGAAGTGCTGCATCGTCTGATGCACGTCTATCGCAAGCAGCTCCGCGATGGCATCCAGCAGCACGGCATCGACTTGCCTGTCCTGCACATCCGGATGTTGAAGAGCATCGTCCGGGTTCCCGAATGCACCGCCCACAAGGTCGGGCAGCTGCTCGGGCAGGACAAGGGGCGTGTCACTCGCGTCCTGAACGAGCTGGAGGCCCGCGGGCTGGTGTCACGACACCAGAACCCGCAGGACCGGCGCAGTCAGCTGCTGCAGGTATCCGCGGCGGGAAGTGACATGCTGGAGCGAGTCAAGGTGTTGGAACAGGAAACGGCGCAGCGCATGGCCGGTGATCTCGGTGATGAGGAGATCGCGGCCTTTCTGAGCACGGCGACTCGCATGATGGACAACGTCTCCGCATGCGGGGATTTCAGCACTGATGTGACCAATGGCAATGACGGCAGGAGTGCGTGAGATGGCCAAGCCCGCGATGCGAGACCTCGAGGTGATTCGTACCCAGCGTGTCACCGAACACATGTTGCGCGTGACGCTGGGGGGCGAGAATATCGGCTCCCTTCCCGAAGGCCAGGAGAGTGCCTACATCAAGCTGGTCTTCGCGCGTGGGGAAGGTGAGCGACCGATGATGCGCACCTACACCATTCGTCATCAGCGCGCGACCGAGATCGATGTCGATTTCGTGCTGCATGAAGAGGCAGGCTCGGCGTCTGTCTGGGCGGCCAGTGCCAGGCCGGGTGACAGCATCACCATTGGCGGCCCGGGGCCTAGGAAGTTGATCAACATGGCGGCCGACAGCTTCCTGCTGGCGGGTGACATGACGGCGTTGCCGGCGATCAGTGTCAATCTGGCCGAGCTGCCAGCGGATGCCCGAGGACACGCCATTATTGAAGTGCCGGATGCGGCTGACATCCAGGCGCTGGAGCACCCGCCGGGAATCGAGCTGCACTGGCTGTTCAACCCGCATCCAGACCCGGAAGGCCGGCCGCTGCTGGAGAAGGTTGCCTCGTTGCCGAGACTGGAAGGTCAGATCTCTGTCTGGGCGGCCTGTGAATTCGGCAGCATGCGTGCGCTACGTGCTCATCTCAAGCAGGCCTACGAGATTCCCAAGTCACATTTCTATGTGTCCAGTTACTGGAAGATCGGTCAGTCAGAAGATGGCCACAAGCTGGCCAAGCAGCAGGATGCAGAGGCGGAAGGAGCGTGATCACGCCACCTCTGTGATCGCCTTGAGGTCCCTGAGCAAGTGAATGAGCTGCTTTTCCCCAATGCCCTGATGCACGCCTGCATCAGGGCATTTCGTTGTCGCAATGAAGCCCAGGCCCTGCAGAAAGCCGTGCGTCATTTGAAGGGATTGCGGTGTCACTTGAAGGGATGGCGGGCCAGATAATCCTGGGTGTGCTCAATGAAATGGCGGATCCGAAGCGGCAGCACGGCATGATGTTGATAGACCAGATGGATGTCGGCATTGGGCAATTGATACTCCTCGAACAGTATCTTGAGCTCTCCTGCCTCGACATAAGGCGCCACATCCCATTCCGCTCGCAGCACGATTCCGCGGCCATCCAGGGCCCAGCGGAGGGCGCTTTCCCCATCATTGGTGGACAGGCTGCCGCCCACCTTGACGCTACAGGTTTCCTCACTTCCCTGAAATTTCCAGATGCTCCATGAGTCCCGATTCTGATGCAGGGTGATGCATTCGTGGTTGGCCAGTTCATCGGGATGCTGCGGGCACCCATGGCGGGCAAGGTAATGCGGAGAGGCACAGACGATGCGGCGGTGTGAGGCGATCTTGCGCGCATGTAGATTGGAATCGGGCAGCTCGCCGAATCGAATGGCGACGTCAAAGGCACCATCGACCATGGCGTGCGGGATGTCGGAAAGATGCAATGTCACCTCGACCTGCGGATACGCCTGAACGAAGTCCGAGATGATGGGCGCCATGTACTTGCGCCCGAAGCCCAGCGGGGCGTTCACCTTTAGTCTTCCTCTTACCTGCCCCTCATGGCGGGAAAGCTGCTCTTCCATCTCCAGCACCTGGCTCAAGGTCTGTTCCGCATGGCGCTGATATATCTGGCCTTCGGGCGTGAGGCTCATGGAGCGCGTGCTGCGGTTAAATAATTGAATCTTGAGTCTTTTTTCAATGTTTGCCAGTCGCTTGCTGACGGCTGCCGGACTGATGTCCAGCACGCGGGCGGCGTTGGACATGCTGCCTTCCCGACAGAGCGTCAGGAAGAAATCGAGTTCTGTGAGCGATTGCATTTTCAACTTCCTGGTTAAAGGTGTTGTGAATGCTAGTGCATTGTCGGCTCGGTTGCTCGCTGGCTAGTGTGTGATCACGCCTTGATTCACCCACCCCAATGACAAGAGAGCCTACATCATGAATAGCCACCGTATTGCAGTCATCCCGGGCGATGGTATCGGTCTTGAAGTCATCGAAGCCGGCAAGCGTGTGCTGGAAGTGCTGGCGGAAGACAATACCGACGTCACCTTCGACTTCGTCGACTTCGACTGGAGCTCCGAGCGGTACCTCAAGACTGGCCAGTACATTCCGGATGGCGGCATCGAGGAGCTCAAGACCTTCGATGCCATCTATTTCGGCGCCGTAGGCAGCGAAAAGGTGCCGGATCACATCTCGCTGTGGGACCTGCGCCTCAAGATCTGTCAGGGGTTCGATCAGTACGCCAATGTGCGCCCCGCCCGTGTTTTCCCGGGGATCACCAGCCGTCTTCAGCAGGCGGAGGATATCGACTGGGTCATCATTCGCGAAAACAGTGAAGGGGAATACTCCGGGAATGGCGGCCGTGTCCACCAGGGGCTTCCGGAGGAGGTGGGGACTGAAGTCTCGATCTTCACTCGCAAGGGCATCGAGCGCATTCACCGCTTCGCCTTTGAAATGGCGCAGTCCCGTCCGCGCAAGCATCTCACGCTGGTGACCAAGTCCAATGCCCAGCGCCACGGTATGGTGTTGTGGGACGAGATCTTCTTCGAAGTCGCCAAGGACTACCCGGACGTCACGATCACGCGTGAACTGGTCGACGCCATCACGACACGCATGGTCCTCAAGCCCCACATGCTGGACGTCATCGTCGCGACCAACCTGCATGCCGATATCATTTCCGATCTCGCTGCGGCTCTGAGCGGCAGCCTGGGGATTGCCCCGACCGCCAACCTCAATCCGGAAGGCACCTTCCCCTCCATGTTCGAGCCTATCCACGGCTCTGCCTTCGATATCACCGGCAAGGGCATCGCCAATCCGGTGGGCGCCTTCTGGACGGCCGTCATGATGCTGGAGCATCTGGGTGAGACGGCTCTGGCCAAGCGCCTCATGACCGCCATTGAAGAAGTGGTCGCTTCGGGTCTGCATGCGCCAGATCTGGGCGGCAGCGCCACCACGCGCGAGATCACCGATGCCGTCTGTGAACGGGTTCGCGCGACTCGTCAGAGCGCCGCCATCGCCTGACGCAGTCCTTGCAGCATCCAGGGGGCAGGAACGCCATGCCTGCCCCCTGCGCGTGAAGGTTCCAACCACAAGGATAATAAAATGGACGCGCAACTTCTGACGCTGGCCATTCTCATGGTCGAGATCGTACTGTTCGTCTCGGAAAAGATTCCGCTTGCCCTGACTGCCATGCTGGTACTGATCAGTCTCGTGCTGGGCGACATCCTCACGCCAGAGGAAGCCTTTTCCGGGTTCATCAACAAGAACGTGATTCTCTTCTGCGCGATGTTCGTCGTCGGCGGTGCCTTGTTCGAAACCGGCATGGCCAATCGTATCGGTGGCATCGTGACGCATTTCGCCAAGACAGAGCGACAGCTGCTGCTGGCCATCATGCTGGTGACAGCGATTCTGTCCGGCTTTCTGTCCAATACCGGCACGGCTGCCGTCTTGATTCCTGCGGTGGTCGGCATCGCCAGTCGCTCCGGGATTCGCCGCTCCAAGCTTCTGATGCCGCTCGCCTTCGCTTCGGCAATGGGCGGTAATCTGTCCTTGATCGGGGCACCGGGCAACCTGATCGTCGACAGCACCTTGAGCAAGATGACCGATGGCGCTCAGTCCTTCGGTTTCTTCTCCTTTGCGATGATCGGCATTCCGATGATGATCTTCGGCCTGCTGTACTTCCTGACCATCGGCTACAAGCTCCTGCCGGATCGTCCCGGCGGCGATGGGGTCGAGATGTATGACGAGCAACCGACCATGGCCCCGCTTTGGAAGCAGTACCTGGCGTTGGGTGTGCTGGTGCTCACCATCCTGGCGATGGTCTTTGATGACGTGATCGGTTTCCCCATGCATGTCATCGGTGTCACGGGGGCGCTGCTGCTGGTCTTGACGGGGGTCATGAAGGAGCGGCGTGCGCTGGATGCCATCGACTCCCGCGTCATCTTCCTCTTCGCAGGCATGCTGCCTATGGCCATCGCCATGCAGAAGACGGGGTTGGGCACGATGATGGCGGAGCACGTGGTCGCCTATCTGGGCGAAGCCCCATCACCGCGCGTGTTGCTCAGTGTGCTGTTCGTGATATCCGCGGGTCTCTCGCAGTTCATGTCCAATACGGCCACGACAGCCCTGTTGGCCCCTATCGGCGGTGCGATCTCGGTGGGATTGGGCGCTGACCCCAGTGCGGTATTGATGGCGATCTGCATCGGCGGCTCCTGCGCCTTTGCAACGCCGCTGGGCATGCCGGCCAACACCATGGTGTTGGGGATCGGGGGATATCGCTTCAATGATTACGTCAAGGCGGGCCTGCCTCTGGTGGTCGTGGGCTATCTGGTCAGCGTCGTATTGCTGCCCATCATCTGGCCTTTCTATCCGGCCTGACACCTGGACTCCATTCTACCCCGGCGGATATGCGCGCCATGAAAACTGCCCCACAGGCCAGACCTGTGGGGCAGTTTTTCGTCAGCTGATCGCGAGCTGATCGTGAAGTCAGGGACTGGGTCAGGGGCTGGGTCAGAAGCTGTAGCTGGCACCCAGGCGGACGTCACGGCCCGGCTCCAGCATGCTGTCACCGCTGCTGAGCAGGTAGCTGCTGTGGTCGCTGTAGCGCTTGTCGAACACGTTGTTGACCGCCAGTGTCACGGTCAGATCCTGACAGGAGGCTGGGGCCCACTGGGCGCGGATGTCGTGCGTCACGTAGGCCGGCTTTTCTTCGTCGCCTTCTGCCACACGTTCCAGACGTTCCACCGCGTTCAGGGTGTAGCCCAGGGTGACGTTGTGGTTCGCCAGGTGCTATTGGTGATCCTAGGTCCACTTGTCGCCGGTGGAGGCGTTGATGTTCATCTCTTCACCCAGCGAGTCGGTGCCGGAACACGGCGCGGCCGAACTGCTGCATGCCGAGCCAGGCTTGTTCATCCTCGGCATCAAGAGTTACGGCAGAGCGCCGACCTTCCTGATGCGCACCGGCTATCAGCAGGTCAGATCCGTGGTAGCCGCGCTGGCAGACCCCGCCTCCATTCGCCCGGCGCCTGTCTGCAATGCCCCAGCTACCCGCAACGCCTGCTCTGCACCCGCCTGATCGTCGCGCACCGGTCTGTGGGAGTGATCTGTCGGTATGTGGGGGTAAATCGGCGGTTGATACCGCGACACCTGAAACGCCCCAAACACTGCTGCGGTAGTGGATGGGGCGTTTTGTGTTTCAGAACTTGCAAGCGATTATCGTGGGTGTCATCACAGTTCGAACAGGCGGAAAGCTTTCTGGCGAAGCTGTTCACGGTGATAATCGTTGATCAATGGAAGGTCGTAGCAGGTCACGCCTTCAATATAGATGCCCGTCACCTTCTTGTTATGGTTGTGCGCAAAGAGCGTAATGCGTTGTGCGCAATCTGGCGCCAGTCGTGGGATAAGACTGGACTCACTTACCATGTCTTCGAATCGCCCCTGAGCAAACTTGTATTGCACTCTCTGGTTACCCACTAACTGGTAGCCATCCGTGTCTATCCATTCGAGATAACGCGCTGAGTTCCCGAGTGACCCTGCAATCACCATCATCAGGGCAGTATTTTCATCATCGGTATTCCAGGCGACAGCTTCTCTTCTGACATGTGCATTGCCCTCCGTTGATGCACTGGCGAACCCTTCACGAGAATCAGAGCTGTCCTGTCCTACCAGCTTGAAGCCCTCGGGTTGATTGACCCGCTCGATGGGGTAACCCGGTGAAAGAAAAGTGAGCTGTGTCTTGTCATAACTGGGAGGTGTGGACTACAAGGCTGCACAACCAGAGAGCAGGAAGAGGACGGCGAGGCTAGTCGGTGGTCGAGAGCATTCCGGTGCATGAGAGCGTCAAGCAGGCCGCTGCGGGGCATGAGCGACATATCGCCAATTACCAGCAGTCGCTGCGCCATCTGGCGGAGTGCGGCATAACCACGGTGTGCTATAACTTCATGCCGGTACTGGACTGGACGCGCACGGATCTCGCCTGGCAGCTGCCGGAAGGTGGTACCGCCCTGCGCTTTGATCAGGATGCCTTCGCGGCCTTTGATCTCTATCTGCTGGAGCGCCCTGGTGCCGAGCGTGAATACAGCAGCGAAGAGCAACAGGCCGCGCGGCAGCATCTCGAGACGCTGGATGATGCCGGGCGCGAGAAGTTGATCCGCACCATCATTGCAGGACTGCCTGGTGCAGAAGAGGGCTACAGCCTGGCGGAATTCCGCGCCTCACTGGCAGCCTATGACGGAATTGACGCCGCGCGCCTGCGCCAGCATCTGGCCACCTTCCTCAAGGCCATCGTGCCGGTGGCGAAGAGGTCGGCATTCCACTGGCCATCCATCCCAATGATCCGCCGCGGCCGATGTTTGGCCTGCCGCGCGTGGTCTCGAGCATGGTGGATGCCGATTGGCTGCTGGGTGTCGTACCCAATCCGGCCAATGGCCTGACATTCTGTACCGGCTCCTACGGGGCCAATCCGGAGATCGACCTGAACATCATGGCGCGGCGCTTCGCTCCTCTCCTCATATCCACTTTGCCCACCTGCGGGCCACCGGGCGTGACAGCGAGGACAAGCGCTCCTTCCATGAGGCTGAACATCTCGAGGGCGACCTGGACATGGTGGACATCATCAGCGTGCTGGTCGCGGAGGAGCGCCGTCGCCTGGTGTCTGGTGGCGCGCCCTTGCCGATGCGCCCGGATCACGGCCACCACATTCTGGATGATGCCAGGCGCGAGCCCCCCCGGGGTATCCACTGTATGGGCGCATGAAGGGGCTGGCGGAAATCCGTGGCCTCCAAATGGCGGTCACACGGCTGGCGCCCCAGAGACTGGCCTGACGGCGAGTACGCAATCCAGACACAAACGCAAACACGAACGGCCACCCGTGGTCTTGAGACCGGGGTGGCCGTTCGTGTTTGCTGCAGGTCGCGATGCCTGCTGCTGGTCTCAGAGCTCAGAGCTCAGAGCTCAGAGCTCAGAGGCAAGAGCTCAGAGCCAAGAGTTCAGACGACCTCAGGTTTCAGTCTTCGACGATGTCGAAATCACCATTGGTGCGCACGTAGAGCAGGGTCTCGCCGTCGGCGCTGGTGGTGATGTCATGGGTGATCTCGCCCTGAGAGCCGAAGTAGCTGCCGGTCGCCAGGCTCTGGCTGTCGTCCTTGCCTTCGGTCTCGTGGATCAGGCCGCCCTTGATGACCACGGCGCGGAATTCGTCGGCGTGGCTTTTGATCTCGCCGGAGAAGTCGGTCGGCAGTTTCACCAGGCGGCCGCTCAGCTGGCCGACGTCCGGGTTGCCCCACAGGAAGACGGTCTTCGGGCCTTGCTCGGCGTCGTCGCTGCCCGGCAGGTTGATCCAGCGGATGTCATTGGCATCCAGCCACACCATGTTGTTTTCGGCGACATTCAGGGGCTCTTCATCGTTGTGGAAGGCCTCGGATTCCGGCTGTACCAGGTAGGGCCCTTCATTGATCTCGATGTAGGCCATGTTGACCTTGTCTCTGGCCGCGGTGATGTGCGATTCCCCTGCCGGCTGGATCCAGAACGAGCCTGCGGGCAGCCACTGCTCATCGGCGTTCTTGTCATCGTTGTGGACTTCGCCCTGGATGACCACGCCGCGGTAGGTGATGTTGTGGATGTGGGGCGGTGAGGAGAAGCCTTCGTTGAACTTCACCAAAAAGCCCGAAGCGCCATCCTTGGTGCGGTCGCCCCACAGGTCGCCGGCCGCCGGGCTCTGGTCACCGCGCAGCGGGTTCAGGTAGCCCCAGTCGATGTCGGACTGCTGGACGACTTCACTGGACGGTGTGAGCGTGGAGTGATCATCGGCGTGGGCGGTCATGCTGGCGAAGGCGACCGAGAGGCCGAGAAGAGCAAGAGAGAAGGGACGTTTCATGGTGGCTGCCTGTCTGGTCATGGGAAGAAGGGTGACAATGCCGATGCGCTGGCAATCGACGCAGTGAATCGTGGAGCGGGCAGGCGGCGGGATATAGAGGCAGATGGCGTAAAGACTTTCAATCAAAACATGATAATCAGCCGTTCATCTTAGGCGTGTTACGGGCGACAGGCCTCAAGGCGATGCCATGACATGTGGTGTGGCGCTCACCCTGAAGTGAGGAGGATCGCTCGACAGATCACGACGTTGGCGCGCTTTTGGAGCGTGTTCGTGCTGCTAGTGCGTCCCGGCACGTTGGAGTGAGGCGGGCATGAATACGCCGCTAGGGGCAGGCAGGGAAGTGTGCAAGGACGAGAAATTGGTAGCTCCGGACATTCCTCAAACAGTTTTTGGAATGTCCGGATAATGGCAAGTTTCCAAGCCATGGGGGGGCTTGATAAGTGTGCCCTCAGACAAAATCCGGTGCTATCAGTCGCGGCATGGCAAGTATGAGGTCCGGGAAGAAGATTAGTAGCACTATGACAGCTAACATCATAGCAAGATAAATCATGGTCATCCCCAGCGCCTTCAATAGTGGAATACCGCCTATCTTGGCTGAAATCATGAGGCATAGGCCATAGGGGGGGGTAACAAGCCCCATCCCTAGTGCCATCACCCCAATCACACCGAATTGTATCGGGTTAACTCCAGCCGCCATCGCCAACGGATAGAAGATGGGGGCCATGATAGCCATGGCAGGTAGCGAGTCCATAAAGGTACCGATTATCAGCATTACGGCTGTCATTATCAGTAGTAGCACGATGGGATTACTAATGCTGACGCCTTCCATCAATTTTGGTGGAATCTGATAGAAACTGATCAGGTAGCCGAAGATAGAGGCACCAACCAAGCTGAACAACGAAAGAGAACAGAGTTTGACGGTATCGGTTGAGGCAGCGAACACTTGGTGAAGACTAAGTTCACGGTAGACCAAAAACCCTAGTGCCAATGCATAGAGCACTGCAATTACTGCAGCTTCAGTCGGTGTAACGATACCACTGATGATGCCGCCGATGATGACAATGGGGATCCCGGCGGCTAGAAGGCCATCCTTGCCTGAGCTCATTAGATCGGCTACAGAAGCGCGCTTGCGCACGGGCACATCGTACTTGCGCACGAATACTATATTCAAACCGAGTTGAGCCATTCCGATCATCAACCCCGGGATGATCCCGCCCAGGAATAGTCCAGCAATCGAGGTGTTGGTCAACGCTCCCCAGATAATCATGTTGATCGAGGGCGGAATGATGATGCCCATGACGGAAGATGCCGCCGTGACGGCAACCGAGAAGTTGACCGGGTAACCTTCACGTTTCATGGCAGGGATAAGAACGGTCCCGATACCTGCGCTGTCAGCAGTAGAGGAGCCGGAGACGCCGGCGAAAAGCATGCTGACCAAAACGTTGACGTGTGCCAGTGCTCCTTTGACGTGACCTACCAAGCGCATACAAAGAGTGATTAGTCGATCCGTTATTTGGGCGGCATTCATCAAGTTGCCTGCTAGCAGAAACAGCGGGACTGCTAAAAGAACGAAGGAATCCATGCCGTTGTACATTCGTTGGAACATGATCCAAAAGTTCAGGCGTGGATCTAGGAAAATAATGCTGGTTGCGGTAAGAACCAATGCCATAGCAATGGGTACACCAAAGACGATAAGAATGCCTAGTAGTGCAAACAAAGCCCAGGGCAAGATGAAAATCATATCCATGGACAGCATCAGGCATGACCTCCCTGTTTTAGTGTATTATTAGTAGAAGATGTGGAGGTTGTGGCGACGTTATCTATGGACATGTCATTGCACACCATGTCATCTACGGCATTGGGAGTGTTAAGCACTTTCTCCATGGCGGGCATCCCGTGCAATGCAGCGTATAGCAGGCGTTCAAGACTGAACAGGATTATGAATCCGCCACAAGCAGTGAAAACACTGTAGACATAAATCATCGAGATTCCAGAAGCAGTTGCGCTGCGTCTTAGGCCAGAAATGGCGAAGTCTTTTCCAAACCATACGAAGATGATGCCGGTGACCAGGCAAGCCAGATCACGTGCCCATCGTGTCATTTGATCAGCACGAGTTCCACTTGGGAAAGCCTCCAACACGAAATGATCCGCATGCAAAACACCCACCGCCGTTCCAAGCATTATCATCCATTGGAAAGCGAAGCGACTGAACTCTTCTGTCCAAAATAGGCGGGGGAGTAGCGGCAGGTTTCGACTGATAATTTGATAGATGATGAGTGCAATGAATCCGAACAGCAATGCGAGAAGAATAGCATATAAGACTCTTTCCAGCACACGGTTCAGGCGTGTCAGCGCGGAGAGAATAAGCGACATTAGCGCTGTCCTCGTCTATTGGAGTAAGAGAACGGCGCCCCGGTTGACGGGGTGCCGTTTATCGTCAGTCCCGCTTAGTTGACGTCCTTGATCATCTTGTAGAGGTCGGCCAGCTTCATGTCGGCGACTACCTTCTTGAGAGGTTCCTTGACCATCTCCTGCATCTTGTCGCGATCAATCCTGTGCAGTTTCATTCCTTGATCGACGAGTAATTCGAGGGCCTCGGCATCTTGTTTGAGCTGCACCTTGCGGGCGTAGGCGGCTGATTCACGTGCTGCCATCGTAACTGCTTGTTGCTCGTTTTCGTTCAGGCGCTCCCACGTCTGTTCTGACATGGTCAGAAGGCGCACAGTAATGTCGTGATCTGTCATGACAAGGTGCGGAGCTACTTCGTTGAAGCGCATCCGCAAGACCCATTCCGGTTCGTTAAGCAGGCCGTCGATGGCACCCAATTGCAGCCCGGTATAAATTTCTTTCCAAGCCATGACCGATGGCTTGACTCCAATAGCCTGCCAGGCAGCGATCAAAGGCTCGGTCGGATTGGTGCGAATCTTCAACCCCTTGAGGTCTGCGAGGCTATTCACTGGTTTGGTGCTGACCACTTCGCGTTTGCCGCCACCAAAGTAGGCCAGTACCTTGACACCGGTTTCCTTTGAGATGCGATCAGCGATTTCTTGACCTGCTTGGCCATCCAAAACCTTTTGCCAGTGATCAACATCTCGATACAAGAAAGGTACCGAGAAGATGTTGGCAGAATGAGAAAAGTCTGTAATAAGGCCTGGGCTGACAATGGCCATGTCGAGCGCACCTGCCATTTCTTGCTCAAACATTTCGGTCTCATGCCCCATGACCGAGTTCCCGAGGATAGTGACGCTAATTTCACCGTTGGTCTTGGCCGACAGCAACTCACTGAAGCGCTCCGCACCAAGTTGATAAGCTGTTTCAGCCGTGCCCCCGTGGCCAAACCGTAGGTCCATGGCTTGTGTCGTCGATGAAGCTCCAAGGACAACTGTCAATAGTGAGCCTGTGAGGAGAATGCGAGGTAGGCGACAGATTTTTTTTGGATCGATCCAGTTAAATGTCATGATTAACTCCTGCCATGGCATGGCGTTGTTGTTGTCGGAGGGTGGCGCAGTGGAAGGGTATTGTCTGATGCAATCAGTCCCGCTCTTTAGCTTATGACTATCATGCACCTAATTACTTAACTTACGTAAGCTATTATCAATCGTAGTGAGCAGTGGGGTTTCTGGGGTATCGTTCTCCCAGGGTGGTTTACCACACGAGTCCCGAATCACCAGGCTTGGGGGTAGTACAACCTGCTCACGCGGGGCCGAGGGAGCAGCCATGCGGCGCAATGCCAATCGAGCCGCCTGTTCACCAATCGCATAAGGATGCGTGGCTACGCTCGTCAGAGGCGGGTCGCCCAAAGCTGCCTCTTCGACATCATCGGTGCCGATGACTGCGCAGTCTTTACCCGGCGTTAGCCCTATGCGCTTAAGTCCCAGCATGACCCCGAAAGCCACCATGTCGTTATGGCACATGACTGCTGTAGGCCGAGGGGTTTCCTGCATCAGCTCTTGAATAAGTAGGAACCCATCCTTGCGAGTAACACCTTCGCCTCGGATTAAGCGGCGATAGACAAGACCATGGCGTTGGAGGCATTCATCATAGGCATTGAAGCGGTCTTGACTGACGGCGTGCTCAGCGCCCCCGACGAAGGCGATGCGCTGATGACCAAGTGATACCAGGTGATCCATCCCCAGTCTTACGACATGACGGAAATCAGTGCCTGCGTAATCGAACGGTGGAGTGCCGAGATAACGCAGAATTTGAACGCATGGCATACCCCAGTCTTCGAGCGTTTCGATCAAGTTCGGTGAGCTGCCGGCGGCAGGGCACAGGAGAAGTCCATCGACGCGATGCTCGCGCATGCGCTCAAGGAAACGTTGTTGGCGAGGCACTGAGTCTTCGCTGTTGGCCAGGAATGACACATAGTCCTGCTGGCTAAGTTCCGCATTAATACCTGCCACCATGGCACCGAAGAACGGATTGGCAATGTCATAGACCACGACGCCCAGTGTTTGTGTGCGTCCTCCACGCATGGCAGCGGCACCGCGATTGTAGACATAGCCTAATGCCTTGATCGATTGCTGAACCTTGCGACGTGTTCGCTCCGCCACCAGTGGACTCTCACGCAGTACTAGCGATACCGTGCTGCGTGAGACACCAGCATGGGCGGCAATGTCTTGTAGAGTAACGCTGCTGCTGTCGCGTGAGAGTCGAGTATCGTTCATGAGAAGGACGATTCCTGTAGCAATTTGGGCTGGTCAGGCGATGGGTATCACTGAGCAATCTGTTTCTTTTGGATTGATCCAAAACATACTGTCAAACTAGCGCCTATTCCGTAATGCATCGACACTTCTTTGGTCTAGAGCCTTGCGCGGCAGGTCCTCAGCTATTCGTCTAGGGCAAGAAAATAAATTAGACAAAGGCTCTTCTAGTCAGTACTTCTGGGTTCACCGGGCTGATTGGGTCATTACCCGCCAGTGCCAGTAGCATGTTGTCGACTGCACGCTGAGCCATTGCGGCACGCGTCTCTTTGGTGGCCGAGCCGATATGAGGTAAAGCAACCACATTGGGCATATGCGGGAGAGGGGATTCGGCCGGCAGTGGTTCCTGCTCGAACACATCCAATCCTGCCGCGCCAATTTTCCCTGTATTAAGCGCTTCAATTAGCGCCTGCTCGTCGATGACCTTACCACGCGAGATGTTGATCAGAATGCCGTTGGGCTTCATGAGCTCCAAGGCCGCTGAATCGATAAGCTTTTCGGTATCTCTATTCAGTGGCACGCTCACACAGACGAAGTCAGAAGTTGCCAACAGGTCTTCCAAGGGTAAGCGGAGCGCCCCCAGTTCCTTTTCCAGCTCGGGTTTTGGCGATGCCATGGTGTAGCGTATCTGCATGCCGAAGCCCAGTGATCCCCTACGTGCGATGGCAGCCCCGATGCGGCCGAATCCCACCATTCCTAGTGTCTTGCCATGAACATCACTCCCGAAGAGGTCAGGTCCAATGCTGGACTTCCACTGCCCGTCTTTTACCCAGTCGGCCAGTTCAACTGCGCGACGTGCAGTCGCCATGATTAATAGAAATCCAGTATCTGCTGTGGTTTCTGTCAACACATCTGGGGTGTTACACAGCAGAATATTTCGTTCGTTCAGCGTGGCTAGCGGATAATTGTCATAGCCGACCGAGATGCTTGCGATGGTTTCCAGATGCGGCGCGTTGCTGATCAACTGTGGTGTGACCTTAAGGCCAGCAGTAATGAGGCCATGTGCTTTGGCAAGCGCCGCATGAAAGGCCGGGCTATCCGCGTCTTCATGATGCTCGAAGAAATCGACATCGTGATACTGTCGAAGTTGTGCAAGCTGTTCCTCATTGAGTCGGCGAAAGGCAACGATATTTTTTCTCATAAGGTGTTACTCCTGCGTCGTTAAAAAATTGAAATTTTTGTGCTGCCTGGTGTTTGCAGGTCAGATGAGATGTTGGGTGAGGTCTTTCAGCTGATCACTGTTTGGCAACCCTTCCATATCGCCAATCACTTGGACGGCACGAGCTCCTATTAAATTGGCACGATGCAGTGCTTCAGATGGAGTGAAGCCTTCCAGCAAAGCACTGATAAGACCTACGGCAAAGCCATCACCAGCACCAACGGTATCTAGGACGCGTGTCACCGGAATGCCTTCGACCGTATAGGACTCAAGCTGGCCATTGAGAACCCCACGATAGTAGCTACCTTGTGGACCGAGTTTGATAATCACAGCTCGCGCACCGCGATCGAGATAGAAGTCAGCGATGGCTTCTGGTCTTTCATGGCCGGTTAAAAGGCGCCCTTCAGATAGCCCCGGTAATACCCAATCAGCTTTTACTGCCAGAGCATTGAGAGTCTCTCGCATCACGTTTTCGTTTTTCCATAGGGAAGGCCGCAGATTGGGGTCGAACGAGATACTGGCTCCGGCATTACGTGCCTTTGCCATCATGTACTCTGAAAGCTCGCAAGTGGCAGAAGATAGCGCGGGTGGAATGCCTGTGGCATGCAAATGACGCAATTGCGAAAAGTCGATGCCTTTCGCGTCCTCAATGCATAGCTTGCTTGCAGCACTGTTGCGGCGGTAGTACTCCACCGCAGGATCCTCACTATGATTGGCGCGTGCCTTGAACACCAATCCGGTGGAGTGCAGGGGGTCGGTATGCAAGAACTGGCAGTCCAGCCCCTCGTCGCCGAGTGTATTGCGTAGATAGCGCCCAAAGCTGTCGTCACCCACGCGGCTCAACCAACCAACATGAAAGCCCAGTCGTGCTAGACCGATAGCGACATTAGTATCTGCCCCTGCCACTCGGCGATGGAAGTGATCTACGCACTCTAGTGCACCGGTTTCATCGGCTACCAGCATAGCCATGGCTTCGCCAAAAGCGATGATCTCCGGAGAATTTTTACGAAAGTGTGATTTGTTCACGAATACTCCAGGAATGATTGTGTGGAACAAGAAAAATCCAGCATGTGGTAAAGCGGTGACAAAAATCGTGCTTGGAAGCAGAGTAGTAATTACCGAGTAGTAGTGATCGCTCTCAGCCGCTCGACTTCGCGACGAGTAATGCTTGGTAGGTCGGATAAAAGATAGCGAAGATCGGCATGTCTCATATCGTCTTGCGCAAGAGGGGGAGTGGGTTGCAGTGGATATTCAATAGCGCGCATTACATCTTTAGGAAAATGGCGGAACATTGTAGACCACTCGCAAAGATCTTTGTCACTTGGTACGCGCGCGTGGCATTTGCCTGAGATATCAGTACTCACACCTTTGCAGTGTACATAGCGTACATGTCGGCCGAGGCGCTCCGCGGCATGCTGTGCGCTGGCGCCACACCATTGCCAATTGCCAATATCGAACGTCATTCCTAATGAACAGCCAGCATGTTCGGCATCCTTCAAACAGGCAGTCATCGCGGAGATGGAGCCACCTTGTGAGGTCTGATCATTCTCGATCAGTATCTGAGGGACCCCGCTATCGGTAAACAAGACTGACAACGCTTGCCAAGTATCTCGGCCGGCCCCACGATAGTCACCGAGTGCGAACTTGATGCTTTCCGCTCCCAGTGCACGTGCCTCGTGTAGTCGCCTAGAAACGCTTTCGGCAGGACGCGTTTCATTCCAGAGCCCATCTGCTGTGGAATAAATTACGCCAAGTGAATGTTCTGCGCATTGCGCGCCCAGCTTATCAAAAGCTTGGAAGTCAGTAGGTAATAATTCGCGACGAATCTCGACCTTGTCGGCCCCGGCCTCACGTATCCAGTCCAGGCTGGCGGCCTGCCCCTGTGCCAGTATCAAGGTACTACCGAAAGCAGAGGTGCAGACGGAAACCTGCGGAAGAGTTGAAGAACGATCAGGCTTTGGTAACGGTACCATATCAAGATATGACGTCATCCTTCCTGGTCTCCTTATAAGGGTTAAGGCATGTCAGAAATGAAAAGATAAGTGATTCAGGTAGCGTGGAAGTCAGGACAGGATGTTGAGCCACGCTTGATCAATGTTGGGTGATAGCGGATATGCCGTGACTGCCCGACGTAGGCCTCACGATTGCGCTCCAGCAGACAGGCAAAGGCACGCCGCCCGATTTCTTCCGTAGGTTGCGCCAATGTCGTGATGCCCGGAGTAAGTAGACTGCACCATTCCAGCTCGTCAATGCCCAAGAGGCCAATAGAGCCGAGGTCCAGCTTGAGCTGTTTGAGGCAACGTGCCGCCATCAACGTCATATTGCCATTGCCACACAGAATGGCAGGTCGATTTGCCGTGTACATGTACTGTTCTATCACGGGTGACAATGAAGCCAGGTCATCAGACAGCGATAGCATAAAGGTATGGCCATTTAGCGTGCCCTCATGCGCGGCTAGCTGATAGGTGAGTCGCGACAAGCGTTCTTGGCGTGAACTGGTGTGGTTGATTGGTTCGCTCAGGTAGAGAACGTCTCGATATCCAGCCTCTCTGAGATGCGCAATAGCGATGTCGATGGCGGCATCATTGTCGAGTCCGACCATGTCTGCCTCGATTCCCGGTAATTGACGGTCCAATAGCACTATAGGAAACCCGTTAGTGGCCAGATCAATAAGTTCTTGGCTGGCCTGCCCACTGGCATTGACTACCAAACCCTCAATACCATAACTGGTCAATTGAGTCAGATGGACCTGTTCAAGGAGAGGATCATTGTTGGTGTTGCAAACCATTAGAGAGAAGCCTTGCTCTCGTGCTGCTTGTTCCATTCCATGCATGGCGGCAACCGAAAAGGGGTTCCGGATATCTGCAACCAGCATACCAATCAGGCCGGTACGGCCTCCCTTAAGACTGCGTGCTATTAAGTTGGGACGATAGTTAAGTTGAGCGGCTGCCTGAGCAATGCGCTTCTGTAGGTCGGGTGATAATTGCTCGCGTGCTCCACCAAAGTAGCGAGAGACACTTGTCTTCGATGCGCGAGCCTCTTGTGCAACTTGCCTCAGCGTAGCGCGGCGGCTAGATACGAAAGTGCTTTGGTTGTCTGAAGGCATGTCACACTCGGAAATTCAAAAGTGATGGGATCGTTCCCATCGTAGTGTCATTGAAGTGTGCTGCAAGCTGATCTTTAGTCGCAGTGTCCATGGGCACTGGGGGTGTTTCCTTACGTTTCACTTATTGGTCAGGGCAAATAGATCAGTCATGGTGGGATGAAGCTATCAAACGCCAAGTACGTTCGAGTTGCGGAGGGGGAAAGAAACCTCGGTCAGGCAGTGGGCGTGACGTTATATGGCCGAAATCACCCTTCGAGCGCTACCCCATGTCGATGGCAGCGCTCGGTGGTAGCAAATCAGGACTGTGAGGTAACGACTGCTTACTGCCCAATCTTCATTCCAAGCTGGCCCCATAGCCGAAGCTGGCGGCGGGCTCGGCTGCTGTCTCGACCCACACGCTCTTCACTTCGCTGTATTCGCGCAGCGCATCCAGCCCTGAGGATCGGCCATAGCCGCTCTCGCCGTAGCCGCCGAAGGGCGAGCTGACGTGAATGGTCTTGTAGCCATTGACCCAGAAGGTGCCGGCACGCACCTGGCGTGCCACGCGGTGGGCGCGGCCGACGTCGCGTGTCCAGACGGCGCCGGCCAGCCCGAAGCGACTGTCGTTGGCGATGCGGATGGCGTCGGCTTCATCCTCGAACGGTATGGCGACCACGACCGGGCCGAAGATCTCTTCCTGCGCGCAGGTCATGGCGTTGTCGCCCAGCAGTACCGTCGGCGCGACATGATAGCCGCCGGTGTCCGGTACGGGGTCTGCTGACCCATCGGCGAGACGCGCGCCGTCCTCAATGGCGCCGGCAAGCATCGACTTCACATGCTGATATTGCTTCGCGTTGTTGATCGGGCCGATCTGGGTATTCGGGTCCTGCGGGTCACCGAGCGTGAACTGCGTGGCGGCCTCAGCCAGCGCAGTGGTGAACTTGTCGAAGATCGAGGCCTGCACCAGCAGGCGCGAGCCCGACACGCAGCTCTGGCCGGCGCCGGAGAAGATGGCCGCCTGGGCGCCGCGCAGGGCCACCTCGAGATCGGCATCCTCGAACACGATGTTGGCGGACTTGCCGCCCAGCTCCAGTACGCAGGGGATGCAACGCTGCGCCGCGGCGGTGGCGATGTGGCGGCCGGTGGCGGGCGAGCCGACGAACACCACCTTGCGAATGTCGCCCTCGGCGATCAACGCCTGGCCGATGCTATGGCCGTAGCCGGCGATGACATTGACCAGCCCGCGCGGCACACCGGCGCGCTCGATCAACACCCCCAGCGCCAGCGAGGACAGCGCCGTCAGCTCCGAGGGCTTGAGAATCACCGCATTGCCGGCGGTAATGGCCGGAGCGATCTGCCAGCCAGCGGTGAAGATGGGCGCGTTCCACGGCGTGATTTGCAGCACGGTGCCCAGCGGCTCGTAGGTGACGTAGTTGAGGTGCGAGGTCGGGACCGGAATCACCTCGCCGTGCAGCTTGTCGGCCCAGCCCGCGTAGTACTCGAACATTTCCGCGACCTTGGCCACCTCGACCCGCGCATCGCGAATCGGCTTGTTGGCGCTCAGTGCCTCCAGTTCGGCCAGGGTGTCGGCCTGCTCTCGGACCAGGCTGCCTATGCGGTAGATGGCGCGCCCGCGGGCCTGGGCGGTCAGGGCGGCCCATTGCTGCTGGGCCTCTCGGCTGGCGGCATTGGCAAGCGCGACCTGAGAGATGTCGGCATCCGGGAAGGACAGCATCAGGCTGTCATCCTGGGCGTTGCGCACCTCGATGCGCTCACCGCTACCTTTGATGAACTCGCCACCGATCAGGCTACTGACGACAAGAGTGTCGTCTTGAGATTGGCTGCTGTCCTGAAACGCCTGCATCAGTTCGGCGATACGCTGGGTCGTTGAGAATGCCGGGGTCATGTCGTGGGTCAGCATGGCTTATGCTCCGTGGCCAAAGAGAGTCGGGTCAGTGCGTTGCACGATGGCGCAGAAATCCTCGCTGTCATCCAGCGTCGCGCGGCTCTCGTTCCATAGCTGGGCGACGGCGTTGGCGAGGGGCAGTTCCATCCCGAGCTGTTGCGCCAGATCACTGGCCAACCCGACATCCTTGCGCATTAGGCCCATGGTGAAGCCGGAATCGTAGGCCTTGTTGGTCACCCAGTTGGGGAACATCACCTGGCTCGCGCCACTGCGCCCGGAACCCGCATTCACACCTTCCAGCAACTTCTCGGGGGAGACGCCCGCTTTAGCGGCCATGGCAACGGCTTCCGCCGTGCTGATCAGGTGGCAGGCGGCCAGCATGTTGTTGGCGATCTTGGCGACATTGCCCGCGCCACAGCTGCCGACGTGCACTCGGCTGCCGCTCATGGCTTCCAGTACCGGCATGGCGCGTGCTAGCACCTCATCCTCGGCGCCGATCACCATCGACATGCTGCCGCTCGCGGCGCCCTTGGGGCCGCCGGACACCGGGGCGTCGATGAAGTCGATACCGCGCGTCGCCAGCGCCGCCGCCACCTTGCGGCTGGTCTCGGGAGTCGAGGTGGTGGTGTCGATCACGATCAGCCCCGGCCTGGCCAGGGCCAGCAGGCTTTCGGCCTGGCGGTCTTCTGCTGCATCGCTGACTGGCGTGTCTTCGCCGCCTAGACACAGGCGTTCGACATGCTCGGCCTTGGGCAGCGAGAGGATTACCACCTCAACCTTCTCGAGCAGCTCGGTGAGGGAATCGGATGGCGTGACGCCTGCCGCAGCCGCCTTGTCACGCGCAGTCTGAGAGAGATCGAACCCGAGGACGGGGAAGTCGTGGCGAGCAAGGGTTGCGGCCATGCCGCCGCCCATGTTGCCCAATCCGATGACACCGACGGTTGTTGTCATTGTGTGGTTCCTGTCGTGGTGAAAGGGGGAGTAGCACCCAGTGACTCGAGTATGGACAGGGCTTCTGCGTTCCAGCAATAATCCAGAATTCACTTTAATGTTGCTTTAAAAGCAATGCTGGAGGCGTCATGAGTCAGGTGCAGGAGCGGCGGATCGGGCATCTCTTTGAGGCGGCAAGACTCGGTAGCGTGCGTGCGGCGGCCGATTATCTGAATGTGGCGCCCTCCGCGGTCAGTCGACAGATCACCCAGCTGGAACATGAGCTGGGCATGCCGCTGCTGGAGCGGCACAGGCGTGGGGTGAAGCCGACGGAGGCCGGGGAGCGGGTGCTTGAATACTATCGACAGCGCCTGGCACAGCAGGAAGTGCTACTCGAGTCATTGCAGTCATTGAAAGGGCTGCAGAGTGGCTCGCTGGTGTTGGCAATCGGCGAGGGATTCATCGAGGGTCTGGCAGGGCCATTGAGCCGCTTTTCCGCGCGCTATCCGGGCATCGAACTCAAGGTGAATCTGTGCGGAACCAATGAGGTGATCCGTCAGGTCGTCGAGGATGAAGCGCATCTTGGGCTGGTGTTTCATCCAGCGGGTGACCCCAAGATCCGCACGCATGTTTCGCGACCGCAACCGGTGTGCGCAGTGGTCAATCCAGCGCATCCGCTGGCGCAGCAGTGTGCGGGGGGCTCGGGTGAAACGCGTGAGCCCTTGGCGCTTGGAGAGCTATCCAGTCACTCTATGGCACTGCCGGAGGTGTCTTTCGGCATTCGCCAACTGGTGACATTGGCGGAGCATCAGGCGGGGGTGATGCTGAGCCCGACCTTGACCTGCAATGCCATTGCCATGCTCAAGCAGTTCGCCTTGCATGGCGGAGTGACATTGCTGCCGGAATTCGTGGTCACCGAGGAGGTCGATGCTGGACGGCTGTGCCGCATTCCGTTGCAGGAAGCCCAGTTCGTCACGCCCCATGTGCAGTTGATCAGCCGTCTAGGAAGACAATTGAGCGGGGGCGCCAACCGCCTGTTGGGCCTGCTGCAACAGGACATGACGGCCTTCAACCCGCCATAGGCAGGCTCAGTCGGTCAATCGCGCTGACGGTGAGGGATTCAGTACGGGATTGGCGCGCAGGCGCTCGGCGGCAAAATCCAGAAAGGTACGTACCTTGGCCACTGCGCCGCGCCCCTCGCTGTGCAACAGGTGGATCGGCAGCGGCGGTGGCTCCAGCTCCTCCAGTACGGCCTGCAGGCGACCCGCGGCGAGATCCTCGCCGACCTGATAGGACAGCACGCGGGTGATGCCCCAACCACTGCGGGCGGCCTCGATGCAGGCGGCAATGCTGCTCATCGTTAGCCGGGGGCTCACTCGTATGGCGTGTTCTCCTGCGCGACCGAAGCGCCACTCCTTGCTGGCATTCATGTTGCTCGAGGCAACGATGCGCAGTCCGGCCAAGGCCTCCAGCGAGTCCGGCGTGCCCTCGCGGGCGAAATAGCTCGGTGAGCCGCACACCACGCGCCGTACGCTGCCGACTCTCAGTGCCGAAAGCCCTGAGGACGGCAGGGAACCGATACGCACGGCGATATCGAAGCCTTCCTCGATCATGTTGACCACGCGGTCCACCATCACCACTTCGGCGCGCATCTCGGGATAGTGCTCCAGATACTCCATCAGCAGCGGCATCACGTGAATGCGACCGAACTCGGTGGGGCAGGTGATGCGCAATACGCCGGTAGGGCGTGTCGCGGCGCCGCTGACACCATCCTCCGCTGCCTGAAGCTCCGCCAGGATGCGCCGGGCATCCGCCAGATACCGCTCGCCGATCTCGGTCAGGCGCACGCGGCGCGTGGTGCGTGTGAACAGGCGTGCGCCCAAGCGGGCTTCCAGGGCATTGATGCCGCGTGTCACCGAGGGAGCGCTCATGCCCAGCGCGCGGCTACCTGCCACGAAGCTTTCGGCATCCGCCACGGCCACGAAGACCTCAAGTGTCTGCAGTCGGTCCATCTGTGGCTCCCATTGGCGTCGATTATTGTCATTATCTGGAATGATCAATTGTGTCTGCTGAGGATTCTAGCAGCCAGATAAGGAGAGTAGTGTGGGGATGTGTTTGATCACCCCAACCGCTGGAGCCTCTTTCATGTCAGCCAATCTCCCCCGCCATCCCTTGCCACCGTTCACGTCAGACACTGCGGCACACAAGGTGCGTCTTGCCGAAGACGGCTGGAACAGCCGTGATCCCGAAAAGGTAGCTCTGGCGTATTCGCCGGACACCCGTTGGCGCAATCGCGCCGAATTCGTGACCGGCCGTGATGAGGTGGTGGCCTTCCTGACCCGCAAGTGGGCAAGCGAGCTCGACTATCGCCTGATCAAGGAGCTGTGGGCCAGCGAAGGGAATCGGATCGCCGTGCGTTACGCCTATGAATATCGCAATGACAGCGGCCAGTGGTTTCGCGCCTACGGCAATGAGAACTGGCAGTTTGATGAGCAGGGGCTGATGACCCATCGCCACGCCAGCATCAATGAACACCCCATCGCGCAGAGCGAGCGCAAGTTCCATTGGCCATTGGGGCGCCGACCGGATGACCACCCCGGGTTGAGCGATTTCGGATTCTGAGTCCTCAACACCCGGCGTCTTTCACACCATCGTTTCTCTCTTTCCACTCTCCTCACATTGCAGGTGAATCATGAATTCACGCTTCTCTTCCACTGCCGCACCCGTTCGTCTTTTTCGTAATCCCAAATCCGGTCACTGTCACCGTGTCGAGCTGATGTTGGCATTGCTGGATATTCCCTATGAGACGGTGGATCTTGATATGGCCAATGGCGCGCACAAGGCGGCCGAATTTCTCAAGATCAGCCCATTCGGGCAGGTGCCGGCCATCGAAGACAATGGCGTCTTCCTGAGTGACTCCAACGCCATCCTCGTCTACTTGACCCACCGCTATGATGCCGAGTGCCGTTTCATGCCCAGCGATGCGCTGGCGGCGGCCGAGGTGCAGCGCTGGCTGTCGGTCGCGGCTGGCGAAATCGCCTCGGGCCCCTGTGCCGCACGTCTGGTCACCGTATTTGGTGCTCCCTTCGATCATGAGCAGACCATCGCTCGTGCCCATGCCCTGTTCAGTGTCATGGAGCTTCATCTGGAACAGCAGCAATATCTGGCAGGCGATCACATCACGCTGGCGGACATCGCAGGCTACAGCTACATCGCTCACGCGCCGGAAGGCGGCGTCAGCCTCTCGCCTTATCCCAATATTCGCGCCTGGGTTGCGCGTGTCGAGGCGTTGCCTGACTTCGTAGGCATGGCGCCGAGCCCGATTCTGGCCTGAACCACCACGACCGTAAGGTGTCATCATGAGTGAGCATCGTCAGGTATTTCATGCGGGGGAACGACGCGTTCAGGCGCGTGCAGGAGTGCCCGAGAGTTATGTCGACCAGGTGGCCCCTTATGTACGCGACCAGATGCCAGAGCAGCATGTCGCTTTCTTCGATAGCTTACCAGTGCTGTTCCTGGGCGTGCCGGACACGCAGGGCTGGCCATGGGTAGCGGTGAGCTTTGCCGCCCCTGGCCAGCTTTGTGATGCCACGCCCGCTGAGCTGAAGGTGCATGCACGACCGGCGCTGGGGCAATTGCTGGGGCTGGAGTTTACTCCCGGTACCAGGATCGGCGTGCTGGGTCTGGATCTGGAAAGTCGGCGGCGCAATCGTATGAATGGCACTCTGCTTGCCCCTGACGCGGTGGCGGGCATGGCGCCTGCTGAACTGCGGATAGGAGTCGATCAGAGCTTCGGCAACTGTCCACAATACATCCAGCAACGTGAGATCGACTGGGCTGGCGAGCAGGCGAAAGCGCCGGTCAGCCGCGAGGTGTCACTCGACGCTGAGGCGGCACTCAACGACGAGGCGACATGGCACGATAAAGAAGTGCGCGCCTTGCTGGCCCAGGCGGACACCTTCTTCATCGCGACTCGCGCAGGTGAGCTGGATGAGGCTGCTCCCAACGGCGTGGATGTCTCGCATCGTGGCGGCAGACCAGGCTTTCTGCACCTGAATGCCGATGGCAGCCTGTCGTTTCCTGATTTTGCCGGCAATCGCTTCTTCAATACCTTGGGCAATATCGAGCTGGATTCGCGGGTCAGTCTGTTGATTCCGGACTTCATCACCGGAGAGGCCTTGATCCTCAAGGGCCATGCCCGGATCGACTGGAACCCTCAGCGGGTAGCGCTGGTCGAGGGCGCCGAGCGCATCGTGGATGTGGTGCCGGAGCAGATATTGCACGTCGCACATGTCCTGCCGGCTCAGGGACGACTGATCGAGCGCTCGCCCGCGCTTGAGCAGACCGGTGACTGGCCGGCCGCTGACGAGTCGCCCGTATCCCTGCGCCGGCTGCGCGTCATCGACAAGGTGCGCGAAAGCGAGGTGATCACCTCCTTCTATCTGGCACCGTGGTCGGAAGCAGGACCGGAGCACGAACCGGCGGAAATCGACGCCTATCAAGCCGGTCAGTTTCTGACCCTGCGTCTGGCCTCAACGCCAGACAAGCTCTTGTCCCGCGGCGAGATGCCGGTGATGCGTAGCTACAGCATTTCTCAGGCCTGGCGGGCGGGGCATGGTGCCTACCGTATTTCGGTACGCCGTGACCCGAAGGGGCTCGCCTCACGACTTCTGCATGATGAAATCGCGGTGGGCGATATGTTGGAGGCTGCGTCACCGGCGGGGAATTTCGTGTTGCAGGACTCGCCCGCGCCTATCGTGCTGTTGTCATCGGGTGTCGGAATCACGCCGATGATCGCCATGTTGGATACCTTGGTTCAGCAGGCAGAAGCAGGTCACCCACCGCATGGTGAGGTGTTCTTCGTGCACGCCGCACGTGATGGGGGAGAGCTGGCATTTGCTGAGGTGCTGAACGTCTGGGCGCGTGTCCATGCGTGGTTGCATATACATATTGCCTTGTCGCGCCCGAGTGAGGCGGATCTCGTGGCCGGGCGGCATCAGTCAGAGGGCAGGCTGGAGCTGGTGAGTCTGGCGGGTAGCCTGCCAGACCTCGCATCCAGCGACGTCTATCTGTGTGGCTCGGAGGGCTTCATGCGCGCGCAATACGCCGCCCTGATGGCGCTGGGGTTACCGCGCGAGCGACTGCATCATGAATTCTTCGGCCTTGGCTCGCTGGAGGGGGGAGATACCCTCGCGGTTGCGCAATCGGCAGACTTTCAGGCGAGCTTGCCGGAACGTACCCAAGTCACCTTCGCGCCGCGCGTGGCAGCTGGCCAGTCCGCGGCCAGCGCTGCGGGCATAACACGACAGTGGACTCCCGAACAGGGCAGTCTGCTTGAGCTGGCCGAGCAGTCAGGCGTGAATACCCTGTCCAGTTGTCGTTCCGGGCGCTGTGGTAGCTGCGCATTGCGACTCATCGAGGGTGAGGTCAAGTATCCCGAGCCGCCACAGGCCGCCGTGACCCAGGACAGGTGTTGATGTGCTGTGCCTATCCGGCGGGAGAGGCGCCACTGGTCATCCAGACGCTTTGAGCAAGGCTTGCGTGCCCCCTGTTGCGACTCGTGATGACAGTGTCTCACTCATGGCGACAAGCCTTAAGGAAATCAGTGAGATAGCGTCAGCGAGGTTCATGGTCCTGATAGGTGGGCAGCAGTATAGTGGACGATGCATGTCATTTGTTCCGCGCCCCTGACGGCTCACGGCTGGCTCGGCGTCATAGACAAGGATCTCTTTGATGGCTTCATTTCGTATTCTTACCCACCCCCAGCATGGCACGCGTGCCGTCAAGATCGGCTGGTCCTGGCCGGCGTTCTTCTTCGGCATGTTCTGGGCGCTCTACAAGCGCATGTGGTTGCTGGCGGGCAGCCTCTTCGGCTTCATCGTGCTCAGCTCGGTCTTCATCCCGGCGACGATGGAAGGGCAGCTGATTTCCAACGTCCTGTTCCTGGGCTTGAACCTGACCATCAGCTTCAAGGGCAACCAGTGGTACGCGAGCCTGCTGGAAAGCCAGGGCTATCAAGAGCAGGCACAGGTCTCGGCGCGCAATCCCGATGATGCGCTGGCTGTGCATGCCAATTCGCATAAGGCCTCTGCTGACGATATCCGCCACCATGAGCAAGGCGGCGCTCACTCACAGGATCAGGATCCTTGGGGCGATCAGCGTGAGCGCAAGGATGGCAGGGGTGACAGAGATGACGATGACAACGGCGATGGTGGCTCCGGTGGCAAGGGCGGCGGCAACGCCACGGGCACCTTCATCGGCTAAGGGCATGCCAGGAAAGAGAACAGACGATGAACCTTCAAGGACGATTGACGCGCTGGAACGATGACAAGGGCTTCGGTTTCATTACCCCGGAGTCGGGTGGCAAGGATGTCTTTGCCCACATCAGTGCCTATAAGGGGCGTGGAAGGCCCAAGGCCAGTGCGCAGGTGCATTATCAGTTGGGCATGGATGGCAACAATCGTCCACGTGCCGTCCGCTTTCGCACCCTTGGGGCCGGGGCTTTCAGCACTTCAACCGGAGTGGGGCTAGCATGGTTGGTGGCGTTGGTCGTTGCGGTCGTACTCGGTGCGGGATGGTGGCAGGAGCGTCTGCCATGGATGTTGCCTGCAGCGTATCTGGGCATGAGTCTGGTAGCGTACCTGACGTATCGGATCGATAAACTGGCTGCTGCTGAGAGTGAACAGAGAGTCCGCGAGGATACCTTGCACTTCATGGAGCTGCTGTGTGGATGGCCGGGCGCGCTGATCGCCCAGCAAAGCCTGCGCCACAAGACGCGCAAGACAAGCTACCAGTTCGTGTTCTGGTGTGTGGTACTGCTCAATATCGCCGCCGTGAGCTGGCTGACTCTCTCGCCGGATGCCGCGTCCCTTCGTGACCTGCTCGGCTTTCCCATCATGGCAGGCGAGGCCATGATCAGGTGGTCATGAGCGGATGATCGAGCGGCGTCATCAAGCGCATGACAACGACAAAGGGGGCCTATCAAGGGCCCCCTTTGTCGTTGTTGCTCACTAATGTTTACCAGTAGAGCACGCTAGCCATCAGAACGGTGCGAAATCATCCTGTTCGGCGCTCGAGGCAACCCAGCGGTCTCTGGCAGGTATCGCCCGGCGTTGCGCGCCCTGTGGCGGTATCTGGCCTCGCTCACCATACAGCCACAGCACCAGGTTGGAGCGCTGGCCGCTGGTGATCGGCTGTGCGGCATGCGGCACATTACCGCGATGCAGCATGGCCGAGCCAGGTGTGAACGCGAAGCGCACTGCGTCTCCGCTCGCGGCGTCCATGACGTCCAGTTCAGAGCCCTCGAAGGTCTCGTCGGGCAGGTTCATGTTGATGTTGAGGGTTACGGACGAGGCGTCGGTATGCGGTCGAATCGAGGCGTCTGTCGTGGGCTGATAATGGATCGAGAAGCCGAAGGACTGGCTGTCGTAGCCGATGATTTCCGGGAACAGCAGCCGCGAGATCGGGCGCATGTAGGTATCCAGCAGTTGCTGATAGAACGCCTGGAAAGTCGGTGCCGCCAGATAGCCCTCTGAGCGACGGTCGAGCATGGCGCCGCGCCGGTTGAGCACGATGCTGTAGGGCGGGCGCAGCGGAATGCCGGCGTCCCATGCCTGTTCCAGCAGGTTGCGCAGGTCAGCGATGCGCTCGACATCGAAGAGCTGGAACTGATAGACGTCAGTGGCGACTTCTGTCATCAGCGCCTTGACGTCCGTCTCGCGCTCGGGATTTTCCCACGCCCGCTTGACGGCATGCGCAGCGCCTCATCGATCAATCCACTGTCGAGGATGGCGAGATCGTCCTGCTGGACGGCTTCCCATTCACGCCAGGCGTCACTCAGCAGCTGACGATGGCTGTCCCAGAATTGCTGGACGGAGGGGGCGCGCCGCAGCATGGCTTCGCGGGAAGGAAGTTCGAGCTCGCGGGCCTGCTGCAACTGGGTCTGCTGTAGTCGGGTAGGGTGCAATACAGAATGGGGCATGGATGTCTGCTCCAGAAACTTGCGACATGAAGACTGCCGTTTCGGCGATGTTGGGCAATTTATTACGCCGTGCCTTGTTGATAAACAGGCCCCTGGAGTAAACACATTCAATATTCTGTTGATGATCTCCACACAACAGCAGGCCCGCACACAATGCGGGCCTGCTGTCGTCTGCCAGAGTGAAGCGAGGCGTGTTGTCAGCTCATCAAGCTGTCAATCACACCCAGACCATAAAAGGCGATCATGCCGATGATGCCGGCGAAGATCACGTAGTAGAGCGTCGGGAGGATCGTCTTTCGGAGCGTGACGCCTTCGCGACCCAGAAGGCCGACGGTGGCCGAGGCAGCCACCACGTTGTGGATGGCGATCATGTTGCCGGCAGCCGCGCCAACCGCCTGGAGGGCGACCATCATGGCGCTGGAGATGCCCAGGGCCTGGGCGACGTTGAACTGGAAATCGGCCAGCATCAGATTGGAGACGGTGTTGGAGCCGGCGATGAAGGCCCCGAGGGCACCGACACTCGGCGCGAACAGCGGATAGATATCGCCCACGCCATCGGCGATGAACTGCGCCATCGCCACCGGCATCGACACCAGATCCGCCTCGTTGACGCCGGAATTGATCAGGATGCGCACCATCGGAATCGTGAACAGTAGCACGAAGCCTGCGCCGAGGATGGTGCGGCTGGATTCGCTGACGGCAGCACTGACATCGCGCATGCGCATGCGATGCAGCACGATGGTCAGCAGTACCACGACCACCAGGATACCACCGGGCAGGTACAAGGGCTGCAGACTGCCAGAGATGTCAGCCTCCCCGAGAATGCCGCTCCAGCCGAAGCTCCATGAGGTCAGCGCCTCCTTGATCGGCGCGATGACGCGCGACATCACCAGCAACACCGCGAGCAGCACATACGGCAACCACCCCATGCCGACCGAGAGCGGCTTGCGGCCCTCGACGGGCTCAAGTGTCATGTCCAGCTTGCCGATCCACTCCGCGGGCCAGCTGTCAGCGTTCGGGAAGTCCCAGGTTCTGCTGGGTAGCAGGAAGCCCTTGCGCGCCGCGGGTACCACGATGGCGAGCCCCACCATGGCGCCGATCATCGACGGGAATTCCGGTCCCAGCAGCATGCCCGCCAGTATGTAAGGCACCACGAAGCAGACACCGGCGAACAGCGCAAAGGGCGCGACCTCCAGCCCTTCACGCCAGGAACGATTGGCGCCGAAGAAGCGCACCATCACAGCAACCATGATCAATGGCATGCAGATCCCGATGATGCCGTGAGTGATGGCGACTTCAGAGGTCACCAGCTGGAAGTAGGCGTCCCAGCTCGAGCCATTCGCGGCCAGTGTCTCGCTGACACCGGCCTTGTCGAGGCCACCGGAGACCCCGACCACGATCGGCGTGCCGACCGCACCGAAGGAGACCGGCGTCGATTGCACCATCATGCCCACCACGACCGCGGCCAGTGCCGGGAAGCCCAGCGCCACCATCAAGGGGGCGGCGACGGCGGCAGGGGTGCCGAAGCCGGAGGCACCTTCGATGAAGCAGCCGAACAGCCAGGCGACGATGATGGCCTGTACGCGGCGGTCCGGGCTGATGCCGGAGAAGCCGTTGCGTATCGCGGCAATGCCGCCGGAATGCTTGAGAGTATTGAGCAGCAGCAGGGCGCCGAAGATGATCCACAGGATCGCGACCGTCAGTATCAGCCCTTGGAATGACGAGGCCAGGACACGAGTGAAGGTCATGTCCCAGGCCAGCAGGGCGATCAATGCAGTGACCACGAAGACGATGGGCATGGCGAGGCGGGCGGCCATGCGAAAGCCGATCAACAGTACCCCAGCGAGCAGCAATGGCACAAAGGCCAATAGTGCCAATAGCGACTGATTCATGTGCAGCACTCTCCCTATGTTGCGTGGCGAACGTCGTTTTATAAGTCTTTGTTGTTGGTGGGTGCGTGGTTATGTCGCATCTGACGCTAGCTCAAGGTAAGAGAGTCCATTTGTTTCTGCTACTTGAGGTCATCTGGTATTACCAGTGATGATCACGAGGTTTATTTGCGCCAACTCATTGATAGTCAATGACTCTGTGAGGTGGCGCAGCCCACTCATCACGCGCAGCAGGTCAGTTTATTAGACTAAAAGGCGGCCGTTTACCGGGTGAGAGGCGTCTGCTTCCTGAGCGTGACAGGAAGGGTGTCCGGCCAATGACATCTGCATGTTACGCACTTCACGTGCCCCAAGTGCCCCAATAGAAGGAGGAATGGCGAACAAGAAGCTGGTCGGGTGGGGTTGTCTTGCGCGCCATAAGGGCGGCTCACGCCTTGCTGGCTTGCGTGACTTCTCTCTTCGGGGTGGTCGTCATTGTCTCGAGATGCTGGGCGAAATAAGCCCTGTTCAGGCAAGGATATATCCACTGATTATTCAAGAAGTCGCGCACGATTCAGTGACAAGTCACTAGTTGTCGGGTTCCGTCTGATTGATTACAGTCTGAGTAAACAACTCCGGTCGTTCGACCTGCCACTCCTTCATTGCTGCTATAGGCGCTTTGTGGTGTAGTGCCTTCTGAGGAATGTGGTGATTATAGAGCCAGCAATAACGCTCGAGTGTCTGTTCTAAATCCTCACTTGAGTCATAACGCCGGGTTGCCAGCACATCGCTGATACGCCCATTGAAGCGCTCCACCATCCCGTTCGTTTGGGGTCTGCCTGGCTTGATCAATCGATGCTCAATGCCATGGATCTGACATTCCTGATCGAAAAAATGATGCCCGCTGGGCTTACGCTCGCCACCCACGGTGAAGCGATCGGTAAAGGATTTACCATTGTCCGTGAGCACGGTTCGAATCGTGAAGGGGGCCTCCTCTTCCACACGCTTCATGAACGCCTGGGCGTCCTTTGCAGATTGACTTGATCTGACCTCCAGATACACCCACCGAGTGGCGCGATCAATCGCGACGTAAAGATAACGCTTCTGATCTTCGTCAGGCATTTGGGGCAGGTGCTTGATATCAATGTGCACATACCCGGGCTCATAATCCTTGAAAGGCCGATGCTTGGGCTTCTCGTCCTCCTTCGCATCTCGACGCGCCAGCTTGGCCAGAGTCGGAACATCACGTCGTTTGAGCATGCGCTGAAGCGCGGAACGTGACAGATTGGGGTTCAGGAATTCCCGAGCAACGACAAGTAGATCATCGAGCCCCAAGCGTAGCAGTTCACGAGCGGCGATGACGATCTCTTCCTGTTCTGAGGTCAGAGTCGCTAGTAGATTATGACGCGTGTGGGAACGATCCAGGACATCATCACGATAGCGCCAGCGTTGGATAGTTGAGACGCTGACCCCGAACTGACGAGCGAGATCTTTGTTCGTCATGCTGGAAGGAGCTGCTTGGATGTCGGCACGGATTTTCGGTGTCGTCGTCGCTTGCTTATGCAGCTTGATGTACATGAAGCCTTTCCTGAATAAATTGCTTGATGAGCTCACGAGAGGCTAACAAAGGATAGCTTCGTTGTGAAATCCGATCATCCGGCACCCTACAACTAGTAGCCGTCATGTCTGTCATGTATTGGCGACAGGTATTCAAGTTTAACTTTCGTTAACTGATTGAGTATAACAATTTGATACCTTTAAATAAAAGAAAGTACAAATAAGCCGGCTGTGTATATTTACAGGGTGTGGGCGTGTCTTGTTACGCTTTCTTTCCTCAATCAATCACGTCTATGGAGAGCGCATGGCAAAATGGGGCATGTTATTGGTCATTCTGGCAGCCCTCCAGTGGGGGATTACCGGTGGGCTGGGAAGTCAGTTGATGTCGTGGGGTTGGCAGGCCGAAGTCATTTCGTTCTGGCGCGCCATGGTGGGGTTCATCTGCATGCTGGGCTGGATGTTTCTGCTGGGCTATCACAAGCGCCCGGCCGACTCCACGCGTGGTCTGTTGGGGTGGTCATTGTTGGCGGGGCTGGGTGTCGCCGGCAATTTCATGTTCTATTTCAAGAGCGTCAATGAGAGCAGCGTCGCGGTGGCTGCCACGCTGATGTACAGCGCGCCCATCTTTGTCTATATCGCCTCTTTCCTGGCGCGGGTCGAGAAACCGACGCCGGTCAAGTTGGGGTCGATCGTGGTGGTGATGATCGGCATTGTATTGTTGACAGGCGTGCTGCAATCCGGCTCTGCCTCTGTCACCCCCCTGGGCATCGCCTTTGGCTTGTTGGCGGGCGTGTCTTATGCCGTGTTCATCTTTGCCTTCAAGTCCGCTTCGCGGCACGGCAGTGTGCCGGGCATCCTGGCCATCGCGCTGGGCTTGAGCACCTTGATCATGGTGCCATTCACGGACATGGGGCAGGCGATTGCGGTGCCCTTCGCCGATGAGTGGTGGGTCTTCATCCTGTTCGGGCTGGTGGGCGGTGGCCTGTCCTTCTATTGCTATATTGCCGGGCTGCGCCATAGCTTGCCGTCAGTCGCCTCCATCGTCGCCATGATCGAGCCGATCACTGCCACTCTCTACGGCCTGTTGATTCTGGGACAGGGGCTGGATGCCATGCAGATAGGTGGCATGGCGCTGATTCTGCTCGCGATCACGGTGCTGAGCCTGGCGCAGAATCGCCCGGATGTGTTGCTGCGCATGCCGCTAGGCTTGCGCAAGGACACCTCAAGAGACGCGCAGGTGAAGCAGACGGAACAGACAAGTTAATGACGTCTCGTGAACCCTGAACCAGCGCCTTCCTTCTGCTCGCGATCGTGATGAATGCCGCGAGGTACACGATGCGTGAATCTCGAGGGCAATAGCGAAGGGATGAAGGGGCCTGAAACACGATAACGCCTCGTCAGCATGACTGGCGAGGCGTTATCGTGTTGTGACGTATATGACGTCGAGTGTTGCCAGTGCGTACTGGACCTGGCTCGCTGTCAGCTATCGCTGAGCACGACGGCAAGTTCAGGGCTCGGGCGGCTGGCGTTGACGAAGAAGTCATTCATCGTCAATAGCAGGTACTTCTTCATCATGTTCTGGGCCGGCAGGAAGATGCGATCTCCGAAGTCGAAGTTGCCTGCCTGGTGCGGCACGGAGTCCTGAACGACGTAATCCTTACTGAATAGCAACTGCTCGTTCTTGTCGTAGAGACGATACTGGACATCGAAATTGGCAATGATATCGAAATCTTCATTGGCGACACCGAAGGTCAGCAGATTCTTGGTCAGGTTCTGGGCGATCAGGTAATCAAGGTAGACAGGGCCACGATTCTCGTGAGCCTGGATTTCCACCTGCAAGCGGTAGTCGCTGGCGCGTGCATCATGGGTGATGTGTGAAGACGCGGGCAATTGCTCGCGCAATAGCTGGTCGAAATGGGTCATCGCCGGTGAACAGATGCGTGACAGCTTGATGTTGCCCAATGGTTGCATGGCCTGTTGGGCAGCGCCGGAGAACAGATTGGCCTGTGGCTGGCTGTAATAGACGTCGGAATAGAACACCTTATGCTGGTAGGCCTGTGCCTCCACCGGCGTTACTTTCGGGACATCGATCTGCGCGCGCGATACACAGCCGGCCATCATCGTGAGGGCAATGCCCGCGACAGCGAGTTTCATCAATGGCATGGGCATTCGAGTGACGGACATATGACGAATTCTCAGGCGTGATGAAGTTGTCGCTCACCGTAACATGCGCATGTCACAAGGCTAAACACGGGCCAGACAACGCCTTTCAACCATTGTTAACTTTTGTTTAATATTGTTGCATTTGTCTATGCGGAGGCTCGCAAGAGGCGCCAGCTCAATCGAACCAGCGCTTGAGTGTCGTCTCCGCGCGCGCGGAATGTTCCGGTTTGATATGCGCGGCGACGATGGCGACGGCACCCGCCATCAGCGTCAGGTCATCGGTGTAGCCAAGCAGTGGCGTGAAGTCGGGCAGACCATCGATGGGCGAGATGAAATAGCCCAGCGCCCCATAGATGGTGGTGCGCGCCCAGAGAGGCGTATCTGGGTCCTGGGCGGCGAAATACATGCGAAATGCGGGATTGAGCACGCGCTTGCCTGCCTTTCTGGCGGCGCCGCTCACCTTGCGCCAGAAGCCGGCCTCCGAGTAGACCTCGGCATGGGCGTCGAGGGCCTCCTGGTGGGGGCGGCTGCCATCGCCCGTCTGCGCTAGCGGATCCGGCGCTGGCAGCCTGAGTGTCTCAGGCGGCTCGGCGGCGATGATCGTCTCATTCGTCATGGCGCTGTCTCCGTCATCTGAAGGTATCGGCAAGGGCTGCCAGCTTCATACCCTGCACTGCAGGTCTTACTTTACCATGTGACTTTGCGCGGGTTGCGTCGTTCCATGGTTCGCTCCGGGAATCGCTCCGTGTGTCATTCTGTGGAGCGTTTTGTGAGCCGCTGCGTGCTGGCAATGACAGATAGAAAGACGCCGCCTCCTCACCCGTATCGACTGGGCAAGGAGGCGGCGTCTTTTTTGGCGATCAGGAATTGGTCAGCATCAACGGCTCAGGTGGGCAGGTCGAACAGCAGGGCATGCAGCCGGTGGGCATCGCTCAGCGCGAGCCGTGATGCCTGATCCAGCGTCACGGCGTCACCTGCGCCCAGCGAGACACTTTGCGCATCACTGGTGCTCAGGCTCGTGGTCCCATCGATCACGTGCAGATAGTAGCGGCGCCTTGCGTCCAGTGGCAGTGTCAGTGCTGCGCGCTGCGCGTCATCTCCTTGCAGGCCGATGCGATACATCTGGGCATCCTGATTGATAACCAGCACCCCAGGCGCGGCTTGCGCCGGTGGTGCGATCAACAGGGTGAGGCCGTCGCGGGCGACGAAGGACTGCTGCTGATAGCGCGGCGGCAGCCCCTTGGCCTGTGGCGTGATCCAGATCTGCAGAAAGCGCAGTGGCTCGCGGGACGAGGCGTTGTACTCACTGTGCTCGATGCCCGTCCCGGCACTCATCAGCTGGACTTCGCCCACCCCCAGGGTGTGTCGTGAGCCCATGCTGTCGCGGTGCTCGATGCTGCCTGACAGCACATAGCTGATGATTTCCATGTCACTGTGCGAGTGCGGATCGAAGCCCGCGCCCGGCGCCACGCGGTCATCGTTGATCACGCGCAGCACGGAGACGCCCATGTGAGCCGGGTCGTAGTAGCTGGCGAAAGAGAAACTGTGGCGGCTCTCCAGCCAGGCGAACCTGGCATGGCCGCGTTCATTGCCGGGACGTAACGTGAGCATGGCAACCTCCTGAGACTGTGCGGGCGCGCATTGAGTGATGAATAGCCAGCCTTCAGCAGGCTTATGAATCGTGCCTGACCGGGCTCAGCAGGCGGTCGAGTGACAGCTTGCCGCCGCCGGTGATCGCCAGGCTCGCCGCGATCGTCAGCAGTGCCAGCGCGTATTCATAGCCGTTGTTGCTCGCGAACAGCCCATTGCCGATATGCACGGTCAGGATGGCGACCAGCATAGTGAAGGCCAGCACGGCAGCCGCCGGACGTGTCAGCAGGCCGATCAGGATCGCCAGTCCGCCGAAGAGCTCGCCGCTACCGGATAGCAGCGCCATCAGGTAGCCGGGTTCGATACCGATGGAGGCCATCCACTGACCGGTGCCTTCCAGGCCGTAGCCGCCGAAGGCGCCGAACAGTTTCTGTGAACCGTGGGCCATGAAGATGATGCCGGTCGGGACACGCAGCACCAGGCTTGCGAGGCTGGAATCGGTGGTCATCAGGCGAGAGAGGGCAGACGTGAACATGTGTGGCTCCATTGATCAGGGGATATGAGGTTTTTCAGATCAGTGTGTTTGAACGATGGAGCTACTATAGAATGCGGCTTATCAAAAAAATAATGGAGGATTCTGGTCTCAATGATCAGAATTTTTGAATTATGGTATCACCCATCACACTCGACGCCCTGCGCGTGCTGGATGCCATCGAGCGGCGGGGCAGTTTCGCCGCGGCCGCCGAGACACTGCATCGCGTACCCTCGGCGATTTCCTATTCGGTCCAGAAGCTGGAGGAAGAGCTGGGTGTGCCGCTGTTCGACCGCTCGCGTCGCAAGGCCGAGCTGACCGATGCGGGCCACCTGGTGCTGGCGCATGGGCGGCGCATTTTGCTGGCCACCGAGGAGATGACGGCGCTGGCGCGTCAGGCGGGAGCGGGCTGGGAGGTCGAGCTGCGTATCTGCGTCGATACCATTCTTGATCCGGAGGCGCTCTATCCGCTGTTGGAGGAATTCCAGGCCATCCAGCCGCGCACGCGGGTGGTGTTGAGCGAGGAGGTGATGGCGGGTGCCTGGGATGCGCTGCACGACAATCGCTGTGATCTGGTGATCGGCGCGCCTGGCGAGCCACCGGTGTCGGGGCTTGCGTGCCGGCGGTTCGGCGCAATAGAGCCGGTCTTCGCCGTGGCGGCAGATCATCCGCTGACCCGGCTGGCGCAGCCGATTGCCATCGAGGCGCTGCAGGAATATCCCACCGTGATCGTGGCGGACAGCTCGCGCAGCCTGCCCGGCCATTCTTCCGGCTTGCTGGACGGCCGCAGCCAGATCATCGTCAAGACCACGGCGCAGAAGATCGAGGTCCAGCGCAAGGGGCTGGGAGTCGGCTATCTGCCGCGGCATCGAATCCATCGTCATCTGGAGGAGGGCAGTCTGGCACTGTTGCAGCTGGAGACGCAGCGCGCGCCGATCGATCTCTCGCTCGCCTGGCGCAGTGGTCGTCAGGGCAAGGCGCTCAAATGGTTCCTCGAGCGCCTTGCCGCCCCCGGCATGGGTGAGGCCTTCGGGCTGTTGCCGCGCGAGGCGGCGACTGACTTGCGTGGAGACTGAACCGAGCAGACGCCCTCAGCCCCAGTCGAGCACCACCTTGCCCGACTGACCGGAGCCCATGATCTCGAAACCCTGCTGGAAGTCTGCGACGCCCAGGCGATGGGTGATGATGGGCGAGAGATCCAACCCTGACTGGATCAGGCTGGCCATCTTGTACCAGGTCTCGAACATCTCGCGGCCATAGATGCCCTTGATGGTCAGCCCCTTGAAGATGACCTTGGTCCAGTCGATGGCCATCTCGCCGGGCGGAATGCCCAGCATGGCGATCTTGCCGCCATGATTGATGACATCGAGCATCTGCTCGACGGCGGAGGGCACGCCGGACATTTCCAGCACCACATCGAAGCCCTCATGCATGTCGAGCTCCGCCATCACCTCCTGCAGGGATTCGCGGCTGACATTGACGGTACGGGTCGCGCCCATCTGCTCGGCGAGTGCCAGTCGATAGTCATTCACGTCGGTGATCACCACGTGGCGAGCCCCGATATGGCGGATGACCGCCGCCGCCATGATGCCGATGGGCCCGGCACCGGTGATCAAGACGTCCTCGCCGACCACATCGAACGCCAGCGCCGTATGCACGGCATTGCCGAAGGGGTCGAAGATGGCCGCCAGGTCATCGCTGATCTCATCCGGCAGCTTGAAGAGGTTGTAGGCGGGCAGGGCAAGATATTCGGCGAAGGCGCCGGGGCGATTGACGCCCACGCCCTCGGTATTGCGACATAGATGGCGACGCCCCGCGCGGCAGTTGCGGCAATGGCCGCAGGTGATGTGCCCTTCGCCTGAGACACGGTCGCCGATCTCGTAGCCACGCACCTCGCTGCCCAGTGCGACGATCTCCCCCGCATACTCATGACCGGTGACCATCGGCACCGGCACGGTCGCCTGCGACCAATCATCCCATTGATAGATGTGCATGTCCGTGCCGCAGATCGCGGTCTTGCGGATCTTGATCAGCACATCGTTGTGGCCGATTTCCGGCACGGCCGTCTCGGTCATCCAGATCCCGGGTTCGGCCTTGAGCTTGGCCAGCGCCTTCATGTATCACCTCCCGTCGTGGAGTCGATCACGCCCATCTCGCGGCCGATACGCGTGAAGGCGGCAATGGCCGTCTCGATCTGCTCCGGAGTATGCGCCGCCGAGATCTGGGTGCGAATGCGCGCCTGCCCCTTGGGCACCACCGGATAGGAAAACCCGATCACGTAGATGCCGGCCTCCAGCAGACGATTGGCGAAGTCGCCCGCCAGGCGTGCATCGCCGATCATCACCGGAATGATGGCGTGACCGGCACCCGCGAGGGTGAAGCCGGCCTCCTGCATGCCACGACGGAAGCGTTCGACGTTCTCCCACAGTTGATGGCGCGCCTCGGCGCTGTCCTCGACCTTGCCCAGCGCCTTGAGAGTCGCCGCCACAATGGGCGGTGCCAGCGAGTTGGAGAACAGATAAGGGCGCGAGCGCTGACGCAGCCACTCGACGATGGGCCCGCGCGCGGCCGTCACTCCACCCGAGGCCCCGCCCAGTGCCTTGCCTAAGGTGGTGGTGATGATGTCGATCTGATCCATCACGTCATGGTATTCGTGGCTGCCACGCCCGTTGGCCCCCACGAAGCCGGTGGCGTGGGAGTCATCCACCATCACCAGCGCGTCGTAGCGTCTGGCGAGCTCGCAGATGCCCTTGAGGTTGGCGATCACGCCATCCATCGAGAAGACACCGTCGGTGGCGATCAGCTTGAAGCGTGCATCGGCGGCGTCCGCTTGTTGGAGGCGGGCCTCGAGTTCGCGCATGTCATTGTTGGCATAGCGATAGCGGCTGGCCTTGCACAGGCGCACGCCATCAATGATGGAGGCATGATTGAGCGCATCGGAAATGATGGCGTCCTCAGGGCCGAAAAGTGTCTCGAACAGGCCGCCATTGGCGTCGAAACACGAAGAATAGAGGATGGCATCGTCCATGCCGAGAAAGGCCGCGAGGCGTTTTTCCAGCACGCGATGCTGATGGTGAGTGCCGCAGATGAAGCGCACCGAGGCCATGCCGAAGCCGTCACGCTCCAGCGCCTGTTGCGCGGCCGCGATCAGCTCGGGGCTATCGGCCAGGCCCAGATAGTTGTTGGCGCAGAAGTTGATCAACTCCGACCCTTGCCCCTCGTGTTCATCACCGCCCGCGACCCGCAGGCTGGCACGCTGGGGCGAGGTGATCTCGCGCTCCTGCTTGTAGAGGCCTTCTTCATGCAGCTCATTGATCTGACGGCTGAGATGGTCGTGGAAACTTGCTGGCATGCGTCGCTCCTGTCTGTCGTGGTCCTGTTCGCTTCCGATGGTCGCTGAGCGCCTGCGGGAAACGTGATGGCACAGGCTTTCAGCGTAGTCGGGGTCTGTCAGCGGCGTGGCGCGAATCGTGCGCTCAGCTGGCCGGACGCTCCTTGAGTTCATTGCCATCCTCGTCTTCAAAGGTCAGTCCCCAGCTGGTGACGGCGGCCAGCAGCATGATGGTCACGAGGAACCAGCCCTGGAAGACGAACGGGAAGACGGCGGTCGGCGAGACGGAGGGCAGCCAATCATAGGTGCCCTGCATGGACTGGATCGTCGACCAGCCCAGCAGTACTGGTGCCCCCCAAGGGAAGATGTAGCCCAGCGCAGAGGTCACGGCGTCCAGCATGTTGGCGCGGCGATAGCGATGGATGCGGTAGCGGGTGCCCAGCGCACGCACGAAGGGCGCGGCCGCGATCTCGGCGGCGGTATTGATGGTGATGGCGCTGTTGAGCAGCGCCACGATGCCCCAGATGGCCACTTCGGCGCGGCGCATCGATTGCTTGATCCAGCGCATCAGCAGGCGCGTGACATGCTCCATGGTGCCGCCGAGGGTCATCAGGTGGGCGGCACCGACGATCAGCAGGATCAGGATGCCCATGTTGACGTAACCTTCGACGCCGCGAACCAATGCACCAGTCATGACGCCATCGGCCTCGGCATCGAAGGCGATGATCTGTGACAGGCTGCCGGTGCCGGCGATCAGCATGACAGGAATGGCGAGCAGGGTGCCCCAGGTCAGAGAGGTCAGCAGGTGCTGTCCACGCAGTGCCAGTATCAGCACCAGTGCAAAGGGCGCCAGCATGATCAGCCCCGCTGGATCGGCGGCCTCCTGCATCGATTGAACCGCCGCGGGGTCGGTGATGCCGCCTTGCTCGCTGCCGCCGAAGATCACGAACAGCGCCAGCGCCGGCAAGGCTGCCGCAATCGAGTACTTGAAGCGGCTTTTCACCACGCCGGGGACATCCGCGCCCTGGGTCGTGGCGGAGACGATGGTGGTGTCTGACACCGGGGCCAGGTTATCGCCGAAGATGGCACCGGACAGTATCGCGGCAAACAGCAGGGTGGGGTCACCGCCCACCGCGATGCCGGCCGGATACATCAGCGTGCAGAAGGCGACCGTGGTGCCGTAACCAGTCCCGACAGCGGTCGAGAACACGGCTGCGAGCAGGAAGGTGAGCCCGACGAACCAGCCGCCGGTCATGTCCGAGATGCCGCCCAGCCAGACAAGCCCTTCGACCAGTCCCCCGACTTGCAGAACCTGAGCGAACATCCCGGCATAGAACCAGGCGACGATGGCGACCACCCCGATGGGCTGCGTCAGCCCATCGAACAGGCCGTTGGCATAGTCCTCCCAGCGACTGGTGCAGAAGAACAGACCGAGGGTCAGCCCGAACAGTGCCCCCATGACTAGGCCGATTTCAGAGGACAGCCCCAGCACGCTGGTCGTGATTGCCCAGACGACAAAGAAGATCAACGGGATGGCGGCGCCCCAGGCACCGAAGCGGAATGTCAGCGAAGGGGAGCCAGGCGCTACGTGTGATGCGTCATTGGGCGGGTGAGCAGCGTTCTGCTGCTCAGGACTCTGCTGTGAAGTCGGGGACATGTCATTACCTGTCTACGTCATTGTGATTGTTGGGTGACGACTTGAGGCAGTCGCTGGGCAAGACGATCTTCCGAATGGCAAGGCACTTGCTTCACCTTGCATCGGATTGCACTCGGCACATGCCAGAGCGCAATGGCGATGTTCTCAATGGCCCTATCAGCAATACAAACGCCAGCAAGGCTTGTGGATGTTTGATGTCTTGCCAGCATGAAGCGCTGAAAATCCAGCGTTCTGCCAGTCATTTCAGCCTATCAATGTGTGCTGATGGACTGTCAATGCGGCGAAGGCGCAAGACGTGTCGTTCGTGGCGGGTAGCGAAAAAAGGTGTTCATCAGACGTGACACGGCCCTGCACCTCGTTAGAGGGCAGGGCCGTTGTGTTGGACAGACTGTATTGCGTCAGTACTCGCTGCGACGCCTCTCACTCCATGGCGTTCAGCGCTGGGTGAGTGGTGCCGGTACCGGGACGGCGCGGGTGGCGCGATCACGGCGTACGCGGATCACGAAGGCGATTCCCAGCGCGAAGATACCGAAGGCGACCGGGATGGCGGCGACCGAGATCAGGCTCAGCAGGGTCTTGTAGACATCGCCGCCCAGCCAGCTGACCACGACGGCCAGGGCCGCCATGGAGATGATCCAGAAGGCGCGTGAGCGTTTGACGGTCAGCATCTCGCACACCAGGCCCGCGGAGTCGGCGCTGGTAATGAAGAACAGCAGGATGTTGAGCGTCAGGATGAGGGACAGCAGGCCGCTGCTGTCGATGGTGTCGATCAATACGAAGACATCATCGACGCCCAGGCTCAGACTGCCGAGCCCGAAGACCACGAACCACAGGCATGAGAACAGGGTCGGCACCAGCATCACGCCCAGCACCATGCCACGCAGGGTGCGGCCCTTGGAAATGCGGGCGATGAAGACGCCGGTGAAGATGAACCAGCCATACCAGGCCGCCTCGAAGGCATACAGCCAGTCTGCCAGCCATGTCTTGCGCTCCGGATCGCCCAGGCCGATATCGGTGGCCATCGTGGGGTACTTGAGCAGGTATTCCGGCACCAGGCGCACGAAGGTGGAGAGGATATCGCCGGGCACGGTCAGCACCAGCACGCCGAGCATCAGGATGATCGCGAACAGGGTGTTGTAGTTGCTCAGCCACTTGATGCCGCGCTTGAGGCCCGAGGCGGAGGAGATGATGGCGCACACGGCCAGCACGCAGATGATCAGGGTCGGGCTGAATTCGATGCCGACCAGCTTGACCAGCCCCTGCTGGATCGGGGTGGTCGCGTAGGTGAAGGACAGTGACAGGCCGATGACGGTGGAGACGACGAGGCTGATCAGGTTCAGCTTGCTCCACAGGCCGTTGCCCAGCAGTTCTTCGGCAGGCTTGGCCATCTTCATGTTGTACATGGCGTGGGCGAAGAGCGCGCCGATGGCCAGATAACCGGCCCAGGCGAGCAAGCCCCAGTGATTGAAGGCGTTGAGCAGCGCCATGTCGGTGCTCAGGCCGGCATCGGTGTGATATTTGGGTTCCAGCACGCCCCAGGTGAGTAGGCCGATGCCCATGCCGGTGGCGAACAGCATGCCCATCCAGCTCAGGGTATGGAATTCAGGGTCGCCTTCGCCGAAGCGCAGCTTGCCCAGCGGGGTAAAGCAGACCGCGACCAGCAGCAGCGAGACGGCAAAGGCCGGCCAGGTGAACAGGAAGCCGAAGTTGCCGATCACCGAGCCCTTGATCAGGTCGAGACTGGCCAGAAATCCTTCGGGAAACAGGGCGGCGGCACCGATCAGTAGCGCAATCACGCAGACGGTCGCGATCGAGGTCAGGTATTGCTCCTTGCCACAGGTCGAGTTTCCTAGCCCGCAGATGTCGTCAGCGGAGTGCGCGTTCTGTTGTTCATGATTTGACTGTCCAGAGACGGACTGTTCAGAAGCAGGCTGTGCAGAGGGCGAGTGGTGGGTCATTGTGCGAGTCCTGATGTTGTTATTGTCGTGGCAGGCAACGTGATGCGGGGATGAGATGACGCGTTGAAGAGGCCGATGCTGAGCTCCTGTGAATGGCAAGGACCTCATAAGACTATCCGTACTGGGTAAGCAGTTTTGGATATGCACGACAACTAATTGGCTTGTTGCGACATGACGGCCCGCTTCAGGGCAATATCGGTAGGCGCAAGCGTGATGTGTTGCCCAATACGACTCGCCGAGCCGCCCCTGTCACGGGATGGCTCGGCGAGTGGAGGTTGGCAGGGCCTGTCTGGCAGAGCATGTCATGCTAGTGAGGCATCATGTTGGGACTGGCACAAGTCCATCAGTCTCCGCCTCAAGCTCAGGCCTGGCTTCTGCTTCTGTCCGGCTTCGGCTTGCCGAGCTTCATGAGGGCGATGCTGGATTCCTGACATAGCGCAACCAGAAGGCCCAGCGTCATCGCCACGATCACGAAGCTCATCGGCAGGGCGGCGGCCATCAGGATGGTCTGCAGCGCCTTGAGTCCGCCCGCCATCAGCAGCGTCCCCGCGACCAGCCCGATGCAGATGCCCCAGAAGATGCGATGGCGCGCCAGCGGTTCTTCATCGCCCAACGACAGGATGGTCGTGACCACCAGAGTGCTGGAATCCGAGCTGGTCACGAACCAGCTGATCAGCAGGAAGATCAGCAGTGCCGAGAGAATGATGCCCAGCACGTCGTTGCCTGCCAGGGCATCGGCGGTGGCGAACAGCGCTTCGGGCAGGTTCCAGTTGCGTACCAGCGTCATCAGCTCACCGCTGCCGGCGCCCATGCTGGCCGTCAGCTCCTGATGCAGACCGGTACCGCCGAACAGCGCCTGCCAGATGAAGATGATCAGCGGCGGGGCGATCAGCACGCCCAGGATGAATTCCCGCAGGGTGCGGCCCTTGGAGATGCGGGCGATGAACAGCCCGATGAACGGCGCCCACGCCAGCCACCAGGCCCAGTAGAAGATGGTCCAGCCTTCCTGCCAGCTGCTTTCGCCCGCGGTCTGGGCGACCCACAGCCCCATCGGCACCACGTCGCGTAGTTAGGCCAGCAACGTCTCGCCGAACAGCGAGATAAGCCACAGCGTCGGGCCACCGACCAGGAAGCTGCCGACCACGATGATCGACACGCCGATATTGAGCTCCGAGATGTAGCGGATGCCGCGCTTGACCCCGGAGACCGCCGAGGCAATGGAGATCGCGCTGATCACGACGATCAATGCCAGCTGGGTGCCGATGCCGGCATCCAGGCCGGTGAGGCGATTGAGGCCCACCGCGATCTGGCTGACGCCCAGGCCCAGCGAGGTGGCGATACCGAACACGCAGCCCAGCACGCCCATGATGTCGACGGCATGGCCGATCGGGCCGTAGATGCGCTCGCCGATCAGCGGATAGAGCGCGGAGCGCAGTGCCAGCGGCAGCTGCTTGCGATAGGCGAAGTAGGCCAGCGTCATGCCGACGATGCCGTAGACCGCCCAGCCATGCAGCCCCCAGTGGAAGAAGGCCGCCTTGAGTGCCTCGACGGCGCGGGCGTGATCCATGGCGGTGGCACCGGTCAGATCCGCATGTGGGTTGTTGGGGTAGCCGAAGCCACCGGAGTTGTCGAAATAGAACATCGGCTCCGCGACACCGAAGAACAGCACGCCGATGCCGACTCCTGCCGACAGCAACATCGAGATCCAGGTGAAGCGCGAGAATTCCGGGGCACTATCCTTGGGGCCGAGGCGCAGGTTGCCCCAGGGCGAGCATACCAGTGCCAACGACAGGGCGATCATCGCGACCACCAGCACCAGGTAGTAGGTACCGAAGGTATGTTCGATCCAGCTGCGTGCGGCACCGAAGATGGCGGCCGCCCCATCGGGAGAGAGGCCGGCCCCGACGACGAATGCCAGCAACAGGCCGGCCGAGGTCAGGGGCATGCCCTTGTGCATGCCTTTGAGCGAGCCGCTGGTTTCCACTTGGAGATGTGCCGTGAGGGCATTGTTCTGCGAAGGGGGTGGTGCGTGATCACCGAGCGGATCATGGTCTGTCGCTGCCATGAGAAGACTCCTGAATTGTTGTAGTTGTTGTGTGAGCTGTCGTTCTAATTGCTGTTTGAGCTGTCGCTCCTGCTGCGGCCTGAATGCCTTGAGAGCGGGATCGATACGGATAAGGCCAGTGGCGAAAGTAGGGGGTGGTGTTCTCGATCAGGCCAATGCCGGGGATGGCCAATCTCGAGAGTGCCAAGAGTGTCATGCGTAACTAGCTGGGCACCTTTGCTGTCAGTGTCCTGTCAGCAACGCAACCGGCTATCAGGCCGATAGTTGCGCCTTCCAGACTAGTCAGGTGCGGTGTGTGGGCGTTGAAGAAAAGCGACGACTATTTGTCATAAAACGACGTCAAGGGCATGCAAAAGATGCCAAAAATGACAATGCCCGCTCAGGTGTTGGCCTGAGCGGGCATTGGTGACTTGATGATGACAAATCACTACCAAAGAGTGTGACTCTTCTGCAGTCCTTAGCCCGCGTTGGTCTGGCTGACCGTTCGCGGCGTGGCTTGCGGGCCGGTCTTCGGCTGATGACGCGATTTGATCACGCTGCGCGATTCATCCACCAGCGCGACCAGCAGGCCAAGCGTCATGGCGAGGATCACGAAACTGACCGGCAGGGCGGCAGCCATCAGGACCGTCTGCAGCGCCTTGAGCCCGCCTGCCATCAGCAGCACCGCCGCGACGGAGCCGATGCAGACACCCCAGAAGATGCGGTGACGCGGCAGCGGGTCTTCATCGCCCATCGACAGGATGGTGGTGATGACCAGGGTGCTGGAGTCGGAGCTGGTCACGAACCAGCTGATCAGCAGGAAGATCAGCAGCGACGTCAGCACGGTGCTGAGAATGCCATTGCTCACCAGCGCATCTGCGGTGGCGAACAGCGCCTCTGGCAGATTCCAGTCGCGAATCATGCCCATCAGCTGGCCGGTGCCCGGACCCATGGCCGCGTTCAGTTCCTGATGCAGGGCGGTGCCGCCGAACAGGGTCTGCCAGATGAAGATGATCAGCGGCGGGGCAATCAGCACGCCGAGGATGAATTCACGCAGGGTGCGGCCCTTGGAGATACGCGCGATGAACAGACCGATGAACGGTGCCCATGCCAGCCACCAGGCCCAGTAGAAGATGGTCCAGGCATCCTGCCAGTCGCGCTCGACCGGTGTGCTCGCGACCCACAGGCCCATGGGGATGACGTCACGCACGTAGGAGACGACCGTCTCGCCGAACATGCTGATCAGCCACAGGGTCGGGCCACCGATTAGAAAGCTGCCGACCACGATGACGGACACGCCCACATTCAGCTCGGAAATGATGCGGATACCCCGCTTGACACCGGAGACCGCCGAGACGATGGAGATGACGCTGATGATCGCGATCAACACGACCTGGGTGCCGATACCCGAGTCGATACCGGTCAGGCGGTTGAGGCCGACGGCGATCTGACTGACGCCCAGCCCCAGCGAGGTGGCGATACCGAACACGCAGCCCAGCACGCCCATGATGTCGACGGCATGGCCGATGGGGCCGTAGATGCGCTCACCGATCAGCGGATAGAGCGCGGAGCGCAGTGCCAGCGGCAGATTGCGGCGATAGGCAAAGTAGGCCAGCGTCATGCCGACGATGACATAGACCGCCCAGCCGTGCAGCCCCCAGTGGAAGAAGGCTTGCTTGAGAGCGTCGACGGCGCGGGTGTGATCCATCGCCATATGGCCGGCGAGGTCAGCGTGCGGATTGTTGGGGTAGCCGAAGCCGCCGGAGTTGTCGAAGTAGAACATTGGTTCGGCGACGCCGAAGAACAGGATGCCGATCCCGACGCCTGCCGAGAGCAGCATCGAGACCCAGGTGAAGCGCGAGAATTCGGGGCGGCTATCCGGCGCGCCCAAGCGCAGCTTGCCCCAGGGGGAGAAGACGAGGGCAATGCACAGGCCGATCAGACCGACGATGGTCACCAGGTAATAGGTGCCGAAGGTGGATTCGATCCAGGCGCGCGCGGCGCCGAACAGGCTGGAGGACAGTTCGGGAGCCAGGCCGGTGGCGAGAACGAAAAGCAGCAGCAGGCCGGCGGAGGTCAGGGTCATGCCCTTGTGCATGCCCTTGAGCGGGCCGGAGGTCTCGACGCGCAGGCTCAGGTCCGGTGAATGGTAGCGCTGAGAACCGACGACTGCCGAGGCGCTGCCGCCAGAGGTGGTGTTGTTGGAGGTGGCGTTTTTGTTACTGGCGTTTTTGGTATTGGCAATGTCAGGTGAGGCGGGATCAGGCTGAGGTGGGGTCACGCAATATCTCCTGTTCGAGCTGGTCGTAGGGCCAGCGTTCCCTGTCGCGGTCACGGCGGAATGACCGTTCATCTGTCGCGAAAAATTGTTGTCGATAAGGCAACGAGATGAAGACGTGAATGCTTGTCGAGACGCGCGAGAAGACGCTAACTCCCTCATAGCATTACAATATATTATGAATGGAATTGATTTTGATGGCTACAGCTTCTGGAGAATTGGCTGTGTCGCAAGAGCGCGTTTGCCAGCGAGCCCATTCGGTCACGCAGACTCATTGGCAAGGGCTATCGCGCAGGGGCGTCGTGGCTGTCTGAGAAATAGAAATCATGCAATGATATTCTTGACGTGATACGACCACTTATTTCCTGAAAGCGACAATGTTGGCCGTCTGTGAGACGCTTTCGGGATAACATCCCGGCGGTGCAGGGGCGTGAGCGGAGCCTACACCTCAGGCGCTTGCCCTCACGACGTCATCGACGCTGCTTGAGCTCAGCCGACGGGCAGGGCGGATTCACCTTCTCACTCTTTGGAGCCACTGCACGATGCGACTCGATTACATCGGCCCGCTACCGGAAACCATCGGGTTTCTCTTGCTGCCACGCTTCTCGATGATGGCGTTCTTCGCGGCCGTGGAGCCTTTGCGCATCGCCAATCGCATCAGTGGCAAGCCGCTGTTTCGCTGGCTGCTCATCAGTGAGGATGGTCAGCCGGTCACGTCTTCCAGTGGCATGACGCTGGTCGCCGACCACAGCATTCTCGATATTCGCTCCCTGCCTTCGCTGGCGGTATGCAGTGGTTTCGAGCCCGAGGCACACCTCAATCGCGCCTTGACGGGCTGGCTGCATCGTCTCGATGGCGGAGGCTGTGTGCTGGGTGGCCTGGATACCGGCTGTTTCCTGCTGGCGTCGGCAGGACTGCTGGATGGTGAGCGCGTCACGCTGCACTGGGAAAGCCTGCCGGCGTTTCGTGAGCGCTTCCCGACCATCAGTACCTCGGATGAGCTGTTCGAGCTGGGCGCGCGGCGCTTTTCCTGTGCCGGTGGGGCAGCCGCGATGGACATGGCACTGGATGTGATTGCCCGCCGGCACGGCACGGCGCTGGCGGTGGATGTCTCGGAGCAGCTGGTACACGACCGCATGCGCACGCGGACGGACCAGCAGCGCATGACGTTGGCGCGCCGCCTCGGCACCCACAAGCGCCAGCTGGTGGATGCGGTCGCCTTGATGGAGCAGAACTTGGACACCCCCTTGTCGCTGGAGGAACTGGCGAGACGCTGTCGCGTCTCGCTGCGCCAGTTGCAGCGCCTGTTCGAGCAGGAGCTGTCGACCTCGCCGCGGGCCTGGTACCTGCGGCTGCGCCTGGAGCGGGCGCGGCATCTGCTCAAGGAAACCGACCTCGATATTCTCTCGATCGGGCTGTCGAGCGGCTTTACCTCCAGCTCCAGCTTCTCGCGTGCCTACCGCAACCACTTCGGGCATTCCCCGCGCCAGACGCGCTGAGGCCTGGCTGGTTGCCATCGGCGTGATGACGCTGACGTTAATCGTGATGCAGTGGTGAGGCGGGCCTCTTGCATTATCAGGCTGCTCGCCTCCATTACATGAAGATGCCCTCAGTAAGCCCCAAGGAATGGAGCGCGTATGCAGTTCATGAAATATGCCAGGCAGTTGGCGCGAAACCCGCTGGGGATCATCGCCTTGTTCATCTCGTTGATCTATGGCTTCGCGAGTCTGTTGCTGAATTCGGCGGCCGAGACGCTGACGGTGGCGGAGCGTTGGCCGCTGATCGGTTTCATCGTGGTGTTTCCGCTGCTGGTGCTGGCGGTGTTCTATCGACTCGTGACCCATCATCACGGCAAGTTGTATGCGCCGGGGGATTACGACAAGGATCGCTCCTTCATGCGCACGCTGTCGCCAGCCGAGCAGGAGCAGCGTCTGACTCGCGAGGTGCAGGAGTCGCTGGGGGAAAGTGATTGGCAGCAGGGCGGAGCAGGCGCCGAGGCTCAGGAGTCAACCGCCGCTGAGGATAGCGGGCAGGCCGTCGACGATGCCGATGTCGCGCAGCTGTTGAGCCCGCAGGACAGGGCCGATGAGAAGACGCCGTTATCGCGTGCCGAGCATCTGGATCATCATCGCCATCAGGTGACCCGGCTGAAGGATGCGGTGCTCCGTCAGATGCAGGAGTCCTCCACGGCGGGTGGTGGCGGCGGTAGTGCGAGCGGCGCGATGACGCGGCATGTGCGTGTCGGCGAGACCGATGCTTGCTTCGATGCGCTGCTCGAGGGGGAAAGCGCCCCCTTCACTTTCATCGAGGTGAAGGTGCTCAAGAACTACGCCAGAGCGCAGACGGTGCTGCAAAGTCTGCTCTACGAAGCGCTGCTGGCGGACCGCACTCTGGAGGCCAATTTCAGACTGATCGTCGTGGTCGTGCTGACGGAGGATTCGTCTCCGGACATGACGCGGGAGCGGCTGGAGCAGGAGTGGCATCAGCGCATCCGTCAGTGCCCGGTCGCCATCGAGCTGCGCTTCATGTCACCGGCGAGTCTGAAGGCTTAGGCGACGGCTTGACGCTCGAGCGGTCATCTCCAGGCCTTTCATTCATCAGCTATATCTGCCGTCAACTATGTCGGTCACCAGCTATGTCTGTCACCAGATGCGCAAACGCCCAGTCACGACTATCGTGGCTGGGCGTTTGCGGGCGTGAGGGGCTTACGCTAGTCCAGGGCGCACAGGCGCCGATCGAGGGCTTCACAGAAGGCCTGCCAGGCGTGCTGCATCTCGGGGAGCGCATGATGCGCATGCAGCGCCGCATGCACCATGCCGCGTGCACTGCGATAACCGACATCGGCACCGCGCCAGCGCCAGACATCCACCGCTGCCTCCAGCGGTTGCGTCAGCGGGTCATGCTCGGCGGCCAGTACTTCGATCTGGCGTGCCGGCGGCTGCTGGGAATGGGCCGGCGAGGGCGAGTAACTGGCGGAGCGGTCGCCCTCGGCGATGGCCAGCCACATGCTGACCACTTCATCGCGGCCGAGCAGCGGCGCATCCGAGCCCAACGCGAACTCGTTCTCCTTGGCCAACACGAAGACCGGGTCCATCGGTGGGTAGATCAGCCCCAGCACATAGCTGACGGGCTTCTCAGGGGCCGGATGCTCCTGATGGCGGGCCGTTTCCATTTCCGCGCCATGGGTGCCGAGGCTCTGCATGCGCGTGCCTTGCAGGCCGATGTTGGGCATCTCGGTATCGAGTCGGCGTGCCACATCCATCGCCAGTCGTGCGCCGGCGCTGTCACCAACGATGGCCACTGGCTCGACAGTGGCGGAGAGGTGCTTGATGGTCGCTAGGCAATCCGCCAGTGCGTCCTGATAGTTGGCTTCGGGCAGCAGGCGATAATCAACACTGACCACCTCACGACCCAACTGGGCGGCCAGGCTGGAGGCGATGCCCTGATGGCTCTCCGGCGAGCCTATCTGCCAAGCCCCTCCATGCAGAAACACCACCGGTGCCGGCAGATTACCGTCCGCCTTGCGTGCCACCTCCGGGATGAAGTGGCGCAGGCGCAGCGGCGTTGCCCGGCCGGTGATTTCGACATGATTCTCGTGGGTCGTGACGCCCTCGGCGAGCGGCGCGCCAAGTTGCTGGCACAGTTGTTCATAGCGCTTGCGGGCGTCTGCCAGCGGCATCTCTACCATTTCATCCATGCCGCGCGCGAAGTCAGCGATGAAGGCGCGACAGGTGATGGGGGAAGGGGTCATGGTCATGAATAGGCTCTCGGCGGGTGTCCCAAGACAATAACACCCCGCCAGAAGACTGGCAGGGTGCGGGTTTCGACGCTAAATCAGCGACTTGTTATCCGAAGCGGACATCAATTGTCATACGTCTCAGGCCGTCTTGTGGCGGATGGCGATACGACGACCGGCCGCCTTGGGCCAGTCATCATCGCCTGCCGGCTGGGGCAGAGCGGCAATGCGCTCCGCCATCGATTCTGGGCAGGGCGTCGGGCGGCCTCCACTGATGCTCATCGCCATCAACATCTGCTCGCTGGTGGCGATCTCGCTGCCGTCAATATCCGTCAGGGTAAACAGCACGTGCTGACGCTTCGGGTCGTGATCCAGCAGCATGACCTTGACCTTTAGCGCCTGGCCTTCATGCGCTTCCGCCAGGTAGCACAGATGCGTCTCCAGGGTGTAGATGGTCAGATCGTGTTCGCGACGACCCTCGGCATCCAGCCCCACATGCTCCATCAAGGCTTCGACCGCCATCGAGAAGGCACGCGCGTACTCGGCATCATTCATGTGGCCGTTATAGTCTACCCACTCATGCGGTACCGTGATCTCGAGCAGGTCCATCAGATACGCCCCTCGAGACCTTCGGCTTCCGGCCAGTACTTGCGCGTCAGGTTCAAAAGCTCGACCAGGAATTCATCGCGACGACGGTCCAGCTCGGCGACAGGGCGACCCGCTGCCTGGTATTCGCAGCCTTCCACGACCTTGTCGATCAGCTCGTCGGTCAGTTCCGGCGCTTCGAGTTTGGTCCATGGAAGTTTCAGGGCCGGGCCGAACTGTTCGAGCATGTGACGCATGCCCGGCTCGCCGCCTGCCAGGTGGAAGGTCAGGAAGGTACCCATCAGCGACCAGCGCAGGCCACAGCCATAGACGACAGCCGCGTCGATTTCTTCGGTGGTGGCGACGCCATCGTTGACCAGGTGCAGCGCTTCACGCCACAGCGCTTCCATCAGACGGTCAGCGATGTGACCCTCGATCTCGCGACGCACGATCAGCGGACGCATTGCCAGCTTCTGGTAATCATCGCGTGCGCCTTCCAGCAGTGCAGGAGCGGTGTGCTCGCCACCGACCAGCTCGACCAGCGGCAGCAGATAGACCGGGTTGAATGGGTGCGCGACGATGACGCGGCCCGGGGCCTTCTTGCAGTCCTGTTGCAGATCGGTCGGCTTGAAGCCGGAGGTGGAAGAGCCGATCACGACGTGCTTTTCGGTGGCAGCATCGATGGCGCTGAGGATTTCCTGCTTGAGTGGCAGACGCTCCGGCACGTTTTCCTGGATCAGATCGGCGCCGACCACGGCTTCTTCGAGCGTGGCGGCGAAGCGCAGGCGATCGACGGACGCGCCCTCAGCCAGGCCATCCTTCTCCAGTGCGTGCCAGGCGTTCTCGACGAAGGCGCGGGTGCGGGCTTCGGCGTCTGGGGCCGGGTCAAAGGCGACCACATCCCAGCCATTGGCCAGTGCGCGGGAGATCCAGCCGTTGCCGATGACACCGGTTCCTACGACAGATAACTGGCTCATGCGACACCTCCAGCGGTTTCGAGTGCTGCGATATCGCCAGCGGTCTTGCCGGTGGACGGATCACGCAGCTTCAGGAATTCACGCGTCTCGGCCGGGGTCATCACGCTGGAACCCAGGTTCTCGATGATGCCGGAGGACTTCTCGACCAGCTGGGCATTGGTCGCCATCACGCCCTTGGACAGATAGAGGTTGTCTTCGAGACCGACGCGAGCGTGACCGCCCAGCAGCACGGCCTGTGCGACCATCGGCATCTGCATGCGGCCGATGCCGAAGGCGGCCCAGTTGGAGTTGGTCGGCAGCTTGTTCTTCATGGTCAGCATGGTTTCGGTGTCGGCTTCCGCGCCCCACGGAATGCCCAGGCACAGCTGGAACAGCAGGTCGTCGTCGAGCAGGCCTTCCTGCTGCAGCTGACGGGCGAACCAGACGTGGCCCAGATCGAAGCACTCGAGCTCCGGCTTGACGCCAGCGACCTGCACCAGACGAGCGTGCTCGCGCAGCCAGTCGGCGGTATTGATGTAGACCATATCGCCGAAGTTCAGGCTGCCGCAGTCCAGGGTGCACAGTTCCGGCAGCAGTTCCTGGATCGGCGCGTGACGCTCGGCCGGGGTCTGGATGTCGGTGCCCGGGCCACCACGAGTCGGGTCGTTGACGTCCGGAATCCAGTCGCCGCCGCCACCGGCGGTGATGTTCATGACGATGTCGGTGTCGGCGGAACGCACACGGTCCATGACTTCACGGAAGTGCTCGGTGGAGTGGCTGATGCCGCCGGTCTCCGGATCACGAACGTGAATGTGGGCCACGCTGGCACCGGCCTTGGCGGCCGCGATGCAGTCATAGGCGATCTGCTTCGGCGTCACCGGGACATTCGGGTTCTTGCTGGCGGTATCACCCGCGCCAGTGATGGCGCATGTCAGGATAGTCTTGCGATTCATCGTCGGGCCTCACGTGTCAGAACACTTGTCTGCGGTAAGTCGAAGCGGCCATGTCACCAGACGTCAACCTGCACGTCCCGGTCGCATCGCCTCTGCGCCTTTGTTGAACACAGTGTCGTGAAGTTGAGGGCAGCGAGATGATCAGAAGACGCCGAATACTTTGCGTTTTACGTCAACTTTGCTCAGGCCGGGCGCCAACCCGCCCTGACGGACGCGAATGCATCGGTGAGAAGCCTCAATCGTGAGCCAATCGAGCTGCGTCAAAGGGAGGCTTTTCGGCCTCAGGTGCTGCCACCGACCCGCAGCGTGAATCCCAGGTCGTGGCTCAGTTCTCCTACGGGTTCGCCATTGATGCGCGCCAGCAGCTTGCGCGCTGCCATGCGGCCGATCTGCTCCCGCGGTGAGACGATGGTGGTGAGGCGCGGCGTGACATGCTCCCCGATCGGCAGGCCATTGAAGCCGGCGATGGCGATGTCGTCCGGGATGCGCACCCCAAGCCTGGCGGCAGCGAGAATGGCGCCACAGGCCATGTCATCGTTGGCGAAGTGGATGGCGTCGCAGTCAGGGAATGTCGCTTTGATACGCTCAAGCGCCTGAGCACCGCTGGTCATCTGTTGACGCACGGGCAGGTCGAGCAGGGGGGCGTCCTCGATGCCGGCCGCCGCCAGCGCCTCACGGTGCCCGGCATAGCGCATCGCCGCGCGATAGTCGCGATCGAGCTCGGCACCGGCGAAGTGGATCGTGCGATATCCGCGTGCCAGCAGGTGCTCGGTCATGGCGCGCCCAGCGGCGACATGATCCATCCCCACGTTCAGATCCAACCCTTCCCCCAGCTCCATGATCTCAACGATCGGCTGATTCCAGTTCTCCAGTATCTGGCGCGTCGCATCGTCATGGCGCAGCCCCGTCACCACCAGGCCCGCGGCCGACCAGCCCAGAAAGGTACGGATCAGCTGGGTTTCCCGAGCCAGATCGTAATCCGTCTTGCCCAGCAGCAGCTGATAGCCATGTGCCTCGAATTCGTCCTGCAGGCCCTTGATCACGTCGATGAATACCACGTTGGACAACGAGGGCACGATCACCGGAATCACGCGACTGGAGGCCGAGGCCAGGCTGCCGGCAATCATGTTGCGCACGTAGCCGACCTTCTCGATGGCCGCTTCGACTTTGACGCGTGTCGCTTCGCGCACGCTGTCGGGGCTATTGAAGTAGCGCGAGACGGTGATCGAGGAGACCCCGGCTTCCCGGGCCACGTCATTCAGGGTCGGCTGCATGGCACCCTTGCGGTTGCGGCGGGGAGATGATGGTGGATTAGACATATGTCGCGTTTTCTCATTTGCCGCTTGTCGTGACTTGGAGCCTAATCTATTAATGATGTTAGCGCTAACATGTTAGCGCTAACATTAAGCGAAGTGTTGATCGGTGTGCCGCATGAGGCCGCCTTGATCAGCACTTGAACAGCTTCCGCGGGAGATGCGAGATGACAGCAGCAACGACTTCACCGGTGATCGGCCTTGTCGGCCTCGGCGCGATGGGAATGGGCAGTGCGCGCGCCATGCTGGAAGCAGGCCTGGACGTGATCGGCTGTGATATCTCGCCCGCCGCCTGTCAGGCGTTCGAAGCGGCGGGTGGCCGCGCCGTTGCCTCGCCGCTGGAACTGGCGGCCGAGTGTCAGGTGGTGGTGCTGGTCGTGGTGAATGCCGATCAGGTCGAGCAGGTGCTGTTCGGGGCGCAGGGTGAGGGCGGTCTGGCCGAGCGACTCGCGCCGGGTAGCCTGGTGATCCAGTGTGCCACCGTGGCGCCGAGCTTCGCGCGCGAACTGGAAACCCGCCTGAACGGCATGCAGCTGGAGCTGCTCGACGCCCCGATCAGCGGCGGCGCCGTCAAGGCACGCAGTGGTGAGCTGTCCGTGATGTCCTCCGGCAGTGAAGCGGCTTACGTCAAGGCGGAACGCGTGCTGGCGGCGATGGCAGCCAATGTCTATCGGCTGGGCGACTGCGCCGGCCCGGGCTCGAGCGTCAAGCTGGTCAACCAGCATCTCGCTGGCGTGCACATCGCGGCGGCGGCAGAAGCCATGGCGCTGGGCATGAGCATGGGGATCGACCCCGACACCCTCTATGACGTCATCACCCATTCCGCGGGTAATTCCTGGATGTTCGAGAATCGCGTGCCGCACATCCTCAAGGGCGATTACACGCCGCTGTCGGCCGTCGACATCTTCGTCAAGGACCTGAACATCGTGCACAGCACCGGGCGCGAGCTGAAGCTTGCCATGCCGGTGGCCGGTAGTGCCCTGCAGCAGTTCACCGCCGCCAGTGGCGCAGGTTTCGGGCGCGAGGACGACTCGGCCGTCATCAAGGTCTATCAGCGTCTCGGCAGCTTCAGCCTGCCGGCCGCGAATGATGAAGGAGCGCAGTGATGCCGATCGTACTGGGCGGAATCGCCGATGACTTCACCGGCGCGACGGATCTTGCCAACAACCTGGTACGTGCCGGCATGCGCACCGTGCAGGTGATCGGGGTACCCCAGGACGCGCTGCAGGAAGGGGCGGCGAACGGGCTGGATCTGACTGAGGTCGACGCCGTGGTGGTCGCGCTCAAGTCGCGCAGCTGCCCGGTGGATCAGGCGATCAGTGAATCTCTCGCGGCGCTTGAATGGCTGAAAGCCCAGGGCGCGCGCCAGCTGTTCTTCAAGTACTGCTCGACGTTCGATTCTACGCCCGAGGGCAACATCGGGCCGGTCGCCGATGCCTTGCTGGCGGCCTTGTCTGCCACGCAGACGGCCTTCGTGCCGGCGTTCCCGATCAACGGGCGCAGTGTCTATCAGGGCCATCTGTTCGTCGGCGACCGCCTGCTCAATGACAGCGGCATGCAGCATCATCCCCTCAACCCGATGACCGATGCCGACATCGTGCGCGTGCTGTCACGCCAGACGCCGCATGGCGTGGGGCTGCTCGATCACGCCACTCTACGCCGCGGCGCGCAGGAGGCCCGTCAGCGTCTGGACGAGCTTGCCCATCAAGACGTGCGTCATGTGGTCTGTGACAGCCTCGATGAGCAGGATCTCGAGGTACTGGCCGAGGCGTTGGTCGATCACGCGCTGGTCACCGGTGGCTCTGGCCTCGCGCAGGCCTTGCCTGCCCAGTACCGCCGCAAGGGCTGGCTTGAGCCGATCGATGATGCGGCGGTGCTGGCCCCGGCGCAGGGCGCCGCGATGGTGCTGTCCGGCAGTTGTTCTCGCATGACGCTCAAGCAGGTGGCGCACTTCACTCAGCAGCATGCTGCCTTCGCGCTGGACCCCGTCAAGCTCAACGCGAGCGATACCCACTTCGAGGCGGCGCTGGAGTTCGCCCGTGAGCAACTGGCAGCGACGGACCCCAAGCCATTTCTGATCTACGCCTCGGCCGAGCCGGAAAGCGTCAAGGCGGCGCAGGCGTCACTGGGCGTCAAGCAGGCCGGTGAGCTCATCGAGTGCGCCCTGGCCAGTCTGGCCAGCACCCTGGTCGCGGAAGGCGTCGGGCGCCTGCTGGTGGCGGGGGGAGAAACCTCCGGCGCGGTGGTCTCGGCGCTCGACATCCGTGAGCTGCGTATCGGCGGCCAGATCGACCCCGGCGTGCCCTGGACACAGGCACCGCACCCGGCCGCCGGCCCCTCGCAGCCGGAGGCGATGCTCTCGCTGACACTCAAGTCCGGCAACTTCGGGGGTGAAGACTTCTTTACCCGGGCATTCGACGTGCTGGATGCCATGAATCCTCGCGAGGAGAACGCATGAGTCAGTCACAGCACGACATCAATGTGTTGCGTGAGCAGATCGCCACCTACGGCAAGTCACTGTTCGACCGCGGCCTGACCATGGGGTCCAGCGGAAATATCAGCCAGCGGCTGGACGATGGCGGCTGGTTGATGACGCCGACCAATGCCTGTTTGGGGCGCCTGGACCCGGCGCGCATCTCGCGCCTGGATGCCCAGGGTGTGTTGATCGATGGCGACGCGCCGACCAAGGAGCACTTCCTGCATCGCGCCATGTATGACGAGCGCCCGCAGTCGGGTGCCATCGTCCACTTGCATTCGACCCACTCGGTGGCGGTGTCCTGCCTGCCGGACGTGAATCCCTGCGAGTGCATTCCTCCGCTGACGGCCTATTACGTGATGCGGGTCGGCAAGCTGCCGCTGGTGCCTTATTACATGCCGGGCGACCCCGCGCTGGGCGATGCCGTGCGTGGCCTGGCCGGCAAGCACTGCGCCGTGTTGCTGGCTAATCATGGCCCGGTGGTGGCCGGGAAGACCCTGGAAGCGGCGGTCTATGCCACGGAAGAGCTTGAGGAAACCGCCAAGCTGTTCCTGCTGCTGCAGGGCAAGAACCCACGTGGGATGACCCCGGAACAGGTGGCGGAACTCGAAGCCAAGTTCGGCCGCCCCTGAGTGATGATGTCTTCGTCTGTGAAACCCAAGGATCTGACATGACCCGATTGGCCGCCAATCTCAGCATGCTGTTCACCGAGCATGACTTTCTCGATCGCTTCGCGGCTGCGGCCGAAAGCGGTTTTCGCGGGGTCGAATATCTCTTCCCCTATGCCTATGCCCCGGAAGAATTGCGCGCAAGGCTCGATGAGCACCAGCTGTCGCAGGTGCTGTTCAATCTGCCGCCGGGCGACTGGGAGGCCGGTGAGCGTGGCCTGACTTGCCTGCCGGGGCGCGAGGAGGAGTTTCGGGCCTCGGTGGCAGAGGCGATCCGCTATGCCCAGGCGCTCGATTGTCCGCGCGTGCATGCCATGGCGGGCCTGGTACCGAAGGATGCGGATGACGCCATGCGCGCGCGTTGCACCGAGACCTATATCAGCAACTTGCGTTACGCCGCCGCCGAGCTTGAGAAGGTCGGCAAGACACTGCTGATCGAACCGATCAACCCGCGCGACATGCCCGGCTTCTATCTGAGTGGCCAGGCGCAGGCACGCGAGATTCTCGCCCAGGTCGGCGCCGCCAACCTCAAGGTGCAGTTCGATCTCTATCACTGCCAGATCGTCGAGGGCGATCTGATCCGCAACCTGGAAGCGCAGTTCGCGCATATGGGCCATGTGCAGATCGCCGGCGTGCCGGACCGTCACGAGCCGGATGTCGGGGAAGTGCATTATCCGGCGCTGTTCGACCGGCTGGAGAGTCTGGGGTACGACGGCTGGATCGGCTGTGAATATCGTCCGCGGGGTGAGACGCGCGCAGGCCTCGACTGGGGTCGCGCCTTCGGGCTCAACGACGGCCAGTCGGGCACCGCCTGATCACGACTCAAGACAGCAGAAACGCCAATAACCACAACACGTCATGAGCCGTCATGCCAGGCGGCGAGCAAGGAGTCCTCACGATGCACGTCATGATTACCGGCGCCGCCGGATTTCTCGGTCAGCGCCTGACCGAGGCCTTGATCGACAAGGGCAGCCTGAAGGGGCAGCCATTGTCACGCTTGACCTTGCTGGATCAGATCGAGGCGCCACGTCCCGAGGCGGCGTCATGTCTGGCAGTTGAACCGGCCACCTCGCTGGATATCGAGATCGTGGCAGGCGATATCGCCGATGCCGAGGTGCTTGATCGCTGCCTGGCGGGCGAGCCGCAGGTGATCTATCACCTGGCAGCCGTGGTCAGCTCGGCGGCCGAGGCGGACCTGGCGCTCGGCATGCGCGTCAACTTCGATGCGACTCGCCTGCTGCTGGAAGGCTGCGCGGCGCGTGGATTGCGTGATACCCGGCTGGTGATGGCCAGTTCGGTCGCCGCCTACGGAGGCGATCTCCCCGAGACGCTGAGCGACATGACCGCGCTTGTGCCGCAGAACTCCTACGGCACCCAGAAGGCGATGTCGGAACTGCTGATCAATGACTACAGCCGTCGCGGGCTGGTGGATGGCTGTGTGCTGCGTCTGCCCACCATCATAGTGCGCCCGGGGCGTCCCAATGCGGCAGCCTCGAGCTTCGCCTCCTCCATCCTGCGCGAACCGCTCAATGGTGAACCCGCCATCTGTCCGGTACCGAGCGAACTCGAGATGTTCGTGATGTCGCCTCGTCGGGTGGTCGCGGCCCTGCTCAAGGGCGCGGAGGTGCCGAGCGCGAACTTCGGCCTCTCTCGCTGCTTCATGCTGCCGGGCATCACCGTCAGCGTCGCCTCAATGCTCGCGGCGCTCAAGGATATCGCCGGTGAGCAGGCGCTGGCACTCGTCAAGCATGAGCCTGACCCGCGTATCACCGCCATCGTCGGCAGCTGGCCGGCGCGCTTTGACACCCGCAAGGCGCGTTCGCTGGGCTTCGTCGGCGATGCCGACCTGCACGAGATTCTCAATGCGTATCGCGACGAGAGCGCCATCGTCTAGCCAGCGTCTGGCCATCTCATCCAGGACGAGCTCGCCAGACACCTTTGCCAGACCTGCTCGTCACATCAGTACGTCAATAACAACGATCGGCGTCATGCCAGCCGGCAGCGCCGACACCGCATACCTTGCACCACACAATAACAAACTACAGGAGTAGCACCCCATGACAGACGCCGCCGTCGCGGGGCCACAGGTCATCATCGGCCTGGGCATCGCCATCTTCGTCATGATCTATCTGGTATTGAAAACCCGCGTGCATGCCTTGCTGGCCTTGATCATCGCCGCCTCGCTGGCGGGGTTGATCGGCGGCATGCCGCCCAATGAGGTCATCAGTGCCATCACCACCGGTTTCGGCAAGACGCTTTCCACCATCGGTCTCGTGATCGGCTTCGGCGTGATGATGGGGCGTATCCTGGAGGTGACCGGTGCCGGGCAGCGCATGGCCTACGCCATCCTCAATCTGCTGGGCAAGAACAAGGAAGAGGCCGCGATGGCGCTGACGGGCTACATCGTCTCCATTCCGATCTTTTGTGATTCGGCCTATGTCATCCTCAACCCGCTGGTACGTTCACTGGCGCGCAACAGCGGACGTTCGGTGATCGGTCTGGGCATCGCGCTGGCGGCTGGCTTGATCATCACCCACTCGAGCGTGCCACCGACCCCTGGCCCGCTGGGCGTGGCCGGTATCTTCGGTGTCGACATCGGTCTGATGATCGGCTGGGGCCTGGTGATTACCGCGCCGGCGCTGATTGCACTGGTGATCTATGCCCGCCTGATGGGCCCGCGTATCGAGGCGATGCTGGAAGCCCAGCCGGGTGGTTTCGAAGGTAGCGTCAAGCATGACACCGACAGCATGATGCCTGAATCGGAGCTGCCTTCCCTGCTGATGTCCTGCATGCCGATCGGCCTGCCCATCGCGCTGATCTTCCTCAATACGCTGGTCAGTGCCGTGATGGGCGATACCAGCAATGCATTTACCAGCACCATCGCCTTCGTCGGCAACCCGGTGATCGCCGTGGGTATCGGGGTGCTGTTCGCCATCTATGGTCTGATGCCGAAGACTCCCAAGCAGGAAGTGTTCGATCATCTGGAAAAGGGTGTCGAGACGGCGGGTATCATTCTGCTGGTCACCGGCGCCGGTGGTGCGCTGGGCTCGGTACTGCGTGCCAGTGGTGGCGGCGATTACATCGCCATGCAGGTGGCGGCACTGGGGCTTCAGCCGCTGTTGATTCCGTTCATCATCGCCACCCTGGTACGCTTCATCCAGGGGAGTGGCACGGTGTCGATGATTACCGCGGCCTCGATCTCCGCGCCTATCCTGGTGGGCATGCCGGACGTCAACATGGTGCTGGCCGCGCAGGCCGCCTGTATCGGCGCGATGTTCTTCAGCTACTTCAATGACAGCTATTTCTGGGTCGTCAATCGCATGCTCGGCGTCAAGAGCACCAAGCATCAGATGCTGGTGCTGACCCTGCCGACGACGCTGGCCTGGGCCATTTCCATCATCACCCTGTTGCTGCTCAACGCCATCGTCGGTTGAGCCAGCCAGAGCAGTCTGTTTTATCAGGAGCGCCGGGCCTCATCGAGGTCCGGTTTTTTCGTTGGATTTTCGTTCATGTGCGAGGTATCAACACGGACATGCGGCGCTTGAGCATCTCCGTCAGCGTGGCTTTCAACATCTGCGCATGTAATAAAGAAAGCAGGGCGATCGAGGGAAATCAGACATGCCTTCACGAATGGCAATATTGGAGCAACACCTGAGTGCCACGACTCCTGCGAGGCTGAGCTTTGCCCCTGAACTCGAGAGGGACTTTGAACAGTTCGAGCATCGTCGGCGCATGAGTCGTGCCGTAATGGGCTGCTGGAGCCTGATCATCTTTCAGCTGATGTTCGTGCTCTATGACACCGTCTATGCGCCGGTCGCGATGCCGGTGACAGAGAATCTCGCCGTGATGCTGCGCCTGTACGTCTGCATCGCGCTCGCGATTCTCGTGCTGGTCCTCAAGAGTGAGGTCTGTCGCCCCGTCGGGCGCGAGGCGCTGCTGGTCGCGACACTGTGGGGCGTGATCGGCCTGGCAGCGTGGCTGGCGGTTCGCGAGAACCACCTGCGCTGCTTCCTCGAACTCTATGCGCTGGGCGTGGTGCCACTGGTCGGTATCGTCCTGATGCAGCTGCGTTTCGTCTCGGCTCTGTTGCTGTCGGCAGGGGGGATGGCCATCGTGATGAGCGTAGCGCTGAGCGTAGCGATGCCCTATGCCCATATGGACTTCGCGATCGTCTTCGTCTTCATGGCGTTCTGCCTGTTTTCGCTGATTGCCAGCTTCCGCATCGAGTTCTCGGCCCGTCATGCCTATCTGATGACCTCCATCGATCAACTGCGCCTGCAGGATGTGGAGTCACGCAATGCCGAGCTGCAGGAAATGGCCTGTCTCGACCCGCTGACCCAGCTCTACAACCGCCGTCATCTGATCGAGGTGCTCAAGCAGCACCATGGCGATGCTCAGCAGGCGAAGAACGGCGTATCAGCGTCCTATCCGGTGCCCCCGTTGCCGTGTCTGGCGCTGATGATGATGGATGTCGATCACTTCAAGGCCTTCAATGACCACTACGGGCATGTCGCGGGCGACAACTGCCTGTATCAGATCGCCCAGGCCTTGCAGGAAACACTGGACAGGGAAAAAGGCGCTGGCATCGCCGGTGCTCCCGAGGGGAAAGAGGCTGCGTTGGCCAGCGTCGTTCGCTTCGGCGGCGAGGAGTTTACCGCCCTGGTGGCCGTGCGTGATCTCGAGCATGCGCGCAGTCTGGCCGAGGCAATGCGCTATGCCGTCAAGTCGCTCAAGCTGCCTCACCGCGAGTCGGAACTCGGCGTCGTCACCCTGAGTGTGGGGCTTTGCGTCATCCCCTTGTCGCGCCTGCTCGAGGGCGAGGGGATGGAAGATGAAATGACGCGTGATATGGCGGTCGAGACGCTCCTCAGCCGCTGGGTCGATCAGGCCGACAAGGGGCTCTATCGTGCCAAGCGACATGGCCGCAACCGTACCTGCGTGCAACGTGGCAACGGTAATGGCAAGACGCGCGCCCAGGCCAGTGATGACCTTCATGATGAGCGGCAGAATGCGCAGCACGATGAACATAAGGCTGAGTTGCCAGATCCCAGGCCGCCGATGGGCGGAGCGGGTCTGTCATGAGAAGTCAAAAGCGACTCCCCGGCGGCCGCGAGGCGACGATGCCAGCGGCGGTGGCTGCCGAGCGCGGTGTCGTCGAGGGACTGATCGACGGTCGCGGTGCGTCACGCTGGCGGCTCATGTTCCCCGACACCCTCGAGACCCGGTATGTGGAAGAGACGCGCGTCTCGCGCACGCGCGGCTTGCTGTATTCCGGCATCTTCGCCTTCGTGATGTATGCCACCTTCCTGATCAGTGACACCATTCATCGCAGTGAGGACCTGGCACTGGCCGCCATGCTGCGGCTGGGCGGTGTCTGCGTGGTGGCCATGCTGGTGCTGCCGCTGGTGCAGCGGGCATCTTCCATGCGGCTCAAGGAGTGGCTGATGACCGCGCTGGTGATCAACACCATGCTGGTCAGCGCCATTCTGTTGCAGCTGTCGCGCACCGAGCTTTCGCATGTCGATACGCTGTTGTTCGGCTTCTTTCCGATGGTCGGCAACATTCTCTTTCGGCTGCGCTTCCCCCAGGCACTGACGGCGTCGCTGACCTGCACCCTCATAATGGCCGGGGTGATCGCGTTGGAACCTGCCGGTCAGGAGGGACTGGAGCTGCTGGCGATGGTGATCTTCGTCAGCACCACGGGGCTCTCGCTATTGGCCAATCATCAGCTCGAGCACAATCAGCGTCAGGTGTGGTTGCTGCGCCAGCGTGAGCGGCTGTTGCTGGAGGAGAAGCGCGCTGCCGGTCAACGTCTTACCCGTGAGGCCAACTGCGATGCGCTGACGGGCGTCTTCAACCGGCGTCACCTGGAGCGGGATCTGGCCCAGCGCTGGGCGGACCTGACCCGTGAGGACGGGCTGGCGATCCTGATGGTGGACGTCGATCACTTCAAGACCTACAACGACCATCATGGCCATGTGGAAGGGGATCACTGCCTGCAGCAGGTTGCCGGTGCGCTCCAGGCCGCCATCGGCCCGCAGCCGGGCATGGTGGTGCGCTATGGCGGCGAAGAATTCCTGGTTCTGCTGGAGTCAGTGACCGAGCGGCAATTGCGGGCCTGTGCCGAACGCATCCGCCGCAAGGTGCGTGCGCTCAAACTGATCCACCCCGACAGCGCGGTGGCGAAAGTGCTGACCGTCAGCGTCGGGGCGGTGAGCTACAAGGCCGAGCAGCACACCAACCTGACCGACCTGGTACGTGCGGCGGATGCGGCGCTCTATGACGCCAAGCATCAGGGGCGCGATTGCTGTGTCATACGGTGAGTTCCTGACGCGAAGGGGCAAAGCCACAAGGGAAAGGGCACAAAGAAGAACGAAGTGAGACAAGAGAGGTAAGTAGAGAAGAAAAGGAAAGAAGGAGACAACAAGGTGCGTTCTCGAAAGGGGGCGCGCTTTGCCTTTATGCAGCCATCAGGGCGCACATTCCTGGCTGGTTCAAGGTGCGCTGCAGGACAGAAATCAAGATAAACCGCGTCCGACGGCCGCTGGCATTGGTCGTATTCGAGGCTCGACGTGTGGTTATCTTGATGTACGTCAATAAAGGCGGATGTGCGGCGAAATATAGATGGCAAGCTTGAGCATGCCGAGTGGAAAATACGTGGATGCTGTCATGCAATATGGCGGGCCTGATCGATCACCACCATGGCGATTGATCGGATGGCTGGGCCTGCGGCAAAGCGTCATCGTGCACGATAGCCTGGTGTTTTCTATGCTCTTTGGGTTAGCTGGTAGAAAGATGGCTGCCATGATCGATGGAGTTTGGTGGTATGCCTTGTCGTCACGGGCCTGACCGTGATATCGCTGCGACTGTGCGTCCCACAACGGGATGAACAGAGTGCAATCCCTGGAGTCCTGAGGAGTCGCCCATGGAACTGGATCCCGTGATCCTGTCACGCATACAGTTCGGATTTGTCGTGTCATTTCATGCCGTCTTTCCGGTGTTTACCATCGGTCTGGCATCCTATGTGGCCTTGTTGCATGGCCTTTTCTACAAGACAGGCAATGCCGCCTGGGAGCGCCTTGCAGCGTTCTGGGTGAAGGTATTCGCTGTGGTCTTCGCGATGGGCGTGGTCTCGGGCATCGTGATGGCCTTCCAGTTCGGCACCAACTGGAGCAACTTCAGTTATGCCAGCTCCAACTTCATCGGCCCGATGCTCAGCTATGAGGTGGTGACGGCCTTCTTCCTGGAGGCAGGCTTCCTTGGCGTCCTGTTGTTCGGGCGTGGCAAGGTGCCGGAAGGGGTGCATCTGTTCGCGGCCCTGATGGTGGCGCTGGGGACCTTCATCTCCGCGTTCTGGATTCTCTCCACCAACAGCTGGATGCAGACCCCGGCAGGGGTGGAGCTGGTGGATGGTCACTTCTTCGTCAAGGACTGGGCCGCGGCCATCTTCAATGCCTCGCTGCCGTATCGCTTCGCCCACATGGCGATCGCCTCGTTCCTGACCGGCGGCTTCGTGGTGGCTGGGGTGAGCGCTTGGTATCTGCTGATCGGGCGTGATGTCGAGGCCAACAAGCGCGCGCTGTCCATGTGCATGTGGCTGCTGCTGGTGCTGGCGCCGGCGCAGGCGGTGGTGGGTGACATGCACGGCATCAACACGCTGGAGCACCAGCCGACAAAGGTCGCGGCGATGGAAGGCAACTGGGAGACCCAGTCGGGCGCGCCGCTGCTGCTGTTTGCTTGGCCGGACAAGGAAGCCCAGACGAATCACTTCGAGATCGCGATTCCGAAGCTGGCTAGTCTGATCCTGACTCATGACCCCGACGGTGTGGTGCCGGGGCTCAAGGAGGTCGCGCCTGACAAGCAACCGCCGGTGTGGTTCGTGTTCTGGTCGTTCCGCGTGATGGTGGCGATGGGGCTCTTGATGATCGCCGTGGCTTTCATCGGTTTCTATCTGCGCCGCGGGGGCAGGCTCTATCACTCACGTCCCTTCCTGCAGACGCTGCGCCTGATGTCCATCGCGCCATTCTTCGCCGTGCTGGCGGGCTGGTTCGTGACCGAGGCCGGGCGGTCGCCATGGTTGGTTTACGGGATGATGACCCAGCAGGAGGCCGTTACGCCGTCACTCACCGGATGGATGGTGCTGACCACCCTGATCGGCTATTTCCTGGTCTATCTGGTGGTCTTCGTGACCGGCAGCTACTACCTGACCCGCGTCATCCGCGGTGGCATGCAACCGGAACTGCCGCATGACGAAGTCGAGACCGCGATGCGTCCGCTGTCTGCCGCCCATGAGAGCCTGGATGACGATGCCAGCCGTACGGTGAGGAGTTGAGCTGATGGAAATGATCAATCTGACAATGATCTGGGCGCTGATCATCGGTTTCGGCGTCATGATGTACATCCTGATGGATGGCTTCGATCTCGGGGTGGGCATCCTGTATCCCTTCGCTCCTGACGAGCACGCCCGCGACGTGATGATGAACTCGGTCGCGCCCATCTGGGACGGCAACGAGACCTGGCTGGTGCTGGGCGGGGCCGGGTTGCTGGCCGCCTTCCCGGCGGTCTACACCATCCTGCTGCCGGCGCTGTATCTGGGGGTGTTTCTGATGCTGGCGGGGCTGATCTTCCGTGGCATCGCCTTCGAGTTCCGCTTCAAGTCCTCGCGCAATCGCCACTGGTGGAACATCGCCTTCAGCGGTGGCTCCTTCCTGGCGACCTTCTGTCAGGGCGTGGTGGTCGGTGCCTATATTCAGGGCTTCGCCACCGAAGGGCATGTCTACGTCGGCGGCGCCTTTGACTGGTTGTCCCCGTTCACCGTGATCACCGGGCTTGCGCTGGTGGTAGGTTATGCTCTGTTGGGGGCCACCTGGACCATCATGAAGAGTGAGGGCGAGGTGCAGGAGTGGGCCTATCGCATCACGCCGAAGCTGCTGATTGCCGTGCTGGTCGGCTTCGGGGTCATCAGTCTCTACACCCCGTTCGTGGATGAGTACGTGCGGGAGCGCTGGTTCGACCATCTGGGTGTGTTCTGGGTCTTCCCGGTACTGGCGCTGTGCTGCGCGGCATTGATCTGGCGGGCCACCAGCAAGCGCCTGGAAGGACAGCCCTTCGTGGCGACGCTGGGTCTGTTCCTGTTCACTTATCTCGGGCTGATCTTCAGCAAGTGGCCGTATCTGGTGCCACCGGATATCACCTTGTGGGACGCAGCCTCCGCGCCGGAATCGCAGTTGTTCCTGCTGTTGGGCGTCCTGTTCGTCATTCCGATGGTGCTGGGCTATACCGCCTGGAGCTACTGGGTGTTCCGCGGCAAGGTCAAGGAAGGTGGCTATCACTGAATCAGTCAAGTCCCCGGTCGGTAACGCTGACCGGGGCACCCGAAAATGCAGCCAGGCCGGCAGATGGCTGAGACAGCAGGCGACGCGAGAGCGTCGCCTGCTTGGGTTTGCGGCGTGCTTCGGCATCCTGGCCGGCGGCCTGACGGTCGCCCAGCTGGTGCTTGCCGCCTGGGTGATCAGCGAAGCCATCGCGTCTCCCGCCGCGCTGGGAGAGCTCATGTGGCCCTTCGTCGGTCTGCTGGCGCTCCTGGGCGCGCGGGTACTGGCAACGGGTGGACAGGAGTTGTTCGCCCAGCGCGCAAGCCAGCGACTGCGTCAGGCCATTCGTGGTGAGGTGTTGACGGCACTCGAGACATTGGGGCCGGTCCGCGCTGCCCGTTATCACAGCGCCGAGCTCGCCCAGCGCTGGGTGGAACAGGTCGAGGCGCTGGAAGGCTACTTCGCGCGCTTTCATGTGCAGATGCGTCTGGTGGTGATCACGCCGCTGGTGATTCTTGCCATCGTGCTCAGTCAGGACTGGCTGGCGGCCATCCTGTTGGGGCTGACCGCGCCGCTGATACCGCTGTTCATGGCATTGGTCGGCATGGGGGCCGAGTCGCTCAATCGTGACCAGTTTCAGGCGGTCTCTCGGCTGTCGCGTCACTTCGTCGATCGGGTGCGTGCCATCACCACCCTGCGGCTGTTCGGGCTAGGGGATCTGGCGACTCGTGAGGTGACGCTGGTGGCCGATGATTACCGCAAACGCAGCCTGCGCACCTTGCGGCTCGCCTTCCTGTCATCGGCGGTGTTGGAGTTCTTTGCCTCGGTGTCGATCGCCGTGGTCGCCATCTACATCGGCTTCGGCCTGCTCGGCGACATCCCCATCGGGCCCGCCGATGAGCTGACGCTGTTCAGTGCACTGGTGATCCTGCTGCTGGCGCCCGAGTTTTTCCAGCCGTTGAGAACTCTGTCCCAGTTCTATCATGATCGCGCTTCGGCGCTTGCCGCCTCCGAGACACTGATGGAGATCCTAGCGGCCGCCGATACCGCGCCGCCGCGCCATGCCGACCCTGTGGAGAAGCCTGCGCCTCGTGACGCTGCCGACTCACCCACAACGGATGAGCTGCTTCGACTGACGGAGGTCTGTCTGAGCCACCCCGAGCGCGGGCAGGTGCTGGGGCCGCTGGGTCTGGCGCTGATGGAGGGCGAGGTGCTGGTCATCAGCGGGACTTCCGGGGCAGGCAAGTCGACCCTGCTTCAAGTGATGGCCGGCTTCGTGGCCCCTGATGACGGCATCCGCCACATTCGCGCTCGGCTGCGGCTTGCTTGGATGGATCAACGTCCGCTGTTGATGCAGGGCAGCCTGGCCGACAACCTGCGGATCACAGCTCCCGAGGCCAGTGACGCTGATATCACCCTCGCGCTCGAGCGTGCCGGGCTCAAGACCGTGCTTGCCGCCTTGCCTCAGGGCATCGACACGCCGCTTGGCGAGGGCGGGCGCGGGTTGTCCGGTGGCCAGGCACAGCGCCTGGCGCTGGCGCGGGTGTTTCTGAGCGATGCTGCGCTGGTACTGCTTGATGAGCCCACCGCCAGTCTGGATGCCGAGACGGAGCGTCATCTGATCGCGGGCTTTCAGTGGTTGAGCACGCAAGGGCGAACCCTGGTGATCGCGACCCACCATCCGGCCTTGATCGCCATGGCGACGAGCCATCTGGTACTGGAGGAGGGTCAAATCCTGCCGATGGCTGTCACGACGGCCACGGCGACGCGCCAACAGCACGAGCCGACAGGAGACCGCGCATGATGCACCCCGAGAGCGACAGCGTGACCTTGCGCGAGGCACTTTCCCGTCTGGCCCCCTGGTGGCGTCTGCATGATCGCTATCGCCGTCGTCTGATACTCGGCGTGGTGCTGATGATGCTCACGGCCTGCTCGGCACTCGGCCTGCTGGCGGTGTCCGGCTGGTTCATCACTGCATCCGCTCTGACCGGGGCTTCGCTGGCTGCCGGCGCGGCCATGACGCTGGATGTCTATACCCCGGGCAGTGGTATCCGGCTGTTCGCCGTCGCGCGTACCGTGTCGCGTTATCTGGAGCGGCTCTACAACCACGATACCATCCTGCGTCTGCTGGCCAGTCTGCGCGGCACGGCCTTTGACGCACTGGTGACCATGGACCCCGCGCGGGTGGCGGCGCGGCGTTCCAGTGACTGGCTCAACCGCCTGACTGCCGATATCGATACCCTGGATGCCCTCTATCTGCGTCTAGCGGCGCCGCCACTGATGGCGCTGGGACTGATCGCGGTGTTGGTGGTGCTGGTCGCTATCTGGCTGCCGCAGACGGCGGTGTGGCTTGCGGGACTGTTGCTGCTGGGCTGGGCCTGGTTGACACTGGGGCAGGCGCGCTGGGGGCTGAATGCCAGCCGGCAACGCGTCACGACCCTGGAGACGTTGCGCTCGGCACTGATGGAGACGCTGCGTGGTCAGGCGGAGCTTGAGGCCTATGAGGCGCTGGGCAGTGCCCGTCAGCGTCTAGACGAGATCGAATCCCGACTGTTGAAGGATCAGTGGCGTCTGGCGGTGATCGCGGCCATCGGCAATGGGCTGGCCAGTCTGGTGATTGGCCTGTCGTGGTTGCTTTTGCTGGCGGCCGCCATGCAGGGAATATCGGATGAGCGACTGACGCCGGCTGTGATGGTCATGCTGCCACTGGCGGCCATGGCCTTGAGTGAGGGCTTGGCGGGATTGCCGGCGGCCTTCACTCAGGCCGGTGCTACCTTGGGCGCTGCCGAGCGACTCAATGAGCTGTCCTTCGCCACGCGACCGCTGGAAGGTCGGCAGACCCTGGCCAGCGGAGCCGTCCGGGTACAGATACAGCAGGTGTCGTGGCGTTATCCCGGTGCCTGGTTCGAGGCGCTGCATGAGGTAACGCTTGATATCGTCCCAGGCACCCAACTGGCCATCTGTGGAGCATCCGGTTCCGGCAAGTCGACGCTGGCGGCCTTGCTGACTGGTCAGACGCGCCTGCAGAGCGGCAGCATCCTGCTCAATGATCAGCCCATCGAGGCCTGTTCGCCCGAGGCGCTTTCCCATGCGGTGGGCTGTCTGACCCAGCAGGTGGAGCTGCTGGATGCTAGCCTTGCCGACAACCTGCGACTGGGCGCGCGTCAGGCCAGCGATGCGCAGGTCTGGCAGGCTCTGGAAGCGGTGGACCTTGCCGAGTGGGCACGCCAGTTGCCGCAGGGGCTCTCCACCCGAGTGGGTGAGGGCGGCCGGCAGGTCTCGGGGGGGCAGGCGCGGCGCCTGGGGTTGGCGCGTCTCGTGCTGACGGACCCGGGATTGCTGATTCTGGACGAACCCTTTTCCGGCCTGGATGCGCGCACCACACAGCGTATGGCACAGCGTCTGGAGGGTTGGTTCAAGGCGCGAACGGTGATCTATCTGCTGCATGAGCATGACTTGGCTTCACCGCGCCCCGGTACGCAGAGCATCACTCGGGTTCACTCACTTCCGGTAACGAGTAGCGTTCTGGCGCAAAAGAAACTCTGATCCCGGAATCCTCTCTGTGGCAATCGACCTGGCTTGCAGAATGACATGCACGGTTACCTCTCAGGCCGTGCATTTCTTAGTGACGATCTTTTTTCCTGTCTTAAGCCTTCGCTAAGCTGGCGACCCTAGTCTGGGGATATCTTCCTCGATGAGGTGCCCCATGGAATTTTCAAGCTCTCAGCTTACGACAGCGACGGTTGCGGTCAGCAATGATGTTTCGCCTGTTATCCGTTCCAGTAGTTCTTCTCTTGTAGCAAGAGACACTTCGTTTCCAGAGACGCCAGCGCCATCCGATATCACGGTACGCAATCAGTTGTATTGGTGCGATATAGCTGGCCGGCCTCAGGCAGAGGCCTTCGTGAAAGCTTGTTTCCAGCGTCACCACAGTGCGCGCATTCACGTCCACTATTCTCGTCTGCTGGTGATGCAGGGTGAGCCAGAGGGTGTTCATTCGCTTGATATCGGAGATGTCGGCATTCATGCAGTGACTGGGTTGATGCGCGCCGATGAAGGTCCCTTGAGGGTGGAAGACTATCTTGGAGTTCGCATCGAGACGCTGCTGGCCGACACTGAGCAACGTCAGATCGAACGGCATCAGATCATGGAGATCGGTGCACTATGCAGCGCCACTGCGGGTGCAGGACGAATGCTGATGTTGGCTCTGGTTGAGGTGCTGGCGAGTCTCGAGGTCGAGTGGCTGGTGGTGACGGCTTCGCGCGAGGTGAGAAATGGTCTGTCACGTCTGGGTATCGCCATGCGTGATATGGGCAAGGCCGATCCCACATGCCTTGACAGTCAGGATGATTGGGGAAGCTATTATGCACATGATCCTCGCGTCGTCGTTATTCGTCCCTTGGATGAGGCTCAGCGGATGGGCAGCTCTCCTTTGGGGCGCCGATTGCTGGCTGGAGCACCACGCTTTCTGAAGACAAGCCTTTCACCATTCCCGGCATTTCCTACCACTAACGGAGGATGCTGAGGTGAACTCACGACTGCTGGAGACGCTAGAGCTCCTGTCCGAGGTCGACCCTGCGCGAGTCTTGCTGATAGGGCGCGATGCCATCCATGAGGATCGAGATTACACGGCAAAGCAACTATGGGAGGCGATCGAGGTACTTGGAGGCGCCTTCAATGCCGTTGGTATTCGCCATCTGGGGTTGGCGGGGGACAACAGTCCGCAGTGGCTTGTCATCCAACTTGCCGCCTGGCGGGCGGGTATTGTCGTTACCCCTATTGCGAATTTCTTCAGTTCCGAACAGTGCCAACATCTGTTGGCTACTACGGCACTTGATGCCATCGCGAGCGCTGAACCGGGGGCGTTGACTCGTCTGGTCAATTTAGAAGTTTCCAATGAGAGTCTGGCCGATGAGTCATGGCATGCTCAGCTGGATCATGAGATTGGCGAGGGCGAATGGAGGTCCCGCTGTCTGTCGCTGGAAAAGGGTGAGGCGGTCTATCTGATACAGCGCTCATCCGTCCCTGCTGCCGTCCCAGCCGGCACTGCATTGATCACGTTCACTTCTGGGACGACAGGGGCGCCCAAGGGAGTCTGTCTGTCGCTTGAGCATCTTGAAAAGGTTCTTGAGGGTCTATCGGCACGATTGGAGCCCGTGACGCTCAAGCGGCATGGCGTTCTCCTGCCGCTGGCAGTGCTACTGGAGAACCTCGCTGGTGGTCTGCTGGCACTGTGGCAAGGCCGCTGCGCCATCGTGGATACCGCTAGTTGCACTGGATTGATTGGTAGTGGAGGGCTCAATGCCCTGACGCTTGAATCCTGGCTTGATGAACGTCGGCCCCAGAGCCTGATTCTGGTCCCTAATCTGCTGCAGGTATTGGTTGCATTGTGTGAGAGCTCACCGATTGAGTCACCTTGGCGCAACTCACTGACGCTGGTCGCGGTCGGTGGAGCCAAGGTCCCCGCTTCGCTGCTGGCGCGTGCCATAAGGCTTGGCCTGCCGGTCGCCCAGGGATATGGCTTGTCGGAATTGGGGTCCGTGGTGTGTCTGTCGTTACCTGGGGAGGAAAAAGGCGAAATTGACAGTGTCGGGCAGCCGCTTGAGGGCCTGAATCTCTCACTCGATGATACGGGACAGCTGATGATCCACGGCCGTCGCATGCTGGGCTATCTGGGGGAACTGAATCCCTTGTCAGCCGATCAGCCATGGCCCAGTGGTGACCTTGCTCGCTGTCTCGAAACCGGGGGCTGGTGTCTGGAAGGGCGACAAAGAGACGTGCTGATCCTTTCCTCGGGCCGAAATGTCTCGCCAGGGTGGATCGAGGCAGAGCTGGCACTCATTCCCGGTATCCGACAGGCCTTCGTGGAGGGTGATGGTCTATGCGGATTGATTGCCTTGCTGGCACCGGTGCTCAACGGAGACTCCACGTGTACGGAGGATGCCATTGCTCGAGCGATTACCCTGCTCAATTCTCGTTTGCCTGATTACGCCCGACTTGTTGCCTGGCAGGTACTGGAAGCATCACCGGATACCACGCAGCCATTATCGATTGCCAGTGGTGAAATGACGGATAACGGGCGCCTCAGGCGCGCGCGTATTCGTGAACGGCGTGGTGATGATCTCAAGCGATTAGCTCAACGCATCTCGACGCCATCGACCGTTTATCCCTGCCCCTCTTCTTCCCAAGAGTCTGACGTATTGTCACGTCATCACAGTGCTTCCTGAGGAAATGATCATGTCCTTAAACAACAACGTCTCATCATGCCAATCTGTCAATCGGCAGGCGGATACTGGCGAAGTCGCTAGTCAGACTCCTGCTGCCTCTGGAGCTGGCATCCCCTCCGACAATGGCCGGCCTGATGGGTTCTACCGTCAGTTGGTCGCTGCCACGGCCACGGAACGCGAGAAGTTGCTGTCCGGTCCTCTGGTGGCCCGTGCACTGAATGGCCAGATCACCCTGGCGGAATATCGCGCCTTCCTGGCCCAGGCCTATCACCATGTGCGCCATACCGTATCGCTCATGATGGCCTGTGGGGCGCAGTTGTCAGAACCCGCTCATGTCTCGCGAGACGCGCTGCGTATGGCCGTCGCGGAATACATTGATGAAGAGAAGGGGCACGAGCATTGGGTACTGGATGATCTCGCTGCGACGGGAGTCCCTCGTGAGAGGGCGGTGCAACGAGCGCCACTGTTGGCAACCGAGCTGATGGTGGCTTATGCCTACGACAGCATACGTCGGCGTCATCCACTCAGCATGTTCGGGATGGTGCTGGTGCTGGAGGGGACCAGTACTGCTGTGGCCAGCGGGGCCGGACGAGCCGTGCGTGACAGTCTGGGACTCGGAGATGATGCCTTCCACTATCTTTTTTCTCATGGCGAGCTTGATATCTCTCACATGGAGTTCTTCGCCAACCTCATGGACAGTATCACCGATGAAGGAGAGCAGCAGGCAATTATCCATGCCGCCAAGGCCTTCTATCATCTCTATTCCAGTGTCCATCAGGCTGCGCTCGAGGATGCATTCCACTGGACTGATGCGGCGCTTGCAGCGGATTGCGCCATGGAGAAGGAGGCGTTGGCATGAGCCACTCGCTTCACGCATCCAGAGTATTGATCACAGGGGCCAGTGGCGGGATAGGACGGGCACTGGCCCATGAGCTGGCGAGGCTCGGCTGTGAACTATGGTTGGTAGGGCGTCGTCGTGACACGTTGGAGGCATTGCGTGATGAGTTGCCCAAGGGCGTGGTAACCAGCTTGCTGGCACTTGATCTGACCCACGTCAGTGCCCGTGAGGCATTGAGTGATGCACTATTGACCTGTCCTCAGTCTCAGCGCCCTTTTCTGGTGGTACATCTGGCGGGTGTGAATGAGGTTGGCTGGTTTGCCCAACAGTCGAGCGAGAAGGTGGAACGATTGCTCGACATCAACTTGACCAGCACGATCTTGCTGACCCAGCAGCTCTTGCCGATCCTGGCGTTGGCAGAAAAAGCACAGTTGATGCGGGTGGGGTCGATGCTTGGTCATATCGGCCACCCTGGCAATGTTGCCTATTGTGCCTCGAAGGCAGGACTCAGGGGGTTCAGTGAGGCATTGGCGCGAGAGCTCGCAGGCAGTTCCGTGAAGATACAGTACATTGCACCTCGGGCAACTCGTACTCCCATCAATCCACAACATGTTGAGCAGATGAACGCGGCATTGGGCAATGCCATTGATGAGCCAGAAAGCGTTGCGAGACTTGTGGTGAAGCAGTTGGCTAGTGGGCAAGTGCGCCAAACGATAGGGTGGGCAGAGCGATCCTTCGGTGTGCTCAATAGTTTGTGGCCGAGACTATTGGACCGTGGATTGGTAGGCAAGCGTCAAGTGATGGAACGCCATCTCGGTCCGCTCTCACATACGAATGAAAAGATAGGGGCTACCTCCCATAAAGCGTGAGGATGCGAATAACACGTCAAATTCGTGCGAGCGGGATCGGGGTCTGTCTGCCAGTATCCTTGGACAGCAACGCAAAAGGCCTCCCTCGGGAGGCCTTCTTCATTTCTTTGACTTGGTGGCATTAGGCGCAGGCTCTGACATCGCGTTATGCAAAGACTTTAGGGCCATCAGTCCCAGTCGGGCGCAATGTCCGGATTGGCGATACGCTCGCCGCGATCCAGCTCGGCGATCTTGGCCATGTCCTCGCCGGTCAGCGTCAGCGAGAAGGCCTCGATGTTGCTGCGGATGTTCTTCGGCTTCGTAGAGGACGGGAAGGTCACGATGTCCTGCATCTTCAGCCACGCCAGAGCGATCTGCGCCGGGCTGACGCCGTGGCGGTCCGCGATGATCTTGAGGGTCTCGTCATCCATCACCTTGCCGACGGCCAGCGGCATGAAGGCGCTGACTTCCAGCCCAAGCTCCTGACACTTGTCGAGCACCTTGCGGTTCTGCAGGAAGGGATGCACCTCGACTTGGTTGGTCAGCAGCTCATCACGCCCCAGAATGCCGACGGCGCGTTCCATCTGCTCGCAGGTGAAGTTGGATATGCCGATATATCGCGTCTTCTCCTCGGCCTTCATCTTGGCGAGCGCCGGCAGGTAGTCCTCCATAGCGACTTCGTCATTGGGTGACGGCCAGTGGATCAACAGCAGGTCGACGTAGTCCATCTGAAGCTTCTCGAGGCTTTCCTCGACGCTCTTCTCAAGATCACCTGGCTGGAGGCGGTCGTACCAGATCTTGGTGGTGACGAATAGCTCGCTGCGGGGGATGCCGCTGTCGGCGAGCACCTGTCCCACTTCGGCTTCGTTGCCGTAGAACTGGGCGGTATCGAAGTGACGATAACCAGCGTCTAGCGCCGCCTTCATGCTCTCACGCAGGGTGTCGCCTTCCAGACGGAAGGTGCCAAAGCCGGGATTTGGTAGGGTAGTCGACATGCGATAACTCCTGTTGACGTTCCCGCCGAGTGCGGCGGGGACGTTTCCATGTGTTGTGTCGTGTTTACTGGGGCTGTGAAACTGGCGCGACAATGGCGTGCCTACGCATCAGTCATGTGCCGGTTGCGCAACAATCCCGCGCCGCCCGCCATGCGCGTCATTCGTTGGGCGTGATCACGAATTTCAGGGCGCGACGCTCACCACTCTTCAGTTCGGCGAGGCAGGCCGGCAGCGCGGTGAACGGCTCGATGCAGGGCGCCGGCTGGTTCATGGAGCCATCGGCGATCGCTTCAAGCAGACCTTCCCCCGCCTCGACCAGGCGTGCCCAGTCCTCGTCGTCACCCGCCCAGTGCAGCGCACCCAGTGCAACTTCGTGCTGCGAGATGGCGCGATCGAAGGCCGGCGCGGCCGCCTGCTCCAGGCGGTCCTGAATGCAGACGATGTGGCCATTGGCCCCCAGATGGCGGGTCATCTTCTGGGCGTGATCACCATTGACGGTATCGATCACGGCGAAGAGCGGCGCGTCCAGCTGCTCGGCGTCCGCAAGCGTCTCGTCGGCGCCCAGCGCCTTGAGGTCCGCGTGGCGCTTCTCGGAGGCAACGCCAATGACGTGGAAGTTGCGCTGTCTGGCCAGCTGGATCAACCAGCGGCCCACGCTGCCGGAGGCGCCGGTGATCAGCAGGCGTCGCCCGGTCTTGACGGGCAGCTTGTCGATGGCAAGCCAGGCGGTCAGTGCCGGGCACGGGAAGGCGGCGGCGTCATTGAAGCCCAGGGTGACGGGCAGGCGCATCACGGCGCGCGCCGGCACACGCAGGCGTTTGCTGAAGGTGCCCGGCCCCGCCAGAGTGGTGTGGACCGCGATGCGATCGCCCGGCGATACGTGACTGACATTGGCACCGCAGGCAATCACCTCGCCGGAGGCATCGACCCCGGGAATCTGACCGGCTTGCCACAGCTCGCTGTCCATCGCCATGAACTTCCAGTCGACGGGATTGAGGCCGATGGCACGCGTGGCGACCAGTACCTCGTTGTCTCCCGGCGCGCCGATGTCCACCTCTGACTGCTCGAGCGCCTCAGGCTCGCCCGGGCCTTGCCATACCCAGGCGGGCGCCCGGGTGGCGCTGTGACTGATGTCTTGTGTGGTGGTCTCTGTGGAATCTGACATGGGATCTCCTTGCAGCGTGAACGATGAATCCTTTCCGTCATGGCGGGGGCAGGTCGCGCGACCCGCCCGGCTTACCAGTGCGCTCAGTCAGCCGGGCAGATCAGTGCAACCCTTGCGCCCTCATGAGAAGTGCGGCAGCACCTCACGCCCCAGTTCCTCGAGGGTTTCCGTGAGCGGGCGGCGATTGCGACGCAGGTGGAAGCCGATGTGATTCACCCCGGCATCCTGCATGGCCGACAGTTCTTCCATGAGGGCAAGGCGGCCACTCGACAACCCGAAGCGATGACGACGCACCGGGGCGTGCGGATCTTCTTCCAGATTGAGGTGGATGAAACTGACGTAGGGTTTGTCACCGGCGACCTGACGCCAGAGCGCCACGCGGCGGATGTGGTCCTCCGGCGTGCCCGGGTAGGCCAGCCAGCCGTCCATCTCGCGACCGATCCACTCGGGCGTCTGCTGGGAGAGCCCGGCACTCAACAGCGGCGGACGCGTCGCGGCAGGCAGGATGGCCTGGCCTTCGCTCAGGGCGTCGTCCGCCTGGCCCTTGATGACGTCCACCGCGTGACGGAAGGCGGCACCACGGGTCGCGAACTCCTCACCGAACAGCGGGTATTCCGCCGGTCGGTCGCCACTGGCGACGCCCAGCAGCAGGCGGTCTTCGCTCAGGGCCTGCACGCTGGCGGCGGCCTTTCTCACCAGCCACGGCTGGCGCAGCGGCAGCACCGCGGCAGCGGTACCCAGCAGCAGGTTGTCGGTGTGACTGGCCAGATAGCCCAGGTAGGTGAACAGCTCGAAGACCTGACCGGCATCGCCGAAGGCGGGGTCGAACAGTGGCACGTCACGCAACCAGGCAGCACGGAAGCCGAGCCTGTCGACCTGTTTGATCAGCTCGGCATGGGCGCGCATGTCAGGCACGCCGAAGGGCGTGGAGGGGGCTCTGTCAGTGCGGACCCAATCATTGTCGAGGGGCAGTTCGACGCCCAGGGTCAGGGGGCCTTGAGTGAGACGATCCAGCGGGCGGGTCGGGGAGATCATGATGGAGTCCTTCAGCAAGCAGGTGGGTAGACGACGGTGCCCCCGAGCCAGCAGGCTGAGCTGTCGGAATCGGGGGCAGGTCGTGATGGCGGGAGGCTTCGCGGCGGATCAGGCGGTCGCGATGGAAGAGGCGTGACGGTTGTCGAGGCGACCGGCTAGCAGGGTCAGCAGCAGGGCGGCGGTGACGATCAGCGCGCCGATCCAGGCGGTGTCGGTCAGTGCCATCCCGGATACCACCTGGCCACCGACGATGGAGCCCAGTGCGATGCCGATGTTGAAGGCGGCGATGTTGAGACCGGAGGCCACATCAACGGCCTGCGGCACGAAGCGTTCGGCCTGCTGCACGACGTAGACCTGCAGGCCCGGCACGTTGCCGAAGGCGAAGGCACCCCAGATCAGGATGGTGATCACGGCGGTGATCGGGTTGGCGGCAGTGAAGGTCAGCACGCCGAGGATGACGATCAGGCCACCGAAGATCAGGGTCAGGGCGCGGATCGGGCCCATGCGGTCGGCCAGCTTGCCGCCCTGGATGTTGCCAATGGCGACCGAGACGCCGTAGACCAGCATGATCAGACTGATGGCACCTTCATTGAAGCCACTGACGTCCTGCAGCAGCGGGGCCAGATAGGTGAAGGCCGTGAAGGTGCCGCCGTAGCCGAGAATGGTGATCAGGTAGACCAGCAGCAGGCGCGGATGGGTCAGCACCTTGAGCTGTTGGGCGAAGGTGGCCGGTACGTTCTTCTTGAGATTGTTGGGCACCAGGATGGCGCTGCCGATCAATGCCAGCACGCCTAGGAGCGAGACCACGAGGAAGGTGGCGCGCCAGCCGAAGTGCTGACCGATCCAGGTGCCCAGCGGCACGCCAGTGACCAGAGCCACGGTCAGGCCGGTGAACATGATGGCGATCGCACTGGCTTCCTTGTCCTTGCTCACCAGGCTTGTCGCGATGGTGGAGCCGATGGAGAAGAAGACCCCGTGGGCCAGGCCAGTCAGGATGCGCGCCGTGATCAGCGAGCTGTAGCTGGGTGCCTGCCAGGCCAGCAGGTTGCCGGCGATGAACAGCGCCATCAGTCCCAGCAGTACCAGCTTGCGATTGAAGCGGCCGGTCATGGCGGTCAGCACGGGGGCGCCGATGGCGACACCGACGGCATACAGGCTGACCAGCAGGCCAGCGGAAGGCAGAGAGACGCTCAGGTCCTGAGCGATGGTGGGTACCAATCCGACGATCACGAACTCGGTGGTCCCGATGGCAAAGGCGCTCAATGTCAGCGCCAGCAGGGCAAGGGGCATGGCAGTTCTCCATCAGCAATGGGTGGGTCTTGGATGCTGTGCAGTCTGCCGTGAGATACCTTTGTGATAAACGCACGAAATGATGAAATACTTTTGCATTTTTCGTAAAGATTCCCGATGACGGCGTCATTTCTCCCATCCTTGCAGCGCCTGTCCCTGTCAGCTTGTGGGGCCATATCGATCGCGATCTCGTATCACGTGGCGCCACTGGCTGATTCAACAGGGCGACTCAATTGGGCGACTCAACAGCGGGATTCACCAGGGTGACTCCACAGGGCAGGACGCAGCGGCTACACTGCGCGCCGAGAATTTTCATTCACTCCCTGTTCACATCGGAGATCGTCTTGGCCGCGCCTGACACCCCGTCTTCCTCTCAGCCTGATGCCCGGGCTGTAGAGACTCCCTGTTCCTTGCCGCGCCTCGTCGTGCCCTCGACCTGGCGGGGCTGGAGCCTGCTGGTGATCTTCCTGCTGCTGGTCGTGATGGGTATCTGGCCGGTGATCGGCTGGATCAACCAGCAGACCCTGTTGTGGGGCATGCCGTCCTTGATCATCTGGAGTTACCTGATCATCTTCGCCTGCAGTGGCGCGATGTTGCTGGGCAATTGCCTGTTGCGCCGTCGCCACGGCGCAGACCCGCTGTCAAAAGCGTCCGCTGGCGAAAGAGATGGAGGCACCGCGTGATCGATCCGCATGCCTTTTCGTCCGTGCATGACAGCGTGCCCTTGCTGGTCACCCTGGGCTATGTCGTTCTCGCCATGGCCATCGGTCTCGGCGCGCGGGGCGGCCGGCGCATGGACACGCTGGAGCAGTGGGGAGTTGCCGGGCGCTCGATGGGGCCCGTGACGCTCTATCTGTTGATCGCCGCCGGCAGCGTCAGTGCCTATACCTTCATGGGCGCGCCGGGCTGGGCCTACAGCAAGGGCGTGCCGGTATTCTATGTCGCCATCTATCTGGCCTATCTGGCGCTGGTGGCCTGGTACTTCGGCCCCAAGGTATGGAAGTTCGGCGAGCAGTTCGGGCATGTCACCCAGGCAAGCGCGATCGCGGACCGCTATCAGAGCCCTCTGCTGGGCGCGCTGTCGGCACTGGTGATGTCGATTGCCTCCATCGCCTATGCGGTCCTGCAGACCATAGGCTCAGCCTACATCCTGCTGGTGATGAGCGGCGGGCGTATTCCGCTCTGGGCTGGCGTGTTGCTGGTGCTCAGCGCGATCGCCGTCTATCTGTTCGTCAGCGGCCAGCGCGCCATCGGGCGCACCAATGCCTTCCAGGGCGTGTTGATGCTGGTCGTTGCCTGGGTGATCGGCCTCTGGGCGGCCTATCTCTCCACCGGCGAATGGGGATTCAGTGGCGTGTTCACGCGTCTTGAGGCCAGTCACCCGGAGTATCTGCGTCTGCCCGGCGCCGGCGGCGACATGAGCTTCAGCTTCTGGACTACCTCGATCATCGTCTCGATGCTGTCCTTCATGCCGCCGGTATGGACCCAATGGATGAGTGCCGCCTCCGCCGGCACCATCCGTCGCAGTGCCAGCTGGCTGCCGACCTACTATGTGGTGATCCTGCCGCTGGTGGTGGTCGGCTTCATCGGTATCTACAGCCTGCCGGAGCTCGAGCGCGCCGACACCGTGGTGCTCGAATACGCGATGGCCAACATGCCGGTCTGGCTGGTAGGCCTGTTGGGTGCGGGCACGCTGGCGGCCTCGATGTCCTCAAGCGAGCCCTTCATTCATTCGGTGGCCCTGAGCCTGAGCCGTGATGTGCTGCAGCCGGGTTTGAAGCTTGATGACCAACACGCTGGCAAGCTGGCGCGCTGGCTGATCTTCCCGGTGATGTTCCTTATCGTGGCGCCGCTTGCGATCTGGGAGCCGGGCAATCTGGTGATGATCCTCTTGATCGGGCTGGGCTTTGCCTCTCAGGTCTTGCCGGCATTTCTGGGCATGTTCTTCTGGCCGCGTGCCTCGGCGGCAGGTGTCATCAGCGGCATCAGTGCCGGCTTCGTGGTCACGGTGCTGTTTACCGTCGTATGGCCGCATCCGCTGGGCCTGCATGCCGGTTTCTGGGGGTTGATGCTCAATCTGCCGGTCTTCGTGCTGGTGTCGCTGCTGACACGGCCGGTGGATGAGGCGGTGACGTTGCGCTTCTTCCGCATCGCCGCTCCCTGGAGTTTCAAGCGCTGAGATTGCGCAGGGAAGATCGCGAGCGAAGTGATGTCGGGGGCATCACTTCGCTCTGATAATCGAGCGTTTGGCTCAAGAACAGTTGTCTGAAATTTGGACAAGTGTTTGACAAGGTTGTTAACGATTGTCACGTTTGCACCCGATCGCTTATTGATCCGTGTCGCCTTGTATAGAGTGAGATTATTGATTGGCTGTCCTCAAGGGAGGGGACGTGAATGAATGATCTGATGGTGCAGGTGGACAGACAGATACAGCGTGAGGGCGGTCTGGGAGTGCATTTCCCAGCCGAGATAGAAGCGCGCTTCGAGCACGATATCCATGTCGCGCGCAGTCACAAGCTTGCCTGCATGGGCGCGGTGGCGATCAGCATCTATGTGCTGTTTCTGCTCAATGACAGGCGCTTTCGCCCAGACCACATGCTGGAGGCCATCGTCATTCGCGTCGGTATCATGACGCCCATCGCCCTGATCTGTATCTATATGCTCAAGCGGGGTGTCTCGCCGGTATTGCGTGAGATGTTGATGACCGCGCTGGTGTGCTTCGCGATGATCTTCACCGCCCTGTTGGTCCAGTTGTCAGTCTCGCCCCATTCCTTCCTCGACCTGTTCGCACTCGGCCTTATCGTGCTGGTGGGCAATGTCCTGTTTCAGCTGCGCTTCTGGTATGCCCTGTGCTCTTCGGCCTTCCATTTCGGTGTGATGCTGTATCTGGTCAATGCCCATCCCGCGCCTTATGAGTCGGGGGGCTTCATGGCGTTGATGGTGTTTCTGTCCATCACGCTGTTTTTGATCATCTCCAATCTGCGCAGCGAAAAGGCCGAGCGCCTTTCCTACCTGCTGCTGCGTGAGCAGCTCAGGGTCGAGGAGTTCACCGAGAAGCATGAAGAGTTTCGACGCCTGGCCTCGATCGACCCCTTGACCGAAGTCTATAACCGACGCCACTTTGACAGCCTCGTGAGTCCGCTGCTCGGCAAGCAGGTCGACAGTCGACTTCAATACGGCGTGGCCATGATCGATGTCGACCATTTCAAGGCTTACAACGACCACTACGGCCACGTGAAAGGGGACCTGTGCCTCAAGCGTATCGCGACGGCCATCTTCGAAAGTGTGCACCCCGATGTTGATATCGTGGCGCGATTCGGGGGAGAAGAGTTCGTGGTGCTGTTGCCATCCTGTACGCCACAACAGGCGTTGGCGCGCGCAGAAGAGATCATTCGCCATGTTCGCGACCTGGCGCTACCGCATGCGGGGAGTTCACGCCATGGTATTGTCACCATCAGTATCGGGGTCTCTGCTGCAGGCACCGGCCAGGGTTGCAGCTTCGAGACCATTCTCAAGCAGGCGGATGAGGCGCTTTATCGCGCCAAGGCCTCGGGACGAGATCGCTGCGAGCTGTTTGCTCAGCAGGATCCGCAAGCGCTGGGCCGAGCCTTCGCCGGCTAGCGTCGCTTAGGCCGTTCTCGGGTTTCAACCCCGTGCCACTTACCTCAAGTGCCTGACACGGGTAAGGTTGAGGTAAATGGCCGCAAGTTGATGAAATTTGCTACATGTCTGAACCGCCACCCGAACCAGTTGAATCCTCTGAACTGTCAGCACGGTCTGAATTGTCAAAACCGTCTGAACACTCTGAACGGCCCTCGCAATCCCGTATGCTTCCTCTAGCGACGGCGCCGGAGCCTCTCTCTGCGCCGTATCCGCGCCCGGATTCACCGCCACTGCTGGCGCCGGGGGCCGCCGAGCACACGCTGAATGTCTGGTTGGTGCCGCGCTTCTCGATGTTGACGTTGTTCTGCCTGCTGGAACCGCTACGGGTCGCCAATCGCTTCGGACGGCCGCTGTTCGCCTGGCGTCTGCTGTCCAGTGATGGCGAGGCTGTCGTGGCCAGCAATGGCGTGCGCATCGACGTCGATGGCGCCTTGTCGTCTCTGGTCAATGAGACGCAGTCGGGTGGCCAGAGTGGGGCGCAGACGCGCTTGATGGTGGTGTCATCCTACGGGCCGGAAGTCAGCGTCAGCAGCCAGGCGCGTGGCGTGATTCGGCACCTGGCAGCCCACGGCGCCTGGTTGGGAGGGTTGGATACCGCCCCCTTCATTCTGGCGCGCGCCGGGGTGCTCGCCGGTCATCGGGTCGCCCTGCACTGGGAGAGCGTGCCGGCCTTTCGCGAGGAATTTCCTCATCTCGAGATCAGTCAGGCCGACTATGAATGGCAGGGCGAGCGGCTGACGGGGTCTGGCGGCGCGGCCAGTATCGACATGATGCTGGCGTGGATCGAGTTTCTGTATGGGCCGTCGCTGGCGGACGCCGTCGGGCGGCAACTGGTACATCAGCGCGGGCATCTGGCCACGCCTGCTGCTGTCAGCACTCGAGACGATTCGCTGCCACGCAGTGTGGTCAAGGCGCTGGCTGTGATGGAGGCCAATCTTGCCCAGGTGCTGACGATCCCCGACATCTGTCGTCTGGTCGGCCAATCCCAGCGCCAGCTGACGCGTCTGTTCATGGCTCACTTCGAGGAAACGCCCAAGCAGCGCTATCTCGGCATGCGGCTGGATCATGCCCAGTGCGTATTGGCCGACAGCAGTCGCAGCGTTTCCCAAGCGGCTCTCGGCGTCGGGTTCACGCATCTGGCGCACTTCTCGCGTGCCTATCGCCAACGATTCGGTGAGCCGCCCAGCGCGACCGCGCGCCGTGGTCAGGCCACGCCCTGAGGCGGGTCATCATCCTCCGCTCCCTCAAAGCGGCACGGATGACGTCGAGGGCACAAAAAGAGCCGCAAAAGGGAGTATGATCGCGCCGCTGCGCCATCGCAGCAGACGACTTGGCAGAAGAGGCCATCACGGTTCGCGACAAGCATATACGCCAATGTTTCATGCGCACGCCAGCGCACTGCAGGAGGCTTCACGAGAATGAACTGGATAACCTGGCTCGACCTGGCCGGTGTGATGATCTTTGCCCTGACCGGTGTCGTCGTGGCGTGCCGTTCACGCATGGACCCGATCGGCATGCTGGTGCTGGGCGCCGTGACCGGTATCGGCGGCGGTACGCTGCGTGATCTCGTGCTGGGAATCGGCCCGGTGTTCTGGGTCGAGCAGCCGATCTATCTGTGGGTCATCCTGTTGACGGTAATGGTGGCGACGCTCGGCTTTCATTATATCCATCGCCTGACGCGGGTTTTCCTGCCGGTCACCGATGCCTTCGGGTTGGCGCTGTTTACGGTGTTGGGCGCGCACAAGGCTCGTATGCTGGGCGTGGATGGCATCGTGGCCGTCTTGATGGGCACCATGAGCGGCGTGGCGGGTGGCATGATCCGTGATGTGCTCGCGCGCCGTGTGCCGATGGTGCTGCGTCAGGAAATCTACGCCTCGGCGTCGCTGGCGGGTGGCATTCTCTATATCGCGCTTCTCGAGGCGGGTGTTGGCCTGGCGTGGGCCACTGGAGCTGCCATCTTGCTGATACTGGCGATTCGCCTGCCGGCGATCTATTGGCATCTGACCTTGCCGACCTTTGCCTGGGTGATCATCCCGCCACCCCCGCTGGCTTCGCAAGACAGTGGCCAGAGGCATGATCAGGCCCCGTTGCGGGCAGCGGGCATGGAGGGGGAGAGTCGCGAGGGTGCGCACGCCGCCCCAGATGGCAGGCCTCGTCAGCGCTCGGAATTCGCGACGACGCTGGGCGGCTCGATCGGCGCCAGCGATGTCTCGCCCTCGGGGCAGCTGGAGACACCGCCGGCGCCTCCGTCATTGCCGCAGCGCACCCCCAAGGCAAGGGTCAGGATGCTGCGCCCTGGCGAGCGTCGCCGTGGTGGGCTCTAGGCGACATCCTTTTGCTGTGTGATTTGATCGGCAAGCCATATTGCAGAAGCGATCATGATGCGGATGATTATTGTGATTTCTGCAAAGATGCATGGGACCATGCATCTTGCACTTTCAAGGAGATCGCAGCATGCGCAGCCGTTCGGATGACCTCGAGTTGCTACTGGCCGTGGTGGATAGCGGGGGCTTCAGCGCCGCCGCCAATCGGTTGAACATTCCGGTGGCCAAGGTATCGCGGGCCATCCAGCGCCTGGAAGGTGAGCTGGAAACGCCGCTACTGAACCGCACTACACGCAGCGTGGCGCTGACCGATGAGGGTCGCGGCTTCGTCGAACGCGTGCGCGAGGGCTTGTTGCTGCTCGGCAGTGCCGAAGAGGCTCTGTTGCAGCAGCGCGATCAGCCCAGTGGCCGGCTGCGCGTCGATGCCGCGAGTCCCTTCGTGCTGCATCAGCTGGTGCCGCTGGTCGCGGAGTTCTCACGCAGCTATCCCGGCATCGCGCTGGAGCTGTCAGCGGCCGATGACATCATCAACCTGCTGGAACAGCGTACCGATGTGGCCATCCGCATCGGCGAGCTGGATGATTCCACGCTGCACGCCAAGGTGCTGGGGCGCTCCACGCTGCATCTGGTCGCAAGCCCTGCCTATCTGGCCGAGCATGGTGTGCCGTCCAGTGTCGCGGCGCTGCAGGCCCATCAGCTGCTGGGGTTCCTGCCCCCCAGTCGTCTCAATCGCTGGCCGCTCAAGGGTGCTCCACAGGGCTTCGACACGACACCCCATCTGCCGACCACCAGTGGCGAAGTCATGCGTCAGCTGTGCCTGGCGGGGCATGGTATCGCGCTGATCTCGCGCTTCATGCTGGGCAATGACCTCAAGACCGGCGCTCTGGTGGAAGTGTTGCCCGGCCAGATCCAGAGTCCCAATCCCCGCGAGCAGATCCAGGCGGTCTATTACCGTAACAGTACGCTGTCGCCGCGCATCAGCGCCTTCGTCGAGTTTCTCGCCACCCGCCTGACGCTGTGAGTGGCTGATGTCTGGCGCCCCAGACTTGTCCTGACAACAGCGGGTAAAGTGGCGCGGATATGTCCTGGCGCAGAGTGTTAACGATTATCCCGCACCTGAAGCATGGCAGTGGAGTCGGGCTGATTTAAATAAACTTTATAATCTCTTGATGAAAACTGTTTATTGACGCATGTTGCATGGCGTATTTTACGGGCAATAGCGATATATTGGGCTGACAAGGATGTAATCAGCGCTTCAGGGACGAGCAGATGATAGCCAAGGAAAAAGAGGCCTACAGTGGCGACGATGAGCGCGCCAGGTATGGTCACCGCCAGGAAGAGGATGTGGCCTTCCATCTACGGCGTGCCTTCGGGGGCGACCCCGAGGTCGTGATCTTCAATGATCTGCGACTGAAACATGGTGAGGAGAATGCCCAGATCGATCATCTGGTCATGCATCCCTTCGGGTTCATCATCATCGAGTCGAAAAGCATCACTGGTGAAGTCAGGGTCAATGCGGCAGGTGAATGGCAGCGCAGCTATCGGGGCAATTGGTCTGGGCTCAAGTCACCACTGCGTCAGGGGGAATTGCAGCAGGATATTCTCAAGCGCCTATTGATCGAGCATCGCACTCACTTGATGAACAAGACCCTGGGGCTGCAAGGCGGCTTTGCCGGTCGACAATGGAAAGTGCTGTGCGCCGTCTCGAGCAATGCCATCGTGCACCGTGACGATATGGCCAAGGGGGTCTCGGCTCAGGTGGTGAAGCCGGAGTTTCTCCACGAGCAGGTCAGTGGCCTGATCGGGGCGCGTTCGATGGTCAAGCGTGCCTTGCTGTTCGATACGCGTCCGGAATTCACCAAGGATGAGCTTGAGCGTGTCAGCGAGTTCCTGCTCAAGCAGGACGCCCGTTCGCGTCGCGCGCATGCCGTCGAGACCGTCCGTCGCGAGGTGAGTCGTCGCCCGCAGCCGGCAGCGAAGACGCCAGACGCCGCTGACAGTGCCGCGAGTCGATGGGCGGTCAATGAGGGTTGTATCCGCGAATCTGATAGCAAAGCCCTCGCCAACAAAGACCTCGGTAACAACGGCGCGGGCTACAGCGCTCATGGGGGCAATGGCATTGGCGACAATGCGCCAGGCAGTCATGAGCTTGACGACCAGGAGCGCTGTAATAAGAAGCAGCGCGCCATGGCCAGGCAGGGAGGCGATTCGAGTGCAGTGGCAGTTGCCATCCCCGCCGCCGCGGCAGTCAATGAGGCGAAGGCAAGCGCCGAGAGCGTCGCTAAGCCAAAAGCTGAAACCAGAGCCGATACAACAGCGCCGCCAGCCGAGGCACCTGTCGGGTCGCCAGTGCCTGAAGCGTGTCTGGCCTCGCCACAGTTGAGCGAGCATCTCGACAGAATTACCGCACGCTGAAGTGGACCCCAGAATTCGGACCAGGCGCTAAGCTCTGATCATACCGACCAGGAGAGCTTGATCATGAGCAGGAAACGTCGACAGTACAGCAGTGAGTTCAAAGCCAAGGTAGCCCTTACTGCCCTCAAGGGGGAACAGACCACGTCAGAGATCGCAGCCCGCTTCGAGATCCACCCAACCATGGTGAGTCAGTGGAAGCGCGACCTGCTGGACAACGCCACCGGCGTCTTCGAGGGCAAAAGTTCCAGTAAAACCGCCCAGAAGACCCAGGAGGAGATCGATACGCTCTATCGCGAGATCGGCAAGCTGACAGTGGAACGGGATTTTTTGTCACGCAGGCTCGATCGTTGAGTCGGGCCCAGCGCCTGACAATGGTCGAGCCGCAAGCGCCCGGCATCAGCCTCCGACGTCAATGCCAGCTACTCGGTATCAGTCGCTCCTCGATGTACTATCAGCGCAAGGCGCTACGGGCCTATGATCTGGAGTTAATGCGTCTGATCGACGCGGAACATCTGCGCACACCGGTCTATGGCTCACGAAGGATGTCAGCCTATCTCAATCGCTTGGGCCACGCAGTGAGCCGCAAGCGCGTCCAGCGATTGATGCGCGGGATGGGACTACAGGCTATTTATCCGAAGCCATGCACTAGCCGGCCAGGTACAGGACATCGGATCTATCCTTACTTGCTGCGGGGGCGAGTCATCGACCGCCCCAATCAGGTATGGGCGACCGATATCACCTATATTCCTTTGGCGCGCGGGTTCATGTACCTGGTGGCCATCATGGACTGGCACAGCCGTCGCGTGTTGGCCTGGCGGGTCTCCAACACCCTGGATACGGACTTCTGTATCGATGCTTTGGAGGAAGCCTTGGCGTGTTATGGAAAGCCCGAGATATTCAATACAGATCAAGGCTGTCAGTTCACCAGCCAGTCGTTCACCGAAGTGCTGGAAGCCCATGATGTCCGGATCAGCATGGACGGCAAGGGATGCTATCAGGACAACATATTCGTGGAACGACTCTGGCGCAGTGTGAAGTATGAGTGCGTTTATCTGAAGGCTTTCGAGAGCGGCGCCCACTTGCGAGGGGATCTGAAGCGTTACTTCGCTTGGTACAACACAGAGCGGCCCCACCAAGGGCTAGACGATGCTACACCTGATGAAGTGTACTTCTCTCAACCACTGATCCAGGCGGCCTGACGCCGATGATGACCTGATCCGAGCTTAGACGACCCGTCAGGTGGTCCAAAGGATGGGGTCCACTTCACACTTGAATGCTTCCGCCGCCACGCAAGCGCCACAGGAAGTCCGAGTCCAGTGCCAGAAATGTCAGGAAAAAGATGCACTGCTGGGGCGTTACGGCCCCTACGGCTATTACGTCAAATGTCAGGTCTGCAACGCCAACACATCACTCAAGCAGGGCTGTCCGGCCTGCGAGCATCACAGCGTACGCCTGAGCAAGTCCGGGGCGGTCTACTCGGGGCATTGCCCGCAATGTGAGCATGAGTTCGTGATATTCCGACAGCCCGACTGATGTTGTGCCTTGCAGAAAGACAACGCCCGCATTCCTGACCAAGGAATGCGGGCGTTGTCTTTCAGAGGGTCGACGCGACCGACCTCTCTATTGCCGATTCAATTATCGACTCAATTGTCGACGGGCCAGACCTTGAAGATACGGTACGGCGCCTGGCCGCTATCCTTGCCGTCATTGAAGGGCGGCGTGCTGTCGAGCTGATTGACGGTGACATAGAGCCAGCCGTCGGCCGCCATGCGCACGCCATCCGGCCAGTCGAGACGTTCATCGCGCACCAGCGGCGTCAGTTTGCCATCGGCGCCCAACACATCCAGCCCATGCTGATTGAGGTTGGTGAAGTAGTGGATGCCCCCAGCGGTATCTGCGCCGTCGGAAACGGGCTTGTCGCCGACGCGCGTGATGGCAGCGGCGATGGTGGCGTGATCGGCGCCTTCGCGCAGCAGCTTGGCCGGTAAGCTGTACCAGCTGTGGCCGGTCATGGCGCCGAAGAAGACCGTCTCGCCATCGCCGGACAGGGTGATCGGGTCGACGCCGACCTTGGCAGGCTTGCCATTGAACTGGACGTCCTTGCCATCGATCTTGAGCTTGGCACCAGGTTCTGCCTCAAGCGCCGGGTGCTCGCTGAAGCGGGTGGCTTCGCCGCTCTCCAGGTCGACGGTGATCAAGCCCGGATTGGCGATGTCTGCCAGATAGGCCACGCCACGGCTGCGGTCCACCGCCAGGTCCTGAACGAAGCTGCCCTCGGGGGCGATGTTCGCAGGCAAAGTCAGCTTGATGATCAGCTTTCCCGAGGCAATATCGAAGCCCCACAGGCGGGTCTTGCCCAGATGCAGCCCCATGTCGGTGATCCACAGTCCACCCTGGCCATCCTGGTAGATGCCCAGAGGGGAATCGATGGTGGCGTCGCTGTAGCGGCCGGCATGCGTCTGCAAGGCAGGGGAGGGCCAGGCGCGGTAGCTGTTCTGGCCGGTGATCTCGACCAGTTGCACGTCGTGATCCCCATCCATCGGGTGGATGGTGGCGAAGACCTGTCCATTGGGCGTCACCGCCACATTGCCGGGGCGAATCTGCATGACGGCGACAGAGCGCATTTCACCGTAGGCAGGCCCGGCCTTGAGCGCTGAGGTGGTGGCCGGCAGGGTCGTATGGCCGTTGGCGCAGCCCGTCAGCAGGCCGGTAAGCAGGGCGACCATGCCCAGATGTCGGGTCGAACGGACGGGGTCAGGCATCAATGTTTCCTTGTCGTGATAATGCTGGTGTTACTGTCGCGGTCAGCGATATCTTGAAGGCAGGAATTTCTCTATTACGATAATTGCCTGAAAAATCATGGGCATAGAGTAACCTAAAGCACCGTGCAGACCAAAAAAACGCCCTCATGGAGGGCGTTTTCATTGCAGCGTCAGGGCCTTGCGGCCAGCGGCCGATTCGATCAGGCGTGACGCGAGATCATGGCGTCGAAGTTTTCCTTCGGCTGGACGCCGGTCAGGGCTTCGAGCTTCTCGCCGGACTTGAACAGCGCGATGGTCGGCAGGCCACGGACGCCATTCTGGGCGGCGAGGTCCGGTGCATCATCGACATTGATGGCAACGACCTTGAGGGCATCGCCCTGTTCTTCGGCGATGGATTCGACGATCGGGTCGAGCATCTTGCACGGGCCGCACCACGGTGCCCAGAACTTGACCAGCACCGGCTGCTCGCTCTCGATGACTTCCTGGGTGTAGTTGCTATCGACGACTTGTGCGAAATCCGCCATTTGTCTCTCCTGTGCATCACGAGGGATGCGTGATTCAAAAGGGCACTTGGTATGCCTGATGCACACACACTAACGCCGCTCGACTTTTGTTCGCAAGCGCATTCGCTTTTGAGGCCAGGCAACATATGCGTGCCGTTTGCGCAACAGTGGCGATGGTGTGACCGGCTACCCGCTGGTACTCCGAGCCAAGCGACACTCTGATCGCGCTTCATTTGTCCTCCATTCCCTCTCCAATCGCTCTCCATCGCTGCCATCGATTCAGGCGCCGGCTGTCATCCAACTGTCATACATGTGTCATTTTATATATGGAAAAACACATATATGATATTTCGTATATCGGCGCGCTTCAGCCGGCTGGGAGACATCCTGCCTTGCCTTGCGTCAGGTGCCGGTGAGAGGGGGCGGGAGAGGGAATCGGGTGGGGGAATCGGGTGGGGGAATCGAGAGGGGAGCAAGGTGGCTCAGGCATACGCGAGGACATCGCTATGAAACCGTCAACCAATGACGTTATTGATGGAGTGGGAGACATGGCGGCCTGCCTGACACCGTTGCAGGTCTTCAGGTGCCTTGCCGAGGATACTCGCCTGACCGTCGTGCAGCTGTTGGCCCAGATGGAAGAGTTGTGTGTCTGTGAGCTTATCTGGCTGCTGGAACAGCGTGCCATGCCCATCTCCCAGCCCAAGTTCTCGCGGCATCTCGCTCAGCTGAGAGATGCTGGCCTGCTGACCAGTCAGCGGCGTGGCCAGTGGGTGCACTACCGTCTGGCACCTGACCTTCCAGCTTGGTGCCATCAGATTCTCGCGACTCTCTGTCAGGCCAACGCCCGCGAGGTGTCGCGCTGGGTGGCGTGGCTGGAGACGATACCCAACCGCCCTGTGCGCTGCTGCTGAGCGCACAGGCCGTAGAACGTTAGCCGAATCTTTTCGAACACTCTCAAGGAAATGCCCATGTGCCCTGCTCATAGCGCTCCGTCCTATTCCTCGTCCATCAGCGTGCCGGAGGGCATGCCGGCCCTGCGCGTCGGTATCAACGGCTTCGGGCGCATCGGTCGTCTCGCCCTGCGCGCGCTGTGGAAGCTACGCGATGATATCGCGCTGGACGTGGTGCGTATCAATGACCCGGGTGGCGATGCCGCGACCTTCGCCCATCTGCTGGAATTCGATTCCGTGCATGGCCAGTGGTCGCCGGGCGCCGGTATCACCAGCGACGCGGATTCCATCACCCTCGATGGTCAGCGCACGGCATTCTCAAGCCAACGTGAGATCGGTGATACCGACTGGTCGGGCTGCGATGTGGTGATCGAGGCCTCCGGCAAGAAGAAGAGTACCGAGGTGCTGAACGCCTATCTCGAGCAGGGCGTCGCGCGGGTCGTGGTCTCCGCGCCGGTCAAGGAAGAGGGCGTGCTCAACATCGTCATAGGCGTAAACGATCACCTCTACAACGCCGAACAGCATCGCATCGTGACGGCAGCCAGCTGCACCACCAACTGCCTGGCACCGGTGATTAAGGTGATTCAGGAGAAGTTCGGCATTCGTCATGGCTCCATGACCACCGTGCACGACATCACCAATACCCAGACGATTCTGGATGCGCCGCACAAGGACCTGCGCCGCGCGCGGGCCTGCGGCATGAGCCTGATTCCGACGACCACCGGTTCCGCCAAGGCGATCAGCGCCATCTTCCCGGAACTGGAGGGCCGCTTGAACGGCCACGCCATCCGTGTGCCGCTGGCCAATGCCTCCCTGACCGACATGGTGTTCGAGCTCAATCGCGAAGTGACGGTGGAAGAGGTCAATCAGGCGCTGCAGAGCGCTGCGGAAGGTGAACTGGCCGGCGTGCTGGGCTACGAGACACGCCCGCTGGTGTCGATCGATTTCCGTACCGATTCCCGCTCCAGCATCATCGATGCGCCCTCGACCATGGTCGTCGCGGGCACCCAGCTCAAGCTGTACGCCTGGTATGACAACGAGTGGGGCTATGCCAACCGCACCGCAGAGCTGGCGCTGAAAGTGGGCCTGGGTGATCTGGCCGACGCCAGCACACAGGAGCGCTGAAATGCTTGCCCGCCTGCGAGAGCTGCCCCATGAGGTGCGCCAGTACCTGCTGGTGACGGGGAATTACTGGGCCTTCACGCTGACGGATGGCGCACTGCGCATGCTGGTGGTGCTGCATTTCCATTCGCTGGGCTACTCGGCGCTGGATATCGCGCTGCTGTTCCTGTTCTACGAAGCCTTTGGTGTCGCCACCAACCTGGTCGGCGGCTGGCTGGGGGCAAGGCTTGGTCTCAATCGCACCATGAATGCCGGGCTTGCGATGCAGCTGGTGGCGCTCGGCATGCTGTTGGTGCCGGAGTCCATGCTGACGGTGGTCTGGGTGATGATTGCCCAGGCGCTGTCCGGCATCGCCAAGGACCTCAACAAGATGAGCGCCAAGAGCGCCATCAAGGTGCTGGTGCCGAAGGGGCAGCAGGCGGCGCAGTCGCAGAGAGCGCTGTATCGCTGGGTCGCGCTGCTGACCGGTTCCAAGAATGCCCTCAAGGGCCTGGGCTTCTTCCTCGGTGGCGCGGCGCTCAGTCTCATCGACTTCCAGGGCACGGTGTTGGCCATGTGGCTCATGTTGGCCGTGGTGCTGGTGCTGTCACTGCGCAAGCTCTCGGCATCGCTGGGGCAGAGCAAGGCCAGCCGCAAGCCGGCGTTTCGTGAGATGTTCTCGACCTCGCGGGCAGTCAATGTGCTGTCGGCGGCGCGCATGTGCCTGTTCGCTGCACGTGATGTCTGGTTCGTGGTCGCCTTGCCGGTCTATCTAGCCGAGGTACATGGCTGGAACTTCTGGACAGTCGGTATCCTGATGGCCGCATGGGTGATCGGTTACGGCGGAGTGCAGACCCAGGCCCCGCACATCACCGGGCCGATCGCGCGTCGCTTGAGCGGTGATGCGGGCGTGCGCTGGATGACCGTGCTGCTGGCCGGTGTGCTGGCGCTGTTGCCCGCGCTGATGGCGAGCATGTCGCTGGATGCGAAGCAGGGTGGCGACAGCAGTGCGGCCATCCTGTTGGGGCTGGCGCCCCTTGAGTGGTTGATCATCGGTCTGCTGGTGTTCGGCGTTATCTTCGCCGTCAATTCCAGCTGGCACAGCTACCTGATCGTGCGCTTCGCGCGCAGTGAAGGCGTGTCGATGGATGTCGGCTTCTATTATATGGCCAACGCCATGGGGCGCCTGCTGGGCACGTTGCTGTCCGGTTGGCTCTATCAGGCCTATGGTCTGGAAGCCTGCCTGTGGTGGTCGGCGGCACTGGTGGCGGCGAGTGCCGTGATGACCATCGCATTGCCCTCGGACACGCAGCATGCCTCCACTCAGGAGACGTCGGCCAACTGAAGCCTTCGCCGGGCACCTGACGCCTAAGCCCTTATGCAGGAAGCCCTCATGCAGGAAGCCCGTCCCAACCATGGGGCGGGCTTCCTGTCATCTGGCGGCGATAGTCTGGTGGGTGATGCAAGTGACGCGAGGATCAGCTTATTGCGAATTCACCTGATGTCACCGTAGCGTCAGCAAGTGGAAATTCTTTCGTATAGCTCTCACATAACCCCCTCGCTGGATTTCTGGTCGTTATCCTTTCCGCTCCAAGAGAAACGTCATGTCACATCCGGATGAAACTGCGAAGCGTGAGCGCGACCACGCGACACTTGATGCCCCGCTTGCGAGCGACAAGACGCGGCGCAGTGAAGTGCTGCGCACCTTTTTTACCTTGGGGCTGACCAGCTTCGGCGGCCCGATTGCCCACCTGGGATACTTCCACGATGAGCTGGTACGCAGGCAATGCTGGTTGAGTGACAAGGCCTACGCCGAGCTGGTCGCGCTCTGTCAGTTTCTGCCGGGGCCGGCCAGCAGCCAGGTCGGTTTCGCGCTGGGCATGGTGCGTGGCGGTGGCGTGATGGGGGGGATACTGGCGTGGATCGGATTCACCTTGCCGTCTGCGCTGGCGTTGCTGGTATTGGCACTGGTGGCGGGCAGCCTCGAAGGGCCGCTGGCCTCGGGGGTGAGCCATGGCTTGAAGCTGGTGGCGGTGGCCGTCGTCGCCCAGGCGATCTGGGGCATGGCGCGCAAGCTGTGCCCGGATTTGCGGCGTACCTGTCTGGCGCTGTTGGCCATGCTGGGCCTGGCGCTGGCACAGAGCGTTTGGATACAAGTCGCCTGGACGCAGGTCGGGGTGATCGCGATGGGCGCAGTGCTCGGTAGCCTGCTGTGTCGTGATGACAAGGCGGCATCCGTGCGCCAGCACGCCCGGGCCGCGGGGCTGTCACTGCCGGTCTCGGCGCGCCTGGCACGCTACTGCCTGGTCGCGTTCTTCGTGCTGTTGATCGGCCTGCCGCTGGTGGCATCGGGCAGTCTGGTCGATATCTTCTACCGTGCTGGGGCGCTGGTGTTCGGGGGCGGGCATGTGGTGCTGCCGCTGCTGGAGGCCTCCACCGTCGAGACGAGCCAGATCGCGGCCGATACCTTCCTCACCGGCTATGCCGCCGCCCAAGCAGTGCCGGGGCCGCTGTTTACCTTTGCCGCCTGGCTGGGGGCCGGCATGTCGCAGGTGGGCGGCGGTTCGGCATTGCTCGGTGCCGTCATTGCGCTGTTGAGCATCTTCCTGCCGGGGATTCTGCTGCTGATCGGTGTGGCGCCTTTGTGGGGGCGTCTGCGCGCACGCGCCGGGGCGCGCGCTGCGCTCGCCGGCGCCAACGCGTCCGTGGTGGGCGTGCTGGGCATGGCGCTCTATGACCCGCTGTGGACCACCAGCGTGCTGAGCCGCACGGACCTGGTGATCGCGCTGGCCGCCTTCATCGCCCTGACCCGTTTCTCGCTGGCACCCTGGAAGCTGGTGCTGGGGATGGTGATTCTCGGCGCGGTGCGTGGCATGATCTAAGCCCCGACGTCGTATCTGACAAAAGAACGCCCCCGTCTGCTGTTGGCAGGCGGGGGCGTTCTTTTTCTGCAGAGCAGCTCAGGCAGAGCAGCTCAGGCCGAGCGGCTCGTGGTTGGCGTCACACCAGCGACAGCAGTGCGGTGACCAGCAGCTCGTTGTCGTAGTAGGGTGCGCTCTGCTCGCTGATCAGCTTGGTGTCGATCACGGTGATGCCCATGCGCTCGAGCGCCTCGGTGCAGGGGCCGCCGGGGTAGTCGCCGCGTTGGCTGTCGAGGAGCACGATGTTGAGCAGGTTCTCGGTGGGGCAGTCTTCCATGCGGCCGGTGAGGTCTGCACACAGGGTGTCGAGCAACATGTGGACAAGCTCGTCCATGCACTTGCCGGTCTGCTCCGGGTCCGGGCAGCAGTTGGGGATATAGACCTTGGGGCAGGGGTTGGCCAGCACCGCACGCCCGACACCCTTGGGCAACAGATTGGCGAGCACACTGGAATAGAAGCTGCCGGGGGGGAAGCAGATCAGTTCGGCCGACTCGATCAACTGGCGATTGTTGGCGTGTAGCTCCGGCACCACGGGCACGTGGTGGTCGCCCTCTGCCGCTGCCAGACGCATGCGCGCGATGGGCGAATCGAGGGGGGGGACTTCCTTGCCGGTGATGCGGTGCTGACCGATGATCTCGCGACCATCTTCCAGCGTCACCGCCAGATGACAATCGGCATTGACCACGGCGCGTACCGTGCCGCGCACGTGTACCAGCTTGGAGAACAGGAAGATGATCTGATCCAGTTGCTGGTGATGGTTCAGATAGCCGCCGGCAATGATCAGGTTGCCGATGCTGGCGCCGCGCAGATCGAAGCCTTCCGGCATGGCCTCGATGAGAAAGCCCAGCTGATGGCAGATCAGGGTGCGCATCGGTTCCGCGACCGCCATGGTCAACGGATGCCGCCCAGCCGCCAACTCGCGCAGCGTAGCGTGCAGCATCTCCGGGCGAGCTTCACGCGGCAGGCGGTGAGTAAACAGGCGATAGATATCGGGATGGCCCAGAACGCTGTCATCGGCCAGCGCCATCAGGCGTGAACGCAGATCGCCGATAGCGGGCATCGAGAAGGCCTCGCGCAGTTTGGCCGAGCTGCCCCCGGAGTCGAACGGCGTCACCAGATGGATGCTGTGGTGGGTATAGCGGGTCAGGGTGCGCGAGACCCCGGTCAGCGCGGTGCCGCCACTGAAGAACAGCACGCGCGGGCCGACTTCGGGGGCTTTCAGATAGCGCCTGACGCGCATGGGATCGGGTACACGTGCGGTCCGACTGACCCTGACCTTGGCCATTGCATGGCTTCCTTTATGCTTGCATTTTTGGCACAGAGTGCCTTTTTTTACGCCCAGCGTCGCCTATTATGCACTTTCTCTCAATTTCAGCGCAGGGGCTCTTGATCCCAGCCCAGCGTCTCTTGTTGCCAATTCGGCTTACCTCATTGCCAACGTAGTGTCTGCCAGGCGCGCTGTCGCGCCAAGTTGGCAAGGGTCGGGTCCGGATGGACGGCGAAGGGGTGATCGACGAATTCCAGCAAGGCCAGATCATTGCGTGAATCCGAATAGCCCCAGCTGGGCACTCCGGCGCTGTGGCTGGCGTGTTGCTGCTGCCATGCCTTGAGTGCTGCGAGCTTGCCCTCGCGGAAGGTGCGAATGCCACAGGCCCGCCCGTTGTAGTAGCCCTGCTCGGTCTCGAGGGCCGTGGCCAGGGCCGCGTCCAGCGCCAGGCGCTCGGCGAGGGGGGCGACCAGATGCGCCGTCGAGGCCGAGATGATCACGATCTGATGGTTCTGCGCGCGGTGCCAGTGAATTCGCTCCAATCCCTCACGATACAGGCGCGGCATCAGTTCGGCATCGAGAAAGCGTGCCACCTCGGCATCGACTTCACTGACGGCGCGACCCCCCAGCGGGGCCAGCAGGTGGGTCAGGTGCGTCTCCATGTCCAGCTCACCGGCCGCGTAGTCCAGCATCTGTTGTGCCCAGATTGCGCGATATTCCTCGCCATTGGCGATCCAGCCCTGCGCGATCAACCAGTCGGTCCAGAGCCCCGTGGCATCGCCTTCGAGCAAGGTGTCATCGAGATCGAAGATGGCAAGCCCCGTGATGTCATCCATGGGACACCTCCGACGTTGCGACGGTCTCGTCCCCGCCCAGCGCCTGAACTTCATCCAGATCGGCGTGCAGCATCACGCGGAGATGACACGGCAGTAGCTGCCGAGCACTGCGATTGAGGACATCGACATTCAGGCGCAGTCCCTGACAGTCCACCTCGTAACGCACGATATTGCCGAGCAGCTGGTGGCGGCGAATCACGCCCGGGCAACCGGGGCCGGCATTGTCTGGCAAGGGTTGGGTCGGGAAGTTGGTATATTCATCCTGCTGTCCCTGGGGGCTGGTGTCCGGTTGCAGGTACAGCGCTTCCGGACGCAGTGCCACGCGCGGGCTGTCGCTTTCGTAGCCGAGCAGCGGGCGCGCCAGCTCGCGACCGATCAGATTGTAATGCCCCATGAAGCCCGCCGCCGTGGCATCCACCGGGCGGGTATACAGCGACTCGGCATTGCCCTGTTGCAGGATGCGCCCCTGATGCATCAGGAAGATGCGGTCCGACAGCAACAGTGCCTCTTCCTGATCGTGGGTCACGAACAGGGTGGTCAGGCCGAGGCTCTTCTGAATATCACGGATCTGATCACGCAGATGGCGGCGGATACGTGCATCCAGTGCCGACAGCGGCTCATCCAGCAGCAGGATCTGCGGCTCGACCACCAGCGCGCGTGCCAGTGCCACACGCTGACGCTGGCCGCCGGACAATTGGTGCGGGAAGCGCTGCGCCTGATCGGTCAGCTCCACCAGTCTGAGCACCTCGCTGACACGCCGCTCGCGTTCTTCCGGGCGCACCTTCTTCATGCGCAGCCCGAAGGCCACGTTGTCCGCCACGCGCATGTTGGGGAACAGCGCATAGTGCTGGAAGACCATGCCGATGCCGCGACGCTGCGGCGGCAGTGGCGTGATGTCGTGACCATCGACGATGATCTGGCCGGCATCGACATCATTGAGCCCAGCAATGGCGCGCAGCAGGGTCGACTTGCCGCAGCCGGAGGGGCCGAGCAGGGTGATGAATTCCCCGCGCGCGATCTCGGCATCTATCTCGGCGAATACCTGGGTCTTGCCGAAGCTCTTGGCCAGGCCATTGAGCTTGAGGTAGTGCTGGTCGGCGGCGCGTTCGCGCAGGGCGCTGGTCAGAAGGCCGCCGGCGCTCTGGATATCGAATGTGGTGGCGGTGTCGATGGCAAGCATCAGCGGTCCCCTCGGGGTGTGGAGTCTGACGACTGGTGGTGGGTGTGGCGCGGCTCGGATTCGGCGCTCGACACCGGGCCGGGCAAGCCGTCGGTCATGGTGGTGGCCAGCGCCTCGTCGGGGTCATCTGCGGGCATCTCTTGCTCGGCGGGCTGACGATTGCCGAGCCAGGTCAGGATCAGCGTGAATACGAACAGGGTGATGACCAAGGCGCTGGTGAAGTGGCCGCTGGCGCCGCGGATATTGTTCAGATAGACCTGCAGGGTCTCGAAGCGTGTGCCGACCAGCATGTTGGCGAATACGAATTCGCCAGCCAGGAACGAGAAGGCCAGGAAGACGGCAATCTGGATGCCGACGCGAATATTGGGCAGCACGACCAGGAAGAACGCCTTGAGCGGACTCGCCCCCAGCAGTTGAGCGGCTTCCATCAGGGATGCCACGTCCAGCGCACGCAGGCTGTTGGCCAGAGCGCGGTACATGAAGGGCAGCACGATGGTGAAGTAGGTGGGGATCAGGATCCACGGCGTGCCGACGATGGCCAGCGGGCCGCCTGCATAGAGCTGCAGCAGGCCGACCGATGACACGATGGGCGGCACGGCGAAGGGAAGCAGGATCAGCCCATTCATCACGCTATCCAGGCGCGGATAGCGTGTGTGGGCAAGAAACACCACCGGCACGATCAGCAGCAATGACAGTGCCAGCGCACCGACGGCGACCAGCAGCGAGCGCCCGAACGCCGCCAGAAAACGCGGTGTGGTCCAGAGTTCCAGAAACCATTTCACGGTCAGGGCATCGGGGGTCAGGCTGGCGCCCCAGCGTGTCGCCAGGGCGTAGAACAGCGTCGCGATCAGCGGCAGTGCCAGCAGCGCGAAGACACTGGTGACGATGAAGGTGTAGACATTCACGCGGTGCAGGCGCGCCATCAGGCTGGGCAGCAAGGGCTTGCCGTGGCGATAGGGCAGTTCAGCGGGAAGTGACATGGTAGCTCCTGCGCATGAGCCATTGCTGAATCAGCGTGACGATGACGAGGATGACGACCAGCACCAGGGCCAGTGCACTGGCCAGTTCCGGCTGCAGGAACAGGTCCCCGGAGACCAGATTGGCGATGCGGATGGTCATCAGGTTGTAGCTGGTGTTCACCAGCGCATAGACGGTGGCGTAGGCGCCCATGGCATTGGCGAAGAGTACGGTGAGCGTGCCTGCCAGGGACGGCCACAGCACCGGCAGGCCGATGTGCTGCCAGTAGGCGAGGCGGTTGGCGCCCAGCAGGCTGGCGGCTTCACGCCATTCCGTCTTCAGAGTGCTGAAGGCGGGATATAGCAACAGGATGCCCAGCGGAATCTGGAACCAGGTGTAGATGACGATCAGGCCGGTGCGCGAGTAGAGATTGAAGTCCTCGAGCAGGCCGAAGCGCTCCAGCATCAGGGTCAGCATGCCGTTGGCGCCCATCAGGATGATGAAGGCGAAGGCCAGCGGGACACCGGCGAAGTTGCTGGTCATGTTGGTGAAGGCGATCATCATGCGCGTCAGGCGCGGACCACAGCGGTGCATGCTGTGACAGGTCACGGCGGCGATCGTCAGCCCCAGCACGCTGGACATGAAGGAGATCTCAAGGCTGCGCCAGATGGCCTGTCGGAAGAAGGCCGAGGAGGCGATCTCGTGAAAGTTGGCCAGCCCCCAGCCGGTGGGAGTCTTGAAGGCACTGACCATTACCCACACCAGCGGCGCGATCTGGAAGGCGCCGAAGATCAGTGCAAACGGCAGCAACCACATGACGGGGCTGGCCAGGCGGCGCTTGAAGGCGGCAGTCATCACTGGAGGCCTCGCGTGGCAGCATGGCTCGCCAGCAGCGACGGATTGCTCGCCTTGCTGTGCTCAAGTCCCAGCAATGTGGCCAGGGTGCCGCAGAGCTCGCGTTGCTTGAGATTCGTCGCGGCGCCGTTGGCGAAGGCGTTGCCGAAGGTCCACAGCGGCACGCGACGCTCCTCTGCCAGCAGGCCGGAGTGTGAGCGGTCGGCATTCATGCCGTGATCGGCGGTGACCATCACCTGATAGCCGGCTTCCAGCCATGCCGGCAGGTAGTCGGCCAGGGCGACGTCGGCATGCCGTGCGGCATTGCGATACTGCGGTGTGTCGCCGCCATGACGATGGCCGGCATCGTCGATGTTCATGCTATGCACCAGCAGGAAATCCGGGTCGTGACGCAGGCGCAGCATTTCGGCGTCACTGAACAGATGGTCATCCGGGTAATGGTCCTGCCAGTAGAAGATGCCCGCCTGGATGGCGGATTCCGGGTTGTCGAGCCAGCGATGGCGGGCCGCTACGAAGGGGGCCGCAACATAGAGTTCACTGACCCAGTGATAGGCGGCGGCAGCCGTGCGCTTGCCCTGCTGGCTGGCAAGGTCGAACAGACTGATGCCGCGTGAGCGACGCACGATACCGTTGTTGACGATACCCGAGTCGACAGGCAGGTCGCCGGTCAGCAGGCATTCATAGAGCGGGCGCGACATGGCCGGCAGCTCGCAGTCCAGTGATTGATACTGGCCACGGCCGGCCTCGACCAGGGCACTCAGATAGCCCATGGCATGATGACCCACGGCGTGGTTGAGGCCGTCGAGCACGACAAGAATGACACGCTGAGACATGGTGACTCCGTGAAGCTCAAGACGGCACCGCAAAGGCGATGCCGTCTGTCAGGATGGTGCGCGCTCTGCTCGCGTGAAGCAGAGGCCGGGGATCACTGCTGGTGGATCAGTACCTGGGACTGCCACTGACGCGGCAGCTGTTTGGCACTGGCTTCCCAACCCGCGAAGTCCTGGACCGGACGAGCATTGGCGTACTGCTCGTTGGGCAGCAGCTTGGCGGCGATATCCTCGGGCAGGGTGATGTGCTCGGCGCGGATCGGACGGGCATAGCCCTTGGCCAGATTCAGCTGACCGGCATCGGAGAGGATGTACTCTCGGGCCAGCTTGGCGGCATTCGGGTGCGCGGCATGCTTGTTGATGATAGTGGCGTAGCCGGAGGTGACGGAGGCATCAGACGGAATGACGACCTCGAAGGTGTCGCGGTTGATCTGATCGCGATAGTTCAGGGCATTGAAGTCCCACAGCAGGGCGACTTCGACTTCGCCTTTCTCCAGGTTGGCGATGCTCGGCTCTGCCAGTGACAGACGGCCCTGGCGCGCCAGTTCCGCGAAGACTTCCAGGCCCGGTGTCAGGTCGGATTCCTTGCCGCCATTGGCGAAGGCAGCGGCCAGAATGGCGTTGTTGGCCTGTGAGGCCTTGCCCACCGCGCCGACGGACACCTTGTAATCACCCTCGGCGAGGTCGGCGAAGGAGGTCGGGCGCTCATCTTCACTGACCAGTGTCTTGTTGATCATGAAGGAAATGGTGCCGGTGTAGCCCAGTACCCAGTGGCCATCCTTGTCTTTGGCCCACTCCGGGATCTGCTCCCAGGTCGTGGTCTTGTAGGCTTGGGTCACGCCTTGCTGCACCGCGATCGGACCGAAGGCGAAGCCCACGTCACCGATATCGGCGGTGGCGTTCTCACCCTCGGCCTTGAACTTGGCGACTTCCTCGGCGGAGCTCATGTCGGTATCGCTATGCGCGATGGAATACTTCGACTCGAGGTCAGCCCAGGTGTCCTTCCAGTTGGCCCAGCTGTCCGGCATGCCGACGCTATCGACACGGCCTTCGGACTGAGCGGCCTCGAGAAGGTCAGCCGGCATGTCGGCGGCACTGACGGAGGCACTGCCCAACAGGGCGGCCATGCAGGTGGAAACCAGCAGACCGGTGGAACGGGATGAGGTAGTGGCAATCGACTTCAAGGAGATTTCCCCAGTAGGTGATGAACAATCGCTGCGCTGAAGGTAAGGCGTGACGGGCATCAGGCACCCTGTCGACACGCTGAGAGCACGTCCGGGTGCTCAGGCCAGTTCTCGGATCATTGATCAGACCAGTGCTCTGCCAAGTGCTCAGGCAAGTGCTGAGACAGCCGAGACTGTGTGGTCTAGTTCAGTTCGAAAGTCGCGATCGACTCTAGCGCTCGCCTGTGACAGTTGCGTGTCGTCAACATGTCGTTGTCATGGCATGGGATGGCGGCTCTGTCTCTGTCTCCTTCATACCTTCTTCGTGCCTTGCCGCGGGCCCCGGTCCTCGCTATCTTCCAGAGCCATAAGTGTGCAAAGCATGGGCGTGCAAGGCATGAGCCAGCGTGTGATGACTGGCCTGTCGTGGCAGCCAGACCTGCGCTGTCACCGAGTTGTCACGCTAATGCCACTATTCTCCTCATGCATGTCTCGACAAGCGTGTCTTGAAAAGTCGCGCTGAGCTTTGCGGGGCATCTGAACTAGGCCACAGAAATCGCTTCTCTCTGACCCTTTCCATCCTGGACGCCCTGGATGTCATGCAAGTGACTCGCCAGAATTTGCTGTCTTTCGTTATCTTTCAGGAACTTCGCATGCTTTCATCTTCTCTCGAGCCCCAGAGTGACGCCGCTTCATCGGCAACTTCTGACACGGATGTCCCCGTGGCAGGGCTCAAGGGCAAGCTGCTGAACCATCTTGAGGCAGCGCCGCTACGCGCTTCACAGCGCCTGCCCTCCGAGCGCGAGATGATCGAACGTTTTGCCACGACGCGGGTCACCCTGCGCGACACCTTGCTGCAGCTGGAGGCGGAGGGGCGTATCTATCGCGAGAATCGGCGGGGCTGGTTCGTCTCGCCGCCACGACTGCGCTATGACTTGCTGGCGTGCCTGCCATTTCGCGACATGGTCGAGTCACAGCAGCGGGTGGCCAGCACCGAGGTACTGGCGGCAGGGGAAGTCGCCGCCAACGCGGTGATCGCGCGGCGGCTGGGGATTGCGGAGGGCTCAGTGGTCTATCGCATCACTCGCGTGCGACGTATCGATGGGCGGCGCGTGCTGCATGTCTGCCATCACCTGCGACGTGACTGCTTCCCGGGCATCCTCGATTTCGACCTCGGAGCCCACTCCCTGACCGACCTCTACCGGCACGAATACGCCATTCGTGTCAGTCGCGTCAGCTTCGAGCTGGCCTCCACGGTGTTTGACGCTGAGGCCGCCGCCGCGCTTAACGCCGCGCAGGGCAGTCCTGCGCAGCGCATCACTCGCATCAACTTCGATCAGAATGGCCGCGCGGTGGACTGCGATGATGAACACTGGCGCCACGACGCCATCGAATTGACGCTGAGTGCCGCACCACAGAGTTAGTTGGCAAGTTCGCGGTAAAGCCTGAATGCCTGGCAAGCTGTTGGTGGCCCAGACGAAAACACCCGCACACCTCTCTGTCAGTGGAGGCCGTGCGGGTGTTTTTTGTCATTGCTGAGGAGGCATGTCTGTCAGGCCGATTTCATCATTGGTCACGAGACCTCAGTTCATGCGGCCGGTATGACGCTTGACGCTCTCCTGCGCGGAGTCTCCGGGATATCGGTGAGCGAGATGCCACGGGTTTCCGGCAGTCGCAGGCCACCGAGCAGGGCCACGACGGCGATCGCGATCAGGTACCAGGCCGGTGCCAGGTTGTTGCCGCTCAAGTCGATTAACCAGGTGGCGACCAGCGGGGCGGTGCCGCCGAAGATGGTGTAGGCGACATTGTAGCTGAGTGCCGAGGCGGTATAGCGCACGCGGGTCGGGAACTGCTCCGAGAGCAGTGCGGCCGTGACGACACCGCAGAGCACGGCACCGACCGCCATCAATGAAGCGCCCAGCATGGACGCCCACAAGGTGCCACTTGCGGCAAGCGAATAGGCGGGAAATACCGCGATGGCCAGACTGCCACACGCCGTGATGATGGTATTGCGTCGCCCGACAAGGTCCGAATACCGTCCGGCCAATGGGCACAGCAATGCGGCGACGATGAGGCCGCCCAGGCTTGCCAGCAATGCCGTCTGGCGCGTGGCGCCGCCCGCCACCTGCATATAGGTCGCGAAATAGGTGCTGAACATGTAGAACGACAGCGCCGTGGCAGAGATGAAGGCCATCAGACTTACGATGGTGCTGCCGTGGGTGGTCAGTGTTTCCTTGAGCGGGGCGCTGGTGGCGTTGTGTTCCTGCTGAATCAGGCGGAACGCCGGTGAGTCATCCAGCTTGAGGCGCATGTAAAGCCCGATCAGCCCCAGTGGTGCAGCGATCAGGAAGGGAACACGCCAGCCCCATGCCTGCATGGTGGCTTCCGATACCAGGCTGTTGAGGCCTAGACCGAGTGCTGCTGCTGTGGCGAAGGCGCTGAAGGTCGAGACGGGAATGAAGCTTCCGTACCAGCCCCGCTTGTCGTCAGGGGCGTGTTCCATCACGAAGGCGCAGGCACCGGCGTATTCGCCGCCTGCCGAGAAACCCTGAGCGCAGCGAGCCAGCGTCAACAGTAGCGGAGCCAGCATGCCGATGCTCTGATAGGTCGGCAACAGACCGATCAAGGCGGTGGCGCTGGCCATCATGATGATGGTGATGGCCAGGACATTCTTGCGCCCGATGCGATCCCCCAGGGTGCCGAAGAAGATGCCGCCGAGGGGGCGCAAGGCAAAGGACACCGCAAAGACGGCAAAGGTCTGGATCAGTGCCAGAGTCGGGTCGCCCTGCGGGAAGAAGTGCTGCGAGATGATCACGGCCATGAAGCCGTAGATGGCGAAGTCGAACCATTCGATGAAATTGCCGATGGCAGAGGCTGCCAGCACGCGTCTCAGCGTGGCTGGCGAGATGCTGTCGGTCCCGCCTGTCTTGTTGTTGTTCATGTCTTGCTCCGCATGAGAGGAATCGGGAAGAGGTGTGGCTTTAGCAGCGCACAGCTCCCTGCGTCATCCTGCGGCACGCGGTACAGGGCGATCACGCTCAATGCGACATCAGTAATGTCCGATGCGACATGACCGATGGGATATGGCCGACGCCGTCAATATGTTGTGGCACCTTGGCATTCAGCATGTCTGGTGCAGGAATCCCGTCTCAGGCCGTTGCTGACATGACAGAGAACAAGCTGATCAAAAGGGAGATGAACGCCTGGCAAACTTCAGCGCATCAGCAGGCTTTCATCGACTTCGCGGAAGTGATGGGCGCTTTTCATCAGGGCGAGGGCGGTGAGGGCTTCGACGCCATAGACGCGGGTGGTGATGGCGTGGCGGGTGGCGACATGGTCCAGCAGCAGGGCGAAGTCGCCATCGCCGGAGGCGAGGATGATCTCATCGACCTCGGGGGCGGCTTCCATCACGTCGATGGTGATGCCGACATCCCAGTCGCCCTTGGCCGAGCCGTCGCCGCGCTGGATGAAGGGCTTGAGTTTGACCTCAAAGCCTATCTCGCGCAGGCGCTGCTGGAATTGCTGCTGCTTGGGGTCGCCACGGTCGATCGCGTAGGCGTAGGCATGCTGAATCGAGCCGAGGCGCTCGAGCTCTGCCCACAGGCGACGATAATCGAACTGCCGACCGAAGGTGTCGTGGGTGGTGTAGTAGATGTTCTGCACATCAATGAAGACGGCCAGGCGTGTGCGTGCCCCATCCGCGTCGCGAGAGCCATGCACGCTGTGCTGGCGGGAGTCGAGAGAGCTGTCGCGTGAAGAGGATGCTGGCATGGGCGTCGCCGTGGCGGGAGGAGCAAGGGCAGGCAAGAGGTGATTTTCCTCTTCCCAGAAAGAAGCCGGCCGCTACCTGATGATGCAGGGCAGCGGCTGGAGGTCTAGCGATGAACAACGCTCTCACCGGTCAGTGACTCGATGGCAGACGCCAATTGAGTGAGGCGAGCAGCGCGTTCGGGCACCAAGGCTTGATGGGCAAGCCTCAGCTCTTGGCAGCAGGGTTTGACGGCTTGGTCGGCTTGACGCCAATGACCTGGCCGCTGACACCGGATTCAATCACATCCACCTTGCCACCACGGTCCAGGAAGGCCTGCATCTGAGCTTCAAGCGAGGCTGAGGTTTCGACAGCAGCCGGTGCTTTTTTCTTTGCAGCAGTACGAGTATTTGCCATGCGGGACTCCGTTCCAAGACGTGAGGGGTGAAGATGCATGATAACACAGTGGCAACTTTGCTGCTTGATGGCGTCAATTTGGAATCAGAAGCAAGATGTTTTGCGTCGCTTTCCCTTGTGTCTGCAAGCCTCGCGCAGCTTGGTGAGGCGCTGTTGCGATCTGACCAACACAGTGATGCAGAGCAGCCAAGCCATTGAAAAGTCGGGCTGTCGACAAGAAGTCAGTGGGCATGATCGCGATTGCCGCATGGCATGCGAATCCTTCTACGGGCGCTGAATCATCTTTGATGGTCAGGCTGCCCGTCGCTCAGCCAATCAAGGAGAGACTCCATGACAAGCCCTTCCAATGGTGATTTTAACGGCCAGACACGCGCTTATGCCGTGGCGTCAGAAACGGCAGACCTGGCGCCTTGGAACTTCGAGCGTCGCCAGCCGCGCCCGGATGACGTAGCCATCGAGATTCTCTACTGCGGAGTCTGTCACTCGGATCTGCACGTCGGGCGAAATGACTGGGGCTTTTCTCAGTATCCGCTGGTGCCCGGGCACGAGATCGTGGGCCGGGTGACCCAAGTGGGCGATGACGTTAGTCAGTACAAAGTGGGCGACATGGTCGGCGTCGGTTGCATGGTGGATTCCTGTCGTGAGTGCAGTGCCTGTCAGAAGGGGCTTGAGCAGTACTGCCTCGACGGTATGACCATGACCTATGGCAGTCCGGACCGTCACGATGGCAGTCTCACCCAAGGCGGCTATTCTGATAAGATCGTTGTCAGCGAGCGCTTCGTGGTCTCCATCCCGGACAAACTCGACCCGGCTGTGGCCGCGCCGCTGCTGTGCGCGGGTGTCACGACCTATTCGCCGCTGCGTCACTATGGCGTGAAGTCCGGCGACAAGGTCGGGGTGATCGGCATGGGCGGCCTGGGCCACATGGGCATCAAGTTCGCCAAGGCGATGGGTTGTGAAGTGACGCTCTTCACCCGCAGCGAGAGCAAGGTCGAGGAAGCGCGCGAGAATGGTGTCGATCATGTGATCGTCTCGACGGATGACGAGCAGATGGCAGCTGCCACCGAAACCTTCGACTTCCTGCTCGACACGGTGCCGGTGCCGCATGATCTCAACCCTTACCTTAATACCCTGAAGTACGACGGCACGCATATCCTCGTCGGCCTGGTGCAGGAAGTGGATCCCGCGCTGCAGGGCGGCAACCTGGTCATGAAGCGCCGTGTACTGGCGGGCTCGTTGATCGGTGGCATGCCGGAGACCCAGGAAGTGCTCGACTACTGCGCCGAGCACGACATTGGCTGCGATATCGAGATGATCGACATCGACACCATCAATGATGCCTGGAAGCGCATGCAGGAAGGCAAGGTCAAGTATCGTTTCGTGATTGACATGCAGAGCCTCAAGAACGCCCAATAAGCGCTGGCGCTGCTGCCGCCGAGGCAGTCTGTCAGTGAATGCTGAAACCCCCGCCAATGACGCATTGGCGGGGGTTTTGTCGTAAGGTATGTCACAAAATTGCTGCAGGGTGATTCCCGATGTATCGCAAAACGCGTATAAGAACGCGATGAAAACGCCAAAGAGAATCCAGTCGCTCATAGATGACGGTCTGGTCGATGAAGTACTCCGCCCCTTGATGAGTGGCAAGGAAGCCTCGGTTTATGTCGTGCGCTGCGGAGAAGAGATTCGCTGTGCCAAGGTCTACAAGGATGCTGCCCAGCGCAGCTTCAAGCAGGCTGTGCTGTATCAGGAAGGCCGCAAGGTGCGTAACAGTCGCCGTCAAAGGGCGATGGAGAAGGGCTCTGGCTTCGGACGCAACCAGCAGGAGGCTGCCTGGCAGAATGCCGAGGTTGATGCGCTGTATCGTCTGGCCGATGCCGGTGTGCGCGTGCCGCAGCCGTTCGGCTGCTTCGATGGCGTGCTGCTGATGGAGCTGGTCACCGATGACGACGGCAATGTGGCACCGCGCCTGAATGATGTCTCAATGTCCGCCGAGCAAGCGCGGGAAGACCATGCGCTGATGATGCAGTACATCGTGCGCATGCTGCATGCCGGCTTGGTGCATGGTGATCTGTCCGAGTTCAATGTGCTGGTCGATGACTATGGCCCGGTGATCATTGATCTGCCCCAGGCGGTCGATGCTGCGGCCAATAATAATGCCAGGAGTATGTTGGCGCGTGATGTCGCCAATATCACCGCCTACTACGCGATGTTCGCGCCTGAACTGGCACAGACACGCTACGCCGACGAGATCTGGGCATTGTTCGAGGCCGGCGACATGGACCCGGATGTCGAGCTGACAGGCCTTCATGAGGACGACGCCGAAGCGCCGGACGTGGATGCGCTGCTCGAGAACATCATGGCGGCCATGGAAGAAGAGCAGGAGCGCAAGGCGCGCCAGAAGAGCGCCGAAGAGGGCGATGATGACTAGCGAGAGTTGCTAGCCGCTAGCTGCTGACCGGATCTCGGGTTGTTGCAGGCAGCTCTTGGAAAGAGCTCTCGAGTGGCGAGCAAATGGTGCCTCGCAACAGCATGTGCTGCTGGACCCTCTTGCACGCGCGGGAGGGGGGCGATGATTCAGGCTTGGCAAGCGATTCGATCGCTACCGGTCGCAACCCTTCGATACCGCCATCGCGAGGTGTCAAAAGGCGACGCAGCAATGCCGCCAGTGGGATGACCAGACCGATGAGCTGGCTTGCAGGGATATCGAAGGCCCGTGCAATGAGGCTACTGCCGTGTCCTGTGGGCGCGCCTTGAACGAAATTCGCACTCGCTTGCAGCTGTGGTTGGCGGCACGCTCACATCATTTAATCAGGTGGAATTCTGCATTGTCTCTTCTGACCCCCACACGTCTTTTCAAATGCCTCAGCGACGATACACGCCTTGTGCTGATGTTGCTTGTCCATGCAGAAGGCGAGCTTTGCGTATGCGAGATGACCTACGTGTTGCAGGAGTCGCAGCCCAAGGTGTCACGCCATCTGGCCCAGTTGCGCAATTGCGGTCTGCTGCTGGATCGCCGTCAGGGGCAATGGGTCTATTATCGTCTGATGCCTGACCTTCCGTCTTGGGTATTGCCGGTGCTGGTCGCGGCTGCGGAAGGGAGCAAGCACCGCATGGCGCCGTTGCTGGCGCGCCTGGCCACCATGGATGGGCGTCCCAACCGCGAATGCTGAGCTGCCGCTGGTGCCTCCATTGCCGTCATACAACAACGCCGCCCCGGAATCCGGGGCGGCGTTGTTGTTGAGAGCATATCAATGCCTGATCAGGCCGGATCGACGGCGTGCTGCTCGGTCTCGGGGTCATGGCGACGATGGTGCAGTTCGATGCCCTTGAGCAGATTGCGCAGGATCTGGTCCTTGCACTCGCGGTAGTGGCGATGGTCGGGCTTGCGGAAGAAGGCAGACAGCTCGGACTTGGTGATCAGCTCGAAACCGGCCAGTGCCAGCAGCTCTAGCATGTCGTCATCCTTGAGCTCGAAGGCAATCTTGAGCTTGCGCAGAATCACGTTGTTGTCGAGACGCTTTTCAGGCGCCGGCTGGGCGCCTTCGCGCTTGCCACGACGCACGTTGATCAGGCCATTGAGGAACCTGGCCAGGTCGATGTCCTTGATGCGCTGCTGAGCCTCATCATCATCGCGCTTGAGCCAATCGCTGATCTGGGCGCGTGAGACCTCGTGGTCCGCGGCAGCGAAGGTGTTGATCATGTCGGTGTCGGAGAGATTCAGCGCGTAGCGCAGGCGACGGATGATGTCGTTATTGGTCACGGGCGTGGTTCCGGTCGTGAAGAGTGTCAGAGGGCAGCAGGCGGCACAGGAGAGCTGATGCACAGGTGCCGGCCAGCAAGGCCGCGGATGGCGCGCAGCATACCAGATCAGGCGGGCGGTTCGCTCCACTGCAGGCGATGGGGATCGAATCCGGCGCATAGGGTCGGCTTGATGATGTCGAAGTAGGGCGAGATATCGAAGTCGCAGGGCGCAAACAGGCTGTGATGGCGGATATGCAGTAACTCCTCATAGCAGTGCAGGCATGCCGGGTCGCTGGAGGGCAGGACGTCACTGTCTGGCAGGATGGGGTAGCGCACGGCCTGGAAGGCCTCGGCGATCAGCGATGAGCAGATCGCGCGGGTCGGGTCGCCGCTGCCCAGTGCCAGCATGCGGCGCCGATAGCGGCTTGGCACCGGCGGCGTACGAATCAGATAGCGAGCCAGATCGACGATGTTGCGCAGGTCATATTGATGGCCCAGGCGCGCCTCGGCGTGGGCGATCAATGCGCTGATCTCCTCCTCCGTGAGTCCGACTGGGCGGCAGATACGCGTGTGCTGATGCCAGTAATGGTTGAGGGGTACGCGGCGCACCCCAGCGGTAACGTCCGCTTCCAGCAGGCAGTCGCCCCTGACCGGGTGACCTCTGCTGTCCAGTGGCGTGCGCACGCAGAGCGCAGCGTGAGACCAGGTCGACTGGGTGAGGTAGCGAATGGCGGTGCTGATACGCGAGGAGCCCTCGACCAGCAGGACATCGCCGCGCCGCAGGGTGGCAGCCAGCTTTTCCGGTGATGACGTGGAGCGATGCGCCGGCAGCTTGCCCGGCGCCGTAAGATGACGCGCCAGCCGCGTGCCCAGCCAGTCCAGTCCTCGCATGCCTGCCTCCCGTATGGCTCAACCCTCATCAGCCAGTCTGAGACCTTTTGGAGAATTCAGCCAAATGCCACCTCAGGCATGTCGTGCTCAGTGCCCCGGCTTCGGCACGTCCTGCTGGCTGACATTCTCATCGTTGGCGGTCTCGCTGGCCTCGGCCTGGTCGTCGGCGTCCGGCTCCGGGGCATCGAGCGTCTCGCCGGTGTCCTGGGCAGGTGTCAGTGCCAGTTCGGTGAGCAGCGGGAAGTGATCGGAGCCGAAGGCTTCCATGCGCGCCACGCGCACCACACTGAAGTGCTCGCTATGGAAGAGGTGATCCAGCGGCCAGCGCAGCAGGGGAATGTTGGCGTGGAAGGTATTGAACATGCCACGGCCGACGCGGGGGTCCAGTAGGCCGGACAGCTTGCGGAACAGGCGCGTGGTGCGAGACCAGGCCACGTCGTTGAGGTCACCGGTCACGATCACCGGCTGCTGGCTGTCGGCGACGCTGCGCGCCACGATGATCAGTTCGGCATCCCGCTCGGATGACTCGTCATTCTCGGTCGGGCTGGGCGGCGCCGGATGCAGGAAGTGCACTCGCACGCGGTCACCGCTGGCCAGTTCCAGTTGCGCATGCATCGACGGCACATCCTCTTCGACCAGGAAGTCGATGCTGGCGTCATGCAGTGGCAGGCGCGAATAGACATGCATGCCGTAGAGGTTGTCCAGCGGGCATTTGAGGGTATGCGTATAGCCGTATTGCTCGCTATCCGCCTCGAGCACGTCGAGTCGCTGCTGCCACCAGTCATCGGATTCCAGCGTCACCAGCACGTCGGGCTGTTCGCGTTCGATGATGGCCAGCAGCTTGTCACTGTCGTGGTTGCTGGTCAGGACGTTGGCGGTGAGCAGACGGACCTGGCGCTGCCGGTCATGCTGTCTGGTGCGCGCGGACTCGCAGGGAAAGAGGCGGGTATAGGGCACGATCCAGTGTGCCTGATAGACAAGACCGGCCACGGCGATCACGGCCAGTGACACCCTGAGCCCGAAGGCAAGCTCGGACACCGCGAGGTCGGCGATCAACAACATCGCCCACAATGCGGCCAGCTGCAGACGGGGGAAATCCATGATGCGTACCGACCAATGGCGAATACGCGTCAGTGGCAGCAGGGTGAAGGCTGCCATCAGCAGCGTCAGTACGCCGAGTAGCGTGGGGATCATGGTGGCTCCGGTGGCAGAGAATGGGGCGGGAAGTCGAACGCTCAAGCGTCAGACATGGTGGCGACATGCTTGACACTCAAGTCAGGACGCTTTTCTCACGAGGCAGCCCGCCGCTGACGGCACAGGCGTGAGATCCATTGCCAGCGATTGATCAACAGGGCGGTGAAGATGAGGCCGCAGCCGGTCATCTGGATCAGGGTCATGCGCTCACCGAACCAGGCGGCCGACATCAGGGCGGCCCAGACCGCTTCCAGCATCAGGATGACCGAGGCGTGGCTGGGCGTGGTCAGGCCCTGTGCGTAGATCTGCAGGAAGAAACGCAGCGTGCTGGCGATCAGGGTACTGGCCAGGAACCAGCTCAGGATGTCGAGACTGATGCCGGCGGGCCAGCTCTCGCTGAGCGCCGAGAGTATCAGGCAGGTGACGCCGGTGGTCATCAGCTGGATGGCCGTCAGCGGCAGAGCCGGGATATTGCGCACCAGGCGTGAATTGAAGTTGAACACCAGTGCGAACAGGCAGGCGGCGCCGAAGATGAGCCACTGGGCGGGCTCGATGGTGAAGCCATCGGTCGCGCCGGGCTGGCCCATGCCGAGCAGGGCGAAACCGAGCAGGGCGGTGGGCAGTGCGATCCAGGTGCTCATCGGCGGCCTGTCCTTGAACAACAGTCGCGCGAGTACCGGCACCATCAGGATGCCGAAGCTGTTGATGAAGGCGATCACGCCCAGTTGATCAGATAGTGCGACCCCTAGCGACCAGCAGGCCATGGCACCCCCGAACAGGACACCGACGCCGCTTGCGCGCAGCTTGCGCGCGGTGGACAGTTGGCCCAGTGAGCGCGCATCGAAGATGGCCAGAATGAGCCCCGCAAGCAGGAAGCGACTGCCGATGAACAGCAGAGGGGGCATGCCGGCCATCGCCTCCTTGGAGAAGATCCAGCCTGCGGCGGCGATGATGGTGACCAGCAGGAGCAGCAGATCGGCCTTGAAAGGCGAGCGGGAGGGGGTCGTCTCGGAGGAGAGGCTCATGGGGAGGGCGGGAATCCTTTATTCGTTGCTTCGCAAGTGATAACTATCCTATCAAGCTGGTGAAGTGGCTGCTGGCCTTTATCGGAACGCGAAAATCCGCCAATGCGTCTTGAAAGCCGCGCGACTTTCGACGTTACGCTGCGCATCATGCAGACACGTTTCTTTTTTCATTAGATGGCCGGAGGTTGAATGGCATCGACACCACAAGATGAGGTTCGCGATCCCTCGCATGAGTCTTCCGGGCAGCACGCACACGATCATTCTCATGGCTCCGACCCTTCAGGCAGGCACTCACATGAGCATTCACACGGGCATTCGCACAGCCACTCACATGATCATTCACACGGGCACCAGCATGATCATGCGCCTGAGGTGACCGCCGACAGCGAGCGACGCGTCAAGCTGGCCATGTATCTGACGGGCGGCTTCATGCTGGCGGAGGTGGTCGGCGGGCTGGTCGCGGGCTCACTGGCCCTCTTGGCGGATGCCGGGCACATGCTCAGTGATACCGTGTCGCTGGCATTGGCCTGGGGCGCGTTTCGCCTCGGGCATCGGGCGGCGACCCGCAAGCTGACCTTCGGCTATGCACGCTTTCAGGTGCTGGCCGCGTTCGTCAATGGCCTGACCCTGCTGGTGATCGGGGCGGCGATCGTGGTGGCCGCCATCAAGCGGCTCTGGCTGCCCTCCGAAGTACTGGCGGGGCCGATGCTGGCGATCGCCGTGCTCGGACTTGTCGTCAATATCGCGGCATTTCGTATCCTGCATCAAGGCGATCAGGACAACCTCAATCTACGCGGCGCGGTACTGCACGTGATGGGGGACCTGCTCGGCTCGGTGGCGGCCATCGTCGCCTCGCTGATCATCATGACCACCGGCTGGAATCAGGCTGACCCGCTGTTGTCAGTGCTCGCGGCGGTGCTGATATTGCGCGGTGCCTGGTCGTTGGTGAAGCGTTCGGCGCACACCTTGCTGGAAGGCACGCCGGAGCAGCTCGATCACGCCGATATCCAGGCAGGCGTTCTGGCGCTTGAGGGCGTGGAGAGCGTACATGACCTGCATCTCTGGGGGCTGACGCCTCAGTCGCCGATTGCCAGCCTGCATGTCGTCGTGGCCGCCACCAGCGTACCCGGCGATGTGCTGGAGCGCGTCCAGGCCTATCTGCGCGACGGCCATGACATCTCGCATGTCACAGTTCAGCTGGAAGGCGAGGCATGCCTGCAGGGCTGCGTGACGCGCTGATGTGATGTGTGCGATCAGCGCGCTGGTTGAGGGAGGGGGATCTCGCAAGGCAAAGCATGCGAATCCCTGACGCAAAACGCCCCGCTGAGAAGCGGGGCGTTGTTCGTTGCCGCGAATGGTCTGGAGTGAATCATCCGCTGCAGTCTCTTCAGTTGTTCAGTCTCTTCATCTGTTCAGCGTCGCTGGCGTCACGTTACGCCTTGACGTGCAACGTCCCAGTGCTCAACGGCTCAGTGCTCAGCGACATAGACGGTGCGGATATTCATGAAGGCACCGAAGCCATATTCGCTCTGCTCACGACCATAGCCACTGCCTTTGACGCCACCGAAGGGCAGCTGGGCGAAGGGCGTGGTCGGGCGATTGACGAAGCTCATGCCGGCCTGCAGCTGACGAGAGACGCGTTCACCCCGTTCGTCGTCTTTGGCCACCACGGTGCTGCCCAGGCCATAGGGGCAGTCGTTGGCAAGCTCGATGGCATGCGCTTCGTTGTCCGCAACCACCACTGAAGCGACCGGACCGAACAGTTCTTCATTGAAGGCCGGATTGCCTTGGGTGACATTGGTCAGCACGGTCGGCGGATACCAAGCACCGTCGCGATCCGGAATCTCACCACCGCACTCAAGCTTGGCGCCTGCCTTGATGGCGCGCTGGACCTGGTCATGCAGGTCATCGCGCAGGTCCTTGCGAGACATCGGGCCGATATCGACCCCTTCGCTCATCGGGTCGTCCATGCGCATGTCCTTGACCTTCTCGATTAGACGCTTGGAGAAGTCCTCGGCGAGGGACTTGTCGACGATCAGGCGCTTGGACGCGGCGCAGCTCTGGCCTGTGTTGTCGAAACGCCCGGCGATGGCGAGATCCACCGCACGCTCGATGTCGGCATCATCCAGCACGATCAGCGGATCGATACCGCCCAGCTCCAGCACGCTTGGCTTGAGCGCCGCGCCTGTCTGCTCGGCGACCTTGCGACCTGCCTCTTCACTGCCGGTCAGGGTGACGCCCTGCACGACAGGGTCATTGATGATGTCTTCGATCATCTCCGAACCCACCGGCAACCAGGTGAAGATACCCTCTTCAAAGTCGGCCTTGTGGAACAGCTGGGTGATCAGATCGGCGCAGCCCGGGACATTGGAGGCGTGCTTCATCAGGCAGACATTGCCGCCCGCCAGGGCCGGAGCCGCGAAACGGATTACCTGATAGAGCGGATAGTTCCACGGCATCACGCCGAGGACGGCGCCGATGGGGTCCTTGACGATCTTGGCACGCACGGCACCATCGACATCACGCTGCTCGGTTTCCATCAGCTTGGGCAGATTGTCGGCATAGAAGCGCGCGATGCTGGAGGAAATCTGCGTCTCGCTGATGCCCTGATCATAGGGCTTGCCCATCTCATGGGCGATCTGCGTGGCGATTTCCTTCTGATGCTCATCGATCAGGTCCGCCAGAACGGTGAGGCGCTGCGCACGATCCTGCACGGTGGTCTGGCTGAAGCTCGAGTACGCCTTACGCGTCTGCTCCAGTTTCTGCTGAACCTCTTCCTTGCTCAGCGTGGCGTATTCCTTGAGAACCTTGTCATTGGCCGGGTTGGATGCGGTCAGTGTCTTGTTGCTCATCTTGCCTCCCTAGTGGGTGCTGGTTCAGCAAGTGACTGAATGGGGATCGCGAGGGATCGAGATCGGCCCTTGAGGCAGTCACTCCATTGGCTACACATCAGGACTTGGCGATATTGCCTGAGGTCTTCAAGGGGCAGGGGCTATTGCGTCGGGTCACCTCAGTGTTGCCATATGAGCACGCTGCTGGCCCTTGAAACGCCACAGGTTGCGTCAATCGCGCCTCGCAAGCCTGCCGCGCTGGCTGCCAGCATGCGACAATGAACATTTGGTGCCGGGCGCGGGAAAGCGTCTCCAGTGCCGGGCCATCGACATGAGTGCAAGCGTCACAAGGAAGAGGAAGTCAGCGTGTTCAACAATATTCTGGTGGTGTGTACCGGCAATATCTGTCGCAGTCCGGTCGGCGAGTCACTGTTGAAACAGGCGTTGCCTGGCAAGATAGTGCACTCGGCGGGCGTGGGCGCATTGGTCGATCACCCGGTCGAGCCCACGGCAGCACGCTTCGCCGTCGAGTCGGGGCTCAAGGTAGGTGAGCATCGTGCGCGCCAGGTGTCGGTCGAGATGCTGACGGCTGCAGACCTGATTCTGGTCATGAGCGATGGCCATCGTCGCGCCATCAACCAGATGGCGCCGCAGGTCAGTGGCAAGACGATGCTGTTCGGTCGCTGGCTGGCTGGCGGCCAGGGAGAAGAGATCCCTGATCCCTATCGTAAGAGCGAAGAGGCCTTCCGCCATGCGCACCAGAAGCTGGTGGAAGCGGCTGCGCTATGGGTCAAGAAACTGATGTAATCAATATTCTGTTTTTAAAAATATTTTATGGATTTTCCCCGCCGAGCATCGCGTGGAGCAGCTGGGCTGGTGTCGCTCCGCCAGTGGTCTGGATCGCAGGCTGCTGCAGGATAGCCCAGTGGTGCAGGCCGATCTTGACGTGCAGCGCCAACGGGTCAGCGCGCTGCAAGCCGAGCAGGCGACCGGTCAGCCGGAGGCGGCATTCGCCGGCAAGGTGAACTCACTCAATCCTGCCTTGAGAGAAGGGGGCTGGGTCGGTGAGGGGGAGTGGGTGATGACGTTGTGCAATCCCTGGCAGCTAACCCTGACGACCTGGGTGGAAGAGGAATAGGTGCTGCGTGTCGATGAAGGTGCCACTGCCTGGTTCTATCCGCTGGCGCCGGTAGGCAAGCCGCTGGAAATGCGCGTGGTCAGCGTCGAACCTCAGGCAGTGGCAGTGCTTGAGCAGCCGGAAATGGCCGCGCCCTACGGAGGGGAGTTGAAGGTTCGCGAGGGCGAGGAAGGGCAGCTGGAACTGATGCGCAGCCTCTATCGGGTCACGCTTGAGCCAGTGGACTTCTCACAGGCGCTGACACTCTCGATGCCTGACCGGCGCGGCATGGTCAACGTCGAGACTGAGCCGCGCAGCCTGTTGAGCCGAACCTGGCGTGAAGTGGTGGGGGTCTGGCGTCGCGAAATCGGTTTCTGATACCGCTATCTTTTCTACATACTGCATTATGGAATTGAGCGCAGAAGCCCAGCCTTCGAGTGGCGTTTGCCGCTCAGAAGCTGGGCTTCTCTGGTCTGGCTCTGGAGAGCGGACTTGTGGAGGCAGGGCTTTTGAGGACAGGGCTTATGGAGAGCGCTGTTAGAAAGAGGGCTTTGTGTGGTATTGAGGAGATACCGCGCTCTACTCTATGGCGCGCTCCACCTTGAATCGTCAAGACCCTGATTTAGCCGCTTTAGGAGCAATAGGCTGCGCCACTCGAGCGTCATTGACCCGTGAGATCGGGCTGGAGTCCGTGCCGCCGGTATGTCCTTTGCCGTGGCCGTCATCGGTATTGGAGTAGATGGCGATTGTCTCGAGTGGCTCTGGCATGCCCAGCGCATAGCCCTGCACATAGTCGGCACCGATGGTGGCGACGGAGGCGAGCACTTGCGCACTCCCCACGAATTCCGCCACGGTCTTCATGCCCATCTCACGCGCGACCTCGGCAATGGCGCGGGCGATGGAGTAGGAGACGCGGTTGGTGTCCATGTCGCGAATGAAGGCGCCATCGATCTTCAGGAAGTCGACGGGCAGGTTTTTCAGGTAGCCGAAGGACGACACGCCACTCCCGAAGTCATCCAGCGCGAAGGAGCAGCCGAGTGCGCCGAGTGCCTCGAAGAAGGCGCGAGCGTCGCCCAGCCGCGTGATGGCGACGGACTCGGTGATCTCGAAACACAGCTTGTCACCCGGGATGCCGCTGTCGCGGACCATGGTGACCAGCAGGTCACGGAAGCTCGGGCTGCTGATGGAGTGCCCAGAGAGATTGAGAGACACCATGGTCAGTCGCTGGGCATGCGCAGGGTGCGCTGCCAGCCAGCTCAGATATTGGCGAATGACATGTTCATCGATGGCGGCTGACAGGCCATAACGCTCCGCCGCAGGCAGGAAGGCGCCCGGCGCAATGATGGTGCCGTCCCGGCCTTTCAAGCGCACCAGCACTTCGTAGTGTAGTTCGCAGTTCAGCTCGCAGTGCGGGTCGTTGCCAAGCTCTGAGTTGTCAGCTTGTGCAGTGGCGAGAGTGCTGACAATCGGCTGTTGGTAAAGCACCAGGCGCTGTTCTTCGATGGCCGCGGTGATTTCTGTCAGCCAGTGCATTTCCTGCATGCGCCGAGCTACCTCGTCACCAGATTCACTGTGGCGATGAATGCGGTTACGCCCGGCATCTTTGGCTTCATAACAGGCAGCATCGGCGGCACTCAGCAGTTGGTGCGGGTCGTTGTGATTGCTGTCGATGCTCACCAGGCCAATGCTGGTACTGATGGTGAACAGCTTGTCTTCCCACATGAATCGGAAGTTGGTGACGGACTGACGCATCTCTTCGAGCAGTGCCTCGGCGGTGTCCAGCGACATGTTGGGCATCAGCAAACCGAATTCATCCCCTCCCAAGCGCGCGAGACGGTCCGGCTTGCGCAAGCCGGCGGCAATCACGTCGACCAGCTGGATCAATAGCGCATCGCCGGCCGAGTGGCCACAGGTGTCATTGACCACCTTGAACTGGTCCAGATCGATGTAGGCGAGACAATGCAGTGCGCGAGTGGCGCGTGCATCATCGCAGAGTGTCGTCAGTTCACGTTTGAAGGCGCCGCGATTGAGCAATCCCGTCAGGCTGTCGTGGTTGGCCTCGTGGGCCATGCGCTGCGACATGGTGTGATTGAGCGTATTGTCGATCAGCGCCAGCAGCGTATAGCCCTCCTGGTCTGGCGTCGCCTCAACCGCAGAAACACTGATCTCGGCATGCACCGAGTTGCCGGAGGCGTGGATGAAGCGGCATTGCTGGGTAAAGAAGTCCTTGCGCTGCTCGATCAGAGCCTGATGTTGCTGCAGGAAGCTTTCCAGGTCCTCCGGCTCGATCAGTTCGCGAATGACACTCTGGGACAAGGTGGCGGCGGTGTAGCCCAGGATGCTCTCGAGTCGTTGGTTGACGCGCAACAGCTGGCCACTGGTGCTCAGGTGCGCCATGCCGACAGCAGAGTGCTCGAAGGTGGCGCGGTAGCGTCGTTCGTTGGCCCGCAGGCGCTTCTGAGAGGCTTGTTGCTCGAATTCGGTCATGAGCTGTGAGACGTGATCCGCCACGGAGGCAAGAAACGCCCGCTCATCATCTGCCCATTCGCGCGGGGCATTGCTTTCTGTACAGCAGATGACGGCCACCACCTGACCTGCCACACGGATCGGGCTGTCGATGATGGCCTTAACGCTGCAGCGGAAGGTCCCATCAAACAGCAACTCCTGATTGGCCTTGGTCACATCGGACAACGCGAGAGCACGCCCGGCATCCAGGGCTTCGAAATAGACCCGGTTCTGGGTGCGGGTAAGGCGAGTGGGGACTGTGCTATGCGTCGCATCGTGCGGCGGGGGGATCCACGCATCATGGACATGGGCAAGCGACAGGCAGTCGCGGTCTTCATTCATGTACCAGAAGCTGACCTTGCGTATCTGCAGGCCCTTGGCGATTTGCTCACATAGCCACGGCAGCAGGCCATCCAGTTGCGTGCTGTCATCGTGGCGGGTGTTGCCGAGCTCGATCAAGGCCGCCTGTTGGCGTTCATAGCGGCGCAGCTTGTCAGCCTGGGCCTCCTTGGCCAGATGCTGCTGATGGATGTCCAGTAATGAGCCAATGAAGCGGTAGGGCTCGCCGTCTCTGACCTCGAATTGAGCGCGTAGCTCAAACCAGCGATGGTCTCCCTGCTGAGTGCGAATCAGCAGCTCGCAATTGAAAGGCGTTCCGCTCAGTCGCTTGGCGTTGACCAAGGCCTTGAAGTCGTCACGCATGTCGGGTGCGACTCTCTCATGCAATGCTTCGAGCCCGGTGTCGAGTGTTCCGGCTTCATACCCCAATTGGTTTTCCAGGCGGGTAGAGATGGTCAGTCTCTCGTTGCCTGTTTTCCATTCGATGATGCCATCGGAGATGCTGCGCAATATCCAGCTGGCGCGCGACTGACTGTCTGCGAACTCTGCATTGAGGTAGCTTTGATTGACTTGGCGTTTCAGCGCCTCGGTCGCCAGGGTCGCGAGCTTGTCCAACCGGATGAGGACTTCCGGGCTGGGCAACTGTTGACGCGGTGCAGTGTCCGCCAGGCTCATGCAGCCGATTATCTCGCCATTGTCTGCCTTGAGGGGCAAGCCGATGTAATAACGAATGCCGTCGGCAAGGACCGAACTGCAACCGGCGAATTCGGGTTGTCGACGGGCGTCACACGTGATGAGAGGACTGGCTTGCAGTACCGCCACGCCACACAGCGCATTGCTAATAAGGACGGACTCATGCGCGTTGTCATTCAGACTCAACCAGCGCTTGAGCTGCTCGCCGTCACGCAGGTTGATCATCCCCATAGGAGCGCCAGCAAGGTCCGCAGCCAGCTCAAGAATCATCAGGGCCTGATGATCCTCTTCATGCCGCAATGTCTTGATCCAATTGGGAATAACGGAAGTATCAAGCCCGAGAGAGTCTGGCATCGTGTCGCAGCCTTCCCTGTCTGTAACGGTGTAGGAGGGGTCGAAATCGCAGACTACCACAGTAGAGCGTTGCCAAACCGTTGTTGGCGTCTTGAACATTGAGGGCAGTAAGGACGCCAGGGCAGAGAGGGGAGGTCGTCAAGGATGGCTGTGACATAATTGTCAGTATGGCAGCCTGACGGGCTGACACGGTCAAGAGGAGTATGAAAGGAAATGGCGTTGATCAAGGGGTTCTGCATCCTTCTGCTTTGCCAGTTTCTCGGCGAGGTGACGGGGCGTGCGTTGTTGTTGCCGGTGCCAGGGCCAGTACTGGGAATGCTTTTCCTGCTGCTGGGGTTGATGTTGCGAGGGCGGCTGCGCAAACGGTTGTTGCCTGCCCCGGACAGAGAAGGGGAAGGAGTGCTGCGCGTTGACGAGAGTGCGGATCGAGACTTCGGTCAACGTCAGCTGGCCCGTGCGCTACTGCGGGAACGCGTGCCGGCCAGTCTCAGGCTTGCCAGCAATGGCCTGCTCTCGCATCTGTCGCTGCTGTTCGTGCCTGCGGGCGTTGGCGTCATGGTCCATTTCGAGCTCATCGCACGCGATCTCACCGCCATCGCCATCACGCTGGTCGCGTCGATCGCGGTCACCCAGTTCGTCACGGCCTGGCTGTTGCAGCGTCTGATCGATCGAGGCTCTGCTACGCCGAGCGGCCCAGGGGGCAAGTCACCCAACGGTGATGAGGTGTCCTCATGAATCTGGCCCCGCTTGACGCCCTGTGGGTGTACCTGAGCGCTTCTCCGTTATTGCATCTGCTGCTGACGCTGGTGGCCTTTCTGCTGGCGACGGCGATCAATCGTCTGGCACGGGGCGCATCGCTGGCGCACCCGGTACTGGTCTCCATCGCGCTGATCATCGGGTTTCTGTGGCTGACAGACACCGACTATCCCACCTACTTTGAAGGGGCCCAGTTCATCCACTTCCTGCTCGGGCCGGCCACCGTCGCGTTGGCGGTACCGTTGTTTGACCATCTCGATCGGGTCAAGCAGATGCTGTGGCCACTGCTGACGGCCTGTTGCGTCGGCATCGTCACTGCCGTGACCACTACTCTGGGGCTGTCACTGTCGCTGGGAGCACACACCCAGGTGGCCTTGAGCCTGGCGCCCAAATCCGTCACATCACCGATCGCGATGGGGATCGCCGAAAAATTGGGCGGTATCCCCTCGCTGACGGCAGGGCTGGTGCTGCTGACCGGCACCCTCGGCTGTGTGGTAGGCCCCGTTGTCATGCGACTGGCAGGGGCGCGAGACGATACCGTCAAGGGCTTCACCATGGGCTTGTCGGCGCATGGCATCGGTACTGCGTTCTGCTTCTCGTCGGTGAGCACTCTGGCGGGTGCCTTCGCTGGCATGTCGATGGGGCTGACCGGTCTGCTGACCGCCTTCATCGTGCCGCCTATCGTCAGGCTGTTCGGCTTCTGAGCATCAGGGGTATTGGTGGAGAGTCGAGCTGGAGGCGAGCAAGAAGCAGGAAGGCCAGCGTTATCGTGGCATCGTCTTGTGAGAGCTTAAGTTTGCGTTAAGCGCAGCCATTCATGCTGGTGATCACTCCATGGTTAAGCTCAGCGCTTGCGTGTTGGCCATGGGAATCGTCAGCACGTCTTGTGGAAATGTCACCTCGTTGCCACATGTCTGTCAGTGAGCTGATCGATCATGCTCCTATGCAGGTCCACAAGGCGTGTCATCCACTCGCGCCTCTGTGTCTGGCAATGCCTCGACCCAAGGAAAGCCCTCATGTTCATTTCTCTTGCACGCACAGTTCTTGAACGCACTGGTCTTGCCCACACCGCTGCAAAGCTCAAGCCCGCTAGCCTAGCCGGGCATCGTGTCCTGGTCGAGGCGCCGATGGCCTCCAGTTGTCGAGAACTCTGTTGGCAGCTGGCGGCGGCAGGGGCTGCATTGATTCTGGTCGAGCGAGAGGGGGATGACCTTGCCTTGCTGTGCAGGTTGTTGCCCACCCCGAGTGGCCAGCAACACCGCCGCCTGTCACTGACGCACGCAGATGTGAGGGGTGACGCGCTATGCACGCAACTGCACAACATCCCGGCTTCGGAGCGCCCCGATACCTTGCTAAGCCTGCCGGGCGATGGCCGCTGGCATCTGGAGAGTGGCCGCGCCTGGCATGTGCTCGAGCGTGGGGGGTGGCCGGCCGAGGTGCGCGCCAAGGTACTGGAGTGTCTTGAGCTTCATGGCTCGGCGGATAGCCGACGCCCGCTGCTGGAGTTGATCGTGCAGGCAGACGGCGACTTTTTCGTTCCGCTGCCGACAGCGAAGCACTCACGTATCCGCTTGCATACCCCGGCGCTGATCACTGGTGAAGAGGACCCTCTTTTGATGCGCCTGGCGCGTCATCAGGGCAATCATCCTGTCAGTGTGGCGCGTCAGGCGCGCGCGCTGATCTTCCGACTGCGTCTGGCGCGAGCCGGGCACCCGCTCGCGTATGGCTGGTTGATGGCGGGTGAGGCGTTGCGGCGTGTCATCGGAGGACCGCGCCGCATGCTGGAGCGTGGCGCGCTCGGGCTGCGTGAGCAGAGGATGCTGCTGACGGCGCGTCTGGCCAGGTGGCGCCATGCTCGACACCCGGGGCGTCGTGCACGCAGCGGTGTGTGATGGCTGGCTGATCCATCGACACAGGCGATGTGCTATCCCGAGGTTTGCTTCCAACGTCCGTCACCTTTCGGTGGCGGACGTCTTGTCTCATGTCCTGATATGACATGGCAGAATCAGAACGATTTCAAGGAGTCCAGATGCGAGTTCTGCTCGTCGAAGATGATCCGTTGTTGGGGGAGGGGGTCAACCATACCCTGCGCCGCGAAGGCATGAGCACTGAATGGTTGAAGGAGGGCGCCAACGTTGCCGCCACGCTCAAGCATTCGCCCTTTGATGTGCTGGTGCTGGACCTTGGCCTGCCGGATCTCGACGGTCTGCAGGTCTTGAGTCACCTGCGCCGTCAGGGCCAGACGTTACCGGTATTGATCCTGACGGCACGTGATGACATCAGCGACCGGGTACGTGGTCTGGACGGCGGCGCGGACGACTATCTGGTCAAGCCGTTCGACATTGCCGAGCTGGTGGCGCGTCTGCGTGCGTTGGTCAGGCGCCATGCCGGGCAGGCCAGCGGTTGCCTGCAGCTGGGGCCGTTGCGCATTGATCAAGCTGGCCGCACTGTCACGCTCTCCGGTAGTGAGGTCGCGCTGGGACGGCGCGAGTTTGATCTGCTGGAGTTCCTGCTGCTGCACCCCAGCCGTGTCTTCAGCCGAGATCAGCTCGTCGAGCAGCTCTATGGCTGGGATGGCGATGTCGAGAGCAATGTCATCGAGGTACATGTGCACCATCTGCGCCGCAAGTTCGGCACCGGGGTGGTCAAGACCGTGCGCGGCGTGGGCTATCGGCTGGGGGAACTCACGTGAAATCCATCCGCAGTTTCCTGCGGCGCAACCTGATTGGTGGCGTCGTGATCGTGCTGGGGACGGCCGCTGCCTGGAGCTACTTCGACTCCCGCGAGCAGATTGATGAGCTGTTCGACGCTGAGCTGGCCCAGAATGCACGCATGCTGGGGCGGCTCTATCAGTCTCAATTGGCGTCGTTGACACCGGCCGCGCGTCAGGAAAAGTTGCAGCAGATGACATCGGGCCAGTTCAGCCTGCGTCCACCCTCCTTGAGCTTTGCCGATGGTCACGAGAAATCCCCGCTGGGGCATGTCTATGAAGACAAACTGATCTTCCAGATGTGGGATGCGCTGGGCCAGCCGTTGCTTGGCCTCTCTTCACCCTCTGTGGCGCTGGATTACCTGCCGGTGCCTGGCTATGGCATGCAGCATGACAATCATCATGACTGGTTCACCTTCACGCTGTATTTCCCCGAGAGTGGCATCTGGGTCACGGCGGCCCAGCGTGAAGATGTGCGCGATGAACTGACCGGCCAGATTGCGTTGCACAACGTGCTGGCGCTGGTGGTCGGGTTGCTCGTGATCGCCTTGCTGATCGGTGTGGCGGTCTCGCGGGGTTTTCGTCCCGTATTGCGCATCAGTCATCAGATCACGGCCCGTCAACCCGGGTACCTCGAGCCGCTGGATGCCAGCGAGGCACCTGACGAGATACGCGGCATGGTGGATGCCCTCAATGGGCTGCTGGTGCGCCTGGCGGACACCCTTGACAAGGAGCGGCGCTTCACGGCCAATGCGGCCCATGAATTGCGGACTCCCCTAGCGGGCATCAAGGTGCATGCCCAGAATCTGGAGGCCGATGCCAGGGATGAGGCCTCGCGGCGCTCGGCACGCATGATCGTGGATGGCGTCAATCGCATGACACGGGTAGTGGAGCAGCTGTTGACCCTGTCACGACTGGAAAGCGGGGCAGAGGCACCGCGTCGCTCCGTCGATCTCGCCCAGCTGACCAATGAGCTGGCGCGGGATCTGGGCCCCATGGCACGCCAGCGAGGCATCAAGCTGCATATCGAGGTTGAACCTGGCGCGCAGCTGGTCAGTCATGAGAACGGCCTCTACGTGCTGCTGCGCAATCTGCTCGATAATGCGCTGCGCTATACGCCAGAAGGCGGAGAGGTGCGCCTGGATATCCGCCGCGACGATGCTGGATGGCGCATGGAAGTGGCCGATACGGGCCCCGGAATCCCGCTGCGTGAACGCGAGCGCGTCTTTGAACGCTTCGTGCGTCTGGCCGGCCAGAAGACTCAAGGTTCCGGGCTGGGCCTATCCATCGTGCGCGAGCTCGCCGAACGTCTAGGCGCAGCGCTGGCGCTGAAGGAGAACCCCTTGGGAACGCCCCAGGCCCCGGGGCTGCTGGTGCAGGTTCGCTTCCTGTCATAGCAGGTTCGCTTCTCGTCGTGAATAGCGCCTGTCGGCCGGGTTGCGTCAGCGGAGGTCAATGATTGCGTCGAATGCATCATGCGGCTGTGATGCTGGCTGGCGCTCGATAATGCCAGCGCGGAGTGCAACTCGGCGATGGTCGGGTGGTAAAGACGGCTAGATTAGCGCTATCTTCATTATATGTTGCAGAGCAGCATGACATTACCCTCTGTCAGGAGATTCGCATGAGTGAACAACAATCTTCCCCTGCCCGTGTTGCACTGGTGACCGGTACCGCCAGCGGTATCGGCGCCGCCATCATGCAAGCGATGTGCGATGCCGGGCATCAGGTGCTGGCGGTCGATTTCAGTGATGAGGGGGCAGAGGTCGCCGACAAGGCAGGGGCTGCCTTCTTCAAGGCCGACCTGACGGATGCTGAGCAGTGTCGCGCGGCGGTAGAAGAAGCCGTGTCCCGTTTCGGGCGCCTCGATATCCTGGTTAACAATGCCGGCATCCAGCATGTCGAGCGTATCAAGGACTTCCCCGAAGCCAAGTGGAATCAGATCATCGCCTTGATGCTGAGTGCGCCATTCACGCTGATCCAGGCGGCCTGGCCGTACATGGAGAAGAATGGGTACGGGCGCATCGTCAATATGGCGTCCATTCACGCCCATGTCGCGTCCCCGGGCAAGGCGGCCTACGTCAGTGCCAAGCATGGTTTGATGGGGCTGACCAGAACTGCTGCGCTAGAGGGTGGGGAAAGTGGCATCACCGCCAATGCCATCTGCCCGGCCTATGTACGCACGCCGCTGGTCGACAAGCAGATCGCCGAACAGGCCAAGCTCAATGACATGCCAGAAGATGAAGTGATCGAGAAGGTCATGCTCAAGGGAGCGGCGATCAAGCAAATGATTGACCCCTCCGAAGTGGCGGATATGGCGGTATGGCTGGCCTCCGACAAGGCAGGTTCAGTGACCGGCTCCAGCTTCAACATGGACTTGGGGTGGACGGCGCAATAACGGCTTATCATTGAGATCCGACGCATTACAGTCACTGCAGTGACTCGAAGCCCTCACCATCGAATCGCGTTTGCGAGCGAGGATGGTGAGGGCTCTTGCTTGGTCGTCTGCAAATTGTCGCCTGGGTGCAGGCCAGGGCAGCGGCGCTATCTCAGCGCTTGACCGGGCGCTTCTGCAGCTTGCGTTGCAGGGTGCGACGGTGCATTCCCAGGGCGCGGGCTGTGGAGGAAATGTTGCCATCGTGCTCGTTGAGCACCTTCTGGATGTGCTCCCAGGTCAGGCGGTTGACCGACGGCGGGTTGTCGGAAATCTCGGCGGCCGGGTCACCGCCTTCGCGGTTGAATGCGTTGAGAATCTCGTCGGCATCGGCGGGCTTGCACAGGTAGTTGACCGCGCCGAGCTTGATGGCTTCCACCGCGGTGGCGATGCTGGAATAACCGGTCAGCACCACGATACGCGTGTCAGGCAGCAGAGCGATCAGCTCGGGCAGCAGCTTGAGGCCAGAGCTCTGCTCCAGCTTCAGGTCGAGCGTGATCAGCTCCGGGCGGTGGCTGCGCGCCACGCTGAGTGCCTGGGCCTCATCGCGGGCCACTTCCACTTCATAGCCGCGACGCGTCATGGCGCGCGCGGTGACCTGGCAGAAGAATTCATCATCGTCGATGATCAGCAGTCGGGTTGCATCGCTCATCAGGGTTCTCGCTTGGGCGGTCTTTGCCGCCATCATGTCAGATGAAGGGGGAGGCGCACTTCCGTCAAGGTGCCGCCATCTTCGTGGTTGTACAGACTGACGCCGCCACCGAACCGATTGATGGTGGCATGCGTGAGGAACAGGCCGATGCCCATGCCCTTGGATTTGGTGGAGATGAAGGTCTCACCCAGTTGATCCGCCACCGCCATGGGCACACCTTCGCCATGATCGCGGATGTCGATCAGCACTTCCTGATCGCGTTGCTCCAGGGTGATCTCGATATCATCCGGGCAGGCGTCGGCGGCATTGTTGAGCAGGTTCATCAGCGCCTGCTCAAGCGTGGTGTCCACCAGCATGGAGGCCTGTTCAGCGCCGGGCGTCACCTCGACGCTATGCTGCACGTCCGGGCGCACTACCAGCCAGCGCTGCACGATTTCTTCCAGCCACTGGGCAGCATTGATGGGTTGAGGCTGCTCCATGCGGCGGCGGTCGGCCGCGGCCACCATCGCCTGCAGGCGTTGCTTGCAGGTGTCGACCTGGCTGCGCAGCAGGGCAAGATCATCCTCTAGCTGAGGGTTGTTCCTGTCCTTGGCATCCTCGCGCATCTCGCTCAACAGCACCGCCATGGTGGAGAGCGGGGTGCCCAGCTCATGCGCGGTGCCGGCGGCCTGGCTGGCCACTGCCAATACCTGCTCGCTACGCAGGGCGGCCTCACGCGTGGTGGACAGCGCCTGCTCCCGGGTGCGCAGCGCATGGGCCATCTTGTAGATGAAGTAGGTCACCAGAGACGCCGACAGGCCGAAGTTCAGCCACATGCCGATGACATGTAGGCTGATGCGTCCGCCCAGCTCATAGGTCGCCAGCTGCGGCACCGGCTCGTAGAACACCATCAGGAAGCTGTAACAGCCCATGCCGACTGCAGCAATCACCCAAGCATAGCGCCACGGGAGCGTTGCGGCCGCCATGGTCACCGGCACCAGATAATAGGGCACGAAGGGGTTGGTGGAGCCACCGGTATGGAAGAACAGCATCGTCAGGCCGGCGATATCCACCAGCAGGTGAATCAGGTTCTCGGTGTCGGTGACAGGGTGAGATTGCCCGAGGCGCCACCAGGTCGCGACATTGACCAGCCCCATCGCGATGATGATCGAGATGACGGGCAGCACGTTGAGCTGAAAGCCGATGATCTCGATCCCGAAGATGATCAGGATGAGAAAGCCGGTCCAGGTGATGCCGCGCGCAATGGTCAGACGAATGAGATTGCGGTGCGGCGTGGACAGTGGTGGCGGTAGCGGCTGATTCATGACAACTCCTGCGAGGAATGCGGCCATGATAGTGAATAAGGCGCATAAAGTGCAGCCCTGACGGACAGTTAGCGTCAAGGCGCCAAGGGATCCCCTGGGTCGCCTCCTCTGCGTCGTGACCGCTTGGTGGCGCTCTCTTCGGGATTCAATGGTTGTCAGCCTCGCTCGAAGGAGCCACTCGGCCAGGGCGTCACGCGTGTCGGTGTGATGTCGGTCAGGTGGGCCTTCCAACCCTCGACATGCGTGATTGGCTGGCGCGGATAGTGAGCCGTTGTTCTGTCGCGTCCGGCGCTGCTTGACCAGGCGAGCCAGGGCGCATGGCACTGCATGCCGGCGGGCAGTGCCGCAAGTTCAGGTATCCAGCGGCTGACGTAATGGCCGAGAGGGTCATGCTGGCGTGCCTGCTTCATCATGTTGAAGTGGCGATCCCCGCGTGGGTCACGTCCGATACCCGCCAGATAGCGCCAATTGCCCCAGTTGGAGGCGACGTCGTGATCCAGTAGCTGATGTTCGAACCAGGCCGCTCCCTGGCGCCAGTCCACGCCAAGGTCCTTGACCAGAAAGCTCGCCACGTTCTGGCGCATGCGGTTGCTCAGCCAGCCGGTAGCCGCCAGTTCGCGCATGCCGGCATCGACCCATGGCACCCCGGTCATTCCGGCCTGCCAGCGTTCAAGCGCTTGTGACCCCGGCTCATGGCCGCGCGGTTGAGCCCCGTCGTGGCTTGGGGACTCGCTCGTGAAGGTATGTCTGCCTAGCCGCCGTGCATCCCAGTGGAAATATTCGCGCCATAGCAGCTCGATGCGGATCCAGTCGCTGTCCTTGAAGGCAGCCTGCGGATGCGCGCAGTGCTCGGGGAGTGTGGTCTGAAAGCGGTGCAGTGCATCCAGTATCCGCCGCGGCGACAGACAGCCCAGTGCCAGCCACACGGAGAAGCGGGTCGAGAAATCCGCGCCGCTGAGGCGATTGCGGGTGGTCTTGTAGTGGCCGGCGGAGGCCGGGCTCAGATAATCCTGCAGGCGTTGCAAGCCGGCGGGCTCTCCGGGAGTAAAGGTGTATTCGCCGCGGGTATCGGCCTGCCAGTGGCGAGCCTCCAACAGATACCTGGCCGCGCCCTGAAAGCCACGAGGGGCGGCCTCCGGCCAGCCGGGGAGCCGGGAGGGGGCTTTTAACGGGGCAGGCATGTCGGGAAGGCTCGGGCGGGCCTTCTCCAGCTTGCGCCGAAAGGCACTGAAGCTCTCGGGGAGCGCGGTAAGCGGTTCCGGCAGCTCGTCTTCGTCCAGCAGCAAACCACTGTTCAATCGCCGCAGGCGACACTGGCTTGCCACCGCGCGTTGCTGTCGGTGTTCCACCACGCCCGTAGCGCGGCATGTGATGACGCCTCGGCAGTCATATTGCCTTGCTAGCTGCCCAATCAGTTGTGCCGCATCGCCGTGGAGGATCAGCAGGTCACTGCCCAGCGCCTGAAGTCGTGTGCGCAGCGATTCCAGACTCCCGAGCAGGGCATGTTGCCGTCCCGTGCTAAGCGGCTGCAGGCGTGGTTCCCCAGGGCTGACGCTGCCGAAGGGCTGAAAGGTCGTTTCCGCCAGAACATGCACGACCAGCAGGTGCGAGGCTCGCTCCTCGAGTGCGGCTTGCCATACCGGGTTGTCATCGAGGCGCAGATCCTCGTTCAACCATACCAGCCAGGGGTCAGTGGACGTCATCGCGCGTCTCCCGTGCCAGCTGGCGTGCGTTGCGACGACAGCGCTGACTGCAATGGCGTACGTCATCCCAACAATCCTGCCACTTCTTGCGCCATGTGAAGGGGCGCTGGCAGGTCTGACACAGCTTGCTGGGCAGGTGCGGTTTGCGATGCATGCTGGCAAGGCTCCTTAAAAACAGTACACAACCTATACCATAATTATACATCACGCGAAATGGCGGCCAGGAAACCCCCTGTCGTTCTGTGAATGAGCGTCTTGCATGCCTGGCTCAATCGCTGCCCGGCAGTTGATCCAGTTGTCGCTCCAGGGTCTGCATGGTGAGTAGCAGATCACGGTATTGGCGTGCATTGACCGCACCGAGCAGCTCATCCTCGAAACGCCGCGCTTCGGGAATCAGCTCGGCTAGCATGGCCTCACCCTCGGCGGTGAGAACCAGCAGCTGCGCACGCTGGTCCTGCTCGCTCGGACGACGCAGGATAAGTTCACGGTTCTCCAGTGATTTGACGGCGCGCGAGACGCGTACCTTGTCCATGTGGGTGCGCAGACTGATTTCCCGAGCGGTCATCGGTACGCCACGGCTCAACCAGGCCAGCAGACGCCACTCGGCGACATTGATGGCGAAGCGCTCGCCATAGCGGGCGAACATCGCCTCACTGGTACGCTCGGCCAGTCGGTTGAGGCGATAGGGCAAAAACTGGTCAAGATCCAGCTCGCAGCGGGGCGTGTCCTGGGAGGCATCCCCATCAAGGGCATCGCGCGCTTCGGGAGTGTCATCAGTGCGTTGCATCGAGAGTTACCTGTCTCGGTGAGAGGGCTGACTTGCGTTGTCGCATCAGAGCATTGCGGCCAGATCAGGTTGCCAATGTTACCACTTTCGATGTTGGGCAAGACAAAAGTCGGCCACTTTGGCGATTGCCAAGGTATGGATCTGGCTATATGGTTTCATATGTTACTATTTGGGGCGGTGGCGGCATGTCGTGCCATAGATGCCCCGGGTCATCAGGAGCCGCGAGCCCACAAGGAGATGAATCGTCATGCGCGAGCGCAATGCTGAGTGTCGTTATCACGCCGGTTTTCGCAATCATGTCTCCAGCGAGGCGTTGCCTGGTGCCTTGCCGCAGGGCCAGAACTCCCCCCAGCGTTGCCCCTACGGCCTTTACGCGGAGCAGTTGAGCGGCTCGGCCTTCACCGCGCCGCGTAGCCACAACCTGCGCAGCTGGCTTTACCGCATTCGGCCCTCGGTGGTGCAGGGCACCTATCAGCCCATGGAGATGCCGCAGGTCGCCACCGCACCGCTGGCCGAGGGAATGCCGGATCCCAACCCGATGCGCTGGGACCCCATCGCGTTCTGCGCTGGCGATTTTCTGGAAGGTCTGATCACGTTGGCGGTCAATGGGGATGCCCAGGCGCAGCAGGGTTGTGCCACGCATCTCTACGCCTTCACTCGCGGCATGCAGCAGCGCTTTTTCTACAATGCTGACGGCGAATTGCTGATCGTGCCGCAGCAGGGTGCCATCGAGGTTCGCAGCGAGCTGGGCCTGCTGGAAGTCGCCAGCGGCGAGATCGTCGTGATCCCGCGTGGTATCAAGTTCCAGCTCAATCCGCTGGCGGGGCACGCGGAAGGCTGTCGTGGTTATGTGGCCGAGAACTACGGCGCGCCTCTCGAGCTGCCCTCGCTGGGGCCCATCGGTAGCAATGGACTGGCCAATCCACGTGACTTCCTCGCGCCATCGGCACGTTTCGAGGACGAAGCCGGTGACTTCACGCTGGTGGCAAAGTTCGGCGGGCGTTTCTGGCGCGCGAGTCTGGATCATTCACCGCTGGATGTCGTGGCCTGGCACGGCAATTACGCGCCCTACAAATATGATCTGGCGACCTTCAATACGATCAATACGGTCAGCTTCGATCATCCTGATCCCTCTATCTTCACCGTGCTGACCTCACCGTCGGACACTGCCGGGGTCGCCAATCTCGACTTCGTGATCTTTCCGCCACGCTGGATGGTCGCCGAGAACACCTTCCGGCCGCCGTACTTCCATCGCAACCTGATGAGCGAGTTGATGGGGCTTATCCATGGTGAGTACGACGCCAAACGCGAAGGCTTCCGTCCTGGAGGCGCGAGTCTGCACAACGCCATGACCCCGCATGGCCCTGACGCTGCCACCTTCGAGGCCGCCAGTCGGGCGGAACTTGCCCCCCGCTATCAGGGAAATACGCTCGCCTTCATGTTCGAGAGTCGCTATCTGTTCCAGCCCACCCCGCAGGCCCTGTCGTCGAGCGCTCGTCAGCGCGACTATGGCTCGGTCTGGCAGGGACTCGCGTCTCACTTCACGTCCCACACCACTCCTCAATCCACCTCTTGATTCACTCCTCAATCCACCCTGCATCAGCGATGACCTTTGACTTTTCATCGTCATCCGACCCCAGGCAATTCCTGCATTCTTGCTCACGTTGCTCTTCAAGGAGGCACCCATGAAATTCGCTACCTGCCAGGATGGTTCCCGCGATGGAACACTGCTGCTGGTCTCCCGTGACCTGACCCGCGCCGTCAAGGTCGCGGATGTCGCCACGACGCTGCAGGCGCTGCTGGAAGACTGGACGTCGCTGGCGCCCAGGCTCGAGCAACGCTACGTGGCGCTAAATGATGGCACGCTGGCGGACGCTTTTGCGCTGGAAAGTCAGGCGCTGCATTCCCCGCTGCCGCGCAGTTACCAGTGGGCAGACGGCTCGGCGTATCTGAATCATGTGCAGCTGGTGCGTCAGGCGCGTGGCGCCGAGATGCCCGAGACCTTCTGGCACGACCCACTGATGTATCAGGGCGGCAGCGACAGCTTCCTGGCCCCCAGCGCCGATATCGTATGTGTCAGTGAGGAGCATGGCATCGATTTCGAAGGCGAGATCGCCGTCATCACCGATGATGTGCCGATGCATGTCAGTCCGGAGCAGGCCGAGGACCATATTCGCCTGTTGATGCTGGTCAATGACGTCAGTCTGCGTGGACTGATCCCCGGCGAGCTGGCCAAGGGCTTCGGCTTCTTCCAGTCCAAGCCGTCGTCAAGCTTCTCGCCCATCGCCGTGACGCCGGACGAGCTGGGGGAGGCCTGGCAGCAGGGGCGCGTGCATCTGCCGCTGAGCGTGCATCTCAATGGTGAGAAGTTCGGTGAGCCAGAGTCCGGGCCAGACATGATCTTCAGCTTCCCGCAGCTGGTGGCGCATGCCGCGAAGACCCGCCCACTGGGCGCCGGCGCGATCATCGGTTCAGGCACCGTGTCCAATCCCGGCAAGGATGGCGGCCCCGGCAAGCCGATCAGTGAAGGGGGTGTGGGCTACAGCTGTCTGGCAGAAGTGCGCATGGTCGAGAAGATCCTGTTCGATGAGATTCGCACTCCCTTCATGCGTTTCGGTGATCGCATCCGCATCGAGATGTTCGATCGCGATGGCCAGAGCATCTTCGGCGCCATTGATCAGCAGGTGACGCAGTTGGACGCCTGAGGGCGGCCTCGTCAGGCAGAGCTTCTCAGAGACACGTCTCGGGAAGACGTCGTGCGCCGGTAAGCCTCAAGCCAACTGGGCGCGAGACAGTGCGAAGGGGCGGCCGGCATCCAACTGCGTCACAGGGGAATGCAGCATGAGTTCAATGAGTCTGTATGGCTATTACCGTTCATCTACCAGCTATCGGGTAAGAATCGCGCTGGCGCTCAAGGGGATTGAGGTCGCTCAGGTGCCGGTCAATCTGCTCAAGGGCGAACAGCGCAGCGAGGACTATCTGGCCATCAATCCCCAGGGACTGGTGCCGACCCTGATGGTGGGAGATACCCCAACATCTGTGGCCCTGAGCCAGTCGATCGCGATCCTAGAATATCTGGAGGAGCGCTGGCCCACCCCGGCGCTGTTGCCCTCCGCGCCTGAAGCGCGTGCGAAGGTGCGCTCACTGTGTCAGTTCATGGCTTGTGAGATGCATCCGCTCAACAATCCGCGCGTGCTCAATTATCTGACCGATCGGCTTGAGGTCACCCAGCAGCAGCGCCTTGAGTGGTATCGACATTGGGTCGCCGAGGGCTTCGCGCGTCTGGAAGTGATGCTGGCGGAAAGTGCAGGGCGTTTCTGCCATGGCGATAGCCCGGGCATGGCGGATGCCTGCCTGATGCCTCAGCTCTACAATGCGCGGCGCTTCGAGTGTGAACTTATGGACTACCCAAGGATTCTGGCCATCGAGGCGGCCTGTCAGTCACTGGAAGCCTTCCGGCAGGCTCACCCCGAGCGTCAGCCAGATTGTCCGGCCCCTTGAGCCTGGTGTTATCCAGACACGAAAGCGCCCCGTCGGTACCGACGGGGCGCTTTCGTGTTGCTGGCAGTCATGGGTCAGCGACGTCGTGCTTCAACCACAGCGCTTGCTGGAGCAGCAACTGCTGGCGTGAGATTGCTCAAGCACTACCGCAGCCGTCGGCGGGGTGCAACAGCTGCTGGTGTTGGAAGCGTCCTGGTCGTCAGGTATCTGATCGTTCTCGGCCTCTCTGGCCTCGCGCAGTTCTTCACGCGCATCGCGAATCACCTGCCAGGCGGACTGCAGGAAGAGTGCGGCAATCGCCGCCCCCAGCAGCACGTCCGGCCAGCGGGAGCCTGTCCAGCCCACCAGTACCGCGGCCCCGAAGACCGAGGCATTGGCGATGATGTCATTGCGTGAGCACAGCCAGGTGGAGCGCATGTTGAGATCATCCGACTTGAAGCGCCACAGCAGGCCGAAGCAGATGAGGTTTACGACCAGTGCCAGCAGGGCGAAGACGCCCATGCCGTGGGCGGCCGGTGCCACTCCATTGAGGGCTTGGTAGCCTGCTTCGCCAAAAACGATCAGGCCTAGCGACAGCATCACGATGCCCTTGATCAGCGCACTCATTGCGCGTTCACGCACACTGCGGTGCAGGACATAGAGAGTCAGGGCGTAAACGCTGGCATCGCCGAACATGTCGAGGGAATCCCCCAGCAGCGCGGTGGAACCCAGCCACCAGGCCGCGGTGAATTCGACGAAGAACATGCTGGCATTCAGCGCCAACAGAATCTTCAGGACCTTGCCCTGTGAGGCTCTGAGCTCTGCCAGCTCGCCGGATTTACTTTCGCAACAGCTTTTCATGGGTCTTGGCCTCCTGTCGTGTTGATGACAGCATGGAGGTTATAGTCACTATAAGGTCAAGTAGGCTGATGAAACGGTTGATGCATCGACATGCAACACATGGCGAGAGGAGTAGTCATCGATGACCGCAAGAGATTTCGCACGGAGAGGGGAATCGTTCACGTCATCGCACGGCGAGGTGACGATGGGCATCGGCCAACTGGCCAAGGCGTCTGATGTCCAGGCGGTGACGATCCGCTACTACGAGAAGCAGGGGCTGTTGGCCCCGATGCGACGCGCGTCCAATGGCTATCGTGAGTATGGCAATGCACAGCTTAGGCGTCTGACCTTCATCCGCCGTTGTCGGAGGCTGGGGTTTTCGCTGGATGACATCCGCGCCTTGCTGGGCCTGGCGGACCAGCAGTCCTTGCCGTGCGATCAGATAGACGCGCGCATCGAGGCGCAGCTGATCGAGGTGCGCAAGCGTCAGCGCGACCTCGCCGTCATGGAGGAAGAGTTGCAGCGCCTGACGCACTGCTGTGCCGGCGGGGTGATGGCACAGTGCCATATCATTGAGACACTGTCTGAGGTCGAGGAGTAAGGCCTTGGCATTTTCGCGCGCGTAGGGATGATCGAAGGCGTGTAGATCACGCTCGCCTCTGTTGCCGCGCCGCGCCAGCCGCTACAATGCGCGCCATTCGTCTTGTTCTGCTATTCACCCAACAGTGCGCGCGGCGTGCCTCACGTCGGGCCGGATGCCTTTCAGCTCATGTCAGATTCCCAGATTGCCAAGGCGGCGGATGTGCGCCGTACATTCGCCATCATCTCTCACCCGGATGCCGGTAAGACCACCATCACCGAGAAGCTGCTGCTGTTCGGGAATGCCATCCAGATGGCCGGCTCGGTCAAGAGCAAGCGGGCCGATCGCCACGCGACCTCCGACTGGATGAAGATGGAGCAGGAGCGTGGTATCTCCGTGACCACCTCCGTGATGCAGTTCCCCTACAAGGACCGCATGGTCAATCTGCTGGATACCCCCGGGCACGAGGACTTCTCCGAAGATACCTACCGGACGCTGACTGCCGTCGACTCGGCGCTGATGGTCATCGATGGCGCCAAGGGTGTCGAGGACCGCACCATCAAGCTGATGGAAGTCTGCCGCCTGCGCACCACGCCGATTCTGACCTTCGTCAACAAGATGGACCGCGAGACGCGTGATCCCATCGAGGTGATGGATGAAGTCGAGACGGTACTCAACATCCAGTGCGCGCCGATGACCTGGCCGATCGGCGTCGGCAAGGGCTTCAAGGGCGTCTATCATCTGCTCAATGACGAGATCCATCTCTACAAGCAGGGCCAGGGCAACCGCATTCCCGACGACGTGCGCATCAAGGGCCTCGACAGCCCCGAAGCCATCGAAGTGCTGGGCGAGGACCTGATCGAAGAGCTGAGCATGGAGGTCGAGCTGGTGCGCGGCGCCTCTCACGAGTTCGATCTCGAGGCCTATCGTCGCGGTGAGCTGACGCCGGTCTACTTCGGTACTGCCATGGGCAACTTCGGCGTGCGCGAGATGCTCGACGGCTTCGTCGAATATGCCCCGCCCCCCCAGCCGCGCGATACCGATACCCGCGAAGTCACGGCCCACGATGAGCGCTTCACCGGTTTCGTTTTCAAGATCCAGGCCAATATGGACCCGAAGCACCGTGACCGTGTCGCCTTCCTGCGTGTCTGCTCCGGCAAGTACGAGAAGAACATGAAGATGCGCCATGTGCGCATCAACAAGGACGTCAAGATTCCCGACGCCTTGACCTTCATGGCGGCGGACCGCTCCCACGTGGAAGAAGCCTGGCCGGGCGATATCATCGGCCTGCACAACCACGGCACCATCCAGATCGGTGATACCTTCACCATCGGCGAGGACATGCGCTTCACTGGCATTCCGCACTTCGCGCCGGAACTTTTCAAGCGCGTGCGCCTTAAGGACCCGCTGAAGATGAAGGCGCTGCAGAAGGGCCTGCAGCAGCTCTCCGAAGAGGGCGCGACCCAGGTCTTCCAGCCGTTCGACAACAACGACCTGATCGTCGGTGCCGTCGGTACGCTGCAGTTTGACGTGGTCGCTCACCGCCTGAAGGAAGAGTACAAGGTCGAGTGCATCTATGAGGCGATCAACGTGCAGACCGCACGCTGGATCTACTGCGATGACACCAAGATGCTGGAAGACTTCAAACGCAAGGCCAGTGCCAACCTGGCTTACGACGGCGGCGGCTGGCTGACCTACATCGCGCCGACCCGCGTCAACCTGCAGCTGACCCAGGAACGCTGGCCGGACATCACCTTCCGTGCGACCCGTGAGCACTGAGACAGTTGCCACAGCGACGCTGCGATAGCGAGACTGTCGATCACGTCATGAAGAACGCCACCCCGAGGGGTGGCGTTTTTTGTGTCCAGATATGCGTGTAACCCTACGTTTACACAGCCAACCCATGGCGCGGCATCAGCACGGCATAATGTTTGGGTCATGTTGTCTTGCTGGCATCCGTGTGATGAAGCTTGCTGGGGCGAAGGTCGGTAGGGCGCAGACAATGACAACAACAATGGCGTGGAATGTGTCTCAGTGCGGGCCATGCATGATGCGTGGCAATTCACCGGATGGTTAGCGAGTGACAGGAGATGACAGATGTCCGGATTCATGCAGGAATTTCGTGATTTTGCCGTCAAGGGTAACGTCGTCGACATGGCCGTCGGCATCATCATCGGCGGGGCATTCACACTGATCGTCAAGAGTCTGGTGGGGGACATGCTCAACCCGCTGATGGGGCTGCTGATCGGGGGGGTAGATTTCTCGAATTTCTTCATCGTGCTCAAGGAAGGCGCTCAGGCTGCCCCCTATGCCAGCCTGGATGCCGCGAAGGAAGCGGGAGCCGTGACGCTGAATTATGGCTTGTTCATCAATGCCATCATCAGTTTTGCGCTGGTGGCGCTGGCGGTCTTCGTGTTGATCCGCCAGATCAACAAGCTCAAGAAGGAAGCCGAGGAAGCGCCCGAAGAGGTCACCGACAAGGATTGCCCGTATTGCCTTTCCAGGGTGCCGCTGGCGGCGACCCGTTGTGGTCATTGCACCTCCGAACTGGCGCCGGCAGCGCCGGTGGAGGCGGCCTAGGCCATCTGCGCCAGTCACGACCACTAACAAGCAATATCGACACTTGTCCACAAGGGACCGGTCACCAGGCCGGTCCCTTCGTTTGTCTGACACACGCTGATATAGCACGATGGCTGTACGACCATCCCTGGGAGATTCCATGCTGATCGACAGCCATTGCCATCTGGATTTCGCTGACTTCACGCCGGATCGTGAGGCGGTCATCGCGCGTGCCGAGCAGGAAGACGTCTCGGCCTTCGTGGTGCCCGCCACCACGGTGGCAAGCTTCCCGGCAGTGCTGGCGCTGGCGGGTTCATCGGCGCGTATGTTCGGTGCCCTGGGGTTGCATCCCTATTTTCTGTCCGAGCATGGCGATGACGCGCTGGCGTCGCTTCATCAGGCTCTCGACCAGCATGCTGGTAAGATCGTCGCGTTGGGAGAATGTGGCTTCGATACGCGATTGGCCGATCATGACGCCCAATGGCAGCTGTTCGAGTCCCAGCTGAGCATGGCACGCGAATTCTCCTTGCCTGTCATCGTGCACTGCGTGCGCGCCAACGACGAAGTGGCCAAGCGCCTCAAGCAGGCACGACTCACCCGTGGCGGCATCATCCATGCCTTCGCGGGCAGTCAGGTGCAGGCACAGCGCTTTCTCGAGCTTGGCTTTGTGCTGGGGCTGGGCGGCAGCGTGACCTACCCGCGTGCCAACAAGCTGCGCGGAGTGGTGGCGTCACTGCCCGACGATGGCTTCGTGCTGGAAACCGATAGCCCCGACATGCCGCTGTGCGGGTTTCAGGGCCAGCGCAATGAGCCATCGCGAGTGGCGAAGGTCGCGGACGTGGTGGCGGAGCTCCGCTCGAGCAGTCGCCACGATATCGCGTTATCCACCACGACGAATGTGCAGCGTATTCTTCAACTGAACGTCTGATCTAGACTGACCTCAAAGGCCAGGCGACAGCCTGCCGACCCGGTTCAGGAGGTCGCCTCATCATCGGTAAATCAATGTCAGATTCTTCAGCACCGCGTTCCTCCTCTCGTGTGTCGTCACATGAGTCTTCTGCTGTCTTCGCGCATGCCTTCATGCCTGCTGGCCCCCGCTATCGGATGTACCTGCTGCCGCTGCTGTTGCTGGCGGCACTGCTGGCCACCGCCTGGTTGACGGCCAGCCAGATCACCCAATCCCGTGAGGCGGATCGTGAATCCGACAGGCAGCGGCTGGCCTTGTGGATCAAGAGTGAACAGCGCCTGCTCGCAGGACAGTTGCAGGAGAACGGCTACTGGGAAGAAGCCGTGACCAGGTTTCTGCGCAAGCCCGAGCTCGACACGACCTGGCTCGAGTACATGTATGGCCCCGAGTTCGCCATCAATACCGGCATACATCTGATCTCTGCGGTGCGGGGCGATGGGCAGGTGGCAGCCTGGGTGCAGCACAACGCCGGGTCGCCGGGGGCCGACTGGCTGGGCAAGCAGCCGGTGAGCTGGCGACGTGCGCTCGCCCCCGTCATGCAGGCTGCCCGCCAGTCATCGACACAATCCCAGCTGGCCTGGTTGATCGTCGATAACCAGCCATGGCTGATCGGCATGCAGGGGCTCTACGAGGATGAGGAGGCCTTGCCACCGCGAGACGAGCAGGGGCTGTTGATTTTGGGCATGCCGCTCACGACAGACCTGCTGGACGAGCAGGCGGCCGTACTGGGCTTGAAGGGTCTGAAGGTCGTCAGCAACGCCATGCCACAGCCCATCGCGACGCAGCAGATCTGCGTGGCTTTGCCGGCATCCGGCCGTGCCGATCGCTACCACCATGCCAAGGCCTGCTGGCAGGATGAGAATCGCGTCGCTCAGCTTGTGTATGAGATGGGCGCTCCGCTGGCGGTGCTGCTGTTGATCATTGTGCTGGCGGGCATGGGCACCATTGGCATGTTGGTGCGCGACAGTCGGCGCCGCAGGGCGTGTCGGGCCTATGGCGCCTATCTCGAGCATCAAAACCAGCGCCACAACACTCTCAACCAGCAATTTCTGAGCGTCCCCTACGAAACCCACGCGCCGCAGAATGCGCGTGCGTCTCTCACCCGATACCTGCAGCGCGTGCGCGAGATGCTGGGGGCGGAGATCATCATCTATCGGCGTGAGGTGGGAAATCCCAATGCCGGCTACCTGATTCTGCAGAGTCACGATGAGCGTGAGTGGTTGAGTGAAGCATCGTTGCGGCGTGATCCTCTATTGCGCCTGCCGGTAGGGCGCGTGTGCGTGTCACCCGGTGATGGCTCGCGGCGCGATGGCGATGGGAGCGTCGAGAAGAATGCCGATGAGCCGAATGACCGCGCGCTGCTGCTGTGTCAGCGACTGGGCGCCAGTCAGCTGATGGGCTATTCGGTCTCGCCGCATCCCGGGCGCAGCGAGTTGCTGCTGGTGGCCAGTCGTGGCCATCGACTCAACGCCACCGAGATGATGCCGTTGCTGGACATGACTCTCGATACGCTGGTGGTACGAGGATTGGAGCAGGAACGCGTGCTGCTCCAGCACCAGTTGCTCGAGGAGCGCGAGACGGATCTCGATACCGGCCTGCTCAGCCGTGAAGGCATGCTGCGCCTGATCAAGGTGCGGATTGATCAGCTGGGTGAGGTCGCGCCGATGGAAGGCTTCGTGCTGATGGCGCTGCGGATTGGCGGTTTGCAGGTGCTCTATGATCATGCCGGCGCCGAGCCGGGCAATCACCAGCTGGAGCAGGTCAAGAAGCGTATCGCTCCCTTGCTGGGGAATTCGGGCGATGTGGCGCGCCTCGAGACCGACAGGCTGCTGATCATGGTCCAGCGCCGGCTGCTGGAAGCGACGCGTGGCGGTATCAGTGGCTGGCTGGACAACCTGCTGAATGCCGTGCGCGACAAGGTCACGCTCAATGATGAGGTGATCTATCTGCAGCCGAGTCTGGGCATCACGCGCTACCCCGAGGATGGCCACCAGGTGGATGCGCTGGTCTATCGCGCCGAGCGTGCCTTGCACGATACCCAGCAGTGCCAACGTGAGTGGCACTTCTTCGATGAGGAGGCGGAGCGTGAGTTGCGTCGCCTCAAGCAGCTGGAGGCCGAGTTCACCGTCGCGCTGCGTGAGAATCAGCTCAGGCTCTTCGTGCAGCCGATCGTCGATGGGCGTAGCGGCCGCTTGCAGCTGTCGGAGGCGTTGATTCGCTGGCAGCACCCCGAACATGGCTTGATGGGCTCGGCGGATTTCATGGCGATCGTCGAGTCCGCACGCCTGGATGTCGCGCTGGGGCGCTGGGTGCTCAAGGAAAGCATCGCGACCTTGATGCGCGTCCACGAAAGCGGCCATGAGTTGCATCTGAGCGTCAACGTGACCGTGCGCCACATGATGGACAAGCGCTTCCTGTCAGACCTGGAAATGTTGTTCCGGCATCCGGAGCTGTGTGAGCGCCTGACGCTTGAGCTGGTCGAGAGCCAGCTGCCGGATGACATCCAGGCACTCGCCGTGCTGTTCCAGACCATCCGGGCTCACGGCGTGGCATTGGCATTGGATGACTTCGGCACCGGCTACTCCTCGTTGTCACAGCTTCAGCGGTTGCCGTTCGACAAGCTCAAGATCGATCGACAGTTCGTGACGGCGCTGGGCTCCAGCAAGGGGCAGGCCATGATCGAAGCGATGCTGGGGCTGGCGGAGGCCTTCCATCTTGCGGTGGTGGCCGAGGGCATCGAGACGCCAGAGCAGCGAGCCGAATTGCTCGCGCATGGTTGCTCGCTGCATCAGGGCTATCTCTATGCACGACCGATGCCGGTGCAGGAGCTGATCGAGCACCTGATCGCAGGGGATGGCTGGCTGCCGGAAGGGCTGTGAGCCCCGGTAGGTGCATCAGGTCTGCAATCCGTGAAAGACGAAAGCCCCGCACGTTGGCACGTGTGGGGCTTTCTTGTGGCGGCTTTCAAGCGTTAAGTCCTTCAAGGCTAAGCCCTTCAAGACAGCCAGTCCTTCAAGCCGTACCCTTCAGCCCTTGAGCTGCTCCGGGTCGCGACGCTCGACGGCATAGGGCAGTGCGCTGCGCTCAAGCTCGGTGCCATCTTCCAATGCCAACGCTATCTCTTCATCACGCAGGCTGATCACGGCCAGCAGCTCCAGGCGTCCCTGCTCATCATGGGCTGCCTGCAACACTTCGCCAAGGGACTTGCCATCGGGAGATGTGACCTTGCTGCCCACCGCCGGCAAGTCGGCCGGCTGCATTGTCGTCAGGCGTTGCAGGCGCTTCTTGACCTGACCGCGAAAGTGGGCACGTGCCACGACTTCCTGACCGGTATAGCAGCCTTTCTTGAAGCTGATCGCGGCGAGGGCTTCCAGATTGAGCATCTGCGGCAGCCAGCTGTCAGTCTGCGCGGAAGTGACCCACTGTAGACCGGCGCGGATATCTTCCAGGCGCCAGCGGGTTTCGTCGCTGGCGGCCACATCGCGTCCGAAAAGCGCCGTCGCGAGGTCTGCCAGGGCGGCATGCGGGCCGACCAGTATCGCGCGCGGGGTATTGCCTGACGGCTGGCGAGCCAGCGCGCAGGTCTGCGGTTCTTCTTCCTCGCTCGACTGCAGGGGCGACGGGAGAACCGAGCGCATGGCCAGGTCGTGCGCGGGCAGAGCCGGTGCCGCCAGGGCGTCGGCACAGGCCGCCAGAGTCTGTTCGCCGAGAAGGCCGAGCACACTCAGCTCGCACGACACCTCCAGCGTCACCTTGTAGAAGGGCGCGAACTTGGCCAGATGGGCGCGCAGCGGTTCGGCGGTGCCAGCCGGCATCACCAGCCACAGGCGCCCTTCGCTGACGCGCAGCAGCTGAGCCATGGCCAGAATGCGCCCCTTCGGTGTGCAGAAGGTCGTCAGCGGCGCCAGCTCGCCATCGACCAGACTCAGCTGCTGTGAGGTCTGCCCCTGCAGAAAGCGTTCGCCATCCTTGCCGCAGACCTCGAGGACTTCGAAATTGCCCAGCGGGGTCAACCCATTTTCGGCCAGGGTGCGGTCAGCTACGCCAGCGAGTGGCATGGAGGCATCGTCTGGCTCACCCAGCGTCAGGCGGCCGTCCTCGCCGAGCTGGTAGCCGTGGTCTTGCATCAGGGTCTTGAAGGGATTCATTTACCACCATCCTGTTGCGAAGGAGTGAACTGCCGGTGGCGCTCTGGCAACCATGCGGCATGTCGGATGCCCGCATTGTCACGCGCCAGCTGGCGGCTGTCAGCCCCTAGTGCCTCAAGTGACAGTAAAAGAACGGGCAAATCAGGGCTCCCGTCCTGCCAGGCGTTTCTGCGGCCTGGCTTGCGAAGCGTCTGGTCCGCGCTGACTGCCAGACAACCGTGCTATTCTTGACGGCTGCAATGCGCCGCGGCGCCCCTTTTTTACTGCATGACAGGAATGACACGATGGCCAGCTTTTCTCTTACTTTGATCGGTGTCGAGAGCGTCAAGGACGTCAACAAGGTCACCACGGCGCTGATGATGATGGATGGCGTCAAGGAAGCCGAGGTCGGGCGTGGCTTTGCCGAAGTCGACGGTCAGGTGCGTTATGACGCCCTGGTCAAGGCGGTCGAGAAGGCCGGTTACAAGGTCAAGTGACCGCAGTGCACAGACGCTGGACAGGCGGCGAGCAGGCAACGTCTCATGAGCGGGATCACGGACAGATCAGCGACAGGGAGGTGACGAATGAGCATCGAGGTAATCAGCCGTCGGTCAGGCAGTTTCGTGCAGCGGGTACAGGTCGCAAGCTTTGATGAGTTGCTGGTCGATGTGCCGGCGGTGGTCGGTGGCGCCGAGAGCGCTCCGGACCCGCATGACTACTTCGACCTGTCGCTGGGGGCCTGCAAGTCGATCACCGTGCAGATGTACGCAAGGCGCAAAGGCTTGCCGCTGGCGGGGATCACCACCACGGTGGACCGGGACGACAGCGACGAGCGCCGTGGCAGCGACAGCGAATACCGCCTCACGGTCAGCATGCAGTTTCTGGCCGAGGAGGGCCATGAGCTGGACGCCGAGACGCGCGCGCGTCTGATCGAGATCTCCGAGCGTTGCCCCATCCATCGCCTGATGACCAGCACCCGGGTCTTGGTGACCAGTCGAGAAGCGCCCGCGAGCGAATGATGCCGCTGGGCAATCATCTGCCTGTCGTCAGTTGAAGACCCGACTGACTGCCACCATTGAGAGCGCATGAGCAAACCATTTCGCATCGATTCCAAGTTTCAGCCGGCCGGTGACCAACCGGCGGCCATCGAGAAGCTGATAACCGGCCTGGACGCGGGTCTGGCGCATCAGACCCTCCTGGGCGTGACCGGCTCCGGCAAGACCTTCACGGTGGCCAACATCGTGGAGCGTCTGCAGCGCCCGGCCATCGTCATGGCCCCCAACAAGACGCTGGCGGCACAGCTGTACGGCGAGTTCAAGTCGTTCTTCCCCGACAACGCCGTCGAATATTTCGTCTCCTATTACGATTACTATCAGCCCGAAGCCTACGTCGCCTCCTCGGACACCTTCATCGAGAAGGATGCCTCGATCAACGACCATATCGAGCAGATGCGCCTGTCGGCGACCAAGGCGCTGCTGGAACGCCGCGATGCGATCATCGTGGTCTCCGTCTCGGCCATCTACGGCCTGGGGGATCCGGATCAATACCTGAAGATGCGCCTGCACTTCAATCGTGGTGAGCAGATTGACCAGCGTGGCTTCCTAAGGCGTCTGGCGGAGCTGCAGTACACTCGCAACGATATGGATTTCCGGCGCGGTACGTATCGGGTGCGTGGCGACGTGATCGACATCTTCCCGGCCGACTCCGAAGAGCAGGCGGTGCGTGTCGAGCTTTTCGATGACGAGATCGATTCCATCCGGCTGTTCGATCCGCTGACCGGTGAAGTGGCCGAGTCGGTGCCGCGCATGACCATCTATCCCAAGAGTCACTACGTGACGCCGCGCGAGACCATCGTCGCTGCGGTCGATCGCATCAAGGAAGAACTCGTCGAGCGCCTCGATTACTTGCGCAAGCACGATAAGCTGGTCGAGGCCCAGCGCCTGGAGCAGCGTACCCTCTATGACATCGAGATGATGATGGAGCTGGGCTACTGCAATGGCATCGAGAACTACTCGCGCTATCTGTCGGGGCGTGATCCCGGCAATGCGCCGCCGACCTTCTTCGACTACCTGCCCAAGGATGCACTGGTCTTCATCGACGAGTCCCACGTCAGCGTGCCGCAGGTCGGCGGGATGTACCGCGGTGACCGATCGCGCAAGGAGACGTTGGTGGAGTACGGCTTCCGTCTGCCGTCGGCCCTCGACAACCGCCCGATGAAATTCGAGGAGTGGGAGAGCATCCTGCCGCAGACGGTATTCGTCTCGGCGACGCCTGGCCCCTATGAGGAAGAACATGCCGGCCAGGTGGTGGAGCAGGTGGTACGTCCCACCGGGCTGCTCGATCCGATCATCGAGGTGCGTTCGGCCTCGACCCAGGTCGATGATGTGCTCTCCGAGATCAAGGCGCGCACCCAGGTGGGCGAGCGCGTGCTGATCACCACGCTGACCAAGCGCATGTCGGAAGACCTGACCGAGTATCTGGGAGAGCATGATGTGCGGGTGCGCTATCTGCACTCCGATATCGACACCGTCGAGCGTGTCGAGATCATTCGTGACCTGCGTCTGGGCAAGTTCGATGTGCTGGTCGGCATCAACCTGCTGCGTGAGGGTCTCGATATACCGGAGGTCTCGCTGGTGGCGATTCTGGATGCCGACAAGGAAGGCTTCCTGCGCTCGGAACGCTCGCTGATCCAGACCATCGGCCGCGCGGCGCGTAATGCCAACGGCAAGGCCATTCTGTACGGGGATCGCATCACCGATTCCATGCAGCGGGCCATCGCCGAGACCGAACGCCGTCGCGAGAAGCAGATGGCCTTCAATGACGAGCACGGCATCACGCCGCGCACCATCACCAAGTCGGTGGCGGATATCATGGAAGGTGCCCAGGCACCGGGCCGCAAGAGCAGCCGTCGCAAGGGCAGCGAGCGTCAGGTGGCGGAAGAGACGCCGGACTACGCCGCGCTGGCGGCCGAAGGTCCTCAGGCGCTTGAAAAGGAGATCAGCCGTCTCGAAGATGCCATGTTTGCCGCGGCCAAGAACCTCGAGTTCGAGGAAGCCGGTCGACTGCGCGACCAGATCAACGACGTCCGCAATCGCCTGATCGCGCTGGGCTGACGCTACTCTCCATCTCCCAGCTTTCGCGTTGCCAAAGGCATTACCCTGCGCGCCCGACGATGTCACCCATCGTCGGGCGCGTGGCGTTCAGGGCTGGCGTGTGCCTGTCTGCAGGTACCCTGGTACCAGCGCGCGGCGGATATGTGTTGCGCAAGTGTCATCAGCGAGTTATCCCGTTATCTTGCCTATGCTTCGCAAATCATCACATGGCAGCTCAGTGCATGGCTCAGGGGCAACCGGTTGCTCGGGGAGGGCGGCAGCATTGCTTCTCTTACAACCTTGGGCGTAGCCGGGCAGGGGGCTGCAGTGCCTCCTGATGGTGCGAGAGGAGAGGGAAATCCTGTTATCCGCGTGTTGGCATGTGCCAATGACTGGCTTTGATCGGGTTTTCCGAGGATTGTCTGGCCACATTGGGAAGCGTGGTGCTTTTCGCTATTGGTAGGCTGCCGAGCCGCATTCATGAGCGCCCAAACGGTCACTTTACATGCGTATTCGCTGCTGCCAATAATGCTTTCAAGGCATTCCTGACGTGTCGACCCCCTGCCTGCAGGCTGGCAGCGGCGCACAAGGTCAGCGAATGACAGACACTGTCGCCAGCCTTTTTCGGTCAGCCCAGCGTTGGCACCAGGCGTCAGTCAGGTCTGCCCGGCCGTAGTACAACAATAATCGGGAACAGGAATTCTCATCATGATGCGCAGGTCTCTTCTCGCTCTCGGTATCGCCGCGGCGATGTCCACCCAGGCTCAGGCCGATATCACCATCGCCATGGCAGGCCCTGTCACGGGGCCGGTTGCCCAGTACGGTGACATGCAGTTCATCGGTGCCGAGATGGCCATCGAGCGGATCAATGCCGCCGGTGGCGTCGACGGCGAGATGCTAAAGGGCGTCAAATACGATGACGCCTGTGATCCCAAGCAGGCGGTGGCGGTGGCCAACCAGATCGTCAATGACGGTGTCCAGTACGTGATCGGCCACCTGTGCTCCAGTGCGACCCAGCCGGCCTCGGACATCTACGCCGAGGAAGGCGTGATGATGATCACGGCGGCGTCCACCAGCCCGACCATCACCGAGCAGGGCTATGAGCTGGTCTTCCGCACCATCGGCCTGGATTCCCTGCAGGGGCCGGTCGCCGGGCGCTATATCGCCGAGACGGTCAAGCCCAAGCACATGGCCGTGATCCACGACAAGCAGCAGTACGGGGAAGGCATCGCCACCGGCGTGCGCGATACCGTCGAGGAAGCCGGCATCGATGTGGTGCTGTTCGAGGGCATCACGGCAGGCGACAAGGATTTTTCGGCGCTGATCTCCAAGCTCAAGAAGGAGAATGTCGACTTCGTCTACTACGGCGGCTATCACCCGGAGCTGGGCCTCTTGCTGCGTCAGTCGCGTGAGCTGGGCTTCGATGCACCCTTCATGGGCCCGGAAGGGGTCGGCAATCCGGACATTTCCAAGATCGCCGGTCAGGCCTCCGAAGGGCTTTACGTGACGCTGCCGCCGGCCTTCGAGACAGACCCGAAGAACGCCGATCTGGTCGCGGCCTTCAAGGACAAGGATCAGGACCCCTCCGGGCCATTCGTCATGCCGGCCTACACCGCGGTGGAGCTGATCGCCGATGGCATCAAGGGGGCTGACTCCACCGACCCCTATGACGTCGCCGAATATCTCAAGGCCAACAGCTTTGACACGCCCATCGGCAAGGTCGAATACGACGAGAAGGGCGATCTGAAGGACTTCAACTTCGTCGTCTACAACTGGCACGCCGACGGAACCAAGAGCGAAGCGGCACATTGATCATCGGCTGGCCTCTGCTCGTCTGAGCTCAGCCTTCGCCACGGCCATGTGACATCACATCTGGCACCTCATTTGAGCGATCATTTGAGAGAGTATTTGAGACCTCATGTGGCCGTGGTGGATCACCCCCGAAACGCTTCCCGTCATGCCACCTGGCATGGCGGGCTTCTCCGTTCGGTCGAGTCCACGGTGATGCAACATCGCCGTGCCTTCCCGTTGTCGCCGCACATGCGGCATTTCCCTGACGGTCACCGGCCACAAGCCGACGACAGTCGCGGCCAAGGGTCGTTCCAATGGAAGACATCCTCTACTTCCTGCAACAGGTCATCAATGGCCTGACCATCGGCAGTACCTATGCCTTGATCGCCATCGGCTACACGATGGTCTATGGCATCATCGGCATGATCAATTTCGCTCACGGCGAGATCTACATGATCGGCACCTACGTGACCTTCATCGTCATCGCGGCGCTGGGCATGCTGGGTATCGCCAACCCCTTCTTTCTGATGGCGGCCGCCTTGCTGGTGGCGGTGCTGGTGTCCTGTGCCTACGGCTTTGCCGTGGAGAGGGTGGCCTATCGCCCGGTACGTGGCTCAAAGCGTCTGATCGCGCTGATCTCGGCGATCGGCATGTCGATCTTCCTGCAGAACTACATGCGTCTGGCCCAGGGTTCGCGGGACATGGCGATCTCCAGCCTGATCCCGGGCGGCTGGGAGTTCGGGCTGGAAAGCTTCGCAGTCAATCTCTCCTACATGCAGGTGATCATCTTCAGCGTCACCCTGGTGTGCATGCTGCTGCTGTCGTCCTTCATCTCGCGCTCGCGTCTGGGTCGTGCCTGCCGTGCCTGCTCGCAGGATGCCGGCATGGCGCGTCTGCTGGGCATCAATACCGACATGATCATCTCGATGACCTTCGTGATCGGGGCGGCACTTGCCGCCGTGGCAGGCCTGCTGCTCGGCATGTACTACGGCGTGGTCAATCCCTACATCGGCTTCCTGGCTGGCCTCAAGGCGTTCACGGCGGCGGTGCTGGGCGGTATCGGCAGTATCCCCGGCGCCATGCTGGGTGGCCTGCTGCTGGGCGTCGCGGAGGCGCTGACCGGCGGTTACCTGTCGACTGAATACAAGGACGTGGTGGCCTTCGGACTGCTGATCCTGATTCTGCTGTTCCGTCCCTCCGGGATTCTCGGCAAGCCCGAAGTGGAGAAGATCTGATGCCCAAGCTTGCGAAACAGACTTTGAATACAGCGGGTACCTCACCCGCCGAGACGATTCCGCCACAGCCTTCCTATCGGCGTCCCTGGTGGTCGGCACTTGCGGCCGCCGTGCTGACCCTCGTGCTGGGGGGCTCGGTACTGGGTGTGCAGCTCGAGTCCACCGGCATCACCACCACGGTACGCTTGATGGGCATGGACACCTGGGGATGGTTGCTGGCCGCGGCGCTGGCCGTCTTCCTGCATCAGCTGGTACGTCCGCAGATCGAGGAGTGGCGCGCACGCACGCGCAAACCTTCACGTTTCAGCGTCCCTGATGTCATGAGCGGTCAGAAGCGTCAGCTGTGGATCATGCTGGCCATCGGTGCGTTGCTGATCTTCCCGTTCCTCTCCAACCGCTCGGCGGTGGACCTCGCCACCCTGACGCTGATCTACATCATGCTGGGCCTGGGGCTCAACGTGGTGGTAGGGCTCGCCGGGCTGCTGGATCTCGGCTACGTGGGCTTCTACGCCGTTGGGGCCTATACCTATGCGCTGCTCAACAGCTATCTGGGCTTCAGCTTCTGGGAGGCATTGCCCATCGCCGGATTGATGACGGCGCTGTTCGGCTATCTGCTTGGCTTCCCCGTGCTACGGCTGCGTGGTGACTATCTGGCCATCGTGACGCTGGGCTTCGGCGAGATCATCCGCATCCTGCTCAACAACTGGACCGAGTTGACTGGCGGCCCGAATGGCATCGCGCGCATTCCCAAGCCGACCTTGTTCAATCTCGAGTTCTCGCGGCGGGCCGACGAGGGCAACATCGCCTTCCATGAGTTCTTCGGCATCGACTATGACCCGGCCCTCAAGGTGATCTACCTGTATCTGCTGGCCTTGATTCTGGTGCTGATCACGCTGTTCGTGATCTACCGCTTGCTGCGCATGCCCATCGGGCGGGCGTGGGAGGCGCTGCGCGAGGATGACATCGCCTGTCGCTCGCTGGGGATGAACCCCACCGGTATCAAGCTCTCGGCCTTCACGATCGGTGCGAGCTTCGCCGGTTTCGCCGGTGCCTTCTTCGCTGCGCGTCAGGGTTTCATCAGCCCAGAATCCTTCACCTTCATCGAGTCGGCGATCATTCTGGCCATCGTGGTGCTGGGGGGAATGGGCTCGCAATTGGGTGTGATTCTGGCCGCGATCGCCATGACGCTGTTGCCGGAGCTGGCACGCGAATTCAATGAATATCGCATGCTGCTGTTCGGACTGATGATGGTGCTGATGATGGTATGGCGTCCTCAGGGCCTGGTGCCGCTCAAACGACCGCAGATGGAGCTCGACCGTGGCTGACACACATGATAATCAGGTCTGTGACAAGCAGGTCCACGACAGGCAAGGCCTCGACAAGGCAGCACCAGCCACCTCCTCACATCGTCAGGCGCGCGCCGAGGGTAGGGCACCGTTGCTGGATGTGTGTGACCTCACCATGCAGTTCGGTGGCCTCAAGGCCGTGGATGGGGTGACGCTTCAGGTACATCCGGGGGAGGTGGTGTCGGTCATCGGACCGAATGGTGCAGGCAAGACCACCGTCTTCAACTGCATTTCCGGCTTCTATCAGCCGACTGGCGGCGAGGTGTATTTCCAGAACCGCGCCATGCATCGTCTACCGGGCTACCGAATTGCTCAGGCTGGCATGGTGCGCACCTTCCAGAACGTGCGGTTGTTCAAGGAGATGACCGTCATCGAGAACCTGCTGGTGGCGCAGCACATGCACGCCGAACGCAACCTTCTCAAGGGACTGTTCAAGACGCCGGGCTATCGACGCAGTGAAAAGGCGCTGATGCAGCATGCCGGCGACTGGCTGGAGCGAGTCGGTCTGCTCGAATTCGCCAACCGCGAGGCGGGCAATCTGGCCTATGGCCAGCAGCGTCGGCTCGAGATCGCGCGCTGCATGGTCGCCAGGCCGCGGCTGCTGATGCTGGATGAGCCGGCGGCGGGCCTCAATCCCAATGAAACGCGCGATCTGGATGATCTGATCGTCAGCCTGACCCGCGATGAGGGCATCTCGGTGCTGTTGATCGAGCATGATATGAGTCTGGTAATGGGCATCTCGGACCACATCTACGTGGTCAATCAGGGCCAGCCGCTGGCGGATGGCAGTCCGGAAGACATACGGCGCAATGATGCCGTGATCAAGGCCTATCTGGGGGAAGAGTGATCATGAGTGAGCATGTCGAAGACGTGACACCCGAGGCCACGCTTGCCGGTGAGGAGCTCGCGCCCCGGGAGGCCATGCTGGCCCTCGAGCATCTGACCACCCACTACGGGCCGGTGCAGGCGCTCAATGATGTCTCGCTGGCCGTCGGACAGGGCGAGATCGTGACGCTGATCGGTGCCAACGGTGCCGGCAAGACGACGCTTCTAATGTCGATCTGTGGCGATCCGCGTCCGACCAGCGGGCGGGTGTGGTTCGAGGGCGAGGAGATCACCGGTACACCCACGGCGCGTGTGATGCGTGGAGGGCTGTCGGTGGTGCCGGAAGGTCGCCGCATCTTCACCGGCATGACGGTGGAGGAGAATCTTGCCATGGGCGGCTATTACCAGAGCAAGGAGGAAAACGAGCGCAGTATCGAGCACGTGCTGGGGCTCTTCCCGCGCCTCAAGGAACGCTTTCAGCAGCGCGGCGGCACCATGTCCGGCGGAGAGCAGCAGATGTTGGCCATCGGGCGCGCCCTGATGAGTCGGCCGCGGCTGTTGTTGCTCGATGAGCCATCGCTGGGGCTGGCGCCCATCGTGATCGGGCAGATCTTCGAGATCGTAGAGCAGCTGCGCGAGCAGGGCACCACCATCTTCCTGGTGGAGCAGAATGCCCATCGCGCCCTGTCGATCGCCGATCGCGGTTATGTGCTGGAGCATGGTCGCGTGGTGCTGGCGGACAGCGGCAAGGCGCTGCTGGCCAATGATGACGTGCGTCGTGCCTATCTTGGCGGCTGAGAGGCCTGGCACGTGATTCGCTGTCGCGCCTCACCAGAGGAAGGCAATGCAAAAGAACGCGCCCCTGTCACTGAAACCTCGGTGGCAGGGGCGCTTTCTTGAGGATGCGATGCAGGGTGCGAGCCAGGGGGGGGGCGGGTAAAGTGGCGTGAATGGCTTACGCCGAGAGAGGTGTCACGAATTCTTCCGGAGTATAGGCGACGCCGTCATGGATACGGTAATGATCGGTAGGGCCGGAGACCTGGCAATTGCTGACGCAGGCCTGGCTGGCGGGAAGCTGGCGCAAGGGATAGCGCACGCCGGATTGACATAGCTCCAGCATCTTCTTGAGCGCGCTGCGCTCACAGAAACCGCACAGGCACTCCAGGGCGTTGTCGAGGCAGTCTTCTTCGCTCATGCCCGCCCCATAGATGCGATTGTCATCACAGACGACGAATCCAAGAGCCCCGGGGGATGTGGCGGGTGTTGTCATGTCTGCTGCCGTTTCAGGTACTGCACTGAGAATGTTGTCAGCCATGATGAACCTCATTGTGATGGGGTATTCCGGCTTCTTCGAGCCAGTCGCTAGCTTGTCTGCCCATGACCCTCTCTGGTCATGCCTCATCCCAGAGTAGACGGCGGTCGTCAAACTGCCATGCAAATCTGTTTGGTGCGTCAAGGACAAATCGATGCTGCGTCAGAAATGTGACAGGGAAGTGACATTCAGGTGACTGTCCGGGGCTCATGCCTGACGTTTTCAGGGCGGCTGGCAGCCAGGCGACTGGCGGTAACGTGCGTTGAGCGCCAGCAATATCGCGATACTCTCGACATCGAAGGCCCCACTGATCGACCCGGGACGAAAGTGTGCCTGGAACGCGGCAATCGCCAGTTCGGGCCGTGCGACGTCCACTGGGTAGCCGTAATGCGTCAGCGCCGTGAGCAGAACCTCTCGTGATGGCAGCCCTTCGCTTGCCAGTTGGCGCTGGAAGCACAGCACGTCAGAGGTGCGTGGCCAGGCACCGATGCCGGCGTCATGCAGGCGTTGCCAGGGGAATCGCGGGCCGGGGTCGGTCTTGCGCTCAGGGGCGATGTCCGAGTGCCCGACGATATCCACCGCCTTGATGCCATGGCGCGCGATGATGGGCTTGAGCAGCGTGATTAATGCAGTGATCTGCGCCTCGCTCCACGGTGCGAAGCCACGTGAGGGGGCCCAGCGCCTGGCGACCGCCTCCCTGGCATCTTCCTGCTCGCCTCCCTGCAATGGCTCCAGTGCCAGGGGCCCGGCATTGACGATCTCGATACCGATGGAGGTGTCATTGAGATTGCTGCGCTCACCCCACTGGCTGACGCCGGCATGCCAGGCGCGGCGCGCTTCCGGCACCAGCGGATAGACGCGCGGCAGGCCGGTCGCGGGCATCGGCGCCGACAGCAGATAATGAGCGCTGACCTGAGAGCCCGTCAGGCTGAGCAGGGAGCCGTGCAGATCATCATCGGTGTAGTGAAGTACCAGATGGCGAACCCGTGAATTGCTCTTGCCGTGGGGGGAGGGCGTCACCCAGTCGAAGGTATCGCTCCCGACACCTGCGCCAGAACCCGACTGGGTGCCACAGCCTGCCAGCAACATCGTGAGCGCGGCAGCGGCCAGCGACAGCAGACGCCGCGAGAAGAAGCGTCGCGGGAAGAGGCGTGGCGAGAAGGAGGGGGGTGAACAGTCGCGTGGCGTCATTGAGCAATCATCGTGGCTGAAGAAGGGGAGTCTGCATGACAGGACGGTACCGCAACGGGACGGCGGCAGTCGCTTCGCGATACACGCGACTGCCGGCAGCGAAGCAGGCGGCTCAGGGCGGGAGAGCCTTGCGCAGACTGGGCCATAACCTGCTGAATTCTCATGTCTTGCGGGTTGCAGGATTCGCTCTGCCGCCGCGTGCTCGCATGAGGTATAATCCCGCGCACCTGATCTGACGCTCGCCCCGTGGCGGCGCGATTGCCGTGCCTGACAACAGTAATCGCCCCTGTGCCCTGTGCGCCAGTGTGTCTGTCTTTTCCATCGCTTGCCCTTGAGGAGCCGATCCTGATGACCGTGATCCGCCAGGATGACCTGATCCAGAGCGTCGCCGACGCGCTGCAGTACATCTCCTACTACCATCCGAAGGATTTCATCGACGCCATGAACGCGGCGTACGAGCGTGAAGAGAATCCTGCCGCCAAGGATGCCATCGCGCAGATCCTGATCAACTCCCGGATGTGTGCCCTGGGTCATCGTCCCATCTGTCAGGACACCGGTATCGTCACCGTCTTCGTTCACGTCGGCATGAACGTGCGCTTCGAGGCCGACATGAGCCTGGATGACATGGTCAACGAAGGCGTGCGTCGCGCCTATCTGCTGCCGGACAACGTGCTGCGCGCCTCTGTGCTGGCAGACCCGGACGGCAAGCGTGCCAACACCAAGGACAACACGCCCGCCATCATCCACCACAAGCTGGTGCCGGGTGACAGCGTCGAGATCCACGTCGCGGCCAAAGGTGGCGGCAGCGAAGCCAAGTCCAAGTTCGCGATGCTCAACCCGTCCGACTCCGTAGTCGACTGGGTGCTGGAGCAGATTCCGAAGATGGGCGCTGGCTGGTGTCCGCCCGGCATGCTGGGTATCGGCATCGGCGGTACCGCCGAGAAGGCGATGCAGCTGGCCAAGGAGTCCCTGCTCGAGCCGATCGATATCCAGGAACTGAAGGCGCGTGGTGCCTCCAACCGTGCCGAAGAGATCCGTCTCGAGCTGTTCGAGAAGGTCAACGCCACTGGCGTCGGCGCCCAGGGCCTCGGTGGTCTGACCACCGTGCTCGACATCAAGGTCATGGATTATCCGACCCACGCGGCCAACAAGCCGGTGGCGATCATCCCGAACTGTGCGGCGACCCGTCACGTGCACTTCACCCTGGATGGCAGCGGTGTGGCAGAACTGCCGGCACCCAAGCTCGAGGACTGGCCGGAAATCACCCGTGAAGCAGGCGACAGTGTCAAGCGTGTCAACCTCGACACCGTGACGCCCGAGGAAGTGCAGAGCTGGCAGCCGGGCGACACCCTGCTGCTCAATGGCAAGCTGCTGACCGGCCGTGACGCCGCTCACAAGCGCATGACCGAGATGCTGGCACGCGGCGAGCAGCTGCCGGTCGATCTCAAGGGTCGCTTCATCTATTACGTCGGCCCGGTCGACCCGATCCGTGACGAAGTCGTCGGTCCGGCTGGCCCGACCACCGCGACCCGCATGGACAAGTTCACGCGCACCTTGCTGGAAGAGACCGGCCTCTTGGGCATGGTCGGCAAGGCAGAGCGTGGCCCGACCGCGATCGACGCCATCCGTGACAACAAGTCCAGCTACCTGATGGCCGTCGGCGGCGCTGCCTACCTGGTCGCCCAGGCGATCAAGAAATCCCGTGTGCTGGCATTTGAAGACCTGGGCATGGAAGCGATCTACGAATTCGAGGTCGAAGACATGCCGGTGACCGTAGCCGTCGACAGCGCGGGTGTCTCCGTGCACCAGACGGGCCCGGCCAAGTGGAAGGAAATCATCGCTGAGCGTGCATGATGGCCCTGTCGTGATACGCCGTCGTATCGTGTGGATATGACCTGAAGACCCCCGCCGGTGATGGCATGCCGGCGGGGGTCTTCGTCTGTGTGCCGTCGATGTCATGGCATCGTTGCGCGCACTGCTGTGGCATACTCTGGCAACCCTGACGCCTGCAATGGAGCTGCAATGACCGCCTGGTTACTTGGCTTTCTGCTGTTGAGCAGTCACATTCTGGGTGCGATGACCGCCGTCATGGCCCTGATGTCCAGTCGTACCTCCCAGGGTGCGATCGCCTGGATTCTGTGTCTGCTGACCTTTCCCTACGTCGCCCTGCCACTGTACTGGGTATTCGGGCGTCCACGTTTCTATGGTTATGTCAGCGCTCGCGAGGAGCGCGACTCGACCATGCGCCGCGTCTTGATGCGTTTCCGTCCCAAACTGTCGCCGTGGCTGTCACGCCCGCTGGGCGGCAATCCCACCCATCTGGATGCCATAGAGCGCCTGGCGATGATGCCTGTCACCACCGGCAACCGCGCCAAGTTGTTGATCAATGGCGAGCACACCTTCGATTCGCTGTTTCATGCCATCGATACCGCCGAGGATTACATCCTGATCCAGTTCTTCATCGTGCGAAACGATGAACTGGGGGTGCGTCTCAAGCAGAAGTTGATGCGCCGCGCCGAACGCGGCGTGCGGGTCTGTTTCCTGTATGACGAGATCGGCTCGCGCAAGCTGCCCGACGGCTATCTGAATGATCTGATGGAATCGGGGTGTGAGGTCAGTGCCTTCAATTCCTCGCGGGGCTGGCGTCATCGTTTCCAGATCAACTTCCGTAATCATCGCAAGATCACCGTCATCGACGGCCGTGTCGGCTTCGTGGGCGGGCTGAATGTCGGCAATGAATATCTGGGCCATTCCGAGCGTTACGGGGCCTGGCGTGATACCCATCTCAAGCTTGAGGGCCCCAGCGTGATGGGCCTGCAGGAAGCCTTCTGGGAAGACTGGCACTGGGCGACCGGTGAGGTGCTGTCGCTTGAATGGCAGCCGCAGATCAGCTGTGACGAATGTCAGCATGTAGTGATCGTGCCTTCCGGCCCGGCGGACCGCCGCGAGACGGCCAGCCTGCTGGTGCAGCAGGCGATTCACTCCTCGGTCAGCCGCATCTGGATCACCAGCCCTTATTTCGTGCCGGACCAGGGCGTGCAGGATGCGCTCAAGATCGCTGCGCTGCGCGGGGTGGATGTGCGGGTGATGATTCCTGAGCGACCCGATCACCTGCTGGTGTTCCTGTCGGCGTTCTCGTTCCTGTCCGAGATGATTCGCTCCGGCGTACGCGTCTTCCGCTATCAGCCAGGCTTCCTGCATCAGAAGGTGATGTTGATGGATAGTCATACGGCAACCATCGGCACCGTCAATCTTGACAACCGCTCCTTCCGCCTCAACTTCGAGATCACGGCGTTCGTGCCCGATCACCAGTTTGCCTCGGAAGTGGAGGCGATGCTCGAAGAGGACTTCCGCCACTGTCGTGAAATCAGCTGCGAAGAGCTGGATGCGCGGCCGATGTGGCGCAAGCTGATCTCGCGCGCGGCCTATCTGCTGGCTCCCATCCAGTAATCCAGCATCCTGCATGCGACAAGCGCCTGCCGAGCTGAGCAAAACTCGCTCGGCAGGTCTTGCCAATCGCCGCGCCAGCAGGCATCTTCTCGCTATAACTGATCGCCTTCTTATTTCTTAAATGAATAAAGTGAGAGCCTTGAGGTGCTTCGCATGCCATGCACGCGAAGCGTCGCCGAGGCCGGCGACTTCATGATTCAGCGCTGAGACCTGCCATGACTGCTCAAGACCCCACCGCTAGCCACGCGCCTTCCATCGACTATCAGTTTCGCGATGATGCGGATGTGATCGCCTTCGCGCGCCAGCACGTCGGTGCTCGATATCCGGGCTTCGCGACCGCTGAAGCACTTCAGGTCGAAGAGATCGGCGATGGCAACATCAACTATGTCTATCGCGTCTGCACGCCGGACCGCTCCGCCTCGGTAATCGTCAAGCAGGGCCTGCCCTGGGTGCGCATCATCGGCGAAAGCTGGCCGCTGTCGCTGGTGCGTGTGCGCATCGAGGCGGAAACTCTGCAGTTCGAGGCAGACTGCGCGCCGGACCTGGTGCCGGCGCTTTATCACTTCGATGAAGCTCGTTCAGCGATCGTGATGGAAGATATCGGCGATCACCGCAATCTGCGCCATGCCTTCCTGGAGCGCGCGTCATTGCCCCGGCTGGGCGAGCAGATGGGGCATTTTCTGGCCACTACGCTTTATCGCAGCAGCGATCTGGCACTCGATGCCCACGACAAGAAGGCGCGCGTCGCCCGCTTCATCAATCCCGATCAGTGCAAGATCACCGAAGACCTGTTCTTCATCGATCCGTTCTGTGATCACGAGCGCAACAGCATCAATCCGGCGCTGCGCGCGGATGCCGAAGCCCTGTGGCAGGATGCTGCCCTGAAGGTCGAAGTGGCGGAGCTCAAGCAGCGTTTCCTCTCCGCGCCCGAGGCACTGCTGCATGGTGATCTGCATGCGGGCTCTATCTTCGTGCGTGAAGACAGTACGAAGGTCATCGATCCGGAATTCGGCTTCTTCGGGCCGGCGGGCTTTGATATTGGCAGCTGGCTGGCAGCACTGTGGCTGGCGGCCTGTGCGCATACCGAGCTTGAGGGAGAACAGGGCAACAAGCGTGACTACGTAGCGCAGCTGCGCGCCCAGGCGGTCGCCAGTTGGGAGAGCTTCGCTTGTGAGTATCGTGAGCAGGCCACCCATACATCGGATGCCAGCTTCGCTGCGTCGGGCGTGGCAGAGCATCTGTTGTCTCGCATGTTGCGTGATGCACTGGGCTATGCCGGCTGTGAGCTGATCCGCCGCACTGTGGGGCTTGCGCATATTCTGGAGCTCGAATCCATCAGCGATGAGGCCACCCGCGCACGCGCCGAGCGGCGGGCGCTGGCGCTCGGGCGCGAGTTGATCATGACGCGCGAACGCCTGAGCGATATCGATGCCATCGATGCCTTGGTGGCGCGTCACCTCGCCTGAGGGCTGGCATGCCAGGCAGGAGTCGGGCGTTCAGGGCCCGGCTAGGGTAGACTCTGCGCTCCGCACCCACGCGCTTGCATTTTCACGCGCGTGGTTCAGTCGAGGAGCATGGTGCTTTATCGGGATAGTGTCTTCCTGCCATTGCCTTTCCAAGACGTCTGCCTTTTCAAGAAGAGATTTTCATGGCCCTGTCTTCCACGCCTTACAAGGTGGATCTGTCGCTGACCGACCTGGATCGCGGCGTCTACGAGACCCTGCGCTTCACGGTGGCTCGTCACCCCTCCGAAACCGAACTGCGTCTTTGCGTGCGTCTGCTGGGCCACGCCCTGTGGTACAGCGAGAACATCGCGTTCGGTCGCGGCCTGTCCGATGTCGATGAGCCGGCGTTGTGGGAAAAGAGCCTCGATGGCCGTATCCTGCACTGGATCGAAGTCGGTCAGCCGGATGCCGAGCGCCTGACCTGGTGCTCGCGACGCACCGAGCGTACCTCGCTGCTGGCCTATGGCAGCCTGCGTGTGTGGGAAACCAAGGTCGTGCCGGCGGTGGCTGGGCTCTCCAACCTGAGCATCGCGGCCGTGCCGGAAGGGTCGCTGGACGCCATCACCGAGTCGCTGCCGCGCAACATCAAGTGGACCGTGATGATCTCCGAAGGCACCATCTTCATCACCGATGACAATGGCCAGCACGAGATCAATCTCGAGTGGCTGAAGGGCGAGCGCTGAGCGACATCAGCCTCGCACCGGCCCAGACACAACGCCCCCGCAAGCCATGCTTGCGGGGGCGTTGTGTCTGGGGGCTCAGTCGGTCCAGGTCGGGCGGGTGAAGGCTCAGATGACGCTCAGGTCCTTGTCGACCATCAGACGGCCTCGGCCATTTTCCTTGGCGTGGTAGAGGGCGTCATCGCTGCGCTTGACCCAGCTCGACAGGGTGTCATCGGCGTGCAATTCGCTGGCGCCGGTGCTGAAGAGAATCACGCCATGCAACAGGGGCGAGGCTTCGCAGCGCTCCCGCAGGCATCCATCGAACTGGCGAGCCGTCGCCAGGGTGCCGGGAATCAGGATCATGAACTCCTCGCCGCCATAGCGTCCGGCTTCTCCCGAGAACTCTCGGGTCAACTGGCTGACATGGCGTGAGAACTCTTCCAGTACCGTGTCGCCGTACGGGTGGCCGTGGTTGTCATTGATCATCTTGAAGTGATCCAGGTCGCAGATCAGCAGGCAGGCACTTTGCGAACGCCTGATCCAGGCTTCGGCCTGTTCGTGGATGGCGCGGTGATTGTAGAGGCCGGTCAGACTGTCCAGCAGGCTGAGGCGCTCGAGTCGCGCCGCATAGGCATTGGCGATATCACGCTCTTCATGGATACGTCGGGCATAGCCTGCGATCACCACGCTGAGAAGCCCGAAGGCCAGCGTGTAGCTGAAGCCCATATCGAGAAAACGCATGCCTTCGCTGGCATAGCTGCTGACCAGGCCCGGCCTTGCATGCTCAAACGCCAGCAGTGCCCATGGCATGAACATCAGGCCGATGACGATGATGCCTCGGCGCTTGGGGTCGGCGGGCAGTACCGCCAATACATAGGCCGACGCCATCAGGTAGAAGAGCAGGGTCGGGCCGGTCGCGCCATGATTGAACAGCCAGTTGCCGGGCAGCATCACGAAAGTGACCAGCGCACAGAACAGCCAGGCCATGCGCTGGAACTCGCCATGAAACCGCGAGCGATACCACATCAGGGCGATGAACGCGCTGGTGATGACCAGCACGATGTTGTACGCCGGCAGGGTGAGGCCCAGCAGGGAATTGAAGAGGGCCGAAATCAACCCGATGAAGAATGCGGAAACGAGAAAGCCATGATGGAGTGTCTCTCGGGCGGAGCCGGTCTTGCCGACCAGCCAGCGCCAGGAGGTAACTATCAATTTCAATGGGCTGACCATGTGACCTCGGGCATCGAGATGTCAGTGCACATCAGGCACCAACCGGGAAAGGCTGGATGATACACCACCTCATCATCAGCCACAGCTCGCCAGAGCCAACGAAGGCTCCGCAAACCCTATGCTAACGCAGCGTGGGTCATAACTTGTCTGACAAGAAGCTGCGCGAAATGAAGGCGTCCAACTTTCCGCATGAAGCGCAATATATTGCCTTCTCGACGCTGGCGCGATAACCCCTCATACCTTCCCGATGCTACCCGGCGTCGCTCCGTTACTTCCAGGGCGTGTAGCGGTAGCTGTCGGGGTCGTTGGCATCCGGGCTGTCGGCTTCCTTGAGGCGCACGAGGGTATTGCCATCCTCGTCCTCTTCGACTCCCGTCACTGTCACCGGAAAGTTGGGTGACAAGGCGTCGAGTGCGGGCCATTGCCCCTTGGTGATCTGGCTGCCGGCGGCAGGGGCGCTCTCGGCGCTGACCTTGATGGGGTCGCCGCTGACGCTGGTGCCGCCCTTGAGCGTGGTGGTAAGCGTGAATTGGATCATCGGTCGCGAACTCCTCTGGACGATTGTCGTTCATGGGCGTTGCATTCGAAGGTGCGCAATGAATGCCTGCTTCATGAACATGCGTCGCACCCGGTCATTTTGCAATGCCGACAGCGGATTCAGGCGTCAGTGCGACACCAGATCACGACGCAGGTAAAGAAATGTGAGATTCCTGCTTTTCTTTTTGAGATCAATGCGGTACATTACGTCTCGTCTTGAGGGGGAAGCTCTTCCAGACACTGTCGGGACGTGGCGCAGCTTGGTAGCGCGCTGCAATGGGGTTGCAGAGGTCGCAGGTTCGAATCCTGTCGTCCCGACCAGATTCAAGTGAAAAGGCCATCCGGTAACGGATGGCCTTTTTGCGTTTTCGCATGTCCTGAAGATGCCCATCTCGTCACTATTTACTCACTGCTCACTCACTGCTCTCCATCTTTCAGCTCCCGATTTCCATTCTTCATCACCATTCTCGCGATGACCCGCCTGCCTCACGTATCTCGCCTTTGGTTCGTATTGCTCACTTTCCCGGCCTCTCAGCTCAATCAGCACTGTGCTCGCGCAAGCGCTTTTCTATTGATCCAGGCAGATGCCACTGACATCTGGCCCAGAAAGCGCTGCCGCTTGAGTTGATCTGGATCAATTGACTGTCGGCTCGAAGTGCGGGGTAGGCGGGATGAGTTCTCTAAGCATGTAAGTATTAGATTTTCCGTATATACTGCGCCAGTCGATATTGGGGGTGATAATGAAAATCATAGACGTTTACACGGCATCTCGATTCAATCCCGAACGATCCATCCTCAGAGAACAGCTGGGGGGAGGCTATGTGGTGCAGACCTGCGCCGTGGCCGCCGAAAACTATTGCTTCGAGGTCTCTCAGTCGCGCCACTTCATCTTGGGATTTGAGGTCGCGGGCGCACGCAGTGCTGAATTTCTGTCGATCATCACCGAGGATTACGTCTTTCAGCATCCCGGCATCCGCCCGGAAACGCTCTCGGCCTACCTGCAGGATCGCGCCCGACATCCGCTGCGTCGTCGCGCTGCCTCTGCGCCTTCCGCCTCTGCGCCTTCCGCCACTGCGCTTTCCGCCACTGGGTCGGGCGCCGTACGGCGCAGTGTCACCAGCATTGCCGTTGGCTGATGATGCTTGAGGCAACGCTTTCCAGCGAATCTGGTTGCACCGTGCTGAGGTGAAAAGGCAGGCCAGATGTAGGCAAGAGACAGCCAGCAAAGGGCTAGCGAGGCAGCAAGGAAGACAGCCAGGAAGAGAAGGCTATAAGGACAGTCAAAACGCGCAGGGCAAGGAAGGGTAGAACGCAGCGCTGGGGGAGGGGAGCCGTTCAGAGAAGACTGCACGGGTTTTTCACTTTTTACGACGTTCACTTTTCGCCGTGCGCTTGCGCGACCCATCTAGTCGCGAGGCGGGCCGCGGATCACGCCCGGGCCAGGTAGCGCCTTAACGCCCAGACCGTACTGGCCAGGCTCACACAGCAGAGCAGTGGCAGGGCAACATCGAGACAGGAATCCAGATTCCAGTGCTGCAGCAGGCCGTAGTCCCAGTTCTCTGCCTTGGGTCCATCGCCCTTGTATTCATGCTGAGCGATCTCACGGCCCAGAAACAGGGCGACGGCGATGGCACCTGCCGACCACACGCCAAACAGCGGCCACAGCGCCAGCTGGATCAGCACGGCGATCAAGCCGTGCTGAACGGCACTGTCCAGAATCTCGGCCGTCATGGGTCAGCCATCATGCTTGAGGCCTCATGCTTGAGAGCTCATTCTCGAAAGCCATCTCTCGCTCCCCATTTCTCGGCCCTCGTTGTTCGATAAAGTTCATGCCCCTCACGCGTAGCCCAGCGCTTTCTGCAGACGTTCGGCGTTGTCGGCTACCCACTGGGCATTGATCGGCCCCCAGTCACGAATCACGTAGTGGCCGATATTGTTGCGCTGGCCCTCCTCGCGCTGGAATTCACAGACGATCTCGAGCTCACCCAGGGCGGTGATGGTGTCCTGGGCGGTACGCCGCGGCATGCCGGTGGCCGCGATGATGGCTGGCACGCTGGCGATGTCATGCGCGATGAGGTGGGCCACGAACAGGCGTCGATAGAAGCTTGTCTGGGTCTTGCTCAGCGGGGTGTCGGGCATTGGGGCTCCATACGGCGAAGAAGGGGGCTGTCGAGAGGTGATCAGTGGCTCAGGGTGTAGTCGATGGTGGTCACGACTCTGACCTTCTTGATGTCAGGGGTATAGCTGTCGAGGTCCGAGATCGAGAAATAGCCCTGGCTGGCATGCTTGATGTGGCCGACCGTGCTACCGGAATCCTCCGCGAACTGCTGGGCGGCGCGTCGGGCATCCGCGGTCGCGGCCGCGATCATGTCCGGCTTGATGGCTTCAAGCCCCGTGAACAGGAATTCGGTGCGGTAGGCATAGTCAGCCGAGAGCAGGATACCCTCGCGCACCAGTTCACCGGTCAGTGAGGCGCTTTGCTTGACGAGGTCGACCTTGGGCGAGCGCACCAGCACCGTAGCTTCGGCGCGATAGCGCTCATCCGGGCGCTGGGCGTTGTAGCTGTTGGCGTAGAGGTCAGTCACCTGGGGAGAGGTCACGCTGACCTGGTCGGCGGGAAAGCCCTGTGCGGTGAGAAAGGCGCGAATCTTGCGCTCATCATTGGCCAGCGCCTCATGAAGCCCGGTCAGCTGATTGGCATTGACGCTGAAGTGCAGCGGCCAGAGGGCCAGGTCGGCCTTGACCTCGCGCTCCGCGAGCCCCTTGACCGTCACTACACGGCTGGAAGATTCCCATACCTGGGCAGCCTGCTTGAGATAGCTGCCACTCCAGACCATTCCCGCGGCCAGCAGGCCGCCCAGCACGGCCGAGCTGATGATATTGCGCATGTATTGTTATCCCTGACGTGAATTATGAGTCGTGAACTGGCCGCCGCTTGCGGCGATGTCAGTCCTGTACCTTGCCGCGCATGGCCTTGATCTTGCCCTTGCGCGTCTTGCTGTCGACGCGGCGACGCTTGGCGCCCTTGCTGGGCGCTGTCGCACGGCGCGCTTTCTGTACCTTCACGGCTTCCAGAATCATCGCCTTGAGACGGGCCAGCGCATCTTCCTTGTTCAACTCGAGGGTGCGATGGCTCTGCGCCTTGATGATGATGACGCCTTCCTTGCTGATGCGCTGATCCGACAGCTGCATCAGGCGCTCCTTGTAGAAGCCGGGCAGCGTCGAGCGCTGTACATCGAAGCGCAGATGGACGGCGGAGGCGACCTTGTTGACGTTCTGGCCGCCATTGCCTTGGGCGCGAATCTGGGTGAGGTCGATTTCCCAGTCGGCCAGCGTTACCGAATTGGAGATGGTCAGCATATTGAATCTCCTTGTCATGGGGACTGTGTGGTGTGTCACGCAGACACAGTCAATGGAGCGATGGGCCATCTTAGCCTATTCGCGTACTGGCTTCAGAATGGCGGTGCGTCGCTTCTCCATTCGGCCGGCTCGCGACGCTGATCGCCTGTTCTCGCGTCACGGCGCAGAGGGCCGTGAGAACTGTCATGAATAGGAGGAGAGGCGAGGAGGCGAGGCGATGATCCATTCTGATATGGCGTTGAGGGTGGGGGAGTTCAACCGCGTGCTGCCCGAGACGGCAGAATATCGGGTACTCTGCTGGCTGCGTCCTGTGTGAAGACTGTCCAGTTTTCCAGACATTCCTGGCAGCACTTTTCCTGGCACTTATGTAATTCTCTCTCCCATCCTCTGCAGAGCGCCTCATGGATATCCCGCATCAGCGTCTTGTCTATTTTCAGGTCACCGTCGAAGCCGGCTCCATCCGGCGTGCCGCAGCGCGTCTGAACATCGCCCCCTCGGCAGTCAGTCGTCAGATAGGTCTGCTCGAAGAGGCCATGGCCGCCTCGCTCATCGAGCGCACCCGTGACGGGGTGCAGCCGACGCGGGTCGGCGAGATGCTGCTGGATTACATCCTGCAGCGAGAGAAGCTCGATCAGCACCTCGGCGAACGCCTCGATGCCTATCAGCGGCTGGAAACCGGGGAGATTCGCCTGATCATCGGCGAAGGCTTCGTCGGCGATATCATCAACAGTCCGCTGCGCGCCTTTCGCAAGCAGTACCCCGGCATCACGCTCAAGGTCGATACCGGCAGCATGCAGAGCATCATCGACAGCGTGATCGAGGATGAGGCGGATATCGGCCTGATGTATCACGAGCGGGTCCATCCCCAGTTGCGCTTCTGGCATTCGAGTCCGCAGCCGCTGGTGGCCATCATGTCACCGGAGCATCCGCTGGCGAGTGAGGCCCATGCGCTGACACTCGAGGAAGTGGCGCAGCACCCCATGGCGCTGTGGGGGCCGAGTCACGGCGTGCGTCAGCTGATGGACGATGGATTTCGTGAGGCAGGGGTGCGCCCGCATATGGTGGTGCAGACCAATTCCATGGAAGTGCTCAAGCAGGCGGCGCGGTCCGAACTGTGCATCACGCTGTTGCCGGCCTTCGCCGCGGCCCGAGAGCTCCAGGAGGGGGTGTTGATCGCTCGCGATGTGGAATGTGCCAGCTTCCGCCAGGCCCGCGCGCATATCATCACGCGGGTCGGGCGGCGCATGCCGCGTGCCAGCCTGCAGTTGCTGCGTCATCTCGAACGCTGGATCACGGCATTCAGCGGTCCGCGTCAGGAAGCGCGCTGACCTCGGGCCTCATGATCCAGGGGCTCTGGTTTCGGTCAGTCGAGGCGGGCGCAGCTGGGCGGGCACCCTGCTCAGCCAGCGATCACATAGATGATGGAGATCATCCTCGTCCGCCGGACACAGCTCCGGCGGCTGACAGCGTTCGAAGACCGCTTTCATCAAGCCTTCCGGCAGGTTGAGCGTGGTGACGAAACTGCGCGCCAGGCGCAGGTCGCGGCGCAGCTGACCGGTCGAGATCCCCGAGTCATAGCGGCCCGGCAGCACCCAACGCGGAAAATTCACCTCGCTCACGGCACTGCGCCCGGCACCCAGGTTGATGGCATCGATGCACGCCTGGGGTGTCACGCCTGCGCGATAGGCCATGGCGACCGCCTCGGCGGTGGTGATCAGGTGCGCGGCATGCAGATAGTCGCTGGCCAGGGCGGCGGCATGGCCACAGCCAGCGTCCCCGACATGCAGATGCTGCGTGCAGATGGCGTCAAGCAGCGCTGTCATGCGCGTCACTGTCGCCTCATCACTGCCGATCAACAGCGTCAGGCTGTCATTCGCCTCATCGGCAGGATTGCGGTTGGTGGCCGCTTCCAGCCAGTGATGGCCGGCGAGGCGTGTCTGCACGGCCAGCTCGCGGCTGAGCGTGACATCACCACTGCAGAGATCGATCACGGTACTGCCGGGCGGCGCCATGCGCAGCAGGCCTTGATTGCCTGTCAGTACCTTCTGTACCTGTTGTGATGTCGCCAGCGCCATCAGATAGACATCGGCGCTGAAGGGTGGGTGGCTCCGGGCGTCCTGCACCTCCGAGGCCGCCATTGCCATGACGCCCTCGACTCCGGCATGCGCAAGCGCCTGTATGGCCCGAGTGCCAATGGGCGCATCGCCAATCACGCAGATCTTCATGCTCAGCACTCCTCGCCGGGCCCGTGTCGCTGGTGGTCTTGATCAGTGATGATGGTTCGTCAGAGCTTCATCGCGGCCATGCGCTATCCGCCAACGGCCAGCAGCTGACGCACCAGTGACGTCCAGTAGCTGACGCCGATTAGCGTGGCAGCATCATTGAAGTCGTAGTGCGGGTTGTGCAACGAGGCGCTGTCTTCACCGTTGCCCAGCCAGATATAGGCGCCCGGGCATTCCTGCAGCAGATAGGCGAAGTCTTCCGAGGCCATCGAGGGCGGCAGATCACGATGGACCCGCTGGATGCTCGGCAGCTGCTCGAGAACGCTGGCACAGCGTTCGGCATGGCCGGGCGCATTCAGGGTCGCGGGATAGCGCGGCTGGTAATCGAAGTTGACCTTGAGACCGTGGAAGGTCGCCATGGCATCGACGGCGTCATGGAAGCGCTGCTGCAGATGCGCGCGCAGTGCCGGGTCGAAGCAGCGCAGGGTACCGCGCAGCTCGACCTCTTCCGGCATCACGTTGAAGGCATCGCCGGCATGGAACTGGGTAATGCTGAGAATCGCGGTCTGGTGCGCCGGCGTCTCGCGGCTGATCAGCCCCTGCAGCTGGGTCACCAGCTGACAGGCCGCCAGGATGGTGTCCTTGCCCAGATGCGGCATGGCGGCGTGGCAGCCGTGACCGCTCAGGGTCAGGGTGAAGACATCGAAGGCCGCCATCACCGCCTCTTCATGCACCGCCGCCTCGCCGAGTGCCAGCCCCGGCCAGTTGTGCAGGCCATAGATGGCATCCATCGGGAACTGCTCGAACAGGCCATCCTCGACCATGCGGCGGCCGCCGCCTTCGTTCTCCTCGGCCGGCTGGAACACGAACACCACGCGGCCGGCAAAGTCCGGATCGCGCGCCAGTTCACAGGCCGCGCCCAGCAGCATGGTGGTGTGGCCATCATGACCGCAGGCATGCATCTTGCCCGGTGTGTGCGAGCAATGTGAGACGGCGTTGGCCTCGGTGACATCCAGCGCGTCCATATCGGCGCGCAGGCCGATGGTCTGGCCCTTGCCCAGCTTGCCATCGAGCACCGCGATCACGCCGGTCTCGGCAAGTCCCCTGGTGACTTCCAGGCCTTCCGCACGCAGGATCTCGGCGACGCGCGCCGAAGTGCGGTGCTCCTCGAAGGCTGTCTCGGGATGCTGATGAAACTCATGACGCCAGCTGCGCAGCAGTGCCTCGTCGATCTTGTCGGGTAGTTGCATGCTGAATTCCTGTGGAAACCGGCACCCTGGAGTGCCGGCGTGAAAGTGATGAGAAGGGGAAAGCAAGGTGAGATGCAAAGGGCGAAGCTAGCGTGATCAGAGCAGTGCCTGTGCCACGACAGCCGAGCCGATATAGGTGCCAGTGAAGACCAGCAGCGAGATAATCACCAGTTTCCAGCCCGCCTGGCGGAACATGCTGAACTCGCGCTTGCTCAGCGCCAGACCCGCATAGCCGAGTACCGGCGTGACGATGGCGAGGAAGTTGACGAAGCCCAGCTGCTCGGTGATCCAGCCGCTGCCCGGGAACCACGGCAGCGTCATCAGGATGCTGACCAGCGACACCCAGGCGATGGCCGGCAGATAGAAGGGCATGACGCGGGCGACCAGCAGGCCGAGCATGGTCATCACGTACAGGATCAGCATGCCGGGGGCGGCGTCGATCAGGCTGGCACCATTGATGGTGTTGACCACCCAGCCGACCACGCAGACAGCCGCGACGACCATGGCCGTCTTGCCCAGCTGGTTTTCGGGGCGGTCTTCAGCCAGTGCCTCGGAGGCGAGCTTGGCTTCCTCGTCATTCATGACGTCTTCGCTGCGGGATCGCTTGCGGCTGAAGAAGCGGAACAGGCGCTCCGCGACCGGCAGGGCGATGAACAGCGAGACGTAGAGGCCGGTGGCATAGGTCAGCAGGTTGCTGGCGCCGGCGAAGGCCAGCAGTTCTTCGCCCATCTCCGGCAGGGCACCGGCGATGGCGCCGGAACACGCCGCCACCATGCTGCCGCTGCCGACACCGCAGGCCATGGCCAGTGCACGCGGGTCGAAGATATCCAGTGAGGTCAGGTAGCCCGCCATCAGCGCGAACCACAGGGTGCCGAACATGGTGCCCACGACATAGACGCCCATCACGCCGACACCTTCCGGGCCCTTGAGGCCATATTTGTCGGAGATGATCGCGATGTTGGGTTCACGCGCGATGGAGTAGGTCGCACCGATCGCCTCGCGGCCCATCTTGAGTACCACCACCGCGATCGGCATCGCGATCAGCATGGTGCCCAGGTTGCCCAGTTCCTGCAGGATCAGCGCCGGACCCGCCGAGATCAGCTGCTCGATGGCCGGGCCGATGGTGGAACCGAAGCGGGCGATGAACGGCATGATCGACAGCAGGATGACCGGCCCTGCCGCCGCGCTTACCACCGGCGGGATGAAGCGCCTGGTACCACTGAACAGGTGCGGATTGCACAGTACGGCGGCAATAAAGGCATAGAACAGCGGCAACAGCAGCAAGGTGCCGGGGCCGAGCGGGAACTTGAGAATACCGATCAGTTCGGCGCCGAGAGACAGCACCACGACCAGCAGGTGCAATCGCCAGTCCAGGAGTTGAGAAAGGGGCATGTGGGACTCCGCTTGTTATTGTAGTTTCTGAAGCTATTGAAACGGCTGGATGCAGCGCCTCGGGGCATGCCCGCGGCTGTCGGCTGCCACCCTCTGCCGGGGCGGTCAGCGCAATCCAGTATTGTCAGGAGCGGTGCTCTAAAGAAACATGATGGGTGTACGAATAAATAGAGCGGGCTGGCGGGTGGTGACAGGCAGTGAAGGTCTCCAGACGCCGACACCCCGCACAAGGCGGGGTGTCGGGTGGTGCGGTCGGCAGTGCGACAGGGCTCAGTCGCCGGTGATCACGCGCAACAGCTCATGGCAGGCGCCCAGGCTGTGATAGTCACACTTGGCCCCGGGCGAGCTCTTCAGGTCATCGAAGCGCTGGTTGTCGGCATTCAGCAGGCGATACCAGGCACCGTACTGGTGGTCGATGAAGTGCTGCCAGGCGTAGCCCCACAGGCGCTCGTACCACTCGGCGTAGTGTGAATCACCGGTGGCCTCGTGCAGCAGCGCCGCGGCCACCAGGCTCTCGGCCTGCACCCAGAAGTACTTGTCGTCATCGCAGATGGTGCCGTCCGGCGCGAAGCCGTAGTAGATGCCGCCGCGTTCGCTGTCCCAGGCCAGATCCAAGGCGGTATCGAACAGACGCTGCGCGGTTGGCAGCAGCCAGTCGTCATCGCGATGACGCTTGAGCATCAGCAGCAGCTTGGCCCATTCCGTCAGGTGACCCGGCTGGAAGCCCCACGGGCGATAGAGGTTCTTGGGGTCGTCGCGGTTGTAGTCCCAGTCGACGTTCCAGTCGCGATCGTAATGCTCCCAGATCAGGCCATCGGCCTTGTCGGCCTGACGCTGGCAGATGTTGCTGGCCAGGGTCATGGCCCGTTCCAGATAGTGCGCCTCGTCGGTGGCCTCGAAGGCGGCCAGCATAGCTTCACAGGCATGCATGTTGGCGTTCTGGCCACGATAGTCGGACAGCGTCTGCCAATCGGCGCTGGACTCGTCGGCATAGAGTCCTGCCTCCGGCGACCAGAACCTGTCTTCCATCAGCGCGCGGGTCTCCTCGAGCCAGCCGCGAGCCTCCTCGATGCCGGCGCGCCAGGCCGTCGCATAGGCCAGCATCACGAACGCCAGGCCGTAGCACTGGTTGGTGTGGTCTGCCTCGCCTTGTTCGCTCAGCGACCACAGATAGCCGCCGGTCTGCGGATCGAGATGGACATCGCGCAGGTAATCGATGCCGTGACGGGTCGCGGCCAGACACTGCTCATCACCGTTGCGCAGATATTCCATCGCGAAGTTGAAGACCATCCGCGTGCTGCTGACCAGATGACGCGCCGTGGGCGCATACACCGTACCGTCGTCGCGCCAGGCCTGGAAGTAGCCACCGCGCTCATGGTCTATCGCCTTGGGCAGATAGAAGTCCATGATCGAGCGGATATGCTCACCCAGAAAGTCGCGGCTGGCGAACGTTGCCGGCATGGGCGGTACCGCCTGGCATGACAGCGGTGCCTTTTGCGGTGCCTGCGCCAGTGGTGAGGCTTGCTGAGAGGCGTGCTGAGTCATCAGGAAGCCTCCACGACGCCGGCTGCGGCCTTGCTGGCGGTGAAGCTTTCCAGCGGGTTGAGCCAGTAGAGGTCCATCGCCGCGGTCCAGGAGAAGTCGCGGCCGCCACAGCCTTCGCCGGTCACCGAGTTGAAGTATTCGTAGTAGCCGGCGGCCTCGATGCACTTCTGGCTTGCTTGCTTGATCTGGTCGGCCTCGCGGGACATGCCATATTCCTCGCAGCCGGTGGCCAGCATCCAGTTGATGTGCAACCAGCTCGGTCCGCGCCAGTAACGCTTGGGCTCGAAGCGGGTGCTGGCCGGATGGGTAGAGGCGACACCGAAGGGCGCCTGTTCCAGCCATTCCTCGAGCAGACCGCCCATGCGCTGTGCCTGGGCGCCGCTGGCGACCCCGGCGAACAGCGGCAGGATACCGGCGGTGGTGATGTGCTCCAGCAGCACGTTGGCACGCGCATCACGGCTCAGGAAGCAGCCCAGCTCATCGCTCCACAGCGCCTGCACGCCTTCCTCGGTGCGCGCCAGCGACTGCTTGAGGCTGAAGAGCGCCTCGCCGTGGGTGTTGGCCAGACCCATACCGGCGGCATCCTCTTCGCACAGCGCGATCAGGTCGCGCGTGCCACGGTGCAGGATGGAGATCAGGCTGATGTCCTCGACGCGGTACGGGCAGTCGCGATACAGCACCTCGGCGTCGTGCTCGTTCTGCTGGAAGAACTTCACCAGATAGATGTAGCGATCATATTCGTACTTGTGCGGGCGCTCGGACGGATCGACCAGCCCGGTATCGCGACGCACGTATTCGGCATCGACCGGCGGCACGCCAGCCAGCGGGCCGTCCCACTGGGGGCTGTTGTCCATGCCCGATTCCCACGGGTGATAACTGCACACGCGGCCGGTGTGTTCCGGATCACGATCGCGGTAGAACCACAGGTGGTAGCGGATGACGCCGGGCAGGGTGGCGGCCAGTTTTTCCTCGGCAAGCCGGCGATCACGGCCTTCCTCGAACAGCAGCTTCATGACGCTGGCCAGCACCGGCGGCTGGGAGATGGCGCTGGTCGCCGGGCTATGCTTGACGCCCCAGACTTCCGGCCCCGGGAAGTAGGTTTCCGCGTCACCGTGGAAGACGATGTGCGGCACCATGCCGTTGTCCCACTGACCTTCCAGCAGGCGCTCAACCTCACGCCAGGCACGCGCTTCGTCACCGGCGGCCAGCCATCCCAGCGCGGTGATGGCGGCGTCCCAGTTCCACTGGAAGGGGTAGAGGCCACGCGTGGGCACGGTGTAGCCGCCCAGGTCGTTGAGCTTGAGAACGTCGTGAGCGCTGAGCGCGTCGAGCTTGGCATTCATGTGAGTCGGCTCCGTCGTGGGTCGCGGTGTAGTTACAAAAGGACTGTCACAAAAGGGCTGTGAGAGAATGGTCATCAGTGACTGGCTGTCAGCGACTGATCGCAAGTGAGCAGTCGTCAATCAGTGTCGTGTCCGGCAAGCAGCACGGGCGGCTTGCCGGGTGTTGCAGATTGCCCGGCAACTGTCTGTCAGGTGCGCGGCGCTCTTACGCCGACATCAGGTGGCCGCTGTGGTCGTAGAAGCGCACCTTCTCGGCCAGCGGGCGGATGTGGATATCGCTGCCATTGCCGACTTCGAGATCGCTCGGCACGTTGACGCGAATCATCTCGTCACCGAAACGCGCGGTCAGCTGCTTGTGCGATCCCAGCAATTCCGAGACCAGTACGCGCACCGGGGCGAAGTTCTCGGTGGGCTCGAAGCGCACCTCGAAGTCCTCGGGGCGGATACCGCACTTGTGCACCTGCTGGCTCGATTGCTCGGAGCGGGTCGGGTGATTCCAGCGTGCATCCGGCGGGATGAAGTTCATCGGCGGGTTGCCGATGAAGCTGCCGACGAATTCGGTCGCCGGGTAGTGGTAGATCTCGGAGGGCGGTGCGTACTGCTCGATCTGGCCACCCTTCATCACCGCGATGCGGTCCGCCAGGCTCATGGCCTCGACCTGGTCGTGGGTCACGTAGATGGTAGTGGTGTCGGAGGCGGCGAGGATGGTCTTGAGCTCGGCGCGCATTTCCAGGCGTAGCAGGGCATCCAGGTTCGAGAGCGGCTCATCCATCAGCAGCACTTCCGGCTCCATCGCCAGGGCACGCGCGACCGCAACCCGCTGACGCTGGCCGCCGGAAAGCTGACCGGAGTAGTGATCGAGGCGGTCCTCGATATGCATCAGTTCAGCGGTTTCCTTCACCTTGCGCTGGATATGCGCCTCGCTGTCCTTGCGCACGCGCAGGCCGAAGGCGATGTTCTCCGCCACGGTCATGTGCGGGAAGACAGCGTAGTTCTGGAACACCATCGCGATGCGGCGATCGCGTGGTGCCAGCGAGGTGATCTCACGCTCGCCGATGCGGATCGAGCCGCTGCTCTCGTATTCCAGCCCCGCGATGATGCGCAGCAGAGTCGACTTGCCGCAGCCGGACGGGCCGAGCAGCACGGTGAATTCCTTGTCGCGGATCTCGAGATCGATGGACTTGAGGATTTCCTGTTTGCCGAACTGCTTGCGTACGGCGCTGATTTGGATGGCTGACATGGTCTGACTCCTTTGATCGAGAGCGGCGGCGAGGAAGTGAACTCGCTTGCGAGAGACGATGAAGATCGCCGCCGGTCATTGGCCTGATGAGCGGGCGTACGTTAGCGGTTGGAAATGCCCCACATGCTGAACAGGTACTTCCTGATCGCGAACAGGAACAGCAGCGCCGGGACGACCAGAATCAGACCACCGGCATACTTGATCTCGGCAGGTGACTCGGAAAGGCTCTGCACCAGGAAGGCGGTCAGGGTGCGGTTCTCGACGGTGAGGATTGCCGAGGCGAACACCTCGTTCCACGAGATCACGAAGGCGAACACGGCCGAGGCGGTGATGCCCGGGGCGGCCAGCGGCAGCACCACGCGGCGGAAGGCCTGCCAGCGGTTGCAGCCCATCAGCCAGGCGGCTTCCTCGAGTTCCACCGGAATGCCCATGAACAGGCTGGAGGTGATCAGCACCGCAAACGGCAGTGCCAGGGTGGCGTGCACCATCGCCAGACCCAGGATGGAGTCATCGATGCCGACCTGGATGAAGATGACGGCCAGCGGCAGCGCCAGCAGCGGCATCGGGAAGGCCCGCGACAGGATGATGATCATGCGGTAGGCATTCATGCCCGGGAACACGAAGCGGGCCAGTGCATAGCCTGCCGGTGCGCCGAGCACGATGGCGATCACCATGGTGAAGACGGCGGCCAGCAGCGAGTTGCCCAGTGCGCTGATCACGCCCTGGTAGTGCCAGAAGAAGTCGAGGGTCTCGAAGCTCAGCGCCGGGGTCAGGGTCTTGGGCCAGCCGGTGATCTGCTCCGGCGTGCTGACGCTGTTGAGCATCAGCAGGGCGATGGGCACCAGCACCCACAGCACCAGGATCGAGACGCCAGCCCGGAACAGCCATTTCCAGGCCATGTCATTGCGCCGTGGCTTGTGGGCGGTCTGCGCCACCTGGCGTGAGGAGTCGACTGAGGAGGCGCTTGCGCGTGATGAAAGCGATGACGGCATGACGGCCTCGGAAGAAGAGGATTTCATCAGCGGGCCTCCTTCGGCACATTGAGGAACTTGATGTAGAAGCCGGTGATGACCACCGAGATCAGCATGATCAACACCGCATAGGCCGCAGCGGCACCCGTCTGCTGGTAGAGGAACTGCCAGTCGAAGGTCTCGCTCATCAGTACCGGCATGTCACTGCCGCCCAGCATCATCACTACCGCGAAGACCTCGAGTGCCAGCAGGGTGCGCAGAATCAGCGCCGACTGGATGCTGGGACGCAGCATCGGCAGGGTGATCTTCCACAGGCGCTGCCAGTAGCTGGCGCCGAACACCTGACCGGCCTCGTCATATTCCTTGGGGATCAGCCCCATGCCCGATACCAGGATCACCAGCACGATGGCGGTACCGCGCCAGATCTCGGCGACCACCACGGCCAGGAACAGCGCGAAGGCATTCTGATAGTTGAGCCAGGACGCCGGCGCATCGATCACGCTGACCGCGCTCAGGAAGCTATTGAGGAAGCCGAACTGCTCGAGGATCGCCAGCCAGATGATGCCGGCGGCCAGATCGGAGATGCCCAGCGGGATGGTCCAGATGTAGAGGATGCTGTCGCGCCCCTTGTTCATCTTGGTGACCATCAGCGCCATGCCGATGGCCAGCACCAGCTGCAGCGGCACCACGACCCCGGTCAGCAGCAGGGTGTTCTTGAGTGACGGCCAGAAGTTGAAGTCTTGATAGATGCGCGTGAAGTTGGCCAGGCCCACGTTGCCGTCACTGCTGGTGAAGGCTTCGGCGAAGATCTGGATGAACGGATAGAGAAAGAAGGCACCCATGAACAGCAGGCTGGGGGCGATCAGGTAATAAGGTAGCCAGCGATCGTGCTTCATCTTTGCTCACCTTTGGCGTTGTTGTGATGGCTTGTCGGAATGGTTTGGTGGCACCGGGTCGGCATGACAGGGGTTGGCGTACCGTCATAGCGACCCGTCGGGGGGTGCCGTTGCTGCTGCTGTATTGCGTGTGTTGCGAGTGTTGCGAGTGATGCGTGTGTGGCGAGTGTTGCGTTCTTGAGTGCTGCGTTCTGGCGCCACCGGCTTACTTGACCGGGCAGGGGCCGTCGCTGGGCGTATCCGGGAGCCAGCAGCCTGCGCCTGATGTGTTGATCAGCGTCTGCAGGCGCAGGGCGAGGATGTCCAGCGTCTCCTCGATGTCGGCGTCGCGCAGTACGATCTGCACGAAGGCATCGCGGTAGATCTTGTTGAACAGGCCCGACTGCTGGCCCAGGCCGCTGGGCAGCAGCGAGAGCACGGCGTCATCGGCGGAGGACTGGGCCGCGACCGCCTTGCCGGACATGCGAATGCTGGCGGGCAGGTCATCGGGCAGTTCAGCCTCTACCACCGGGAAGAAGTTGGTGGCCCGCAGGGTGCGAATCTGGGCTTCCGGCGTCATCAGATAGCGGATCAGCTTGCGCGAGGCATCGGGATTCGTGGCATTGGCGGGGACTGCCAGACCGGCGACCACCGGCATGTAGCCGCGTCCGCTGGGGCCGGCAGGGGCCGGGAAGGCCACGTACTGATCCGGCTGCTTGTTGAAGGCGTCCTTCAAGCGCGCGGTGTGGTCGAAGGCGACCCACACCTCGCCATTGAGCAGCGGTTCCTGCATGAAGCCGTAGGCGGTGGAGCGCGGATTGGTCACCGCCCAGATCTCGCGAAACTTCTGCCACATGGCCACGGCGTCATCGCTGCGGAACTCACGTACCACCGAGTGGGTGAAGGACGGGTAGAGATAGCCTTCCAGGAAGCGGTGGATCAGCCCCTTGCGACCGGCCGGGAAGCCCAGCTTGGGGCTGCCGGTGGCCTCCTGCATGTTGCGGCCCCAGGCCAGCAGCTCGTCATAGCTCAGCGCGTTCAGGTCAGCGCCTTCGGGCAGGTAGGGCAGCGCCTTGCGGTTGGCGGCCATGATGTAGGTCGCCTGCATCCACGGAATGTAGCGCTGCTGGGCACCGCCCAGCTTGCCCAGCGTCATGTACTGCTGGCTGATGCCCGTGTCCGCAAGTGAGCCTTGCAGGTCATCCAGCGGCGCCAGAATGCTGGGCGTCAGCGACCCCAGTTCGCCGTGCAGCCCGCCGAGCAGATCCAGCGCGCCGTCGGGGCTGGACTTCTCCGCCTCGAGACGCGACAGGAAGGTGCCCGTCTCCTGCGGCATGTAATTGATGGCCTCGGCGTAGGGTGCCAGCGCGATCTCGCGCATCTGCTGGGCCTCTTCCAGCGGTCTGGCCTGGGTGCTGAAGAAGGTGATGTCAGCGAAGGCGGACGTACTGCCCAGCAGCGCCAGCAAAGCGAGGGCGGTTGGCATCTTGCGCATGGAGGTCTCCCCGGTCGGGTGTTGTTTTTCTGGCGTCACGCTGACCACGTTCTGGCGATGGCATTTTCAGATCAGGCATGTGTGCTCAGGCAGTGGTATCGCGCAGCAGCAGGTCGTAATCGAAGCAGCGATGGCGTGGCGCGCCTTCCTGCGGTGCCAGCACCAGTTCGATCATCGCCTGACTGACGGTCTCGAACGAGACGTCCAGGGTGCTGAGGCTGGGCTGGCGGTACATCTGCGGCGGCAGGTTATCGGCGCCGATGATGGCGATGTCCTCGCCGGGTGTATGGCCGCAGGCGCTGACCGCTTCCATCACGCCGTAGGCGAAGATGTCGCTGGCACACACGAAGGCGGTGGGGGCGTTGGCCCCGGACAGCGCTTCATGGGCGACCTGATAGGCGCTGGCATAGCCGTGCGGGCAATGGCGCGAGCTGGGCGCGAGGCCGGCGTCGTGCATCGCCTGCAGATAGCCGGTCTCACGTTCGACGGCGGTGTAGAGGTCGCTGAAGAAGTTGAGGAACAGGATGTTGCGATGGCCCAGGCCAATCAGATGACGGGTGGCGCGCATGAAGCCGTCGGCGGCATTGATGTCGACCCAGTCGTGCTCGCTGGCGCGGCCGGTACGACCGTGAGTGACGAAGGGGATGCCGCTGTCGAGCAGGAAGTCGACGCGCGGGTCCTGAATGCGGGTACGGGCCACCACGAAGGAATCGACCTTGCCGCCGTCGATGAAGCGCTTGTAGGTGTCCAGCTCGTCGCGGTCCTCGGGCACCGTGGTGACGATGAGGTCATGTTCCGGTGCGGCGTCGTGCAGCGCCTGGCCCAGCGCGACCAGCAGGCGGGTGTTGAACTGATCACGAAAGTCGCCCTGGGCGCCGTTCATGATGTAGCCCACCGAGGAGGTGCGGCCTGTCTTGAGGCGGCGTGCACTCTGATTGGGCTTGTAGCCCACTTCACTGGCGTAGGCCTGTACCCGCTCACGGGTCGTGGCGCTGACATCCTCGAATCCGCCCAGTGCCCGCGAGACCGTCGTGACCGACAGGCCCAGCTGGCTGGCGAGGTGCTTGAGTGTGATGTTCGGCGGCATGGCACTTTTCCTTTGCGGTAACTGTGAGTGGAAACCGTTACCCGAAACGTTTCGGAAGCGATCTTTTCACTGTTTTGATTAGCTTGGCAAGAATGACGAGACCAAAGAATATATCCGTAATAATCCCGACATCTGGCGCTGAAAATCGCCGCTCTGGCTGGCGATTGAGCCGGCGACGATACCACGCTATTTGCACGTAGCGATCTGGCGCGCGTCAGCGCAGGAGGAGGGAGAAAGCCATGCGGACAGGCTGGTAGCGGAGCCGCTTTCATGTCGTGAGGCGACGCTCGGCTGGGGCTCCTGACAGGCATGGCTGCCAGAGCCACAAACGCCGACACCCCGCACAGGGCGGGGTGTCGGCGTCTGGAGAGCGTTATTCGAGTCAGGCTTCAAAGCCCAATCGTCAAGAACCTCAGTTGCCCTGTGGCGCGAGTGCCGCGGCCTGTTCCTGCTCCTTCTCCTTGCGCGAAGGGCGGATCAGACGGCCCTGCAGGTCCTCAAGCGAGACACCCTTGGTCTCGGGCATGAAGAACAGCACGAATATCAGTTGCAGCAGCATCATGACGGCGAAGAAGGCAAACACCGGCCCGCCGCTGAAGTGGCTGAGGATGGTCGGCATCAGCAGCGCGATCAGCGCCGCGAAGATCCAGTGCACGGAGCTGCCGAAGGACTGGCCCATGGCGCGTACCTTGTTGGGGAAGATCTCGGAGATGAACACCCAGATCACCGTGCCCTGGCTCATGGCATGCGCCGCGATGAACACGCCCAGCAGCACCGGCACACCATAGCCGCCCATGGCGGAGAAGTCCTCGAGATGGAAGGCCCAGGCGATCAGGCACAGCGACACCAGATAGCCGGCAGAGCCGATCTTGATCAGGGTGCGGCGCCCCAGTTTGTCGATCAGCGCCATGCCCAGCAGGGTGAAGACGAGGTTGATTACCCCGATGCCCGCCGTCGAGAGCAGGGCAGCACTCGCTTCCAGCTGCGCCTCGGCCAGAATGCGCGGCGCGTAATAGATGATGAAGTTGATGCCGGAGAGTTGATTGAAGGCCGCGATCAGGAAGGCGAACAGCACCGGCAGACGATAGCGCCAGGCGAACAGACGGGTGTGCTGCTTGGCACTCTCCTCGCTCTCGGTGCCGCGGATGATGGCGATTTCCTCGGCGATGTCGGCCTTGGGGTTGATCAGCGCGATGATCTCGGCGGCGGCCGCCTCATCGTTGCGCTTGAGGATCAACCAGCGCGGGCTGCGCGGCACCTTGCAGATCATCAACAGATAGAGCGCGGCCGGTACGGCTTCCACGCCCAGCATCCAGCGCCAGTTCTCACCGTCGATGAAGCCGATGAAGTAGTTGGAGACGAAGGCGATCAGAATCCCGAAGACGATATTGAACTGATAGAGCCCGACCAGCGCACCACGCCGCTTGCGCGGTGCGATTTCCGAGATGTAGATAGGCGCCGCGACGGATGAGGCCCCCACGCCCAGCCCGCCCAGCAGACGGAAGAACGAGAACACATAAGGGTCAGTGGCCAGCGCCGACCCCAGCGCCGAGACCAGATAGAGGATACCGATGCCGATCAGCGTGGCGCGGCGTCCGAAGTGATCGGTCGGCCAGTTGCCGAAGATGGCGCCGATCACCGTGCCCCACAGGGCCATCGACATGATGATGAGGCCGTGGTTGAGATCGCTGAGACCCCACTGGCTCTGCAGTGAGGTATCCGCCCCCGAGATGACGGCGGTATCGAAACCGAACAGGAAGCCGGCGAGGGCAACCGTGATCGACCATTGAAGTATTCGTGACATGGTGTAGCTCGTCCAATGAGGGCTAGGGTAAGTGACAGCAACTTGTGAAACTTAATCGTACAAGATTGTATGGATGAATCGTGTCACCGCGCAATGTCAGCATAGCGTGTGCGATTCTTCCTATCAGCTATACCTTATGGTGAAAGGCATTTCGTTGAGAGATGTCGCTCATTGCCTATTCGGAAATTTAATAGCTAGAACAATAGGTTATTGAAAACGCCTTATTGTTATTCTTTATGGTTTTAACGTTATTCTTTTTTGCGTTGTTGCCGCTTCAGGCGTAGGCTTGAGACATCAATTCTTGAGCAAAGCAGGAGGTCGAAAGATGGCAACCTCAACACAGCGCCCCCAGGTCGAGAGCTTCTTCGACGAAGACAGCAACACCTTCACGTACCTGGTGCGCGACCCGCAGTCCCGCCAGTGCGCGATCATCGATCCCGTGCTCGACTTCGATTATCCCGCAGGCCACACCAGCACCCGCTCAGCGGATGCCTTGCTTGCGCATATCGAAGCGGAGTCCCTCGAGGTGGCGTGGATTCTCGAGACCCACGTTCACGCCGACCATCTGTCAGCGGCCGCCTATCTGAAAGGCAAGCTGGATTGCCAGCTGGCGATCGGGGCGCGCATACGCGAAGTGCAGGACATCTTTGCCGATATCTTCGCCGCCGAGGCGGGCTTCGCGCGTGATGGCCGCCAGTTCGATCGCCTGCTGGAAGAGGGCGACAGCCTGGCGATCGGGGGGCTTGAATGCCGCGTGCTGCATACGCCGGGCCATACGCCGGCCTGCGTCAGCTACGTGATCGGCGACGCCGTCTTCGTCGGCGATACTCTGTTCATGCCCGATTACGGCACCGCGCGCTGCGATTTCCCCGGCGGCGATGCGCGTACGCTGTATCGCTCGATTCACAAGGTGCTCTCGCTAGCGGACAGCACGCGCATCTTCCTGTGCCATGATTATTCGGCCGAAGGGCGTGAAGGCTTCTGCTGCCAGACGTCGGTGGGTGAGCAGCGTGAGCACAATATCCATGTGCATGACGGCATCGATGAGCAGGCCTTCGTCGACATGCGTACCAAGCGTGATGCCGGGCTTGGCATGCCGCGTCTGATGCTGCCGGCGGTGCAGGTGAACATGCGTGCTGGCCAGATGCCGCCGGCGGAAGACAACGGTCGCGCCTATCTCAAGATTCCGCTCAACCTGCCGTTTGATCAGCTGTGATGGCTGCCATGCCGGCAGGGAGCATGTCCAAGCGCTTTGCCTATGTAGCTTGCTTACGTAATTTTGTGACTCAAATGGACGATTTTCCGCGATGGGAGCCTTATCGATGAGCCAGAGCACGCCAGAGACCCCGCCAGTTTCGGATTCTGCAACGATGCCTTGTGACAATCAGGGGGCTGATTCGGCCGCGGAAGCGACCCGCGCCGCCAATCACCGCCTGGCACCCAACGCCCACAAGGTGGTGATCATCGGTGGCGGGGCCGGCGGTATCGCGGTGGCGGCCAGTCTGCTCAAGCGCCAGCCGGGCATGGACATCGCCATCGTCGAACCCGCCGAGCAGCACAGCTATCAGCCGGGCTGGACGATGGTCGGTGGCGGCATCTTCACGCCGGAATTCACGCGCAAGCCGATGCACTCGGTGATGCCCAAGGGCGTGCACTGGTATCGCGATACGGCCACCGGCATCGATGCCGAGGCGCATGAAGTCACGCTCGGCAATGGTCATCGTCTGCGCTACGAGCGTCTGGTGATCGCCATCGGGCTGGAGCTGGACTGGGGCGCCATCGACGGGCTTGAGGAGACGCTGGGAATGAATGGCGTCACCTCCAACTATCGCTATGATCTCGCGCCCTATACCTGGCAGCTGGTGCAGACCCTCAAGGGCGGCAAGGCGCTGTTCACCCAGCCGCCGATGCCCATCAAGTGCGCCGGTGCGCCGCAGAAGGCGATGTATCTGGCCTGCGATCACTGGCAGCGCGAGAACGTGCTGTCGCAGCTCGAGGTCAGCTTCCACAACGCCGGCGGCGTGATGTTCGGCGTGCCGGCCTACGTGCCAGCGCTGGAAGAGGCGGTCGCGGGCTATGGCATCGACGCCAGGTTCCATCAGCGCCTGGTCGCGGTGGATGGCGAGACGCAGACGGCACGCTTCGAGGTGCCGGCAGCCGAGGAGGGCGGCGAGCCGCAGATCGTCGAGCAGGCCTTCGACATGCTGCATGTGGTGCCGCCGCAGAAGGCACCGGCGTTGATCGCACAATCCGGGCTGGCCAACGCCGCCGGCTGGCTGGATCTCGAACCCGAGACCCTGCAGCACATGAGCCATCCCGACATCTTCGGGCTGGGCGATGTCAGCGGCACCTCGAATGCCAAGACCGCCGCGGCGGTGCGCAAGCAGTCCCCCGTGGTGGTCGAGAACCTGCTGGCCACGCTGACCGGTGGCGCGCTCACGGCGGGCTATCGGGGCTATGGCTCCTGCCCGCTGACGGTGGAGAACGGCCGCATCGTGCTGGCGGAATTCGGCTACGGCGGTGAACTGCAGCCGACCTTCCCCAAGTGGGTCAATGACGGCACGCGTCCGACTCGCCTGGCCTGGCAGCTCAAGGCACGGGGGCTGCCGTTCATCTACTGGAACCTGCTGCTCAAGGGCCACGAATGGCTGGCGCGTCCGGCGTCACGCGATGTCTGAGCCGGTTCGAGAGGCAAGGGGGATGTCGCTTGCCCGCTGGCTGCCGCTGGCGGGTTGGCTTGCCCACTATGACCGTCACAGTCTCGGGCGTGATCTGCTGGCGGCGGTGATCGTCAGCGTCATGCTGGTGCCGCAGGCGCTGGCCTATGCACTGCTGGCAGGGCTGCCGGCACAGGTCGGCCTCTACGCCAGCATGTTCCCGCTGGTGCTGTATGCGCTGTTCGGCACCAGCAGCACCCTGGCGGTGGGGCCGGTGGCGATCATCTCGCTGATGACGGCCTCGGCAATCGCGGGCATGAGCGGCGCCGATGGCGCGGCGCTCTCCACGCCCGAGATGCTGGCCGCCGCGCTGCTGCTGGCCTTTCTCTCCGGCGCGATGCTGATCGCCATGGGGCTGTTGCGCCTGGGAGTGCTGGTGAATTTCATCAGCCACCCGGTGATCTCGGGCTTCATGACCGCCTCGGGCATCCTGATCATCGCCAGTCAGCTCGGGCCGATCACTGGCCTGAGCCTGAGCGGTGGCAATCTGATCGCGATGGGCGAGTCGCTGTCGGCAGGCGCGCATGAGCTGCACTGGCCGACACTCGCCATCGGGCTGGGCTGCCTGGCGTGGCTGATCCTGGCACGTCGTCATCTCAAGCACGGCCTGATGGCCTTGCGGATGAGTGAGAGCGCGGCGGGCATGCTGTGCAAGACCACGCCGATCATCGCCGTCATCGTCTCCAGCCTGCTGGCCTGGGGGCTGAGTGATCCACTCGTTCAGGGTAAAAGCGGCATGGCGCTGGTCGGTGCCGTGCCCGGTGGGTTGCCCGACCTCAGCCTGCCGAGCCTTGTCAGCCATGACTGGTCGGGTCTGCTGATCTCGGCACTCTTGATCAGCGTGGTCGGCTTCGTCGAATCGCTGGCGCTGGCCCAGACCCTCGCCGCACGGCGCCGTCAGCGCATCGACCCCGACAAGGAGCTGATCGCGCTAGGCGTCTCCAACATGGGCGCAGGCGTCAGCGGTGGCATGCCGATCTCGGGCGGGCTGTCGCGCTCGGTGGTCAACTTCGATGCCGGCGCCGCCACGCCCTTGGCTGGGGCCTTCACCGCCATCGGCATCCTGCTCGCCAGCCTGTGGCTGACCGACTGGCTGGCGTGGCTGCCGCGCGCGACGCTGGCGGCGATCATCATCGTCGCCACCACCAGCCTGATCGATATCGCGGCGATCAAGCGCACCTTCCGCTACTCGAAGGGTGACGGTGCGGCGCTGATGATCACGCTGATCATCACTCTCGCGCATGGGGTGGAGAGCGGCATCATCGTCGGCATCGCCGTGTCGCTGGGGCTCTACCTCAAGCGCACCAGCCAGCCGCACAGTGCACTGGTCGGGCGCGTGCCGGGCAGCGAGCACTTTCGCAATGTCGAGCGCCATGAAGTGGAGACCGATCCCGAACTGGCGATTCTGCGCATCGACGAGAGCCTGTATTTCGCCAACGCGCGCTATCTGGAAGACACGGTGCTGGCGCTGATGGCCGAACGCCCCTCGCTCAAGCATCTGGTGCTGGCCTGTCAGGCGGTCAACCTGATCGACGCCTCGGCGCTGGAAAGCCTGGAAGTCATCAATGAGCGCCTGAGCGCCGCTGGCGTGAAATTGCATCTGAGTGAAGTGAAGGGCCCGGTGATGGACCGCCTCAAGTGCTCGGAGCTGCCGGCCAATCTCGGTGGCGACATCTACCTCAGTACCTTCGATGCCTGGCAGGCGCTGAGCATTCACGGCAGCCATTGCGGCCAGTCCTGTGCGCGGGATGGCATCAGCCAGACGGCTGCAGTCGGCTGATAGGAGAAGTAGCTGGTTTCAAGAAAGATTTGTGAACGAAAACGCCCCGCCTCGGTGATTGCCGAGGCGGGGTGTTTTGTCATCTGGTCACACAAGATGCTCAGTCAATACGTTCAATCAAGTACTGGGCCGATGATGTGCTTGACCTCCAGATAGCCCGCCAGGCCCCACGGCCCCAGCTCACGGCCGATGCCGCTGCGCTTGAAGCCACCCCAGCTGGCTTGCACCAGCGGCAGCTGCTCGCTGTTGTACCACACCACCCCGGCGCGCAGGCGACGGCCGAGCTGCTGGGCGCGCCTGGCATCGCCGCTGACCACCGTGGCCACCAGCCCGAAATCACAGTCATTGGCGAGGCGGATCGCCTCGGCTTCATCGGCCACGCGGCGCGAGCACAGCACCGGCCCGAAGATCTCCTCGCGCCACAGACGGCTTGTCACCGGCACATCGGTGTAAAGGGTCGGCGCCACGAAGTAGCCCTTGCCTGGCAGGCTGCGATGGGTGCCATCGCGCAGCACCGTCAGGCCTTCCTCGCGCGCCACGTTCAGATAGCTCAGCACGGTGTCGCGCTGGCGGGCGCTGGTCATCGGGCCCATCTGGGTCGCGGCGTCCAGCGGGTCACCCAGCACCAGTGCATCGATACGGCTGGCCAGCGCGGCGTGCAGCTCATCGGCGATGGCCTCGTGCACCAGCAGGCGCGAGGTGGCAGAGCAGATCTGACCGGCATTGAAGTAGATGCCGGCCATCACCCAGTCGGCGGCTTCCTCGACGTCAGCATCGTCGAGCACGATGATCGGCGACTTGCCGCCAAGCTCCAGGGAGACGCCGCGCGTGCCGCAGGCCGCGGCCTGCATGACCTTCTCGCCGACCACATTGCTGCCGGTGAAGGAGATCTTGTCGATGCGCGGATGACGGGTCAGCGGCGCGCCGATACCCTCGCCATCGCCGTGCAGCAGGTTGAACACACCCGCCGGCAGACCGGCTTCCAGCGCGATCTCGGCCATCACCTGCTCCGGCAGTGGCGTCACTTCAGACGGCTTGATCACCAGGGTGCAGCCCGCGGCGAGCGCCGGCGCGACCTTCCAGGCGCTGGTGACCAGCGGGAAGTTCCAGGGCGTGATCAATCCCACCACGCCTGCCGGCTCGTGATAGGTGTGCGCGGCGTAGCCTTCGACATCATGCGCGACCTCCGCGCCCTGACGCGCATCCAGCGCGCGTGCCTGGGCGGCGTAATAGCGGTAGCAGCCGATGGCGTCATCGAGATCGATCTCTGCCTCGGCGCGAATCTTGCCGTTGTTGCGACACGACATCTCCACCAGCGCTTCCCGGCGTGACGTCAGCCCCTCGGCGAAGGCCTCCAGATAGACCGCACGCTCGGCGCCACTCAGTGCCTGCCAACCCTCGAAGGCCTCGGCGGCGGCCGCGACGGCGGCCTGTACATCACGCGCATCACCCGCCGTCACCTCGGCGATGACGGTCTCCTCGAAGGGGTTGGTGACCGCCAGACGACGCTCGCCGTGGGACTTGACCCACTCGTTGTTGATGAACTGATGATCGAGCTTGTGCATGGACATTCCTGACATGTGATTTTGCTGTCGCCTGCCACCTCGAGGGCACAGGCGGGCATTGTTCAGTGTTGTGGCGATAAGCGGCGAGCCAGACTCACTGTGCGATTGAGCGCTGCCACGCTGCCGCATCGATTTCCACCAGCAGCGGGGCGCTTGCGTTGCGCTCGCTGATCGCGGTCGCCAGCTCACTGGGGGAGTCGATCGCCACGGCGGCGCAGCCGAAGCCCTGGGCGAGCAGTTGAAAGTCGGGGGCCTTGATGTCGACTCCCAGGCGCGTGACGCCGGCGTTGTCCATGAAGCGGCGAATCTCTTCATAGCCCTGGTTGTGCCACAGCACGATCACCACCGGCAGCTGTTCTTCCACCGCGCAGGCGAGTTCGGACAGCGTGAACATGATGCCGCCATCGCCGACCAGCGCGATCACCGGCAGGTCCGGGCGGCCCAGGGTGGCGCCCATCGCGGCAGGCAGGCCGTAGCCGAGCGTGCCGTAGCCAGTGGAGGCATTGAAGTAGCGGCGCGGCGCCGGCTGGCTGAGCAGGTGATTGGCAGCGTAGACCGTCGCACAGGAATCGCCGACCCAGATCGCCTCCGGCAGCGCTTGCTGCAGGGTATTGAACAGCGGCACGTAGGGCGCGAAGGCCGGGTCAGTCGGTATCGCGAGGGCGTCAAGCGTGGCGGCGGTAATCTGCGCGCCGCGTGTCTTGCCTTTCGGGTTGCTCTCGAGGCCGGTCAGCCGGTCGGCGAGGGTCTCCAGCGCCAAGCCGGCGTCGGCGACGATGGCGAGTGTCGCCTGCTGGTTGCGCGCCAGTTGTTCGGGGTCGATATCGATGCGGATCAGCTGGCCACCGATGACGAAGCCATCATCGAACACCACGTCGTAGTCGGTCTCGCCAAGTTCGGTGCCGATCGCCAGCACCACATCGGCGTCGCACGCCAGTTTGCGTACCGCAGGCAGCGCGGCATTGGCTCCGAGATCCAGTGGGTGAGCGCTGCCCAGCAGGCCCTTGGCATTGATGGTGGTGACGGTGGGGGCATCGAGTGCCACCACCAACTGGCGGGCCGCTGCAGGTGCGGCGACACAGCCACCGCCCAGCAGCACCAGCGGGCGCTCGGCGCCCTGCAGCAGGCTCACGGCTTCCTCGAGCAGGGCCGGGTCCGGCGCCAGACGGCCGATGCGCGGGCGCGTGACGTCATGGGTGGTGCGACCGGCAGGCAGTGCCACCTCGGCATTGAACAGATCGATGGGAATCTCGATATGCACCGGTCCCGGGCGGGCGCCCTCGAACAGCGCGAAGGCGCGGGCCAGCACTTCCGGCAGTGCGGACGTGTCGAGCAGCGTGTGGCTGAAGCGCGCCACGCCCGACACCAGCTGATGCTGGCTGGGCAGCTCATGCAGACGCCCCTGGCCACGGCCGAGGGTGTCGGTGCGATTGACGCTGGAGATCACCAGCATCGGAGTGGAGTCGGCCAGCGCCTGCCCCATCGCGGTGGTGATGTTGGTCATCCCCGGGCCGGTGATGATGAAGCACACCCCGGGCTTGCCGGTACTGCGGGCATAGCCATCGGCCATGAAGCCAGCGCCTTGTTCATGGCGCGGGGTGACGTGGCGAATGCTGCTCGCGGCGGGATCGGCATCCGGTTCCAGGCCACGGTAGAGCTCGACGGTATGTACGCCGGGAATACCGAAGACGGTGTCGACGCCGTAGGTGTCACGCAGCAATCGGATCAGGAGTTCAGCACAGGTCATGGCAGTCTATCCGGCAGACGGGAGCGCCGTGGCGCTCCCTGAAGTCATGAGGAAAAGGAGTCGGTCGCGAAGCGGTGTCAGTCGAGTGCGAGTCGTCGCTCAACTAGCAGTTCAATCGATGGCTCAGAACACGAACAGATGGGCGATACCAGCGATGATCGGCAGGGTGATCAGTGTACGCAGCACGAAGATGGCCACCAGTTCCCACAGCTTGAGCGGAATCTTCGACTTGAGCAGCAGGGCACCGATCTCGGACATGTAGATCAACTGGGTTAGCGACAGGCAGGCGATCACGAAGCGGGTCAGTTCGCTGTCGATGTCCTTGGCCAGTACCGCCGGCAGGAACATGTCGGCAAATCCGACCAGCGTGGCAGGGGCTGCCTCTGCTGCGTGGGGAATCTGCAGCAGTTCCAGCAGCGGAATCATCGGGTAGGACAGCCAGGTGAACACCGGCGTGAACTCGGCCAGCATCAGCGCCACGGTACCGATGGCGATCACCACCGGCAGCAGACCGAGGAAGATGTCCGCCACATTGAAGCAGGCCGATTTCACCAGCTTGAGCGGGCCCGGCGCATGCTCGGCGCGCGCGACGGCCATGCCGAGTGAGTAGCGCAGCACGCCACAGCCGCTCTGGTTCTCTTCACTGATCTGGCAGCCGACCGGCTCGTGGTAGTCATCGCGCTTGCGTGACAGCGGCGGCAGACGCGGCACGATGACGGCGGCGATCAGGCCCGCGATGACCACGGTCAGGTAGAAGGGCACGAACAGGTGGTTGATGTTCATGAAGCTGGTGACCAGCAATGCGAAGGCGATCGAGACCACCGAGAAGTTGGTGGCGATCACCGCCGCTTCACGCTTGCTGTAGAAGCCCTGCTCGTACTGCTGGGTGGTGATCAGCACACCGACGGTGCCGGAGCCCATCCATGAGGCGGTGGCATCGATGGCGCTGCGCCCGGGCAGATTGAAGATGGCACGGAACGGACGGCGTACCAGGCTGCCGATGAATTCCATGAAGCCGAAGTCGACCAGCAGCGGCAGCAGAATGGCCGCGAAGAAGAAGAAGGTCAGCAGTACCGGCGCGAGATCATTGAGCATCACGCCGCCGGTGAAGGCCGCCGTCACTTGAGTGGGGCCCCACTGGGAGTAGGTCATCAGCGCGAAGATTGCGCCGAGGGCACGCATGCCAAACCATACCGGCGAGACATCGAACAGCTCGTGTGCAGCGCCCTGACGTGCCCAGACCGGTTTGGCGAGCTTGACGAAGCCGGTCAGCAGTACGGAAAGGCACAGCACCGCGACGGCGATGGCGGGTAGTGCGCCGCCCAGCGTCGCCTTGAGCCAATCGGCCATCAGGCCCATGCCGATGTTGATGGTGTCACCCGTGCTGAAGGGCACCAGGAAGAAGCTGACGCCGAGCAATGACGGCAGCAGAAATTTCATGACTCCGTGAGTCGTGAGCGGAACGGGACGGGTGGCGATGAGCTCTTTCTGAGCCTTCTCACCCTTGTGCACCTTGTCTGAAGGTGAATCGGCGCTTGGGCTGGAGCGGGACGGCGTGTGATCCGCCGTCGGGTCGATGCTGGTTGTCATTCGGGTCACCTAGATCTTGTTGTAATGGTCAGGCTCTAGCCGTGCATCGTGTGATGCATCATGCCGTATCGTGTCGGGTGATTCTGTGTGCGCCGAGGGCGGGACGGGCCCCCGGCGCGGGTGCAGCAGGACAGCAGGTCATTCGTGGGTCGTTCGTGGATCAGTCGCGCTGTTGCACGCCCGGCAGTACACAGAGCATTTCGTAGAGCAGGGTCGCGCCCATCAGCGCGGTGTTGCCGCTGGTGTCGTAGGGCGGGGAGACTTCCATCAGGTCACCGCCGACGATGTTGAGGCCACGCGCGCCGCGTACGATTTCCATGCCCTGGGGCATGGTCAGGCCGCCGGCTTCCACGGTGCCGGTACCGGGGGCGACGGAGGGGTCCAGTCCGTCGATGTCGAAGGTGATGTACACCGGGCGATCGCCCATCATGTCGCGCACTTCGGCCATCAACGGCGCGAGTGACTTGAACCAGCACATCTCGGCGGTCTCGACACGGAAGCCCTGCTGACGGCACCAGTCGAAGTCATCGGCGGAGTAGCCGGTGCCACGCAGGCCGATCTGCACCACGCGCTGGCTGTCGAACAGGCCTTCTTCCTGGGCGCGACGAATCGGCGTGCCGTGGGCGATGGGCTCGCCGAACATGTGGTCGTTGACGTCGGCGTGGGCATCGATGTGGATCAGGCCGACCGGGCCATGCTTCTTGGCGATGGCGCGCAGCACCGGCAGGGTGACGGTGTGATCGCCGCCCAGTGTCAGCGGCACGCAGTCGTGACTGAGCACTTCATCGTAGAACTGCTCGATGATGTCCATGCTCTTGGGCAGGTGGAAGGTGTTGATCGGCACATCGCCGATGTCCGCCACCTGCAGGCTGTCGAAGGGCGCGGCGCGGGTGGCCATGTTGTAGGGGCGCAGCATGCGCGATTCATCACGGATCTGACGCGGGCCGAGACGCGCGCCCGGACGGTTGGAGGTACCGATGTCCAGCGGAATGCCGATGAAGGCGGCATCCAGGCCTTCCGCGGTTTCCTGAGCCGGCAGGCGCATCATGGTGGCCGGGCCGCCGAAACGTGGCATGTCGTTGCCGCCCAGCGGCTGATTGAACTCGCTCATCTGTCTCTCCAGGTCTTGAGTTGCTCGCGATACGCTGACGGCGAGCGGGGTATTGTGTTCGATCGCCTGATCGCCCGACCGGACGGTGTGATGAAAGCCGGCGATCCTCCTTGGCGCATACTCCAGCATTGCAGTAACCATGCCAATTTTTAGTCAATTGATTTTATTGAGTTTTATTTGGCGGAGGTTGCTGGGTGATTCATTTGTGGATCACCAGTGCGGCATTGATGATTCAAAAATGGATCACTGATTCATTTGTGGATCACATTCAGGCATCATCGAGACTGTCTTCAGCGCAGTGCGAGAAAGACCTGCTGGAAAGAGCTGTTAGAAAGAGCTGCGAGAAAGACCTGCGAAAAGAAGCACAGAAAGCCCCGCCCGATTCACAGGCTCGACCATGAGGTACCCGCCATGTCAGAGCTCGACCGTCAGATTCTCAAGACCATCATCGACACCGCTCACGATCACTACTTCGTGGTCAATGCCGATGGCCAGGTGCTGGATGTCAGCCCCGGCGCCGCGGCGGTCTATGGCATGACCCGCGAGGAGCTGTGTGCCGCCAACGTGCATGACCTGGAAGCCAGTGGCGTGCTCAAGCCATCGATCAGTCTGGAGGTGCTGCGTACGGGGCGCGCGCTGCAGATGATGCAGCTCACCGCCACCGGGCGGCGAGTGGTGGCGCAGGCGCATCCGGTATTCGTCGCGGGCAAGCTTGAGTGCGTGGTCAGCCGCTCGATGGACCTCACCGATATCCAGCTGTTGCAGCAGGAATATGCTGTGCTCCAGCAGCGTTTCACGGATCACCTGCGCCGCAACTCGCGGGGCAGTGAGCTGGGCGGGGGGAGTGCGGGCGAGCGTGACTGGGGGACGGTGGGAAGTGCGCGCTCAGTTGCTGAGCAGACCACCCATGACGCGCAGCAGGGGCGTGCTCTGTGCGAGCAGGCCGCGCGCGAGCAGGCGGAATGCGAAGACGCCGCGCTGGAATTGGGCGAGCTGCAGGTCAGAAGCCCCGTGATGCGGGAGATAGCGCTGCTGCTCAAGCGGGTCGCGCCCACCAACGCCACGGTATTGATGCTGGGCGAATCCGGGGTCGGCAAGACGGCCTTCGCCCATCAACTGCATCGCTGGAGCCAACGCGCCGACGGCCCCTTCATCGAGGTGAACTGCGGCGCCATTCCCGAAAGCCTGTTCGAGTCCGAGATGTTCGGTTATCAGGCCGGTGCCTTCACCGGCGCGGGTAACCGTGGCAAGGCGGGCCTGATGGAGCAGGCCGAAGGCGGCACCCTGTTCCTCGATGAAATCGGTGAGCTGCCGCTGGCCACCCAGACCAAGCTGCTCAAGGTGATTCAGGACGGAATGATCACCCGCCTGGGCGACACCACCACCCGCCGCGCCGACTTTCGGCTGGTCGTCGCCACCAATCAAGACCTCGCCGCCCGCGTGGAGCAGGGACAGTTCCGCCTCGACCTCTACTACCGCATCAATGTGCTCCCCGTCAGCCTGCCACCGCTACGCGAACGCCGCGAAGACATTCCCGCCCTGATCGAGCAACACCTCTCTCGCCTTAATCAACGTCATGGTCGCCGCAAACTCCTCGACGCCTCGTTATGGCCCATCCTCATGCGCCAGGACTGGCTCGGCAATATCCGCGAACTGGAAAACTGGCTGGAACGCGCCTGGCTCAGCGCCCCCAGTGATGTCATTGACAGCGATTCAGTGAAAACACTGCTCAACACCTGTTCCACGAATAACGCTAATGGACTAGGCAGTTCATTTGGCTTCAGTAATGAAAAATCCAATGGAATAGGCGTTACTGAAAGTTTTACCACTGCCGATAACTCTCATAGTCCCAATTCCCTCTCAGCGCCTGCCGCTGAGGGGGCAGTAGCCATGCCAACCCCCAAGCTCGGCCCCAACGAAACCCTCAAGGAAGGCCTGGCACGCATCGAAGCACAATGGCTACGCGAGATGGCTGCCGAGCTGCCCAGCACCTATGCGATAGCCAAGAGGGCAGGGATTAGTCAGCCGACGGTGGTGAGGAAGTTGAAGCATATGTTGTTAAAATAATTACCATGTGTCGGATCTATGTGATGACCAATCGATTAGTCAATCATCCGGGCCCGACAGCTAAGGTACACTATATTCATTGCATCACCACCAGACTCCCCATCACTCCCTCACATAACGGCTTGATCTCGCTGAAGCCCTCGTCGACGGCGAGGTCTGTCTTGGCTTTGGCGTAGGTGGTGCCGTCGGCGGTGGGGTGGTAGCTGGTGCAGTGCAGGCGGATCAGCTTGTCGTCGAGGAAGAGGCCGTATTCGCGGGTCTGCGAGGTGATGGGCATGCCCTGGTGTCGCTGTGTCATGGCGATATCGAACCAGTAGACCTGACGGTGATCCACTCGGGTCAGGCCGGAGTCGAGCATCTGGCTGTTGATGGGCGCCCATTGCGCCAGTTGGTCCGTGGCGGCCATCACCTTGAGCTGCGCGTCGCTGACAGTCTCGCCATGCAGGTCATAGATTTCGAGGATGATCATGTCGGTGCCGGTACCCGCCTGACTCTGCCATTTCTGCACGATATGCGGCAGGCGTCCCTCGGCGGCAGACCACGAGGCGGGCAGGTGCAGCGCAAGGCTGATGCCCAGTGACTTGGGATGGCCCTTGGTGTGGAACTGCTGGAAATAGCCGTCGTACAGCTCGTACACCGGCTCGATCTGATACTTGGTCGCCAGCAGAAATTCCTTGAACGGCGAGGGCAGGTATTCCCCCTGGGCGCGCAGATGAATGGCCTCGATGAAGCGGGCCGCGAAGTCGCTGGTCAGCTTGTCGGTGGTCAGTTGCGAATCCAGTTGCGTCTTTATCTGACGGCGGATGCCATCCAGCACTTCGCGTGCGTGCTCCCGCCCCATCAAAGTGGCGAGGTTGTCCGCCAGGCGATGGGTGATGTTCGGGAAGGCATTGTCGAAATAGGCGGAGGCAAGCTCTGCATCCGGCGCGAGGCCGGGATACTCCTCGGCGATGCGTGACAGGGTGATGTCCTGGGCGATGACGAAGCCGTAGGTACTGCTCAGCGTATTGATGACCTTGGGCGTGGGGCGAAACTGTGCGGCTTCGGCGCGTGCCGAGGCGCCGGGGGTGATGAGGCACAAGCTCAGGCCCAGTCCGAGCGTCAGGGCGGCGGCGGCCAGCCCGGGAATTGCCCCAAGGGAGCGTGTTACGGCAAACGCCATGCGTGACATCCTGTCAGAGTGCGATCGATTCAATCCTATCATCGGCCTACGATGACTTCTCGCGTGCTGATGATGTTCAGATGCCTAATCAGGCAGAAGTATCAGACTGCGCGTCATGCCGCGCACGCGGTTTCCCTTCAGAGAGCAGCAGACAACGATGTCCAGACGACACCAGTATTCGGTTGAACTTGAGTGGACCGGTAATCGCGGTGATGGCACCCGCCATTACACCGCCTATGAGCGTGATTTCGTGGCCCGTGTCAGTGGCAAGCCGAGCCTGGAAGGCTCCGCCGACCCCGCTTTTCGGGGCGACGCTTCCCGCTGGAACCCCGAAGACATGCTGGTGGCCTCCGTCTCGGCCTGCCACAAGCTCTGGTATCTGCACCTGTGTGCCGAGGCCGGCATTCGTGTCATGAGCTATCACGACCACGCCGAGGGCACGATGCAGGAAGGCACGCCCGCTGTTGGCAATAGTCAGGCAGAGAACGAGGGCGAGGCGGGACGTTTCACCTCCATCGTGCTGCGCCCCGAGATCACGCTGGCCGCCGGTGACGATATCGCGCTCGCCCATGAGCTGCACCACCGGGCGCATGCGCTGTGCTTCATCGCCAATTCACTGAATTTTCCGGTCAGCTGCGAGGCGGTGATCACCCATCAGTGATGGGCAGCCCTCAGCCCGTGTCCTACAACCGTGTCGGACTGACCGTGTCTTACAGACCGTGTCAGAACCCAAAAGGCCACCAGAGCGATCTGGTGGCCTTTTTTGCTTTCAGCATCTCTCTAAAGAAACAGCGTCTCGCAAGGGCATCAAGCGAGGGGATCAACCCCGTGCGTTCACTTCCTCGATCAGTTTGCTGGAACCAGTGAGGTCTGGCAGGCAGGCGCCGTCGGCAATCTTCGCCAGCAGCACGTCTTCGGCTTCTTGCACCTCGATGGCGTGGCTGGCGATGGCCGAGACTTCCTCGGGCGCCATGACGATGACGCCACTTTCATCGGCAAGGATGGCATCGCCCGGATTGACGACCACGCCGCCGATGCTGACCGGTACGTTGAGTGCGCCGCCGATTCCGGCGAAGCGGGTGGTCAGCGAAGCGACGCCGCGACTCCAGACCGGGAACTGCTTGTCGCGAATGGTCAGCGCATCGGTGGCCATGCCGTCGATCACCACACCGGCCACGCCGAGGCGCGAGGCGACCGTGGTCATCACGCCGCCCCAGCAGGCGCGGTGGCGATCGCCCTGTCGATGCACGATCAGCACATCGCCCGGGCGCACCAGGCGCATCAGATGGTTGAGCAGGGTGCCATCTTCCGGCGGCAGCGAGACAGTGATGGCGGTACCGGCGATGCGCACCTCGGGCAGCATGCTGGCAATCGCCGGATCGACGAAGCCCCGGGTGTGGAAGTGGCCGATGGTGGCCGTCTCGCACTGCTTGAGCTGTTCCAGCCGTTCAGGAGCGACCTGCGCTGGCATGTCATTGAGTTGGTACATGAAAGTCTCTCGTCGTGGTCGGTCAGATCAGGCTGGGCAGGAAGGTCGTCAGCCACGGGGCCCAGTAGAGCATCAGCATCGCGAACAGGAAGCAGATGACGATCGGCCAGGCGGCGGCGTAGATGGTCTGCATCGGCGTTGCCGGGGCGGCGCCTTTCACCGCGAACAGGTTGTAGCCGAAGGGCGGGGTGAGACTGCCCACCGAGATGTTGATCAAAAACAGCGTCCAGAACCACACCGGATCGAAGCCATACAGCTTGACCAGCGGCGCGTAGATGGGAATCACCACCATCATGAAGGCGATCTGGTCGATGAACATGCAGGCGATCAGCGGAATCAGCATCAGGATCAGCAGCATCCACACCGGGTCGAGATCCAGCCCGGTCACGCTGCTCACCAGACCGCTGGTGGCGCCGGTGAAGCTCAACAGCTGGGAGAACAGCTTCGAACACGCCAGGATCAGGATGATCATGGTGCTGACCTTGAGCGAGGACATCACCGCTTCGCCCGCCATCTTGAACGAGAACTTGCGGTAGTAGGCCGCGACCACCAGCGAGCCCAGCACGCCGGTGGCGGCGGATTCGGACGGCGTGGCGATGCCGAGCAGAATCAGGCCGAGCACGGCAAAGATGATGATGGTGAACGGCAGCATGTTGATCACGGCGCGGCGCTTTTCCTTTGCCGTGCCACCCCCGCTTTCATCGAGGGGCGGTGCACGGCGCGGGTCCATCGTGATGCGCACCTTCACATAGAGGATGAACAGCGCGGCCAGCAGAATGCCGGGCAGGATGCCCGCGATCAAAAGGCGTGCGATGGAGACATCGACCATCGAGCCGATGATGATCACCAAGAGGCTCGGCGGGATGATTGGTGCGAGACTCGCGCCACCCAGGATCAGGCCGATGGACAGCCTGTCGTCATAGCCGCGCTCCTGCATGGTCGGCAGCGCCGAGCGGCTGAGCATGGCGGTCACGGCCAGCGCCGAGCCGGACAGGGCACCGAACAGCGTCGAGAGGGCGACGACGAAGAAATAGAGGCGCCCCTTCATGCGGCCCATCAGGGCATCCAGCGAGTCGAAGATCACATCGATGGAGCCGGAGCGGAACAGCAGCTCCCCCATCAGCACGAACAGCGCGATGGTGGTCAGTGTCTCCGAGGTCATGCTGTCGTAGACACTGTTGGCGAACATGCCGAAACCGGCAGTGCCCATCAACCACAGCGTGCCGAGCACGTTGATGGTCAAGAAGGCGGCGAAGACGGGAATGCCGAGGGCGAACAGGCCCATCAGCAAGGCGATGGCCAGGCCCAGAGAGGTATACCATTCCATGACTCAGGGTCCTTTTCTGGTGTCGGCGGTCGCCGAAGGCGTCGCGCGGCTAGTCGAGCGGCTAAAGGCGTGGCGCAGGAAGTACAGGGCGGCGCCGATCATCGCGTAGGCGATGAAGCTGGAGACCCAGACCTTGGGAATATCGAGGCCCATGGCGGTGGTGGTGTGATACTGGAACTGACGCAGGCTTTCCTGCACGCAGATCCAACCGGCCACGGCGCAGACGGCGCCGGTCACCAGGGCGAGGAGACGATCATAGAAAGCGCGCGCGGTAGGGCCGAGGCGCTCCGGCAATACGGTGATGGCGATATGGCCATGGGTGCGTGCCAGTTCCGGCGTCGCCAGCGAAATCGAGAGGCATAGCAGATAAGCCACCATCGCGCCGGACCACAGGGTGGGCGAGTTGAAGAAGTAGCGCGCGATGACTTCCAGCCAGAAGCACAGGACGATGCCACACAAGGTGACACCGCCCAGAAGGAAGCCTGCTCGCGTCACGCCGTCATGCACACGTGCAAGCAGGGTTAGCATGGTGGATTCCTTACTCGCTGACGGTGGTCAGGTTCTTCTCGATCGCCAGTTCACGCATGGCGGTCACCGTGTCCGGGGTCTTGTCGATGCCCAGCTGCCAGATGCCGTCCGTAACGAGGGCATCCAGACGCTCGGCGTCTTCCGGCGCGAATTCGGTGGCCTGCATGCCGGCTTCGTCCAGCGCCTTCCACTCTTCGATGGCCAGTTCATCCAGGATCGGGATGATCTCGGTCTCCAGCTCGCGGCCTTCGTCGAGCAGCACTTGCTGCTGTTCCGGCGACAGGGAGTTGAAGGCGTTGAGATTCATCAGCACGAAGTTGTAGGTCTGACCGAAGGTCGGCTTGGAGTAGTAGCCGGCGACTTCCTGCCAGCCCATGTCCTTGACGCCATTCAGGCCCCAGGCCGCGCCGTCGATCACGCCACGGTCCATGGCGGAATAGACATCGCCACTGGACATCAGCACCGGCGTACCGCCCAGGCCCTTGGTGACGTTGGTGTAGGTGGGGCTGCCGCGCAGACGGCGGCCATCCAGGCCCGGCGTCCCGGTGATCGGCTCCTTCAGCACGTACTGGAAGCCGTGGCTGCCCAGCGGCGGAATCGCGATCAGCTTGAGGCCCAGGCCGTTGTAGTGCTCATCGACCATGTCCCACAGGCCGGATTCACGTGTCTGTTCCGGATTCACCGCCACGCCATCCATCGCGGCGCCGACGCCGGTGGTGTTGGTGTGGTAAGCAGCATGGGTATACAGCAGCTGGAAGACACCGGCCGCGACAGGCTGCAGCTGCTCGAAGGGCGGCACCACATCCGGGCCGGTCAGCTTGATGGTGAGGTCGGCGGCCTTGTTGGCTTCGACTTCCTTGATGAAGCGTTGGGCAATCTCGCGGGAGTAGGCAGTGGTCTGGTCGTAACTGGACAGCATGCGCAATTCGGTGGCCATGGACTGGGTGGCCGGGAGGAGTGCGAGCAGCGGGAGCAGAAGAGCGGGCTTGAGGGTTTTCATGACAGTATCCACGTTATCGTTATTGTGAGCGGGGCAGTGCATGCGGGACTTCTCGTGACCATGATGCTGCGTCCGGGAGATGCATGCGGTACCTGTCCCTGCTTCTTGTTGTGATGGTACGCCTTCAATCTATGAGGCCCTCCCTTCGCGGTCAACGAATCATCAGCCTTTTGGGCTTTCAAATTTCAATACGCAGTATTTGCCAGATTTATGTAAGAAAATATGTGTGTATTGTGCCATGACAACATGCGGGGATTGTGATGGGGAATAGGCCGATTGATGGCAGAAAAGGCAGGCAAGTCGTCGCAAGGATGGTGGGCAGTCGATCGCGAAAATCTTCCTGAAGCCATCTGCTCGCTCAGCAAGCTGGTCAAGAAGATAGTCAGTAGAATGGCGGGCATAAATCATCGAGTGAATGAAGCTGAACACAGGAAAGCCCCCGTTGCCGATGACCTCTTGTGAGTCTCGGCAACGGGGGCTCTCGGGTATTACATCACTGTCTGACACGCACTGAGTGCAACCGTTATCCTGGCCAGGCAGGTTATTGAGTCAGCATGGCCAGTCAGCGCGCCGCGGACTCGGTCGAGAGAGTCAGGCTCGGCTTGCGCAGCGCCAGCGGCATCAGCGCCAGCGAGACCGGCAGGCCGATCATCACCGGGTGCAGGCCGAAGGGATGGCCCAGCACCTGCCAGAGCACGGCGGTGGCCAGCCCGCCCCACATCATGATCACCCCGCCACGCGGGTCTGGCGTGCGACGGCACAGTGCGACCACCGTCGGCACCAGCACACCGCAGACCAGCATTGCGCTGCCGAGAATCCAGATATCGAGCAGACGCGGTGCATAGAGTGCCAGGCCCAGTGAAATCAAGGACATGGCGACCACCGAGTGGCGGCTCATGCGCAGCATGAAGGCATCATCGCGGCCCTTCATGCGCGGCTTGATGATGTCGTTGGCAATCGAGGACGCGCCGGCGATGAAGAACGAATCGGCGCATGAGATGATGGTCGCCAGCAGCACCACGACCATGCTGACCATCAATGGCAGCGGGAGTGTCGCCTTGATGATGGCGTAGAAGGACAGGTCCGGATTGGCCACCGCGATATCCAGGCCCAGTTTCGCAAAGGCGCCGATCAGGACCACGGCAGCGCCGACCAGCAGCGTGAAGACGATGGCGACGGCGTAGCCGGTGCGTGCCGCCTTGAGGCTGCGTGCGGCCCAGAAGCGCTGCCACAGGTCCTGGCGCACGAACTGATAGGCGCCGATGGTCAGCATGTAGACTGCCAGTTCATGACCCGAAATGCCGGTCAGGCTCAGGAAGTCAGGGTTGCCTTCGGGCATGGGTGCCGCGCTGATGAACTCCCAGCTGCCGCTGGCGTAGTAGACGGTGACCAGCAGGAAGAAGATGCCCAGGGTCTGCAGGGTGCCCAGGATGGCATCTGACCAGATGACCGCCATCAGGCCGCCCAGCCATGTCTTGGCGGTCAGCAGTGCCCAGGTCAGCAGGATGCCCACCGGCAGTGCCAGGCCGAACACCAGCTTGAGCACCGTGGCCACGGCCACGAACTGCATGCCGGTGATGGCCGCGTAGGCACACAGGATACTGAGCAGGGTCGGCACCCTGACGCCTTCGCCAAAGCGACTGACCAGGAAGTCGGCCAGTGTCACCATGTTGAGGCGCTCGCCTTCGGCGTGGATCCTGCCGATGAAGAAGTACAGCGCGATGCCCGCGAAGGTCATGCCCACCGGCAGCCACAGCTGGCCCATGCCGAAGGTGTAACCCTTGGAGACGAAGCCCAGCAGGGTAGAACCGCCGACGGCGGTACCGATCAGTGTACAGATCAGCGGGAAGGTCGAGGTGGAACGGCCTGCGACATTGTAATCATCATAGGTCTTGATGTGGCGGAAGAAATAGAGCGAAAGCCCCATCAGAAATACGCCACATGCTATGATCATGATCGAGAGAATGAAGGTTTCTCTGGTATCGAACATCGTCGTGTTTTCCGCTTTATTGATTTTGTATTGATCGTCATTGCTGTCTTGAGTGAGAGGGAATATATCACTCGAGGGCAGACGTCGGTGACGCGGTGCTGACTTTATTGCTATCTGGGTGTCGGCGAGAGTGCGTTTCATTGCGCTCTTGCCGGTCGCGCCACTTTCGGGACAGGAACAATCACCATGCGACCCATACATGACACGCTGGACTGGAACCTGCTGAGAACATTCATCGTCATCGTCCAGGAGGAAAGTGTCAGTCGGGCCGCGGCGCGTCTCTACCTGTCACAGCCAGCGGTGAGTCTGTCACTCAAGCGCCTGGAAGAGCGCCTGGGGCAGCGTCTGATCGAACGGGACAGTCACAGCTTTCGCGTGACGGGGGCGGGGCAGGTGGTCTATCGCGAGGCGGTGGAGATCTACGCCAACGTGGCGCGTCTCGCCTCTGAGGTGGGCAACAGTCATACGGAGATTTCCGGGCATGTCTCGCTCCTGTTCATCACCGGCATCGAATGCCGATTCCTTGATAGCGTGTTCGCGCGCTTTCATCGCTGTTTCCCCCAGGTCACTTTCTCGATCCAGGAAATGTCCAGTCACGAGGTGCAGCAGGGTCTGCTGCAGCGCCAGGGGGCCTTGGGTATCTGTCTGGCCCAGCAGACGCCCGAGCAGCTGATGTCTCAGGTGCTGGCGCGCCAGAGCTACCGCTATTTCTGTGGTCGCATGCATCCGTTGTTCGGTCAGCAGAATCTGCCGCTGGAGGCGCTGCGCAATGAGCGTTATGTCTCCTTTGGCAGTGAGCAGCTCGATGGCGTGCTGTCACCGCTGGCGATGTTCCGCGCCCGCGAGGGCTTGCAGGGCCCGGTGATCGGTCAATCCAGCAGCCTGCAGGAAATCCGCCGTATGGTGCTGGCCGGCTGGGGCATCGGCTGCATGCCGGAACACACCGTGCGGCGCGAGATCGACGAAGGTCAGCTCTGGCCCTTGCCACCCTACGGGGGCGTGGCCGATATCGATCTGCACCTGATGTGGCACCGTGAAGCGCGTTTCAGTGCCGCCGAATCCACCTTTGTCGACTTCCTGCACAACGCGCTGGCCAAGGTGCCGCTGGAAGAACGCTTGCATCGTGGTCTCGAAATGCAACTGCCGGACACGAATGCCGTGCTGGCCAGTGACGGTGCGCCGGGTGGTGATACGCCCGCCACTTGAGTCACCTTTGAGACAAGTTCAAGACGTTGTGCTGGAGCCCGTCCTGCAGCGTGTCCTGAAAGGCCAGCGCCGCTGTCACCAGAGAGTCCGGGTGGCAGCGGCGCTTCGGGGCTACCCGCGTTGGTCGACCGACGTCTCAATAGGCCAGATTGATCCAGGTGGTCTTCAGGTCGGAGTACTTGTCCAGCGCGTGCAGCGACTTGTCACGCCCGAAACCGGACTGCTTGACGCCACCGAAGGGCACGCTGATATCGCCATCGGCGTAGCAGTTGACCCACACCAGCCCTGCCTTCAAACGCCGCGAGACACGATGGGCACGCGCCAGATCGCGTGTCCACAGACCAGCGCCCAGCCCGTAGATGGAATCATTGGCCAGTTCGATGGCTTCTTCTTCGCCGCTGAAGCGGGTCACGCCGAGCACCGGGCCGAAGATTTCCTCGCGCATCACGGTGCTGTTCTGGCCGCCTTCCACGATGGTCGGCTCAAGATACCAGCCGCCTGAGGTGGCATCGCTGGGCGCGATGGCACGGCCGCCCTGGTGCAGCGTCATGCCTTCCGAGAGCGCCGTCTCGACGAAGCCGAGCACCTTCTCGTGGTGGTCCGCACTGACCAGTGCGCCCATGCGCGTGGCCGGGTCGAGCGGGTCACCGGCCGGCATGGCACGGGCGCAGGCGATCAGGCGCGGCATGAAGTCATCGAAGATGGCCTCATCGACGTACAGGCGTGAACCGGCGATGCAGACTTCGCCTTGATTGATGAAGATGGCATCGGCGGCGGCGCGAGCGGCCTGGTCCAGGTCCGGGCAATCGGCGAACACGATATGCGGCGACTTGCCGCCACACTCCAGCCACACACGCTTGAGGTTGGAGTCGCTGGCGTAGCGCATGAAGCGCTTGCCGGTCGCGGTGGAGCCGGTGAAGGCCAGCGCATCGACTTCCATGTGCAGGCCAAGCGCCTGACCCGCTACCGCGCCCAGGCCTGGCGTGACGTTGAACACGCCCGCCGGAATGCCGGCTTCATCGGCCAGCACCGCCAGACGCAGCGCACTCAGGCTTGAGGCTTCGGCCGGCTTGAGCACCACGCTGTTGCCCAGCGCCAGCGCCGGCGCGAACTTCCAGGAGGCGATCATCAGCGGGAAGTTCCACGGCACCACCGCCGCGACCACGCCCAGCGCTTCACGGGTAATGGTGGCGTGCACGTTCTCGCCGGTAGGCGCGATCTCGTCGTAATGCTTGTCGATGGCCTCGGCGTACCAGGCCACCGAGCGCGCGGTTTCCGCCAGATCGAAGCCCAGGCTGTCGCCGATCGGCTTGCCCATTTCCAGCGTCTGCAGCAGGGCCAGTTCTTCGGCATTGTCGCTGATCAGCTGGGAAAAGCGCTGCAGCACGGCCTTGCGGGCCTGGGGGGACTGACGCGACCACACACCGGAGTCGAAGGCGCGACGCGCGGCCATCACGGCGCGGTCGATGTCCTGCTCGGTGCAGGCGGTGACATGCGCCAGCACTTCACCGGTGGCCGGGTTATATGCCGGGAAGGTGTCGCAGCCGGTGCTTTCCACATAAGCACCGTCGATGAAGGCACGCGTCTCGAAGGTCAGCGCGGCGGCGCGCTGCTGCCAGTCGGCATGCGTCAGCGGAACGGAGGTTGCAGTGGTTGCGCTCATTGGGCGTTCTCCACGGTGGTAGTGTTGGTGCTGACGACACCGGCGCGCTTGAGCATCGCCAGCAGCAGCACATTGGCACCGGCTTCGAGATCGGCAGGCTCGGCGTTCTCGCTCTCGTTGTGGCTGATGCCGTCTTCGCAGGGCACGAAGATCATCGCCACCGGATTGATACCGGCGATCTGCACGGCGTCGTGACCGGCGCCGGTTTCCATGTCGCGGAAGCTGAGTTCCAGCTCCTGGCTGGCGCTGCGCACCATCTCGACCAGTTCCGGCGCGAAGGGCGTCGGCGGAATGTGCTGGACCTCGATCAGTTCGATATCGACGCGCTGCCTGTCGCTCTGGTTGGCGGCGTGATGCTTGAGGCACAGCGCCTTGAGCTGGTCGTGCATCTCGGCGAGCACCGCCGGTTCCAGGTGGCGCAGGTCGACGCTGAAGCGCACCTGGCCCGGAATCACGTTGCGCGAGTTGGGATGCACATTGAATTCGCCACAGGTGACGCGACCGTTGGGCTGATAGGCATCGGCCAGCGTCAGGATGTCGCTGACCAGCGCGCAGGCGGTCTTGAGCGCATCGCGGCGGTAGGGCATCGGTGTCGGGCCGGCGTGGGCTTCCTGACCGCTGACCACCACGTCGAACCAGTGCAGACCCAGCGAGCCGGTGACGGCACCGATGGTGATCTCTTCCTGCTCCAGCACCGGGCCCTGCTCGATATGCGCCTCGAAATAGGCGCCGAAATCGTGGCTGCCCACCGGCACGTCGCCGGCATAGCCGGTGCGCGCCAGTGACGCGGCAACGCTGTCGCCGTCGCGGTCGGTGGCGGCCAGTGCCTTCTCAAGCGGAATCAGGCCCGCATGCACCCCGGACCCCATCATCACCGGCACGAAGCGGCTGCCTTCCTCGTTGGTCCAGATCACCACTTCCAGCGGGGCTTCGGTCTCGATGCCGTGCTCATCCAGCACGCGCATGACTTCCAGGCCAGCCAGCACGCCGAAGCAGCCGTCGAACTTGCCGCCGGTGGGCTGTGTGTCGATGTGGCTGCCGGTGGCGACTGGCGGCAGGCTGTCATTGCGGCCCGGGCGACGGGCGAAGATGTTGCCGATCTCGTCGACGCGCAGCGTGAGGCCTGCGGCCTCGAGCCAGCCGGTGACCAGCTCGCGGCCGGCGCGGTCTTCTTCGGTGAGTGCCAGGCGGCAGTTGCCGCCCTTGGGCGTCGCGCCGATCTCGGCCAATGTCATCAGCGCGTCCCACAGGCGCTTGCCATCGACGCGCAGGGCGAGGGAGTCCAGCACGTCTTGAGTCGCTTGAGTTGTGGATGTGCTCATGTCAGATACCTCCCTTGTCGTTGCGTGTCAGAGCATCTTCACGGATGCCGCTGAGCAGCTTGCCCGGGGCGATGCCGTCCGGGTCATAGCGCAGCTCGATCAGGGCCGGCAGACGCTCGCGGTCGGCAAATTCCAGCGCGCGCGTGAAGCTTTCCTCGAAGTCCTCGTCCTTCTCCACCACCTGACCCAGGCCGCCGTAGGCGGTGACCAGGGCGGCGAAGTCCGGGTTGGTGAAGGTCAGCGCGATCTCGCGGCCCGGGAAGTCGTTTTCCTGGTGGGCACGGATGGTGCCCCACATGCCGTTGTTGAACACCAGCACCACGATGCCCAGACGATATTGCAGCGCCACGCCCAGCTCCTGCAGGTTCATCTGGAAGCAGCCATCACCGGCGTAGCAGACGGCGGGGCGTTCCGGGAATTCCAGCTTGCTGGAAATGGCGGCTGGCAGGCCGTAACCCATGGAACCGACGGTCGGGGCCAGCGAGCTGCCCAGGCCACGGAAGCGCACATAGCGGTGGGCGTAGAGCGCGTAGTTGCCGGCGCCGACGCTGATGCAGCCCTTGCCATCGAGAATGCGGTCGACGGTCAGGCTGACCTTGTCCAGGCTCAGCGGACCCGGCGACGGCTGCTCTTCCAGCGTGGCCAGATAGGCGGCGCGCGCCTCGCGGGTAATGTTGGACCAGCGCGGGGCGCTATCCGGTGACAGGGTGGCGAGCGCCAGCGCGAAGCCGTTGACGTCGGTATTGATGGCCAGCGTTGGCTGATAGACGCGGCCCAGCTCTTCCGGGTCTGCATAGATGTGCACCAGTTTCTGGGTCGGCACCGGCGACTGGATCCAGCTGTAGCCTTCGCTGGTGGCCTCGCCGATACGGGTGCCGACGGCGATCACCAGATCGCTCTCGACCAGCTGCTGGCGCAGTGCGTCATGCATGCCCATGCCGACGTGACCGGCGAATTGCGGCAGTTCGGCATCGACGCACTCCAGACGGCGCCAGGCGACACCGGTGGGAATATCGAAACGCTGGGCGAAGCCTTCCAGCGCGACCTGGGCATCGCGGGTCCAGCCGCTGCCACCGACCATCAGGAAGGGGCGCTCGGCGCTGGCGAGCAGGCGCTTGAGCTCATCCAGTTGCGGCTGTCCCGGGTAGGTGGCAAGACGCGGGTGCGGCTTGACGTCCGCGACCTGGGCTTCGCCCCACAGGGTGTCTTCGGGCAATGCCAGCACCACCGGCCCCGGACGGCCGCTGCGCGCCACCTGATAGGCACGGGCGATGTATTCCGGAATGCGTGAGGTGTCGTCGATCTGCGCGACCCACTTGGTCATCTCGCCGAACATGCGGCGGTAATCGATTTCCTGGAAGGCTTCGCGCTCGATGAAGTCACCACCGACCTGACCGATGAACAGGATCATCGGCGTGGAGTCCTGATAGGCGGTGTGCACGGCGATGGAGGCGTTGGTCGCGCCCGGGCCACGGGTAACGAAACATACGCCCGGCTCGTTGGTCAGCTTGCCGTAGGCTTCGGCCATGTAGCCTGCACCACTTTCCTGGCGACAGACGATGGGCTCGATGGCGCCCTTGTGCTCATTGAGCGCATCGATGCACGGCAGGTAGCTTTCGCCCGGCACCAGGAAGACACGCCTGGTGCCGTGCAGACGGATCTGGTCGACGAGGATCTGCCCGCCATTGCGCAGCGGCAGGGTGGAAGCGGAGGAAGTGTTCGTGGCCTGAGTCATGGGAGTGCTCTCGTTGTTGTTGAGAAATCAGTGTTGAGAAATCAGTGTTGAGAATTCGATGTTGAGAAATCGGTGTTGAGACGCAGCTAGTGTTGAAGCGGCAATGAATTCGGTGCGCGCTCGGCAGGGCCGCCTTTCAGAACTGCGACGCGGTGCTGTCGGCGGGCATCAGGTCACCGCCCCATCAGCGGGCCTCGGGCCAGCGCCGCGAGCGGGCATCGGGTCACCGCCGCGAGCGGGCATCAAGTCATAGAGCGCCTCGAGCTGTTCGGGGTGGATGACGCAACGCGCCTGCAGCCCCTGCTGATTGGCCCAGTGCTGGTCGGTGCCCAGCCCGTGTTGCCAGCGCCATGGGCCATCGATGGCCAGTCGTTCATGGCGCTGGCAGACCTTCGCCAGCCGCGCGCGCCACGGCTTGAGGGTCTCGGTGATGGTGGCGACAGGCTGGTCGGGCATCAGGCCCAGATCCGCAGCCAGATCTCCGGTACCGATCAGTGCGCCCAACAGGCGTGGCGTATCATCGCCGGCGGCGAGCAGTTCCTCGGCGGCCATCAGTCCGGCCTGGCTTTCCAGTGTCGCGATGCTCTTCAGACTGCCCCGTGGTAGGCCGTGCAGCTCTTCCTGCTCGGCCAGGGCGTCATCCAGCGCTGCCAGCTGGGTGCGTTGCTCGACGGCAGGCAGGAAGATGGCGGCGGGAGTCCCGCTGGAATCGCCTTGGGTGGTGCTGATCAGTTCGGCCAGCTCGTCATGTCCGCCGTGCGTGAGCGGGTTGAGACGCACGCACGGCCACACCTTCAGGGCACGGGCGCGTCTGGCGAAGTCGGCAAAGCGACTGATGGCAAGCTTGCGTCCGGTGGCCGGGGTGAACTCCTCGAGATCGACGACGATGGCATCGGCGCCGCTGGTGAGGGCGGCCTGCAGACGGGCGTCGTCGTCACCCGGCACGAACAGCCAGCGCTGGGGAAGCTTGTGGTCCATGGCGGTGGTCATCACTCAGCCCTCCATCAGGTTGGGCAGGAACAGCACGAGTTCCGGGATGAAGGTGATCAGCATCAGCACGGTCAGCATCGCGCCCAGCATCAGGCCCAGCGGACGCAGCGAGTCGCTGACGTTTATCCCGGCAATGCGACAGGCGGCCATCAGATCGATCCCCAATGGCGGCGTGTTGGCGCCGATGGCCAGATTGACGGTCAGCAGCACCCCGAAGTGCACCGGGCTGATGCCGTATTGCGCCAACAACGGCATCACGATGGGCGTCACGATGATGATGATCGCCACGCTTTCCATGAAGGAGCCCAGCACCAGCAGCACGGCGGTCAGCAGCAGCAGGACGCTGATGCGGCTGTCGGTGAATTCACCGATCAGCTGGGCGATGGCCTGCGGCACCTGCTCGTAGGTCAGGCCCCAGGCGAACATGCCGGCCGCCCCGATGATCAGCAGGATGGCGCCGGTGGTCTCGGCGGTCGCGCGGACGCTGTCCAGGAAGCCGCGCCAGGTGAGGCTGCGATAGACACAGGTGCCGATGATGATGGCGTAGAGAATCGCGGAGGCGGCGGCTTCGGTGGGCGTGAAGACCCCGAAGCGGATACCGCCGATGATCATCACCGGCACCATCAGGGCCGGCATGGCGCTGAGCAGGGCACGGCGACGCTCGCCGGGCACACGGGCCGCGACACCACCCGACCAGCCATGCTTGCGTGACAGGTAGAGGGCGACGCCGACCAGCGCGACGGTCAGCATCAGTCCGGGGGTGATGCCGCCCATGAACAGCTGGCCCACCGAGGTATTGGAGGTGGTGCCGTAGACGATCATCACGATGCTGGGCGGAATCACGGTGCCGATGGAGCTGGCGGTACCGACCAGCGCACTGCTGAAGCCCTTGTCATAGCCGTTGCGGGCCATGGTGGGCAGCAGCATGCTGCCGATGGCGATCACGTCCGCCACGCCGGAGCCGGACAGCGCGCCGAACATCATGCAGGCGAGAACCGCGACCACCGCCAGGCCGCCGCGGATGTCACCGACCATCGCCATGCACAGGCGTACCAGGCGTTCGGTCAGACCGGCGCGGTTCATCAACTGGGCGGCGAGCACGAACAGCGGGATCGCCAGCAGGGTGAAGCTTTCCATTCCGGCCACGAACTGCTGCGCCGAGACCATCATGGGCGCGGCACCAAAGGCCAGCAGGTAGAAGAGGGCCGACATCAACAGCGCGAAGGCGATGGGGATGTCGATGAGGATGCCGAGCGCGAAGACGCCGAGCAGAGCCAGGGCGCCGAGTGTCATGGGGCATCTCCTTGGCGAGATGAAGCGTTGTCAGACGCAGTGGTATCCGTCTCGTGAACCTCGGCTGCGATGGCCGAAGGGCTCAACAGATGCTCAAGCTGGATCAGGGCCATTGCGGTGCAGCACAGCGGCACGGACAGATAGACGATACCGGCCGGAATCTGCAGCGCGGTGGTGGTCTGGCGCATCGTGATGGCGGTCAGGTCCATGCCTGCCTTGGCCAGCATCAGCAGCATGATCAGGATCATGGCGTCAGTGATGCGGCCGGTGATGCGCTGGATACGCACCGAGTGCACCAGCAGCGGCAGCAGGCCCGCACTCAGGTGAGTGCGGTTGCGGGTGCAGGACACCGCGGCCAGCAGGGTGGTCCATACCAGTACCAGCTGCGGCAACTCTTCTGCCCAGTGCGGCGGCTGACCCATGACCCAGCGCATGAAGACGGTCCAGATCACCAGTGCCGACAGCGCGGCGACTCCGCTGGCAGCCAGGGCCAGACAGCCCCGGCAGCTCCAACGTGAGAGGGTGATCATCAAGGTACGCAAGGCACACAACACGGCCTGCGGCTTGACGGAGGGAGAGGCGGAAGACATCGTCACTCGCCCTTGCGGTATTGCTCGACCAGGCCCATCAGCTCAGGCCCGAAGACGTCGGTGTACTCGGCCCAGACACCCTGCACCTTGGCATTGAAGGGCGCGGTATCGACCTCGTTGACCTGCATGCCGGCCTCCTCCAGCTTGGCCACCAGTTCGGCGTCATCCTTCTGGGTCATCGCGCGCTGCTTGTCACGCCATTCGTCGGCGCTCTTCTGCACTGCCGCCTGATCCTGCTCGGAAAGCTGGTTCCAGGTGAAGTTGGACATGGTCAGACACGCCGGTGCCCAGACGTGACCGGTGAGGGAGACGTAGTCCTGCACTTCGCTGAAGGAAGAGGAATAGATGATGGCCAGCGGGTTTTCCTGGGCATCGAACACGCCCTGCTGCAGCGCGGAGTAGAGCTCACCGAAGGACAGCGGTGCGGGGCTTGAGCCCAGCGCGGTGAAGGTATCCAGACGCATCTTGTCCGGCGTGACGCGAATCTTCAGACCCGCGAGGTCTTCCGGGGTGGTGATGGGGCCACGGTTGTTGGTGACGTGACGGAAGCCGTTCTCCCACCACGACAGGATCTTCATGTTGTGCTCGTCGGCGATGTCCTCGAGCGCATCGCCCAGCTTGCCATCGTAGGCTGCGTAGGCGTGTTCGCGGTCCGGCCAGGAGTAGGGCAGTTCGACGATGCCGAAGCGGGCATCCAGCGGCTGAAAGGAGCCACAGCCGATCACGCCAGCTGGCACACTGCCGATCTGCATGCCTTCGACGACGGTCTTCTCGTTGCCGAGCTGACCACTGGGGAAGACCTGGAAATTGACGCGGCCATCAGTGGCCTCGGCGACATCCTTGGCGAAGCCTTCCGCCGCGATGTTCCAGCTATGGGTGGGCGCCAGCACGTGGCCGAGCTTGATATCCTGGGCCTGAGCGGCGCTCAGCGGCAAGGCGCAGGCCACCGCGATGGCGGTGGTCAGCAGAGCTGGCTTCAACTGGACGGATTTCATCGGGACACCTCTTGGAGTTGTTATCATCGTGACAGGCGCCTCTGTGTGCGCCTTGAGCCAAGAGTGTGTTCTGCTCGTGTATTTCGGTAGTTTCGATTTTTTATTCTTGGTATTAACCAGATTTATGCTGGGTCTGGATGTCCCGCCGATCTGACGGTTCAGCTGCATATATACCGTTATCTTTCTTGTCGTCACTTGCAGGTCTGGCAGACCTGAGAGAAGTGCAGTCATCGGGATACGCAACACAAGGCGCCCGCGAAGAAGCGAGTCTTCGCGGGCGCTGAGATATGACTGAGACTGCCTGGTTGGCGTCTCAATGTCGCCTGACTGTCGTTTAGGAACCGCTCCCGCGTCAGGCCACCGCCTTGTCCAGTGCCTGGCTGACATCGGCGATGATGTCGTCGATATGCTCGATCCCCACCGAGATGCGCACCAGATCCGCCGAGACGCCGGCCTTGGCCAGTTCTTCCTCGTTGAGCTGGCGGTGAGTGGTGGAGGCCGGGTGACAGGCCAGTGACTTGGCATCGCCGATATTGACCAGGCGCAGAATCATCTGCAGCGCATCGATGAACCTGCCGCCGGCGATGCGCCCGGCTTCGGCCTTGTCGTCACCTGTCGCGTCCGTCTTGATGCCGAAACTGATGATGCCGGAGGCCTTGCCGCCGGTGATCTTCTGACAGGTGGCGTGATAGGGGCTGTCCGGCAGGGCACCGTAGTTGACCCAGCTGACGCTCGGGTGCTGTTGAAGGTATTCGGCCAGTGCAAGCGCATTGCTGCAGTGGCGCTCCATGCGCAGGCTGAGGGTTTCCAGGCCCTGCAACAGCAGGAAGGCACTCTGCGGTGACAGTGCCGCGCCGGTATTGCGCAGCGGCACCACGCGGCAACGCCCGATATAGGCAGCCGGGCCGAAGGCTTCGGTGTAGACGACGCCGTGGTAGGAGGGGTCCGGCTCGTTGAGGATCGGGAAGCGGTCCTTGTTGGCGACCCAGTCGAACTTGCCGGAATCGATGATGATGCCACCCACGGTGGTCCCGTGGCCGCCGATGTACTTGGTCAGCGAATGGATCACGATATCGGCGCCGTGATCGAAGGCGCGACACAGCACTGGCGTGGCGACGGTATTGTCGACGATGAGCGGCACGCCATGTTTGTGGGCGATCTCGGCCAGACGCGCGAGATCGACGATGTTGCCGGCAGGGTTGCCGATGGATTCGCAGAAGACGGCGCGGGTCCTGTCGTCGATCAGTGCTTCGAGGCCTTCGAAATCATCGAAGGCTGCCATGCGTACCTCGACCCCCTGACGCGGCAGGCTATGGGCGAAGAGGTTGTAGGTGCCGCCATACAGCTGGCTGGTGCTGACGATGTTGTCGCCGACCTGTACCAGCGCCTGGATGGCATAGGTGATCGCCGCCATGCCGGAGGACACCGCCAGCGCCGCGATACCGCCTTCGACGGCGGCCATGCGTTGCTCCAGCACGTCATTGGTCGGGTTCATGATGCGGGTATAGATGTTGCCCGGCACCTTGAGGTCGAAGAGATCCGCGCCGTGCCGGGTATCATCGAAGGTGTAGGAAGTGGTCTGGTAGATCGGCACCGCTGCGGCCTTGGTGGTGGCTTCCGAGGTATAGCCGTGATGCAGGGCGAGGGATTCCAGCTTCATGTTGTCAACCGACATGACAGTGTCCTTGTGCGAGAGCGTGGCGAAGTTCTTGTTCTGTCGTGCGCTTTTCGTTCGTGCTGTTTGCTATCGTGCGGCTGCGATCTGCCGCCAACACCAACAGGGGCGCATACCGCGACGACGCCCAACATTAGCAATGGGTCATCAGGATGTCTAAGCGTTTCCCGGCGCGGGCTGTGGCAGTGTCTTGAGAGCGACAGCTCGGAGATTCCATCATGGTGGGCACAGGAGACATGGATGTGACATCACAAGACATCATATGCCAGCAGAACTGGTTGCAAGGCCCGTATGGTGCGTTGTTCGTGGCCCGGTGGCAGCCTGCTGTCCCGGACAATCACCCAGTGCGTGCGCCCATCATTCTGCTGCATGATTCACTGGGCTGCGTGACGCTGTGGCGAGGCTTTCCTGCAACGCTGGCGGCCAGTAGCGGACGCGAGGTAATCGCCTACGACCGGGCAGGCTTCGGCCGTTCGGAGGCACGCCATCACCCCATGCCGCTGGATTTCATCGAGCAGGAGGCTCGCGGCGACTTGCAGGCCGTGATCGAAGGGCTCGCGCTGGAGCGCTTCATCCTGCTTGGCCACAGTGTCGGCGGGGGCATGGCCATCGCCGGCGCCGCGACACATCATGCGCGTTGTCAGGCTGTCATCACCCTGGCGGCGCAGGCGATGGTCGAGGAGCTGACCCTGAGCGGTATCCGTGAAGCGCAACGCCTGTTTGCCGAGCCCGACCAGCGCGCACGACTTGCCCGATATCACGGCTCCAGGACCGAGTGGGTGCTCAGCGCCTGGATCGATAGTTGGCTGGCCCCCGCTTTCCGTGACTGGTGTCTCGATGCCTCTCTGGCAGCGTTGCGTTGTCCGCTGCTGGTGATCCATGGCGCGCAGGATGAGTACGGAAGTGCTTCCCAGCCGGCGCGCCTGACCGAGAACGCGGGGCGCGGTGCTGAGCTGCATCTTCTCGACGACTGCGGACATGTTCCGCATCGCGAACAGCCAGAGGAAGTGATGACACGACTTGTCCGCTTCCTTGCCGCTTGCGTCTGACATCCAGCGCCTTGCCCCGACCGTCCCCCTTGCATGTCGACTCACCCTACACCGCGCCGTTGTCAATGACAGGCCGCTGACTGGGTGGCACGCCGAACTGGCGACGAAAGGCGGTGGCGAAATTGGCGGCGCTGCGATACCCCGCCATTTCGGCCGCGGCCTCCACCGTCACATTGCGGTCCTGAAGCAGGTGAGCGGCACGGACCAACTGTCGTCGTCTCAGGTCCTGCGTCATGGTCTGGCCGTAGGCGTCGCGATAGCGGCGCTGCAACTGGCGCACGCTCATGCCCAGACGAGCGGCGATCTCCGCCTGACTTTGATAGGCGACTTCCCCGTTGTGGATCCAGTCTTCCAGCGTTTCCTTCCAGTCTGCCGTCTCCCGGGGAGGATGCCTTTCCCCGGCTCCCGTCTGGGCGGGTCCGGCCGCCAGGCATTCACTGATCATCTCCAGCGCCAGCGATTCGATTCCCAGACGCTGTGCCGGGGAGGTGGGACGCTGTCGGCTGAAGGTGTCCAGTCGTTCCAGCAGACGAGGGGACGGCCACCAGTGGAAATGCGCCAGATGGCGCATGTGGGACATCACCTCACTGGCACGTGAGACGTTCAGGTGCCATTTCAGCCAGGCCGGCGTCAGTGTCAGGATGGCGCTGTGTTCGTGGGCTCCCTTGGGACTGTTCAGTCGGAATTCAGTGGGCTCGTCCAGGGCGATGCACAGTGCACGCCCCGGCTTCAGCGCATGGCAGCGTGGCCCGAAACTGACCTCTGGCTCTCCACGCCACACCACCGCGATCTTCAGCGATGGCTCGATTCGGGAGCGAATCATCAGATCCGCTCGCTTGCGCACGCGGTTGAGGCGCATGAACAGTCCCGGCTGCGCTTCCTGTAGATGCATGTTGCCGATCAAGGCGCCGTCAGCGGACTGGCCCTCGGCAGGTTGGCATTGGTGGTCGCTGGTCAGCGCGCGCGCCATGCGATGCACGTGATCGAGCTCGATGATCCGGTGGCGTGCGCTTGCCGAGGTGTGAGAACTGGCGAGGCCGGGAGGGGGGGTAAGGCTCATCTTGTCGCACCTGCAAACATCAGGGAGGGTTCCGCAAAGGTTTTTGTCGTTCTGGAGTGCCAAAATGCCCCGTCAGCACATCAAATGCAAATAATTATCATTAGTGGCGATGATCCAGGACACGACAGGCAAGGGGACACGATGAAGAAGGTGAATGCACGAGGACGCGGTCTGTGCGGGGCAGGCACGCGTCGTCTGATGATCGGGGCAGGTGTGGTGCTGGTCAGTCTGCCGGCACAGGCGGAAGATGCGACGATGGTGCTGGATACCCAGCGGGTGACGGGGCTGCGTCTGTATGACATGGCGTCCAGTGAGCAGAGCGGCGGCTACAGTGTTGATGCTGCCACGGTGGGCTCGAAGGTACCGGCCTCGCTGCGCGACATTCCGCAGTCGGTGAGCGTGGTGACCCATGACGCCATCGAGGACCAGAACTTCATCACGCTGGATCAGCTGGCGGCACGTACGCCGGGTGTGCGGGTGCTGAACAATGACAGCGGTCGTTCCTCGATCTTCGCGCGTGGCTATGAATACGATGCCTACAGCATCGATGGGCTGTCCGCACCGATGTCGAGTCTGACGGGCTCGGTGCCTTCCCTGACTGCCATCGACCGGGTCGAGGTGATGCGTGGGCCGTCCGGCCTGTTCAACAGCACCAGTGAGCTGGGCGGTGTGATCAATCTGGTGCGCAAGCGCCCGACCGATACCTTCCAGGGCTCCATCAGCGGCAGTGTCGGGACGCTGGAAGACCGAAGCGTCAGTGTCGATATCTCCGGACCCATCGATGAGCAGGGCCGTATCCGCGGCCGCCTGGTGACCCGCTCCACCGAGCAGGCGCAATGGGTGGATGACAACGACAACACCCTGAATGATTTCTATGGCGCGCTGGATATCGATCTGGATGAGAATACCGAGCTGTCACTGGGGGTGATCCACAACACCAAGGACATCACCGTCAATCAGGGTCAGCCGGTGGATGGAGACAACAACTTCACCTATGGCCGCCGTTCGGCATTCTACGGCGCGGACTGGAACAGCTTCGAGAGTGATTCCACCGATGTGATCGCCGAGCTGACCCATCGCTTCAGCTCACGCGGCTATGGCCGGCTGGCGGCGCGTTACAGTGACCGCAATGCGGATTATGAATACGCCTACAGCGGCTCGGCACTGAGCGATACCGGCGACTTGAGCAGTGTCGCGGGTTATGCCGGTTTCACCGATGAGACCTCGGTGAGCGTGGATGCCAGCTATACCCAGGGCTTCGATGCCTTCGGCAACCAGAACGAATTCGTGGTCGGGGTCGATTACAAGACATCGGAATCGGACACCACCGCAGCGCGCACCAGCAACCTGACCGGCTCTGGCGCCAGCATCAGCGAGCTGAACAACCTCGCCTATGTCGACATACTCGGCAATGCCCGTGATGGCGTGAGCGGTTACAGCCTGTCGCGCACCGAGACCACCCTGGAAGAGCAGAGCCTTTACGGCAAGGTGACACTGCGTCCCGTGGCACCGCTGGCAGTGATAGTGGGTGCGCGCGTCAGCCAGTTCTCGGCCGAGACCGAAGACAAGCTCAACGGCGGCAGCAGCGACATGCAGGACACCGCGTTCACGCCCTATGGCGGACTCGTGTATGACCTGGATGCCGACCACTCTATCTACGCCAGCTATTCCAAGGTCTTCGAGCCGCAGACCAGTGAAGACGAAGATGGCAATCTGATCGACCCGCGCGAAGGCGAGCAATACGAGATCGGGATCAAGGGCAGCTATCTGGATGGTGCGCTGAATGCACGCATCAGCGGCTTCCAGCTGACCGACAGCCACCGCGCGGCATCCTCGACCGACGGAAGCGTCAGTTACTCGGTGGATTCCGGCAAGATGCGCATCACCGGCGCCGAGCTTGAACTGGCCGGCAACATCACGCCGCAGTGGGATGTCATCTTCGGCTACACCTACATGGACTCCGAGGTTCTGGAAGCCGGCAGCTCCGATGCGTTGCTGATGCTGATGCCCAACAACATGGTCAATCTGTGGACCCAGTATCGCTTCGAGGGCAACCTGCTGGATGGCGTGTCCGTCGGTGCCGGCATGACGGCGCTGAGCGATTTCGACAGCACCCAGGGCACCATCCATGCGCCGGGCTATGCCGTGTTCGATGCCATGCTGGGCTATCAGTTCACGCCCAGACTCAGTGGCCAGCTCAACGTCTACAACCTCTTCGATCGTGAATATTACGTGCGCGCCGGTTCGGCCAGTGTCTTCAACTTCGTGGGACGCCCGGCCAGTGCCGTCGCGACCATGAAGTACGAGTTCTGATGATGCGTCTCGGATTGCGAGCACGCGTGAGGCTATTCGTCCGGCGACAGGCCTGGGGCCTCATCATGCTGACCACCGGTACCGTCTGCTTGCCGGGCTTTGCCATGGCTCACACCGCTGATGATGCTCTGCCAGGCACCACGACCTCTTTCACCCAGCATTCGCGTCTCACGGGGCACGATTATCTGATCCAGGTGGCGCTGCCGCAGGCCGCGCCGCCTCAAGGAGGTTATCCGGTACTGCTGGTGCTGGATGGCAATCGCTACCTGGACCTTTTCACGGCGGCTCGGGACGTGCTGGGTCGCCGTGGCTTTGACAAGGCGCCGTCAGATCTCGCCATCGTCGCGGTCGGCTATGCGGGCACTGACGAGCAGGAAGAGGTGGCGCGGGGTACCGTCACGACGCTGCGCTACAAGGACTTCACGCCACCGCTCACCAGCGGCACGGCCCCTGAGGGGACGGGCGGTGGTGAAGATTTTCTCGCCTATCTGACCCAGGCTCTGCCGTCTGAACTGGCCTCACGCTATCCGCTCGATCTCGAGCGACCTGCGCTGGTCGGTCACTCGCTTGGTGGCCTGTTCGCACTCCATGCCCAGCAGAAGGTGCCCGAGGCCTTCGGCGCCATCTTCGCGATCAGTCCTTCGCTGTGGTGGCTGCAGGAAAATGACCAGGCCAACTGGCCGCTGCGTCTTGCCTGTACCGAGGCGGCGGGTCCGGTATTGATTGCCGCTGGCGGACGCGAGCAATCGCCGCAGCCACAGCGCAATGACCCGAAGCGGGACAGACTGCGTGTCCAGCGCGCGATGATCGACAACGCCCATGCCTATGCCCGCCAGCTGGGCGAGCGCTGCCCGCAGATCGAGGTGCAATGGCGGCGTTATGCAGGCGAAGATCATGGCAGCGTGATGTGGCCCGCCGCGCGCTCGGTGATGGAAATGTTGTTGGAGGCACGCTGATCAGGCTTGCCTGCGTGAGAGCGTGCATGTGAAAGGAAGCAGTCAGGCAGTAACAAGACGACGGCGGCATCAGCATGGGACATGTAGCGTCCTGACTGATGCCGCCGTCGTCTTGTTTCAGCGCCGCTTGTTCAGAGCGGTTCGTGTCATAGCCTCTCGTGTCAGAGCGATGCTTACATCACCGCACGCACCGCGAGGAACAGCACCGTCGGGGCGAGCAGAATGCCCAGGCCGGTGTAGAAGGTGGCCGTCATCGCGCCGTAGGGCACCAGACGGGCGTCGGTGGCGGCGAGACCGGCCGCGACGCCGCTGGTGGTGCCGATCAGGCCGCCGAAGATCATCGCGGAGCGGGGGTTGTCGAGCCCGATCAGGCGCGCCGTCATCGGCGTGGCCACCATGGTCAGGATTGATTTCACCAGCCCGGCGGCAATCGACAGCGCGACCACTTCGGAGCTGGCCCCGAGCGTTGCCCCGGTGACCGGGCCGACGATATAGGTGACTGCGCCCGCGCCGATAGTAGTGATATCGACAGGATCGGTATAGCCGAAGGCGATGGCGACACCACCACCGGCGACGAAGGAGATCAGCACGCCGACGAACAGCGCCACGACACCCCGAAAGCCGGTCTGACGGATTTCGCGCAGGTTGACCCCGTAGGCGGTGGCGATGATCGCGAGATCGCGCAGCATGCCGCCACCCATCAGGCCAAGCCCCGAGAACAGCGTGACATCCGAGAGCCCCTTGCTGCCGCCGGTGGTCGCACCGCCCACATAGGCGAGCACCAGGCCGAGGATGATGGCGATGGCGGAGCCGTGCAGCTTGCCGTGGGTCAGATTGTTGCTGATCCAGTAGGCGACATACATCGCCAGGCCGATCACGGCGAAGGCAGCGACCAGATGATACTTGTCGAACAGTTGGACGAGTGAATCGATCATGGTTCAGCCCTCAGAGTTTGTGCGCAGGCGTGGAGGAAGCGTGGCGGTTGCGGTCCAGCACCGGGGCACCCGTCGTCACTGAGGTTCTGGTCGGCGTGTAGCGGGTCTCGCCGGCCAGCGGGTCATCTTCCAGCGCATTCTCGGGGCGCTTGCCGGTCAGCAGCGGCACGAGGGCCAGCCCCAGCACCACGGCCAGCACGCCCGCGACCAGCGCGACCATGCCACCACTGAAGGCCGCGACCACGTTCTGGCTGGCGGCCATCGCGACCACGATGGGGATGTACATCGCGTTCCAGAAATTGATGCCGCTGGCGGTGCTGTCGGCCATCTTGCCGCGGTCCTTCAGCACGCCGGTGATGAAGATGAGCAGCAGCATGGCGATGCCGACACCGCCGAGATTGGAATCGATATTGAGCATTTCTCCGAGCAGGTCCCCGATCACGAGACCGGCCATCATGCACCCTGCGAGCAGGGCAACTCCGTAGATCACCATGGCGTAATACCTTCTTGTTGTTGTGGTTAAGTGGTGGTGAATCAGTGTGGCGTCTTGTCGTCTATCCGACTTGTCTCTTTATCCAGGTTGGCTGGCCTGGCGTTGAGTGTCTTGTGTCTGACTATTGCGCGTCCTTTGTCTGTCCTTGGCTGGGCTTGAGGGTGAGTGAGTCCACCGGCATGACGTAATGGCGTCACGCCATGCCGATGGCACGAATGTATCGAGTATCAGGCCTGTCAGGGGTGGCTCAGCCGTGTGAACGGGCCGGCTCAGGGGCGAACAGCTCCGCATACTCCTCGCGCAGCTGTTTCTTCTGCACCTTGCCCATCACGTTGCGTGGCAGGCTGTCGATGAAGAATACGCGCTTGGGCTGCTTGTAGCGGGCCAGCGTGTCGCTGAGGGCGGCGAGCACCGCTGCTTCATCGAGACTGCCCTGGTGGCCGGCCTGCATGACCACCACTGCACAGACACCTTCGCCGAAGTCTGGATGCGGTACGCCGAACACCGCCGATTCGTTGACGCCGGGCATGTCATCGATCAGCAGCTCCACCTCCTTCGGGTAGATGTTGTAGCCGCCGGAGATGATCAGGTCCTTGTCGCGACCGCTGATGCACAGATAGCCATCGGCATCGATATGGCCGAGATCGCCGGTGATGAAGAAGCCATCCTCGCGGAATTCGCTGGCGGTCTTTTCCGGCATCTTCCAGTAGCCCTTGAAGACATTGGCACCGCGCACCTCGATCAGGCCTGTCTCGCCACGCGGCAGGATGGCACCTGTCTCGCGGTCGGTGATGCGGACTTCGCTGCCGGGCAGCGCCATGCCCACCGTGCCCGGACGGCGTTCGCCATCGTAGGGGTTGGAGGTGTTCATGTTGGTCTCGGTCATGCCGTAGCGTTCGAGAATCGCGTGGCCGGTGCGTGCGCTGAATTCGCTGTGGGTCTCGCTGAGCAGCGGTGCGGAACCGGAGACGAACAGACGCATGCCGGCGGTCGTCTCGCGATTGAGGCGCTCGGACTCCAGCAGGCGGGTGTAGAAGGTTGGCACGCCCATCAGCACGCTGGCGCGCGGCATCAGGTCCAGAATCTGCTCGGCATCGAACTTCGGCAGGAAGGTCATCGAGGCGCCCACCGTCAGCACGATGTTGCAGGCTACGAACAGGCCGTGGGTGTGGAAGATGGGCAGGGCATGGATCAGATGGTCATCGGCAGTGAAGCGCCAGGTCTCGGCCAGCGCCTGGCAGTTGGAGGCCAGATTGGCGTGGGTCAGCATAGCGCCCTTGCTGCGCCCGGTGGTGCCGGAGGTATAGAGGATGGCGGCGAGATCATCGGCGGCGCGCGGCTCGATTTCACTGCTTGCGCTGCACTGGCGCGCTTGCTCCATCAGACTGCCGTCCTGCTCGGTGCCCAGACTCTCAACACGCGGCACACCACATTCCTTGCCCAGTGCGCGCGCCGTCTCCAGCACCCTGGGCTGGCAGACATACAGGTGCGGACCGGCGTCGCCCAGGAAGTAGCGGATTTCCTCGCCGGTATAGGCGGTATTCAGCGGCAGATAGACCGCACCGACCTGCAGGCAGGCCAGATACAGGATGACCGTCTCGCAGCTCTTGTCGATCTGCACCGCGACGCGGTCGCCCGGTGCCACGCCCAGCTCGCGCAGGGCAGTGGCCATCTGGCCGGCGGCGGTGCGTGCCTCGGCGAAGGTGTAGCCGTGGCCTTCGACGGTGTCGAGGAGGGTGGCATCCGGGCGCTCATCGAAGTTGCGCGCGAATTGCAGATAGAGGTTGTCGTTGTCGGCGTGAGGCATCGTTGGCTCCAATGGCGTTGTTGTTGTAGTGAGGCGTGCTCCGGCAGGCGGCGTGCCTGACGGGCGAATCATTTTTCGAGCGGCTCATTCTTCCAAAGACTCAGGCGCTGGCTTGCTGTCATTGGCATCAGCAGCCGACTTCGGCGCGGGCGGCTGCTCGTCTGTTTTGGGTGGCAAGGAATCGCTTTCCTTTCTGGCTTCGCGCTTCGGCGCCCTGGCCAGCTCCTTGTTGGCTTTCGACTCCTTCTTGACCTCGCTGCTGCACACCACGCTGTCGTTGCGGCTGAAGGCCTCGTGGTTCTGCTCGATGCGGTGCGGCTCGTAGAGGTAATTCACCATCAGGCCGTGGGCTTGCTGGCGGCCATTGGGCGAGGTATCGCCGGGCCAGTTGAGGCGATGCAGGCTGGCACCGTTGCCGAGGTGGAAGCGGGCGACCGGGTCCATCGGCTGGCCGCTGCGGTGCTTGACGTTGACCAGATAGTGGGCGGCGAGGGCGCGCAGTTCCGGCGCCATCTTCTGCTGGGCCTCCTCGTCATTCATCCAGTCATCGTGCTCAAGGTGATGGGCCAGCAGGTCGGAGACTTCCAGGCCTTCGTCATCACGTGCACGGGCCAGCCACGGACTGAAGCCTGGCACCGGCGAGAGAGTGACGAAGCGGCTGAGGTTGGGCAGTTCGCGTTGCAGCTCCTGCACCACCTGCTTGATCAGGAAATTGCCGAACGAGATGCCTTTCAGGCCCTTCTGGCAATTGCTGATGCTGTAGAAGACGGCGGTGTCCGCCTCGCGTTCGGTGGTCTGGCCGCTGTTGGCGAGCAGATGCTGGATGTTGTTGGGCACGCCCTTGCACAGCGCCACTTCAACGAAGATCAGCGGCTCGTCGCCGATGGCCGGGTGGAAGAAGGCGTAGCAGCGGCGGTCCTCGGGATCGAGACGGCCGCGCAGGTCGCTCCAGTCCTGTATGGCATGCACTGCCTCGTAGCGGATGATCTTCTCCAGTACCGCGGCGGGGGTGTTCCAGTCGATGGCCTCCAGCATCAGGAAGCCACGATTGAACCAGGAGGCAAACAGATGCGCGAAGTCGGCATCCAGCGGCTTGAGCTCCGGGTGCTGCTTGATGAGCTTGAGCAGGTCGGCGCGCATGCGCACGATTTCATAGGTGCCGCCGGGGCACAGGTTCAGACGGCGCAGCAGCGATTGGCGCCTGGGTTCGCTGGCGTCGAACAGTGCACTGAGATTGGCGTTGTCCGGGGAGTCGCGATAGGCGGCGTAGGCGGCGTGAATGCGGCCTTCATCGGCGGCGTAGTGCTCGGCCAGCACGCGGAAGAAGGCGAGGCGCTGTTCGTGGTCCAGCTGCTGATAATCCTCCAGCGCACGCTGGGCCATCATGATGCGTGAGGCTTCACCGCTGCTCTCGGTGAGGTTGTGGCAGCTCTCGGTCAGGCGGGCGAGGGCAGTGTCTTCATTGCCGGCGCCGGGCGAGAGGCCGACCTGCTGGCGGGCACGCTGGCCGACGTGGGTCAGCAGGTCCTGCAGAAAACTCAGATTTATGTTCATAGCGGTCTTCCTCAAGGCGCGAGACGCGAAGCTGTGGTGGCTGATTCCTGTCCATTGCTCAGTATGGCGTCTGAGACTTGAATATTTGGCTTCGTCTTGTTGTATACAACAGATAGGCGTCTGATGTGTTAGCGTCAAGTCTTGGCATGCCAGACACGACTAAAGTCAGTTTCCTGTGCGGCCGCATCCCCTGTTCAATGAGGGCAGGGAGCAAAGCCTGAAGCGCGTGGTGGTGGGCGTGACAGCGGTGAATCGATTTCTTCTTTAAAAGCAAAGGCGCAACAATAAGAAGGTCGCTTTCAGAATCACCGCTGCTGACACGTTCATGGTGACTGACAAGGCCACAGCGACTGACAAGCGATGCCCCATCAAGACCGCTTCAACGAGAACAGCCGCCAGGCCACAGCACAAGGACGCCGATGATGATCAAGATGTCTCATGCGCAACGCCTGCGAGACCTGCTGGAAGACGCCATCGTCGAAGGGCGCTTCCCGCCGGGCACCAAGCTCGATCCCGAAGCGCTGGGCCGCGAGTATCAGTGTTCCCGCACCCCGATTCGCGAGGCGCTGCAGCAGCTCGCCGCCTCCGGCATGGTGAAGGTAGTGCCCAAGCGCGGCACCTTCGTGACGCAGCTAGGGGTGTCGGAGCTGGTGGAACGCTTTGAAGTCATGGCGGAACTGGAAGCCATGTGTGGCCGACTCGCCGCGCGACGCATCACCCCGCAGGAACTTTCTGAACTCAAGGACGCCCACGCCGCCTGCCGTGAACGCCTGGAAGCCGACGACGCCAATGGCTACTACTACGAGAACGGCCTCTTTCATCACTGTCTCTACCGCGCCAGCCACAATGCCTTCCTCACCGAAGAAGCCACGCGCCTGCACGCCATCCTCAAGCCTTACCGCCGCCTGCAACTTCACGTCCGCCACCGCATGCACAGCTCCTACGCTGAACACGAAGCCATCGTCGCCGCCATCGAAGCCGGCGATGCTGCTGCTGCCGAGCAGGCGCTGAAGGATCACGTGCATATCCAGGGGGAGAGGTTTACGGACCTGGTGGCGAATTTTGAGCGTTTGCATGAAGTTGGGTAATTAACTTTAACTTACGTAAGCTTTTGCTTTATTTTTATACAGTTTAAATCTTACTCATTTTGATATTTCAGGGATTCTATATGATATTCAATAACAGCTCTGAGGCGAAAGAGTATGTTGTTCTAAAAACGAATAGGTTACTGAATAAAAAGGAACTTGAAGGTGTGATAAGTGACTGTAGAGATAAGGTCAATGAAGCTTGTACTGAAGAATCTAGAGAGCTGTGGGCTGAGGAGCTCGAAAAATTTAAGGAGTTAAGTGTTAATCAAGACTATGTTGATGGTCTTCTCCCTCAGGGGATTGATGAATTGATAATTGAGATGATTGAGTGGAGAGCCATGATATATGCTTTGCAGAGAGTAGAAACTAAAAGAAATGCTTTTGAAGAAAGTGCTTTCTTTGCACAATGGTATCTAGGAGCTATTTACGGTGTGTTTTCTATTTTTGGGAAATTGTTAAGTAAAGATTCTCGAGACAATTCATTACGAAAACTATGGCAATTGATCTCCCCGATTATGCTAGAGGATGGAGCTTGTTTAAAGCAAGAGACTGACTATATCAATGGATGCTTAAGTGTTAAGACGGGGTTGTTTACTAACGACAAGTCTAAGGCTATGTTGTTCCGCAATAAATTTGTTTCGCATAATGAAGCTACTCCAAAAGTTGTATGGGAAGATATAGATAGGGATATTTCAGTCTTAATAAGAATGTGGTCTTTGTTAGTATCTTGGAGTTCTTTTGGAATAGTTCACCCTTTTCGTGATGATAGCTGTATATTTCTAGGTACTGAAGCCATGTTTGATGATCTTGAGGTAAAGACATTACTCAGGGCTAGGCAAGAGTACTTAGACATGGTTGCTGCATGGTCGAAGACTTATGCACATTCAGGAGAAGTAGATAAAGGTAGAGGAGCATTTGCAAATCTCAAGGTCAAAATAAAAAGTATATAATAGTATTGGGTTTCTGATTTCAAATATTCTTTTTATAGTTTAATTTTTACTAATAGTTAGATGAGTTGGTGTCGCCTTTTAGGAGGCGATTATTCAGATTGTTGACTTGTATGTAGAGAGTGCTCTTCCGCTATAAACTATTCACTCAACCCTTATACAACTGATTGAAGCCTTTGACGCTGAACCCCTTCAGGTACTGATCGCCGATCTTCAGGACCGGCACGCTGCGAAAGCCGGTCTTGGCGAATTCCTTTTGGCCCGCGGGGGATCTGACATCCACCAGGCGGAAGCCGATCTTCTGTTGCTCCAGATACTGCTTGGCTGTCTTGCAGTGCGGGCAGTTTGCCATGGTGAAGAGTGACACCCGTTTCATTGCTGTTGCTCCCGTGTTGATCGATCCCGCGTGTTGTAGGCACGTGGCCTGAGTTGCTGGCCTGAGGCGCTGGCGGGCAATCATACCAGCCGTCGCTTTCTCTCTACACCAGCACTCTCTATCCCAGCACCTCCCTTATCAGCTCCCCACATTGCGCACCCTGAAAATCAGCCCTTGCGCGGGATATGGCTCATCGCATGTTCCGCCAGTGCCGTGATGGTCAGGCTGGGATTGACGCCCAGATTGGCGGCGAGCATCGAGCTGTCGCAGATCAGCATGTTGCGGTAATGAAAGACCCGGTTTTGCCCATCGCAGACGCCGTCCTCGGGGGAGGCCGCCATGGCCGCGCCGCCCATGCAGTGCGCCGTGGTGGGGATGTTGAAGAGTATCTCGGGGATGCTGCTGCCGGGGATGGCGCCGATGGCCTTGGCGCCACGCGTGACGAAGTCATTCGCCTCGGGGATGAAGGTGGGAATGCGCTTGCCCTCGGTGACCAGCGCCTTGCGAAATGGCCAGTACCACAGGCGTTTGAGCGTCATGTCGAGGTGGCCCTCCGCCGTCTGCATGCACAGAAAGATGATGGTCTCCTTCGCGAAGCCCCACGGCAGCTGGAATCTCAGCGCGCGCAGTGGATTGGCGAGGAAGAGCTTCGCCATCGCGCTCAGCCAGGAAAAAGGGCGTGTCCAGCCGGGCTTGCCCCTAGCCATCGCGGTGAAGAGCAGCCCCATGAAATCGGAGCCCGCGGGATAGCGCGTGGCTTCGATATGGGTGTGCTCATCGATATGGATGCCGGAGCCGATGGCGATGCCCTTGGACATGTCATCGTGACTTCCCGGCATGCGGCAGCTGATCAAGGACTCCGCATTGGTGCGCACCCGCTTGCCCAGCGCGTCCGAGAGGTTCGGCAATGAGCCCTTGTCCCTGAGGTGGAACAGCAACTCCTGGGTGCCGAGCGACGAGCCTGCGAAGACGATGGACTGACAGGTGACACGGCGCTGTCCCAGCCCAAGATAGAGCCCGGCGAAGGTGGAGGGCACCGTCGTTACCACATAGCCATCGGCACCATCCGCCTTGCCATTGAGCGGTACGACATCGATCACCTTGGTCTCGGCGTGCACCTTGGCGCCGTGCTTCTCGGCCAGATAGAGATAGTTTCTGTCGAGTGTGTTCTTGGCGCCATGACGGCAGCCCATCATGCAGCCGCCACAGCCGATACAGCTTTTTCGTTCAGGCCCTTCGCCAGCGAAATAGGGGTCTGGATGGGTGCTACCGGCGGCAGGCGTGCCGCTTTCGCCCTCGGGGCCGAAGAAGATGCCGACCTCGGTGGGGTACCAGGTGTCTTCGCAGCCGGCGACTTCCGCCATGCGTTTCAGGGCGTCATCCGCCGGCGCGATGATCCGGTTGGTCGTCACGCCGAGCATCCGCTGCGCCGTGGCGTAGTGCTCTGGCATCACCGCATGCCAGTCATTGAGTCCTGCCCATTGGCCGTTGTCCCAGATCCTTGCAGGCGGCACCAGCAGTGTCTGCGCATAGGTGATGGAGCCGCCACCCACCGCGTTGCCGTGCAGCACGATGACATGGCGGAAGAAGCTCATGGTGAAGAAGCCGCGCAGCCCCAGCATCGGTCGCCACAGCCAGCGGCGAAGACGCCAGTTGGAGCGGGGCATGTTGTCCGGCGTCCAGCGCTTGCCCTGTTCCATGACCGCCACGCGATAGCCTTTCTCGGTCAGGCGATGCGCGCACACCGAGCCGCCAAAGCCCGAGCCCACGATCAGGTAGTCGTGGTCGTGGCCGTGGTCGTGCTCTTGTGGCGCAGTGGCACTGGCGTGGCGATCAGCGGTAGTCATCGATAGTCATCGGTAGTCATTGATAGCGCTTGAGTTGCTGCGCGATCAGGTCAACGAAACCCTGGCGGTCAATATCGAACAATACCCTGGCATTGTGCGGCTTGCCGGTGAGCTGGTAACGGTCGACCACCGTCATGCCCTGGGTATGCTCGCCCTGTGTCTCGACCCCGACCCAGCAATCGACAGCGGTGAACAGCTCAGGCTTCAGCAGCCAGGCGATGGTGCAGGGGTCATGCAATGGCGCACCGCTGAAGCCCCACTTGGGGTCACGGTGGTAGATCATGAAGAAGTCGAGCAGCTCGGCGACACACTGGGCGACGGGATTGTCGATGGCGCGGATACGCTCGATGTCCTCATCCATGATCTGCGCCTGATGGGTGACATCCAGCCCGCACATCACGATGGGCAGCCCGGACTTGAACACCATGTCGGCGGCTTCGGGGTCGACGAAGATGTTGAACTCGGCGGCGGGGGTCCAGTTGCCGACACCTGCCGCGCCCCCCATCAGCACGATGCTGTCGATCTTGTGGTGAAGCTCCGGATGGGCTGAGAGAAACAGCGCGATATTGGTCAGCGGGCCGGAGGGCACCAGCGTGACCTTCTGCTCACAGGCACGGACCTTCTCGGCCATCAGCTCGATGGCGCTCTGGGTGACGGGAGCGAAGGCGGGGTCCGGCAGCTTGGGGCCATCCAGGCCACTTTCCCCATGCACGTTGTCGGCGATGATCAGCTCACGCGCCAGCGGCTTGGGCGCGCCACCGGCGACCGGAATGTCATGCCGTCCCAGCAGGGTGAGCACGCGCAGCGCATTGTTGAGGGTCTTGTCAGGCGTCTGGTTGCCGGCACTGGTGGTGACGGCCAGTACGTCGAGCGCCTCTGAACTCAGGGCCAGAATCAGCGAGATGGCATCGTCGTGGCCGGGATCACAATCGAGAATGATGGGGCGCGGCATGCAGCAGTCCTTGTCGTGAGTCGTATTGTTGTCGTGACTTGCCTCAATCAGCCTTTCCTTTATGCCTGAACGCAAAACGACACGCCATCCTTGCGAAGGGCGTGTCGTCTGTCCGTTCATGGCATTCGCGCTTGGTGTCAGCGCTTGGTGTCAGCGCTTGGTGTCAGTGCTTGGTGTCAGTGCTTGGTGACAGTGCGTGGCAGATCAATCCGTCTGCTGGGCACGCGCCTCATTGAGCATCTGCACCAGCACTTCCACCGGCTGGGCGCCGGGCACGTAGTACTGACCGACGATGGTGCTGGGCACCGACTGGATACCGGCGTTGCGCAGCGCTTCCTGCTGGGCGACGACTTCCTGCTCGCCCTCGCCGGATTCGAGGAAGGCCAGCGCCTGTTCGACGCTCAGATTCTCATCGTGCTGGCTTGCGATCTCTGCCAGCACCTGGCGGTCGCCCACGTCCTTGCCATCGTGGAAGTAGGCGCTGAACAGCGCTTCCAGCAACGGGCGCTCCGCCAGGCCCGTGGATTGCTGGCGCCAGACGATGCGCTGGGCGTCCGTGGAGTTGGGCGTGCGCTTCATCAGGGCATGACGGAAGGTGACGCCGCTCTGCGCGCCGGACTGTGCCACCTGCGCATCCAGCTCCGCGCCACGCTCGACACTGCCGAACTTCTGCGCGCGATAGTCGGCGCGCGCCATGCCTTCACGTGGCACCCACGGATTGAGCTGGAAGGGCAGGTAGCTGACGCGCACCTCATCCTTGAAGTCGAGTTGCGCGATGGCGTCATCAAGATGGCGCTTGCCGATCCAGCACCAGGGGCAGACCACATCGTAGGCGACCTGGATATCGAGCTGTGACATGGGGTTCTCCTGCTGATCTCTCATGCGCTCTTCAATACAGCGTGAAGGGCGCTGTGAGAGCACGTCGAAATGATTTTGAGCAATCGCTCATCAGTGTCCTGCCATCCTAGCGATTTGGGGCGCGGGACGCTACCGAAAACGCCCTGACCGATCATGCGACATGACCGGACAGGGCGTTCGTGTTCAGTGCTTGGAGTTCAACACTTCGAGTTCAGTACTTGGAGCTCAGTGCTGCGTATTCACTGCGGCGTACTCAGCGTTCGTACTAGCCCCGTGCCTCAATCAACTCAGCGCCTTGCGCAGATCCGCCAGGGCGCGGATGTCGTCCGGGCCGGTGCGGCAGCAGCCACCGATGGCCGTGGCGCCGGCGGCCAGCCAGCGTGGTGTCCAGCCGGCGAGGTCATGATCGTGTTCATAGCCGTGACCATCGGCATCTGAGACGGCACAGGCGGCAGACCAGGTCTTGGTGACTGGGTCATAGACCTCGCCGGAGTTCGGGTAGATGACGATGTCCTTGTCGGTCTCGCCACGAATCTCACGCACCAGCGATTCGATGTGCTCAAGCGCGGTGCAGTTGACGCCGATGGCGACCACCTGCTCGTAGTTGGCGATGGCGCGCACGGCCTCACGGATCGGCGTGCCGTCGCTCAATTCGGTGGCATTGCGCGCGCTGAAGGCGATCCAGGCACGCGCCGTGGGGAAGTCATCGCGCAGCAGATCACACACGGCCAGTGCTTCCTCGGCACACGGCAGCGTCTCCACGGCGAGAATGTCGGGCTTGGCATCGAGCAGCGTGGCGAGACGGGCACGGTGGAAGTCGCGCAGGCCGGCGCGGTCCAGCGTGTAGCCGCCACGGTATTCGCTGCCATCGGCGAGATATGCGCCATAGGGGCCGACGGAGGCCGCGACCAGCGGCGGGCAGTCCAGACGCTCCGGGTGCGCGGCCAGGTACTCGCTGCGGGCCTGGGCGGCCAGGGTGACGGAGCGCTGGATCAGCGCGCTGGCCTGGGTCTCGCTCAGGCTGCGCGCCATCAGGCCCTCGAGCGTGGCCTGATAGCTGGCGGTGGTGGCGACATCGGCACCGGCCTCGAAGTAGGCGCGGTGCACATCGACGATCGCCTGTGGCTCATCGGCCAGCACCCTGGCCGACCACAGCGAGTCGTTGAGATCGAATCCGGCACGCTCAAGCTCGGTGGCCAGGGCGCCATCGACGATCAGGAAGGGCTGGCGCGCGGTGATGGCGCTCAGCGGATTGCGGGTGGCATCAGCGGGCATCGAGGGCCTCCTGCGGGGTCGGAGTCGGGGAATTGGCGGCGTCGGTAGACGAGCGATGGGTCAGAAAGTGCACCAGATAGCACAGCGCCACGAAGGGCACGCCGAAGTAGAGCGCGATGCGCTGGTTGGGGTCAAAGGCGATGCCGATGCAGGCCAGCGCGCAGAACAGGAAGGCGGCAATCGGCACGACGGGGTACAGCGGCGCGCGGTAGGTCAGCTCGCTGGCGCTGTGGCCGGCCTTCAGCCATTGACGGCGAAAGCTGAACTGGCTGGCGGCGATCGCCATCCACACCAGCACCACGGCAAGCCCGGAAATCGACACCAGCGCCAGATACAGGGTGTCTTCGGCATAGACGCTCGAGAGCAGCGACAGCAGGCCGCCGAGCATGGTGATCAGCAGTGCGGGCACCGGAATGCCACGCTGATTGACGCGACTGAACACGCGGGGCAGCGTCTTCTGGTCCGCCAAGGTCCACAGCATGCGCGAGGCGGCGTAGAGACCGGAATTGGCCGCCGACAGCAGTGCGGTGATGATCACGAAGTTCATGATATCCGCCGCGTAGGGGATGCCGGTGAGCTGGAAGACCGCCACGAAGGGGCTTTCCTTGAGACCGGCGCTGTCCTGGGGCAACAGGGCGGCGATGACGATGATGGTGCCGATGAAGAAGATGATCAGTCGCCACAGGGTGGCGCGGATCGCCAGGGGCACGTTCTTCTCGGGATTCTCGCTTTCGCCCGCGGCGATGCCGATCAGTTCGGTGCCGGAGAAGGCGAAGCTGACGGCCAGCAGTGTCATCAGGATCGGCATCACGCCGTGATCGAACACCCCCTCCTGCAGGATGCGCGTGACGCCCGGCGCCTCGGTATTGCCCGAGAGTGACGTGAAGCCGAACATGGCGGCGGCGCCCACGGCGATGAACACGATCACCGCGGCGACCTTGATCAACGACAGCCAGAATTCGGATTCGGCGAAGAAGCGTGCCGAGACGAGGTTCATGCCGAACACGATCAGCGAGAAGAGCCCGCACCAGATCCAGGGTTCGACACTGGGGAACCAGCGGCCCATGAACACGGCGGATGCGGTGAATTCCGAGCCCAGTGCCACGGCCCAGGTCAGCCAGTAGAGCCAGGCGACGGTGTAGCCGGTGGCCGGGCCAAGATAGCGGGTGGCGTGGGCGCTGAAGGCGCCGGGTTCCGGGTGGTGCACGGCCAGCTCGCCGAGACACATCATTACCAGATAGACCACCAGGCCGCCGATCAGATAGGCGAGTACCGCCCCCGCCGGACCGGCCTGTTGAATGGTATAGCCGGAGCTGAGAAACAGGCCGGTGCCGATGACACCGCCGAGGGACAACATCACCAGGTGGCGCTGCTGCATGCTGCGTTTGAAGTCGTGGGCGTTGCTGTCAGTCATGGTCGGGGTCACTCGAGGGGCTGCCGATGAGAAAGGCCTTTCTCTGGCAGCCGTCGTTCACGATGGCGTGTGGCATGGCGAGAATCGGTCGGGAATACGCAGAAATGCAGCGAATATCATAATTTAATCAATTAGTTGCCACAAAAGGCTGCTTGGGTTGATTGGCTATATGGTTAGATGGGTAATGAGCTTGCGACTCATTTCTTGGCCCAGGGTTTCCCTCCAGCGCAGCGAGTGGCGCTGGAAACGACAACGGCCACCCGAAGGTGGCCGTTCTGTTACAGGTGTGTCGGAAAAGGCAACCGATCAGACGAGGCTTTCCAGCGCCTTCTCGACGATGTCGAGACCTTCTTCCAGCACTTCGGGCTCGACCGTCAGCGGCACCAGCACGCGAATGGAGTTGGAGTAGAAGCCACAGGACAGCAGGATCAGCCCCAGCTCCTTGGCCTTGGCACATACGGCCGCCGTCGCGGCGGGGTCCGGCTTGCCATCGGCATCCACCAGCTCGAAGGCCGCCATGGAACCCTGGTTGCGTGAGTGCGCGACATGCGCGAAGCGTTCTTCCCATTGGGCGAAACGCGCGGCCAGTTGCTCGCCCATCTGGGTGCTGCGCTCCAGGATATTCTCTTCGCGGATGACGTCGATGACGGCCAGGGCCGCGGCGCAGGACAGCGGGTTGCCGCTGTAGGTGCCGCCCAGCGATCCCGGGCCGGAGGCATCCATCACCTCGGCGGTACCGACGACGGCCGACAGCGGCATGCCGTTGGCCAGACTCTTGGCCATGGTCATGATGTCGGCTTCGACGCCGCTGTGCTCCATCGCGAACAGCTTGCCGGTACGCGCGAAGCCGGACTGCACTTCATCGGCGATCAGCAGGATGCCGTGCTCGTCACACAGCTCACGCAGGGCGGTCAGGAAGCTCGGCGAGGCGATGTAGAAGCCGCCTTCGCCCTGCACCGGCTCGATGACGATGGCGGCGGTGCGGTGCGGTGCGATGTCAGTCTTGAACAGGGTACGGATGGCGTTCAGGGACTGCTCTTCGCTGATGCCGTGAATCGGGTTCGGGTAGGGCGCACGGAAGATATCACCCGGCATCGGACCGAAGTCGTTCTTGTACGGCAGCACCTTGCCGGTCATCGCCAGGGTCATCATGGTGCGGCCGTGGAAGGCGCCGTCGAAGGTGATGACGCCGCTGCGTCCGGTGGCGGCACGTGCGATCTTGATGGCGTTCTCGACCGCTTCCGCGCCGGAGTTGACCAGCAGGGTCTTGCGTTCCGGGCCACGTACCGGCGTCAGCTCGGCCAGCTTCTGGCTCAGTTGCACATACGGCGCGTAGGAGATGACGCCCGCGGCGGTGTGCATGACCTTGTCGAGCTGTGCCTTGACGGCGGCGACGACCTTGGGGTGGCGGTGACCCAGGTTGAGCACGCCGATACCACCGGCGAAGTCGATCCAGCGGTTGCCGTCCGCATCCCAGATTTCCGCGTTCAGCGCGGTGTCGGCGAACTGCGGTGTGGCAGTGACGGCACCCTTGGCGACGTACTTGTGCTTGAGGACGTCGAGTTGTTCGTTGCTCAGCTGAGAGTGGCTCATGTCAGGTTCCTTTTCTTGTTGTCGGTGGCATGGCACGGGCCATGCCACCGATGTGCAGTAAACGTAGTGGGATACCGTTGTGGGACGTCCTCTCGAGGCATCGGCGCGATGCGTCGTCGCGAGGCGCCCTCGCAGGATCAGAGGCCGCCGATGCAGACGTACTTCAGCTCGGTGAACTCTTCCAGACCGTGGTGAGATCCTTCCCGACCCAGACCGGATTCCTTGATGCCACCGAAGGGCGCGAGTTCTGTCGAGATCAGGCCTTCATTGACGCCGACCATGCCGTATTCCAGCGCTTCCAGCGTGTGCCAGATGCGGCGGTAATCGTTGGCGTAGAAATACGCGGCCAGCCCGAACGGGGTGTCGTTGGCCATCGCGATGGCTTCCTCGTCCTTGCCAAAGCGGAACACCGGCGCCAGCGGGCCGAAGGTTTCTTCAGCCGCGACGACCATTTCCGTGGTGACATCGGCCAGTACGGTCGGCTCGAAGAAGCTGTGACCGAGAGCGTGCTTCTTGCCGCCGGTGACCAGGCGCGCGCCCTTGCTGACGGCGTCATCGACGTGGCTCTGCACCTTGCTGACCGCCGCATCATTGATCAGCGGGCCGATGGTGTTGCCTTCGACCAGACCATCACCGACCTGCATGCTTTCAACGCGTGCCGCGAGCTTCTCGACGAAGGCGTCGTAGACACCGTCCTGGACGAGGAAGCGGTTGGTGCACACGCAGGTCTGGCCGGCATTGCGGAACTTGGAGGCGATGGCGCCATCGACGGCCGCATCCAGATCGGCATCATCGAAGACGATGAAGGGCGCATTGCCGCCCAGCTCCATCGCGGTCTTCTTGACGGTGGAGGCACACTGCGCCATCAACGTCTTGCCCACCGGCGTGGAGCCGGTGAAGGACACCTTGCGGATGCGCGGATCGGTGGTCAGCACTTCGCCGATGGCGATCGGCTTCATGGCGGTGACGACACTGATCAGCCCCTTCGGCAGGCCGGCTTCCAGCGCCAGGTCCGCCAGTGCCAATGCGGTCAGCGGCGTGGCTTCAGCCGGTTTGATGACCACGGCACAACCTGCGGCGATCGCCGGGGCGCACTTGCGGGTGATCATCGCCAGCGGGAAGTTCCACGGCGTGATCGCGGCCACTACTCCGATCGGCTCGCGCAGTACCATCAGACGCTTGTCGGCACCGTGGGACGGCAGGGTCTCTCCGGCCATGCGCTTGGCTTCTTCGGCGAAGAATTCGATGAAGGAGGCGCCATAGGTCACCTCGCCACGCGACTCCGCCATCGGCTTGCCTTGTTCCAGCGTCATCAGCTGGGCGAGATCCTCACGATGCGCCAGCACCAGATCGAACCAGCGACGCAGCAGTGCGGATCGCTCCTTCACCGGCACCTTCTTCCAGGCGTTGCCGGCGGCCTCGGCCGCGGCGACGGCGTCACGGGTGTCATCGGCGCTGACCTCGGCGACACGGGCCAGCTGCTCGCCGGTGGCCGGATTGGTCACGTTGAAGGTGGTGCCGGTCTCGCGGTGCTCGGTACCGATGAGCGCCGGGACGAAGACGTCGCTGCTGGTTTCCGAGTTGACGTAGCGCTTCAGGAAGTCGCTGATCGGGAGGGCGGAACGGGACATGTGAAGCTCCTGCTGCTGACGATGGTCGTTGGACACGAATACGGGCTGCGGAGATTGGTTGCGCTACCCGCCTGATTGATGAAACACACGCTATCAGCGCCCACTGTTCAGGCGAATAGACCAATTGCGCGTTTGACTGGACCAATCAGCTGAGGCTGCGGATAATCAGGGCTGAATGGGCGTTGCGCACCGGCCTTGAAGCGCGTGGCTGACGGGAGTGGGACAGCCTCGAGGAGCTGCGTGACACCATATCGACAAAGACAAAGACAAAGACAAAGACAAAGACAGCGACAACGGGAGACCGGGATGGAACTGGCCGCGCTGGAGCCGCTGATCGAATGTTACCGCCGCCAGTCCGAGACGCTGGGCAAGCAGGTGAGGCTGGAGCAGGCGTTGCTCGAGATGATTCGTGACCAGTGGCCGGTGGGGGTACGGCTGCCTCCGCATCGCAAGCTATGCGAGGCCCTGGGTGTAGCGCGCAATACGCTGGCCTTGGCGATCAAGTCGCTGATCGAGGAGGGCTATCTGCACACCGGGCAGGGCCAGGGCACCTGGACGCGCCGCCCGCATGCCGCGAGACCCGGCAGCGCCTCGCCCGAGGCACCTGCGCCACTGCCGCTCTCCACTCGCGCACGTCGGGTGCTGGGCGGGCAGGGTGCCAGCCTGATCCAGAGTGGCGCCTTCGTGCCGGGCATTCCGGATATCGCGCGCTTTCCGATGCGCAAGTGGCGTCAGCTATATGCCAGCGTCACGGTGCCCCACAACGCGCTCCTGCTGTCGTATTCCAGCGGTGGCTATGGCCCGCTCAAGCGGGAGATTCGGGACTTTCTGCGCCGTTGGCGCAACATCGATTGCGATACTCAGCAGATCATCATCACCGAGGGCACCCACCACGGCATCGAGCTGTGCGCGCTGGCGCTGGCGGACGCCGGCCAGCAGGTGGTGATGGAGTCTCCCTGCTACTGGGGGGCACGCAATGTCTTTCTGGCTGCCGGACTCGAGACCCGGCAGATTCCCTGGCGGCCGGTGAACGACACGACGAGTGATACGACTAATGAGTCAGGACACGACCTCACCTCGCTTGGCGAGGGGCCGGTGCAGATCGCCTATTTCACCGGCTCGCATCACTATCCGCTGAGTGTGCCCACCTCGCGGCGTGACAAGCTGGCGCTCTGCGAGGCCTGTCAGCCCGCCTATATCCTCGAGGATGATTACGAGTTCAGCGGTGATGATCATGGCGAGTTGCTGTTTGATCCCGATTCCGGCAATCGCCTGCTGGTGGGCTCGTTCTCCAAACTGATGTTTCCCGGGCTGCGGCTGGGCTACCTGGTGGTACCGCGCGCGCTGGCCGGGCCGATGAACCGTCTGCGCAGTGAGGTGTTCCGCGAGGGGCGAATGCTCGATCAGGCGGTGTTGGCGCAGTTCATCGCCGATGGGGATCTCGATGCCTGGTATCAGCGCATCCAGCGCGATTATCTGGGCCGGCAGCAGGTGGTGCATGACCAGCTGTGTCAGGTGAAGGGCGTGATCAGTGTCTCGCCGCCATCACGCGCTATCAGCCTGTGCGTGCAGTTTGCCCCCGAGGTCGACGACAAGCGCGTCGCGCAACTGATGGTCAAGGAGCATCTGATCGTGCGGCCGTTAAGTCCGGTGTGTAGTGCCAATGATTCGCGTCGTGGCCTGGTGCTCGGAGTGGGTATGTTGGCGGGAGATAGCCTTGTCAACGAGGTGGCGCGCCTACGGCGCACGCTGGAGAGCATCCTGAGCATGCGCGACATCCGTTTGGGCGGCACTCCGCTGGGCGGCACTCCGCTGGGCGGCACCCCGCTGGGCGGCACCCCGCTGGGCGGCACCCCGCTACGCTAGCCCTGACGAGTGTGACGACACTCGCTGTCGTGATCCTGTGGCCTGCGGACGGGCGTGATTGCTGACCACAGGATAGGCACGCCCGGCTTCAGCGAGGTTCGGCCTTGCCGTGATCGGGACGCATGCGCGCGACATCCTCGGCACTCAGCGTCGCCTCGAGCTGGTTGCCGAAATGGCTACGCAGGTGATTCACCACATCGGCGATCTGCTTGTCACTCAATGTGTCGCCGAAGCCAGGCATGCCGCGCAGGCCATTGAGCACCACATCAACGGCATAGTAGGGCGTGCGCAGTCGTTCATTGCCGACGAAGGACGGGAAGGTGCCGGCGCTCTGAGCGCCCTGACCATCTGCCATGTGGCAGGCCTGACACAAGGTCTCATAGACTGCCTTGCCGCTGCTGGCGGAATACCCCTTGGTGTCGGCAAACCACTCCTCCCAGCGCGGGTCTACCTCCTGGCTGCCGGACGTGACGGGCGCACTGATAGTGCCTGTCTTCCCCGTTGCCTCGCCGGTGGCTTTCAGGGTGCCCTTGCTGGCGCCTGGCCTGGAGCTGTCCTCGGCGGTCTTGTCAGTCGAGTTGCTGGCGCCTTCTCGGGAAGGCCCGCCAGCACCGCTTTCGGGTGTCTTTTTCGCCCCTTGTTCAGGCTTCTGGTCCGGGGGTGCCGTGGTGTCCTGGCGGGAGTCTGCCTGACTCACTACCCACGGCGGCGTGAGACGGTGATGTTGCATGCTGTCGTTCGTCGCTGCGGCGGCCGATACCGTCAGGGCCGTGGTGGTCAGACTCACCGCGCCCAGAGCACAGGCCATCACGCTACTACGCCATCCCATGGTGGCGAATTTCGTTGCTTGCCTGGTTGCGCCCTTCGCCGATGAACCGGTGTCGTGGAAGATCAACTTGGCCCCCCTCAGGCGCTTGCCTTGTGCTTGGTGGCTTTCTCGTGCAGACGTTGGCTGGCATCCATGCCCGACAGAATGGCGCCTTCCTGCCAGGCAGGGATGTAGGAGCAGTGCTCGCCGGCCAGCACCAGTCGATGATCGATCTCGCACAGTGTCTCGTAGTGTGCCGCACGCAGTTCATCGGTCCACAGGCCGTAGCAGCCCAGCGACCAGGGGCTGCGATGCCAGGACCACGAGACCCCGCTCAAGAATTCCTCTTCATACTGGGGGTGGATCTGTTTGCCGTAGGCCAGCGCTGCCTTGATGCGTTCCCTGGCGGTCAGCGTGGACATCGTGTAGCTGTTGGGATCATCGAAGGTGTAGGCAGCCAGCAGGACCGCCGGGCCATCACTGAAGTAGTCGTAGGCCGGATAGGAGATGGTGGTGATTGGCAGGTCGGTGAAGGTAATACCCCCGAAGATGCTCTCGTCCTGTTCCCAGAAGCGACGCTTGAACTCGAGACCTGTCTTGGTGGAGCTGCCATAGGGCACTGCGGCGATGGCCTGACGCAAGGCCGGCGAGGCATCCACCGGAATCTGGCTGAGGATCGACAGCGGAATGTTGCACACGCACCAGTCGGCGCTGCGCGTCTTGATGTCGTACGGCCGGCTCGGGTCGATGTAGTGCACGGTGACCTGAGTCTCGGACTGTTCGATGCGCACCACCTGGGCGCGATATTCAATCAGGTCCCCGACCTCGCGCGCGAAGCCCTTGGCGATCTGATCCATGCCGCCCACCGGCTCGAAGATGGTGTGCTGGTACTCGTTGTTGAAGTAATCCAGCAGCAGTCCCCACAGCCCGGAGTGCAGCAGCTCCTTGAAATCCAGTGGCTTGCTGGGCGACGGCCTTGGCATCAGGCCGCCGGCAGGCCAATGCTCGTAGCCTCGGAAGCGGCTGGCCTTGAGACTTTGCTGATACTGGTGATCGCCGGTCAGGCGCCCCCAGTCATCCAGCTGGTCGAGCAGAGCCTCGCAGTCTTCCTTCGTCAGTACTTCGTCCAGTGCACGTTGGTCGGTGGCCTTGGCCAGCAGCTCCGAGGTGTAGCCGTGGATGTCGGTCAGCACTTCCCGTATCCGCTGTGGCTTGCCCTCAAAAGCGTTCTGCGCGTGCACATAGGCGTTGTAGTTGAGCTGGATGAAGGGTTCTAGCTTGACCCCGAATTTCTTGCAGTAATGCAGCACACCGTAGTGGTGATAAGGCACCCGCCACGGGCCGACATTGATGTAGTTGCCAGGCGAGAAGTTGCAGTGCTGTGTCTCGCCGGAAAGATCAGTGACCGTATCCCCGGCGTGGAGCGTGAAGCAGCGCCCGCCGGCCCGCTCGCTGTATTCCAGTACGCTGACGTCGTAACCCGCCTTGCGCAATTCGTAGGCCGCCGTCATGCCCCCGAGGCCGGCCCCCAGCACCAGAACGCTGTCACCCTTGGGGGCCTGTGAGAGATTCAATTCACCGATGAAGGTCGAGGCCTTGGCAAGGCCCATGGAGGACATGGCGGAATACAGTGCGCTCGCACCAGCGGTTCTGCCGATCATGGTCAGCAGGTCGCGACGTGTCATGAAAGGAGGCGTAGGCATGAGAACACCCTTATGGCGAGTGATGGGTATTGGACGTGGCACTGGCGGGCTGGCGGCGATCATGGCGCCGCCATAGCCACCAACCCGCGAGGCCCGCCAGTGTCACGGCCACGATAATGCCCAGCCAGGCGAGGGTACCGGCGTGGCGTATCAGTGCCGGCACCGGGCGCTCGCCCGTGATCAGCTCATTGACGTCCTGCGCCGTGAGCTGACTCTCGTTGTGCCCGCCAAACTCGGTTCTGACATGGTTGGCCACCTTGGCGATCTCGGCATGGCTCAACACTTCAGCAAAGCCCGGCATCTGAGGCAGTGGCGTCGCGCCTTGATAGGCGACACCCTGGGTGATCACCGCGATGAGGTTGCGCGGGTCGGCGCGCCGCAGGGTGGTGTTCCCGTTCAGACTCGGGTAGAAGGAGACCGGCTGACCATTGCCATCTGCCGCGTGGCAGGCTGCACAATGGGTGAGGTAGAGCCCCTGTCCGGTGTCTGGTTGCGCGATATCGTCTGGCCTGAGGCCTTGCGTTGCCAGCGTGTCTTCGCGGTGGCGGGTGGCGGGGCTCACCACCGGCTCATGGCCGAGCAGTGCCTGATTGGCCATCTGATCGAACACGGGCTGTTGCTGGGCGTCATCCTCAATTGCTGGCACCGTCTTCAGATAAGCGGCGATCGCCAGACGATCCTTCTCACTCAGATATTGCAGGCTCTGATGGACAGCCTCGCCCATGGGGCCGGCTGCCTGGGCGACATAGCCTGCCATGCCATGTTTGAAATAATCCGCCAGTTGCTGGTCTTGCCAGGCACCGATACCCGACGTCTCATCGGAGGTTATGTTGGGGGCCGACCAGATTCCCAACCGTGCACCACTCAGATAACGCGTCGAGTCACTGGCCATGAAATCATCGCGAGGGGTATGGCAGGTACCACAATGTGCCAGATGATCCACGAGGTATTGCCCACGACTCACCGCCCCATCCTGTCCCTGTGAGGCAGGATCATCTTCAAGTTCGAGCGTATTCCACATCGCCATCAATATCCGGAAATTGAATGGGAAGTCCATGTCGGTGTGGGCCTCGGGTTCGCGATCCACTGCGGGAATACTTTGCAGATAGGCGTATAGTGCCGCGATATCGTCTTGCTTCATGCCACGATAGGAAGGGTAAGGCATGGCGGGATACAGATGGCTGCCGTCGGGCGTCTTGCCATGGCGCAACACGTTGGTGAGGTCTTCCAGCGAATAATCGCCGATACCGTATTCCTTTGATGATGTGATATTGGTGGCGACCACGTCGCCCATCGGCGTGCTGATCGGCCGGCCCCCAGCGTAGGGCGTGCCATCAGGGCCCATGTGACAAGCCGCGCAGTCAGCCGCCAGGGCGATGTATTTCCCATGCTCGATCTCGGCCCTGGGAGATGTGGTCTCGGTTGCTTCACTGGCATGAGCGGTGGCGATCCCTACCACACTGCCCAGTACCAGCAGTCCCGTTGTCCGTAACGATTGCTTGCGCATGAGTCACGTCCTGTCATGGGTAACGAAGGCAAATCGTGGCGTCCTGACCTGGATAATGACTATCAATCTTCCGGTCAAAGGACTGACATTCCTGTGTGATTCCTCTGAACAAGCCTTGTCGCTCTTCAATCCGGCTATCCAGGGTCAAGAACGTATTTCTCATCAGGTGATGTTCTGCCACCTGCTAGTCTGACATGTTTTCATGTTAGTTCAGGTTCTTCGATTATTCTAAAGTTTAGAGATTTTCCGCAAGTTAATGGTGGGCGTCTCGAGAGCAGGGGCCACTGAAGCTGGAGTTGGATAGTTGAATTAACGGAAAACCTCTACCGTCAAGAGCAGTCTTCAAGAGTAATCAGAAAGAGCAGTCGCGAGGAGGAGGTCAGGCGAAGTCGCCAAGGGAAGATTGACAGAGGATACGGGGACGGCCTGAGTGAGAGGGTACAGCGGAAAGCAGGGCTGAGAGCAGAAGAGACTCTCATCAGGATGGAATGATCAGGTTGGAATAAAGGGGGAGTCAGGAACGAAACGGGCAGCGGTGTGATTCGCGAAGTGCAGTGGGAGCAGCGAGCGAAACAGCGTGAATCTCAAGCTTCGTGCCTGAAGCCCTGTTTCTCAAGTGCTAGATCTCAAGTGCTACATCTCAAGTGCCATGTCTCAGGTTGTATATCTTCTCAGTCTGTATGTCTCAAGCCCATAGAGGTGGACGATAACTGAAAGCCGTGCGCAACCTGTCTAAGAGAGACGATAAATGCCCTCTAAACCATGCTTCCTGCATCTGGTTCAGAGGGACGTGGACTGCTAGCGCATGCGCTCGGTCAGCTTGCGGAATTCCTCGCGCATGGCGCTGTTCTCGAAGCTGGTGGCGACCGGCACCTGCAGTCCGGCGAGGGTGTCGAAGGTCTTGACACCCTGGCGGATCAGGTCGGCAACGTGAGCGCTGAGCTTGACGGTGCGATAGGTATTGGTCGCCACCGCAAGCTCGCGCTGGCTCTTGGTCAGAGAGGTCGTGACGCGGTCGCGCTGCTCGGTGACCAGCGAGCGATACAGGTTGATCGTCTTGAGCGTCAGCGCATTGGCGCGGATGTTGTTCTCCAGGCTCTCGCGTGACCCGCCTTGCTTGATCAGCGTGCGGGCTTCTCGCGTGGTGGCCTCGGCTTCGTCGGCGAAGCCTTGCAGTTGCGGCAATACCTCATCATTCACGCGCGTGATGAAGTCCTGCTGCATGGTCACGATCATGCGGTGAAGCATGACGACCATGCCGTAATAACGACGCGCGTAGTCGAGGTTCTCGCCGCTGTCGCGGGTCAGCTCCGCGAGCTGCTGGGCCACCGACTTGATGCTGGCGAACACGACACTCATGGTCAGCACATCATCGCCGACCACCGAGGACAGCCATACCTGGACCTGGTCTGGCGTCAGGGTGATGCCGATCTCCTCGAGTCGCGCGGCCAGCTTGCCTTCCAGCGTGGTCAGCTCGCCCTGATAGGCGGCGATGTTCTTCTCATGCGCGGCGATCAGCAGATCATAATCGCCGCGCGTACTGGCGGTGAATTCGCGCAGGGTGTCGGTGGGCGTGAGGCGCGTCAGCGTCGAGACATCGGTGTCAGGCGCAAGGATGCGCTTTTCCTTCAGCTCGGAAATTTCGCTACGCGACTCGCGTATCTTGTCCTCGACCTGGCGATAGGTGCTGCGCAATGTCGAGAGCTGCGGGACGTCGAGGGCCTGCATGGCTTCCTCTATCATCTCGTCCATATCGCTGCGCGCCGACGCTTGATCGCGGCTGATCCATGCCTCTTCCGGCAAGGTGTCCATTTCATCGAAATAGCTGACCGCCTTCTTCAGGGTGGCGAAGGCTTCCGGCTGGTCAAAGCGCATATCGTCGTCTGACTGCGCTGTAGTGGGTACGAGAATCGCCAGAGATAAAGTGAGAGTCACCAGCATTCGCCATGTTGAGTTGGCGGGGCGAATGCGAGTGTCTTGCGGTGTGCCATGTGTCATTGAATGAACTCGGGTCGGCGTGAAGCACGGCAGCGCAGAGTAGCAAAATCGCTGACAGACGTCTCCGAGTGCAATGTGGGGAAGGCTTGCTCAGTGCGGTTGATAGGCTTGCGGCCGGCCGGTGAGGGGATCGATGCGGTCAAGCGAGGGCCCTTGGTAGCGGTCGGTGATCAGGGCCACCACAGCGTCACCATATTGCTCGAACCAGAAATCGCCCATGGCCTTCAGATGCTTGATGTTGGTGGTGCTGATGTCGTCCATCGCGTCATCAGGCGCCTTGAGCATTCCCGGTTGCGGGCGCATCTCGGCATTGACGCGGATATAGCTGCCCGGCGGCGAGATGGTGATGGCCTGATAGCCGACCACCTTCTCATCGGAGAGCACGTCGATCAGGCTGCCTTCCAGCACCCACTGCACTGCGCCCCAGTGCTGCGAATCCGGGCCATTGATCTTGCGCGTGCGTGTTCCGGTGCCGATCGACAGCACGCGACGCGGCTCATGCGGCCACAGGCGACAGGCTTCGGCGATGGCGCACATGGTGGGGTTGTTGGCGATGACGCCGCCATCGATCAGCCAGGTCTGCTCGTTGTCCGGCCCGAGCTTCATGTCGCGGGTCGGGAAGTAGGTCGGCGCCGCGCTGGAGGCGTCCGCGGCCTGCCAGGCCAGCAGCTTGTGATGCTCGCGCTTGCTCGACTTCAGGACATGCGGGCGGCGTCTCTCGATGCCGTAGGTGACGACAAGCACCTGCTTGCCAGCGGGGACATCCCTGAGCCTGGCCTGGCCGAGGTGCTTCTTGAGCATCGTGCTCTTGCCCTTGGCCTCGTACTTGGGCGCATTGATGCCATCGAGTTCGAACCAGCCGCGGTTGTCGGCGAAGATCTGCCTGGCGCTGGTCGCGCTGTAGAGCCCATTGATGTCCTCGAGGCTCATGTCGGTGGTGGCCAGCGCCAGCGCGATCAGACTGCCGGTGCTGGTGCCCGCATAGAAATCGACCCGCTCACGTAGGCTGGTCTGGTGGTCATTTCTGAGTGTCGCATCGACACGCATCAGGAACTGCGCGGTGGCCGCCCCGCGTATTCCGCCGCCATCCAGTGAAAGAATCAGCTTGGACATGCTTGCCTCCTGCAGAGCGGGTAATGCTCAGTCCTGTCCACGGCAACGTCTGTGGCTGCTACCAGAATAGAGAGGCCACTGGCTTTCAGCCGACTGAAAAGACTGATACGGACAGACAGGAGGACCTGATACTTCCAGGGAGAGTAAAGGCGGCATGAACGCGGAGCAGGCGCTGAGGTGCGGCGCATCTTCCATGAACCGTCCCCTATGCAAGAAGGCCACCCGGATCGGGTGGCCTTGCGTTTTCTGCGCGGTTGTTCCTCGCCGTTTGCAGCGGTACTGCCCTCAAGCATCAGGCGCAGTGGGCGCCTGAAAAAGCAGGGCGATCAGGTGTTGAGCACGACGCCGCCGTTGAGGTGAATCGTCTGGCCTGTCATGTAGCTTGAATCTTCGCTGGCCAGATAGACGTAGGCCGGGCCCATCTCGCTAGGCTGACCGGGGCGCTCCATCGGTACTTGCTGGCCGAAGTTGGCGACCTTTTCGTCCTCGAAGCTGGCGGGGATCAAGGGAGTCCAGACCGGGCCGGGTGCAACCGCATTGACGCGAATGCCGCGGTCCATCAGCGTGCCGGAAAGTGAGCGTACCAGCCCCTGGATGGCGCCCTTGGTGGCGCTGTAATCGATCAGGCTGTCGTTGCCCTTGAAGGCGTTGACGGACGAGGTGGCGATGATGGAATCGCCTTTGGAGAGATGCGGCACGGCGGCCTTGATCATGTAGAAGTGGCTGAACAGATTGGTCTTGAAGGTGCGCTCGATCTGTTCGTCATCGATCTCGGTGACGTCGTCCCAGTCGTACTGTTCTGCAGCATTGTTGACCAGGATATTCAGCTGACCGAATTCCTCCAGCGCGCCCTCGACAACCTTGCGGCAGAAGGCCGGGTCACCGATATCCCCTGCGATGCGGCGTCCGCGTCTGCCTTCGGCTTCGATCAGACGGATGGTCTCCTGCGCATCGACTTCTTCACTGCCCAGGTGCGTGATCAGACAATCGGCTCCCTCGCGTGCGAAGTGCACGGCGGCGGCGCGGCCGATACCGCTGTCACCACCGGTGATGACTGCCACCTTGCCCAGGAGCTTGCCGCTGCCGCGATAGCTCTCGCGGATATATTCGGGCTTGGGGTCCATGCGATGTTCATCGCCCGGTTGCTGGTTCTGATGCTGTGGGGGCTGTTGCTGAGTCATGCCGTCACCTCCGGTTCGTTGATCGTGAATGCGCTGATGCGCCTTCAGACGCTGAACGTCTGCCAATGGACCTGTGGACGATCCCGTCGGATTAAACCCCTCCATCATAATTTTCTTGTTTAGTAATGTTAAAACGCCCAGTCCTGCATGAGCAGAACTGGGCGTCGGGTTGTCTCGTTTCGGTACGCCTGGCGGTGGTCAGGAGAGCGCATCCTCATGCTTGTCATGCACGGTGGCTGGCGTACTGGCACCCGCTGCCATGGACTGGGCAAGCGGAACACGCGGCTCACTTTCCTTGGTCTGTTCTATGCCATGCAGGCTTGGCAGATTGGCAGGGTCATGCCCGGGGCCGTTTTCGAGGCTGGGCAGGGCCTTGCGAATGATGCTCGCGCATAGCACACGATGTTCATGCAAAATCAGACCTTCCCGCTCGAGGAATTGCAGCAGCCGAGTGGCAGAAACCAATGCCACGATGGGATGGAGATCGCGAAAGTGTTCCTCGACCTGGCTGGCGCTGATCGTCGCGAGTCGCTCCGGATGAGTATGCGGCATCGAAATATCCTCTTTTCGGGTTCCGATGAGTCGGAATCTTGAGTGATTCTCTAGGTGTCACGCTGCTTCGTCGGCGGTGAGGCTAGCCCATCTGCCGGCGAGACCCACGCGCTTTTCATTGCGCGCCAGCCATCAGGCAAGTGACAGTTGCTACTGAGAGTGTTCGTTCTGAGTGTGTCTGGTTTACGACGGTGTTGCGTTCTACAAAAACTAGTATTAGAGAATTCGCGAATATCTTCCAGCCTTGATGCGCGCATGCTCTCATTTTTCTCGTGCTTTCGCGAAACTTCATGCCTTCGCGCAGGCGGATACCTGCCATGGGGTTCTGACTGTTAGACTAACGCTCCCCCCATGTCGTACAGATGTCCGTCATGTTGAATATAGTCAGGATGGCCACGAAGCCACCTGACAGATGATCATTTTTCCTTCTATGGATGTGCCATGAAACGCTTTGTGCTGCTCGATACCGCGCCGATCCCCGGCACGTCGGATTCGTTGTGTCTGTTCGAGTATGGCGAGGACTTTGTCATCAAGATCGAGAGCGGCAAGGGCGGGCAGCTGATGAACACCCGCATGCATGGCTCGGAAGATGCGCTGGCCGAGATTCCTGCCGGCCTGCTCAATAGTCGCGGCACGTCGGCGGCGCCACAGCGCGTTCTGATCGGCGGCCTGGGGATGGGCTTCACGCTGGCTGCCGCGCTCAAGCACTTCAAGCCAGATGCCGAGGTGGTCGTCGCCGAGCTGGTGCCGGGAGTGGTGGCCTGGAATGACGGCCCGCTGGGGGCCAAGGCGGGCTATCCGATTCGGGACCCGCGCACGACAGTCGAGAATCGCGATGTCGCCGAGGTGCTGCGTGAAGCGCCTGGCGGCTTCGATGCCATCATGCTGGATGTGGACAATGGCCCGGAAGGCCTGACCGCGGATGACAACGACTGGCTCTACAGTGCGGAGGGGCTGGTGGTATGCGCCAGGGCGTTGCGCCCGGCCGGCATTCTGGCGGTGTGGTCGGCCACGGCCGATGCGCGTTTCTCGCAGCGCCTGTCGCGGGCCGGTTTCAAGGCCGAAGCGCGTCAGGTCTACGCACATGGCACCTCCGGGGCCAAGCACACCATCTGGATCGCGCGTTACGTGGGGCGCTCCGAGGCACTTGATGCCAGGCCGAAGGCTGGGAAAGGCAAGGGCAAGCGCTCAGGCAGCCCAAGTAGAAAGCCGGCAGCGAAAGGTACCGCACGGCCATCGCGCCGCAAGTAACCCGAGTGCGTCGTGGCTGATGACGTGATGGATGACTCTTCGCCTCATTCGCTATGACACACGCTGTGAGAGACAGCAGCGCCTTCGCGGCTAGTTGAACGCATGACAAAACGGGCTGGCCACATGATGTGGTCAGCCCGTTTTGGTGTACGTCATCGGCGGCTATCGATAGCGTTCAGCCTGTTGAAGCGCCAAGCGCTTTCGGCCTGAATTCTGGCTCAGGCCGCTTCGCGCGCCTTCATGTCCTGATGATATTCCTCGGCGAGGCGTTTCTTGGTGGCGTCATCGAAGACGCGGCCTGCCAGCTGGAAGACTTCCTGCTCTTCCTCATCCAGATGGTGGGTCACCAGGTGCTCGAGCTGCTTGGCGGTGGCCAGCCAGCCCGGCGAGCTGTAGTCGGTCGCCTCGAGCTTCTCGACCAGCTCATCGATCTCATGGTGCTCGGCGACACTGTGACGCGCCTTCTCCTGCGTCATGTCGTGCTCCATCATCGGCATGTAGAGCGCGCGTTCCTCAGCACCGGCGTGATTGGTCAGCGATTCCTTGAGACGCTTGAACAGGTCATCGCGCGGCTCGCTGTCACCTTCGGTCTGCAGCAGCATGTCCAGCAGGCGGCGTTGTTCGTCGTGGGTCTCGCGCAGGGCTTCAAATACGGTCATGTTCCAGCTCCTCATCATGTCTGGCGTGTTGAGTGGCGGGTCTGCTTGTGTGGTCTTGCTCAAGTGCGATCTTGCTTGTGTCAGGTCTGTACAACTCTGGTGGCGGATCGGCGGAAGTTCAAGTGCGCAACGGCGATCGGCCTTGAAAAAGGCTTGGCGCGAGTCAAGGAAGCAAGGGTGACCCTTGAATTCTTTGTTCGGTGGCGTGCCCGCAGCGGTGTCTGATCTATGCCAGCCGCCGGCCGCCACCGTCAGGAGCCCCGACATGTCCCAAGACCAGACCACGCCAGTCGATTCCTTCAGCCCCAAGGGGTCCCACGCGCCGGCGTTATCGGCGTCGCTGTCAGGCAGTCAGCTGGACCGGCCGCCGGGCGGTGGCTGGCCGTCGATCAAGGCGGTCGAGAAGTTCATCTGGCAGGAGCATCTACCCATCGAGGGCCATCGCAGCCTGATGAAGATGAACAAGCCCGATGGCTTCTACTGCCCGAGCTGCGCCTGGCCGAATGGTGACAAACCCAAGGGGGCCAACTTCTGCGAAAACGGTGCCAAGGCGCTGGCGTGGGAGGCGACACGTGAACGTGTCAGTGATGAGCTGTTCGCCAACAATACGCTCAGCGAGTTGCGTGAATGGTCGGATCACCATCTGGAGAAGGAAGGGCGCTTGACGCGCCCCCTGCGCTACAACGCCCAGACGGACCGCTACGAGATCACCAGTTGGGAAGCGGCCTACGCCGAGATCGGCCAGCGCCTCAAACGCTATGAGGACCCGAATCAGGTCGAGTTCTACACCTCGGGGCGTACCTCCAACGAGGCGGCGTTCCTGTTTTCCCTGTTCGGGCGCATGTACGGCACCAACAACTTCCCGGACTGCTCGAACATGTGCCACGAGACCACCTCGCGGGCGCTGCCGGAGTCCATCGGCATCGGCAAGGCGACGGTCAATCTCGAGGACTTCAAGCAGGCCGATGCCATCTTCATCTTCGGCCAGAACAGCGGTACCAACAGCCCGCGCATGATGGGGGATCTCCACGAGGCGCGTGGCCGCGGGGCCGAAGTGGTCAGCTTCAACCCGCTGCGCGAGCGGGCGCTGGTCAGCTTTGCCGATCCGCAGTCGCCCAAGGACATGCTGAGCGGCAAGGGCGTCGAGATCAGCAGTCAGTATCATCAGCTGCGCATCGGCGGGGACCTCGCCGCCGTGCAGGCGATGTGCAAGTACGTGATCGAGGCCGACGATGCGCTGCGCGAGCGCAATCCGCATGCGGTGGGCTATCTGGATCACGACTTCATCGCCCAGCATACCCACGGCTTTGATGCCTTCGCCGAGCATTGCCGCAAGCTCGAGTGGCAGGACCTGGTCGCCATGTCCGGCCTGTCACGCGAATCGCTGGAACAGGCGGGGCAGACCTATCTGGAGGCTGAGCGCGTGATCTGCTGCTGGGGCATGGGCATCACCCAGCATGCGCGCGGCGGCGACACCATCCAGCAGATCATCAATCTGTTGCTGCTGCGCGGCAATATCGGCAAGCCCGGCGCGGGCGCCTGCCCGATACGCGGCCATTCCAATGTGCAGGGCGACCGCACCGTCGGCATCGAGAACCTGCCCAATGACGCGATGCTGGATGCCTTCGATCGGGTCTTCGATATCAAGTGCCCGCGCGAGAATGGCCATGATGTCGCCGAATGCTGCGAGGCGATTCTGCGCGGCGAGGTCCGCGCCTTCATCGGCATGGGGGGCAACTTCTTCCGCGCGATTCCTGATCAGAAGCGCGTGGTCGAGAAGGTGCACGATCTCGACATGACGGTGCATGTCGCCACCAAGCTCAATCGCAGTCACCTGCACCCCGGCAAGCATGGTTGGGTGCTGCCCACGATTGGCCACAGTGAACGTGACCTGCAGGCGGGCGCCGATGGCAAGGGCGCGGAGCAGGTCTCCAGTGCCGAGGACGGTATGTGCAACGTGGCGCCGTCGCGCGGCGTGATGGCACCGGCGGACCCAAGCCTGCACTCCGAGATCGCCATCACCTGTCAGCTGGCCAAGGCGACGTTGCCGCCGCACCCCACCGTGGATTGGGATTGGCTGCAGGCGGATTACGCACGGATTCGTGACCGCATCGAAGAGGTCTTTCCGCAGATCTTCCCCGACTACAATGCGCGCCTGGCTCAGGGCGGCTTCCACATCCGCATCGCGCCGCGCGAGCGTATCTGGCATACCGACTCGGGGCGTGCCAACTTCCTGTTCCCCGAGGGGTTGGGCACGGATGAGGAGGGTCTCGACAAGGTGACCCACGAGACACTGAACATGGATAGCACCTTCCTGCTCATCACCATGCGCGGGCATGACCAGTTCAATACCACCGTCTACTCCAATGATGATCGCTATCGCGACGTCTATGGCACGCGCATGGTGGTGATGATCAGCCCGCAGGATCTCGAGACGCTGGGGCTTAGCGAGGGGCAGCGCGTGACGCTGGAAACGGTCAGCGAAGACGGCGTCGAGCGCAGCATGGCGGGCTTCAAGCTCAAGGAATACGACATCCCGACCGGCTGTCTGGCAGCGTACTACCCGGAAACCAATGACCTGATTCCGCTGGATCACCGCGATGCGCGCAGCAATACGCCCGCCTCGAAATCGGTGCCGGTCAGACTGCGCCTGATGGACACTGAAGAGGTCAATGCCAGCGAAGGGGTGTTGGCGAGCAGCTGAAGGGTTCAGCATGAACCGCTAAACAAGGAAAGGCTGAAAAAAATTGCATCCTGTGCTCGGCGTCAGGTTTCGATGTCAGTGCAGGACGCCTCGAGCCACGCCACGCGCTGCACTGAAAGAGTGCGCTGCGGGGCGTTCTGGTGTCTGGCGCTCAAGTTGATGCCAACGTCGGCGTAATTGAGGGGTTTGTAGGTACTGCGCCGGACTAGCCGCGAAATCATTTCTGGAGGCGGTCTTGCGCCCGATCGCGTCTGCTGACAGGCCAGATTCTGACGCCTGTGTCAGCTTCATGAGGCAGACGACGAGCTGGCGTCTTGCACGGTTTGAGGATGGGTGGCGTGAATCTTGCGTGGTGGTAGGGTAGCGACCGCCGCTCTGACCACCACCTTGCGCGCAGGGGGCGGTGGTCGGCGTTCAGGCAGGCTGACACCACCACAAGACTCGACGACTCACGACCGAGCTCCAGGAAGGCACTCATGGCAGAACACTCCTCACCGCACGCCTCAGACCGCACCTCAGATCAGCAATCGATGACAGGCGAATCCGGCAATGACTATCCCTTGAGCGAAGTCCCCGCTTCGGCACGACGTGGGCTGCTTTCCACCTCGATGGTGCTGCTCGGCTTCACCTTCTTTACCGCCACCATGTGGGCGGGTGGGTCATTGGGTGCCGCGTTCGCGCTCAATGAACTGCTGTGGATCATCATGATCGGCAATCTGCTGCTCGGCGGTTACGCCGCTGCCTTGGCCTATATCGCCTGCAAGAGTGGTCTGAATTCAGTGCTGATGGGACGGCTGTGCTTTGGCGAGAAGGGCAGTCGCCTGTCTGACTTCGTGCTCGGGTTCACCCAGATCGGCTGGTACGCCTGGGGCACCGCGACCATCGCCATCGTGCTGGTCAAGACACTCGGCTTGCCCGAGTGGCTGACCACGCCGCTGATGATCATCTTCGGTTTCGCCTTCTGTCTGACGGCGATGATCGGCTATCGCGGGCTGGACATTCTCTCGCGCATCGCCGTGCCGGCCATGCTGCTGTTCATCCTGTTCAGTCTCTACACCGGCATGGTCGATGTCGGTGGCGTGGCAGGCCTTGCGTCACTGACGCCGAAGGATTCCATGAGCTGGACGGCCGCCATCACCGCGGTGATCGGCACCTTCATCAGCGGTGGCACCCAGGCAACCAATTGGAGCCGCTTCGCGCGTTCGCCGAAGATCGCCGTCATTGCCACCCTGGCGGCCTTCTTCGTTGGCAATGGCCTGATGGTGCTCACCGGCGCGCTCGGCGCGATGATCTACCAGCAAGCCGATATCGTTGACGTGATGATCGCCCAGGGGCTGGTCAGCCTCGCCGTCCTGATGCTGTTCCTCAATATCTGGACTACCCAGGACAACACCATCTACAACTTCGCGATCGCCGGCTGCAATCTGCTGCGTACCCCGCATCGTCAGCGTGTCACCCTGGGGGGCGCGGCCATCGGCACAGTGCTGGCGGTACTCGGCATGTATGAGTGGCTGATTCCGTTCCTGATTCTGCTCGGTACCTTCATCCCGCCGATCGGCGGCGTGATCATGGCCAACTTCTGGCTAGGCCACAAAGGACAGTATCCGCGCCTCGCCGAGATGCCCAAGGTGGATTACCACTGGCCGGGGCTCGCCGCCTACGCCATCGCCTGCCTGTGCGCCTGGAGCTCACCCTTCATGCCGCCGGTCGTGGGTGTCGTGGTCGCCTTCGTCGTCTACGGCGGGCTGATCAAGCTTGCCAAGGTAGAACTGGCCAGCAAGACGGCGGCGTGAGTGGTTGAGCGTCTGGTGTGAAGGGCAGAGGAATATGAAACGCCCAACGAGTCCTGGACTCGTTGGGCGTTTTTCCTGGGGGGTAGCGTCAGGGGAGAACCACTTGATGCACAACGTGGTTGTGCATAGAATGAGGAAAAAAGGTGCTGCCATGGCGGTGGAATTCAGGGATGTGTGGCTCGAGCGCTTCTATGAGCATGATGTTGGCCACCGCAAGATACCTGCGGCGCTCTCCAGTTCGCTCTACCGAAAGTTGCAGATTCTCGATGCCGCAAGTCAGGAGTCTGATCTGAGGGTTCCACCGAGCAATCGGTTCGAGCATCTGCAGGGCAATCTCGCAGGTTATTGCTCGATTCGTGTCAACAAGCAGTATCGACTCATCTTCCGGTGGGAGGCGGGGGTCGCCCATCAAACATATCTAGACCCGCATGCTTACAAGGGCTAGAGGAGGTAGCAGTGATGAGAAACACCCAGCGACGCCCGCTGACGGTAGGAGAGATGTTGACGGCAGAGTTTCTGGAGCCGATGAACATCGATATCCGCACCCTGGCCGAGGCGATGGGAGTGCACAGAAATACCCTGAGCCGTATCGTGCATGACAAGGGCACCTTGACGGCACCGATGGCCATCAAGCTGGCGGCTGCGCTAGGCAATACGCCGGAGTTCTGGCTCAACATCCAGCATGCCGTGGAGCTTTGGGATGTGCGACATCGTGCCTACGCGCAGGATGCCAAGGGCGTACGTCGGATAACACCGCAAGTGGATGCCGGCGAGCTTGCCTCGCATTGACGGCGCGCGCTCTTCACGGCGAGTGATTGAGATGGCGTGAGCCCGAGAGCTTATGCCCAGCAATGCAAAGCCCCAGCCTGAAACTCAGGCTGGGGCTTTGTGCTTTGCGCATTTGGTAACGCCTCGTCGTGCCGCTCACATTGATCAAGCGGTCGCTGGCTTCACCTGAATTACTAGACAGACGGCGATCAGCGCCATGCCGAGCCAGCCGAGCGGAGCAATATGTTCCCCGACGATGGTGACGGCGAGCAGGGCGGCGACCAGCGGTTCGAACAGGGTGAGCAGGGTGGCCTTGCTGGCGGCAACGGTCTTCAGGCCGTAGCCGAATGCAATATAGCCAAGGAACATCGGTACCAGCGCCATGTAGAGTGCGACCGATGTGTTGCCGGGGGTGGCGAACAGGCGCGGGTCGGCCACCAGCATGCTGAGACCCAGGCCGGCGATCAGCGCGATACCGGCGACGCCGAACAGGCTGCCCATGGCAGCGCGGGCGTGGGTGCCGTGGTCCATCATGCGCCGGGCGATCAGCGAATAGGCGGCGTAGGTCGTGCCGGCGATGATGCCCAGCAAGATGCCGGTCAGGCGTTGCCAGTGAGCGTCAGACACGCTCCCTGACCCTGTCCCCATCGTGTCGCCGCCGGCGCTGATGGCGGCAATATCTCCTCCATGAGTGGCCGTTTCGCCCACCGCCATCATCACCACACCGGCAATGCCCAGCGCGAGGCTGAGATACCAGCTCAGCGTGAGTCGGTGGTGGCCGAACAGGCGCTCCAGAATCGCCGCTGCCAGTGGCGACGTGGCGATGGTGATCACCGTGCCGATGGCGACACCGGCCAGATGCAACGAGGAGTAGAAAGCCAGCGGGTAGATGACGACACACACGGCACCGAGCAATACCCAGCGCTTCTGCGCCAACAGCAGGCTCAGACAGCCCATGATATTGGGTCGTGCGATCATTGCCTGAAGCAGGCCGCCGATACCCATGGCGAAGGCGCCGGTTGCCAGCGGACTGACATCCTGGTTGAAGTGGGCCGCCGTGCCGGTGGTGCCCCACAGCAGCGCGGCAAACAGCACGGCCAGGCTACCCATGTCGGTCGACAGTGAAGAGGCCGCGATATCAGAGCGATTGGTTGTCATGGTGATGTCCTTGCGTGTCTTGCCAATCCCGCGGCCTATTTCAGTCGCAGCATGAGTCCTGCGAAAGTGTGCTGAAACCACTTTCGGTCAAGTGAGTCGCCGTTGCCGGCTGACTACCGCTCAGGGCGCGCACTCCAACTTGCCAACAATTCGCTCATGGCCGTCAGGCGTCGTGATGCTGCCATGGCGCCAACCCTTGCTCAGCCCCTTGCTCCGACCCTTGCTTGGCATCGCGGCCATGCTCGGTTCCGCTCCACGGGTCACGCCACGAATCACGCTCACCCCAATGGGCAGCGTCGTCTTGTGGCTCAACCAGAGCGTCGGAGGCCGTGTCGGGCGTCGTCCAGGCCGCGAGGTCTGCCTGCGGGCTGGCCATCGGCGCCTGCGTTGCCTGCGGCCGCAATTGCAGCATCAGACAGGTCATGATCAGCACCATGCCGATGGCGCCCATCAGCGTGAACTGCTCGCCGACCACGATGACGGCCAACAGTCCCGCCACCAGTGGCTCGAACATGGTCAGGACTGTCACCCGGCTGATGGGCGCGCTGGCGAGCCCGCGTCCGAAGATGAGGCTGGCCAGCAGCATCGGGATCAGCGCCATGTAGATGGCGACCGCCGAATTCACCGGCGTGGCAAACAGGCGCGGATCGAGGAACAGGCAGCTGATGGCCAGGCCGATCAACAGTATGACGCCGGCACAGCCGAACATTGTCCCCATGGCTGCACGGCGATGCACGCCCAGCAGCATCATGCGTCTGGCAAGCAGCGAATAGGTGGCGTAGCTCGCGCCGGCCAGCACGCCCAGCCCGATACCGATGAGCTTGCGGCTTTCGCTGGCAACGCCGCTGGCAGTGGCTTGCGCTGCCGTATCCGCCAGACGTGTCTCGCCCACTGCCATCAGCCCCACGCCAGCCATGCCCAGCATCAGCGCTGCGTACCAGCGCACACTGACGCGCTTGCGGTCCAGCACATATTCCAGCACCGCTGCCGCCAACGGCGCCGTGGCGATGGTGATCACGGTGCCCATCGCCACGCCGGTGTATTCCATGGCCGAATAGAATGCCAGCGGGTAGACGATGATGAACAGCGCTGCCCACAGCACGAGATGCTTGTGAACCAGCAGGGCGGCCAGCTCCTCATGAAGGATTCGTCGCGACAGCACTGCCTGCAGAATGCCGCCAAAGCCCATGGCGAAGGCGCCGGTGGCCAGCGGACTGACATCCTGATTGAAGTGGGCGGCGGTGCCGGTCGTGCCCCATAGCAGGGCGGCCGTGAGGACGGAAAGGTTGCCGATCTGGCGTTCCAGCGCTGGGCGGAAGGGCGTCCGGGAGAAGGAGTGCTGCATGGTGGATGGCTCGCAATGAAGTGTGTCTCGGTGTGCACGAGATTACGCCTCATCGCGAGAAATATATTGTGCTGAAACTACGCTCTGATCTGCCAGGAGAAGCAAAACGTCATATACCGCCAGAGTGCGGTGGTGGACTGCTGGTTCGGATGCTCAATCGGTTGTTCAGATGATCGAATCAGTCGGTCATTCAGTCATTCAGTCATTCGGGGGAGTGAGGCTCGAATACTGGCGCGTCATCTCGCGTGGCGACTGGCCGAAGTAGCAGGAAAAGCGCCGCGAGAAGGCGGAGAGGTTCTGATAGCCGACGGCCTCGGCGACCTGCTGGACGCTGAGATCGGTATGGATCAACTGCGCCCGCGCGCGCTCCATGCGTCTGGCAGTCAGGTACTGCTTGACGCTGACGCCCAGATTGTCGCGGAACACCTTGTGAAACTGGGTCGGGCTCAGGTGGGCGAGTCGGGCCAGTGATGCCACGTCGTGGGGCTGCTCAAGCTGCGCGTTCATGACATCGAGCACCCTGAGCAGACGACGGTCGACGCGTTGATCACAGGTCTGCTTCTCCAGCAGGCCGAGAAACAGCGCGATGGAGAGCTGATCGATGTGCTTGTCGACCTCACCTTGCAGCTGCGCTTCGAGAAACAGCAGGTAGTTCATCAGCAGGGTGCTGATCGAGAACACCACGCGTTGCGACGCCGTAAGGTTGTCGGGCAGGTAGTCCAGGTCAGCGACGATGAAGCGCGCGGCGTCCTTGGCATGAAACAGATGTGACTCCCCGGGGCGAATGATGACGCACTCGCCGGTGACCACGGTGCCGTGATGGTTGCCGACCTGGATATCGAGATGGCCGCGGATCGGCAGCACCAGCTGGTGGTGGTCGTGATCATGGACCGTCGCCTGTGGCGTATAGGCGCGCAGCGAGAGTGTCGTCATGGTGCGGTGGCCATCATCCGGCGATGCAAGGGCAGCATGGAGAGCAAGAGAGACATGCGCCTGTCATCGGCTCAGCTCGATGCTGCGGGTCTGGCCACGGCCGACCTGAACCTGACTGAGGATCAACGGGCTGCGTGTGCCGTCCGGCAACTGGACGACACCGGCGACATAGAAGGTGCCGGATGGCAGGCCAGTGGCATTGAAGTAGCCATTGCTGTCAGTGCGCACGCTGTGGGTGTAGGCCTGGGCGCGCGGGTCGGCGCGAGACGCCGTCTTGCCTGCCAGTGCCAGTTCCGCGGCTTCCGCGGAGTAGGTGGTGACCGGGGCGATCGAGATGCCCGCCCGGTTGGCGTAGATCGTCTGGCCCTGCCACTCATAGGACATGCGGCCCTTGATCACCGAGGTGCCGGTCTTGTCGAGCCTGGCGTACTCCGCCTCCGGGAAGGCGACGGTACGCTGGACGCGCTGCTCGCCCTGTTCGGGCTGTGAAGAGCCGAAGTCCGGCAGCGAAATGCTGTCGGCCATGCGCGAGGCGCTTTCACACCCGGCAAGAACGGCGGTACACATGAGCAGAGCGAGCGGAGTACGCAAGTGACGAAGCATGGCGAGTCTTCCCTGAAGTCGAGTGATGGGTGGCGCGTGCGGCTTGAGAGCGAATCAGTCTGACCACATCTATTGCTCTTGCCCCACATCCTACTGCGCTGAGCACGGCCAGGGAACTGCCGGTGGGCGGGAGGCAGGCGAGGGTGACTCCCCCGTCAGGCATCGGCATTCGCTGGCATCCGCTGGTAACTCTCGCGGTTTCGACCGACCCTTGTCGGTAGGCCAGCAGCAAGCGTTTGCCCGCTAGCGGGCTGGGTTGCGCAAAGCACGCCTCTGGAGTTGCTTAAACAGGAACTCCTTGTTCATTATACGTTTGTCTATAACGTGATGGCGCTTGTTACCATGCTGCTCATCAAACCCTGTGCAAGGGCTACGCAAGAGCTGTTCGAAACCGCTCGAGGTCTGCTTGTGTGCTGTTAGAGCGCTATTCGAGTGCAGCACACAGGCGTCAATACTGCCTTGTGCACTGGCGTCGGGTGAACCATTCATTGTCCGGGAGGGCCGCATGTCGACATCCCAGAGTGCTACTGATCCTTCACGTCGCCAGCTATTGAAGCTGGGACTCGGTGGAGCAGGCATGGCCGTGTTCGGCGGCCTGTCCCTTCAGGCCCTGGCCGAGACGGTCGCTGACGATCAACAGACGCAGGATGACAGTGCCTTCGCGACGTTCATGGTCCTGTCGCGCTGGCTGCTCAGCGACAAGACCCTGGATGAGTGGCTGGGCCAGCGCTACTTCGAGGCGCTGGCGAGAATTCCGGCCGAGGGTGTACCCGGCGTCGGCAGCTTGCCAGCCCTCAAGACCCGCCTGCTGGCCCTGGGCGAGTCGCGAGAGTACGTGACAAAGGAAGACCTGAGCGACGGTGAGATGGCGCTGGTGCGCCGTCTGCTGCAGGCCTGGATGCTCGGCACGGTCGGCAAGTCGATCAGTGACCCTGACGCCGAGGTCATCGCCTTCGAGCGCGCTGGCATGTATGCCGGGCCGCGCGATGTGCAGGTGGTGCGTACCTATTGCCCCAACCGTCCGGGGTTCTGGGCTGAGGCACCCAAGGCCTGACTGGTCACGCCTTCTTCAGATCTGCGCGTGACGGATGGTAGGGCCTCGGGTTCGTGCTGAGACCTCCGCTTCTGATATCGCCCGCGTGCCAGACCTTCCAGGGGCGTCCTGACCGCTCCTGTTGCTGTTCCCAATTTCCCGAGGAGAATCCTGCATGGCCGAGGAATCCCGTTCGTATGATGCCGATGTGATCGTGGTCGGGTCTGGTGTCGCCGGCGCCCTGATCGCACATCGCCTGGCCGAGGCCGGCAAGTCGGTCATCATGCTGGAAGCAGGCCCGCGCATGCAGCGCTGGCAGATCGTCGAGCGCTTCCGCAACCAGGCCAACAAGATGGACTTCATGGGGCCTTATCCTGCCAGCAACGCAGCGCCCCATCCGATGCTCTACGGCGAGAATGCCGACTATCTGGTACAGAAGGGGGAGCAACCCTACGACGCCCAGTACATTCGTGCCGTCGGCGGCACTACCTGGCACTGGGCGGCGTCTGCCTGGCGTTTTCTGCCCAGCGATTTCGTGCTCAAGAGCGAGTATGGCGTCGGGCGCGACTGGCCGATCGGCTATGACGAACTGGAAGACTATTACTTCCGTGCCGAGGTCGCGCTGGGTGTCTGGGGGCCGAATGATGTCGATCTGGGCAGCCCGCGCAGCGCCGAGTATCCGATGGCACCGCTGCCGCTGTCGTGGAACGAGCGGCGGGTCAGCGAGCGTATCAATCCCCATGGATTTGACATGGTCACCGAGCCGGTGGCGCGCAACAGCCGCCCCTATGATGAGCGCCCGACCTGCTGCGGCAACAACAACTGCATGCCCATCTGCCCGATCGGTGCGATGTATTCCGGCATCATCCATGTCGAGAAGGCCGAACGTGCCGGTGCCAGATTGATCGACAATGCCATCGTGCATCATCTGGAAAGCGACGCCAGCGGCAAGATTCGCGAGGTGCGCTATCTGGACCCCGACGGCAAGCAGCATCGCCTGAGTGCGGCGCGGGTGGTGCTGGCGGCCAATGGCATCGAGACCCCCAAGCTGATGCAGATGTCGGTCAACGCCCATACCCCCGATGGGGTGGGTAACCAGAACGACATGGTCGGCCGGCATCTCATGGATCACCCCGGTACCGGGGTGAGCTTTCTGGCCGATGAGCCGCTGTGGGCGGGGCGTGGCCCTCAGGAGATGACCTCGATCATCACCTGGCGTGACGGCGACTTCCGCAAGGGCTTCGCATCCAAGAAGCTGCATCTGTCCAACATTGCCCGCACGCAGCAGATGACCACGGAGGTGCTGTCGGAAACACCGCTCAGGCTCGGCGCGGATCTGCAGGCGCAAATCGATAATCGGGCCAGCCGCTATGTGCAGTTCGACAGCTTCCACGAGCTGTTGCCAGAGGCCGCCAATCGCATCACGCCGTCAAAAAAACGTGACGCTCTCGGCCTGCCGCGCCCGGAATTCCGTTATGCTATCGATGATTACGTCAAGCGCAGCGCCGCGCATACCCGTGAACAATATGCGCGTATCGCTCAGCTGATGGGAGGCACCGACATCGCGTTCCGTGATGAGTTCTCCAACAACCAGCATATCTGCGGTACGACCCTGATGGGAGACAACCCCAAAGACTCCGTGGTGGATCGCGATTGCCGAGTGCATGGCCATGACAACCTGTTTGTCGCCAGCTCCGGCAGCATGCCCACCGTCGGGTCGGTCAATTGCACCCTGACCATCGCGGCGTTGTCTCTGCGTATTGCCGATCTGCTCGAACAGGAAATATAAGCATGGTCCCGCACGTCCGTACTGCTGGCACCCGTGATGCCATTGATGAGAAAGGTCGCGGTGCCCGCCCGACCCTTCGCCCCGCACGCCTGACCCGTGCCGTCCGCCTGGCCGCCATTGCGGGCACCAGTGCCATGTTGCTCAGCGCCTGCGGCAGCGGCGAGGATGAGCACGCCAGACAGGTACAAGCCGACAAGGCCGCCACCGATGACCCCGCGCTGATCGAGAAGGGCCTGTACATGGCGCGCGCCAGTGATTGCGCGGCCTGTCACAGCACCGAGGACGGCGATGAATATGCCGGTGGCCTCGGCTTCGAGACCCCGGTGGGCGAGATATACGCCACCAACATCACCCCGGACACCGAGCACGGCATCGGCAACTACACCCTCGAGGAGTACACCCGTGTGCTGCGCGAGGGCGAGGCTGCCGATGGTCACAACCTCTATCCGGCGATGCCGTTCCCGTCCTACGCTCGTCTGACGGATGAGGACATCAAGGCGCTCTATGCCTGGAACATGCATGAGGTGACGCCGAGCAGCACGCCCAACCGCGAAAGCGAGATTCCGTTCCCGCTCAACATGCGTTGGCCGATGGCGCTGTGGGAAGAGATCTTCTCGCCGCTGGAGCCGTGGCAGGACCACGAGGACAAGAGTGCCGACTGGAACCGTGGCGCCTATCTCGTCCAGGGGCCGGGCCACTGTGGCAGCTGTCACACCGAGCGTGGCTTCGCCTTCCAGGAAACGGCGCTGACCGGTGATGAAGAAGGCTATCTGGGCGGGGCGATGGTCGAAGGCTGGCGCGCCTTCAACCTCACGCCGGACATGCAGGATGGTCTGGGCAGCTGGAGCGAGCAGGATATCCAGACCTATCTGGCGACCGGCAACCTCAAGGGCAAGGCGCAGGCTGGCGGCCCGATGGCGGATGTGGTCGAGCACTCCATGCGTTACATGAGTGAAGACGACCTGCGCGCCATCGCGGTCTATCTGAAGTCGATTCCGGCGGTGGATGGCAAGGGCGAGCAGGGCGAGGCGGTCAATGATGGTGATCGCGAGGCCGAAAGCGAGCCGCAGGTCGCCACGCGCTTCAATCAGGGGGCACCGGCCGATGATGTGCTGTTGCTGCGCGGTCAGCCGCTGGACAAGCGTCCCGACGATGAAGATCTGATCGGCCAGCTGACCGATGCCACGCCGGGCGTGCGTCTGTATCTGGGCCACTGCGCCATGTGTCACGGCGCGGATGGTGCCGGCACCCAGGATGGCTACTACCCATCGCTGTTCCACAACAGCGTGACCGGCAGTGTCTATCCGGACAATCTGGCCCAGGCGATCCTCAATGGCGTGCAGCGTGAGAACAATGGTCACAGTGTCTTCATGCCGGCCTTCGATGACAGCCTGACCGATGATGAGCTGATCAATCTGATGGACTATCTCGAGAATCGCTTCGGGGAAGGCCATCAATCCGAGACGCTGGCATCGCCCGAAGCACGTCGTCAGCAGCTGAGCGACAAGCTCGAGGACTGGCGCAAGCACTGAGTCCGGTGCAGGCTCTGAGATCTGTGCTGACAGGCCTGCGCAAGTGCTGGGTCGCCGAGTAAAAAGACAGCCCATGAAAGCGGGCTGTCTTTTCCGTGACCTGCGCCACGGCGCCGACATGCGATTGTCGTGTGCGTTCAGTGCCGTCTCATCCCGCGCTCGGTATCCTCCACGACTGGATCGTCCATGACTGGATCGTCCATGACTGGTTCATCCGTGGCTGGCGATGTCACACAGTTGGGGTAATATTGCCCCATGCAGGCCCCCCGATTCACATTCATCCCGCTCGGGTTGCGCTCAAATGCAGCACAAACTGAAGAACTGCGGTAGAATGTGCGCCCAGACTTTAGCTCTTTATCAATTATTCGAGGCAACATAGCAGTATGACCGACGCTAATCTTGACGACCAGCTTGCATCCCTGTTTCAGGAGCAGGACACCAAGCAGGACCAGAACGCCCGCATCAAGGAGCTGGAGCGTCAGCTGCGTGAAGCCAGCAAAGAAGCCGACAAGCTCCGCAATGCCCGTGACAAGGCAAAGAAGGAAGTCGAAGACCTGCGCGCTCGCAACGAACGCCTGAGCGAGAAAGCCGCAGCCTCTGACAAGCACCGCAAGCAGGTCGAACACGAGTTCAACCAGAAGCTGGTGCAGTACAAAGCACGTCTGGCACGCGAACAGGCCATCGCCCAGTCTCGCATGATGCCGATGGGCGCAGCCGTCGAGGAAGCGACCGAAGAAGCCGATGCGACCTCTCTGGAAGACCTCGGCCTCAACGCTGCCGCTATCCGTGCCCTGACTGACGCTGGCTACGACGATGTTGCCAAGGTTCGCAAGGCTCACGCTGATGGCGTGATCTCTGAAGTCAAGGGCATCGGCCCGAAGGCTCAGTCCCAGATCGCTGAAGCCCTCGACGCCTGATCGTTGCCCTTGATCGAAAAAACCCGCCAATCGGCGGGTTTTTTTGTGTCTGTCATTTGCCCTGTGGCGGGCATGACTGTTGGGCCTACAGCCGGGTCTTCACCTGGGTCTACTGCTGTAGCTACTTCTGAATAGCAGGCCAGCTGACCGCTGACTGCTGCTCGCCCAGCCAGTCCTTGAGGGCGGTGCGCATGTCGGCGCTCGGGATAGCGCGCCCGTTCAGCGCATGCACCACCTTGGGGAGACTCGGCGCCTCACCGGCATCCGCCGGCCAGGCCTGCTTGAGCGTGAAGGCGAGCTTCATCGGCTCCTCGCCGTGCAGGCTCTGTTGCATACGAGCGTGCTCAACGGCCAGCAACTCGAGCTCGGCCTCAAGGCTCGCATCCTCGATATCGGCACGACTGACCAGCAGCATGCGCGGCAAGTCGAGCATGTTGGCGCGCGGCAGCCAGTCCTTGGACAGCGGATGCAGCGCCACCAGACGCGTCGCGTCATCGCCGTTGAGGAAGGCGGCGTGCATCTTGCGGCTGTTGATCAGTGCCTGAGGCGCATCCCCGACATATTCATCGCCTTCCAGCTCTTCCAGCGAGCGCGGGCTGACCAGCTGCATGCTGGAGCCGACCTTGACCTCGACCCACTGCTTCAGCGCCAGATGCGAGCGTGCATCGTCATGGCGCATCACCACTCGCACGGCACGCGTGGTGTCATTGAGGAAGCGGATCAGTAGCTCCTGCGGCTCGAACAATTCGGTGTAGCGGATCAGTTCATCGCGCGCGACCAGGCTGACATCGTCGAGATCCGCGCCGTCCAGCACTCGCAGTGACATGCCGCTGTCGGCCAGTGCCTTGAGCATCTGCGGTGTCAGGTAGGCGGCGTCGAGGCTGCCATCGCTCAGCCCTTGCTCCACGGCTTCGTAGCTTGAGAACTGCTTGAGCATCAGCGGGCTGCTCAGTTGGTCGTCGAGGGTGCCCTCGGCCTCGAGCATCACGGCGGGACTGACGCTGACGCCGCCATCGGCAGGCATGCCGATCTCCAGCGCGCTGGCGTGCTGGGCAAGGGTCAGGCTGGCAGTGGTGAGCGACAGGGTGGCGAACATGCGTGCCAGACGCGGGCGAGATATCGGTAGCGATATCAAACGACAGGACAGTGCAGGGGAAAGCAGGAACATCTGGCACTCCGACAACGGTAACAGGGTGATGGCGTACGGCAGCAATGACAGCTCGCGCGCGCCAATGGTAGCTGTTTGGTCTGTGGGTGTCAGGCACGGCGCGGCGTCATGTCTCACCTCGCTGCTAGGCACGCCATCCTGCGGGGTGGCTGAGAGGATGATCGCGAGCACGACCGTGAGGAAGACCGTGGAGACGATCGTAAGGTTGCATGCGGGCATGAAAAAAGCCCCGTCTCCGAGAGAAGACGGGGCTTTTGACGACTATCCGCGCAGGTGGCTCAGTCCAATTCAGCGCACGGCTGAGCACAACGGCAGCTCACGGCTCAGCACATATGGAAGCTCACGGCTGTGAGCGTGCCACCGGTGCTTCGCCGGTCGCGGCAGCTGGCCCCGGCGTAGCCACCACACCATCGCGGCGTGCGAAGTGATCGACCCACAGCGCGATCACGCCATCGCCGGTGACGTTGGTGGCGGTGCCGAAGCTGTCCTGGGCCAGATATAGCGCGATCATCAGGCCGAGTTCCGCCTCTCCAAAGCCGAGCATGCTGCCCAGCACGCCAAGTGCCGCCATCACCGCACCACCCGGCGCCCCGGGCGCAGCGATCATGGTCAGGCCCAGCATGATCAAGAACGGAATCACTTCGCCGAGGCTTGCCAGCGCCAGATTTGGGCTCATCATCATCACGGCAGTAGCACAGGTGACGATGGTGATGGTTGAACCGGAAAGGTGGATGGTGGCGCACAGCGGCACGCTGAAGTTGGCCACTTCATCGCTGACGCCGTTGGCCTTGGTCTGACGCAGGCTGACCGGGATTGTCGCCGCCGACGACATGGTGCCCAGCGCCGTCAAGTAGGCCGGCAGCATGTTGCGCAACAGGCCCAACGGAGAACGACGCTGGATCAGACCGGTGATCATGTAGGCCGTGCTGAGCCAGATCCAGTGCATCACGATCGCCAGCACCAGCACCTTCCAGAAGGTATCCAGTGTCGACAGCGCCTTGCCCTCGTAGGCCATCTCGGCAAAGGTGCCGGCGATGAACAGTGGCAGCAGCGGGATGATGACGCGATTGAGGAACACCTCGACCACTTCACGCGATTCGAAGACGGCGCTTTTCAGGGTCGGCAGTTCGCGGCGGCTGATGACCACACCGAAGACGAAGGCCAGCACCAATGCCGTCATCACCGGCAGTGCCGCGGGGATTTCGAGATCGAGAAAGGGAGTCAGGGCATCGCGGCCTTCAGTGACCGGCGCCATGCCGGACAGCATGCCGGGCAGCAGGTTGCTGGCCACCAGGAAGGCGAAGATGCCGGCCAGAATCGTCGACCCGTAGGCCATGCCGACGGTGCGACCCAGCATGGCGCCGGAATTCTTCGGCAGCGACGCGATGCCGCTCATGACGTAGAACAGGATGATCAACGGGATGGTGAAGTTGATCAGCTGGCCGATGATGACCTTGGCGGTCAGCGCGGCACGTACGAGGGCATCCGGGGCCATCAGGCCGATCAGCAGGCCGGCAATGATGCCGAGGATAAGTTTGACGATGAGCTTCATGTGGATCTCGAGGGTTTGACGGGTTCTTGCCCCGATAACGGGTCGTGAATCGCGTACCACCTCGGCGACGCACCGAAATGGCGCGCAGAGTTTACCTGAATTGCGCCACCATTTCAGGCGCCTGGCCAGCTGCCGTGGCATGGGGTGTGAATGCCCATGACTCGACGTGTTGACCAGGCGCCATCTCAGGCTCTCAGCCGTTCATCGCTTCGCTTTCATCACTTTCGCGTTGTCTCTCTTTCGCGCCTCGCTTGCCCACCCAACGCTTCGCTTGCGCTCTCGTTTCACTGTCCTGATCTCACTGTGATGAAGAGGCCGAGCGACGCTGCTTTACACCATGATGCACCAGTGCCACCGCTGCCAGTACCAGCCCGAACAGCGACATGCCCTGCCAGCCGTAGACGCTCATCATCTTGACGCCGATGGCGGAACCGGCTGCCGCACCGAGGTAGTAGCACAGCATGTAGACGGCGTTCATGCGGCTCTGTGCCTTGGGGTCGATCGAGAACACGCGCACCTGGTTGGGAATCTGGGCCGCGAAGACGCCCAGGTCCAGCAGGATGATGCCGACGATCAGTCCGGCCAGGCTGTTTCCCCAGAGGCCGAGCACCGCGAAGGACGCCAGCACCATCACCAGGGCGAAGCTGATCAGGCGCCCTGCGCCGACACGATTGACCAGACGGCCCGCCGCCTTGGCCCCGAAGATGCCGGCCAGCCCGATGATACCGAACAGCCCCGCCTGCTGGACGCTGTAGTCAAACGGCGCATCGGTGACGTGAATGGCCAGCGTCGCCCACATGGCATTGAAGGCCGCGAACCACAGTGCGCCGGTCAGTGCTGACTCTCGCAGCAGGGCATGTTGCTTGAACAGCGTGCCCATCGAGAGGATCAGTCTGGGGTAGGCCATCTGCACGGCAGGCGCGCGACTGGGCAGGTGACGATGCTGCCGCTCAGGGTGCGTGACAGCAGTATGCCGATGGGCAACCCCGTCATCAGGGTGGCGATGTTCTTGCCGCGCGCCTCGGGGGTGGACAGCGAGGCGGTCAGCGGAATCAGTTGCTGGGTGATGTTGGCGCCCAGCCCGGCCACGAAGCTTGCCAGCAACAGCGGCCAGAAGCTGGGGGCCAGGAAGATGCCCAGTGAGGCCAGTGCCAGGGTGATGGACAGATTGCGGATAAGTTGGCGCCTGTCCATGGTGTCGCCCAGCGGCGAGATCAGCAGGATGGCGGCGGCGTAGCCGAATTGGGTCGCGGAGGGAATCAGGCCGATCATGCCCTGGCTCACGCCCAGTGAGCGGGCCATCTCTGCCAGCAGCGGCTGGTTGTAGTACAGATTGGCGGCAGTTGCAGCGACCGCGATCGCCATCAGCAACAGCAGACCACGCCCAATGGCGGGCGTGCTGTCGGCGTCCGATGTCGGTGAGGCTGTGCCTGACTGGACAGTATCTGATCGGCCAGTATCTGACTGGACAGTAACTGATCGGACTGTGCCCGATCGGGAAGTGCTGGAAGGGGGAGTGCCTGTCACCTGGGTGTCCTCATGTGCGTGCTGCCAGCCGTGGCAGCGGTGATTCACGAGGGGCAGGGTAGGCAGTGTTCACCTATAAGAGAAATGTTGGTGTTTGATATGTTTGATGCTCTACCGGTATAGATCTGTGATCTATCCTGGAGGCGCTCAATACTTACTGTGTTCAAGCGTGGCTGTGCTCAAACACGGCTGCGCTCAAGCCTGGCCCTGAAGGCGCTGGTCTGGCCGCGCGACACTGTCGCGTTCCACCAACCTCGGGGCCAGTTGGGTCTGGCCCGGGAAGGGGGTGCCCTCCAGGCGCGCGATCAGCTGATCGACGGCCGTGGTGCCCAGCGCATAGATCGGCTGGCGGATGGTGGTCAGGGCGGGTGAGAGGTAGGCACTGATCTCGATATCGTCGTAGCCGATGATCGAGAGCTGCGTGGGTACCTCAAGGCCCAGGTCCCGAGCGGCGCGCAGACAGCCCAGTGCCAGCAGATCATTGAAGGCAAAGATGGCATCGGGCCTGTCGGCCGGATCGGCCAGCAGCAGATGGGCTGCGCGATGACCGTCGGCCAGCATCAGCTGGGTCTCGATCTGCCAGTCCTCGGCAAGCCCCAGGCCGGCGGCGCGCAGAGCGTCCAGTGCTCCGCTCAGTCGCTCGCGGGAACGGGCATGATCGCGAGGCCCGGTCAGCAGGGCGATGCGTTCGATCCCCTGCGTCAGCAGGTGTTCGATGGCGAGCCTGCCCCCCAGGCGTGAATCATCATTGACCACCGTCATGTCCCAGCCAGGCTGGGGCTCGGCGTCCATCATCACCGTGGGCAGTGGCAGGGCGCTGAGCGCCTCGAGAAAGCCGGCACCGTTCTCGGCGGTCATCACCACCAGTCCATCGATGCGTCGGTCCCGCAGTGTCTCGAGATAGCTGAGCTGCTTGGCGTCGATATCGTCGCTGTTGCACAGAATCAAGCTGTAGCCTGCCTGGTAGCAGCGGTCCTCGACGCCGCGGATCACCTCGGCGAAGAAGGGATTGTGCGCATTGGTGACGATCATCCCGAGGGTGTGGCTACGGTTGGATTTCAGCGCGCGGGCGACGCTGTCCGGTCGATAGCCGAGTGCGGCGATTGATTCGCGTACTCGGGCCTCGGTCGCACTGGCCACCGGGCGGGTGGCATTCACGACATGCGACACCGTGGTCACGGAAACTCCGGCGTGTGCCGCCACATCCTTGAGTCGAATCACATCTCTGTCCCTGGTGGTGAAAGTCGAGCGGGCGTCACTGGCCCTGCGAGGCAAGCAATACACGCCATTGAAGGAAAGACGGAAAAACGCCGGCCAGTGGCCGGCGTCCTATCTTGCGATGAAGAGGGTGCGAGCCGTGCGGTCGCTTATTCGGTGATCAGCTTGAGTGGCACGGAAATGGTCTTCTCGACGTCTTCATCCTTGAGCAGCTTGTCGGCGGTATCGACGCCGAGGCTACCGATCAGTGCCGGTTGCTGGGCGACGGTGGCGTCCATCTTGCCGGCCTGCACGGCCTTGATGCCTTCGTCGGTACCATCGAAGCCGACCAGCAGAATGTCCTTGCCGGCGGCCTGCAGGGCACGCTGTGCGCCGAGCGCCATCTCATCGTTCTGGGCAAAGACGGCATTCACGCCCGGGTGCGCCTGCAGCAGGTTCTCCATCACGTTCAGCCCCTGGGTGCGGTTGAAGTTGGCCGGCTGAGTGGCCACCAGGCTTAGGCCTGACTGGCCGTCGATGGCCTTCATGAAGCCTTCACCGCGATCGCGCGTGGCCGAGGCGCCGGCGACACCTTCCAGCTGCACGATCTCACCCTTGCCTGCGAGCTTTTCGGCGATGAAATTGCCCGCCAGTTCACCACCGGCGACGTTGTCGGAGGCGACGTGCGCCGCGACCCGACCGCCGTTGGCGCTGCGATCCAGTGTCACCACCGGCACATCACGGCCATTGGCGGTGCGCACGCTGGAGACCACGGCATCGGAGTCGGTCGGGTTGATCAGCAGCAGATCGACACCGCGGGACAGAGCATCCTCGACGTTGGACAGCTCACGCGCGGCGTCATCACCGGAATCCAGCACGATCAGCTCGTGGCCCAATTCCTCGGCCTTGTCCTTGGCGCCCTGCTGGAGGCTGACGAAGAACGGGTTGTTCAGCGTCGAGACCACCAGCGCGATCTTGTCGGCCATGGCGGATTGCACCGGCATCAAGCTCAGGCCTGCGGCAGTGATGGCGGTGGTCAGCGTGGAGGTGAGCAGTTTTCCGTTCTTCTTCATGGCGATGGTCCTTTCATTGTTGTCGGTGACCCGCTGGAGGGCCCCCGTGGTTGGCGCACGGGGGCGAGGGTCTTCGATGCTGCAGGGAATGAAATCGTGTCGTGTCTTACGAACTTGCGCTTCTATTTCTGCGCACGGCTGTCGATCAGTACCGCAAGCAGTATGACAGCGCCCTTGGCGATCATCTGGTAGTAGCTGGAGACGCCCATGATGTTCAGCGCATTGTTCAGCACGCCGATCACCAGTGCCCCGATCAAGGTGCCGAAGATGCGCCCGCGGCCACCCATCAGGCTGGTGCCGCCGATGACGACTGCCGCGATGGCGTCCAGCTCGTAACCGGTGCCGGCATTCGGCTGTGCCGAACCCAGGCGAGCGGCGAGTATGGCACCGGCCAGTGCCGCGAAGGCACCCGCGATGGCATAGACGCTGATCTTGATGCGATTGACGTTGATGCCGGACAGGCGCGCGACCTTCTCACCACCCCCGACCGCATAGACGTGGCGTCCGAAGCGGGTGTGATGCAGCACGCCCCAGCACAGCACGTAGACGAAGAACATCATGTAGATCGGAATCGGCACGCCGAGCCAGTAACCGCCGCCCAGATTCCAGAAACTGTCCGCGGCTTCGCTGACGCCGATGGAGACCGGACGGCCATCGGTGTAGACGAGCGTGGCACCGCGCAGCACCGTCATCGCCACCAGCGTGACGATGAAGGCCTGGATGCGACCGAAGGCGACGAACAGGCCGGAAATGGCGCCCAGGCCGGCACCGGCGATGATGGTGCCCGGCACGCTCAGCCAGGGGGAGAGGCCGGCGGCGGTCATCGAGGCCGCGAAGGCGCCGGTCAGCGCCAGTACCGCGCCAACGGACAGATCGATGCCCGCAGTGAGAATGACGAAGGTCACGCCCATGGCGATGATGGCATTGATGCTGGTCTGACGGAGCACGTTGAGCAGGTTGTCGGAAGACAGGAAGTTGTCGGACAGGCCGGCACTCACGGCGATCAACAGGGCCAGCGCGATCAGCGCCTTGTTGTCGACCAGCAGACGCATGACGTCGAGGCGGCGGCCGCTGGCGGCAGAGGAAGAAGGAGTAGACATCAGTTCGGCATCTCGTGGCGGGAAGCGGAGGAATCGGGGGTAGAAGACGGGCGGGTGGCGCCGCGTGATGCAGCGCTGGACGTTGACGTGCCGTTCGCGGCGTCGTTGCCACTGCTGAGGGGGCTCTCAAGGCCGGAGGCCGCGGTCATGATCGCTTCCTGGGTCGCGTTCTCTCGGCTGAACTCGCCGGAGATGCGCCCGTCGGCGACCACCAGAATGCGATCGGCCAGGCCGAGCAGTTCGGGCATCTCCGAGGAGATCAGCAGTACGCACTTGCCCTGGCGCTTGAGCTCGTTGATCAGCAGGTAGATCTCGCGCTTGGCGCCGACATCCACGCCACGGGTCGGTTCATCGAGAATCACCAGCTCCGGCGCCGGCATCAATGCCTTGGCCAGCGACACCTTCTGCTGGTTGCCGCCGGACAGTGTATCGACCGGCTGGTCGGTATTGCTGACCTTGATCTGCATGCTCTTGACGAAGCTTTCGACGGCGGCGGCTTCCTCGCCATGGCGAATACGCCCGAACGCGCCACAGAAGCTGGGCAGGGCGCTCAACGACATGTTGCTGGCCACCGAGTGAGGGAGAATCAGGCCCGCCTGCTTGCGGTCTTCCGGCACATACACCAGACCCGCGGCCAATGCCTCGGCCGGCGAGGCGAAGCGCACCGGCTGGCCATGCAGCTTCACGCTGCCGGCGCTGATACGGGTATCGCCACACAGGGCGCGGGCCAGTTCGGTACGCCCGGCGCCCATCAGGCCGCCAAAGCCGAGCACTTCCCCACGACGGGCCGAGAAGCTGATGCCCTTGACGCCCGGCGCCTCGAGATCCTCGACCTCGAGCATCGCTTCGCCATCAGGGGTGGCGGGCGTATAAGGGTAGCGCTCGGCCAGCTCGCGGCCGACCATCAGGCGAATCAGGCCATCCTCATCCAGTTCCGCCGTCGGGCCCTGGTGGATCATCTGGCCATCGCGCAGCACGGCGACTTCATCGCACATGCTGAAGATCTCGTTCAGGCGGTGGGTGATCAGGACCAGCGAGCGGCCCTCGGCGCGCAGTTCGGCCACGACCTCGGCGAGAATCTCGGTCTCGATGTCGGTCAGCGCATCGGTGGGCTCGTCCATGATGATGATCTCGGCGTCCAGCGACAGCGCACGCGCGATCTCGACCATCTGCTGCTGACCGATGCTCAGCTCGCTGACGGCGGTGCGGGAATCCAGCGATTGACGCAGGCGGTCGAGCAGCTGGCGGGCATCGCGATGCAGACGCTTCCAGTCGACGGTGCCCAGCGTGGTGCGTGGCTCACGGCCGAGGAAGATGTTCTCGCCGGCGGACAGGCCCGGCACCAGATTGAGTTCCTGGTGGATGATGGCGATGCGGCTGTCCATCGCCTGACGTGGAGTGGTGAAGACCACTTCCTCGTCACGCAGCCACAGCGTGCCGGCGTCATAGCGATAGACGCCGGAGAGAATCTTCATCAGAGTCGACTTGCCCGCGCCATTCTCACCGGCCAGCGCATGCACGCGCCCCGCGCGTAGGGTCAGATCGACACCCTTGAGCACGCTGACCCCTGAGAAGCCCTTGTCGATGCCCTTGAGCGCCATCAGCACTCTCGGTTGTGCATGGCTCTGCATCAGAAGGGCACCCCACAGTGCAGGATCACGTTGGCGTACGGCGTGCACTCGCCCGTGCGCACGATGACGCTCGCCTCGGGTAGCGCCGCCTTGAAGGCTTCATGACTGAGTTGCTGGCGAGCGATCGGCGTGAGTGACAGACGATCCAGTGTATCCAGACGTTCGACGATGGCGTCATGGAAGGAGGGGCTCTTGACCGGCAGCTCCTCGGCCAGGGTCGTGGCCTCGATGCACAGCTCGGCCAGCAGGGCGTCCAGTACCGGCAGCATGGCGGGCAGGCCGGGAACCACCGCGAGGTCGACACAGGGCACGCCCTCGGGAATCGGCAGGCCTGCGTCGGCGATCACCACGGTGTGGGTATGGCCGAGACGGGCGAGGTGGCCACTGAGAGGTCCGTTCAAGATGCCGTGTCGTTTCACGTCGCAGTCCTTGGGTAAAGCAGGAATGAGTCGATCCAGTATCTGAATCCGCTGGTTCACAATGGCGCCAATTATGAACCGCAAACGTTTGCGGTGCGGTAAGCGATACGTCGTAGGCGCTGTAGGGTGACTACCTTTCTGTAGTCTGAGGTCTAGTGCGGGGTGCGCTCGGAAGGTGAGCTTAAAAGAGAAGGCGATCCAAAAAGAGGGGAATCGAAAGAAGCGGGTGACCATGAAAAGACGGCGCTCACACAAGAGAACATCTGAACAAGAAAGCCCTCAAGTTCACCAGGCCCGTGCCGATAGCCCCAACACTCAGACAGACAAATACGCCCGGTATGCGTGCTTTTTCGCCTGATGGCGGCTCAGCGGGCATGTGAAAATACCTTCACCCTATCGAGAGGTGCATATGGCGACGATTTCATCGCTGGGGATTGGCTCTGGGCTCGACCTCAACAGTCTGCTGACGGATCTGGAGACGGCAGAGCGTCAGAAGCTCACGCCGATCGAGAACCAGCAGGCAAGTTACGAAGCCGAGTTGTCGGCCTGGGGCACGATTCAAAGTCGCCTGGAATCCCTGGATACCGCTGCCGCGGCGCTGGCCGATGCCGAGACCTATGCCGGCATGACGACCACCGCCAGTGGCTCGGGCGTCAGTGCCACGGCAACTTCGGAAGTGAGTGCGGGCAGTTATTCGGTGGCTGTCACCCAGCTGGCACAGGCGCAGAGTCTGGCGACGGCGGGGCAGGCGAGCCGCGATGAGGCCATCGGTGATGGCACCGCGACCACGCTGACGCTGTCATTGGGCACGCTGGCCACTGACGGCAGCTATGCGGCGGATGCCGAGCGCAGCGCCAGCATCGTCATCGACGAGAGCAACAACACCCTGGAAGGCATTCGTGATGCCATCAATGAGGCGGGCCTCGGGGTCACGGCCTCGATCGTCAATGATGGCTCCGACACGCCGTATCGCCTGGTGATGACCTCGGATGAGACGGGCAACGAGGCGGTGATGAGCCTCGCGACCAGCGGCGAGGTGGCAGAGCTCGAGAGCCTGCTCAGCCATGACCCGGCGAGCTATGACGCGACAAGCAGTGACCCGGCCGCCAGCGGGATGGAGCAAGTCGTCGCGGCGCGCAATGCCGAATTCAGCGTCAACGGCATCAGCATGCAAGCCACCTCCAATGTCATCGATGATGCCGTGGATGGTTTGACCCTGACGCTGAGCGAGACCAATACGACTGCGAGCGTGGTCACCGTCAAGGAGAACGCCGAGTCGGTGAGCAAGGCGATGGAGACCTTCGTCAATGCCTACAACGATCTTCAGGACACCATCGACAATTACACCGCCTTCAATGCCGATGAAGGGACCGCGGGGGAACTGCTGGGGGACTCGACGCTGCGCACCATCGAGAGCCGCCTGACCTCGGCGCTGAATTTCACCAGTGAGGGCGATGTCTATGCGCTCTCCTCGCTGGGAGTGAGCCGTACCAACGATGGCAAGCTCGAATTCGACAGCGCCGTGATCGAGGCCGCCGACAGTGAGCAGCTGGCGGCGATGTCGGGATTCTTCATCTCCGATGATAAGGCGGGTACCAGTGGTTTCGCCAGCCAGATGTCCAGTCTGCTGGAAGAGGTGGTCGGGGAAGATGGCACGCTGGAAAGCACTAAGGAAGGCATCGAAGGGTCGCTGGAGAGTCTCGCCAGCCAGTATGAGCAGACCGAAGACACCATCGAGGCCACCATCGAGCGCTATCGTGAGCAGTTCACGGAACTCGACATTCTGGTGGCCAACCTGACATCCACCAGTGATTACCTGACCAGTCAGCTGGAAACGCTGGAAAACAGCTGGGACATGACGGGCTGATCGGCGGCTGATGCCCTGAGACATTGGTCTTTGGCCACTGGGCCCAGGCCCGGACCATCCGCCATGCGCCTGCGAGATTCGATGAGTCCGGCCATGCCCGCAGTCGAGGCCACGTGCCGCCGACGGCTCCACATCTGACAGAGATACTGACAAACGTCATGAACAAGGGAACCCAATCACCATGAGTCGCTATCGTGGCGCCAATGCCTATGCCCGTGTCGGCGTGGAATCCGGTGTGCTTTCCGCCAGCCCGCACCAGTTGATCGTGATGTTGTTCGAAGGAGCAGACCGCGCGCTGGCGGCGGCGCGTCTGCAGATGGAGGCCGGCGACGTGGCCGCCAAGGGGCAGTCGCTGGCCAAGGCGACCAGCATCGTCACCGAAGGCCTGCGTGCCTGCCTGGATCATGAGCAGGGCAACGAGGTCGCGACCAATCTCGATCGCATGTATGACTACATCGCGCGCCTGATCATGCAGGCCAATCTGGGCAACGACCTAGAAAAGCTCGACGAGGCACGTCGCCTGCTCAACGAGCTGGGAGACGCCTGGCGTCAGATTGCCGTACACGACAAGGGAATGGGCTGACCATGGACAGCAATGCAATGCTCGCCGATGACACCTTCCAGCAATGCGATGAGCTGTTGGAGCAGATGAATGCCATGCTGCGCTCAGCGCGCCTGGGTGACTGGCCCGCGGTACTCGGCGGGCAGGCCAGCTATATCGAGAAGATGCAGCAGCTGCGCATGCCGCGAGGTGGCAACGCCGAGACGCGCAGGGCGCTGGAACAACGCCTGCGCACGCTGACTACGCTGGAGTCAGAGCTGACCGTCCAGCTCAAGGCGCGTCAGAGCCAGTTGCAGGAAGTGCTCGGGGACGTGAGTACGCGCCGCAAGCTGGCCCGCAGCTATGGCCAGGGCAGCTGAAGCCAGCACAGAAAAGCCCGAGGAAGCTGCGATCAGGGCCGGGTCGCCGAGGCTGCGCGCATAGCTCCCAGACGTCCCACTTGGGCAATGAGGACTGCACGACATGAGCGGCATCAATCCCTTGATCGATAGTCTGCTCCATCAGGTGTTGGGCAGGGCGGCACAACGCCCGCCGCCGGCGGACGCCGGTGTCGTCTTCCCGACCTCCGCTCTCCAGTCGCGTCAAGGGCTGGGGGCGGAAGATGGCAAGGGCAGCAGGGGTCAGGATGGCACCCAACAGCTTTTCCAGACAGGCACAGGAGCAGGCGCAAGGCCTGCGTCTTCGTCATCGAATGCCAGCGCAGCATTGCTGTCAGCCTCGCAAGCTTCCACTTCTCCAATCGGCGTCCCCGCGTCATCTTCCTCTTCTCTTGCATCGTCTGGTGCTTCCGTCGAACTGACGACGCAGACTCAGATGATATCGCGTTTGCTCGACGCCCTGTCGCAGCTGGTAGCCAGCGGCTCAGCCTCTGCGCGGGTCGGGTTGGCGCTGCCGGAAGGGCAGACGCTAGCTTCTCTACTTGCCAGCGGCCATCCCTTGCCCGGCTTTCTGGCCCCCATTGCGCTGCCCAACGCATCGCTTCTGAGCCTGTCGGCGGCCTTGAGCCAGCAGATGCACCAGAGCGGGCTCTTCTACGAGGCGGACCTGCTCGCCTGGGTCGACAATCGCCTGGGTTTGGCTGACCTCGCCGGGCACCCTCAGCTTGCCAATGCCAGGTTGGAGGCTCTGTTGGCCTGGCGGCAATGGCCGGTGCTTGCGGAGGCGCGCTTCACCCCCTGGGAAGAGACGCGCGAGGACGCCTTTGTCTGGCGCATGCGAGACATGCGAGAAGAGCTGCGCCGTGAGGCGCGCGCAGGCATGGCACGGCCGCGCAGTGACATGCTGTTGCCGCCAGGTAGTGTGGACGTGGCCCGACAGGGCGTCAGCGCCCATGAAGCCAGTGCGCTGGGTGCCTATCGCGACAACATGCAATTGGGCGTCGCTCAACCTGCCGCCTCTGAAGTGTCTCGTTCGGATGCGATCGCCAGCGGGCTGGTGCAGCAACAGCTGTTGTTGATTCTGGGTCAGCCCTTCAATTGGCAGGGCTTGTTGATGCCCGGCCTGCATGTCTTCTTCAGTCTCTATTTCCCGGGGCCGCCTTATCGGCATCGCTCGCGGGATGAGGAGGAGCGACGTACAGCGCCATTGGCCGTGACGCCCATGTCTGCGCATGACGCCACACCCGACAGCCGCCGCAGTGATCACGGCGAGGCTCAACAGTGGAAGATGTTGCTGACATTGGTTGCAGGCGGCAGCGATGACGAGGAGAGCAGCGATCGCAAGCCACAGGTGACTTCCGAGCAGGAAAACCTTGCCGCGAAGGACAATGCAGAACAGGGCGAAGGGCAGGCGCCAGCGTCCGGTAGTGCGGAAAGTGAGGGTGGTGAGGAGAGCAAGAGCAGTGAGAGCGGTGATACTGCCGCGCGGGCAACGCTCGCACTGAACCTGACCTGGTATCAGCTCGCTGCGCCTGTGGCATTGGTGGTCGAGATCGAGCGACTGACGCAACCTTCCAGCAACGTTGGCGATCATGAAGCCGCCTTGCGCGAGATGCAGCATGTGCTCGCGCAAGGTCTGGCCGGGATGGCGCCCAGGGTGCACGTGCGTCCCATCGATTCAGTGCGTGATCATGACTCGCCCGCGCCTTCTGATGACACTCCTGTCGATGCCCCCCGGGCCACAGCAGAGCAAGCGATGGATTTCATGCATACCCAGGGTGAGAGGCTGGGGCAGCGCATCCAGCAGCGGGCCAGGGCGCTGGGTCTGAGCGTGCATGAAATGCCCGAGCTGGTCGAAATGCTGGCCACCGGCCTGCCGGCACGCAAGGAATTGCCTACAGCCTTGATGCAGGTCGTCGTCAAGATCGCCGAGCTATGGGCAGAGAGGCATCGCTCACGGAAGACGCCTTCCGAGTGAAATCCTCGAATGTCCTGCCCTGCAGGATGATGTTCATCCTTGTACGATTCTTGCTCATTGAGCCTTGGCGAATGTTTTTTTGGCATGCCCCAGCATGATGACTATGGGGGTATGAAATGACATTTCAGGCGTCACGCCTTAGTCCATGATATCGAGAAATATAATTTATTTATAAAATTTAAATAAATCGTCACTCAGGCGCACTGCTTGCGTGGAGGCAGTATTGTAACTCCGCCGAGAGTCAACATGGAGATGCGGCTCGATCCTGCATGTTGTTTGTGTCATGACCCTCATATCCTGTGTTTTTATTCTGTTCAAGCGGCGAGAGAAGCCCATTTCGGTGAGTCGCTGGTGGGGTCTCTCATTGCGTTGAAATAGCAGTTGGCCCGTCTTGGTCAAGTGCTGCCATTTCATTATCTCTCGCTTTTACGCAGGGATAGCTTGCTGCCTGTTGCCGGCCCGTTCGGGGCCATTGCTCGATATTGTACAAGGTATGCCCTCGGTGTCGGGTAAGAGGCAGGGCTGCCTTTCACGAAAATGCCACACACTGTGCGCACTATCCGCTTGCTATTGCTTTGTATGACAAATCTGGTGCATCGTGATTATGCAAGTCGTCTTGAAGACAAGATTGAGAGCTTTTCTGACACACCTTGCTGCCATTTCGGCGGCTTGATGCAGTTTTTGTGCATATAGCGTAGCGGTATGTAAAAAAATGTTGATGAAGAGTCTGGTCCATTACGTGATTAAGTATTAGAATCGCCATCTTAATGTGGGTGGCTCATCTGGTCATGAAGTCACTGCCCCGCATGGCGCCACTGGTCCGGCGCCGTGAGTATTGCGTTTCATCACATCAAAGCCATAAGGAATGACGGTCGAGCGCCAGGGTTGGCGGTAGCTCGGGACGATCAGACCACTCAGGGAATCATGATGTCCTCACTGCTCAATGATATACAGAGTGTCAATCTGTCGTATCTTCTGCTTGTGCAGCGCTTGTTGGTCGAAGATACGGAAATGGCGCTGGTACGCCTGGGTCTCGATCAAGAGATGGCGGATCTTTTGTCTGGCATGAGTGTCAGTCAGCTGGTGTCGTTATCGTCCTGCAATCAACTGTTGTGCGAGCTGGCATTGGATGATGCCTCACAACTCAAGGGAGTCTTGCAGGGCGGGCGCGACCAGGATTTCAGTGCGATGCACACTGCCATGTTGCTGAACGCGCGCCAGAACGACGCTGGACTCCGGCAGGGGGGAGTCAGCGGATGAGCCAGAAAAGTCTCGTCGATGAACTGCAGCAGCTGCAGTTGGCAGTAGAGTTGATCGAACTGGGTGCCCGCCTGCAGGTGCTCGAGACGGAAACGGAGATCAGCCGCGCGCGTCTGGTCAAGCTGTACAAGGAAGTTCGGGGCGTCTCGCCGCCCAAGGGCATGCTGCCGTTTTCCACCGACTGGTTCATGACCTGGCAGCCCAATCTGCATGCATCGCTGTTCCACGGTTTCTATCGTCGACTAAAGGCGCAGGGCGCGTCGCGCATGAATGCCTTCGTCAAGGCCTATCGCTTCTATCTGGAGCATGTCGGCGAAGATGAGCCGGTGCTGGCGCTGACGCGCGCCTGGACACTGGTGCGCTTTTTCGAAAGTGATCTGCTGGAAGTGGCCAGCTGCAAGACCTGCAGCGGCCATTTCGTGGTGCACGCCCATACGCCATCACATGATTACGTGTGTGGCATCTGTCAGCCGCCATCGCGTGCCGGCAAGACGGCAGCCCGCCGCAAGGCCCGTGAAGAACTGGCATTGGAGCAGTCGGCAGCCGTCGCCAGTCTCGGCTGATAGCTGTCTCGTGTCAGTGAAGGCGCTGAGATTGCGCCAGGCGAACGTGCAAAGACCAGAAGGCTTGCCCATCCCGGGCAAGCCTTCTTGCGTTGTGCACCATTGATCGCTCGCCTGTCTCGATGCCGACTGTTTCGACCATGACTGTTTCAACAACGGCCCTTGCTACAGCGGCGGCCTCAACGAATATTCCGCCGTGATCCTAAAGACATGCTCAGTGACGCCGATAGTCAGATTCAAGCGACGTTGACCGAATGCCAAGGGGGTTATTGTGTTGTTGTTCATAGGCTATCTAGTGGTCATCGGGTCCACCCTGGGCGGGTATCTGATGGTGGGCGGGCACCTGGCGGTGCTGTTGCAGCCAGCGGAATTGCTCATCATCTGTGGCTCTGCCGTCGGCGCCTTTCTGGCCGGCAATAACGGCAAGGCCATCAAGGCCACCGGCAAGGCATTCTCGAAGTTGAAGCGCACGCGTGGCTACAACAAGTCCCTGTACATGGAAGTCATCGGACTGCTGTATCTGCTGCTGTCGCGTGCCCGTCAGCAGGGCATGCTGGCGATCGAGCAGGACATCGACAACCCGCAGGAAAGCGCCTTGTTCGCCGAGTATCCTCGCCTGCTCTCCGACCCCATTCTGATGAATTTCATCACCGACTACCTGCGCCTGATGGTCAGCGGCAACATGGACCCCTTCGAGCTCGAGTCGCTGATGGAGCACGAGATCGAGACCTTCAAGCACGAGACCGAGATTCCGGTGCATTCCCTCTCGGCGGTGGCCGATGGTCTGCCGGCCTTCGGGATCGTCGCCGCCGTGATGGGGGTGGTGCATGCGCTGGCCTCGGCAGACCAGGGCGCCGCCCAGCTGGGCGTGTTGATCGCCAATGCCATGGTCGGCACCTTCCTCGGCATCCTGCTGGCCTATGGCTTCGTCACGCCGGTCGCCAACAAGATCCAGCACGAGGTGCATGAAGCCGTGAAGATGATGCAGTGCATCCGCGTCATCCTGATCGGCTCGCTCAATGGCTACGCTCCGCAGGTCGCGGTGGAATTCGGCCGCAAGGCGTTGTTCACCGCCGAGCGTCCCAGCTTCAACGAGCTGGAAGAGCATGTGCGCGAGATCAAGAACAAGGGTGCGGGCTGATATGGCGTTGCTGTCTCTCGCAAGTGCGTCTCTCGCAAGTGCGTCACTCGCAAGCGCGTCCGTCACCTGCGTGTCAGTGGCACAGGTGTCGCTGGCTGTCATGGTCGAGGCAGTGGGTGTCTCTGGACTGAAGCTCGGAGGTCTCGATGAGTGAAGAGCGCAGACCCATCGTCATCAAGCGGCCGCGTATCGTCAAAGGGCATCACGGCGGTGGCTGGAAGATCGCCTACGCCGACTTCATGACCGCGATGATGGCCTTCTTCCTGGTGATGTGGGTGATCTCGAATGCCTCGGATGACGACCTGCGGGAAATCTCCGACTACTTCGGTGCACCGCTGGAAGTCTCGCTGCTGGGGGGTGATCGCAATTCGGCCTCCAGCAGTGCCATTCCCGGTGGCGGCTTCATGGCCGAGCAGACCCAGGGCGAGAAGGGCGCTGATCTGCAACGCCTGCAGCGCCAGGCGCTGGCCGATGATTCCCGCATGGCCGCCATTCGCGACGAGATCGGCGCCACCATGACGCAGCGCATGGCCGATGATGCGGACCTGGCCGAACTGCGCGAGCAGCTGCAGATCGAGCTGACCTCCGAAGGCCTGCGCATCCAGATCACCGATAGCGACCAGCACCCGATGTTCGCGTTGGGCAGCAAGCAACCCTCGCCACAACTGTCGCAGCTGCTTGGCTTGCTGGCGCCGATTCTCAAGCGACTGCCCAATCATCTGAGCATCACCGGGCATACCGACAATCGTCCCTTCGTCGGTGAAGGCGGCTACGGCAACTGGGAGCTCTCCACCGATCGCGCCAATGCCGCCCGCCGTGTGCTCGGCAACAGTGGTCTGCCCTATGAGCGCATCGTGCGCGTGGTCGGCATGGGCTCGCGCATCAGCCTCGACAGCCAGAACCCCGAGGCCGCCATCAATCGTCGCATCAGCCTGATGGTACTCAGCCAGTCGGCCTATCGCGATATCACCGACAGCAACGGCGTCAATCCCCGGCCCGCCGAGGACATCAACAGCCTGCGCGAGCGTCTCGAGCAGCTGGCAAGCCCGGTACGCGTGACGAATCACGTCGCTGGCAGTCCTGTCACCGACAGCCCCGTCGCCTCCGGGCTGGACAGCTGAGTGCGCTCAAGGCGCCTCATGTCAGAACTTAAGTGGCGCCGCTTCCCGTGTGATAGCGCAATGACAGCCAGCGAGAACATGCATGGATATCAGTGAGTTTTACGACACCTTCTTCGAGGAGGCGCAGGAGCTGCTGGCCGAGATGGAGCGCCTGCTGCTGGCGCTGGATGTCGAGGCGCCGGATGCCGAGCAGCTCAACGCCATCTTTCGTGCGGCCCACTCCATCAAGGGCGGCGCCGCGACCTTCGGCTTCACGGTCTTGCAGGACACCACCCATCACCTCGAGAACCTGCTGGACCGTGCCCGCCGTGGCGAGTTGCGGTTGAGCATTCAGCATATCGATCGCTTTCTGGAGACAAAGGACATGCTCGACGACCAGTTGGCGGCCTATCGCAATGCCCAGTCCCCCGACCCTGAGGCCTACGCGCATATCGTCGCGGTGCTCAAGCAGCTGGGCGAGGAGTCGTCGATGATGGATGCCCTGAGCGCACCAGTACCGCCAGGCGAAGCGTCTGGACCCGTCGTCGATGTGGAAATGCCACCTACGGTCGAGTCACAGGCCGGCGTCGAGGCAAGTGTGCCGTTGCTTTCGGTCACTCTGATGTTCGTCGCCGACCGCGAGCGTGAACTGCTGATCGAAGAACTGGCCAACCTCGGTGAGATCATCTCCAGCAGCGGTGATGAGCAGGTATGTCGCGTCATCGTGAGTACCACGGTCAGCGCAGAGGATATCGAAGCGGTGCTGTGCTTCGTCATCGAACCGGAGCAGATTCTGATCGGGCCCGCGACACCTGCTTCACCAGCAGGGGGTGATGGGGTAGTGGGAGACACAGTTGGTGGCGTCGCTGATGGGCAGGCTGAAGCGCTGTCTGAAGCGCTGGTCACAGAGCAGGCCGAGGGAGTCGCAGATGACATGTCTGCCGATGCGGCAAGCGATCTTGCCGATCAGACAGCACCCGCTGAAGCGACAGTCGACGCGGGCTCTTCGGCAGATGTCTCTTCCGCTGGCATGGAAGAGTCGTCCCCCGCTGGCGCGGAAGGGCCATCTGCCGCTGCCCAGGCGAGTGGCGAGCGACGCAGTCAATCGGGGCGGCGCGCCACAGGTGCACCCACCGAGCAGGGCTCAATCCGCGTCGGCGTCGACAAGGTCGATACCATCATCAACCTGGTCGGTGAGCTGATCATCACCCAGTCGATGCTAGAGCAGACGGCATCGGCGACCACACCGCCGGATCAGGCGGCGCTGGTCAGTGGCATCAGTCAGCTGCAGCGCAATGCACGAGATCTGCAGGAAGCGGTGATGTCGGTGCGCATGATGCCGATGGACTACGTGTTCTCTCGGTTTCCGCGGCTGATTCGCGACCTTGCCTCGCGGCTGGGCAAGCAGGTCGAGCTGGTCAGTCAGGGGCATGACACCGAGTTGGACAAGAGCCTGATCGAGCGGATCATCGATCCGCTGACCCATCTGGTGCGCAACAGCCTCGACCATGGCATCGAATCGCCCAGCGAGCGTGAGGCGAGCGGCAAGAGCGCCCACGGTACCCTGACGCTGTCTGCCCGCCATCAGGGCGGCAATATCGTCATCGAGGTAATGGATGACGGCGCTGGACTTGATCGTGTGCGCATTCTGGCCAAGGCGCGCAGCAACGGCCTGGCGGTCAGTGATGGCATGAGTGACGACGAGGTCTGGCAGCTGATCTTCGCTCCCGGCTTCTCGACGGCCGAGCAGGTCAGTGACGTCTCCGGACGTGGAGTCGGCATGGATGTGGTCAAGCGCAACATCCAGGCGCTGGGCGGGCAGGTGGAGCTTGCCTCCGTGACCGGGCAGGGCACCACCACGCGTATCGTGCTGCCGCTGACGCTGGCGATTCTCGAGGGCATGGCCATTCGCGTCGGCGAGGAAATCTACATCCTGCCGCTGTCGGTGGTGGTGGAATCATTGCAGCCGCAGGCCGACATGCTGTTCAGCATGGTCGGCAATGATCGCCTGCTGAAGGTGCGAGATGAATACCTGAGTCTGGTCGCTTTGCATGAGGTGTTCGCGGTACCCGGTGCCCAGACGCAGCCCGAGCAGGGCATCGTGGTGGTGGTGCAGGGTAAGGGGCGCCACTACGCCTTGCTGGTGGATGAGCTGATCGGTCAGCAGCAGGTGGTGGTCAAGAATCTCGAAAGGAATTATCGCAAGGTGCCGGGCGTCTCTTCGGCGACGATCCTGGGCGATGGGCGGGTATCGCTGATTCTGGATGTCTCGGACCTGCATCGCCTCGCCAACCAGATGCCAGCGGTGCAGAGGCAGGCAGAGGGCGTCACTGAGTCCGCCATGCCCCAGGACGCCATTGTCAGCTGAGGCGGTCGCCATTCACCGGCCGCATCCTCGCCCCTTGCGCCTCGGCGCGAAGCGTTACCCCATCACAGACAGGAGATGAGCATGTCTCACACTCAAGTTGCCGCGGCGCAGACGTCCAATGTCGGCCTGGCGCAGGACCACGCCTCCAAGACCAGTGACGGCGGCGAATACCTGGTATTCAGCCTCGGCGAGGAGCACTACGCCGTGGATATCCTCAAGGTGCAGGAGATTCGCGGCTACGAGAACGTCACGCGCATCGCCAATGCACCGGCCTTCATCAAGGGCGTGACCAATCTGCGTGGCGTCATCGTGCCGATCGTCGATCTGCGGCTGAAGTTTCAACTGGGCCAGGCCGAATACACGGCGCAGACGGTGGTGATCGTGATCAATATCGGTGAGCGCGTGGTCGGCATCGTCGTCGATGGCGTCTCCGATGTGATCAGCCTCGCGGCCGATCAGGTGCTGCCGCCGCCGGAATTCGGTGCGCGCATGAACAGTGACTTCCTGGCGGGGCTGGCGACCGTCAATGATCACATGCTGCTGATCATGGATATCGAGCACATGATGACCAGCGATGAAATGGCACTGATGGAGCCCGCGGCGCAGCCGGCATGACCTGCTGTCTCGCGGCATGAATCAGACGCAATGCGAGGCATGTTGCCTGTGGTGTGCGTCGCCTGATCTCGCGAACATTTTCACCTGTTTCGTCTCGAGCGCCGCTGGCCTGCTGGTCAGCGGCGTTCTGCGTTCAAGAACTGCCGACAGCGGCCGATAAGGTGTGCACCACAAGGTCGTGGGCGGCTGTACCGGGCAATGACGGTCATGCTGCCGGTCAGTGGTCTCGCCGGGTCAATGACGATCACGCTGTGACGAGTACGAGGCTAAGCAAGGGCAATGCGAAACAATCAGCCGGTGACGGCAAAGGAATACCCCATTGGTGAGCATGACTACCTGATCTCGCGTACCGATCTCAAGGGACGCATCACCTACGCCAACTCTGTCTTCATCGAGGTCAGTGGCTTCACGCGTGATGCCTTGATCGGTGCACCGCACAATCTGGTGCGCCACCCCGACATGCCAGAAGCCGCCTTCGAGAATCTTTGGTCGACGCTCAAGCAAGGCGAGAGCTGGCAGGGACTGGTCAAGAATCGACGCGAGAATGGCGACTATTACTGGGTCGACGCCTGTGTGACGCCGCTGATCGAGCAGGGCGAGGTGATGGGATTTGCCTCGGTGCGCGTCAAGGCCAGTCGCGAGCAGATCGCCCAGGCCGAGGAGGTCTACGTGGGCCTCAAGCAGGGCAAGCGCGACTATCGCTTGATCAAGGGCCGTATCGTGCGTGCTGGCCTCATGGGGGCCTTCAAGCGCCTCACCCAGTGGCGCATGGCGCCGCGTATCGCGCTGCTGGCCGCACTGCCGCTGGTGGCCGGAGCCATGATGGGCAGCGAGCTGCTGGAGGTGCTGGCCGATAGCCAGGCGCATGCGCGTGCCGTGCTGACCCAACTTGCCGCCGAGCTGCCCGCGGCGCAGCTGGCGACGCTCGAGCAGCGTCAACAAGCGCTCGAGGCAAGTCATGCGCGTCTGCAGTGGGCATTGTGGGCCGCCTTCGCTGGTGTGGGCGTGGCATCGCTGTGGTTGGCGCTGCTGACCTACCGCAGTCTGGTTCGGCCGCTGCGCAGCACCCTGGATTTCGCGCGCCAGATCGCCGCGGGCAATCTTTCCCAGTCGATGACGCTGGCGGGCAATGATGAGATGGCACGCCTGGTACGCGCACTGGACAGCATGCGCAAGTCGCTGGTCGGCATCGTCAGTGAGGTCAATGCGGGCATCAATGTGGTCAGGCCTGCCGCTGGCGACATGGCACACGGCAATCAGGAATTCTCGGCGCGGGTCGAGCAGCAGGCGGCATCGCTTGAGGAGACGGCGGCCAGCATGGAGCAGATGACCGGCACCGTGCGCCAGAATGCCGACAATGCCATCCAGGTCTCGCAACTGGCTGATCAGGCCACGCGCTCCTCCAATGAAGGTGGCGAGGCGATGCAGGCGGTGGTGGCGCGCATGCAGGGGATTACCGCTACCTCTGAAAAGATGGCCGACATCATCAAGGTGATCGACTCGATCGCCTTCCAGACCAACCTGCTGGCCCTCAACGCCTCGGTGGAGGCCGCACGCGCCGGCGAACATGGTTGCGGCTTTGCCGTGGTGGCCGGTGAGGTGCGCAATCTGGCCTCTCGCAGTGCCGAGGCGGCGCGCGAGATCAAGACCCTGATCGACACCACCCAGCGGGAGATCAGCGATGGCGGTGATCAGGTCGAGGCGGCGCGCGGCACCATGGAGGCGATCGTGACCGGCATCTCGCGGGTCAATGACCTGATCGCCGAGATCTCCTCGGCCTCGCGTGAGCAGAGTGGCGGCATCGAGCAGATCAACACCGCCATCAACGAGATGGACCAGGCCACCCAGCAGAACGCCCAACGTGTGATGAGCAGCGCCCATCTGGCGCAGGATCTCGAGCGGTCGGTCGCGGGGCTGTCGCATGCGGTCAACGTCTTCCGCTTTGGCGGCGAAGGCCCGGAGCAGATTCCCGCGCGCCTGCCGGGGGATGCATCAGCCGAGCAGTCTTCTTCTGTGCACGCTCAGGCCGCGACTCGAGCGCAGGTGCCTGGTGGCTCACAGGGCCCGCAACGGTGACAGAACTCACGCCGCCACGCATCTCCTCCACCTCGTCACCGGCCTCCCATGCCCTCGGACGGGACCTGTTGATGACCGATGACGACTTCGAGCGCATCGCGCGCCTCATCTATCAGCGCGCCGGAATCGTCTTGGCGCGTCACAAGCGTGAGATGGTCTACAGCCGTCTGTCACGCCGGCTCAGAGTGCATGGTCTGACGCGTTTCCATGACTATCTGACCATGCTGGAGGCCAGCCTGAGTCGCAGTGATCACGACGAGTGGCCTGCCTTCATCAATGCGCTGACCACCAATCTGACCGCATTCTTTCGCGAGCCCCATCACTTCGTCATGCTCGAGAACTTCCTGCGCGAGCGCCTGCAGCGCCAGGCGACGGGGCAGCGAGCGCCGCTGCGTATCTGGTGTGCGGCCGCCTCGACCGGGGAGGAGCCCTATTCCATCGCGATGGTACTGCGCGAGGTGTTGGGAGCCGCGGCGAACCAGGTCGAGCTGATCGCCACCGATATCGACACGGATGCGCTGCGGGAAGCCGAACTCGGCATCTACCCCTTCGAGCGCATCGCCAAACTGGGTGAGCAACGCTGCAAGCGCTTCATGCTGCGTGGCAGCGGCAGTCGCCAGGGGCAGGTGAGGGTGCGCCCGGAGATCAAGCAGCTGGTGCGCTATCGCCACCTGAATCTGCTGGATAGCCACTGGGACCTCGGTAGCGGCTTTGACGTGATCTTCTGTCGCAACGTGATGATCTACTTCGACAAGCAGACCCAGTCACGTCTGCTGGACCGCTTCGCGCTGATGCTCAAGCCCGATGGACTGTTGTTTGCCGGTCATTCCGAGAATTTCTCATGGCTCAATGATGCCTTCACGCTGCGCGGCCAGACGGTCTATACCCTGTCTCGCCGCCGGACGGAGGGCGCGTGATGCGTCGTGATGGCTGGTGATGATTCCCTTTCCCTTACCCACTCTCCAGGAGTGTCTGGATGCCTACCCCCGCTTCATCGTCATGCTCGGTCTCTAGGTCAAATGCTGGTTCAAGGTCAGATTCGAACTCAAGTGCAGCTGCTGGCGCAGGCACGCCCCAGGCCGGGACGGGGCGCATCATTCGTGTGCTGTGTGTCGATGACTCCGCGCTGATCCGTGAGTTGATGGCCGAAATCATCAATGCCCAGCCTGACATGCAGGTCGTGGCCACCGCGCCGGACCCGCTGGTCGCGCGAGACCTGATCAAGCGTCACGAGCCGGATGTGCTGACGCTGGATGTGGAAATGCCGCGCATGGATGGGCTGGACTTCCTCGAGCGCCTGATGCGCCTGCGGCCGATGCCGGTGGTGATGGTGTCTTCGCTGACCGAGCGCGGCGGGGAAATCACGCTGCGCGCGCTGGAGTTGGGTGCGGTGGATTTCGTCTCCAAACCGCGCCTGGGAATACGTGGCGGCATGCTCGAGTATGCCGAGACGATTGCCGACAAGATTCGCGCCGCCGCGCGGGCGCGTGTGCGGCCTGCGGGTCGCGCCGTGACGTTGCCATCTGCTGGCGGTGCACAGGCCGGCTCGGCTCTGTTCAATTCGACCCTATCCAATCCGGCTCAGTCCAGCCTGCCTCAGTCCAATCCATATCAGTCCAGTCTGGCAGACAGGTCAGTCGCCGCTTCGGTCAGTCAGGGTGCGGTCAGTCAGGACACGGTCAGTCCGTCTGCGACCGCTGCTGCCAGCCGCCGGCCATTGCTGTCGAGCGAGAAGCTGATCGCGGTGGGGGCCTCGACCGGCGGGACCGAGGCAATACGCGCGGTGTTGCAGTCGTTGCCGGCGGATGCGCCGGCCATTCTGGTGACTCAGCACATGCCGCCGGGCTTCACGCGCTCGTTCGCCGAGCGACTCAATGGGTTGTGTCGTATCGCCGTCAAGGAAGCTGCGCACGGTGAGCGCATCCTGCCGGGGCATGCCTATATCGCGCCTGGCGACGCCCACCTGACGCTGTCACGCAGCGGGGCCAACTATGTGGTCACCCTCGATCAGCGTCCGCCGGTCAATCGTCACCGCCCATCGGTGGATGTGCTGTTCGATTCCGTGGCGCGTGTGGCCGGTCGCAACGCCGTGGGCGTGATCCTCACCGGCATGGGGCGCGACGGCGCACGGGGGTTGTTGCAGATGCGCGAAGCCGGCGCCCACACCATCGCCCAGGATGAGCAAAGCTGCGTGGTCTATGGCATGCCGCGGGAAGCCGTCGAGCTCGGGGCCGCGCAAAGCGTATTGCCGTTGAGTCGCATCAGTGGGCATCTGCTCCACCAGGTGCAGCTGGCCGGGCGTTCGCAACGCGTCTAGACCGCTTCGATCTGCCTGGGCGTGGAGGTTAAGTGGGTGTGAGTTGCCGGCAAGGAGAAGATGGGCGCAGAGGGTAAAGTCTGCCGGCTCGTGGCCGATAACCCCCTCACAAGGCTGTAATTTTCAGCCGTTCCCTCATGTGATTCTGGAAGAGAGCCCGACCGCTGATGGCCGACAAGAACCTGCGAATCCTCGTCGTCGACGACTTTCCCACCATGCGTCGGATCGTGCGCAACCTGCTCAAGGAGCTCGGCTTCACCAATGTGGAGGAAGCCGAAGATGGGCAACAGGCCCTGGAGTTCCTGAATCAAGGCAGCTTCGAGCTGGTGATCTCCGACTGGAACATGCCCAACCTCGATGGGCTCGAGATGCTCAGGCGCGTGCGTGCCAATCCCGCCACGGCCACGTTGCCGGTGCTGATGGTCACCGCTGAGGCCAAGAAGGAAAACATCATCGCCGCCGCCCAGGCCGGTGCCAGTGGCTATGTGGTCAAGCCCTTCACGGCGGCGGTGCTGGAAGAGAAGCTGGGCAAGGTCTTCGAGAAACACGGCCTCTGAGCCATCGGGCCGCGCTGGTCAGGCAAGGCTGGCGCGGTCAGCGTCGTTGGTCACATCAAGGAGGGTGTCATGAGTCATCTGGAATCATCATCTGAACCCCAGTCATCCTCGGGCGCAGATCCTGGTGTGATGGCGCGCGATGGGGCAGCCAACCTCGCCAGAACGGGGGATAGCAGCGAAGACCTGATTCGGCGTATCGGCCAGCTGACGCGCATGCTGCGCGACAACATGCGTGAGCTGGGGCTGGATCGGGAGATCGAACGTGCTGCCGAGGCGATCCCCGATGCTCGTGATCGCCTCAATTATGTGGCCAGCAAGACGGAGCAGGCGGCAGATCGTGCCCTCAATGCCTGTGAGCGGGCCCAGCCGCTGCAGGATGCCCTGGCCAGTGAGGCGAAGTCGCTCAGCGGGCGCTGGGACGCCTGGTTTGCCGAGCCGGTGGCCCTGGATCAGGCGCGTGAATTGGTGATCGACACGCGTGCCTATCTGGCCGTGGTGCCTGATCAGACCAGCGCCACCAACAGCGAATTGCTCGAGATCATGATGGCGCAGGATTTCCAGGACCTTACCGGTCAGGTGATCAAGCGCATGATGGATGTCATCCAGCAGATCGAGATGCAGCTGTTGCAGTTGCTGCTCGACAATGTCCCGGAGGGTCATGCACGTTCGGCGATGGCGTTTTCTGGGCAGGCCGCCACCACGGCGACCGCTGCGGGGCTTTCGGCAGCAGAGCTTTCAGCCTCGGCGCTGGATGAGCAGGCAGCATCCAGTGCCGGGGATGCCCAGTCTGGTGCCTTGCTCAATGGCCCCCAGGTGCGAGCCGATGCACCGGGGGTAGTCGCCAGTCAGGATGAGGTCGATGACTTGCTGGATAGCCTCGGTTTCTAGCCGACTTCCCGGTAGTGGCACCTGCTGGTCCTTGTTCTTCATCCCCTTGCCCGCCCACGTCCCGTGAGGCGGGCAAGGGCGTTTTTGGGCGCTATTCCACGCTTTGATCCCCGCCGTGCTTGGCACAATGAGGCCCATTCTCGGCATGATGCGTTCGCCGTACGCGCCAGTGTGAGCGAGCGTCATGCTCCTCGGCAGTTCAGGTAGATGCGATCCCAGGCAAGCGGAGTAGCCGGTGGCTGACGAGCAGAGCAGCGACGACAAGACAGAAGAGGCCACGCCCCACCGAATACAGAAGGCCCGCGAGGAAGGGCAGGTGCCCCGCTCGCGGGAGCTGGCGACCTTTCTGTTGCTGGGCGGAGGTGCGGCAGGCCTGTGGCTGTTGGCCGGGCCGCTTGGCGACACCCTGGAGCGAGTACTGGGCGCCTCGTTCGGCTTTGATCGCGCTCAGGCACTCGACAGTCGCGTGATGCTGGCCAATGCCTTGATGCTGGGCCAGGAGGCCTTGCTGGCACTGTTGCCGTTGTTCGCCCTGCTAATGGTGCTGGCGCTGGTCGGCCCGGTGCTGCTGGGCGGCTGGATGTTCTCCACCAAGTCGCTGTCGCCGTCGCTGGGCAAGCTCAATCCCGTCAAGGGGCTGGGCAGGATGGTGTCCTCCCAGGCGCTGGCCGAGCTGCTCAAGACCATCGCCAAGTCGATACTGGTCGGTGGCGTGGTGGTGATGTATCTGCATGCCCAGCGCCAGGAATTGATGGCACTGATGATGATGCCGCTGGGCAACGCCATGGCGGATGCGCTGGCGATCGTGGCGCGCTGTACGGCGCTGGCGATATTGATGCTGATCGTGCCGACGCTGATGGATGTGCCGTATCAGCTGTGGAGTCACGCCAAGAAGCTGCGCATGAGTCTCGAGGAGATCAAGCGCGAGCACAAGGAGACGGATGGCGACCCGCAGATCAAGGCGCGCATCCGTCAGCAGCAACAGGCCATGGCGCGTGCGCGCATGATGAGCGCCGTACCCACTGCCGATGTCATCGTCAACAATCCGACGCACTACTCGGTGGCGCTGGTCTATCACGAGGGCGACATGCGCGCACCGCGGGTGGTGGCCAAGGGGCGTGATGAGGTGGCACTGCGCATTCGTGAAGTGGGCGAGGCGAACGGGGTGCCGATGCTGAGTGCGCCCCCCCTGGCGCGTGCCCTGCACACCCATGTCGATCTCGAGCAGGAAATTCCCATTGCGCTCTATCAGGTGATCGCCGAGGTGCTGGCCTGGGCGATGCGGCTCAAGCGGGCGCGCCAGCAGGGTGGGCTGCGCCCGAGTCTGCCGGCAGGTCTGTCCGTTCCCGATGAGTATCAGGTGCCGGAGGAGGCTCAAGGGACGGCTGAGGAGGCTGGTCCGCCAGGCGCCGAGCGTGATGACGGGGAGCCGGCAGCCGAAGCTGAGGCTTCAGCCGCAGGCGCGATGTCTTCTGATCATGATTCTGATGACGCCGATGCCGGGGCGGTCTTCCAACCCAGCGCCAAGCCCGGGCCTGACGATGGCGCGACGACGGATCCTCGTGTCGGAAGTTGATGGCCGCAGTTGATGACCGACTTGGATGATCGAAGTTGAGGCCCGAACTTGATAACCGTCCTGCTGGCTGATGCTGCCAACCGAACCCCATGACCGACCGCCATTTCTGCTCCCCAAGCCCGGGCCGCTGCGCAGCACGCGCAACGCCCTCCACGATCGATGAGCCGCTTGCATGAATACCTTGCTGACACTGTTTGACCGCGTGGGGCTCAACACCTCCAGCCAGCTGAAGGTGCTGGCCGGGCCGCTGCTGATCATGATGATCCTGTCGATGATGGTGTTGCCGCTGGCGCCCTTCATTCTCGATCTGCTGTTCACCTTCAATATCGCGCTGTCGATCATGATCCTGATGGTCAGCATGTTTGCGCAGAAGCCGCTGGATTTCTCGGCCTTCCCCGCGGTGCTGCTGTTCTCGACCTTGCTGCGCCTGTCGCTCAATGTCGCCTCGACGCGGGTGGTGCTGCTGGAAGGTCACAACGGCGGTGACTCGGCGGGCAAGGTCATCGAGGCCTTCGGTCAGTTTCTGGTCGGCGGCAACTTCGCCGTCGGTCTGGTGGTGTTCTCGATTCTGGTCATCATCAACTTCATGGTCATCACCAAGGGTGCCGGGCGTATTGCCGAGGTCGGCGCACGCTTCACGCTGGATGCCATGCCCGGCAAGCAGATGGCGATCGATGCCGATCTCAACGCCGGCCTGATCGGCGAAGACCAGGCGCGCGAGCGCCGCCGGGAAGTGTCGCAGGAATCCGATTTCTTCGGCTCGATGGACGGTGCCAGCAAGTTCGTGCGTGGCGATGCGGTGGCGGGGCTGGTGATCATGGTGGTCAATATCATCGGCGGGCTGATCATCGGGGTCGGGCAGCACGACCTGAGCATGTCCGATGCGGCGCGCACCTATACGCTGCTGACCATCGGCGATGGCCTGGTGGCCCAGATTCCGTCGCTGGTCATCTCGACCGCCGCAGGCGTGATGGTGTCGCGGGTCAATACCAATGAAGACGTCGGTCAGCAGATGATTGGCCAGCTTTTCAAGAGCTCGCAGGTACTGTGGTTGGCGGCTGGCGTGATGGGTCTGCTGGGTCTGGTACCGGGCATGCCCAACATGGTCTTCATTCTCTTCACCTTGCTGCTGGCGGGGCTGGGGTGGTGGGCCTCCCAGCGCGAGAAGGAGGTCAGCAGCGAGGCGAAGGAAGAGGCGGCGCCCGCGCCTGCGGCGGCCGTACAGGAGGTCAGCGAGGCCAGCTGGGATGATGTGCGACTGGTGGAGCCGCTGGCGATGGAGGTCGGTCATCGCCTGATTGCTATGGTCGACATGCGCCAGGGCGGTGAGTTGCTGGCGCGCATCAAGGGAGTGCGTCGCAAGTACGCCCAGGAGATCGGGTTCCTGCCGCCGGTGATACATATCCGCGACAACCTCGAGCTTGGGCCCAATCAGTATGTGATCAGCCTGAAGGGTGCCGAGGTCGGGCGGGGCGAGGCCTATCCGGGCCGCTGGCTGGCGATCAATCCGGGCAAGGTGTCCGGCAAGCTGCCGGGCGTGGCCACCACCGAGCCGGCCTTCGGCCTGGCCGCCACCTGGATCGAGCCGGAAACCCGCGAGCAGGCCCAGGTCTATGGCTACACGGTGGTCGATACCCCGACCGTGATCACGACCCACCTCAATCATCTGATGACCCGCCATGCCGATCAGTTGCTCGGGCGCAGTGAGGTCAGCAAGCTGCTCGAGAAGCTGGGCCCGCAGGATGGCGGCCTGGTGGAGGAGGTGGTGCCGGCCTTGATCAGTCAGGGCACCCTGCAGCGTATCCTGCACAACCTGCTGGATGAGGAGGTCTCGATTCGCGACATGCGTACCATCCTCGAGGCGCTTGCGGAGCATGCCCCGCACAGCAAGGACCCCAACGACCTGACTGCCATGGTGCGCGTCGCCCTCGGGCGTGCCATCACCCAGTACTGGTTCGGCGCCGAGCGCGTCTTGCGCGTGATCGGTCTGGAGGCGCAGCTCGAGCAGGTGCTGATGCAAGCCTTGAGCAGCGGCAATGCGCTGGAACCCGGCCTTGCCGATACCTTGATGCAGCATGCCGAGAATGCCGTCGCCGCGCAGGACGCCAATGGCGAGCCCAGCGTACTGGTGGTCGGGCATGCGCTGCGACCCTTGGTGGGGCGCTTCCTGCGTCGTCGCTTCAAGAGCCTGGCGGTGCTGTCCCAGGCAGAAATCCCCGATGACCGCGAGCTGCGGGTCACCCAGATGATCGGGGGGCGTGCGGCGTGACGTCAGGGCGGTGCGACTCACCACTGAGCAAGTGAACGACGACAATAAGCCGCAAAGGCAGAGAAGTGCGACAGGGAAGGCGTCGACAAGGGGTGTGTCGAGCGTCTGCAGCAAGATGGATCTGAAGGAGTCAGCAGTGCAGAGAAGGAGTCGAGTGGCGACAGGATTCAGGAAATCCAGGGCGGGAGTGGTGTCGAGAGCGAAGCTGAGTGCGAAGCCAAAATACAGGACGGCACCGATGGCGGCCTTGATGACGGCAGCAGCGCTGTGGGCCACGACGCTGTCCACGCCGGTACAGGCCGCCAGCGCGGCGGTGATGATGTCCGTCGAGTCGCTGACCATCGCTCAGCGGGGGCATTGGTATATGCGCCCTCTGGCAGTGGCAGATGCCGTGCGTGATTCAGGGCTGATGGCGCCTGACAGGACGCGCGTCACCGCGATTCATTGGCGCTATTCGCTCACGAGTGCACCGGGGGAGTGGCAGGTCATGCTCTGCCTGGAGGAGCGCTGCGCCATGCTCGCGGCGAGGCGTGGCAAGTTGACCCTGCCCACCCGAGAGCTGGCGACGGCGCCATTCTCGCTGAAGGTCTATCGCAATGGACGTGGCGTACTCAAGCCGGCGGCACATCTGGATGACATCCAGCTGGTGATCGACGTCGAGAGTCTGGAAGGTGCGTGACTGGCGGTGTTGTCAGCGAAAGGGGGCTGTCTTTGAATGACTGGCGATGAGTGGCTGACGATCGCTGGCTGATTGGCTGGCGAGTGGAATGAATCAGCTGTATCTGGAGGCTCGGCAGAATGCCGGGCCTCGCGTGTTTCTGGGTCAGTAAAAGGAAAGACAGTCGGGGTGTGCAGCCCGCGAGCCTCACGCCTTAGGTATTCAAGTCAGGACACGCAGGCCAGGACAGTCAAGGCGGGTCATTCAGGCCAGGACATTCAGGCCGAGACGTTCAGGCGTGAGGCCCCCGCTGCCGGGCGTCCATCGGCGCCGTAATGGCCGGGGGAACGTTGATGCAGGCTGTCGAGAATCTTGCTGTGCAGCGCCATGCGCTGACCGATCAGCTCACCATTCAAGCGATTGCGTGCCTGGGCGCGGCGCGTCAGCGTCACCAGATGCCACCACTGGGTGGCCAATACCGGCTGGCTGGCGAGCACCGTATGCAGTTCCAGTGGGTCATTGGTGAGCCCGGCGCTGTTCAGCCAGCTGCGCCGGCGGCTCTCCAGCGCTTCCAGGCGGGCGGCGTTGGCTAGCTTGGCTTCGCGCGAGGCCTCAAGGTCTGCCGCGCTTGGCAGGCGTTGGCCCAGCAGGCGCTGTTCTTCCTCGAGCAGGGCGATGAAGTCATTGAGCTCCTGCTCGAGGCCGGAAAAGATCTCGCCCAGCAAGGCCGTCGAGGCGTCATCGAGTGTCATGCGTCACCTTCGAAGGCATCGATCAGCCCTTGGGCGATGCGGTCGACATCGATCTTGATGCTGCCATCGGCGATGGCCTGCTTGAGGCTGTCGACGCGTGCCTGGTCGATGTCCTGGCCTGCATCGATCGCGCTGCTGGAAAGCTCGACCTGGGTGGAGTCGGCCGTGGAGGTCGCCGCCGTGGTGGCGGTGGTGTCCTTGGCCGTCTCGGGACGCAGTTCGCGCGGGGCTTGAGTGTCGCTGCGCTGTATCGGGCCGCCATGTTCAATCTTCATTGACTGTCCTCTCTGGCCGTTGGGCCGGGCTCGACGACGAGCCTGTAATGGATGGGTTGCGTGCGTCATCTGCGCGCTTGAATCGACTATCGGCCATGCCAGCACAAGCTTTACCCCACACAGGCAATATGGTCCCTCAGGAATGAGGCATCTGGTGCCGGTGGCGGCTTGTCAGTATCAAGCATTTCGGACTTTGAGCGTCAGCGTCTCGTTCCGGTGCGTCAGCGTGTCGTGGCTGGACGTGCGCAGTCAACAGGATGACTCGGCTCGGCGCGGCTCATCTCAACTCATCTCAACTCAACTCAACTGAAGTCAACTGAAGTCATCATGGCGCTACCCGCCGCGGCCCGATGACGCGGGCGCGCACCCAGTCGCCTGGAGCGAGTTCGATGCGGATGCGCTCATCGAGCCCCCCAGCCTCCAGCGCCCGCGCACTGCGCTGCATGCTGAAGCCTGTGCCGCTGACCTGATAGGTCACGGTATCGCCGAAGTTTACCAGCGGGATGGCCCGCACGCTGTTGCGGGTGATGACCTCGCCGGCGCGCAGGCGGCGGCGTACCTCGAAACCTGACAGTGCCGCGGCGCTCTCGAAGCCATTGCCACGCAACTTGCCCAGTGGCGTCAGTACCGGCGTCAATCTCGCGGGTGCCAGCGGGGTGCCGCTCGCGAGCGGCTGTGGCGTGCTCTGGCGCCAGGCGTAGCGTTCCATGCGAACGCTGACGATGTGTTGCTGGCCGTTGGCGCACAGCAGCTGCAGACGTTTGAGGCCCGGTGCATGGCGGTCACTGCGCGCGGCATTGAGGCTCAGCTGGGGTGCCGAGCAATCTTTCAGGCGGGCGGGCAGGCGACGCAGCTCGAGTTGTACTGAGGCCTCGCTGGGCGCGCTCAGTGGTGGCTCGCCGGGCATGCGCACTCTGACGGGGCCGCTGTCCTCGGCAGTGAAGAAGTCGCTCAATTGCCAGCGCAGGGCCTCGACGGCGCGTGTCTGCGCGTCTTTGACAGAAGGCGCTGTTGTTGAGGCTGATGCTGATGCTGATGCTGATGCCTGGGCGGCAGACGGCTGAATGGCAGAGCCGATCGCGTCTGAGGTGCTGGCATGCACAGCGGCCCCCGCGGGTAGCAGGGCCAACAGCCCGGTGCTGGCGATGGTGCGCCACAGTCCTTTTGCCGTCACCACTCTTCTTGAATCAGACAGCGCTTTTGCCGCCGTCAGGCCTTTCGCTACGCTGATTTTCGGCATGCTGTCTCTCATCGCGAGTGGCGTCCGGGGCGGAAGGCGGGGTCAAGCGCCCCTGGTTCAGGGCACAGGGTTCAGGGCGCTGGTTCAGTGCCGCGAGAGATTGTAAGCCGCCCCTGATACCGGCATGGCCAGAAATAGCCGCGATAAAGTGGCTTGTTCTTACCTTCATCCTGGCGCTGGCTGACTATTCTCAGTCCTGCTTTCCGTCATGCTCCCCTACGCGTGAGCTGATCGATGGATGTTCCCTCGCTCACATCAGGGCGAGGTGCCGACAGCGGGGCACTTCCATGTTTGATCGACTTGATTCCCTCATGAGCTTTCACCAGCAGGCGCTGGGCCTTCGCGCCGAGCGTCAGCAGGTGCTGGCCACCAATATCGCCAATGCCGACACGCCGGGCTATCTGGCGCGCGATATCGACTTCTCCGCCACCCTGGCCAAGGCGACGGCGGGCAATGCCGCGGCGGGGCCGCTTGCGCTGAACACGACCCAGGCCGGCCACCAGGCCGCCAGCGGGGCGGGGCTGTCGCTAGGCGCGGACCTGCTCTATCGCGTGCCGACACAGCCGAGTCTGGACGGCAATACCGTCGACATGGATGTGGAGCGGGTCAATTTCGCGGACAACAGTCTGCATTACGAGGCCAGCCTTGAGCTTCTGACCGGCAAGATCCAGGGCCTGCGCCTGGCCATGCAATCGGAGAACAGTTGATGGCAGCGTTCAGCATCTTCAACGTCGCGGGTTCCGCGATGGCGGCCCAGTCGCAGCGCATCAATGCCGTGGCCAGCAACATGGCCAACGCCGACAGCGTGGCGGGCCCGGATGGCAAGCCCTATCAGGCGCGTCAGGTGGTGTTCGAGTACGCGCCCCTCGCGCGTCAGGCCAATGCCTCGCTGGCGACGGCCAACCTGGCCGGTGGCGGTCTGGCGACACAGATGGCGTCACGCAGTGCAGGCCTCGGGGGTGTCAGGGTCAGCTCGGTGGAGCTGAGCGATGCCCCGGCGCGCCAGGAGTATCGTCCCGATCATCCCCTCGCCGACGAGCAGGGCTATGTGACCTTCTCCAATGTCGATCCGGTTGCCGAGATGGTCGACATGATCGCGGCTTCCAAGTCCTACGAGGCCAATGTCGAGGTCTTCAATACCTCCAAGTCTCTGCTGCGCAAGACGCTGACGCTGGGGGAATGACCCTCGCTCGAGGCTTTGGCCTTCTGACCGCTTCTTCTGATTTCGGGTAATCGCATGGCGACGCTAGACACCAGTGTGCTCAACAGCATCAACCAGACCACCACGTCCTCCGGCGTCACCGACAGCACGCAGTCGGTGAGCAGTACCGAGGAGCTCAATGATCAATTCATGACCCTGCTGGTGGCGCAGATGCAGAACCAGGACCCGATGGACCCGGTGTCGAATTCCGACCTGACCGCGCAGCTGGCCCAGATCAGCACCGTCAGTGGTATCGAAGAACTCAACACCACCCTTGAGGGCATCACGGCGCAGATTTCCAGCAGTGAAGCGCTGCAGGCGGCCAGTCTTCTCTATCAGGGCGTGCTGGTCGGCGGCAATGCGGTGCTGGTGGGCAACGCGACCTCGACACCCTTCGGCCTTGAGCTGGCCGACGATGTCGACAATGCCACCGTCGAGGTGCTGGGCGCGGATGGCAGTGTGGTCAAGACCTTCGAGTTGGGCGCATTGGAGGCGGGTATTCATGGCTTCGTCTGGGACGGTTTGCTGGATGATGGCACTGAAGCCGCTGATGGCTCCTACCAGCTGGTCGTGACGGCCGAGCGGGCAGGCGAGAGCTATGACGACCTGCAGACGCTGAGTTATGGCGTGGTCAGTGGCGTCAATCAGACCGACAGCGGTGCCCAGCTGGACCTGGGTCCGGTGTTGGGTGTCGTCAGTCTGGACGCCGTGCGTCAGGTGCTTTGAGCTGAGCCCATGGCGTCGGGATAGCGCTAGCGAGCCCGCCGGACGGGCCACCAGTTTCAGGCCGTTTGGCCGCCCCGAGCTCGCTGACAGGTCTCGGGCTTTCATCTTCATCGCGATCAAAGGGACAGACCATGGCGTTTTCACAGGCATTGAGCGGCTTGAGTGCGGCGGCAACCAATCTGGATGTGATCGGCAACAACATCGCCAACTCGGAAACGGTAGGCTTCAAGTCCTCCGAGACCCAGTTCGCGGATCTTTATGCCAGTTCTCAGGCGGCGGGTATCGGGGTCCAGGTTGCCTCCATCTCCCAGGACTTCTCGACCGGTTCGCTGGAAACCACCGGGCGTGATCTCGATATCGCGATTTCCGGCGAAGGCTTCCTGCGCTTTGCCGACAGCACCGGTCAGGTGGTCTATTCGCGCAATGGCCAGCTCAATGTCGATGCCGATGGCTATATCGTCAATACGCAGGGTGCCCAGCTGACGGGCTATGCCGGCGAGCGGGTCACTGGCGAGCCCGTCGTGCTGCAGGTGCCGACCGCGCCCCTGGCGGCCAGTGCGACCCAGGACAATCTTGCCAACAGCATCTATGGCGCGCAGATATCCATCAATCTGGATTCCGAAGCCGAGCCGACCACCACGACCTTCGATCCGATGGATCCGACCAGCTATGACTACGCGTCGTCGATGACCGTCTATGACAGCCTGGGCAGCGAGCATGTCGTGACGTCGTTCTATACCAAGACCGACAGCAATACCTGGGATGTTCAGCATGTCATGGACTTCGCCGGCAAGTCGGCCGAATACCAGTCGGATGTGAATGCCGGCATAACCCCTACGGTGGATTTCGATGTCCAAGTGGAGCAGATCAGCTTCGGCACCAATGGCCAGCTGAACAGCGACTATACCCAGACCGCCATGACCTACACCCTCGCGAACGGTGCCGAAGACATGAACTTCAGCATCGATCTGACGGGCAGCACCCAGTACGCCAACGACTACGAGGTCACCTCGCTATCTCAGAACGGCTACACCTCGGGCAGCCTAGTGGGCATCTCCATCGACGGTGACGGGCGGGTGATCGGCAGCTACTCCAATGAACTGACCCAGACGCTGGGCACCATCGCGCTGGCCAACTTCGCCAACGATCAGGGCCTCAAGCCCAATGGCGACAACAGCTGGCTGGCGACTGCGGAATCCGGTGAGCCGCTGGTCGGCGTGCCGGGCGAGGGAGTGTTCGGTGATGTGGTCTCGGGGGCGGTGGAAGCCTCCAACGTCGACCTGACCACCGAGCTGGTCGATCTGATCATCGCCCAGCGCAACTACCAGTCGAATGCCCAGACCATCTCGGTGCAGGACGAAGTCCAGCAGACCGTGATTAACCTGCGTTGATCCGGGCTGAATGATGCCATGTCGCCTGACAGCGCCAGCGTTGCGCGCGTTATCTGACCAGATCGGAGTCGGTTGATGGACAGAATGCTCTACACCGCCATGAGCGGCGCCCAGCGCAGCCTGGCGGCTCAGGATGTCGCCAGTCATAACCTGGCCAACCTCTCGACCACCGGCTTTCGCGAGATGCTGACGCTGTCGCGGGCGGTGGATGTGCAGGGCGAAGGGCTGGCGACACGCGTCTCCAGTCAGCTGACCACCGCGGGGGCCTCGATGGCCCAGGGCACCATCCAGACAACGGATCGCTCGCTGGATGTCGCGCTGGACGGCCCCGGCATGCTGGCCGTGCAGGACGCGAATGGCGGGGAGCTCTACACCCGCAACGGCGCGCTGCAGATCGATGCCGATGGTGTTTTGACCTCCGGCGGCTTGCCGGTAATGGGCGATGGCGGGCCGATCGAGCTGCCGCTCAACGCCATCGTGCATATCTCCGCCGATGGCAGCGTGAGTGCGCGCTCGGCGGCGGATGCGCCTGACACCATGGTGCTGCAGGCCCAGCTCAAGCTGGTCAATCCCGAGGCCATTCCCGGCAGCCCGGCGCTTGTGCGCGGCGAGGACGGCTATTTCCGTCAGCCGCCGACTGCGGCGGGGGAGGCCGCGCCACCGCTGGCCGCCGACCCGCTGGTACGGGTCGTCTCCGGCGCCCTGGAGAGCAGCAACGTCTCGGCGACCGACGCGATGGTCGCCATGATCAACAACGCGCGCAGTTTCGAGATGCAGATGAAGAGCATCGACACGGCAGAGCGCATGGCCGAGCGTGGCAACAGCCTGCTTGGTACCGACTGACCCCGTAATCACGGCGGAGCCCCCTGATGATTCGTGCCCTATGGACAGCCAAGAGCGGCCTTGAAGCTCAGCAGATGCAGATGGACGTCACGGCCAACAACCTGGCCAACGTCTCGACCAATGGTTTCAAGCAGTCGCGCGCGGTGTTTGAAGATCTGCTCTACCAGAACATGCGCCAGCCCGGCGCTGCCTCCTCTGCCACCACCGAGCTGCCCTCGGGGCTGCAGGTGGGCACCGGGGTGCGCACCGTGGCCACCGAGCGTCTGCATATCCAGGGCAATCTGGAGCAGACCGAGAATTCCAAGGATGTCGCGATCAATGGTCAGGGCTTCTTCGCGGTGATGCTGCCGGATGGTACCAATGCCTATACCCGCGATGGCTCCTTCCAGCTCGACAGCACTGGCCAGATGGTCACCGCCAGTGGTTACCCGCTGGACCCGGCGATCGTCATTCCGGCCAATGCCCTGAGTGTCGATATCGCCTCCGATGGCGTGGTCAGCGTCACCCAGCCCGGTTCCACCAACAGCACCGAGGTCGGTCAGCTGCAGCTGTCTACCTTCATCAACCCGACGGGCCTGTTCAGTCGTGGCGAGAATCTGTATTCCGAGACCGATGCCTCGGGGCCGCGCAGTGACAACGTGCCGGGCTTCAATGGTGCGGGCACTCTCTATCAGGGCTTCGTCGAGACCTCCAACGTCAACGTGGTGGAAGAGATGGTGGGCATGATCCAGAACCAGCGTGCCTATGAGATCAATTCCAAGGCCGTGACCACCACCGATCAGATGCTGGAGCGTCTGGTCCAGATGTAAGGGTTGTCGCATGTCGCTTTCGCGTGATCTCCCGGTGGTGGCGCTGCCATCCCTGTCAGCTGTTTGCCCACGCCAGATTGGTTTGGCGATGCCCGGATTGGCGTTGCCTGGCTGGCGTCGCATGCGCCGCGCGCTGGCCGGATTGGCGATGCTGGCCATGACGCTGGTAGGCGCCGGGTGCGCCCATATCCCCAGCGAGCCGCTGGTCGATACCACGCCAATGGAGTCGACGATGCAGCCGCGCCCGGAACCGATGGCCAATGGCGCCATCTTCCAGCCGCTGTATGGCAACCAGCCGCTGTTCGAGGATCGCCGCCCACGTGCCATCGGCGACATCATCACCATCCTGCTCGACGAGAATGTCAGCGCCAGCAAGAGCTCGGCCAGCAATGCCAGCCGCGACGGCAGCCTCGGTTTCTCGCTGACCGCCATCCCCGATTTCATGACGGGACTGCTGGATGGCACCGATGCCGATATCGAGGGCGAGAATGACTTCACCGGCAGTGGTGGCTCGAATGCCAACAACAGTTTCACCGGCACCATCACCGTGACGGTCAGTCAGGTGCAACCCAACGGCAATCTGGAAGTGCGCGGCGAGAAGCGCATCGCGATCAATCAGGGTACCGAGTCGATTCGCTTCTCCGGAGTGGTCAATCCGCGCACGATTTCCTCGGCCAATACGGTGCAGTCCACCCAGGTGGCCAGTGCACGCATCGAATATGTCGGTGATGGCTATATCAACGAGGCGCAGAACATGGGCTGGATGCAGCGCTTCTTCCTCAATCTGGCGCCGTTCTGAGCCTGGCGTGGCGATTGCCGCGGCTTGTTCTGCAGAGGTTTGCCCTGTTTTGAATGCTTCGCCCCGATTTCTCACCACGCTGTCCCATCATGAGTCGCTATCCGATGCCTGAGATGCTCCCTAATCCACGCTGGCGCGCTGCGCTGGCCGCCTGCCTGATGCTGGTGAGCTGCCTGACCTTGACGTTGCAGGCGGCGCAGGCCGATCGCATCAAGGACCTCGCCCAGGTGCGCGGCGTGCGCGACAACCCGCTGGTCGGCTACGGCCTGGTGGTGGGGCTGGATGGCAGTGGGGACCAGACCACCCAGGCGCCGTTCACTGGCCAGAGTCTGACCAACATGCTCTCCCAGCTGGGCGTGACGGTGCCGTCGGGCACCAACATGCAGCTCAAGAACGTGGCGGCGGTCATGGTCACCGCCAGCCTGCCGGCCTTTGCCAGCTCCGGTCAGCCCATCGATGTCGTGGTGTCGTCGCTGGGCAATGCCAAGAGTCTGCGCGGTGGCACCCTGTTGATGACGCCGCTCAAGGGCGTGGATGGCCAGGTCTACGCGCTGGCGCAGGGCAATCTGATCATCGGTGGCGCCGGTGCCTCGGCCGGCGGTTCCAGCGTGCAGGTCAACCAGCTGACCGCCGGGCGCATTCCCAGTGGCGCGACGGTGGAGCGCGGCGTACCGACGCGTCTCGGGGATGAGAATGGCGTGATCCATCTCGATCTGTTTGAGGGCGATTTCAATCATGCCCAGAACGTCGCCAGTGCCATCAATCGCAACTTCGGCGGCTCGCTGGCCTCGCCGCTCAGCAGTCGCGATATCGTGGTGCAGGCACCGCGTGATCTCAGTCAGCGTGTCGGGTTCATCGCCAGACTCGAGAACATCGAGGTCGCCCTGGGCGTGCCGCGTGCGCGTGTGGTGGTCAATGCGCGGACCGGTTCGGTGGTGATGAATTCCGAAGTGCGCCTGGCGCGTGCCGCGGTTACCCACGGCAATCTGTCGGTGGTGATCGACGCCAATCCTGTGATCAGTCAGCCCGCGCCGCTGTCCCAGGGACAGACGGCAGTGGTCAATGACCCCGATATCAGCGTGAACCAGCAAGGCGGTGCGCTGCGCATGGTCGAGGGGACTGCCAGCCTGCAGGAGGTCGTCGATGGCCTGAATGCGCTGGGCGCCACGCCGCAGGACCTGGTCTCGATTCTGGAAGCGCTCAAGGCAGCCGGTGCGCTGCGTGCTGATCTCGAGGTGATCTGATGAGTGTGCTTGGTAGCGGTGCCAATGTGGATGCCGGTCGTCTGGCCTTCGATACCCAGGGTCTGGCGAGCCTCAAGGGGGCGGCCAGCAGTGGCGGCGAGCGTCAGCAGGAGGCGCTGGAGGAGAGTGCGCGCCAATTCGAGGCCTTGATGCTCAACATGATGCTCAAGCAGATGCGCTCGGCCACCGAGAACTCAGCGCTGACCGGCTCCCAGCAGCAAGAGATGATGACCTCGATGCTGGACCAGCAGCTCTCCCAGCAACTGGCCAGTGTCGGTGACGGTATCGGCCTGTCGAAGATCCTGATTCAGCAGTTGTCCTCCAGCACGGCGACGGGCACGAACACGGATAGCAGTACCGCAATCTCCCTAAGCGCAGTAGTGGAGGGCGAGCCGGTCGATGAACAGGGGGCCGACGGCTGGTTGTCGGCGGTGGGTCTGACCCCGGAGGGGGGCGCGGCTCGCGAAGGTGACTGGCAGGCGGCGGTGGAGACACGCGCCACAGACGAGGTGGCTGGCTTCATGGCGATGCTCGATACGCTGGCGCCCGGCGACACGGCGCGAGGTGTCTATGCCGAGCTGCCGATGGCGACGACAGGCAAGGATGACGTGTCTGACACCGTCAGCCTGGTGGCAGTGACCGACGTGGCAGCGCTCAGCGAGCAACAACGTCGCCAGCCCGAGAATGTGCAGCGCTTCGTGGCGGAATTTGGCCCCGCCGCTCAGGCGGCCAGTCGTGAAAGCGGGCTGCCCGCAGAATTGATTCTGGCGCAGGCCGCGCTGGAGACGGGCTGGGGGGAGCGTCGCATCCACACCAAGGCCGGCACCGACAGCCATAACCTGTTCGGCATCAAGGCCGGCAGCAGCTGGCAGGGCGACAGCACCACGGTGCTGACCACCGAATATCGCAATGGGCGCCGCATGCGTCTCGAGGACAGCTTCCGCGTCTATCCCGATCAGGCCAGTGCGCTGCGCGATCATGCCGCACTGCTGACCGGCGCCCAGCGTTATGCCCACGTGACCCGGTCGCCGGACGCCGAGAGTGCGGCGCGTGCCTTGCAGGAGGCGGGCTACGCCACTGACCCGCACTATGCCGACAAGCTGATCTCGATCATGAGTCGTGTCGGCCCGCTGGAGGCCAGCGGGCCTCTCGAGACAGCGGAGACCCGCCTGGCGTCACGCGATGCCGTGCCTGGGTCATCGTCTGTCGCAACCGCCAACTCAAGCTCCCTGCGCGGGCTGCTTGAGGCTTCTGCGCCGCTGTTTGCCCTCGATGCGCACGATGCTCAGCCGCTGGTCGAGCTGGCGTCTGCGGCGGATGTGGCGTCTGCGACGGGTGTGGCGTCTGTGGCGTCTGTGGCGTCTGCGACGAATAAAGAGATCGGTACTGGCAGTCAAAGTAATGCATCAGGGGCCATCCAGTTGGCGATGGGCCGTTCAGAGCCGCTGATCCGTTAGAGAGCGCCGCTGATGACGATTCAGTGTTGATGAGATGAATTGCTGGCAACTATTGCTGCCTAGGGCCTCAAGTTGGCGTCTGGCGCGCCGATATTCACAGCATCCGTACGCCGGTGTGGCGTCATCCACCTTCTCCCTTTTCCCATTGTTCCTTTCAGGTAAACGCCATGGCCAGCAGCATGTTGAGTATCGGTGTCAGTGGTCTGCAAGCCGCCCAGACGGCGCTTGCCACCAACAGCAACAACATCGCCAACGTCTACACGCCGGGCTATAGCCGTGAAACGGTCGAGTTGAATGGCAACAGTGGTGGCGGTGTCAGTGTGGCGTCGATCAGCCGCCAGACTGACAGCTATCTCTCTGCGCAGCTGGACAGCGCCATGAGCGCCAGCACGGCGCTTGAGACCCATGAAGCCAACATCAGTCAGATCGACAATCTGCTCGCCGATGACGAGGCGGGCCTGGCGCCGTTGATGCAGGAGTTCTTCGGCGCCATCGAAGGCGTAGCCAGTCAGCCGAGTGATCCGGCGGCGCGCGAGAGCCTGCTGGGCAGCGCCGAGAGCCTGGCCGGGCAGCTCAATGCCTTCTCCGCCTATCTGGATGACATGGATTCTGCGGTCAATTCACAGCTCGGCGATGTGGTCGGCGACATCAACACTGCCACCAGCCAGATCGCCTCGCTCAACGAGCAGATTTCCCTGACGCGTGCACGTACCGGCGAAGAGCCGCTGGGCCTGCTGGACCAGCGCGATCAGGCGGTGACTGACCTGCAAACGCTGGTCGGCGTCGAGGTGCAGGAGCAGGATGGCCGGCTGAGCGTCAGCCTCGGCAATGGCCAGCTGCTGGTCAACGGCAGCAGCAATTACGAACTGGCCGTGGAGCCAGACCCGCAGGACATGAGCCGTTCGGTGGTCACCTACAGCGTGGCGCCGGGCGTGACCAGCGCCATCGATGAGGCGCAGCTCGAAGGCGGCACCCTGGGCGGGTTGTTGAGCTTCCGCGCCGACAGCCTCGAGCCGACCCAGAATCAGCTCGGCCAGTTGACCGCGGGTCTGGCGTTGACCTTCAATGCCCAGCACGCCGACGGTGTCGACGCCAATGGCAACGCGGGGAGCGACTTCTTCACTCTCGGCGATCCGGAAGTGCTGCCGGCCAGCGGCAATGCCGCCGGAGCGGACCTTGAGGTGACATTCGCCCCCGCCACCCAGCAGGAAGGTGACGATTTCTACAGTGTCGCGCTGACCGGTGATGACTACCGCCTGAGTCTTGAGGGCGGCACCTACCAGCTGGAGAACCTCAGCAGCGGCGCCGTGCAGACCCTGACCCCGGACAGCGAAGGCGTGATGCGCCAGGATGGCCTGGTGTTCACCGCCACCGGCATGGCGGACGGTGACAGCTTCACCATCCAGCCGACGCGCAATATCGCCGACACCTTCGGGGTCGCGATCGACGAAGGCGCCGAGATCGCGGTGGGCTCGAGCGATGCCAGCCTCGACAACCGCAACATTCTCGCTCTGCAGTCACTGCAGAGCAGCGACGCCCTGGGCAGCGCCGGCAGCTTCAATGATCACTACGCGTCGCTGGTCAGCCAGGTCGGCAAGCAGACCCGCCAGGTGCAGGTCAACCTGGAGGCTCAGCAGGGCCTGACCGAGCAGCTGTCGGCGGCAGACCAGTCGATCTCTGGGGTCAATCTGGATGAAGAAGCCGCGGACCTGATCCGTTATCAGCAGTATTACCAGGCCAACGCCCAGGTCATCCAGACCGCGTCGACGGTGCTGGATACCATTCTGAACATCCGTTAACGAGGCCGTGATGCGCATCAGTACCCAAACCCTTTATGCCCAGGGTGTCACCTCGATGCTGGATCAGCAGGCGGCGTTCTCCAAGGTGTCCGAGCAGCTGGCCACCGGCAAGCGCGTGGTCAATCCCTCGGATGATCCGAGCGCGGCCAGCCAGGCGGTGACGCTCTCGCAGTCCCAGGCCGTCAATGAACAGTTCAGCGACAGCCGCACCACGGCGCGCAACAACCTGTCCATCGAGGAGAGCGCGCTCAATCAGGTCACCGATACCATCACGCGTGTCCAGAGCCTGATCGTGCAGGCGGGCAACGGCACCCTCAGTGACAGTGACCGTGATGCACTGGCCACCGAGCTTGAAGGCAGCCGCGAAGTGCTGCTGGGTCTGGCCAACAGCACCGACGGCAACGGCAACTATCTGTTCGGCGGCATGAGCGGTGATACTGCGCCCTTTGGCGAGGATGGCAGCTATCGCGGCGATGATGAGCAGCGCCAGCAACGCGTCGACAGCTCACGCCTGATGGAGGTCAATCATACCGGCAGCCAGATCTTTGGCAGCGTGGCATCCGGCAATCAGCAGCTGGCCCGCCAGACCAGCGAGAGCGAGTCATCTTTACCGATCACCTTCAAGGGGCCGGAAGTCATTGACGCCGCGGCGAGGGTCGATGGCGCGGCCTACAGCGTCAGCATTGATGCCGCTGGCGTCACGATCAGCGGCATCGATGCCGATGGCAATGATCTCTCGATCCTGGATGGCGAAGGCAACCCGCTGCCATCGCCCATGGCGTTCAGCGATGGCATGACGCTTGCGTTCAATGGCCTGTCGATGACGCTGTCCGGGGATGAACAGCAGGTCGCTGAAGCTCAGACCTCCGGCAAGGCAACGCAGCTGGTGGTCGAGGAGGGTGAGGCCAGCGCCGATCTGTTCGCCAATCTGGATGGCCTGATCAGCGCGCTGAGCACGCCGATCGAGAGCGAGGCCGACCAGGCCGCCTTCAACAACGCCATCTCGACCGCCAGTCGCCAGTTCAGCAACAGTCTCGACAATGTGCTGACGGTGCGCGCCGATGTCGGCACCAAGCTCAACGAGCTGGATTCGCTGGATATCATCGGGGATGACCGTGAGCTCAACTATGCCTCGACCCGCTCCGACCTGATCGATCTGGACTATAACGAGGCGATCTCCGACTACTCGCTGACCCAGGTGGGGCTGCAGGCCTCTCAGCAGGCGTTCTCGGATATCTCGGGCATGTCGCTGTTCGACTATCTGCGCTGAGTGATGGCGTGACCGCGCTCGAGGAATGATGAAAAAGCCGCACTGGATACTCGCTCTCGCGATGGCATTCGGTGCGGCTCTTGCGTCCTGGTCTTTGCTTTTCAGATCAGTGCTTGCATGTCATGGCATCGTGCCCAGGCCTTCATGCACGGCCTGGAAGGCACCCAGCGCCTGACGGAACAACAGCGACAGCCAGTCCGTCATGCCCGGCATCATCAGCCACAGCATCGCGATGCCCAGCAGCAGGGTCAGCGGGAAGCCGATCGAGAACACCGACAGCTGCGGTGCCGAGCGGTTGAGTACGCCCATCGCCAGGTTGATCGCCAGCAGCGAGGCAACCAGCGGCAAGGCCAGCAGCAGGCCGGCGCTGAACAGGCTGGCGCTCCACAGCAACAGATTCTCGAGCCCGACGGGCCCCATGCGGCGCAGGTCGAGGGGAATCTCGTGGAAGTGGGTGACCAGGATTTCCAGTACCAGCAGATGGCCATTGAAGGCCAGAAACAGCAGCATGACCAGCATGCCCAGCAGACGCGACAGCACCTGGGTATTGGTGCCGGTGTCGGCCGAGAAGAAGCTGGCGAAGGCCAGACCCATCTGCAAGCCGATGAATTCCCCGGCCGCCTCGACGATGGCGAAGGTGATGCGCATCACCAGGCCCAGTGCCAGCCCGACGCCCATCTGCAATGCCAGCTGCCAGACGGCGGTCGGGCCGAGCACATCCACCGGGGGTGGGCTATCGACCAGCGGCGCGATGATCAGCGCCAGGCCAAAGGCCATCAACAGGCGCACCGGCGTGGGCAGGCTGCGGTGACCGAACAGCGGCGCGCTGATCATGAAGCCTGACAGGCGCGCGAAGGGCCACATCACGCTCAGCAGCAGGGCCTGGAGATGCTCGGGGGACAGCAGGTCATTCGGCAATGGAGCGGCCTCCCACCGGGCTTGCGTCGGGCTTTACGGTGACGCTCATCCTTGCATTGCTCATCCGATCAGGTGCGGGAAGCCGGTGAAGACGCTGCGCGTGAAGTGCATCAGCGTCTCCAGCAACCAGGGGCCGGCCAGTACCAGGGTACCGAACACGCCGAGAATCTTGGGGATGAAGGACAGGGTCATCTCGTTGATCTGGGTCGCGGCCTGGAACAGGCTGACGATCAGGCCGATGAACAGGGCGCTGGCCAGCAGCGGGCTTGCCACCAACAGGGTGATGTACATGGCATGCGAGGCCAGGTTGGTGATGACTTCAGGTGTCATGGCGGCGCGTTCTCGATGGGCAGATGGGAGGTGTCGAGGCTGGCAGTGCACGGTTGCGCGGCACGGTTGCGCGTCACGACTAGAAAGCCCGGTGACGGCGTGATGTCTGGGCCTGGCTCAGTAGAAGCTCTCGGCCAGCGACCCCAGCAGCAGCTGCCAGCCATCGACCATCACGAACAGCATCAACTTGAAGGGCAGCGAAATGGTGGCGGGTGGCACCATCATCATCCCCAGTGCCATCAGCACACTCGCCACTACCAGGTCGATGATCAGGAAGGGCACGAACAGACTGAAGCCGATCTGGAAGGCGGTCTTCAGCTCGCTGGTGACGAAGGCCGGCAGCAGCACTCGCCACGGCACGTCCTGCGGGGTCTGGATTTCCTCGACCTTGGCCAGGCGCGCGAACAGGGCGATATCCGGCTCACGCACCTGACCGAGCATGAATTCGCGCAGTGGATCGCCGCCGCGTTCGATGGCTTCCTGCAGGCTGATGGCCTGGCTGTCATAGGGTTGCCAGGCCTCGTCGTAGATGCGCTCCAGCACCGGCGACATCACGAAGAAGGTCAGAAACAGCGCAATGCCGACCAGCACCTGATTGGGCGGCGCAGACGCGGTGCCCAGCGCGGTGCGCAGCAGGCCGAGCACGATGATGATGCGCGTGAAGGCACTCATCATCAGCAAGGCTGCCGGCAGCAGGGCGAGGCCACTGAGCAGGATCAGCGTCTGGATATTCAGCGACCAGGACTCGCCGCCGTCCGGCAGTGGCTGGCTGGTCAGGCCGCTGAGCACATCGGCGTGCGCCGCCTGGCTGGTCAGCAGGCATGCTGACAATGCGATCAGAAGCCCTGTCAGCAGCTCTCCTGTCTTCAATCCTCTTGCTCTCATGCCCGGCGACAACCTCACCAGCCCCGTCATGAGCGAGGCTCCGCGTCATCTGTCTTGTCTGAGGTAGTAGTTTGCGTCACATCAGAGGGCGTCGTGGCGGACGTGGCAGTCGGCGAGCGTCTGGCAAGACGATCGCGCAGCAGCTCGGCAAAACCGGCCGCGGCACCGCTCCCGCCGGTTGGGGAGGCAGGCGAGGCCAGTGATGCGTCATTCGGGGTACTGCCAGCGTCTGCGGGTACCAGGCCGCCATTCTCGGCCGTCAGCTCTCCGAGGGAGGTGATGCCCGCCGGCCCGACGCCCAGCAGCAATTGCTGGTTGCCCACCGCCACCACCACCAGACTCTGCTTGTGACCCAGCGCCAGACGCGCCAGCGGGCGCAGGGCTATGCGATTGCCGCGCAGTGTCTGGGCACCCCCGAGTGTCTTCATCAGCCATGCTAGCAGCAGGATCACGCCGATCACGCCGGCAAGTGCCAGCCCGGTATTGACCAGGCTGGCCGCGCCCAGCGGTGAGCTGTGGCCTGTGTCGGCAGTCAGATTTGCGTCGCTACCGAGAAAGGCCGGTGACGGCGCCTGAGTGCTGGCGCTGGTGTTGGTATTGGGGCTGGCATCCGGCAGCAAGATCGCGCCGTCAGGGGCATCGGAGGTCATGACAGGAACAGCCTTAGCGGTTGAGCTTCTGTACCCGCTCATTGGGGGTGATGATTTCCGTGATGCGGATACCGTACTTGTCCTCGACCACGACCACCTCGCCCTGGGCGATCAGGTAGCCGTTGATCAGGATGTCCATCGGCTCACCGGCCAGGCCATCCAGCTCGATCACCGAGCCCTGCGAAAGCTCCAGCAGCTGCTTGATGGTCAGGCGCGTGCGCCCCAGCTCCACGGTCATCTTGACCGGGATGTCCATGATCATGTCCAGCTCACGCGGACGTGCGCCGCCACCGCTGCCATCGAGGGGTTCGAAGATATCGCCGCCCTGCGGGGCAGCCTCGCTCTGCTGTTCTTCCAGCGCCTTGGCCCACTCGTCGCCCATCTGCTCGGTCATTGCGTCGGCCCAGGGGTCGTCAGTGCCGGATGTCGGGGAATTCGGGGTGGCCTTGGGCGCGGGCGCGTCTGGCGAATTGGGCTCACTCATCGCCGCTGTCCTCGCTGGCAGTGTTGATCGGATGATTGATGATGCGGGTCACGCGCAGGGCGCGGTGGCCATTGGCGCGACCGAAACCGGCTTCGAGCACCGGCACATTGTTGACGTAGGCGTTGACGCGCTCGGGCTTCTCGATGGGCAGCACATCGCCCACGGCAAGTTCGGCCAAGGCGCCCAGCGTGGTGGTGATGCTGGCAAAATCGGCGTGCAACTCGACATCGGTGGCGCGCACTTCCTTGCGCAGGCGCTCGCCCCAGCGGCTGTCACCCTCGGCGCTGGTTTCCTGCAGCGGGCTCGAGAGCAGCTCGCGGTGCGGCTCGATCATCGAGTAGGGCAGGCAGATCTGGAAGTCGCTGCTGTGATTGCCGACCTCCAGATGGAAGCTGGTGCACACCACGATCTCGTTGGGAGAGCTGGTGATATTGGCGAACTTGACCTGCATCTCGCTGCGCAGATAGTCGGTTTCCACGGCGTAGACCGCCGACCAGGCGTCGCGGTAGGCATTCAAGGCCAGCTGCATCAGGCGCTGGATGACGCGTTGTTCGGTACGTGTGAACTCGCGACCCTCTGACTTGGTCACAAAGCGGCCATCGCCACCGAACAGGCTGTCGACCACCATGAACACGAGACTGGGCGGAAACACCAGCATCGAGGTACCGCGCAGCGGCTTCATGGTGAACAGGTTGATGTTGGTCGGCACCGGCACGTTGCGGGAAAATTCGTTGTAGCTCAGGAACTGCACCGGCCCGGCGGTGATATCGGCGCCGCGGCGGATCAGGTTGAACAGCCCCATGCGGAACTGGCGGCTGAAGCGTGAGTTGATGATATCCAGGGCATGCAGGCGATCCCGGATGATGCGGTGCTGGCTCGCCGGGTCGAAGGGGCGAATGCGCGTTTCGCCGGCCGTGCTCGAGGCGTCAGCCGTTGCACCGCTGTCACCGTTCACGCCGGAGAGCAGAGCATCGATTTCGTCCTGTGACAGCAGATCGTCTTGAGCCATGGCCAGTTATTGCACGATGAAGTCGTTGTACAGCACGCCGGAGATGGCCAGTGGCTGGCCGCCTTCACTGTAGGGGCGCGAAAGCGCCTCGGTCAGGGTGCTCTGCAGCGTCTGCTTGCCGGCCTGGGTGATCAGCTCATCCGGGCTCTGGCCCGACAGCAACAGCAGCAGACGGCTCTTGAGTTCGGGCTTGAGTTCTTCCACACGCGCCACCGCGTCCTGATCGGTCATCTTGAGCGTGATGCCGATATAGAGCAGGCGATTGCCGCGCGGGCTTTCCAGGTTGACCGTGAAGGGCGCCAGCGGCATGAAGACCGGCGGTGGCACGACCACGACTTCCGGCTCGGCGTCCTGTGCGGCCTTCTGATCACTGAGCATCGGCAGTGCGAAATAGACGGCCACTAGTGCCGCGATCACGGCACTCATCAGGCTGATGACCCCGATCAGCAGCCAGGAGCGACGCTGACTGGCGGGGGTGGTGATAATCGTTGACATCGTGGTGCGGTGTCCCTGGAGTCGGTAGCGGGGCCAGTATGACCGAAGGCGTGATTATCGAACGGCGGAATAACGCCACGTGCGAGCGCTTACTTGAATGATGACGCGCCAGGCGGGCTCATCTGACAGCTACCTGACGGGAGCCGCTGACACAAGCACCTGGCAAGCGCCAGGCCCGTCATGCCTGCCATTCACGCCGTCCCCAGGCTGCCTGGGATGCACTTGCAAGATTGCTTGTGAGATTGCCCGCGGCGAGGCTTCCCTCCATGACGTCAGCGCTTGTGCTGGCATCACTCGCCGGCTGACCCTCGAGGTGCTGGGCGAACTGGCCCTGATTGGCCGAGTTGTCCGCCGCCCCGTCCGGAGTGTCGCCCGGAGTGTCGTCCTGAGCACTGAAGCTGATCGCCGTCAGCTCGTGCCCCCGGGATTCCAGCGCCTGACGCAGCTCGCTCAAGGATGACTCGACAGCCGAGCGCACCTGTTGGTGGCCCGCGACGAAGTGCGCACTGGTGCCCTGTTCGCCGATGTTGAGGCGAATGGTCAGCTTGCCCAGGTTGGCCGGATTGAGCGCGATCTCGGCCTGTGGCGACTTGCTCAGCTGCATGCGTACCACCTGCTCGCCGAGTGCCTGTTGCCAGGCCTGAGTGCCGACGCTTGCGGGGATCAAGGCTCCCGCCTGTGATGCCATGCCCGCTGGATTGGCTGCTGGATTGCCCGAGCCATTGAGCATGGCGGCGCTGCCTGCAGCGCTCGAACTCGACGCACCGACTGACACGCCAACAGATGACGCACCCGAGAGCAGGGACTGATCGGCACCGGTGCGTGAACCGTTGGCATCAAGCAGGGCGCCGTCGGCCTTGGCGGTGACGCCTTCAATGGCCTCCTCGGTCAGCGGGCCCAGCGCGCCAGCCGTCAGCGAGGAGGGCGCAGCCGTGCTCAGGCTGCCTGCCGCTGTCGCGGAGCTCCTGTTGCTGGGCGACTGATCCGCAATGGCGCCATCCAGTCCCGCCGCCGCAGGATTGCGCAGCGCGGCGATCCAGTCACCTTGCAGCGTCATGCTGCCCGAGGTAGAGAGCGCCTGTGCGCCATCGAGCGTTACCGTTCCCGCCGTCGTGTTCAGCGCTTCATCGCCGCCGCCAGAAGCGCCTTTGCCGCCTTGCGTGAGTTGCTGCAGCTGTTGCATGCGCGAGATACCGCGCTCGACGCTGCTATCCAGTCGTGAGGTCTCAAGTGGCTGCGCTGATGGCTGTCCTGCTGTCTGGCTTGCCGATGAGGACTGGGCAGGCGGGAGGTTGCCATTCTGGAGGACGGTAGTGGCGGGGTCCGGAGTGGGCGATGTCTCTGACGACGCTGCCTGAGCCTGCTCGAGGTGCTGCGCATGCTTGTCTTCGGTAGCCTCGCGACGCTCGATACGCTGCTGCTGTGCGTCTTTCGTTTCTGTCTGCACTTGCACCTGCGCCGCTTGCCTGTCCTGCTGGCGATCCTCGCGCTGGGCGCGTGACAGATGTGCCTCGAAGGCGCTCTCTGCGGAAGCCGAGCTGACGTCGTCGCGCGAGCGAGCCTCCTCAGAGGAGACCTTGGCGCTGGTCGGCGCCCTGGTTGGCGAGGTGGCCGACAACATCGAGATGCGTGCAGTGTCTGTCATGGTGTCACTCCTCCGACTGGCCGTCTTCAGCCATTGGCACGGCGTAACCAGGCCTGGGTGGCTTGCTCATCGCTCTGGCGTTGCTCGGCGGTGCGCGCCTGCAGCGCGGCGCTCAGGCTGGCGCGATCCGCCAGGCCCTGCCAGGCCGCGTGGGTCTGCTGTTCCTTCACCAGCCGCTGATGCTGATGGTGCGTCTGGGTCTGTTCCAGGGCTACCCGTGCGCGACATTGGGCAATCGCCTTGTCCAGCGAGGCGATGAAGGCCTGATAGTTGTGCCAGCTGGCCGGGTCCAGCCCCTGAGTCAGGCGTGCCTGCATCTGCTGGCAGTAGTCGAGACGGTATTGCTCGAGGGTGACCAGTTGCTGGGCAGCGGTTTCCTGACGCTGACGCTGGCTGTTGAGCTGGCGCGCAGCGCCATCACGCCGGCGCTCGCTCAGCTGGGTCAGGGTGTCGAAACGTGACGATGAGATGGCCATTCAGTGAGGGTTCCCGATCAATGACAGGTGAAGGCGGCCATCATGGCTGGGCCAGCAGTTGTTCGAGCATGTTCGTACTATCGGCAAGACTTGCGTGCTGTGTAGTGCCTTGTTGCAGGAAACGTCCCATCGGCTCGTGCAGGCGCACCGCGGCGTCGAGCACCTTGTCGTTGCCGGGCTGGTAGGCGCCGATGGCGATCAGGTCCTGATTGCGCTGATAACTGGAATAGAACTGCTTGAAGCGCCGGGCGCGGGTAAGCTGCCGCTCCGGCGCCACCGCCGACATCGCACGGCTGATCGAGGCTTCGATATCGATGGCCGGGTAGTGGCCGCTTTCCGCGATACGCCGCGACAGCACGATATGTCCATCCAGAATCGCGCGCGCACTGTCGGCGATGGGGTCCTGCTGGTCATCGCCTTCGGTCAGCACGGTATAGAAGGCGGTGATCGACCCGCCGCCACGCCGACCGTTGCCGGTACGTTCCACCAGCGCCGGCAGCTTGGCGAATACCGAGGGCGGATAGCCCTTGGTGGCCGGTGGCTCGCCGATGGCCAGGGCGATCTCGCGCTGGGCCATCGCGTAGCGGGTCAATGAATCCATGATCAGCAGCACATTCTGGCCCTTGTCACGCAGGGATTCGGCGATGCGCGTCGCGTAGCTGGCGCCCTTGAGTCGATGCAGCGGCGTCATGTCAGCCGGCGTGGCCACGACCACGGCGCGCTTGAGACCTTGCTCGCCGAGAATGTTCTCGATGAATTCCTGCACCTCGCGCCCACGTTCGCCGATCAGGCCGACCACGATCACATCGGCATCGGTGAAGCGCGCCATCATGCCCAGCAGCACACTCTTGCCGACGCCAGAACCGGCGAACAGCCCCATGCGCTGGCCACGGCCGACGCTGAGCAGGGCATTGATGGCGCGAATGCCGACATCCAGCGGCGTATCGATGGGCGCGCGCTCCAACGGGTTGAGCGGGCGGCTCTCCAGCGGCGCATGTTCGACATCTTCCAGCGGGCCGAGGCCATCCAGCGGTCGACCCACGCCGTCGACGACCCGCCCGAGCAGCGCTTCGCCGACCGGATAGCGTCGCTCGCCGACATTGCCATGCCCGAGGGGGAACACCCGCGCGCCCGGTGCGACGCCGCTGAGCGGGTCGATGGGCATCAGGTAGAGGGTCTGATCGGCGAAGCCGACCACCTCGGCCTCGGCCGGCGGCAGCTTCGCGCCCAGCTCGATCAGGCAGCTGGCGCCCACCGGCAGTCGCAGGCCGACCGCTTCCAGCACCAGACCGGTCGCGCGTACCAGGCGGCCATTGCTGCGCTGGGGCTCGAGGCTATCGACGCGCTCACGAATGGCGCCCAGCGCGCTGCGCCATTGCTGTGCGGAAGAGGTGCTCATGGCGTGTCACTCATGCGCGATCTCCTGCCAGCTCGGTGCGTGCCTGATCTGGCGGTACATGTCCTGACGACTGGCGTTGCACGATGCGCGAACTGCTGGCCTCATCCTTGCCATGCAGGCTGCCGTCGGCGCTGCCGCGATGGCGCAGCTGGCGTGACAGCATCTCCAGGCGGCTCTCGAGGCTGGCATCGTGACAGCCGCTGTCGGCTTCAGCGCGACATCCGCCGAGGCTCAGGCTGGCGTCCGGCAGACATTGCCAGCCCAGCCTGGTGAGTTGTTCGCCCATCGCCTGCTCGACGCGCGGCAGGTCGTCCGGATTCAGATACAGGCGCGGACGGCCGATAAGCGGCGGATCCGTCGCCAGCAGGCTGCGCACGCTGTCGATGATGTGCTCCGGGTGGGCCCGAAATGCCTCGCGGGCCAGATGCTGACCGACGCTGATGGCCAGTGCCGCCAGCTCATCGCTGATCTGCTCATCCAGACACGCCAGTGATTGCTGCAGATTCTCGATCAGTGGTGCCAGCTGGGCAGCCTGCTGTTCGAGAGCCATCTGGGCGGCCTCGGCCTGACGCGCCGCCTGCTCGGCGGCTTCCTGCCTTGCACGCGCCAGACCCGCTTCATAACCGGCTTTCTCACCCGCGGCATAGCCTTCATCACGTGCCGTCTGTTGCTGCTCTAGCGTCTCCTGCTCTAAGGTCGAACGGGCACGCTGCGCCATGCGCCGAATCAGGCCGACATCCGGCGCCGCAGTGTGCGGCATGCCGGCTTGAAAGCCGCCACCCGACTGAGACGCTGTGGGCTTGCCATCCAGCGCGTCGAGTTCCAGCGGCTGCCATTGATGCATGTCGTGGCTGCCTGCCACGTCGTGCTCGGCCCTCGGGGCAGGCGCGTCATGATGCGGATCAGAACTAGACATAGTCCTCGCCACCGCTGTTGATCACGATCTCGCCGCTGTCGGCCAGTCGACGTACCGTCTGCAGGATACTCTTCTGTTCGGCCTCGACCTGGCTGACACGCACCGGACCACGCGCCTCCATGTCATCACGCAGCATCTCGGCAGCACGCTGCGACATGTTCTGCAGGAATTTCTGGATGATCGCCTCGGGGGAGCCCTTTAGCGCCGTGACCAGCGTCTCGTTGTCGATTTCCTTGAGCAGTAGCTGGATGGAGCGGTCCTCGAGCCCGACCAGGTTCTCGAACACGAACATCTCGTCGATGATCTGCTGCGCCAGACTCTCGTCGTGATTGCGTACCGCCTCGAGGACCTGCTCTTCCTGCTGTCCCGGCATCAGGTTGAGTATCTCGGCCGCGGTACGAATGCCGCCCATCTTGCTGCGCTTGAGGTTCTGGCCACTGAGCATGTTGCTCAGCACTTCGGTCAGCTCCTGCAGGGCCGCCGGCTGCACGCCACTGAAGGTGGCGATACGCAGCAGCACATCGTTGCGCAGGGTGTCGGAGAAGTGCTCGAGAATCTGCGAGGCCTGATGGCGCTCCAGATGCACCATGATGGTGGCGATGATCTGCGGGTGTTCGTCGCGGATCATCTCGGCCACCAGCGGCGGCTCCATCAGGTTCAGCGTCTCGATGCCATTGTTCTGACCGGAGCTCTCGTAGATGTCTTCGAGCAGCGAGCTGGCGCGCTCCTGCCCCAGCGCCTTCACCAGCACCGAGCGGATATGGTCGGTAGAGAGCAGATTGACGGCGCTGAACTGCTCGCTGTCGGCGTGGAATTCCTCCAGCGTCTTCGCCATCTGCTCCTGGGTGACCTGCGGCATGTTGGTCATCGTCGCACTGAGCTGCTGGATCTCCTGGGCAGACAGGAACTTGAAGACCTCTGCGGCGCTGTCCTCGTCGAGGCTCATGATCAGGGCAGCGCTGCGTTCCATGTTCGTCAGTGTCTTACTCATGGTGACTCATCCAGTTCTTGAGGATCATGGCGACCATGCGCGGATCATCGCGGGCCATGTCACGTGCATCTTTGAGGTTCTGCTGATAGGTGGTCGGCGTGCGCGGGCCACTGTACGGTGCTGTCTGGCTCGCCATCATGCTGCCCAGCTCACCGTTGGCCGTCGCCAGGCCAGTCTCCATGCCGGCAATGCCACCCGCGGCGCTGCCGGCTGTCTGAGTGCCGGGCGGCTGACCGATGGTCTGGTAGGCCTCCTGCGGACGCAGCAGCGGCTGCAACAGCGGGCGCAGCAACTTGCGATACAGCAGCCAGGCGATGAAGCCGATGATCAGGTAGCGGCCAAGCTCGATGGCCAGCGCCTGCATCTCGGGATTGTTGAGCCACTTCTCCCACCACTGCTGCGGCGGGCCGGCGTTCTGCTGTTCGGCGGTCATGAAGGGCGCATTGATCACGCTCAGACTGTCGCCACGTTCGGCATTGAAGCCCATCGCCTCGCGCACCAGCGAATCGATCTGTGCCAGCTGGTCAGCCGCGAGCGGCTCGCTGACCGGGTTGCCGTCACTGTCCATGCTGCGACGGTGATTGATCACCACCGCCACCGAGAGATTGTCGAGGCGACCCAGGCGCGCACGGGTGTGGCGCACGCGCTTGTTGACTTCATAGTTGATGGTGCTGCTGCGCTGATAGTTGCTCAGGCCGCTGGCCGCGTCGTCTGTCTGTGTGCTGCCATCAGCATTCGCCGCGTCATCGGCATTGATGGGCGAGGCGGCAATTCCCGGGGGCGTGTTGGAGAGGGCGCCCGGCACGCCGCCGATGCCGAGCATCTCGCCGGCGCCGGTGTTGTTGAGCTGTTCACTGCGCACCGCTGCGCTGCCCGGCTGCTGATTGGGCGTGTAGTGCTCTTCGGTCTCTTCGGCGTGGGAGAAATCGAGCTGGGCGCTGACCTCGGCGCGGAAGTTGTCGCGTCCCACCAGCGGCGTCAGCAGAGCATTGATGCGCGATTGATAGCTGCGCTCCAGTGCCTGGGCATATTCCAGCGCACTGCCATCGAGGTTGAGCGCATCGCCCGCCGGGCGCGACAGCGGATTGCCGTCCTGATCGACGACGGTGATATCTTCGCTTGCCAGGCCCTGCACGCTGCCGGCCACCAGATGCTGGATGGCCTGGATCTGACGTGCCTTGAGCTGCTGGCCGCCCTTGAGTTCAACCACCACGGACGCCGTCGCTGGGCGGCGTTCGCGCACGAAGACGGAATCTTCCGGCAGTGCCAGGTGCACACGGGCACTGGAGACCGGCTCGAGACTGGCGATGGTGCGTGACAGCTCGCCGGACAGGGCGCGCTGGTAATTGACGTGTTCGGTGAACTGGCTGATGCCGAAGGCCTGGGTATCCATCAGCTCGAAGCCGGAACCGCCCTGGCTGGGCAGGCCCTGCTGGGCAAGTGCCAGGCGCAGGCGATAGACATCTTCCTTGGGGACTTCGACGGTGGCGCCTTCATTGCTCAGCCGATAGGGCACGCCGGTCTGCTCCAGCTGCGCGACGATCTCGCCGCCTTCGCTGGCGGGCAGATCACGATAGAGCACACTCCACTGGGTGCCAGCGCCCCACAGCAACAACGCGACGATGACAGCCACGCTGAAGGCGGCCGCCATGATGAGCGGCAGACGTGGCAATGCCGCCAGGCGCGCCATCAAGGGGTTGGCTGGCTTGTTCGATGATTGTGGCGTCGTCGAGGTGCCCGACTGGGGCGCTGTCTGGCTGGGTGTACTCATGCAGATGTCCGATAAGCGCCGTGGTCTGAACTCGCAGCGGGTGATACCAGCAAGCAGGGCGAAACATGAAAACGATGGATCAACAATGTCGCGTTTCGCAGCGCCTTCTTGCGTAGGCTGGCCATTATCGAAGCTGGGCGCACATCCAATCAGACGAATAGCGTCGCAAAACAGGGGTATTAGTCACTTTCAGCCGCTCGACTGACTGGTAGTCTGAGCCCCACTGAAAGCGGCAGACGAATGGCGCGTGTTGAGAAAGGAGAGGCGGGATGGCGATTGAGGCAGTCGGCGCGGCGATGTCATCCGCGATGACGGGCAGTCTACAGCAGCTCGATCAGATGGCGGCGCAGGCGGCCGGAAGCAATGCTCAGTCGGCGGGTGCAGTGTCAGAGGCCAGCGGTACTGATGCACAGGGCTTTGCCGGCATGCTCAAGGATTCGCTGGCGCGCGTCAGCCAGTCACAGCAGGTCGCGGCAGGCCAGGCCAGGGCCTTTGAGCTGGGCAGCCCGGATGTCAGCCTCGATCAGGTCATGGTGGCGGGCCAGAAAGCTTCACTGGAATTCGAGATGACCGTACAGGTGCGCAACAAGCTGCTCAGCGCCTACAAGGAAATCATGAATATGGCGGTGTGATTCATGTCCGCATTCCAAAAAAGGGCAGACGCGATGCGTCTGCCTTTTTTGTTTTCTGGCGGTGGTGCTGGATATCGCTGGCGGAGGTTGAAATGCAAGAGCGCTGTTGACTAAAAGGACCAATATCAACAAGGCCACTATTCTCTGCCAGCGACGGGCCTGCCACTCTTGCTGAGTGACAGGTCTATGCAGCACGCGAGCCAGAGATCAGCCCAGCAGTGACAGCACGTTCTGCGGCACCTGGTTGGCCTGGGTCAGCATGGAAGTTCCTGCCTGCTGCAGAATCTGTGCAGTGGTCATGCTGGAGACTTCCTCGGCGTAATCGGCATCCTGGATACGTGACTGGGCAGACGCCAGGTTGGTTTCAGTTGTCGCCAGGTTGGTGATGGCAGAATCGAAACGGTTTTGCACGGCACCGAGTTCGGAGCGCATGCTATCGACATCCTTGAGTGCGGCATCCAAGGCGGCAAGCGGGTCGGGCGTTGCTTCGCCTTCAGTCACAGCGTCCATCGTCAGGGCATCGTCCTGGCCAACGTAAACCTGTGCACCAGTATCATCGGTGACCATGCCATTTTCTTGGGCATAGTAAGTAGTTGTCTTTGTAGTTTCAGTGGCTTCTGTCAAATCGCCATCAGCGTTCATATAGATGGCGTCACCGTCATTCAAGTCACCAACTGTTGCTCCGGCTTTTACTGTTCCACCAGCATCAATATCGAAATCATTGATTGATGCGGTGTTATCACTACTATCTGTAACATCCACGGCTCCAGCCAAGGTGATACTACCGCCGTTCGCAGCGAGCATATTGCCCACATTGGTCTTGTCAGCTACGGCACCCGTGACATCGATGCCGTCTTCAGAAGCTAGCCCAGCAAATTTAGTGCCACTGTCTTTCAGAGTAATAGTGGCTTCTTCAATATCTGTGCCTGTTAGATCTAGAGCTGCTCCGTTAACACTATTTATCGCAGTGGCTAGTGCTGCATCTTGGGATTGCATTGCTGCTGTCAGGTTATCAACTGTAGCATCAGCATAAGTGGTATTAGCGCCTGACGTTGTTGCCGTTAAGTTGCCAGATCCATCAATATAAAGAGCTTCAGAATTCGTGTTGGTGATGCTCCCGTTTTCTTGAATGAGAACGTCGGTAGTGCTTCCACCGATACTTATCGTGGCGGCACGAGCTCCCTCGCCTGCTGCTGGAGTCAGCTGTGTTGCTACTGATGTAGCACTGGCATTATCTACATCGTAAGTAAAGTTATCGTTTGTTGCGCTATATGTTAAGTCATTAACTGAGAAGTCTATGGCAGCATCCGAGGTATCCTCGAATCCAGTTGCACCTGTCGCATTAAGTGAGACGGTGGCACCGTCATCAAGTTGAGACATCAAATCTGATGATGTCAGCTGGTTGTTGGCGGTGACAGTATCTTTGGTGTAAGTAATAGAACCGTTTTCGTTAGCGGTTGCGGCAGCATCAAAACCTGCAAGAGATAAGCTGTCTGCAGTAGCAGCATCATTGTCAACCTCACCACTTCCATCCACGTTGAACCCAGTCAGGCCCAAGGTTTTGGCGTTTATCTGCTTGAGATCAATCTCGATTACTTCACCATCATTGGCACCCACCTGGATGCTCATGGTGCTGTCTTCTTGAAGAACGTCAATACCATTGAAACTTGTCTGTTCAGAAATACGAGTGATTTCTTCAAGACGTAGATCAATTTCATTCTGAATGGAGGTCAGATCATCCGCATTGTTGGTGCCATTGGCAGCCTGAACGGTCAGTTCACGAACGCGCTGCAGGTTATCGTTGACCTGATTCAAAGCACCTTCAGCGGTCTGGGCGACAGAGATGCCGTCGTTGGCGTTACGCTGCGCCTGGGACAGGCCGGTGATCTGGGAGTCCATGCGGTTGGCGATGGCCTGGCCGGCGGCATCGTCCTTGGCGCTGTTGATACGCATGCCGGAGGACAGACGTTCCATGGAGGTGTTCAGGGCGTTCTGGGACTGATTCAGGTTCTGCTGAGTCACCATGGAGAGGGTGTTGGTATTGATCACTGAAGCCATGTGTCACTTCCTGTCGTAATGGGGAGATTGATGGCGTGTCGCCAGTAACGACTCCTGTGCCGTTGCTTCAGTTATCGTCGCGGCGCGACAGAACTTTAGAAATTTTTTGCGGCCTTTTGACCTTTCTCATTTCGGCTGTCCCGCTGGCTTTCCTTGCGCGCTCTTCTTACGGGCGCTCCTCGTGACATCCTGTCGACCGGCTGGTGGGCGTTTGTATGGCTCGCGCTCACTCACTGTCTCTTAACGTCTGCCTTCATTTTCGCCTCCCCGAGGCGGAGTGGCGACGTAAGGCAGGAAAGCCGTCGCTGAGGGTAGCTATTCGAGCGAATGGTTTGTGGCGGGGGCGCGACAATACGCTGGGAACAGGAGTCCCGAGATGGGGGCACGACCCTGAGTCAAACGACCCCGAGGGATGCAAGCGAGGACCAGGACGCCGATGTATACCGCCAATGGGCGCATGGCCCAGCAGGATATCTACACCGAGTATCAGCCGCTGGTGCGCCGGATCGCGCTGCAGCTGCAGGTGCGCTTGCCAGCGAGTGTCGATCTCGAGGATCTTATTCAGGCTGGCATGCTGGGGCTGTGTGAATGCGTGGGCCGCTATGAGCAGGGGCACGGCGCCAGCTTTGCCACCTATGCCAGTCAGCGCATCCGTGGCGCGATGCTCGATGAGCTGCGCTCGCGTGACTGGTTGCCGCGCAGTGTGCGCCGGGCCGGGCGCGAGCTTGAGAGCGTGATCCAGCAGTTGGAGCAGAGCCTGGGCTATCCGCCCGAGGAGACCCAGATCGCCGCTGCCATGGGGCTTGAGCTGGAAGATTACCGACGACTGCTGCTGGATACCAACAACGGCATGGTGATGTCGCTGGACGAGATGATGGATGAGGAAGGCGGGCTGGCGGGCGGTTATGCCTCGCCTGAAGCGACGCCTTTCACCACGCCGTTTGCCTTGCCGCATGATGCGCTGGAAGAGGCCGATACGCGGCGGGCCTTGAATGAGGCCATCGCGCGGCTGCCGGAGCGCGAGAAGCTGTTGATGGCGCTCTATTATCAGGAGAAGCTCAACCTCAAGGAAATCGGCGCGGTACTCGATGTCACCGAGTCGCGTGTCTCGCAGCTGCATTCCCAGGCCGTGCGCCGTCTGCAGGGTGTGCTGGCACCGCATCTGGTGGCACGGGCGGGCAAGCGTCGTCGCTGAGTCTCTATCCTGAGTCTCTATCGTTGTGAGCCTTCTTCGTTTCCCCGAACTTTATCCTCTCGCTGTACTGTCTCGCTGTTCCGCCTGCCTTTGTGTCTCCTGTCTCAGTTTCTCCTTTCCCTGTTTCGCCCGCCCCAACCAAGAACACCGCCCTGAGAGGCGGTGTTCTTGTTTATCACTCGAGCATGTCGTCAGGCGTGATCAGTAGCTCTCACGCTCCGGTTCCGACTTGACGCGGCGCTCCTCTTCGCTGAGGTGCTGGGCCTGTTCGTCGATATGGCCATCCAGATGCCAGTCGTCTTCCATGCCGGTGACGCGGTCGTTCATCACGCCTTCCTCATTGTCGACCTGCTGCACGACGCCTTCTTCTGCTTCAGCGGCGGCTGCCTGTTGCTGGGCAGCGAGTTCTTCCTCGCTCAACTCCGGCTCAGGTTCGGCATCGAAGTCGAATTCCAGCTGACCGGTTTCCGGCTCGGTGATGGCTTCCTCGACCCAGGCGGCGCTCAGCGGGCTGGTGGTGGAGGGCGCCACCACATAGTGGCCGGGGTGATCGCCTTCTTCGGCATCCAGTTCCTGGCGCGGCTTGCTGGTGACACTGGCGGCCAGAATCACGATCAGCACGTGAATGGCGGTCAGGGTATAGAGGAAGCCGACGGCCCCGAAGCGCTCCATCAGCAGACCCGCGGTGAGCGGGCCCAGAATCGCGCCCGCGCCATGCATCAGCACCAGCGTGCCGCTGGCGGAGATGATCTGTGGCGTGGTCAGCAGGTTGTTGGCCGCCGCCAGGAATAGCGAGTACTGGGTCAGGATCAACCCGCCGAGGCCTGCACCCAGCAGCGCCATGGTCAGCATGCTGCCACCACTGAACGGCACGCCACCGATGGACAGCGCGATCGCCCCGAGACTGCAGCCCAGAATCACCTTCTTGGCCGACAGCTTGTCGGAGAGCTTGCCCAGCGGCCATTGCAGCAGGGCAGCACCCAGGATGAAGGCGCCCATGAACCAGGAGACTTCCTGCACCGGCAGGCCGGCGCGGTCGGCGTACACTGCGCCCATGCCGAAGACGGTGCCGTTGGCGATACCAGTGGCGAAGCCGCCCAACGTCCCTAGTGGGGCAAGGCGCAGCAGACGCACCAGTCCCATCGCCTCCGGCTGCGCGCCTTCCGGTTGTGGCGAGGCGGACAGCAGCATCGGTACCAACGCCAGCGACATGATCACCGAGACCAGGATGAACAGCAGGTAGGTATTCGGATTGGCGACGTTGAGCAGCAACTGACCGCCGCCCATGCCCAGATAGGTGATCACCATGTAGATGGCCAGCAGACGGCCACGCATCTGGTTGGTCGCCTGGCTGTTGAGCCAGCTCTCCGCCACCACGTAGAGGCCGGCGAAGGCGAAGCCGGTGATGAAGCGCATGGCGATCCACACCTCGGGCACCACATAGAGTGCGTGGATCAGGATGCACACCGAGGTGATGGAGGCCAGCGCCGCGAAGGTGCGCACATGACCGACCCGGCGCAGCTTGCGTGGCGCAAGTGTCGAGCCGAGCAGGAAACCGGCGAAGTACGCCGACATGATGATGCCCGTCATGGTGTTGCTGAAGCCTTCCGAGGAGGCGCGAATCCCCAACAGACTGCCCTGCAGTCCGTTGGCCAGCATCAGCATCCCCATTCCCAGCAGCAGCGACCACAGAACGACCGCTGCGCCGAGACTGCTGGTCGGCTGCAGTCGTTTGCGCGAGGTGTCGAGCGGCTCGGTCTCGAAGGTGGGAGTGGGTATGGCTTCCTGCTGGGGGTGCGGCATGGAAGGGGGCCTCATCAGTCAGGGTCGGGACCGTGGGAGCGGTGCCGACGAGATGTCAGGTACGACACTTGCGTGCGTGATGTTGGTCAGTCGTGGTCGGTCCTTGTGGGAACGGCGCTCAGTCTACCGACCGAAACCGGAGTCTGCGACCCGTGGTACGCCATTGCGTGGTTGAAAGGCGACATATCGTGAAATTTGTCTCAAGGATGTAATGGTATGGATGAATATACAGTATCTCCTGAAATTTTGACCCGACACGGACTCGGGACACGCTGGCGCTGTAAAAGCCCGGCATCCTGCAAAGGACAATATCGTCAAACTCGCTGTTGGCGGGGCCTGCGTGAGGGTTGGCCCTCTTGCATCGCTGGGTACACTTCTTGGCAACACACGCTGATGACACCACATGGTCGAGCGTTTCGTACGCAAGAGGTCTCGGAAAACCCGTGGGGTGTATGCATGTACAGTAATGGGTAATACAGCAAGACAGCATGTGAGCGTCGAAAAAGCACCGATCTGTCGCATGGTCGAATGGTCAGCGACCAAAGTAGATGCGAATCTGCCTCTGGACACACTCAACAACATCATAATCAAGAGGTTATTCATGACCCTGACCGCTGCACACGCCAACGCTGGCCCCGCCTCTCGTCACTTGCGTCCCCGCTCTCCAGCTCTTTCTCAAAGCCATACCACGCGCCCGCCTATCGCTGCCACGGGTCGCTCTGCCCTGATGGCCGGCGTGCTTGGCCTGGCCTTGCTGTCACCGCTGATGGCGAGTGATGCCGAGGCGCGCGAGCTGTCCGTCTCCACCGTGCTGTCGGATGCCTTCCCGTGGGGGCAGGCGGCCGAGAAGTGGGCGGAGCTGGTAGAGGAGCGCTCCGGTGGCGAGCTCACCCTGCGTGTCTATCCGAATGCCCAGCTGGTGGCGGGGGACCAGACCAAGGAGTTCTCGGCCATGCGTCAGGGGCTGATCGATCTCGCGGTGGGCTCGACCATCAACTGGTCGCCCCAGGTGCCGGAGCTCAACCTGTTCTCGCTGCCATTCCTGATGCCGGACCACGCCGCCATTGATGCGCTGACTCAGGGCGAGTCGGGCAAGCAGGTCTTCGCCGCCATCGAGTCCAAGGGCATCAAGCCGCTGGCGTGGGGGGAGAACGGCTTCCGCGAGGTGTCCAACTCCTCGAAATCGATCACCTCGCCGGATGACTTGAAGGGCCTGAAGATTCGTGTAGTGGGCTCGCCGCTGTTCCAGGACACCTTCACGGCGCTGGGCGCCAACCCGACCCAGATGAGCTGGGCGGATGCCAAGCCGGCACTGACCACCGGCGCGGTGGATGGACAGGAGAACCCGCTGTCGGTGTTCGATGTCGCGCGCATCGATCAGGTCGGTCAGACCCACCTGACGCTCTGGCACTACATGGCGGACCCACTGATCTTCGCCGCCAACCAGCGCGTGTGGAAGTCGCTCAGTGAACAGGAGCGCACTCTGCTCACCGAGACTGCCAAGGAAGCGGGTGCCTGGGAGATCGCCATGAGTCGTGAGGGCAATGCCCAGCGGTTGGCGGACATCGAGGCGCGCGGCGTGAATGTCGTCAAGCTCGATGAGGATGCGATGCAGGCCTTCCGTGACGCCACCCAGTCGGTCTACGCCAGCTGGACGCCCAAGATCGGCGAGTCTCTGGTCGAGACGGCACGTGCCGAGGTCGAGGCCTCGCGCTGAGTCGGCCAGGGCCACCATCGCCGCTGCTCACAGAGCAGATGACATCGGGAATAATGCGGTCTGTGCGCGTTATTGAGTGAAGAACCACGCCGGGGCCTGACAGCCTCGGCGTTCTTGTGGATCGCGTGTCATGTCGCAAAAGTCGCAACAAATCTCTCAACAAGCATCACCTCAAACATCGCAACGAGCGCCGCAAGACGGCGCCAACGGAGCGCCTGCCCCCGCGGACAGACCACCGCCACGCGTGCGGCCGGAATCCTGGCTGGCGGCGTTGGCGCTGGGGCTGATCGGTATCATCAGTCTGGCCAATGTGGTGGTGCGCTATGCCACCGATGCCTCCTTTGCCTTTACCGAGGAATTCTCGGTCTTCCTGCTGGTGTTGTTGACGCTGGCGGGCGCCTCGGTGGCGATTCGCCGTCAGGCACATATTCGTATCGCATTGCTGGAAGACGTGCTGCCGTTGCCGCTCTGGCGACTGGTCGTGGTATTGCAGACCCTGGCGGTACTGGTCGTGTTGGGGCTGGTGGTGTGGTTCGGGGGTACCTTCGCGCTGGAGGAGTATCAGTGGGACTCGCTGTCACCGGGACTGGGCCTGCCCAACTGGAGGTACGTGATCTGGCTGCCGATATTGGCGCTGGCGATGGCCTGGCGTCAGTTGCAGCAGTGTGTCGAGCGTCTTGCGCAAGGGCCTGGTCAGGGACCCGGGCAGAATGCGGCGCCGGAGCACAAGGAGTCTGATCATGAGTCCTGATCTCTGGTTGCTCGCAAGCTTTGCCGCGCTGTTGATACTCGGCGTGCCGGTGGCCTTCGCGCTGGGGCTCTCGGGGGCGGTGGGGATCGTCGCGGGGCTGCCGGTCAGCATGCTAGCCACCCTCGGCACCAATACCTACAACAGCATCGCCAAGTATCCGCTGATCGCCATTCCGCTGTTCATCCTGACGGGGCTGGTGTTCGAGCGTGCCGGTGTGGCGGCGCGGCTGGTGCGCTTTGCCCAGGCGCTCATCGGCCCGCGTCACGGGGGGCTCGCACTGGTGGCGGTGCTGGTATGCCTGATCATGGGCGGCATGAGCGGCTCCGGCCCGGCGGATGCGGCCGCGGTGGCGATGGTGATGATCCCCAGCATGACTCGGGCGGGCTACCCTAGGGCGTTCTCGGCGACGCTGATTGCGGCCTCGGCCTCCACGGCGATCCTGATCCCGCCGTCCATCGCGCTGATCCTCTATTCCATCGTGGTGCCGGGGGTGGATCTGCGTGCGCTGTTTGCCGCGGGCCTGATTCCGGGCTTGCTGGTGGGCGTGGCCTTGCTGCTGCCGGCCTGGTTCCTTTCGCGTCGCTATCGCTGGGAAGACCCGACTCAGGTAGAGCGTATCGCGCTGGGTCCGGCGTTCCGCGCAGCGATCCCGGCCCTGCTCGCGCCGGTGATCATCCTCGGCGGACTGCGCTCAGGCCTCTTCACGCCCACGGAAGCGGCGGTAGTGGCCGCCGCCTATGGGCTGTGTGTCGGGTTATTCATCACCCGCGAGCTCAAGCTCTCCCAGGTGTGGGAACTGCTCAGAGAGGCGGCCGTCATCTCCGGTGTGGTGATGCTGATCATCGCGCTGGCGGGCATATTCGCCTGGGCGGGCACCATGCTGGGTACCTTCCGGCATCTGGCCGAATGGCTGATCACGCTGTCGGATAGCGGAACGACGCTGCTGATTCTGGTGATGGTGGCAGTGCTGATCGCCGGGATGCTGCTGGATGCGGTCTCCATCTACCTGATCCTGATGCCGGTGCTGATTCCGGTGATGCAGCACTTCGGCTGGCATCCGGTGTGGTTCGGTATCCTGCTGGCGATGAATATCGCGATCGGGCAGTTCACCCCGCCAGTGGCGGTCAATCTGATGGTGACCAGTAGCGTGGCCGGGGTCCGGCTCGAGAAGACGGTAGGTTGGGCCATGGTCTTCGTGGTGGCGATGCTGGCAGCGCTGGCGGTGGTGATGTTGTTCCCTGAGCTCGCCCTGTGGCTGCCACGCGTGCTCGGCTACGCGGTGTAGCAATCCGCAGGAAGCAGGAAGTGGAAAAAACAAGACGGCTTGCCTTCCGGGTAAGCCGTCTTGCGTTTCGGGGCACCTTGTACTCTGCTACTACCTGAATACTTGGCATCCAGGCTGATTGTTCCAATTATCGTTCAGCCAAATAGAGAGCGGATTCTGGTCGCCCGCTGTGCGAGGAATGGGGTGATTCTTCTGACGCAACGGTGCGCGACGGCAAAAAATGTTAGCCTGCATATATTCTCAGCGACGACGCTGCCCTCCAGATCCGCATGGTGGAACAGTCCACTCGCGGACCTTGAATGCGCACGAGTCTGCCACCATCGTTGAACGCTGATTGTACGCATGTCAGTCGGGATTCTGTCAGGTGGGACCAAGCTCTCGCATGACGCAAGCCAGATCTCGCATAACACAAGATTAGGACATCTCGATGAAGGAAATCGCTGCAGGCAATGATGTTGCGCCTGGCTTCAATGCGCTGCATGAAATGGTGGTCGGGGAATTCCTGATCAGCCCGATGCTGGTCTATGCGCTGGTCGCCTTGCTGGCGGCGGGTATCATTCGCACGCTGCTGCATCGTCTGTTGGCCAATCACGAGCTCTGGTTCGAGGCCTGGTTCGATATCTCGCTGTTTGTCATCTGTCTGGCGGCGGTGGTCGCCCTCGTGACGTGACGTGCGCCATTCCTTCAGCGTTACGCCATTCGTGATCCCGATCTTCCCGTGCCCCGTTTCGTGGCACCCATTTTCCCCAGCCCCTCTATTCCCCAAGGAAACCGCATGCGCAACCTGCGACACAAAGCCGTCAAATGGATCATCACTCTCTGTCTGGTGGCGGCTGCAGCCTGGTGTGCGGTGTGGCTGTGGAATACCTACATGTACAGTCCCTGGACGCGCGACGCCCGGGTGCGCGCCGAGGTGATCACGTTGAGCCCGGATGTCTCCGGTTGGGTGCGTGAGCTGAATGTGGCGGATACCACGCGCGTCAAGGAAGGGGACGTCATCCTTCAGGTCGATCGTGCGCGCTATGAGGCCGCGCTCGCCAAGGCCAAGGCCAGTCTCGCCAGTGCCAGGGCGACCCTGAGTCTGAAGGAGCATGAAGCCAATCGTCGTGGTCGCTTGACCAATCGTGCCATCAGTGAGGAAGAGCGCGACAGTGCGCGTCTGGAAGCCGAAGTCGCCCGCGCCGACGTGCAACAGGCCGAAGCCGCGGTGCAATCCGCGCAGCTGGATCTCGATCGTACGCGTCTTGTGGCACCCGCCGACGGTAGCATTCTCAACATGCACCTCAGTCAGGGCAATTACGTCACGGCAGGCACGGCGGTGATGGCGCTGATCAAGGAAGACTCCTTCTACCTGAGCGCCTACTTCCAGGAGACCAAGCTGCAGCATGTGCGTCCGGGCGATCCGGTCCAGATCACGCTGATGAGCGGCAATGAAGACTTCAAGGGGCGGGTCGTGGGGATCGGTCAGGGCATCGCCGATGACAATACCGCGACCAATGCCCAGCAGCTGCCTCAGGTCAGCGCCACCTTCAGTTGGGTGCGTCTGGCGCAGCGCATTCCGGTACGGGTGGAATTTGATGATATCGAGGCGGTACGTGCCTCAGGTGTCAATCTTGCCGCCGGCATGACGGCGAGTGTCAGGCTGATCACTGCTGAGGATGGCAAGGATGAGACCAGTCATGCCAAGGCGGATCCTGCCAAGGCGGAACCTGACGAGATAGATCAGGCCGCCCAAGACGCAGACGGGAAGCACTGATCCATGTCTCCCGCTCTGGCCGCCTTTCTCAGGCCTTCGCCGTTCGCCCTGAAGTTCGCCACCAAGGGTGTGCTGGCGATGGCGCTGGCCCTCTACGCCGCCTTCTTCTTCGACCTCGATCGACCCTATTGGGCGCTGATCTCGGCGGCGTTTCTGCAGACACGTCCGATGTCGGGCATGGTGGTCGAGAAGGGCATCTGTCAGGTCACGGGTACCTTCGTCGGTACCTGTGTGGCCGTGGTGATCATGGGCTGCTTTGCCCAGGTACCCGAACTGGCGCTGGGCTCGGTCACACTGTGGATCGGGCTATGTATCTATGGCGCCTCGCTGACGCACAACAATCTGTCCTATGGCTGTGTGATGGCGGCGGTGGCCTGCATGATCATCGTGGTGCTGACGTCCTCGGCGCCGGATGACTTCTTCTCGGTGGCGCTGGCCCGTCTCAGTGAGCTGAGTCTCGGCGCGCTGTGTGCTGTCGTCGTGAGTGCGCTGCTATGGCCGATACGGGTACGGGATCATCTCGGCCAGCTGGCGGACACAGCGGTGAATGCCACCTTCCGCTATATGGCGCTGGCGTTCTCGATGCCGTTAGAGGGAGGCAAGACAACTGGACGGCAAAAGGATCAACATCAGGAACGCATGGCGATGCTCGAGCAGATGATGACCGGGTTGGAGGCGCTCAACAATCTCGAGATCGATGCTCACTCGGCGCGTTATGAAGGCCCCCAAGGCAAGGGACGTATTCGCGGTGTTCACTTGCTCACACGGCGCAGCATGCGTCTCTACGCGACACTCAAGGCCCTGCACCAGCTGCGTCATCCCGAGTTCTTTGTGCCATCACAGAACGATGACGGTGGGGCAAGCGCACAGCCCAACGAGTTGAACCAGGTAAAGAGAGAGGAAGCCGAGCGTTTCAGTCAGCCGACCCAGGACCTGATGCAACGTCTGGGCGCGGCTTTACAAAGCATGGCCGACAATCAGGGCACGGCCCAGGCTCGCAAGACGCTCAAGGAGCTGCGCGGGGAATGTCTGCGCCTGTCACGCGGTCAGCGAAGCATCACCGCGCTGGAAGCCAGATTGCTGTTCAGTCTGCGTGAGGTGCTGGGGCATGCGCTGGTCATCCTGCAGGCACGTGAGGTCATCAATCATCCCGACCGTCATCAGCTGCGTCAGCCAAGCATGAGTTGGCACCGCGATCACGGACGCGCCGCCATTGATGCGATCCGCGCGATGACCATCTTCAGCGCCACGGCTATCTTCTGGCTTGCGACGGCGTGGGACAACGGGGCGGTGGCCATGCTGCTAGGGACTTTGTTCTCGGGCATCTTCGTCAGCCGTGGTGATCCGGCGCCGATCATTCCGATGGTGCTCAAGGGCTTGCTGCTGGCGGTCCCGAGCGTATTGCTGTTCGGCAATGTCATGCTCAGTCACGCCCAGCACTTCGTGCCCTTTGTGACCATCTTCAGTATTCCTCTGTTCCTCGGCCTGATGGGGTCCGTCGTGCCGGCGCTGGCGGGTATCGCCTTGCCCTTCGTGGTGTTCAATATTCTGCTGGTGATGCCGGACAACGGTATGACCTTCGATGTCGCCTATACCCTCAATCGAAGTCTGGCAGCCGGGATCGGTCTGATCGTGACCATCATTGGATTCCGCCTGATCCCTGTGCCGGGAGCCGGTTGGGACAAGCGCCAGCTGATTCGCGCCACGGCGAGTGATATTCGTGAGCTGGCGGAGCGCTCTACCGAACGCCTGGACAGCTGGTTCGGCGGCCGTATGGGCGACAGGCTGTTGCGCCTGGCCCGGCATGAGCAGACTCGCAGTCGTGAACAGGAAGCGCGCCGCAGTGGCGAAACTGCAAACGGCCAGCCCGATGCTGCACAGGAGCAAGTGCTCGGAATGCCGCTACTGACGCTGGGCCTGACAGGGATGGATATCGGACGCGGCATAGGCTTCGTGCGGCGGGAATTGGGCAACGATGTGCCGCGCCCGGTACAGCACGCCTTGCGCGAATTGATCCATGGGCTGGCGGATGACTATCAGCGCTGTGCCCGAGGGGAGAGCCCTACCAGAATGCGTGCGGCCGGCGATCGATTATGCGAAGTGATCGAGCAACATCGCACCATGAGTCGGCACAAGCAGGCGCTGCTGGCGGGCTGGCTGACGCGAGTTCAGCTAACCTTGCAAAGTGATGCATTGCTTCAGCGGCAACAGTGATAACGGCCGCTATCCGAAAGTGACTTGCCAGGATATAGAGTTGATAACCGGTTGAAGGATGTTGTTTGCAGGTTTTATTAAAATATATGCATAAATCAGCCGGAAGTACATCCTGTGCGCTATGATAAGTGGCAAAGCTCAAAAATGAGCAAAAACGATGAGCGCCTTGATGCAGGAGAGAGCCATGGCTTTCATGAATGATATTACTCACAGCGGGCGCAATGTTCCCGAACGCTTTCGGCGTGTCACCTTCACGACACAATACCTGCATGAGTTGAATCTCTATGTACTGCCGACCAGCGAGGTATTGTTGCGCATCTCTCAGGCGGGCGAGGACCTCATGCTGCTGCAGTTCGATGATGAGTTTCATGCCGAATTCATCGCCTCGCGTATCGTCGAGTGGGTCGCCGAGAATCCAGGCACCGACCGCGATGACCTTACGCTCTGGATAAAGACGCGTGCACGTCATGAGACGCTGAACCCGAAGCGGGCTCACCACGTCTACTGAGGTGTCAGCGCATTGCTGGCGTGATTGCTCAACAAGAAGGCCACCCGAATGGGTGGCCTTCTTGTCATTGTATTGGTGTCACTTTGCTCCGCTTATGGCCAGTAGCTTAAACGGTTCAAAAGCTGTTACGGCTCAGAAACTGCCGACCAGGCTGCCCAGGGTCACGACGGCAATCAGGGCCAGCATCGGGAAGGCGACCGTCATCATGAACATCTGGCCGTAGGATTGGCGGTGAGTCAGCTTGCAGATCGCCAGCAGGGTGATGACCGCTCCGGAATGCGGCAAGGTGTCCATGCTGCCCGCCGCCAGCGCCGCCACGCGGTGCATCAGTTCCAGGTCGATGCCGGCATTGACGGCCATCTCGCGGTAGGTTTCGCCTAGAGTCGACAGCGCGATGCTCATGCCGCCGGATGACGAGCCGGTGATGCCGGCCAGCACATTGACTGCCACCGCTTCCGAGATCAGCGGGTTGCCCGGATACAGGCCGAGCACCGCCTCCTTGACCATCGCGAAACCGGCCAGGCTGGCGATCACCGCGCCATATCCCACCTCTGAGGCGGTATTGAAGACCGGCAGCATGGCGCCAAAGCAGCCATTGTTGACGGTGGTCTTCAGGTCGGCCCACTGCTTCCAACGTGAGATGACCAGCCAGGTGGAGGCCAAGGCCAGCGCGATCAGGATCGACCACATGCCGGTGGCGCCCGCCGGGTCAAGCTCCGGGAAGGCCTCGCTCAGGTAGGAGAAATCGATGCGCGGGAAGACGAGATAGGTCATCAGGGCGTTCAGGCCGATGACCATCACCAGCGGAATCAGCGCCGTGATCATGCCCATCTGTGCGGTGGGCGCCATGGATTCCTCCAGCGCTTCGTCCTTGTGAACTCCGTAGCCTTCCCCCTGTGCCTGAGCCTTGCTGGCACGTCCCTTCAGCCACCAGGTACCCAGCCCTAGCATGATCAGGCCTGCGATGATGCCCAGGCCTGGCGCTGCAAAGCTGTTGGTCTGGAAGTAGGGGATCGGGATGGCGTTCTGGATGGCAGGTGTGCCGGGGAGTGCCGTCATGGTGAAAGTGAAGGAGCCGAGGGCGATGGCCGCGGGCAGCAGTCGCTTGGGCGTGCCGGTGCGCTGGAAGAGCTGAGCGCCAATCGGGTAGACGGCGAAGGCGACCACGAACAGCGAGACGCCCCCATAGGTGAGCAGTGCACAGGCCAGGACCACAGTCAGGATCACATGGCGTGTGCCTAGGCGTTTGACCAGGCCTTCGGAGATGGCATGCGCGGCCCCGGAATCGGCCATCAGTTGACCGAATAGGGCACCGAGGATGAACAGCGGGAAGAACTTTGCCAGATAGCCGCCCAGCTGACTCATGAAGGTCACGGTGTAGCTGGGCAGCAGGGCGGCTGCATCTCCTGACAGGACGACGGCGAGGGCGGCCATCAGAGGGGCAAGCAAGAGAACGGTGATACCGCGGTAGGCCAGGAACATCAGCAGCCCGAGCGATATCAGAATGGCAAGAATACTCATGGGGGTATCTCGTAGTTGGCGTTATCGTAGTCGTGGGTCGTCTGCCATTGACGACGGTTGTCCTGTTTACAGGTGCGTGGCCTGTTGTTTTTGCTATTTATTGGCTTATATACAGAGACATCCAGCACACTAGAGATTGTCTGACATGAGAACAATGCGCCTTAAGTGGCAGCGCTGTGCGGTCAGCAAGCACTCAAGGGCAAACTCCATCTGGCCTTGCGCAGTGAAAAGAGAGGTCGTTTTACATCAAAATATATACCGTTATCTTCATTCTGCTTTATTTTGACGATAAGACAGCCTCAGTCATCCGGTAAGCAGGGGGGGGGTCAGCACGTGTTGTAGTCACTCATGAAGCCTGCAGACCCAGAATAGCTATCCAAAAAAGCGGCGCCCGAAGGCGCCGCGACAAGTGATCGAACAGTCTGCCGGTCGCGAAATCCGAGAGATGTCCTGCTTTCAAGCAAAGTCGATTTTCGCGTTGAATGAGTGGGCAGGAGCCGCCGCACTCAGGGGCGCTTTTCGTCACTGAACCAGATACAGACGTCAGCGGGTGCCAGCACCCGGCTACCGGCCAGCAGCCCGCTGTCATTGACGAGGCCTTCCGGCAGCCAGCGCGGCTCGGGGGCATAGTTGAAGGCGAAGTTCAGCGGCCCGCGCCGCCTCAGGCGCACGCCGTCGGGCAGGGCATGAGTGGTGATGCCGCAGGCCTGACACTCCGCCTGCAGAATCGCCACCAGAGTGTCTTCACTCAACCAGGCGGTCAGATAGCTGACACCGCGCTGATGCAGGATGGCGGGTTCGCCATCCTCGAAGCGCGTTACCACCTGGGCACTGGTGCGCTGATGGTCGAGCAGGTCGCGCCAGCGCAGGGCATGGCCGTGTGCACCGTTGCTCAACATGACGGCCGGCTTGGCACCTGGCCGCAGGCCGTCGACTCGATCGACCGTGACGCCAGCCAGCTCGCTGAGTGCGCCGGGTGCCAACTGCGCGGGTATCTGAAACTCCGGCGTGCGCGAGCCGGAGCGTGCGCCGATCACCACGCGACTGCCTGAATCGCGCGCCGTGCTAAGACGCGCCGCCAGTGCCTCATCGGCAATTACCTGACAGGGCAGCACAATCAGTGAATAGCCAGAAAGCGCATCGCGCGGTGAGACAATATCGACATCAAGCCCGAGCCGCCGCAGCGCGCTGTACCAGCTCAGGTACAGTTCGAGCGGGTTGAAGTTCTCGGCGTGAGGCTGGATCTGACAGGCCCAGATGGAGGCGTAATCGAACATCAGGGCGGCGGGCGCCTGCTGGGCAGACGCCGAGTCATGTTCCGCGAGTGTCGCCAGTTCATCGCGCACCTGCAAGAGCTCCGGCCAGGCCGAGGCGGGCGAGCCATCCGGGCGCAGCAGGCCAGCGTGCATCTGCTCCTGGGCGAAGGGCGCCTGACGCCAGCGGAAGTAGGAAACGACTTCGGCGCCATGCGCGAAGGCTTCGTGGCTCCACAGTCGCACCATGCCGGGCAAGGGCGCGGCGTTGCTGATCGCCCAGTTGACCGGGCCCGGCTGCTGCTCCATCACCCACCAGCGGCCCTTGCACATGGCGCGGTAGAGGTCGTGATGGAAGCCGGCAAAGTCCGGATGACCTTGCTGGCGATAATGGGCCTTGGTGGCGTCGTCGTGGGCGCCGCGCTCCAGAAAGCCCAGCGGGTAGCTGTCCCAGCTGGCGATATCCAGGTCCCGGGCGACATCGAAGTGATCGAATTCGGTGAACAGGCCCATGAAGTTGTGCACGATATCGCCGCTGACACCCGCGGCACGCAGGGTGTCGACCTGCAGGCGGTTGTATTCGACCACCATGTCGGAGCAGAAGCGTCGATAATCGAGCACGATGGCCGGATGCGGCTCGGTCACGGTGCCGACGGGCGCCTCGACCTGGGAGAACTCGCTGACTTCCATGCTCCAGAACACCGTGCCCCAGGCCTCATTGAGGGCCTCGACCGTGCCATAGCGCGCCTCGAGCCATTGGGGGAAGCGGGCGCGGGCCGCTGCGGAGTAACTGAGGATGGTGTCATGGCAGCCGTACTCGTTGTCGGTCTGCCAGGCGATGACCGCGGGATGGTGGGCGTAGCGCTCGCCCATCAGGCGCACGATGCGCTCGCTCAAGGTGCGGAACGTCGGCGAAGAGAAGCAGTAGTGACGACGCGAGCCATAGCCGCGTGTGTCGCCATTCTCATCGACGGCCAGAATTTCCGGATGAGCATCCACCAGCCACTTGGGCGGTGTCGCCGTGGGCGTGCCCATCACGATCTTGAGACCAGCCGCCGCCAGAACCTCGACGGCCTCATCCAGCCACTCGAAGCGCAGGTCACCCGCGCTGGGCTCCAGGCGACTCCAGGCGAATTCTCCGATACGCACGACACGAACGCCGGCTTCCATCATGTCGCGAGCATCCTGCGGCCAGCGATCACGTGGCCAGTGTTCCGGGTAATAACAGACACCGAGCTGCATGGGGTTCATCCTTGATGCTGAAAGTGGGGAGCGAGCGCGTCGCATGCAATGACATCCTGCGTGGCACGCGTCATGGCGCTACCGCATGGAGGTGAATCAGGATTGCCTGGTCGGGGTCCAGCACCGGCAGGGCGAGGCCTTCTCGCATCAGGTACTCACCGGAGACGACGACCGGCTCGCCGGCCTGTTGTCGGCTGATCCAGGCGGGCAGCTGTTTCATGCGTCGCTCCGGGTGCTCCGGCAGTTCCAGCAGCTCGAGCCGGTAGGCCGTGTCGGCTTGCAGGCCGGCCAGCGGCTGGGCGGCGGGCACGGCGTGGCGTGGCATGGCCAGCTGGCTGATGCTGAACAGGGCCTGCTGCCCATCCTGACTGACCACGCCATGGGCATGCTGATCGTCATCCAGGCAATCCAGACGCCAGCTGACACCGTTGTGCAGCAGGCCACGCAGCGCCTTGTAGCGCGCTATCCAGCCGCCCAGCTCACGGCGCTCTGCCTGGCCGAGCTGGCTGACATCCAGCTCCAGTCCCAGATGACCGAACAGCGCCGTGGAGGCACGGAAGGCGAGCGACGTGCGTCGCGAGGTGGTATGGGCGTGTTGCGGGCCGATATGCGCACCCAGAAGCTCCGGCGGCAGCACGCGACTGGCCCCGCGCTGGATATGCGTGCGCTCGTGGGGATCGTTGCAGTCAGACGTCCAGACGCGATGGGTGTGCCGCAGAATGCCGTGATCGGTGCGCGCGCCGCCCGAGGCGCAGCTCTCGATCTCGACGCCGGGATGCGCCTTTCGCAGGCGGGCCAGCAGCGAGTAGAGCGCGCTGACCTGGGCATGGGCGGCAGGCTTTCCGCGTCCTTCCTCCGACTGGCCGCCCGCGTGGGTCAGGTCGCGATTCATGTCCCATTTCAGATACTTGATCGGGTAGTCGCTGAGCAGCGCATCGAGGCGCGCAAACAGGTAGTCACAGACCTCGCGGCGAGTCAGATCCAGCACGCATTGATAACGTCCCAGCGGCTGCTCGCGCCCCTCCAGCCCGAGAATCCAATCCGGATGGGTGCGGAAGAGTTCACTGTCCGGGTTGACCATCTCGGGCTCGACCCACAAGCCGAATTCCATACCGTGCGCCTGCACGGACTCGATCAGCGGCCCCAGCCCCTGCGGGTACTTGTCGGAATCCAGATACCAGTCGCCAAGGGCGGCGCGCTCGCCACTCCGGCCGACGAACCAGCCATCATCGAGCACGAAACGCTCGGCACCCACCTCACCGGCAGCAACGACCAACTCCTCGAGACGCGCCGCATCGTGATCGAAATAGAGTGCTTCCCAGGTGTTGACGTGTACCGGACGCGGCTTGTCGGCCACCGGCCAGTCAAGCCGCGCGCGCAGGGTGCGATGCATGCGCTGGCTAGCGCCATTGATACCTCTATCCGACCAGGCCATCACCACTTCCGGGGTGGCCACGCTGTGGCCGGCGGCCAGCATCTGCTCGCCAGGCAGTAGCAGGGCACCCATCTGCAATTGAGTGCTGCCATCAAATTGACGCTCGATCAATGCGCGATGATTGCCACTCCACGCCAGATGCGCGGTGATGACTTCGCCACGCTGCTCGCTGAAACCTGGCGTGCCGGTGATCAGCGTCGGCACGCGTTGATGCGAGCTGCGGCCGCGACGGTTCTCGAGCGTGAAGGTGCCTTCGCTGAGACGATGACGCGTCTCGGTGAATTCCTGCACCCAGCGGCCGCCGAAGCTCAGGCACTCCTCGAAGCGGACTGGCAGCGGCAGGCAGGCGGCCGCCAGCCACTCGAGCCGATAGGGCGCGGATGACTGATTGGTCAGGGTCGTCTGCTGGCGCAATACGCCCTCGCGGGTAACGGTCAGCGCCAGCAATACTTCCAGCTCACTCAGGCTGTCGCGAAGCGTCAGGCGGGCGTGAGCGCCGGAGGCATCCGTCGAGCAGGCCACATCGCTCAGGCGCATCGCCGTCAGCCAGTCGCGGCCTTCGCGGTCACCGATCAGCGCGGGATAGCCGGCAAAGCCGAGCCCGGCATCATTGAACAGGGTATTGGGCGGCAGCTGATCCAGGCTGGCCTGGGGCGTGGCGGCAGCGCTCATCAGGCGGTGCTGGTCCGGATTGATGGGCGCGATGCGCCCGAAATGGGCCAGCTTGAGCAGGCCATCGGCGAGATCCAGCTGTAGCTGGATGCCATCGGCACTCAGGCTCAACCACTGCTGATCGCTTGACCAGGTCGCGTCAGGCGCAGCCGGAGGTCGGGAGGATGGGGCGTCTGCGGTCATCATGAGGGGTCCAGAAATAAAGAAAGATCAGAGAGGGAGTGGCGGTGTCAGCCCAGCACCAGTGGTAGCTCTGCTAGTCCCTTGAAGCCGTGTGCTGACAGGTTCAGCGTGAAGAGATCACCATCGCCCGCCGCATGAACCGGCGTGGCCATGCCTTCATGCGCCGTGGTGACATACAGCGTGTTCAGCCCTTCGCCACCGAAAAGTGGGCACGAAGGCTGACTGACCGGCAGCGCTACATGGGCGATTTCCTTGCCGTCGTGGTTCAGCCTTGCCACGCGGCCGGCCCCCCAGAGCGCGATCCACATATGGCCTTCGGCATCGATCACGGCGCCATCCGGGCCACCACCGGCATCCCGCAGATCGGCCCAGACTTCGGGGGCGTTGTATTCACCTGCTGACTTGAGTGGCCAGCCATCGGCGTCCAGCTGCCAGCGCATCACCTGACCGGTAACGGTGTCGGTGAAATAAGCAAAGCGGCCATCCGGCGAGAAGCACAGCGCATTGGGAATAGTCAGCCCCTCGAGTACGCGGGTCAGCTCTCCGCGATGCAGTCGATAGAGGCTGCCAGCGCCGGACTCGGCGTTGCAGCCCATGCTCGACAGCCACAGACTGCCGTGGCGATCGACCCGCGCATCATTGCTGCGCGTGGCCGGCGCCGCGTCCGCCTCGAAGGGCATGAAATCCTCCACGGCGCCGGTCTCGGGGGTGTAGCGCGAGAGCATTCCCTGGCCGACCAGCAGGTAATCGCCGTCTTGGGTAACGGCTGCGTAGGAGGTGCGGCGCGCCAGCTGAGTGATGACGTGATCACTGCCGTCCGCGGCCGCGTGATGCAGCTCGCCGGCGAGGATGTTCAGCCAGCGCACCCGGGCAGGTAGGGTGCTTGTCGCGGGCGTCCAGCCCGGCCCTTCGCCCAGCTCGCAGCCACTGGCGACGAGGCGACTGGCAGTGCCAAGGCATGGGGATGACATCATCTGCTGCTCCTTTGCGATATCCGTGCTCTGTTCGTTGTCTCGTCACTCTTGCGGCGGCGTGACTTGTCGCTATCAGTCTGCCGCCAGCCATGCCGCGACCAGCGTGCGGGCACGTTCACCCACTTCGGCCGCGCTCAGGCCGGGCGTGTAGATGGCCGTGCCGAGGCCGGCGCCGTGGACACCCGCCGCACGCCATTCGGCGAAGTTGTCACTGCCGATGCCGCCGACGGCATAAAGCTCGATGTCCTTGGGCAACACGGCCAGCATGGCCTTCATGTTGACGATGCCGACCTGAGTCGCCGGGAACAGCTTGAGGCCCGAGGCGCCGGCAGTGAGAGCCGCGAAGGCTTCCGTCGGCGTGACGATGCCGGGCAGCGAGACCATCTCTAGGCGGCGGCTTTCGCGGATGACGTCGACATCGGCATTGGGCGAGACGATCAGACGGCCGCCGGCGGAGTGCACATCGCGTACCTGCTGTGGGATCAGCACGGTGCCGGCACCGATCAGGATCTTGCCGTCATGCGCGCGCTCGCAGTGCTCGACCAGCGCGGCGATGCTCTCCAGCGGTTGTGGGGAGTTGAGCGGGACTTCGATGCGGGTGATGCCGGCGGCGATGATCTCGTCGGCGATGGCGATGACGTCTTGCGGTGTCACACCGCGCAGTATGGCGACCAGAGGCAGGCTCATGGCAATCTCCAGAAATGGGTCTATTTGAAGAGGAGCTGTGTGAACAAGGGCTGTGTGAAGAGAGAAATGCTGTCTGGCAATGCCAGAAATGCTCAATCAATGGCTCACAGAGGCATGTTTTGATGACAAGCCACGGTCTGATGATGACTGCGTGGATGATCGTCCACGCCGGATGCGTCCGAGCCCTGCCAGAATCATGTCGGCGTTGGCCGCGGTGGTGACCTGATAGCCCAGATGCTCCAGCGCGACCTGATAGCGCTGGCATAGCACGGCGTCGCCGATCAGGGTGATGGTGGTGTGATCTGAAAGCTCCGCAGTAGCGCCCGCCAGCTCAAGTCCCAGCACCAGGCCTGACAGGCGTGCACCGAGCATCGCCTTGCGAGCGTCACTCTGAGGCAGAGATGTATCGAGCAGATCGCGGGCACGAATGCCGAACAGTTGCGCGGTGGTGCGCTCCGGGGCAGCAAGCGCTGTATCGATGCCCTCCAGATAGGCATCGCGCTGGGTGGCGTCGGTGAGATCTCCAGCAGCGACGGAGTGCTTGAGCACCGAATCCTGACTGAGCAGCTTGTAGAGTTCGCCGCTCATGAAGGTGCTGAAGCCGGTAATGTCGCCATTGACGAGATGCGCCCACTTGGCGTGGGTGCCGGGCAGGCACACCGCACCGCTGTAGCCGGGCTGGGCGGCGACAAGGCCCGCCAGCTGGGTCTCCTCGCCACGCATGACATCGTAGGTCGGCTGCTGCTGACAGAGGCCCGGCACGATGGCGACGGCAAGGCGGCTGTCGCGCGTCGTGACATGGGTCAGTCGCTCACCGAGGGCAGCAAGCACATCACGGGAAGGCGTCTTGTCTGCGGGCAGCGGCAGGTAAGCCGCCTCCTGCCAGCCCTGACGCGCGCCGGCCATGCCACAGATCAGTACCGGTACGGGTGCCGTCGCATCATCCGGCAGCCAGTCATTGATCAGCACGCGCAGCACATCCTCGAACTCATCCGCCGCCAGTCCCAGCATGCCGCGGGCACTGCTGGCCTGAGCGATGACCTCATCTTCGTCAGTGACGGCCCAGGCGCGCAGATTGCTGGAGCCCCAATCGACGGCGATCCAGGCCGGCGTGACGCTGACGCCGCTCACACTCGGCCTCCGTCTACCACCATCGGCTGGCCGGTCATCATGCGCGAGGCGCTGGAGGCCAGGAACAGGCACGGATTGATCATGTCCTCGACCGGAATGGCCTCTTTCAGGCACTGCTGATCAATGCACTCGTTCAGGTCCTTGTCGTTGACCCACAGCTCACGCTGACGCTCCGTCATCACCCAGCCCGGAATCAGGCAGTTGACGCGAATGGCGTCCGGGCCCAGCTCACGTGCCAGTGCCTTGGTCATGCCCATGATGCCGGCCTTGGCGGTCACGTAGGTCGGGTAGCCGCCCAGTCCCAGCATGTAGCTGTTGGAGGACAGATTGATGATGGCGCCGCCACCCAACGCGCGCATGTCGGGGGCGACGGCCTGGGCAGTGAAGAATTGCGGGCGCAGGTTGGTGGCGATGGATTCATCCCACTGTTCCACCGTCCACTCATCCAGCGTATGACGGGTGTCACGCGCGGCGTTGTTGACCAGTACATTGATCAAGCCGTGGGCCTCACGCGCCTGAGCGACGGCGGCCTGCAGTGCCTCGATGTCCTGGATGTTGCAGGGGATGAACAGCGGACGATTGGCGTAGCGAGCTTCCATGGCGTCACAGAATTCGCTGGCATCGGACAGGCCGACGAAGGCGACCTTGGCGCCCTGGGCGAGGAAGCCTTCGGTCAGCGCGGCACCGATGCCGGAGCCACCTCCGGTGATGAAGACGCTGGCGCCTTCGAGGTCCGGGTAGCGAAAGTCGGCGAAGGCGGAGCCTTCAGACGTGGATGATGTGGTACGAGTCATGTCGAATCCTTCCTTGAGCGTGACAGGCCTTCGGCGGAAGGCCTGTCCTGGCATGGCGTCTAGGTTGTCAGCGGGTGCGTTGCGGCTTGCTCGGCATTACCACTCGGCGACGGAGCCGTCTTCGTGGGTCCACAGCGGGTTGCGCCAGCGATGGCCGACCTTGGCACGCTCCTCGACGAAGGCTTCGTCGATCTCGACGCCCAGCCCCGGGCCCTGCGGAATGGCGCAGAAGCCGTCCTTGATTGCCAGCGCATCCTTGTCGACCAGGTAATCCAGTACGTCGTTGTCCTTGTTGTAGTGGATTCCCATGCTCTGTTCCTGGATGAAGGCGTTGTGACACACCGCGTCCAGTTGCAGCGAGGCCGCCAGCGTCAGCGGGCCGAGCGGGCAGTGCGGGGCCAGCGCCACATCGTAAGCCGAGGCCAGGGTGGCGATCTTCAGGCCTTCGCTGATGCCGCCACAGTGGGAAAGATCCGGCTGGATGATGTCGACCATGCCGTCCGCCAGCAGATCGCGGAACTGGAAGCGGGTGTGCAGGCGCTCGCCGGTGGCGATGGACGTCGCGATGCCTTCGGCGATGTGCTTGAGCGACGGCAGGTGCTCAGGCGCGACCGGTTCCTCGATGAACATCGGGTGGAACTGCTCCAGCTCACGCAGCAACGCCTTGGCCATCGGGCGATGCACGCGACCATGGAAGTCGATGCCGATGCCGACATCCGCACCGACCGCATCACGGGCCTCGGCGACACGTGCCACGGCGTCATCGATCTTCTTGTGCGAATCGACGATCTGCATCTCCGGCGTGCCATTCATCTTGAAGGCGGTGAAGCCCTGATCGACCAGCGCCTTGGCGCCTGCGCCGACATCTGACGGGCGGTCACCGCCGGTCCAGGCATACATGCGCATCTTGTCGCGCACCGGGCCGCCGAGCAGCTGATGCACGGGCACTCCCAGATCACGGCCCTTCAGGTCCCACAGCGCCTGATCGATGCCGGCGATGGCAGACATCAGGATCGGGCCACCACGGTAGAAGCCCGCGCGGTACATCACGTTCCACAGGTGCTCGATATTGCGCGGGTCCTGACCGACCAGATAATCGGACAGCTCGTGCACGGCGGCCTCGACCGTCGCGGCGCGGCCCTCGATGACCGGTTCGCCCCAGCCATAGCAGCCTTCATCGGTCTCGATCTTGAGAAAAAGCCAGCGCGGCGGAACTTGCCAGGTCTTGAGTCGGGTGATTTTCACGGATGCATCCTTGTTGAGAATGGGCGTTTGAACGAGGCTCAGCGCCAGGCGAAGCGGGTGGTGGAATCGGTCGTCATCAGCTGACGCCCGATCAGCATCAGAAGCGGCGGTGTCCCAGCTGTGGGTGGTCAGGTGAGAAGCCGAGATCGCGCGCTGCGGTCTCCAGCACGCGCTCGGCACAGGTGCGTGCCATCTCGGGCTGGCGCAGGCGAATGGCCTCCATCACCGCGCGGTGACGATCGAGGCTGGCGCGATGATGGCTGTGATCATGCTGCTGCGCGGACTGCTGGGTACTGTGGATCAGTTGGCTGATGGCAGGGCGCAGCAGGCTGCCAAGTTGTGTCCACACCAGATTGTGCGTGGCGTGGTAGATGGCTTCGTGGAAGGCGACATCGTGCTCGGCGTGCGCCTCACGCGAGCTGTCATTGGCGGTATTGACCATGCCTTCGAAGGCGCGCTCCAGGCGCGCGAGGTCCTGGGCGTTGGCCTTCATTGCGGCCAGCGCACTGACATAGGGCTCGACGGACAGGCGGAAGGCGTAGATCTCGCGCATCAGGTCCGGGTTGATACCGTCGAGACCGCTGACCCAATGGCTCATCAGCGGATCCAGCAGCTGCCATTCGCTCATCTCGCGCACGATGGTGCCACGCCCGGCGGTACGTTCCAGCAGCCCGGCGCTCACCAGCTGAGCCAGGGCGTTGCGAACACGGTTGCGGCTGGCGTCGAAGCGCTGGCAGAGGTCCAGTTCACGCGGAAAGCTGTCACCGGGGCCGAAGCTGCCCGCGAGAATTTCCCGCGCCATGCAGGTGGCAATGGCCTCCATGCTGCGCGGGGTCGCGTCGTTCGCCGAGGCGCTGTCAGTGGCGAGTGAGGCTGCCGCCAGAGAGTCGGTCATTGAGATGCCTGTCGTGAGAGGATGGTCAGGAGAGTCACTGCATCGCATCGCCTTCGAGCGCGGCGCTGACGCATGAGGTTCCGAGCATCAGGATAAATGTCTGAACACACATTAATAAATGTCGGACATTTCAACAAGCCACAAGCTCTTCAACTTTGGTCGCGCGAAAAGTTCGCCCGTCACAGCTAACAATGGCGCAGCCAACGAGGAGGCGGGTAACAAGGGGGAGTGAAAAGGGTGCATCTACAACGAACGGGGCCAGACACGATGTCTGGCCCCTGTCACGGTTGGTAAGACGGCTCACATGCAAAGCGGGTCATCGGGAAGCGGGTCACCAGGAAAGCTTGGCGCCATGATCAGATCACGCCGATGGCGGGTAGCGAGCCATATGGCCATTGAGGGTCAATTGCCATTCCTTGAGTGTCTGGGCACAGGAGAGATCGAGCAGCGTGATCTCGAGCGTCGCGGTGTCCTCCAGCGATGACAGCAGCGATGTCAGGGAATTGGCGGTGGGTGGCGAGGCAGTGCCATTGGCTGGCGCCTCGAACAGTGGCTCATTGCCTTCAGGGCGGCGAGTCACTTTCTGCGCAGGCGAGATATCTCGACATTGGTGCCCCATCACGATGAAGTTGCCCTCACTGACGCGGAAGACACGCAACGGATAGAAGCAGGCATTCAGGTGTGGGCCAAGCTGGGCATCGAGTGGCGCAAGGTGTCTGTCGTCAGCGCTGCGGCGCGATCCTTTCATGCCGCCCAGGTGAAGATGGCACAGCGTGATGTGCTGCCCCATGGCGTCCTGACACTCCCGGGCCAGCGCTTCGAGAGCGGCATCCAGCAGTGCGCGGGTGAAGCAGCCACTGTGGCTGTCGCGCCACCGGTTCGGGTCACGCTCTACCTGCTGCGGGCAGAGTCGATGCAGGGTGGGTGCCGGCGCTATCGGTTGCTCCGTCAGTACTTCACGCGCCGCTTGCAGCAACTCTGGTGGCATAAGGCCTAGACGGTGTTCGATCTCGCTCAGTGCCTGGGCCTCACTGACACCGGTGTGTCGCACCAGCTCGATGACCTGCACGACCAGTGCCAGAGTGCTGGCAGCGAGCGACGTCGCTGCTGTATCGGCCGAGGTCTGCTCTGCCTGTGGGATATCTGCACGAGGAGGAGCAGACGGAGACATGGCAGGAGGTGTTGCAGAGGTTTGCGAGGTCGCGGCAGCGTTGCCGTTTGCATACGATGTCAACCTGCTGCAGGCCCCCAGCATGAACTGCTGACTGGCACGCAACAGGTCAGCTTCCGCGGGTGCCATCAGGGCATCTTCCATCATGCGTGCACCGACCTCGACATGGCGACGCAGCAAGTGATACTGATCGAAATGGAGTTCATCGCGCGGTCGCAGCAGGGAGTCAGGCAGCGCCAGCTTGCCGATATCGTGCAGCATGGCAACGCGCTCCAGCGTGGCGATTTCCTGGCGGTCCATCCCGAGTCGTGTCGCGATGGCGCTGACAAGATTGGCGGCCAGAAAGTCTTCTCCCGAGCGCTCGGGACAGCGTTCCTCACGGATCATGCGCATCACCGCCCCGAGCCTGTCTTCGCCGCGCTGCTCAAGCTCATGCTCCAGCTGATTCATGCGCTGGCGCATCTGCAGCTGTCGCTCGCGATACTGGCACAGGAAGGCGTAGCCAAAGGCCAGACAGAGCATCAAGGTCACCAGCAGGGTGATCAGGAAATGCCAACGCTCCAGCGCGTGCTTCTTGTTCATCAAGTCTTCGTGCGCCTGGAGGGCGGCTTCACTGATGTCATCGAGATAGACGCCGCTGGCGATGATCCACTGGAAGGGGGGATACAGGGCGGCGTAGGCGGTCTTGTCGACCTGCTCGGCGCCCGGGCGCTTGGGGAAGCGGTAATCGAAGTAGATGCCACTGCCGTTCAAGACACCCTCGAGCTCGGTGCGATACGGGAAGCGGCCACTGCTGTCCTGGTACTCGGTCGACAGCAACTTGCCTTCGGTGGCCGGCAGCAGAGGATGGATCAACCGGCGTGCATAGCCCTCACCTCCGGTCGGGTCCAGGATCTCGTTGATCCAGACATAGCGGCTTTCCTCGCGCTCGACACTGGCGTGCAGAGACTGTCTCAGCTCATTGGCGACCAGAAAGGCCACCATCTTCGGGTCGATATGCACCAGCGCCCAGGGGGCGGGCTGTTGTCGTCGATCAAGGCGCACGGCGCCGGGGTTACCTTCCTCCTGCCCCAGCGGCACGGCAAACACCAGCCCGGCATCCGTGCCGCGCAGGAATTGTGGCTTGCGCATGCCCGCATTGAGGCGCTGATTCAGCTCCTGATTCCACCAGTCAGGGTGGAGCGTGGTGGGGAGCTGCATGATGTCGATCCAGTCCGGGTTGATGCGCAGGTCCGGGAACTGGCGCAACAGTTCGGTACTGACGAAGGAGCGATCGCGTCCACTCAGATGGCTGATGCCCAGTGACGGGGAGCGCATGGTGGTGATGAGAAGACGTTGCAGACGATGCTCGTAATCGCGATGCCGCGAGGCGATCATGCCGAGCGTCTGCTCCACCATTAATCTGGCCTGTTGACGCCGCTCCTTGGCGACCAGCATCTGTGTCGCCTGGGCCTGCAGAATATCCTGCTCGCGACTCTGCGATTCCTGAAATACCAGCAGGGCACCAAGTGAGAGACAGGAGAGTGCGGTCAACCCCAGCCATAGGCGCAAGGGCTTGCCCAACGGACGCTGTCTGACCGGGGAGCGAAGATCGGGCGGGCCGGTATCTGGCCCATGTCGAGAGAGATCACTATCCTTGATCATCGAGTCACGTCATCCATGAGTGATGCGGTGGCGCCGGGGAGGGTGATGATGGCACTGTTTCGAGCATAGCGGCTAGCGCAAGACCCAGAGGATATCGTTTCAGTCCTCTATGTCATCCAGCCAACGCTACGATGTTACCGCCCCAATGCCAAGAGAGGGCACTCAACACTCCGCGAAGCCCCAGTTCAGGGCAATTGCACGTTTTTCCTGTCGCGCGATGTCTTGCGAGCAGACGTTGAAAGGGGCATGATGAAGCTAGTTTTCTGTATGGCTTTCAAGAAGATATCTGTCATTTATCGATGGCTGTCCAGAAGAGGCTCGCTAACATCTTGATTTGAGGCGCGCCGGTCGAGTGTTGAAGGTGTCGTGCATAAGCTGCAAGTCAAATTGTCGCTCATCGTCCTGCAGTGAACTCATAGCGTTGTCTTCTTGTTGTCGACAAGATCAAAAGTGGAAATCGTGCATGAACCGACATGATGAAAAGATCATTGCCAGTGCTCGCAAGCAGCGTGCTCTCTTTGATGAGCTCGAAAAGGCGTTGGCAGAAGAGCTGAATGCGTTGGATCGCTCTTCTCAGCCTGCCCCCGCCGCCGAGTCGAACCACGACGCTGACGAGGCGCGCGCCCAGAAGCGTGATGAGGAGTTCGTGGCGCGACTCGAAAGCCTGATCGCGGAATTCGATCTTGATCGCGAGGCCGCCCAGACATGGCTGCGAGAGCTTGAGGCATTCAAGGGGAAAGCGGATTCAGAGTAAGCCCTCGTCTTGCCTGACTTGTCCTGCGCTACGCTCTGAGCAAGCCATGAGCTATCACCTGAGTCATGCAGTGGCTCGCGCGTCGCGATGGCTTTATCAGGCCTGCAAGCGTGTAAGCACAACGCCCAGCACTTCTACCTGAAGGCTGGGCGTTGTGCGTTTCTCGCTTGGTTCACCTGGATCCGATGGATCATCTAGCCCGATAGATCTTCTGACGTCTTCTTATTGGCTTGGTGGCTTGCTGACCTGGCGACGACACCACTAGCCTGTTGTCGACAAGGGCCTTTGGGCAACGCTCCCACCGGCCCCAGGCCCAGAGCTGCGCCCTAGATCTCTTCCCAGATGGCTTCCTTCAATTCGTCTGTCAGGCCTTGCAGGCGTTGCAGGCGCTTGACGGTATGTTCCTGTACATCACTGACGATCTCCGTCAGGCACTCCTTTGACTCGTGAGGGTCAACGAACCCGGAGGATAGCAGGCACTGGCCCATTTCCATGCTCTTGGTCTGCCACATGCGAATAAACTCGATCTCCTGCTCATATGCCTTGAGGCTCAGGCTCCACCATACCTGCTGACAACGCATCAAGGGGGCGAGGGGATGCACGAGGTCATCGGGTCGATTCATCCAGGGCAGTGGGGTGCTGAACAAGGCAGCGAAAGGGTGCATCGGTTGATTGGCGATTGGCATTCCGGACTCCTGTCTCATGGTATCTGATAGCTGATGAGTGCAGACCTTGGGGAAAATACCGGCGGGGCGGCTGGTGTTTGGCGTTATTGTGACCAATAGTGATAGTGGCTGGTGTCTAGTGGCACAGGCTTCGCAACCTGAGCTGAGTTGAGCATAGCTCCCTCTGCTGGAATGCGCGCGAGCATCCTGTGCTGTCTCCAGTCAACTCTATCCCGGCCCCCCCTGTCCTCAGACAACCCTGTGCCCTGATGATGAATTGCGTGAGGTCACCGACCAGGAGGCGATCATGATCAATGAAGTCAAATCCGTACTGGCAGCATTCTTTGGTGTCCAGAAGGAGGCCAATCGCAAGCGTGATTTCGAGCACGGCCATGCGCTGAACTTTCTGGTGGTGGGACTGGTGATGGCCGCACTGCTGGTGGGAGGGATGGCACTGCTGTCCACGGTCGTCGCCGGTTGAAGAGCCGCTCAGGCGACTGAGACGAAACGTCAGGCAAGACACTGCAGAGACTAACCATCCGGCACGAAAAAAGCCCCCGCCCAGGAGACCATCCTGGACGGGGGCTTTTGCTTGGTTCACTCGACTGCGATTGCTTTCTATCCCGCGTCTATCCGCAGGCAGTAACGGTGAGTGATCAAGAGCGGGCGATCAACGACGCGCGAACAGCGGCGTCTTCTGGTCGACACCGGTCTGGTAGCTGACGCTGAACAAGCTCAGGGCATGCAAAGCATCTTCCACGTACTGATCGTCACGCAGGGCGAAAGCACTGATGCCACAACGGCTCATGTAGTGGAGTTGATCCACCAGCACGTCACCGATGGCGCGAATCTCACCTTGGTAGCCGAAGCGCTCACGCATCAGGCGGGCAATGGTGTAACCGCGGCCATCATTGAAGTTCGGGAAGTCGACCCCCAGCAGTGGTGCGTCCGCCAGTGCCTTGCCCAGCTCGGGCGTGAGCTCGGTGTCACTGGCAAGCCAGGGCGCCAGATGATCAGAACCTTCACCGGCGGCGACCAGCGCCTGCCATTCTGCCAGCGGCAGCAGGGCAGGTTGCTGATAGCTCGGTAGATTGCCGTCTTCATCCAGACGCACGACCTGCCAGGCATCTTCGCTCACCAGCTGATTCTGACGGATGACGCCACCCTGGCGCTGATCGGTCAATTCACGTGCTGATGTCATTTGTGCAGTCACCTCAGGCATAGACCCGCTCCTTGAACGGCTTCATGCCGATGCGGTGGTAGGTATCGACGAAGACTTCATCTTCCAGACGCTGCTCGACGTAGACCTGCAGCACCTTGTCGATGACGTTCGGCATGTCTTCGGCATTGAAGGAGGGGCCGAGAATCTTGCCGAGCGTGGCGTTGTCGTCGCTGCGTCCGCCCAGCGAGACCTGGTAGAACTCCTGGCCTTTCTTGTCGACACCCAGGATGCCGATGTTGCCGACGTGGTGATGGCCACAGGCGTTCATGCAGCCCGAGATGTTCAGGTCCAGCGGGCCGAGGTCGTACAGGAAGTCGAGGTCTTCGAAGCGGTCCTGCAGTGCCTGAGCGATGGGAATCGACTTGGCATTGGCCAGCGAGCAGAAATCGCCACCCGGGCAGCAGATCATGTCCGCCAGCGTGCCGACGGTCGGGTTGGCCATGCCGAGTTCTTCCAGCGCCTTCCAGAGTGTCTCGAGCTCATCAACCGGCACGTCTGACAGCACCAGGTTCTGCTCGTGTGTCACGCGCAGTTCACCGAAGCCATATTGCTCCGCGAGGTCAGCCACGGCGTCCATCTGGTCAGCAGTGACGTCACCCGGGGCCAGTTCACGGCGCTTGAGCGACAGGGTGACGGCCTTGTAGCCCGGCACCTTGTGGCCGACGACGTTGTTGGTCACGAAACGCGCGAAGGCGCGGTTCTCGCGGCGCAGGGTCTCGTAGGCCTCGATGGCCTCGGCGCTGACTTCACGGCGCTCAGGCTCGGGGAAGTAGCTGGTCGCCTTGGTGACGGCGGAGTCGGTGAGGGTTTCCGGGCCATCCTTGAGGTGGGCCCATTCTTCCTCGACGCGACGGCGGAATTCCTCGATTCCCAGTGCCTTGACCAGGATCTTGATGCGCGCCTTGTACTTGTTGTCGCGACGGCCCCACTGGTTGTAGACACGCACGATAGCGTCCAGATAGGTCAACAGGTGCTGCCAGTCGAGGTCTTCGCGCACGATGTCGCCGACCATCGGTGTACGGCCGAGGCCGCCACCCGCCAGGATGGTGGCCTTGACGCTGCCATCGTCGGCGCGGTTGAGACGAATGCCGATATCGTGGACCTGGATGGCAGCACGGTCGGCGCTTGCGCCGGTGACGGCAATCTTGAACTTGCGCGGCAGATAGGCAAATTCCGGGTGAAGCGTGGACCACTGACGGATCAGCTCACACCACGGACGCGGGTCGACGGTCTCGTCTTCCGCGATACCGGCGAACTGGTCAGTCGTGGTATTGCGGATGCAGTTGCCGCTGGTCTGGATCGCATGCATCTCGACCTGAGCGAGTTCGGCGAGAATTGCCGGGACATCTTCCAGCTTCGGCCAGTTCAGCTGCAGATTCTGGCGGGTGGTGAAGTGTCCATAGGAACGGTCATAACGACGACTGATGGCCGCCATGGCGCGCAGCTGGACAGCGCTCAACATGCCGTAAGGAATGGCGATACGCAGCATCGGGGCGTGACGCTGGATGTAAAGGCCATTCTGCAGGCGCAGAGGGCGGAATTCTTCATCCCCCAGACGGCCCGCCAGATAGCGATCCATCTGGTCCTTGAACTGAGCTACCCGCTCGTCGACCAGTGTCTGGTCGTAGGTGTCATAGCGATACATGTCAGGGGTGTCCTGCGGTCGGGCATCAGATGATCGTCCACTGATGCGAATCTTGTTGATGCTGAAGCCACCATACCCTCTATTCTTTATTCTTTAAAAGAATAAATCCTCATAGTTTTCGATGATGACGTTATTAAGAAGGGCGCGTCGAGTTTGCCTATCGGCAGCCAAAAAGAAAAGACCAGACGCCGGCTGGCAGGCGTCTGGCCAAGTACACGAGGGCTCACGATAGGCAAGGGCCTGCCACAGGCCGGGCTCGCGCAGAACTGACGACATCAGTCAGACGATATCAGTCCAGGTCATTGCCTGTGCCTGGTGCGCTCCTGACAGGTTTCAGCAGACTGAGGCGCGAATCCGCATGGGCGTGAAAGCGCGTCTCGAAGACTTGCTGCGGCATCGGGCGACCGAAGAGAAAGCCCTGGAAGGCGTGGACGCCCATGGTCTGGAAGATTTCGGCTTGCCCCAGCTCCTCGACCCCCTCGACAACGACCTGCATGCCGTGGGATTGGCCCATCGCGACGATGACCCGCGCCAGCTCCCTGTCCCGGCGACTGGTCTCGACGTTCATGACGAAGGAGTGATCGACCTTCAGGATGCCGAAAGGCAGATCATGCAGATAGGAGAGACATGAGAAGCCTGTTCCGAAATCATCCAGCGAGAGGTTGACGCCCAGCCTGCGTATGGCCTGCAACTGATAACGCAAGCTGTCTTTGCTGTCGAGCATCAGGTTCTCGGTGACCTCGACCACCAGCTGCGAGGGACGAATCGGGTAGCGCTCGAGCAGTGACTCGAGCTGGTGCAGCATGCCTTGATCCCTGAACTGGATGACAGAGGCGTTGACGGACAGATAGCGCTCCTCGATCCCGAGTCGTCGCCATTCACACAGGATGACGGCAGCCTCTTCCAATACCCAGTTGCCGATCTCGACGATCTGTCCGGTCTTTTCTGCTGCCGGAATGAACTCATCGGGTGGTACCAGGCCGAGCTCAGGGTGCTCAAGGCGGATCAGTGCCTCCGCACCGAGCAGTTCCGGCGCCTCCAGATCGGCACTGGCCGCCCGGAAGATGGGTTGTAAATAGAGGCGGAACCAGCCCATGGTCAAGGCTTCGCGAATCATGCGCTCCTTCAGGAACAACGGCTCACCGTCTTCCAGCGCGCTGTCACGGACGCAGGTGCGGTATTGATTGCCCCCTTTATGCTTGATATCGACCACGGTAAGTTCCAGCAGACGCATCAGCCGGCTCGGGCTCTCGTCATCTGCCTGCGCCTGCAGACCCGCCATGCTCAGACTGAGATGGATGGGTTCGCCAGCCTTGAGCAGCGGATGGGAGAAGGCGATTTGAATTCGGTGAACAAGTGGTCGCAAGTCATTGATATCACAGGTCATGACGAATTCATCACCACCAGTACGACCGATCCAGGCGGGGTCACACTCCTTGAGTCGTGCGCCAACCTCTTTCAACAGCAGATCACCGTCCATCGGCCCCAGGTGGTGATTGATGCTGTGGAATCGATCGATATTGACCAGCAGCAAACCAAAGACAGCGTCACGTGCGATCAACTGTTGTACGTGCTGATTGAGTGACAGCCGGTTGGGCAATTGAGTCAAGGGGTCAATCAGCTCATGCTCCAACAGTCGCTGCTGGGTCCTGGTCAGTTCGGTGATGTCCGTCAGCAGCATCATCGTGCCCCGGGATTGGCTACCATTGGCGGCCGGAATGACCACCTGGACCTGACGGTCTTCCTGATGTCGGCAGTTCAATGTCATTACAAGGTCATTGCAGGCATTGCCCAGCTTCAAGGCAGTACTGATGCGATGGATATGCTTGCTATTCTGACTGCTGATGAGAGTATCGAAGGGCATGCCGACAAGATGTTCACGTGTCCAACCGGTCACCTCCAGCATTTGCTCGCTGGCATCCTGCACTGTGCCCTTGTCGTCGATCACCAGCAGCAATGCGGGGGTATCACGGTAGAAGTGTTGATAGCGCTCTTCGTTGTTACGCAGCGTTTCCATCATGTTGAAGATTCGCTGCCCCAGCTTGTTCAGCTCCACGATGACCTTGTTGATCTCACGCGAGTGAACAGGGGGAATTCGTTGGAAGGTGGCATGCTGGCCCTCCAGCTGCCTCATGCGCCTCACAGCCTTGCTCAAGGGGTTCATCACATAGCGCTTCAACTGCCAGGAAAGCATCAGCAGGATCGACAGGATGATGGTCAGGGCAATCGCGAACAGCACTGCTCCACCCTGGTAACGGGCGGCAAGCAACGGTGCGTTGGTGCTCTCCAGTTCAAGTCTGCCAACGGCCTGCTTGACCAGAGAATTCTGATAGACAAGTGGCTTCGAATGCGTGACGGGGGTTCAAGGCTGTGCCGCTTTTGGCTATCTCCTCGACAAGCTCACCCTCATGATTGAAGTAGCGCACGGCATGGACGCTGGCGTGATGACTGAGAGTCTCGAGGTAGGCATGAACTCTCTCATCATCAAAGTTCCAGATGGCGTCCGGCATCGATAGTGCCACGATATCCATCATTTCCTGATGGTCATCATGCATGTGCTCGACGGCCTCACTGGCATAAAGGTAATAACTCACGGCTCCACTGATGGCACAGATGGCGAATACCAGCGGCGCAAGTATCCGCAGTATTCGCCATCTGAGCGGTGACGCATGCTCGCCATCACCCCCGGGTGCCGTATCCGGGGTCTTGACGGGTGTCGGGCCATCATTGATCACGCTGTTCTCCCTCGGTGGCGATGAAAGTCGCCCTGCTAGCTATCCTTGCGGCCCCTCATTGAGGGGTATTCATGAGCGCGCTGGAATGTGCAATCTTCTTCTAGACGGCAGGAGCCTGAGGGAGCAATCCGGATGCCGCGGCCTGGTGATCAAGCATCTGCGCCAATACCTTCATCGGATCAAACCCATAGTCATCCTGCGATGGCTGCAATCCGAAGGCCGCGAAATCTGCAGCCTCCCAGTCAGGATTTTCCAGAAATGGGCCGTATCGAGCCACATTACCATGCGTGATGGCGCTCATCGGAAAGTTGACGGTTCTGGGGGTCCATTCCTCGATATCGGCATGGTCTCTTGCCATCACCATCGCCCAGGCTCCCGCCATGAAATGACCGCCGTCCGTCAACAGCATGCGCTGATCCTTCACCATGCTGATACCCTCCGGTGACCAGTTGAGTCCTGCCACCAGCACATCCACGCCGGGCGTGAGGCTCGCTGACTCGAGCGCAAGAATGGCCCCCTCGGCCATGGCATCATTCGCCGCCCAGATCAGATCATTCTGACCGCTTGAGCGGCTGACCCACTTAAGATATTGCGCAGTAAGATGTTCAGCATCCCGAGTATTCCAGCGCGCCTCGAGTATGCGGTCTATGTGGACATTCTGGTTCTGGGAAAAGCCGGCAAGCATGCCGGTATTGCGGGCAATCGAGGCAGGTGTTCGGGTATCCCCGATCAAGGCAAGCCCATGCAATTGTTCGGTGGGGGACCCTTCCCGCGCCACCTTGATCAACTGGGCCGCCATGCGTTTGCCCGCGGTATGGTTGTCCGGGATGACGCTGCCGATCCAGGAGGGGTGGAGGGACCCCGGGGTGCCATGAATCAGCGCCTGTTCGCGGCTCAGTCCGTTCAACAGCATCACGACATGGGTGTCGTGGCCATCCGCGATCGTCAACAACTCGGATGCCGCCTGCTCTTCATTGACCAGCAGGAGATAATCAGGAGCGGAAGGGCTCTCCAAAGCCTGAATCGCGAGTTTCCTGAGCAGGATGGGATTCCGCTCGGCTTAGACGACTTCCAGCGAGATGTTCAAGTCCAGGGCGGCCGCTCGCATGGTGTTCGTCACCATGTCCCAGAAGCGCTCGCCACGAAGCCCGGGGTTCACGAAGGTGGCGTTCAGCGTGCGTCCTGGCATCGCCTTCTGTGCAACACGTGCCCTCGACTCGCCTTAAGGATAGGTCGAAGCTTGAGTATTTATTGAGGCTCGAGGCGTGAGATCGGAGGAGGAAGAGCCAGAGGATGCGGCGTTGACCAACCCGCTGAGGGCAAGGCAACCACACAGGACGATCAGCCTTGGCAAGCCAAGTTGTACTCGTCCTGTCTCGTGGGTGGCAGCGGACATGGCGTTCTCCCTATTACATTTGATTACAATTCAATCAGGATACGCGACTGGGCAGGCCTTGAATTGACTGCAACAAAGCTGCCATTTACCAAATTTCAACGATTGAACGATCTATATCATTGACTCTTGATATTTACCATGAGCTACAGGAGCGAGTGGCTACAGCGATGAATGGCGAGTCGCATCATAGAGCATTATCAAAGGCGCAAGGCTTGCCATGCTCTTCGCTGCCAGATAAGTCCGAAGACGAGCGAGTTGAGCAGGCGATAGGCGAGCTGAATTGCCCAGATGGCGACGAGGCCCCCTTCCTGATGAACCCCCCACCACCAGGCCGCGGGCAGAAAGATCAGCCACTGCAGGCTCAAGGTGGCAAGCATCACGGTGCGATGGGCGCCGGCGCCCAGCAGTGCCTGGGCCAGCACGATAGCGGTGCAATCGAGCACGATCATGGCGGCCGTCATCTGCAGAGGTAGCTTGCCCAGCTCGATCAACTGTGGGCGATGCAGGAACAATCCGAGCACGCTCTCGGGCGCGACCCACAGTGGCAAGCCCAGCAGCAATAGACACGGCAGTGCCACGCGCACGGTGTCCCACCCCCAGCGGTGGGCCTCTTCATGTTCGCCGCTGCCCAGAGACTGCCCCACCAGACTCATGGCGGCCAGCCCAAGTCCGACCCCGGGCAGTATCAGTAGCAGGGAGAGATTCACCAGTACATGGCCGACCGCGACACTGGCCGCATCGATCTGACCGAGTATCCAGAACAGCATCGCGTAGCCTGCCGCGAACCATAACTGCTGAAAGGAGTGGGGCACCGCGAGCTTCAACAGCGTCAGGTAATGCGTCATCGGCGGCCAGGCATGCAGAACACCGTGCAGACTGCGCTCGCCCAGCGTCGCCTTGATCCACAGCGCCAATGCGACCAGCAGGGACAGTGTCGTACCGGCCCCGGCGCCATCCGCGCCCATCTGCGGAGCACCGAACAGGCCATGGATCAGAATGATGCTGAGCACGACATTGACCGCCTGGGTGATCAACATGATGCGCAGATAGATCCCGGTGCGCTGCAGGCCATTCCAGAAGCCCCGGAAGCAGAACGCCATGGCGACAGGTATCAGCCCCAGCACACGCCATTGAAAATATGACGAGGCCGTTTCATGCACGCCGGACTGGTCATTGATCAGTGACAGCAGCGGCCCAGCCCAGTGATGGCAGGCGAGGGTGACAGGAATGCCGATCGACAACGCCAACACCAGGCCGGCATTGAGGCCTTCGCCACAACGCTCGGGCGATTCCTCGCCCAGGCGTCGCGAGGTCTGAGCCTGAACGGCGGAAGACAGCCCGAAGATCAGTGCCGTGACCATGAACATGGCGTAGCCACCGATCCCGACACCCGCCAGCGCCGTTTCCCCCAGGCTGCCGACCAGTGCCGCATCAATCAGGTTGAGCAGACTCTGCGACAGCATCGCCCCGATGATGGGCAGCGCCAGTTTCAGTATTCGTGTGTTGCGCGCAAGATTCCCCAGCATCAGACGCTCCCACGCGGGGTGGCGAAAGGATATGAAGCTCGGGAAGAATTGAAAGCCTCGAATGTGCCTGAAAAACGGGAAACCAGTGAACAGAGCATTGATTTATAGAGGAGTGATAGACAAAGCAGTGACAACGGCAGCACGGGCGACTCACGACAGCGGACAAGAGGGGCAACATGATAGCGCGCTCGGCAAACTGAAGACATCGGCTCACAGACAACAGCGCGCCCCACTTCCTGAGAGGTGAGGCGCGCGGGGCGACGTTGGCGGTGTCAGACGGTGGGGGCAGCTGACGGGAGGAGTCAATCGGTGTCTGGATCGTAGCCCAGCACCGGCGACAGCCAGCGTTCCATCTCGCCAAGCTCCATTGCCTTGCGGCTCGCCAGGGACTGCACCTGATCGCGAGTGATCTTGCCGGTGGAGAAGTACTTCGACTCCGGGTGCGCGAAGTACCAGCCTGAGACGGCGGCGGCTGGCCACATGGCAAAGCTCTCGGTCAGCTCCATGCCGGCATGCTTGCCTGGTTCGAGCATGCGGAACAGCGTGGCCTTCTCGGTGTGGTCCGGGCAGGCCGGATAGCCGGGCGCCGGACGAATGCCGCGATATTTCTCGGCGATCAACGCCTCGTTGTCGAGTACTTCCTCGCTGTCGTAGCCCCAGAACTCCTTGCGTACGCGCTCGTGCAGGCGCTCGGCAAAGGCTTCGGCGAGACGGTCCGCCAGCGCCTTGACCATGATGGCGTTGTAATCATCGCCAGCCGCCTCGTACTCCCTGGCCAGTTCATCCGCGCCATGCCCGGTGGTCACGGCGAAGCCACCGATCCAGTCCGGCTTGCCGCTATCACGCGGGGCGATGTAGTCGGCAAGACTGTGACAGACGCCATCACGATTCTTGGTCATCTGCTGACGGATATGATGCAGGCGCTCGACCACCTGTGTGCGTGATTCATCGGCGTAGACTTCCAGGGTGTCGTCGTCGACACAGTTGGCCGGCCAGAAGCCGATCACGCCACGCGCCAACAGCACCTTGTCATCGATCAGCTTGCGCAGCATCACCTTGGCATCGGCAAACAACGAACGCGCCGCTTCCCCGACTGTTTCATCCTGCAGAATTTTCGGGTACTTGCCCGCCAGCTGCCAGCTCATGAAGAAGGGCGTCCAGTCGATGCGCTCGACCAGTTCATTCAAATCGTAGTCATCGAAGACCTTGAGGCCGGTAAAGCTCGGGGCCGGCGGGGTGTAATGCTCCCAGTCCGTCTGGAAGCGACGCTTGCGCGCTTCGCGGTAGTCGAGATCCGCGGCCTTGGGGCGGCGCTTGGCATTGCGCTCGCGCACCACGGCGTACTCGGTGCGAATCTGATCGACATAAGCTGCCTTGAGTTCCGGCGACAGCAGACGCGATGCCACGCCCACCGCGCGTGAGGCATCAGTGACATAGATGACCGGCTGATCGTACTGCGGTTCGATCTTGACTGCGGTATGTGCCTTGGACGTGGTGGCACCACCGATCAGCAGCGGCAACTCGAAGCCACGGCGCTGCATCTCCCTCGCGACACTGACCATCTCGTCCAGCGACGGCGTGATCAGCCCCGAAAGCCCGATGATGTCGGCCTTCTCGTCGATGGCGGTCTGCAGAATCTTCTCCGCCGGCACCATCACGCCCAGGTCGATCACCTCATAGTTGTTGCACTGAAGCACCACACCGACGATGTTCTTGCCGATGTCGTGGACATCGCCCTTGACGGTGGCCATGACGATCTTGCCCTTGGCCTGGGTCTCGCCGCTCTTCTCGGCCTCGATGAAGGGGATCAGGTGGGCGACCGCCTGCTTCATGACGCGCGCCGACTTCACCACCTGGGGCAGGAACATCTTGCCCGCGCCGAACAGGTCGCCGACCACATTCATGCCGTCCATCAACGGCCCTTCGATGACCTCGATGGGCCGGGCTGCCTGCAGGCGCGCTTCTTCGGTATCTTCCTCGATATGGACGGTGATGCCCTTGACCAGCGCGTGCTCGATGCGCTTGTTGACCGACCAGCTGCGCCATTCGAGGTCTTCCTTCTTCTCGCCGCTGCTGCCATCGCCCTTGTACTTGTCGGCGATGTCGAGCAGGCGCTCGGTGCTGTCATCGCGGCGGTTGAGCACTACATCCTCGACGGCGTCGCGCAGCTCCCGGGGCAGGTCATCGTAGAGAGCCAACTGGCCGGCGTTGACGATGCCCATGCTCAGGCCCGCCTGGATGGCGTGATAGAGGAATACCGAGTGGATCGCTTCGCGGACCGGATTGTTGCCACGGAACGAGAAGGACACGTTGGAGACGCCACCGGAAATCATCGCGTGGGGCAAGTTGTCATGAATCCAGCGCGTGGCCTCGATGAAATCGACCCCGTAGTTGTCGTGCTCCTCGATGCCGGTGGCGATGGCGAAGATGTTGGGGTCGAAGATGATGTCTTCGGCCGGGAAGCCGATGTCATCGACCAGCATCCGGTAGGCGCGCTCGCAGATCTCTATCTTGCGCTGATAGGTGTCGGCCTGACCGACATCATCGAACGCCATGACCACTACCGCGGCGCCATGGCGACGACAGATCTGCGCCTGCTGACGGAAGCTTTCTTCGCCTTCCTTGAGCGAGATGGAATTGACCACCGCCTTGCCCTGGATGCACTTGAGCCCCGCCTCGATGATGTCCCACTTCGAGGAATCGACCATGATCGGCACGCGCGAGATGTCCGGCTCCGAGGCGATCAGGTTCAGGAAGCGCACCATGGCCTCCTGTGACTCCAGCATGCCCTCATCCATGTTGACGTCGATGACCTGGGCGCCATTCTCGACCTGTTCGAGGGCCACTTCCAGCGCGGTGGTGTAGTCCTCCTCCTTGATCAGGCGGCGGAAGCGCGCGGAGCCGGTGACGTTGGTGCGCTCACCAACATTGACGAAGAGCGAGTCCGGCTGAATGTTGAAGGGCTCAAGTCCCGACAGGCGGCAGGCCGGCGCGATCTCCGGCACCTTGCGCGGCGGGTACTGGGACACCACGCGCTTGACCGCCTGTATGTGCTGCGGGGTGGAGCCACAGCAGCCACCGATGATGTTGAGCAGGCCCGCGGCGGCGAAGGAGCCGATGATCTCGGCCATCTCGTCCGGGGTCTGGTCGTACTCGCCGAATTCGTTGGGCAGGCCGGCGTTGGGGTGCGCGGAAACAAAGGTATCGGCCTTCTCGGACAGCTCACGCAGATAAGGACGTAGCTCCTCGGCGCCCAGTGCGCAGTTGAGGCCAATGCTCAGCGGGCGCGCGTGACGGACCGAGTTCCAGAAGGCTTCAGTAGTCTGGCCGGACAGCGTACGCCCCGAGGCATCGGTGATGGTGCCGGAGATCATCACCGGCAGGCGCGGATGGCCTTCGTCGAACAGCTCCTCGAGGGCGTAGATCGCCGCCTTGGCATTCAGGGTGTCGAAGATTGTCTCGATCAGGATCAGGTCTGCGCCGCCCTCGAAGAGCGCCAATGCGGCTTCGCGGTAGTTGTCGCGCAGGATATCGAAGGTGACATTGCGCTTGGCGGGGTCATTCACGTCCGGCGAGATGGAGCAGGTGCGGCTGGTCGGACCCAGCACCCCGGCGACGAAGCGCGGGATGCCAGTCTCGGCGGCCACGGCATCCGCCGTCTTGCGCGCCAGGCGTGCCGATTCGAGGTTGATCTCGTGGACCAGCGCCTGCATGCCGTAATCGGACTGCGACAGCTGAGTGGCATTGAAGGTGTTGGTCTCGACGATATCGGCGCCGGCCTCGAAGTAGGCGCGGTGGATCGCCTCGACGATGTCCGGTCGGGTCAACGCCAGCAGATCGTTGTTGCCCTTGATGTCGCTGGGCCAGTCGGCGAAGCGCTCACCTCGGAAGTCTTCCTCCTCCAGCCCGTAACTCTGCAACATGGTGCCCATGCCGCCATCGAGGATCAGGATGCGTTCCTGCAGCGCCTGGCTCAGCGCGTCGGGCAAGGACAGAGAATAAGGAACAGGGGATTGGGCTTGCGCCATGACGGACTCCAGCGTACGTGACCTGTCGCGTTGTTTCCCGGGCGGGCAACTTTCTCTACCAAGCCAGTGCTTTGCCAAGCCAGCATCTTGCCGAGAAAGTCACACGCCACAGGCGCGAACTCATTGCTATTGAGAGGCGCCGGCGAGGGATTCGCTCAGAAACCCCCGCCTTGGCCAGTTGGAGCTATCGTATCAGACTACAGAAGCGTCACGATGAGCATGATTCATGCGCAACATGAGTCAGTCAGGAGTGTCCAAAAGGGAGTGGTCGCGCGCAGTCACCAAACCCGAGTGATTTGCTCAGGATTGCGAGTGCAGCAGGTTTTCCCTTAACATGGAGCCATTAGTCACCTGACATCAAGAGAGTCTCTGCGCCATGAGTGAGAGCATCCAGATTACCGATAGCGCCCAAGAGTATCTTGCCGAGCTGCTCGAGAAGCAGAACGTCGAAGGTATCGGCGTGCGCATCTTCATCACCCAGCCGGGCACTCCATATGCCGAGACCTGTCTCGCCTATTGCCGTCCGGGCGAGGAAGAGCCGACGGATGAGATCCTGGATCTGCCGAAGCTGAAGGTCTATCTCGACACGCACAGCGTGCCTTTCTTGGAAGAAGCGACCGTCGACTTCAATGCCGATCGCATGGGCGGCCAGCTGACCATCAAGGCACCGAACGCCAAGATGCCCAAGGTCAACGCGGATAGCCCGCTGGAAGATCGCATCAACTATATCCTCTACAGCGAGATCAACCCGGGGCTTGCAGCTCATGGCGGCGAGATCAAACTGGTGCAGCTGACCGAAGAGCAGGTCGCCGTCCTGCAGTTCGGCGGCGGTTGCCAAGGCTGCTCCGCCGTCGATCTGACCCTGAAGGATGGTGTCGAGAAGACGCTGATGGAGCGTATCCCGGAATTGACCGGTGTCCGTGACGTCACCGATCATACCGACACGACCAACGCCTACTACAGCTGAGGGCGGGTCTGGCTTCAGGCATGTGGCCAGGCCAATGCCAGAGTCGATCCAAGCACAGGCCAAGAACGCAATCTCCCATCGATTTTCGGTGGGAGATTTTTTTATGCGTGCGACGTCGGCCTCTCATGGGTTGAAGCGAGCTGGCGCGAGCCTGGGATATCCATGCCAGGGCGCGCGGCGTATGAAGGGAGGCTCAGTGAAGTAGCTGAGTAAAGTATTAGGGTTGTCTGGTATCGTGGCAGTATCTTTTTCATGCTGGCATCAGCTCTACGGCTGTCCGGCATGACGTGTTCGTCGAACCTTTCCTTCCATCGTCAAGAGATAGCCTTCATGAGTCTGGCCAACCTGCGTTTTCGCACCATCAACATCATCATCTGTGTGCTTTCTGCCTTGGCGGGTCTGGTGTTGCTGATCGTGTTGGCATTTATTACCCGTAATGTGTCCGACCTGCAGCGTGGCTGGCAGGAATATCAGCAGGCGCGCTCTGACAAGTCGCGCCTGGAGGGCCAGCTGACCAAGGCTCTGGGCTATGGCGGCATGGTGCATGATTTCAAGAATCTCGTGCTGCGTCAGGATATTGATTTGATCGGCGAGGTGCAGAACGAGATCGGTGCCGCTCGAAGTGCCTTGAACCGTTATCAGAACCTCGGGTTGTCCCAGCAGGAAGAACAGGCGGTGGCAGGCCTGCGCGCCACCATCAGTCGCTATGAGATGATGGTCCCCAGGATACGCGCGATGATCGAGCAGGGGCGTTCAAGTGCCGATATCGACAAGGTGGTACAGATCGATGATTTCCAGGCTGTCTCAGGGCTAGATACCTTGCGCCGTATCTCCGTCGCTGAGTTACGTGATAATGACAACCCGCTTGAGAACGGCATGGGTAAGGCGAGACTGGTAGCCAACCTGCGACGTGACCTCGGCTATGGCGAGATGATCCACCACTTCAAGAATTACGTACTGCGTAGTGATGCTATCTACGGTCAACAGGCGGCGCAGGACCTCAAGTCGCTGCGAGCGACACTGACGGCATATCGTGAGATGGGCATGAATACTGCCGAGCAGCGTGCTATTCGCGATATTGCCGATGTCATCCAGTCCTACAGTGACCGCTTGAACAAGGTCAGCCAGTTGCATGACCAGCAGACAGAGCTTTCGCCGCGTGAGATCGATCAGCAAGTCAGGGTCAATGAAGCACAAGCGCTTGCAGCACTGGCGGTGCTGGATCATGAAACCCACATGCGGATCGGGGCGACCTCTGCCTCGGTAGGCAAGACGCTCAATCTGTTGGCCACGGTGGCGCCGGTCGTCAATGGCCTGGCGTTGGCGATGATCGTGGTGCTGATCGGCATCTCGATGTGGCTGTTTGGACGTTATGTCCTGGTGCCGATACGTCGTCTAACGCAGACCATGAATACCTTGGCCAACGATGATGTGAGCGTGGTGATCGATAGTACTCAGCACACCAATGAAGTGGGCCAGATGGCGCGGGCGTTGCAGAAGTTCAAGTACAACATCATCGAGAGCAACAACTACAAGAAGCGCATCACGCAACTGGCGATGCATGATTCTCTGACGGGGCTGCCCAATCGACAGCATTTCTATGAGCGGGTCGAGCATTGGCTCGAAAGCGTCAGTGACGAAGGCGTGCAGCTGGCGTGTCTCATGCTGGACATCGACAAGTTCAAGCCCATCAATGATACCCATGGCCATGCTGCCGGGGATGTGGCGCTCAAGGTGATCGCGGAGCGACTCAATCAGGTGGTGCGCAAGGGCGATTTCGTCGCGCGTCTGGGAGGCGATGAGTTCGTGGTGCTGGTCCACAATGCCGACATCCAGGCGAATCTGGGTCGCCACGGGGAACTCGCCCAGCTGGCCCAGCGCATCATCGACAGTCTGGGCAAGCCATTCCTGTATGAAGAGCACAAGCTGGAAGTGGGCTGCAGCATCGGGATTGCCATCGCTCCTCAACATGGCGCCGACCGTGAACAGCTATCACACAATGCGGACATGGCGCTGTACGCCGCCAAGCATGAGGGACGCAATTGCGCGGTGCAGTTCAGCCGCCATGATGAGCTGGGCCAGATTGTTGCGATCGCGAGCAAGAAGCGTGATGTGCAGAAACAGCAGTGACGGAAGCCCTAGGGTTCAAGCACTAGTGCAGAAGCCGCCTCAGCGGCATTGGCAACGATAGCAAGGCTAGATGCCGCATGAGCAGGCAATCTAACGGCGCCCCTCGGGGCGCCGTTTTGCGTCTGGTGGGGATAAACCACCTGCGGGCGGTGGGCAAGGGCGAGTATTGCCCGGTACTGGTACTGGCCACGGCCCCGGCTTGCGCGCTCACCGACACGGGGCTTGGGATAATTCTACGTTATCCATACGCTTCACGAGAATAATTTATGGTTTGCGACATCCATAACGGTTTGTTATGGTTTATAGCGAATTCGCCAACTGCGAAATATTTTATGAAAACCATGACAATGACTTCCACGATTCAGGGCCTGGCCCACCACACCCACGATGCTGTGATCAACCGCGCCAGCGCGCCGTTGTTCATCCGTCAGCCGACTACCGATGATGGTTGGGGTATCTATGAGCTGGTCAAGGCCTGCCCGCCGCTGGACCTCAATTCAGGGTATTCGTACGTTTTGCTTGCCACGCAGTTCCGTGACAGCTGTGCCATCGCGACAGATGAGGAAGGTGAGGTCGTCGGCTTCGTTTCCGGTTACACCCGCAACGACGCCCCGCAGACCTTCTTCCTTTGGCAGATCGCCGTCGGTGAGAAGGCGCGTGGTACTGGCTTGGCACGTCGTTTGATTGAAGCCGTGATGAAGCGTCCCGAAATGGCGCACGTGCGTCATCTTGAGACCACCATCACGCCGGACAACGAGGCGTCCTGGGCATTGTTCACTCGCCTCGCCGAGCGCTGGCAGGTGCCGCTTCACTCGCGTGAATACTTCTCTTCAGACCAGCTGGGTGGCGTGCACCTAGCCGAAAACCTGGTGCGCATCGGCCCGTTCCTGCCAAGAGACATCTGAGTGCTCGACGCGCTCAAGGCTCTGTGCGATCAAGGCCCATGCGCAGCAAGGGCGGGTAGCAAATCGCAAGAAGTCCCGGACGGGGCGCTGTCATGATTCTTGTGTCGGTCGTCGAGAAGAATCACGTCCCGTTCGGTAGATGTTCACGACAGGAAGGTTGTGACATCTCCTGCTGACCCCATGTGTTAGCGAGGTGGGGGCAGTGTCATTCGTTGGATCGTCTTTACATTCTGGTATGGCCTTTTAGTACGCGGCCATCCATCACCAGGGAGGTGACAGCATGAATACGCAGATTCTCGAACAGATGGAATCCGAGGTACGCACTTATTCGCGTTCTTTCCCGACCGTTTTCACCAAGGCGCAGAATGCCCACCTGTTCACCGAGGACGGCAAGCGCTACATCGATTTCCTCGCCGGTGCCGGTGTGCTCAACTACGGGCATAATCATCCGGTACTCAAGAAGGCACTGGTCGATTACATCAGCAATGATGGCATCATTCACGGTCTGGATATGTGGACTTCCGCTAAGCGCGATTTCCTCGAAGCGCTGGAGGAAGTGATCCTCAAGCCGCGTGGTCTGGACTACAAGGTCCACTTCCCGGGGCCGACCGGCACCAACGCGGTCGAAGCTGCCATTCGTCTGGCGCGCAAGGTTTCCGGCCGCCACAACATCGTGTCGTTCACCAACGGCTTCCATGGTGTGACCATGGGTGCGCTGGCCACCACCGGTAACGCCAAGTTCCGCGATGCGGCAGGCCTGCCGGCGCAGGGTGCGCAATTCGTGCCTTACGATGGCTACATGGGTGAGGGCATCGACACCGTTGCCTATCTCGACAAGCTGCTCAAAGATTCCTCTAGCGGTCTGGATCGCCCGGCAGCAGTGCTGGTCGAGACCGTACAGGGTGAGGGCGGTATCAACCCGGCCTCCATCGAATGGCTCCAGCGTCTGGATGCGTTGTGCAAGGAGCACAAGATCCTGCTGATCGTGGATGATATCCAGGCGGGTTGTGGTCGTACCGGCAAGTTCTTCAGCTTCGAGCACGCCAACATCGTGCCGGATATCGTCTGCAACTCGAAGTCGCTGTCTGCCTCCGGTGTGCCGTTCGCGATGGTGATGATGCGTCCCGAGCTGGACCAGTGGAAGCCGAGCCAGTACAACGGCACCTTCCGTGGCCACGCCCTGGCCTTCGTTACCGGCGCCGCCGCGCTGCGCCACTTCTGGAGCGATGACAAGTTCGAGCGCGACATCCAGCGTAAGGGCCGTATCGTCGAAGACCGCTTCCAGAAGATTGCCGCCAAGGCTCGCGAGAACGGCTTCGAAGCGCACGAGAAGGGCCGTGGCCTGATGCGCGGTATCGATGTCCGTGACGGTGAGCTGGCCGATGCCATCACCTCACGCTGCTTCGAGCAGGGCTTGATCATCGAGACCAGTGGTCATTCCGGTCAGGTCGTCAAGTGCCTGTGCCCGCTGACCATCCGCGACGAAGATCTGCTGGAAGCCCTCGATATCATCGAGGAAAACGCTGCCGCGGTGCTGTCCAAGTAACGTTGTCTTCCCGCGGGGCGCCCGATCATCGGTGCCCCGCGGGTCGTTGGTGAGCCCTTGGCTTGCCATCCCCACCGATTGCCCATCCAGGTCATCCCTTCGTTACGGTAATCGCCATCTGTCAGCTGTCGATGTCAGGCAGCCTAGTGAGGAAAACACATGATCGTTCGCAATCTCGAAGAAGCTCGCAGCACCGATCGTCTGGTCAAGGCCGAGAATGGCAACTGGGATAGCACGCGCCTGCTGCTCGATGAAGATGGTGGCAAGTGTTCGTTCCACATCACCCGAATCTTTGAAGGCACCGAGACCCACATCCATTACAAGCATCACTATGAAGTGGTGTATTGCATGGAAGGTGAGGGTGAGGTCGAAACCTTGGCCGATGGCAAGATCTGGCCGATCAAGCCGGGCGACATCTATATCCTCAACGAGCATGACGATCACCTGCTGCGTGCCACCAAGACCATGCACTTGGCCTGTGTGTTCACCCCAGGCCTGACCGGCAAGGAAGTCCATCGTGAAGATGGCTCCTATGCACCTGCCGAAGCCTGAGACCCTGTCGCGTCTTGAGTGAGGCGCGAAGCGCCTGACCTCAAAGGGACAAGCGCCATCCAGAAAGCCCCGTAGCCTTGCTGCGGGGCTTTCTGCGTCGTGGTGAAGAGAAATTGCATCATGAAGTTGCCTAATGGCAGGGCGTGCAGGGCTTTACACGCTCAATTATCGTTAGTGGCGCGTAATTTGCCGACTCTGCCAGTCAACAGTCGAGACGAGTATGCTCAAGTACTAAAATGCGGTTATATCTCCTGGAAATTCCAACGAGGAAGTAGGCCATGGCAGATTCCACTCCAAAGACGACCCTCGCGCCAGGTGGGCGCCCCGGCTTCAGGCCGGCGGCGCCTCATCCGCGTGAAGAAGAGCGTCTCAATAGCCTGCATTCTTTACATGTATTGGATAGTGATCATGAAAAGCGTTATGACGATCTGACGCGCCTGGTCGCCGATATCTTTGATGTGCCCATCTGCCTCGTGTCGCTGGTGGACGAAGACCGCCAGTGGTTCAAGGCCCATTGTGGGCTGGATGCACGGCAGACGGACAGGGATCTCGCTTTCTGTGCCCACGCGCTGCATGAAGAGCGCTTTCTGGTCATCAATGATGCGCGTCAGGATGAGCGCTTCTTTGATAACGCCCTGGTGACAGGGCCACCGCATGTCTGCTTCTATGCGGGTGCCGTGCTGCGTGATAGTAGCGGATTGCCGCTGGGCACCTTGTGTCTGATCGACCACAAGCCCCGTCAGCTGGCTACGGCCCAGCTGGAGCGGCTGGAGCGTTGTGCACTGTTGGTCGAGAATGAGCTAATCCAGCGTGATGCGCTGCTGGCAGAACGCGCACGCGCCACCCTGCAAGCCAATATCGACCCCATTACCGGCTACAGCCTGCGTAGGCGCTTTCTTCAGAAAATGGCTGCTTGGCTAGAAGAATATGCAAGCCAAGGGCCGATACAAGTCATCCTGATTAAGCTGCAAAATGCTGAAAGACTGCGCAGGCAGCAGGGTGTCGATTTCTACGAAGGCGTACTGCAATCATTGTCCCACCAGCTCAATGAAAACTTCGATGATGAGAGCCTACTCAAGGGGCGCATCAGCGAAGATACCCTGATGATTTTGTTACCTCGTAACCAGGCCTTACACGGCATGCGCTGGCATCGTTTCGTGGAACAACCTTGGCTATTGCATCTCTCCGCCAACACCCGACCTGATTTACTGATCGGAGCAGGCACCTTCATCAGCGATGACATGTCAGGGGCGGAACTGGTCGAGGTGGTGGAAGAAGAGCTTGTCTGTGCCAGTGAATGGGCGCCGAAAGAGAAGGGCGTGCAGTTCGCGGATCTGACAGACAATCTGAATCTGCGTTTCGAGATGAACAACCGCTTTGCCCAAGCACTTCGTGACAATGAACTACGTATCCACCTGCAGCCAATCGTCACTGCTGGCCGTCAAAGCCTCAGTGGTCAGGAAGTGCTACTGCGCTGGCAGGACAAGGATCGCTGGATCACACCCCATCAGATGCTGCGCATCGCCAGACACGCGGGGCTGGATGAGGAGCTTGATATCTGGGTCTTGCGCAGAAGTTGCGCTTTGCTGAGCCATTGGGTTTCGACTAGGGAGGAGGGGGCTACCGTGTTGCCGCTGTCGTTGAACGTAACGGCGTCGCGTCTCGTTGAAGCCGAGTATATGGATGTTCTGCGGCGCGTTCTTCGCCTCTACAGACTCAGGGGAGATTGCCTTCGCCTTGATATCAGCGGTGTCGAGAGTTTTGTCGCGACGCCTGAGCCATTGGTCTCGGCGATGAAATCGCTGGCCAATGACGGCATCAGCTTCTGTGTCGACCGTTTCGGCCCTGAGCATGACAGCCTGCGTCTGTTAAGCATGCTGCCCATCGCTAGCGTGAAACTGCATCCTCGCTGGATCAGTCTGTTGCAGACCGATACGCGTCAGGGGCGGCTATTGAAAGCCTGGACGGCGGCATTGCATGCCCTTGATATATCCGCCATCGCAGTTGGCATCGAACACTCACGCCATCGCCAGACAATGGTTGATCTGGGCTTTGATCAATTGCAGGGACACGCTTTCGGAGAGCCGATGGCGCCAGATGAAGATTACGGTAAATGGAAGGCTAGGGTGGAAAGCTCTCTTGAGCCGCAATCTGACAAATCCGCCGACACATGATGGCTAGGCTATCAGATGCTGGCGCTTATCAAGGATTAGAGCCATTAAGGGCTCACGTTATTGCCGCGCAAGAGCTGTCATTTCGGCTCAGACGCTGGTGAGTCACAGGGACAACGCTGAAATGCCAGGGTAATATTAGCGGCTTCGAGGCCCAGTTTGCGCATCGAAGTCCGGTTCAGGATGCGGCCGTCCGGTTGCAGATACATCCAGTCATCCATGCTGAACTCCCAAGTACTGTCGTCGATCGGTACTTGAAGCACGTAGTTCATGCGCAGGGCATTACCGCGGGTCGTCGCTGTCGCTTCGCCCGTAACATCCGCCGCTCGACCGATCCATTGGCGATCACCCGCAGGGGTAAAGGTCCAGCGGCGGTGTTGTGTCTCGCCATCGGCATAGACGAAGTCTTCCTCAAGAATCAGCTGGTTGCCTTGCATGCTGCCGATAACATCGACCACGAACCGCCGCGTCACCTCACCACGGTAATCCTGCACCATGCCCCAGCCACGCGTGTGGCCCAGGAAGTAGTCATCGATGCGAAATTCAGGGCCGCTGCCCGCGTAATCCTCTATCTGAGGCCCGCTACAGGCTGACAATCCCGCTGCCATGATCAACACTGCTGCACGGCCGCTGATGCGCCGAAGGCGTCGAATGCCGTTGTGCATGAATCCAGCGCTAGCTGACAGACAGGACGGGAAGGAGGGCATCGCTGACTCCGATTCGCGCCGACGCGTGAGTCATCACGGCGCGCGGCAAGGTTGAGTGACTAGATGAGCGGTGTGGGTCACATGTGGCTCGAATTATTCTACAACACTTGTGCGTTAATTCTATCAAGGATAAGTTTTTTCGCGCTCTTGAGCTAACGGGCTGTTTGCACACGGACTCTGGCAAAATGGCTCGGAGTGCCTGGTGCGAGCTCAAGTGGATCGTGATCCTTGCCGTCGCTGATGCAAGCGACAGGTTCAACTCGCTGGACTTGGCCCGACGACTCGACCTGATAGGCCTGACCTGATGGACCAAAGCAACTGACCATACGGGCGCCCAGGATCACTAATGAACCCGTGTATATTGTAGTTCGCATAATATATATTATGTTAAATGCGATGTTTCGTGAGCGTGCTCAAGCTGTGTACGTCGGTGCCTTGTTCATCCGGGCTGTGTAAGTCAATGCTTGAGCGTCGATCTTCAGGCACCTGACTTCTTCCGCGTGCATGACAGTTTCTGCATAGCTGCTTGTGAATCTCAGGTTCTGCTTGCGATTAAAGTCAGTCGATGGAGTCAGTCGACGTTCCGGCCTATCTTTTCGCCTATCTTTTGCTGAGTGGCTTCCATTAGATCAGTTTGGCGACAGTCTGGCTCGCTATGTCGGCGCGTTCTCATCCCAGAGCGTGTCGTTGCAATGCGGTGATTCCGTGCTGACGCTACGGTGGCACCCTGAACAATGCGCAAACAGTGAGGTCTGGCTGTGCAACTTGCCGCGAAGGCTGCTCCTGTCTGGAGGGTGGATTCCATCAAGGTTTTCGTCACCTGAAGGCGACGCAAGCCAAGCTGGCGTTATATCTCCTGCCGGCTGACAGCGGCTCTGACCCACGACTGGTGGGACCTTGTGTGGTCTGTCCTCGACTGGCGACAGAAAGTGATCGCTACGTTGGTGAATCGCAGGAAATGGCTCGGCGTCAGGTGCTGAAACATGGACAGTCACCATTCGGGCTACGTATGATCGCCCCCAGTAACGCTTCGGTGCTAGAACGCCCAAGCTATACAAGGGAATACCCAGGCATCGTCGAGTCAGTGTGCTAACTGACTGACGATGGACAAGAATTATGTCTGCCGTTCACACAGGTTGTAGAGCGGCAGCAAGGCTGAACAGGAACCTTCTCCCCTATGCTGATCCGCAAGCTGCTATTGCCTGTTACCTTGACCAGTGTCGTCGTCATGGCCGGCTGCGTCCCGGCACAACCGCAACCGCAGAAACCGGTATTGACGCCAGATGCCTTTTCACAGCGCATCGATGCCCTGCAGGAACAGCTGGCAGGACAATGCAATGTCCAACAGCAGCAACTTGCCGACCAGCAGGCACTGAGCCGCTCTCTGCGTCGTGACGTGCGAGAAGTCGGCAGTCAGCTGCGCCAGATCCATGCCGAGATGGAACAGCCCCCACAGCCGCAGGCCGTGGAAGCCTGCAAGGCCGTGACCGACAACCCCATCCTCGACAAGACCTTGCTTGGGCGTGTCGAGTGGGTCGGCTTCCCCACCATCAATAGCTATTTCAAGGCACGTATCGACACCGGGGCCAACACCTCGTCGCTGTCGGCACGTGATATCACCGAATTCGAGCGCGACGGCGCCAAATGGGTCAAGTTCAAGCTCGCACTGCGGGATGACGGCAAGTATTTCGTGTCAGGTGATCGGGACAAGTGGGTCGAGGCCCAGGTCAGCCGCACGGTGACCATCATCCAGGCCTCCGGTCGCGAAGAGCGTCCTGTCGTCAGCCTGCTGATGACACTGGGTGACATCAAGCAGAAGGTCGAGTTCACCCTCAATGATCGTCGTGATCTCACCTATCCGGTATTGCTGGGCCGTCGCTTCATGATGGACATCGCTGCGGTGGACGTCAGCCGTACCTTCATCAATGCACGCCCGGAATACCCGGGCAGTGCACCCAGTAACGAAGCGGCCAAGGACGAGGACCCGAACGAAGGCAACCGCGACTGAGTGGCAAGCGCCCTCCTGTCTCCTCTGCCCGGCTTCGCTGCCTGACATGGCTCGGTGCGCCACCGAGCCATCATGACTGCTCAAGACATTTCAAGGACTCCCATGTCGCGTTTTGCTTTCTATCTTCTGGTCGGCCTGTTGATGCTGATCGGTGTAGGCCTGACCGCCTATCGCCATATTTCGTTCGATGTGCCCTGGGTGCCCGGTGCACAGCAGAAAGTGTGGGATATCGAAGCCCAGGTGGCCTTCACGGCCACTGGCGGCCCGGTCAAGGCGTCGCTGGCGCTGCCGGAAAACCAGAAAGGCTACAGCGTTCTGACCGAGAACACGGCGTCCTCGGGCTTCGGGCTATCCTATCTGGATGACCTGCCGGGCCGTCGTGCCGAATGGTCGATCCGTGAAGCGGCAGGCTCGCAGCTGCTGTATTACACCGTGACCATGCTGGAGTCCGACAATGCGACGCCTGCGGCCATCAAGCGTCTGCCGGCCCCTCAGGAAGTCTCCTGGGAGCGTCCCTATGATACCGCCGCAGCCCAGGTCATCGATCAGGCCCGTGAGCGCAGTGCCGATTCCTTCACCTTCGCCCGCGAGTTGATCAAGCAGTTCGACAATCAGCGTCAGGGCGAGAATGCGCGCCTGCTGCTGACCCAGTTCGAGCGTCCCGAGCTCATGCTGCGCCTGCTCAATGAGGCCGGTGTCAGTGCGCGTCTGGTCAGCGGCCTGAGCCTGGAAGACGGTCGTCGTCGCCAGACGGTCTCGTCCTGGCTGCAGGTCTTCGCCGAAACGCCGCAAGGCAACGAGGCGATGGAGGTCGATGCCGCCGCTGCTGAAGACATCAACACCGACTGGGTGCTGATCAACCCGGAAACCGGAAAGCAAGGTGAGCCGGACAATCTGCTGCTGTGGGAAGGTCGTGGCGCGCCGATGCTGGAAGTCGAAGGTGGCGTGAATTCCCGTGTCAGCTTCTCGATGATCCGTCACAACGAGCCGGCGGCCGTCGCGGTGCGCAATAAGCTGGCCAATGACGAGCTGCTCAACTTCTCGATCCACTCCTTGCCACTGGAAGAACAGGCGCTGTTCAAGACCATCCTGCTGATCCCGATCGGCGCGCTGGTCGTGGTGCTGCTGCGTGTACTGGTCGGCCTCAAGACCTCCGGTACCTTCATGCCGGTATTGATCGCCCTCGCCTTCATCCAGACAAGCCTGGTGACCGGCTTGATCGGCTTCCTGCTGATCGTCGCGACGGGCCTGGTGATCCGCAGCTACCTGTCGCGGCTCAATCTGCTGCTGGTGGCGAGGGTCTCGGTGGTGATCATCACGGTAATCGCGATCATCTCCATCTTCTCGGTGCTCGCCTATCGCTTCGGCCTGAACGCCGGCCTGACCATCACCTTCTTCCCGATGATCATCCTGTCGTGGACCGTCGAGCGCATGTCGATCCTGTGGGAAGAGGAAGGCCCCAAGGAAGTGCTCAAGCAAGGTGGTGGCAGCCTTCTGACCGCCGTACTGGCCTATCTGGCGATGAACAATCCGTGGGTGCGTCACCTGACCTTCAACTTCCTCGGTCTGCAACTGGTGCTGATGGCCTTCATCCTGCTGCTCGGCAACTACACCGGCTATCGCCTGCTGGAATTGCGCCGTTTCAAGCCGCTGACGGAGGATTGAGATGCTCTCGTCATGGCTGAATCGCTGGTCGCGCAACTGGACCACGCCGGGCGCCTTGCGCGCCCGGGGGGTTGTCGGCATGAATCGCCGCAACATCGGGTATATCTCGAAATACAACGACCGCCGCCTCTATCCGCTGGTCGATGACAAGCTGCAGACCAAGTTGCTGTGTCAGAAGTATGGCCTGGCCTCGCCGGAGATGATCGGCAAGGTCGCCAGCCAGTTCGAGGTCGAGCGCGTCGTCGACATGGTGCGCGATCACGCAGGTTTCGTGATCAAGCCGGCCAAGGGCTCAGGCGGCAAGGGGATCCTCGTCATCGAGCACCATGATGGCGAAGAGTATGTGAAGCCCAGCGGCGCGCGCATCACGCGTGCCGACATGGAGCGCCACGTCTCCAATATCCTGTCAGGGCTCTATTCGCTGGGTGGCTCACCGGATGTGGCACTGGTCGAAGGCTTGATTTCCTTTGATCAGGCCTTCGCCGAGTTCACCTATGAGGGTGTGCCGGACATTCGTGTCATCGTCTTCAAGGGCTATCCTGTGATGGCGATGATGCGCCTGTCGACGGCGGCCTCGGATGGCAAGGCCAATCTTCACCAGGGCGCGGTCGGTGTCGGGCTGGATATCGGCAGTGGCTGGGCGGTACGCGGTGTGCAGTACGATCGCCCGCAGTTCGCGCACCCCGATACCGGGCACGATATCTTCTCGCTCAAGGTACCGCAGTGGGACACCCTGCTCGAGCTGGCTGCCGGCTGTTACGAGATGACGGGGCTTGGGTATCTGGGCACCGACATGGTGCTGGATCGTCGCCATGGCCCGATGCTTCTGGAGCTCAACGCCCGTCCGGGGCTGGCCATCCAGATGGCCAATGGCGAGGGCCTGCGCAAGCGGCTCGAGCTGATCGAGCGTCAGCCCGACGGTGTGCCGGTCGCCGAGCGTGTCGCCTTTGCGCGCAAGCATTTCTCGCGCAGCAAGGAAGACGTCGCCAATGTCGGCATGGCGCCCATCGCCGATTGATCCCGGTTCCACCAGGTTGCCGATCGACTCGTCTGCTGGCCGATGGTTTGGTTGATCGAGCGTTCCAGCGTCTGGAAAGACAGAAACACCCCGCCAAGGCGGGGTGTTTCTGTTTGCTGTCTCACCGAGCCTCAGCTTAGCCGGGGTCCATGCTCAACATCAGGCGGCTACCATTGGGCACCACAGGCGAGCGATGGATCAGCCCTCGCCCTTCGTTGCCCGGCCAGCACTCTCCCTTGAGCAACGCCAGGCTGCCCGGGCGCAGCTCATGTATCTCGCCGGGGGCCAGGCAGATGTCCTGATGTCCTGGTTGGCCATGGCCCAGTGCCATTCTGTCGGCGGCATGTTCCGGCAGCCACTGGGTGCCCGGGCCATCGTAGGTCGTCACCAATCTGACGGGGATGCGGTCGACATGAAAGCGCGGGCACATGGCGCTCTGGGTCATCTCCAGTCGCATGCCGATATCCTTGACCTGGAAGAGCTCGCCCATGGCCTCACCCAGCACACGGATATCCTCTATCAGTGTAGCCCCGGCATCCGGTGCGGGAAGGTAGCGCTCCAGCGCCTCACGCAGGTCACTGATAGGGCCGCGCCAGCGCATGCGCAGCGGGTAGGCACCCGAGGACTGGGCCTTCACCGCCATTTTCAATGCCGCATCGATGCGGCGCTGCATCACGGCCAGACTGATATGGGGTTCGAAGATCGCCCCCAGGTCACGTGCCTCGTGCCCGATATGCCAATGAGTCACAGGCCTTTGCGCCGACGCGAGAGTCGAAGGTGACGAACTGGCCGCCGGGGGTGGCACGGGCCGTGTGTGAAGGGGTGAGTGCAGCGCCTCGAACTGGGCCATGTAATACTCCTGTCAGGGATGGTCGGTGGTCTATCATCGCGACCAGAAAGCCATTATTGTTATGTTATATCATATTTTTTTGTTGTCCGCGACTTCATGTCGGCTCCCGCGCCGTGCGTTGCCTTTGAGTGACTCACGCAGCCCCGATGCCTTTGCCGGTGGCCCGTCATGGTCCAATTGCCCTAGAATAAGCATCTGGTCATTCAGGCTGCGCGCTGACGCCCTTGCCCTCATCGCGCTCGACGCCTTTTGACATCCGGGATTCACGACACTCAGGATTCTTCATGCCAGAGCCACTTTCGCTGATCGACCAGGCCGAGCGTCAATGCCTGGCGCGCGGTGTGCGATTTACGCCGATCCGGCGACGTGTACTGGAAATGATCGCGACCAGTCATGGCGCACTCAAGGCGTATGACCTGCTGGATCAGCTCGCCAAGGAACATGGCGCTGCCCGCCCTCCCACGATCTATCGTGCGCTGGACTTCCTGCTCGAACAGGGCCTCGTCCATCGCATCGAATCACTCAATGCCTACCTTGCCTGCCACTGCCCGGAACATCAGCACGGCTTTCAGCTGTTGATCTGCCGCGGCTGCGGTCGTGTCGAGGAAATGCATGATGACGATCTCGGCACCCGGCTAGTCGCCAGCGCCGATCGCCATGGTTTCTCGATCGAACGCCAGACCATCGAACTCGAGGGGCGTTGCCAGGATTGCACCTCTCAAGCAGCTGCCATGGCAGAAAACGCTCAGTGAACGGCGCTTGCGAGCGCTTTTGATACGATATAACATTTGCTTCCCACGGAGGACGTCACATGCTGGACATCCGCATCTCACAGGCGCAAGTCGTCAATGAAGGCACCATTTCCACTCAGGATGTGGCCATCAAGGACGGGCGTATTCATGCCATCGGCAGCGACCTGTCTCACCTCGATGCACGTGAAGTGATAGATGCCGCTGGCCGCCATCTGCTGCCGGGCATGATCGATGATCAGGTGCACTTCCGTGAGCCGGGCCTGACCGCCAAGGGCAACATCGCCACCGAGTCTGCTGCTGCCGTGGCCGGGGGGATCACCACCTTCTTCGACATGCCCAACGTCAAGCCGGCGACCCTGGACAGCGATGCACTGGAAGCCAAGTTTGCCGTGGCGGCCGGTCGTGCCCATGCCAACCACGCCTTCTATCTGGGTGCCAGCAACGACAACCTGGAAGCGATCAAGACGCTGGATCCGAACCAGACCTGCGGCATCAAGATCTTCATGGGCGCCTCTACCGGCAACATGCTGGTCGATGATCCGGAGATTCTCGAAGGCATCTTCAAGCATGCCCCGACGCCCATCGTCACGCATTGCGAAGACACGCCGATGATTCTCGAGAACGAGGCGCGCTGGCGTGAGCGTTTCGGGGAAGACGTGCCCTTCTCCGAACACGGCCTGATCCGCTCGCGCGAAGCCTGCATCAAGAGCTCGCGTCTGGCGATCGACCTGGCGACCCGCAACGGTACCCAGCTGCATGTCCTGCACCTGACCACCGCCGAGGAAATGGCGCTGTTCAAGGCCGGCCCGATGAAGGGCAAGCAGATCACCGCCGAAGTCTGCGCGCACCACCTGTGGTTCAGCGACGCCGATTACGACACCCGTGGCAGCCTGATCAAGTGCAACCCGGCAGTGAAGACCGCTGAAGACCGCGCCGCCCTGCGCGCTGCCGTGATGGATGGCCGTATCGATATCATCGCCACCGATCACGCACCGCATACCTGGGAAGAGAAGCAGAACCCGTACTTCAAGGCGCCTTCCGGCCTGCCGCTGGTGCAGCATGCCCTGCTGTCACTGCTCGACCAGGTTCAGGACGGCATCTACGACCTGGCGACCCTGGTGCAGAAGACCAGCCACAACGTGGCGGATCGCTTCTCCATCGTCGATCGCGGCTACATCCGTGAAGGGGCCTTCGCTGACCTGGTGCTGGTCGACCTCAATGGCGAGACCAGCGTCACGCGTGACAACGTGCTCTACAAGTGTGGCTGGAGCCCCTTCGATGGCGTGACCTTCAAGGCACGTATCGATGCGACCTTCGTCAACGGCGTGAAAGCCTATGACGGCAAGACCGTCAATCCGGTGGCCAACGGCCAGCGACTCTCGTTCAACCGCGGCTGATGGCGGTCCTGGCGTGCCGGTTCTCGGCACGTCCTGCCCGCATCATGCCGTGATCACTAGCAAAGGAAGTGGTGTCATGAGTATGCATGCGGGCTCTCCCCTGGCGTCTCGCCAAGTGTTGTGTGAAAAGCTGCTGTCCCGGGTCCAGCGCACGCTGGGTCCGCGGGCTGCGCGTGCCCTGCCGCTGAGTGTGCTGGGCGCGCTTGCCGCGTTCGCGACGCCTGCCGCCCACGCCCAGGACAGCGCCCCTCTGCATGTCGCCGTCAGCGTGCCGCCCATGGCGTGGATGGTCGATCAGCTGGCCGGTGAGCATGTCGAGATCACCACGCTGGTCAAGCCGGGCGACAGCCCGCACGCCTACGATCCGACCCCGCGCCAAGTGGCCGAGCTGTCGACGGTTCCGCTCTATCTCGCCATCGGTGTGCCCTTCGAGCAGGTGTGGTTGCCGCGCCTGGTGAAGAACAACGCCGAGATGCAGGTCGTGCATCTGGAAGAGGGGCTCAACACCCGCCACTTCGGCAGTGGTGAGACCCATGACCACGGTCATGATGAAGCGCATGCTCATGAGCAGGACGCGCATCACGACGGTGATCACGACGATCATGATGAGCACGACGAGCATCATGACGAGCATGCTGATCATGAGGCCCACGAAGAGCATCACGGCGAGCACGAAGGTCACGAAGAACATCACGCCGAGCACCACGATGAGCACGCTGATCATCAAGAGCATGGTGCCCAGCATGACGAGGATGAGGACCTCGGCGAAGCCGACCCCCACCTCTGGCTGGACCCGCAGCGCATGCAGACCGTCGTCGAGCGTGCCGCCGAGGTGCTCGAGGCACGCCTACCGCAGCATGCCAGCGAGATCGATGCCAATGAGCAGCGTCTGCTCAAGACCCTGAGCGAGCTGGATGCGCAGATCGCTCAGGCGCTGGCGCCCTACAAGGGCCGCAATTTCCTGATCTTCCATCCCAGCTTCGGCTACTTCGCGGACCGCTACTCGCTCGAGCAGCATGCCATTGAAGTCAGTGGCCGTGAGCCCACGCCACGCGAGATGGCCACGCTGATCACGCGTGCCAAGGATGAGAACATCGGCACCATCTTCGTCTCGGGGCAGTTCTCCCAGACGGCGGCCAAGCGGATCGCCAGCTCGCTGGAGGCCGAAGTGGCCGTACTGGACCCGCTGGCAGAGGACTATCTCGACAACCTGAAGCACGCCACCGAAGCGCTGAAGGCGGGTTTCGAGTTGACTGACAGCCAGTAATTGCCGGCCGGGTATTGCGCATATCGTCTGATCTTGCACAATGCCCTGCCCCATCGAAAAGTCAGACGGGCGCTCATGCGCCCGTCTGCGTTGCAACGAGGTACCTTACGTCATGGTCAGCCCCATCTCCGTCGCGCGCCCGCGCACGGACAGCCATCCGGAGGCGTCAGCCACCGGGCGCAGTGTCGGACCGGTCTTTCGCCCGGTGCCGGCAGATGCACCGGATGCCATTGATATTCGCGGCGTGACCTTCCGGTATGGCGAGCAGGTCATTCTCGACGATGTCGACTTTCAGGTCGGCGCGCGCGAGATAGTGGGACTGATCGGGCCCAACGGTGGCGGCAAGAGCACGTTGCTCAAACTGATACTCGGTCTTCACAAGCCAGCGGCTGGCTGTGTCCGGGTGCTGGGGCGCACGCCCAAGGCTGCCGCGCGCCATATCGGCTATGTGCCGCAGTTTGCCAACTTCGTGAAGCGCTTCCCCATCCGCGTGGAAGATGTCGTGCTGATGGGACGTCAGGGGCGTCGTCGTCAGTGGGGTCCCTGGCCGCGCGCGGACCGTGAGGCGATCGGTGCGGTGCTGGAGGAAGTCGGCATCAGTCATCTGCGTCGTCGGCATATCGATGCCCTCTCCGGCGGTCAGCTGCAGCGTGTGCTGATCGCTCGCGCCCTGGCGGCCGAGCCTCAGTTGCTGCTGCTGGATGAGCCCACCGCGAGTGTCGACAGCGACGGCGAGCGCTCCCTCTTCGAGCTGTTCAATCGCCTGGCCAACCGCATGAGCGTGGTGGTGATCAGTCACGATCTCGGTTTCATCAGCGATTACGTCGATCGGGTCGCCTGCCTCAACCGCAAGATGATCGTCCATGACACCGAGACGCTCACCGCTGAATCGATCGAGCGGCTCTATGGTGAAAACGTCCAGATGATCCATCACCATCACTGATGTCGCGGCCGGTGACTGTCCGTCTGGCCTGTTTCACTTCCTTCACGTCGCCCGCTCTGCGCTCTAGGCTTACATTACATGAATTTCATCACCGCCCTGGGCAGCCAGGATTTTCTCCAGAACGCCCTCTTCGCCGGCCTGCTGGCCAGTCTTGCGGCCGGTCTGGTCGGCCCCTATGTCGTGGTACGCCGCATCGGTTATCTGGCCGGGGGTATCGCCCATACCGTGCTTGCCGGCATGGGGATCGCCTACTTCATGGGCGCAAGCCCGCTGGTCGGCGCCTTCATCAGTGCCATTCTCGCCGCCCTGCTGATCGGTTATATCAGCCTCAAGGGCTTTGATCAGGAAGACACCGTCATCGGCGCGCTGTGGGCCATCGGCATGGCCACCGGCATCCTGTTCATCAGTCAGACCCCGGGTTACAAGGTCGACCTGATGAGCTATCTGTTCGGCAATCTGTTGCTGGTGCCCGCGGATGCCATCGGCACCCTCGCCTGGATGGTGGGAGGCCTGGCACTGGTGTTGCTGCTGGTGCATCGCCCGCTGACCGCGGTGATCTTCGATGAAGAGTTCGCGCGTCTGCGGGGCGTGCCGGTCAAGACGCTCTACCTGCTGCTGCTGGTGATGGTGGCGATCACCGTCGTGCTGCTGTTGCAGGCGGTGGGCTTGATCATGGTGCTGGCCTTGCTGTCCCTGCCTGCCGCGCTTGCCGGTCATCATGCGCGCTCACTGGGCATGATGATCGTGATCGCGAGCCTGGCGGCCATGGCCTTCACCACCGGCGGCCTGGCGCTCTCCTGGCAGTTCGACCTGCCGGCCGGCGCGACCATCGTGCTGGTGGCCGGTGTCGCCTACCTGCTGTCGCTCATCTGGCGCAGCGCCCGTGGCGGACTGCGTCGCTGATTCGCGGCTTGTGACACTGATACTGCGTGAGTCCCGGCCAGCGTGACATGACACTGCCGGGGCTTCGATATGGACTCTGCAAGGAAACACCCTCAATGGCTCAGGATGGACTGCTCAAGTCGCTGGAGAATGCCGACGTCGGCGAGAAGGTCGCGCTGGAGACGCTGATCGCCGCATTGCCCTGGAATGGCGACGGTCTGATTCCCGCCATCGCGCAACAGCACGACAGCGGCGAGATACTGATGATGGCGTGGATGAACGCCGAAGCCCTGCGCGAAACGCTCTCCACCGGTCGCGTGTGCTACTTCTCTCGCTCGCGCAGCAAGCTGTGGCGCAAGGGCGAGAGCTCGGGCCAACAGCAGATGCTGGTCAGTACGCATCTGGACTGCGATGGCGACACCCTGCTGGTCAAGGTCGATCAGACAGGCCCTGCCTGCCATACCGGCCGCAAGAGCTGCTTCTACTGGCGCCTGGATGCTGAAGGAGCCGAGATTACCGATGCACCGATCATTGACCCGAACACCCTGTATGGCAGCGCCTGAACGTCGCCACTTCCTCAGGCGCGGCGTGACGTCGGTCATGACGCGCCTGCTGACCGGCTTGCTGCGCGGCTATCAGCTGGTGCTCAGCCCGCTGCTGGGGCCGCGCTGTCGCTTCTATCCTTCCTGCTCCAGTTACGGACTGGAGGCCATCAAGGTGCATGGGCCCCTCAAGGGGTGCTGGCTCACGGCCAGGCGTCTGTCACGCTGCCACCCGCTGGGTGGGCCGGGCGGCGTGGACCCCGTACCACCGCGCAAGGATCGCCCGTCATCTGCCAGCTGCTGTGACAAGCATGATCAGGATGACGCGCCCAGGTCTTGAGGGTGTATACCTTGTGAGTGACCGGGGTGAGTGACTGGGCCGCGTATTCTGCGGGGCGGGTGAGACTTGCGGATGGCTGTGCGCATGTGAAGTGTTTTTATGTTATTATTCACATGTGTATGGCGTCAGCTGTGACGTCATCGTCAGTCAGCAGGAGAATGTCATGTCCACCGCAGCCGCCCTCGATCGTGTGTCCCCTACCAGCCCCGGTGCGGGCCGCGTTGCCCTCAAGTCCTTCTTCAACATCATGGAGAAGTGGCAGTGCAGCGCGGCGGATCAGCGCGTGCTGCTGGGGGGCATCGGCACCACCACCTACCACAAGTACCGCAAGCTGCCGGAAGTGCGCCTGCCCAACGACACCCTGGAGCGTATCTCCTACGTGATGGGGATCCACAAGGCCCTGCGCATCCTGTTCAGCAATACGCCCGAGATGGCCCATGAATGGGTGCGTCGCCCCAATCGTGCGGCGCCCTTCAATGGCCAGAGTGCGCTGGACTACATGCTGGCCGGGCAAGTGGTCTCGCTGGCCGACACTCGTCGTTATCTCGACGGAGTGCGTGGATGAGCGAATGGACGATCGAAGGCAAGCATGCCGATGACTCTGCTCTGCCCGCCTTGACGCTGCCGGACTGGCAGAACGCCTGGCGCGTGATCTCCAGCGCCTTCCCGCCCATTTCGGTATTCGAGGACATTCTCGAGCCTGATGAGCTGGAGATGGCGTTTGCCATCGAGGCGCTGACCAATGATCGTCTGCGCGAAGAAGCCGGCGAGCTGAGTCGCGTCGCGCCGCAAGACCGCATCAGCGGGCCGGGTTCCACGCCGGTGATGGCGGCCTTCACGCACATCGGGCGTGCCTCGCGCTTCACTGATGGCAGTTTCGGGGTCTATTATTGCGCCAGTACGCTGGATACCGCGATCAGTGAGACCCGCTTCCACATGGCGCGCTTTCTGGCAGATACCGCGCAGCCCAGTCAGGAAATGACCATGCGCAGTTACGTCAATCGCGTGACACAGCCACTGCATGACATTCGCGAGGGCCATGACGCTCTCTGTCAGCCAGATATGGCCAGCTACCCCGCTGGCCAGGCCTTTGCCGCCAGGTTGAGAGAAGCTGGCAGCTTTGGTCTGCTCTACCCCAGCGTGCGCCACGCTCAGGTGGATGCAAGTGCCGAGTGCGCTGCCATCCTGCGCCCGCCGGCGGTCAGCATCCCCATTCAGGGGCCGCACCTGCGCTACGTCTGGGATGGTCAGCATCAGGCCATGACGCATGTACTGGAGGTGCGCGAGCATCGCTGAGAGCACGAAGACGCCCTGCTGAACCGCCTGACAATACCCTAAGAAGTTCTTGAGAAAGAACCCAAAAAAGACGCCCGCCATTCCGCTCGAAATCTCGAGGCTGGAATGGCGGGCGTCTTGCGTTACTCGTGTCGGCCTGGTCCTGAAGTATCGGGCCTGGGCCTCAGGCCTCAGGCGTTGGCGTGAAGCTCGGCCACACCGTAGATGCGCTTGAGCATCGCATGCAGGCCGTTGGAGCGCGTCGGCGACAGGTGCTTGTCGAGGCCGAGCTCATTGAGGAAGGTCGGCTGGGTGGCGACGATTTCCTGCGGGGTCCGGTCGTTGTAGATGCGCAACACGACGGCGATCAGGCCTGCCACGATGGCGGCGTCCGAGGTCGCCTGGAAATGCAGGCGCTGCTCGCTGCCTTCGCCACGCACTTCAGGGTGAATCCAGACGTTGGACTGGCAGCCGTCGATCTTGGTCTCAGGGCCTTTCAATTCCTCCGGATACTCCGGCAGCGCCTTGCCCATATCGATGATGTACTGATAGCGGTCCATCCAGTTGTCGAAGAAGCTGAATTCCTCGACCAGTTCCGCCTGCGCTTGTTGCGCGTCGCTCATGCTGACTCCCGATGATGTCACTGCAAAGTGTCTGAAGATACGCTGTCGCCATGATAACGCCTGATCTCGCCGGACGCACGACGCCTCGGGCCTGAGCGTGTGTGACAGCGCTCATGGGTCGTATTCTGGTACCTCAGGCGGATGGCCTGGCCTCGCCAGCGAATGTCTGGCCATCTGTTGCTGCCACTCGCTGTCCTCGGGGTGCAGATAGCGCGATGTCGTATCCAGTCGCGAGTGTCTGGCGGAGCGCGACAGAAAGCGCAGTTCCACCCCGGCCTGGGCCTGATGAGTGATCGCGGTGTGTCGTAGCCAGTGAGGGCTTGCCTGATCGAGGGTGCGCGCCATCAGCTCACTGGCATCGCCGGGGCTCTGGGTTCGCTGGCGCATGTCTTGGGCAGCCTGGGTAAAAGTCTGCTTGATCAAGCGGTAGAGCTGATTGTCGCCGAGCGGCGTCGTGCCATCCAGGCGTACCAGCAGCGACAGCGACTCATCGGCGGGCAGTGCCTGCGGCAGATCACTGAGCCCGCGCAGGCGTCGCCAGCGAACCAGCGCTTCGAGCATCGGCGGCGGCAGCGGGATCTCGGCCAGCTTGGCGCCCTTGCCGACCACCCGCCACCACCACTGGCCTTCCCGCTTGACGATATCGCCCATCCTTGCGGCGGCCATTTCCGCGATGCGTGGCGCCATCAGATAGGCGAATGCGAACAGAAAGCGCTGGCGCTCGGCCATGAAGCGCTCGCGGGACACCTCGTCCTCAGGTGAAGCACCGATCGGTGTCAGCTCATCGCAATGCGCTTCGATACGCCCCCACAACCAGTCCCATAGCGGTCGCTCGAGATACCGTTCGATACGCAGCGTGCGGTTGTCCATGCGGCGCTTGTCGCGCATCAGACGAAAGGGATTGCGTGACAGGTAGCCGGCCTCGATCAGCCAGGCATACATGCCCTGCAGGATCACCAGGCTCTGACGGCGGCTGGCAGGGGCCAGCGGGCCACGAAAGGGGCGCCACTGCGGGTGCTTGCGGGCACGCACGCTGCCGATCCAGACCTCTGCTGGCTGAGGGTCGGCCAGAAACGCCTCGAAGTGCTCGAGTCGTTCGCGATCCAGACTGGCCAGGGCGGCTTCTCTGCCCTGCTCTCCCTCAGCCTTGAGCCATAGCAGCAGGCGCTCCGCCTCCTTGCGATAGGCACGCAGCGTCTGAGCACTGTGACGATACTCGTTGAGCCAGGCGGCCACAGCCTCGACATCGGTGCGGGCGCGAATCAGTGAGCGATCATCAGTGGTCGTCAGCTGGGCATGCTGCTGCACTCTGGATAGCTCGCCCTCGAGATGCCCGACCAGCGCCGTGATGCCGTCATGCGTGCTTTCTTCCACCGATCAACTCCCCTTGCAGCATCTTGGCTGTATATCGCCCGTCTGGCGCGTCATGTCAGGCGTGCGCCGCTCCTGTGGCGCCCCTGCCCTTCTCTTGTCTGCCCCTTCCTGCTCTGTACTTCCCTGTTCTGACCAGGCTTGCCCTGTCCTCGGGGCTGATTGTGACGTTATGGTCATCATAATTCAAGATAAGGCGCGTAATCATGAATTTATTAATCTGCTCGTATCGTAAATTACGTATTACGTAATATGTAATTATCTTTATCTTGTCAGAAAACATCGTTAAGATGGGCGCCAAGCTGATGATAGGCCGACGGCAGAAGAAGGCGAGCGTCATCCATGGTGACGCTCTTTCAGATGACGTGGCCCATCCGCTGCCTTTACGTTATGAGAGTGCGTGCTGGAGAGTGGTAGTTGGCCGCGCTTCGTGGCGTAATGGCGGTCAAGCAGCAACGACTGACGACGTATCAATGACAGACTACGTATCAATGACGGACTACGGACGGAGATTCCCATGGCGCGCACTGGCGTCCAGTACGAGGATGTACAACGAGCCATCGAGTCACTGATGGCGCGGGGCGAGGCCCCGAGCGTGCAGAAGATTCGTGAAGTGCTGGGGACCGGCAGCTTCACCACCATCAGCGATCATCTGCGTGACTGGCGCCAGCGACGCGCCGAGAAGCGTGATGAGCCGCTGAGCCAGGCCATGCCCGACAGTCTCACCGAGACCCTGGCCACGGTCTGGAAAGAGGCGCAGTCACTGGCCAATGAAAGTCTGGTGCACTATCGCCAGGAAGCGGACAAGCAGACCGTCGAGGCGCGTGAAGCCGAAGCGCAGGCACAGCGCCGCGCGGAAGATGCCGAACAGCGTCTCAGCGCCCTGTCCGAGCAATTGGTCCAGGTGCAGGCGCGACTTGAAGAGCGCGTGCAGGCCTTGGCGACATTGACCAATGAGCAGGAACATTGGCAGCAGCTGCAGGACAAGCTCGAAAAGCGTCTGACCCTGGCCCAGGAAGACATCGCGGCCATGGAGCGCACGCGCGAAGTGGACCATGAGCGTCATCAACAGGCTATTCAGGCGCAGGAAAGCGAGTGGAAGGAACGCCTCGCGCAGGAAGAGGCGCGTCATGAATCCAGTGAAACGCGCCTGATGAAGATGCTGGATGATGCACGGCTCGAGAAGAGTGAGCTCGACAAGCAGCATCGACGTCGTCAAGAGCAGCTCGAGAAGCGCGTCGAGCGTCTCGATGCCCAGGCGGCCGAGCAACGCAAGCAGCTACAGGAAGAAGAGCGTCGCCGCTTTGAAGAGACAAAGGCTCGCCAGCAGCGCGAGACGGAGCTCAAGGACATGCGTGCGCAGCTGGAGCACTCCTCGGCGGAATACTCACGCCTGGAGGCCCAGCTCGGACAGCTGACACATGAGAACAAGCTGCTCAAGGAACGCCTGGCCTTTGCGCCCTTGCCGCCCTTCGTATGCTGAAAGCCTTGCGAGTGATTGCCACGCATTTGCGGCGTGATCTCCGTGACTGACATGACGCAATGCACACGAAAACGCCGCCCATCAGGGCGGCGTTTTCTGTCAGTGCTGTCGTGGTCTCATTCTCGTGATACCACTTCTTGATGCCGAGCTTGTGATGCCAGAGCCGCCAGTGTCGTGATGACGACGCCATCGTGTGGCTATCAGGTTGTCGAAAGTGTGATGAACCACTTACAGCAGCTCTTCCGCGACCAGTGCCAGACGTGAGCGCTCGACGCACTTGAGTGTCACGTGACTGGCATGCGGCCACGAGCTGAAGCGCTGCACTGCCACCGCAAGGCCACAGGTATTGGCAGTCAGGTAGGGAGTGTCTATCTGGCCCACATTGCCCAGCAGAACCACCTTGGTGTTGGCGCCCGCCCGTGTCAGCAGGCCCTTGAGCTGCTTGGGTGTCAGGTTCTGGGCTTCATCGATGATCAGGAAGGTGTCGCTCAACGTGCGGCCGCGCATGAAGGACGGTGAGCGGATCTGGACACGATTGCCGATCCAGGCGCGCGTGGCCTCCTCGTTCCAGGCGCTGGTGCCTTCTCCTTCCTTGCGCAACAGGTTATCCATGTTGTCGTGGAAAGCCCCCATCCACGGTGACATCTTCTCTTCTTCGGTACCGGGCAGAAAGCCGATCTCTTCGCCCATCGCGATCGGCGCGCGGGTGAAGATGATGCGCTCGAAACGCTTCTTCTCCAGCGTCTGCTCGAATGCGGCAGCCAGCGTCATGTAGGTCTTGCCTGTGCCTGCACTGCCCGCGATCGACACCATGTCGACGCTGTCGTCCATCAGCAGATTGAGGGCGAAGTTCTGGCGACTGTCATGGGCATTCACCCCCCAGGCGCTGCGCTCGTTGCGATAGTTCTGCAGCACTTCCAGGCGTGCATAGTCGTGCTCCAGCTCGCGCACGATGGCCTCGAAGCTGGCGCCATCATCTCCATCGCAATCCGCGATCAGCATGCCCGGGTACCAGTCCTTGGGCATCTGACCTGACAGCTCATAGAAGGTGCGATGATGCTCGCGCGTGACGGTGACATCGACCTGCATGTCATCCCAGACGCCCTGGCCGTCGTGGCCGGCCTCATGGAAGAGCTTGACGCCCTCGATCATGGCGTCGCTGTCGGTGAAGGCGCGATCCGTCAGATAGTCTTCCACCGCCATGCCCAGGGCGGCGGCCTTGATGCGCAGGTTGATGTCCTTGGTCACCAGGATGACCGAGGCGTCCTGACAGCGTGCAGACAGGCTTCGAGTCTCGGCGAGTATGCGATTGTCGGCACAGACGTCGCTCTGATCGACATGGCCGGAGAGGAAATGAAGGTTGCCCGCGCCATTCATGGAAGGCGGGAGCGGAATTCCACGCAGGATTTCCTGCGGTGTGACATCCGCGGTGAGATCGGACAGCGTACGGCTGATCTGGCGGGCGGTATGGGCAATCTCCTTGTTGCCATTCTTGTGCTTGTCCAGCTCCTCCAGCACTGTCATCGGAATGACGACATCATGCTCGTCAAACTGGAACAGGGCTGAGGGGTCGTGGATCAGCACGTTGGTATCGAGGACGTACAGACGACGGGACTGCTTCTCGACTCTTACCATTGGCGACATGCCTTCCGTTGGAGTGTGCCCCTTGAAGCTAGCATGATGAATATGTCGATTGTGTTGCAAAAACGCGTTCAGATTTCACGCTAGCCTTGCAGACAGGTCACGCAAGGCAGGCGCATACTGTGGCTCCCTCATGAAATGCCCTCTTGCCAGGTGCCTGACAGCAGCATGCTGAGCAGCGCCAACCTGTAGCAGAGAGAGCCAGCCGCGCCGCAGGCATGAAAAGCCGCCCACCGAGAATCTCGGGGGCGGCTTTTGTTTATCCCCTCACGGCATTCGTCGTGAGGGTTGATTCTCTCAAGCGCTATCTTGTCGCTCGGATAGCCCTTCGTCGTCAGGCAGCGGCGGGTTGCTGGCGACGTCGACGTACCTGCAGGAAGCCGATAAGCCACAGCAATGCCAGTGCCGGCAGCATGGCGATTTCCTTCGGCGGACGCTCAGCTTTCTGCTGGATGCCATCGATGGTGAAGTCGAAATCGATGCCGGCCTGCTGTGCCACGCTGCCGTACTCGATCATGCTGACCAGCACCTGATCGTCGCTGATATCCAGCGTCAGGCCGACATCGGTCAGGCGGGCTTCGCCACTCTCGGCGTCAGAAACCGGCAGCAACACGGTCTTGGAGACCTCGTCGCCATCCAGGTTGATGCCCGAGACGTGAATCGGCAGCTTGCTGTCCACCGGCGCTTCGGCGATCAGCGTCTCGATCTGCTGGGGCGCGGCCATGGTGGTCGGCGGATAGATCATGTCCCACCAGTAACCCGGACGGAACAGCGTGAAGGTGATCAGCAGCAGACCGATGGTCTCGTACCAGCGCGTACGCGTCAGCCAGTAGCCTTGCGTCGCCGCCGCGAAGACCAGCATCGCCGCGACGGCCGAGGCCACCGTGATCGCCAGATGCCAGTAGCTGTCGATGTTCATCAGCAACAGATTGGTATTGAAGATGAACATGAACGGCAGGATCGCGGTGCGGATATCGTAGGTGAAGCCCTGGATACCGGTCTTGATCGGGTCTGCCTTGGCGATCGCGGCCGCCGCGAAGGCGGCTAGCCCCACCGGTGGCGTGTCATCGGCCAATATCCCGAAGTAGAACACGAACAGGTGCACGGCGATCAGTGGCACGATCAGGCCGTTTTCGGCGCCCAGATTGACGATGACCGGCGCCATCAGCGTCGAGACGACGATGTAGTTGGCAGTCGTCGGCAGGCCCATGCCCAGGATCAGGCTGATCACGGCGGTGAAGAGCAGGATCAGCATCAGATTGCCGGCCGAGATGAACTCGACGAAGGCGGTCATCTTGAGGCCCAGACCGGTCAGGGTCACGGTGCCCACGACGATACCTGCCGCCGCGGTGGCCACGCCGATGCCGATCATGTTCTTGGCGCCGATCACCAGGCCATGGAAGAGGTCTTCGCCACCGCGTTGCGCGGCGCCACCGACATTGCCTTCCTTGCGGAAGATGGCCACCAGCGGACGCTGGGTCACGGTGATGAAGATCATGAATAACACGGCCCAGAAGGCCGACAGCCCCGGTGACATGCGTTCAACGGTCAGGCACCACACCAGTACCACGACCGGCAGCAGGAAGTAGAGACCGACCTTGACGGTCGGGCCGACCGGCGGCAGTACATCGATATCGCCTTCCCCAAGTTCCGGGAAGCGTGCCGAATAGGCGATCAGTGCCACATAGGAGGCCAGCAGCAGCGGCAGCACGATCCAGACCGCGCCATCACCCGCCAGGGTCTTGATCCAGCCGATGCCGTAGTAGACGACCAGCGTGAGTATCCCCATGCCGATGAAGACGGTCAGGAAGGTCAGCAAGGTCGCGATCATGCTGGTCTTCTGGGTGCGCTTGAGGCCTTCCATGCCGGCCTTGCACGCTTCCAGGTGCACGATGTAGATCAGGGCGATGTAGGAGATCAATGCCGGCAGCAAGGCATGCTTGATGACGTCAAGGTAAGGAATGCCGACGTATTCGACCATCAGGAAGGCCGCGGCGCCCATGATCGGCGGCGTCAGCTGGCCATTGGTGGACGCGGCCACTTCCACGGCGCCCGCCTTGGTGGCCGGGAAGCCGACCTTCTTCATCAGCGGGATGGTGAAGGTGCCGGTGGTGACGACGTTGGCGATGGAGGAGCCGGAGATGATGCCGGACAAGCCAGAGGCGACGACGGCGGCCTTGGCTGGCCCGCCACGCATGTGGCCGAGCATGGAGAAGGCCATGCGGATGAAGTAGTTGCCGGCGCCTGCGCGCTCAAGCAAGGCACCGAACAGCACGAACAGGAACACGAAGTCGGTGGAAACGCCGAGCGCGACCCCGAATACCCCTTCCGTGGTCAGCCACTGGTGGCCGAGCAGCTTGTTGAGGCTGGCCCCGGCATGCGCGATGACGTCGGGCATGTAGGCGCCGAACAGGCTGTAGAGCAGAAAGACGCTGGCGACGACCGCCAGTGGCGGCCCGAGTGCGCGCCGCGTGGCTTCCAGCAGCAGGACCAGGCCGATCCCCGAGAACACCAGGTCCACGGTGGTATAGGCGCCAGCGCGACGTGCCAGTTCATCACTGAAGATCAGCACATAGGCGACACCCGCCACGGCGAAGATCGCCAGGGCCCAGTCATAGAGAGGAATACGATTGGCCGGTGCACCCTTGTAGGCCGGATACGCCACGAAGGCCAGCGAGATGGCAAAGCAGAGATGCACGGCGCGCGCGGTGTCGGAATTGAGCAGTGACAGCGGCGAGGCGTGGTAAAGCTGAAACAACGACCATGCCAGTGGAATCAGCCACATGAAGTGGCGGCCCACGAAGCCTACGGGATGACGGCCGCCGGTTTCCGACTCCAGCATCTCGAGGACTTCAGCATCATGATGCGTCTCGGCGTCTGACGCCTGAGACGTTGCTGCAGTTTGGGTTTTGGTCATTTTTGTGATCCGGTACGCGAGTCAGGCGATGGCTGACAGGTCACCTTCCTTCTCGACCAGAAGGCCCTGCTCAACCACATGCTTATCAAGCTGGTTACGTCTTCAGTATGTCCGGCCTGACAGATGTTTCCATTGATTCACCCGATCAGGGCGCAAATTATCTGAACGATTTCCTGAACGGGCAGCGAGCTAGGCTCGTGACGAGCGTGAGACCTTGCCTGGTCACGCTTGTCCATGCTGCGGCTGCCGTCACGCCACTTGCCACTCGCAGGCAAGTCCTGGCGGCGCGCTGACGGCGGGTGTCTCTGCTGCGCTATCCCTGCCCAGCCTTTTCCTGCTTGGCCCTTTCCTGCTCGGCCTAAGTGGCCGGCCGGGAATGCAGACTTTCCACAAGCGCGGAGACCGCAACGAGTGCGGTCTCCGGGAATTCCCTGTGCTCGGGTCCTTGAGCGCAGGATGAGCGTTGATGCACGGCGCCTCGCAGGCGAGGCGCGCAGGGCATATCACTCGCTCAGCAGGCCAGCTTCCTTGTAGTACTGCTTGGCGCCATCGTGCAGCGGCGCCGTCAGGGAAGCATTGACCATCTCTTCCTTCTTCAGGACCTGGAACGCCGGGTGCAGGCGCTGGAACTGATCGAAGTTGTCGAACACGGCCTTGACCACTTCGTAGGCGACGCGGTCTTCGACTTCGGCACTGGAGACGATGGTGGCGCGGACACCGAAGGTGGTCACGTCGTCATCGTTGCCGCGGTACATGCCACCCGGGATGGTCGCGACGGAGAAGTAAGGCTTCTCTTCGACCAGCTTGGTGACGGCGTCGCCGGTGACATTGACGATGTTCGCATCACAGGTAGTGGTCGCTTCCTTGATGGAACCGGACGGGTGACCCACGACGTAGACGTAACCGTCGATCTTGTTGTCACACAGTGCGGAAGACATCTCGGAGGCCTTAAGCTCGGAGGCCACGGAATACACGCTGGTGTCCTTGCCCTGCGAGGACAGCAGAGTGTCGATGGTCGAGCGCTGACCGGAACCCGGGTTGCCGATGTTCATGCGCTTGCCTTCCAGCTGGTCGAACTCGGTCACGCCGCTGTCCTTGCGAGCAACGACAGTGAACGGTTCCGGGTGCAGGGAGAACAGTGAACGCAGGTCCTTGTTCGGGCCGAAGTCTTCGAAGTCGCCCTTGCCTTCATAGGCATTGTAATGCGCGTCAGACTGGGCAACGCCCATGTCCAGCTCGCCGGTACGGATGCTGTTCAGGTTATAGCCGGAACCGCCCGTGGACTCGACGCTGCAGCGAATGCCGTGTTCGGCCTTGCCACGGTTGACCAAGCGGCAGATTGCACCACCAGCCGGATAGTAAACGCCTGTTACACCGCCGGTGCCGATGGTTACGAAGGTCTGCTCGGCGGCGCTGGCGCCTCCGGAGATCCCCATCAGGCCAAGACCTGCGGTCGCGACCGCCGCTGTCAGCGACTTCTTGATCATGGTCATGTTGAAACTCCCTTTGCTGGCTTGTTATTGGTCTTGCCGTCGTGCACCTCGATCCCGGCCAGCCCTTTGCCTTTATCGCGTGTGAAACAAGCCGATTTTCAGGCTTATCCACTGCCACATGGCTGATATTTCAGTAATTTGAGGTGCATAACGCTGCACTGAGACTAGCATAGCTGAAGTGCGCGAGTACCAGATTGTCACGCTTTATGCTACGAAAGGAGTAGGTGTTGGCAGTGAACTGCGCTGGCATCGACTTGTCTCTCGCCACACGAGGATTGCCGCTTCCTCATTGCGTGCAACTTTCCGCGCGGCTTCAGGTGTTGGCTGCTGCTGATTGTGTAACCTGCACCGTTACTCAGTAACCATGTTTCCCCTTTCGCAGTTAATATGCGCCTGGGAGCACGCAGAAGACGCATGCAAGAACGCCCCACGGCAAAGCCGTGGGGCGTTTTGTTTTTACGACGTTCAGTCTTTTCAAGGCTCAGTCATTTCGACGAGCCGTCTTGGCGACTGGCTTGTCAGGTGCGCGTGACACTGCGCATGGTGACGAACTCTTCCGCTGCCGTCGGGTGAATGCCCACGGTCAGGTCGAAGTCGGCCTTGGTCAGGCCGGCACGCACGGCGATGCCGATGCCCTGCATGATCTCACCGGCTTCATCACCGACCATGTGCACGCCGACGACCTTGTCGCTGGCGTCATCGACGATCAGCTTCATCAGGCTGCGCTCATCGCTGCCGGATAGGGTGTGCTTGAGCGGACGGAAGTCAGCGGTGTAGACGCGGATGCTGTCGAACTTCTCGCGCGCCGCTTCCTCGCTGAGGCCGACGGTACCGATGTTCGGATGACAGAATACCGCCGTCGCGATGCTGTCATAGTCCAGGCCACCCACGACGCCGTCGCCGAAGTGCGCACGCACCAGGTGCATGGCTTCTTCAAGCGCCACCGGCGTCAGTTCCGGGCCACCGATGATGTCACCCAGCGCGAGAATGGACGGGGTGGTGGTCTCGAAGCGTTCGTTGACGCGCACGGTGCCATCGACATTCAGCGCCACATCGGCATTCTCGAGCCCCAGGCCTTCGATGTTCGGCTTGCGACCGGTGGCGGCGAGGATGCAATCCACTTCCAGCACCTGGCCATCGCTGAGACGCACGCTGTAGACGTCGCCCTGCTTGTCGATGGACTCGACCGTGGTGTTAAAGTGCAGATTGACGCCCTTCTTGGCCATCTCGTCACGCGTGAACTCGCGTACTTCGTTGTCAAAGCCGCGCAGGAACAGGTCGCCGCGATAGCTCAGATGCGTCTCGGCACCCAGGCCATTGAAGATGCTGGCGAACTCGACGGCGATATAGCCGCCACCGATGACGAAGAAGCGCTTCGGGAAGCTTTCCAGATCGAAGATGCGGTTGGAATCTAGCGCATGTTCACGACCCGGAAAATCCGGCAGGAACGGCCAGCCACCGGTGGCGACCAGAATCTTGGCCGCGGTGTGGCGCTCGTCATTGACGACAACGGTGTTGGCATCGGCGATGGTGGCACGGCCTTCGATCAGCGTGGCGCCGGAATTGTTGAGCAGATTGCGATAGATACCGTTCAGACGAGAGATCTCGGCGGTCTTGCGATCGCGCAGGGTCGCCCAGTCAAAGCGCGGAGCGTCGCCCAGATCCCAACCGAAGCCGGCGCTGTCCTTGAAGGCATCATGGTAGTGGGCAGCGTAGGAGTAGAGCTTCTTGGGCACGCAACCGACATTGACACAGGTACCGCCGAGGTAGCGGTCTTCTGCCACGGCAACGCGGGCGCCGGTCGCGGCGGCGGTCCGGGCAGCGCGAACGCCGCCGGAGCCGGCACCAATGACGAACAGGTCGAAGTCAAACTGGCCTGTCGCAGGCTGATGGGTCTGATCGGTCACGGGAATCTCCTTGATGAATTGGCCACATGGTATCAGGACTCGCGCGGCCTCGGGAGTCCCGCGTCGCTGGGCGCGGTTACCTGCGTATCGGCCTTCAGGTTGACCCTGTGGCCTCTGACACGGTAAATATGTCCCACAAGCATGTTAGACAAAAGTTACAACGTGCTGGCACAGGGGCTAGCACCGTCATTGGCGAAGCGCTCCGCGGGCGCGTAACATTGTCGCTCGTCACATCAGCGCTCTGACGCCTTGCCTGACGCTGCCGTCACTAGCTGTCTCGTGGGCCTGAGCCCAGAAGGTCTGAGCCCGAGAGGCATCACGGCCAACGCCTCTGTGTGAAAACTATCCCCTGCCCCCCGTCATTTGAAAAAGTGGTCTCCCTGCCATGAGCGATATCAAAAAGCTGCTTGAGCAAAACAAGGTCTGGGCTGAATCCATGACCGAGCGCGACCCTGAGTTCTTCAAGCGCCTCTCGGACCAGCAGAATCCTGACTTTCTGTGGATCGGCTGCTCGGATTCCCGCGTACCCGCCAACCAGATCATCGACCTGCCGCCCGGCGAAGTCTTCGTTCATCGCAATGTCGCCAACCTGATCCACTACAACGACATGAACGCGTTGTCGGTGATCCAGTACGCCGTCGATGTCCTGAAGGTCGAGCACATCATGATCGTCGGCCATTACGGTTGTGGTGGCGTGCGTGCCTCGATCACCGGCGGTGACAATGGCATGGTCGACTACTGGCTTCACACCCTGCGTGAGCTCTACAACCTGCACTATGACGAGCTCAAGGACTTGCCACTGGATGAGCAGGTCGATCGCATGTGCGAACTCAATGTCCGTTCTCAGGTGCAGAACCTGGCCAGAACCAAGATCCTGCAGCGTGCCTGGGAGCGCGGTCAGAAGCTGGAAGTGCACGGCTGGGTCTACGGCCTTTCCGATGGTCGAGTGAACAACCTCGATTGCACCATCAGCAATCTGTCACAGGTGCCGCAGCTGTATCGCGTGGACCGCATCGAGCCTTTGCCGCAGCAGGACTGAGCAGGCCAACCTGACCTGATCCAGCTGCCGATGCCGCAAGGTGCCGGTAGCATCGTCAGCAGTGTCTCCAACGCGCCTCCCACTCGGGAGGCGCGTCGCGTTTCAGGCCTCCCTCTTGTCAAGACTGACCCTGAGTCGCCTTATCTCAAACGCTCCTTCCCTTGCCAGTGCTTGTCAGCGGCGACTGCCTTGGCGTCTATTGAATGGGATCAGGGCTAGCGATCGTCTGAGCTGGGAAGTCTTTCACGTGCTTTCAGCGCACAGTTTGTGAATTTTACAGCGCAGTATTGACCTCACAGACCTTTGTGGAGGGTCTCAGAGGCGCAACTTTGGTCGCAGAACGCCATGTGCACCAATCAAGTGCAGAGGCTGCACTCATTGAAAAATCACTGCGTACCCTGGCGGCTTTTCTGCTGCTGATGGCGTTTGTTTATCGCCAAGTGGCGTGAAGCCTGGTTGGCGGTATTCAGCGTAGACAGTGTCTCTCAACCAGGCGCTATCGGCTGACGGAACTGACACACATCACGGCCACACCATCTTCGAAAGACCTGCCAGACCTTGATTATCGTATCCTAAGCAAGTAGTTGATTCTATTGGAGTTTACTTGTCGTGAAGTCTTGCGGAATGAACGAGGCAGGCCAGTATCACGGTGGCTTTCCTTGCGCGTGGCAGCGCTGAATCGCCCCGTATAGCCCTGGCAGAAAGCGCGCGCAGCTCACGGCGTTATCGAGGTGAAAAATGGCTACGCCGTGTGACATCCGGGGTGTCGCTTCGTCAACCGCGCGCCCTGCACCAGCCTGGATGACGTTGCGTTGTCAGGAAAAGGCTATTCACCACCTGCATCCTGCTACTCAACATTTCGATTGTCCCGCGACCAAATGACTCCCTACTGTTAGAACGCATCTTTCGTGTCTGCTTCAACAGCCGCGCAGGATCGCCACAACAACAAACAAACTACACAAGCAAAGGGATGCTCATGACCCGTCAGAATGCCCTCCAGTCTTTCTTGCCCAAGAAGACCCTGTGTGCGCTGATCGGCAGCGCGACATTGGCCATGGCGGCTCCGGCAATGGCCGAAGACGTCACCCTGCGCATGGCCTACGACGCTGACCCCGTGACCCTCGATATCCACGAACAGCTCTCCGGCGGCACCCTGCAGCTGTCGCACATGGTCTACGACCCGCTGATTCGCTGGAACAAGGATCTCGGCTTCGATGGCCGCCTGGCCAAGAGCTGGGAGCGTGTCGATGACAACACCATGCGCTTCCACCTGCGCGAAGGCGTCAAGTTCCACTCCGGCAATGACTTCTCCGCCAAGGATGTGGTCTGGACCATCGAACGCCTCAAGAAGAGTGCCGACTTCAAGGCCATCTTCGCGCCGTTCACCGACGTCAAGGCAGTTGATGACTACACCGTGGATCTGGTGACCGACAAGCCGTTCCCACTGGTGCTGAATGCCGCCACCTACATCTTCCCGATGGACAGTGAGTTCTATTCCGGTGAGACCGAAGACGGCAAGGCCAAGGATGAGATCGCCAAGGCGGCCAACACTTTCGCCTCACGCAACGAGTCCGGCACTGGCCCCTACAAGGTCGCGGACCGTCAGCAGGGCGTGAAGATCAGTTTCGAGCGCTTCGAGGATTACTGGGATACCGAATCGCCGGGTAACGTCGATGACATCGTGCTGACGCCGATCAAGGAAAACGCCACGCGTGTCGCGGCGCTGCTCTCCGGCGACATGGACTTCATCGCGCCGGTACCGCCGACCGACCTGGAACGCATTCGCAAGCAGGACGGCGTGCACCTGGTCGAGATGGGCGGCACCCGCATCATCACCTTCCAGATGAACCAGGAGCGTGTCGAAGCCTTCAAGGACAAGCGCGTCCGTCAGGCCGTCAATTACGCCATCAATCAGGAAGGCATCGCCCAGAAGCTGATGAAAGGCTTCGCGACCCCCGCCGCCCAGATGTCACCGGATGGCTATCAGGGCCACAACCCCGAGCTGACGCCGCGCTATGACGTGGCCAAGGCCAAGGAGCTGATGAAGGAAGCCGGCTACGAGGATGGCTTCGAGATCAGCATGATGGCGCCCAACAATCGCTATGTGAACGATGCCAAGATCGCCCAGGCCGTCGCCTCGATGCTGGCCAAGATCAACATCACGGTGGACCTGAAGACCCTGCCCAAGGCCCAGTACTGGCCGGAATATGATGCGCGTGCTGCCGACATGATGATGATCGGTTGGCACTCGGATACCGAAGACAGTGCCAACTTCTTCGAATTCCTGACCTTCTGCCCGGATGCCGACAGCGGTGTCGGTCAGTACAACTCCGGCAACTACTGCAACCCGGACGTCGACAAGATGGTCACCGAGGCCAACCTGGAGACCGACACCGAGAAGCGCGCCAAGATGCTGCAGGCCGCCGAGAAAGCCGTCTACGACGATGCTGGTTTCGTGCCGCTGCACTGGCAGAACCTGGCCTGGGGCGCGCGTGATGGCGTCAACATCGAGCCGGTCCTCAACGTGATGAACTTCCCGTATCTGGGGGATCTGGTCATCGACCAGGAGTGATCCCGCCGCGTGAGTGAGGGACAGGCAAGATGGATGGGGTGTGGAAGGCGGCTGTGAAGGACTGATTCCGTGCTCTCAGATCATCCACTCCCCATCGATTCCTCACTCACCCCTCGCGTCAGGCAAGGCAGGCAGCCAGAGACAGTCAACCAGTGAAACACTGACATCGAGTTCTCTGGTTGCCCTTCAGGCCTGAACGCGACGACTTACCCCCGCCTGTTGTTTTCCTCACTATCGCCTATCGGTGATGGGTTGGGGAGCCTGTGCCCGATGACAGGCCAGCGACGGGCGGGATACCTGACACCCAGCGTGATCGGTCAGCATGGCCAGGGCCGACACGCGCGAGACCGTGATGTTCACGAGGAAGGTGGCGATCCATGATTGCCTTTCTGATCAAACGCCTGATGCACGCCGTACTGGTCATGTTCGTGATCAGCATCATCAGCTTCGCCATCCAGGACAACCTGGGTGATCCGCTGCGCGAGATGACCGGCCAGGCCGTGTCGGAAGCCCAGCGTGAAGTCATGCGCGATGAAATGGGCCTCAACGACCCCTTCATCACCCAATATCTGCGTTTTGCCGGCAATGCCCTGCAAGGGGACCTCGGCACCTCGTATTTCTACAAGCAGCCGGCGACCGAGGTGATTCTCAAGCACCTGCCCGCCACGCTGGAACTGGTGATGGCCTCGAGCCTGATCATCATCCTGCTGTCTGCCCCCATCGGGGTGTTCGCAGCGATCCGACCACGAAACTGGCTGTCCCGCCTGTTCATGGGCACCTCGATCATCGGTATCTCGGTGCCGGTCTTCCTGACCGCCATCGTGTTGATCCAGCTGTTCGCGATCGGCGTAACGGTGGACTGGTTCCCCAGCGACACCACCTGGGGCAGTGTCCTGAACGGCATGCTGTCCACCGATGGCGGCATGCCCTCCTACGGACGTGGTGAGCTGGTACACGTCGCGGGCACCTGGTCGAGCGGCTTCTTCACCGCCGATGGCCTCTGGCACCTGGTGCTGCCGGCCATCTCGCTGGCCTCGATCATGCTGCCGCTGTTCATCCGCCTGATTCGTGCCGAGATGATGGAAGTGCTGCAGTCGGACTACATCAAGTTCGCGCGCGCCAAGGGCATCGGTCTCAAGCGTATCTACTTCCTGCACGCACTGAAGAACACCATGTTGCCGGTGATCACCGTCGGCGGCGTGCAGATCGGCACCATGGTGGCCTACACCATCCTGACCGAGACCGTCTTCCAGTGGCCGGGCATGGGCCTGATGTTCCTCGAGGCCATCACCCGCTCCGACATCCCGCTGATCGTGGCCTATCTGATGATGGTCGGCGTGATCTTCGTGATTACCAATACCCTCGTCGATCTGATCTACGGACTGGTCAACCCCACCGTCAAGCTTGCGGGGAAACCGGCATGAGCCAATCCAATACCCAATCGAGCAACGCGCCCGTCACCCCGAAGACCAGTTCCATCGTGGTCCCCGGCCGTTGGCAGCGTTTCCGCGAGTCCTATCTGGTCTACAGCTTCAAGCGTGACTGGATGGCTCAGGCCTGTCTGTTAGTGTTCATCGCCATGGTGATCGGGGCCTTCCTCGCGCCGTGGATCGCTCCGGCTGATCCCTATGACCTGGCCAGTATCGACATCATGAACTCGGAGCTGCCGCCGGCGTGGATGGCGGGCGGTGATCCGGCCTTCCTGCTGGGCACCGATGCCCAGGGGCGAGATCTGCTCTCCACCATTCTCTACGGCACGCGCGTGTCGCTGTTGATCGGCTTCGGCGCGGTCATCCTGCAGGCGCTGCTCGGCGTGACCTTCGGGCTGCTGGCGGGCTATCTGGGCGGGCGTATCGATGCCTTCCTGATGCGCATGGCCGATATCCAGCTATCGTTCTCGACCCTGATGGTGGCCATCGTGGTGGGCGCCATCATCAAGGCGACCTTCGGTGGCGCCGCCTTCTCGGACTACGCGCTGATCCTGTTGATCCTGATCATCGGGCTGGCGGAATGGCCGCAGTATGCGCGTACCGTCCGCGCCTCGGTGCTGGCGGAGAAAAACAAGGAATACGTCGATGCCGCGCGGGTGATGGGCTTCCGCTCTCGTCGCATCATGTTCCGTCACATCCTGCCCAACACCCTGTCGCCCATCTTCGTCATCTCCACCGTGCAGATCGCCAACGCGATCATCTCGGAGGCGGCGCTGTCCTTCCTCGGTCTCGGCATGCCGGAGACCCAGCCGTCGCTGGGGTCACTGATCAAATCCGGCTTCGACTACCTGCAGTCAGGCAGCTGGTGGATCACGCTGATCCCCGGTGGTGTGCTGATCGTGCTGGTCCTGGTCATCAACCTGCTGGGCGACTGGCTGCGTGATGTCATGAACCCGCGTCTCTACAAGGGCTGAAGCCGAGAGGAGTCAAGACAATGGCACTACTTGAAGTCAACAACCTCGACGTCCGCTTCGCTATGCGAGGCGGTGAGGTGCGCGCCCTCCGCGACGTCAGTTTCACCCTGGAACGCGGTGAGCGGCTGGGGATCGTCGGTGAGTCGGGGGCCGGCAAGTCGGTCGCGGCCTTCACCATCCTGAATCTGATCGCCAAGCCCGGCTACATCGCCGGCGGCGAAATCAAGTTCGATGGTGAAGTGCTCAACACCCTCAAGCCCAAGGCGATACAGTCGATTCGCGGCAACCGCATCTCGATGATCTTCCAGGACCCGATGATGACGCTCAACCCGGTGTTGACCATCGGCGAGCAGATGATCGAGTGTCTGAAGGCGCATCGTCGCATCTCCCGCAAGGATGCGCGCGCCATCGCCCTGCACAAGCTCAATCAGGTCTTCATTCCCTCACCGGAGAAGCGCCTGGATCAGTACCCCCATGAGCTGTCCGGCGGCATGCGACAGCGCATTATCATCGCCATCGCGCTGTTGCTGGACCCGGACATCATCGTCGCCGATGAACCGACCACCGCACTGGATGTGACCATCCAGGCCGAGATCATGGAGCTGTTGCTGCTGCTGTGCGAGAAGCACAACGTCGGGCTGATACTGATCACCCACGATCTGGGCGTGGTCAGCCAGGTCACCCAGCGCACCCTGGTGATGTATGCCGGGCGCGTCATCGAACAGGGGCCGACCCGCGAAATCATCAATGATGCTCAGCATCCCTACACCCAGGGGCTGATCAACGCCCTGCCCCAGATGGCCACCCCGGGCAGCCGTCTGAACCAGATTCGTGGCTCGATGCCGACCCTGACCAAGATTCCGGCCGGCTGCGCCTTCAATCCGCGCTGTGACTTTGCGGCGAATATCTGCCTCGAGAAGGTGCCGGCCTTTGCCAACTCCGGCAACTGCAAGGTGGCCTGCCATATGGTCGATGCCATGGTGGCCGGCGAGCGCTGGACCCCGATCATCTCAGATGCCAACGGCAATGGCACCACACCCACTGACAGCCACCGCACGGAGGTGAACGCATGAGCGCGGCAATTCTGAAGGACGCTCAGTCCTCCTCCCAGGCTTCCACCACCCGTGTGGATAGCGCCGAGCTTGGCGAAACCCTGGTGGAAATCCGTGATCTCGAGAAGCGCTTCTCGTTGTCCGGTGACTTTCTCGAGCAGCTGACCTTCGAGAAGGGACGCCTGCGTCGCAAGCAGGAATATGTGCACGCCATCAATGGCGTCACGCTGGATGTCAAGCGTGGTGAGGCACTGTGCGTGGTCGGGGAATCCGGCTGTGGCAAGTCGACGGTCGCACGTACCGTGATGGGGCTTCTCAAGCCCAGCGGTGGAGAGATACGTTTTGACGGTACCCGCATCGATGACATGGCCCCGCGGGACCTGCTGCCCTACCGTCGTCGTATGCAGATGATCTTCCAGAATCCCTATGCGTCGCTGAATCCGCGTATGACCATCCAGCAGACCCTGGAGGAGCCGCTGCGCTTCCATCAGCCGACGCTCAAGGATGGCGAGGTGCGCGACAAGATCGAGGAGGTGATGCGCTCGGTGGGCATCGACCCGGACTGGGGCAAGCGCTTCGCCCACGAATTCTCCGGCGGCCAGCGCCAACGTATCTCCATTGCCCGGGCGCTCGCGGTGGACCCGGAATTCATCGTCGCCGATGAGCCGATCTCAGCGCTGGACGTGTCGATCCAGGCCCAGGTGCTCAACCTGATGATGGAGGCGCAGGAGCAACGCAACCTGACGTATCTGTTCATCACTCATGATCTGGCCGTGGTCGAGCACTTCGGCACCCGCGTTGCGGTGATGTATCTGGGCACGCTGTGCGAGCTGGCGGACACCCGTTCACTGTTCGCCCGCCCGCGTCACCCCTACACCCAGGCATTGATGTCGGCGATTCCGCGGCTACACGATGACAAACCCAATCACATTCGCCTCGAGGGTGAGGTGCCGACGCCGGTCAATCTGCCTTCGGGTTGCGTCTTCCATGGCCGTTGTCCGCATGCCAATCAGCGCTGCCGCACCGAGATTCCGCGCCTGATCGCCACGGACACCGGTCAGGTCGCCTGCCACGCCGTGGAAGAAGGCCGCATCGACTGATGTGATGGCAGTGATGAAAGTGATGGCGGCGATGTGATGGCGGCGATGTGATGGGCGCCATCGATCATTGCGTTTCCGGCCTCAAGCAAGGAAAGACCGCGCAAGGTCGCCATTGTCATCGGCAACCTTGCGTCTTGCCCTCATTGACGATTGCATCTCGCGTTTTGTGTGGGCAAGATTTCGCACATCCGCTACTGACCAACAGGTCAATTGGCACCATTGCCCACGATGATAGAAGAAGATTCAGCGTGGCACCGGGCCCCGATGACGCATCCCCAAGATACTCTGGTGTGACATGTCCGAAGAGATGTGCACCCGACCTCCTGACATGGCCTGTTCCCAGGCCGACGAGGCACTCCGATTACATGGAAATTCGCTGGCTCGAAGATTTCATCGTTCTGGCTCAGACCCGACATTTCTCGCGGGCAGCCGATGCACAGAATGTCTCTCAGCCCACCTTTTCCCGCCGCATCAAGTTGCTGGAAGAGGAGATGGGCACCACCTTGATCAATCGTCAGACCCTGCCGCTGTCGCTCACTCCCGCCGGAGACGAATTTCTCCAGCTATGCGAGCAGATCACCGAGCGCGTTCGCATCACACGCGAACGCCTGCAGGACATGGCACAGCAGCAAGCCAGCAAGATATCGCTGGGGGCGCCGCAGTCTCTGGTGTCACACTTCCTGCCCGATTGGCTCGACCAGCTTCAGCTGCGTGAACAGGTGCTGCCCTATCTGCGTGCCACCGGCTGGCTGGCGGCCGACTATTTCCACGGGCTGGATCGCGGCGAATGTGACCTGGCGCTGTGCTATTGGCCCCAGGCACGGGTAGACTTGGGTTTTGAGCTGGACAGTTACCAATACCTGGTGGTCGGCGAGGAAACCTTCATCCCGCTGTGCGCGCCCGGCGCGGATGGCAATCCGCGTCATCAGTTGCCGGGCACGCGGCGCAATCCGCTGCCGTTCATCAGCCCGCACCCGCGTGCCGTCGTCGCCACCTCGCTGATGGCGCATCTCGCTCAGGTCCCGATTCAGGCACATCTGGTCACCATGAATGAGAATATCCAGGCGGCCAACATCAAGGCTCTGGTGTTGCAGGGCTATGGCATCGGCTGGTTGCCGCAACGGCTGGCCGCAGAGGAAATCGCCAGCGGCAAGCTGGTACGTGCCGGTGACCCACGCTGGGATCTGAGCCTGCATATCCGCCTGTATCGCCCGCGCGTGCCGCGCCACGACAGTGTCAGTGAACTCTGGCACCAGCTGGAAGCCCATTTCTCGTGAGCCATCCGGGCAGGAGGGTCGACGGCGCCGGCTCAGCGGCACTCTTATCTCTCCTTCATCCCCTCATTCTCCACCACAACACGCCATTGACGCTCACTTCTCCATGTCAGGTGTGACGACCGTTTGCAAGGAAACATGATGTCTGACAGCCAGCTCAACGACCCGACCATCACCCACGCCGCGGCACACCGCGCCCATCTGGCGGTGCTGCAAACAGGCTACGAAGTTGCCATGCAGCAGCACGATCTGGACGCCATCGTGCTGCACAGTGGCAAGCCGAAGCGGCATTTCGCCGATGATCAGGATGCCAGCTTCAAGTCGCATGCCCATTTTCTGCATTGGGTGCCGATGGCGGGTCTCAGCGATAGCTGGCTGGTGATTCGTCCGGGCGAGCGTCCGACGCTTTACCTCTATGCCCCCGATGATTTCTGGCATCTGTCACCCAGCCTGCCGACGCCAGACACTGCGCCATGGGCCGAGCAGTTCGAGATCGTCCATCTGCGCAAGCCGACACTGCCACAGCGTCCCGAGGGCCGCGTGGCGCTGCTGGGCGAGATCGCCGAGCTCAACCCGCAGGTGGTCAGCGAACTTGAGGCACTGCCCAACCCGGTCGGCCTGGTGCGCCAGCTCGACGAGGGGCGCGTCTGCAAGAGCGAATTCGAGATCGCCTGTCTGCAAGAAGCCAGCTTGCGCGCCGCGCGTGGCCATCTGGCTGCCCGACGTACCTTCATGGAAGGCGGTGCGGAGCTCGATATCCAGTTGGCCTATCTTGGCGCGTCTCGCCAACGCGAATCGGATGTGCCTTACGGCAATATCGTGGGTCTCAATGCGCATGCCGCGGTTCTGCATTACCAGCATTATGGTTTGCAGGCTCCCGCCGCCCGTCACAGCCTGCTGGTGGATGCCGGCGCCAGCGTGCACGGCTATGCCTCTGACATCACGCGCAGCTGGGCGGGCGACGATGCCTTGCCGCTCTATCGCGCCCTGATCGAGGGTGTGGAGGCGCTGCAGAAGCGGCTGATCGCAAGGCTCGCGCCCGGGGTGGACTACGTTGATCTGCACCTCGAGATGCATCGCGAGCTGGGTGAGCTGCTGCGGGAACTGGGCGTGGTGTCCCTGCCCGCCGAAGATCAGGTTGCACAAGGGATCACGGCAGCCTTCTGTCCGCATGGTCTCGGGCACCTCCTGGGGCTGCAGGTCCATGACGTGGCGGGTCGCATTCCTGATCACACCACCGGCGACATCCGTCATCCGCCGCAAGGTCACCCGATGCTGCGCCTGACGCGTATGCTAGAGGCCGGCATGGCCATCACCATTGAACCGGGTTGCTACATCATCCCCATGTTGCTGGAGCCGCTGCGCAACGATGCACGCGGTGAGCATATCGACTGGAAGCTGGTCGAGGCGCTGGCACTGCATGGCGGTGTGCGTATCGAGGACAATCTGGTCATCACCGCAGACGGTGCCCTCAATCTGACACGCAGCCCGGCGACAGGTCTGTAATCAGGCCTGTCACAACACTGTCTGGGTCTCTCGCTGTAACGCTTGTCGTCACACGTCTGCCTCACGCCGCCATGGGCCCTGTGCCGATGGCGGCTTTTTTGTCGCATGACCCAAGGCTGAGTATTCGAGCGCCAGGCCCAGAATGTGATCCAGGGCGAGCTAGCGCCCTTGGCGTCGATGCGTATGCTGCACTGCGACTAGCGATTGGCGTCGTCAAGTGAAATGATGCCAACGATATCCGTGTAGAAATTCCTGTCAGATCTTGCTGCAGGCCACCGCCATCAAGGGCATGCCCATCACCCGATCACCAACGTCATCGCCCTGGCCTGCCACTGGAGCTACCTCACATGCCGCACTCCATCTTCACGTCAGAGTTTCGCCCTGCCCTTGGCCTGCGCAATCGCCATGTCCAGACCTTGTTGCCCCGCCTTCTGCCCCGCGCGCCCCTGAGTCGTCGCACCGAGATTCTCAATCTTCCCGATGGTGACTTCGTCGAGCTCGCCTGGGTCATCAGTGACGGTCATGAAAAGCGTGAGCGTACGACGGCCCTGAGTGACGATGCGCCCCTGTTCGTGCTATTTCATGGCCTTGAGGGTGACTTGAGCTCGCCCTACGCCCGTGAGCTGCTCAATGCAGCCGCCCGGATGGGCTGGCGACCGGTGATGATGCATTTCCGTGGCTGTGGGCAATCCCCCAACCGCCTGCCGCGCGCCTATCACAGCGGGGATACCGCTGACGCCTATTGGGTGCTCGGCGAACTCGGGCGACGCTATCCGCACGCCATCAAGGTCGCCTGTGGCGTATCGCTGGGCGCCAACATGCTGCTCAAGCTGGTGGCTGAGCAAGGCGGTGATGGTCTGGACCTGGCTGGCGCGATCGCCATCAGCGCCCCACTGGACCTGGCGGCCAGCGCGGATGTGCTCAATCAGGGCTTCTCGCGCCTTTACCAGCGCCATCTGCTCAAGGGCTTGAAGGCCAAGGTGGCAGCGAAGCTTGCCAATGGCCCACTACCCATCTCGATCGGAGCGCATCAGCTGACCCAGCTCAACAGTTTCTGGGCCTATGACAACGAAGTCACCGCGCCTCTGCATGGCTTCACCTCGGCGAGTGATTATTACACGCGCTCCTCGGCGGGTCGTCTGCTGAGCGAGATCGAACTGCCGACGCTGATACTGCAATCGCTGGATGACCCCTTCATGCCACGCGATCTGTTCGCACGCTTCCACCAACCCTCCGAGGCCGTGCGTATCGAGCTCAGTGAGCGCGGTGGGCATGTGGGCTTTGTCGAGTGGCGTCGTGGTCGACTGAGCTCCTGGCTGGCTCGCCGTATCAGTCAGCAACTGGAGGCCTGGAGCGGGCTGCCCAAGCCGCAAGCACAGGCCGAGGTGCAGAGCGAAGCGCACTGAGCTATCTGTACTGAGCTACCTGCATTGAACCAGCTGCATCGAACTGGTGAGGTTGACCGCTACTCAGGCACCAATACGCATTCCCCTCCCTGGTTGTCTTGTCCTTGGGGTATTTCTTGCCTCTCTTTGCTCCTTCCACCCTTGCTCGCCTTCCCACCCTCAGATCCGGTGGGAAGTCCTGAGTCCACTTTGACTACTATCGTATGCCTTGTTGGGATAGCTGAATTTAGTGCACTGAAAATGATAACGGTATACAGGATGATGATGTGAAGGGTGACACGGATCACTGTCACGATTCAGTGAGAATGGTAGACTGCGCGCCCATCCTACGTTCAAGACTCTACTGGCCTGATAATGAACCTGATTTTTCGCCTGGTGCTCGGCATCGTGGCTGGCATACTGCTGGGACAATGGGCTCCCGAATCCCTGGTTCGCGCCTTGCTGACCTTCAAGGTGCTGTTTGGTGAACTGCTGGAATATGCCATTCCGCTGATCATCCTGTTCTTCATCATGAGCGGGATCGCACGCCTCGAGCGCTCCTCGGGCCGTCTGCTGACCATGACCATCGTGCTGGCCTATGCCTCGACGACGCTGGCAGGGCTGTTGGCAGGTATCGTCGGGCTGGAGGTCGTGCCGCATATCGTGCAACATGACCAGCTGCCGGTCAGTCATGCCGTCAAGCACTTGAGCCCCTACTTCACGCTGGATATTCCACCACTGACCGATATCAGCACCGCGCTGGTGACGGCCTTCCTGTTCGGTATCGGCATTTCCGCCACCGAGCATGACGGCATGCGTCAGCTGGCCGACGGTGGACGTGACATCGTCGAGCGCTTCATCGCCAAGGCGTTGATTCCTGCCCTGCCGTTCTATATCGCCGGCCTGTTCTGCGAAATGACGATCGCGGGCACGGTCGCCAATACCCTCAAGAGCTTCGGCATGATCCTGCTGCTGGCGCTGGCCTTGCATTGGCTGTGGCTGAGCTTGCTCTACGTCACCAGCGGCACCAGCACCGGTCGCTCGCCCATGAAGGCGCTGGGCCACATGCTGCCCGCCTACTTCACCGCCGCCGGTACCATGTCTTCCGCGGCCACGATTCCGGTTACCGTGCGCCAGATGCACCTCAATCATATCTCCCCATCCGTGGCGAGCTTTGCGGTGCCGTTGCTGGCCACCATCCACATGTGCGGCAGTGCTATCACGTTGACCGTGTGCGCCATTGGCGTGATGCTGGTCACTCCCTCACTGGCAACGCCCGAGCTCACCACCCTGCTGCCGTTCATCGCCGCGCTGGGGGTGACCATCATTGCCGCGCCCGGCTCGCCCGGCGGGGCCGCGGTGACCTCGGTGGGCGTATTGCAGAGCCTGCTCGGCTTCGATGCCGCCGCCGTCGGCCTGATGATGGCGCTCTATCTGGCACAGGACAGCTTTGGTACGGCGTGCAATGTCACCGGCGATGGCGCCCTGGTACAGTGGATCGATCGCTTTGCAGAAGCCGAGCAGGACCGACAGCGCTACCGCTGACACTGTGCATCGCAGCGCCTGACCGAAGGCTGCTCCAGACAGAAAAAAGCCTCATGGCGACCGTGAACTTCGCGGCTACCATGAGGCTTTCGTGTTTCTCAGCGACACTCTCAGCACAGTCTCAAGGCAGCCATGTCCTGCCTGTCATGACGTCAGTGCCAGGCTGTCAGCCGATGGGACAGCTGATTCCCGTGCCTTTCAGACCGCAGTAGCCGCCTGGATTCTTGGCTAGATACTGCTGGTGATATTCCTCGGCGTAGTAGAACTCGCGCAGCGGTGCGACCTCTGTGGTGATGCGGCCGAGACCGGACTGATCCAGCGCCTGCTGGTAGTCGGCCATGCTCTTCTCGACGATGGCGCGCTGGTCTTCGCGGGTGTAATAGATCGCGCTGCGGTACTGGTTGCCGATGTCATTGCCCTGACGCATGCCCTGTGTCGGGTCATGGGCCTCGAAGCTGGCCCGCAGGATCTCAGGCAGGCCGATCACCGTCGGGTCGAAGATCACACGCACGACCTCGGTGTGGCCTGTCTTGCCGGTGCAGGTCTCTTCATAGGTTGGATTCGGTGTATGGCCACCGGCATAACCGACCGCCGTCACCTTGACGCCCGGCAGCTGCCAGAAGAGGCGCTCGGCTCCCCAGAAGCAGCCCAGTCCCAGCACGATCTCCTCACACTCACTGTCGAAGGGCGGTACAATCGAGCGGCCATTGACGTGATGAACGCCGCTGATGCGTACCGCTTCACTGCGCCCTGGCAAGCTGTCCTGCGCTGAAGGAATGGTCTGCTTATCTTCCGTTATCCACATGGCGGACTCTCTCCTGTGTCGCGTCGTGCAATCGTGTATAGGTTCAATGATGTCATCTCTGCCCCCCAAAATCTGCCCCTGCCAGCCCAATAGTACTGAGGCGCGACGCTACGTCGATTGCTGTCAGCCGATTCATGCTGACATCACCCTCGCCGAACGCCCCGAGCAATTGATGCGTGCCCGCTACAGTGCCTTCTGCCTGTCGCTCAGCGATTTCCTGATCGACAGCTGGGACCCGGCCCATTGCCCGGCACGCGCCGATCTCGAAGGTGCTGGCCCGCACTGGCTGGCATTGGAGATTCTGGATAGCGGACAAGACGCCGATACCGGCATGGTACGCTTTCATGCCACCTTCTTCGAACAGGGAAAGTTTCAACAATTGCAGGAACTTAGCCGCTTTCATCACGATGGCCATCACTGGCGTTATGTCGACGGTGATGCCGAGTGGCAGACACTGACACCGGGGCGCAACAGCCTGTGTCCCTGTGGCAGCGGCAAGAAGATCAAGCGTTGCTGTACTGCGTGACCGTCAGCGTCGGGCGCTGTCGGTCACGATCTCTAGAGCACCTTCTGAAACGAGTTCTCCGCCCCCACCATAACGAGACAGCCCCCACCGAACCTGTCGATGGGGGGCTGAATCTGCGGCAATCAATTGGCCTGACGTGTCATCTGTCCTTGCCGACTCTGGGCGCCAGCTCGCTGCGACCCAGCGAGAAGCTGTAGAGCAGATCCACGGCCTGCGCCGTGCCTGACACCGCTTCGGCATACAGATTGCGGAACAGCTTGTAGCGCAGCGTCAGCTCCGCGATCGGCGAGAACAGCCCGACACCGTAACTGAGCTTCAGGTCCGGGGCGATATAGCCGCTGACCACCACCTGGCTGTCATCGCCGCTGCCGGAGCTATCCAGACTCAGGTCGCGCACGCCGAAGGTCTCCCCGATCTGGCCGACCACCTGCCCACTTTGCGCCAGCGACATGCCGATCAAGGCGGATGTGACCGCACTATCACTGCTGGTGTCGCTGTCCAGACCTTCACCGCGCAGCAGATAACTCAGTGCCGAGGATTCATCCATCGACGGGTCCGAGAAGATCTCGACGCTGGGCGACGAGGCAAGTCCGGTCACACGCACCCCTGCGGTCACGTCGTCCTCTGTGTTGTCAGGATCACGGATCGCCTCGATATTCAGACGCGGGCTCGAGGGCGGTCCGGCCAGCAAGACCTGCCCCTTGCTGATCTGCAGGTCCTGCCCGAAGCTCTTGTAGGTGCCGTCGACCAGATTGACCTCACCGAAGACCTGCACGCCACCCTTGGACTGACGCACATCAAGATCACCTCTGAGCTTGGTCTTGAGCCCCATTGCCTCCAGACGCGCATCCGGCCCGATATGGATGCCGATGCGCACGTCCAGCGCCATGCCTGCCTCGTTGAGCGCCTTGGCGGTATCGCTGCCATCGGCCAGTTCGGCCGGATTGGAGGTGTCCTGATCACTGGGGCGCTCGATGATGACAGTGTCACTGGAAGGTGACACGGCAGACGGCGGCACCTGATCCACTTCGATGCGTGTCCACGGCACCTTGACGTCACCCCGCAGCTTGAGAAGCGTGGGGCTGGCATTGATCGCAAGGTCCGGCGCGACGCGCATACGCCCGATTCCGGCGATATGCAGTTCGAGCGGATTCTTCGCGCCGTCAAGGTTCAATGACGCCGTCCAGTCCTCAAGCGTCGGCCACGCCGCCTCGCCATCGATGCCCCAGCGCGCATCATTGCCCACCAGATAGCCATCGATATCGGCACTGTTGCCATCGAAGTCGACGGTGAACTGGGCATCCGACAGCGACACCGGCAGCCCGTCGCCCTGCACCTTGACGCCGGTCAGCGCAATTGGCCCGGTCAACGACGGCAGGTTCAGGTTGCCGCCGACCTCGACGTCACCCGCCAGCTTGCCTTCCAGCTGAGTCATGCCTGCCACCAGCGGACGGTACGGCGAGAGGTCGATGTCGCGGATGGCCAACGAGCCATCCAGCTGACCTGCGCCTGCCGGGTCGAGGACCGACACGGTGAGACCGATGCCGCCGGCGCTGTCGAGGCGAATCTGGGTATCGAGATCGGCCTTGTCGGGCGTGGCCTCAAGCGCCAGTTGCAGGGTGGTCTCGGGCAATGACCAGGCATTGCCGTCGGCGTCTTCGCCGGCCAGCGTCAATTTGCCCGCCAGCTCGGCATCAGCATTCCAGCGTTGGCCACCCTGCTTCCAGCTTGCCGTGATCTTGCCGCCCGTGGCACCGCCGATGGACCAGCTCTCCGGCATGGCGCTCTGGGCCATGTCCAGCGGAATCCCCTCGAGAGTCACCACGGCCTGACCGTCATTGCCCGCGCTCAATGGCTCGGCGACACAGATCTGGCCGCCCTGTTCACGACTCAGGCAGAACGGCTGCACCAGCACGCTGCCCTTGGCGAGATTGGCATCGAAGCTCGCCGGCGTGTCGAAGTTGAAGTCCCCGAAATCGGTATTCGCCGTCAGCGGAGACAGCGCACCGCGGTAATGCTCACGCGCCTTGTCGAGCCCACCCTTGAGGGTCAGCCCCAGACGAGAAAGCGGCATCTCACCGGCCATCTCGGTATCGAACTGCAGGGTGTGATCGCTCAGGAAGCCTCCCAGCGTCAGCGCGACGGTCGCGATCTGCTGTCCGCCAGCTCTCACATCATCGGCATTCAGAGCGATATCCAGTGCCGGGTCATCGATTCCTCGCTTGCGAGCATCGACCTCGGCCGACAGCGCCATGTCGGAGATACGGTTCTCCCCGATCTGCAGGCGTCGTGCGGTGAAGTTGCTGGCCAGCTGAGGCTTGTCGAGAGTGCCCGAGGCATCGATCTTGCCCTTGAGCTCACCCGCGATATCCGGCATCAGGGTCGAGAGCGCCGGGAAATCGATGTTGGCCGCCAGGGTGATGGTCTTGGCAATCTTGCCATTGGCGCTCAGCCGGTTCTGCCCCTGGCGCAGCTCAAGCGCGTCGACGTTCCACTGCATGTCGGCATTGCCTGCAAGCTTGCCGGTCAGCGTGAGCGGACGCTCGAGCAAGGTGCCATGGATATCCAGCTTGCTGACATCGATGGCCCACGGGCCTTGCTGAGGCTGATTGAAGCTGGCCACGAGATTGCCGCTAAGCTCACCACGCACGGCTTTCTGTCCGCCCCCGGTCGGGGCTGGCAGCAAGTCTTCGGGATGCAGCTTGTCGAGAGCCAGCTCGGCGGCGACCTCGATCCCTTCCTGCCAATGAATCTCGCCACGGGTGGTCGCGGTGCCACGCTTGAGCGCGATCTGGAGCGGCTGCCAGCGGTAATGCTCGAGATCGCCGTCGCCAGCCAATGACAAGGTGGCCCGCGGAATGTCACGCCCCTCGATAATGGCGTCCAGTGTGGTCGTATACCCCGACAATGAGCCCTTGGCGACCAGCGCCAGATTCTCGACGCTATAGTCAGGCGTGAAGGAGGTAGCGCCAGCGGAGGCAGTCTTGTTCTTTCCAGCGTTGGCTTGCGTCGCTGTCTGAGCGCCTTTCTGCGCATCCGCGGAGGTGTCATCAGAGACAGCAGCAAAGGGCCAGGTGATCCGCTCGGAGCTCAGGCGTGCCTCGAAGGGCAGATCACTGTCCAGTACATCCGCGCTGGCCACAAGCTCAGCGGCCAGAGGACCGTCGGCCTTGAGGGAAGCCTCAAGATCCGCCAGCGAGCCTTCCAGAGACAGACGCAGCTTTTCATTACGCACGGGGTCGATCAGGGTCTCGGCATTGAGCGTGGCGCTCAGGGGATACTCGTCCTTCAAGGTGACTTGCGCAACGAGATCGGCGTTCACATCACGCGAGTCGACCTCGAGACGTGAGAGCGTGATGTCATGCCCTTCCGTCTTGAGCGCCAGCGACAGGCGGCTGACCTCATACGGGCTTGGCCCCTCGAGCGCAAAGTCTTCAATGGCAAGATCGGGAACCTCGATGGTCAGCGGAACATAGACTTCCGGCAAGGCGATGCGCCCGGCCTGTGTTGTCTGATCCGTGGTTTCAGCTGCAGTCTTGCCAGACACTTCTGCAGCCTCATCCGTGATGGCCTTGGCGGCGCTCTCGGCTTGAGACGCCACGTCCTGAGCGTTGATCACTGCACTCGCCGCTTGCTGAGCCTCAGACGTAATGCTCACACCCTCGAGACTGACGGAATCTGACGCCGTTTGAGCCGCGGCGGCATCGGCCGGAATGAAACGACTGGTGATCAGGCGTGTCTCGCCCAGCGTCAGCGTACTCACTGACAGCGTGGCCGAGGTATGGAAATGATCGAAGGTGACGCGACTGCCATCCGCCAGCGCCAGGGCGAAGTCATCAATGGCGACCTTGTGCACCTCGATGGGAATCGGCACCACGATGGGCACGTTGAGACTCTCACTGCTCTCCGCTTCCGGTTCAGTGCTGGCTCCACTATCGCTCAGGGTGATCGCGAGACCACTGGACTCCAGCGACTCGAGACACAGCTTGCCCTTGAGCAGGCAGTCCTCGCCCCAAGCCAACGACAGAGAGTCGGCATTGACGGTCAGCCCCGGCAGGTCCAGCGAGACGTCCTTGAGTGACAGCGCTTCCAGCGGTGAGCCGGAGGCCTGGGAGTAATCGATGAAGCCACGTGAGCGCGCCTGATCGAGCACCAGCCCGGTGCCCCACGGAGACAGCACGCCCCCGACCAGCAGCATCGTCAGCCCGATCAGGAACACGAGCAGCCATATCAGCAACCGGATGACCAGGCCGCCCCGACGTACATAGGGATTAGACAATTCCAACATCTCCATATCTTTTTTATCAGCTCACCCGCTCAGCTGATGGTCCTTTGCTGGCGCTTGATCCGCACGACACTCGCTCAAGAGATGCGAGCCGCTCAGAATTCCGGCCCGATCGAGAAGTGAATACGGTAATCGTTGTCATCGTCATCGAAGGGATGGGCGATATCGAGACGAATCGGCCCTACCGGCGAGATCCAGCGAATCCCCATGCCGGCCGCTGTCTTGAGCTCGAGTGCGTCCCAGCCATTGAAGGCGTTACCGGCGTCGTAGAAGGTCGCACCCCACCAGTCGCCGGTCAGGCGGTAATCGTATTCCAGGCTGCTGGTGAGCAATGAGCTACCGCCTTCCAGATCGCCGTCATCATCTTCCGGCGCGAGTGTCTCGTAGGAATAGCCACGCACACTGTTGTCACCCCCGGTGAAGAAGCGCATCGAAGGTGGCATGTCATCAAAGTTGTCGGTATCGACGTGCCCGACGCCCATGCGCGCCACGAAACGATGGTTGTCGCCGATGGAGCGTATCCAGTTGGTGTTGAACTGGGAGCGCAGGAAGGTCACGTCCGAGCCCCACATCTGATCGCCGTACTCAAAGGTCAGCTGTTGGCGGTCGCCCCACATCGGGAAGGTCTTGGGACGTGTGCGGGTACGGTTCCAGCTCACGCCGGGATACAGCAGCAGCACGGCCCCGGATTCGTCCGCCTGGGTGTAGTCCTCATAGGTGGAACCGAAGAACACGCGCTGGGTCCAGCCATTGTCGAACTTCCACTCGCGGGTGAAGCGCGCGGTGGTCTCGAGACTCTCGGTATCTTCATCGTCGGTGTTCGACATCCCGTACTCGAGAACATAGCTATCCTTGAGCGGGTCTTCGAGCGGCATGCGGTATTCGCCCTCGAAGGTCTGTTCCGGCGAGGACAGGAACAGGCTGTTGGTCAGGCTATGGCCATAGCGATTGACCCACGGCATCTCCCAGCTGAACTGCAGCCGTGGCCCGACATCCGTCGCGTAGCCGATACCGGTCTCGAACTTGTGGCGATCGGCGGGAATCAGGCTGATGTCCACCGGAATGACGGGGCCGTTGGCCGTCTTGACCGCAGCCTCCAGGGCATCGGCAGTCAACATCGGTGTGGCGTCATCTGCTAGCTGAGTGCCCGTTACTTGAGAGTCCGCCACCGAAGACGCCTGCCCGGCAGACGACTTGCCTGCGGCCTTTGCGGACGAGGCCGTCGAGTCCGAGCTGGCGTCAGCTCCCCCTGTATCAACTCCCTGGACATCGGCAAGCCAGGAGCCCTCATAGCCCTTGGCCTCGGCATAGGAGGTATGGCCTTCGCCCGTCTCGATCTCGCTGTCGGGGCTGGTGGTCGCCAGGTTGGCATCGGAACTCAGCTGCGGCTTGATCGCGGCCGAGCGGAACCAGCCAGCCTCACTCAGCCGCTGGTTGAACTGGGTTAACTTGCCGGCTTCGTAATAATCACCCGTCTCGAACGGCTGCATGGCCTTGACGCGATCCAGCTCTATCTGACTGTTGCGGTAGGTGATATCGCCGAAGCGGTAGCGCTGACTGCTCTGCATGACCAGATAGATGCGTGCAGAGTGCAACCAGGGGCGTATCTCGATGCGTTGCTGGGAGAAGGAGGTGTCGAAATAGCCGCGTTCGAGGCTGAGCGACGTCAGAGTCGACTTGAGGCTGTCATAGCGTGAGTGACGCAGCACATCGCCTTCCTCGAGGTCGGCGTCGGCCAGCACCTTCTTCATGACCTTGTCGCGCGCAGCGTCGCCCTCGAGTCGCAGCTCCAGCGTCTCGATGGTGACCGGCTCACCGGCATCCACCGTCACGACCACATCATCGCCGCCCAGCAGCCCCTTCTCGGGATAGCTGAGCGTGATCTGGGCATCGTAGTAACCGAAGGCCTGCAGCGCTTCCTGAGTGCGCCGGATGATCTCATCCTCATAGCGCTCGGCCGGCGCATCGCCCTCAAGCGTCATCCCGGCCAGGAAGTTGACCACGTTAGTGGCCGTCGCGCCCTTGACGCCCTTGACGGCGGCATCGATCGCAAGCGCCTGCTGCGCGAAGCACAATCCGCCACACACGATCAGCGGCGTCAGATAGCGATGCGGCAAAACGCGCGTCCCGGTCGCTCGAGCAGACTCTTTGTTGTCGCCACTCATGATTCGTCCTTTGTTGAGTGCTGGTGGAAAGCACTGTCCATTGTTCCCATTCATCATGTCGTGCGGCGCTCGGTCATCACGGGGCGTGTCACATGGCCTACCTGGATGGCGGGCCACGCCATATCGTCGGGTCTTGTGTCGCGGATACTCAGGTAACGCCACCCATGTCTCTGCTACGCCGGCTCAGCGACGTTCCAGTCGACTGACGCGCTGTTCCAGCTCAGATACCTGGCCCAGCAGCGACGCGACACGGCCACTCAGCTGACGGCGGCTGGCGTCCAGCGAGCGCAACTGCTCTCGCGTGTCCTCTGACGCCCTCTGAGAACTGGCTTCCAGGCCGGCACTGAGCGCTGTCTGCTGACGGCGCAGCTCACCCAGCTGGGAGTCCAGTGAGCGTTGCGCGCTCTCAAGCGCTGTCAATTCGTCAAGCGGCGCGAAGCGGCCCGTGAGCTTGCTGGCCAGTTCATCGCCATCAGCGGTGGCCACCGGCTCCGGCAGTGCCTTCAGCGTCTCGTCCAGTTGCTGCTGGGATTGCTGTAAGTCACGCGTCTGGGTCTGTTGCGTGGCTAGGTCCGTCTTGAGTGCCGTGAGGCGTGTCTCGAGCGAGGCCAATTGCTCGGCGCTGTCGCTCTCAATATCGCTCTGCAAGGTCTCGATGCGGGAAGTCAGCGTGTCCAGAGTGCTGGAGGTCTTGTCCACCAGCGGCTCGAGGTGCTCAAGCGTGGCCGACTGGGCATCCAGACGCGCGCCCAGCGCTGCACGGCCATCACGGCTGAGGGATTCCAACGCCGCCATCGAGCCTTGCAGCGCCGTGATCAGGGTCGCTTGATTATCACCTGTCTGGGCAAGCGTCGTGACGCGACCATCCAGGCGATCAAGCGCCTCGTCCATGGCGGTCAGACGCGCTTGAGCGTCATCCGCGTCCTTCGCCACCTTGTCTTCCAGCGTCTCGAGGCGCGCGACGGCCTCACTCGACAGGGACGCCTTGTCCTCCTGCAGAGTGGTCAGCGCCGGCAGGACAGTGTCATTCAACTGGCTGTCCAGGGCGCTGAGTTGCTCACCCAGTGCATCACGCAGTTCGCTCAGGCGCTCATCGCCCTGCTGCTCAAGCTGGGCCACGGAATGTTCGAGCTGGCTGACTCGCGCGCCGAGCTGATCGCGTTGATCGCCCCCGAGGGTCTGCAGGTTATGCAGCTGCCACTGTTGCCAGCCCACCACGCCCCCCAGGACAAGGAGGCAAAGCCACGTCGGCCAGCGTCTGGGCGCGGGGGGACGAGTGTGATGCACGCCAAGCGCATCGTTGGGACGCGCGACCAGCGCATCGTCCGGTGAGTCATTGAGAGACGGTTCAGCGTTGTGCGGCCGCATTCTGGCTCCAGGTCCGGCAAACGATCAGCAGCGAAAGGTTCAGTGCAGCATCTTCAGGGCGACGCAAGACGACCGGAAGTGCGCTTTTTCGCATTACTGTATAAAAATACAGTAATGCAGGTTCTGCAAAAGATAAGTCACGATTCACGTACAGGAAATCGAGTCTAACAGCTGACCTCGGTCATCTCATCAGGTTCCCGCCACGGCGCGTCATCGAGGGCAGAATGGCAGGAATATGGCAAAAGCCTGGCAATGCACGCGAGCCCTGCAAGACGCTTGAGAGGATCCCGCGGTCAGTGCCCACCAGCGTTGGCCTGTTGGTGTCTGGGTGCTATAGTGCCAGACACTGCGATACGCGCAGCCTCTGTCTTCGTAGCTATCTGGATTCACAAGGTTTTTCACGCTGATTGCACATTTCATGCGCGTAGCCACGGCATGAAGGATGCACGGCGAGTCATGCACTTTCGCCCTTGCCCGCTGCCTGAGCGGGTGGCCAGTTTCAGGGCCGGGAGTGATGCTGGTCGCGGAGCTTGAGTCTGTGCTTGTCTGACCTTCTCCCATCACGCGATGGCAGGTCAGGCATTGAAATACTCAGCCCCAAGCCCCACGAAGGCAGAGTACGACCCAATTGGTGAGGAAAAGGAGCTGATCCCCATGGCATTTGAACTTCCAGCACTGCCGTACGAAAAGAACGCACTCGAGCCGACCATCTCTGCCGAGACCCTTGAGTACCATTACGGCAAGCATCACCAAGCCTACGTCACCAAGCTGAACAGCATGGTCGAAGGCACTGCTGACGCGGAAAAATCTCTCGAAGAGATCATCCAGAGCGCCCAGGGTGGTCTGTTCAACCAGGCAGCTCAGGTGTGGAACCACACCTTCTACTGGCACTGCCTGTCCCCGAATGGTGGTGGCGAGCCGTCCGGCCCGCTGGCAGACGCCATCGTGGCCAAGTGGGGCTCCGTTGCTGACTTCAAGGAAGCCTTCAACACTTCCGCCGCTGGCAACTTCGGTTCCGGTTGGACCTGGCTGGTCAAGAACGCCCAGGGCGAGCTGGAAATCGTCAACACTGACGACGCTGACACCCCGATCGCCAAGTCTGGTCAGACTCCGCTACTGACCGTCGACGTCTGGGAGCACGCCTACTACGTCGACTACCGCAATGCGCGTCCGAAGTACCTGGAAAGCATCTGGAACATCATCAACTGGGAATTCGCTGCACAGAACTTCGCAGCCTGAGCTTTTCCAGATTGAGTTTGGCTAGACCGAGCTTAGCTAGCCTCAGGAAGCCGAGTCGTTTACCGCTCGGAACTCCAGCTGAGCTAGGGCATTTAACGTCACCCTGATATGACGCATGGATGCCCTGCTCTGAAAACCCCGCCACCTGGCGGGGTTGTTTCGTTCAAGACAACGTCACCCAGCCACGAGCCTGCTACACGCAAGGCTTGGCTACGCTGTATGCACCATCAGGAGAAGAACCTCGTCTGTCGACTTGCAAATGACGGCGGTGCCCCAATCTAATGACTGATAAGTAGAACGTATGCTCTACCTCGTTGTGTACCCTTGATCGCTCACAGGGATTCGACGACAAGAGACTCGATGACATTGTTGGCACACTGTTGGCACACACTGCTTGAAATGCATTCTTTGACCGCACGAAATACATACTTTGAAAAAAGGGAATACTGATGCCCACTGACACCTCGACCTCCTCTCTGCCCGACTCCATGCTGGCGATCGTGACCACCGGCCATGGGGGCTATGAATGCCTCGAGACGCAGCAGCGCTCGGTGCCGACACCCGGTGAAGGCGAGGTGCTGATCAAGGTGCTGGCGGCTGGCATGAACAACACCGAGATCAATACGCGTCTGGGCTGGTATTCCTCCACGATCACTACCGCGACCCAGCAGGCCAGCAGCGTGCATGATAACGGGGATGCAGAGGCGACGACTGACAAACCGGCGCCGCCGGAAGGTGGCTGGAAGGGAGAGACGCCCTTCCCCCTGATACAGGGCACGGATTGCTGTGGCGAGGTGGTGGCGTTGGGCCCGAATGCGGATGCCAGCCTGCTGGGCAAGCGCGTGCTGGTACGCTCCTGCATGCGCAGCGAGGGCTGGGACTCACTGGAAAATGAATGGATGGGCTCCGACTTCGACGGCGCCTTCGCGCAATTCGTCAGCGTGCGCGCCAGTGAAGTGTTCGCGGTGGACTGTGACTGGAGTGATGTCGAGCTTGGCTCGCTGCCCTGCGCATACGGCACGGCGGAAAACATGCTCGAACAGGCAGAGCTCAAGGCGGGCGAGCGTGTGCTGATTCTGGGCGCCTCGGGCGGAGTCGGTTCCGCCGCGTTGCAGCTGGCCAAGCGCCGCGGCGCAATGGTGTATGCCGTAGCGGGCGCCGCCAAGCATGAGGCCCTTGCCGAACTAGGCGCCGACAGACTACTGGACCGCAAGGCCGACCTGCTCGAGCTGCTGGGCCACGAAAGCGTCGATCTGGTGGTCGACAATGTCGCGGGCGACAACTTTCCGGTCATGATGAAGTTGCTTGCACGCGGCGGCCGTCTGGTGACCACCGGCGCCATCGCCGGCCCGATGGTGACGCTGGATCTGCGCGACCTGTACCTCAAGAACCTGCGCCTGCTCGGCACCACTGCCTGGTGTGAAGCCACCTTCCCCAATCTGATCCGCTATGTGGAGCAAGGTGAGATTCGCCCGCTGATCGCGGCCAGCTTCCCATTGACCGAGATTGTTACTGCGCAACAACAGTTTCTGAGCAAGGGTCACGTGGGCAAGTTCGTGCTCGAGCCCTGGGCCTGAAGTCAGCCTGGCGGTCATCATGAAAAGCCTGGCGGCCTAGATTTTAAACCTGAGCCCCACGACAAAAAGCCCTCATCCGGAACCGGATGAGGGCTTTTGCATACCGAGTACGCAAGGGTCAGCCTGAAGGTGCGTCAGTCTGAGAGAACATCAGCTTGAGAATGCGTCAGCCTGACCCGCCGAGATGCCCGTCAGGGGCTGGCACGGCGGCCGATGCCGCGATAGACCAGACCCTGACTTGCCACGTAACGCGGGTCGAAGATGTTGCGACCATCGAGCACCAGGCCCGCGCCCAGCTCACGCTTCAGGCGCTGCCAGTCCGGGTTCCAGTAGCACTTCCACTCGGTGACCAGCATCAGGGCATCAGCGCCCTCCAGGGCGTCATACATGTTGCCATCGACCAGCTCCAGCAACGGATGCGCACCACAGGCCTCACCCAGCGCCGACAAGGCCGCGGGATCATGCACGCGCACGCGCACACCCTGGGCCCACAGCGCCTCAAGCAGAGTCAAGACCGGCGCATGGTCGATACGCGCGGTACCCGGCTTGAACGCCGCGCCCCAGATCGCCACGGTACGACCGCGCAATTCACCATCGAAGTGCTGCCACAGCTTGCGGAACAGCGTCTCCTTCTTGGCTTCGTTGATGTCGAGCACATGCTCGAGCAGCATTGATTCACGCCCTGTCTGGTGCTGGACATCGGCCAGACGCATCAGGTCACGCGAGAAGTTCGGGCCACCGAATCCACAGCCCGGATAGAGGTACCCGAAGCCGATACGCGGGTCGGCGCCCATGCCCTGACGCACATATTCCACATCGACGCCGAGGGAGTCGGATAGACCCGCCACTTCGTTCATGTAGCTGATACGCGTCGCGAGCATGCCGTTGATGGCCAGCTTGGTCAGTTCGGCGGCGCGGCGCGGCATGATCTGGAAGACATCTTCACGTCGGTTGAAGGCACGCAGCAACTCCTGCACCCGCAGGGTGGCAGGTTCCGCTTCGCTGCCCAGCAACCAGCGGGCCGGACGCTCGAAGGTGGCCAGTGAACGGCCCTCTTCCAGCATGTCCGGCAAGGCGACGGCGTACTGGTCGTCACGCGGCAGCAACGCCTCGAAACGCTCGGTCGTGCCCACCGGGAAAGTCGAGTTGTTGACCAGCACCAGCGGCTCATCCAGGGTCGCCACCAGCTGCTCGACACGACTCAGCGCACTTTCGCGCTGGTCCGGCGAGACGGCGATCCAGTGGATATCGATGCGCCGCAGTGACTCGAGGTCCTCAATGAGAGTGAGATCGCCGCGCTCCCGATGGCGATCAAGGCGTTCACGCAGGCCTGGCTCACTGTTCAACCAGTCGACGTGTTCCAGGGCAGCCCAGTCCATATCCTCATGCGGCCACCACCAGACACGGTGACCCACGCTCGCCAGAGCGGCGCTGGCCGTTGCCGCCGCCAGTTCGCTTCCGTGCACCAGCACCTGCATGGCTTATTTCTCCTGGTAGCGAGTCAGCAGCTCGCGGAAGCCTTCACCGAAGGTCGGGTGACGCTTGGCGAAGGAAAGAGTCGCTTCAAGATAGCCCAGCTGGTGGCCGCAATCGTAGGTATCGCCGGCCATGCGGTAGGCCGCGACGGCCTTGTCGTCACGCAGGGTGTCGATGGCATCGGTCAGCTGAATCTCACCACCCGCGCCCGGCGGAGTGTTCTCCAGAAGCTCGAAGATACGGCCCGGCAGCAGATAACGGCCGATGACCGCCAGGGTCGACGGCTCGGTGCCCGGGGCCGGTTTTTCGACCATGCCATTGATCAAGGCGGACTTGCCAGCTTCCGGCGTGTCACTGTCGATCGCGACGATACCGTACTTGTAGGCCATATCCTTCGGGACATTCTCGACCATGATCTGGGCGGCGTTGGTAGCTTCATAGGCCTCCATCATGCGCGCCAGGTCATTCTTCTCGAGACCTTCGCCATCAACCAGCACGTCCGGCAGCATGACGATGAACGGCTCATCACCGACGATCGGCTTGGCACACAACACGGCGTGGCCCAGACCCAGCGGCTCCGGCTGGCGCACGCTGATGATCTTGACGTCATCCGGGATGATGTTACGCAGCTGTTCGAGCAGCTCGAGCTTGCCCTTGGCTTCCAGGGTGGTTTCCAGCTCGAAGTGCTTGTCGAAGTGGTTCTCGATGGCGTTCTTGCTGGAATGGGTAACCAGCACGATTTCCTTGATACCGGCTGCGACCGCTTCTTCCACCACATATTGGATCACCGGCTTGTCGACGATGGTGATCATTTCCTTGGGGATGGCCTTGGAGGCCGGGAGGCAACGTGTGCCGAGACCGGCAACAGGCAGAACAGCCTTGCGTATCATGTAGCGTCTTCCTTGTGTCTATGTCGTGGTGAAGCCCATCGAAGGGCCTCCACCGGGTTACTGCCGTCGAAGCCAATCAACGACCATCCTTCATCATAGGCAGGGATTATGCCAGTTTGATCAAGGAGTGCGAAATTCCTGCACTATCCGAGGCTTGCCAAGCGCTACCACTTGCTGAATCGCTATCAACGGCGCATGGCGCGGCCGAGCAGCGCACCAACACTGTCACTATCGGGCGACTCTACCACGCCATGTTCCGTGACGATGGCATCAATATACTCATGCGGTGTGACATCAAAGACCGGGTTGAAGACATCGATGTCCTGCGGCGCGATCTGGCGACCACCCGCCTCACGCAGTTCGTCGGCGCCGCGCGTCTCGATGGGGATGTCCGCGCCACTGGCCAGGGTGCCATCGAACGTGGCCAGAGGCGCCACGACCATGACCTTGATGCCGTGGGCGCGCGCCTGAACGGCCAGCGAGAAGGTGCCGATCTTGTTGGCCGTGTCACCGTTGGCGGCAATGCGGTCCGCGCCGACGATCAACCAGCGCACCCCTTCCGGCGTCCGCGCCCCCTGCTGCATGATCAACGAGGCTGCGCCTTCCACGGCCAGCCGTGCGGGGATCTGCTCCTGCACCAGCTCCCACGCCGTCAGGCGAGAGCCTTGCCACCAGGGGCGCGTTTCGTTGACATGCACACGGCCAAGAATGCCCTGAGCGTAGGCGGTACGGATCACGCCCAACGCCGTGCCGTGGCCGCCGGTGGCCAGCGCGCCGGTATTGCAGTGGGTCATGACCTCGCACCGCGTCTCGCCTTGTGCAAGGGAGGCCGCAATCACCTGGGCACCAAACTCGGCCATGCGCAGATTGTCGTCCAGATCCTGCTCATGAATGCGCACGGCCTCCTTCAGCAACGCTTCATACGGGGCCTGCGACTGGGTGGCGTGTGCGGCAATCACCTTGCGCATGCGATCCAGCGCCCAGAACAGGTTGACTGCTGTCGGACGCGAGGCAGCCAGCACATCACAGGCGCTGGCCAGGCGTGACTGCCAGTCGCCGCCCTCGCGGTTGATGACGAAAGCCTCCAGCGCCACGCCATAGGCGGCGGCGATCCCGATGGCCGGTGCACCGCGAACCACCATGTCGGTAATGGCAGTCGCGACCCCGCGTGCATCCTCAAGCAGCACCTCGCGAGTTTCACCCGGCAGCAGGCGCTGGTCGAGCAGCGCAAGCTTCACCGCCGGCTGAGTGACATCAGAAGTGACATCATGAGTGACGCCAGCGCGGGCATCGGGCTGGGCTACTGCCGTGTCTTCTTCCCGCGACGCACACTCTTGCTGGCTTACCCAGCGAATCGGAACCAGGCTCATGACCACTCCCCGTTGCTACATGACAATAATGTCGACTGGCCATCGCGCGTGGCGCGACGTCCTGCCCCATCGTAACGCAAGTGCCCGTCATGATGAGTTTTTTGCGCTGGACGCTGACCCGCGACGGCAGTCGGATTAGAATGGTGGAATCGTGCCCGAGGGTAAGGTGCCTGTACAGGCCTGACACCTCCCGAACAGCACTTCCGTAACGGTAAGGATGCAAAGATGAGCGATAACGACACCCAGCAAGATGCCCAGCCCCAGGACCATCTGGGCAATGTCGATGCCAGCGAGATCGCCAAGTTCTCGGCATTGGCCAGTCGCTGGTGGGACCGTGACAGTGAATTCAAGCCGCTGCATGACATCAATCCGTTGCGGGTCGACTATATCGACACCCACGCTGGCCTGGCAGGCAAGCGCGTGATCGACGTCGGCTGCGGCGGCGGCATTCTCTCCGAAGCCATGGCACATCGTGGTGCCCAGGTGACGGGTATCGACATGGGTGAGGCGCCACTTTCCGTTGCCCGCCTGCACCAGCTGGAGTCCGGTGTCGAAGTGGACTATCGCCAGACCACCGCCGAAGCCGCTGCAGAAGAGATGGCCGGCCAGTTCGACGTCGTCACCTGTCTGGAAATGCTCGAGCACGTGCCGGACCCATCCTCGGTGATCGCGGCCTGCGCACGGTTGGTCAAGCCCGGCGGCATGGTGTTCTTCTCGACCATCAACCGCAATCCCAAGGCGTATGCCTTCGCGATCCTCGGCGCGGAATATGTGCTGCAGATGCTGCCACGTGGCACTCACGAGTATCGCAAGTTCATCCGTCCGGCCGAGCTGGGTCGCTGGACACGTGATGCGGGCCTCAAGATGGAAGGCTCCACCGGCATGACCTACAACCCGCTGACGCGCAAATATCGCCTGAATTCCTCCGACCTCTCCGTCAACTACCTGATGCACACGCGTCGCCCGACCGAGGGAGAGCTTGCGTGAGCCTGCCGGCCGCGCTACCTCGCCCCGCCGCCTTGATCTTCGATCTCGATGGCACCCTGGTGGACACCGCGCCAGACCTGGCACGCGCCACCAATGAGCTGCGTCAGCATCACACCCTGCCGGCGCTGGACTACGACGTGATTCGCGCCGAAGTCTCGCATGGTGGCAGCGCTCTGGTGACGCTGGCCCTGGGCCATGAGCTCGATCATCCCGAGCATGCCAGCGAGCGCACTCGCCTGCTGGAGTTCTATGCCCGCGATGTCGCGGCGCACAGTGTGCTGTTCCCGGGCTATGACGCCCTGATCGAGATCTGTCAGCGCGCAGGCCTGCCGTGGGGCATCGTGACCAACAAGCCCCGTCAGTTCGCCGAGCCGCTGATCGCCGCGCTCGAGCTTACGCCCGGCTGCCTGCTGTGTGCCGATGACCTGCCTGTCAAGAAGCCGCATCCAGAGCCTCTGTGGGAGGCGGCGCGCTGCCTCGGCGTCGATGCTTTCGAATGCTGGTACCTGGGGGATCATGACCGTGACATGCAGGCGGCTCGCGCGGCGGGCATGCTGGCGGTCGCGGTGCGCTACGGCTATGTCCGTGAGGGTGACGATGTGGACGCCTGGCCTGCCGATGTGTGGTTTGACACCTCGGAAGAAGTCATCAATGCCGCGCTCCGGGCAGCAGACCTGCGCTGACCGAGCGACATGGACACAGCTCGCACGAACCAGCCCCTACGAGCGAGTGATCCGCAGATGAATATCAGAAGATAGACACAAGCAGCCAGACACAAGAACGCCGACGGCCAATGCCGTCGGCGTTCTTGTTGTAGGGTACATCGAATGACACGCCTGGCGGCGTCACTCGTCATCCGATGAGGCGTTGATAATCGACCAGCACTCAGGTTTTCGGCGGTTGGGCATCGAACATCTCGCCGGTACGACCACGACTGTCCGGCCCCATCAACCACAGATAGGTCGGCATGATGTCGGCGGGCGTGCGCAGGGTATCGGGGTCTTCGGCCGGAAACGCCGACTTGCGCATCGGAGTCCGCGTGCCACCGGGATTGAGCGTATTGACCCGCACCTGACTGGTATTCTCCAGTTCCTGAGCCAGCATCTGTGAGAAGCCTTCCGTGGCGAACTTGGAGACACTGTAGGCGCCCCAGAAGGCACGCCCCTTGCGCCCGACACTGGAGCTTGTCAGCACGACGGAGGCATCCTTCGAGGCCTTGAGCAATGGCAGCAACGCCTGGACCATCCAGATGGGCCCATTGATATTGACCTGCATGACCTGCTCCCACAGCGCCGGATCATACTGCTCGAACGGAGTGATCTTGCCCAGCAGGCTGGCGTTGTGCAGCAGACCATCCAGACGACCGAACTCGCTGTGCAGGGTATCAGCCATCTGCTGATAATCCTTGAGGGAAGCCCCTTCAAAGTTGAGCGGATAGATGGCCGGCTGTGGTGCTCCCAAGGCCTCGATCTCGTCATAGACTTCTTCCAGCTTGGCAATGGTTCTGCCCAGCAATATCACCGTCGCCCCATGTCGCGCATATTCGACTGCCGCTTCACGCCCAATGCCGGACCCCGCCCCGGTCACCAGAATGATTCGCCCTTTCAGCATGTCGTCCGGGGCCTGATAGTCGATCTTGCACTCTGCCATGGTGATATCCCTGTCTGAGATCTGTCGTCAACGGCCGATAAGAGTCACTGCCTCTTCACCGGCAATACTTGCTTGGCCACATGGGTCGCGCTCGGGTCGCCTGCCGATGGCATGATGGGCCGAGCGCCACATAACGCAAAGCCCCCACCTGGTAGAATACCAAGCGCGGGCTTTGGGGAATACAGGTGGCCAATGGCCACGGGCACTCAGGTGCCGGAGGATAGGAAGTCCTTGGCCATGGTGCCAGCCTTGCTGTCCGGATACTGCTGGACCAGCTTCTGGAGCAAGGAGCGACTTTCCTGTGCCTTGCCTTGACGCGCCTTGACCAGCCCCAGCTTGTACATCGCATCCGGCACCTTGCTGGATTGCGAGAATTCGCTGATCACGGTCTCGAAGGCCTGGGCGGAAGCATCCAGCTGATTTTTGGCCGAATACAGCTCGCCCAGCCAGTAATGGGCATTGGCTGCGAGATTGGAATCCCCATGGTCCACCACGAAGGCTTCAAAGGCGACAATGGCACCATCGAAGTCGCGAGACTGAACCTTGGCGAAGGCTTTCTCGTAATCCTTCTGGGCCGCTGCACCGCTGCCGGCATTGCTGGCGCCATTGGTGCTGGCTGCAGCACCGCCGGCACTTGCACCGCCAGTGACTGCCGTTGCTGCCTGTGAATCGACAACCTGACCGTTCTCCCCGGCGGAAGCGCCGCCAGAAACCCGCTGCTCCAGATCCAGGTAGCGTTGCTGCGACATCTCGGTCAGGCGCTTGAACTGATATTCCAGCTCATCGATCCGGCCGCGAAGCCGGGCAATTTCCTGTGCCTGTTCGTCGAGTTGGTTGAGAAGGGTCAGGGTGCCGCCGCCACTCAAACGAGTATTGGCCTGCTGATAGAGCGAGTTTGATTGCCCAGTGAGGTCCTCGACCGTCGGTGCGGCCAAAACGGACAACGGGAGCAACAAGGCTCCCGCACCGAACAACCCTTTCAGGCTGTGTTTCATGCTGTCGGCTCCGCCGAATCATCATGGTATCGCGCAAGCAAGCCCGGGGTTCAAGGACATGCCTCTAGCCCGGGCCAGCTCAACACGAGTTTCTATCGTCTCCGCGCCTACTTGGGGAGGAGCGGAGGTGAACCGTGCTTAGTAGTCGAAGACCACACGACGGTTTTTGGCGTAGGAAGACTCGCCGTGGCCCTGGACTGCCGGACGCTCTTCACCGTAGGAGACGATCTCGATCTGTGACGGAGACACGCCCTGGACAGTCAGGAAGCGTGCGACAGACTTGGCACGACGCTCGCCCAGACCCAGGTTGTATTCACGAGTACCGCGCTCATCAGCGTGGCCTTCCAGAACGACATTGGCGCTGGTGTTGGCTTTCAGGTACTGAGCGTGACCCATCAGGACGCTTTCGAACTCAGGACGGATGGTGTCCTTGTTGAAGGCGAAGTAGATGGTACGCACGTCAGGCATGGTGGCGTTGCTCATCTGGCTGGCGTTGCTGTTGGCACCAGTGTTCATGCCGACAGTGTTCGCACCGCTGTTGGCTGAATCCATGTCGCCGTCCTGAGCGCCGCCGCTGCTGGAACAACCTGCCATGACGCTCAGGGACAGGGCAACCAACAGACCTTTTGCATACGGGGTGAACTGCATTGTGAAACTCCTTGCTCTAATGGGTACGAATGCCAAGCCTTTCTTGGTGACTCAGTTGCATTCTAGTGGTTTAGTTCAGGAACGGCGACCACGCAGGTTCACGCACGTCGCCTTGTGCTGACGGCAGGGAGAATTGTGCCCTTCCGTCTGCCGACACCTGGCCCAGGACCCCGCGGGTTCCTTGCTGAGTGGCATATATCACCATAGTGCCATTCGGCGCAACACTTGGTGATTCATCCCACTGAGTATCGGTCAGGGAGGTAACCCGACCGCTCTTCAGATCTTGCTTGGCAACCTGATAACCGTTGCCTGCGCGGTTGATCATGAACAGGTTCTCGCCATCGGGTGAGATGCGCCCGCGGGAGTTGTAATTGCCGGTATATGTCACACGTTCCGTGCCGCCGGACAGATCAAGACGATAGATCTGAGGGGAGCCTGCACGATCAGAGGTGAACACCATACCGCTACCATCCGGCAACCAATCCGGCTCGGTATCGATCGCAGGATTGTTGGTCAGACGCTGAAACTGTCGACTGGCAATATCCATCACATAGATTTCCGGCTGGCCGTCCTTTGACAATGCCATTGCCAGTTTACGACCATCCGGCGACCAGGCTGGGGCACCATTGATGCCTCGGAAACCTGTCAGTTTTGCACGACGACCACTACCCAATTCCTGCACATAGATAGCGGGACGTTCGGCTTCAAAACTGACATAGGCCAGCTTCTTGCCATCCGGCGACCATGCTGGTGACATGATCGGTTCATCGGACGCCAGAACCTCCTGACTATTGTGGCCATCTGAGTCCGCCACGTACAGGGCAAAGCGAATATTGTCGCCAACACCTTTGGCGGTAATGTATGCGATTTTTGTCGAGAAAGCACCGCGAATTCCAGTAATTTCCTCAAATATTTCATCGCTCATATAATGGCCACGCGCGCGCAGCTCACCATTGCTTCCGGTGATGACTTCGCCAAGCATGCGCTTGTTACCCAGCACGTCCATCAGCTCATACTGGATGCTATAACCACCATTGCTGGCCGTCTTTACCTGCCCCACCACGAGGTAACTGGCCCCCAGGCGCTTCCAGTCATTGACAAAGACGTCCTGCGTCGTACCCGGCAACGCGATCAGATTGTCGCGCTTGATCGGGTCGAACTGGCCACTGCGCGCCAGGTCATCGGAGATGATGCGTGCGAGGTCCTGCGGCAGACTTCCCCCGGTCAGATTCTCGAACGGCACGACAGCGATAGGTGTGGCGCTGTCATTGCCCTTGGTGATCTCGATGGTCAGGTCAGCTCTTGCCAGGCTGGTCACTGCCAGCAAGGCGGCTGCCATCATCCATGCGGTCAATCGTCTCATCGGCCCAGGTCCTCTGGATTGAAGTACAGGTTGAAGTTTCGGAACTGGCTCTTGGCACCAGCCGGCAGGTCCTGCATCTCGGTAAACGGCGCTGCTTTCTGGATCGCCTGAACTGCGGAGCGATCGAAGGCGGCGTTACCACTGCTCTTGCTGACCGCAGCCGCTACCAATTCGCCTGTCGGCAACAATGACACTCTCAGCGTAACCGTCATACCGGGAACGGAGCCCGAGGGCCGATTCCAATTCTGTCCGACATACTTCTTGAGCAGGTTCTCGAAGCTGTTGGCTGCCTGAGCGGCCTGTTTGGCGCCACTGATGGCGTCACTTTCACTGTCTATCAGGCTATCCAGCGAGCCGGCAGAGGCCTGCGCCGCTTTCTCGGCAAGTGCCTTCTGGCGTGCGGCCTCAGCGGACGCTTTCTTGCGCGCTTCTTCCGCCGCCTTGGCCTTGGCTGCTTTCTCCTTGGCGGCCTTTTCCGCTGCTGCCTTGGCTGCCTTTTCCTTCTCGGCCTTTTCCGCTGCTGCCTTGGCCTTGGCTGCCTTTTCAGCTTCCGCCTTCTTGGCTTCAGCGTCTGCCTTGGCCTTGGCGGCCTTTTCCGCTTCGGCTTTCTTGCGTGCTTCTTCTGCAGCTTTTTCCTTGGCGGCCTTTTCGGCTTCCGCCTTGGCCTTGGCAGTCTTCTCGGCTTCCGCCTTTTTCAAGGCCTCGGCCTTGGCCTGCTTTTCCGCTTCTGCTTTCTTGCGATCAAGGGCAATCGCCTTGGCTTCCTCTGCACGCCTGGCCGCTTCTGCCTTGGCCTTGGCGGCCGCCGCCTGCTCGGCCTTCAACTGCTCTGCTGCCTTGGCCTGTTCAGCTGCCTTTTGCTGTTGAGCCTTCTGGGCAGCCGCCTTTTCCTCGGCGGCGCTGCGTTGCTGCTCCGCTGCAAGCTCTGCCTCTCTGGCCGCCTCTTCCTTGGCGCTCTGGCGCTGATCGGACTCTTCAGCTGCATCACGCGCCTTGCTGGACTTCGCCTGCTGGGCCTGATTGGTCGTGGTCTCGGTACTGACCAGTGTCGCATTGACGATGGTGGTGTTGGTCTTCTCCGGTTCGGATTCCGGCCAGCTCACCAGAGTCAGAATCAGGATGCCCAGGTGCAGGCCAACGGCCAGCACTACAGGCAATCCCAACCCGACCCGCTGTTCTATCTCTGGCTGACTCATCCATCAGCCCTCGGTCGGTGGTTCTGAAATCAGCCCGACATTGGGGACACCGGCGCCCTGCAGCGTGCTCATCAGTCCCATGACATCGCCGTAGGGCGCTGTCCTGGCACCCTTGACCAACACGGGCGTCTTGGGCTTCTCGGCCACGATGGACGCGACTTTGCTGCCCAGTTCATCCAGTGCCACCGGCGTGCGCTTGTCTTCATCCGACCCCAGATCGATGTAGTAATTGCCGCTGTCGTCCAGCGAGACGATCAATGGCGTCACATCATCGGGATTGTCGATCGGCTTGGAGGTGACCTTGGGCAATTCGACCTGAACCCCCTGCGTCATCATCGGCGCGGTGATCATGAAGATGACCAGCAACACCAACATGACGTCGATGAAGGGCACCACATTGATCTCGGAGGACAGCTTGCGCTTGTGCCCTCTGCTATACGGTCCTTTCATTGACTCGCCCCCCTTCAAGCGTCGTTGCTGCCACGACCGTGCAGATTACGATGCAGAATGGAGTGAAGTTCTTCGGCGAAGTCTTCATAGCGACCCAGTAGCTGATCAGCACGGCTGGCCAGACGGTTGTAGAAGATGACGGCCGGGATGGCCGCGAACAGGCCCATGGCAGTCGCGACCAGGGCTTCGGCAATCCAGGGGGCGACGGTGGTCAGGGTTGCCTGCTGAGCAGTACCCAGCGCCTGGAAGGAGCCCATGATGCCCCACACGGTGCCGAACAGACCGACATAGGGGCTGACGGAGCTGACCGTGGCCAGAAACGGCAGGTGAATATTCAAGCGCTCTTCCTCACGTGACAGCGTGACGCGCATGCTGCGTTGCACGCCATCCATCACCGCATCGGCATTGCTGGACTTGGGCTTGAGTCGGCTGTACTCGCGGAAGCCGGCACGAAAGACGCCGGAGGCACCCGGGGTGGACTCTTCATCCGCCGGTAACTCACGATAGAGGTGATTGAGGTCGACCCCGGACCAGAAGCGCTTTTCAAATGCCGCGTAAGCCTGCTTGGCACGGGACAATGCCATCCCGCGCTGAAAGATCACCACCCAGGATGCAATGGAAGCTGCCAGCAACAGCAACATGACTGCCTGAACGACCAGACTGGCGTTCACGAACAGCGAAATGATCGACATCGAATCTTCCACGGAAATCCCTCTTTACTTGGTTCAGTCTGTGCCACCGTCATTCAGTGACACGATAAATAATCTGTTCATCAGCCTGGTGTCTCTGTGCCTGGCTGACAGCGGCCTCCTCGCGCCTTGTGGTCTCAGACCTCAAGAGCCGCGAGCAATTCCCCGGGCCAGCGTCTGGGGCGCAAGGTCGTGGCATCAACGCATGCGATCACGACTTCCGCTTCGCTCAATATCTGCTCACCGCGCAGCGCCTGTTGGGTGAACGTCAAGCGAGCACCGCGTAATGCGCCTGCCGTTGCCGTCACGGTCAGCAGATCATCCAGATACGCAGGACGAAGATAACGATTTGTTACACTGTGTACTACCAACTGAATGCCCTTTTCAAGCAAGGCTTGCTGCGTGAAGCCCTTCGCTCGCAACCATTCACTGCGTGCGCGCTCCATGAAGCGCAGATAATTCACGTAGTAGACGATGCCACCGGCATCAGTATCCTCGATGTAGACACGCACAGTGTGGTGAAAACATGCAGCTTCACCCTTCAACGTATTTCCTGCGTCTTCAGATGTCATGACGCGTCATTTCCTTCCTGTCCCAGGCGCGCCTGCTCTTCGCGTGGGGTGATCCCGAAGTGCAGATAGGCCGAGCGTGTGACCAGACGCCCACGCGCCGTGCGCATCATGAAGCCCTGCTGGATCAGGTAGGGCTCCAGAACATCCTCGATGGTATCGCGCTCTTCCCCGATGGCCGCCGCCAATGAGTCGACCCCGACCGGCCCGCCATCGAACTTCTCGATCATCGCCAACAGCAGTCGACGGTCCATGTGATCCAGACCGTGGCTGTCGACATTGAGCATGTTGAGCGCCTTGTCGGCCACTTCCAGCGTCAAGCGACCATCCGAGCGCACTTCGGCGAAGTCACGCACCCGGCGCAGCAGGCGATTGGCGATACGCGGCGTGCCGCGGGAACGTCGTGCAATCTCCAGTGCCCCGTCCATCTCGACTTCCATGCCGGAAAGCCTGGCACTGCGGGCCACGATGTCGGTGAGTGACTCGATATCGTAGAACTCGAGGCGCTGAACGATACCGAAGCGATCGCGAAGCGGCGCCGTCAGCAGCCCCGCCCGCGTCGTCGCGCCCACCAGGGTGAACCGTGGCAGCTCAAGCTTGATCGAGCGGGCTGCGGGGCCTTCACCGATCATAATATCGAGCTGATAATCTTCCATCGCCGGGTAGAGCACTTCCTCGACAGCCGGTGACAGGCGGTGAATCTCGTCAATGAACAGGACATCGCCTTCCTGCAGGTTGGTCAGCATCGCTGCCAGGTCGCCTGCCCGCTCCAGCACCGGCCCTGAGGTCGACTTGATATCGACACTCATCTCGCTGGCGATGATATGCGCCAGCGTCGTCTTGCCGAGACCGGGCGGGCCGAAGACCAGAGTGTGATCCAGACTATCGCCTCGCCCTCGCGCGGCACTGATGAAGATTTCCATCTGTTCGCGGACGATGGGCTGTCCGATGTAGTCACTCAGCGTGCGCGGCCGGTTGGCGCGATCGATCCGCTCTTCCGGATCATGCGTCGCCGCGGAGATCAGTCGGTCCGACTCCATCATGATGCTTGCTCAACTCCTGATGACGCAGGTCACGCACATGACACGGGTCATGGCCATGAACGTGCGTCAGTGGCAGGTGACAAGGTTCGCCAAGGCTATGCAACGATCTAGCGCATCTGCGTTCAAGCGCGCACTTTCTACCCCAGTAACCTGCCAACCCCTAGTCAATAAATCCAATCACGATGCGCCATTTCCTTCACGGAAACTATAGGGCGCATGTTTGCTGCTCTGGCAGGGTCTCAGCTGGCCATCTTGCGCGCCAACGCCGCCTTGATGAGCGCTTCCGTAGAGGCGCCGGTCTCCAGTCCGGAGAGCATCTTGGCCGCCTCGACAGGCTTGTAGCCCAGTGCTACCAGCGCGGCTTCGGCGTCCGCCAGAGGATGCGTGATCGGCGGTTGTGGCTGGGAGGCACGCGCCATTTCATCCAGACCATCATCCGCCGGCAGCGTCCAATGCTTGAGGCGATCGCGCATCTCGATGATCAAGCGATCCGCCGTCTTCTTGCCGACGCCCGGCAGGCGTGTCAGCGCTCGGCTATCTTCGTCATGAACACAGCGGATGAAATCGGACTGCTCCATTCCCGACAGAATCGCCAGCGCCAGTCGCGGACCGACACCGGAGATCTTGATCAATTCACGGAACAGACGACGCTCGGGCTCCTTGCCGAAGCCATACAGCAACTGCGCGTCTTCGCGCACCACCAGGTGGGTGTAAAGCTGGCAATGTTCGCCCACGGCCGGCAAGCCCAACAGGGTGTTCATCGAAGCTTCCAGTTCATAACCGACACCCTGTACGTCAAGCACCAGCTGCGGCGGTTGTTTTTCCAGCAATGTCCCGGTCAGGCGTCCAATCATGTTGCGGCTGTCCTTGCTCGGCAGAGAATGTATTCGTCAGGATCCTGCTGCTGGCAGGCCCGATTCTCTGCACGGATTGTTACAATGCGGGCAAGCCTACCAAAGATGAAGCGCAGGCGGCATGTCCCAGTGTCACGACGAATTTGTCGCATCTTTCTGACAGTCATACCTTGGGTGAGGACCCGAAGCCTGATGCCGCGCGGCTTGGCGCATCACGCAATCGGCTGCTGCCAAGCTCGGCAGACACTCTACAAGTGACTGAAAAATCGCTATTAATTGAGCACAATACCGCATTTGTCGCTCAGCGGCATGTCAGGCGTCAGGCTCGAAGTCTCGCCAGCTGCTGCTACGCCCCACGCGGGTTCCCTTGCGTCGACTGGTATTCCCCAGCCCCAATGCTTCCAGCTGGTCATTGCCGGGCGTCAGTCGTCGACGCGCGAAACAATGCGTCAAGGCGATGGCCAGCGCATCGGCGGCATCGGCCTGCGGCGTGGCGGAGAGCTTGAGCGTATGCGTGACCATATGCTGCACCTGAGACTTCTCGGCGGCACCGGTACCGGTCACGGCCTGCTTGATCTGCCGCGGCCCATATTCGAACACCGGCAAGCCGTGATTGGCCGCACACACGATGGCAGCCCCGCGCGCCTGGCCCAGCTTGAGCGCCGAATCGGCGTTCTTGGACATGAAGACCTGCTCGATGGCGAATTCCGCGGGGCGATGCAGGGCGATCACCTCGCTGATACCGGCATAGATCTGCGCCAGGCGCTGGTCCAGGCTGACCTGTGACATGCGGATGCAGCCACTGTCCACATAGCGAGGCTGAGCCGCAGAGACATCCAATACCCCATACCCGGTCAGACGTGAGCCCGGGTCGATGCCAAGAATGATCATGCCGCTGCCTCGTCTCTCACACCTTGCGTCTTCGCTGTCGTCATCACGCCATCGCTCTTACTGTGTATATAACCAGCCACCATGCCACAAAAAAGGCGGTGCGACACTGTCATTGCCTGACGTGAACGCCAGCAAACAGTCTCGCACCGCCTTGTCGGGCTTGCTCGCCCACTAGCCTATCAGGCCAAAGGGGCAAACCTGCCACCGCGGGACCGCCCGGGTCTGATCGAATCAGTCCAGACGGCCCCACCAGTCACTCTCTCGGTCATGCGCCGCTGAATCAGGCCTGGCCGCTTTCGTCTTCGACCTTGACCTTCTGACGCAGACGGATGTTCAGCTCCTTGAGCTGCTCACCGCTGACCACGCCCGGAGCGTCGGTCATCATGCAGCCGGCGCTCTGGGTTTTCGGGAAGGCAATCACTTCACGAATGGTCTTGGCGCCGGTCATCAGCATCACCAGACGGTCGAGACCGAAGGCCAGACCACCATGGGGCGGCGCGCCGAACTTCAGGGCGTCGAGCAGGAAGCCGAACTTTTCTTCCGCTTCTTCTTCACCGATGCCCAGCACTTCGAACACGGTACGCTGCATGGCCTGATCGTGGATACGGATGGAGCCACCACCCAGCTCGGTGCCGTTGATGACCATGTCGTAGGCGCGAGACAGTGCCGCTTCCGGGTTGGCCTTGAGCTCTTCCGGTGTGCAGGACGGCGCGGTGAACGGGTGGTGCAGCGCACTCAGGCGGCCGTTGGCATCGGCTTCGAACATCGGGAAGTCGACGACCCACAGCGGTGCCCACTCGCGGGTGTAGAGGTTGAGGTCTTCACCCAGCTTGACGCGCAGCGCACCGATGGCTTCGGCCACGATGTTGGCCTTGTCAGCACCGAAGAACACGATGTCGCCATCGACGGCGCCACAGCGGTCCAGCACTTCGTCCACGACGTCTTCCATGAACTTGACGATCGGCGACTGCAGACCCTCGATGCCCTTGGCACGTTCGTTGACCTTGATCCACGCCAGACCCTTGGCACCGTAGATGCCGACGAACTTGGTGTAAGCGTCGATTTCCTTGCGTGACAGGCTGGCACCGCCCGGCACACGCAGCGCGGCGACGCGGCCCTTGTCGTCCTTGGCCGGGCCGGAGAAGACCTTGAAGTCCACGCCGCTCATCAGATCATCGACATCGACCAGTTCCAGCGGAATGCGCAGGTCCGGCTTGTCGGAACCGAAGCGGCTGATGGCCTCGGAATACGGCATGGTCGGGAAGTCGCCCAGCTCGACATCGAGCACTTCTTTGTAGAGACCACGGATCATGGTCTCGGTCATGCCCATGATGTCCTGCTCGTCGACGAAGCTGGCTTCGAGGTCGATCTGGGTGAACTCCGGCTGACGGTCAGCGCGCAGGTCTTCATCACGGAAGCATTTGGCGATCTGGTAGTAACGATCGACACCGGCGACCATCAGCAGCTGCTTGAACAGCTGCGGAGACTGCGGCAGTGCGAAGAAGCTGCCGGCGTAGGTGCGGCTCGGCACCAGATAGTCACGTGCGCCTTCCGGCGTGGCGCGGGTCAGGATCGGGGTTTCGATGTCGAGGAAGCCCAGGGCTTCGAGCTGGGCGCGCACGCTGTGAGTGATGCGCGAGCGCAGGCGAAGCTTCTCGATCATGTCGGGACGACGCAGGTCGACATAACGATACTTGAGGCGAACTTCCTCACCGACCTTGTTGTGGTCGTCGAGCTGGAACGGCGGCGTCTGTGCAGTGTTGAGCACTTCGACGTCCTTGGCCAGCACTTCGATCATGCCTGTCGGCATGTTCGGGTTCTGGGTGCCTTCCGGGCGCAGACGGATACGGCCCTTGATACGCAGCACGAACTCGCTGCGCGCCTTGTCGGCAGTGGCGAAGGCATCGACGGTGTCCGGATCGACGACGATCTGGGCGATGCCATCACGGTCGCGCATGTCGAGGAAGATGACGCCACCGTGGTCGCGACGGCGGTGCACCCACCCGCACAGAGTGACATCCTGATCGATCAGGGTCTCGTTCAGTTTGCCGCAATAGTGGCTGCGCATGTTGATTCCTTGTTGCTCAAATTCATGATCGACGCGCTGATGCGCATCTGTCTCAGAGGGCCTGCCGTTGGCGATGAGGGTCAAGGGTACCCGTTGGGCGCCCTTGACCCTCATCACGCTGATGCCTGACGCACTATCCCAGCTATGTCAGGCGGTGCTGTCGCTACCACCGGCCAGATTCTTCTTGCTGCCGGACTTGAAATCCGTCTCGTACCAGCCACTGCCTGCCAGACGGAACCCGGCGGCGGAGACCAGCTTCTCGAGCTGGTCCGTCTTGCATTCCGGGCACTCCGTCAGCGGCGCAGCGCTGATCTTCTGCAACTTGTCCATCCGATGGCCACAGGCCTTGCAGTGGTATTCATAGATCGGCATGGTTTTCTTTCCTGACGATACTGGTCACGGGGCTGTCTGAGCACCGTGAACCATGACAATGTTATGCCTTGCGGCGCGTCTTGCGTTCAGCGCACCTGCGGCCCCAACATGAGAGCTTTCGCAAGCACCAGCAAGAGACGCCTACAATAAGGCCAGTTGAGCGGCTTTCAAGTCAAAGCGAAAGGGACACATTATAGCGTGCTCGGCCCCGTGCGGGGCAACACCCAAGCACAAACCGGCCCAGACACCAGGTACTCGACCTTGCGGGCCAGCCTTTCTGTCTTCCTATCTATCTTCCTACGCCATCATGAGGCACCTATGTCCGATCACGATCGTACTGCGCAGTCTCCCTCGCATTCTTCCACGCCCGCTTCCTCTCACTGCGAGCCCACCTCGTCTACCGGCGCCCCGCAGGCCGTCATGCTCGATGCCGGCTCCGTCGGTGATGGCCTGGACTTCTCGCGCCTCGAGGCCCGTCTGGAAGGATTGGTCTGTCATGACGCCACCGCGCCCGAGGAAGTGGTGCCACGACTGAGCGGTGCCTCCATCGTGTTGGTCAACAAGGTACGCATCGAGGCGCACCACATGGATGAGCTGCCGACCCTCAAGCTGATCGCGGTGATGGCGACCGGCACCAACAATATCGACATGGCGGCCGCCGAAGCACGTGGCATTCGGGTCATGAACGTCAATGCCTACGGCACTCATTCGGTGGCACAGCACACCTGGATGCTGCTGCTGGCACTGGCTGGCCGCCTGCCGGAATACCAGACCGACATCGCCGCGGGCGAGTGGCAACGCAGTCCGACCTTCTGCCTGATGGGCCGCCCCGTGGTGCAGCTGTCCGGCAAGCATCTGGTCATCATCGGCAAGGGGGAGCTGGGCACCGCGGTGGGCAGGCTGGCCGAGGCGTTCGGCATGCGCGTGACCTTTGCCGCTCGCCCGGGCACCGCCCCCACCGCCGAGCGCCCCGCGCTGGAAAGCCTGCTGCCCCAGGCCGACGCCATCAGTCTGCACTGCCCGCTGACCCCAGAGACGCAGCATCTGATCGATGAGCAGGCGCTCGCCGCCATGAAGCCCGGTGCATTGCTGGTCAATTGCGCCCGCGGGGGCATCATCGACGAGGACGCAGCACTGGAAGCACTGGCCACCGGACAACTCGGCGGCCTGGCGGTGGATAGTCTGCCGGAGGAGCCGCCGCGTGAAGGCCATTCGCTACTCTCGGCCCTGGAAAGCCAGCACCATTCGGCGAATGCTCCCTTGAATCTGATCGTCACGCCGCACAATGCCTGGATCAGCCAGGAGGCGCGCCAGAACATGCTCGATCTCAGTCTGGCCAATATCGAGACATTCCTGAGCGAACACGCCTGACACGGCCACAGCCTCGCTGCGCCAGGCATCGACGCCGAGTGGCAGGTGCGAGCGGTACATCACGAAAAAGCCCCCGAACCGGCATATATGCCGGTTCGGGGGCTTTTTCCTGAGTGGTCAGCATCAACGGATGCGGATATGCATGCCCGCCGCCTTGAGGGCATTGCCTTCAGCATCCCATGACACCACACGGCCACGTGAGCTCAACAATACCCATCGGGTGCCGTTCGCTCTCTCCTTACTCTCCTTCTCGTCGCCCTCTTGCGCGCCTCCCGCCCGTACACCACCATCGCCAGCGGCCAGGCTCCGCTGTTGCAGGGGCTTGTCGCCGGCATTGCCTGTTTCGGCGTCCATGTCGACTTCGTTCATTCCCATCGCCTCGATCTGCTGAAGGTCCTCTTCCTGCGGCGCACGCATCCGGTACTGGCACTCACAGCTTTCGCCATAGGTAGTGATGATCTTGTGTCTGAGCGCATGTACCTGCTCGAGATCCTCCGGGTGAATCAAACGATCGAAGTCCATTTCACGCATCGCCAATGGTTCGTGGCCCGAAGCGCCGAGCATCTTCCAGAGATTGGGGTGGATATGAACGATGCGCTCAGGTATGTCCACTTCCCACAGGCTATCGCCACTGGCTTCGAGGGAATCTAGCAAGCGACGCTCGCTGGACTGCAATTCCTTCTGCGTCTGGCGCAGCCGCTGATACATCTCTTCGGCGGTGGCGTTGGCGTCATCCAGCTCGACGATGCCACTGCCGCCCGCGGATTCGACCTCCGCACCCATGCCGATGCGATGCAGTCGTTCACGCAGCTCGGCCAGCGGCACCGAAAGGCGACGGCTGATGTGGTGCGTGCGCCAGCCCATGAGAATGAAGAAGGTGAAATAGAACAGGATCAGGCCGCCGACCAGCGCCATGCCGACCAGCTGGAAGTTGCGCCCGATCTCGGCGGTACGAAAGAAGACGGCACTCTCTTCGACCATGCTCAACATGATCCAGCCATTGCCCGGCAAGCGCTCCCACGCCACCTTGTAGGGCGCCCCCGCCACATTGACGCTTTCCAGGCCACGCCGCTGCTCCAGAATACGGGGCGCGAGTCTCTTGAAGACATCATGACCTTTCAGCTCCAGCTGAGCGGGCCGAATGACATCCTCTTCCTGGAGGTCATTGGCATCGGGAATTTCCAGCGGCAGCAGCGACAACAACTGCTCACCGGCCCGCGGGACGGCGAGTGAGCGTCCCTCGGCATCGAACAGCATCGCGAAGCCTTGCCAGGGCAGCTCCATCGCCAGCACCTGATTGACGATCACGTCCAGGGTCATGTCGACGCCGACGACGCCGAGAAATTCGCCCTGCTCGGAATAGAAGGGACTGACGGCCGACGCCATCCAGCCATTGTCGGCCGGGTCTTCGTAGATATCGGTCCAGATGGTGTTTCGCGAGGGATTTGCCTCTGGCGCGGCCAGATAGAAGAAGGAGAAATCCCGACAATCGTGGTCGGCTGGCACCAGCGAGGCCAGATCGACATAGGGGAAAAGGCGGACATAGCAATCGGCCATCGTGACGAAGGACTGCACCACGGCCGAGTGCGAAGATACGACACTGCGCATGATCGGGTCGACCGCTGTCATGCGCAGTGCCAGGGGAATGTCCTGCTCGAGGCCTGGCAAGGCGGGATAGAAGCCGCTGCCCTGATTGTCCGCCGTCTGCTGACTGGCCCAGACACCGCTTGGCAAGCTTGCGTGACGGGCAATCTCGCGAGCCGCCACCCCAGTGCTGGCGTCGCCCATGGCCAGTTCGCCTGCCTGGGCACCGAGCCCGCGTGACAAGTTCTGGACATGTTCCAGTTGCTGGCTGAGTGACTTGGCCTCCCGTAGCATCGCCAGATTGAGCTCACTGCTCGACTGGGATTGCAGGTAATTGAGGTTGGCATCACGAATCTCGTCATTGGACACGAAATACACCGCCACCAGGGCGGTCTCGACCAACAGCAACGGAATCATGGTACTGGTGAAGAGTGCTCGCCAGACCCACTTCTTGATCGTGACGGCGGGTTGCTTCGACTCCGACATGGGCGACTATCCTGAATCCAGCGAGATGACAGGAAGTATGCACTTTCTCTTGCGTTCCAAGAGGCTAATAGCTTCAACGCTTAAACATGACCTAAAGGTCAGACCTTGGTGATACGACTGGGGACAGGCGGCCAAGGCTTTGCTAGGATGCTCGCCCCCAAGGAGGCTGCATGCTTTACAACTACGGTTCTATCAATATCGATCACGTCTATCGGGTACCTCACCTGGTACGACCGGGTGAAACCCTGGCGAGTCTCTCCTACCGTCAGGTACTGGGTGGCAAGGGTGCCAACCAGTCGCTCGCGCTTGCGCGCGCCGGAGGCGACGTCACGCACTGGGGCCGCCTTGGCAACAGTGATCGCTGGGCACTTGAGCCGCTGGAAAGCGCCGGTGTCATCACCTCGCAGGTCGAGCTGAGCGCCAGTGCCAGTGGCCACGCCATCATCCAGGTGGACGACCACGCCGAGAACAGCATCATTCTGCATCCGGGTGCCAATCACGGTTTCACCGATGAGCATCTCGCGACGCTGTTCTCTGGTGTGACGCAGGGAGATTGGCTGCTGCTGCAAAATGAGTGCAACGCACTGGGCAAGGTCATCGAGCTGGCACATGCCAAGGGCATGAAGATCGCCTTCAATCCGGCCCCGATGGGGGCTGATGTCCTGCGCCTGCCGCTGGAACACTGCCAGGTGCTGTTCCTCAATCGTGGCGAAGCGGCACAGCTGGTCGAGCTGGAAGAGAGCGCGCCTGTCGCCACCCTGCTCGCCGCGCTGCACACTCGTCTGCCTGATACCGAAGTGGTCATGACTCTGGGCAGTGAAGGCGTCTGCTACCAGCTGGGGGAACAGCGCATCCAGCTGCCGGCGCATCGCGTCAATGCCGTGGACACCACCGCGGCAGGCGATACCTTCATCGGCTATTACCTGGCAAGCCAGATCGAAGGTCAGAGCATCGAGGAAAGCCTGCGTCGTGCCAGCACCGCCTCTGCCCTGTGCGTGAGCCGCGAAGGCGCAGCGCCGAGCATTCCGCTGGCCAGTGATGTCGCCGCTGCCCTGGCCGAATGGCCGACACTCGACGTCCTGAGCAACTGAGTCTTCGAGCAACAAGTCTCTGAACGACTGAACTACCTGCACGGGGCACCACCACGTGGCCCGTGCTAAGCCCGTGTCACCTCATGGGCGCCCTGTTGGCGTAACGCCCTCTATTGCAGGTCACTTCTTTCACGAGGTCAGCATGAAAACACCGATTATCTTTGATACCGATCCGGGCGTGGATGATGCCCAGGCGATTGCCATCTGTCTGGCGCATCCGGACATCGAATTCCTCGGCATGACCACCACCTTCGGCAACGTCACCATCGAGACGGCCACCTCCAACGCCCTGCTGCTGGGCGAACTGGCGGGCCAGGAGATCCCGGTCGCCCAGGGCGCTGCCCAGCCGCTGGTCAAGGACAAGTTCCCGGCGCCGGCGCACATCCACGGCGCCAATGGTCTCGGCAACATGGAGATCCCGGAGCCCAAGGGCAAGGCGCTGTCCGTCAGCGCACCGCAGTTCATCGTCGAGCAGGTCAATGCGCGTCCGGGCGAGATCACCCTCGTCGCCGTCGGCCCACTGGGCAACCTGGCCACCGCACTGCAGCTGGACCCGAGCATCATCAGCAAGGTCAAGCAGGTCGTCATCATGGGCGGCTCCATCCGTGAAGGCGGCAACGTCTCACCGGTCGCCGAAGCCAACATCTTCAATGACCCGCATGCCGCCGCCAAGGTGCTGACCGCCGGCTGGCCGCTGACCATGGTCGGTCTCGATGCGACGCACCGCTGCGTGCTGTCTCCGGCCCATGTCGAGCGTATCCGCGTCGCGCAAGGCGCACTTGGCGAAGTGCTGTCCGGCAGCTATCAGTTCTACAAGGCCTTCTATCAGGAAGCGCGTGGCATCGATGGTTGCTGCCCGCACGACAGCTGCGCCCTCGCCTGGCTGATGAAGCCGGAGCTGTTCACTACCGAGCGCGGCCACCTGAATGTCGAAGTCGAAGGCCTGGCCGAAGGTCAGACACTATTCGCCCCTGAGGGTCGCGAATTCCTCGGCAACCAGTGGTCCCAGACGCCGCTGGTCGACGTCTGCGTCAATGCCCAGGGCGACAAGGTCGTCGAGTGGATCACCGACGTGCTGACCGCCAAGACGTCCTGATCCAGCGCCCGGCAGGCCCGCCTGGGTCTGCCATCGGCCTTGCCAACAAACCGAGCCAACGCCCGTCAGCCTCATTGCTGGCGGGCGTTGGCTCGGTTTGTGCATTCGCGCTTGTTCACCCTCCCCTATCCTTTCCTTCCCTCTTCTCCTCTCCGGCGTCTCTCCTTTTACCGCAACTGCCTTCCCACGCCCCGAATACCGAGAAGTTGCTGAGTCATGAAGAATTTTTCAGCAAGATAACGGGATAAACTTTTGAATAACCCTTACCAGACGAGAGTGAATGACGAGCCGTTCGGCGCATGCACATAATCTGATACGCTAGCGGAATCTCACTGGGCAAGCGCCTTATACGCCGCCCCATCCTGCCTGCCACGGAGCTCATCATGCCTTCGACGACAACGTTGCCCTCTGCCCCCGCTGCAACGCTTCGCACTCAGGATTCTCCCGCGATCGCCGACACCCAGTACGACTGCCTGGTCTTCATCGGTCGCTTCCAGCCCATGCACCATGGCCATGTTGCCGTGATGGAAGAAGCCCTGCGCCTCGCGCGGCAGGTCATCGTGCTGGTCGGTTCTGCCTGGCAGGCACGTTCACTGCGCAACCCGTTCACCTTTTCTGAACGCACGCGCATGATCCGCAGCTGCTTTGACGATGCCGACAATGCGCGCCTAGAAATCGTGCCGTTGTTGGATGCCCTCTACAACGACGATGTCTGGGTACGTGATGTGCAGCGCAAGGTACGCGATATCGCGCGTCCGCAGGCCAATCGAATGCCGAGAATCGCGCTGATCGGTGCCAATCGTCGTGACAGCAACAGCCAGTCAAGCTACTACCTGAGCCTCTTCCCGCAGTGGGAGTCGGTAGCGGTGCCACTGCGCGAGGGGATGGAGGCCAGCCGTATTCGTGAGGTCATCTTCACCGAGCGCGCCCGCGCAGAAGATTGGCTGGACAACGAGGGGCTGGAGCTGCTGCCACCGCCGGTGGCTCAGCATCTGCATGGCTTCCTGGAGGAGACCGCGTGGCAAGGGCTGGTCGAGGAACGTCGACTGCTGGAGCAATACCGCGCCGCCTGGAGCGATGCGCCCTACCCGCCACTGTTCATCACGGTCAACGCCGTGGTAGTGCAGTCCGGTCATGTGCTGCTCACCACACGTCGCGCGGCACCCGGCAAGGGGCTTTACGCCCTGCCTGGCGGCTTCGTGCAACCCCAGGAGCGCCTGCTGGATGCCTGTCTGCGTGAGCTCAGGGAGCGTGTGCGCCTCAAGGTGCCGGAACCAGTCCTGCGTGGCTCTCTGCGCGGTCAGCGTCTGTTTGATGCGCCGCATCGCAGCTGGCGCGGGCGCACCCTGGCAGAGGCCTTCTACTTCGCCCTGCGACCGGAGCAGCAGCTTCCCAAGCTCAGAAGCGGCGGCGGCGAGAACGAGGAGCAGGCACGCTGGGTCGCGCTGGCGGATCTGGAGCCCGACACCCTCTTCGAGGACCACTTTTTCATCATTCAGAACTTCCTCGGCCTGCATGCCGGACAGACCGGTTTCTGACGGCTGGGATGTGGTCCACACACGAAAACGGCAGCCCAATGGGCTGCCGTTTTCGATCAAGAGACACGCAGGTCTTCTACAACGGTAATACACCGGCAAGGCTCAGGCTTCGAGAAAATCTCGCGGCAGATTCATCAGCTGCTTCCACAGCTTGTCGATGCCGGGCTTGTGGACCAGTGAGCAACGATAGAGACGAATCTCCAGCGGAATATCCCACGCCTCGTTGCCCGCGCGCACCAGCTTGCCGCTTTCCAGCTCATCGCGAATGCAGAAGTCCGGAATCCACGCCATGCCGACGCCCTGCAAGGCCATGCCCTTGAGCCCTTCTGCCATCGCCATCTCATAGACAGTGCGCAGACGCAGGCGCAGCGGATCATTCTTCAAAAGCATCTTCACGCTACGGCCCAGAAATGCCCCCTGGGTATAGGACAGCAAGGGAATCGCATCCTGGCTGGTCTCGCTCTGCCCGGTCAGCGGGAAGCGGGGCTCGCCATTCTCCAGTGGCACGCACACCGGCAGCATGTTGACCTTGGCAACCGAGAAGGACGGGAAGGCCTCGGCGTCCAGCTGCATGCTGGCGTAAGGGTCGTAATAGGCAAGCATCAAGTCGCAGTTGCCTTCGCGCAGCGAGTGAATGGCGTCGCCGACATTCATCGCGGACAGGCGTGTCGGCAACTCCCCCAGGCCTTGCTGGAGACGCGAGATCCACTTGGGGAAGAAGGCCAGCGCAAGCGAATGCGCGGCCGCGATATCCAGGGTCTCGTTGGCCATGCCCAGCCCGCGCAGGTGGGCGAGACACTCTGACAGCTGCTCTGTCAGGTTGCGCGCGGTGACCAGGAACAACTGACCCTCCGGCGTCAGACTGACCGGGGTCGTCGAGCGGTCGACCAGCGTAGTGCCCACGGCCTGTTCAAGCGCACGGATGCGGCGGCTGAACGCAGGCTGGGTAACGTGTCGCAGGCGAGCCGAGGTGGAGAAGCTGCGGGTATTGGACAGCGCAACGAAATCTTCCAACCACTTAGTTTCCAGGTTCACCCGAACTCCCAAAAATGTCGAACATGCCCAAGCGAGGCTTGCCTGGCCGGTCATGCAGGGTCTTGTCATGGAGAATGGTGCATCGCGGCGCACCACCACCTTCGTCTTATGCGTTTGACGTATACGGCAGCGTTGAATGGCATTGGCCGCCGAGGGGCTGCGCTGGTTACCCTTGTCCACCTAGCCGCCATTCAAGCGCCACAGTGTACTTCAGCCAGGAGTTCCGCCCAAGTGAACCATCTCTCGGAAACCCCCATCGCCGCCAATGCCTCCCCGGCAGCTTCCACACCGGCCGACTTGAGCCATGCCGAGCGTGAGGCACTGGCCAACGGCTTCCGACTTGAAAAGGATCTCCTCGGGCGCGAGCCGGTGCCGGCTGACGCCTACTACGGCGTGCAGACCCAACGCGCGCTCAACAACTTCCACCTCTCCGGGGTGCCACTGTCGCACTTCCCGCGTCTCGTCGAAGGGCTCGCGCTGGTCAAGGCCGCCGCCGCCGAGGCCAACCATGCGCTGGGTTATCTCGATACACGCGAGCACGATGCCATCCAGCACGCCTGTGCGCGTCTGATGAATGGCGATCACCATGATCAGTTCGTGGTCGACATGATCCAGGGTGGCGCCGGCACCTCGACCAACATGAATGCCAACGAAGTGATCGCCAATCTGGGCCTGGAATTCCTGGGCTACGAGAAAGGTGATTACCAGCAGCTGCACCCCAACAATCACGTCAACATGGCGCAATCCACCAACGACGCCTACCCGACTGCCATCCGTGTCGGCCTGCTGCGCAGCCACTCGGTACTGGTAGACGCGCTGAGCGAACTGGCCAATGCCTTCGCCACCAAGGCGCTGGAATTCGATGACGTGGTCAAGATGGGTCGCACCCAGCTGCAGGACGCGGTGCCGATGACGCTGGGCCAGGAATTCCGCGCCTTCGCCAACACCCTGCGTGAAGACGTCGATCGCATCGCCAACCTCAATGAGTTGCTCAAGGAGGTCAATCTGGGCGGGACCGCGATCGGCACCGGCATCAATGCGGACCCGCGCTACAGCGCACTGGCGATCGAGGCTCTGGCGCGTCGTTCCGGCATCGACTTCCGTCCGGCGTCGGACCTGGTCGAGGCCACCAGCGACATGGGTGCCTTCGTACTGTTCCACGGCATGCTCAAACGCCTGGCGGTCAAGCTATCCAAGATCTGCAACGATCTGCGCCTGCTGTCCTCAGGCCCGCGCACCGGCTTCAACGAGATCAACCTGCCGCCTCAGCAGCCGGGTAGCTCGATCATGCCGGGCAAGGTCAACCCGGTGATTCCGGAAGCCGTCAATCAGGTCGCCTTCGATGTCATCGGCAACGACACCGCGCTGACCATGGCGGCTGAAGCCGGCCAGCTGCAGCTCAACGTGATGGAGCCGCTGATCGCCTACAAGCTGCTCGACTCCATCCGCCAGCTGAGCCGCGCCATGACCATGCTCAGGAATCGCTGCGTGATCGGCATCACCGCCAATCGTGATCGCTGCGCCGAGCTGGTCAACAATTCCATCGGTCTGATCACCGCGCTCAACCCGTATATCGGCTACGACAATGCCACCCGCATCGCCAAGGAAGCCTTGGCCAGCGGCCGCAGCGTGCTGGAACTGGTACGTGAGGAAGGCCTGCTGGACGAGGCACGCCTGGAGGCATTGCTGTCCCCGCAGGCCATGACACGCCCGCGTCAGATGAAGGACTGACAGCTCGCTGAAGCATGGCCCATCAGTGCGTTTGACTTTCAGTGAAGCCACCCAAGTGAATCCCTCCAAGTGAGAAAACCCGCCTGAGTCTGACTCAGGCGGGTTTTTCTTTGCCCTCATACGGCATGCGGACCACGCGGCAAGGCACGCGGATCCCTTGGATAGAAGCGTTCGGGTTGCGCCTCGATATGATCGAAATGCTTGGTGTTCTTGTAGGGCATCTTCATGAAGCCGGAAATTCCCAACCCGGAGATCAGCGGCACCGCATCGAGAATCTCCGCCAGCAAACGCGTGAATTCCTGCTCGCGCGAGGGATCCAGCAGTCGGTAATAACTGTGAATCTTGAGGTGGTGTGGCAAGGCTTCGAAGATCAGCATGCCGGTGTGATGGATGGCATTGAGTGACTCCAGTGCCTTCAATATCTCCTCGGGCAGCACCAGCAGTTCCTCAGGATCCGGTCCGTCCTCGAAGTAGGAGTGCACCCGGGAGTCATCCTCAAGCTCCGGCACCGCGCTGACCTCATAGCTCAAGCGAGGTCTGGCCTCCCCGTCTGCCGTCGGCGCGAAGACGAAGGCGGCCTCGGGGTCTCCCCGCTCCAGATGCAGGGTATCGCGAGCATTGAACAGACACGCCTTGAACACGCCCTGGCGATAGATGGCACGCGCCAGAGCGACCATGTTGTTGATCGCGACGACGAAGGCGCCCTTCAAGGCAGGGTCATGCAGGTGCAGCGCGGTATCCACGAAGATGCCCTGTGGCTCCCAGCGAATCGCCAGACCGCCGACGATCGGGTATTTGCCCAGACGACTGACAGCGGCCAGGAAGGCTTTTTCGGTGCCTCCCATGCCTTGCATGAAGTTCTTGTAGTAACGATCCAGCTGGACATCATTGACGGCGTCCAGCGCGTTACCAGCGTGTTCACCGGACTCGTCCGCCTCGAAGGCCTCACGCAGGAAGGATTTGCGCGAGGTATAGACAACCGTGTCGATCTCGCGCGTTGCCGGCCTCACCCAGACCGGCAGCAGAGACTGTGGCGGCTCGAGAGGCAATTCCGGCATCACCAGCCGTGCGATCCTGCCCATCTCGCGCAGGAAGTAGTCGCCGGCCTGCATACGCAGCTGCGGGTCATCCGCCAGCATGCCGTCAAGCAGACGCGCGAATTCCCGCGGCAACCCCAGCGACACCGCCGGGATGGCGCGCACGCCGAAGCGACACGATTGCCCAGAAGCCAGGGCGTAAAGAGTGGCGGCCACACCCTGCTCATCAAAGCGCGGCGAGGACAGCGCACCATTGAGCTGCTCCTCGCCGATGAAATAGACATCGCCCAGACGCGCATTGGTCTGTTGCAGGTTATCCGACATCAGCTGCATCACGTTGGTGGTAATGAACTGCTGATGCTCATCGAGCTGAGCGAACACCGAACTGCCCCAGTCGATCAATGCCACCTGTTCCCGCTCGACATCGAAGACCAGATTCGACGGTTTGATGTCGCCATGCACGATGGGTGGTGTATTCGCTCCCGTCGATGACCCGCGCAACGACTTGAGAATATCGGCCAGCTGACTGGCGATCTTGACCACCAGACGCGGCGACATGCGCCCATGACGCAGCGAATATTCCTCGAGATTGATGCCCGGTGCACGCTGCATGACCAGAATCGACTGCCGCCGTACCCGCTGATAGCTGATCAGACGCGGAATCAGCGGGTGGGCGACCTGGTCGAGCATGTAGGCCTCTTCCTCCAGACGGTCCTGCAGTGCCTGGGGCAGAGTCACCCGCGTGAACTTGAAGACGTGCTCTTCATGCGTGCGCCGGTCTTCGCCCAGGCGCCAGCCTGCGAACACGAACCCGTAGGCACCCTTGCCGACCAGATGGATATCCCGGTAGCCAAGCCCCTCCAGCTGGGAGATGCACAGCGCCACCCAATCCTTGAGCTTCTTGGCATCATGATGCGAGAGCAGATAGATCGACTGCTCTTCCGGGATATAGAACTGTTGCAGGCGCTCGTGGGCGCGCGCATCACTCATGCAATAAGCTCTCTGGCCGACGTCTCATGACAGCGACAGCAGCATTTCGTCAGGGTGCTCCAGATAGTGTTTCCACAGATTGCTGAAGCGCGCGATGGTTCCGCCATCGATGATGCGATGATCTCCCGCCCAGGTAATGGTCATGATGTCACGCGCACAGACATTGCCCTCGCCATCGAAGCGCGGCAGACGCTGAGTGCGACCCAGCGCGACGATGGCGACCTCCGGCTGGTTGATGATCGGCGCGGCATACGTGCCGCCCAACGCACCGATATTGGAGATCGACAAGGTACCGCCCTTGAGGTCCGCCTGGGCAACGCGCCCGCTACGCGCAGCCTCGGTCAGCCGCCCGACCTCACGCGCGATCTCGAGAATGCTCAGGCGTTCGACGCTCTTCACGTTCGGGACCATCAGTCCGCTGGCGCTGTCCACCGCCATGCCGATGTTGCAGGCGCCCTGATAGAGAATCTCGCTTTCATCCTCACTGAGGCGCGCATTGAGAATCGGCTCCTCGATGACCGCCAGCGCCATGGCCTTCATGATGAACGGCATCAGGGTCAGCCGAATGCCCTGCTGCTCGGCGCGTACCTTGAGGCGGGCCCGCAACGCCAGCAGGTCGGTGATATCGAGCTCATCGCCATAATGGAAATGCGGGATCTGCGTGCTGGCCTGTACCATGCGCCGGGCCATCACCGCCGCAACTCCCTTGAGCAGTACCGCTTTCGACTCAAGGCGTGACGACCTCTCCTCGTGACTGGCCACAGCACACGCTTCGGCAGCTGCCTTGTCGGTCTCGACAGCCTCGCCGACCTTGTGAGCATCAGCAGGCACCACGTCAGTCTCGTGAGCCTCGGATTGCTTGAGATAAGCCAGCACATCTTCCTTCAGCACCCGGCCGTTTCGCCCCGAGCCAGCAATGGCCTGGAGTTCGAGCTGATGCTCGCGCAACAGGCGACGCACGGCAGGGGTCGCGGGTATTCGAGGCCGGCTCTCCCCGTGACTCCCGTCTAGCCCACTCTTTTTGTCGCTCTTGTCGTCGCCCTCCTGGCGGTGCTCCGCCAGATACTCTGGCTGCCCCTGCTTGTGTTCAGGCGCGGTGACTTCACTCTCAGTGCTCTCAGTGCTCTCAGTGCTCTCAGCGCTTTCAGCCTCTGCCTCCTCATCAGGCACATAGGCATACAGCGGCGTATGCACTCGGGCATTTTCGCCCTGGGCATAATGGAAGCGCACGATACGCCCGGGCTCCGAGGCGGTGATCTCGACCAGCGCCTTGTCGGTCATCACATCCACGATCGTCTGGTCTTCTTCCACTGTGTCGCCTTCCGCGACGTGCCAGGTGACCACCTCACATTCGACGATGCCTTCACCGATATCCGGTAGGATGAAATCACGCGAGCGTCGTTCAAGGGCCGCGGCTGTCTGTGTGCTAGCTGCACCTTTGCTGGCTGGTTTGGCAGACGCTGACGCAGCCACATCCGACTGACTGCTGGCCGCCTGGCTGGCGGCTGACTGAGTCGGTGCCGTCGAGCGAGCAGGTGCTGCAACCGTCATGACATCGCCGGCGTGCTCATCCTCGCGCTCGCCGTGTCCGGTCTTCTCGCTATCACTGTCACTGCCATCATCCACCGCAAACAGCGGCGCATGGACACGGGCAATCTCGCCTTCCTGACAGTAAAGCTTGACCACGGTACCGGCGTGGGGCGCGGGGATCTCCACCAACGCCTTGTCTGTCATGACCTCGGCCACCGGCTGATCTTCCTCGATCACGTCGCCTTCCTTGATCAACCACTTGACCAGCTCGCACTCGACGATGCCTTCGCCGATATCGGGCAGGATGAAATCATTCATGGCGCGCATCACTCCCTGTCATCAGTAATTCAAGCTTTGCTTGATGGCCTCGTAGATCTTGAGCTCGTCCGGCAGATGCTCCTTCTCGAGCACCAGCGGAAACGGCGTATCAAGGCCAGTGACGCGCCGGATCGGCGCCTCGAGATACAGGAAACAACGCTCCTGCACGGTGGCGGCGATCTCGCTGGCAAAGCCTCCCGTCAGCGGGGCTTCATGACTGACCACCAGACGACCGGTCTTGAGCACCGAGTCACACACCGTCTTGATGTCCCAGGGCAGAATGCTGCGCAGATCGATGATCTCGCAGTCGATGCCATCCTGCTCGGCAAGCGCAGCGGCCTTCTCGATGACTTCCATCTGAGCGCCCCAGCCGAGCAGCGTGATATCGCGGCCTTCACGGATGACATCGGCCACGCCCAGGGGCAGTTCGTAATCGGCTTCTGGCACCTCGCCTACCGAGGCGCGATAGAGCCGCTTGGGCTCCATGAACAGCACCGGATTGGGATCACGAATCGCTGCCAGCAGAAGGCCCTTGGCCTGGTGGGGGTTGCGTGGAATCACGATCTTGAGGCCCGGGGTATGCGCGAAATACGCCTCGGGCGACTGGGAGTGATAGAGTCCGCCTGCGATGCCGCCACCATAGGGCGTGCGAATCGTCAGGCCGCCGACATCGAATAGATCACCGGAGCGGTAGCGGAACTTGGCCGCCTCGTTCACGATCTGGTCAAAGGCGGGGAAGATGTAGTCGGCGAACTGGATCTCGGCCACCGGCGTCGACCCCTGTGCCGCCAGCCCGTTGGCGAACCCTATGATACCCTGCTCGGTGAGTGGCGTATTGAAGCAGCGCTCTCGACCGTATTTGTCCTGCAGGTGGCTGGTAGCTCGGAAGACGCCGCCGAATACCCCGACGTCCTCCCCGAACAACACCACACGGGGATTGGCGGCCATGGCAATATCCAACGCATTGTTGATCGCCTGCAGCATGTTCATCTGTTTCTTGCCCGAGGCCGAGACCGCTGCATCCTTGCTGCCAGGCGCGGCAGACGCTTCTTTCGCCGCTGAACCCGCCGCAGCTGAGTCGCTTGTAGCTGAGTCTGTCACTGGCGTTTTCTCCAACGGCTGTTCACTCATCTGCTCGCTCATGATGTCTGGCCTCCATCTACACGCTGATGGCGTTCCTGATACACCTTGCGGCTGTCTTCCAGCTCCTGCGCAGTGAATCCCATGCTGGCGGCGCCCTTGGGGTAGGCGTGCGGGTACTTGCGAATATGTTGTTTCACGTCTTCGAGCTGCTGTGTGAGCAACGGCGTCGGCGTGTCGTAGACATCACTGATCAGCGTGTCCAACGCCGGTGGCGCCAGTTTCTCGGCGCGCTTCATGGACTCAAGCACTTCGCGACGCAGCTGATCACCAGTGGCCTTTTCCTCCTCCTCGCTCCACCAGCCTTGCGCCTCCAGCCAGTTGCGCATGCGCAGAATGGGGTCCTTGTCGCGCCAGATGGCCTCCTCCTTCTTGCTGCGATACCCGGAGGGATCATCCGAAGAGGAGTGCGCCGCCAGACGGTAGGTCATCGCTTCGATCAATACCGGCTGATTGGTCTCGACCGCGATCTTGCGCGCCGCCAGGGTGGCTTCGTAGACGGCGATCACGTCATTGCCATCCACCCGGATGCTCTGCATGTGATAGCCGAAGGCACGTGGCGCGATGCCATCGGCGGCGAATTGCTCGCATGACGGGGTGGAAATGGCATAGCCATTGTTGCGACACAGGAAGATACACGGTACCCGGTGCACGGAGGCCATGTTGAGGGCGGCATGGAAATCGCCCTCGGAGGCGGCCCCTTCACCGAAGATGGTGATGGTGCATTGCCCCTTGCCTGCCAGCTTCTGGCCGTAGGCATAGCCAGTCGCCTGGGGAATCTGGGTCGCCAGCGGCGAGGAGATGGTCATGTAGTGCAGGTCACGCGACCCATAGTGGATCGGCATCTGACGGCCCTTGCCGTAGTCGCGCTCGTTGCCGAACATCTGGTTCATGAATTCGTCACAGCTGAAGCCGCGCCAGGCCAGCGCCCCCTGCTCACGGTATTGCGCCATGATCATGTCATCGTCTTGAAGCGCCGCCGCACTGCCGATCACCGTGGCTTCCTCGCCGGTGCATTGCATGTAGAAGCTCAAGCGCCCCTGCCGTTGGGCGGCCAGCATGCGCTCATCCAGCACCCGGGTGAACAGCATCGTCCGGTAGATCTTGAGCGCCGTATCGCGCTCGATCGGGTCGCGACCGATCGGATCGCGGTCGATAGGTGAACTGTCCTGCGACTGGCCTCCCCGGGTATCGTCATTCTGACCCTGTGGCGCATCGACGGGATAAAGGGTGCCGTCCTGACGCAGGCGTTTGAAGATCGGGATGCAGAGTTCATCGCCGGTCATGAAGGCCAGATGATGCAGCACCGTCGGCCCCTGCGGCGCGATCTGGTCTGCCGTCGGCATGGCGGTCAGGTCATTCAGCTGTGGCTGCAAGCCATCGGACGGCGCGGTCCCCGGGGAGACGGGGCCGCGTGTTGTTGTATCGGACATGCTCAGCGTCCTCTCTTACCGATCAGGCGTTTGAGGGATTACCCAGCCCTCGTGAGGCCGGGCAGGCAATGACGTACCTTCAGGAATGTCGAACCGGAAGCTGTCGATTCGACGATGGCAACAGTGCCTACCATCAGACTAGTGGAAAGTCGCTCTGGCGGCCTAACAGTTAACGTTAACGTCAAGGTATCGCAAAGACAGACGATATGCCTGCCTGACAACTACTTCTTTGGTGGAACCTTTTGCGGCATGAGCTCATGCGCGTTCTGCATAGAAAGCTGAATTCGCGTGTAATGACACTTTTTTGCGACTAAAGGTGCAGAGGGTGAGTGCAGGCTGACTGTTAATCTTCCCGCACCAAAAAAGTGCTTAATGCAGTGCGCAATCGTGACAAGGCATCGAGACGACAGACTCGGGCGCGCCCTGAGCATCATCAGCGATGATCATCGCTAGACACCTAAGGAAAGTTCCATGAGTGATTCCTCCCGCCCTAACCTGTGGCGCCGTTTGCCGTTGTGGCAGAAGATCCTGGGCGGCCTCGCCCTGGGGATACTCGCTGGCGCCCTGATGGGAGAAAGCGCCAGCATGTTCAAGCCGCTGGGCGATATCTTCATCAATGCGATCAAGATGCTGATCGTGCCGTTGGTCTTCAGCACCCTGGTGGTCGGTATCACCTCGATGCGTGACCCGCAGAAGATGGGCCGCATCGGCGGCAAGACCATCGCCCTCTACCTGCTGACGACCGCCTTCGCGATCGCCATCGGCATGCTGGCCTCCAGCATCTTCCAACCGGGTGCCGGCTTCGAGTTCAACTTCGACAAGGCGATGGAAACCAAGGACGCGCCTTCGCTGGTGCAGATTCTGGTCGACCTGGTGCCGAGCAACCCGATCGATGCGCTGGCCAACGGCAACATCATGCAGATCATCGTCTTCGCCATCGGGATCGGCATCTCGCTGATCATGATCGGCGACAAGGGCGAGCCGGTAGTGCGCGTCTTCGATAGCTTCGCTGAAGTGATGTACAAGCTGACCGAGTTCGTGATGGCCTTCGCGCCGTTTGGTGTCTTCGGCCTGATGGCGCACGTCTCCGGCAACTACGGCCTGGATGTGCTGCTGCCGCTGGCCAAGGTGATCGGCGTGGCCTACTTGGCGAGTATCGTGCACGTGCTGGTGGTCTACTCCGGCCTGCTGGCGACGTTGGGCAAGCTGAATCCGGTGCGCTACCTGCGCGGTATCGTCGATGCACTGGTCGTGGCTTTCTCCTCAGCCTCAAGCTCCGGTACCCTGCCGATCTCCATCCGCTGCGCCCAGAAGAACCTCGGCGTATCAGAAGGTGTCTCCGGCTTCGTGCTGCCGGTCGGTGCGACCATCAACATGGATGGCACCGCCATCTACCAGGGCGTGGTGGCACTGTTCATCGCCCAGATGACCGGCATCGAGCTGTCGATGATGGATTACGGCATGATCGTGCTGACCGGCACGCTGGCCTCCATCGGCACCGCCGGTGTACCGGGCGCCGGCCTGATCATGCTCTCCATCGTATTGAGCCAGGTAGGCCTGCCGCTGGAAGCCATCGCGGTGATCGCCGGCATCGACCGTATCCTCGACATGGCGCGTACCACCGTGAATGTCGCGGGCGATCTGATGGTCACCACCCTGGTCGGCAAGTCCGAAAGCGAGCTGGATCTCGAGATCTACAACGCGCCCCAGCACAAGAAGGACGCCTGACGGCAGGCTCAGGCGCTCGCTCCAGCGCCTGGCCTTGCAATACGTATCGTAAACACGAACGCCCCGCTCAATGAGCGGGGCGTTCGTGTTTCAAGGGCTGTGTTTAGGCTCCGTGTTTCAGGCTGTCACCAACAGGGAGAGATCAACGGCATGATCAGGCAGATTCCGGCGGCGAGTCGCGCAGTTCACGTCTGAGCACCTTGCCGACGTTGGTCTTGGGCAACTCGTCGATGAAGACCACCTGACGCGGCACCTTGTAGCTGGCCAGTTCCTTGCGCGACCAATCTCGCAGCGCATCCGCCTCGAGCTCTGCGCCGTCCTTGAGCACGACATACAACTTGATTGCCTCCCCACTGCGCTCATCCACCACGGAGACGGCGGCAGCCTCGAGCACATCCGGGTGACGCACGATGACGTCCTCGACCTCATTGGGATACACGTTGAACCCGGAGACGATGATCATGTCCTTCTTGCGATCGACGATGCGCATATAGCCATCGTCCTGGAAGACCGCGATGTCACCGGTGCGCAGGAAGCCATCGGCAGTGAAGCTGTCTTTCGTCGCCTGCTCACGCTGCCAATACCCCTTCATCACCTGCGGCCCCTTCACGCACAGCTCGCCCGGCTCCCCCATCGCGACCAGCGCGCCTTCATCGTCATACAGACGCACCTCGGTGGAGGGCATCGGCCGACCGATGGTGCCGAGCTGTATGGCATCCAGCGGATTGAACGACACGATCGGCGAGGTCTCGGTCATGCCGTAGCCCTCGGAGATATCACTGCCAGTGACCCGCTTCCACTCTTCTGCTGCCTTGCGCGTCAGCGCCACGCCTCCTGAGGTGGTGATCTTGAGCTTCGAGAAGTCCAGTGCCTGGAAGCCGGGGTTGTTGCACAGCGCCACGAACAGCGTATTGAGACCGACGAACATCGTGAAGTCGTGCTTTTGCAGCGTCTTGACGAAGCCCGGGATATCGCGCGGATTGGGAATCAACAGGGTGTGATTGCCTTCACTGAGCATGCACGCCAGATGAATGGTGAAGGCGTAGATGTGATAGAGCGGCAACGGCGCCACCAGCGTCTCGTGGCCGGGGTTCAAACCCTGCGTCAGGGCCATCTTGCCTTGCAGCATGTTGGCGAGCAGGTTGCGGTGAGTCAGCATCGCGCCCTTGGCGACCCCGGTGGTGCCGCCGGTGTACTGCAGCACAGCGATATCATCGAGTGCCAGTGTCGGCCGTTCCCAGCGCTCGGCCTTGCCCTGCGAGATGGCCGTGCGCAGCGGAATGGCGTCAGGCAGGTGGTAACTCGGCACCAGCTTCTTGACGTGCTTGACCACGGTATTGATCAACAGTCGCTTGAAGGCCGAATGCATGTCGCCCAATTCACAGACCACCACGTACTCGAGGCCAGTGCGCTCCCGCACGCGTTCGACCTTGTCCGCCATGTTGGCCAGCACCACCAATGCCCGCGCGCCGGAATCATTGAACTGATGCTCCATCTCACGTTCGGTATACAGCGGATTGGTATTCACCAGCACCAGGCCTGCCCGCAGTACGGCGAAGGCCACCACCGGAAACATCAGTGTATTGGGCAGCTGGATGGCGACCCGATCGCCCGGTTTCAGGTCGGTCTCATGCTGGAACCAGTCCGCCAGCTGGCGACTAGTGGCGTCCAGCTCCGCAAAGCTCATGGTGCGGTCCATGCAGGTAAAGGCAGGACGCTCGCCATGCGCCGAGCAGGCCTTCTCCAGCATGTCCATCAGGGAGTCGTAGCCGCTGAAATCCACCTCCAGGGAAGACCGCAGGCACGACATGCCGCTCATGTCGCCTGCCGCTGGCTGTGCTCTCGAAGCGTCGGGCGAGGCACCTGCCATGTGGGAGGGTTCTGTCGTGGAGTCGAGAGTGGAATCGGGAGTGGACTTGCCTGACTCATCGGGTCGAGCCGCTAGGGGATCATGCATGGCGTTGCTCCTTGATCAGTACGTGGGGCGCTCGGCGTCACTGCCCCCGTCACCTTGTTGTTGTAGGACGTTGTTGCAAGACGTCGTCATGAGACTAGATCGTAAGACATCGTGGTGAGGCGCTGCTGGGGCTCCGTCGGGTGAGTGTCAGTCTATGGGGGCCCTCACTGTCGACAGCATAGCCGCAAACCAATGCTGCGCGCCGTTGGCGGAATCGATGGACCTGCCAACATTGGAACATACGTACGTTTGATATTGCCTTGCGACCTTGGTGACATGCGCAGGCCTGCTCCGATGCAGAAAAATCGCTGTCGTTAACCGCCTTCTCACTCGAAAGCGAGAAACAACGAGGCCCCTGCCCAGGGGCAGAGGCCTCATGTCTTGCACACCGAACGCCTACGTCAGGCACATACGTCTGGCAAGCGGCAACTCACGATAGGTCGCGGACCTCGTTCTCGATCATCTTGCGGATATGCTCCTCGTTCTCGATCATCGATTCGCCGTCCTCGCGCAGCGATTTCAACAGCCCGGTCGTCATGGCGATCAGCACGAAGGTGAACGGCAAGGCGCCGGCGATCGAGGCAGCCTGCAGGGACTTGAGCGCCTGATCGCCTCCCAGCAACAGCAGGATCAAGGTCACGGCGCCCAGCATCATGCCCCAGATGATGCGTTGCTGAACCGGGGGGCGACGACCGAAGGCCAGCAGGCGCCCCAGCACCAGGATGCCGGAATCCGCAGACGTGACGAAGAAGATGATTACCACGACCACCGCTGCCACCTTGGCTACGGTCGCGGCGATGCCGGGAGTGAGCACCTCGAACGAGTGGTAAAGGGTGCCGGCGTAGTCCCAGTTGGTGACCGCAGCCGTGTAGATGCCCATGTCGGCCCCGTACAGGGACTGATGGATGCCCGCCGAGCCGATGACGCCGAACCAGACCAGCGCGATGATGGAGGGGATGACCATTACCCCGAGAATGAATTCCCGGATGGTCCGGCCGCGCGAGATACGGGCAATGAACATGCCGACGAAACCGGCCCAGGCGATCCACCAGCCTCAGTAGAAGATGGTCCAGCCGCCCTGCCACCCCCGCTCATCCGGCGTGCGCGCCGTCCACAGTGTCATCGAGACGCCATCGGTGAGGTAATCGCCAAGCGCAGTGATGGAGCTCGCGATCAGATAGTTGGCGTCGCTCACCAGCAGGAAGTAGGCAAGGATGCCGAGGCAGACCCAGGTATTGAAGGTGGAAAGCAGCTTGATGCCACGTGCCACGCCGCTGGTCGCTGGTCGCTGGTCGCTGGTCGCTGGTCGCTGACAGGGTAGCGATGACGCTGATCAACACGATGGAGACCACGGTCACCATGCGAGACTTCTCTTCGATGAGACCCAGTGACATCAGGCCGGAGCCGATCTGCTCGACGCCCAGACCCAGCGTGGTGGCGATGCCGAAAATGGTACCGAACACGGTCAGGATATCGACGGTGTGCCCGATGGGCCCGTAGATCCGGTTGCCGATCAGCGGATAGAGAGCCGAGCGCATCGAGAGTGGGAGGCCCTTACGGAAGGCGAAATAGGCCAGAGACAGCCCGACGATGGCATACATGGCCCAGGCGATCGTGCCCCAATGAAAGACGGTGAGCTTGATGCCGCCGGCGGCCGCTTCCGCGACGCGGCTGTCAGGCACCGGGAAGCCTTCGTCCCCCGGCATGAGACCACTCGTCAGGGCGGCCTGCTTGGCCTCGAAGAAGGCGGCGACGGCCGCCTTGACGTCAGCACTCAGAAACGGATTACCGCCGCTCCAGTCACTCGCGAAATGGATCATGGGCTCGGACATCGAGAAGAACAGTATGCCCGCGCCGGTCCCGCAGCCGAACAGCATCGAGAACCAGGCAAAATTGCTGAACTCGGGACGTTCATCGTCGCGCCCCAGCCGAATCTTGCCGACACGCGAACACATCACGTAAAGACAGACCACGAAGGTCGAGAACATCACCAGCACGTAGTACCAGCCCAGGGTGCTCTCTATCCAGGACTTGATCCCAGAAACTGATCGCTGGCCGTCTTTCCCAACAGAATCGCGTAGAGAATGAAGAACACGGTCATGGTGATCGCGGTGATTCCGAGCGTCGAGTTGAGCCCCTTCAGGACACCTCGCTGCTCGATGAGTGCATCCAGCTCCTTTCCTTTCAACATGTTCCTACCTCGTGACAGGTTTTTATTGTCATTTTTCATGATGCCGCTGTCGTCGTTCGTGACATTGGTACCGTCGTGCATGACAGCGGTATCGTTGTTCATGACTGCGGATGCCGGGGCTCAAGGGACCTCAGTCGTCATGGGGCCATTGCGGGCAGATCCCGCTCACTTCCGGTCATTCATGGGCGGGAAACCTGGCAGGCGACAACACCGCGGCATGTCATCAGGCCCCTGCCGATAGGCGATTTTGTGGGAAGAATTCATGCTAGAGCCCCCTGCTTGCGAGACAAATAAGATCTCGACGTCGCCTGGATAAGCAGCGCTAATGACTGAGCCGAGAAATAGAGGCCTCCTATTCCTGCGTCTTTCGACAGAGGTAATGTCCAGGTCGGTTCTTGCAAGGAGTCTCATCCAGACAGGCAAAAGCCCCTGGCGGATTTCTCCACAAGGGGCTTCTGTATCATGACGACGCGTGAAGCGTCACTGACTGCCTGTCAGGTCATTGACCGACGGACTGGCTCAGACGCAGCTGGTGCAGGTAATGCATATGACGTTCGTACTGCTCGAGCAGATCATTGATAACCTGGTCCTTGCTGTAGCCCATCAGGTCATAGGACTGACCGCCTTCCTTTAGGAAGACTTCGGCACGACAGTAATCCTCTTCATCGCCCTCGTCTTCCTGATCCAAATTGAGGTCCGGACGCAAGTGAGAGCGAATGCGTACGCCATAGATGAAGTCGTCTTCCTCACCGTGGCGCGCATTGAAGTAGACGCGGTCACGGCTGGTGGTGACTTCGACCTCCAGCCCCTGGCCGCGCAGCTCTTCGGCCAGCTCCTGCATGCCTTCCGCGACAGTACCGCGCAGGAAGCCACGTACCATGGCGCGCGTCGGAAAGCTCATCAGGTGCTGGGCGCGCTTGCGCCAGTTGCCCTTCTCGCCCATCGGCGTCGCGGCTGCGGTATTGACCGACAGGGAGCGGCGCTTGACGGACTCGAGATTGAGCTGACGCAGCAGCCCGAATATCGCGGCCAGCAGGATCATGCCGAACGGCAAGGCGGTGGCGATGGTGGCTGTCTGCAGCGCCCCCAGACCACCGGCCAGCATCAGCACGACAGCCAGAAGACCCACCGCGAAGGCCCAGTAGATACGCTGCCAGGTCGGGGTGTCTTCACGACCACCGGAGGCCAGCATGTCGACCACCATCGAGCCGGAGTCCGCCGAGGTGACGAAGAACACGATGACCATCACCAGCGCGATCATCGAGGTGATGGACGACAGCGGAAGCTGCTCGAGGAAGGTGAACAGGGCCAGCGAATAGTTGTCGTTGACGGTATCGACCAGCGCCGTGACGTTCTGTTCCAGAATCATCGAGATGGCGGTGTTGCCGAAGATGGTCATCCACAAGAGGGTGAAACCGGCCGGTACGAACAGCACGCCGATCACGAATTCCCGGATGGTACGGCCGCGCGAGACACGCGCGATAAACATGCCGACGAACGGAGACCAGGACATCCACCAACCCCAGTAGAGCAGCGTCCAGCCACCGATCCAGTCATTGGGTTCGTAGGCGTAGAGCTCGAAGGTCTTGCCGACGATATCCGCCATGTAGAAGCCGGAATTCTGGACGAACGCCTTGAGCAGGAAGGCGGTCGGGCCGAGCAGCAGCACGAACAGCAATAGCACCACGGCAAGGCCGAGGTTGATCTCGGACAGGATACGGATGCCCTTGTCCAGGCCGGTCACGACCGAGATGGTGGCAAGTCCGGTGATCACGACGATGATCGCGACCTGGGTCCAGTCATTGTTCGGCATGCCGGTCAGGTGCGAGAGCCCAGCATTGACCTGTGCCACGCCGTAGCCCAGCGTGGTGGCGACACCGCAGACAGTACCGACGATGGCGAAGATGTCCACCGCATGGCCGATCGGGCCGTAGATGCGCTTGCCGATCAGAGGATACAAGGCACTGCGCAGCGTCAGCGGCAGGTCATGGCGATAACTGAAGTAGGCCAGAATCAGCGCGACGATGGCGTAGATCGACCAGGCATGCAGCCCCCAGTGGAAGAAGGTCAGCTTCATCGCTTCACGTGCGGTCTCGACCTGCTCCGGGGTGCCCGTCGGTGGATTGAGGAAGTGCATCACCGGCTCGGCAACGCCGAAGAACATCAGACCGATGCCCATACCCGCCGAGAACAGCATCGCGAACCAGGTGACATTGCTGTAGTCCGGCAGTGAGTGGTCCGGACCCAGTCGAATCTCGCCATGACGAGAGAAGCCGACATACACCACCGAGATCAGCACGATCGCCACACACAGGATGTAGAACCAGCTCACGGTGTTGGTGATCCAATGCTGGACCGATTCAAACACCGACATGGCCGTGTCCGAGAACACCGCGGTGAAGATCACCAATAACAGGATGATGGCATTCGCGCCGAAGAAGACCGGCGGGTTGACCTTGGCAAACAAGCCGGTGCGCGGCTCGGCACTGGCAGCTTCGCCACCGCCCGCTGCAGGGGTATTGCGCATGGAGATTTCCTTGTGAGTGTCCGGGAGAGACGCCGTGAGCTGTCTCGGCGCCCTGCTGGCAAACAACACTATAATGAAAAAACATGATCAGATTGCGCGCGGATAATATCACCTAATGCCTACATGACCAATGTCTTGTCCAACTACCGTCCAACTTACTGGCAAGCACATGGCGCAGGATGTCATTTGTTTTCTTGATGCTTGCACGCTGGCACCCAACGCCATTGGCACACTCAAAAGCCATGCTGGTCACACAGGAGTAAACGCATGAGTCGCAACCATCATTCCGGCAAGGCCCCCTTGCGCGCGCTCGCGCTGTCTCTCGCCCTGTTGAGTGCCCTGCCGACCACGTCCGCCATGGCGGGCCCGGGGCATGGCCGCTTCGACGGGCCGGGCTACATAGGCCCCAACATCGTGATCCGGCATGGTGAGCCCGGTCGGCTGGTTCGCTGGGCTCCGGGTGGCCCGGGGCACGGTCATGGCCTGCCCGCAGGGGCGCGCGGTGTCTGGGTGGGCGCTACGCTGTATTACCTGGCGGCAGGCACCTATTACCTGTGGGAAGAGAGTCAACAGCAATACCTGCCCGTCCAGGCCCCCGCTCAGGCGACACTCACGGCCGCGGCGGTCGATGTCATCGCCTACCCCACCAAGGGCCAGAGCGAAGACCAGCAAGCGCGTGATCGCTATGAGTGCCATCGCTGGGCCAATCAGCAGAGTGGCGCCGAAGCCAATTCCGCGCCGCCGCCCGTGACCGCCAGCAACGCAGTCACCTATCGCCGCGCGCTGAGTGCCTGCTTCACCGGTCGCGGTTACAGCGTGCAATAGGCAGCCCGAGGCATGAGGCTTCGCTGAAGTTCATGGCTCTCAGGTCAAGGCTGAGATCCGAGAGCTGGAAACCATGAGCATGAAAAAGCCCCGCCAGCTCGCGACGATCGCGGTCTGGGGGGCTTTCTTGTATCCATTGTCGGCTTTCAGTTGTCTGATTTGGCTGCTTGCGGGGTTTGCGGCTCGTGGCGATCAGCCGCGCCGCTTCTGATGCCGTTCGCGGTTGTTGTCACGCGCCGTGCGGGATTTGCGCAGCATCACCAGCGTCGCCCCCAACCCACCGTGGCGCGGTGTGGCACTGCTCCAGGCCTGCACCTCGGGCATCTGCTCCAGCCAGTGCACCAGGTAGGCACGGATCAAGGCGGCATGCGATTCGCTATCACGCCCCTTGCCATGAATCACCAGCAGACAGCGCAACTCGCTGCGCCAGGCCTCCTGGATGAAGCGATGCACCTCACGGCGACATTCGATGAGCGGACGACGCATCAGATTGAGCTGCGCCTCGGGTGGGTAACCGCCCTGGCGCAAGCGCTCCAGCACACCGGTCTGGATACCATCGCGGCGAAACTCGACCGGGTCATGCGGCGAGAGATGCTCCACGTAGCTGTCGGACAGCCCGTCCAGCTCGTTGCCTAAGGTCTTCTGCGCGTCTTCACGCCGTACCAGCTGAGCCTCGCTGGGGCCCTTGCGGGCCGTGGTGACATCGGCGCGGTCCTTGCCGCGCGTCAGAGGAGCAACGCCTTGCATCTCACGACTGAACAGATCATCCGCCTCGGCACTGCTCAACTCACGGGCATGCGCCGCCGACATCATTGCAGGGGAAAAACGTGACATGGCACCCTCCAGTCTTCACCAGGACGTGTCAATTACGTGGAGCGCGCAGTCAAGGTCGACAAACGACGACGCCCCGAGACAGAGCATGCCTCGGGGCGTCGGTTCAGCTCAAGTCGCTGACGTGATTTCTTGCGTCATCACGATTCAAACACCGATCAATGCCCGGTCTTGAGCTGCTCCCAGTACTTCTGATAGATAGACAGCGCATCGCCGACATCGGTCTGGAATTCGCCACGAGCGAGATCCAGTTGAGTCGGGAAGACCACCGGATTGTCACGCACTTCCGGGGCCATCATGTTCTTCGCCGCCAGGCTCGGCGTGGTGTAACCCACGTACTCGCTGATTTCCTTGCTGACTTCCGGGCTGATCAGGTAATCGATGAACTGATAGGCCGCATCGACGTGACGCGCGTTGGACGGAATCGCCATGGTGTCCATCCACAGGATGATGCCTTCCTCGGGATAGACATACTCGACCGGCACGCCTTCCTGGTTGGCCTGATAGACCTCACCGTTCCAGATCAGGCCGGCATCGACCTCGCCCTGCATGAAGGGCACGCGCGCCGCATCGGAGTTGAAGGCACGCACGTTGGGCATCAACTGGGTCAGCTTCTCGTAAGCCGCCTTGATCTCGTCCGGGTCCGTGGTGTTGCCACTGAAGCCGAGGCTTGCCAGCGCGACATGGAAGACTTCGCGCATGTCATTGGAGAGCAGCAGCTTGTCACGATACTTGTCGTTCCACAGATCGTTCCAGCTAATCAGCGCGCCCTCTTCGACATAGTCCGGGTTGTAACCGATACCGGCACTGCCCCACATGTAAGGCACGCTGTACTGGTTGCCCTTGTCGAAGTCACGATCGACCAGGTTGGGGTCGAGGTCCTCGAAATGATCGAGCTTGCTGACATCCAGCTTCTGCAGCAGGCCTTCACGCGCCATCTTGTCGATGTAGTAGGTTGACGGGAAGACGAGGTCGTAGCTGTTGTCGCTGTTCAGCAGCTTGAGCTTGGCGTACATCGCTTCGTTGGAATCGAAGGTGGAATAGACGACATCGATACCGGTCTGCTCTTCGAAGTGCTCGATGACCTCATCGGGCATGTACTCGGTCCAGTTGTAGACGTAGAGGACCTTGTCGCTGTCATCCGCAGCCAGTACGGGGGCGGATGTGGCCACGGAAGCCAGGCTGACGGCAGCCATCAGGCCAGCGGCGCGCAGCGGGAAACGGGTACCTTGCATGTTATTTTTTCTCCTTGAGCAACAACTGTGAAATCAACAGCAGACAGAGCGACAGCCCCAACAGCAGGGTTGCCAATGCATTCACTTCAGGTTTGAGCCCCAGTCGCACCATCGAGTAGATGCGCAATGGCAGCACCTCGAACGTCGGCCCGGTGACGAAGGTCGAGATCACCACATCATCCAGCGACAGGGTAAAGCTCAGCAGCCAGCCGGAGGCGATCGCCGGCATCAGCGCCGGTACCAGTACGTGCCAGACGGCGCGGGCTTCACTGGCGCCGAGATCACGCGCCGCTTCCAGCAACTGGGGGTTGATGCCCGTCAGGCGGGAATAGACGGTGATCACCACGAACGGCAGACAGAAGGTGGCGTGCGAGACCAGCAGCGAGAAATAGCCCAGCTGGATCCCCAACGCAATGAACAGCGCCAGGAAGGCGATCGCCATCACGATGTCCGGCATCATCATCACCGTGAACAGCATGCCATTGAGCAGTGGCTTGCCACGGAAGCGATAGCGATAAAGCGCGGTGGCCGTCAGTGTGCCGATCAGGGTCGCCAGCGTCGCCGCCGTCACCCCGAGCCACAGCGTATTGAGCGCAGCCTCCATCAGATTGCCATTGCCCAGCAACTTGTCGTACCAACGCAGGCTGAAGCCGCCCCACACGAAGGGATTGCGTGAATCATTGAACGAGATGCCGATCAATACCAGGATCGGCACATACAACAGCGTGAAGATCAGCGTCAGATAACAGCGGCTGAACCAACGCAGCGCGGCGCTCGCCTTCATAGGGTCACCTCACGCTTGAAGAGCTTGACGCTGCGGTAATAGGCCAGCAGCAGGAACGCCATCACCAGCGTCAGCATCACGCTGATCGCCGCGCCGAAGGTCCAGTTGTTGGCCTCCAGGAACTGGCCCTTGATGATGTTGCCGATCAGCGGATGGCGTGAGCCGCCCAGCAGGTCCGAGACATAGAACATGCCCATCGCCGGCAGGAACACCAGCAACACGCCCGCGATGATGCCTGGCATGGTCAATGGCAGCACGATATGTCGGAAGGTGGCCAGGCCATTGGCGCCCAGGTCCCTGGCCGCTTCCAGCGTCGGGCGACTCAATTGCTCGAAGACGGCGTACAGCGGCAGAATCATGAACGGCAGCAGCATGTAGACCAGTCCCACGATCACCGCCTCCTCGGTATACAGCAGGCGCAGCGGCGCATCGATCAGGCCCAGATTCATCAGCACATCGTTGAGCAGCCCGCGCGTCGCGATCAGCGTGCGCAGGGCGTAGATGCGGATCAGCGAGTTGGTCCAGAACGGAATGATCACCAACAGCAAAAGCAAGGGCTGCAGGCGCGGACTGGCCCGTGAGATCATCCACGCGAAGGGATAACCGAGCAGCAGGCAGATCAGCGTCGTGATCAGGCCGATCCACAGCGAGTGGCCAAAGACACTCAGGTACACAGGGCTGATCATCTGACCATAGTTGGTCAGAAAGCCCTGCCACAGAGTGCTCAGCGACAGCTCGCCGCCCAGCAGCTGTCCGGTGTTTTCCGGCATCAGACTGACCAGCACCACCAACAGCGTCGGGGCCAGTACCAGCACGATCAGCCAGCCCCAGATGACGGCCAGGGTGGCGGTCTTGAAGGGGTTGCGTACCAGACTCATGCACCCGCCTCCGTCACGGCTGGCTCATCATCGGGCAGGATGATTTCCCAGTCCGGCACCCAGCTGACGCGCACGCGCTCGCCGAGGCGGTAATCGAAGTCAGGGTCATCTTCGTCGAAGAATTCGCTGGCCAACAACTGCTGACCGCTGTCGAGCTCCAGTACCGTATCCAGCGTCATGCCCTTGTAGTTGCGCTCGATGACACGCGCCGGGAAGCCTTCGCTGTCCTCGGCACCCTTGAGTCGCATGTCTTCCGGGCGCAACAGCACCTGAACCGCCTCTCCGCCCTGATAGGTGCGGCCATGGCCGCTGAGCTCCAGCGTCTGACCGAGCAGCATTATCTCGATGCGTCCGGCGGTCGCCGCGGGGCGCACGACCTGCGCTGCCAGCTGGTTGATCTCACCGACGAAGCGCGCCACGAACAGCGTGCTCGGGGACTCATAGACCTCACGCGGCGTACCGATCTGCTCGATGCCTCCTTCGCGCATCACCACCACGCGATCGGACATCGACAACGCCTCTTCCTGATCGTGGGTGACGAACACGAAGGTGATGCCCAGGCGACGCTGCAGACGCTTGAGCTCGTTCTGCATCTGCTTGCGCAGCTTGTAATCCAGCGCCGACAGCGGCTCATCCAGCAGCAGGACGCGGGGGCGCTTGACCACGGCTCGGGCAATCGCGACGCGCTGCTGCTGCCCGCCGGAGAGCTGGTCCGGGCGGCGGTCCGACAGATGGGCCAGTTGCACCATCTCGAGTGCTTCGCGCACCCGCTCATGAATCTCGGCCTTGGCGACCTTTTCCATGCGCAGCCCGAAGGCCACGTTGTCGTAGAGATTCATATGCGGAAACAGCGCATAGCTCTGGAAGACGGTATTGACCGGACGCTGATGAGCGGGGCGCTCATGCAAGACCGTCGACTCGAGCGTGATGGTGCCGACATCCGGCGATTCGAAGCCGGCGATCATTCTCAGCACGGTGGTCTTGCCGCAACCGGATGGGCCCAGCAGCGTGACGAACTCACCATCGTTCAAATCCAGGTCAAGGCTGTCCAACACCTTGCGATTACCAAAGGTCTTGGCAATGCCACGCAGCTTGACCAGTGGGGTCTTCTCAGGAGCAGAGCTTTTCATCGGCGAGTTGTCACCTCCAGCGGGCACCGCGAACAGCGCCCTCATGCATGTCAGGCGCGCCAGGGACTGGCACGCCACATCGTCAATTCCATCGTGCCTTCCCACCGGAGGACTGCCAACTCTGGCCTCGTCTCTCCGTTCGTTTTGACGCTGGCGCAAAGATCGCATCAGCCTGCGAGCAAGACGCCGTCGCCAGCCTGGCATGCCAACCTTTGACTTGCGTGTCTGATCGGCGAGCAGCCGCCAGCTGACCTGACTCGCCCATTTCTCACCCACACCTCGCTCATACCTCACCCGGGCTCTTCAGCGTGCAAGCCGAATTGCGGCAAGTCGGGCGTGCGATTCCGTTTCATGCGCGAGAGACAATAGGCAAAGGAAAAGGCCCGAACAGTTGTCGGGCCTTTTCCTTGGCGTCAATCACTGGTGGCCGCCTGAGGCGTCATCGATTTCGGCATCGGGCAACAGCTTCGTCATTGACATCCGCCTCACCCCCCGTCGGGGTGAGCAGACGGCACAGGGTGCGCATTCTGCCCATTCGGCATCAGACTGTCACCTTGCAATCGCGTCCCAGTGCAGCTCAGGATGTCGCAAGCTGCGGATCTTTCGGGTCTTTTTCCTCTTGATGCACGGCCTCATCACCCACTTCACCGACACTGGGCAGCACCTCGACCAGACCACAGGTCATGCGCTCCTTCTCGGCGGCACGTGCACGTTCCAGCGCTTCACGCAGGGGTTCCAGACGCGGATGCGGCGCTTCGCCCGCCTCTCCGGCCGGCAATTCCCACGGCAAGGCGTGCGCCATCTCCCACAGCGAGTAATGGCTGAGATCACGCCCGAGCACCCATTGGCCATCCTGGGTCTGACTGGCGATGTTCTCGGCAATCAGCGGCTTGAGCACACGCCGATAACGACTGCCCAACACCTCCGTGAGGCGATCATCGGAGAGCGGCTCACCGCGTTCATGGGCATCCTTGAGCAGCATCACGGCGCCGAGGGTCTGCCAGAACGGCGGCCAGCGATGCCAGTCAGCGTTGGAGCGCTCACCCATCCAGGCCGCGACTTCCGCCCCCAGCAGCACGATGCACCAGGACAGGAATACCCACAGCAGGAAGAGCGGCACGGCCGCGAAGGCGCCATAGATGGCCTGATAGGACGGGAAATGCGTCACATAAAGTGAAAAGCCCGCCTTGGCCAACTCCAGCGCCAGCGCCGTGGTCAGCGCGCCGACCGCGGCGTCACGCAGGCGAACCTTGCAGTTGGGCACCGCAGCATAGATGAAGGTGAAGGCCGCAGCGCTCAACAGCGGCGGCAACAGACGCAGCAGCAGGGCCTTGCCGCCCAGCATCTCGGCGGCCGAGTCGAAGAAGGACAGCGAAGTCAGAAAGGACGACAGCAAAAAGCCCGAGCCCAGCATCAGCGGCCCCAGCGTCAGGACGGCCCAGTACATCAGGAAGCTCGACAGGCCCTTGCGCCCTTCCGGCACCTGCCAGATGGCATTGAAGGCACCTTCGATGGTGACCATCATCATCACCGAAGTCACGAACAGGAAGATCAGCCCCACCGAGGTCAGATTGCGCGCCTGTCCGGAGAACTCGTTGAGATACTCGAGCACCGTAGCCCCGGTCGAGGGCAGAAACTGGGAGAACACCGTCGTCTGCAGCTGATCGCCCACGCCGTCGAAACTCGGGATGACGGCGAACATTGCATAGATGACTGTCATCAGCGGCACGATGGCGAACAGCGTCGTATAGGTCAGTGCCGACGCGGTCTTCTTGCCGTCGTGATAGTTGAAACGTGATACCAGCTTGAGGATGACGCCGATGGCGGGCATGACCCGCGAGATCCCTGGCAGTTGTGGCATTCTTGTGCGCCCCTCTACAATGCGTGCCTGATTCATTCGCCACCGCCGGCCATGGCCAGTAGCGCTTGCGTGAAATCCATCACCTGTCCGGAAACGGAGACAGTCATGTCAACATTGAAACTCTACCATAACCCACGCTGCTCCAAGTCACGGGAAACACTGGCGCTTTTGACCACACGCCTCGAGGGCGATGCCTTCGAGACCGTCCGCTATCTGGATAATCCCCTTGATCGTGAACAGCTCGAGGCCCTGGCCGCCCGAGTGGAAGGCGGCGCGCGGGCTCTGACCCGTGAGAACGAAGCCGAGTGGAAGGCACTGGGGCTTGTCGAGCCCAGCGATGCGCAACGCCTTGACGCGATTGCCGCAACGCCGAAATTGATGCAGCGGCCGATTCTCGATGATGGTACGCACGCCGTCATTGGTCGCCCGCCCGAAGATGTGCTGGTGCTGTTGAGCGACGCCTGATCCCCTGACGACAGGGTATGCTCACGCAAGCGCCCCGCTTGCCCCTTTCGATAGATTGTCATCCACCTGAGGAAGCTCATGTCCGCAACGACCCCCGACGCGACGCCGTACGTCCTCGTCCTCTACTACTCGCGCCATGGTGCGACCCGCACGCTGGCCGAGCAGATCGCCGCCGGTATCGAGTCCATCAGCGGTGTCGAGGCACGCCTGCGCCGGGTGCCCGAGATCTCGGCCACCTGCGAGCAGACCGAGCCGGAAATCCCCGACAGCGGGGCCATGTATGTCGAGCTGGACGACCTGCGTCACTGTGCGGGCCTCGCGCTGGGCAGCCCGACCCGCTTCGGCAACATGGCGGCGCCGCTCAAGTACTTCTTGGACTCCACCAGTGAGCTGTGGATGAACGGCGCCTTGATCGACAAGCCTGCCACCGCCTTCAGTGCCTCAAGCTCTCTGCATGGCGGTCAGGAAACCACGCTGATCACCATGCTGATCCCGCTGCTGCATCATGGCATGGTGTATGCCGGTGTGCCCTACAGCGCCACCGAGTTGCTCGAGACCACCCAGGGCGGTACGCCCTACGGCACGACCCACGTCAGCGGCAAGCGTGGCGACAACGATGTCGATGACAACGAACAGCGCCTGGCACTGGCGCAAGGCAAGCGTATCGCTCGCCTGGCCCTTGCCATGCAACCTCTCAGGGAGACGAAATAGATGCGTGCCTGGCTTGAACGACTGGAACGTGAGCAGGGCCTCGACGCGCTCGAAGCCAAGAGTCGTCGGGGTGTGATCGCAAGTTTTGCGGCCGTCGCCCTGCTGCTGCTGATCGGCGGCATTCAGCTGATGGCGCAGAGCGAGAACAGCGGACTGCTGCCGCTGTTGATCCGCCTGCTGCCCATCGCTTTGTTTCTGCCCGCCATCTTCACCCGCCGGGCACGTGGTCATGTCTGGCTGGCGTTCGTCAGCCTGCTCTACATCATGCAGGGCGTGATGCTGGCCGGTGTGCCTGGCCACGCCGTCATCGGCGTACTGGAAGCACTGGCGGCGCTGGGGCTGTTCATTTCCAGCATGGCTTACGCCCGTTTCCGCTCGCGCAACCTCAAGCGCCAGCCGCAGGCCTGATCAAGCCCTGACCTCTCCATTGCCCGCCCTTCTCGTCGCGCCTTGTTCGACTAAAATAGCCGTCCAGAATAGGCGACTAGAATAGCCGTAAAATAGCCGACGAGAATGGCGGGTATCGGTTTGCACCTTCCCACGGCGGCTTGCCGCCTTCCCCACTGCTACCCACCTTTCATTCCAGCGTGTCTCCTCAACCATCGCGCGCCGCCCATGCCGAGTCGGCGCCCGCGAGCTGACCACAGCGAGGCTTTGCCATGATCGACCTGACGACACACTTGTCTTGACAGCTCGTGGCGGCGCTCTTGCGTATTGGCATGCTTGAGGACGAAAGGGAGAGAAAAGTCAGAGCGAAAGCATGAGTGAAAGCGCGCAGAGCTTACGGCAACTGTGCCCCCTGCCAGATGACCAGAACGGCAATGCCGATCGCCAAGCCCAGTGTGGCCGTGAAGATGGCACTGGCACGCCCTCATCCACTACCGATTCATCGCGCCTGAAATGCTTGCGGTCATGCACCATCGCCCAGATCAGCCACTGCACCGCGCAGGCCATGCCAGACGATGGCCATCAGATGCAGGGCGATCAGCCCCATAGCAGCATGATATTGGTGTTAGATAGCCATGGCCTGGCGACTCACGGTAAATCAATCCGCCTTGGCGCCATGAGACATGTGAAATATCAGCAATGGTGCGCTGATTCAGCATTTTCCACTGCCAGCTGCCACCTTGGCAGCATCGCCTGACGCTTGATGACATTATATGCTGCGTGGATTGTCTGCGGCTTGCCGGGACTCGGCCTCTCGAAGGCCCCCTGCTTGTGTCGCTCGTCTTCACCCCGCCTGCGCAGAACGGAACTCTCGCCATGTCACCGCCATCCACGGCCAGTACCTCGCACGCCTACCGGGACGATACCACCTGTCCGGGCTCGTCTCCCCCGCAGCCAGTCAGCAGTCGCCATCTATGGCAACAGGCACTCAACCAGACCCTGCCGGTGATGTTCGGCTATATCCCGCTGGGCGCTGCCTTTGGTGTGCTGTTCACACAGCTGCCGTTGAGCCCATGGCTGGGCCTTATCATGTCACTGGTCATCCTGGCCGGGGCCGGCCAATTCCTGGCGGTGGCCTTGCTTGGTGCAGGCGCCGGCATCACCGAGGTCTTCGTGGCCACGCTGCTGCTCAATTCGCGTCATCTCTTCTACGGCCTGTCGTTGCTGGAGCGCTTCCGCGCGGCGGGCCTTGGCAAGCTCTACCTCATCTTCGGGCTGACCGATGAAACCTACTCGCTGCTGGCCAGCCTGCCGCGCAGCGGCGAACGCGATGATCCCGTGGCGCGCCGTGATGACCAGCGCCTGATGTTGCGCATCACCTTCCTCAACCAATCCTGGTGGGTACTGGGGACGCTACTGGGTCTGGCAGCCGGACAGCTCAGCTTTGACAGCAGCGGCATCGAGTTCGCGTTGACGGCGCTGTTCGTGGTGCTGGGCATCGAACAGTGGTTCGCCCTGCGCGAGCGCTGGCCCTTCATGCTCGGCCTGCTGGTCACGCTCGCGGGCCTGTGGCTGCTGCCGAAAGATCAGCTGTTGCTGGGCAGCATCGCGGCAGCCTGCGCTCTCCTGCTCGGGCAGTATCATTACCAGCGTGGCAAACATCAGCCACACGTCACGCCTGCCCCGCGTGACGATCATCATCAAGGCAAGTCTGGCGAACGCCAGACTGAGCACAATCAAGCCTCGGAGCACACCACCCCATGACGACCCTGCAGGCTTTGCTATTGATCGCCGTGTCAGCCGGTGCGACTTTCGCCACACGCGCGCTGCCCTTCGTGTTTCTTTCCCGCCATTCGGCCCATCCGCTGATTCTGCATATGGGCCGCTATCTGCCGGCCATCGTGATGGTCGTGCTGATCATCGTCTCGCTGTCGGCCATGCAATTGCCTGACATGTCAGAGTCCGCGCACCGCATCTCGGCCTGGCAAAGCTGGCTCGAGAGTGCCGAGGGCGCCGGCATGCTGGTCGCGGCCCTCTGCGTGGCGGGACTGCATCTGTGGCGACGCAATGCGCTGCTCTCGATTGCCGTCGGCACCGGGCTTTACATGGCGTGGCTGCAGTTGGGCGGGGTCTGAGGCTTGCGATCCAGCACGTGAGCGGTCACAGTCATGTCATTACATGAGCAATTCATCAAGGGAGCCCACCATGAACCGCGATATCGCCGATGTGCGCAGAACCTATTCCGGTGATGGCCTGAGCCTTGCGAACACACCGCTGGAACCCTTCGAACTGTTTCAGGAGTGGTTGACCAGCGCCCTGTCCGCCGATGACAACGACGCCAATGTCATGACGCTCTCCACCGTCGACAGCCAGGGCAAGCCGCATGCGCGCATCGTGCTGCTCAAGGGCTGCGACAGTGAAGGCTTCATCTTCTATACCAACTATCAGAGCCACAAGGGCAGCGAACTGGCCAATGTGCCCTTCGCTGCGCTGACCTTCTGGTGGCCCGCGCTGGAGCGCCAGGTGCGCGTCGAAGGCAGCGTCGAGAAGGTCGCGGATGCCACCTCCGATCAGTACTTCGCCTCACGCCCCAAGGAAAGCCAGCTGGGCGCCTGGGTCTCTCAGCAGAGTGTCGAGATTCCCGATCGCGAGTGGCTCAGCGAGCGCCAGGGTCGCTTCGAGCAGGTCTATGCCACCACCGAGGTGCCGCGTCCGGAGCATTGGGGCGGCTATCGCGTGGTGCCGGAGATGATCGAATTCTGGCAGGGGCAGCCCTCGCGCCTGCACGATCGCGTGCGCTACCAGCGCCTGGACACAGAAGACGGCGAATGGCACAAGCAACTGCTGGCGCCCTGACCCGCTAGCCAGTCTGTGCCGATAGCCAGTCTGCGCCACAACAGGCGCTCTTCTCGAGGCTCCGCTCATGCGGGGCCTCTTGCGTTGCCGTTCGGGTTACCGTCTGAGTGCCGCTACTGCTATCGATTGCGCTATCCCTTGAGACCCCACGGTGCAGATTCGCGCGGTCAGCGACTTGCCCTTGCTGGACACAAGCCGGACAATGGCCGCCCTTTCGGCCTCTCGAACGCCAGTCAGCCTGCGCCCTCCACGGTGCATCCGACATGGTCTACGATGCCAGACACGCTCAGATGGAGGCTTCATGGCCTGGGATGACAGCGGCACCCCCAAGGTAGCACGTCAGACACTGGTAGACCGTCTGCTGGCCGGCTACACCCCGTCCGACAGTCATGGCATCTCGCTGGTCGATCACGCCGTGGTCGGCAATGTGCTGTATACCGTGCTGGAACACCCTCACGGCCATACCTTCATTCGCCAGCACCTTATGCAGGCCCCCAAGAATGGTGACCCCAGCCGCTGGGAATACCATATCCGTGACGAAGGCACGCCAGACATTCCGCTGCAATGCCCCGAGGAGCTGCTCGAACAGTCGACAGCGCCCGGTGAGGTTGCCGCCCAGTGGCGCGCCGACACCCGCGCGGCGCGTGATGCTGCCGCGACGCGCAAGCGCAAGATCAAGAAGCTCAAGAAGGGTGAATTGCTGACCGCACTGGATGGCAGCCAGGTGATCTTCGTGCGCGCCTTCACCGCCAGCCTCTTCATCGGTCGTGCGCCAGAGGATGGTGAGGACGATGAGTACGAGTATCACTGGCAGGATATCTCGCTCTAGACCACATTGGTGCTCTAGACCGCGCCAGCGCCCACTTGCCGTTTCGCCCCGCCCACCTTGACGTCACTGACGAGCCTTTATGCAGCCACAAGCCGACCCGTTCATCGTTCCCGTCTGCCACGAAACCTACGCGGTGCTGTACGCCGACGATGACATCCTGCTGATCCACAAGCCCAGTGGCCTGCTCAGCCTTTCCGGCAAGCATCCGCTCAATCTGGATTCGCTGCATCATCGCCTGGTCAAGGAATACCCCAGCGCCAAGCTGCTGCATCGGCTGGATTTCGGCACCTCCGGCATCATGCTGGTCGCGCTCAACAAGCCGGCCAACGGCAACCTGACCCGCCAGTTTCAGGACCGCAATATCGGCAAGTCCTACACCGCGATCCTGCATGGCCATCTGGAGGAGGACAGTGGGCGCATCTCGCTGCCCATCGCCAAGGACGTCGACCAGTTCCCGCTGCAGAAGATCTGCCACGAGACCGGCAAGACCGCCATCAGCGATTTCCGCGTCATCGAGCGCCTGGAGAATCCGGCGCGCACGCGAGTCGAATTCACGCCGGTGTCAGGTCGCACGCATCAGTTGCGCATCCATAGCCAGCAGATCGGCCACCCGATCCTGGGCTGCGATCTCTATGCGACGGATGAGGCCTTCTTCATGGCCGAGCGCCTGATGCTGCATGCCGAGATGATCAGCTTCGATCACCCGGTGAGCGGTGAGCGCATGGAAGTGCGCAGTCCCTGTCCGTTCTGATCAAGTCTGAGCCCGCCGAGTGTGAGTGACGCGTCATCTGCAGGCACACAACGAAACGCCCCCACAGGGTCTCCTGAGGGGGCGTTTCGTCATTCATGACTCAGTGAGTCATGCGCCAGGCATTATTCAGCCGCGGCCGGCAGCCATTCCTTGACGATGTCCTGATGGCTTTCCACCCACGCCTTGGCGGTTTCGTAGGGGTCAGCGTCGTCTTCCTGGTTGTTGAGCATCACTTCGCCCATGTCAGCCGGGGTCCAAGCGAAGTTGTCGAGAATCGCGTAGACCTCCGGCATGTCTTCCTCGAGTCCCTTGCGCGCCAGGGTGTGAATCTCCTCGGCACCGCCGTAGACGCCCTTCGGGTCATCCAGATACTTGAGATCCCAACGGGCGAACATCCAATGCGGCGTCCAGCCAGTGACGACGATCTCACGCTCACCCTTGATCGCATTGCTCAGCGCGGCGGTCATGGTCGCCCCGCTGCCGGTGGTCAGGTCGATGTCCTCGAGATCGTAGTCCTCAAGCACCTGCTCGGTCAGACGCGTCAGACCTGCGCCCGGCTCGATGCCGACGATGCGCTCATCGATATCCTCGGCGTGGGTCTTGATGTCGTCGATGGTCTCGAGCTTGCTGTAGGACGGCACGACCAGCCCGAGCTTGGTGCCTTCGAGATTGACGCCCAGGTCGTCGACCTTGTCGGCGATCTTGGCCATGTAGTCTTCGTGGGTGGTGGGGAGCCACGCACCGACCATGCCATCGGCATCGCCGAAGGCGACCGCCTGGAACATCGCCGCCGCAGACAGCGCCTTGAGTTCGACGTTGTAGCCCTGCGATTCGAGCACCGCCTTGACCACATTGGTGGAGGCGACTTCAGAGGACCATTCGACGTAGGCCAGCGTCACATCGCCCTTGTCACCGGCGGCATACACGGCGCTCGCCCCGGCCAGTGAGGAGGACATGACAGCGCCGAGCAGCAATGCCTTGGTGGCGGCATTCATCTTCGCGGTGACGTTCAAGGTAGTGCGGGAGGCATCTTGATTGTTCATCATTTTCCCCTTTATTCGAATTTACTCATTGTTTATCGAAGCACGCCTGTCGAAAAACGCGTGTCGACGGCCAAACGTTGAGTCGGGTATGGAAAGTGCTCGAGGCGGCCTCCGTATTGCCACAAAGCGCACGGAGGCCACTGGTGAATCCCCTTATGAACGAGGCTTCTTTTCCTTGCTGAAGGTCTGGGTCAGGCGGTCGAGCAGCATGGCCAGGATGACCACCGCGATGCCCGCTTCGAAACCATCTCCCGGGCGCAGGCGCTGGATGGCTTTCCAGACCTCATTCCCCAGGCCATCGGCGCCGATCATGGCCGCGATCACCACCATCGACAGTGCCAGCATTATGGTCTGGTTGATGCCGGCCATCACGGTGGGCAGCGAAAGCGGCAGCTGCAGCTTGAAGAGCTTCTGGCTGCGGGTGGCCCCGAAGGCATCGGCCGCTTCGATCAGGTCATTGGGCACCTGACGAATGCCCAGCGTGGTGAAGCGAATCGCCGGCGGCATCGAGAAGATCACGGTGGCGAAGATGGCGGAGACCGAGCCGATGCCGAAGAAGGGAATCGCCGGAATCAGGTAGACGAAGGCCGGCATGGTCTGCATGAAATCCAACACCGGCATGATGACCTTGTAGAAGCGGTCCGAGAGTGCCGCCAGTATCCCCAGCGGTACCGCGATGACCACGGCGACCAGGGTGGCGATCACCACCAGGGTCAGCGATTCGATCATCGGGTCCCACAGATCCAGGTTCCAGATCAGTCCCAACCCCAGTACGGAACCTATGGCCAGGCGCGTGCCGGCCAGCCGCCAGCACAGCAGCGTCACCAGGGCGATCAGCGCCCACTCGGGCAGCCACATCAGCGCATCGTTCAGGACGTCGATGCCGGTCTCGGTGAACTTGGAGATACCGCGCGTGATGCTGGAGTAGTTGGTCGTCAGGTAATCAAGCCCCGTCTCGATCCAGTCACCCAGCTCTATCTTCGGGATGGTAAAACCGGTTGCGTCGCTCATGCGTGTGCCTCCCCTGCTTCCGCCAGTTCTGCGAGTACGGACCCTTTGATCACCACGCCCAACAGGCGGGATTGCTCATCGACCACCGCCAGCGGATGGTGATGACCGGCAAACATCGCGAACAGGTTGTGCAGCGGTTCTTCCGGCGAGACCTGACAGCAATCGGAGTGGATGATGCTCGAGAGATCGGTGAGATTCTCGCGCACGGCACGTTCGGTATCCTCGGCGGTGATGATCCCGAGTACCGTGCGATCACGACGCACCACGAACAGGCTGTCGAGGCCGTTGTCGCCCATCTTGCGCAGCGCCGTGCGCGGGCCATCATCATCCCGTGCGGTGGCACGCACATCGGTCATCGCCGAGCGGGCAGTGAGGATGCGCGACATGTCGACGCCTTCGACGAAGCGCGCCACATAATCATTGGCCGGGGAAGTGAGGATGCTTTCGGGGGAGCCGATCTGCACGATCTCGCCATCCTTGAGCAGGATGATGCGGTCACCGATGGACAGGGCTTCATCAAGGTCGTGGGTGATGAAGATGGTGGTCTTCTTCATCTTGTGCTGCAGCGCCAGCAATTCCTGCTGCATGTCCTTGCGGATCAGGGGATCAAGCGCCGAGAAGGCCTCATCCATCAACAGCACCGTGGAGTCGTTGGCCAGTGCTCGCGCCAGGCCGACACGTTGCTGCATGCCGCCGGAGAGCTGGCGAGGGTAGGCATCTTCCCAGCCCTCAAGGCCGACCTGCTTGAGCGCATCGCGACCGCGCTGATAACAGACTTCCTTCTCCTCGCCGCGCACCTCAAGCCCGAACTCGGCATTCTGCTGCACGGTGCGGTGCGGGAAGAGCGCAAAATTCTGGAATACCATCGAGAAATGCTTGCGACGACAGCGCAGCAGCGACTTGTCATCCAGCTTGGCGACATCATCGCCGTCGATGAGGATCTCGCCCTCCGTCGGCTCGATCAACCGGTTCAGGCAGCGGATCAGGGTCGATTTCCCGGAGCCGGACAGCCCCATGATGACCAGCAACTCGCCTTCCATCACATCAAAGTCCACGTTGGAAAGCCCCAACGTCTGGCCAGTCTTCTCGAGGATCTCAGGGCGCTTCATGCCCTCATCACGCAATTTGAGCGCCTTGTCGGGCTGATTGCCGAACACCTTGCTCAGATTGCGCACTCGAATCTTCACGTCGCGAGTGTCAGTCATTGGCTTTCCTGTCGTCAGCGGGCAGGAAATATCCACAGATTCAGTCCATTACGCACTCCACTCGGCAGGGAGAATGGCTCTCTCTGCCGCTGAAATCGCGTAATCTGCCCGCAAGCTTAGCTTGCCAACCTGTCGACAGAATACTGTGTCATCCCCTGCGCCATAATCCATAAAGGATTCTTATATTTGTAATTACAATACAGTTTTATTGATAAGCGCTCAAACACGAACATACGCTTATACGACCAAGGTGGTATGCGCGTGACCCCGCTACCTATACCTCCCTGAATCACGATACTGGGCATCGTTGTTTATCCAATGCTCTCAAGCCCGTCACGCATTGCGTATTGCCGAGAACCACCAGGCAAGCCACGCACCTGCCCGTCACAACTCCCTGCACATGGCGATGAATCTGCTCATGCACAGAGCATGCACCAACAATGCACATCAGGCCTTGGCTTCCAGCCTCAGGTGCTGCCAATCACTGACCGGCTCGTTGAGACGGATGCTGGCATCGATGACCTGCTCCTCCATGTTGTAACGACAGGTGAAGCCGAGGTGCTTCATCAAGGCGCGCATCGGGTGGTTGTCGATCATGATCTTGCCGACCATCTCCAGAGTGCCCAGTGAGCGGCAATAACGCAGCATCTTCTCCATCAACAGCCTGCCGATCCCCTCGCCTTGCATGTCATCACGAATGATGACGGAGAACTCGGTGCGAATGTTGTCTGGGTCATTCCATACCCGCACCACCCCCAGCATCTCGCGCTGCGGTGACTCACCTGATTGGGCTTCCACTTCCCGCTCGGCGATGAAGGCCATCTGGCGGTCGTAGTTGATCTGGGCGAGCAACGCGAGATCTCGCTGCGTCAGCGCCGCCTTGTGATGGAAGTAGCGGAAACGAATGCTTTCCTCGGAGAGCCTGGCATGGAAGGCCGTGATCAAGGGTGCATCCTCACCGCGTATCGGACGCACCTCGACGAGCATGCCATTGTCCAGCGACACCCATTCACGCAGCTCTTCAGGGTACGGCATGATCGCGAAACGAGCCGGTTTGCCGAGGTCCAGCGCGAAATCCACCGCCACGGCTTCCTCGCGGTTGAGCAACAACGGATTGATTTCCAACCCTCTTATGTCAGGCAAATCCGATGCCAACTGTGAGAGCTTGATCAACAACGTGCTGACGCGTTCGAAATCGCGCTCCGGATCCGGCGAGTGCTCGGCGATCAGGCGGGAGGCATGGCTGCGCGAGATCAGCTCACGCGCCAGGGTCATGTTGAGGGGCGGCAAGGCCACCTGGCGGTCCGCCAGCACATTGACCTTGTAACCACCGATACCGAACACGATCACCGGGCCGAATTCGTCATCGCGCGTGATACCTGCACTCAACTGCAGCGAATGCTTGCCACGCTGCATCGGCTGCAGGCAGAACTCATGAATGCGCGTACGCTCGTGCACACTGCGACCGCGCTCGGCATCGCCCTCCGCCACCTTCTGGGTGATGCGGCGAATCGCCAGCGCGATATCCTCCGGGCCGGAAAGGTCCTGCACCACGCCGGAAGACAGCCGCTGTGGGTAGCGGCGGTAGCGGAAAGGTCGACTGTTGTGTTCATGCACCACGCGCAGCGCATAGGGGCCCTGGCGAGAAGGCGTGTCGTCATCAGTGGCAGAACGCTGCAACTCGACGATGGCGCGCGCGCCTTCGGCAGCGTCAAGCACATAGCGACTGGGCGCGGTGGCAATGCCATAGGTATCGAGTACCTGCGCCGTCTCCGAGTGGGTCAACCATTCACGGCCCGCACGCCGTGCGCTGTGCACCAGGTCATGGGCGCGGGCGCGGATCTCGGCACTGGTCGAGAAGGCCAGGCTCGGTGGCGTCTGCTGCAACAGTGTCTGCACGCGGTGGTAATCGACCATCTGCAGGAAGGCCTTGACGCCCTTCTCAGGTGACAGATAGGTCGGAATTCCGGCCAGATGGCATTCATGGCGGGCCGAAAGTGCTTGTTCGAGCCCCATCCAGCTGGTCAGCAGGTTGCGTCGGAATTGCTTGCGATGCGCCACCAGGGCCTCGGCCGTTGCCCGTGAGGGAGCGAGGCGTGTCGGGGCATGCACGACCAGCACGGCGTCCACGCCACTGTCATTGGCCACGATGTTGACCGCAGCCAGGAAATCTTCCGGCGTGGCATTGCCACCCAGATCCACCGGATTGCGCCCCGGCAGGCTGACATCCAGCTCGGCCTTGAGCAGCGCCTGGCGACTCTCATCACTCAGCTCGGCCAACTTGCCGCCACCCGCCATCAACTTGTCGATGGCCAGCAAGGCCGGACCCAGCCCATTGGAGACGATCGCCAGCCGATCACCACGCAACGGCTTCATGCGATTCAGCGTCTCCAGTGCATCGAACATGTCTTCGCTGTCATTGACCCGCACCACCCCGGCACGAGCGAGGGCAACATCGACGATCCGGTCGCGATTGGGCACGCCACGCGTGACATGTGTTCCGAACAGGTCGGCTTCTGGGGTACGGCCACTCTTGATCGCCAGCACCAGTCGATTGCGGGATGCCTCGCGCAGCGCGGTCATGAAGTGCATCGGGTCGTGAATGCGCTCCAGGTGCAACAGCAACGCTTGCGACGGCCCGTACTGGTTCAGGTAGTCGATCAGATCGGGCAGCATCACATCGACGCTGTCGCCCAGGGTCACCAGATGCGAGAAGCCGATGCCGCGCCCTGCCGCCCAGTCGATCATCGCATTGCCCAGCATCCCCGACTGGCCGAGATAGGCGACCTTGCCCTTGGCCACTGGCTGCCCGCTGAAGGAGGCATTCAGGTGGCGGTTGGGCACACAGATGCCCATGCATTCTGGCCCGAGCAGGCGAATCCCACTGCCTCGTGCGGCCTTGAGCAACCGACTGTTGAGGCTTTCCTGGTCACGGTGGATACGCGGGACTTCGACACCCGGCTCTCGTGCATGCGAAGCATCCAGCACGTCGTCCGTGCTGTCGGCGATCCGCGGGTAGCGCTCGGCGCTCGACGCGGCAGGCTCGCCGGCCTCATCCAAAGACGACGCCTCGGTGACGGAGGGTTCGGGGCCTGGCTTGCCCGTAGTGGACCTGTGACTGCCCGGCAGGCGCGGGGCAGAGAAGTTCAGCCCGTCGCGGCGTGACAGCATCTCAAGCCCCTTGCCGGTGACGCGGGCCAGCGAGCTGACCGGTGTCGGCGCAACACCTCCCGAAATCAGCAGCGCCGCCTTGACGCCGCGCCGGCCCAGCTTCTCGACCACACGCGGCAAGGTATCCGGCGGTGAGCACAGAATGGCCAGGTCCGGCACCTGCTCTAGCTCACTGACCCGCTTGACGCACGCCACGCCATGCACCGTCTCATATCCCTTGGGGTTGACCACCGTCAGGGCGCCCTTGAAGCCCCCTTCAAGCAGATTGCGCAGTACCTGCCCGCCCAGTGAATGCGGCTTTTCCGAGGCGCCGATCACCACGATACTGGCGGGCTCGAAGAAATTGCGCAGAAATCGCGTTCCCATAGGCTTGTCCTGTCAGCGGTTGCGCCTCGTCAGCGCGATATGAGCAGCATGCCGCGAAAGCGCAGGTCTGAACAGCCATCCTCGCGCCCTTCATGCGTGAAACAAGGTAGACCATCGGCGACTGGCTCATGCCATTGACGACTCTTACTGTTACGTCATGGTGCAGACCATTATGACCCGCACACTCACGCAGGCATGCCGATGATCACCTCCTACATATCCCATCGCGACTGCGGTCAGCATTTCATGGGCCCCACCCATCCCGAGAGCCCACTGCGTCTGCAGGCCATCGAGCGTCAGCTGGCGCTGAGCGGCGTGATTCAGCATGTCCAGCAATACAGTGCGCGAGCGGCAACGCTTGAGCAGCTGGCGCGCGTGCACCCCATGCGCCACCTGCAGGCGTTGGAGAAATGTCCGCCCCAGGCCGGGCAGCTGCTGACCATCAACGAAGACACCGTGATGTGTGCCGATAGCCTGGTCGCGGCGCGACTGGCCGCCGGCGCGGTGGTACGCGGGGTCGACCAGGTGATGCGTGATCAGGCCGACAACGTCTTCTGCGCCGTGCGCCCCCCGGGCCACCATGCCGAACGCGCCGATGCGATGGGCTTCTGCTTCTACAACAACGTGGCGGTGGGCGCTCTGCACGCCCGGCAGCATTACGGCGTGAAGCGGATCGCGATCCTCGATTTCGATGTACACCAGGGCAACGGCACCGTCGATATCTTCAAGCATGACCCCGATACGCTGGTGTGCTCCTCCTTTCAGGACGCCATGTACCCGTGGCGCTACCTGGAGAGCCGCTGGGAGCACATCCACAACACGCCCCTGAGCGAAGGCAGCGGCTCACTGGCCTTCCGGCGCGCCATTGAAGCCCAATGGCTGAAGAAGCTTGATGATTTCAAGCCGGAGTTGATCCTGATCTCGGCGGGCTTTGACGCGCACCGTGAAGACCCGATGGCAGAACTGTGCCTGGAAGATGACGACTATTACTGGGTCACCCTACTGGCGATGGATGTCGCGCGGCGTCACTGCCACGGGCGTATCGTCTCCGTGCTGGAGGGCGGGTATTGCCTGGAGGCGCTGGGGCGCAGCACCGAGGCGCATCTCAAGGCGCTGGCGGGCTTGCCGATGCAGGATGGCCTCGAGGCACGTGCCGGCGGCCATCGTCCTTCTAAGCAACCCATGTCAGAGCGACCCGAGTCAAACAAACCCGAGCCAGACCAGCTCGATCTCGCGCCTCCCACCGTGGATGCCCTCCCGCCCCGCTCCGCCTCTGGCACACCAGACGGCGTCCAGCCGTCGCTTGCCAAGCCCGCCGAGGATGAGCGTGATCACCCGCTGTTCTAGCGTCTGGCTGCTCTAGTGCCCGACTGTTCTAGCGCTGGGCATCCCCCGCACCGGTGACTTTTTCCCTGACGCACACCACACCTCACGACAGGTTTCCCGCAGCCAGGAAACCTGTCGCTGCATCATTGGAGCACCAGCGAGCCTTCGGTGTCGCGAACAGCCATGTCACAGACAGCCATGTCGCGGACAGCCATGTTGGCTACGTGTCGGGATGATGCGCGTTTGCCATGCTGTGATAAGCTGGCGATAAAGTTTCCGATAGTAAACTTTATCGCCAGCTGACAGCGCTGCGACACCCGATGTCGTGCGCCGCCAATATCACGCCCATAGCGAAGCCACTCTCATGAGCACACCGACAGACAAGGACGCCGCCGTCCGGATCGCCTCCGGTCGCAAACCCTTCGTTGAGCCCCTGAAGCTTGGCGAACGCGTGAAGCAGATCCGCCTCTCCCATCACTGGACGCTGGAAGATGTCAGCCAGCGCACGGGACTGGCACGCTCGACATTGTCCAAGATCGAGAACGAGCAGATCTCGCCGACCTTCACGGCGGTCCAGAAGCTGATTCATGGTCTCAACATCGACCTGCCGCAGCTGCTGAGCCCGCCCAAGCGCCAGAGTGGCACACTCGGGCGTCGCGATCTGACGCGCGTCGGTGATGGCAAGTCACACCCGACCCCGACCTATGAGCACGAGCTGCTGTCCTGGCAGCTGGCGCAGAAACGCATGATTCCTTTCAAGACTCGCGTGCGTGCGCGCAGCTTCGATGACTTCCCCGACTGGGTGCGTCACGACGGCGAGGAGTTCCTGATGGTCTTGGCGGGCAGCATTCTGCTCTATTCGGAATTCTATGAACCCTTGCCGCTGGGTGAGGGTGACAGCATCTATTTCGACTCCGACATGGGGCACGCTCTGGTTTCTACCAGCGAAGAAGATGCCATCGTGCTGTCGGTGTGCACTCGCAATGATTCGGATCCGAGCTGATCTGATTTGAAGTGAGCTGGGCTGTGTTGAAGTGAGACAAGCCACGTAACGCACTGGCAGGAAGCTAAACCGCAAAGATTGCCTTAACGCGAGCGTCACCTGGCCGGTCCATTCAAAACAATGACTTGCTTGACCATGCTCGCCGTCAGCTCGAAATAAAAAAATCGCCCACTAGCCATGCGCTAATGGGCGATTTTTCTGGATATCGCAAAGACACTCATGGCTTGCGCCGAGTCCTGACCGCCAGCATCCACTGGGTGTTCAGTTTATCGAGCGTCTCATTACAGAGCGTCTCGATACCGAGCGTCTCAATCGTGCTGTGCGGCATCGCCGCGCCAGATCAACTGACCGCATTCGCGCAGATCATAGCCGCCGAGGGATTGCGCCAGCTGGATGCCATTCGGTGTGGCAAGATAGTCCAGCAACCCCTGGAAGAGATCGCGGAAGTAGACATTGCGCGGTACCACCAGGTCGAAGGCCTCTTCACAGACCGGCACGAAGCCGAGGCCGAACTCATTGGCGGCCGACAGCGTACCGGGGCCGACATCCACCTCGCCGCGCGCCACCATCGAGGCCACCTCACGCTCGGAATAGGCGATCGCCAGGGTGTTGAGCTGCTCGGCACGCATCTGATGGCCGGACAGCCACTCCTGCAGGAAGCGCTGCGAACCTGCCCCCTCCTGTCGCACCGCCCAACGCCGCTGCGAACCGAAAAGGCCGCTGGGGTCGATGGACAGATGGCGATCATCATTGCGGATGATCAGCCCCTGGGTACGGCGCGCAAGCCGCACCATCACCCACTGACGATAGCCATCATGGCCGCGAATCAGCGCCGGATGACGCAGCGCCGCCTCCTCCGCGCGCCCCCAGTGAATGGCGCAGACGTCAGCACGCCCCTGGCTGAGCAGATCAAGCCCCAGACGCGTGCCGGTGACGCTCATGCCATAGAAGGCGCTACCGGCATGCTGCTGATTGAGACGCATGGAGAGCGCGGCCAGCAGCGGGTCATCACTGCCGGTGATCATCAGGCGATCCGCCAGCACACCATGATGGCTGGACTCGAGAATCCATTGCTCCACCAGGCGCCGCGGAAAGAGCCACTTGCCGGTCACCTTGGTCGCCGGCATGGTGCCGTCACTGGCCAGCTGATAGATCTTCTTCTCGTTGAGGTGCAGAAGGCGCGCGACTTCCTGCACCGTCAGAAAGGGGTTGTCGTGGGGAACCGGAGCCTGCCGGCCGGTGGCCGCATTCAGGGCCTCGCCTGAAGACTCAGCGGTAGAGCCGCCCGAAGGTGCGCCGAGTTCAGAGGAAAAGCCCTGTGAGGGTATGACGCCCAGCGGCGAAGAAAGACGACTCATCACTGCGCCCCCTTGTCATGTCCGGCTGCGCCGTCTGCTGAAGATGGCTTGCCTGACGCGTCATGGCGCGATGATTTGAGAGCGTCGCCGGCACGCAGCGGCGGGATGGCATCCAGCACCAGCCGCCCGGCAGGGTCCACCGCCTGGAAGTGGCGCCCCTTGGCGCGCGCGATCAACAGCACGCCAAAGCGTTCCGCCAGCTCCACTCCCTTCTGCGTGACGCCGGAACGCGAGACCAGCACCGAGACCCCCGCCTGAGCCACCTTCAGTACCATCTCGGAAGTCAGACGACCGGTAGTGTAGAAGATGTTGGCCCCCTGATAATCACTGGCATCATCACTCAGGGGCGCCAACCAGCTCAGCCCCGCCAGCGTATCGACGGCGTTGTGGCGGCCGACATCCTCGATGAACGCCAGCACTTCATCATCCCGACACAGGGCGCAGCCGTGAACCGCGCCGGCCTTGCGATAAGTCGCGTTGTGCGCCGCCAGCGCCTCCAGCAGGCGATACAACAGGGCCTGACTGAAGGGGCCTGCATCCAGCGCAGCCAGTGATTGGCGCTCCAGCAGATTGCCGAATACCGTGCCCTGCCCACAGCCGGTAGTCACGGTGCGCTTGCCGAGGCGCTGCTCGATATCCTCGGGTAGATGACGCGTCACCACCGAGGCGCTCTCGACTTCCCAATCCACCTGCAGCGCTTCGAGGTCCTCAAGCTCACCCAGCAGTCCCTGATTGCGCAGATAACCGGCCACCAGCGCCTCAGGTTCGGCACCCAGGGTCATCAAGGTGACGATCTCGCGACGATTGAGATAGATGGTCAGCGAGCGCTCGGCGGCAATGGACTGCTGATGGCGCTCACCGCGCTCATCCATGACTTCGATGTCCAGCGTAGTGGGTAGTGTGGCGCGACTGATCGCTGGCCGTGCAGAGGGCATCATGAACTCGGGTCTCCCTGATCGAGCCGGTTGGAATGGCAATTCTTGCGCTGAATCGCCGTAGAGTACCAGTCTGATGGCAGAGCTGTCCCCGCACTGACTGACGGTAACCCTGATATCGCATGCGCCGGCATGTATCTTGCACACCAGCACCATCGCAGCATTCTTTTCAGACCCGCTTGCGGGTACAGCAGTGAACAAGGAAGCCATGTCTGAATCCATCCCTCCCCGCAGTGACGACACCCGCTGGTTGAGCGTCACCCTGGCGCCCACCACGCAGAAACTGGGGCGTTTCAGCATCGACACCTGGCGGATTGCCGACCTCTCGCCCTCTGCAACGCCAGAGACGGAATCGCACGTAGCGGAGCCTGCCGCCGCTGATGAAGTAGCGCATCGCCGCATCCTGCCGCTGCAGCTTCACCTCACCGAGCGCACCGATTACCGCTACAACCTGCGCTGCGAGCAGCCGCGCCTGTTCGTCCAATGCGATGAGCGTGAAGCCGACGGCATGCAGCCCCGCGTGGTGACGGCCTGTCAGGAGGTAGCATCGCATTGGATGGATGGCGACCAGCTGGTGCTGGATGTGCCGATGCCCCCGGCCTTGATGGTGTGGCTGGAAGCCTACCTCGCGCGTCACGGCGAACGACTCGACGAAGGCAAGAAGAAGAAACGCAAGGGCGCCGGGCGCGCCAGTCAGGCAGAGCAGCACGCCGTGACGCCCAACAAGACTCATCAGCCCGGTGATGGTACGGAAAGCACGTCATGAGCCAGCACGACGACAACGCAAGCCCTGCCCATGAAGGCCTGTTCTCGCGCTGGTCACGCCGCAAGCAAGGCGACAGCCGCCGTGAAGACCAACTGTCACAGCCGGACAGCACCGAGGTGAGTAAAGCCGACAGCCTTCCGCCGTCACAGGTGGGAGTCGCCTCTGAAAGTAGCGCTGACACCCCTGCAGCGCGCGGCTCGCAGCACGAATCCCTGAGCGGCGATAGCCCCTCCTCGGCAGCAGAGCAGGCAGCAGAGCAGGCAACCGCCGAGAGCGATCAGCAGGCAGCAGACGCTGACAACGCTGAAGTGCCAGTCATCGAGCTGCCAGACCCGGACACCCTGACCCCAGACGCCGACATCAGCGCCTTCATGCAGAGCGGCGTGGACCCGGCGCTACGCCAGCGTGCGCTGCGACGCATCTTCATGGGGGGCGAGCACTCGGTGCGCGATGGGCTGGATGACTACGACCAGGACTTCTCCCAGATGCGCCCGCTCGCCGAAGGTGTCGCCGACACGCTGCGCAGCTGGACCCGCAAGGTCGAAGAAGGCCTGGAAAAGCTCGGTGAGGCAAGCGAGACACCCCAGGCGGATACGGCGCAGGAGACAGACGACCAGATCGCTGAGCAGGCGCCTGACGGTGAGGCGCCAGTGGGCGAGTCACACGCGACGCCCAGCGACGAGATAGTCGAGTCGCCTGACCCGCAAGCGATACGAGCAGAAGACTCGCGCGAGCCAGCTCCCGCGTCAGATGATGTCGGCGGCGTCCGCCACAAGCCGTGAGCCGGGGCTGGCCCCACAGACGCCTCCAGCGCCAAGGCGTCAAGATGACGCGCCGCACAATCAACATGCGTCATTATGACCCACGAGTAAGCCGGATACGTCTGACCGAGGTCATCCTGATGCCTCATGGGTCACCCTGACGCGCCTCATCAAGGCGCACTGACTGCAACGCACATGCAAGATTCAGCATGACATGCCAACCCTTGAAGATGATGACTGGCGTCAACCGCCTGCGCTGATGAGTGCCTGCGCGACCTGACCGCGCCCCTCTTCTCGCCGGGCGTGAAAACGGCAATGTCATCAACAGCATGCAAAGATGGTTGGCCTGTCATGAATCCCCCACTGAACGACTGTCGATCGCCGACCCGGCTCTGACCGCGAGAGACCGCGAGAATCAGCGACGACCGGGACCTGCATCATCCGCCTGCCACCTGACGGCAGCTTGCATGCAAGGTCCGCCACGACCGAATAAGGATGAGGATGCTCAGCTCAAGCCTCGAGAGCGCTCAGCGCGCCCTCAATCAACAAGCACGCCAACGCGCCCTGTCATCCGCCATGGGTGGCTCGCCTGCCTCAAGTCTGCCGCTGTTGGCGACGGATGCCGGTAGCGCCCCCATCCGCTATCACAGTCAGGGACGCACCGTGATCATCGGCAGCGAAGCACGAGTGCGAGCACTGGCGAGTCTGCTGTCCCGCCTGCCGGCCACCGCTCAGCTGCCGCTGGCACTATTGATCAGTGAGCAGGACAACAGTGCGCTGGTGACGATGGATGAACAGCATCTCGCCGCCAGTGAGTCGCTGCCTGTGCACAGTGCCCCGCGTGACATGCTCGCGCTGAGCGGTCACCTCGGCCAGTTCAGCCTTGCCAGTGATGGCGTCAATCTGGCTGCCGCGCTGGTGCCGCAAGGTGCTGGCAGCGCGACCCATTTCGACCTGATCGCCGACCTGTCCAGCCAGCCGCTCAACCAGGCGGAACTGCCACCGCCCGGCTATCTGCAAGCCGGCGCGGACGTCATCGCCGAGCTGGATCAGCTGGTCGCCGATGCTGAGGCCTCTCAGGAATCACTGTCACAGCTGACCGCCTGGGCCATGCAGTTCGCGGGTCTGATCGGCAACTTCGACAAACCGAATTACGTGACCGTCAATCTCGATACCTGCGCGCACTCCAGTGCCGGCAATATCGGCTGTACGCGTTGCCTGTCGTCGTGCAGCGCCGATGCCATCTTCTCGGTGGCCGGTCGTCGCAATGCGCATATCGAGATCGACCCTTACCTGTGCCACGGCGCGGCCAGCTGCGTCAGCGCCTGCCCGACCGGCGCGCTGAGCTTCACCCAGCCCCCGGCCGAGCAGCGCATGGAGCAGATCCAGCGCCTGCTGGAGCGCTATCAGGATGGCGGTGGCCTCTACCCGCTGCTGCGCTATCGCCTGGAGCAATCCCCTGCCTCGCAGACTGCCCTGGCGAGTGTCGACCAAGAGCGCTGCCTCGATATCACCCTCGAGGAAATCTCCGCCACCGGGCACGACGAGTGGCTGGCCGCTCTCGCACTCGGCGCGACGCAGGTCATCGTCGAACTGCCCCACGACCTGCCCGCAGGCCAGCACCAGCAGCTCGATAGCGAACGTCGCCTGGCACTGACCCTGCTCGACAGCATGGGGCTTGCCAATGCGGACAGTGGCGAGCCGCGCATTCGCTTCGTCTCTTTGCCATCCCCCCTGCCACAAATGGATAGCTACGAGACTGAAGCCCTACCCCTGATCACGCCGCTGTGTGTCGCTCTGGCACCGGGCGCGGACAGTGAAGAAGAGCAGCAGCCCAGCCAGCCGATCGCCCGTGACTGGCTGCTGGGTCAGCCGCAGGCACGCCCCGGCAAGCGCGAACGCCTCAATCGGGTGCTCGATCACCTGGCGACCCTGTCGGTCGCGGACCTGGCGCAGGACAGCGTCGCCGTGCCGACAGGCGCGCCCTTCGGCGTGGTGAACGTCGACAGCGACAACTGCACGCTGTGTCAGGGCTGCGTCGCCGTCTGCCCGACCAGCGCCCTCTCGGCCAATCGCACGTCGCCTGCACTATCCTTCACTCAAGGTGACTGCGTGCAGTGTGGCCTGTGCGAGCAGGCATGCCCAGAGCAGGTCATCACCCTGACGCCTGGCTTTGCCCCGCAGCCCGACGTGCGGCGCGAACCGCAGCTGATCAAGCAGGATGTGCCCTTCCCCTGCATCAGCTGCGGCACGCCGTTCGGCTCCACCGCCACCATCACGGCGATGCAGACCAAACTGGCCTCGCATGCCTACTTCCAGGGCGATGGCGCACTGCGCCTGAAGATGTGCAGCGATTGCCGCGTCAAGGACATCTGGCACGAAATGGCACGCAATCCCGATGCCCAACTCAAGGTTTGAGCCAATGACATCACCCACGTCGACTCCCGACGACTTTGCAGCAGGTGGGACTGACGATCGTGCACCTGACACCACTGCGGCCGACTCTCTGATAAGCCATAGTGAAGAACAGCAGGCATTGCGCGCCGACCTCTACCGGCTGCTGGCGCGGCTATTGCGCGCGGCACCGGATGCGGAACTGATCGACTTTCTGGCCGAACTCGACCATGACGCAATCAGCCTGCCCGGGGCCGCCGAGCAACAACTGCCGCGCGCGCTGGCGTCGCTGTCATTGGCCGCCCGCGTCAGCGACTCGCGCCGTCTGGAAGACGACTTCTTCCAGAGCCTGGTAGGCGTGGTGCAGGGCGAGGTAGTGCCCTACGCCAGCTGGTACCTCACCGGCTCGCTGATGGAAATGCCGCTGGTCGCCCTGCGCCAGGACCTGAAACGTCTCGGCTTCGAACGCCAGAGCGATGTGCATGAGCCCGAGGATCACCTCGGCGCACTGTGCGAGGTGATGGCCATGCTGATCGATGAGGTGCCCGGCGAGCAGGTCAATTTCTTCCGCCGCCATGTGGCCAGCTGGGGCGAGCGCTGCTGCGCCGACCTCGCGGGACGCGAGAGCCCCTTCTATGCCGCCGTCGGCTACCTGGGGCAGGCCTTCCTGCGGGCAGAGCGCCTGAACCTCGGTGACTCGATCCCGCTGCATGCGGCGACCGAAAACAACTCTGGCGTGCAGGTGACGGCCGAGGCCGTCCAGCTCGTCACGCCAGCCAGTGTGGCGCCCGACGCAAGACACTGATGTCACGCATGACGTGAAGCAACATTCGAGACTGCAACGCTATCCATCTCGCATCACCCAGCAGCATTGCCGACAGGAGATCAGCATGAAGACTGATGACGCAAAAGACAGCCATAACCAGGCGCGCCAGGGGCGCCGCAAATTCCTGCGTGTACTGGGCGCCAGCACCGTAGGGGTTGCCGCAGCAGGGTCATTGGCCGGTGCCGTGATTCCGGACCAGGCCGCGCCAGAGGCCCCCGTCAAGGACAAGGGCAGTGACAACTATCGCGAGAGTGATCACGTCAAGGCCTTCTACGCCACGCTGCGTGACTGAATGCTAGACAGACAGTGCCCCGAGCCTGCGCCATGCGCGCGGCCAGCGGCCTGAACAACGGGCAGCGCGGAGAGGTTTCCGCCCGCCATCGACAGTGACAAGTCGGCACGGATCAGGACTGCCCCTGATCTGAAAGACCGCCGCTCCCGACATTGCCCCCTGACCCGCTCACGCGGCCCGGGCAATGATTCGGGTGACGAGGAGAGATGATGTCATGCGACTGACCCCCACCCCCTCTGCCAAAGAGACCTCAGGACTCGGCATCAACCGCCGCCAGTTCCTGAAACGCAGCGGTGTCGCCACCGGCGGCCTTGCCGCCGCGAGCTTCATGGCCGCCCCGATGATGAAACGCGCCGAAGCCAAGACCGAAGTGTCTGATGCGCCGGTCGAGACGAAGCGCACCATCTGCTCACACTGCTCCGTGGGCTGCGGCGTCTATGCCGAGGTCCAGGAAGGTGTCTGGACCAAGCAGGAACCCGCCTTCGATCACCCCTTCAACCGTGGCGCGCACTGCGCCAAGGGCGCATCGCTGCGTGAGCATGGTCACTCTGACCGTCGCCTCAAGTACCCGATGAAGCTCGAAGGTGGCAAGTGGAAGAAGCTCTCCTGGGAGCAGGCCATCGAGGAAGTCGGCGACAAGGTGCTCGAGCTCACCAAGGAGCACGGCCCCGATAGCATCTACTGGCTGGGCTCGGCCAAGTTCAGCAATGAACAGGCCTACCTGATGCGCAAGTTCGCGGCCCTGTTCGGCACCAACAACGTCGATCACCAGGCGCGTATCTGCCACTCCACCACGGTGGCCGGGGTCGCGAATACCTGGGGCTACGGGGCGATGACCAACTCCTTCAACGACATGCACAACTGTCGTTCGATCCTGTTCATCGGTTCCAACCCGTCCGAAGCGCATCCGGTGGCCATGCAGCACATCCTGCTGGCCAAGGAGCGCTCCAACGCCGAGATCATCGTCGTCGATCCGCGCTTCACGCGGACCGCCGCCAAGGCCAACAAGTACGTGCGCCTGCGTCCGGGTACCGATGTCGCCTACATCTGGGGCCTGCTGTGGCACATCTTCGAGAACGGCTGGGAAGATGAGGCCTACATCCAGCAGCGTGTCTACGGCATGGATGAAGTGCGTGCCGAAGTCGCCAAGTTCCCGCCGGCGGAAGTCGAGCGCATCACCGGCGTAGCCGAGGCCGACATGCTCGACGTCGCGCGCCGGCTGTCCCAGAACCGTCCGGGCAGCGTCGTGTGGTGCATGGGCGGCACCCAGCACACCACCGGCAACAACAACACCCGCGCCTACTGCATCCTGGAACTGGCGCTGGGCAACATCGGCAAGTCCGGTGGCGGCGCCAACATCTTCCGTGGCCACGACAACGTCCAGGGCGCCACGGATCTGGGCCTGATGTCCCACTCCCTGCCGGGCTACTACGGCCTCTCAGAAGGCGCGTGGAAGCACTGGTCCAAGGTCTGGAACGTCGATTACGAATGGATCCAGAACCGCTACGACCAGACCGAATATCACGACGGCAAGCCGATGCACACCAACGGCATCACCGTCTCGCGCTGGGTCGATGGCGTGCTCGAGAACCCGGACCGCATCTCCCAGCGCACCGCGCTCAAGGCGATGTTCTACTGGGGTCATGCCGTCAACTCCCAGACCCGCGGGCCGGAGATGAAGAAGGCGATGGCCAAGCTGGACATGATGGTGGTGGTCGACCCCTACCCGACCATCGCCGCCGTCATGCACGACCGTACCGACGGCGTCTACCTGCTGCCGGCCGCGACCCAGTTCGAGACCACCGGCAGCGTGACCAACTCAAGCCGCTCCCTGCAGTGGCGCGATCAGGTCATCGAGCCGATGTTCGAGTCCAAGCCTGACCACGAGATCATGTACCTGCTGTCTCGCAAGCTGGGCTTCGCCGACGAGCTGTTCCGCAACATCAAGGTCGAGGGCAGCGTGCCCGTCGTCGAGGACATCACGCGCGAGTTCAATGCCGGCATGTGGACGGTGGGTTACACCGCCCAGAGCCCTGAACGCCTGAAGGCTCACCAGCAGAACTGGCACACCTTCGACTTCGAGACGCTCAAGGCCCGTGGCGGCCCGGCCAACGGCGACTTCTACGGCCTGCCCTGGCCGTGCTGGGGCACGCCGGAGATGGGTCACCCGGGCTCGCCCATCCTGTATGACACCTCCAAGACGGTGGCCGAGGGTGGCGGCAACTTCCGCGCGCGTTATGGCGTGGAGCACAACGGCACCAACATCCTCGCGGAAGGCTCCTGGTCCAAGGGCGCCGAGATCGAGGATGGCTATCCGGAATTCACCGACAAGCTGCTCAAGCAGCTGGGCTGGTGGGATGACCTGACGGCCGAGGAAAAGCAGGCGGCGGAAGGCAAGAACTGGAAGACCGATCTCTCTGGCGGCATCCAGCGCGTGTGCATCAAGCATGGCTGCATGCCGTATGGCAACGCCAAGGCGCGTGCCCTGGTGTGGACCTTCCCGGACCCGATCCCCAAGCACCGCGAGCCGCTGTATACCGCGCGTCGCGACCTGGTGAAGGACTACCCGACCTGGCCGGATTCCGAGTCCATCTATCGCCTGCCGACGCTCTACGCCTCCATCCAGGAGAAGGACGTCAGCGCCAAGTACCCGATCACCCTGACCTCGGGCCGCCTGGTGGAATACGAAGGGGGTGGCGAAGAGACACGTTCCATTCCGTGGCTGGCCGAGCTGCAGCAGGAGATGTTCGTCGAGATCAATCCGGCACTGGCCAATGACCAGGGCATCAAGGACGGCGACATGGTCTGGGTCGAGGGCGCCGAGGGCGGCCGCGTCAAGGTGATGGCGATGGTCACCGAGCGTGTCGGCCCGGATGTCGTCTTCATGCCCTTCCACTTCGGTGGGCATTACGAGGGCGAATCCCTCGAGTCCCGCTATCCGGAAGGTACCGTGCCCTATGTGCTCGGTGAATCGGCCAATACCGCGACCACCTACGGCTACGACCCCGTGACCCTGATGCAGGAAACCAAGGTCACCTTGTGCCGCGTCAGCCGCGTCAGCCTCGCCTGACTCGAGTGACGGCCGCGTCCCGATGACGCGGCCCGGACGCAGCGCAAGACACGATCGGACGTATCCGTTACCAGAATCATCCGGCCTGTTGACCGAGGAACCCGGCGACAGGCCGTGAAGGAGAAGCACCATGGCCCAGATGAAATTTTTGTGTGATGCAGAGCGCTGCATCGAGTGCAATGGCTGCGTGACAGCCTGCAAGAACGCCAACGAGACCGAATGGGGCGTTCAGCGTCGCCGCGTGGTGACCCTGGACGACGGCAAGCCGAGTGAAGTCTCCATCTCGGTGGCGTGCATGCATTGCGATGACGCGCCGTGCATGGCGGTCTGCCCCACCGACTGCTTCTACAAGACCGATGACGGTATCGTCCTGCACGACAAGGACATCTGCATCGGCTGCGGCTACTGCCTGTACGCCTGCCCGTTCGGCGCCCCGCAGTTCCCGCAGCAAGGCGCCTTCGGCGAGCGCGGCAAGATGGACAAGTGCACCTTCTGCGCCGGTGGCCCGGCCGAGAGCCCGGAAGAAGAGTTCGAGAAGTACGGTGCCAACCGCATCAGCGAAGGCAAGCTGCCGCTGTGCGCCGAGATGTGCTCCACCAAGGCCCTGCTGGCCGGCGATGCCGAGACCGTCTCCGACATCTTCCGTCAGCGTGTGGTCTATCGGGGCCATGAAGACGGCGCCTGGTCGCCGGTCGACAAGGCCAGCCATCCGGAAACCTCTGCCAACCTGACCACCAGCAGCGTTCAGCAGGCGGACCACCTGGCCTACGACGCAGCCCGCAAGGGGTAAGGAGGCGACATGCGCGCGCACTTTACAGCTTCACGGTTGACCGTGGTCGCCATGTTCCTGTGCCTGATGCTGGCCAGTCTCTGGCTGGCTCCTCAGGCACTGGCCGCGAACCCTGACGGCGAGATCGGTCAGGCGGTCGGCACGGTGGACGCCGATACCTGGCGGCAGGTCAAGAATGGGGGCAACTCCATAGACAGCCGACATGACTCCAACTACAGCCTGATCAACCAGAGCGGCGAGACCTGGCGTCAGATCCGCAATCGCTGGATCTCACCGGGCGGCCTGATCGCACTGGGTGGCATGCTGGCCGTGCTGGTGATCTTCTACCTGCTGGTGGGACGCAACAATCTGGACCATCCGCGCAGCGGCAAGCTGATGCTGCGCTGGACGGCACTGGAGCGCGCCATGCACTGGACGCTGGCGACGCTGTTCCTGACGCTGGCCATCACCGGCATCAATCTGCTGTGGGGCAAGTTCGTGTTCCGCAATGTATTCGGGGATGTGTTCTGGGCCAACATGATCATGGCGACCAAGGTGATCCACAACTATGTGGGGCCCCTGTTCTCGATCATGCTGATCCTGGTGCTGGCCAAGTGGCTGAAGCTCAATCTTCCCAAAAAGCATGACCTTGACTGGTTCCGTCAGGGTGGCGGCATGATGAAGGGCAAGCATCCGGACGCCGGCTTCGCCAATGGTGGAGAAAAGGCCTGGTACTGGATTCTGGCGACGGTCGGCCTGGTAGTGATTGCCAGCGGGCTGGTACTGGACTTCCCGATCTTCGGCCAGACGCGTGACAACATGCAGTGGGCCAATGTCTTCCACGGCATCGCCTCGCTGATGCTGATCGCGGTGTCCTTCGGCCACATCTATATCGGCACCGCTGGTACCGAGGGTGCCTTCGAGGGCATGAAGACCGGTTACGTCGATGAGACTTGGGCCAAGCAGCACCACAATCTGTGGTACGACGAGGTCAAGCAGGCCGAAGCGGCAGACCCGGCAGCAGACCCCGCCACGGCACCTGACGATAGCCTGGCACGTCAGCAACGTCCGAATTAGCGCGGCGTCAGACATCCGCTGGATGAGTGAAGATACGCCCGGTCAGGTTCGCCTGCCGGGCGTTTTCGCTTGCCAGCGCCTGCTCTCTCGCTTGCCCGCGCACACTCTTTCGCGACTCTGCCACCCACTGGCGTTCCACCGGCCAACCCGCCTGCCAATCCGTCTGCCAAACCACAGACCAAACCACAGGCGTGCAGCACTGGTTCACAGCTCTGCATTAGTTGCGTAAAGTTTCAGATATCCCGCCTGGGCCCACCAGGCACCCCGACAGCATGAAGGCTGGCGCTTGGCTGCGCCTTCTCAGGAGAATTCGATGAGCGACCCGACCCCTCAAGCCGTACAAGACCTGAGCCAACTGGACGAACAGACCCGCACCGAGCTGGAAGCGGCCGCGTTCCGTCGTCTGCTCAAGCATCTGGATGACAACAAGGATGTCCAGAATATCGATCTGATGATCCTCGCCGACTTCTGCCGCAACTGCCTGTCCAAGTGGCTGATGGCCGCTGGCGAGGAGCGCGGCGTGAGCTTCGATTACGATGCGGCGCGCGAGCATGTCTACGGCATGCCCTATTCCGAGTGGAAGACACATCACCAGGCCAAGGCGACACCTGAGCAGCTGGCAGCGCTCGAGGCACGTCAACAAGGCAAGAAGGACTGATCATGAGCGGCAATGACGAACAGATCGGCCTCACCATCGCGGTATTGACCGTCTCGGATACACGCACCGCAGAGAATGACCGCTCCGGCGACGCCCTGGTCGACAACCTGACGGCGGCTGGCCACAGCCTGCATGAAAAGCGCATCGTGCCCGATGACGTCTACCAACTGCGCGCCGTGGTCAGCGAGTGGATCGCGGACCCGGCCGTGCAGGTCATCCTGACGACGGGCGGCACAGGCTTCACCGGGCGTGATTCCACACCGGAAGCCATTCGCGTGCTGCTCGACAAGGAAATCCAGGGCTTCGGCGAACTCTTCCGTCAGCTTTCACACCAGGAAGTCGGCAGCTCGACGATCCAGAGCCGCTGTCTGGGAGGGCTGGCCAACCGTACCGTGGTGTTCTGTCTGCCCGGCTCCACCGGCGCCTGCAAGACGGCCTGGAACGGCATCCTCAAGGAGCAGCTCGACAGCCGTCACCGCCCCTGCAACTTCGCCAACCTGGTGCTTCCGGAGCGCGGAACCCATGCCCACTGACGCCAGTAAAGACCCGCATTCCCAGCCGTCGCCTTCCGCGGCGGCAGAATGTGGCTGCGACGCCGTGCCTGCCGGCGCCAAGGGGCTGGCGCCCCTGGCCAGTGCACTCGCAGCGCTACGTGACAGCTGCCCGCTGATGCCAGCCGAGCGCGTGGCAGTCAGTGACGCCGCCGGACGTGTGCTCGCCGAGGACGTGCATGCCGAGCTTGACGTGCCGCCTGCCGACAACTCCCAGATGGATGGTTACTGCGCCCGGGTGGCGGACATCGGTGACGGTGCCTGGCTGCCGATCAGTCAGCGTATCGCGGCAGGCCAGCCTGCCACGCCGCTGGCCGTGGCGAGTTGTGCGCGCCTGTTCACCGGAGCGGAAATCCCAGACGGCGGTGACGTGGTGGTCATGCAGGAAGAGGTGACACTGCGTGAAGGCGAAGGTGGCACCACTCTGGCCTGGCTGCCCGGGCCTCGCACCCGCGGCGACAACATTCGCGTTCAAGGCCGGGATGTCAGCAAGGGCAATCGATTGCTCGCGGCGGGCACACGACTGGACGCTGCCGCGCTGGGCCTGCTGTGTGGCCAGGGGGCAAGTCACGTGCTGGTGCGCCGCAAGGTACGAGTGGCCTTGTTCGCGACCGGCGATGAACTGATCGAACCCGGCCAGCCGCTCAAGCCCGGCCAGATCTACAATTCCAATCGCGTGATGCTCAGCCAGATGCTCAGCAACTTCGGGGCTGAGGTGGTGCTGGCGCCACTCAATGTGGCCGATACCTTCGAGGCCACCCGTGATGCTCTCGCTTCGGCGGCGCAACAGGCTGACCTGATCGTCACCTGCGGTGGGGTCAGCGTCGGCGAGGAAGACCACGTCCGCCCCGCCATCGAGGCGCTCGGCAGTCTGGATCTGTGGCGCCTGGCCATCAAACCGGGTAAACCGCTGGCGCTGGGGAGTATCAACAGCCCCCGGGGTGACACGGTGCGTGTCGTGGGCCTGCCGGGCAATCCGGTCTCCAGCTGGGTCGGTGGCTGGTTGTTCCTTCGTCCGCTACTGGGCGAGATGACCGACTGCTCTGCATTGCGCGAGCTGAAACGTCTCACGGTACGCGCGGCCTTCTCAGCCCGCACCGCCATCCGTCAGGACCATCTGCGTGTCACCTTGGCCACCGGCAGTGATGGACAGCTTGAGGCACATGCCTTCCCGGACCAGAACTCGGCGGTACTCTCCTCCTGCGCCGGTGCTCAGGCACTGGCCGTGATTCCGCCCCATGCACAGCTCAACCACGGCGACAGCGTGGAATGCCTGTGGCTCGAGCGCTGACACCGCTCCCCCCTCCCTGTTTTGACAACTGTCTTTACAACTGTCGTGACTACTGACGCGATAACTGTCACGACAACTGACGCTGGAATGCGACACCCTAGTGACACTCCAGCGTCATCTTGACCTCGCCCCTGAGTCCGGCACACTGACTGCCTTCATTCATCTGAGTTCTGACTGCCTACGGCGGCTCAGGACACTGATCGGTTACGGACTCTTGAGCAAGGACAACTCAATGCCAGCCTCTTCCTCGTCGCCCCACGCGCTGTTACGCCCACTTGCCATGGCTGTGCTGCTTGCCACCACGTCGTCATCCTTGCCGGCACTCGCCGATGACATTGCCACGTCGCCTGCGCCGGGCACGTCGGTCACCGAATGGAGCTATGCGAGTGAATCCGCGGATGACACCAACGCCGGAGCCAATGGCCCCGAGCATTGGGGAGAGCTCACCCCGGGCTATGCCGAGTGCTCGGTCGGCAGCCAGCAGTCGCCGATCGATATCGACAGCCAGTCACGCACGCTGAATGAAGCGGGCCCGAAACTCGACTACCATTCGCCGCTGCTCGTCACGCGCGATACGGGCCACACCCTGCAGATCGAAGGGGCCAGCGGCAATACCATGACGCTGGATGGCACCCAGTACACCCTGTCGCAGGTGCACCTGCATGTGCCGTCAGAGCACGCCATCGACGGCAAGCGTGCCGCCATGGAAATTCATCTGGTGCACAGCACGCCGGAAGGCAAGCTGGCCGTGCTGGCCGTACTGGTCGAGGAAGGGCATGACAACCTGGCCCTCAGCCGCCTGTTGAGCCGTCTGCCCCAGCGCGGCCTCTCCGAGACCCTGACAAGCGGCCTGTCTGCCAACCTGCTGCTGCCACGCGAACATGCCGGCTGGCAGTACTCCGGCTCGCTTACCACCCCGCCATGCTCTGAGCCCGTCACCTGGTTTGTCATGCAGACGCCGATCGAAGCCTCCCAAGCACAGATCGACGCCTACCATGAATGGCAAGGCGGAGAGAATGCCCGCCCCCTTCAGCGCTGATTGACAAAAACACGTCTACTTAGGCCGGCTGGCGCAATGCCAACATGTCCGGCCACAACCGCGCGAAGCTGTCCTCGAGCATCGCGCGGTTATCCGCCAGCCACGGCGTCATGTCCGCCAGCGGATTGGTGCCTGCATCCAAATTGCCCACCTTGTGCGTATGCCTTCCATTGCGAGTATCACTTGTCTGGCGCAAGCGGCGTCTGGCCGTCATACGCTCGCCGATGCTGGCAATGGTCGCGAGCGTGAACTCCAGCTCCTGATAGCGCCTGAGTGCATCGCGCACCTGGATCCATTCGATCAGGCTCGACAGGCGCGACGGCACCTCCTCACGCGCCAGCAGGCGATAGAGGCGGTCGATATCGTCATCGTGCATCTCGGCGGCCAGCAGGTGATCCCACATCATGTCGAAGGCGATACCGGCGACACGTCGCGACGAAGGCGGCACCTGGGTCAACAACCAGCGTGTCTCGGGATGAGCGTCGATCACCGCGTCACAGCGGCGGTGAAAGCGGATGCCCGCCTCTACCTCCGGCGACCAGCCGCTCAGGTCACTGCCGCGCACGCCATCGGCAATCAGGTTGCCAAACAGGAAGTTATCGCTGCCCGCCAGACTCAGGCGTGCATGACCGAGAAAGTTCAAGTTGCTAGACTCCTGCTTTTGCGAATCCTGTCGCCGGTCTCATCTGGCGCGCCCTGGCTCTGCATACCCTGCTCCTGTTTCCCAACTCTACTGACTATCGAGATTCACGATGCCGTCCGCTTCCATGCCAGTCAAAGCGCCTATCGTGCGTGATATCGTCCTGATCGGCGGTGGGCACAGCCACGTCGGCGTGCTGATGCGCTTTGCCATGCAGCCAGAGCCCGGTGTCCGCCTGACCGTCATCTGTCGCGACACCGACACGCCCTATTCCGGCATGTTGCCGGGCTACGTCGCCGGTCATTATACGTTCGACGATGTGCATATCGACCTGCGCCGGCTGTGTCAGTTCGCCGGCGCCCGCTTCTATCGCGATCAGGTGATCGACATCGACCGCCGCGAGCGCCGCGTGATCTGCGCCGAGCGCCCGGCGGTGGACTACGACCTGCTGTCGATCAATATCGGCTCCACGCCTCGCCTGTCCCACATCGATGGTATCGGTGACCCTGAAGCCGCAGACGCCCCCGTGGTGGCGGTCAAGCCGATCAGCACCTTCCAGCAGCGCTGGCTGAGTCTGCTCGAGCGCGCCAGGAGCGCCGAGCGTCCGCTCGATATCGTGCTGGTCGGCGGCGGTGCCGGCGGTGTCGAACTGCTGCTGGCCATCCAGCAGCGCCTTGCCACCGAGTTGCCCGATGCGCTCGCGCCGAACCTGACGCTGATCACCCGCGGTCAGCGTCTGTTGCCCACCCATGCGCACACGGTCAGTGAGGCGCTTGCCACTACCCTGCACGAGCGCGGTATCCAGGTGCATTTCGGTGAGGAGATCACGGCCGTCGAACGCGCATCCTCGACCGCCCAGCGCCAGCTGATCAGTGCCAGCGGTGCCTGCCATCAGGCCGATGAGGCCATCTGGGTAACACGGGCCGGTGGTGCGCGCTGGCTGGAGAAGACCGGACTGAGCCTGGACGAGGATGGCTTCCTCAAGGTTCGCGATAGCCTGCAGACACTTGAGGATGACGCCATCTTCGCCGCGGGCGATATCGCACATCAGCTCAACCATCCCCGCGAGAAGGCCGGCGTGTTTGCCGTGCGCCAGGCCCGGCCGCTGGCCGACAATCTGCGACGGGCCGTGCGCGGCGAGCCACTCAAGGACCATGTGCCGCAGTCGCGCTGGCTGGCGCTGATCAGCACCGGGGATCGCGATGCCATCGCCTCACGCGGCAAGCTGGGGCTGGTCGCGCCGCGTCTGCGCCCGTGGCTGTGGCGCTGGAAGGACCATATCGACCGCCAGTTCATGGCTCGCTTCAATGAACTGCCCAGCATGCAGGACGCCGCGAATGCCGGCGACCTTTCCGGGTTGCACCAGCGCATCAGCGCTGCCTGGCAGGCACTCAGGGGACGCGTTGGCAAGCTGCATCCGCACCTGACAGCCGAGCTGGATGAGCAGGAGGCACACCAGGCCCTGTCCGCACTGGCGATGCGCTGCGGCGGCTGCGGGGCCAAGGTCGGCGCCAGCGTGCTGTCGCGAGCGCTGCAGAGTCTGGCCCCGCGCGAGAACCCGGACGTGCTGGTCGGGCTGCATGCCCCGGATGATGCCGCCATCGTGCGCGTGCCCGAAGGACAGGCGCTGGTGCACAGCGTCGACTTCTTCCGCGCCTTCATCGATGACCCCTATCTGTTCGGGCGCATCGCCGCCAATCACGCGCTGGGCGATCTCTACGCCATGGGCGCGACGCCGCATACGGCGACGGCGGTGGCCACGGTGCCACAGGGGGTCGAGCGCAAGGTCGAGCCGCTGGTACGCGAACTGATGCAAGGCGCGACCGAGGTGCTCAACGAGGCGGGCTGCAGTCTGGTCGGCGGCCATACCGGCGAAGGTCAGGAGCTGGCACTGGGCTTCGCGCTCAATGGTCTGGTGGAGGAGAGCCTGGCCGGCGTCACCTGCAAGGGCGGCATGCAGCCGGGTGATGTGCTGTTGCTTACCAAGGCCATCGGCACCGGCACGCTGTTGGCAGCGCACGCACGCCTGGAAGCCCGCGGCCGCTGGATCGACGCCGCGCTGGACAGCATGCAGCAATCCAGTCAGCGCGCGGCGGATATTCTGAGCACGCATCAGGCGAGCGCCTCCACCGATGTCACCGGCTTCGGTCTGCTCGGCCATCTGGTCGAGATGACCCGCGCCAGCGGCGTGGATGCCGAGCTCGAGATCGATGCCCTGCCGGTGCTCGACGGCGCCGAGGACTGTGTCGCCCGCGGCGTGGTCAGCTCGCTGCAACCGGCCAATCTGCGCCTCAAGCGTGCCCTGAAGGACCAAGCCGGCGTCATCGATCATCCGCGCTATCCGCTGCTGTTCGATCCGCAGACGGCCGGTGGCCTGCTGGCCAGTGTGCCGCCCGGGGAAGCCGAGGCCTGTCTGGCCGCGCTCAAGGCCGCTGGCTATCACGCCAGCGCCATCATCGGGCGCATCACCCCCCAGGGCGATGCACTGGCGCCGATCAGCATCAAGCACTGAGCACGGTTAGAGGGTCACACGGTGAGCCAGCCAGTTGGCGGTCAATGACAACCGGCGACACCCAGCGATGCTTCACAAGCGTTGTGACATTAAGCGTTGTGACATTCAGATGCCAAGATGCCCGCCAGAGAATTCTCTGGCGGGCATCTTCATGACTGGCGACTCATGCGCGGGGCGTCTGGCAACAAGCCTCAGACTGACCGGCTACCTCAGGCTTCGGCTTCGCGCTTGAGCGCCTCGAAGGACTCCACGAACGCATCCATGGTCTCGGCGCAGTAATCCCGCAGCCCACTGACGACCAGCTTCTTGGAACCACTGCCGATGCACTGCTCGCCATCATGGATGCTGAACTCGAGCAGGGTATCGCCGCGCTTGCCGTTGACCTCGAGCGAGGACCCCACGAAGTCGAGGTGCAGGTCGGCGATATCCAGGCGCTCGAAACAGAAGCCCATGCTGTCGTAGATCACCAGCGGGCGGGCCGGGTTGAACATCACGCCCTTCTCCAGCATCAACGGCTGCAGGAAGTGCGGGAAGTTGCGCCCGGAGAAGGCGATATACTGGCGAGTGAAATTGGCGACCACTTCCTCGTCATGGGTGGTATCGCCGCTGCGCTCGACCGTCAGGTAGACCTTGCCGGCTTCATCGCGCACCAGCAGGGACACGCCATTCTCGTCGGGGGCGTCCAGCGCTTCGAAGATCAAGGGCACATCGTTGCCGACCATGCCGCAGAAACGGATGGTCATGCACTGCGACAGACCGAATTTCGCCAGCAACAGGGAGAACAGCAGGTCGCCGGGCACACAGAAGCGTCGCGCGCCCGGGTCATGAATGGGGTTGTAATCCCCCGCCATCTGCTTGGCGAAACGACTTGCCTGCTCGGCGGTGATCCGCACGCGGCCATCTTCGACCCGGTGAAACTGATCAAGAAACATGGACTGCCTTCCTGCCCTGCTTGAATGATGATCGATGGTCCGTCCTGAACCATCGCGGAAATGCCTCCGAGGGGAGGAATCGCGGTCGACGCGCTGTCACGCCTGCCCACCTGTCGTGTCATGAAGCTTTCAAGACATGCAGATGAAACGATTTTACCACTGGATGACAGTCAGGTGGTGACTCGTGACAGGCTTTGCAAGAGATTGCAGCGCGACAGATGGCCATATACTGTATATAACCCCATGCTTTCGGGCAAACTGCCGCACTGCCCGCCACTTCGACAGGTCGCCATGCAAGCCGCTCCCCTCGACAATCCGCGCTACTACCTGGCCAACTTCGACACCCTGATCGACTGGGTCTGCCAGTGTCACGCCGATCTGCTGACAGAGGCGGAGCGTGCCACGGTGGACGCCATCACTCGCCTGCCGGATGCCTCGCGGGCCTTGCTGGTGCGACTGCTGATGCGCAAGGGCGATCATTTCGAACGCTCGCAGCTGCATTATCCCGAGATCGGTGCGATCGAGGCCGCATGCCAGCCATTGATCACACCGCTCGCCGACAGTGCCACGCCTGACGGCCTGTGCCGCCACAATGCCGACCTGAGTCTGGACGAGATGCTGGCGCTGGTGACCTTGCCGCGCCTCCGGGCAGCCTTTGCCGAGCTGCCCAGAAGCACGCCCAAGCGCCGCATGCATGATGCCATCAGCGAGCTGCTGGGTGACGTCACGCCACGGCCACTGCCAGCCTGGTTGAACGACCCCGCAGCCGACACCTTGAGTGTCGGGCTGGGTGAGCTGTCGCGACGCCTGAGCCTGATGTTCTTCGGCAACCTGCGCCAGAATCTGTCGGACTTCGTACTCAGCGAGCTGGGCCTGCTGCGTTGCGAGACGGTCGCCCTGTCGCCGGCCTCTCGCGCCTTCACCCATCGCTGGGAGGTGGATCGCTATCTGGCGCTGGAGCAACTGCGTGAGGACTGGCAGCAAGCCAGCGAGCGGCTGGACCGCACGGCGAACGCTGAACTTGAGCGGCACTGGCAGCGCATTGTCGCGGCGCTGGATGCGACGGCGTCTGCAGCGGCAAACGAGCTCCACAGTGAGCCGTCCGCGACTCATCAGCTCACTGACGCTCATGCCACTGGCGGGCGTGCTATTGATGATCGTGCCAATGCCTGGCTGGCGCAGCGGCGTGACCGGCTGCGCTTCTCGCTGGCCCGCGACGCCGAGCGTCAGGGCTGGCATCAGGCGGCTGCCCGCCAGTACGCCTGTCTCGAGGATTCCGCATATGCCCCGCGTGCCATGCCGCGCCGGGTGAGAGCACTGGAGCTGTCGGGCGATATCAGCGCAGCTCACGCGCTGGCCAGCGAGCGGTTGGCGCGCGCCGAGATCACGCTGGACGAGCAGCTGGCACTCGAACGCGCCCTGCCGCGTCTGTGCCGTGGCCTCGGATTGCCCGCGCCCAGACGCGCCAGGGCGCCGACCACGCCACAGATCGCCCTCACGGTGCCCGACCTTGCCACCTCGGCGGCTGACGGTATCCACGGGGTCGAGCGCGCGGCCGCCCATGCGTTGGCCACGCCCGAGGCACCGGTCTTCTATGTCGAGAATGGCCTGATTCCCGCGCTCTTCACCCTGCTGTGCTGGGAGGTGCTGTTCGCCCCCTTGCCGGGGGCCTTCTTCCACGCCTTCCACACCGGCCCGGCGGACCTCTATCGCCCTGATTTCGTCAGCCATCGCCAGGCCGCTTTCGAGGCCTGCTTCGCGCGCCTGAAGGACGAAAGCTACCGGACGGTGATCCGTGAACGCCATCAGCAGAAACAGGGCATTCAGGCACCCTTCGTGCACTGGGAGCTATTGAGCGAGGAACTGCTGAACCACGCACTGGACTGCATTCCGCCCGCGCATCTGGAAGCCTGTTTCCGCCACCTGCTGGCCAACCCTCGTGAACATCGCGCTGGCCTGCCGGACCTGATCCAGTTCTTCCCCGAGCACAGCAGCGACCGTTATCGGCTGATCGAGGTCAAGGCGCCCACCGACCGTCTGCAGGACAACCAGCGTCAATGGCTGGCCCTGTTCGCACGCCATGCGATTCCGGCGCTGGAATGTCGAGTCGAATGGCTGAGCGCGACCGAGGCCTCAGCGGACGAATGCTCCCGGCACAAGGCACCTCCTGCATCATGATCAAGGCGGACGAGACCCACGCTGAGCCCGCACGCTACCAGATCGCAGTACGCGAACTGTGTGCCTTTGCCGCGCGCGAGGGCGATCTGGACCTGCGCTTCACGCCATCGCCTACCGCCCAGCAGGGCATCCGTGGTCATCAGCGTATCGTGCGCCGACGCGGCAAGGACTATGAAAGCGAGATCTCGCTCAGCGGTGACATCGGCAATTTGACCATCCGTGGGCGCGCCGATGGCTATGATCCCAAGCGCAACTGCCTCGAGGAGATCAAGACCCATCGCGGCGACCTCTCCCGCCAGCCCGCGCACCATCGCGCCCTGCATTGGGCCCAGGCACGCGTCTACGGCGCACTGATGTGTCGCAGCCGGGACCTCGAAGGTATCACGCTCGCGCTGGTCTATCTGGACATCGCGGCGGATGCGCCCAGGGGCACCAAGAGCGAGCATGATGAGCAGAACGAGCAGAACGAGCAGACTGACCAGGCTGACCCCAAAAGCCGCAAGGCACAGCCTGATGAGCAGCGTCTGGAAGCCTGGTGGAGCCGTGAGGCGCTGGAGGCGGAGCTGGCACGTCTGGCGGCACGCTTCAGCGAGTTCGCCGCCAATGAGCTGGCCCATCGCAGTGCCCGCGACAGCGCGCTGAGCCGCCTGGCCTTTCCGTGGCCGAGCTGGCGCCCCGGTCAACGCCAACTGGCCGAGCATGCCTACAAGGCGGTGATGACCGGCCGCGAGCTGCTCGCCGAGGCGCCGACCGGTACCGGCAAGACCCTGGCCACGCTGTATCCGGCACTGCGCGCGATGCCCGCAAGCGGCACGGACAGACTCTTCTACCTCACCGCCCGCACCCCGGGCCGCGCGCTGGCACTCGACGCGCTGGCCACCTTGGCACCAGCCGCTGACGACAGCGAGGGGCAGAAAAAGACACCGGCGACACCGCTGCGCATTCTGGAACTGGGCGCGCGCAGCAAGACCTGCGAGCACCCGTCCCTCGCCTGTCATGGCGAGTCCTGCCCGCTGGCGCGCGGGTTCTATGATCGCCTGCCCGCGGCACGCGACGCCGCGCTCGCCGACCAACGCCTCCTGAATCTGGCGACGACACGCCGCCACGCCCTGGCCCACGACATCTGCCCCTACTTTCTCGCCCAGGAGCTCTCGCGCTGGGCGGATGTCATCATCGGCGACCATAACCACTACTTCGACAGTCATGCGCTGCTGTTCGCCCTGAGCCAGGCCAATGATTGGCGCACGGTGGTGCTGGTCGATGAGAGCCACAACCTCATCGAGCGCGCCCGCGGCATGTACAGCACCGAGCTCGACGCCCGCCAGTTCCACTTCCTGCTCAAGCAGTTGAGCCGCAAGGGCCATCCGGCCCCGCTGCGCTCGGCTTCACGCGCACTGGCTCGGCAATGGCGAGCGCTGGAGCAGCTCAAGCAGGGTGCTGACGGCGAGACACAGGCAAGCAAGGTCGATAGCAAGGACGCAGGCCACAAGGCGCAGCGCCTTGCACTGGAGGCGCTACCCGGCGACTTCCTCAAGGCCTTGAGCCAATGGACCGGCGCGATGGGCGACTGGTTGGCGGAGCCTGACAAGGCCGCAAACCCTGCTGCGGCCAGGCAACAGCCAGCGACAGCCACACAAGCCCCCGAACAGCTGGGCCTGATCGCAAGCGATGCCCCCTCTGCTGCTCCGAGTGCTACCGATACAGGCACTGCAACGACAGTCTCCGGCTCGGCCTCTTCCACGGCCAGGCGCCGCGTGGAACCCGATGTCGAGATGATGGAGGCCTACTTTGCGGCACTGACCCTGGCGCGACTCGCCGAAGGCTTTGGCGATCACTCGCTGTTCGAGGTCGAACTCTCCGCCACGCCCCCTGCGCGGCAGGCGTCGCTTGCCAGCGATTCAAGCTCGAGTTCCGGCGCAGCATCGGATGCAGGAACAGAAGCTGACGCGTCAGCCCGGCCACACAAGGCCCGCGGGCGCAGCGTGCGCCAGATCCAGCCGCGACTGCGCTGCGTCAGTCCGGCGCCGTGGCTGGCACCCCGCCTGCGCGCCAGTCACGCCATCCTGTTGTTCTCGGCCACACTCAACCCACCGGCCTATCACCATCGCCTGCTGGGTCTGGCGGACGATGCCGTCTGGCTGAGTGTCAATTCCCCGTTCAGCGCGGCCCAGGTGCAGGTCAGTCGTCATCGGCTCTCGACACGCCTGCGGGATCGCGACGCCTCCTGCCGGCCGATCGCCGAGTTGATGGCGCGCCAATACCGGCAACGCCCGGGCAACTATCTGGCGTTCTTCTCGAGCTTCGCCTATCTGGAACAGGTCGCCAGCACCCTGCAACAGCTGGCGCCGGAGATTCCCCAATGGCGCCAGACCCGCGCCATGACGGAAGCGGAGCGCACCGGCTTCATTCAGCGCTTCACGCCCGAGGGACAAGGCATCGGCTTCGCGGTGCTGGGTGGCGCCTTCGGCGAAGGGATCGATCTGCCCGGCTCGCGTCTGATCGGGGCCTTCATCGCCACCCTCGGACTGGCCGGTTTCAGTCCCGAGAATGAAGCACTCAAGCAGCGTCTTGCCACGTGGCTCGACAACGACGCACAGCGGCGTAGCCAGCCGGAACAGGCTGAAGGCGACCCACACGACGATACGCGCGCACCGTACCCGGTCATCCAGCCCTTGAATGCCGATGACTGCACCTATCTGTACCCGGGGCTCACCAGAGTGGTGCAGGCTGCCGGCCGAGTGATTCGCAGCGAGCAGGATCAGGGCGTGATCCACTTGATCGATGACCGCTTCATGCGCCCGGAAGTCGCACGGTTGCTGCCACGCTGGTGGTCACCGACGAATTGATGCGGGCTGCAAGCGTGACGCCGCCACGATGCGCCGTGATGGCACAAAGCCTGCACATCAATGGAGATGTGATTGGGTCTTCATTTCGCACTTCATTTCGCTCTTGTCTTCGCTCTTCATTACGCTCTTGTCTTCGTTATCCACCCGCAAGGAAGCCGCACGATGCCAGACACCGACAATGCCCTGTGGGGCGATGAGTATCCGCGTGACCTGATCGGTTATGCCGACACGCCACCGCATGCCAACTGGCCGGGTGGCGCGAAGATCGCGGTCCAGTTCGTGCTCAACTACGAGGAAGGCGGCGAGAACTGCCTGCTGCACGGCGATAGCGAGAGCGAGAAGTTTCTCTCCGAGATCATCGGTGCCGAGGCCTACCCCGCGCGGCACATGAGCATGGAGTCGATCTACGAATATGGCTCGCGCAGTGGCGTGTGGCGGATTCTGGATGAATTCAAGCGCCGCGAGTTGCCGCTGACCGTCTTCGGCGTCGGCATGGCGCTGGCGCGCCATCCGGATCTGGTGGCGCGTTTCCTGGAGGATGGTCACGAGATCGCCAGTCATGGCTGGCGCTGGATTCATTATCAGCACATGGATGAGGCCCATGAGCGCGCCCACCTGGAACGCGCGGTGGAAAGCTATCGCGAGCTGGTCGGTCATGCGCCACAGGGCTGGTACACCGGGCGCGACAGCCCCAATACCCGCCGACTGGTGGTGGAACACGGCGGTTTCACCTACGACAGCGATTACTACGGCGATGACCTGCCGCTGTGGATGGAGGTGACTACCGCCAATGGTGAACAGGTGCCGCATCTCGTCGTGCCCTATACCCTGGACACCAATGACATGCGCTTCGCCAGCGCCCAGGGCTTCAATAGCGGCGAGGATTTCTTCCAGTACCTGCGCGATGCCTTTGATGTGCTCTATGCCGAGGGCGACACGGCGCCCAAGATGCTCTCCGTCGGGCTGCACTGTCGGATCGCCGGCCGCCCGGGACGCTTCGCGGCGCTGAAACGCTTCCTCGATTACATCCAGTCCCACGACAATGTATGGATCACGCGACGCATCGATATCGCCGAGCACTGGCAACGCGAGCATCCCTATACCCCCGCCAGCTGACGAACCATCACCTCAATCCCAAGTGCCAGCATCAGAAACGCCGCAGCCCTTTCGGGATGCGGCGTTTCTGTTCAACTCCAGACAATGTCTGCAATCGCACATGCAAGGCAGCGCTGGTCAGTTTTCCAACATGCAGATCAGTCTTCCAACATGCAGGTCAGTTTTCCAACATGCTGGCCAGTGCCAGCAGACTCTCATCACGTCCCGGCAGGCCCAGCAATGACACGCCCCAGGGCGGGGGCGCGGCTTCCTGTGGCAGACGTGCCGCCGAGTCGGCAAGCCACGGCAGACTCAGCTGCGGCGCACCGTTCAAGCCCGCCAGTGCGGTGAGTCCCATCAGGCGATGACGATAGGCCTCCATTACCTCAAGGCTTGCACCCAGCAGCGGTGAGGCGCCCGGCGTGGTGGGCAACATGAAGACCGCCTCGCTGGTAGCTTCGGCCTGGGCGTGAAGCGCGCGACTGCCAGCCTCCGCTGGTGCCTCGCTGCCTTCCTGATGACTGGCTGCCTGGCTGGCCGGCTGACTGGCTGCCAGCTGCTGGCGAAACCAGCGGCGAACGGTATCCGCCTTGGCTTCTGCTGCCTGCTCGTCGCTATCGCTGAGCGTCATGCACCATTTGAGACGCGCCGCGATATCCGGGTTGAGGCGCGGCCAGCGCGATTCGGGCCCCTGCTCCGGCGTACTCAACCACGCCTGGTGAGTACGCCGAATCTCGCAGCCCTGCAGAATCCGGAAGGCTTCACTGGCGCGCGCCATGAAGGTCTGACTCAGCATGCGCCGCTCGCACTGAAAGCCGAGTGACTCAAGGCGCCGAGACAGCGGCCCGAGCAGGCGCTGATAAGGCCCAGCGGCGAGCCCTTCCGGCACCAGCAGGATGATGCGCGCCGGCAGTCGAGTGGCTGTCGCCGCCGGCATCAGCACCTCACTGACCTGCGTCAGCGTCCCCAGATCCCGCGTCATCCAGCCGACGGTGTCGAAGCGCGGCGCCAGCGGCTTGAGCCCGGTCATGCTGATACGACCATGGGTCGGGCGCAGCCCATAAAGCCCGCAGTAACTGGACGGCACGCGGATGGAGCCGCCGGTATCGGTGCCCAGTCCGACCTCCGCCTCACCGCGCGCCACCGCCACCGCAGAGCCCACGCTCGAGCCGCCCGGCAACCTCAGCGGCGCGCGAGGGTTCTGCGGCGTGCCGAAATGCGCATTGGTGCCATTGAGGCTGTAGGCCAGCTCATCGGTGGTAGTACGGGCACGATAATCGGCCCCCGCCTGCTGAAGCGCGAGGACAGCAGGCGCCGTCTGCCGCTCGATGGGGGCGCTGGCCAGCAGGTCAGGGTTGCCCTGGCCGATGCGCTCGCCCTTGATCGCGAACAGGTCCTTGACCACCAGTCGCTGGCCATTCAGCGGGCCTTCTTCCTGCCACCCCTGACCCCGCGGCCCCGAGAAACGTGCCGGCGCTACATAGATACGCTTGTCCACTGGGAGCGACTCCTTTCGACTCATGATGTGGTCCACCGCTGCACGCTCAAGACGCTGCACTCATAGCACCGCGCCGAGGAACTGGCGCAGCTCTTCCGTGGCCGGATTGGCGAACAGTGTCGCGGGGTCGCCCGACTCATGCACACGCCCCTGGTGCATGAAGATCACGCGATCGCCCACATCACGGGCGAAATTCATCTCATGGGTGACCAGAATCAGCGTCATGCCCTCACGTTTGAGCTGTTCCAGCACCTTGAGCACATCGCCAACCAGTTCCGGGTCCAGAGCCGAGGTGATCTCATCGCACAGCAGCACCTTGGGGTGCATCGCCAGGGCGCGCGCGATCGCCACCCGCTGCTGCTGACCACCGGAGAGCTGACTCGGCCAGGCATCGAATTTCTCCCCCAGCCCGACCTTGGCCAGCATCTCGCGGGCCTCGCGCTCGGCGATATCGCGGGCGACACCCTTGACCAGCATCGGTGCCAGCATCACGTTCTCGCCGACGCGCTTGTGGGGAAACAGATTGAAGCTCTGGAACACCATGCCGACATCCTGCGCCAGGGCGGCGGCGTCCATCTCGCTACCGTCCAGCAGCTTGCCGGCGACATGAATGGCGCCGCCGTCATGCTGTTCAAGCTGATTGATACAGCGCAGCAAGGTGCTCTTGCCGGAACCGCTGCGCCCGATGATCGACACCACCTCACCCGGACGCACCTCGAGATCGATCCCCTTGAGGACCGCCACGTCACCGAAGGACTTGGTCAGCGCCGACAGGCTGACCAGCGGTGCCTTGGCGCTCTCGGTATCAAGGGCGCTGTCGGAGACGGGAGCGCTCTCGGTGACGGCGGCCTTCTCGGAGACAGCAGCGTCGGATGAGGCGCTATCCAGCGCAGAGACTTCAGCGAGCAGTGACATTGAGACGTGCCTCCAGGTGACGAGCCAGCCGCGACAGCGGATAGCACATGGCGAAATACAGCAACGCGACCAGCGCGAAGACGGTGAAGGGTTCCAGGGTGGCGTTGTTGAGCATGGTGCCGGCCTTGGTCAGCTCGACGAAGCCGATCACCGAGGCAAGCGCGGTGCCCTTGATGATCTGCACCGAGAAGCCGACGGTCGGCGCGATGGCCATGCGCAGCGCCTGCGGCAGGATGATGTGACGCATGGTCTTCAGGTAGCCGAGCCCCAGCACCCGCGCCCCTTCCCACTGCCCCTTGGGCACCGCCTCGACACAGCCCCGCCAGATGTCATGCAGGAAGGCACTGCTGAACAGCGTCAGCGCCACGGCCGCCGCCGTCCAGGCCGAGACATCCAGCCCGAAGACCGCCACGCCGAAGAAGGCCAGGAACAGCTGCATCAACAGCGGCGTGCCCTGGAACAGCTCGGTATAGAGACGACAGAAGAGCGCCGCCCCCGGCCAGCGGGTCAGGCGCAGAAAGGTCAGCGCCAGCCCGACCAGACTGCCGCCGATGAAGGCGATCAGGGATAGCGCCAGTGTCCAGCGCGCCGCCAGCAACAGGTTGCGCAGAATGTCCCACAGCGTGAAGTCGATCATGAGTGGGCCTCTTTCAGGACATGGGAAGACAGACAGCTGCGCGGGGCGGGCGTCAGGTGGCGAAAGCCGAACAGGCGACGCCCGATGCGGTTGAGCAAGGCGCGCATCGCGATGGCCAACAGCAGGTACATGCCTGCCGTCACCACGTAGCTCTCGAAGCTCAGGAAGGTACGTGACTGGATGAAGTTGGCCGCGAAGGTCAGATCCGCCACGCTGATCTGGGAGACCACGGCGGAGCCCAGCATCACGATCACGCACTGGCTGGTCAGCGCCGGATACATGCGTTCCAGCGCCGGCATCAGCACCACATGGCGATAGCTCTGCCAGCGGGTAAGCCCCAGTGCCCGCCCGGCTTCCCACTGGCCGCGACCGGTGGCATCGACCCCGGCACGCAGGATTTCACTGCTGTAGGCCGCCAGGTTGAGTGTCATCGCGATCACAGCGGCCATCTCGGCACTGAGTGACAGTCCCAGCGCCGGCAGACCGAAGAAGATGAAGAACAGCTGGACGATGAAAGGCGTGTTGCGCAGCAGCTCCACCAGCATGCCCAGCAGCCGGCTGAAGATGCTGGTCGGCGCACGATGGCGCTGCCAGACACACATCACCGCGCCGAGTATCCCCAGCGTGGTGGTCAGCGCCGTCAGCCAGACCGTCGTCATCAGCCCGGCCATCAGGTCGGGCAAATACGGCAACAGGCGCGGGAAATCCGGGAGATAATTCATCGATCAAGCCTCACGGGCAAAGGGATCAGACGTGTGACGTCTCGAGTCAGGCATCCAGTGACGGCAGTGGCGCCTTGAACCAGATCTCGGAGAGCGTATTGAGCGTGCCATCCTCGATTCCCTGGGCGATCAGCTCATTCACGCGCGCCTTGAGCGCCGGCGTGTCATGCCGCATGCCCACATAGCAGGGAGAATTCTTGAGCGGCAGCACGCTGACCGGCACGCGGGCAGGATTGCGTTCGGCGATGGCGGCGGTGACGAGATTGCCGGTGGCGATCATCTCGACCTGGCCTGACAGAAATGCCGACAAGGTCGTGTTGTTGTCTTCGAAGCGCTTCACGGTGGTCGATTCCGGTGCCACCTTGCTGAGTTCCATGTCTTCCACCGAGCCACGTGTCACGCCGATGGTCTTCTCGCTCAGTCCTTGCGCGGAGTCCACCTCACTGCCCTTCTCGCCGAACACGCCGAGGAAGAACGGCGCATAGGCATCGGAGAAATCGATCGCCTTCTCACGCTCGGGATTCTTGCCCAGGCTCGAGATCACCAGATCGACCTTGCGGGTCTGCAGGTAAGGGATGCGATTGGCCGAGGTGACCGGCACCAGCTCAAGCTTCACGTCCATCTCGTCTGCCAGATAGCGCGCCATGTCGATATCGTAGCCACGCGGCTTGAGGTCCGGGCCGACCGAGCCGAAGGGCGGGAAGTCCTGTGGCACCGCCACTTTCAGCACCCCGCTATCGGTGATGTCACTCAGTGCATCCGCGTGTGCACTCAGGGCGGTGGACGCCAACGTGCCCCACAGGGCCAGCAATATTCCCTTGCGGACCCAGTTGCCAAGACGCTGCTTGTTGCCTGTCCGTGTGGCGCGCTGCTGGGCCTTGCTCTCGTGACGCTTGCTCATCGGTCGACTCCGGTATCCGTCAATGCCAGGCGCTGATGCGAGGACGACTCGTCATTCACCTGGTGCCTTGCGGCAGTGGATTGTTGTTGGTTGTTGTTGATCGTCTTGCCGAGTGTCTCGCCGAGTCAGGTCCATTGACTCCTTGTCGCATTCGTCTTCAGAACCTGACCAATGAAACGAGTGATTCCCTTATCAATCTTTGCAACAGGTGTGCCAAAGCACTTCCGCCAGGTGCTCAACAAGGTGATCGAGTTGCAGGCAGCGCAGAGTCACCAGCAGCTCACACGCCTGTGCATGGGCTTGCGAACGCACTTGAGCACGCGCCTCAGCACAGGATCGAGAACAGGCCTGAAAGCAAAACAGCGAGAAGAAATGAGTAGCTACGATAAGAAGAGACACACGCCTGCGGGAGGCGAAATCGCGGATGACGCCCTCGCCTGGCGGCGAGATCAGGGCGCCGACATCAGCGACATGGCAGCAGATGGTGCAGTCAGGGAGGCATATGCGCCCTGCGGGTGCGCAGAGCGCGCCGGGTCGAATCGGGCCGCCGCACAGATCAGAAGCAAGACTGGCGGCCCACAGGGAGATAGATAGAGAGGAAGGAAAGGCAGGAGCACTTCAAGCTGGACGATCAGCCGTCGCCCAGTTCCTCCAGCGCATCGAAGGTATCCGTCACGCGGCGTATCTGACTGCGCCCGCCGACGAGGTCGTCATGCAGCAGGCGCGTGGCCAGCAGATTGATCTGGCTCATGGCTGCGGCGTAGCTGTCGAAGGCGCTGACGCTGTCCAACGGGCAGCGCAGGACATGCTCGATACCGGCGGGGATGGTGCTCAGGCTGTCATCGCAGACCAGCAGCACCGTACATGGCGCCTGCCCCAGCCATTCAAGCAATCGTGCCAGCCCATGCGGTCGCCGGCGCATGGCGAATACCACCACGGCGTCATCGACGCCCAGGCGTGCGATCTCCTCGCCGAGTGATTGGCCGGGTTGCGGCAACACCGCCACCTGCTCGCGCAACTGCAGCAACTGCTGGCGCAGGTGCAGCGCGAGTGGATAAGCATTGCGAAAGCCGATGATCTGCAGCCGCTCGGCCTTGGCCAGAGCGCCGCTCAAGGCCTCCATATCGAGCATGTCCAGCGCCGCCAGTGCCTGACGCAGGTTGCGACACTCCTGCTCATAGTGGCGCTGGTGATGGTCTGCCGTCGGCGCTGCCGCCACCGGCACACCCGAATGACGCAGACTACGCGCCTGGTCCCGCGCCTCACGGAAGTCCTGATAGCCAAGACGGCGGAACAGGCGGCTGACCGTCGCCTTGGAGACGTCGGTCAGGCGTGACAGTTCCGCGGCGTTGTATAGCGCCAGTTCATCCTGATGCGCGAGCAGAAAGCGCGCGATGCGCTGCTCATTCGGTGTGAGCTCCTCAAGCGAACGGGTCAGACGCTGATGCAGGCTCAGGCTCCTGGTGCCCTGGCTTGCGGCATGGCGAGCGAGACTGGTAGCAAGATTGACGCTGGCATCGGCATCGGGGGCAGGCGCTTCCCCATCCGGGTGCACTGCCCGGGATTTACCGGACACGTCATCCTCGGGGGGCGCGCTGTGATCTATGGGCGCTCGTGGCATGAAGACACACTCCTGAAAAGATTCTGCGTGAGCGCAGAGCAACGATTGCATCAACGATTGCATCAAGACAGTGCAAAGCCTGGGCCAGGTGCTGACTGACAGTGCATAGACGAAAGGCGTAACCCTCGAGATGAGCGCTTTTTCTTCATCCTGAACGCCTCTGACGCCCTCAAGCGCTGCACGACGCCAACCATCCGCACCGCGCGACAGACACAAGCGCCTGTTTTTACTGTTCATCACAACAAATCGGCACGCAAGCCGCTTGATCAAGACTAGCCAGCCGACAGGTCATACGCCGCGCAGTAACGCCAACGACCCTTGCCGGACTGCAATATTCCCGATAAAGCGCTCGCGATGCGCAAGGAGCATTCTCATGGCCACCTCAACGATGACTGCCCTCCTCGATACCTGCCGAGCCATGACAGCCAAGGTCACGACACAGACATTCACCCTCTTGCCCCGCTCTAGCAGCGCCACACAGGATGTCGCCAATGCCCAGTCCGCTCAATTGCTGGGCGTGATGGCGATGGGCTACGAGGCACCGCCGCTGAGCCTGAAGACAACGACGGCCCCCACGACGCCTTCACCGGCCCATGACACGCGCAGCCAGGCCGACATTGCCGCCTCGGCCGTGGCGGCCCAGGCCTCAGCCGAGACACCGACTCCGACAGCATCGCCCATCGCGCAGCAGAAAGCCGTCTTCAATCCTGACATCAACCACAAGGCTCACGCTGACTGGGAGGCGATGCACCGCCACCACACCCTGCTGCGTCAGAGCATGACGCGTCGAGGAATGCTGGCATGAGCGTCTATACCATCGGCATGGAATGCGGCATGCACATACCGCTAGAGAACAGCATCGCCCTCGCCCCGGCGCCTCGCATCAAGCTGGAACTGACCGCCGGCCAGCACGCTGGCGAGTACCTGAGCATGATGTCAGGAGCCATCCAGCCGCTGACGGATAGCGACGATGCGTTGCTGAAAAGCCTGGAGGCGCAGCTGCCGCGGCGCAGCCTGATCTGGACGGCGCGCGGGATCACCGAGGTCGGGCGTGGCTGGCGCTGGCAGTCATCGCCCGGCCATCCCCAGGCGCCCTGGCTGGACGCCGTGCATCACAGCTGGCCGAGTCATGCGCCGCGCTGGCTGCGCAAGGCGCCGGTGGTGGTAGTCACCGCCGATGCGCTGCCGCTGGCCAACCGCACCCGCCACCAACGTGACCTCGCGCGGCTGTGGGCAAGCGCCGATGCCGCGCTGATCTATCTTGCCGACGATGCCCGCGATGGCTGGCAGATGCATCAACACTGTGACATCTCTCAATTGGAGAAAGCCGAGTTGTCGGGGACCAAGCAAGAGGAAGAAGCAGTGCTGGATCGCGATGCTGGCATGCCCTTGGAGATGGCAAGCTGATCGCCTGATGGCCTTATCCTTCACATTTCCAGAATGACGCAAGAGCGAGCGACGCAAGAACGACTCTAGACTCAAGAACCAAAAAAGCCCGCCCCGGATACCGGGGCGGGCTTTTTGCTGTGCGGCGAGGTACTGACAACAGACAGCTGAAACAGGCGACCGACAGAGCGCCGAATCCGCCGGCTCAAGCGCTCATGCCGCTCATGCCGCTCATGCCGCTCATGGCTGTCGCGGGCACAGACCATCACATAGCGTGCTGGCCACGAAATCCGCCAGCTGCTCCCAGTCTTCATCGCTCTGCGGCGCTCCCCCCAGCTGATCGATCTGGGCGGCGAAATCCGCGTAATGCTGAGTGGTGGACCAGATGAGGTAGATCACCCACATCGGCTCCGCCTCGCGCAGTTTGCCCGCGGCCATCCAGGCCTTCATGACATCGCAGCGCGCCTGCACCCAGTCGCGCAGGTCGCCACTGAGATAATCGCGCAGGAAAGGCGCCCCACTGATCACCTCCGCCGCGAACAGACGCGAGGCCTGCGGTGCCTGGCGTGCCAGCTTGAGCTTGACGCGCACCAGCGCCTCCAGCACCTCACGTGGCTCGTCATCGGGCGAGATATCCTCGAGCGAAGCATTCCAGCGCGTCAGGGTCTGCTCCAGCAGGTGAACGTAGAGCTTCTCCTTGGAGCCGAAATAATAGAGCAGATTGGCCTTGGGCAACTCGGCCACTTCCGCAATCTGCTTCAAGGTGCTGCCGCGATAACCGTGACAGGCGAATACGCATTCGGCGGCCTCGAGAATACGGCTCTCGGCTTGCTCACGCGGAGAGCTGGCAGGCGGCACGCTCAATTCCGCGCTACGGGTACGACGGACTTCAGCGTAAAGGGAAGAAGGAGAATCCGCGGGCATCGGCATCACTCATCAGGTCAGAAAAAAGCATTCGAGTCTCTTGGCGACAGTCCCCTGTCTGTCTCACTCGCCAGTCAGCGACGATGTGCGCAAGCAGGAGGCTCTGGTCAAGCGACTATCACGTGGCGTTGGAACAGCAGTGAAAACAGCCCGTTGAGACACCGGCGAACAAAATACCACAACATGCACTGACCATTTGGTCAGATTCTTGCAGGAATCACAATACGACCTGTTACATTGATAGAGACAACAGCCTGCAGATCAACGCTCGTCGCCTGGATAGAACAGGCCCGCTGGCAAGACAGCCCCAGCCCGCCGGCAGCGTAGAACAGAGGACTTGAGCGTTGGAAGTACGCTGTACGCAACAAGGCACCACAATGACAATACGACCTGACAGGATGCCCGCATGATCGACTTCACCTTGAACGGGCGCGCGTGCCGACTGCCCACACCTGCACCGGGAACGAGCGTACTCGAAGTGCTGCGCACCTCACTTGGGCAAGACGGCACCAAGGAAGGCTGTGCCTCCGGCGACTGCGGCGCCTGCACCATTGCCTTGCAGGGGCCGGGCCACAATGTGAGCACCGCCAACGCCTGCCTGATGCCCGCCCACCAGCTGGCCGGCTGTGACTTGATCACCGTCGTGGGTCTGGCGGATGCCAGCCAGGCGCCAACCCTCTCGGCGGTGCAGCAGGCATTGGTCAGCACACACGCCAGCCAATGTGGCTTCTGCACCCCGGGCATCGCCATGAGCCTTGCGGTGCTGCATGCCCGTCATCAGCGCCAGATCGATCAGGGCGAAGTGATCGATGCCCGGCAACGCGACACCATGATCGACCATGCACTGGGCGGCAATCTGTGTCGCTGCACCGGTTATCGCCCGATCCGCGAGGCCGCTCACCGTCTGCTGCAAGGCGAATTCGGGCCAGCCTGCCTGCAGGACGCTGGCGATAGCACAGCGGAAGCGCACGACACCGCCCCTGATGACGAGCGAGACACCGGGCGTTTCTATCGGCCAGTCACCTTGCAGGCCCTGCTGGCGCTGCGCGCCGAGCGCTCGGATGCCACGCTGATCGCCGGTGGCACGGACCTGATGCTGGAGCACACCCAGCGCCTGCGCGACTTCCCGGCCTTGATCGACACCACCCAGGTCGCGGCGCTTGGCAAGATAGAGGAAGGCGAGCACGCCGGTCAGGCAGGCTGGTGGATCGGGGCAGCGGTCAGCTATCACCAGCTGATGCCGCTGCTGCGGGAGCATTACCCGGATGGCGCGGAGCTGCTCACGCGACTGGGCAGTGAACAGATCCGCCATCGTGGCACCCTGGGCGGCAATATCGGCAATGCCTCGCCCATCGGTGACATGCCGCCGCTGCTGATCGCGCTGGACGCCTATATCCAGCTGATGAGCCAGGACAACGAGCGCATCCTGAAGCTCGAGGACTACTTCCTCGACTACAAGCGTACCCAGCTGATGCCGGACGAGATCATCCACTCGGTCTTCCTGCCGCGCCCGCTGCCCAACCAGCGGCTGGCGGTACACAAGCTGTCCAAGCGGCGTGACGATGACATCTCCACCCTGCTCGGCGTCTTCGCCTGGCGGCGTGACGCCAGCGGGCGCGCCCAGCACTGGCGCGTGGCCTTCGGCGGCATGGCCGGGGTTCCGGCCCGCGCCCCGCACCTGGAAGCACTGCTGACGCTGCAAGCGCTGGAATCTCTCACTCCCGCCAGGCTGACGGCGCAGACTCGCCAGCAGATCGAGCAGGCCGTGCAGGCCGATTTCTCACCGCTCAGTGACGTGCGCGGCTCACGCGAGTATCGCCTGCTGGCCGCCAGCCATCTGATTCCCCGCGTGGCCCAGCGCATCCTGAATGAGCGTCAGACCACGACTTCCCTCACGCCACTGGAGAGCCTCGATGCGTACCTTGCACAGTCTTGAGTCCGACGCCAGCGCCGCGCCGGCCGCCCCCGTTCTCCAGTCACGTCAGCATGAAAGCGCCCAGCGCCATGTCAGCGGCTCGGCGCGTTATGTGGATGACCTGCCACTGCCCACCGGCACGCTGCATCTGGCCATCGGCATGAGCGAGGTCGCGCACGCCACTCTGGATGCGCTGGATCTCGAAGCGGTGCGCCGTGCCCCCGGCGTGGTCTGCGTGCTCAGCGCCGCCGACATCCCCGGTCACAGCGATGTGGGGCCGGTCTTCCCCGGCGACCCGCTGCTGGTCAGTGACATCATCAGCCATCATGGTCAGGCACTGTTCGTGGTCGCCGCCGACAGCGAGCGCGCGGCACGTCAGGCGGCGCGACTGGCCAAGGTCGCCACCACGCCCCTGCCGGTGTGCCTCGACCCGCGCGAGGCGGCCAACCGCGGTGATCTGGTGCGCCCGACCCACACCCAGGCACGGCTTGCCAATGGTCGCGCCGGCGATCTCGACAGCATCAGCAACAAACTCGCCAAATCCGCCTGGCAATTGAGCGGTGAGCTGGAAAGCGGCGGCCAGGAACACTTCTATCTGGAGAGTCAAGCCGCACTGGCCTTGCCCGGCGAAGATGACGAGATGCTGGTGCACAGCTCCTCCCAGCACCCCAGCGAAGTCCAGAAGCTGATCGCCGAAGTGCTCGGCGTGCCCTTCCACGCCATCACGGTGGAGACCCGCCGCATGGGGGGCGGCTTCGGCGGCAAGGAAACCCAGGCCGCACCGGTGGCCTGTCTGGCCGCGATGATCGCTCGGCGCACGGGCCGCGCGGCACGCCTGCGGCTGGCACGCGCAGATGACATGCGCCTGACCGGCAAGCGCCACCCTTTCCACCACCGCTATGAATTCGGTGTCGATGACAGCGGGCGCATCGAGTCCGCCATCATCGAGCTGACCGGCGACTGCGGCCACTCGCCGGATCTTTCGGATGCCATCGTCGATCGCGCCATGTTCCATGCCGACAATGCCTACTACCTCGGCAATGCCCACGTGCGCGGCATTCGCGCACGCACCAATGTGGCGTCCAATACCGCCTTCCGCGGTTTTGGCGGCCCTCAGGGCATGTTGGCGGTCGAGTCCGCGATGGAGGATATCGCCCGGCGTCTGGGGCGTGACCCGCTGGAGATCCGCAAGCGCAATCTCTACTGCGAGGGCCGTGAGACCACGCACTATGGCCAACACGTCAATCAGCACCCGCTGTTGGCGACCCTGATCGATCAGCTCGAGGACAGTGGCCGCTACTGGGCGCGCCGCGCCGAGATACGCGCCTTCAATGCCGCCAATCCGGTGGTCAGGAAGGGGCTGGCGCTGACACCGGTCAAGTTCGGCATCTCCTTCACCGCCAAGCACCTCAATCAGGCAGGCGCCCTGGTGCATGTCTACACCGATGGCAGCGTGCAGGTGAATCACGGCGGCACCGAGATGGGCCAGGGCCTGCACACCAAGATCACCCAGGTCGCGGCGCGTGAACTGGGGCTGAGCGTGGACAAGGTACGCATCACCGCCACCCGCACCGACAAAGTGCCCAACACCTCGCCGACGGCGGCAAGCTCCGGCGCGGACCTCAACGGCATGGCGACGCGTGATGCCTGCCTGCGCCTCAAGATGCGCCTGCTCGACTTCGCCGCCGAGCATCTCGCCCAGCCACGCGTCAGCCTGAGCCTCACGGATGGCGAGCTGCATGGCCCGAGCGGTGTACTGATGACCTGGGGCGAGCTGATCCAGGCGGCATACCTGGAACGCATCTCACTGTCCGATAAGGGCTTCTATGCCACCCCGGATATCCATTACGATCGCGCCAGCGGCACCGGTCACCCCTTCTACTACTACGCCTTCGGCGCGGCGCTGTGCGAAGTGGTCGTCGATACGCTGAGTGGTGAATACCGCCTGGAAAGCGCCGAGATCCTGCACGATGTCGGTGATTCGCTCAATCCGGCCATCGACATCGGCCAGATCGAGGGCGGCTTCGTGCAGGGAATGGGCTGGCTGACGACGGAGGAGCTCAAGTGGAACGAGGATGGCCGGCTGCTCACCGATGGCCCGGCGACCTACAAGATTCCGGCGATCAGTGACGTGCCGGCTGGCGCGCTCAAGGTGCGCCTGCTGGAGGGACATCCCAACTCGGCCGCCAGCATCTATCGCTCCAAGGCGGTCGGCGAGCCGCCCTTCATGCTCGCCATCAGCGTGTGGGCGGCGTTGCGCGATGCGCTGGCCTCGCTGACCGACTATCGCCGCGCGGTGCGCCTGGATACCCCGGCCACGCCGGAGCGCGTGATGCTGGCGGCGCGCGAACAGCGTGACTGGCAGGAGCAGCACGACACTGCTGGCGCAGAGCCAACGCAGGTGCCGTCATGAATGTCGACAAGAGTGCCGTCATGAATGCAAAGAGTGCCGCGACCGGCCGCTGGTATCAGGCGCTCGCCGAGGCCCAGGCAGCATTGACGGCGCATGCACTGGCCACCGTGGTGACGGTGGCGGGCTCTGCCCCGCGTGGTGCCGGCAGCAAGATGCTGATCACCCCCGATACGCTGCACGACAGCCTCGGCGGCGGTCGGCTGGAGCAGCTGGTGGTGGAGCGCGCTCGCGGGATGCTGGCCCGGGGACAATCTGGCTGCCTGCTCGAGGAGATCGCGCTCGGCCAGCATGCCCAGCAATGCTGTGGCGGCCATGTGCAGGTGCTGATCGAGCTGTACCCGGCACTTGCGCCACGGCTGGCCCTGTTCGGCGCCGGCCATGTCGGGCAGGCGATCGTCACGCTGCTGGCACCGCTGGGCTGGCAGATCGACTGGCGGGACTCACGCCCCGAGCAGCTCACGGCCGCCACGACTCCCGCGGGTTGCGAGGGTCGTGTAGAACGTCAGGCGTTCAATATCCTGACTGACCTGCCGACCGCGAAAGCCGCGCCCGCCAGTGAATCACTGCCCGTGATGGCGGGCAGCCATGTGCTGGTATTGACCCATGACCATGTCGAGGACCAGGCGCTGATCGCCGCGCTCGCACCACGTGATGACCTGGCCTCGCTGGGGCTGATCGGTTCCAGCAGCAAGTGGGCGCGCTTTCGCCAGCGCCTGCGCAGCGATCTCGAGGAGCATCAGATCGCCCGCGTTCGCTGTCCGATTGGCGTGCCCGGCATTCCCGGCAAACGCCCTGAGGAAATCGCGATTGGCGTCGTCGCGGAACTGCTGCAGATCGAGGCGCGGCGCAGTGACGAAGCGGCCGTGAACTCGCCCGACAAGGCCACCGGACATGGCGCGTCTCTCCAAGGCACGTCAGCCCAGGGCACGTCACTGGACAGCCATGGGCTGACGCGTCAGGGTGCCCGCCAGCTGCGCGCCCATTTTGCTCCTGACGCGATGCACCAGACAGAAACGACACAGAAGGCCGAATGATGACTGACCAAGACACGTCGCACACTGCGGCCTGCCACCTGGATGAGCAGCGCCTGACGGCTGCCCTGCGCGCGGCCGCCAAGGACGCTTCCTGCGTCAGCCTACTGCGCGGAGCGCTGCTGCATTTCGTCGCCGACCCTGCAGACGCCATGCTGAGTGAGGCGGTCTCGAGCGATGGCAACGATAAGCAAGATAGCAATCAAGGAAACAGCAACAGCCGAGCCTCTGACATGGCGGCGACCCTGGCACGCGCCGTCGAACACTACACCGATGCGCTGCTGGTGATGCATGCAGGCCATGTGGTCGCCGTGGGGGATCATCGCTCGCTTGTCCGACATGAGGCCGTGGGCGAGCTGATGCGCCTGTCTCCGCCGCGTAACGTCGAAGGCCTGATGATGCCGGGCTTCATCGATACCCATGTGCACTTCCCGCAGCTGGATATCATCGCAAGCTACGGCCACTGCCTGATCGACTGGCTGAATACCTACACCTTCCCCGCCGAGCAGCGTTTCGCCGACCCCGCACATGCCGCCGAGGTCGCCGATGCCTTCCTCGATGCGCTGCTGTGTCATGGCTCGACCAGCGCCCAGGTGTTCGCCACCTCACATGCCACCAGTGCCGATGCCCTGTTCCGGGCTGCCCGGGCGCGCGACATGCGCGTACACGCCGGGCGCGTGATGATGGACCGCAATGCCCCGCCCGCTCTGCTGGACTCCGGGGTCACCGCGCTCAAGGACGATGAGCGCCTGATCGCCGACTGGCACGGGCGTGACCGCCTCGGCTATGTGCTGACGCCGCGCTTCGCGCCGACCTCCACGCCCGAGCAGCTGAAGGCTGCCGGCCAACTGCTCAAGAGCCAGCCGGACCTGCACCTGCAGACCCACCTGGCCGAGAATCTCGATGAGGTGAAGTGGGTCGCCGAGCTGTTCCCCGACGCTCGGGATTATCTGGCGGTCTATGAGGATGTCGGGCTGAGCCATGAGCGCACCACCTTCGCCCACGGCATCCACCTGGACGATGGCATGCGCCAGCGCATCGCGGATCAGGGCGCCAGCATCGCCTTCTGCCCGACCTCCAACCTATTCCTCGGCAGCGGACTCTTCGATCGCGCTAGTGCCCGCGCCATGAAAATGAACATCAGCATAGCCACCGATGTCGGCGGTGGCTCCAGCCTGTGTCAGCTGGAGAGCCTCAAGGCCGCCTATCAGGTCGGTCAGCTTCACGGCGCCGTCGCCCATGATGTGGCGAGGCTTGAGTCACGCGCCAATCAACCTCTGACACCCTGGCAGGGCTTCTATCAACTGACGCTGGGCAATGCGCGCGCCATGCGTCTGGAAGACAAGGTCGGCAACCTGCGTCCGGGCATGGAAGCCGATGTCATCGTGCTCGACCCCGCCGCCACGCCCTTGCTGGCACGGCGCACTCGCTGGGATCAGTCCAGCCAGGTATCGCTGCAGGAGGTTCTGTTCGCGCTGATGATGCTGGGCGACGACCGCGTGATACGCGAAGTCCATGTGGCGGGCCAGTGCCGCAAGCTGCACGGCCTGATGCTGAGTGCTTCTTCTGATACGCCATCCAGAGAGCCTGCCGCAGCATTAATGCCATGAAAGCATCACAGCGATGACAAGTAATTGACATATGGCGCCAATCCTCGGAATTGGTGCCATTTTTTCATCTTAAAGATGCGCGCAACGCGGATACTCAACGCTGAATCCACTCGTTATGATGGCGACATCTTCTTCCACAAGGTCAGAGGCGCTCAGCGACTGGCCTGCCACTACGAGGACCGTCATCATGACTCCCACCGCCATCATGCAACGCCGTTATTCCACCAAGGCCTTCGATCCGGCACGCAAGATCAGCGCCGCCGACTGGCAGGAACTCGAAAACGTGATGCGCCTGAGCGCCTCCAGCGTCAATTCCCAGCCGTGGCACTTCCTGGTGCTGGAATCTGACGATGCCAAGCAGCGCTTCGCGCGCGCCGGTACCGATGACAAGTACGCCTTCAACTCGCCGAAGATCACCGATGCGTCTCACGTCGTGCTGTTCTGCACTCGCTCCACCCTGGACGACGACTACCTGAACCACCTGCTGGACACCGAAGCCTCTGATGGCCGCTTCAAGAAGGATGACGAGTTCAGCGCGATGATGGACGGCGCGCGGCGTCTGTTCATCGACCTGCACCGTCATGATCTCAAGGACCTGCAGCACTGGATGGACAAGCAGGTTTACCTCAACTACGGCAGCCTGCTGTATGCGGCCTCCAGCCTGAACATCGATGCGGTGCCGCTGGAAGGCATCGACCCGGTAGCGCTGGATGCGGAATTCGGCCTGCGCGAGAAGGGCTTCAACGCCCTGGTCGCCGTGAGCCTGGGTTACCGCGCCGCTGGCGATTTCAATGCCGAGCTGCCCAAGTCCCGTCTGCCGGCAGACGAGATCTTCACTCGCCTGTAAGCGCAGGTGTCATCGAGCGGCGGGCATCGCATTCACCCGAGGGGACCCGTGCCTGCCGCATTGCAACCGCACATCGGACATGACACCGTTTCTGCTCATGTCCCATCGTCTGCCGGTCACGTGGGGCATCGGCTTCACTCGTCATCATTTTCGCTCACTAAAGGATTCATGCCATGTCTCTCAAGCTTATCGCGACTCTGACTTTCCCCGCCGACCAGCAGGAAAAGGCCCGTGACATTCTCGCCGATCTGGTCGAAAAGAGTCAGTCCGACAAGGGGTGTCTGCAATATGAACTCTTCGCGGTAGACAAGCAGGTCGAGGAAGGCGAGCCGGTACCGGAAGGCGACTTCGTGGTACTGGAGGAATGGTGGGATGAAGAAGCGCTGGAAGCCCACGTGGCATCCGAGCACTTCCAAGGCTTCCTGGGGGCCTTTTCGGAAGGCGAGATCGGCCTCAAGATCCAGCGCCTGCTGACGCCCTGAGCCGCTGAGCTTACTTTCGCTCAGACAAGGCGCCACGAGAGCGCAGATAGATCCCCGCCGGGCTTCACGCCCGGCGGGGATCTTGCATTTGTGGCACACGGGCTTGGCTTGCTCATCCGCTGGCTGGCCGCGCGGCACGCAACAAGTGATAGAAAAATCGATACGTGCACTGAACTTGGTTCACATCTTGCTTATAATTGACTGCCCGCGCTGAACACTCCAGTGCCCGACACCATTTCCGCCATTGCACCGCGAGCAGAACAAGGAGCGTCACATGAGCCAATCCTCTTCCGATTCCAAGGGGATCGACGAACCACTGCTCGGCCTCGAAAGCTGCCCTCCGGTCCCAATCTCGGCACTCGCTGGCGCCCAGCATCTGCTGGCCAGTCTGGCCGGCATCATTGCACCGACATTGATCATCACCAGCGCGCTGGGCCTCGATGCCTACACCGCCAGCCTGCTGTCGATGGCGCTGGTGATCTCCGGTGTCGCTACCTGGATCCAGTCCCAGCGCCTGGGACCATTCGGCTCGGGGCTGTTGAGCATCCAGGGCACCAGTTTCAGCTTCGTGTCCGCGCTGATCACTGCAGGGTTGATCGCACGATCGCAGAATGCCAGTGACGAGCAGGTACTGGCGGTACTGTTCGGCACCTGCCTGGCCGGCAGCCTGATCGAGATGGCGCTGGGCACGGTGCTGCCGTGGCTCAAGCGGGTCATCACGCCCGTGGTCACCGGCGTGGTGGTGATGCTGATCGGCCTGAGCCTGATCCAGGTGGGCATGACGGACATCGGCGGCGGCTTCGGCGCCGAGGACTTCGGTGCACCGGCCAATCTGGCACTGGCCGGCTGTGTGCTGATCACGGTGCTGGCCTGTCAGGTCTCACGTCATCCATGGCTGAGAATCGCCTCCATCTTCATCGGCATGGCCGTCGGCTGCATCATCGCCGCCATCGGCGGCCTCTATGATGCACCGCAGCTGGCCGATGCCGCCCTGCTGGCCCTGCCGCATCCGGCGACCCTGAATACCGGCTTCGACTTCTCGCTGGCCGCCTTCCTGCCGGTGGCCTTCATCTTCATGATCACTGCCATCGAGACGGTCGGTGACCTCACCGGCAGCGCACGTGCCTCGGGGCTCGCCGTGGATGATGAGCTGCACCAGAAGCGTCTGCGCGGCGGCGTACTGGGCGATGGCCTGAATTCCGCGCTCGGCGCGCTGGCCGGCACCTTCCCCAACACCACCTTCAGCCAGAACACCGGCGTGATCCAGCTGACCGGCATCGCCAGCCGCCATGTGGGCCGCTACGTGGCCGGATTCCTGCTGCTGCTGGGCCTTTCGCCCTTCATCGCCACCCTGCTGACCCAGATGCCGCGTCCGGTGCTCGGTGCTACCACCACGCTGATGTTTGCGCTGATCGCGGTGTCTGGCATCCGCATCCTGATGGCGCAGCCCATCGGACGGCGCGAGATGATGATCATCGCGCTGGCCCTGGGGCTGGGGCTTGGCGTCGGCATGGTGCCGGATGTGCTGAACGCCATTCCGGGCGCCTTCGCCGATGCGCTGCGCTCGCCGATCACCATGGGCGGCCTGACCGCCATCATCGCCGAGCTGCTGCTGCCGAAGATGGAAGACGCCGAGGTGTTCAACCCAAAAGCGAGTGAGCGTGAATCCACCGACAGCATCAGCGCGGACCAGGAACACGCCTGAGGCTCTCGGCACGCTTCTCCTCAAGGCCTTGTGCGTGAGGCCGACGACTGGCTATGCCACATGAGCCAGGCGACATGAGTCAGGCGACCTGATCCGCACCATCTCGACACGCGAAATCGACACCGGCGCAGTACAGGCCGGTGTCTTTGCATCAGCGCCCCCCAAGCCGGTGTCTTTGCATCAGCGCCCCCGGGATGCCCGGCCTGCAGACGCCTTCCTGTCGAAGCATCTGTCCGCCTTACTACCTGTCCGCTTCGGCACCTGTCCGCCTTGTGAAGACTTCTTGCAAGCCACGGAAATGCAAGAACTTTCCTTTTCATTCATCTATGATTCATCATTGTGGGACAGGCTACCGGCCATGGCGGTATCCGCTCCGATCCCTTCCCGTTCACCGCTGAATGACAGGCACCTCGGCGTGCTGTCAGCCGGCAAGTCCACGATGACGCAAGGCACAAGGAATGTCCTCTCATGACGAATGCTCGATCCTTCCCGACGCGGGCAGATGCCCTGCGCTCCCCGTCGCTGAAGCGCATGGCACTCCGGACGCTGCTGGGAGCCGCCCTGCTGAGCACTCTCAATGCCTGTGCCATCCATCAGGCCCCGGAGTGGCAGCCAGACACCACCTATCATCTGACGGTACTGCATACCAACGACCATCACGGCCGCTTCTGGCGCAGCAGTGATGGCGAATACGGCATGTCGGCGCGCAAGACGCTGGTCGACCGTATCCGCGCCGAGGTGGAATCCGCAGGCGGCAGCGTGCTGCTGCTGTCGGGTGGCGACATCAACACCGGCGTGCCGGAATCCGACCTCCAGCAGGCTGAGCCCGACTTCAAGAGCATGAATCGCATCGGCTACGACGCCATGGCGGTGGGCAACCATGAATTCGACAACCCGCTGGAGGTGCTGCTCAAGCAGCGCGACTGGGCCGATTTCCCGATGCTGGCCGCCAACATCTACGACAAGACCACCGGCAAGCGGCTATTCGCGCCCTGGAAGATCTTCGATGAGCAGGGTGTCCGTATCGCGGTGATCGGTCTGACCACCGAAGACACCGTGCGCATTGGCAATCCCGAATATTTCAGCAATCTCGACTTCCGTGACCCCAAGGAAGAGGCGCGCAAGGCCATCGAGCAGCTCAACGAGCAAGAGCAGCCGGACCTGATCTTCGCGGTCACCCACATGGGCCACTATCAGAACGCCGAACATGGCATCAATGCGCCGGGCGATGTCTCGCTGGCGCGTTACCTGCCCTACGGCGAACTGAACATGATCGTCGGTGGCCACTCCCAGGAGCCGGTCTGCATGGAGGGCATCAACCGGATGGCGGACTTTGCGCCCGGCGATGATTGCCAGCCGGACCGCCAGAACGGCACCTACATCGTGCAAGCGCATGAATGGGGCAAGTACGTGGGACGCGCTGATTACGAGTTCCGCAATGGCGAGCTGACCATGCGCAACTATCAGCTGATTCCGGTGAATATCAAGAAGACCGTCGAAGTGAACGGCGAGCGCAGGAAGGTGCTGGTCGCAGAGGAAATTGCCGAGGACAGCGAACTGCGCGAATTCCTGCGCCCCTATCAGGAAAAGGGCCAGGCGCAGCTCAACGTCACGGTCGCTCAGAGCAACGGCAAGCTCGAAGGAGATCGCGATGTGGTGCGCTTTGCCCAGACCAACCTGGGCCGCCTGATCGCCACCGCCGCCATGCAGGCCGGCAAGGCCGACTTCGGAGTGATGAACGCAGGTGGCGTGCGCGCCTCCCTGCCCGCGGGCGAGATCACTTACAAGGATGTGCTGACCGTACTGCCCTTCGGCAACACCGTGGGGGTCGTCAGCATGTCGGGCAGCGAGGTGCTCGACTACCTCAATGCCGTGGCGACCCAGCCGGTGGACTCCGGCGCCTATGCCCAGTTCGCCGGCATCAGCCTGCGCGTAAATCGAGCAGAAGGCAGCGTGTCCGACGTGAAGATCCAGGGCCAGCCATTGGCCATGGACGCCCAGTATCGCTTCACCATCCCGAGCTTCAATGCCGCCGGCGGGGATGGCTATCCCAGGGTCACTGATTTGCCGGGTTACCTGGATACCGGCTTCGTCGATGCCGATGTGCTCAAGGCCTATCTTGCCGAGCAGAGCCCGATCGACGTCGAGGCATTCGCGCCTCAGGGCGAGATCGTCTATCAGTAACGCTTGAGGCTGCTGCTGTCATACAGCATGCACATGACAACGGGGCGCCTTGGCGCCCCGTTGTCGTTTTCAGAGCGGGAATATTCTCGCCAGAGGCGGAAGTCGGACTATACAAGTGCGGGTCGCACAGGTTTGATAAGACAGGTGCACCACTACAACAAAGACCATCGAGACCCTGGCCCATGAACCTCAACCGCACCGATAGTGAACTGCTCAACCTGCTGATCAGGGACGGTCGCATGTCCTATGCCGATATCGCCCGCAAGCTCGGCATTTCACGTGCCCATGCCCGCAGTCGCGTCCAGGCGCTGGTCGAGAGCGGCGTGATCGAACAGTTCACCGCCGTCATCAACCCCGACAAGCTCGGCAAGGGCACCTCCACTTTCGTGGATCTGACCGTCGCCCCAAGCGCCATCGAACGTATCGCCGAGGAGCTTTCCGCCTGCGTCGAGGTAGTCAGCCTCTACATCATGAGCGACCTGAAAAGCCTGCACATCCACACCCTCACCGACAGCTACGAGGCCTTCGATGCCTTCGTGCGTGCGCATATCTTCAATCGCGACGAGATCCTCTCCGTCGACTGCAAGTCGCTGATGACTCGCGTGAAGCACCGGCGTGGCGGTGCGCGGCTATAACGCCTCTGTTTCTGCCTCTATCTCTGACGCCGCAGCCCCGACCGGCGCCAGGGCTGTCATCTCAATCGTCATCTCCAGTATCACCTCAAGCGTCACTGCAATCTTCCCAGCCCGCGCAGCAGCCGTAGCGCGATCCACAGAAAGCCCAGCGGGAACAGCACCGTCTGGGTGATGAATAGCATGGTGAGGTCGATCACCTTGTCGGTCATCGCATCAAAGCCCTGGGTGACACTGGTGATCGGCCCTCCGACCCAGCCTTCCATGCTGCCCTTGAACTGCTGCCACCAGCTGCGCTCCTCGTGCGCGCCACCTACCTGCTTGTCGGCCACTTCCGCCAACTGCTGCTGCGTCACGCTCAGCTGCGCCATCTGGGTATCGCGGCTGTCATCGAGAAAGGCCTGACCCGCGGCGCCGCTGGCCAGCGCGACACTCAGCACCGCGAAGCGCAGTGCGAGGCCCCATAGAGCCAGGCGCAGTATGGCCACCTGCCACCAGCGCTGCCGGGAATGCACGCCATCGACCGATTGGCGACTGCCCGTGAGCAGCCCGAGTGCCGCCAGCAGGCAGGTACCGCTGGCGAATACCTTGATGATCACGGAACCGGAGATGCCCAGCAGCAGCTTCTGCAGCGCCAGCGAGCCAGTCGCCGCGAACATCACCCACGAGAAGCGCTCGATCATGTCATTGGCGGGGTCCAGCGCTTCCCCGGGCGAGACCTGAAAGACCTGCAGGTCGATGGTCGAGGACTGCAGCACCGAGATGGTCGCGTTCAGGCCCTTAGCGGTGGCGAAGGCACTGAACGCCTGGCCCAGAGTGGCGTCGAGGAAATCCAGCGCCCACTGCTGCGGCATTTCCCACCAGGCAAGCACCGCCATCACCACCAGGATGGCGACCAGCAGGATGCGCGGTACCTGTGCCCCTTCCGGCGTCCCGGGCTTGACGGGCAGGCGCGGCCCGGCAGTCTTCGTCACGGAGGTGGGTACGGCGGCAGGCGAAGACTTCGAGCGGGCGGTAGGCTCTTCAGGCTCATGAGGTGACATCTAACGCTCCATCAGGACAAAGCCGCATGATGCCACCGACCCGTCAGACTGTCGTCTGTGGCGCCTCGCATGAAGACTAGAGGTGGGCGAACCGGCTCTGATTGACCGACGCTGATTGACCGACTCTGAGCGCCCCTATCCAGGCGCACCATGATCGATCGCGCGCACCATCAGGTCGCGAGCATGACAATTGATCATCCCCACCCCACATTCGTGAGCCAGATGTCACCCTCCCCGTCGCTATCGGTGAACAAATGCCGCGACAGGCGTCATCTTCTGACATTTGTCAGGCCCTGAACTTTGCCAATCAGCGCTGCCACGGCCTCACTTGGGCAACGCCAGGGGCGCACTCACGCTCCATCAGCGGAACACAGCGTCCAGAATCTCCATGCAATCGATTGAAAATAAAGAACAAATCTCCCTGCGCGCCAAATGGCACACGCCTTGCAAAGTCATCCGTGTAGCCCACTGACAAATGGCAGCCTCCTGGCTGACAAATGACAGGCAACGCTACTCAAGAACATGCAGAAACACCTACACAACAAGATCGCCGGCCTCGATGTCGGCATGCCGTACAGGCACCCCTTGAGACAGAAGACTCTTTCACACAGAGCATTCAAAGCAGTCTGTCGCAAGGGCATTACTGGTCATCCGTCCGCAGGAGATCCTCCCATGACATTCGATCGTCGCAAGTTCCTGGGTGCCGCACTGGCAACCTCAACCGCTGGACTCGTGATGGGTGCGCCCGCCATCGTGCGCGCGGAATCCAACAAGACCTATCAATGGAAGATGACCAATGCCTATAGTCCGGGCTCGCCCTTCTATGTCGAGGGTCCGGGCAGTCCGACCGACTTCTGTCGCAAGGTGGAGGCCATGTCGGGCGGGCGCATGAAGATCCAGCACTTCGCGGCCGGTGAGCTGATTCCGGCCCTGGAGGGCTTCAATGCCGTCGCCAGTGGCGTGGTGGAGATGAACGCCGGCAATGCCTACTTCTGGGCTGGCAAGATTCCCGCCGCCCAGTACTTCACTACCGTGCCCTTCGGCATGAATACCCAGGGCATGAACGCCTGGCTGTATCACGGTGGCGGTCTGGAGCTGTGGCATGAGCTCTATGCCCCCAAGGGGCTGATCGCCTTCCCGATGGGCAATACCGGCGTGCAGATGACCGGCTGGTTCCGCAAGCCGATCAATACGGTCGAGGACTTGAAGGGCCTGAAGATGCGTATCCCGGGGCTGGCCGGCAAGGTCTACGCCGAACTGGGCGTGGCCGTGCGTCTGTTGCCCGGCGGGGAGATCTTCCCGGCACTGGAGCGTGGCGTCATCGATGCCGCCGAATTCGTCGGCCCCTATCAGGATCGCCGTCTGGGGCTGCAGAAGGCCGCCAAGTACTACTACACCACCGGCTGGCACGAGCCGACCAACGTTACCGAGCTGATGATCAACAAGGCGGCCTGGGAGGGCCTGCCCGAAGACCTGCAGGCCATCGTCAAGGCTGCCGCCCAGGCGTGCAACGTCGAGAGCCAGGCCTGGTGCGAGTCGGTGAATGCCGAGGCGCTCAATGATCTGGTCGACAACGAAGGCGTCATCGCCCAGCCGCTGCCGGACGAGGTGGTAGCGCGCCTGAAGGAAGTCACCGAGAAGACGCTGACCGACATGGCGGCGGTCGATCCGGACACCGCGCGCGTCCACGAGTCCTTCATGACCTTCCGCGACCAGCACAAGGAATGGGCCGCCGTCAGTGAGAAGACCTTCCTGGCGCTCTGACGGCTGACATCGAACTTCCCTCTCCGTCGCGGCTACTTCAGCTCACGCCCCAGTGCCTGAGCGAGTCATCGCTGGTGTCATCCCTGCTTCCCTGTCCAACGCCACGACCTGTCCCGTCGTGGCGTTCACGAGGCCATGTCATGCTGTACATCATCCATTTTCTCGAGGGCATCATCGAGCGATTGGGCGTCATCGCCCGTTACTCGCTGCTGGCGCTCGTATTACTGGTCGGCGGTAACGTGCTGCTGCGTTACTTCTTCAGCATCAGCCCCGTGCCACTCCAGGAATTCGAGTGGCACCTGATTTCTCCCATCGCGCTGCTTGGCATCTCCTACGCCCTCAAGCATCGCGCCGACGTTCGCGTCGATGTCTTCTACGACCGTTTCTCCCTCAAGGGCCGCGCGCTGGTGGATCTGATCGGTGCGCTGATGACCATCGCCATCGGCGCCGCCATCGCCTGGCTGGGCCTGACCTACACCGAGCAGTCCTGGCAGCTGATGGAAGGCTCGCCCGACCCCGGCGGCCTGCCCTATCGCTATCTGCTCAAGGCCTTCATTCCCCTCGGGTTCGCCGCGCTTGCGCTGCAGGGCGTGGCAGACTGCCTGCGCGCGCTGCTGGTGCTGTCGGGCAAGCCCGTCGACGGTGACCTGGAACGCGAGGTGACGCCATGAGCCCGAACGAGTGGATCGCGCTGGCCATGATCGGCGGTTTTCTGGTCCTGATGCTGATCGGGATTCCGGTCGCGATTTCCCTGGCCGTGGCCGGTTTCGTGGCGGGGCTTGCGGGCTTTGGCCCGCTGCTGTTCAGTCTGATGCCGGCCCGTCTGTATGGCGTGGTCACCAACTACACCCTGCTGGCGATTCCCTTGTTCGTCTTCATGGGGGTCATGCTCGAGAAATCGCGGGTCGCCGAGGACATGCTCGAGACCATCGGGCGGGCCATGGGTGGCGTCAATGGCGGCATGGGCATCGCGATCATCCTGGTGGGCGTGCTGATGGGCGCCTCTACCGGCATCGTCGGCGCGACCGTGGTCACCGTCGGCATGCTGACGCTGCCGACCCTGTTGCGGCGTGGCTACCACCCGGGTGTGGCCTCGGCCACCATCTGCGCCTCCGGCACCCTGGGGCAGATCATTCCGCCGAGCCTGGTGCTGATCCTGCTCTCGGAAATTCTCGGCGAATCCGTCGGCACCCTGTTTGCCGCCGCCTTCGTGCCGGGGCTGGCCATCGCCGTCATCTATATCGTCTATCTGCTGGTGCTGGGCTGGTGGAAACCGGACCTCGTCCCGGCCATCCCGGAAGAGGAACGCGCCGCCGCCGGTGGCATGAAGGAATTGCTGCGTGACCTGGCGCGTAGCGTGATTCCGCCGCTGATGCTGGTGTTCGCGGTACTCGGCTCGATTCTGGGCGGCGTGGCCGCTCCCACCGAAGCGGCCTCGATGGGCGCGTTGGGCAGCATGCTGATCGCGCTGCTGGCCCGGCGTCTCAACTTCACCATGCTCAAGGCCTGTCTGCATTCGACCCTGACCATCACCGCCATGGTCTATTTCATCCTGCTGTGTGCGCAGCCCTTCTCACTGGCCTTCCGCGGCCTTGGCGGCGAGAACATGGTGCATGATCTGTTCAACCTGCTGCCGGGCGGCGAGCTGGGCGCGCTGATCTTTCTGATGGTGATACTGTTCGTGCTCGGCTTTTTCCTCGAGTGGATCGAGATCAGCTATATCGCGCTGCCGATGTTCCTGCCGGTCTTCATCGGCTATGGCACCGACATGGTGTGGCTGGGCGTGCTGGTGGCGATGAATCTGCAGATGTCCTTCCTGACGCCGCCCTTTGGCTGGGCGTTGTTCTTCCTCAAGGGCGTCGCCCCGCCAGAGGTCACCACCCGCCATCTGTATCTCGGTGTGCTGCCCTTCGTGGGCCTGCAGGCTGCGGCAGTCGTGCTGCTGTTCTGCTTCCCGGGGCTCGCTACCTGGCTGCCGGAAGCGATCGGTTGGTAAGCCGGCCAGCCATGTACCGGCGCGGTTCGAGACACTTGACGGGTGATTCAGCGCAAAGGCCATTGGCAAGGTAATTCAGCAACGCGTAATGTCTTGTGGCCTGCCCATCGGCTCGCCTCCCTGAAGACAGTACACCCGCCAGGCTTCAGGCAGTGCTTCAGGGGACATGCATCGACTGCCGATGGCGTTCATCGGCAACCTTCATCAGCAATGAACCACCCCGCGCCATACGGGGACGACAAGGAAACACCATGGAACTGTTCTCAGCCTATCCACTGCACTGGATTCTCGGCCTGATCGCCGCACTGATCGTCACCGGCATGATTGCCGGCGTGATGGCCGGCCTGCTGGGGGTCGGCGGCGGCATCGTCATCGTGCCCGTGCTCTTTCACCTCTTCAGCCTGCTGGGCGTCGATGAAGCGGTGCGCATGCACCAGGCCGTCGGCACTTCACTGGCGACCATCATTCCCACCTCGATCATGTCGGCCAGGGCGCATTACGCCAAGGGCAATCTGGATCCGGCGATTCTCAAGCGCCTGCTGCCGGGCGTGATCATCGGCGTCATCATCGGCGGCCTGCTATCCAACCTGTTCAGCGGTGCGGTACTGATGGGGCTGTTTGCCACCGTGGCCTTCCTGGTCGCGCTCAACATGTTCCGCCGTCAATCCACCGTGCTGGGCTCTGGCCTGCCGGGCCCGCTGGGCAGCGGCGCACTGGGTACCTTCATCGGTGGCGTCTCGACGCTGATGGGCATCGGCGGCGGCACCCTGAGCGTGCCGACCCTGAGCACCCTGGGCACCCCGATGCACCTGGCCGTCGGCACGGGCGCGGCGCTGGGTCTGGTCATCAGCCTGCCGGGCACCGCCAGCTTCCTGCTCAATGGCATCGGCGAACCGAACCTGCTGCCGGGCTCCATCGGCTACGTCAATCTGCTCGGCTTCGCCGCCATCGTGCCGGCGACAATGCTGTGTGCTCCGATCGGTGCGAAGCTGGCCCATGCAATGGACGCCGCCAAGCTCAAGAAGGTCTTCGCCATCTTCCTGATGTTCACGGCACTGCGCATGTTCTACGACCTGTTCACCGGTAGTTGAGACGCACTGGACACTCAATAACAACAACGGAATCCTCAGGAGCAAGACGCCATGATTCATACCCGACGTGGTTTTGGCGGCGCCTGCGCCGCGCCCCATCATCTGGCGGCGCAAGCGGGCCGCGATATTCTGCGCGATGGTGGCAACGCCATCGAGGCGATGGTCGCGATGGCCGCGACCATCGCGGTGGTCTACCCCCATATGAACGGTATAGGCGGTGATGGCTTCTGGCTGATCAAGCGCCCGGGGCTGGCGCCACTGGCGATCGATGCCTGTGGCCCGGCGGCAGGGCTTGCCAGCCGCGAGTTCTATGCCGAGCACGGCCATGGCTACGCGGCTGACAGTGAGGGGGCCGCCCCCCTGGCCAACGGCAGCAGCATCCCGACCCGCGGCCCGCTGTCGGCCTTGACGGTGGCCGGCACCATCGGCGGCTGGCAGGAGGCGCTGGCCTTCTCTGCCGAAACCTCGGCGGATGGGCGCTCGCCCATGGCGCTCGCGACACTGTTGGGTCATGCCATTCGGCATGCCAATGAGGGCGTGGCTGTCAGCGCCAGCCAGAAGGCTCTCAGCGAAAAACACCTGACTGTGCTCTCGCAGCAGCCCGGCTTCGCTGAGCGCTATCTGGGCCAGAGCGAGTCAGGTGAGCCGATCGCGCTGGAAGAAGGCGCACGCCTGCGTCAGCCGGCGCTGGCCGCGACGCTCTCACGTCTGGCAGATGCCGGACTCGATGACTTCTATCGTGGTGAACTTGCCACGCACATGGCACAGGAGCTGGAAGCCGCAGGCAGCCCGCTGCGCCTGGCAGACCTCAACGGCTATCGCGCCCAGCGCGTCACGCCGCTCAAGGTACGCCTGCGTGACAGTGAGGTATACAACCTGCCAGCGCCTACCCAGGGCCTCGCGACGCTGATGATTCTGGGGCTCTACGATGAATTGAGCGCCAGGCATGGCATCAGCGAGGCGGATGGCAATTCACCGCGTCATCTGCATGCGCTGATCGAAGCCACCAAGCGTTCCTTCCTGGTACGTGACAGTCTGATCACCTCACCGGAATGCCTCGAAGGTGGCCTGGCGGGCAGTGTCGCGACTCAGCAGAGGCATCTCGCCGCGGAGGCTCTGGCAGAACAGGCAGCCAGGGTCGACATGCAGATCGCCCTTGGCTGGCCCTACGAGCCCGCCGAGGGCGACACCATCTGGATGGGCGCCACGGATAGTGACGGCACCACCGTCAGCTTCATCCAGAGCGTCTATTGGGAATTCGGCAGTGGCATGGTGCTGCCCAGCAGTGGCGTTATGTGGCAGAACCGTGGGCTGGCGTTCGATCTGGCGCCGGACAGACTGCGCAGCCTGGCGCCGGGCCGCAAGCCCTTCCATACCCTCAACCCGTCACTGGCCTGCTTCGATGATGGCCGCGTGATGGCCTTCGGCACCATGGGCGGTGAAGGCCAGCCGCAGACCCAGGCGGCTGTCTTCACGCGCATCGCCCGCCACGGCATGTCACTCCAGGACGCCATCAGCGCCCCACGCTGGTTGCTCGGCCGCACCTGGGGCGATGTCAGCACCAGCCTCAAGCTCGAATCACGCCTCGCGGGTGAGATGGCTCAGACACTCGCGGCCATGGGCCATGAGGTGGAAGTCCTCGATGAAGCCTTCAGCGACACCCTAGGGCACGCCGGCGCCGTGATGCGCCACCCGGACGGTCAGGTCGAGGCAGCCCACGACCCACGCAGTGATGGTGGCGCGGCGCTGACGTGATGAAAACCGGCCAGTGTCATGTCACGAACTGGCCGGCTTCTTGCTTGACTCGATGGGGGATGAAGCCTTCCGCCTGACTCCCGCCTCCACCCCATGCTGAGCATCAATCGCCACACAAGATGACAAGGAGAACTGACCTCTTAAATTTAGATATTCCTTATTCATGAATAATGAAAGATTGAGACACGACCTTCATTTGCCCTCATAACAACGACAGAGCGACTCACCACAATGACAACAGCTGACTTCATGACTCCCCGCCGCCTTGTAGCTGCCATCTCGATCGCCGCCTGTTCACTGGCCTATGGCATTCAGGCCAACGCCGCGGAACACCCGGGGGTGAAGATCTATGCCACCGGCGGCACGATTGCGGGTAGCTCTGCCTCCTCCACGGACACCACCAACTACGAATCCGGCAGCCTGGGGGTGCAAGCGCTGCTGGACGCCGTACCAGAACTGGCCGATGTCGCCGAGGTGACCGGTGAACAGATCGCCAACACCGGCAGCAGCAATATCGATCAGGAAATCCTGCTCAAACTGTCGAAGGCGATCAATGAAGAGCTCGCGACGGACGCCACCCACGGCGTAGTCATCACCCACGGTACCGACACGCTGGAGGAGACCGGCTTCTTCCTGGATCTCACCGTCGACAGTGACAAGCCGGTGATAATGGTCGGCGCCATGCGTCCGGCGACTGCCATCAGTGCCGATGGCCCCTTCAACCTGCTGGAGGCGGTCACCCTGGCAGCCGATGAAGGTGCGGAGGGACGTGGGGCGATGATCGTGCTCAACGACCGCATCGGCTCGGCGTATTACACCACCAAGACCAATGCCATCATGATGGACACCTTCAAGGCGACCGAGCAGGGTTACCTCGGTGCCTTCATCAGCGGCAAGCCGCACTTCTATTACACACCGGCGACACCGACCGACAAGCCTCACTTTGACGTGACGTCCCTCGATGGCCTGCCGAAGGTCGATATCATCTACGCCCACCAGGACATGGACCCGGCGCTGTTCACCGCCGCCCTCGACAACGGCGCCAAGGGCATCGTGATCGCCGGCAGCGGCAATGGCTCGATTCCGGAGACCGTCAAGCCGCTGGTCAAGCAGGCCATGGCGGATGGCATCCCGGTCGTGCGCAGCACCCGTACCGGCAATGGTATCGTCAGTGCCAAGGAAGAAGGCATCGGCAGTGGCGCCCTCAATCCTCAGAAGGCGCGCATTCTGCTCTCGCTGGCGCTGACGGAGACTGATGACATGGACAAGGTGCGTGGCTACTTCGAGTGAGCCGGCAGTCAATGACGTGACGAAACGTGACTGACTATCAATGCAAAAAGGGACTGCTCAGGCAGTCCCTTTTTGCTGCGTCACCCATTTATCGAGGCAAAGAACGCTATCACTCCTTCAAGGCGCGTTGCGCTGCGAGGGGCTGCGCGTGAAGGCGCCGGGGCGCTTCTCACCGTCTTCGCTCTCGTGATAACGCCTGGCGGCATTCGCCCACCAGGCAAGTTGTTCGAAGGCGCGGTCGAGATAGCCGCCCCATTCCCGGGCATCCTGACTCTCGGCGTAGCCGCCATCTTCATTGAGCACTTCCTGCGCCCGAGGCACGTGAATCATCGCCGAGACCGGCAAGCAGCCCAACTCCGAGAGGAAGGTGCGCATGTTGACCGCTGCGCGTACCCCGCCCCACTGTCCTGCGGAATAAGTCGCAATCACCGAGGGCTTGTAGGAGTAAAGCGAGCTGCCGAAGTGATTTAGGAGATTGGCCAGCGCCGGACTCATGGAATGGTTGTACTCGGGGCTGACCATCACGTAACCATCCGCCGCTTCGATCTGCTGGGCGAGGTTGAGCAAGTCCTGGGGGGCATTGCGCTGCGCATAGGAGAACAGCGGCTTGAAGGGGTCTGCCAGATCGTAATCGAGTGGATCGATCAATACCGCCTCATGGCCACTTTCCTCGAGCTGTGTGACGCAGCACCTGGCAACCCTTTCCCCAAGACGTGCAGGTGCGGGGGGTGTACTGGTCCGCACCGACCCCAGAAAGACCAGAATCTTCAGTGCCATCGTTCTCTCCTTGTTGCGAGCCACATGAAATGGATTCCTGTGCTCGATATTCGCTCTTGCATTGCATCATACCTCGGACTCTGAACACCGATGCACTGCATCGCAAGACACTGCATCAATCTTCATGCTGCGCCTGACACAGATCATGAATGTGCATTCCCAGCCGTGCATGCCCTGCCATTAATTTCCTGCCATGAATTCCTTGCCTGGCGGCTTTACCACCTTCCCCATTCTTTCCTTGATTGCTGCGCCAGCCCCCTTCCAATCCCCGAAGGGCATGACCTGCTGGCATAAACCATATCACCCTCAGTATCTGCAATTGGCGACTGATACCCCTCTGCGAAGGTAGCGTGGCGGAGTCCTTGGCGTTGCGTCATCAGCCCCGCCATTTCTCATGACAATACCGCTCTCGCATCTCGTGGGGCAAAGGCCTCAAGGCCATCCACAAGCCCGTCTCAGACAATGCAGTAAAGCGCAGCTTCATCTCTTTTCGCCTCATGTTAGGCGCTCATATCGAGGCTATCGTAATGGACTAATTCAGCGACATGACGCGCAGAAAGATTGATCAAGAGTGAACGGATGCCCATCGGACTCTATCGCGTCAATGGTGTCAGCATGTCTCCCGGCCTTGCGCCGGGAGATTACGGCGTGACGCTGAAACGCTGGAGATCACGCTATTGCGTCGGGGATATCGTGGTGGCACAGCACCCTCACTATGGCCGCATAATCAAGCGTATCTGCAAGATCCAGCCAGACGGCATGCTATGGCTGGAAGGCACCCATCCTGACAGTACCTCTTCTAAAAAGATGGGCTTGCTGAGGCGAGAATTGATACAGGGGCGGGTAATCCACTCCTTCTCCCAAGACACCAGATAAGATCCCCCATGTGAGACTTCCCCAGCCCGTGTCATGTCTCTGCAGTGGTGCCCCTTCTCTGTCCTCCCCCCTCACACCACCTTCATCAGTCTCAGCGCGTCATAGATCGCCGCATGGGTATTGCGAGTCGCGACGGCGTCGCCGATGCGGTAGAGCTGGAATTTGCCACCTTCCGAGCGCTCAGTATGTGCCGGACTCGGGCCGTCTGCGGGTTGGGCGAGTCCCTCGATCAGGGCGTCGTAGTCCACTGCCCCGCCATTGCGTGAGTGAGGCTTGAGTTCGAAGTAGAGATCTTCCATCGGACGGGCGCCGTAGTTGACCACTACCTGGTCGACGAGGCGCTGATCCGCGTAGGCACCAGCGCCCTTGCCCTGCGCTACGGCATCATCCAGGTAATCACTGCCGATATGGGCGATGAGCTGGCCCTCCTCACTGCGCGTGACACCGCCGAGGCGATAGGTCGGCGTGAAGGTGACGGCACGACGTTGCAGGCTGCGCATGTAAGGCACCAGGTTCATGGCCATGATTTCCGGCGCGAAGGTGCGGTCTGGCGTCATCATCTCGAGCCTGGCCCCGCTGTTGGCGATCATCTCGGCGGTCTGAAGTGCGGCGTGGTCCCCCGCGTCATCGAACAGCAGCACGTTGCGGCCAGGCGTGACATGGCCGGAGAGAATGTCCCAGCTGGAGACGACCAGCTCACTGCCGACCTGCGGCATGTCTTCTTCGGGATAGCCACCGGTGGCGACAATGACGACATCGGGTTGCTCCGCCAGCACATCCTCGGCCTCGGCGAAGACGTTGTAGCGCATCTCGACGCCGAGTGCCTCACAGCGACTGATGCGCCAATCGATGATGCCGATCATCTCGCGACGCCGCTCGCTCTGGGCCGTCAGGCGAATCTGGCCACCCGGTTGATCAGCCGCTTCCAGCACCACCACCTGATGCCCGCGCTCACCGGCGACACGAGCCGCCTCCAGCCCAGCGGGTCCCGCTCCGATGATCACGACCTTCCTGGCGACATCCGCCGGGGGGATATCATGCGGCTGCTCCAGCTCCCGCCCGGTCGCAGCGTTATGGATACAGTAGGCGGAGCCGCCCTGATAGATGCGATCGAGGCAATAGTTGGCCCCGACACAGGGGCGGATGGCCTCCTCCTGACCGGCTATCAGCTTGCGCACGATGTGCGGGTCCGCCATGTGGGCGCGCGTCATGCCGACCATGTCGACCTTGCCGGTGGCGATGGCGTGACGTGCGGTGGCGATGTCCTGAATCTTGGCGCCGTGGAAGGTCGGGAAATCCATCGCCTCGCGAATCTGTCCGGCGAAGTCGAGATGCGGCGCACTGGCCATGCCCTGGATCGGGATGACATCGGTAAGGCCTGCATCGGTATCGATATGGCCGCGCACTACATTGAGAAAATCGACCTGACCGCTATCGCGCAGCAGACGTGAGACTTCCAGGCCATCGCTGGCATCCAGCCCACCACTTAGACACTCATCTCCGGTGTAGCGAACACCGACGATGAACTCGTTGCCTACCCGTGCGCGAATTGCACCCAACACTTCCATGGTGAAGCGCAGTCGATTCTCGAGACTGCCGCCGTAGGGGCCCTCCAGGGTATTGGTGAGCGGCGACCAGAACTGATCCATCAGATGGCCATAGGCCTGCAATTCGATACCGTCGAGGCCGGCTGCCTGCATTCGCTCGGCGGCGTCGGCGTAGTCCTGGATCAGCCGTGCGATATCCCAGTCCTCGACCCGCTTGGGAAAGGCGCGATGCGCCGCCTCACGACGATGGGACGCCGAGACTGCCGGCAACCAGTCGGCCTTGTCCCAACGTGTGCGGCGTCCCAGGTGGGTGAGCTGGATCATCACCGCGGTGCCGTGCTCATGACAGGCATCGGTCAGCTCACTCAGCCAGGGCACCACCTCATCGCGCCAGGCGAGGATATTGTTGAAGACCGGAGGGCTGTCTTTCGCCACCGAGGCGGAGCCCGCCGTCATGGTCAGGGCGATGCCGGCGCGCGCACGCTCCTCGTGATAGGCGCGATAACGCGCCTTGGGCATGCCATCTTCCGGGTAGGCTGGCTCGTGGGAGGTCATCATCAAGCGATTCTTGAGGGTCAGATGCTTGAGCGTGAATGGCATGAGCAGCGGGTCCTGAGCCATGTGGCCTCCTGATGAGCAGACAGCGAGAACAGGGGTGTCTTTATTGAGTACACCTGTGTACATACGCTGACTATAGTCCTAGGCTTCAGTCCATGCGTCGCTGGAAACACCGTTCTCGCCCGCCTGACGCAGCCAGACTCGCCGCTGTCGTAAACAGCATGCTCTCGGTGTTATCGCGCGATCGCCCTCACATGAGCCCCACTACCCCCGCCTTTCAGGAGACCGCCCATGCCAGAGCCCCCAAGCGTCCCCCCAGCAAGTGACGGCGCCCAGACTGCCGGACGCGGCAAGGCCGAGGACTGGCTGGAAGCCGCCTATCAGCAGCTGTTGCAGAGCGGCGTGGATTCGGTGCGCGTCCTGACATTGGCCAAGACATTGGGTCTGTCACGCACCAGCTTCTACTGGAGCTTCAAGGACCGCGACGCCCTGCTCACCGCGCTGCTCGCGCGCTGGGATGCCCACAATACCGCCGGCCTGATCGGCCGCTGCGATCAATACGCCGCCACGGTGGTGGAAGCCATGCTCAATGTCTTCGACTGCTGGCTGGATGCGTCACTGTTCGATTCACGCTTCGAGCTGGCGATCCGCAACTGGGCCTCTCAGAACGCAGAGGTCGCCGCTGCCGTCGCCCGCGCCGACCAGGCACGTATTCAAGCGCTGACCACCATGCTGATGCGCTATGGCCAGCCCGAGCAACTGGCGAACGTGCGGGCACGCACTACCTATCTGACCCAGATCGGCTATCTGTCGATGCGCACTCAGGAAAGCGTCAGCGAGCGCATCAGCCGCGTCGCCGAGTATGTCGAGGTCTTCGTCGGCAAACGCTGCGAGCCTCAGGAGCTGGCACGCTTCGCGGCCCGACATCCGGCCTGAAAGGACAAAGCCCTCACCGACGGCGGTCGGCAAGGGCTTGGCAGAAACGTCAACGGCTAGCTGTGTTCAATGGCGCTCGATCAAGACCTGAACACAGGGTCACACAGCTCAGAAGGCTTCCCACTCTTCCTCTTCACGACGCTGGGAGCCGCGCGGGGCGCTTGCCGGCGGCGGGAAAGCTGTCTGCTCGGCATCCGCCATCGGCTGAGTGCTCATAGGCGACATGGACTGATGCGACAGGGACTGATGCGACATGGCGTGTGTAGTCATGGTCTGACCACCCGCCACCTTGAAGCCTGCCATCAGCTGCTCCAGTGCCTGAGCCTGGGCGCTCATGCTGCGCGCCGCGCCACTGACCTGATTGACCAGAGTAGTGTTCTGCTGCGTCATCGTATCCAGCTCGCTGACCGCGGTATTCACCTGGCCGACGCCGGCACTCTGTTCACGCGCCCCGGCACTGATCTCGGCGATCATGTCGTTGACACGCTCAACACTGGAAAGAATCTCGGTCATCGCCTGACTAGCGTCCTTCACCTGCGCCACGCCCTGCTGCGTGTGCGAGATCGACTCATCGATCAGACCGCGAATCTCGCGGGAGGCATCGCTCGAGCGCGTCGCCAGGGTGCGCACTTCCTGCGCGACCACCGCAAAGCCACGCCCATGCTCACCGGCCCGCGCCGCTTCCACCGAAGCATTCAGCGCCAGGATGTTGGTCTGGAAGGCGATGCCATCGATCAGGCTGATGATCTCGCTAATGCGCTCGGCGGAGCGGTTGATATCCTCCATGCTCGCCTGGGCCTTGCGCATGTCGTCATTGCCGCGGCGCGCCTGCTCGGAGGTCGAATTGACCAGCTGACTGGCCTGCTGGGCGGAATCGGCACTGTGCTGCACGGTGGTGGTGATCTCCTCCATCGAGGCCGAGGTTTCCTGCAGGCTGGAGGCGGACTGTTCGGTGCGCGCCGAAAGCTCCTCGTTGCCCTGGGCAATCTCGCCGGCGGCCTGATTGACGGTGCCCGTCGTGCCCCGTACCTGACCCACCACTCGACTCAGGTCCTCGCCGACGCTGTTCATGGCCGCGGTCAGCTTGCCGATCTCATCCTGACGCTGACTGGTGATGCGCTGGGACAGATCGCCCCGCGCCAGCGCCTGAGCCAGTGATACCAGCGCATCCAGCGGACGACTGATCAGACGACGTTCGAGGAAGTAGAGGATGCCGGCCACGACCAGCGCCAACAGCAGTGCCAGCCCGAAGACCTGATTACGGACCTGCGTGATGCCCGCCGTCACTTCCTGCTTGTCGATCGTGGTCGCCACGACCCAGTCCCAAGCCGGATAGTGCTGGAAGCTGGTGATACGATCACTGTCTTCGCCCGCCAGGCGGTAATCGATCTGACCGCTGTCAGCGGCAAAGAGCGGCGCGAAGGCCGGCTCGCCCTGCGCATTATTGAAGTCCATCAGCGAGCGGCCCTGCCACTGACCCGTCGTCAGCACCTTGCCCTGCTGGCCCGGCGCCGTGCTCGCCACCAGACTGAAGTCCTTCTCATGCAACTGGATATTGGTGATGGTGGCATACAGCTCATCGATCTGCTCGCCGACATCCACCCCGATGAACGAGGCCCCGATGAGGTTGTCATTGAAGTCGGTGATCGGACGATAGCGCGTCATGTAGTGACGGCCCGCCAGATAAAGCATGCCGGTATAGGGCTGGCCGGCATTCAGCGCATCCTTAACCCCACCACTCAGCGTCAGCCCGAGCAGGCTTGAGCCATCTTCGGTCTTGAGGGTGGTGGCAATGCGCACGAAATCCTCACCATCGCGCACGAAGAAGCTGACCGGCGCACCGGTGCGATTGGCGAAGTCAGCCAGATAACCGGATTGATTGTTGAGCATGAAGCCGGCATTGAGCAGCGCCGGCGCATCGCGCTCGCCGATCGGCAGACGTCGGTCCTCGATCAACGTGAAGTTGTCAGGAATGGTCGCCAGGAAGGCATTGAGCATGCGCGTCACGCTGGACTGCATGGTGGTATCGAACAGTTCGATGGTGTTGGTGATCTGTTGCTGCTGCTGAGTGAGAGCGCGTTCGGTGCCCTCTTCTACCTGCATCTTGCTGGCCGTCGAGAACACCAGGCCCAGCGCCGTGAAGGCTGCCATCATCAACAGCAATACCAGCAAGGCGAGCTTGCTGCCGACACTGGCGCGGGCCAGACGCTTTCTTGTTGTCATCACTACGCGATACCCCGATCCAAGAGAGAAGTATCACGTCTATCGGCCACCGGACTCAGAACTGTAGCGATCCTGCTGACGAGTGGGAGCTGAAGAGTTGGCACTGACAAGGGGGGGGCTGGCCGGCGGGGCCTTGGGGTGCCGCTGATCAGTACCCCCTCATTCATGCCTCATTCATGCCTCACTTATCCCTTGTCCCACATCCATTGCGTCTCATCCATTACCCCTCAGCGTCTCGTCTGCCACCAGTCATCCAGCAGCTGGCGCTCGGCATCGGTCATCTGGGTCATGTTGGCCAGCGGCATGCTCTTGTCGACCACCGTGCGCTGATGGATACGCATGGCCTGACGCTGGATGTCATCCCAGCCATTGAAGGCCACGCCGGCCGCCGGGGCCGTCAAGCCGATCAAGTTCGGCGTGTCACTGTGACAGCCGGCGCAGCGTTGCTCGACGATATGGCTGACCTTGTCTCGCAGGGCCTGATTCTCCCCCGGGCCCTGGTTGACCGCAGCGCTGCTGGCCGTGACAGATGCTGAAGACGCTGTAGTCTGGGCGGTAGCGGGCACCGTCTGTGAGCGCGGCGCGCAGAGCAGGATCACGCCGATCAACGCCAACACTGCCCCCACGGGCACCCAAAGGCGCTTGACGCCCTTGTGATGATCCACCGTGGCGATGCGGATCAGACCGCCCATCACCAGCAACAGCAGGATGACGCCGAGGCGAGAGTCATTGGCATACAGCAGCGGGTAGTGGTTGCTGATCATCATCAGCACCGCAGGCAGCGTGATGAAGGTGTTGTGTACCGAGCGCTGCTTTGCGCGCTGGCCGTGGACCGGGTCCGGCGTTGCCCCACGCTGCGCAGCGGCCAGCAGCGCCTTCTGACCCGGGATGATCACATTGAAGACGTTGCCCGCCATGATGCTGCCCATCAGCGCGCCCATCACCAGGAAGGCGGCACGCCCCGCGAACAGTTCGGTCGCGACCCACGCCGCCAGCGTCAGCCACACACCGACCGCGACGAACAGCGCCCCGGCATGGCGCTTGAAGGGGCTGCGACACAGCGCCTCGTAGCCCAGCCAGCCACCGACGAGCACGCCCAGAGCGCTGCACACGGCCAGGGTGCCGCTCATCTCGAACACGCGCGGGTCGATCAGGTAGGCATGCGGCTGCAGCAGGTAGATCAGCGTGAACAGCCCCATCCCGGACAACCAGGTGACATAGGCCTCCCACTTGAACCAGTGGATCTCGCTGGGCAGCGTTTCGCTGACCCCATCATGACGAAACAGATGATAGAGACCGCCACCATGCACCGCCCACAGCTCGCCGCCGGGGCGGCCATCCACCGCATGAGTGGCCGGCTTTCGCCGATTGTCGAGCCAGATGAAGAAGAACGATGCGCCGATCCAGGCGATCCCCGCCATGACATGCAGCCAGCGGGTCAGCAGCATCGCCCAATCGAGAAGATATGCGCTCATGCCGGCTCCTTAGCTGCCGCGGTAGACACTGTAGGCCCACGGGGTGACCAGCAGCGGAATGTGATAATGGCCGCTGGCCTCGAGGGTGAACTCGACCGGCACGCGGCCGAGCATGCCCTGGCCCACCGCGCGGCTGGCAAAGTAATCCCCCACCTGAAACGTCAGACGATAGACGCCGGAGAGATCAGCGGAAGCGTCGGTTTCCTCAAGCAGCGGCGCATCGAGACGCCCATCGGCATTGGTCGTGGCCTGCGCGATCTCGTGAAAGTGGCCCTGCGCATCCTGGCGCTCCAGGATGATATGCACACCGCTGGCAGCGATGCCTTCGGCCTGATTGAGCACATGCGTCGTCAGTCTGGGCATGGCGATTTCCTGTTCTTGTGTGGATGTGGCGGGACGACTTAGCCCTGTATGAACAGCCCCTCTAGGAATAAAAGCTGTACGAATGAAGACCGTGTTTCTTTTTTCTGGCTTGGCGTGTTCTTGCCTCTCTGTTCAGTCCTTTCGTCAGCGGTTGGTGGTATTGCACCCGATGAGTGCATTGCTGCATCCTGACCGATCGGTCAAGGTGCAGACCGTATCGCCCCATGGCGGATCCCGCTCGGCGCCGTCAGGCAAGCCGGTGGCAATACAGCCTTGTCGTCAACCGCTGGCATGGCGATGCAGCGTGTGACACAGCGTTGGTCAGACGCGTTGCCAGCGACGGCATGCGCCTTGCAAGCTGATGATTCCGTGAGCTTTTCAAACCTATCCCCCTCTCTGGAGCAAGGCGCATGCCAATCGAGACCCCGATGCACTACCTGGTGATGCTGGACACGCTCAACGCCCTGCCACCCGAGGCGCTGGCACGACGCTTGAGTGGTCTCTATGAGCACTCGGACTGGGTGGTGGAACGCGCCGCGGCAGAGCGTCCGTTCGCGAGCATGGAAGTCCTGCTGACGGCGTGTGCCAATGCGGTACGCCAGGCCAATGATGTCGAGCGCCACCAATTGATTCTGGCCCATCCTGAGCTGGCTGCCGGCAAGCTGGAGACCCTGACGCCCGCCTCGCAGGGCGAGCAGCGTGGCGCAGGGCTGGATCAGCTCGATGACGCCACCCGTGAACGCTTCCTGACGGCCAATGCCGACTACCAGGCCCGCCACGGCATTCCGTTCATCATCTGCGTCAAGGGCCACAGCGCCACCAGCATTCTCGAGGAACTGGAGCGCCGTCTGCCGCAATCCACCGAGGCGGAATACCAGGAGGCATTGGCCCAGATAAATGCGATCGCCGCAGTGCGCCTGCCGGGGCTGCTCGAGGCCAGTTAGTGACCAGCGCCCCTGCGGCCGCTAATAGGTTCTGTCTACCGCGTGCTGTCCTACACGTACCTGACGGCCACGGCCTCGATACTGGCGATCAGTGCCGCCAGGGCCTTGGCGACATCGTCTTCGGTCACCGCCTCCAGCGGGTGGTGGCTGATACCGCGCTCGCAGCGCAGAAACAGCATGCCCACCGGACACAGATGGCTGACCGCCATGGCGTCATGTCCGGCGCCACTCGGTAGCCGGAATGGCACCTGACCGGTGACGGCGATGCCGGCATCGACGGCCTGCATCAATCCCTCGTCACAGGCCATGGCGTCGGCCGCATGCGTCTGCTCGCAGTGGAAGGTGAGGCCCCGTCGCGCCGCGATTCGGTGCGCCTCGTTCAAGAGTTCATCCAGCGCTCGGTCCCGCTGCGCATCGTCCAGCGCGCGGATATCCAGACTCAGCGCTGCCCCCCCGGGGATGACATTCACCGCCCCGGGATGCAGCTCGCAACAGCCCACGGTCGCGACCAGCGAGTGGTCCGCCATGTCAGCGCGCTTGCCCGCCTGGACATCACGCGCCAGGGCTTCCACCGCCAGTGTCCACTCCGCCGCCGCACACAGCGCATCCTGACGCAGCGCCATCGGCGTGGTGCCGGCATGCCCCGCCTGGCCGACGAAGTTGACCGCGAAGCGTCGCGCACCAGCGATCCCCGTCACGGTGCCCAGCGCCAGATTCTCGGCTTCCAGCACCGGGCCCTGCTCTATGTGGACTTCCAGATAGCCCAGCGGCGGATTAGCCTGCAGGCTGGCCCCGGCGGCCGCCTGCCCGGAAAGCCCGAAGCGTTCGAGCGCGTCACCAAGCGTGATGCCGTCCTCATCCTCTATCCGCTCCCAATCCGACTGCCAGCGTCCGGCGATGGCATGGCTGCCGAGCAGGGTCGCACCGAAGCGGGTACCCTCTTCATCACCGAAACCGACCACTTCCAGCGCGAAGGGCAAGCTCTGCTCGCCCGCATCGACACGCTGCCTGAAATGCGTCAAGGCGGCCACCCCGAGCAGGACACCAAGAATGCCGTCATAACGGCCGGCGTCCGGCACGCTGTCCAGATGCGAGCCGATCACCAGACGCGGCACGCCGGCTTCGCTGTCAGCGGCAGCGGTGAGAGCGGGTGGACACCAGCGGCCCCAGAGATTGCCGGCGCCATCCTGCCAGCTGCGCAGACCGGCGGCCTTGAGCCAGCCAGCCGTGGTGGCGTTGGCGGCGGCGTGTTCCGGCGTCAGATAGCGGCGGTCTATCCCGCTTTCGCTGCGTGAGATCGCCGCCAGTGTGTCGCAGGCGGTCAGCACATCGGCGGCCGTTTCCAGCGGCGCGATGGCGTCTGCCCTCATGGATCCTGCATCGTTCATGGCTGGCCTCCCGTGTTGGGATTGACATGACCATTGGCCGCCTGACCCTGATGCTCCTGATAGAAGTCCAGCGCGGCGCCGACGCCACCGCCGGGCAGAGTCTTGACGCCACCACGGCGCAGGGTCTGCTCCAGCGCCGCCAGCGTGGTCAGCACGGTATCGCGACGCGCGTTGTAGCCCATCACGCCGAGACGCCAGACCTTGCCATGCAGCGGGCCGAAACTGGTGCCGATCTCGATGCCGAAGTCCTCCAGCATGCTGCGGCGCAGGCCATCGCCATCCAGGCCGTCGGGAATCATCACCGCGCTGACGTTGTTCATGCGGTGGGCCTGGTCGCCGAACAGCGCGAGCCCCAGCCCCTTCAAGCCCTCGACCATCGCCTGGCCATGCAACGCATGGCGCGCGATGGCGTTGTCCATGCCCTCATTGACCAGCAGGCGCGCACACTCACGTGCGCCATACAGCATGCTGGTGGCTTCGGTGTGGTGATTGAGGCGCAGCTCACCCCAGTAATCGAGCACCATGGAGAGATCGAAATAGTTGGAGCGAATGCGTGCGCCCGGCTCCGCCAGCCGGTCCGCCCCGCTGCTGATGCCGGCCTCGACATGGCGACGCGAATGCACCACCTCCACCGCACGCGGCGACAACGTCAACGGCGAACTGCCTGACGGACCGGCGAGGCATTTCTGCAAGCCGGCGGTGACGGCGTCCAGCCCCCAATCGTCCGTCTTGAGCGGATTGCCCGCCAGCGAGGCCGTGGCATCGCTGTAGAACAGCACGCCTTCGCGGCGACAGATGGCGCCGATCTCCTCGAGGGGTTGGCACATGGTGGTCGAGGTATCGCCCTGCACCATAGCCAGCACGCTGGGTTTGACCTCGCGAATGGCGGCTTCGATCTGCTCCGGGCGGAACACTTGCCCCCACTCGCATTCCAGCGTATGCACCTCGGCACCGCAGCGCTCGGCGATCTCGCGCAGCAGATGACCGAAGCGGCCGAAGATCGGCACCAGCACACGCTCCCCTGGCTGGATCAACGAGACCAGCACCGCCTCGATACCGGCACGCGAGGTGCCATCGATCAACAGGGTGGCATCATTGGTGGTCTCGAAGACGCCGCGATAGAGCTGCATCGTCTCGTTCATGTAGTGCGTCATCGCCGGGTCGTACTGGCCGATCAAGGGAGCGGAAAGCGCTCGCAATACACGCGGGTCCGCATTGATCGGACCGGGGCCCATCAGCAGGCGTTTGGGAGGATGAATCTGGTCAAAGGTCGAGCTCACGGTCGCTCCTCGTGCAGCAGGGCATGGAATGCGGAAAGACTCGCCAACTCGCCGAGCCTCATGCCCAGACCACTGCAACAAGTGCGCCAGAATTTCAGAAATGAAACAAATGTTGAATTGCCGGTGTATTTGACGGGCGCCACCTCCCTGTCATGGCGTGGGCATCGAGGGGCAAAAGGCAACCAGGCAACCTGATAACCGAGTGACAGAAAGGCACCTCGGCAAAAGACGGCATGGCTCCAAGATAACGCTATAATCTTGCTGACCACACTGCCCAGTATCGCTCTGACAGTGCATGCCTTGCCTGCCAGGCACCATGACGGGGCATGAATGAGATGAATCGACGCTTTCATTATCTGTTTCATGCGCCGGCCCACTGCCCGAGGCTGAACTCGCCACATGAGTCTGTTATACAAGGAGACATCGGATGAGTGAGGGTTGCCTCATCCGACCTGATCATCGCTGCCGGAGAGCTACATGACGCTGGAACAACGCCTGGAACGAGCAACGGAACTGGCCAGACAGGCTGGTGAACGCATGGTGCAAGCGCGCGAGGAACAGGGTTTCGCGCACCATTACAAGAAAGGCGATGAGCTGGTCACCGACATCGACGTGGCGATCGATACCTTCCTGGCGGAAGCGCTCGAAGCCGAATTTCCCGAGGATGCGCGCCTTACCGAAGAGCTGTCGCCCGAGCGGGACGTGATCGGTACCAAGGGTGGCCTGTGGGTGATCGACCCCATCGACGGTACCGTCAATTTTGCCCATGGCCTGCGCCATGTCGCCGTGTCCATCGCCTGGTGCGAGCGCGGCAAGATCCAGATGGGGGTCGTGCATGCGCCCTTCCTTGGCGAGACCTTCACCGCCATCCGCGGCAAGGGGGCCTGGCTCAACGGCGAGAGCATTTCAGTCAGTGAGACCGATGAAATGAGCCGCGCACTGGTCGCGACCGGCTTCCCCTACAACCGTGACAGCCGTCCGCCGCTGCTCAAGCGCCTCTCGGCCATGCTGCTGGTCTGCCAGGACGTGCGCCGCAACGGCAGTGCCGCGCTGGATCTCTGTGATGTGGCGTGTGGACGCCTGGATGCCTATTACGAAAGCGTCTCCCCCTGGGACTTTGCGGCGGGCCTTCTGATCGCGCGTGAAGCCGGCGCACGCACGGGGCACCTGTATCGCTGTCCGGACGGCATTCCCGATGAGCTTTATGGCGAGAATATCGTGGTGGCCTCACCAGCCTTGCATGCTCCGCTCAAGCGTCTGTTGGAAGAGGCCGATGCCAGTTCAGGGCTGCCGGGGCTGTAGCGAAGTGCTTCGTCAAAGACTGTAGTGACGCGACTGTGATGACATGACTTTCATGACGTGACTTCAATGACAGACTGCCGCTGCAATACGCAAGAGCCCCGCCAATTGGCGGGGCTCTGTGTTTCTGGCTGGCTGACACTCGGCATCAATCGCCCAAGTTACCGCCCTTCTTCTTGCCCTTGGCGGCCGACTTGCTGGAGGCCTTGCGGGAGTCTTTACTGGCGGAAGGCTTGCTCGCCGGTTTCTTGTCAGCGCCGCCCGCTTTCTTGCTGGCAGGCTTGGCGGCTGGCTTGCTGGCCGCCTCCCCTTTGGCGCTGGCCTTGCCGTTGGCAGCACCTTGAGGCGCGGTGGCAGTTGATTCAGCCTCAGCAGCCTTGGCGGCGGCTGGCGACACCGTCGGCTCCTTGAGCAGGCTCAGGCGTTGGCCGATTTCCTGCCACAGGCTGCGATAGCTGACCGCTGGTGAGCTGTTGCGCGAGAAAGTCCCGATGGGTTTGCGCTCGATTCCCATACGCTCGACCACGCTGGAATACGGGATATAGCCACTGAGTTGCAACGGATAATCCTGCTTGAGCGATTCCATCACACCCTTGTGCAATGTCTTGCGGCGATCCACCAGAGTGAAGAACGGCCAGACAGGCACATCGAGATCGATTTCGGCCAGATAGGCGTTCAGTTGCTCCAGGGTACGCAACGACAGGACCGTGGGAATGAGCGGCACCAGCAGGGTATCGGCAGAGGCGAAGACCTGCTCGGAAAGACTGGAAATGCTCGGCGGACAATCGAGGATGACAAGGTCGTAGTCATCGCGAACCGGCTTTAGGACCTTGCGCAGTCGGGTTCGCTTCTCTTCCTCGAGAATGTGGTCGAGATTGCGGTAGGAAAATTCCGCCGGCAGGACATCCAAGTTCTGATAATCCGTGGAACGAATGACGCGGGACATGTCCTGCTTGCCGCTGATCAGTTTTTCGACCCCACCCTTCAGCTTGGGCTTGGTACGCACATAAAAGGTCGCAGCGGCCTGCGGATCAAGATCCCACAGCAACACACGCAGGCCACTGTTGGCGGCACAATGCGCCAGATTGATGGCAGAAGCAGTCTTGCCCACGCCCCCTTTGATGCTGTACACCGCAGCGATTTTCATGGCTCCCTCCCGTCATTCCAGTTTGTGCAACGTTAGCACAATCCAGTGCCATGTCCCTGACTGACCACGGCGAAACGGGAGAAAATGATATGACCGTTTTATGTCAAACAGGCTCTCGCTCATCGACCAGGCCGCGCTTGATCAACTGGTTCGTGAGGCGGTTGAGCAACAATCCGTACATCGGCAGGAACAGCAAGATCGAGATGGCCAACTTGATCGCGTAATCCACCCAGGCGATCTCGATCCAGTGAGCCGCCATGAAAGCATCAGGCCCATTGCGGAACGCTACCGAGAAGAAGGCAAAGGTGTCAGCGAGATTGCCGAACAATGTCGACGCCAACGGTGCGATCCACCAGTGGGCATTGCGGCGCAGTCGATCGAACACCTGAATGTCGAGCAATTGACCGATCACGTAGGCAATGAAGCTTGCCAGCGCGATACGGGCCACGAACAGGTTGAAGTCCGCCAATGCCTCTACCCCGGCAAAGCTGCCCGCCTGGAACATCACCGACACCATATAGCTGACCAACAGCGCCGGCAGCATGACCACCGCAATGATGCGCCGCGCCTGATACTTGCCGAACAGACGCACCGTCAGATCCGTTGCCAGGAAGATGAACGGGAAACTGAAGGCGCCCCAGGTGGTATGGAAGCCGAACAGGGTCATCGGCAACTGCACCAGGTAATTGCTGGCGGTGATGATGAGGATGTGAAACAGGGACAGTGCGACGAGTGCGCGCTGCGTCTGGGCTGACGAGAGGAGTAGCATTGCAGGTCCTTTTTGGATCAAAGCCGTCGTCCAGGGGTGAGGGAACCCTGTCACGAGCGTGTTGATGTTTGCGTCGTCGATGCTGACATCAGCAGCCATGGCCTGACATCGGCCTGACGCCATGTCGTAGCGATCGAGCGCCGCAGGCATGGCGCAACCGGCATGCTTCACTGACAGTCACAGCAAGGCTTGCACATCGCCAGAACACAAAATGGCCGCGCATCGTATCACGATGCGCGGCCATTGACAGGTACCTGCGGGGAAAATCTGGCCAGATGGTCAGGCCATCAGTCTCCCTAGGCGGCCCTTATGCTGCAAAGACAGTGTTGCAATGAAATTCATGCAATGAAAGCGAGTGCCAGAGTCACTTCTTCCAGATGCTGGCATCGACCTTGCCCTTGAGCTCCGGGAACTGCTCCGGATCAAAGGTCGGCTCCTTGCCGGCCTTATGCTGACGGTCGTAATCCTTGAAGATACGGAAGGCCAGCGGCGACAGCAGCAGGATGGCGATCAGGTTGATCAAGGCCATCGCGCCCATCGACAGATCAGCGAAGTTCCAGATGTTCTTCAGGCTGGCGACAGCACCGAGCATGACCATGCCGAGAACAGCGAAGCGGTAGACCATGATGACGGCCTTGGCGTTCTTCTTGCCGGAAATGTACTCGATGTTGGACTCGCCATAGGAGTAGTTCGCCACCAGGGAGGTGAAGGCGAACAGCAGAATGGCGATCGCCACGAAGCCGCCACCCCAGCTACCGACCTGTGAGGACAGCGCCGCCTGAGTGATCTGGATGCCGTCATTGCCGCCATCGTTGCCCAGGGTGCCACTCATGATGATGATGGCCGCGGTCGCGGTGCAGATGACCAGGGTGTCGATGAACACGCCGAGCATCTGGACGAAGCCCTGGGAGGCCGGGTGCTTGGTGGTCGCCATCGCGGCGGCATTCGGGGCGGAACCCATGCCTGCTTCGTTGGAGAACAGACCCCGCTTGATGCCATTCATCATCGCCTGGGCGATGGTGTAACCCAGCGCGCCACCTGCGGCCTGCTCAAGACCGAAGGCACTGCGGAAGATGGTGCCCAGCGCCGCCGGCAGCTCGGTGATGTTGATGGCCACGACGAAGATGGCCAGCAGCAGATAGAGCAGTGCCATGATCGGCACGATCAGCTCAGCGGTACGCGTGATGCGCTTCATGCCACCGAAGATGATCGGCACCATGACCACGACCAGCACCACGCCCATGATCCACGGCGGCACGCTGAAGGCCTGCTCCATGGCCAGCGCAATGGAGTTGGACTGCACGGAGTTGAAGGCCAGACCGAAGGCGATGATCAGACACACTGAGAACAGGATGGCCATCCAGCGCTGACCGAGGCCCTTCTCGATGTAATAGGCCGGGCCACCACGGAAGGTATTGTCTTCATGCGAGACCTTGTAGGCCTGCGCCAGGGTGGACTCGATGAAGCTGGTGGACATGCCAACCAGCGCCGTCATCCACATCCAGAAGATGGCGCCCGGGCCACCCAGTGAAATCGCCACGGCGACACCGGCGAGGTTACCGGTACCGACGCGCGCCGCCAGAGAAGTGGCCAGCGCCTGGAAGGAAGAGATGCCGCCTTCACTGCCCTGACGAGACGTGGCCAGCAGCTTCCACATGTGTCCGAAATAACGGAACTGGATACCCTTGGTCATGACCGTGAAGAAGAGACCCGCTCCGATGAGCAGGTAAATCAATACACTGCCCCACAGCAGGCCATTGCCTGCATCGATCAGCGCCAGAATCGGCGCTGGAATGATGGACGTTGTTTCCGACATGTCGGTCTCGCTTTGGCGGGTTTTTGGTCTTGTCGACGCTGCCAGGGCACCGGAAAGCCCATGACTTTCCTGCGACTGACAGCGAGCAACCACTACGATCAGGTTGCTCGACATGTTTTGGTGAGCGCCATTCTTCATATCCCACGGGGATAAGCAAGAAGAGCCCACTGTAAAGTGGTCTTCTACGCCCGGATTCTAGGGGAGAAATAGCGTAATGGCGGTGTTTTTCACTGAAACCTAGACTTTAGATGAACACGGTAATGTTTCACGTCTTGTTTGGCTCGGGCATAATGCGCCCCCTTCCGGAAGTCGCCGCCTGCCAGTGGCGGCCCAGGACTTGTCGGGCGCATGCTCGCGACTCATCGATTGCCGTTGCGCAACGGCGATCCCGTGAGTGTGCGCTGCGATCAGGCGGTGCAACTCCCTGACACCCACGCACCATAACCGCCATCACGGCACCCGGTAGCGCGCTTTGTCCCGGCGCCTGCCTTTGATTACAGGTGATACATGGAACTGACCAGCTACGCGGCGTCCCCGCTTTCGCTGCTCGCCCCGATCATAGCCATCGGTCTCGCAATACTGACACGTCGTGTCATGCTCTCCCTCGGGCTGGGTATCGTGTCAGGCGCCCTGCTGCTGAATGATTTCTCGCCGCTCGTCACGCTCCACTATCTCTGGCAGCAGCTGATTGCCGTCTTCATCGAGATGCCGGACAGCGGTCAGCTTGCCGATGCCAGCCTCAACAGCTGGAATGTCTATATTCTGCTGTTCCTGCTGGCCTTGGGTGCCATGGTCGGCGTGATCACGCTGGCAGGCGGCACCCGAGCCTTCGGCAACTGGGCGCGGGCGCGAGTCACTACCCGCCGCGGCTCGCAGCTGATGACCGTGCTGCTGGGGGTATTCATCTTCATCGATGATTATTTCAATAGCCTGGCCGTGGGCAACATCTGTCGTCCACTGACCGATCGTCAGGGGCTATCGCGCGCGCGCCTGGCCTATCTTATCGACTCCACCGCTGCTCCCGTCTGCGTGCTGACGCCGATCTCCAGCTGGGGTGCCTACATCATCAGCCTGATCGCCGGTATTCTGGCGACCCACCACATCACGGATGTCAGCCCGTTCGGTGCCTTCCTTGAGCTATCCGCCTTCAACTACTACGCGATTGCGGCGCTGGTGCTGGTGATCGCCTCCGCCTGGTTCGACATCAACTTCGGTGCCATGCGTCGTCATGCCATCGCGGCGCGCGACGGTGAGCTTTTCGATGCCAAGCGCGGCAATCCGCCGGGCAACACCCACGTGGAAGAGTCCGAGCGTGGCCGCCCGATGGACCTGCTGATCCCGATCATCGTGCTGGTCATCGCAACCTTCTTCATGATCGTGCAGACCGGCGCCAGCGCACTGGCCGCCGAGGGTGAGGCCTTCGGCCTGATTCGCGCCTTTGAACTGACGGATGTCGCCAAATCGCTGATCATCGGCGGCGCCATCGGTCTGCTGGCTGCGGTAGCGATGCTGCTTCGGCATCGTATGGGCGCTGGTCGCAGTCTCAGCGCCATCGCCCAGGGCGCCAGTTCCATGCTGCCTGCCGTCTATATCCTCGTCTTCGCCTGGTTGCTGACCGGCATCATCGGCTCTCTGGGGACCGGTCAGTACCTCGCCACACTGGTCGAGGGCGTCGTGTCTCCGACCTGGCTGCCGATGCTGCTGTTCGTGCTCTCCGGCCTGATGGCCTTTGCCACCGGCACCAGCTGGGGCACCTTCGGCATCATGCTGCCCATTGCCGGTGACATGGCGGCCGCCACCGAGCTCGCCATGATGCTGCCGATGATGGGGGCGGTGCTGGCCGGCTCCGTGTTCGGGGATCACTGCTCGCCGATTTCCGACACCACCATCCTGTCCTCGACGGGTGCCAGCTGCCACCATATCGATCACGTGATCACCCAGTTGCCCTACGCCCTGCTGGGTGCCGCGATCTCGCTGATCGCCTACCTGGTGATGGGCGTGACCGACAGCACCCTGTTCGGCTGGTTGAGCCTGGCGGGTCTGCTGGTCATCAGCATTGCATGGCTTGCACGCCGCGAGATGGCCGATCCGGTCGTGGCACGCACGTGATGCAATAAATGCTGCCTTGCTGAAAAAAGCCCCCGCCATGTCTCATGGCGGGGGCTTTTGCCTTGTGGGAGCAGCACGGACCGCGTCATGCGTCCGCGATATCACTGCATCGGTTCAGCTCTCCGGCTCATGCGCTGCGTGCCTCACTCGCCTGACCGACGCCGGCCTCGCTCAGCGCCTCACGCACATCTTCCAGGCTTGAGGGGTCATCTATCGTCGAGGGCACCTGGTATTGCTCGCCCGCGGCGATCTGACGGATCATCTTGCGCAGTATCTTGCCGGAGCGCGTCTTGGGCAGGCGCTCGACGATCAGCACCTCCTTGAGCGAGGCAAAGGCCCCGATTTCCTGGCGTATCCGCTGGGCAAGCTCGGCGCACAGGCTGGCTTCATCCCCCTGCCAGCCATCCTTGAGAATCACCAGCCCCAACGGCATCTCGCCCTTGAGCGAATCCTCGATGCCGATCACCGCGCATTCCGCGATCGCGGCGTGTGCACCGAGCACCTGCTCCATCTCACCCGTCGACAGACGGTGCCCCGCCACGTTGATGACATCATCAATGCGTCCCATCACGAACAGATAGCCCTGCTCATCGAAGTAGCCGCCATCACCGGACAGGTAATAGCCGGGGTAGGCAGCAAGATAGGCAGAATGGAAGCGTCCGGGGTCCTGATAGAGTCCGGTCAGGCAGCCCGGCGGCAACGGCTGACGCAACACGACATTGCCCTGCTCTCCCGCGGGCACCTCATCTCCCATGCCATCGAGAATCAGCACATTGAAGCCCGGCAACGGCCAGGTGGCGCTACCGGCACGCGCCTCGACCGGCGCCTTCACCTCGTGGCTGCCTTCGGTGAACATGTCGAGGCCCAGCAGGTTGCCGGCGATGGGCCAGCCGGTTTCGGTCTGCCACCAGTGATCGACGACCGGCACCGGCAGGAGATCGGCGAGCCAGTGATAGGTCGGCGGGTCCAGTCGTTCTCCGGCCAGGAACAGACTGCGCAGGCTGGAAAGGTCGTAATCGGCCATATGACTGGCTTCCGGATCTTCCTTCTTCATGGCGCGAAATGCCGTCGGCGCAGTGAAAAAGCAGTTGATGCGGTATTCCTCGATCAAGCGCCAGAAGGCTCCGGCATCCGGGGTCTTGACCGGCTTGCCTTCATACATGACGGTACTGGCTCCCATCAGCAGCGGGCCATAGACGATATAGGAGTGGCCGACGACCCAGCCGATGTCCGAGGCCGCCATGAAGGTATCCCCGGGGCGGGTCGCATAGAGAAGCTCCATTGAATAATGCAGCGCCACGGCGTAACCGGCGTGATCACGCACCACTCCCTTGGGCTTGCCGGTGGTGCCGGAGGTATAGAGGACATAGAGAGGTTCGCTGCCCAGCATGCTGACTGCTTCGGTGGCCTGGGCGCTGGCCAGACATTCATGCCAGTCATGATCACGCGGCCCGAGTGTCGCCCGCTGCTGTTCACGCTGCAGGATCAGACAGGCTTGCGGTGTATGCTCGGCAAGCTCGATGGCTTCATCCAGCCAGGGCTTGTAGGGAATGATGCGATCGACTTCCACCCCGCAGGACGCCGCCATGATCACCTTGGGCGCGGCGTCATCGATGCGTACCGCCAGCTCCTTGGGGGAAAAGCCGCCGAAGACCACTGAGTGCACCGCCCCGAGACGTGCACAGGCCAGCATCGCCATCATGGCCTCGGCGACCATCGGCATGTAGAGCACGACACGGTCGCCCTTCTCCACCCCGAGATTGCGCAGCGCCCCCGCCAGCAGGGCCACCTCATCACGCAGCTCACGATACGTGTACTGCCGCTTGCTCTGCGTGACCGGCGAATCCCAGTACAACGCGACCTGATCCGCGCGCCCATTGGCGACATGATGATCCAGCGCGGCATGGCAGATGTTCATCTCGCCATCGATGAACCAGCGTGCATGCTGTTGCTCATCCCAGGCCAGAATGGTCTGCGGCGGGCGAAACCAGGCGATGCGTTGCGCCTGCTCAGCCCAGAAGTCTTCTGGCGTCTCGTTGGCTCTCGCCGTCAGAGCTAGATAACGCTCGCGTGCACAGGAGTGATTGGCGTCGGGCATGGCGTACCTCGTGATCCACGAATGGCTTTGTGGGCATCTCTTGCCAGTCCTGACGCAAGGCCTTGTCTCCGGGGCCCGTTGACCGGACCTCTTTTCATGTCGTCATTGACGTCGCTCGCCAACGGCGATGCGACAGACGACGATGGAGGAAGGACAGGCAGGACAGAGATGCCTTAACCGATAGTTACGTTGAAACCTTAGGCCAAAAATCGCCCTTCAAACGTGCTCGGCTCACCGTTTTCAGCGTCTGATGGTCTTATACTCAATCCTTGGTCGCAGACGAGCTGACAGCGTGAAAGGCGTCATTCGCGCAATAAAACATACGCTTGAACGCGGTCTCACAGCAGATGCGACAAAAAGTCAAAGCCTGAGAACGACAAAGTCGATGATTTATCGTTTAAGATTGTCTTGGACGTAGCACGCGGAGTTATTGATCATTCACTAAAACAAGGTTAGGTCATAACAACATGCCAATGGCCCATTGCGTCCCTCGGGATGCACCAAGATAGACCGACCGGGAGAGACCGCATGAACGCAACACTTTCTACAGCTGCAAGGAATAACCCCATGCCAGTGTCCAGCGATGCCATCACCCTGCACCAGGCCGGTGACCGCGTCATCGAAGAAGCCACTGCCCTGCTCAAGGCGATGGGCAACGAGAATCGTCTGCGCATCCTGTGCCTGCTCAGCGACAGCGAAATGTCGGTGAGCGAGCTCAACTCGCGCCTGGAACTGTCGCAGTCCGCGCTGTCGCAGCATCTGGCGATTCTGCGTCGTGAAGGCATGGTGCGTACGCGCCGCGCTTCGCAGACCATCTACTATTCGCTGCAAGGCCCCAACGCCGCAGGTGTCATTCGTGCCCTGCAGGATCTCTATAACTGAAAAAGGGCGCCAGCCGGTGACTGACGCCCTTTGAGGGGAATGTCGCTGAGTCACGCTGATCGTGACCCGCTATACATCTGTATCACTCGCCGACTCCAACAAGATCGGGCAGGCCACGGAATGGCCTTCCAAGCCTCTTCTCTTCGCCCGCGACGGCAATCTGTCGCTTATTGCTGATGCCAGCGCGACTCCGCATTGCGCTCCAGCACGCGGTCCAGCACACGATCCAGACTCGATGTCACGCCCTTGCCGAAACGGTCCATCACGCGGCGCGGCTTCTCGAGACTCACCTCGAAGATCTTGACCTCTTCCTTCAGATAGCGTGCCAGCAACGCCTGACTGGTACCGACCTCGTCGATCAGACCGATATCGATGGCTTCACTGCCATACCAGATATCGCCCTGGGACACTGCCTCGACGTCCAATTGCGGACGACGGCTGCCGACATGCTGCTTGAACAGTTCATGGGTGCGCGCCAGGTCCGACAGGAACTTCTCACGCCCTTCTTCACTGTTTTCGCCGAGCATGGTCAAGGTGCGCTTGTAACGCCCCGCCGTCAGAATCTCGACATCCACATCATGCTTCTTGAGCAGACGGTGCACATTGGGCACCTGAGCCACGACACCGATCGAGCCGATGACCGCAAAGGGCGCTGCCACCACGTGGTCCGCCGCACAGGCCATCATGTAGCCGCCACTGGCCGCGACCTTGTCGACCGTGATCGTCAGGCGCGCGCCACTGGCACGCAGACGGTCAAGCTGTGCCGCGGCCAGGCCATAGGCATGCACCAGGCCACCACCGGACTCCAGTCGCAGCACGACCTCATCCTGCTCACCCAGCACGCCTTCCAGCGCCGTGATCTGCTCCGCCAGGCTTTCCACACCGCTGGCCTTGATGTCGCCGACGAAGTCGAGCACGAAGACCCGACGCCCACGCGTACTGGCCGGCGCATCGTCCTTGTCCGCATTGCCGCCCTTGTTGGCTTTCGCCTTGGCCTTGAGCGATTTCTTGAGCGCCTTGGCTTCCTGCTTGTGCTTCTTGGCCCGCGCCTTCTCCTTGGCGGCGTACTCGGCCTCTTCAAGGCCAGCGTGGCTCAATTCGCGTTGATAGCCCTTGATGCGCTCATGCCAGGGGCGAATCTTAAGCTTGGCCTGGCGCTCCCCCGCTTCCCCCTGTCGTGCACGTGCAATGATGAGCACGATGGCCGCGATCGCGACCACTACGGTGATCGCCTGGGCCAGAAAGAGGCCGTACTGTGAAATCCATTGCATGCACTTGCTCCTGAAACATTGAAGAAGGTGTCTGATCTCTCGCCTGCACGTGAGCGACGAACGCTCGCTCTCGAGTGCATGGCTGTCAGGCAGAAGGTCAAGACATCTGCCACACGACCAGGACCCCATAACGAAATCACCGGCTAAAGGGCCGGTGCGGGATGGTACTCGATATGGGGGCAAGCTTGCCCGCCTGCAAGGCTGGCAGGCACCTGGGCAGATTTCACACTGCTCATATTGTCATGGGACTGACGTACCGCCTGTGCGGGTTCTCCAGGTGACCTGGACGCGATCTGTACGTTATCCCTGTACGTTACTTCTGCACATTATCTCTGCACGCTATCTCTAAAGGGTTCAGAGCTGAGCGCTGAAGCGCGGAACACGCCAGATCGATCACACGACTTGATTGGAACGCTCGTTTGAAATAGTCTGATGTCAGTCTTGAAGGTCAGCAGCGTGATCACTTCATGGTGAGCAAGGTGATGAACGACACCCCACTCCTCGCCATGTACGTCATCTTTCCCCGTGATCATTGGCCTTTCTCCACCGCTAGCACTGACAAGGAATATCACCATGGCCGACGCCAACGCCGTCATCGACATGCTCAAGAGCCGTTTCAACCCCGAAGCCGCCAAGGGCATGGATGAGGTCTTTCAATTCAACATCACCGACAGCGATGACTACTACATGGTCGTCAAGGACGGCACTCTGGACGTCGGCGAAGGTGAGCACGATGACCCGTCCGTGACCCTGAGCACCGACAGCGACACCCTCAAGGGCGTGATGAAGGGCGAAGTCGACGGCATGCAGGCCTTCATGACAGGCCGCCTGAAAGCCACCGGCAACATCATGCTGGCCACCAAGCTGACGTCTCTGTTCCCGAACAAGTAAGCGTCTGCTTGAGCAGGTGCATCGTTGCGAACAAGCCCGATGGAAAGGTTCGCTTGATGCACCAGCCAAAGAAAACGCCCCGGCCAATGGTCGGGGCGTTTTCTTTGGGGAGAGGCTCACAATCTCAGCGGCCCGTCGCGACCGAGCGCAGGAAGTTGTCGATCAAGGCATGCGAGATCGAGAACTTCGGTGGCAGCCCCGGCAAGTCTTCCGGCGTGAACCACTGGGCATCCTCGATCTCGACACCATCGATGGTGATGTCGCCACCGGCATATTCCGCGTAGTAGCCCAGCATGAACGAGTGCGGGAACGGCCACGACTGGCTCTGGAAATAGCTGACTCGCCCGACCTCGACACCGACTTCCTCGTGCACCTCACGCCGCACGGCTTCCTCGGCACTTTCACCGGCTTCGATGAAGCCCGCCAGGGTAGAATACATGCCCGGCCCGAAGCGCGGACTGCGTGCCAGCAACATCTCGCGGCCCCGGGTGATCAGCGTGATGATGCACGGCGAGATACGCGGGTAGCTGCGATGCTGACAACCGGTGCAGTGCATGGCGAATTCATGCTCCAGACGCTTCATCCGCTTGCCACAACGGCCACAGAATCGATGGTCTCGCAGCCATTTGAGCACCTGCAACGCACTGGAAAGCAGCGGAAACTGATCGCGGGGCAGCGTATGCAGCCACTGACGCGCGGCGGGCCAATCGGCACTGCCATTCTCACCGAACACCGCAATCGGCGCGCCCTGCCATTCCCCGAGGGCCACGGCGCCGCTGGGCCAGTCCGCGATGGGCTGGATGATGCCGCCATCCGGCGCAGGTGCTACGCCATCACGCCCCACGCGGATCAGATAACCATGGCGCTGGGTCACACGCGAGAGATCACGAATCAACATCAGGCGTCGTCTCCGCGGTTGCCTCGGCTGTCCAGACTGGCGCTATCAAGACTGCCCAAGGCATCGATCGAGAGGCGATCGAACAGGCACTCATCCGCCTTGCCGCGAATCTCTTCACACCAGGCCGAGTGACGCTCAAGTTCCAACTCGGAAAGCCCGGGCGTGACCAGACGTGGGCGATCGGCACGCAGGCGACGAACCCCGACGATACCGCCCTCCTCGCCATCGCCTTCCTCTATCACGTCCAGGCCCAGCGCCGTCTGGCCACCGGTCATCGCCAGATAGACGTCGCCGAGAATCTCGGCATCCAGCAAGGCGCCGTGCAGCACGCGATGCCCGTTGTCGATATCGTAGCGCTTGCACAGCGCATCCAGATTGTTGCGCTGTCCGGGGTGCTTCTCTCGGGCCAGCTTCAGGGTATCGAGAATGGCGCAGTGATCGGCGACCGGCCCCAACGGGTTGGCTCGCCCGGGATTGATCAGCCCGAATTCGTGATCGATGAAGCCCACATCGAAGGGCGCATTGTGGATGACCAGCTGGGCACCCTTGATGAAGTCCCAGAAGGCATCGGCAATCTCGGCGAAGACCGGCTCGTTGGCGACTCGCTCATCGGTGATGCCGTGTACCCCGATCGCCTCTGCATCGATCAAGCGCTCAGGATTGACGTACTGATGGTAGGTGCGTCCGGTCAGGCGGCGGTTGATCATCTCCACCGCGCCGATCTCGATCAGGCGATGGCCTTCCTTCGGATCGATACCTGTCGTTTCGGTATCGAGAATAATCTGACGCATCTCAGACCTCTTGGTAAACAGTGACAGCTCCCTGATCGGCATCTGCCCTCACCTTCGGGCCGCGCATCAGGGTGCCTCAATATCGGATCCTGCATGTCCGTGCTCAAACACGGCTGGCCACCGCGCTCGGCGTGTCTGCCAGCCGAGGCGCTCAGCGGCGGCGCTGCATCTCGTCGATGGCCTCGTTGGCCAGCGCATCGGCGCGCTCGTTGCCCTCATCGCCGCTATGACCCTTGACCCAGCGCCACTCGATATCATGACGCTCACTCTGGGCCAGCAGTGCCTTCCACAGATCTTCATTCTTGACCGGCTGCTTGGCTGCCGTCTTCCACCCGCGCTTGACCCAGCCATGCACCCACTTGGTGATGCCGTTCTTGACGTATTCGGAGTCGGTCCACAGCACCACCTGACAGCGCTTGGTGAGCGCCGTGAGCGCCTCGACCGCCGCCATCATCTCCATCCGATTGTTGGTCGTCTGGGCCTCGCTGCCATTGAGTTCCTTGCGATGCTTGCCACTGACCAGAATCGCGCCCCAGCCACCCGGCCCCGGGTTGCCACGACAGGCACCATCGGTGTGGATGACCACGCGAGTCGGCGCCGCCTTGGATTCGGACGTCGCAGCAGCGGAGGGATTCTGGGATTCGGGCGTGGATGCACTCTGGCTCACAAACGGCACTCTCGACAAAGGAAACGAAGACGGGCAAGTGCGACGGCGCTGGCTGTCACGACAGGGGCAAGCCTGGCCCGCAGAGGCGGGGCTTGGAAACCGGCCCCTGACAATCACTCTCCGGTAGCCCTCCCGCGGCAACAGCAGGCCTCGCCACAATGAGCGCCATTCTACCCACTCGCATGCAGCATGGCCAAAGTCCCTGTGTTTTTTTACAGCTTCCGCCAGACTGAAGCCTTGAAGAAAAGGGAGCCCTCGAGCTAGCCACGCTCGGACAGATCTCTGCGCGACTCACGCTTCACATGCCCCTCCCGGGAATGCACCCGCGTGGCCTGGCCGATGGAGACACCGGGAATGGCGACTCGCGGTCGCTTGGCATTCAAGGGTTGCACGTACCCGACATTGCGCCGCGCCCGTATCAACATCAGGCTTCCCAGCGGCAGGTTGTAGCGGCGCCCCATGCGTTCAAGCCAACCGTGTCGCAGGCGTAACCCCGGCAGATGGAAGCCGGCATAGTCGATACGCTCGATCTCGAAATCCACGAAGGCCAGCCAGTCCCTCAGGGCTGCCGGTGTGCGCCAGCTACCCTCCCAGGGAGTGATGTGCCGGCGGCGCGGGTCCAGACGCAGCAGCCCCTCGCCAGATAACGGCTGCCAGGCGACGATGACCAGACAGCCACTGGAGCGCAACACACGGGCCGCCTCACGCAGCAGTCGGTGCGGCTCCGGCGCGACCTCCAACAGATGGTGGAGCATCACCAGATCCATGCTCTCGTCCGGCAAAGCCAGCTGCGTCAGCGGGCAGATCAAGGTGGATGGCGACTCGGCAAGCGCCGCCTCGGAACTCCATTGGATGGCATGGCGAATGGCGGAGAGTGACAGGAGGTCATTGCCGCCCGGGCCCAGGTTCAGGCTGTGGAAACCGAAGCAGCGCTCGAACAGCGGCGACAGCATCTCGCGCTCCGCCGTCAGGATGTCCTGCCCATCCGGGCCCTCGAAAAAGGCACGCATGGCGCGCACATGGGCACTCAATTGGCGCGCATGCTGGCGCTGGCGCTCCTCGGCGGTCAGGGACGCGCTGGCCTTGTCCGCACCGGAGTCATTCACACCAAAGGGGCCTTTCCACATCTTGCATCTCCCGGGCTTCAGGCGGGGAGACACTCCCCACGGCATAGACAGGCTTTGACACTTGTCTACATTCTCACACCATAAGAGGTTTGACACTTACCTGCTGGCTCGTCAGGCTTGTTATCCGGAAAATTCAGATTCCCGCCACGAATCAATCCACTGGGCATCACCGTGCTGGCTATTGGCCTTGCGATTGATGGCGCTCATGGACTTTGGCACCGGCGGCCAGTCGTGACTTTTCCTGCTGGACTCTTCTTGTTGGGCTCTGCGTCAGCCACTCGGCGCCTGATCGCACACGGCGAGTCTGACCGGGAACGAAATGCCGACAAGCGAGTCTTGAACAGGACTGCGGGCACCGAGCGTCTCGACACGCCCGGCCCGACACTCAGGATAGAGTGAAGCAAGGTGTTGCCCAACATCCTGCGAATGACCCATAAATATGCGTTGTCGATCATAGAGCATACGGAATGCCCCTCCCGCCCACATATGCGGCCAGGGGAGCGGCCAGGAGCACGACCGTCCTGAGCCGTCTCTGAGCATGATCTTATGCCGCTTTCGACAACTAACTCTCAGTAAGGAGTCGATGGAACCGCCTGCCCATCAGCATTGCAGGCGACGATGACATGCCATGTTCATCTGCTTCAGCCTGGCCGATTCCTCGGCGAGGACGTATGAAGCCCCTTTTAGCGTCACTGGCCTGTCATTGCCTCGATCGACGACTGCAAGACATCAAGAGCACCTGACCACCATGATGAGCGTAACGCCCATAGCGGCCTTTCAGGACAACTACATCTGGTTGATACAGAGCGACGACAACCCCCGCGTGGCGGTCGTCGACCCCGGTGATGCACGCCCGGTGATGGAGACCCTGGAGTCCAGAGGTCTGACCCTCGACACCATCCTCATCACCCATCACCACCAGGATCACACCGGCGGCCTGCCGGAGCTGATCGAACGCTATCAGCCTCGCGTGGTTGGCCCGCACAATCCGGCCATCCACGGTATCGACGAGCGTGTCGGCGATGGCGACAGCTTCCGCCTGCAGGGCCGTCTCTTCGAGGTGATGGAAGTGCCGGGCCATACGCTGGATCACATCGCCTTTGTCAGCTCCGGCATGCCGGGACTGCTGTTCTGCGGCGACACCCTGTTCAGTGGCGGTTGCGGTCGCCTGTTTGAGGGCACGCCGGAGCAGATGCATCACTCCTTGTCGCGCCTCGCCGCCCTGCCGGAAGAGACGCTCGTCTTCCCGGCACACGAGTACACGCTGGCCAACCTGGCCTTCGCCAGTGCCGCCGAGCCGAACAACCCGGCGCGAGACACCCTCAACGCAGAATGTGAACAGCTGCGTTCACTGGGCCGCCCCACGCTGCCCACCCTCATCGGTCGAGAAAAGCAGATCAATCCGTTCCTGCGCAGTGATGAGGTGGCGCTGCAACGCCACCTCGAACAGGAAGGACGCCTCTCGGCACCCTCGGGTCAGGAAGATTCTCCACTGGCGGCCTTCACGGCACTGCGTCAGTGGAAGGACAACTTCTAGCCCTGCTGCCCGCGTGCCATTGCCCCCGTTCCGACGCCCCCCAGGTGAGCGGTTGGAGCGCGGCGTGAATGGCATTTCGCGTGACAGCGGGTCGAGAACATTCCTGATCTCGATCAGCCCCCGCAGTCACTGATTCGTGCCGGCATGACCGGCCAGCCGAGCCGCTGCTGCCCCATCCAGCCGCGGCTCGCCAGAGAGTATTTCGTCAATGCATCAGCAAGACCTCCGTACCGACGGCCAGATGGCCGCCGACACGCCGTGTCGTGTCACTCCGACCCAGGCCCCCTTCCGTCCGGCTCGACTGCGTCACCTGATTCGCCTCGCCTCTCTGGGTGCCACCCTGTGCCTGATGCCGCTGACCGCCAGCGCCAATTCAGCGATGGTGTCCGGGGTCTCGCCCACCAGTGAATATCAGCGCGCCCCGCTGAACTTCATGGAGGCCGTCGACGCCATTCCCGCGCACTACGACGACGTCTGGGAGCGCCTGCGCGCCGGCTATCAGCTGCAGCAGGACACCGGTCGCCCACGCGTGCGCAAATGGATCAGCTGGTATCAGGAGCACCCCCACCACGTGGAGCGTATCGCGGAACAGGCCCGCCCCTGGATTCGCTACGTGACACTGCGCACCGAAGCACGCGGCCTGCCGGCAGAGCTGGCACTGCTGCCCTTCATCGAGAGCGCCTACGATCCGGATGCCGCGCATCCGGGCGGTGCGACCGGCATGTGGCAGTTCATGCCGCGCACCGGTGACGCCATGGGGCTGACACGCAACCGCTGGTATGACGGTCGCAAGGACGTGTTGCTGTCCACGGACGCCGCGCTGGATTACCTGGAAACCCAGGGCGAGCGCTGGTATGACGGCGACTGGGAGCTGGCGCTGGCCGCCTACAATGCCGGTGCCGGCACCGTGAATCGTGCACGCCGCCGCGCCGGTGGCGATGAGGATTACTGGAACATCAAGCTGCCCAACGAGACCATGGAATACGTGCCGAAGCTTCTGGCACTGGCCGCGGTGATTCGCGACCCTGAGGAATATGGGCTGTCGTTGCCAAAGATTGACGACAGGCCGGAAATCGCGGCCGTCGAGACGGGCGGACAACTGGACCTGTCCACCGCCGCCAAGCTGGCCGGCATCAGTGAAGATGAGCTGCGCGCCCTGAACCCGGCCTACAAGCGCTGGGCCACCACGCCGGGTGACAGCTCACTGGTGATTCCCGCCACCGCCCGCGACACCTTCCTCAGCCAGCTGGCCACGCTGCCTGAAAAAGCGCGCCAGAGCTGGGCCAGCTATCGCGTCAAGCGCGGCGACACCCTGTCCGTCATCGCGCGCCGCAATGGCCTGACGCTCTCCGAGCTGAAGCAGAAGAACCGCCTCTCGGGCAACACCATCCGCATCGGCCAGGCACTGATGGTGCCGGACCGCGGCGCCTCGGTGGCCACCCAGCTGGCCTCGGCCAACGGTGAGAAGAAGGTGCGCGTGAAGAGTGGCGATTCCCTGTCATTGATCGCCGCACGTCACAATGTCAGCACTCGCCAGCTCGCGCGCTGGAACAAGCTGTCATCTGCGGACTACCTGCGCCCCGGTCAGATGCTGACCCTTTACAGCGCCAACTGAGTCAGTCGATTCACGCGTCGTTGCACGACGCTTGATAGGCGATTCCTCAACGCCCCTGCCATCTGCGATGGTGGGGGCGTTTGCGATTCAAACGCCGCAGCATGGCCGCTGACAGGGAACTTCGTTACTCTTGGCGGGGTCGATGCAAGGAGACCGGCCGCAGCCCGGCGCGTGGCGTAGACCTTCTGCACCGCTTCTGCAGTTCTCCATCAGCTCATCGCAGCTCACGGTCGACAGCTGTGCAGTCAGCCGCTGAGGCCACCCAAGCCAGCGGAGTTGATGGCGAGTCAGGCGCAAACCAGCCGCTGCCCAGATGCCGGTCATTTCATCACGGCCGCGAGGCCCGGGTCATTCAGTCAAGGAAGTCTTCGATGCAGCGTGTTTCTTCACTCACCCACTGTCGCTGGGCCGCGCTACGTGCGCTATGCCTGGGGGCGCTGATGGTGAGCGGCTCGTTCACTGCCACGGCCAACGCGGCTGAGCCCAATGCAGCCGGGCCCAATGCGAATAGCGAGCAATCTGCCGATTCACGCCCCAGCGCCGAGACGGCGTCAGGCACGCAGGCAACCAGCGCGCAGGCAACCAGTATCCCCACCTCGAACGTGCAGACACCGCTGGACGTCCCGACCGTGCATGGCCTGGCCATCTACGGCGAGCCCGCCCACAAGCCCGGCTTCACGCACTTCCCGTACGTCAATCCAGAGGCGCCGGTCGGCGGGCGCATGACGCGCGCCGCCATCGGCAGTTTCGACTCCACCAATCCCTTCATCCTCAAGGGCAATTCGGTGGCGGGACTCAACTACTTCGGGGGACTGATCTACGACACCCTGATGATCCCCTCCGCCGATGAGCCCTTCACCGAATACGGATTGCTGGCCAGTGGCGTCCGCCTGGCCGAGGACCGCAGCGCCATCGAATTCGATATCGACCCTCGGGCGCGCTTTCACGATGGCGTGGCGGTGACTGCCGAAGATGTCGTCTTCACCTATCGCCTGCTCAAGGATGAAGGCCTGCCGTTCTTCAAGAGCTATTACCACGATGTCACCGGCGTCAGCGTGATCGATGCCGACACCGTGCGCTTCGAGATGGCGCCAGGCGCCGCGCGCGAATTGCCGCTGATCATCGGCCAGCTGCCGGTGTTGCCGGAGCACTACTGGAAGAGCCGCGACTTCACGCGCGCCACCCTGGAACTCCCGCTGGGTTCCGGCCCCTATCGCATGGCGTCTCTGGACGCCGGCCGCCAGGTTCGCTATGAGCGTGTCGACGATTACTGGGGCAAGGACCTGCCGGTCAACAAGGGCCGCCACAACATCCAGACGCTGGTCTACGACTACTACCGGGACCAGACCGTGTCGCTGGAAGCCTTCAAGGCCGGCAGCATTGATCTGCATGTCGAAAGCAGCGCCAAGAACTGGGCGACCGCCTACGACATTCCCGCGCTGCACGAGGGGCGCCTGAAGAAGCTGGAAGTCCCGGACAGCAACCCGGCGGGCATGCAGGGCTTCGTGCTCAACGAGCGCCGTGAGCGCTTCCAGGACCCGAGGGTCCGTGAGGCACTGGCGCTGGTCTTCGACTTCGACTGGATCAACCGCAACCTCTTCTACGGTGCCTACCAGCAGACCCACAGCTATTTCGAGAATTCGGACATGGCCGCGGATGGCATGCCCACCGGCAAGGAACTCGCGCTGCTTGAGCCCTTCAAGGATGAGCTGCCCAGCGCGGTCTTCGACAAGCCCCTGCCGATCGATGAGCCACAGGAATTGCGCCCTCGCCTGCGCAAGGCGTTGGGGCTGCTGCGCGAAGCGGGGTATGAAGTGGTCAAGGGCAAGCTGGTCAGCCGCAGCAGCGGCAAGCCGCTGACGCTTGAGGTGCTCAACTACGACACCCAGTTCGAGCGCATCATCCAGCCGTGGATTCGCAATCTGGCGCGCATCGGCATCAAGGCGCGGATTCGCACCGTCGACGTCAATCAGTACATCAACCGCCGTCGCAGCTTCGACTTCGACGTGGTGGTCGGCAGTTATCCGCAGTCCAACAGTCCCGGCAGCGAGCAGCGTGAATACTGGACCAGCGACTATGCCGACGTGGCCGGCTCCCGCAATCTGATCGGGCTGGAAAGCCCGGTGGTGGACGCGCTCACCGATGCCCTGATTCAGGCGCAGACCCGCGAAGACCTGCTCAGCGCGACACGGGCTCTCGACCGCGTACTGCGCTGGGGCTTCCATGTCGTGCCCCAGTGGCACCTGGCGGCGACGCGCATCGCGCTCTGGAACAAGTTCGGCTATCCGCAGCCCTTCCCGGAATATCAGCTGAGCCTGGACAGCTGGTGGATCGAGCCCGACAAGGATGCCTCGCTGGAGCCGGGTGAATGAGCCAAGCGAATAAGTCTGGTCAACAAGCCTGAAGAACACGCTCGGCGCATATGCCAGGCATAGACGCCTGGCGGGACTGACGCCTTGCTGATGCGTTCACGACACCAATAACCGATGTCCCTTGCACCGCACATCAGATGCCGGCGATGAGGGGCACGCAGGGAGATTGCCATTGGGTGCCTATATTCTGCGCCGGATTCTGTTGATGATTCCGACGCTGCTCGGAATCCTGTTGCTGAATTTTCTGATCGTTCAGGCCGCCCCCGGAGGCCCGATCGAACAACTGATGTCACGTCTGGACGGCATGAGTGCCGGTGCCAGCACCCGTCTCAACAGTGGCGGCGGTGATGGCGTCACCAGCGGTGGCGGGGGCTCCTCGACCTATCGCGGCGCCTCAGGGGTCGACCCGGCCTTGATCGAGGAGCTGGAGCAGCAGTTCGGCTTCGACAAGCCGGTCTGGGAGCGCTTCACCGACATGGTCGTCGACTACGCGCAGTTCGATTTCGGCGACAGCTTCTTCCGTGATCGCCCGGTGATCGACCTGATGCTGGAGCGGCTGCCGGTCTCCATCTCGCTGGGGCTATGGACCACGCTGCTGGTCTATCTGGTCTCGATCCCGCTGGGCATTCGCAAGGCACTGGTGCATGGCTCGCGCTTCGACATCTGGACCTCCGGCGTCGTCATCGTCGGCTACGCCATTCCGGGCTTCCTGTTCGCGATCCTGTTGATCGTGGTATTCGCCGGCGGCAGCTATCTGGACTGGTTCCCCCTCAGGGGGCTGACCTCGCCGGACTTCGAGCAGCTGTCCACCGCCGGCAAGATTCTGGATTACTTCCATCACATCGCCCTGCCCGTGTTGGCCTCCGCCATCGGCAGCTTCGCGACCCTGACGATGCTGACCAAGAACAGCTTCCTGGACGAGATCCACAAGCAATACGTCCTGACGGCACGCGCCAAGGGGGCCAGCGAGAACCGCATCCTCTATGGGCACGTCTTCCGCAACGCGATGCTGATCATCATCGCCGGGTTGCCCGCGGCGCTGGTCGGTATATTCTTCACCGGCTCGCTGCTGATCGAGGTGATCTTCTCCCTCGACGGGCTGGGACTGCTCGGCTTCGAGGCTGTCCTGCAGCGCGATTACCCGCTGATCTTCGGCACCCTGTATCTCTATACCCTGATCGGTCTGATCCTGAAGCTGGTCTCTGATCTGATGTATGTGTGGATCGACCCGCGCATCGACTTCGCGACACGGGAGGCCTGACATGCGCCACGAGACAACGGTTCACGAAACGTCGGTTCACGAAACAAAGCGTCACGAGACACCCGCTCATGACGTGAGCGACGAAAGCCAGCAAGCGAAGCAACGCCCGCGCACCTCACGCCTGTCACCCATCACCCGACGGCGCATGGCGGCCTTTCGTGACAACCGTCGCGCCTGGTGGTCGCTGCTGATCTTCGGCGTGCTGTTCGTGCTCTCGCTGGGGGCCGAGCTGATCGCCAATGACCGCCCGCTGCTGGTCGAGTATCAGGGCGAGACCTACCTGCCGATGCTGCACGAGTATCCGGAGACCACCTTCGGCGGCTTCCTGCCCACCGCCACCGACTATCGCGACCCCTATGTGATCGAGGCCATCGAGGCGCAGGGCTTCATGCTCAACACCTTGATTCCCTACTCCTACGACACCCTGGATCTGAATCTGGGCTCTCCGGCGCCGTCGGCTCCCAATGGCCGGCATTGGCTGGGCACCGATGATCAGGGACGTGACGTGCTGGCGCGCGTCATCTATGGCTTCCGGCTGTCGGTGATCTTCGCGCTGGTACTGACGGCGGGCTCGCTGGTACTGGGGGTGGTGATCGGTGGCGTGCAGGGCTACTTCGGCGGCAAGGTCGATCTGATCGGCCAGCGTCTGATCGAGGTGTGGTCCGGCCTGCCGGTGCTGTTCTTACTGATCATTCTCGCGAGCATCGTCGAGCCGAACCTGTGGTGGCTGACCGGCATCATGTTGCTGTTCTCGTGGCTGGGCATCGTCGATATCGTGCGCGCCGAATTCCTGCGCGCGCGCAATCTGGAATACGTGCGCGCCGCTCGGGCCATGGGCCTGCCGTCGCGGCTGATCATGTGGCGTCATGTGCTGCCCAACGCGATGGTCGCCACCCTGACCTTCATCCCCTTCCTGTTCACCGGCGCCATCACCACCCTGACCGCGCTGGATTTCCTCGGTTTCGGACTTCCGGCCGGCTCCCCCTCGCTGGGCGAGCTGGTCGCTCAGGGCAAGAACAACCTGCAGGCACCGTGGCTGGGCATGACCGCCTTCCTGAGCCTCGGCATCATGCTGACGCTGTTGGTCTTCATCGGCGAAGGGCTACGCGATGCCTTCGACCCACGTCATATCAGTGCCCGGGAGCAGAACGCATGAGTCATCCCACTTCACCTGCGGACAACACCGGCGCCGCTGCCAGCGTGCTGAGACTCGACGACCTCTGTATCCGCTTCGGCCAGACACCCGTGGTCAGGCATCTCTCCCTTGAGGTCCGACGGGGGGAATGCCTGGCCATCGTCGGCGAGTCCGGGTCGGGCAAGTCCGTCAGCCTGTTGGCGAGTCTCGGCCTGCTGCCGGGGCATGCCCATGTCACCGGACAGCGCGAATTCACGCGGCCGGACGGCAAGACGCTGGATCTGGCCGCCCTGACGCCATGCCAGTGGCAGCGGGTGCGCGGCGGACAGATCGGCTTCGTGTTCCAGGAGCCGATGACCTCGCTCAACCCGCTGACGCGTGTCGGCGAACAGATCAGTGAAAGCCTGCGCCTCCAGCAGGGGCTGCGCGGCAATGCCGCCCGCCAGCGCGTACTGGAACTGCTCTGCCAGGTGCAGTTGCCACGTCCCGAGGAGTTGATTGACGCCTGGCCACACCAGCTCTCCGGCGGGCAACGCCAGCGCGTGATGATCGCCATGGCGATGGCCAATCAGCCACCGCTGTTGATCGCCGATGAGCCGACCACGGCGCTGGATGTCACCGTGCAGCAGGAGATACTGCAGCTGCTGGATCGCCTGCGTCGCGACCAGGGCATGGCGATGGTCCTGATCAGCCATGACCTCAATCTGGTGCGCCGGCATGCCGACCGCGTGATCGTGATGCGCGACGGGGAATGCATCGAGCAAGGGCGCGTCGACGAGGTATTCGATGCGCCACAGTCCGATTACACCCGCGAGCTGCTGGCCGCCGAACCCGAAGGCCTCGCCAGCGACTTGAGTGCCGAGGACGCCGCGACACCGGTTCTCGCCGCGTGCAAGCTGGAGGTGCGCTTCGCGCGCAGCAAGAAGCTATTCCAGAAGCGCCCCGCTGACTTCGTCGCCGTTCATCCGCTGGATCTGACACTGGCGCGCGGCGAGACGCTCGGCGTGGTCGGGGAATCGGGGTCCGGCAAGACGACACTCGCCCTGGCACTCTTGAAACTGCAGGCCGCCAAGGGCGAGATCCACCTCGAGAACGAACGCATCGATACGCTGGATCGCAACACGCTGCGCCTGCGTCGCCGTCAGATGCAGATCGTCTTCCAGGACCCCTACGGCTCACTGTCGCCGCGCATGCCGGTGGCGGACATCATCAGTGAAGGTCTGCGCTTTCATCATCCAACGCTCAGCGACGACGAGGTTAGCCTGCGTGTGGCCCAGGTGCTGGAGGAAGTCGAACTGCCCTCGGCATGTGCCGATCGCTATCCCCACGAGTTCTCCGGCGGCCAACGTCAGCGTATTGCCCTGGCACGCGCCCTGATCCTCGAACCCAGACTGCTGGTGCTCGATGAGCCCACCTCGGCACTGGACCGCAGCGTGCAGAAACAGCTGATTGCTCTGCTGCGTGAACTCCAGACACGCCGAGGCCTGAGCTATCTGTTCATCAGTCATGACCTAGCGGTGGTACGCGCGCTATCCCATCGGGTGATGGTGTTGCGTGAAGGACGCCTGGTGGAAACGGGTACGACGTCAGAAGTGCTCGGCAATCCCCGCGAGGACTATACGCGTGCCTTGATCGCGGCGGCGGGCCTGGCCTGACACGCTCTGTCATGGCCTGACCAGAGCCAATTGGCTTGGCTGACCTGACCCGCCCGTGCATGACGATCGACCTGCTCGGGTAGCCAGAGTTGATGAGCTTAGCATTGCCGCATTGCAGTCGGTGCACCCCTGCGTTGCAAGACTCACGTTTTGTCGATTGCAAATAATAAAGGTTCTCAATATGATTCCGTGAGATGCGGTCCGACCATCGAGAGACCGTGTAATGACTTCCCTCTCTCGAGCGACCCCACGCACTGCCGTTCTGCGCGCACTGCATAACAACAGACCGATCAAGGGATTCACATGACTGCCTCTTTCCGTTTTGCCTCACGCAAGCCGCTGGCAGCTGCCATCGCATTGTCAGCCTCCATGTTCACCAGTGCCGCTTTGGCAGAGCATCATGACGAGGCGCATGACAAGGCGCTGACGGCCGACGCTGTCGTCGCCCAGTACGCCAACGTCGCGCATGCCACCTACAGCGATGCCTTGGCCAGTGCCAATGCTCTGCGCGCCGCCAATGCCGCTCTGATCGAGTCGCCGTCCGAAGAGACGCTGGCCGCGGCACGTGCCGCTTGGAAGCAGGCGCGCGTGGCGTATCAGCAGAGTGAAGTGTTCCGCTTCGGCAATGCCATCGTCGATGACTGGGAAGGTCAGCTCAACGCCTGGCCGCTGGATGAAGGGCTGATCGATTACGTCGAAGGCGACGGCTATCAGGCAGAGCTGGGCAACCCGGGTGCCAGCGCCAATATCATCGCCAGCGACAGCGTGCAGATCGGTGCCGACAAGATCGACACCACCGAGATCACACCGGAGCTGCTGGCGTCCCTCAACGAGCTGGGCGGTTTCGAGGCCAACGTGGCCAGCGGCTACCATTCCATCGAATTCCTGCTCTGGGGCCAGGACATGCACGGCTTTGAGGCCGGTGCCGGCGAGCGCCCGGCGTCCGACTTCGCCAAGGGCGATGCCTGTACCGCCGACAACTGTGACCGTCGTGGCGCCTACCTGCTGGCCGCCAACGACCTGCTGATCAGCGACCTGGAATACATGGTCGGCCAGTGGGCACAGGGCGAGAAGGACAACTACCGCGCGGAACTGACTTCATTGCCGGCCGGGGAAAGCCTCGAGAAGATGCTGTTCGGCATGGGCTCCCTGTCACTGGGTGAGCTGGCCGGTGAGCGCATGAAGGTCGCGCTGGAAGCCAACTCCTATGAAGACGAGCACGACTGCTTCTCCGACAACACCCACTACTCGCACTTCTACAATGCCAAGGGCATCCAGAACGTCTACGAAGGCAAGTACGTGGCCCTGGACGGTCGCACCTTCGAAGGCCCGTCACTGCATGCACTCGTCGCCCAGAATGACCCGGAACTGGCCGAGAAGATGCACGAGGCACTGGACACTACCATGGGCCAGCTGCAGGTGATGGTCGACACGGCAGAAGCCGACGGCGGCATGAAGTTTGACCAGATGATCGCCCCGGGCAATGCCGAAGGCGCCGAGATCATCAATGCCAGCATTCAGGATCTGGTCGCCCAGACCCGTCTGATCGAAGAAATTGCCGACACCGTCGGTATCGATGGCCTGGAAGCCGACACGGCAGATCACGAATTCTGATCAACTGCTCCACATTGCCAAGCGTGAGTTGGCTGAAGACCCCAAGCTGCCTCGCGTCGCGCTGATATCCTCGCCCGAACCTCTCTCACGACAGGTTCGGGCGTTGATGGTTCTTGCGCCAGCTTTTCATGCGCGTCTGCCGATAGAGTCCTTAGAGGCGACTCTTCGAGCAGCCTGACCGCGCAAGCCGGGAAAACCCTATATGCCAATATTGCACCACGACATGATGCTGCGTCCTTCCCTGACCCGCTCCCTGCCACTTGCCATCGCCCTGGCGTGTCTGCCTGCTCAGGCGGCATTGGCATATCATGCCAAGCCCACGGCAGATTCCGCGATGACAGTGATGAGCTATCTGTCTTCCCTGCCATTGCAGGACACCGCCAGAAGCGGTGGCGAGGGCAGCGTGCGCAAGCACGATACCAATGCCTACTCCCTGCCGGCCAAGAACCTGAGCTTCGATCAACGTCTGTCCTTCAGCGTCGGCAACAGCTTCTTCAAGAGCCCCTGGGTGATCGCGCCCGCCAGCACCACGGCGCGTGATGGCCTCGGCCCGCTGTTCAACACCAATGCCTGCCAGAACTGCCACGTCAAGGATGGTCGCGGCAGTCTGCCGGCCGATGGCGATCCCTCGGTGGGCCTGTTCCTGCGCCTGGGCATGCCGGACAGCCACGAGGACAGCTGGAGCGATGAGGAGCGTGAATTCCGACGTATCGCTGGGGTGATGCCGCATCCTGTCTATGGCACCCAGCTGCAGAATGCCGCCGTGCCTGGCATCGAGCGCGAAGGCCGCATGCAGGTGGATTACGAGCAAGTGACGGTGACCCTGGCGGACGGGGAAGTGATCGCATTGCGCAAGCCGCGCTATTCCATCGTCGAGCCCGGCTTCGGTGACCCGGGCGCCATCGCGCTCTCCCCACGTCTCGCCCCCGGCATGGTGGGGCTGGGGCTGCTCGAGGCGGTCAGTGACGAGACCTTGCTCGAGTGGGCCGACCCGCAGGATGCGGATGGCGACGGCATCAGCGGGCGCGCCAATACTGTCTGGTCACTCGCCGAGCAACGCGAGGTCATGGGCCGTTTCGGCTGGAAGGCCGGCCAGCCCGATGTGCGACAGCAGAGCGCAAAGGCCTTCGCCGGTGACATGGGGCTGACTTCCAATCTGGTCAGCTCCACCGACTGCACCCCGCTTCAGAAGTGCGAGACATTGCCCGATGGGGGGGAGATCGAGGTCGACGACAACGTAATGGACAACGTGGCTTTCTACTCGCGCAATCTGGCCGTGCCCACCCGGCGTGATATCGATGACCCGACGGTGCGCCAAGGCGAGCAACTGTTTCGCGAGCTTGAATGCGCCAGCTGCCACCGCCCACGCCTGACCACCCAGTCCGGCGGCGTGGCGGAACAACTGGCCGAGCAGACGATCTGGCCCTACAGCGACATGCTGCTGCATGACATGGGCGAAGGACTGGCAGATGATCGCCGCGAATTCGAGGCCAGCGGCCAGGAATGGCGCACGCCGCCCCTGTGGGGCATCGGCCTGGCCCAGACGGTCAACCCTGCCACGGGCTTCTTGCATGATGGCCGTGCCCGCACCCTGCTCGAGGCCGTGCTCTGGCATGGTGGCGAAGCCCAGCCCAGCCGCGATGCCGTCGTGGCCCTGCCGACTGACCAGCGTGAAGCCCTGTTGCGCTTCCTCGAGACTCTTTGACAAGGAATACCCGTTCATGCCTCGCGACACCTTCACACCTGCCGCAACCCCGATGAAACCTGCCCAGCGCAAGACCTCGCCCCTGGCCCTGATGGCCTGTGGCATGACACTGCTGGGCGCCGCGCTATTGCCTACGAGCACACTGGCGGCGACGGGCTCTTCTGCCGCCAACACAGACACCACCAGCGCAAAGGCCGTCAGCCAGTATGCCGCTGACACGCTGAGCGAGGCGCACCAGCAACTTGCCAGCCGCCTGCAACAGCTCGCGCAGCATACTCAAGCGTTCTGCTCCGCCGAGGATGACGTGACCCTCGACACCCTCAAGCAGGACTGGCGCAGCGCCATGCTGGGACTGAATCAGGTCAACTGGGTGGAAATGGGCCCGATACTGCAGAACTCGCGTCAATGGCAGCTGTATTTCTGGCCGGACAAGAAGGATCTGGTCGCGCGCAAGACGCGCGCCCTGCTCGCCGGTGATGCCCCGATCACGGTCGAGAGTCTGGCGGAGCAATCTATCGTCATGCAGGGGCTGGGCAGCGTGGAGTATCAGCTGTTCGATGCCCGCTATGCCGACTCGCCCCTGACGGCCGACTCACGTCGCTGCGAGTTGATGACGACCAACACCGCCTACGCCGCCAATACCGGCAAGACGCTGCGTGATGAGTGGCAGCAATTCGCACCACAACTGGCCGAAGGCACTGGCGCCTTCAGCGATTCACGTGACGCCGTGCTGTCTCTGGTTCGCGCGCTGACCGTGCAGCTGGAAGCCATCAAGGACCGCAAACTGCGCCGACCGATCGGCCTCGACAACGGCGGCACGGCCAACCCCTATGCGGCTGAGTCCTGGCGTGGCGGCATGGGGCTTGCCAACATTGCGGCGACCCTGGCGATGATGGAACGCCTCTGGCTTGGCAATGACGATGTCGCAGGCATTCAAGGCTATCTGAATGGCCAGGTCGACCCGAGCATGGTGGCCTCCACCACAAGCGATTTTGTCGATGCGCGCCAGGCCTTCGCCGCCCTGCCGAATGACCTCGCCGGCATACTGCGCGATGATCCGCGCAATGGTGAGCTGCAGCAGGCCATGATCCATGTCGAGACCCTGCAGGCCGGCTTTGCCGACACGCTCAACCCGGCGCTTGGCCTGTCACTGGGCTTCAACAGCACCGATGGTGACTGAGGAATTGAGAGCGGCGAATGACAACTGACAAGGGGCCAGGCGAGATGCCTCACGGCATGACAGACACACACGCAGCCGACGCCCGCCAGCGACGTCGGCTGCTCAAGGCGTTGGCCTGCACGCCACTGATGGGACTGCTCGGCGGCATGGCCGTGGCGGGCGGCAACAACGCCGCCAGTGCCCAGGGGCGCGAGCCACTCGGGGTGGCCATCTCGGCATGTGATGATGACACGGGGCAGCACTTTGCCAGCTGCACCAGTTATCAGGGAGCGGAGCGCTGGCGCCAGCCGATACGCCAGCGCGCCCACGGCGCCACCCGGCATCCTCACAAGCCGTGGGCGCTGATCTTCTCACGGCGCCCGGGGACGGAAATCAATGTCTTCGACCTCGACAGTGGCGAGCGGATCGCACGCATCGAAGCCGCACCGGACCGTCACTTCTATGGACATGGCGTGTTCAGCCCGGATGGCGGCCTGCTCTACACCACCGAGAATGCCATCGCGCCCGGAGAAGGCCGCATCGGCATCTACGACGTGAATCATGACTTCGCGCGTATCGGTGAGTTCGCCAGTGGCGGGGTCGGCCCGCATGAAATTCGCCTGCATCCGGATGGCCAACAGCTGATCATCGCCAATGGCGGGATTCTGACGCGGCCTGAAACCGGTCGGATCAAGCTCAACCTGGACAGCATGCAGTCGAATCTGACCTTGCTCGACCGTGTCTCGGGCGAGATTCGCTGGCAAGGCGAGCCCTCCCATCACCAGCTGTCACTGCGCCACCTGGACGTCAGCCGCGAGGGCGTCATCGTCGCGGGCTATCAGTACCAGGGCTCCGCGGCGGATCACCGCCCGCTGGTGGTGATGAAGCATCCCGGCAGTGACCGCTTGCAGGAACTGCCGTTGCCGCGGGACTACGTCGCGCAGTTCAAGCAGTACATCGCCAGTATCGCCGTCTCCCCCGATGGGCGACTGGCCGTGGCGACTGCCCCACGCGGCAATCTGATCACGCTCTGGAATCTCGCGACGGGAGAGCTGGACACGACTCTGGACTTCGCCGACTGCGCAGGCGTGCTGGCGGTGCCGGCCACGCAGCAGACGCCTGCAGGCTTCGTGGTCAGCAATGGTCGCGGCGAGTGGCTGCTGATCGATGAGGAGGGGCTGCCGGCGCTTGGCCCGGTGCGGCTGGCGAATACCCACTGGGACAATCACCTGGCGCTGATGTAGGCAGGCCTCTGGCGCTTCGATAACCGGGTGCAGGCGATGTGGTAGCAGGAACTGGAGCGCCGAAACGTGCAAATCACCACAGCGTCATCTGACGATCCAGCAGGCGATCGAAACCATCGTCGACGAACGGCAGGATGCCATCGGCGACGGGCTTGAGCTGACGACTCAGGTAGTGCTCGACATCAATGGGCGAGCGCAGATACTCGACGGGTTCCGGGCCGGAGGTGGTCATCACATAGCGAATCCAGCCGCCGCGCTGATAGCGTAACGGCAGGCCCCGTCGGCGGTTCTCGTCATCCGCCAGACGCGCCGCACGGACATGGGGTGGCACGTTGCGCTGATAATCGTCGAGCTTGCGCCGCAGTCGCTTGCGGTAGATCAAGGCCTCGACATCCGTGGCGTCCGCCGCGCCATGGGCATGGCGTTGCAGGTAATCCTGCACGTAGCCTTTCAGGTACTCCTGATAGGGGCTGCCTTCGAAGATGCGGCGATAGAGTCCCTGCTGGAAGGTCTTGGCCAGCGGCGTCCAGTCGGAGCGCACCGACTCCAGTCCCTTGAACACCAGTTCCGTCTGGCCGCTGCAGCCAGTCTGTTGCAGTCCGGCGTAGCGTTTCTTGCTACCCTCTTCGGCCCCGCGAATGGTCGGCATCACGAAGCGCTGATAGTGGGTCTCGAACTGCAGCTCCAACGCGCTGTCGAGATCGAGACTGTCCTTGAGATGCCGTCGCCACCAGTCGGTGACATGGGCCGCCAGCTCATGGCCGATCCGGCTCGCCTCGGCTTCGTCATGCGCAGCGCCCAGCCACACGAAGGTGGAGTCAGTATCGCCATAGATGACGCGATAGCCCTGCGCCTCGATCAATTCCACCGTCTGCTGGATGATCTGATGACCACGCCGCGTGATCGAGGACGCCAGCCGTGGATCGAAGAAACGACAACCGCGTGACCCCAACACACCGTAGAAGGCATTCATGATGATCTTGAGCGCCTGGGTCAGCGGGGCGTCACCCGCCGCGCGGGCGGCGTCACGTGCTTGCCAGATCTCGGCGACGATGCCCGGCAGGCAGTGTCGATCACGCGAGAACCGCGCGCCGAGAAAGCCGGGCACACCGGCCTCAGGGGCATCATCCGAGCGGTTCTCCGACCCACGTAGCCCTTCGATCAGGCCCAGCGGGTCGATCAGGAAAGTGCGGATGATGGAGGGATACAGACTCTTGAAATCCAGCACCAGCACCGAGTCGTAAAGGCCGGGCTGGGAATCCATCACGAAGCCGCCGGGGCTGTCCTCCCCCACCACGTCACCCAGATTGGGCGCGACCTTGCCCAGCCGATGCAACCTCGGCAGATACAGATGCGTGAAGGCCGCCACCGAACCACCGCTGCGATCTGCCTCGAGCCCCGTGGCTGCCGCCCGCGCGAGCAGAAACTCCATCAGCCGCGTCTTCGCGAAGATACGCGTGACCAGCTCGCAATCCTTGAGGTTGTAGCGCGCCAGGGAAGGCTTGTCCTCGGCGAACATGCGCAGAATCTCGTCCAGCCGGCCATAGGGGTCATCGATGGCCTTGCCTTCCTGCAACAGTTCACGCGAGACATTCTCGAGACTGAACGACTCGAAATGCCAGAAGGCCGATTTGAGCGCCTCGATGCCGTCCACCACCCACCGGCCGGGAATTTCGGCGAAATAATGCTCCGCCTGACGCGAATGCGCTCGCCACTGTATTGTGCTGCCATCGCGTCCCAGGCGCAGAGGCAGATTCTCGGCCTCCGAGAGCCGTACCAACATGCGCAGATCGAACTGGATGACATTCCAGCCGATGATGACGTCCGGATCATGGCGTGCCACCCAGTCGATCAGGCACTGCAGCAATTTACGCCGGCTGTCCCGATACTCGAGCCCGAAATCGCATCGGGCAGTCGTCTCACCTTTCGCTGGGCCCAGCATGTAGACCTGACGTTGGCCGCAGCCTTCAAGCGCGATGGAATACAGATTGCCCCGGGCATCGGTCTCGATATCCAGCGATGCCCAGCGCAGTGGTGGACGATAGCCCTCAAGCGGTGTCAGGCGCGCATTAGTCACGCTGCCATCAGGCTGATGCTCGCCTCGCACCGTGACGCCTGCCTTGATGAAACGCTCCATCAGGTAGCGGTCCGTCGGACGAACATCCGCTTCATAGACGTCGACGTCAATCGCCTTCAAACGGCGCGCCAGCTGGCCTAGGGTGCGATATTCACGACAGTAGAGCCCCACCACCGGGCGGTGGTGGAAGTCTTCCAGCACCAGCGGACGCAGCTCAGCGCCGGCCTCAAAGCTCACTAGTGTCTGAGCCAACACCTGGTGTTCAGCGGGCAGGAAAGCGACGACTTCCTGAGGCGCACATTCGACATGTACGGCGCCTTCGTCAGTACGAATCCAGAAGCTGACCACCACCCCCTCGGGCGTATCCAGCCAATGGCGTGTCAGCACGAAACCATGAAGCTCTGTTACAGGAAGCTCTGGCACAGCCGGGGTCGGCAAAGCGGGGGGAGCCTTGCGCTCAACTTGAGAAGCACGAGCTTGGCAGGACACTTCGGGTGCGGCTTCTGGCACAGCATTACCTTTACGTTGAATACACGAATGCCGAGCAGAATGAGATCAAGACGCGATCACATCCTCATACGTTAATATTAATTCTGTATAGTACTACATCCGTCATGCAGCCTGAGCTTTATGGCGAAAACGTCCGCGCCTTCCCAGCGACAAAATTGATGACTGCGGCAAGGAATGCCTCTCCCAAGACAGCGGCACGATTCAAGGAGCATGTCACATGCAAAGCTTTGAGATGATTCAAAAATTACTGAGCCAGATGATGGGTCAAATTGACGATATCATCTTGTTCGCCGACGATCAGCGCCGAATCACCTACATGAATGACAGTGCGGTGAAGGCCTTCGGCTACCCACGCGAGGAGTTGATCGGTCAGCAGCCGCGATTGCTTTACGCCAACAGCGATGAATTTGATCGCCAAGGAGAAAGACGCTTCAGCAAGAATGCCAAACCAGAAAGCGAAGGCAGAGTCATCCGTTATCGTCGCAGTAACGGCACCTTCTTTTACGGGGAAACCATTGGCGGTCCGATCAAGGACCCCGACAGTGATGAGCTCTTCATGTTCGGCTTGATACGCGATGTCTCGCGCCGCGTGACAGCAGAACACATGCTGCAGAAGCTGCACGCCATCACGTCCTCCCGCAACCTCGGGTTTGATGAGCGTATTGACGAGCTGCTCAAGCTTGGCTGTTCACATTTCGGCCTTCCCATTGGCATATTCAGCCGTATCGAAGGCGGAAATTACGTGGTTCAGCGCGCCTGCCATCCGGAGGACCTGCTGGAGCCAGGACTGAGTTTTGCGCTCAGCGACACCTACTGTGATCACGTCTATAAAGCAGATAGCGTCCAGGCCTTCCATCACGTGGGTAGTAGCGAGATTCGCAACCATCCCTGCTATGCCAACTTCAATCTTGAAGCCTATATCGGCGCGCCAGTAATTGTGGATGGCGAGCGCTACGGTACCTTCAACTTTTCAAGCCCCGATCAGGTAAAACCCTTCACCCAGCAGGATATCGAGCTGGTACGTCTCATTGCCTTATGGGCAGGTCATGAGATAGCGCGTGCCAATGATATCAATGCGCTGGAAGAGGCCCATCAGGCGCTGAAAAAAATCTCCATCACCGACCCGCTAACCGGCCTTTATAACCGACGCCACGCTCAAGAAATGCTGGATGAGAACCTGGCGTCCTTTGCCACTAGTGAATTATCTGAGCCACTGTGCGTGGCACTGCTGGACTTCGATCACTTCAAGCAGATCAACGACAAACACGGCCATGATGCCGGTGATCTCGCGCTTCAGCAGCTGGGGGAAATGGCAAAGGACATTCTGCTGCCCAGCGACACTCTCGCACGTTGGGGCGGCGAAGAGTTTCTGGCTATCCTGCCCAACTCGCTACTCAGTGACTCGGCCACGCGTATCAACTTGTTACGTCAGCGCATAAAAGACAGCGTGGTGGAGCACAATGGCCAACGCTTACCACTGTCGCTGAGCATTGGTCTCACCTGCCTAGAACCAAATGCCACGTTGACACGCGAACAGATGATCGCGCGTGCGGATGAAGCCATGTACGCCGCCAAGGAAGCCGGGCGCAACTGCCTCAAGATGCTGTAATACACCACTTATCGCCCCTTGCTGGCCCTGATCAGGGAGTCGCAAGGGGCGAAGCGTGTCAGGCGCGAAAGCGTGCTCCCCAACTGGCAGCGCCCTCGCACTCAGATAACGAACACGCTAAGGTCAAACTCAGCCTCTCCTGCTGAGCCACCCGACGTCGTCGTTGCCTACTCTCATGCCTTCAAACGATTCAAGCGCTACGCCGCCCGATGCGTCCTATGCCTTCGGCCTTCCGGAAGACGGCGTGTTGTCTGACCAGCCCACCAGCATCGCGCCCTTGACCGCCACCCTTGCCTCGCCTGCCCCCGCTGATCGTCACCAACTCGGCATCTTTCTGCTGCCGGGCTTCGCGATGGTCGCGCTGTTCTCGATGATCGAGCCGCTGCGCATCGCCAATCGACTGCGCGGAACACGCCTGTATCAGTGGACACTCGCAAGCCAGGATGGCGCGTCGGTCAAGGCCTCCAACGGCATGGTGCTGCCGGTGGATACCGCACATGATGAGCTCGCCGCAGTGGACAAGCTGGTGGTGTGCACCAGCTTTGCCCCGGAAGCCTATCTGGAAGACCGCACCTTGCACTGGCTACAGGAGCGCTCTCATAGCGGTTGCCAGCTCGGCGGCGTGGATACCGGCTGCTTCGTGCTGGCGCGCGCCGGCCTGCTCACCGGCAAGACGGTGACGCTGCACTGGGAAAGCCTGCCGGAATTCAGCCAGCGCTTCGATGAGGTGGACGCCGTGGAGTCACTGTATGAAATCAGTGACGATGGCTTCTTCTGCGCCGGCGGCAGCGCTCCGCTGGACATGAGCCTGGAGCTGATCCGCCGCCAGCATGGTCAGACGCTTTATCAGGCAGTACGAGAACAGCTGATTCTCGACCAGGGACGACTGCCGGCCAGTCGCCAGCGCGGCATCAGCCAGCAGACGGCCGACCTGGCCGACCCGCTGCTCAGACGTGCGATCACGCGTATGGAGAACACCCTGGAGGCCCCGCTCAGCATCGAGGCACTCGCCGATGAACTCGGCCTCTCATGGCGTCAGCTGGAGCGCCGCTTCCAGCAAGGGCTCGGTTGTACACCTCGCGCCTATCACGGTGAGTGCCGCCTGCTGCATTCACGCAGTCTGCTTCACGATACCCGCCACGGCGTCACCGATATCGCTCTGGCCTGCGGTTTCACGTCTCACTCAAGCTTCACTCGCGCCTTCCGCCGTCGCTTCGGCATCACCCCGACCCAGGCACGCCGCCAGCCACCGCGTCCCTTGGGATGATCTTCTCACGTGAACCGCATTGCGATGTCGAATTGGGCACAGTCAGTGTCGAGTTGGGCACAGTAGCGAGCGCCATTGGCTGCCATTCTGTCGGGGAATCGCTCACCTGACAGAAGGAAGGACCCTCCATGGCGCTCCCGATCACACCCGATTACGACAGCTGGCCAATTGACGAGACTCTCGTGAAGGTCGTTCACGAAGCACGCTACCTGAGCGTGACCTGGAGTGATGGCCGCATCAGCCGTTTTCATAGTGTCTGGTTGCGCGAGAATGCCGCGGACGACACCACCGTCAATCCGGCGACCCGCGAACGCATTCTGGACCTCTCCCAGATTCCCGCCTGGCCGGAAATCGCCGATGCAAGTATCGATGAGGACGGCGCACTCAGCGTGCTGTTCACGCCCGAAGACCGCCATCTGCGCTTCCACCCGGGCTTCCTGCGCGCCAATGACTATGACAACCAGGACGCGCTACCGTCGGAACTGCCACCACTGACGCTCTGGCACGGCGAGCAGCTGGAACAGCCGCCGACCATCGATGCCGCCCGCCTGGCCGAGGCCGATCATGGCAGTGCGCAGGAGGCGGAGATTCTGTCTCCCACCCTGCACGAACTGCTCGGCAAGGGACTGGTCCGCCTGCGCAACCTGCCGACGGAGGAAGGCGCCATCGAAAAGGTCGCTGAACGTATCGGTTCGATCCGCACCACCAACTTCGGCCACCTCTTCAATGTCCGCGCGATCCAGAATCCGGACTCCAACGCCTACACCTCCATCGCCTTGCCGCCGCATGTGGACCTGCCAACCCGGGAATATCAGCCGGGCCTGCAGTGCCTCTACTGTCTCGAGAACACCGTGGAAGGTGGCATGGCGGTGATGATGGACGGCTTCGCCATCGCGGCGGCGCTGAAGGAAGAACACCCCGAGGCCTACGAGACACTCACCACGGTGCACTGGCGCTACGCCAATACCTCGCGCAACACCGATCACGTCTGGTATTCGCCGATGATCGTGCTGGGTCAGGCAGGAGAACTGCTGGAGGTGCGGATCGCCGATTTCCTGCGCGGGCCGATGATGGCACCGTTCGAGCAGACCGAGAGCGCCTATGAAGCACTGATGACGCTGCAGCGCATGTTGCGTGAGCCGCGCTTCGCCATGCGCTTCACCTATGCCCCCGGCGACATGGTCATCTTCGACAATCGTCGCCTGCTGCACGCCCGCGATGCCTTCGAGGGCGACAGCGGCAGCCGCTGGTTGCAGGGCTGCTATCTGGAGCGTGACGAGGTGCGCTCTCGCTATCGCATGCTCAAGCGTGCCGAACGCGCCGAGCGGGTCGAGGAAGCCACCCAGACGGTGTGATTCGGCACGGCGTGCCTCTGCTCGCGCATTGGCTCACACATCAGCTCACGCCGATGGCCGGCATGAGAATGAGAACGTGCGGGGAATCAGGGCGTGCGTGGCGTGATGACGAGCGTGAAGCCGGGGTCCAGCGGGATCAGGGGCGGCAGACAACGCACCTCATGACCGGGCAACTGGCGGGCAAGACATCGGGTCAGCGTCGCAGGTTCAAAGGCGCTGACCCATGCCGGCATGTCAGGTTTCTCGCCCCGCCAGTGGACGGCATGCATGCCCCATTCCGGCTCCAGCATGTGACGTGACAGGGTCTGCCAGGCCAGTTGATGACGACCGCTGCCCGACACGATGCGTGTGGACAACGGCAGACGTTCGACATCAAAGGCATCGATCACGATTCGCAGGCGTGGATGACGAAGAATCGCCTTGACGAGTCTCGCGAGTTGCTCGCCCTGCTGCCAGTTGGCACTGATGCGACAGCTGATCGCCACGCAGGATGCCGGCGTCTCTGCCAGCACATCGAGAATGTCGCCGTGCACCACCTCGTCAAGCTGAGGCCAGTGCCGCCGCGCCTCCTCCACCATGTACTGGGAATATTCCACGAATCGCACGTCATGTTGACGTGACAGGATCGCGGCGACCTCGGCAAAGCCTGCCATCAGCACTGGCTGGCCCTGATCGTCGGGCAACAACCGCGCCAGGCGCCGGGCAATGCGCTCTAGTGGATAGCCCTCACGATAGATGGCGTTCCAGTCGACGCTACCTGAATAGAGATCCTCATCGCGTGAGACTGCCAAGGTGTCACCTGCAAGCGTGGCCATGAAAGGGTCGCCATCGTAACAGAGGCCGGCTCTGGCATTGCACGCCGGTCAGGCACGCCATGTTGTTTGCGGCTGGCCGTGTACGTCACTTCCGATGCCTGATGCTGGCCCTGGCCTCAATGTTGATGCTCTGCATCATGTGATGAGTGAGGATGATCCTCAGCCCGGCCACTGTCCTTCGGCTCATGATTCTCTTTCGGCTCATGACTGCCCTCCGGCTCATGGCTGTCTTGTAAATCAGCAGGCCCATCAGCTTCCCTAGCGTGATGTGGTTGGCGGGTGTCATCGTCATGATGCGATGACGGTGATTGTGCAGTCTCCCCTCCGCCATGTTGATGACCATCACTTGCTGCCACAAGAGCCGTATAACGAGCAGCACTCATGTCCGGTAGCTCTTGCATGAAAGCGACCATCTGCCAGATATATTCATCCTGCATGCTCTTGCCCCATGCCGGCATTCCGCTGGCTTTTATCCCATGCTTGATGACCCAGAAGCGCTCTTCAGGCTCACCATGCATATCCGAAGATACAAAATTCGGTGGACTGGGGTAAAGCCCCTTGCTGAGCTCTGTCTCTTGCATGCCTGGCGCGAGATGGCAGGAGGCACACATCGATGCATAATTGCCGGCCCCCGCCACTTTCATGGCTTCATCATCGAGGGGTGGCGCGGCGATATCACTCGCGTGGCTTTCGATCGAACGTTCACGCGCCGTTTCAAGAATTCCATGGACCCATGACCCATGCGGATCATCTGCCGCGACACTGACGACGCCGGAGTAAATGACTCCGGCCCCTGCTGCCAGCAGCACCATGAATGCCAGACACATCCCCAACAATAATTTCTTCATGTCGCCCCCCTTTTAGGCGGCAAGAATAGTCAATGACAAGGCTGTCAACCAAAGCGAAAAAAAAGGCCGACGAATGCCGGCCATCAACACGATCCAGAGTGACGCCTTATTTACAACACAACATCAATGAATAATTTTCAAATATCGCTCAGCAATTTACATTAAACCTATCATTGATCATCTTTCGCCATAACCACCTCTTATTCAAAAGCAACATTTAGAGAATAGCTACGCCCATTTTCGTCAGCCGAACCACTTATTGAATTTCCTGCGACCTCCAATTGGTAATAGCCTTCTTGGACATCCTGCTCCAGTGAAAAATGCCCATTATCATCAGAGGCTGTCGCGACGACATTTCCTTGTGGGTCTCGTAGCACAGCAGTCATCAGGTTGTTCTTACTCGAATCAGCTGCAAAATGTCGACTGCTGATCTTTAGAACTGCATCATGTTCAACGGCTATTTGGAAACGCAATGGCTTTCCAGCCACAAGTCCATATGTTTCTGAAACTCCAGCCGAAAGAGTCGGAAGACGGCTATGCTCATCATTGGCCTGCGTCACAGCGGTAAAAAAAGTCATGGTAGCAGCAAGTAACAGCGTTGATGTTTTCATGAAAATCATCTTTTTATGGGTTCACTTATCATCATGGCAACACAACCTGAAAACATCCTGAAAATGGAATAGATTATCATCACTGTACAAAACCATAAGACATAGTCTCCCAATCAAAAGGCCATTCTGCATATTCATGTAAAACATGATCACGCAACTACACCACCGCTATTCAATTGAAAAATGTCACTGCCATCCTGACACCTCTAGAACATCATGCGCACACCGACCACGACAGCCGTATCCTCCACATCCTCACCTTCTTCACGCTGCATATCGGCGGTTTCGCCATACTCTCTCTGCCAGTACATGCCGACGTAAGGCGCTACCCGCCGAGTTATCTCATAGCGTGCACGCAAGCCGATTCGTACTGAGTTGAGGCCCGCCCCAATCCCCTGCTGCCTGGACTCATTGGCAGCGAACACCATTTCACTACGTGGCTGTAGATACCAGCGCTGGGTCAGGCGCACATCATGTTCAAGCTCCAGGCTGGCAGTCACGATACCTTCCTCTCGGTACTGCACTGCGGCATCCGTCTCGATCCGGTAGGGGGCGGTCCCCTGAAAGCCGAAGACCCCATATACGCCTTCATCATGATCATCGTTGAACACACCACCCTGATAGCCAGCTCCAACCTGGAACTCCCAGAAATCGGCAACCAGGCGACTGTAGAGAAGCTCAAGGGATTCAAACTCGGCTTCTTCACCATCGCCTTGGACATTCTCCCCTTCTGACTTGAGATAGACGCGGTGGGTATCTCCGCCATACCAGGCCTGAAAATCCCACACCAGGGAGTCCTCTCCCTTGTCCGGAAGGCTATATTCCAGGCGATCGAAAACTGCGCTCCACTGGAGATGTTCGGCCATGGGCGATGGCCATGACGCCGGGGCATCATATCCATCCTGGGCAAATGCCTGGGAGGCACCAGCACTGGAGAATAGACATACCGTCACGCAGGCAAGACGAAATGAATGCTGACTGATTGACATGATGACTCCTCAGGAAACCTTTACGACACGGAACATACCTGCATCCATGTGGTACAGAAGATGACAATGGAAAGCCCAGCTACCTTCTGCATCGGCAGTGATCAACGCTGAGACGCGCTCACCGGGTTTGACATTCAAGGTGTGCTTGCGAGGGATCAGGTCACCGTGGCCATTCTCGAGCTCCATCCACATCCCATGTAAATGAATGGGATGCTCCATCATGGTGTCATTGATCAAGATGAGACGGAGGCGCTCATCTTTATGAAAATGAATAGGGCCATTGACTTCACTGAACTTCTTGCCATCGAAGGACCACATATAACGTTCCATATTGCCGGTCAGATGCAACTCCATCTCGCGCATGGGCCCACGTCTGTCCGGCCATGGTGAATAGGCCTTGAGATCCTGATAGACCAGTACACGACGCAGCGACTGGTCCAGACCGATTCCTGCCTGGTCATAACGAGCCCCTTGCTGAGCAGCACCCGCCATCAGCATGCCGCCCTGGGCTGCATCGGCTTGCAGGCCAGTCATCTTCGAATGGTCCATACCTGCCATCTGCGAATGGTCCATGCCCGCCATCTGCGAATGGTCCATACCTGCCATCTTCGAATGGTCCATGCCTGCCATCTTCGAATGGTCCATGCCCGCCATCTGCGAATGGTCCATGCCTGCCATCTTCGAATGGTCCATGCCCGCCATCTGCGAATGGTCCATGCCCGCCATCTGCGAATGATCCATGCCCGCCATCTGCGAATGATCCATGCCCGCCATCTGCGAATGATCCATGCCTGCCATCTGCGAATGGTCCATTCCAGCATGAGCGCCCATGGCCTCCATCCCGCGATCAGCGATCTGCCGTCGTTCAGGTACGGGCGCCTCCATTCCGGGGCGGGGTGCCAACGTGGCTCGCGCGTAGCCACTGCGGTCCATGGCTTCGGCGAAGATGGTGTACGCCTTGTCATCTTCCGGTGTTACCAGCACATCGTAGGCTTCCGCCACGGCAATACGGAACTCATCCACTTCAACCGGTTGCACTGGCTGACCATCTGCCGCCACCACGGTCATCTTCAAGCCGGGAATGCGTAAATCGAAGTAGCTCATTGCCGAGCCATTGACGACACGCAGACGCACTGTTTCCCCACGCTTGAATAGCGCGCTCCAGTTTTCTTCTGGTGAATGACCATTGAGAAGATATGTATAGGTACTGCCGGTGACATCGGCAATATCCCGTGAGCTCATGCGCATCTCTGCCCACATGCTGCGCGACTCGATCGTGTCCACCCAACCACCCCGTCGTACATCCGCAAAGAAATCAGCGACGGTGCGCTCCTGGTAGTTATAGTAGCCTTCCATGGTCTTGAGATTGCGAAATACGGACTTGGGGTCTTCGAATGTCCAGTCAGTCAGCAGCAGGACATGCTCACGATCATAGGTGAAGGCTTCGGGTGTTGCGGAGTCGATGATCAATGGTCCTGCGTGGCCTTCCTGCTCCTGGAGGCCTGAATGACTGTGATACCAGTAGGTACCGCTCTGAGTGACAGGAAACCGGTAGGTAAAGGTTTCGCCCGGTGCTATCCCTGCGAAGCTGATACCCGGCACGCCGTCCATTTCCGGAGGAAGTATGATGCCATGCCAGTGAATGGAGGTTGGCTCATCGAGCAGGTTTGTCACCTTGATGACAGCATCCTGCCCCTCCTTCAAGCGCACCATGGGCCCGGGACTACTGCCATTGATGCTGATAGGACGAGCGAATTGCCCGGCAATGTCGATGTCTTCACGTCGAATGACAAGAGAGATCTCGGGCCCATGCTCAACCCCTTGGGAGTAACCTGATGTGCGCCCCCAGGGGTTGGCCCAGGCGGGTGCCACGCCTGACACCATTGCGCCCAGCCCCAGGGCAGAACCTCCCTTGAGCAACTGACGACGTGATACAGAAAATTCAGACGGTTTTGGTGCCATGGCCGTTGCTGCTCCCGAGTCATGAATGAAGAGTCATGACATGGATGAAGCCACGGCAAGCTGAAACGAACCTGAATGGAGTGCCTATTTGCGTGTGGGCAGATGCACCTCGGCTCTCAATCCCCCTGCGCCGGCTGTTGAGTAGCTCACGCAACCAGCGTAATGCTTGACGAGATGGGCAAGAATGGAGAGCCCCAACCCATAACCCGGGTGAGTTTCGTCCTGACGCCACCCACGCTCGCCAAGATGGGCCAACTGTGCCTGCGGCACCCCCGGACCATCATCCTCGACGCAGAGCACGATCTGGTCACTCTCTATCGTCAATCGGCATTGCACCTGATTGACAGACCACTTGCCCGCATTATCCAGCAATATGCCGAGCATTTCGGTGAAATCCTGTGTCTCGACATTCACCCAGCTATCCGCATGCTCATTAGATACGCCCAGACACTCCAGCAAGAAGGTACGCTGCGGATAGATCCCCTGGAACATCTCGATCAAGCGCTGGGCCTCTTCAGCCGGGCGTGTTGTCTGACCGGCGCGCGGGCCAGCAATGCGGGCTCGCCTGAGTTCTGTCTCCAGCTGGGAATGAATCGTCTCTACACGTTGCAGCATCTTGCCACGACGTACCTCATTGATCGGTCGCTTGCCACGCAGCACCTGTGTCAGTGCCGCCAGAGGTGTCTTGAGCGCATGGGACAGATTCGCCACAGACTCTCGTGAACGAGTCAACCTAAGATCAAACTCATCCAGCAAGGTGTTGAGCTGTGATACCAGCGCATCAAGCTCGGAAGGGGCCTCAAGCACAATCCGCTTTCGATACCCGGACTGAAGTTCACTCAATTGATGGCGCAGGACACTCAACGGCTTGAGCCCCCGCCTTACCGCCAGCAGATTGAGTGATATCAGAATCCCCCACAACAGGATGGCGCTGGCGGCGATCCACCAATGAACTCGGGTCAAGCCCTGCTCCACTGGCGAGAAATTCTCGGCAATCAACAATTGCACCGCGTCCCCGCGGATATCGAAGACGTGCCGATAGACCAACAGTGGCTGTTGCTGAAACTGATGCATGAATAACGCATCCCCCTTGCCCTCAAGCAAAGGGAGCATCTGCGTCGGCAAGGCAGGCAACGAGGTACTGACCTTCTCCCCGACTCGCAACACATAGAAATGATGAAAGCTCAGAGATTCCTCACGGGCCGCTGCCATGAGCTGGGCAACAGGCCGCTCATCCTTCTTGAGCAAGGTGACGATATGCGATGCCTCATCCTTGAGACGCTCCCCAAGAAAGTCCTTCGCCAGCTCGTGGAGAAAGAAGCCATGCAGATACCAGGCAAACAACACCACCGCGAGGGATGCACCTCCCAGGCGGGTCAGCAGGCGAAAACGAAGGCTACGACGATCGATGTGAAACAAGCAGATAACCCTGTCCGCGGCGGGTCTGTATCAAGTCCTTGCCCAGGCGGCGGCGAAGGCGAGCGATATAGACTTCTACCAGATTGGGCGCCGCGGCGTCCTGCTCCAGGGCATATAGCTGATCCAGCAACTGTGTCTTGGAGTGCACTCTGTCTGGATGATGCATGAGGTACCGTAACAGGCGAAATTCGGTGGCCGTCAAGCTCGCCCACTGCTCTCCATCACAGCACACACGCTGCGCCTCTTCATCCAGCTGAATTCCGCTCACCTGAAGATACCCATGACTTGCCCCTTGACGACGCCGAAGCAGCGCATGAAGACGTGCCAGCAACTCTGCTTCATGAAATGGCTTGGTCAGGTAATCATCTGCCCCGCTGCGCAAACCGACGACCTTGTCTTCCCACGTGTCACGGGCCGTGAGAATCAGTATCGGAATATCCACCTGACCTTGACGCCAGCGCTTGAGCAAATCCAACCCGGAGCCGTCCGGTAGTCCCAGATCCAGAATGGCCAGCGCGTACTGCTCGGTTGCCATGAAGGCTTGCGCATCATTCAAATTGGAGGAGACATCCAGTCGATAACCATTGTCCTCAAGCAGCTCGGCCAGGCTTTCCGCCAGCAGGTCATCATCTTCAAGCAACAACAGCTTCATGCCAGCTTTCTCCTGATCCACAAAACACCCACTGAACACTGCGGCATATGGCTAAACCAACATGCCATGGTAAGCCTCACCATCCTATAGGGGAAAGCTGATCTCTAGCTGAAAAGACAGCAACATGCAATTTCACCAACACGCGAAGCCGCTCGAATCTCCTAGGCGCTATCCAGCCACGCACGCTTGGCTGGATAGCGCCTCTTGGTCACGGTAGCCTTGCACGCCTGTCAGGCAGGACATGCATCATGTCGGCTGCCTGAGCCCCTATTCTCTCTCTATTGGCTAATTGCACAGGATGCCCGCAATGCTCGCAAGTCCCGCCGATATTCCCTACCTCGCAAGCCTGCTTGAGGGCCTCGCGCAGTATTTCCCGCTCTCGCTATCTATCGTCTGCACGTTGCTGCTGCTTGCCCTGCTGACGTCAGCCATGTCCGCAGCTGTCGGGGTCGGCGGCGGCACCCTGCTGATCATGTTCATGGCGCAGTTGATGCCTGCCGCTGCCCTGATTCCGGTGCATGGCATGGTGCAGCTGGGCTCCAACGGCGGGCGCATGGCGATGACGTGGCGCCATATCGACATGCGCCGCCTGTTGGCCTTTCTGCCCGGCGTGGCGCTGGGTGCGCTGGTCGCGGCCTGGGTGTTGATCCGCTTGCCTGAAGGGGTACTGGAGCTTTCCATCGCGCTGTTCGTGCTGTTCACCTGCTGGGGGCCGGCACTGCCTAAGCGAGCTTTGAGCCGCACGGGCACCTTGATCGCCGGAGCCATCACGACTTTCCTTTCGAGTCTGATCGGTGCCAGCGGCCCACTGGTCGCGAGCTTCATCAAGCAAGGCGGCGGCGAGCGTCACGCCAAGGTGGCGACCTTCGCGGCCTGCATGGTCGCGCAGCACCTCACCAAAGCCTTCATCTTCGGCATGGCAGGGTTTCTCTTCCAGGAGTGGTTGCCCCTGATCGTGCTGATGATCGGCGCGGGCCTGATCGGTACCCGCCTCGGACTGCGCTTTCTGGATCGCGTCTCCAACCGGCATTTCGATGGCCTGTTCAAATGGGCGCTGTCATTGCTGGCGCTCAGGCTTGCCTGGCTGGGTAGCGCTTCTCTGATCAGTCATTGATCCGCCGTCAGGCGCGCCCTGATCCGCTTCTCACGCACGGCTCATCTGGCGGTCGCGCTGATGATCACAGCATGTGTCCCTGTCCTCTCGACAGGGATGCCTTGGGTGTCACACTGAGCTGGCTCTTTGCCTACCTCGTCCATCATGACACGTCAGCATTACCTACCATCAAAAGCGCCCCGCTCAGGCATCAGGCTGAGCGGGGCGCTGCTTGTCATGCGTCAACTACAGGTCAGAGACATCAGAACGGATATTGGCGGGGCTCGACCTGCAGGCTGACCCACTGGTCGGTGGTGAATTCCTCAAGCACCCAGTCGCCATTGAAGCGCCCAAGGCCGGAGTTCTTCTCGCCACCGAAGGGCGCGCGCGGGTCATCGTTCACTGGCATGTCATTGACGTGCACCATGCCAGCCTCGACCTGGCGCGCGAAGCGCTCGCCACGTGCGATATCCGCGGTGAAGACGGACGCCGAAAGGCCATATTCGGTGCCATTGGCAAGCTCCAGCGCGTGAGCTTCATCACGGGCCTTCTGGATGCCGACCAGCGGACCGAAGATCTCGTTGCGGGCCAGACTCATGTCATTGGTGACCTCGGTGAACACATGCGGCGGCACCAGCTGACCCTGCGTCTCGCCCTCAAGCATCACCTGGGCGCCCTCGCCCTTGGCCGTCTCGATCATCTCGAGTAGACCATCACGCTGCTTGGCATTGATGATCGGCCCGATGACGGTATCGTCCTGTGCGGGATCGCCGACCTTGAGTGCACGGGCACGCGCCACGAAGCGATCGACAAAGGCGTCATGGACCGACTCATCGACGATGATGCGGTTGATGGCCATGCAGATCTGCCCCTGATGGAGGAACTTGCCGACCAGAGCGGCGTCCACCGCCTGCTCGATATCCGCATCATCCAGCACCACGAAGGGACTGTTACCACCCAGTTCCAGGGCAACGTGCTTGAGATGATCACCACCGACGGCGCGCTCGCCGATGCCCTTGCCCACCTGGGTGGAACCGGTGAAGGAGATCAGCCGCGGCACCTCGTGATCCACGAAGGCATCGCCGATCTCGCTGCCGGAACCGACCACCACGCTCAAGACGCCGGCAGGCAGGCCCGCCTCCTCGAACAATCTGGCCAGCAGCAGGCCACCGGTCAGCGGCGTGTCACTCGCCGGCTTGATGACGACGCTGTTGCCAAGCGCCAATGCCGGTGCCAGGGAACGCTGGGTCAGATGCAGCGGGAAATTCCACGGGCTGATGATGCCGATGACACCCAGCGGCTTGCGAAAGATACGGCTCTCCTTGCCCGGCACCTGAGCCTCCATCGCCATTCCGGCCACGCGGTTGGCCATCGCGGCAGATTCCAGCGTGATCGCGCGAGCCGCGGCCAGTTCCGCCTGCGCCTTGATGCGAGTACTGCCGGACTCACGAATCAACCAGCCGAGCAGCTCCTCGCGTCGCTCGTCCATCAGCTCCACCGCCTTGTGCATCACGCCCGCGCGCTCGCTTGCCGGCGTCTGGGCCCAGTCAGGCTGGGCATCGCGCGCCTTGCGATAGCTGGCGTCGAGATCCTCGGCGTTGGCCATGGAAATCGAGAGCAGCGAGCTCTGATCGAAGGGGTCCAACACCTCAAGCGTCTTGCCGGCTCGTCCGGCACGCCATTCACCGGCGAGAGGTAGCTGCTCCAGGTTCTGGTAATCGCGAGGCATGAGTCTCTCCGTGCTATGGGGTTATAGGAGACATGGCGATAGTGTGGCAAAACCCAACCACCGCAACTCAGCTATGCCAGAATGGCACCGCCAACTGAGAGCATCCCCCCTACCGAAACCGAATGAGAGTCAAAGGATGAGCCCTGAAGACCTGCAGAAACTGACGACCCGCCAGATGCCCTATGGCAAGTATGCCGGACGCCTGATTGCCGACCTGCCCGGGGATTATCTGGGCTGGTTTGCGCGCAAGGGATTCCCGCAGGGCGAGATCGGTCGCCTGCTCGCGCTGATGCACGAGATTGATCACAACGGGTTGAATGCGCTGCTGGAGCCGTTGAGAAAACGCTAAAGCCAAAGAGAATTATGCTGTCGATTAAGTTGATTTAAATATACCTGCGAGCAACCAAAATATATGATGGTCTTTGCATGCTCCTAACTTCATGCCCACCATTTCTGAGGCAATCATGACACGCACACTAATAACAACTGTACTCATGCTTACCATTACAGGTTGCTCTACTACGCCAATTTCATCATTAGATGCCGACCCCGTCCCTCCTGAACGAATCTATGCACACAATCAACCTTTACAGGAGGAGCATGGGACATTGACTCTGACCCGTGATAGTGGGCTGTTAGGCAGCGCTTGCGGGATCATTGTAAAAATCAATGGAGTTCTAACCGCCAAGCTTGACCCTGCAGAAACTGTCTCGCTGGATCTTACTCCGGGTACATATATCGTCAGCGCTTCAGCGGATCAAGGGCTTTGTGAGACTGGAGTAAAAGAAGTGAAAGACACCATTACTCCCAATACAACAATACGCTATAGAATGGGGTATGACCCAAGCGGAACACTGGGGCTTTTCCCGACAATGTATTGACCAAAATCACGACAGGCGGCCGCTGGCCTCCAGTTGATCGAACATGTCGTGCAGCGTCGCCTCGAGGGGCCGGTAGATCAGACCCAGCTGCTCGCGACTGCGGGTATTGTCGAAGACGAAGGGATGGCCCACGTTGCGCGCGACGACCTTGCGGGTCACGGCCTTGTTGGCCAGCGGACCCGCCAGCCACACCAGCCATTTGGGCAGCTGGCGAGTGGGAATCGCGTACTGCGGGCCGGCGTGACGGCGCAAGGCCCGCCCCAGCTCAATGAAGCTTGAGGAATGCCCGGCGACCAGATGACGCCCATTGGCCGTGGGCAGAAATCCCGCCGCCAGATGCGCCTCGGCCACATCCCGCACATCCACCACGCCCATGCCGTAATCCGGCGCGCCTATCCTGAGCGTGCCATCACATAGCTGCGTCATCAGGCTGAAGGATTCGCCGCGCGTGTCATCGCTGATCGCGGGGCCGAGCACCAGCGAGGGGTTGATCACCACCAGCCGCCAGCGCGACTGCCGCTCGGCAATCTGCCAGGCGGCCTGTTCCGCCAGCGTCTTGGAATGGGAATAGGCCTGATGCTCAAGCGACGCCGTGGTGTTCCAGACACTCTCGTCGAAACAGCCGCGCGGGGTGTCTTGCGCATCGGCATTGTCGCTGTAGATGGCGGCACAGCTGCTGGTCAGCACCACCCGTTCGACACTGGCCTGACGATTGGCCTCTTCCAGCACATTGCGCGTGCCCTCCACTGCCGGACGCACCAGATCGCGCTCAGGGTCCTGGACACTGACCACGAAGGGCGAAGCGGTATGAAAGACCACCCCACAGCCTGCCATCGCCTGAGCGTAGGAACCCGGTTTGAGCAGATCGCTGGCGAAGACATGTAGCTCCCCCGGCAAGCGATCGGCCAGCGCCATGAGCGCCGCCAGACGTTCGCTATTGCCGGGATCGCGCACGGCGGCATGCACCGTCAGGCCTTCTTCCAACAAGCGACGAATCAGCTGCCCCGCCACATAGCCGGTCGCGCCGATCACCAGTACCGGGCGCGATCGCTCCAGCCCTGCCAACAAGGCTTGCGTAGACGCATTGAGCGGCATGGACGACTCCCGGAATGCAGTAATTGGCGATCTGACGGCACAGTGTGCGCGGCAATGGCGTCAGGCAGACAGCTTGACGAACCAGGTCCACAGGCCGCCCAGAATCAGCGACTCGGCGGCGAAGCGGAATAGATGGCGCATCTCGATGCCATCCAGCATCAGCCCCATCAGACGGGCCGTCATGATGCCAGCGATACCTGCCACCGCGAGCGTCACCAGCACCGGCAACACACCCAGGCCGATCGGCGGATACATCAGCAGATACCCCACCGCGATGACCCAGCCCCAACGAATGCGCCGCGAGATCGCCGCGCCGGTCTCCTTCGGTACGGTCTGCGGCGTGTCGTTCGGCCCCTTGAAGCGGTTGACCAGCTCCGGCACTGCCGCCAGCAGTACCCCTGCAGTCAGCACGAAGCCGCCCAGAATCTGCAATACCATCATCATCGTGCCATCTTCCCTTGTCCGGTAATCAATGGCGCACATGCTACCAATACTGCCGGGCAAATGCCTGACCGGAATGCATCCCCGGGATCGTCTCGTGAATCTTCCCATCTGCGGCACGCTGATCTATCATCGCACCATCGTCATTTCGACAAGTCTCGACATATGGACGGATCAAATGAATGACTCCGACAGCCTGCCCGACCCGCAGGCCACGCTGGACACCTTCGCGGCGCTGTCCCAGGCCACGCGTCTGGACACGTTTCGCCTGCTGGTCCGCCACGAGCCACAAGGGCTGCCCGCCGGCGAGATCGCCCGTCGTCTCGAGGTGCCGCACAACACGCTCTCGACCCATCTGGGCGTACTGAGCCGCGCGGGGCTGATCCACTCCCAGCGCGAAGGCCGTTCGCTAATCTACCGCGCCAACCTCGAGCACATGCTCGCCACCGTGCAGTTTCTGGTACGCGACTGCTGCGCGGGCTCCTCGGTGGTCTGCGACCCACTGCTGGCCTCGCTCACCGTGCCCGACTGCAGCGCCTCTTCTACCCCCTGTGCTTCTCAGGAGCCTGGCAACGATGATTGATTCCGTCCGTTCTTCCGGCAAGATCACGATGTATCACAACCCGGCCTGCGGTACGTCACGCAATGTGCTGGCCATGCTCAAGGCCTCCGGCGAGACACCGGAGGTGATCGAGTATCTGGTCACGCCGCCGACGCGCGAGACGCTGGAATCCCTGATTGCCGCCATGGGGGGCGGCCCGCGTCCGCTGCTGCGCCGCAAGGGCACGCCCTATGACGAGCTCAATCTGGATGACCCGACCTTGAGCGATGCGGCATTGATCGACGCCATGATGGCCCACCCGATCCTGATCAATCGCCCCATCGTGGTCACGCCGCAGGCCACGCGCCTATGCCGCCCGTCGGAGGCGGTACTGGAGCTGCTGGACAACCCGGTCGCGCAATACACCAAGGAAGACGGCGACGTCGTCCACGCCCCCAGGACCTGAATCATGAACGCACACACTCCCGACACGTCTCACCTGCCCACAGGCGACACCATGACCGATGAGATGAAAGCGGCACTGGCCGACCTGCCCAATATCGATGCCGAACACTGGCGACCGCTGGAGATCGATCGCCTGGTCGGGCCGGATGCCCCGCGTCATGCACCGCGCATTCTGGTGCTGTACGGCTCCCTGCGTGAGCGTTCCTTCTCGCGCTTTGCCGCCGAGGAAGCGGCGCGCCTGCTGCGTGCATTCGGAGCTGAGGTGCGCCTTTACTCGCCAGCCGGCCTGCCATTGCCGGATGACTGCGAGGCCGATCATCCCAAGGTGCAGGAGCTGCGCGAGCTGGCCCAGTGGTCCGAGGGCATGCTGTGGGCGAGCCCGGAGCGCCACGGCGCGATGACCTCGATCATGAAGGCACAGATCGACTGGATTCCCCTGTCACTGGGCGGCGTGCGCCCCACCCAGGGCAAGACGCTGGCCATCCTGCAGGTCAGTGGTGGCAGCCAGAGCTTCAACAGCGTCAACCAGCTGCGCATTCTGGGCCGTTGGATGCGCATGCTGACCATCCCCAACCAGTCATCCGTGCCCAAGGCCTTCAATGAATTCGACGAGCATGGCCGCATGCGCCTGTCGCCGCTGTATCTGCGCATCGTCGATGTCTGTGAAGAGCTGATGAAGTTCACCTGGATGAACCGCGACCGCAGCGCCTATCTGACCGAGCGCTACTCGGAGCGTGTCGAGAGCGCCGAAGAGGTCTCCCGACGCGTCAATCAGAGCACGATCTGACGTAATCCGCGGTCGCGCACGCGGCTTCTCACTTACTCTTCACCCTCGACAAGGAGACGTCATGCTTGCCTTGGCAATCTTCGCCATCACGCTGGCACTGGTGATCTGGCAGCCACGTGGGCTGGGCATCGGCACCAGCGCCCTCGGCGGCGCCGTGATCGCGCTGGCCTGCGGCGTGGTCAATCTGCCGGATGTGCTGGTGGTCTGGGATATCGTCTGGGACGCCACCTTCACCTTCGTGGCGCTGATCATCATCTCGCTGATCCTCGATGAGGCGGGCTTCTTCAGCTGGGCCGCACTGCATGTCGCGCGCTGGGGCGGCGGCAACGGACGCAAGCTGTTTCCGCTCATCGTGCTGCTGGGCGCGGTGATCGCGGCCTTCTTTGCCAATGACGGTGCGGCACTGCTGCTGACCCCGATCGTGATCGCGATTCTGGTGCGCCTGGAATTCTCGGCGGCTGCCTCGCTGGCCTTCATCATCGCCACCGGCTTCGTGGCCGACTCCACCAGCCTGCCGCTGGTAATCTCGAATCTGGTCAACATCGTCAGCGCCAACTACTTCGACATCTCCTTCACGCATTACGCCGCCGTGATGGTGCCGGTCGATCTGATCGCGCTGGCCGCCACGTTGATCGTGCTGTGGCTGATGTTCCGCAAGGAGCTGCCCTCGCACTACGCGCTGGAGAAGCTCGAGGCACCGTCGAGCGCCATCAAGGACCGCCAGGTATTCCGCGCGGCCTTCCCGCTGCTGGGGGTGCTGCTGGTGTCCTACTTCGTGACCGCGCCGCTGGGCATTCCGCTCGCCGTCGTCACCGGCAGCGCCGCGCTGATTCTGCTGGCCATCGCCGGGCGCTGGCTGGGCAGCGGTGATGCCGTGATCGAACTCGGCCCGGTACTGCGCGGCGCGCCGTGGCAGATCGTGCTGTTCTCGGTGGGCATGTATCTGGTGGTCTACGGGCTGGGCAATGCCGGCCTGACCGATCACGCCAGCGACATCCTCGCCTGGCTTGCCAGTCAGGGCGAGCTGGTCGCCACCCTTGGCACCGGCGTGCTGGCCGCCGTCACCGCCTCGGTGATGAACAACATGCCGGCCACGCTGATCGGCGCGCTGGCCATCGACCACCTCACCGCGCAGCAGGTCAGTGACGCGACGCGTGAGCTGATGGTCTACGCCAACGTGATCGGCAATGATCTGGGGCCCAAGTTCACCCCGATCGGCAGTCTCGCCACACTACTGTGGCTGCATGTGCTCGATCAGAAAGGCCATCACATCAGTTGGGGGCAGTACATGAAGGTCGGCCTGGTGCTGACGCCGCCGGTGCTGATCGCCACCCTGCTCGGCCTGTGGGCCTGGCTGGGCGTGCTCAACGGCTGAGAGGCCGCCATCTCCTGGCCAAGGGCCATGGCTCAGGCCGTCATGACATGACCACTTGCACAAGAAAGCCCCGCCGAATCCCGGCGGGGCTTTTGCGTTGCGTGCGGCATTGACTGGCAGTGAGATGCCCGCCGTCAGGGCTGGCGGCGGCTGACGATGACTCCACTGTCGGCCGCTTCTCCCTCGGCGGCGATCTCCGCGCGCATCCAGTCGCAGAATTGCTGCACGTGCCTGGCGGGCTGCGGATGATGGAACAGCCAGTAGGCACGCTGGGGATTGGCGGCCATCTCGAACAGGCATTCCAGGGTGCCGTCCTCAAGCTCCTTGCGGATCAGGCGTGGCGGACACAGCGCGACTCCCTGCCCCGCGACCACCGCAGCACTCAGCAGACTGAAATCCTGATAAAGGTCGCCCTTGTCGAGCTGGGAGGGATACAACCCGCAGTTGTTGAACCAGTCATGCCAGGGCTGGCGCGACTGATCGTGGATCAGCTCCAGCTTCAACAGGTCCGCCGGCTGGGATGGGCGGCGGTGATGCTCCAGATACAGCGGACTGGCCACCGGCTGGGTGGCCCCCGAGAACAAGCGGAACGCCTGTGACGCCTTGTCCGGGAGTTCGTCCTGCCAGGTGATCATCACATCGACCTCCGGCAACAATCCCCGCGCACTGATGCCGGCATATTGCAGGCTGACCGCGATATCGGGGCATTGCTCGCGAAAGCTGTTGAGCCGCGGGATCAGCCAGCGCACCGCCACCGAGGGAAGACAGCTGACACGCAGCTGGCGCCGCTGATGCACGCCTTGTGGGTCGACCTCGAATTCGGCCACCGACTGCTCGATTCTGGCAAAGCCGGCCTGCAGGCCATCGGCCAGTCGGCGCCCGGCGTGTGACAGCACCACGCCGCGTCCGGCCCGCTCCAGCAGACTGACCTCCAGCGTGGCCTCCAGGCGACGGATCTGGTGACTCACCGCCGACTGGGTGATGTTGAGCTCATCCGCAGCCGCGGTGATGCTCCCCAGGCGTGACACGACCTCGAAGGCATTGAGCGATGACAGACTGGGTCGCATGGGATGTCCTTGATGACTGGCCTGGCCGGGTGCCAGAAACCGGGTGCCAGAAACTGGGTGCCGAGTTCCTGTGCCAAGCGCTGTGCTGAGTGCTTGCGAGCGCCCTGATGGAAGAAAGGCGTCAACCAGCATGTGACGGCAACCCATGATATGAAGTCATAGGTTATACGAAAAATGGTCAGTTTTCTGCAATCCACCTCATGGCTAAGGTGAAGGTGTCAGTGATATTGCCAGCTCCCCGCTGCTTGTTCCGCGTAAGCCTGCTGCAACACGACACCACTGGTGAACAATAACAAGACGCCTCGGCGTCACCATGAGGTCTCCTAGGATGAACTTACCTGTCCTGCTGTCGTTCGGGCTCTATCTGCTGCTGATGCTGGGCATCGGCATCTACTTCTATCGCATCACCCACAATCTGTCGGATTACATACTCGGGGGACGCGGCTTGCCGCCAAGCGTCGCGGCCTTGAGTGCCGGCGCCTCCGATCTCAGCGGCTGGGCCCTGATGGGCCTGCCCGGCGCCATCTTCAGTGGTGGCCTCTCGCAAGCCTGGATCGCGGTCTGGACCCTGGTCGGCGTCTACCTGAACTGGACCCTGGTCGCCGAGCGACTGCGCGTGTTCACCGAAGCGGCCGGCAATGCGCTGACGGTGCCGGACTATCTGGAAGCGCGATTCGAAGACCGCTCACGCGTGCTGCGTACCCTGTCTTCCGTGGTCATGCTGGTGTACTTCACCTTCTATGTCTCGGCGGGTCTGGTCGGTGGTGCCGTGCTGTTCGAAGGGCTCTTCGACATCGATTACCGCGTCGCACTGTGGTTGGGCGCGCTGGTCATCGTCGGCTATACCTTCCTCGGTGGCTTCCTCGCCGCCTCATGGACCGACCTCATCCAGGGCCTGATGATGGCCGCCTCGCTGTGTGCCGTGGCTGCCATGACGGCAGTGGCGCTGTTCGGCGATGGCGCAGCCGCCCCGGCAGCGGCGCAGGATGTCGCCCCCATCGGTGGCCTGATGGAAGGCGTGACCTTCCTGGGCATGCTGTCGCTGGCCGGCTGGGCGATCGGCTACTGTGGCCAGCCACACGTCGTGGTGCGTTTCATGGCCGTGCGCAAGCGTGAAGATATCAAGGTGTCGCGGCGTATCGCCCTGCTGTGGTCCGCCATCACCATGGCGGCTGCAGTATCAGTGGGCGTGCTGGGTTACTACTGGTTCGGCGGTGAGCTGGGTGGCGGTCTCACGGACAGCGAGCGTGTCTTCATCTCCCTGAGCCAGATCATGCTCAACCCCTGGGTGGCAGGCTTCATTCTGGCCGGCGTCCTGGCCGCGATCATGAGCACCGTCGATTCCCAGCTGCTGGTCTGCTCCAGCGCCATCGCCGAAGACATCTACCGTGGCCTGATTCACCCCAAGGCAACGCAGAAGGAGCTGGTCTGGCTGAGCCGTGCCAGCGTGATCGGCATCGCACTGCTCGCCACCGTGATGGGCAGCGAGCGTGACAGCAGCATCCTCGGCCTGGTGTCCTACGCCTGGGGTGGCTTCGGCGCCGCCTTCGGTCCCGTCATCCTGCTGTCACTGTTCTGGCGTGGCATGACCCGCAATGGCGCCATCGCCGGCTTGCTGGTCGGTGCCCTTACCGTCGCGATCTGGAAGCCGCTGAGCGGCGGCCCGCTGGAGATATTCGACATGTTCGAGGTCGTACCCGGCTTCCTGTTCGCCCTGATCGCCGTCGTCCTCGTCAGCCGCATGAACGCAGAACCTGCCGCCAGCGCCTGCTTCGACCGTCTGATGAAGCACTGGCGCCGCGAACAGGCATGACCCCGCGCAGTGGGACCGACAACCTCCCCCTGTGCCCTGCAGATACCGCCACTGCCGGCCACGACTCTTGCCGGCAGTGCACGAAAGCCCCCAGCCGGGCAGCGAATTCCAGGCAGTCCGGCCTGGTCATCAGATCCAATTTCGACTCACGAGGAGTCCTGTCATGAGTGATGTACCTGCCGCCTATCAAGCCAGCAAGGGTTCGATTCTGGACGTCGATCGCGACTTCTACGACAGCCTCACCGAAGGCAAGGCCGAGCGCACCCTGGTCGCGACCCATACCGTGCCGCTGCGCGATGGCCTGGCGTGGGAAGTGCCGGCGGGCCACGTGCTGCGCATCAAGATCACCGAGGGTTCACAGGTCGGCGATTTCAACATGTGGAACCTGCAAAACCCGCGTGAGCGCATGTGGGCGTCTCGCACCCGCCAGCTGCAGCGTGCACATGTCAGTACCTATGATCGCCTGTGGTCCACACTGCCCTACCTGCGCCCGATGGCGACCATCATCGATGACACCCTCGCCGACTATGGCGTCGATGCAGAAGGCGGTCGCGTGCATGACCTGCTGGGCACGCGCTGCGACCCCTACGTCAATCGCCTGCTGACCGGCGAGGACTTCGATCACCACTGCCATTCCAATCTGGTGCGCGCAGTGGAGCCCTGGGGCCTGACCGAATTCGATATCCACGATGTGCTCAACATCTTCCAGTGCACCGGCCTCAACAATGAAGACAAGTACTTCATGAAGGCCTGCCCGGCACGCAAGGGCGATTACCTGGAGTTCTTCGCCGAGACGGACCTGCTGTGCGCGATGTCCTGCTGCCCGGGTGGCGATCTGTCAGTGGACCTGTGGGGCCCTGATGCGCGTGACCCGCTCGAGACCTGCAACCCGCTCGGTGTCGAGATCTATCGACTGGAAGGCGACGTGCTCGCAGGCTGGGAGTCGCCCAAGGTCGCGGCTTACGCCGGCAATCACGGCCGCCAGCACCCCACCACCGACTGGGCCGCCATCAAGCGTGAACGCTGCTGCTGATGCGGCTTTTTGACACGCTGATCGCCTTTAGCGGGTACTGATGTAACAAAGCCCCCTGCCGAGACTCTCGACAGGGGGCTTTGCCTTTTGTGCGGACATCGCCGCCTCACCTTTGGCTTGTCTGCTCATACAAACGGCGATGTTCGGCGTGCAGCGATGTCCACAGCGGCGCCATGCGGGCAATCAGGCGAGGATCAAACTGCTTGCCGGATTCCTCGCTGAACAATCCGACCAGACGCTTCAACGACCAGCCCGGCTTGTAGGCGCGCGGCGAGGCCAGGGCATCGAAGACATCCATCATCGCGGCCACCTGACAATGCAGTGGCAAGGCACCCCCGGCGGACCCGGCAGGATACCCTTGGCCATTCCAGCCCTCGTGGTGGGTAATCGCCACCAGGCTGGCCAGCGCTCTCAGGGGGCCGCGCAGCGTAAACAACAGGCGTCCGCCATGACTGGCATGATCGCGCATAGTGACACGCTCCTCATCACTGAGCGCACGCGGGGCATTCAGAAGCTCCGTCGAGATGCCAACCTTGCCGATATCATGCAGCAAGGCCGCGCTATGCAGGTCATGCAGTGGCACCTTGCGCTGACCGGACGGCAACAGCCTTGCGTAGAGAAATACCGTCAGCCCCGCTACCCGCCAGGAATGCGCCAGGGTATCACCATGATGACGATGAAGGAGGCGCGCCAGGGCCAGGACCCCGGGTTCGAGCGTCTTCGCCCCGGGGGGCGGCTTGAAGAGGTAATCCGGCAAGGGGGCATCACCGGCGGGCGCGAATCGCGTCGCGCACAGGGCATGTTTCATGGGGGCTCCCTGTTCAATCTGCCTATCAAGGGTCGTGAGTCATCAGGGGGCGCATGATCGATGCGCCAGATAGGGTCGCATCAGCCCAGAGTGACGAACGCCTATTTCTCGTTCGTTTTTTTAGATTTGTGTTTCACATCCGTCTCGCAAGCTCGTGCCTTCATATCCGTTTTGAAGACCAGCTCTTCCAAGACCCTGCACTTGCTAAAAAGGACTTGATAGACAGCACGTGATAAAAAGTACTTGATGAATATTAGGCGATAATAATGATGTGCCTCAATGTTTCCTTCATCAAATCCTTGCCTCATCCGTATTGCAGCATGACGCATACCGCGCTCAGAGACGCGCGCATATTATCTCGCGAACCATTCCAGCAGATGCTCGATCAAGCGCACCGTGCGCAGCGGGCGATGGCGCTCACGATGATAGATCAATGACAACGGCACATCCGCCGGCTGCCAGTCACTCAGCAACTCCTGCAGCTCCCCTCGCGCGATGGCTGATTCACAGTAGAGCCTAGGCACGCGAATGATGCCGTTGCCGGCGATGGCACCACTGACCAGCACATGCCCGTTGCGGCACTCAAGCTGAGCCCCGACATCCACCTGCAATTCGCGAGACTCTGCCCCGCGTGCGGTGAAGGACCAGCGCGAGACCGAGCCGACCAGGCAGCGGTGATCCACCAGCTCGCCGGGCGTATTCGGCGCGCCATGGCGAGCGAGATAGTCGGGGCTGGCCACCACCACGTAGGGCAATGTCATCAGCGGACGCGCGATGAAGTCGGCATCCTCGAGGGCGCCCATGCGCAGCGCGATATCGAAATCATCACGAATCAGGTTCACGCGATGACTGCTGAAATCCAGCTCCACCTGCACTTGCGGCCAGGTCTGCATGAAGGCGTGCACGGCGGGTGCCAGCAGCCGCTCGCCGATCGGTCCGCCGACGCTGTTGATGCGCAGCCGTCCGCGCATGGCATTGCGCTCCTCACGTACCAGCGTGACGATCTGGGTGATGTCGCCCAACGCACTGCGACACTGGGCATGCAGCAGATGACCGCTCTCGGTGAGTCGCAACGAGCGTGTCGAACGCTGCATCAGCGACACGCCCAGTGCCTGTTCAAGCGCAGTCACCTGTTTGGAGACCTGCGACCGCGACACGCCCAACTGCTCGGCGGCGCGGGTGAAGCTGCCATGATCCGCCGTCATGACGAAGGCACGAATATCGGCCAGAGGAAGCGACTCGAGCATGGGGCTCTCCAGAGGTGTGATGTCGAGAGGGAACACCGAGGCAGGCACGCCAAGACACTCAATCGAAGACACGCGATCAAAGACAGTCAGTCACGGAGCATCATGCCAGCAGTCTACCAGCCGCATCGACGGCTTCTGTCACAAGGTCTTCAAGACGACAGATGGCGCGTGAAGATCCTCGGCGTTAGATAACGCATACAAAAAGGGCGCTGATGTGCGCCCCTTTTTATTTCTAGATCATCAGTTCACCCGACTTCCGTAACTGGCTTATATCGTCTGTCTTGCCTGTCTGGATGTCGTGACTGTCTATATGCCGTGACTATCCTGGCATCTAGCCGCCCCTGGCGAGTCAGCTAGCCAGAGGGAGCCGGATTACCAGCCGACGCTGGCCGACAGGGTGATTTCCATCGGGTCACCCACCAGCACGCGGGTATCGCCGCCGCTGCCGTAGTAGTAACCCGTATCGAACAGGTTCTTCGCATTCAGCTTGAATTCGGTGTCCGGGCCGAAGAAGTCGTGACGCCAGCCGACGAAGGCATCTGCGACGGTATAGGCATCCATCGAGAAGCTGTTGTCGTCATCGCCTTCACGCTCGCCGACATAGCGCACGCCACCGCCGACACGCCACTCGCCGTAGGACGGATCGATCGCCAGATCATGTGCCAGATAGAGACTGGCCGCGTTGAGCGCCGCATTCGGCAGACGATTGCCCTCGGTGCCTTCGGTATCCTCCAGCACTTCGGTATCGGTGTAGGCATAGCTGAACAGCAAGGATGTGCGGTCCGTCAGGGCCCCTTCGAGGCTGAATTCCAGGCCTTGCGAGCCGGCTTCACCGATGGTGCGAGTCACACCATTGTCAGTGACTGCGACGTTTTCCTTGCGGATCTGGTAAAGCGCCACGGAGGTCGCCAGACGCGGATTCCACTGACGCTTGTAGCCGATCTCGTAGCCCTTGCCGAGCTCGGGGTCGAGGCTCTCGCCGCTGTCACTGTCGCTGCCGTTCGGCACGAAGGATTCGCTGTAGCTGATGTAGGCGGAGCTGGCATCGTCGATGCGATAGAGCAGATTCGCGGAAGGCAGGAACAGATCGTCGCTGTAATCGGGGTCGGACACGAAGTCCTCGCCCTGCCCGCTCTGCTGATCGAACCAGGTGTAGCGCCCGCCAAGGCCCAGAATCCACTTGTCGGTCAGATACCAGCGGTCGCTGACATAGACCCCGATGGCCTGGGTCTCGTCGAGACGATTGCTGCGCGAGGTATTGATGTCGTCGGAGGTCACCTGGGCCAGCTGGCCGTGGTTCACGTCAGTGACGGTGGAGACCGTGACGGAATCGCCGAAATAGCGCTCATCCAGATAGTCGCGTGTGGTCTCGTAGTCCGCCCCGATGACCAGCTGGTGACGCTGCCCCGCGATCTCGACATCGCCCATGGCATCCAGCGCCGTGTAGTGCTCGCTGCGATCATAGCCCTGGTTCTCTTCGGCGCGCACGGTCACATCGCCGCTGTCACTGACGTCGGTGATATTGGCGCGCGCGTCACTGTACTGGCGACGCGTCCAGCCGTAGGTCAGCTTCATGTCCCAGTTGTCGGTGACTTCCTGCTTCCACCAGGCATTGACGGACTCGTCATGGCCATAGACGCGGTTCCAGGACTCATCGAAACGCGTGCCACGCGTGACGTTGGCGGCGCTGCCGTTGTAGAAGACGGTGCCACGGTCGATATCCAGCTCGTAGTCCTGGTACTCGTAGCTGATCTGGGCACTACTGTGCTCGCCTTCCCAACGCAGTGAAGGGGCGATGGTGGTGCGACGCTCATTGCCGTACTCGCGCCAGGAGTCTTCATCTTCATGCGAGAGGATGAAGCGATAGGCCAGGCCGGTATCCTCGATGGGACCGGTGGTGTCCAGGGTGGTATTGCCACCGCCGAAGGAGCTGACCTCGCCACTGATCTCGGTGTGCGTCTCGTACTGCGGGCGCTTGGTGACCATGTTGATCACGCCGCCGGGGTTCTGCTGGCCCTGGAAGAGTGATGACGGCCCCTTGAGCACCTCGACGCGGTCCACGGTCGCCGTGGTGTAGGTACGGCGTGGCTGACGGATGCCATCGATCAGCATCGAACCATCACTGTTGCTGCCGAAGCCTCGCTTGACGAAGCCGTCTTCGGTGCCCCCCAGGGTGTTGCCCAGCTGGATACCCGCGACCGGCTGCAGCGCCTCTTCCAGATCATCCAGATTGAAATCATGCATGACCTGCTGGGTCACGACATTGATGGTGCGCGCCTGCTCGAGGAAGTCCACCGACTGCTTGTTGGCCAGGCTCGAGGCCTCGGCGCGGTAGCTGCCCGGCGCCACTTCGCCTTCACGCTCTCCGGTCACCACGATCACCGAATTCGCGACTGGCGACTCGCTTGAGGTGGCACCCTCTGCCGCCAGCGAAGTGGCCGGCAATGCCATCAGGCTGAAGATCAGGCAGGAGAAATGTCCCTTGTTCATGCTTGCAGCGCTATCCCGAGAATGATTTGGCACCTGAAAACCCTTTGTACGCGATGCGACAGCGTCCTGCTGAACCACACCTTTCCTCTGCTCGATGAGCAGAAAGTGGCCATGACTGACGCCCCCCGCGCCAGTAAATGAGTCGCGAATGCTAATCTTTATCAAATGCTACCGCAACGAAAAATGCGTGATTTTTCCGCGTAATGACCTGAGCTTTGTCTTATTTAACGCTCAGCAAACTTCTATTTGCGTAATTGTACTGACATCGAAGCGTCACACCCGCAATGCGCGACGTCAGAACATGGGCGCAATGACACAAGGCTTTGGAAACGCCGCATTGACACAGGGAGAATGGGCGCTCTACCCTGCACAAGTAGAACGAACACTCTCCCTCGTTGATTCGACCATGGCACCGACATGATTCAGCACGATATCGCCGCCCGCCTGGAGACGCTCTTCAGCCAGCGCGGCTTCGCAGAGCCGAGTGTTGCCGAGCTCAAGGCAGCGTCAGACGTGAGTCTGCGCACCCTCTATCGCCACTTCCCCTCCAAGGAGAGCATGGTGATCGGTGCGCTTCAGCATCGCCACGAGCGCTATATGGCCTTCCTAGAAGAGGGAGTGCCCGAGGATGGCGCTGCGGCGCTCAGCCACCTCTACCAGCGGCTGGGCCACTGGATGGCGTTCGAGGCGCCCAATGGCTGCATGTCGGTCAATGCCCTGGCGGCCTTTCCCGATAACCTTCAGGTGCGCGAGGCCGTCGACCGCCACAAGCACGAGATTCTCGAGTGGCTCGGCCAACGCAGCCGCCGCGCAGACCTCGCCACCGAGCTGTTCCTGATCCATGAAGGCGCCTCCTCCGCCTGGCTGGTGCTGGGCGAGAAGGCCATCGATGCCGCACTTTCCACCACACTGACCCTGTTGGGAGCACCCCACCGATGAGCTCACTTGCCACAAGCAAAGACAGCATGCACGGCGTCTACCTGACCGGCCATGGCGGCCCGGAAGTGCTGGAAGTGCGTGACGACATTCCTCGCCCGACTCCCGGCCCGCGTGACGTGCTGGTGCGGGTCGGCGCGGCTGGCGTCAACAATACCGACCTCAACACGCGGCTGGCCTGGTACTCCAAGGGCGATGGCGAGGCAGAGGATGCCAGCTGGTCCGGGCAGCCGATCCATTTTCCGCGCATCCAGGGGGCCGATATCTGCGGCGAGATCGTCGCGGTCGGCTCAGACGTCAGCCAGACGCGCCTCGGCGAGCGTGTGCTGATCGAGCCCTGCCTGAGGGAGCACAACGGCCAGACGCTGGAGTCCGCCTGGTATATCGGCGCCGAATGCGATGGCGGCTTTGCCGAATACACCCGGGTAGCGGCGCGCCATGCCCTGCGCGTCGAGAGCTCACTCAGCGATGTGGAACTCGCCTCCTTCCCCTGCTCCTACTCCACCGCCGAGAACATGCTGACTCGCGCACAGCTTGCCAAGGGCGAGCGCGTGTTGATCACCGGCGCCTCCGGTGGGGTCGGCTCCGCGGCCGTCCAGCTCGCCAAGGCCCGTGGTGCCCATGTGATTGCCGTCACCAGCGCGGCCAAGGCCGATGCCCTGCGCGATCTCGGAGCCGATGACATCGTGCTGCGCGATCAGCCTCTCGACGAGGCGCTCAAGGGCCACAGTGTCGAGGTGGTCATCGATCTGGTGGGCGGCCCGCAATGGCCGCAACTGCTGGATATCCTGGGCTACAAGGGGCGCTACGCCGTCGCGGGTGCCATCGGTGGCGAGATGGTGGAACTCGACCTGCGCACGCTGTACCTGAAGGACTTGAGCTTCTTCGGCTGCACGGTGCTGGAACCGGAGGTCTTCCCCAATCTCGTGCGCCATATCGAGCAAGGCAACATCAAGCCGCTGGTCGCTGACACCTTCGCGCTGGCCGAGATAGCCACCGCCCAGGAGGTCTTCCAGCAGAAAGGTCACGTGGGCAAGGTCGTGCTCAAGGTCCGTCAGGACTGAAAGCGCCCTGCTCGGACGACTGGCCAGAACGCAAAAGGGCTACCCGATGGGTAGCCCTTCCTGTGACTGAACGCTCATTGCTCGGCAGTCATTACTCGACGGGCATTGCTTGAAGGTCATTACTCGACGGTCACTGCCAGACGATCTCTGTCTAACGATCACGTCGCGATAATCAGTCGCTACGCTTGTCTTCGGTGTTGGTTTCGAAGTCACTCGCCGAGTGGCGCTCGATCAACTGCTCCTGCGGCTCTCCCCAGAAACGATTGACCATGCGACCCCGCTTGACCGCCGGGCGTTCGGCAATCGACTTGGCCCAGCGCTGCACGTGCGTGTAGTCCTGCACGGAGAGGAACTCGGCAGCGTCATAGAGCTTGCCTTCGACAAGTGCGCCATACCAGGCGTGGATGGCGATATCCGCGATGCTGTATTCGTCACCGGCGATGTAGGCATTGTCGGCCAGCTGACGATCCAGCACGTCCAGTTGACGCTTGGTCTCCATCGCGAAGCGGTTGATCGGGTACTCGAGCTTTTCCGGGGCGTAAGCATAGAAGTGGCCAAAACCACCGCCCAGGTACGGCGCAGAGCCCATCTGCCAGAACAGCCAGTTCATGACTTCGACACGCTTGGCGGGGTCTTTGGGGATCAAGGCGCCGAACTTCTCGGCCAGATGCAGCAGGATGGAGCCGGATTCGAACACGCGAATCGGCGTCTCGCCGCTTCTGTCCATCAGCGCGGGAATCTTGGAATTGGGATTGATCGCGACGAAATCACTGCCGAACTGATCGCCCTCGCCGATACGGATCGGCCAGGCATCGTATTCGGCGCCGCTATGCCCGAGCGCCAGCAGCTCCTCGAACATGATGGTGGCCTTCACGCCGTTGGGTGTCGCCATGGAGTAAAGCTGGAAGGGATGCTCACCGACCGGCAGCTCCTTGTCATGCGTCGGGCCCGCGATCGGCCGATTGGTACTGGCGAACTTGCCGCCACTCTCGCTTTCCCATGTCCAGACCTTGGGTGGCTGATAACTGTCGCTCATACCCTTGACTCCTTGGCATCCTGTTGAAGCTTCAAGACTGAAGTTTCAAGACTTCGGTGACGTCAGACACGTCGGCTTGGTGCCGCTCTGACTCGGTAGACAAGTTATGAAGGTCAAGCGCTCGTGACACAAGGGGATGAAATGACAAGATTTTGTTGCTAGTATGCCACCAGTTTTTGGGGAGTAGCCCGCTCTCGTCACCCAACGAGAGTCTCGGATGTCAACATGGTCGGCAGGCATTGCCGTGGCACCGAGGACCCGCCTATCCGATCATGCCCGTGATCAGTCAGGACGAGGTTCGGCGAGACCAATGACAGTCAGACGCTTCCGGCCGGTGGTGTCTTTCTGTTATTGACTCGCAACCGGCCTGGAACATCCTGACTCATGCCTCTGCTACCGACATTTCTGCTCGCCTTCTCCATGTCCTGCGACGCCTTTGCTGCCGCCTTGTGCAAGGGAGCCGCCATACGTCGTCCCTCTCTGAAAGACGCCCTGCGTATCGGCCTCATCTTCGGGGTCATCGAAGCCATCACGCCCATGATCGGCTGGCTGATCGGTCGCTCACTGGCCGTCTACGTCGAACAGTGGGACCACTGGATCGCCTTCGCCCTGCTGCTGCTGCTCGGTCTGCACATGATTCATGAGGGGCTTTCCAAGGACGAGGAAGACGAGGACTGCACCACGCCGCAGTCGTTGCCCCGCCTGATGTTGACCGGCCTTTCCACCAGTATCGATGCCATGGCCGTGGGTGCCGGGCTTGCCTTTGCGGGCGTGAACATCGTCACCACTGCGCTGGCGATCGGCACCGCCACCTTCGTGATGGCCACCACCGGCGTGATGCTGGGCGGTGTGCTGGGCAAGATGGTCGGCAAGCGCGCGGAAATCATCGGTGGCCTGGTGCTGATCGGCATCGGCACGACCATCCTGCTGGATCACACCGGCTACCTGGGTTGATCCTCTGCTGAAAAGCACCCCGAACGGCCCCGTGGTGGCCCCTGGCGATGTACGCACCCTCGCGTTGCGCCAAGGGCCCCCTTGAAAACCCTGACAATGGCGTCATTCAAGGGGGACACATGGCGTATTCTGTCGCTGGTCATTCAAGGCGCTTGATATCCAGGCACGTGATATTGATGACACGTGGTATCAAAGACACGTGATATCCGCCGCCTGATCAGCGATGACATGAAAGCCAACGCCGTGATCTTCCAAAGGGAGCCAGATTGCATGTATACACGCAAGCTTCATCCAGGCAGTGAATTCCCGGCCATCCAGGTCAAACGCAGCGACGGTGAGGCACTGACCCTCGGCAAGCCCCAGGGCGAGCATGACTGGCAGCTGGTCGTGGTCTATCGCGGCAAGCATTGCCCGATCTGCACCAAGTTTCTCAACAAGCTGGAGAGCTATCGCGAGCGCTTCAGCGCCCAGGGCGTCGATCTGGTCGCCGTGTCTGCCGATGATGAGCAGCAGCTCACGCAGCATCGCGAGTCGCTGGAGGTCAACTTCCCGCTCGCGTATGGGCTGACCCTCGAACAGATGCAATCGCTGGGACTGTTCATCTCGACGCCGCGCAGCGAAAAGGAAACCGATCACGACTTCCCGGAGCCTGCCTTCTTCATCGTCAATGGCGAAGGCAAGATCCAGATTCAGGAGATCGCCAACGCGCCCTTCGTGCGCCCTGATCTGGATACTCTCGTCGGTGGCATCGAGTTCATCCGCAAGCCGGATAACGACTACCCGATTCGCGGCACCCGCGATTACGACTGAATCCTTCAGGGTTCACGCCGTCACACAGACGCCCCGCAGCCTCGTGCTGCGGGGCGTCTGTATATCTGGGCCTGTTGCTTGCCACCTGGCCTTCACCTCGCCCGCTTTGCGCTTTTGGTCTCTTTTCATGACGCCGCTGATAGGTGCTGAAAACAGGCCACGAAAAAACCACGAAAAAAATATGATCCCGTGACATCCAGACGAGAAAGGCCAGCGTTATGAACAGTGCAAGGGAGACAACGACACACCTGCAACCGCTAGCTGAACCTTATCTGTCTACGGAGTCGTCAAGATGAAAACAATCGCCTGTATCTCTGGTATTTTCGCTGCCCTCGCATTGAGCCCGCTGGCTCAAGCCATGGAGGTTCCCGAGAGCGTCACGGTGCCAAAAGGCAACGAAGTCGCCATGGAAACCGTCGGTGTCGGCAAGATCAAATGGGCCTGCGAAGCCAAGGACGATGGCACCATGGGCTGGGTCTTCAAGGGTCCGGATGCCGCCCTGAATGATGCCGATGGCAAGCAGGTCGGCAAATACTATGGTCCGCCCGCCACCTGGGAATCCATGGATGGCTCCAAGATCACCGGCACACAGCTGGCGGTTGAGCCCAACGGCAAGGGCAATATTCCGCTGCAGCTGGTCGAAGCCAACCCGGCCGAAGGTGAAGGGCATATGCAGGGCGTCACCTATGTTCAGCGCCTCAATACCCAGGGCGGTGCCGCACCTGACATGGCCTGTGATGATGCTCACAAGGACAAGGTCGAAATCGTGATGTACCAGGCCGATTATCTGTTCTACAAGGCCATGTAATCTCAAGCCTTGAATAGAATGGATTCACCACTCGATGTCGTGTGACAAAGCGCATTGACACAGGGAAGGTGCGATCATGAAAAGCCCCGACATGCATAGGCATGTCGGGGCTTTGTCGTCATCAATCCCGGCGGGGAAATGACGACTCAGCATGAAATTGAACAAGCAAAATCCGGTGATCATGCAGGCGATAACAGCGACGCTAAAAGAGGTGATCAGGGAGGCCATCACGAAGACGGTCAAGCCTCCCATTTCGGTGCCAAAGCCGTGAGATCATTCCCCCGGCCTGTGAACCGATCTCTGATCCAGCGAGCTGCCGTCAGACCAGCGCCAGCATCGTATAGGGCGCTTCACAGGAGTGGCGCTCATCGCGTTCATCCACGCTACCCAGCTCATGATTGCGATCATTGTCATAGACCACGAAGAGCCGTTCGCGATCCAGTACCGCAAGCCCCTCCGCCTTGTGCTCGAACTCCAGCACGCGACCATCCTCATGCGTCACCAGCGTCGGGGATTTGCCTGCATGGAAGTCGGCCAGCGACAGCACCCACAGATAGCCCCCGATCACCTCTTCACTGCCCTGCTCGGTCTCGAAGCTGGTTACCAGATAGAGGCGTGCGTGATAGGGGTCATATTCCAGGCTCGAAAGACCACACTCGTGATTCACGCCCTCATACTCGGCGGGATCAAACGCATAGACGTCGTGAAGGTCCTCGATGAACTCGATATTGTCGCTGTCGGTCATGGCATAGCGCGCCCCGATGACGCGTCGCACGTACGCGAAGTCATCATGCGAGTTGCCTTGTTCGCGCACCCCGAACAGGATCAGCCCATCACCCTTGTCACTCGGAACGACCGCCAGACCTTCGATCTTGTAGTACGGCTGGCCAATGGCCGCCTCCAACTTCTGACGAAATTCCAGTGAGCCCTCGACCCCGTCACGCGGGTCCGGGTCGACCACCTGCACCTTGCCCGGCTCACCCAGCGGCCAGATCAACAGGTGGTTGTAGGCATTCAGGGCATGGCTCTCGCTGTCGATACGATCAAACCCGGTGGTTGCCAACATGTGACGGCCATCGGTGGTCAGCGCGAAGTCTTCATACTTGACCGCCTGACGGATCAACGGCGTGGTCAGATACTCGAGCTGACTGTCATCGGGCCCTTGCGAATCCAGAGGCAAGGAGAAGACCGCCGAGCGTCCCTCGCCCGGAATCGGCTTGTCACTCGCCATCAACAGACGCTCGCCGTCATAGGCCACGGCGGAAATCTCGGCGTTCACCAGCTTGCCCTCCTCATCCTTCAAGCCGGCCGGAAAACAATGGATCGTGCCCTGTTGCGTGATACGTACCTTCGCCATGCATGGCTCCTTGAAATGAAACGTCATGACATTGGGACAGGCCATGCAGGATTGAGTTCGGGACAATGCATGCCGCCCTGTCTCAGGCAGGCCAATAACAGGGGCATACCCAGAGACTGGGACAGAAGCAGAAAAGCGTCTGCCTGGTACCACAGCGCCCCGCGAGACTCCATCAGTCAGGAGTATCGCGGGGCGCTGTATGCATCAAGCCACAAACGTCAGGACGCTGGCTTACGTACAGGCTAGCGTGTGCGGCTCACACTTCCCTGGCCGGCGCCGCCAGCACCGTCTCGTGATTGCCACCTCCAGCGGCCTGCTGTGCGTGAGTGCCCTGCTTGCGAGCGCTGCGCGCACGCCAGGTGATGGAGATGGCCAGCACCACCAGCATCGCCCAGGGGTAAGGCGTGAAGAAGGACGCCATGGCACTCGGCGCCGCGACGCCCGCCTCGGCGGCACTGGCAGCGATCACCTGCTGCCAGACGGCCACCGCGATATGCCAGGGCAGCAGGAAGAAGACCGTGCAGACGGCGCAATCCATCAGGTTGGCACTGCGCTCTGGCGCGATACCGAACTTCTCGGCCAGCTTGCGCACCAGTCCCGGCCCGACCAGCAGCAGCGCTGGTGCATTGGCAGACAATGGAATGGAGGCCGCCACTGTCACGGCGACAATGCCGGTCTCGGCACCGGTGCGTGTCTTGATGAGACTCTCGTTGGCCTTGTCGAGCAGACGACGCATCAGACCGGCATCCAGAATCACCTGTGTCAGCGCCAGCACCATCAGGGCGAACAGCACGGCGCCGGTCACCGAGGCGATGCCATTCTCGATCAAGCCGGTGCTTTCACCGCGCTGTGCCGGCAGCGCAAAGATATCGTCCAGACTGATGGCGCCGATCACGAGAGCGCAGAGCATGGCGACCAGATTGCCGAAGAACATCGCTTCGATGATATGGCGACGCTTGAGGGCCAAGCCGACCACCACGGCCAGAGGCAACAGCATGACCAGGCCGAGCGCATTGCCTGATGCCAGCGCAGGCACCTCGGCCAGCGCCGTCTCGCTGCCACCGGCCACCAGGAAGATCACCACGCAGATGGCCGCCGCGGACAGTGCCAGCGGCAGACGCGTGCGAATGACATCCGCGACCTGCGCCCCCTGGGTGAAGGAGGACACGATGGTGGTATCCGAGACTGGCGACAGATTGTCACCGAAGGCAGCGCCCGAGAGCAGTGCGACCGCCAGCATCGTAGGGTCCGCGCCCAGCATCACGCCGGCCGGATACATCACGGGGCCAAGGCCGATGACAGTGCCCACGCTGGTGCCCGTACCCAGCGAGAACACCATGCAGATGGCGAAGACGAGCACCACGAAGACACCTCCGGTGGCGCCCATCGAGGCACCAATCCACTGCAGGCCATCGATGAGCCCACCAGCCATCATCAGCTTGCCGAAGACCCCGGCGAGCAGCCATAGGGCAATGATGGCGGTCGCGGTGTGGTTGCCCATGCCACGCAGCAGGCTCTCGCAGTAAGCCGAGCGGTCACGACACAGAAAGAGCCCGACCCCCATCGCCAGCCAGGCGCAGGCCCAGAAAGGCTGGGTGCCTGCACGCTCGAATACCGAGAGGTAGATCAGCCCCGCCACCAGCATCATCAGCGGCACCAGGGCGCCCACCACACCACCCCGAAACACCAGTTCCTTCATGTCCTGTTGCTGCATATTCCTGTCCCTCACACGCGAGTCTTGTTATTGGAGTCATCCTTGCCTGGCGGGCCTGCACATGACGGCCCAGGCCCCAGCCAGACAGCCACAGGCTATGCGAGCCACTTGCGTGACGACCAATGCCAAAATCAGTGGCAAGCGATTACTTTTTCACATGACCAAGCAATCTCTCTGCCAAACATTAGAAAATCAGGAATTTCACATACTAAAGCGCTAACAGGCCAGTGATCTGTCAGGGTGCCGCCGCATCAATCAGCGTTGCCGCGAGGCAGTGTTGGTGAGAGACAGCCTTGGCGAAAAACAGTCCTGGAAAGAGGCCGTCCTGGCGAGTGGCATCAGCTGCGAAAGCTCGCTGAGCTGGGGCCTTGAGGCAGAACGCGGTTCGACACTCGCCCCTGCAAAGGCTTGCAGGGGCGCATGCGGACAAGTGAAACGCCGGGTTGATGCTGGCGGGTGAAGGCAGGACTGACGCCAGCGCTGCGCGGGGGCGCAAGCGTGTGATCGGCAAGTGGGCGATAAAGGGGCACGCATTGATCTTTTGCACCGATCCTCTGCACCGGCCTTCTGCACCGTCTTCATGAACCGAAGAGTCAGCGCAGGAGCCCGGGCGAGTGGCAATTCACGTCATGCCGGGCGATCAGTGCAGCACATTGCGAATGAAGCGCAGCATCCCGGTGCCCGTGTTGTGGTAGCGGTAGGCCTGATCACTGGGATAGACATGGAAATCCCCGGCGTGAATGACGATTTCCTCACGTTCCAGCGTGAGGGTCAGCTCGCCTTGCGTGACCACCAGCATCTCGTGCCAGCCGGCATCATCGGGCGCGGAGTCATAGTGCTCGCCGGGGGCGAGGGTCCAGTCCCATAACTCGACTTCCTGGGTCGCCGGTTTGCTGGCCAGCAGCACGGCGCGGCTTTCGGGCGCCTGCCCGACCCACGCCACCTCATTGATGCGTGCCGAATCTTCGCTTTCCGGAGGCTGCACCAGTGCGTAGAAGAGCACCCCGAGTGCCTCGGCGAGCTTGTCGAGCGTGCCGAGACTGACATTGACGTCGCCCTTCTCGATGTTCACCAGCATGCGCCGGCTGATCTCGGCCTGATCCGCGAGTGCCTGCTGGCTCAGCTCGGCGGCCAGACGCAGACGGCGAACATTGGCCGCGACATGGACCAGAACATCGGGTCGACCTTTACTGTTGTGCAATATAGTGCGCATCCGTACAATCCCGCTGACGATGAGGGAAGCCGGCATATGACTGGCCTCAAGCTCCCTCCCCTTGCTACCTCAATGTCCCTGAATCATGCCGCATGTGTTCTTGACTGACCATGCCCGTCATCCACTGGATCGCTCAAGGAGCCCCCTATGTCCGTTGCTGTCGCAGCCTCCTCTTCTCGTCTGTGGCCCGTCGCCATGTTGCTGGTCGCCATGTGCTCGATCCAGAGCGGTGCTTCGCTGGCCACTTCGCTGTTTCCGATGATCGGCGCGGCGGGCGCGACGGCAATTCGTCTGATCATCGCATCGATTCTACTGCTGGCCATTCTGCGTCCGTGGCGCAAGCCGGTGACACGCAAGGCCTGGAAGTCCATCACCTTATACGGCGTGGCGCTGGGTGTGATGAACCTGCTGTTCTACCAGGCCCTCAAGACAGTACCGCTGGGCATCGCCGTGGCTCTGGAATTCACCGGCCCGCTGGCCGTGGCGTTACTGAGCTCGCGCCGCTGGCTTGACCTTGGCTGGGTGGCGCTGGCAATTACGGGACTAGTACTGCTGTTGTTACTGGGTGAGAACACCGCGGCACCGATCGATCCGGTCGGTGCCGCCTTCGCACTCGGCGCCGGCGTGTGCTGGGCGCTGTATATCCTGTTCGGCCAGAAGGCCGGGGCAGGCAATGGCACCCAGAGCGCGGCGCTTGGCATCACGATCGCGGCGCTGGTCGTCGCACCCGTCGGCCTGATGGAGGCCGGCAGCGCCATGTTTTCCCTCGATATCCTGCCGCTGGCACTGGCCGTTGCGGTGCTCTCGACCGCGCTGCCCTACACTCTCGAGATGGTGGCCTTGCCTCGTCTGCCGACCCATACCTTCGGCACCTTGATGAGCCTTGAGCCCGCCATCGGGGCGCTCTCCGGCCTGTTGTTCCTCGGTCAGGCGCTGGGCATCTTCCAGTGGCTCGCCATCGGCCTGGTCATCGCCGCTTCGGTAGGCACGACGCTGACCGGTCGCAGCAAGGAAGTCTTCGATGGCCCGGTGCCCGATTGAGGGCGAGCCCGACATCTGCTGCTGAATCGTTCAGGTGCACCTCTCACAGGACAGTGAATCAAGACGCAGCGTGGGATATCGTGTCTTTCTCTATCACGCTTTTCGAGACAGGAGACCGCCAGATGACTTCGCCACGTTCCGCGTCTTCCTCACCCTCCGCTGCGCGCTCCACCGCCCAGATGGTGGTGTGGTTCGGGCTGAGCTTCCTTACTGCCGCCATCGGCGCGCTGGCCTCGGTGGATGCGAAGACCTTCTATGCAAGCCTCACCCAGCCGGCATGGGCCCCGCCGGCGGGTGCCTTCGGGCCGGTGTGGACGGCGCTGTTCGTGATGATGGCGCTCGCCGCCTGGCGTGTCGCGCGCGATGGCTTGCATGCCAGAAATGGCTTCCGTCCGCGTCATCGACTGGCGCTCGGGCTGTTCGTGGTGCAGCTGATCGTCAACGGGCTGTGGAGCTGGTTGTTCTTCGCCTGGCACCTCGGACAGGCGGCGTTCATCGACGTACTGGTGCTGTGGGCGCTGATCGCCGTCACCCTGGTGGCGTTCTGGCGCATCAGTCGCCTGGCCGGGCTGTTGATGCTGCCCTATCTCGCGTGGGTGACGCTGGCCAGTGCGCTGACCTGGTCCGTCTGGCAGGCCAATCCCGCCCTGCTGGGCGGGTGAGCCGTCAACGATCCCCCTGACGGCAGATGAGCGGCCTGCGCTCGGCCACCGACGCCTGAACATCCCCCGCAGACACCAAACGCCAACGCCCGGCCGAGACTCCTGCAGAGTCTCGGCCGGGCGTTGTCTTATGAAGCTTCGTCTTGCGGTTGCGATGATGCAGCGGTGCGGGCAGGTGAGCGATCAGAGCGCCTTCAAACGACCTTCCTCTACTACCAGCACGCGATCCGCGACCTTGCGCAGCAGTGCCGCATCATGACTGACCAGCACCAGCGCCGTGCCCTGCTCCCGCACCATCTTCACCATGCAGGCGATCACCTCCTGCTGGACCAGCGGGTCGAGGCGTGAGGTCGGCTCATCGGCGAACACGAAGCGCGGCTTGATCAGCATCAGACGCAACAGCGCAAAACGCTGCAGCTCGCCACCCGAGACCTGTCCCGGCAGACGCGAGAGCAATTCCGGGGCCAAGCTCAGTTGCTCCATCAGCTGCGGCAGCTGGCTGTCGTCGAGACGATGGCGTGCGCTGAGATCCTTCAACAGGCGACCCAGTGTCCGGCGTGACGGGAAGGTCGCCACGGGATCCTGATAGAGCTTCTGATACTCAAGGCGTTCGGCATGCTGGACCACGCGTCCTGAATGCGGCGGCAACAGGCCGAGCAGCGCATCGCCCAGCGATGACTTGCCACAGCCTGAAGCGCCTTGGATGCCGATGATCTCACCGCCCTTCACGCTGAGTTCCACGTCACGCAGCAGCGAGGTGTCCCCGCGCGCGATGGTCAGATTCTCGGCGCGGATGATGGGCTCGCCTGCCACCTTGCCATCACGGCTCGCACTGTCGGCTGTCGGCTTGAAGGCAGCCTCCGGCCAGGCCTGAGGCGCGGCATTCACCAGGCGTCGGGTATAGGCATGTGTCGGCGCGGCCAGCACGTCACGCGTCGCGCCCTGCTCGATCACCTGCCCCCTGCGTATCACCATCAGGCGGCCGCCGATCTGGTGCGCCAGCGCCATGTCATGGGTGATGACCATCAAGCCGGCACGCGGTGTCTCGGCCAGTGACTTGAGCAGCAGCTCGCCGATCTCGCTCACGCGGGCGGCGTCCAGCCCCTTGGTCGGCTCATCGGCGATCAACAGCGGCGCGCCGCCGGCGCGGGCGGCGGCAAAGGCCACACGTTGCGCCATGCCGCCGGACAGCTTGCCCGGCAGCTGCTCGCTGGCCGCGGCGACCCCCAGCTGCTCCAGATCACTGCGCGCGGCCGCGTGGGAGGCCTGCGCCGAACGCCCCGCGACCAGTCGATATGCCTCTCCGACCTGACGAATCACCTTCATCAGCGGGTCCAGCGCCAGCCAGGGTTCCTGGGGCAATACCGCCAGGCGGCGACCCCAGAGGGGGCGACGATTTTCCGGCGTATGCAGAGGATATTGCTCTCCATCCAGCCACAGACTGCCGGAGGCCACAAGCTCCGGGGGCAGCGTGCCCAGCAGTGCCTGAGCCAGCAGACTCTTGCCGGATCCCGTCTCACCGATCACCACCAGCGGCTCGCCCGCCTTGAGCGCAAGCGAGACAGGCGCCAGCAGCGCCGTCTGCGCACCCTGGACCCGCACGCTCACGTCCTCGGCGCTCAGCACCACATCATCCGCCGTTGCCCCAAGCCGCGTGTGAGAAGAAGGTGTGGTCATTGTCGCGACATTCATGGGCGCGCTCCTTCGAGGGTGACCGCGGCGGTTGACGTTCTGGCCTTGCTGCCGGACATCAGCAACAGCCCCAGCAACAGCAGGAAGGTGACCAGCACCGGCGTCAGCAGCGCGAACGGCGCTTCACGCCAATACGGCAACAGTTCGACCATCATGGTGCCCAGCTCTGGCGTGGGCTCCGGAATGCCGACGTGCACGAAGCCCAGCGCGGCAATCGCCATCAGGGCGTTGGCCATGCCGAAGGCCATCGCCGTCATCATCACGGGCGCCATTTCGGGCCACAGGTGATGACGAAAACGGTACCAGGCCCCGAAGCCCAGCAGACGGCTGGCCTCGACGCCGGGACTCGCCAGCACGCTGCGACCGGTGGCGCGGGCCAGGCGGAAGAACTCCACCCACAGCACCAGAGACAGGCCCAACCACAATGCCAGCGGCGTCGACGGCAGGATGACGCTGACCATCAGCACCAGCAGCAACCCCGGCAATGCCAGCAGGCTGTCTGCCAACAGGCTCAACAGGCGCTCGGCCCAGCCACCGCGTCCCGCGGCCAGCAGACCCAGCGAGATGCCTGAAAACGCGGCCAGAATCACCGCCCCCGCGGCAATGGAAAGCGATAGCCCGAGCGCCGCCACCAGACGGTGATACAGGGATCGCCCAAGATGGTCATAGCCCAGCGGGGCGCTGGTGATCACCTCACCGGCGCCAGAGGCACCGACGGCATCCGCGCCCTGCAGCGCACGATAGAGGTGCTGCTCCAGCGGGTCCCCCGGTATCACCAGATTGCCCAGCAGAGCCAGCAGCACCAGACTGGCGACCATCGCGGCCCCGATCACCCGGCGCAACGGCCAGTCAAGACGTGGACGACGCGCGGCTTCCACGCGCTGCGGCGCAAGCCCTTCCACCACCTGATTCATTTCACACCCCGTGGGTCCAGTTGGCGACCCAGCAGATCGATCAGCAGATTGATCAAGACAAAGCCGACGCCCAGCACCAGGGCGGTGCCCTGCACCATCGGCACATCGCGCGAGAAGATGGCGTGCACCAGCGCATGGCCGATGCCCGGCCAGCCGAAGATGCTCTCGATCACCACCACCCCTTCCACCAGGGTCACGAACTGCAGTCCCAGGTAGGTCACCAGCGGCAAGGCCACGTGGCGCAGGCCGTGACGCCAGAAGGTCTGGGCGTTGCTGAGGCCCTTCCAGCGCGCGAAATCATGGAAAGCCGTCTGGGTGACGGCGGCCATGGCATCACGTGCCAGGCGTGCCGATACCGCTGCCAGCCCGAGCGCCAGCGTCATCGCCGGCAGAATGAAGTGCTGCGGCTCACCGTGGCCGGCGGCCGGCAGCAGGCCCATCTCCACGGAGATCAGCAGGATCAGCACCAACGCCAGCAGGAACTGCGGCGTGGCGCGCAGCAGACTGCAGACGGCCAGTAAGCTGCGATCGAGCCAGCCACCGGCACGCAGACCGGCCAGCAACCCCAGCGGCGGGCCGATCAACAGCGAGATACCCAGCGCCGCGCCGGCGAGCGACAGGGAGTTGCCCAGCTGATGACGAATCTCTACCCATACCGATTCCCCGGAAATCAGCGAGGTGCCAAGCTCCAGGCGCAGGATGTCGCCCAACCAGTAAAGGAAGTGCATGCCGCCCTGTGCCTCGAGGCCCAGTTCGGCGCGTACTGAGGCCGCAGCGGCCGCATCCAACGCGTCATAACCATAGCGACCGGCCGCGATGCGCCAGGCGGCATCGCCGGGCAGACTCTGCATCATCAGATAGCTGGCGCCGCCAACCATCAGCACCACCATCAATAGCTGCAACAGACGTGAAGGGATATTCATTGTACCCACCGCAATTCTGAAAGGCCGAAACTACGCTCCCAGGGGTCTACCTGAGCGCTTTGCAGTCGATTGGAGATCGCCAGATTCTGGTAGTACCAGGCGATGGGGATCACGGGTAATGCCTGCTGGATCACGCCGCTGGCCCGGGCACGCGGGTCCTCACCTTCGGGGGTGGGTCCATAGCCCTCGCGGGCCATGCGCTCAAGCTCTGCGGTGAAGTTCGCATCGAACCAGCCCATCGCGCCCCAGTCGCCACCGGGGGATTCAGGCGTTCCCGCGTAATCGCTCAGCACGTTGCCGATGGGGTCCGGCACCATGGCAAGATTGCGCGCGAACAGCGCCATGTCGAGGCTGCCGTCGTGGTGGCCGGCCGGAATCGCCGAGAAGTTGGTGATGTCCAGACGCGTCTGGATGCCGATGGCGTGGAACTGGCGCTCCAGCACCGTGGCGACCAGCGGCAGCTCCGGTCGGTCCGAGAAGGTGATCAGGCTGATCGCGAGGCGCTGACCGTCCTTTTGACGAACGCCATCCTCCGCGACCTTCCAGCCAGCGGCATCCAGCAGCGCGCGCGCTTCGGCGACGTCCTGATGCAGCTCGGGCAGCGCGGGGTCATGCCAGCCTTCCACCATCGGCGGGAATAGCTGACTGGCCCCGCGCGGGTAACGCAGCACCACCTGCGCGATGACGGTGCGATCGATCGCCAGGCTCAATGCGCGCCGCACATCCGGGTCCTGGAAGGCCGGGTGATTGGCATTGACCTTAAGCAGCATCGTGCGCGGCGTCGCAGCCGCCGCCAATGTCACGCGCGGTGACTGGGAGAGACGCTTACGACTGGCGGGGTCCAGCCCATAGGTGAAGTCGGCATCTCCGCTCTCGGCGATCAATGCCCTGCCCTCGGCGCGGCTCACCGCCTGATAGCGCGCCTGGCGCACCTCTGGCTGCGGGCCCCAGTAGTCCTCGAAGGCGGTGACTTCAAGGCTCAAGGGTGGCGTCATGCGCAGCATGCGATAAGGGCCGGTACCGATGACCTGCTGGGCAGTACCTGACTCATCGAAGGACTTGGGTGCCAGAATCTGCTGGCGATAATCGGCCAGATAGGCGTGCAACGCGGCGAAGGGCTCGTCGAGGGCAATCACCAGCGTCTGGACATCTTCGGCGACGATCCGCTCGATCGGCACCGACTTCAGGATGCCCGGCTTGGCACGTGCGATCTCGAGACTCTGACGCACGACTTCAGCATCCAGACGGCTGCCATCATGGAACTGCACGTCGGAGCGGAGCGTGAAGCACCACTGCAAGCCGTCCTCCGAGACCTCCCAATCGGTCGCCAACCCCGGCTGCAGCTCCCCCGTGGCGTCCACCTCGACCAGTGTCTCGACGATCTGCATACGCTGGAAAAGAATACCGCTGAGCAGCGGGTCCGCCCCCTTGATATCGAAGGGTGCGACGATCTCCAGACGCCGTGTGTCAGCCGCCGATGCCTGCGCAGCTGAGGCATCTTGCGCATGGCTGAACTGCACCACGGCCAAGCTCAGCGCGACGCTGGCGACGGCCAGCTGGCTGCGATCGTGAAGGAAGGTTCGGTATTGCCGCCGAAGCCTTGAGAGCAAATTGACCATCGATATCGCGCGTCCCGAGCAAGAGCATGGATGCCGGCGCGCGACCGGCGCCGGCCAACAAAAAAACGCAATGTTATAGTGTAACTATTACGTTGTGGCAACTCTCGACTTCCCTTCTGCGCCCGGGCAAAGCTGGACAAGTACTTGAAAGGTACTTGAGAAGCGCTGGGCAAGTACTGGACAGGCATTCACTTGTCAGCGGCAATCCAACATCCGATGATAGATGGCAAATTACATTAGTATGCGCTAACCGACTGGTCCGCTATCAGGGACGCATAGTCATCAGTCCGCGCATCTGTGCCCCTACCCTCAACAATAAGCGACAGGATCATGGATGATCTCAGCATTACCCCTATCAGCGATTCGGCTTGCAGCAGCTATCTGAGCGCCGCGGCTCGGCGACTATGCTGCGGCAACATGCTCGCGACCTACAAACGGCATGGCATGAGCTGGGACGAGGAGCTGTTCAGCGAGCGCTGGCGAGACAACGAGAACTACGCGATACGCATCAATGGCGAGTGGGTCGGCTTCATTAGCCTCAAGGCCCTGCCGGATATTCTGTATCTTCGCGATCTGCAACTGGTACCACATTGGCAAGGTCGCGGTGTCGGCTCCGCCTGCCTGAACTGGTTGATCCAGCTGGCAACCCAACAGGAGTACGGCCAGTCGCTGGTGAAAGACCGTGCCTCCGAGCTATCCCCGGGCGCTCAGCCCTGCGCGCGCGCGCTGCGCCTGAGAGTCTTCTCCGACAGCCCGGCATTGGCGCTCTACCAGCGCCACGGCTTCACCCTGGTCAATGAGCAGTGCACTCCGACGCGCAATGGCAGCATCATGGTGCTGGAAAGACCTCTCTCCTTCCAGACAGTGCCGATGCTCTCCCCGCGGGATGATCATACGCCCACGCCCCTGTCGGGCAATGCGCCTCTCGACAAAATCATCGATGGATTTATCGATGAAGAGGCCTTGACGATCACCGCCAAGCGCAAGCGACAGTCCCCTCCGGCCACGCGGAACATCGCGCAGCATTAGGCGATTTCCTGTGTGCGATTTCCGCCAGATACGACAATGCCCGGCCATATGACCGGGCATTGTCGCTCAGGGTGCATTCACCATCATGGGGTGAGATTTTACTGCGCTGATGGCTGATGGGCACCTCCTCAGCGGGCGAGGAAGTCCAGGATATAACGCACGGTATCCTGCGGCTTTTCATCCGTCACCCAGTGACCGGCATCCTTCACCCAGATCAGCTCGGCACCCGGAATGGCATCTGCCAGCATCGGGGCGTAATCCGGCTTCTGGAAGTTGTCCTTGCCGCCCCACAGCACCAGAGTCTTGATCTCGATATTCTTGAGCTCACCGGCGATGGCCTGAGTGTATTCCTTGTTGAGACGACGCATGTTGCGGAAGAAAGCCGCCTTGCCTTGCTCGCTGTTCCACTGGGACACATAGCGCTCGACCATCTCTTCGGTCGCCACCGCCGGATCATGCACACCACTGGGCATAAAGCCGCGCATGGTGCTGATGAATTCCTCGACGCTGGTTGATTCCTCTACGCCCGGCTCCAGCAGCTGCTTGAACTCCGGAATCGGCCAGGAATCGAAGCATACGCTGTCGATCAGTACCTGACGGCGAACACGCTCCGGATGATTGACGGCCATCAGCTGACCGATACCCCCACCGATATCATGCGAGACGACATCCGCACTCGACACACCCAGTGAATCCATCAGCTTGATGAAGATGCGTGTCTGGGCATTGATGGAAACTTCAGCATCCACCGGCATGTCCGACTCGCCATAGTTGAGCATGTCCGGGGCGATGACACGATAATGCCTGGCCAATTCCGGCATCACATCACGCCACATCAGCTTGTTGGTCGGAATGCCGTGGATCAACAACAGCGGCTGACCTTCACCCATTTCCTTGTAGGCAATGCGGTGACCTTCGATCATCGCATAACGGGTTTTCAGGGCTTCCATTGTCACGTTGTCGTGGCTCATTGCTGACCTCTTCGCTTGATGAATACTCAATCACGGCCTGGCGAGACAGTGCTATATCGCGGTGATGTCGTGAACGTAGGACCACCTTAATGATTCCTGAGCGATCACTCAAGCATGATTTTGATTGACTGCTCAAAATACGCTTTAATGGCCCCATCAAATTCAAGGGAAACGCCCATGGCCCGTGTCATCAACCGCAGCCTGCTCGATCTTCGCCGCCTGACCATCAACCTGGTGACCTACCCCGAAGGCCACAGCGTGATGCGCCACAACGACCCGATGGGCAGCGGCAGCTACTACAAGCTCAATATCGTGCTCAAGAAGCCCCGCCGGGGCGGTGTCTTCGAGACCGATGGCAGCCTCTTTCGTATCGCGGATCGCGTGGTACTGTTTCGCCCCGATCTTCACGAACACAGCGTCAGCCGTATCGAGCGCGGCAAACGCGTACTGCTTAGCATCGCCTTGCACGCGCCCTGGCGCTGACCCACCGTCAGGCAGCACTCAAGAGCCTTGAGGCAAGGCAGGTAATGACACAGATAACGGGTAGCGTCTGGTGACAAAAAAACGCCAGTCAGCAATTGCTGACTGGCGTTTTTCCCACCTGAATCCAGGCCAGTAACGACGTGCTCGACAATGAGCTGCCTCGGCTATTCCATCCGGTCCAGCCCGACGCGATAACGGGCAAAGCCCATCTCGTCCTGATCTACCAGCGTCATCGGGTAAACGGCCTGAGCATCAATGAACTGCTGCGCATCCTCGCCGGGGGCGGTGGTGAAGCGAATATCCAGCGGGGTGTCAGTGTCGATCGCGGCCAGCCGCCAGTTGTGATCCGCCGCGGGGTCCACCGCGCCCTGCTGCTGCGTCTGGCGCGAGATGTACTGGGCCAGAATACTGCGATTTTCATCCGGTGACGCGAAGGCGATATACGACTCACAGGTGCCGGGGAAGTCCTCGCCGTAGGCGCGATAGTTGTTGGTCGCGAGCAGGAAGACATCGTCATCCTTGACCGGCTCACCCTGGTAGCTGAGGCCCTGGATACGGTGAGCATCGGCGTCGATCAACGCACAATTGCCGTCGTAGCGCGCCGGCTGCGTGACATCCACCTGATACTTCACGCCGTCGATCACGTCGAAGTTGTAGCTGCGGAAACCTTCCCAGTTGATCAAGGGCTGGGGCGTGGCGAGCGTCGGATCAATGCGATGGAACTGGCCGGCACTGCACTCGAGCCATTCCCGCACTTCCCTGCCGGTGACCTTGAGCGCCACCAGCGTATTCGGATAGAGATAGAGATCGGCGGCATTGCGGAAACTCAGCTCGCCGGCCTCCATTTCGGTGAACTGAGTCGGGTCATTGTGACGGCCACCGACCTTGAATGGCGCGGCTGCCGAAAGAATCGGCAAGCCTTCCAGGTCCGGGTCGCCTTCGACGAAGCGTTTGACGTAATCGGCCTGAGCGCGATTGACGATCTGGATCGTCGGGTCGTCCTGCACCAGCGCCAGATAGCTCTTCATCGCCGCACTGGCGCGGCCGATGCTGCGATTGACGTACTCGCGCGTGGCGTCGTGCTCATGATCGACCAGCGCTGCCAATTCGGCATCTTCCACCACCTGTGCCTCGCCACCCACCTGAATCGGGCGTGCTTCTGTCTGGCCGCTCACTACCCGCCACTGGCCCGAGGCATTGCTCAGCTCGAGATCCATCACGCCCACATGACTGCCCCAGTGGCCCGGCATCATCGCCGGCACGCCATTCAGGGTACCCCTGACGATATCGGCCCCCGGTACCTCGGCGAATTCCCCGCTGGGGAAGACGGCATGGGCATGCCCGAAGGCGATGCCATCGATGCCCTCGACCAGCGAGAGGTAATACACCGAATTCTCGGCCATCACCCGGTAGGGGTCAGTCGAGATGCCGGAGTGCGGGATGGCGATTACCACGTCCGCGCCCGCTCGGCGCATCTCGGGCACCCAGCGTCTGGCGCTCTCTGTGATGTCCTCGGCTGTCAGGCGGCCCTGGAGGTGCTTGCGGTCCCAGGTCATCACCTGCGGCGGCGCGAAGCCGATATAGCCGATCTTCACTGTCTGAGTGTTGCCCTCGCTGTCGGTGAAGGCATGGGCGGTGATCTGGTAGGGCGTGAAGTACGGCTCGCCTGTCGTGGCGTCCAGCAGGTTGGCGTTCACATAGGGAAACTGCGCGCCGGAAAGCGCCCGTTCGAGATACTCGAGCCCGTAATTGAATTCATGATTGCCGATGTTGCCGACATCGTAATCCAGCTGATTCATGACCTTGTAGGCCGGGAAGACATCACCCTCCTCGAGACCTTCTGCCGCCATGTAATCGCCCATCGGGCTGCCCTGGATGAGGTCGCCATTGTCCAGCAGCACACTGTTGGCCACCTCGGCACGCGCCTGCTTGATCAGACTCGCCGCGCGGACCAGGCCGATGCGCACGCTGGGGCGGTCCTTGTAGTAATCGTAATCCATCACGTTGGCGTGGATGTCGGTGGTCTCGATCACGCGCAGTGACAGCGTCGCGGCATTGGCTGGCTGAGCGATCATGAAGATACCGCCGAGACTGGCCAGGCCCAGGATGGCTGCCCGCAGATGCGGCTTGCGCCGACGCCCGGGGTATTGCGCAGCACCTGGCGCGTCAGACGCCCGTTGATCTTCGCTAGCCGATGAAGCATTCGCCATCTCTCACTTCCTTGTCATGGGGGGGATGTGCCAGTGCCCCTTGGGGGCAGCGCTCCATTATTCAGATGCCGACGCCTCAGGCAAGTGGCGGTCCCTGCCCGCCAGCCAGCCGACACCCGCCATCAGCACACTGAGGACGGCGCAGACCATCAGTGCCAGCTGCCAATTGCCCTGCATATCGTAGAGCGCGCCGATCAGCGGCGGCCCCATGGCCGCGAGCAGATAGCCCAGCGTCTGCGCCATGCTCGACAGCGACGCCGACTGCATGGCATCGCGCGCCCGCAGCCCCATGAATGACAAGGCGAGAATGAAGCTGGCCCCGGAGCCCGCGCCCAGCAACAGCACCCACACCAGTGCCCACTGTGGCATCAGCCATAGCCCGATGAACCCCGCCAGCGACATACAGGGCGTCGCGAAGGCGATCAGGCGTTGATCCTTCAGGCGCGGCATCAGGGGCACCAGAATCAATCCCGGCAAGGCCGAAGCCAGCTGGAGCAGACCATGCAACGAGCCCGCTTTCTCGGCCGAGAAGCCATTGTCCGCCAGCATGCTCGGCAGCCAGCTGTTGACGGTATAGAACAGCAACGAATTGATGCCCATGAAAAGCGTCACCTGCCAGGCCAGTGGCGAGCGCCACACGGCTGCCTGACGCACCGGCCGCGCGGCACCCTTCTCTGCTACCTTCTCGGCTTCCTTCGCCGCCGCCGGCAGGGAGCGACGTGACAACTGCGGCCACCACACCCCCATCGTCACCAATGGCAAGACGACCACTATGAGCATCGAGTACTGCCAGCCAGCGCTGCTGCCCTGAGCCAACGGCACCATCAGCGCCGAGGCGATGGCGGCCATGATGCCCATGGTCAGCACATAGCAGGAGGTCAGCAGCGCGACATGCTGCGCAAAGCTGCGTTTGACCAGACTGGGCAGCAGCACATTGCCCACGGCAATGCCTGCCCCGATCAGGCCGATACCCAGATAGAGGGCCAGCATGCTGCCCTGCACCCGCAGTACGATGCCCGCGGCGATCGTCAGCAAGGCGAGGAAAAGACTGCGTTCAAGCCCGAGACCTCTGGCAAGGCGCGGCACCCAGGGTGAGACGACGACGAAGGCCAGCAGCGGCAGGATCATCAACAGGCCAGCCGCCGTGGCATTGAAGCCCAGCGCCGCCTGCAGGCGCTCCAGCAGTGGCGCGATACTGGTGAAGGGCGCACGCAGGTTCATGGCGATCAACAGGATACCGGCGATCAATACGGCCGGGTGGCTCAGTCGCCGGACAGGAGACGAGTGGCAGAGTTCAGTCATGAGGCGCTCGCAGCGATCGTGAAACGGGGTAATGACGGGATGACACCCAAAGGTGAGTCCGCATACAGAGTGAGGCTAGCTTAATCCCCTCGCCCACTGCAGAATTGAGCCATCATGACATCAGATCACTGAAATCAGACAATCTGCGAGTCGCCATGTCAGTGACCACACCCGTCCTGCCGTCATCGCCCGGAGTCAGCACCCGTGGCCCCGATCAGGTGCCCTTTTCGAGCAGCGTCTGCGAGCACGACCCGGACATCTACGAGATTCCGGCCAGCGCCCTGCATGTCGAGACCGGCCAGCAGGTGATGGAGGTCCCGATCCACCAGCATCGCAAGGGGCAGCTGGTCATCGCCCTGCATGGCGTGGTGACCAGTCGCGTGCCGGAAGGCCTGTGGATGGTGCCCCCGCACAGCGGGGTCTGGATTCCCGGCAACCTGCCCCACAGCAATCATCTGACCCGTGGCGGCCGGGTCTGCCACCTGTTCATCGAGCCCGGCGCGCTCGAGATGCCAAGCCACAGCTGCACGCTGTCAATTTCACCCCTGCTGCGTGAGCTGGTGCTGCGTCTGGCGGAGCTGCCCCAGCCATATCCTGAACAGGGGCCGACAGCGCGGCTGGTCGGTGTGCTGCTGGAAGAGCTGGCCTGCATGCCCAGCGAACGGCTGCATCTGCCCTTGCCCGAAGACCCGCGGCTGACCCGCATCAGCGATGCCCTGATCAAGACCCCGGATGACCGACGCACCCTGGCCGAGTGGGCGAGCGAACTGGCGATGAGCGAACGCACCCTCGCCCGACTCATCCAGCGTGACACCGGCCTGAGCTTCAGCCGCTGGCGTCAGCAACTGCACCTGGTGGTGGCGATTCGCCTGTTGGCCGAGGGTATGAGTGTGCAGCGCGTCTCGGAAGGCGTCGGCTATCAGTCCGTCAACGCCTTCATCAGCATGTTCAAGAAGCTGCTCGGCACCACGCCCGCCCGCTACCTGCAGGAACGCGAGCAGCGCCGCTCGGGCAGTGGCATGGGCGGCGCGTGACGGCGACGCTTACTGAGTGGCCGCCTGCGCCACGCTGACGGCCAGCGCTTCGACAGAATCCACGATCGGCAGCCGATCACCCAGCAGGTGACTGATAATGGAAAGCTCCGTGCAGGCCAGTACCAGCACATCGGCTTCCTGCGCCACCAGGTCAGCAGCTGCCTGACGGAAGGCTCCCCCGACGGCGTCATCACTCACCTGGCCTTTCTTGACGCTGCGGATCACCTCCAGCATCGCGTCCTCATCCTGGGGATAAGCCAGCGACAGGCCACGCGCTGCAATGAAGCCTTCGTAAAGGCCAATCTTGCGCAGCGCCGGGGAACACAGCATGCCGATACGTGCGCCCGGCCACTGCGCCGCCACTCGGTCCAGGGTGCGCTCGACGATATGCCACACCGGAATCGAGACGGCGTCCTGCGCATCCTGCCAGTAGTAGTGGGCGGTGTTGCAGGGCATGACCAGAAAATCACACCCGGACTGCTCCAGTCGCTGGGCCATTTCCGCGATGGCAGGCCCCGGAGAGACATCGCCCCCTTCCAGCAGAGCCTTGATGCGCGACGGCACCTTGGGATTGTTGTCGATCACCATGTGTACATGGTCGATGTCATCCTCGGCCGGTGTGGCTTGGATCACCTGCTGCATGAAGGCCACCGTGGCATCCGGCCCCATGCCGCCCAACACGCCCACGACGATATGTTCTGCGCCCGAGGCGTCATGCGAGCTTCTCATTGGTCGTTCTCCGACAAAACTCTCACTGAAGATCAAGGCTCGAGAGGATGGCGACGTGGCCGGCATCCTCTCGAGAAACTGTTTCATGAGGCACTGTTCACGAAGGGCTGTGTTTACCCTCCGCTGCGCCGCTAGAAGCCCATCATGTCCGGCAGCCACATCGTCAGCTGCGGCACGAAGGCCAGCAGCAAGGCGATCAGCACCATGGTGCCGACCAGCGGCAGCGCCCGCACCGAGATCTTCTCGATGGACACGTTGGCGATGCTGGAGCTGATGAACATGTTCTCGCCCAGTGGCGGGGTCGAGAAGCCGATCCCGAGACTCACCACCAGCACGATCCCGAAGTGCACCGGGTCGACGCCCAGCTCCACCATCACCGGCAACAACACTGGCGTGACGATCATGATGGTGGCCAGAATCTCGATGAACATGCCGACGATCAGCAGGAAGGCGATCACCAGCACCCACACCAGCCACAGGCTGTCGGTGATGTTGAGGATGCCCTGGGCGATCATGGCCGGAATGTGGTGCTCCACCAGGATGCGACCGAAGGCGGTGGCGGTGAACATGATGATCAGCACGCGACCGGTCAGCCAGGTCGTGTTCTGGAAGGCTTCATTCAAGCCCAGCAGCGAGGACTCCTTGTGAATGAAGACACCGACGAACAGCGCATAGAAGATCGAGACGACGGCGGCTTCGGTCGGTGTGAAGAGACCGCTGTAGATGCCGCCGAGGATGACCACCGGTGCCATCAGTGACCAGAAGCCTTCTTTGAGCACCTTGAAGACACGTGCCTTGTCGTACGGCTCGCCCTGGGCCTGATAGCCGTTGCGCTTGGCGGTGATGTAGTTGGCGATCATCAGGGCCGCCCCCAGCAAGATGCCCGGAATGACACCCGCCATGAACAGCGCCGAGATCGACTCGTTGGCGGTCACCCCGTAGATGACCAACGGCATGCTGGGCGGAATCACGACGCCCAGTCCGCCAGCGGTGGCGGTGATCGCCGCCGGATAGCTGCGGCCGTAGCCACGTTCGATCATCGCCGGAATCACCAGCATGCCCACGGCCGCCGTGGTCGCCGGACCCGAGCCGGAGATGGCGCCGAAGAACATGCAGGCCATCACCGCTGCCGCCCCCAGGCCACCTGCGGCTGGGCCCGCCAGCTCTTCGGCGATACGAATCAGACGCCGCGCGATGCCGGCATCGCCCATCAGAGCGCCCGCTAGAATGAAGGACGGCAGTGCCATCAGCGGGAAGGAGTTGATCGACGAGAACGCCAGCTCCACTAGCGAGGTGATGTCATCACCATTGACGAGATAGACCGCCATGGACGCCACCCCAAGGGCAACGACGATGGGTGAGCCCAGAAACAGCAGTGCACCGAACAGAGAGAACAGAATAGTCGCGGCCATGGCATCAGCCTCCCATCTTGGCGGTGCGGGTATCATCGGCGGCATCTGGGGCCGCTTCCGTGATGCGCTTCACTTCCTCGTCATCCACGTTGCCGGGCTCGATGCCTCTGACCAGCTTGAGGAACTGCACCTGCAATACGCGAAAGGCCATCAAGGTGAAGGCCACGGGGAAGATGTAATAGACATAGGCGAGCGACCAGCCGAGCGCCGGTGACTCATAGGGAAACTCGATGAGAAGCCCGATCAGATCCAGGCTCTTGTAGGCGATGATCAAACTAAAGAGCGCCCAGATGAGATCGACGAACAACAGAATGGCGTTGGCCACCTTGCGCGGCAGCAGATTGATATGGGTCTGCAGCCGATTGTGAGCACTCAGGTGAGCCGCGTGTGCAGCCCCCAGGAAAACGAACCAGACGAAGGCGTAGCGTGCCAGCTCTTCCATCCATGCCATGCCGATACCGAACACGACACGCAATACCACTTGGGAAAACAGCAGGAGTACGAAGACCGCCAGCAGAAAGCGGCAGGCGTAATCCTCGATATTGTTCAATCTGGCCAACATGCGAGCCTCCTTCACGATGAACTGTGAGAGGGATACCAGCACTGTCTGGTATCCCTGCTCGATAGCATTGAACGCAGCGGGGATCGCTCAGGCGTCAATCACGCTGTCGCCGCGAGCGTCCCCGCCCACTCGGGCTCAGTGGCCCAATGCTTTCTGCAATTCGTCGAAGGATTCCTTGCCGCCGATCTCTTCATAGAACTGCGGCCAGACTTTTTCCTTGGCAATGCTGATCCACTTGTCCTCGTCGGTCAGCTGGGCGGACTGCACCCCTTCCGCTTCCATGCCGGCACGCGCCTTAGAGGCCTCGGTCAGCTGGAATTGAAGCGCATAGAGCTGGGCTTCCAGGCCGGCGCGATCGATGATCTCGCGCTCCTCGTCAGAGAGCTTGTTGTAGGTACGCACCCCCATGACGATCGGCTGCAGGGAATACTGGTAGTGGACCTCGGTCAGATACTTCTGCACTTCCTGGAACTTCATCGTGTAGTTGACGATGTCCGGGTTGTCCTGGCCATCGATCACGCCCTGCTGCAGACCGGTGAAGACTTCTGGCCACGACATGCTGATCGGGCTGGCGCCCCAAGCCTGATAGGTGGCGAGCATGATCTTGTTCTGCGGCACACGAATCTTCATGCCTTCAAGGTCTTCCAGCGACGTCACCGGACGCTTGGAGTTGGTCAGATAACGGAAGTTGGAATACAGCCAGCTGACGATATGGACGCCGGCCTGTTTCTCGGCGATCTGGTTCCATTCATCCGCCAGCGGGCCGGTGGTGGCCTTGACGGCATCCGCATGGCTACGCAGTGCATAGGGCATGGTGAGCGCGCCGAGGCGCGGCGCGTAGGGCGTCAGGTTGCCGACGCCGATCAGCGCGAAGTCCAGCTTGCCGATGCGCGTGTCCTGGATCATGCCGGTCTCGGAGCCCAGCTGACCGCCCGGGAACAACTCCACCTGCATCTCGCCATCGGAAAGGTCCTCGACCAGTTCCTCGAAGCGCTGTGCAAGCGCGCCCTGATCCGAATCCATCGGATCGCCCATGCCAACCTTGAAGGTCTTCGCCTGAGCGGTCGCTGACATCGCCAACATCACTGCGGTTGCCAAGAGAGCTTTATTGAACATTGTTATTACTCCACTGGTTGCGGGTCCGCATGGCCTGTCACCAGGACATACGGATTGAAGATCATGTGGCTTTCAAAGCGTTATCGTTATGGGTTCATCCCCGTCACGTGCCGCCGCCGGGCATAGTCACGCGACGGTCGAGACAGGTCGTGCACTGTGCAGAGCGTCCTGGATCAAGTCCGCGATGACCTCACAGTCCTGCACGTCAAAGGTCAGCGGGAGACGCAGATCACACAGCGTCGCCAACACCCGGTCGGCATTGGGCACAGCACGATGGCCGCCCAGATAGGCCCAGCTGTCGTAGCGGCTGGTGTAGTCCTCCGGCAGCGGCTTGCCGTACCATTTCACCGGTAGCCCACGCGCTTCACAGCCTGCGATGAAGGCGGCGATCTGCTCGTGGGAGCACTGCGCGAGCGTGAACTGGATGGAGCTTCCGACGTAGCCTTCCAGCGGGCCACGCAGGATGGGCGTGACGCCCGCCATGGCCTCGAGCCGGTCCTGCATGCGGGCATAGAGGGCATTCCAGCGCTCACGACGCTCTGCCAGCTCCCCCAGTTGCGGACGCAGGATGGCAGCACGCAGATTGTCCATGCGACCACTCATGTTGGGGGTCTGCAGGCGCGTCTCGGCGAAGCTCTCCGCGGCCGGCGCCGCCAGGTGGCGGTCGTACAGCATGTAGGAGCCCGACAGGATGATGGCGCGTCGCATCACCTCATCATCGGCGGTCGCCAGCAGGCCACCTTCACCGGAATTGACGTGCTTGTAGGTCTGGGTGCTGTAGCAGCCGACCTTGCCGAAGGTGCCGCTGGGCTTGCCGTCGTAGCTCGCGCCCATAGTATGCGCGCAATCCTCGATCACCGTGATGCCGCGGCTGTCGCAGACCTGCATGATCGCGTGCATGTCGCCGATATGGCCGCGCATGTGCGAGAGCATGAAGAAACGGGCCCCGCTCTGATCTGCCGCACGCGCCAGATCCTCCGGATCGACCGTGGTGTCCTCGAGGATGTCCACCAGCACCGGCTCGCCACCGGCGGCGACGATGCTGCCGGGCACCGGGGACAGGGTGAAGGCGTTGCACAGCACCTTGTCACCGGCCTCGAGTCCGCAGGCGCGCAGCGCCAGCTGCAGGGCATAGCCGCCGGAGGCACAGGCGAGTGCGTGGGGGATGCCCAGACTCGCCGCGAATTCCTGCTCCAGCAGCGCCGTTTCGCCCTGCTCGCCTTCCGCCAGGTTGTAGCGATGCAGGCGACCACTGCGCATCACGGCGACGGCAGCCTCGATGGCGGTGTCGGAGATGGCTTCCTGCTGGGTGAATGACTTGGCAAAACGACGCATGTGGCCTCCTCAATACCGCTTCTGGGCATAGACGGGGAAATCCCAATCCTGCTCGGGGAAGTATTTGGTGAGGCGCCAGTCACAGGCACGCGCATGGCCTTCCATCCCTTCGGTGCGCGAGATGCGCGAACCGATGGCACTGAACTTGAGGTTGGCTTCGGCACTGAGCTGTTGCGTGGTCAGAACCTTCATGAACTTGTGGACATTCAGACCGCCGGAGTAGCGACCGGCGCGCTTGGTCGGCAGGATGTGGTTGGTGCCGGAACACTTGTCACCGTGGGTGACGGTGCTGCCTTCGCCCAGGAACAGAGAGCCGTAGTTGCTGAGGTTCTGCTTCCACCATTCCAGGTCCTCACACAGCACCTGCAGGTGTTCGCAGGCGTACTGATCACTGACCTGGACCACTTCTTCGCGGGTGTCGCACAGGATGACTTCGCCGTAGTCGCGCCAGGCGGCGTGGATGACCTCGGCGTTGGGCATGTCGTTGCCGACCAGCGGCACCAGCTCGATTACGCGGCGCGCGACCTCTTCACTGGTGGTGAACAGCCAGACCGGCGAGTTCGGTCCGTGCTCCGCCTGGGAGACGAGATCCACCGCGATGGTCATCGGGTCTGCGGTGTGGTCGGCGATCACCGCCGATTCGGTAGGGCCGGCAAAGACGTCGATGCCGACCTGGCCGAACAGCAGACGCTTGGCTTCGGCAACGAAGGCATTGCCCGGGCCGACGAGGATGTCGGCTTCGCGCCCGCCGAATAGGCCGTAGGCCATGCTGGCGACCGCGTGAACGCCGCCCATCTCAAGGATGCGGTCGGCGCCAGCCACATGCATGGCGTAGGCGACGGCCGGATTGATGCTGTCGCCGCGCGGCGGCGAACAGGCCGTGATGTGCTTGACGCCGGCGGCCTTGGCCGTGGCGACGCTCATCAGCGCCGAGGCGGCATGCGCGTAGCGTCCGCCCGGCACGTAGCAACCCGCGGCATCGATGGGCAGCACGCGCTGCCCCAGCACGACACCCGGCTCGGTCTCGATCTCGAAGGATGTCAGGCTGTCGCGCTGCGCTTCGGCGAAACGACGGATCTGGCGATGGGCGAAATCGATATCGTCCTTGACGCTCTGCGGCACGCTCTCGATCAGCGTGGCCAGCTTTTCCTCGCTGAGGACGAAATCACCGCTCCAATTGTCGAACTTCTCGGCATACATGCGCACGGCGTCTTCGCCACGCGAGCGAATGTCCTGCAGCATGTCCTGGACGATGGCCGTGGTGCGCTGATCTTCCTCTGCCACGCCGTCGGCCGCTTCAGCCAGCTTGAGGTGTCTGATTGTCATAGTGATTCCCCGAAAACTGCTGTGATCATCACGCTCCCTTGCCAGCTGGGCCCGGGAGCGTGTCGTTACGGGATGCGCCAGTCACGCCGCTGTCATCAGGCGAGGCGCATCACTGGCCGCAAACGCTATCAGGCCTGGTAATCCGCGAAGTTGAAGGCATCCGGGTAGCCGAACAGAGCCACGGCACCGCCGGTGTGCAGGAAGACCACATTCTCGCCTTCCTTGAAGTGTCCCTTGCGCACCAGGTCGATCAGACCGGCCATGCCCTTGCCGGAGTAGACCGGGTCCAGCAGGATGCCTTCCTGCTGAGCCAGCAGCGTAACGGCCTCGATCATGCTTTCGGTCGGAATGCCGTAGCCTTCACCGACGTAATCGCAGTTGGCGACGACATCTTCACGCTTGACCACGTCAGACAGGCCCAGCTTGGCTTCGGTCTTCTGTGCCAGCGCGAAGACATTGCCTTCCTGCTTGTCCTTCGGTGCCCGTACGCCGATGCCGAGTACCGGAATGCCGGAGTTGCACGCGGTCAGGCCCGTCACCAGACCCGCCTGGGTACCGGCGCTGCCGGTGGCGTGCACGAGGTGATCGATCTTGAGGCCCATGTCGTTGGCCTGGGACAGCAGTTCGAGGGCGGCATTCACGTAACCCAGCGCGCCGATCTCGTTGGAACCACCCCCCGGGATGATGTAAGGCTTCTTGCCCTTGCCGATCAGCTTGTCGGCCAGCGCTTCCATCTCGGCGGCCATGTCGGCCCCACCTTCACGCTTGGCGACCGTCGCGCCATGCAGCTGGTCGAGGAAGACGTTGCCGTTGTAGTTGTAGCTGCGGTCGTCGCTGCCGGTACGGTCTTCCAGCAGGATGTGGCACTCAAGGCCCAGCTTGCAGGCAGCGGCAGCGGTCTGACGCGCGTGGTTGGACTGGGTAGCGCCCTGGGTGATGATCGTGTCGGCGCCCTGCTCCAGCGCGTCCGCCATCAAAAATTCCAGCTTGCGGGTCTTGTTGCCACCGGTGGAAAGCCCGGTGCAATCATCACGTTTGATCCAGAGACGCGGCCCACCCAACAGCTTGCTCAGGTTGTCCATCGGCTCCAGCGGAGTCGAGAGGTGACCAAGGCGAACACGGGGAAAACGGGACAGATGCATACGAGCCTCCAAGCGAGTCATTGTTGTCATAGGGATTACTCTCATAACGACGTTCGTCGAATGTGTGACATCACTCCGGCACGCCGCCGAGCGGTCTTCACAACAGTAAGCCGCGAATCTCGCCAGTCCCAATGCCATGTTTCTCAAAGTTTGTTACTTTTCTGCATGGCCAGTGCCATCCTCTGATCGAATTCAGATATCGAGAAGATCGACATGTCCGCAACGCCGACTGGCAGTCATATCCATTGTCCGAAAGCCCCGTTCTCATGGGGCACCCGGTCAGCGTCATGCCATGTCCACAGGTGTCGCTGCAGGCTTCACCACAATGTGAAAGCGGTGCATGATGGCCAACCTCCAACAACAACCGACATCTCCTCAGGCGACGCATGAAGATCGAATGGATCGAAGACTTTCTCGCATTGATCGAGGCCGGGACCTTCTCGCTGGCAGCCGAGCGACGCAACGTAACGCAACCCGCCTTCTCGCGCCGAATACGGCAGCTCGAGGAGTGGCTGGGGGTCGAGCTGGTCTATCGCCAGTCGCAGCGCATGATCCTCACCGAGCACGCGCTGGAATATGAGCAGGAAATGCGGGAATGGCTGGCGCGGCTCTACACGCTGCGCAGCCGGCTACGCAGCGAGGCCCGCCAGGGGCCGAAGGCGATCATCACCACTCAGCACACCCTCACCGTCAGCTATCTGCCGCGGTTGCTGCGCTATTTCCGGCACAACTCCCCCGACGCCGGACTGCAGGTGAAGTCGCTGGACCGCAGTGAATGCCTTCAGTTGTTCGATCACGGGCAGGCCGATCTGCTGCTGTGCTCCGAGCTTCAAGGCGCGCCCGTCTTCGAGGGAAATTGCGGTATCAATCGCCTCTCACTGGGGCTGGAGCGCCTGCTGCCGGTGTGTGCCCCAGATACCCTGGGTCGCCCCCTGCACCTGCCACGCAGTGATCAACGCCTGCCCTTGATCGCCTATGATCCGGAAAGCTTTCTGGGCCAGATTCTGGCCTCGCCTTACCTGATGGATCTGCAGCGCGCCCAGGACATCGACATCATCTGCGAGACCTCCTTCACGCTGGGCATTCGTGAACTGGTGATGGCCGGACTGGGGGTTGGCTGGCTGCCCCATGGATTGATCGAGGATGATCTCGAGAGCGGCAGGCTGGTATCGCTGCTGGATGATCTGGGCGGCCCGACCCTTGAGGTAGCCTGCTATTGCCGCAATGACAACAACAGCACAGCGACCGATGCACTATGGCAACTGCTCAAGGAGAGCCCGCCTGCCGTATGACATCGTGAGCCTCTCATCACTTTTCATTTCCAAGAGCCCACTATGAATCGCATCAACCCCGAGAAACTGTTGCAGAGCAAGTGGACCGCCGTGTCGCCCCGGGAGCGTGAACGCCATTTCATCGTCACGCGCCTGATTCGTGATGAGCAGGACGAACATGTGGTCGAGGTCGTGCTGCAGGCGGTGCTGACACGCAGGGATTACACCCTCGCCTGGCGCGAGCTCAAGGCAGATGATGTCTGGCAGATGGGCTGGAAATGACGCTGTGAATCACGCTTCGCTGAACGCAGACACGCCGCCCGAGGGCGGCGTGTCTGCGTTGACCTGATGAATCGCTCGATAGTCCCGGTACCGACGAGGCCGAGCCTCAGGTCACATCTGAGATCACTGCGGCGGCCTCGAGCTGATCACACAGTAGCGCCATGCGCTGCACCGCTTCCAGCAGGGTGTCATCCGGCACGGTCAGGGCGACACGTACCAGTGGCGTACCGCAATCGCCGAAGACGCTGCCGGGCATTACCGCCACCTGCTGCTGTTCCAGCAGCCGCCAGGCGAATTGCTCACCGTCCAGGCCAGTGCGTGAGACATCGACCATCAGAAACATGCCGCCCTGGGGCAGGCTGGAGGACAGCTGCGGGATGGCCGCAAGCGCCTCGTGGACCAGATGCGCGCGACGTCCAAGTGATTCGCGAAGACGCTCGGTAGTATCGAAATTCCCGCGCAGTGCGGCCTCGGTCATGTCGGCGATGAAGGGCTGGTTGCCGAACAGCATGGTTTCGGAGACCGGCAACAGCCGACGGCAGAATTCAGCGGAGCCGATGGCCCAGCCACTGCGAAAGCCGGTAGCGGCGTGACTCTTGGAGATGGAAGACACCACCACGGTGCGCTCACGCAGGGCTTCGATTTCCAGCGGCGAGACGAATTCGCCCGTGAAGATCAGCGCTTCATAGACCTCATCACAGACGATCCACAGATCATGCTCGCGACATAGTGCACCGATGTGCTCGAGGGTCGTTCGGTCCATCACCGCCCCGGTGGGGTTGTGCGGGGTATTGAGCAGCAACACACGGCTCTGCGGCGTGATGGCCGCGGCCAGATCTTCCGGCTGCAATACGAAGCCATGCTCCATGCGCAGCGGTACCGGCTGCAGATCACCGCCGGCGCCGCGGATCACGCCCTCATAGGTGGCGTAGTAGGGGTCGCCGGTCAGCACGCCGGCCCCCTCCTCCACCAGCGCCAGCATCACAGCGAACAGCGCCGTCTGCGTACCGGGGAAACACAGCACGTTGTCTGCGCTGATCTCGGGCATGCGTGCTGCGTAGCGCTCGGCCAGCGCCGCGACCAGCCCCGGTTCGCCACGGCCATCGGAATAGCGGGTACGGCCAGCGCGCAACGCCTCGACACAGTGCTCGACCAGGGCCGGATGCGTGGCGATATCCGGCTCCCCGATGGTCAGCTCGATGATCGGCTCGCCGGCCTGGATACGCTGGCGGGCAGCGCTGTGGACGGCCCATTTGTCACCGCCCAGATCACTCAGTCGTTCGGTAATGGTGGCGTAGCGCATGCTCAACTCCTGTGAGGTGGGGGTGATGTCGTGACAGCGACGTGCTCAAGCAAAGTGCCCTGTGGCAGCCGCAGAATGCCCTCTGCCGCCCGCATGGCGATCGCGGGCAGCCGCTCGACCGGATAGAGGCCGTGTTCCAGCCCGCCTTCCAGCCACAGGCCATCGATCAAGCCATTGAGGGCGATCGCCAGCTCCTGACAATCGCTCTCGGTGGCGGGCAGCGCGTGGGCATTCAGTACCGGCTGGACCAGCTGGGCGAGCAGGTCGAGAAACTCGCGATAGGTTTCCTGGTGCACCGCCGAATAGCTGGCATCGTGGCGCACCCGGCCGATGAAGGTCGCCCACAGGGAGATCTTGTGGGCGGCCAGGTTGGGCTGCGTGAGACTCGCCGCGATGAAGTGCGCAAGACGACACGCCGGGGATTCATCACTGGCCGGGCTGGCATCGGCGATATCGGAGGTCAGCTGGCCCATCATGTAGGCGTAGGCGGCCCGCACCATGTCGTCCTTGGTGCCGAAATGGTGGCGAATCAGTCCTGGCGAGACCCCGGCAGCCTCCGCCACGCGGCGCACGCTGGCGCCGGCCAGACCATGCTGTGCGACACAGCTCAGGGTGGCTTCCAGCAGGTCACGACGGCGCTGATCCTGGGAAAGCCGTTGGAATGCCTTGCGACTCATCTGGGTGTCTCTCCTTCACTCAACGCCCGGATTGCCGCACTTGCCTCTCTCTCAGGTGACAGCGGCCGCGCATCGAGGGACGGCTTATCGACGATAGTCACTGCCAAGGCTCTCCAGCAGACGCAGATGGGAATCCCATTCCAGTGCCAGATCGCCATCCTCATGGATGGCCATATCGTACTGGCCGACTACATGCGCACAGATCTCGGGCGAGAGACGGCGCACCGGCTGGCCCATGGATAGGGTCGCGACCTGGATCTCGCAGCTGCGCTCGAGATAGAACATGTTGTTGAACATCTCGGCGGCAGAGGCGCCGGTGGTCAGCAGGCCATGATTGCGCAGGATCAGCGCAGGATTGTCGCCAAGGCTTGCCACGATGCGCTCGCGTTCATCCAGATCCAGCGCGATACCCTCGTAATCGTGGTAGGAGACGCGGCCATGGAACTGCAGGGCGATCTGATTCAGGGGCAAGAGCCCTTCTTCTAGGCTCGACACCGCCACACCGGCGCGCGTATGGGTATGCATGATCCAGCTGGCTGAGTGACTTGCCGCATGAATCGCCGAGTGAATGGTGAAACCGGCCGGATTGACCCGCGCGGCGCTGTCATCGACCTTCTGGCCGTTGACGTCGATCTTGACCAGCGAGGACGCCGTGATTTCCTCCCAGCGCCAGCCGTAGGGATTGATCAGAAAATGCCCTTCCTCATCCGGCACCCGCGCCGTGATATGGGTGTAGATCAGGTCGGTCATGCGATAGTGCGCTGCCAACCGGTAGCAGGCCGCCAGGTCCAGGCGTGCTTGCCACTCAGTGTCACTCATGGTCGATGCCGGCATGTTGCTGTCTCCTATGGTCACAATGTCGCTGTCTGGGGTCGAGAAAGGCTCGGCTGAGCCTTGAGAAGCATTGAAGCGTCCACCTTCGGGATTCAAGCGACGCGGACCTCAATCGCTGCGGGTTTCAAGCGCTGCGGCCCTCAATAGCCGCGCTGGCGATCCACGCCCAGCGTGAGCGGCAGGCCATCGCGCAACTCACGCGCCGTGGCCACCACCTGCTCGGCCACCACCTCGGGGAGCGAGTCACTGGCCACATGCGGCGTAATGCGCAGGCGAGCGTCCTGCCACCAGCGGTGAGTGGGCGCCAGCGGTTCTTCGCGGAAGACATCCAGCGTCGCGCCTGCCAGTTGCCCGGAGTCGAGCGCGGCTTCAAGGTCCGCTTCCACCAGATGCTCACCGCGACCGATCTGCACTAGCCAGGCGCCACGACACAGCTGGGCGAACAAGGCAGCGTTCAGCACGTTCTCGGTCACCGGGGTCAGCGGCAGGATATTGATCAGATAATCGGCACCGTCGGCCGCCGCCATGATGGCAGTGTCACCGGTCAGGTAATGCACGCCCGACACCGGCGCGGCCGGTTCGCTGCGACAGGCGACCGTCACCGAGAACCCCAGGGTCGACAGCGAAGTGACCACGGCGCGCCCCATACTGCCGTGCCCCAGCACGGCCACCTTAGCCTTCTCTGGCGCGCGCATTGCCAAAGGCTGCCATTCGCCACGTGTGGCATTGTCGGCCATGACGGCAAACTCGCGCTCGCGATGCAGTACTTCATGCGCTGTGAAACCGGCCATCAGATACGCCTGATGCGGATCGCGCACCCGTGCGATCTGCACCTCGGCCAAGAGCCCTGGATGACTCAGCAAGGCATCCACTCCCGCCGCAATCGACATCGCAAGCCGAAGATTCGGATACAGCGCAAAGGCATCCTCCCCCGGCTGCCAGCAGATGGCGAACGCGACCTCCGTGGGGTCCTCGATCTCATGCGGTCGACGCAGCACCACATCATCGCCCAGCTGACGCAGCGCCTCGCCATAGCAGGCATCCAGATCCAATGTTTCACTCAGGTAGACACCGAGTATCGGGGCTTGGCTTGGCATTGGCTCTCCTTGTGACACGACTGGCAGCGAGTGGGTTGCCATGGATTTACCCTCACTATTGCACACTCGTATAACTACTGCCAACCGTCACGTGCTCCCCTGCTCCCTCATCGCCTTGCCAATGCCTTGATCGATGGGGTTTTGCCGTCACCGCACTGTTCTGGATGAAAAATGCGCGCCACAACGACAAAAGGAGAGGCGCAAGCGCCTCTCCTTTCACATGTGTCATCTGGTCGATGGTCCAAGCTGGCGTCAGCGGTGATGACAGCCTGCCGCTGCCAGCCTGATAGCAGCGAGGGGATTCACAACGAGGCCACCTTCGCCACTGGCGGGCGCTGCTTGCCCTGAGTGACGATGTAGATACCGCTTGCGACCACGATGGCGGCGCCCAGCAAGGTCATGGCATCGAGGCTTTCCCCCAGCACCATGACCCCGAGCGCCAAGGCAAACAGGACGCGGGTATAACGAAATGGCGTGACCACCGAGACCTCGCCCTTGCGCATGGCAATCGTCAAGGCGTTGTAGGCGATGACCCCGAGTATCACGGCACCCACGATCAGCCAAGTCGCCTCGGGGACATACACAATCGGGGTCTGCTGGTAGAGAGCGATCAGCCCCCCCGCCGGAATCAGGGCGAGAAAGCCGTAGATGCCGAGTTGGACGTTGGACAACGACGCCGGCGCGCCGCGCGTCGCCAGATCCCGTCCGGCGAAGCCGATCGTGCTGATCACCGCAAACAATGAGGTCATGTTGAAGCTGTCGAGGCCGGGACGCACGATCAGTAGCACGCCAATGAAGCCGACACCGATTGCCAACCAGCGCTTGCGGCTGACGCGCTCCCCGAAGAACATTGCGGCCCCGGCCACCACGACCAGCGGCGTCGCCTGCAGGATGGTGGAGGCAGTGGAAAGCGGCATCAGGGTGATGGCGAGGGCGAAGCTGCTGCGGGCGATGATTTCACAGATGACACGCAAAAGAATCGGACGCGAGAAGATCGCCGCAGGCATGAGAGACTCGCCGCGCAGGCAGGTCAACAGCATGAAGACCAGCATGCCGCCGAGGCCGAACAGCATCAGGGTGATACCGGTCGAGGTATACCCCGCCGCCAACTTGAACAACAGATCCTCCACCGCGAATGCTGCCATCGCGATGACCATGAAAGCACTGCCACGCATATTGTCCACTCAGCCCCCCTTGGTCTTTCAAGTCACATTCACCAGGCGGTCTGGCGGCCAAGATCAAGCGCGTATCGCGCTGCAACATCACCCCACGGCAGATAGCGGCTCTGCTTGATCATCGGTGGCATCGTCCCACCAACACGCCATCAAGTCTTGCACCCTGTGCTGAAGGTGAAACAGGCGCGATTGCCGCAAAGACGCGTTCCAGAACCCCCATGATGGCGCAAAGCCGCGTTATCCGGCACTCGAGTGATGCGCTGGCAGCGCTCTTGTTAGACGAAAGATATGGCGTCAGGCGCTCGGCGCTCGGCGCTCGGCGCTCTCGAATCTGAACGTCAAGGAAAGACCGAACTTCAAGTCAGGTCTCGCACAGCAAGACGCCCGCGATCAGCGAGCAGGAGCTCGTGAACGCGGGCGTCAGTCCTTAATGTCTCTTCACACGGCTCAGTCCTGCTGATTCTCGAGCAGCGACTTCAGGCCATGCGGCTGGCAACGCAAGTACTGGGGCGAGGCCTTGACGGTATCCCCCAGCGCAGCAGCCGCGTGCCACGGCCAGCGCGGGTCGTAGAGGATGCCACGTGCCAGCGCGATGGCATCGGCACGCTCGTTCGCCAGTAGGTCTTCGGCCTGCTGCGGATCGGTGATCAGGCCAACGGCGATCACCGGCATCTTCACCTGCGCCTTCAGGGCCTCGGCGTGCGGCACCTGATAATTGGGCTCTACCGGAATCTGCTGCTGCGCGCCGAGCCCGCCACTGGAGACATGCAGATAGTGGCAGCCACGACGGTCCAGCGCCTTGGCAAGTTCGATGCTCTGCTCGAGGTCCCAGCCGCCTTCGACCCAGTCCGTCGCGCTGATCCGGATGCCCAGCATCACGTGCTCCGGGATCGCGGCCCGCACGGCGTCAAAGACCTCAAGCGTCAGACGCATGCGATTCTCGAGCGAGCCACCGTAGTCATCGTCGCGCTGATTGCTCAAGGGCGACAGGAACTCGTGCAGCAGATAACCATGCGCCGCATGCAGCTCAATGCCATCCAGGCCGATGTCGACGGCGCGTTGCGCCGTCGCCACAAAGTCCGCGATGGTGCGGCGGATCTGCTCGCCATTCATCGCCTCGGGCAACGGCCCGCCTTCGCTGAAGGGAATCGCGCTGGGGGCGAGTACCTGCCAGCCGTTTTCGTTGCCGGGCGCGATGGCAGCGCCACCATCCCAGGGCTTCTGACAGGAAGCCTTGCGCCCCGCATGACCGATCTGGACCGCCAGCGGCATCGGCGAATAGCGACGTATACGCTCGACGACACCCTGCATGGCTTGCTGGCATGCCGCATCGTAGAGTCCGACATCGCCGTGGGTGATGCGCCCTTCCGGGGCGACGGCACTGGCCTCGAAGATCAGAAGCCCGGCCCCGGACTGGGCGAGATTGCCAAGATGCTGGTCATGCCAAGCCTGCATCTGCCCTTCCTCGGCGGAGTACTGGCACATCGGCGCGATGATGATGCGGTTGTCCAGCGTGAGCGGGCCGAGGGCAAGCGGTGAAAACAGTGTGGACATGGAATTCCTCTGGATGCAGACAGGGCGGGTTCGGCAAGGCGCAGGCGCGAACATGGAGAGAAGGCCGTGCTGACATTGCCAACGCAGTGCAAGCACAATGCGGGCACCGGGGAGGCACCACAAGCGCAAGTTGGCCGCAATGACGGCAACGCTGAGTTGCCTATCCTTCACGCAAGCCCTGCTGGAACGTCATCATCAGCGACTCGCTTCGCCCTCCAGCACTTCTTCGACCAGCAGACGCCCGACATCGGCAATCGCGGCATTGCGCGCTGCCAGATCAGCCTCGCTTTCGGTCAGATAGACCGCCACGATCAACGGGGCACGCAGCGGTGGCCACAGGATGGCAACGTCATTGTTGGTGCCATATCCCCCGCCGCCGGTCTTGTCCGCGATCTGCCAGTCATCGGGCAAGGCCGCCCGCAGCTTGTCATCCCCGGTGGTGTTGGCCAGCATCCAGCCCTGCAGTGCAAGGCGCGATGGCTCGCTCAGCGCATCCCCCACCAGCAATCGCTGCAGGTTGGCAGCCATCGCGTGTGGCGTGGTGGTATCACGCGGGTCACCGGGAGTGGCCTCATTGAGCGCCGTTTCACGTCTGTCCAGCCGCGTGCTGTCATCGTCCAGACGCCGCAGATAGGCCGTCAGTGCGGCAGGGCCGCCCAGAGCGTCGAGAATCAGGTTACCCGCGGTATTGTCGCTGGTCGTGATAGTTGCATGGCACAACGCCTCAAGCGTCAGCCCGCCATCCTGGGTATGGTTCTCGGTGATAGGGGAGTAGGTCACGAGATCCGCCGGGCGAATCGCCATCTTGCGTGACAACGATTCCTGGCCTTCGTCCACCCGAGAGAGCAGATGACCACAGGCCAGCACCTTGAAGGTGCTGCTCATGGGGAAGCGCTCATTCCCCCGCCAGCTGAAACGGGTGCCATCGGCAGTATCCAGAACGGTGACGCCGATTCGCGCGCCGACCTCTGATTCAATGGCCTGAATGGCCGACGCCGAGAGCGGCTTGTCAGCGGCCTGTGCGCTCAGCGGCAGACAGGCAAGCGCGGCGGCGGCCAGCCACTGTTTCCAGCACCTTGAAGGCCTGACAGCAAGCTTTACCGCAAAGCTGGAAGAGTGCAATGGAGACGAGCGGTGATCGGCACCGCACAGGCGCTGAGGGGATGAAGGCATCAATGACATGTCCTGATCATGAGGAGCGGTCGTGTCGCAGCAGACACAACTAATATGCAGAATGCTACATGTAACATAGCCGCTTAAGCGCGGACATGCCGGCCATCTCACTACGGGCCGCGGACTGGCAGAGACTTGATCTGGATCAATGCCAGTGCACGATGCCCTCACTCATCAAGCACCTTGAGCGTCTTGTTGCGCTTTGCACCGGGCCTAGCATGCCATGACAGGCGAATATCAAGACGATGATGGTCATCCTCCCGCCGCGCCGTGATCTTGAGGGTCATCAAGCCGCGCGGTGCCAGCCGTATCTCGCCGTCCTCATCGCGAAATGACAAAAGTCCCTTGCCCAGCCCCTTGATGATCGCCTTGAGAATGTCCTGGACGCCATCGATGGACTGCAATGATTCATGTCGGAACAGCGACTTGTCCTGCTTCTCGTCTTTCACCAGCCTCTCCTGTGCGTGTTTCAAGGCGCGTAGACCTTGACCTCGGGATAGTCATTGCTGATACCGACGATACGTCCACAGGCTTCTATCAGCGTCGCCCCCATGCCCACGCCATCCAGCCCTTCCTTTCGGCGCGAATTGCGATCCAGGGTGACGTCGCCCTCGATATGCAGAAGCCCATGGCGCCAGCCCAGTTGCTGGCCCGCCTGATGATTGACGTGGCCATGCATCACGGCACGAATGCCGACCTTGTGCAGGGACTTGACGCCGGTGGCGCTCAGCACCATGTCACCCTTGCGATATTTGGTGCGCAGTACATTGGCCAGCTCACCGTAATAGAAGGTAAACGGGTCTTCGCGCAGGATGCGCTGGAATTCCTGATTGACCTGCGAGACCTTCTGGAGGCCGAGTCGTCTGGCGAAGGCATCATCCACGCCTGCATGGACATGCAGGAAGGCGCCACTGCGATAGGCAAGGCGCATCTCGTCGAAGAACCAGGCAAAGCGCCCGCCGGGCTTGAGAAACAGCTCGTGGGCCTTGAGCGCGGCGGCATAGGTCTGACGCAACGAGAGGCCATGTTTCTCACAGGTATGCTCGAAGCCATCGGCCTTGGCGCTCAGGCGAGTGATCTCCTTCTCAAGCGCCTCCCCCTTGAGCACATGGCCTGCCGATTTGCGAAACTGCTCTGCCCAGTCCGGCCCCGGGTACAGGCGCCGACGACACTCACTTCGCGAGGGAATGCTCTTCATCGCCCGAGGTCTGTCCGCCAGGTAGTGATCGAAGACTTCCTTGAGCAGCGCCAGCCCCTTGGCGCCCATGCGCACGAACAGATGATCGGTCCGCGCCGAATCATCATGACTCAGCCGCATCAGCGCCAGCATCAGCCGCATGTCGTGATTGCCCGCCAGCAACTTGAGACGCGCCCCGCTGCGCATCAAGGTGCGCAAGGCTTCCAGCAGCTCCAGATTGCTGGGGCCCTTGTCGAGGCAGTCACCGCCGATGACGAAGACACTGCGCTTGCCCCGCGCCGTCAACACCAGGTTGTCCCGTGAGGTCAGGCGCACGCCGCCACTGGCCACCAGAGATGCGATGAAGGCTTCCGCGTCGGCATGCGCATCGGAGATGAAGATGACATCGCGGCGTGGCCAGTCCTTGCTGCCCAGCTTGCGAGCGGCGCAGGACACCTTGTCACCGGCGCGCAGGTGCTGATGTGTCTCGGGCCACTGAGCCGCGTGACAGGGCAGCGCCTTCAGATAACGCGTCGGGCCTCGGTAACGCGGTACGGCGTCGCTCATGGTGGGGCTGAGGGTCATTGGGTCATCTCCTTGTGGCATCTGCCTGCCTCGTTGAACTCACCGGCTTGTGGCAAGCAAGCGTCTTGCCGCTCCTTGAAGACCTGCCTGAGGTATGCGCAGTGTGGGATGAGGTCACGAGCACAGTGCGACAAGCTTATGACCGTTTGATCGCAGAAAGATGACAGGCTCGCATCGCGCTGGTGCGTAGGGCTGCTTCTTTGCTGTCAATGACTCCGCCCCCTCCGGCTCCGCAGCACTCCGCCGGCTGGCCGCCAACTCAGTCCTGCGCGGGCTCGTGACGCTGGCGCACCTTCCACTCGCCAGCCACATGCCGCCATGACCCAGACAGATGTTCCTCGATGACCACCGGCCGCGCATGATGCATGCTCAGCCCGGCAATCTGATCGAAGTCCAGCACTCCCAGCAGATGTGCCGCATGCCGAAGCGCCGCACCATGGCCGACGATCAGTGTCAGCGTGGCGCCCGATGTGAGGGCTGATGTGGGAGCCGAGGCAGTAGATGATGGGGAAGCCGGCAACGACGCAATGAAGTCGGCCACGCGCTGACCGGCCTGCATCAGGGATTCAGCCCCCGGCAGCGGCAAACGAAAATGGCTGTTGGATTTCCAGTCGGCCGGCAGGAAATCCACGCGCGGGTCATGACGCACCGCTTCGGCGATCTGTGCCGTGGTCAGATTGGCGGCGCTGCCCAGACTGCGTTCCCACAGGGCATCGTGTGTCATGAGCGAGAACTCACGCCCCGTCCTGTCCGCCATGACCTCGTTCATCACCTGCGCCGTCTGCCAGGCACGCAACAAGCTGGAGGCATGTACCGTGCTGGCCGGTTGCCAGCCATGTGTCTGACACAGCGTCAGCACTTCCTCGGCTCCCTCACACGCCTGACGCTCACCGCGCCGGGTCAAGGGAAACGGCTGCAGTGCGCTTGGAGTATCAATCTGCTGGTGATAGTCGGCATGACGAATCAATGCCACACGTCGGATTGTCGGTTCATCAGTCATCGGCCGTCGCTCTTCCCGTCTTCATTCGGTAATGATTCATGTTGGCGGTCCTCGTCATGCGCCGACACGTACCGCACCAGTGGCGCCAGTCCAGGCGATCACTTCGCCTGGCGCGACGGCTCAAGCCTTGCCAGCAGTGCCATGGCGGCGTGCCCCATCTCGTGATTCTTCAACAGGCTCGGCACGACCTCCGCCGCCACCCAGCGCCGACTGCGATGCGGTTCCTCCCGCTCGCTTTCTTCCTGCTCGTGTACGACTCTCACGGCGTGCAGACTGGCAGCGACAGGGCCCCCCCACTTCTCATAACTGAATTCCAACGCTGCGTTGTCCATTGCCTCTGCCTCGATGCCTGCTTCCTCGCGGGCTTCCTTGAGCGCGGACTCGAGCGGACTCAGCCCCGGCTCGACGATTCCCTTGGGCAGGCTCCAGTGACGGTTGGAGGAAGAGCCGATCAACAGCACCTCCCACCGGGCATCATCGCCCTCGCCTTGCAGGCGACAAGGCAGTACGGCCGACTGGCGGTAGTAATAGGCGGGGCGCTCGCGGCGCTCCTCACCGTCCGGGAATGGCCAAGGAAAGCCATTCGGCAAGGCACGCACACGCTGGATCAGCTCCAGGCTCATCTGGCCGGAGCGCAGGTCTTCCCAGCGCCCCTCGAAGCTCAGCTTGATCACCGCTGCCGTCGGCAGCAGCTTGGTCTCATTGGGCGGGCGTGGCCGCTTGCCGGTCAACCACACCAGCGCATCTTCCAATGCCGGGTTATGGCCGATGATCATCAATCGCTGCACGCTGTCCGGGCAGGCGCGAACCGTCTTGAGCAGCGGCGCCTCGTCCTCGCAGTAAAGCGCAGGCTTGAGCTCAATCATGTCGACGCCGAGGCCCATCGACTTGACACACTTTTCCGCCGTGGCGCGCGCCCGAAGGGCCGGCGAGCTCAGGATGGCATCCGGCACCAGCGCTTCCTGGGCAAGCCAGGCCCCCATGCGCTGGGCGCCCCGCTTGCCGCGTTCCTTGAGCGGACGATGAAAGTCGTCAGCTGCCACTGACCAGTCCAACTTTGCGTGGCGCATCAATAGCAGTTCACGACGCATGTTCAAGCCTCCAGCAAGGGGGTCAGGTGATTCTCGACCAGCGCGGCGAAGTCCACGCGCCCGGTCACCTCAAGCACGCGGATCCCCGCCAGGCGCTTCAGATACGGCGCGGGATCAAGGCTCGCGCCATTAGGCACGAAACGGCCATCCCGCTGCTGATGGAAGGGCCCCGGTGTCTTCATCACCGCGCGTATCAGTGCTTCGTTGCGGCTGACCTCTACCTCGCGCACCTCGAGCGGCGCCTTGCTGCCGCGCGTCCAGTTGAGTATCACCATGGCCGCGAGCTCACCGCTGGCACGGATACGCCCGGGGCCGTAGACGTCCTCGATGATCAGATCGTGCTTCTCTTCCAGGTCCCACAGCGCTTCCTGGGGCATCGCTTCATAGCCTGCGATACGCGCGGGGTCCAGCAGCGGGCGCAGACGCGGATTGTTGAGCATGGTGCCGGGATTGATGCGTGGCAACTTGGCGACGCCGCGGGCACGCAGCGTTCCCTCCCGCCCCGACCGGTCCAGGAACAGCCGATCATTGCTGATGAAGTCGAACTCGGGATTATCGAGCGCCTTCACCATGGTGGTGGACTTGCCGCCGCCCGAGAAGGCGGCGATGGCCACCGCGCGATCACCTTTCGACAGCGCTGAGGCGTGACAGATCAAGCCGTCATTCTGCTGCAGGTGCGACATATGCAGATTGAGCAGAAAGTTGATCACCTGGCTCTCGTTGTCTTCACAGGGCCCGAACGCCAGGTTGTGGTCGTTGCTGCGCAGAAAGGCCATGCCCGTGCGCACCTTGTGAATCAGGCGTCCATCGGCCAGGTCGATGATGGCGTCCTTGCGGCGTGTCTTGCCGCGCTCCGGCAACCAATCGACAAAGGCCTCGGGCACGATGCCGAGTCTCGCTGCCGCTGGCGTGTCCTTGAGTGCCGGCGCATTCAGCACATGCACGAGCTTGATTCCCCCCGGCACATTGTCGAGCGCCACGATGCGCGAGCAATGGCGAAAATATGTCGCCAGTCGTTGCAGCAGCCCAGGCATGTCCGTCATCACGCACAGGCGAAAGTCATCCACCTCGAACAGCAGCGCCTCGCTCAGCCACTGACGCGACGGCGTCAGCGCCGTGAAGCAGGCATAGGCCGTCCACTCTGCAAAGGGCAGCGTGGCAAGGCTGCCCGGGCTGTCACAGGTTGTCGCGCTCATGCCAGACACTCCATCACGTGGTCGAGATAGGCGGCCGCCGCATCGACACCGGCACCTTCCAGCGCCCCACGGAAGCCACCGAAGGCCGAGACTTCGAAGATGATCGGGCCATCATCGGTCAGCGCGACATCGACGGTGGTGAAGTCGAGCTTGAACGGTGCCTGGGCCCGCTGCGCCAGCGCAATCAGCTCCTCGGAGGGCCCGAAGGGCGCGTACTTGCCACCGGCGTGGATGGTGGTATTCCAGGCATCGCCCCCACTGACACGGGCGTAGCTGCACAGATAACGGCCACCGACGAAGACCATGCCGTAATCCTGCCCCGGCAGGTCGAGGCGCTGCTGCAGATACATCATCGGGTGCTCGGCGGCGAACTCACGCACGGCAGCTTCCAGCGCGGCATCATCGCCAGTGTCCTCGATGATGCACATGCCCCGTGCCTTGGTGGAGAAAAGCGGCTTGAAGACGGCGGCCTTGAAGCGCTTGACGGCCTCGCAGGCCGCCGCCACGTCTTCGGTGACCAGCGTGGCCGGCATCGGTATCTCGGCATTGGCCAGCGTGACGGTGCAGCTCAGGCGGTCGATCAGGCGAATCATGCTCTCCGCGCTGCTGAAGACGCGCACACCCCTGGCTTCGGCGACACGCAGCAGCTCCAGGCGGTCCAGGCTGCCCGGAGAATATTCCGCGCTGATCTTCTTGACGATCAGGGCATCCAGCTCGGTCAGGTCATGACGCGCCCCGGCAGAGTCATGGAATTCGAGGCAGTTGCGGGTCAGGTCCAGCGAGACAGCCGCCATGTCGATCACGAGACGAAAGCCCGTCCGTGCTTCGATGGCATCCGCCAGCACTTCGGTCGACCACTTGCCGGGAATACCCACGACGCCAATCTTGAAATCAGTCAACGAACAACTCCTCTAGGGGAATACGGTAATCGGCCGGCCGTTCAGGGTCGGCGCCAAGCACATGCTCGAGTATAAAGCGTGCGCGGTTGAACATGCGCCCTGCCAGCCCGGCGTCGAGGATGAAACGTGTCGAGGTGGTAAAGGAGCGCGCCAGGCCAAGTGCCAGACGCCATTCAAAGGTGGTATCGCCCTGCTCATGGGCAAAGCGACGCATCTGCTGACCGAAACTCAGGGCCAGCGCCAGAATACGGGCCCGCAGCGCCGCATCCGTCAATTGAAGACGGTAATGGGACACCATGTGCACGGACACGTCCTGCACATAGTCCTGATAAGCCGAGCGGTGAAGATCGATGAAGCGGATGCTCTGCTTCGCCGGATCGAAGAGGATGTTGTCGACATTGAAGTCGCCGTGGATATAGACGGCGAAGGGAGCCTCGAGCGAACGTTCCAGACCTGCGACCTGCTCAATCAACGCTTCCAACGAGGGCATCTCGCACCCACACAGCGAGGAACCGCAGTGGCGAAATTCCGGATGGATCTGATAGACATCACTCAGCCGCTTGAGCAGCTGGCGCATGTGTCTTGCAGTGACCGGCTTGTCGCGGCGGGTGGTGGTCCACACCGAGTGTAGCGTCTCGACCAGCGCCTGCTGGGCAGTACGATTGAGGCGTGACGATTCGTTGATCAACAGATGCTCGAGGGTCATGCCCGGCAGGTGCTCGATCAAGAGTGCCGCGCTGTCGCCCTGCTGATGATGCGAGAGGATGCGGGGGGCGATGCCGGGATAGATGTCGTGCCAGCGCTCGACGCCCTGCCGCTCCTCCTCGACCTTGCGCCCCAGGCCATCCTTAAAGATGGCCAGATACTCCGGCGAGGTCAGCGGCAGATCACCGGTTGGCTTTCGGTCCCTGGATTTGCTGCCCTTGGACTTGCTCGCGTCAGTCTTGCGGTCCTTTGACTTGCTGCCCTTTGACTCGCTCGCCTTGTTCTTGCTGCCCTTTTGCTTGTCGTTGGCCGACTTGCCCTTGTCACTGACCTTCTCAACAGCCCTCTCAATGGGCTTCTCGCTGGCAATCCCAGAGATCCGGCTGCCGGAGCGTGTCTCGGCCAGAGTGTCGACGCGCATCTCGCCCGCCGTCTGACTGCCATCGCCGAGTTCATTGACCAGGTGCGTCAGCGAGGCATAGCGCTCGAAGTTGAGTGACTGACCGAGGGTTGCCGAGATAACCGCCTCACCCAACTGCCCCAGCACCTCGCCCATCTGGCTGATTTCACGGGCCACGAACAGCAGATGTGTCAGGTCTTCGGCGGGAGCGCGCTTCTTCTTGAGCTGGCCGGTTAGTGCCCGGATGCGGCCTTCACTGTCCCGCTTCAGCTTCTCGCGACTGCGCGCGAGCTTCAGGGCCAGGGACAAGGAGCCGTTCTCCAGCGACATCTCGCTGCGCAGAATGCCGCGACGCACACGGCGCAGCGACTTGACCAGCACGACATCATCGACCAGCTGGACATCATCGACACGAATCAGCTGCTCCAGACAACTGCGCGCCAGCTCACTGAGCCGTGCCAGACCACTGGCGACCTCGACCAGGCTCTGCTGAAAGCGGGCCCGCGCGTGCGAGCGCTTGTGGTTTCGGGCTTCAGGGCATGCCTGTTCGATACGCTGGGAGAGGTTCTCGGCGTACCCTTGGCGCTCCAGCTGCTTGCGCGCCATGGCCGCCGTCGGCGCGGACACGAAGGCCTGCAGCCAGCCATATTGGCTATCCACTTCCGAACACAGAAATCGAAGATTGTCGCGCGTGCTTTCAGGCCAGGCCTGATCCATGCCATCTCTCCATCCACTGGGGAATCATCCCAATATCCCAGTATTCCACGCAAAGATGACAATCAGCGACACACGCTGGATCAATCATCTATTTCGCTCACGGCCGACCAGAAACATTCTCCTTCAATGAATTCCACCCTCCAGACGCTTCCCACTAGACGTATCGCTTATAGCTGGGCAAGACCGGATTCGGTGACAGTAGCGCAAGGGACCAAATCAGCCTCGCGCTACTCACCACAGATGGAGTTCGGAATGACCATCACCTGCATCAATGATCTGCAACGCCTGGCGAAACGCCGCGTGCCGAAGATGTTCTACGACTATGCCGATTCCGGCTCGTGGACGGAGTCCACCTATCGGGCCAACGAGGCCGACTTCGCCGCGATCGGACTGCGCCAACGGGTGATGGTCGACATGGACAATCGCACTCTGCGCACGAAGATGCTCGGCGAGGAGGTGGCCATGCCGGTGGCGATCGCGCCGACTGGCCTGACCGGCATGCAGCATGCCGATGGCGAGATGCTGGCCGCGCGCGCAGCGAGTGACTTCGGTATTCCCTTCACGCTCTCGACCATGAGCATCTGCTCCATCGAGGACGTCGCGTCCGTCAGCTCACGGCCCTTCTGGTTCCAGCTTTACGTGATGCGTGACAAGGATTATATCGGGCGGCTGATCGATCGCGCCAAGGCAGCGGAGTGTTCCGCGCTGGTACTCACCGCTGACCTGCAGATCATCGGCCAGCGCCACAAGGACCTGATCAATGGCCTTAGCGTGCCCCCTCGCCCCACCGTGGCGACCGTGCTCGATCTGGCCACCAAGTGGCGCTGGTGCTCCGGCATGCTAAAGACGAAGCGCCATACCTTCGGCAATATCGCCGGACATGTGAAGGATGCTGGTAACCTTAGCTCCCTCTCGAAATGGACCGCCAGCCAATTCGATCCCAGCCTGAGCTGGGACGACATCAAGTGGATCAAGGACCGCTGGGGCGGCAAGCTGATCATCAAGGGCATCATGGAGCCGGAAGATGCCGAGTTGGCCGTGCAGGCGGGCGCCGATGCGGTGATCGTCTCCAATCACGGCGGACGTCAGCTGGATGGTGCCGCCTCCTCCATCTCCGCCCTACCGGACATTCTCGCGGCAGTCGGCGACAGGACAGAGGTCCACATGGACGGCGGCATCCGCTCCGGACAGGATGTGCTCAAGGCGGTGGCGATGGGTGCCAAGGGCGTCTATCTGGGGCGCGCCTTCCTCTATGGTCTCGGCGCCATGGGCGAAAAAGGCGTGACCAAGTCCCTGGAGATCATACACAAGGAACTCGACACCACGCTGGCCCTGTGCGGACTACGTGATATCCACGACGTGGACACGCGAATTCTCAGGCCCGGCACCTATCCACTGGCCAGCTCGCAGAGTGGAGCCGAAGCAGCGCGAGAATCACGCCGCAGGGTGCCTCATGACCCGCTGGGCACGACCTCCTGAACACGACGGCGGAGCAATGACGCCCTGAAAAGCACAAGGCCGACATGCACCAGTGGAATCCACCACGGCACATGTCGGCCTGTCATCACTGGGCGGCGAATCTCTTAAGGCTCACTCAAGAGTCACTCAAGACCCGCTCAAGGCACACTCAAGATCCGCTCAAGACTCAGTGCACCTTGAGACGCGGCCCCATACTTCGGCGTAGTACGTCACTGACCACCTCGGCGGAGCCCTTCAACGGCCCCAGCAGCAGGAACTGGTGCTGGCGCTGCAGCCCTTGATAGGCGGCGCGCGCAAAGCGTCCTCTCACCTGCAGATCATCATTGCCCTTGCTGCCTTGGGCATTGCCAAGCTTGTCACTCAACTTGCCGCTGAGCTCACCGACGCTGCCGGCGCTGGAGAGTGACAGCAAGGTGCCGCGGTCCTTGAACTCGAAGGCCTGAGCCGGCTCACCCTGCTGGCGACGCGGCAGTTCATCGGCGAGAAACTCGGCCTGCTCGCTGGCCACCTGAGCGGTGGGCGGCAGCGGTGCCTCATCGATGTTGGCACAATCGCCCAGCGCGAAGATGCTGTCGTGGCCGAGACATTGAAGCCCGGGGGTCACCGTGAATTGACGCTTCTTGTTGCTTTCCAGGGCATCGATTTCCTCGACGATGGCAGGCCCGACACGCCCTGCCGCCCAGACCACCAGATCCGCGTCCCGCGTCACCGACTCATCGCCTTCACTGATCTCTACACTGCCGGAGGACACCTTGGCGACCTGACGAGACAGTTCGATATTGATGCCCTGCTCCTCGAGTCGCTGATGGATCGACTCGCGCAGTTCCTGTGAGACACCGGGCATGAAGGTCTCGGTGGCCTCGAGAATCGTGATCTCGACCTTCGCGCCCTTGGGGGCAGGAGCATCATGCATGCCGCGCGCCTCATGCAGGTAGGCGGCCAGTTCGACACCGGTGGCGCCGGAACCGACAATCACCACCTGATACGGCCGCCCGGAGGAATCCTTGGCGCTACCCTCGACGCTATCCTGAGCACCACCCTGGTTGGCTGAAAGACCAGCATCGCCTGTCGGTGCTGTTTCCATCGCCACATGGTTGGCCAAGAGGCCACGCGAGAACTGCTGGGCGATGCGCTCGGCATCGTCGGGGGAATCCAGCAGACAGGCATGCTCCAGCACGCCCTCGACACCCATGTCCGGCGTCACGCCGCCCAGGGCCAGTACCAGCTGACGATAGCCCCTGACTCGCGTCGGCACCTCGGCACTCGCTTGGTCTTCCCTGCCCGGAATCGCGGCCAGGGTGATCTGTTGCTGTTCAGGATCGACGCTTTCGAGCGTGCCGCATTCATAGCGGAACCCCCACTGCTCGGCCAGGCCGGCATACCCCAGCTCATCGACCTGACGCCGCCCGAGGCCCGCCGCAATCTCATGCAGTCGTGGCTTCCATACATGACTGGTGTCGCGGTCTATCAGCAAGACGTCCTTGTGGCCTTCCTTGGCAAGGCGAACCGCCAGCTCCAGTCCGCCGGCGCCGCCACCGACGATGATGATATCGGCATCGCGCGTTCGCTGAGGATCATGCGTTTCCATAGGGCCTCCTTTAGCGGGGTCGAATATGAAAACCTTATGTCAGGCCAGCCGCTTTTCAAGACTGGCACGCATGGCTTCGTCAATGCACGGCCTTTGATGCGACGCGTCATGGGCGTGATCGTCTACGCAACGCTTGAAGCCACCTTGGGGTTTGACAGCGCTCGAGTCCGCGACTAAAGCTTATTTATACGAATAAATATAACTGACTCGCTGCCGCTCAGGACATCGCATGCCGACATCGCCCTCCCCCTCGGACACTTCACGTACCAGCGCCAACGCCTCTGGCACTCCCCTGCCCAGGCGGCAGAAGCTGGCCGAGTTGATCAGTGATGATCTGAGGCGCAGCATCGTGCGAGACGGGTTGAGCGAAGGCGACCGACTGCCCAACGAGAAGGCGCTGATGGCCCAGTACGGCTGCGCCAAGGGCACTCTGCGCGAAGCCCTCAAGATTCTCGAGGTCGAGGGCTTGATCACCCTGAAGACGGGGCCCAATGGCGGCGCCGTGCTCAATGCGCCGAGCATGGAACCGGCCAGCCGCATGCTGAGAAGCTTCCTGCATTTCAAGACGCTCAATGGCGCCCATGTCTATCAGTTACGCCGACTGCTGGAAGTCGAGATGGCGGTATCGGTGGTGGGCCTGCTCAGCGAAGAAGACCTGGAGGCGCTTGAGAACAATGTCCATGACTGCAGTTGCCATCAACCGCAGGACGAGGACCAGCGGCGCCAGCGCTTTCTGGAAATCGAATTCCATCAGGTGCTGGCCCGCGCCTGTCCCAACCCGCTGCTCAGCTTCATGTGCCAGTTCCTCAACGACATGCTGCATGAGCTGGTCGTCATCAAGAAGGCTTACCTGCCGGAACGCAAGCAGTTCGACCAGGCCAATCAGCATTACCACACCGGCCTGATCACGGCGTTCCGCCAGCAGGATCATGAACAGGTCCGTCAGCTCATGACGGAGCACATGCAGGATGCCGAGCACCATATGACGGCACTCGAGGTGGAAATGGCCGATCAGTTGCTCGTCACTCCGGCGCAACTGATGGCTGACAGCAGAACCTGACCCGAAGCCGTAATCCAGACCGGGACCAGGGCCGAGACCGGAGCCGAAAGCACAACAACAATATCCACGAAAGGAACAAGCCGATGACCACTGCCCAGATGGACACATCGCCAGCGAATACCCTGAGCGAGCTGCTCACCGACAGCGATCGCCTGTGGCAATCATTGATGACCCTGGCCGAGTTGGGCGCCACCCCCAAGGGTGGCGTCAACCGCCAGGCGCTGACCGAACTGGACCGCCAGGCGCGCGACCTCTTCATTCAATGGTGCAAGGCCGAGGGTTGCACGATCCGTATCGATGCCATCGGCAACATCTTCGCGCGCCGCGCCGGCACCGACCCGGATGCGCCGGCGGTGATGACCGGCAGCCACATCGACACCCAGCCGACCGGCGGCAAGTTCGATGGCTGCTTCGGAGTGATGGCCGGGCTTGAGGTCCTGCGCAGCCTCAACCAGCACGACATCAAGACCCGCTGCCCGGTTGAAGTGGTGGTCTGGACCAATGAAGAAGGCTGTCGCTTCGCGCCCTGCATGATGGGGTCCGGCGTGCATACCGGCCAGTTGCCACTGCATGAGATGCTCGCCCAGAAGGACAGCGACGGCGTAACCGCCGGTGAGGCACTGGACGCCATCGGCTATCGCGGCAGCGATGAGATCCCCCGCGAGAACGTGCGCGCCTTCTTCGAGAGCCATATCGAGCAGGGCCCGATCCTTGAAGATGAAGAGACCACCATCGGCGTGGTGATGGGCGCACTGGGCCAGCGCTGGTTCGATTTGTCGCTGACCGGCCAGGAAGCCCATGCGGGCCCCACGCCCATGTCCCTGCGCCAGGACGCCATGCTCGGCGCTGCCGAGATCACCGTCGCCGTCAATCGCATCGCCATCGATCACGCGCCGCATGGCCGCGGCACCGTGGGCGTGATGCAGGTCCATCCGGGCTCTCGCAACGTCATCCCGGGTCAGGTCAACATGACCATCGACCTGCGCTCGCTGGAGCCCGACTCTCTCACCGCGATGGTTGCCGAACTCAAGGAAGTCGTCGAAGCCGTCAGCCAACGTCACCGCCTGGCCTTCGAGCTCACCCCTACCGCCGACTTTGTCCCCGAGCACTTCGCCGATAACTGTGTGAACGCGGTGCGCAATGCCGCCAACCAGCTCGGCTACTCGCATCTCGACATCGTCAGCGGCGCCGGTCACGACGCCATCTTCATGGGCCGGATCGCCCCCGCCGGCATGATCTTCGTGCCCTGCGAAGGCGGCATCAGCCACAACGAGATCGAGAACGCCGCGCCCAAGGACCTGCACGCCGGCTGCAACGTACTCTTCCATGCCATGCTCGATCAGGCCGAGATCGTCAGCTGAGCATCAGGCACGGCTCGCTGAACGCTGATCATATAAGCTGCTGAAACGAAAGCCCCGCTCGAGTCGCCATCGAGCGGGGCTTTCGTGTCTTGCAGGCCAGCGGCTGTCAGGCATGCTCTGACACCTTCACGCCAGTGAGCGTTTCCAGAGACTCTCGATGCTGTCCATCTCCGCCGGACCGAACAGCGCCTCGGGTTCGCCGCGGTACCAGGCCCAGAGCTGATCACCGAAATCGAAGTGCCACCATTCGCTGGGCAGATTGGTGAAACCGGCTTCGGTCATGACGTGATAGAGCAGACGCCGGTTGTCGCGTGCCTCGGCCTGGGGCGTATCGCCGGCAGGCGGATGGCGCTCGAAATGATCCGCATGGGACTCGGGTGTCGCCTCGTCGAACAGCGTTCCCATCTCGAGCAGCAAGCCATCGGCGTCACACAGGGTGACATCGACGGCGCCGCCGGTGAGATGTGGACTCGGCGCGTCCGGGTCACGGCTGGGCAGGGAGACGAATTCGCGCGTACGTGCCAGCAGCTGCTCCTCATCCAGCTCAGGATCATGCGTCTTGAGCGACTGGTATAGCGTCTCGAACAGGTACTGCTGCACCCGCCAGGGGCGCCAACCATCCATCACCACCAACGACAGCCCTTCCGGCAATGCGCGCGCGGCCTGCAACAGGCGCTGATACACCGCGCGCCGTACCAGACATTCATTGACTGCCCCGGGGATACCGAGGCGCGCATAGGCGGGATAGACCTTCAGACATGACGGCCCGAGGCTGGTCGGCACCAGAGTATTGTCACAGCCCTTGACGGGGATTCGGGTGACCTGTGTCCAGTCCGGCTCGTCATGACTCGGGATGGGAGGGATTGGTCGGTTCAATGTTGACGTCATGAGTTGTTATCCAGACAGGGTCGGCAACCACAGGGTAAGAGGCGGGAAGATGATCAGCATCAGCAGCACCGCGACCGCCACCAGCACGAACGGCCAGATGGTACGAAACAGTGAGGTGATCTCGAGCTTGCTGACCGCGGCGGCCACGAACACGCATGCGCCCATCGGCGGCGTGATCAACGCGATGGTGATATTGAGCGTGATGATGACCCCCAGGTGCACGGGGTCGATGCCGGCGGCCATGGCCACGGGCACGAAGATCGGCGTCAGCAACATCAAGGCCGAGACTTCCTCCATGAACATGCCAGTGACGAAGGTGATGGCGCTGAGCAACAACAGGATCAGGATCGGGCTGTCGATATAGGGTGTCAGCAATGCCACGAACTGATTGGGGACCTGGGCATAGGACAGCAGCCAGCTGACGATGGATGACACCGCCATGATCACGAAGATGGCACTGGTCAGACGCGCTGTATCCTTGATGGCACCCCACACCTCGACAAGCTTGAGCGGCCCTTGGCACAACCCGCAGAGCAGAACGTAAGCGACGATCAAGGCGCCAGATTCGGTCGGGGTCACGATGCCCAGCACGATGCCGGAGACGATGATCACTGGTGCCACCAGCGCAGGCAGCGCACCGATGACCGCCGCAATCACTTCGCTGCGTGCCGGTGCCTGACCGCGTGCCTGCAGGCCATGACGTCGGGCATACCAGGCATTCATCGCCATGAACGCCACCGCCAGTACCAGACCCGGTACGACACCGGCCAGGAACAGGCTGCCCACGGAGGTATTGGTCAGCGAGGCGTAGAGGATCATGAAGATGCTGGGCGGGATGATCGGCCCGATCAACGAGCTACCTGCTGTCAGGCCTGCGGCAAAGGAAGTCGAATACCCTTCCTTGCGCATGGCCGGCACCAGCAGCGAGCCCAGCGCGGAGGTATCGGCGACCGCCGAACCATTCACACCGGCGAAGAACACGCTGGAAACGACGTTGACATGGCCCATGCCACCGCGCAGATGCCCGACCATCAGGCGTGCCAGGCGCATGAGGCGTTCGGTCAGGCCACTGATGTTCATCAGGTTGCCAGCGAGGATGAACAGCGGAATCGCCATCAGCGAGAAGGCATTGATGCCACCGAAGAACTGTTGTGGCCCGAGGCGCTCCAGCATCGAGAGATCGATGAACAGGAAGCCGGTCACGGCGGTGGCGAGCAAGGAGAGAAACAGCGGCAGGCCCAGCAGGACATGCACGACGAAGATGGCCAACATTGCCCAGATCATGTGCGCGGTCCTCCTGTCTTTTCATCATGCGCCGGAAGGCCGGCAGCCTCCTCGTCCGGTGCGATCTCCAGTGTCTGGGATCTCAGCGGCCGTGGGCCATGCAGCAGGATCTGCAGCGTGATCAACGCGAAGCCGATCGGCATCGAGAGCATCGGCACGCTGCGACTGATACCCAGCCCCATGGTGCGAAACATGCTTGCCGACATGGCGTAGTGCCAGGTCATCCAGGTCGCGCCGGCCATCAGCACCAGCGTCAGCCACCATTGGTAATGGATTAGTACCTTGGCCATGCGCGGAGGCAGACGCCGCTCCAGCAGCGCCACTCGCATATGCGCCCCTTCTGCCCAGACGACGCCGATCGCCAGCATGACACTGGCGATGATGAGATAGCGGGTCAGCTCATCGACCCAGATGGGGGCGCCGCCCAATACATAGCGCATCACCACGCCGTAAAGCATGATCAGCACCGTGGAAGCCAGCAGTACTGCCGCTATCGCCAGTGTCACGCGGCCACAGGCAAGCAGCAGGCCTTCCCGCAGGGAAAGCTGTCGTGAAGGAGTCATGGAAGTCATTTACCGCAATCCACCAGCAAGGAGGGAAATTCAGAACCTCGATGCCCGGACTATCCTTGCCCGGGCACCGGGTACCGCAGCGAGAGGTTCACTGATGCTGAGCGTCACTCGCCTTTCACCGAGTCAACGTGTCAGTTCATCGCAACAGACCATCGCGACAGGTCATCGCAAAGGGCCATCACGAGGACAGGCCAGCATCCTTCATCGCGGTGTCGATCAGCTCTGGGGCGATGTCCTGGTTCTTGAGCCATTCCAGATAGGCCGGTTGGCCCTTGCTGCGAAATGCCTCGAGGTCCGCCTCACTCGGGCGGATCACTTGCATGCCCTGCTCTTCCAGCGAGGCGATGCGTGACTCGACCTGATTCTGGTTGTCCTGACGGGCCTGGGCATTGGCTTCCTTGACTGACTCGAGCAGTGCCGTGCGCTCCTCGGCCGACAGGCTCTCCAACAGCTGACCATTGCCGACCAGGAACTGATCGGAGTACTGGATGTTGGCCAGCGTCAGGTACTTCTGCACTTCCTGCAGACTGCCCAGCAGGATGTACATCGGTGGGTTCATCTGGCCATCCGCCACCCCAGTGCGCAGCGCCATGTAGACCTCCGTCCACGGAATCGGCGTGCCCGAGGCACCGAAGGCCTCATAGAGCGCTACCTGGCTTGGGTCCATCGCGCGGAAGCGAAGCCCTTCGAAGTCATCCGGGCTGGTGATCGGCCGCTTGTCATTGGTGAAGGCCAGAAAGCCCCCTTCCTCCACGACAGCCAGAATCTCGGCGCCATTGGTGCGCTCGCTGAATAGCTGCTGCACCTGCTGCCAGTACTGACCTTCATCGAAGAAACGGCGGGCATCCTCAAAGCCGTCGAACATGAACGGTGTCGCGCTGACATAGACTTCCGGCACGATGGGCGCCATGCCCGCGAAGGAGGCGATGTTGAGGCTCGGTGAGCTGATCACCTGCTCCATGCGCTCCTGCTCCTCGCCCAGCATGCTGTTGGGATAGAGCTTGAGTTCCAGCTCGCCGTCGGTCTTCTCTTCCACCAAGGTCTTCAGATTGCTGGCAAAGACATGCACCGCGTTCTTGTCGGCATCCGGCGCACCGTTGTAGCTGAGGTTGATGGTCTGGGCCTGCACGCTGGCCGCCAGCAGGCTGAGCGCCAGAGTGGAACCGGTGAGCGTCTTGCGCAGCAGAGATGTCTTGGACAAGGACATGTGGATTCCCTTTTGTTGTTGTAAATATTCGTTGTATGCGGCGGGAGTGACGCCGCCTGTGTCAGTGTGGCCCTGCGGCCAGTCAAAGTGAGGGACTTTCCTTTCGCCTTCACACCTCGAAAGTAGCGTTGCCGCCGTAGACTAATCAATCGCCGGAGTGTTGTTTTTTCGTCCACACCTGAAAAAGCGCCTGAATAGTGCCCTTCCTAACGACGACTGCCCCGCCAGCATGGGCTATACGGGGCAGTCGGGACGTTCTGTGAAATGCTGCACTAAGCGAGAGGATGGCCTGTGCAATGGGACAGCCGTGTGAGGAGATAGAGCTGGGCAACCGCCCGTAAGCGTCAATACCCATACCGGTGCGTCGAGCGACGCTGCTTGAATATCACATGGCGAACATCACGTGGCGAACGTCACTTGCTCAACAGGCGTGGCGCATCCGCGGTAAAGAATCGCAGGCCCTGCTGAAGATGGGTGACGCAGGCCTCGACGGCGACGGTCATCTCGCGCCCACGCCGCGTACACATCTGCGCACGGGTCGTCGCCAGCGCGGGGTGCTGCATCGGCAGCAGGCAGATATCACCGCGCCACAGCTCCTCCACCACGCTCAACTCCGGCATGAAGGTCACGCCGATCCCCGAACGCACGAAATTCTTGAGCACCGACACGGAATTGGTGCGCAACTGCGCGCGCAGCGAGACCCGCTCCTGCTGCGCCGCCTGATTGACCATCTGACGCATACCGGTGCATTCATCGATCAGTGCCAGCGGCCACTGCGCCACCTGCGAAAGCGTCAACGGCTCTGCGATCTCGAGTAGTGGATGCTCCGCCGGTACGATCAGATCCAGCGGCTGGCAGGTCTCCACATGGCAGCAAAGAATCGGATCGACGGGCGGGGCATAGAGCAGCGCGATATCCACCTCGAAGTCGCGCAACAGTTCGGTCGCCTCATTCACCCCCGCCATACGCACCACGACCTCGATGCCGGGATGACGTGCCATGAAGCTCTGCAACGGCAGCGAGATCAGATCGGCAATGAAGCCTTCGCCCACCGCGATTCTCACCTCACCACTGCGCAGGCCCTGCAAGGCGCTCAGCTGCGAGAGCGCTGCCGCCTCCGCCGCCTGCTGGCGATGAAAGTGATCCAGCAGCAACACCCCGGCCTGGGTGGCGCGCATGCCCGTCTCGCTGCGCTCGCACAGCGCGACACCCACCTCTTCTTCCAGCTGCTTGATCTGGCGGCTCACCGCTGAAGGGTCGAGATTCAGATGCCGCGCCGCGCGCCGCAGTGAGCCCCGGCGGATAATTTCATTCAGCGCCGTCAGCGCCTTGGGATTGAGCATGGAGACAGTACTCGCCAGCGACAGTGGAGAAAGAGGCAAGACTCGGATCACGCAGGGTATCCTTGCAGACCGAGCGACTACCAGAGGCCCACATCGGGAAGCGATCGACAACGAAAAAGGAGCCGCATAAGCGGCTCCTTCTGGTTCGACGTGATCAGCAGTTACCTTTCTTGGCCTGCCCCGGCGGGCAGAAGTCACCGCCTCCCCGCTTGTGGTCATGGTGTCCATCACCGATCTCGATGATTGGCTCGGCATCGATCCGCGCCGGTGTATAACTGCACCCTGCCACGAAAAGGGCACTCAGCATCACCAGGCTGACAACTCGCACGCTAGACTTCATCATCATTCCTTTTCATGAAAATACGCATTTCTCGATGCTCCATATCGTACCGGAATGTACGCCATCGAGAACGCAATTTCTCAACGAGTGGTAATGTGAGCCTCAAGCTTGCGGCATCAATCACGACAGGATCTGGCCATGTTCGATTTCAAGGAAGTGGAAGCCTTCGTGTGGATCACGCGTCTGGGGTCGTTCCGACTAGCCGCCCAGCACCTGCATCTGACCCAGCCCTCGATTTCCGAACGCATCAACAAGCTGGAAACCACGCTGGAGACCCGCCTGCTGGAGCGCACTCGCCGACCGGTACAGCCGACGCTCAAGGGGCGCGAATTCTATCGCCACGCCGAGGCACTGCTGGAAGCGCGCCAGAAAGCGCTATCCATGATGGAGTTGAATACGCCCTTCCAGGGCGTGCTGCGACTGGGCGTCGTCGAAACCGTCGCGCATAGCTGGCTGCCCGGTTTTCTGGCCGAACTGGCGCGCCGCTATCCGGACCTCACGCTGGAACTCGAGGTCGACAGCTCCCCGGGACTTGCCGCCATGCTTACCGCCGGCGATATCGACCTCGCCTTTCTGATGGGGCCGGTGACGGCAGAGAGCGTGCTCAATCGTTTTCTCTGCAACTACACGATGGGCTTCGTGATCACCCCCGCGCTGGGCTTTACCGAAGACAACTTCTCGTTGCGACGCCTGAATTCTCTGCCGCTGATCTCGTTTGCCCGCAACAGTCGGCCCCACCATGAACTTGGCTCGCTGCTGCATCAGATGGGGCTGGATGACGTGAAGCTGCATTGCTCAAGCTCCTTGTGGACCATCGTGCGCATGACGCTGGATGGCCTGGGCGTCGGCGCCATCCCGCCACGCATCGTCGCCGAGGAAATCCGCCAGGGCACCCTGCTCAGCCTGCCCTGCGACCTGCCCGAACTGACCTTCACCGCCTCCTGGCCGACCCATATGGAAAGCGCCCTCGCCGAAGGCGTGTGTGAACTCGCCATCGAGATCGCCCGCCAGGATCAGGAGGCGCATAACCATCAAGGGTAATATCCCGATTGCAGCGGGCTTGAGGCATTCAAAAGCCACTCTGGTGCGCTACCAACGTAACCATTATCACCTTCGAGGCGTTACGGAAGTTGCTCTGAAAATCTTCCTCGGGGGCGGAATCTGTCAACATAGTTGGCACATGAAGTGGTTCTGGCTTTTTAAAGCCCTACTGCCTGCGGTACCGGATCCCGCTCCGGATTCAGATGCACTATCTCCGGCAGGTCGAGTTTCCGGATGTCGCCTGACCACCGCTCCGGGTGACGCTGCTTCGCGGCCTCGAAGACCTCTCGGCGCTGCGTCAGAATGCCTTTGGCCTCGTCGTTATGACGCTGGCTCGGCGTGACGTAGCGAAGGGCGCTGTGCCGGTGCTCATGGTTGTACCACTCGGTAAATTGCTGAACCCAGTCCTGAGCCTCGGCCAGGGTGGCCTCCTTCCTCAACTTCGCGCTAGCTTCCTCCGGCATGGTCCAGCAGGTCACCGGCCTGCTTGAGGCCTATGACCTGGGACCCTTCGCGCTGCTGATGGCGGTAATCGTCTTGTTCATCGTGCTCGGTTTCTTCATCGAGACCCTGTCGCTGATGGTCATCACCATTCCCATCGTCACCCCGCTGATCGCGGCGGCCGGTTACGACAAGGTGTGGTTCGGCATCGTGATGATCCTGTTCGTCGAGCTGGCACTGATCACTCCGCCGGTCGGCCTGAACCTCTACATCGTGCAGGCCTCGCGGCGTGGCGAAGCCTTCGCCGACGTCATCATCGGCACCCTGCCATATCTGGGCGCGATGCTGGTGATGGCCGCGCTGCTGGTGGCCTTCCCGCAGATCGCGCTGTGGCTGCCTTCGGCACTGTAAAGCCGCTTTTGCCTGACACCTGCTGGCAAGCCGGCAGGTGTCACTGGCGCAACACTGTTCACTCAAGACTTCGAGCATAGAACAACGACACCCCCCGATAACGGAGCGATTTCCATGCTGACCTTTACCCATGACAACGGCGAATTCACACTTGATGTCCAGCGAGTCGCGATTGCCGGCTGGGCCGGACGCGACCAGCCGGGCGTGCAGCACCATATCGACGAGCTCAAGCTGCTGGGCGTGGCGCCGCACTCCCAGACCCCGCTGTTCTACCGCGTGACCCGCGAGACCCTGACCCAGGCCTCTCAAGTCGCGATGCTCGGCGGCGAAGGCTCCGGTGAGGTCGAGACCTGTCTGGTCAGCGACGCCGAGGGCACCCTGTGGGTGACGATCGCCTCGGACCACACCGACCGCAAACTCGAAGCCGTCGGCGTCGCCGAATCCAAGCAGCTGTGCGCCAAGCCGATTGCCCGCCACGCCTGGAAGCTCAGTGAGATCATCGACCACTGGGACAGCCTCGAGATCGAAAGCGAGATCGAAGACGCCGGCAAGACCGTGCGCTATCAGCAGGGCACTCTCGCCGAGCTGCTGCCGGTCGCCACCCTGATGGAGCGCCTGCCCGCCGCCATCGCCAAGGACGGCAGCCTGGCCCCCAACAGCGTGCTGCTGTGCGGCACCGTACCGGCGATCGGTGGCATCCGCCCCAGCCCGAGCTTTACCATGCGCCTGATCGACCCTCAGACCGGTCGTCGCATCGAGCACCGTTATGAGGTGGAAGAACTTGAGGTGGTGGCATGAGTGATGAGAACAAGCGCCTTGAGCAGGCGCGTGAATTCTGGGCGCGCCCGCCCCGCCAGCGCACGTTGACGCAGTTGCTGGAGGCCTATCAGACAGGCAGTTTCGGCCCCGAGCAGACTGCCACGGTGCTTGCCGAGCGCCATCAGGCCCTGGGCGAGGCCGCCAGCCACAGCATCATCAGCCGTGATGATGCGGCCATGAGCGTGCAGGCCACCGCTCAGCAGCAACTCAAGGCAGCTGCGACGTCGTTGCCGCTGGGAGGGGTTCCGGTCTCGATCAAGGGCCTCTTCGACGAGACCGGCATGACGACGTTGGCAGGCTCGCGGGCACTGGCAGGAAGCGCTCCTGCCAGTCAAGACGCCCCGGCGCTGAGCCGCCTGAAAGCCGCCGGCATCCTGCACGCCGGCCGCACCAGCATGAGCGAGTTCGCGTTCTCTGGCCTGGGCCTGAACCCGCATGTCGGCACGCCGCCCAACCCCTACGATGGCGAGCGCATCACCGGCGGTTCGACATCCGGCGGGGCGGCCTCCGTCGCCTTCGGGCTGGCCGCGGCGACCCTGGGCAGCGATACCGGCGGCTCGCTGCGGATTCCGGCGGCCTTCTGTGGCCTCACGGGCTTCAAGCCGTCACAGGCCAGCGTGCCGGGAGATGGCGCCTTCCCGCTGTCACCGAGCCTGGACTGCATCGGCCCCATCGCGCCCAGCGTCGCCTGCTGTCGCACGCTGTGGGAAGTCCTGAGCGGTGAGATCGCTGACGCGACGCCGCTCACTCGCCCGCTGACGCTGCTGGTGCCGGAGAGCGAGCTGGTTAGTGAAGTGGACGCCGATGTGGCCGCCGACTTCGCCGCCCTGCTGGAACGGCTCGAGGGGCTGGGGGTTCGCCTCCAGCGTGCGCCGGTCGAGGCCATCGAGGCCGCCTACGCCATCAATCAGCGCGGCGGGCTGGTCATTCCGGAAGCGGCCGGCGTGCACCACGAACTGCTGGCTGCCCATGAAGCCCAGTATGATCCGCTGATCGCCGAACGCCTGAACGGCGGGCGCGACATCACGGCCAGCGAGTATCTGGCGCGCCTGTGGCCGCGTACCGCCATCCAGCAACGCTTCGCTCAGCAGGTACAGGATGTCGATGCGGTGCTGATGCCGACCGTTGCCATGCGTGCCCCACGTCGTGACATGCTGGAGCAGGATGGCGCGCTCTTCGCCCAGCTCAACAAGCGCGCGCTGCGCAACACCAGTGTCTTCAACTACCTGGATGCCAGCTCGATCTCGATTCCGGCGCCAGCACCACAGAACGAAGAACCGCTGGGCCTGATGTTGTCACGCCCTCAGGGCCAGGATGTGGCGCTGCTGCGCGTCGCCGAGACATTGGAGGCGCTGCTCGCGCGATAGTGACGTGCTGAATCATTGCAACAGCGCGCAGAGGATGAACGGCTGTTGGCAATACGCAGAAGGGCCTCCCTGCGGGAGGCCCTTCTTGTCTCTTCTGCTGGATAGGATATGCCAGCGAATCGTACTGTATCGGATCAGTGGTCGAGAATGACCGAGGTGATCACGCCGGTCGCGACCGCTGTCAGAACGTAGCGGCCATCCACCTTCAACCAGCGGTGCCGTTCCGGCGGCCGGGACAGGTGATGGGCCTTCCAGTCGCTGACCCAGTAACGCTTGTCGTTGTAGTAAGCGCGCGAGACGTGGTCGCCGCGCTTCCAGTTATTGGGGCCACTGGAATGGCGTGCAGCTTGGGACTGACCATGCCCTTGTTTGGCGTGTTGCTGTTTGGCGTGTTGCTGTTTGGCGTGTTGCTTCTGTCCTTGCTGATTGCCTTGCGGCTGCTTTCGCTGTTGCTGGTGTTGCTGATCCTGGCCGCGATTACCACGATCGTCAGGTGCCGCCTGAACCACGGAAGCGCTCATCAGCGCAATGACCATGCCGAGGGCTGCCAGAGTACGGTGTCGCATGTTCGTTCTCCCTGTCATGCCGGGACACGGGGATGTCAAGAATTACAAAACACTGTTCCATAATTCTGTGGGCTACAGGGGAAAACTGCAAGCCCCACGCGTCCTCTTCACTTTTTCTGACGATATGCCCGCGTATGTCGCAAGAAAGGCAGCCGATGTTGACAGAAAGCGACACCCTCGGCCTCGCGCGTAGGCATCGGGCCAGAGTCACAGCGTCACGGCCCCAGAAGAATCTCTTCGATGACGCCACTTTGGATATCCGTCAACACATAACCGCTCTTGAGCTGGATCCAGCGCTGCCCTTCGCCAGGTTCGGGCAGTCGGGATTGCTGCCAGTCCTTCACCCGCAGACTCTCATCGGAGGCCAGTGCATCAGGCAGCTGGTCACCCCGTCTGAGCAGAGGCCCACGCTCCGCCGAGCTGGCGGCGGACCTTTCTGCCTGTGGCCCCTTGTGCTTCTCCTGAGCCCCCTGCTGCTTCTCACTCTCCAGAGCTTCCTGTCCGCCCTGCTGCTGGTTCTTCTCTTTAGCCTCCTGCTGCTCCTGAGCTTCCTGAGCCTGTTGCTGCTTCTGGATCTTCTTGAGATCTCGCATCTGCTCGGCCTGGACACGCTGAGCCTTGGCCTGCCCTTCCAGTGCTTCATGCTTCTTCTTGAGATGATCGTCGCTGTCCTTGCCGTCTTCCGCGGCCTGTCCCCCTGAAGCGCCCAACACAGCCAACGCCAGAGTCAGCCCTCGCAAAGCCCCTTTATTCATGTCTTGCCTCCTCATCAGGCTGGATGCCTCTGGCGTGCCGAGTCTGGTTCAGACAACAATGATTGCCATCAAGCAGCGAGACGGGTTAATCGCCATTCACGCTACCAGCATAACGTGTCAGCAACGCAATTTGCGGTCGGATACGCCTCCCGTTTAGAGACTTTCGCTTCAATGACAAGCACTTGACGCCAGATACCGCTCATCTGGCCAAGATGGTAGAAGATTGGAGAACACTCGGTAGCAGACTGCCTGCCGCTCATGACAGAACCCTGGTCGCCCTTGATCACACAAAAAAGTGCGACCGGGTAACCGGCCGCACTCCTTTCACATCACCGCCTCAACAGTGGCTTCGATCAGAAGCCTTCGAGGACGATCTTGCCCCTGGCCTTGCCGCTTTCCAGCAAGGCATGCGCGCGCTTGAGGTTCTCGGCGTTGATGGTGCCGAAGGTTTCCGTTGCGGTGGAGGTGATTCTGCCAGTGTCCAGCAGACCCGCCACCTTGGTGAGGATCTCGCCCTGACGCGTGATATCGGCGGTGGTGAACAATGAGCGAGTGAACATCAGCTCCCAATGGATGGACACGGCCTTGGGCTTGAACGGCACCACATCGAGGGTCTCCGGGTCATCTATCATGCCGAAACGGCCCTGCGGCGCGATCAGTTCGGCGACCTGCGGCGCGTAGCGCTCTGAGAAGTTGGTCGAGAATACGAAGGCCGGTGCACCGATGCCCAATGCCTCGATCTGAGCCGGCAGCGGCTGGCTGTGGTCGATGACGTGATGCGCGCCCAGTGACTTCACCCACTCACGGGTCTGCGGGCGTGACGCCGTGGCGATGATGGTCAGGTCGGTCAGCTCACGCAGCAGCTGGATGGTGATGGAGCCCACGCCTCCGGCCCCGCCGATGATCAGGATGGCCCGTGCAGCACCCGGCACCGGCTCGGTGACACGCAGGCGATCGAACAGCATCTCGAAGCCGGTCAGCGTGGTCAGCGGCAGCGCAGCCGCCTCATGAACCGGCACGGACTTGGGCGCATGGCCGACAATACGTTCATCCACCAGATGGAATTCGCTGTTGGTGCCAGCGCGGGTGATATCACCGGCATACCAGACCTTGTCGCCCGGGGCGAAGGCCGTGACCTGGTCACCGATGGCGACGACCTCGCCCACGGCGTCCCAGCCGATGACGGCAGCTTCGCCGGCAGCCGGCTCGCGGCTCTCACGAATCTTGTAATCCACCGGATTCACAGAAACCGCAGCAACCTTGACCAGCAGGTCGTGACCGGTGGCGACCGGTGTCTCGAGTTCGATATCGACCAGGGCGTCGTCACGATCAATGGAACCGGCAGCGTAGTAACCAATGGCTTTCATCAGAGTCTCTCCTAAAGATCAGGTCAGTCACGGCAGCGCTGAGGGTCTTGCCGTGATGCGATGACAGCATGTTAACTCTCTGGCCTTGGCGTAAAAACAACCCATGACCGCAAGGTTAATCCGGATAAAGCGGATAATGTATGACGAGTTTGCGTGTTGCGTGCAAGTAGACGCCGACGGGTGATCAGCTTGCGATGCGAGATACGCCGGCCAGACACAAAAACGACAACGCAGGACGGTCGTGAGACACGTCCTGCGCAGATCACAGGCTAACGAGAAAGCCATGGCGCCAAGGCAATGTGTTGCCCAAGGCCCAAGGGAGCAAGGGTCAGTTGGCGGGTGTCAGCTTGAGCAGGTAGTAATGCTTGTCACTGCCATCCACGCCCTGGTTGAGTGCCGGATGGGCGTTCAGCTGGTTGGTGGTGAGGTAGAGGCTGCCATCCGGCGCGAAGGCGAAGCCATCCGGCCAGCGCAGACGCTCGTCATCCCGGGCGATCACCGACATGCCCTCCGGCGATGAGAAGGTCAGTGCGTTGTGCTCCGCGTCACCGGCGATGATGCCGCCGCGCTTGGTATCGTAGATGAAGCCATCATTGGGACGCTTGGAGGCGTAAGGCGTGATGGCGCGAGCCAGTTCCGCCGCCGTGGCAGTATCATCGGCCAGCTCAGCCGCCGGCAAGCGATAGATCTCACTGCCGTTCACGCCACCGAAATAGACGACGTCATCCGCCGGATCGAAGGCGATGGCATTCAAGCCCAGGTACCAGGGCTTCGGCTCACCATTCTTGTCGCCCTTGGCCGCCATCAGATGGCCATTGATGACCATGTCGTGTTCCACCGGCATCAGCCTTTCATCGCTCTGCAGCACGCGACGCGTCTTGCCGCTGGCGATATCCACCACCACGAAAGCCGGTTTTATACTGGAGGCCGGCGCGGTAAAGGTCATGTCAGCGATATAGATCTTGCCGCGCTGCTCATCAATGACGAAATCCTGCAGGAAGGAGATCGGCAGCACGCTGTCACCGGCAAGCGAAATCACCTTCTTGAGCGAATCACTGCGGGTATCCCAGCCCACCAGCTTGGGCGCGCTGTCCTGGCTGCCCATGTCGAGCATCCACACCACGCCCTGACTGTCGGAGTGCACGCCGATGATCGAGGCGATGCCGACCTCGCCCTTTTCCGGGCCATCGGCCCAGTCCAGGTTCGGGAACGGCACACGCTTGCCGTCCTGGGTGATCTCGACCACGCGCAGTGCCGGTGCATCGAGTGGCTGCTGGGACATGATCAAGCGGCCATCCGGCGTGAAGGTGATGTTGCCGGGGCGGGTGTCCGAATATTCGGCGACGGTGGTCAGCGTGCCGTCGCGCAGGGAGGCGGCTTGCGCATTCTGGGGGTTAACAGCCGTGCTGTCAGCGGCCGCCTGAGTGGCACCGGCGACAGTGGCAACGCCCAGCGAGGCGATGAGGATGGCATGGGGACTCCTTGCCCGCCGGTTGGCGCTATGCGCTGCACCGGCAGGGTCGATGATGATGAGATGAAGAGACTGGGCGGTGGCGTGGCCATCGCCCGGGATTTGTCGAGATTCAGGCGAGATAAATCAGGTGCGACGCATCAGGCGCGACGACTCAGGTCGTCTTCCAGTTCGCTCAAGCGAGGATTGCCGATGTAGAGCTGAGAGAGGACCTTGAGGGCCGCGGTGCCGATGCGCTGGCGAGCCTCCTTGCGCACCACCAGCGTGGCCTCATCCTGGGTAACCAGAAGCCCCTTGGGTTCCTTGAGGGCGCGAATCCGGTAGCGATGATGCAGGAACTGCGGATGCCACAGCGGCACCACGACCCAACGCCCCTGCGCCACCGCCGCTTCGTAACGATCGAAGCAGTCCGCTTCGCTGCCGGTGCGGAAGACATACCCGGCGGCGTCCAGACCATATTGCTTGATCATCTCGGCCGAGAAGCGACTGATGCCGGCCCCGGATTGATGCCCTGAATGATGGGCTCCATCTTGCTGAGCGCCGGTTCCCGCAGCAGGTCCGTGACGCTTGCCACCGCGCTTTGTGGCACGTAATCCGGCACTCCCCAGATGCAATACGGCTCATAGATGACGGCGATCTTGTCGACGTCCTCCAGCATGGGGGCCAGGTAGGCCTCATGACTCGACGGCAACCAGGCGGAGGCCAGAATGTCGACCTCCCCTCGCCCCAGCATCGCGAAGGCCTCTTCGTGGGGAGCAGAGGCGAAGGTCACCTCATGGCCGTGGCTCTCCAGAACACGTGCCACTTCCTGAGCACTGGCCTCATGGAAGGACAACGCGATATGGCCGATACGGATGGGGTCTGTCATGACTGCCTCGAGTGGGTTGTTGAAGGAGAAAGAAAGCGAGCAGGCCTGCATGGCCGCGGTGGTAAGCCAGGGCCCATATCCAGGGCCCAGGCCCGCCTCTCAGTCGAAGGCGGTCATTTCATGCAGGGTGAATTCGCTGACCGCGCCTTCGGTCGCTGCCACATACTCTTCCAGGTGCGGGGCCTGCATGTGCTGCTGCCAGAGTTCCCGCGAGGCCCAATTCTCATGAAAGGTGAAGTGCGCCGGGTTATCGTTGTTCTGGTGCAGGGTGTAGCCAAGGCAGCCTTCCTCGGCACGGGTGATCGGCACCAGTGCCAGAAGCGCTGCCTTGACCTGCTCGATCTGGTCCGGCTTGGCGTGGATATTGGCGATGATGGTCAGCTGGGTCATGAAAGACACTCCGTGGCGTGATCGGGAAGCTTGAGTTGCGCAAGCGATGTGGTCATCCTAGCCACAAGCCTCATCCGTATAAACATCCAACTTACGCAAAGATAATTCGGAAAAACCGTACAATGCTGCTGGATAATATCGCCCTGTTCCTGACCATCATCGAGAAAGGCAGCCTGACCGCCGCAGGACGCGAGACGGGGCTTTCGCCCACCACCGTGTCCGAGCGCCTCGCCGCGCTGGAAGCCTATTACGGGGTGGTGCTGCTCAACCGCACCACGCGCGCCATCAGCCTGACCGAAGAAGGCCGGACACTGATGGAAGAAGCTCGCGGCCTGCTCGACAGCGTGTCGGAACTGGAGACCCGCATCCGCCTGGGCGCCCAGACCCTCACCGGCCGCATTCGCGTCAGTGCGCCCAGCGACCTGGGCCGCAATGCCCTGTCACGTGCCATCACCGAATTCCAGCATCTGCACCCCACCATCGAGATAGAACTGCTGCTGTCGGACAGCTACGTGGATATCGTCGGCCAGGGAATCGATCTTGCCCTGCGCTTCGGCACCATCATGGACAGCACGCTGCGCGTGCGACATCTGGGCCAGAAACGCCGCCTGATATGCGCCTCCCCCGCCTACCTGGCGCAGCATCCTGCGCCGCTGACGCCGGTGGACCTCAAGCACCACAACTGCCTGGTGATGCGCTTCGGCAAGAGCCTCGACAACGAGTGGCGCTTCGGTAGTCACAAGGTGCCGCAGATCGTCACCGTCAGTGGCAACCGGATCGCCAATGACGGCGAACTGGTGCGCCAGTGGTGCCTGGAAGGGTTGGGCATCGCCCTGAAATCGGAAGTCGATGTGAAGGAGGATCTCCACGCGGGTCGCCTGATCGAGCTGCTGCCGGAACATGCCGCACCGCCCTCGCCGCTGCAGCTGCTGTTTCCGCCGGTGCGCGCCCAACCGCGTCGTGTGCAGGCGTTTGCCCAGCATCTGGTCGAGACCTTCAGCGAATCACTGTCGCATCCGCAATAGCCAGAAACGCAAAAGCCCCCCGCAACCAAAGGCTGCGGGGGGCTTTCATCACCCGGGGCACTCAGCTGCCATCAGGCAGCGATGTCATGCCTCAGTGGCGCTCGTTCTTGAGCACGTCGGCGTAGTTCTTCTTCTGGTAACGAGACTGGGTATCGCTCGTCTTGTTGCTAGCACTGGACTTGGCTGACTTGGCTGACTTGGCCGCCTGGCTGGCGTGCGATGTCTTGGCCGATGCCTTGCTGCTTGCCGTGGCCTTGTGAGATTTGGCAAATGACTTGGCGCTGTTCTTGGTCTGGGAGTACTGAGACTTGGCGCTGTCCTTGTGAGCCTCAAGCGTCGGATTGCCGGCCAGTGCTGAGGAACCGGCCATGCTGGCCACCATCACTGCTGCGATCGTCAACTTGCGCATCGTATCTACCTCGTCACCTTGCATGAATACCGAGTCCTGGAGGGCGTCCCTCGAGGTTTGTCATGAGCCGACACCTCTATCTGCCAGCGTAGTTGTCACCTAAACGGATTGAGAGGTGATCAACGTGCGTTATTCCACAGAGCGTAAGGAAGCCACCCTCAAGAAGATGGCGCCGCCTATGAGCATGACTATCCCGGAATTGGCGTAGATCGGGTTCTCGAAGGTCGGGATCACGATTCACAGGGTGCGCGACTGATGCTGAGACAGCACACGCGCGGCGTTGTTGGGCAGAAAATCGAGCGCGTCGGCCGCCGCCAGCACCTTGTCAGCCGTCTTCTTCACTACCTTTTCGGGATTGTTGAGCACCCGCGAGACCGTCGCGACCGACACCCCCGCCAGCTGGGCGACTTCCCTGACCCCGGCACGCCTGGTCTTGTTCATGGCTTGCTCTCCCTCGCCGCCTGCGCTCTTCGGGCCGGTTTCGCCTGGCGCAGGGCATCCAGTTCCGTCAGATAACGCTCCAGCACCAGATTGGGTGGGCGGCTCTTGCGCGTGATGGCGCTGTAATAGGTGACATAGGAGTTGGCCACCGGGCTGAGCGCCTGCATCTGGCCATCGCGCACCCAGCGCTCGGCATAGTGGGTAGGCAGATAGCCGAGATAGCGCCCGGAAAGCACCAGGAAGGCGATGCCCTCGCGGTCGGTCGCGGAAGCGGCGGCTTTGAGTGGCTCGTGCAGCGCCTTGATCGCAGGCGTCTGCGCGTAGGCCGGCAGCACCGCATCATGCTGGCGAATCTCTTCCTCGCCCACCGGACGCCCCCGCGCGAGGGTATCGCCCGCCCGGGGTTCACGAAACAGCACATGGCCTCGCGCGCAGTAAAGGCAGGAGGTTTCCTCGTAGAGCGAGCGATACTCGAGCCCCGGCAGCGTCTTGAGCGTCGGGATCACCCCGGTATGCAGGCGGCCATCCAGCACGGCACGCTCGATCTCGTTGGGAGGAATCATGCGGATGTTGATCATCACCTCCGGGCCGTGCCCTTTCAGCGCACTCAGCGCATCCGTGATGTGCATCTCGGGCATGGTGACCAGATTGTCGGTGATGCCGATGTTCAGCTCGCCCTTGAGCCAGGCATGCAGGCCATTGATGCGTGTGCGAAAGCCCTCTGCCGCCGCCAGCATCTGCATCGCGGCCTCGTGGACTTCCCGCCCCTCATTGGTGAGAGCAAACCCGCTGCGCCCGCGCTGACAGAGCTTGAGGCCCAGCCGCGTCTCCAAATCACTCATCGCCATGCTGATGGCGGAGCGACTGATGTTGAGCTCGATCTCGGCCGCCGAGAAGCCACCGCACTCCACTACCTTGCGAAAGATACGCAGCAAGCGCAGATCGGCATCGCCAAGCTGCCCCCTCATGCCGTCCTTGCGCATGGTCTGCCCTCCTGAGTTTCACGACATGGAAAGTTAAGTAAATGCTTTCCTGAAGATAAAGACAATGACATTTATCTTACCAAAAGGACTTCCTAATCTAGTCGACAGGAGCCGAGAACCAACAACAACACACTCTGTGGGAGACATCATGACCGCCTTCGATACATCCCCTTCCGCCCAGGCAGGCTTGAGCCAGGAGCAGCTCGATGCCTACTGGATGCCCTACACGGCCAACCGCCAGTTCAAGCAGGACCCGCGCATCATCACCAAGGCGCAGGGGGCCTACTTCACGGACTCACAGGGCCGTCAGATCTTCGATGGCCTGTCAGGCCTCTGGACCTGCGGTGCCGGTCATTGCCGTCCGGAGATCGCCGAGGCGGTCAGCGCGCAGCTGCGCGAGCTGGATTACGCGCCCGCCTTCCAGTACGGCCATCCCAAGGCCTTCGAACTGGCACACCGCATCAAGACGCTGATGCCCGAGGGGCTGGATCACGTCTTCTTCACCGGTTCCGGCTCCGAGAGTGCCGACACCTCGCTGAAGATCGCGCGTGCCTACTGGCGCAAGAAGGGCAAGCCGACCAAGACCAAGCTGATCGGACGCAGCAAGGGCTATCACGGCGTCAACTTCGGCGGCTTCAGCGTCGGTGGCATCGGCGCCAACCGCTCACTCTACGGCCAGGGGGTCGATGCCGATCACCTGCCGCACACCCTGCTCAAGGAAAATGTCTTCACGCCCGGTATGCCCACGACCGGCGCCGAGCGCGCCGATGAGCTGCTGGAGCTGATCGCGCTGCATGATGCCTCCAACATCGCCGCCGTCATCGTCGAGCCGATGGCAGGCTCGGCCGGCGTGCTGCCGCCGCCAGTGGGCTATCTCAAGCGCCTGCGCGAGATATGCGACCAGCACGACATCCTGTTGATCTTCGATGAGGTCATCACCGGCTTCGGACGCATGGGCGCCATGAGCGGCGCCGAGGAATTCGGCGTCACGCCGGACATCCTCAACGTCGCCAAGCAGATCACCAATGGCGCCGTGCCGATGGGTGCCGTGGTCGTCAAGGGCGACATCTATCAGACCTTCATGGACAACGGCGGCCCCGATTACATGATGGAGATTCCCCACGGCTACACCTATTCCGGCCACCCGGTGGCGTGTGCCGCGGCGCTGGCGTCCCTCGACGTGCTCGAGAACGACCAGCTCATCTCCCGCGTCCGCGAGCTGAGTCCGGTCTTCGAGAAGAAGCTGCACGAGCTCAAGGGCACGCGCTACATCAGCGACATCCGCAACTACGGCCTGGCCGGTGCCCTGCAGGTCGAGGCCTACCCCGGCGAGCCGGCGCGGCGCCCGTATGAGATTGCCATGCACTGCTGGAAGGCCGGTTTCTATGTCCGTTACGGCGGCGACACCATCCAGCTGGGCCTGCCGTTCATCACCGAACACGACGAGCTGGACCGCCTGATCAATGCCCTCGGCGATGCCTTCGCCGCCCAGGACTGACTGTCGACGCTCAAGGCTGGCGATCGACATTCAAGACTGACCATCAATATTCAGAACTGACGATCAACACCACTTCATTCATCGCCATTCATTTCACAAGTCATCTCAGGAGACCCGCCCAATGAAGACACTCGGACATCTCATCAACGGCAACATCGATCACAGCGAAGGCCGTACCCAGGACATCTTCAATCCCTCCACTGGTGAAGTCGGCGGCCAAGTGCGCCTGGCCAGCAAGGCGACGGTCGAGGAAGCCATCGCGGCTGCCGAGGCGGCCTTCCCGGAATGGCGCAACACGCCGCCGATCAAGCGCGCCCGAGTGATGTTCCGCTTCAAGCAGCTGCTGGAAGAACACGCCGACGAGATCGCTCGTCTGATCGGTCAGGAACACGGCAAGATCTGTCATGATGCGCTGGGCGAATTGCAGCGCGGCATCGAGAATGTCGAATATGCCTGCAGCGCCCCGGAACTGCTCAAGGGCGAGCACAGCCGCAATACCGGCCCGGGTATCGATTCCTGGAGCGAATTCCAGCCGCTGGGCGTGGTTGCCGGCATCACGCCGTTCAACTTCCCGGCCATGGTGCCGCTGTGGATGTACCCGATGGCAATCGCCTGCGGCAACACCTTCGTCCTCAAGCCCTCCGAGCGCGATCCGACCTCCACACTGTTCATCGCTGAGCTGCTGATGGAGGCCGGGCTGCCGGCCGGGGTCATGAATGTCGTCAATGGCGACAAGGAAGCCGTCGATACACTGCTGGACGACCCGCGCATCCAGGCGGTCAGCTTCGTCGGCTCCACCCCGATCGCCGAATACATCTACAGCCGCGCCGCGGCCAACGGCAAGCGCTGTCAGGCCCTCGGTGGCGCCAAGAACCACGCCATCGTGATGCCGGACGCCGACATGGAATACGTGGCCAATTCATTGAATGGCGCCGCCTTCGGCTCCTCCGGTGAGCGCTGCATGGCACTGTCCGTCGCGGTGGCCGTAGGCGATGACGCCGCCGACAATCTGATCGCGCAGATGAAGCAGCAGATGGAAGGCCTCAAGGTCGGCATCTACAGCGACAAGGGCAATGATTTCGGCCCGCTGATCACCGCAGCGCATCGCGACAAGGTGGTCGGCTATATCGACAGCGCCGAGCAGCAAGGCGCGACGGTGGTGGTCGACGGTCGCAATCCGCAGGTCGAAGGTGGCGAGAACGGCTTCTTCGTCGGCGGCACCCTGATCGATGGCGTCACCCCGGAGATGACCTGCTACCAGGAAGAGATCTTCGGCCCGGTGCTGCTGGTCGTGCGCGCCGATTCGATGGAAGCCGCCATGCAGCTGATCAATGCTCACGAATACGGTAATGGCACCTGCATCTACACCCGTGATGGCGAAGCCGCCCGCTACTTCAGTGATCACATCCAGGTCGGCATGGTCGGCATCAACGTGCCACTGCCGGTACCGGTTGCCTATCACAGCTTCGGTGGCTGGAAGCGCTCGCTGTTCGGCGATCTGTCCGCCTACGGCCCGGACGCGGTGCGCTTCTACACTCGCCGCAAGACCATCACCCAGCGCTGGCCTTCCGCCGGTCTGCGTGAAAGCGCCCAGTTCGCCTTCCCGTCCTGATCCATCACGATTACAGATCATCGCTTGATAACAACTGCGCCGGACAGCCCTGCTGTCCGGCGCTTTCATGTGCGCGCCACGCGAGATCATCCCGACAGTCAGCCCCTGCCCCCTTGCAGTGGCCAGAAACGGCTCCACATAGTCAGGACATCTCATCACGAGAATCCCGATGACACCGACGGTCAGTACCGTCACAAGGAGCCAAGATGATCTGGGTAATCGCCACCGTTACCGCCAAAGAAGGCCACGTTCAGGATGTCTTCAATGAACTCTGCGCCGTCGCGCCCACTGTGCGAGAAGAAGATGGCTGCCACGCCTACCATCCGTGCCTGGACTCCGAGCGCGCCGCCGACAAGGACAACGACCCACGTCCCGACACCATCACCGTGGTAGAAGCCTGGGAATCCCACGATGCCCTGCAGGCCCACCGCGAGACCGAACACATGCAGCGCTTCCGCGACAACGCCGGTGACTGGATCGCCGATGGCGATATCCGCATCCTGAGCCCGGCGGGCTGATAGACAGAACAGCATTGGGAAAGACCCAAAAAAGCCCAGCCTCCTGGAGGCCGGGCTTTTTCGTGAGATACCGCCGAGCAATATCCGCTAGCAGCTTTACCTGTCGTCCACCATTGAACACAGGTGCACCTCATCTGATCTGCGTCTCGTGAATGTGCAGCACTCACAGGGATTATCGGTTGCCTGAGAGCTTCTCAGCGCCGATACTGTATATGAATACAGTATCGAAAGGAGACCTCACCCATGACCGTATCTGCCGCTCAACCGTCCCACGCCTCGCTGGCTCGCCCTCATCCAGCACCGGAGCCCTGTGCACTGCCGCACCCTCACATCACGGGGCGCGCTGGCATTTCCGGCTTCCCCTCGCCGGCCGAGGATTACGCGGGGCGCACGCTGGACCTCAACGAGCGGCTGATCAAGCGTCCGGCAGCGACCTTCTTCATGACGGTGGCGGGTGACAGCATGGAAGGCTTCGGCATCTATGAGGGCGACACCCTGGTGGTAGACCGTTCCATCGATGCCCGTCCCGGGCATATCGTGGTGGCACTGATCGAGGGTGAGGTGGTGGTCAAGCGTTATGAGCTGATCGGTCAGCGCCCCTACCTGAGCTCCGGCAATGCCCTGTATCCGCCGGTCGCGATCTTCGACCTCGAATGCCAGGTCTGGGGGGTGGTGCGTTCCGTCATCCACGAATACGCGGTATGAAGACGCCGATGATCGGATTGGTCGACTGCAACAACTTCTACGCCAGCTGCGAGCGAGTGTTCGACCCGCGCCTGGAGGGCCGCCCTGTCGGCGTGATGTCCAACAATGACGGCTGCGTGATCGCGCGCTCCAATGAACTCAAGGCGCTGGGCGTGGAGATGGGCACCCCCGCCTTCCAGCTGCAGTCACTCGTCCGTGAGGGACGCATCCACCTGCTCTCCTCCAATTACGAGCTGTATGGCGACATGTCGGCGCGCGTGCGAGAGGTGCTGGAGGAATATTCCGCCGGGGTCGAGCCCTACTCCATCGATGAGATGTTCGTGCGTTTCGATGGCTTTGATCGCAACTCGATGCTGACATTGAGCCGCACCCTGCACCGCAATGTCCGCAAGTTCACCGGCATTCCCGTGTGTGTCGGGGTCGCACCAACTCGAACACTGGCCAAGTTGGCCAATCGCGCGGCTAAGAAGCGTCCGGAATTCGGCGGTGTCTGCGTGCTGGAACCCGATGAGGTCGGCACCCAGCGCCTGCTGGCCGATACGCCACTGGGCGATGTCTGGGGTGTGGGCCGACGTCTGGTCGAACGCCTGGCACTGCAAGGCCTGCACACTGCCTGGGACCTGCGCTGCGCCGACCCGCGCGCCATCGGCCAGCGCTATTCCGTGGTGCTGGAGCGCACCGCACGCGAACTGCAAGGCACGCCCTGCTTCGAGATGAATGATGCCGACGAGGCTCGCCAGCGCATCATGACCTCGCGCTCCTTCGGGCGCATGACCGGTGACTTGAATGAACTCAGGGACGCCATCCGCCAGCATGCCCAACGCGGCGCCGAGAAACTGCGTCATCAAGGCAGCCTGACACGCGCCGTGCTGGTCTTCCTCAAGAGCAATCGTCACCGACCCGACCTGCCGCAATACTCACCCAGCACCATCGTCGAGCTGCCCGCCCCCACCAATGACAGCCGCGAGATACTCGCCGCCGCGCAACAGGCACTGGAGCATATCTACCTGCGCGGCTATCGCTTCATGAAGGCTGGCGTGATGCTGCTCGACCTCATCGACCAACCACGCGAGCAGCTCTCGCTGCTGGAAAGCGAAGAAGACATCGCCAAGCGCGAACGCAGCCAGCAATTGATGGCGACACTGGACGCCATGAATCAGAAGATGGGCCGCGGCACCGTGCGCCTGGGTGTCGCACGCCCCGACGCCGCCTGGCAACTGCGCTGCGCCCACCGCAGCGCCCGCTATACCACCAACTGGCAGGAATTGAAGCGGTTGCGTTAGTGGGCTTGGCCCGAAAGCTATGAGCACAATTCCGAGTGTCCCAACCATCAGCAATACAATCCCTTTCCTGGGCGCTCATACCGCATAAGGCATGAAGGGAGTGAATGCGTAGATATCGCGCGCAATCTGATCGGATTGTTGCATCCACAGCAAAGGTGTTTTACGCCAGCGCCGCTTTATCAATGACTTGCGAACACTCATGCTGTGCGCCATTGCTGAAAAGCCAACAGTTGTGGAGTACCCGGCATGAAGATTCTACTGATCAACGGCGGCAAGGCCTTTGCCCATTCCAATGGCGAGCTGAACGCGACGCTGCATGAACTGGCGCGCGGTGAGCTGGCCGAGCTGGGGCATGACGTGCGTGAAACCGTCATCGAGGAAGGCTTCGAGGCCAAGGCGGAAATCGAGAAGCAGCTGTGGGCGGATCTGATCATCTATCAGACCCCAGGTTGGTGGATGGGTCTGCCGTGGACCGTGAAGAAGTATCTCGATGACATCCTGACTGAGGGCCACGGCGCGCTGTACGCCAGCGATGGCCGTCATCGCACCAGCCCGACCCAGGGCTACGGCACTGGCGGCTTGATGCAGGGCCGCCAGTACATGCTGTCACTGACCTGGAATGCGCCACTTGAGGCCTTTGATGAAGAAGGCAACTTCTTCGAGGGCAAGGGCATCGATGGCGTCTACTTCCCGGTGCACAAGGCGATGGAATTCCTCGGCATGACGGCCTTGCCGACCTACCTAGCCACTGATGTGATCAAGAATCCTGACCTGGAGGCCTACACCCAGGCCTACCGCACGCACCTGCGCGAGCACATCGGCCGCGCCTGAAGGCTCGTAGAGATGAGTTGCGAGCGCTGAAAGCACTCGAGCCCGCTCGTAATACAAGAAGCCCGCCACCGGTGACATGACCGATGGCGGGCTTCTTGCGTTCTAACGAATAGCGGCGACCAGCGCTCACTATTGAGAGGGTGCGAGTCTCAGAAACTCCAGCTGGCGTGCGTCCAGAAGATACGCCCCGGCTCGGTGACCTGGACATCGCCCTGCAACGGATCGTCATAGAAACGATTGACGTGATAGGCGTAGGTCTTGTCAAACAGGTTCGAGATACCGGCACTCAGCTCGATGGCATCCGTGACGCGGTAGCCACCCTCGAGCCCGACGATACCGAAGCCTGCCGTCGCCTCTTCATTGTCGGAAATGCGCGACTGGCGTGCGGCTGCATCCAGCCGTGCACCTGCCCACCAGCGATCCGCATCATAACGAGTCGCCAGATAGCCATTGAAGGGGGCAACCTGCGACAGCGGCGTCCCATCGCTCAGATTGGTGCCATGTGTCGCGGCAACGCCGGCAGAATGTCGCCAGCCGCTTCGCTGCCAGCTGGCTTCAAACTCGAGGCCGTAGATCTCGGCTTCGACATTGTCGTAGGTAGTCAGTGAGTCACCTTCGCTCAACTCGATCCAGTCATGCACCCGGTTATAGTAGGTATCGGCCGAATACCGCCAGGCGCCCTGCCTAACCGCCACCCCGAGCTCGAGCTGCTGATGGATTTCGGGGTCGAGCTCCGGATTGCCCAACCAGGCATTGCTGTCCGATTGGCGATTGTAATAACGCTCGGTGGCGGTAGGAAAACGTACGCTGCGACTGAGGGCTGCGTAGCCTTTCACCTCATCACTGAAGCGATGCTCCAGACGCGCCAGCGCACTGAACTCCCCGTCACGCTGCTTGGCTTCAACATCATCGCCATACTGGGCACGCCAGGCAGAGATAGCCGAGGCATTGCTGCCCACCACCTCATCGGCATCTCGCGCATCACTGATGGAGACGTCATAGCGCGCACCGGTCACGAGACGGTTGTCGGCATCAAGGGTGGTATCCAGCTCCGCGAATATCCCACCGCGCGTCCGCACGACGTCCGGCCAGGTCTGGCTATCCGACAGGCTATCCAGTGACATACCCATCTTGGAGTGGGTGTTGCTCTCGAGCCGTTCGGCATCGACACCCAGCGTCAGGACAGAGTCGTGCCCGGCGATCGTGAGCGGGATATCCCCCTGGGTACTGGCATACCAGGTCTCGGTGGTTGCGCTGGAGAACATGGCCATGTCACTCATGTCCATGCCCGACCCCATATCCATGCCCGACCCCATATCCATGCCCGACCCCATATCCATGCTCATTGAGGAGTCATCTAAGTCACGCAGGGTGACATTATCCATGTCATGCACGACGCGAGCATGGTTGAGCTGTGTCTCGGTGTGCGAGAACGGCCCGAGGTTGTCGACCGTCAACTTGAGATACTGGCGGTCCATATCGCTGCGTGGTGCATCCATCGCCGGATACAGCGCATCATCGATGCGCACCACGGCGACTCCCGCCTCAATGGCGACATCCTCGCTGGCAAAGGCGCCGACTCGGAGACTGCCGTTGTCGCTGCGATAGGCGCCGGGCTGGGTATCACCGTTGCCATCCTCGTAGTTGTTGCGCTCAGAATGCTCGAAGTCCAGCGCGGCCCAGAAATCGCCCTGCTTGGCGGTCAGTGACAGAGTCTCGCTGGTGGCATCATCATTGCTGCGCCAGCCAGCGCCCAATGTGCCATGCACGCCGTCATCATCACTGCGCGTTGGCGTGTGACGCGTCACCTCGATGCTGCCCGCAGCAAAGTTGGGGCCACGGCTGACGGTCTGCGCACCCTTGTAGAGCGTGAGATCCGACTGGCTACCGGTGGTGGCATAGCCGAGCGTGGAGTCCATGCCGCTCGGGCAGGCCGGATACAGCGAGGCCCCATCCACCTCCTGGATCAGGCGTTCGCCGCCCTGGGCACGAAAGATGGGCGAGACACCGTGGCTACCCAGGCGCGAACCACTGACGCCATTGACCTCGCGCAGCTGTTCGCCGAGGTCCATGTTGCCCTTGGCGTGCCCCTCATCTACCGCGTGGACGGGGCTGGCCATCGGCGCTTGTGCCTGGATGCTGACCAACGGCAACACGCTGATGCTCTCATCATCTGCATAAGCTGGCAGCACACTGCTGCTGGCAATGGCAGTGGCAATCGCCATAGGGAGGCGACAACGCGAAGCGCACATTATCGACACGTGGCGACGAGAACGCATACGAGAATCGACGAAGAAATGGGTCATGCGTTGGCCTCCATAGCAGCCTTGTCATTATTGATGCTGAGGCGAATCCACAGCCAGTCCAGCAGCCCCATCACGACCAGCGAGAGGCCGACCAGCGGGAAGATGACACCGATGATCATCATCAAACCCCAGACACCGGCGATACGCTTGCGCTCCTTGGGCAGCGGCGGGATACCGATACCGCCCACCGGACGACGCTTCCACCACATCACGCCCGCACCAACGCTCATCATCACCATCGCGATACAGGCCAGTACCAGCACCAGCTGGTTGATCAGCCCGTACTGCTGCCCCAGGTGGACATTGATACCCCACTCCAACGCTCGGCCCAGCGGGCCATAATCGGCGTAATGCATGTCCATCAGCACATCGCCGGAATAGCGATCCACATGCACCACCTGCTGGCGCTCCAGCGCATCCGGATAGACGGAGCCGGTGTAGACGCCCTGAGGCGAGCTCGGCAGATTGATGGCATAGCCCGGTGCCAGGCCTTCGCGAACGAAGATGCGTTCAGCCTGATCGAGGCCGATATCGGCATGGGCAATCGCGGCGGCGCTCAGCGGCACGCCCGCTGCGCCGGAGGCCTGCTCGGCACCAGACTTGGTGCTACCACCGCCATGTCCGGCATGCTCTCCCTCGTCCACGACGTGGCTTGTCGCAGCCGCCGGCAAGGAGGATAACGGGATAACGGCCTGCTCGAGTGACCAGGTCGTCCTCTCCTGATCCACCAGACGCGTATCGGACATCGGCGTATTCACGCGCACGCCATCGGGATACCCGAAGTTATGCCCGTTGGCCAACTCGTTGACCTTGGCACCCCACACCATTGACCACGGCATGCCGGTCACGGCGAGAAACAGAATGAAACCAGCAGCGAAGATGCCACACACGGCATGCAGGTCACGCCACCACAGACGGCGCGCAGGCGTGGTACGCAGCGTGATGACACCGCCCTTCTGGCCCCGGGGCCACCACAGATACAGGCCGCTGAGTACCAGCAGAATGCTCCAGCCGGCGGCGATCTCGATCGCGGCATTGCCGATGGGGCCGGTGATGGCGAGGCTGTGCAGATTGCGCACCGTCCACATGATGCTGTCCCGGTAGGCCATCTGCCCCTGCACTTCACCGCTGTAGGGGTTGACGTAGACCGCCTGCTTGCCACTGCCATCGGCTGCCACGATATCGACCTCCGTGGTCAAGTCACTGGCCGCAGGCGGCACAACACGCACGGCCTTGCCGGGCAGACTTTGCACGGCGACACGCACCTGCTCGCTCAGCGGGACACTCGCCTGTGCCTGGCCATTGGCCTGTTGCACCACCGGCGTGTTGACCTTCATCAGGTCGGCATGCACGAAGTGATCGATCTCTTCACGGAACAGATAAAGACCGCCGGTGACGGCCAGCAAGATCAGGAAAGGCAGCACCAGCAGGCCGGCATAGAAATGCCAGCGCCACACGGCGCGGTAGATATCGCTGAAACCACGAGCGGCGCGACCCGCGGAGTCAGTATTGGTGGTTGAACTCATCACGATTACCCATCGACAGGTGCCACGACGCGCGACGGATACTTTGTCCGTCGGTCAACGTGCGATCACCGAACACTATGGAGAGCCGCCACAAGGCAGCCCAGCAATTCATGGCGCGAGGGAATCGTGAGGTGGCGCGCGCCCGGGCGGACGCAGATAGACATTGATGTCGCGGAACGCGACAAGGCAGGGACGCGGGGCCGCGTCGCGAGACAACCGCCCCAACGCCAGCAACAGGGCAACGGCGACCAATGCCAGCGTGAAGGCCGCCATGCTGGCCAACGGACAATCCGAGGCAGCGGAACTATGGGTGATCTGCGCCTGCGAACCGCTTTCGCGAGCGGCACGCGTTATCCAGTCGCTATCGGCACTCACCCAACGACCGGTACCGACGCTCTCGAAGACGGCATGATCGTCGACCATCACCACACGCGGTGCCGCCAACGGCATGACCAGCATGGCGGCCAACGCAATCAGCATCACGAAGACGACATGCCCATTGGCCGCAGTCAGGCGTGACAGGGCGCGATGATAGGAAACGGATTCACGCCTGGCGTGGCGAGTCGAGGGGCAAGTCGCTGTCATGCGTCCCCCGTTGCCGACACGTTCGTGTTTGCGCTCGTGTTGACGGTCGCGACATCGGCAGAAGACGGCGCTGCGGCCACGGACTGAAGCAGGAACGTCAAGCGATCGGCCAGCTGCGCAGGCGTCTGACTGAGCGGCAGGGTGTCACGCAGTCGTCCGCGGTCATCGATCACGAAGATCGCCACACTATGGTCGATCATGTAATCGGGCTCACCGGCCGACGACTGCGCTTGCGCGTGTTCAGGGGGATGCCTCTGCTCGGGGTCTCGCTGCTGGAACTGGATACCGAGGCGCTGAGTGAATTCCTTCAGGCGCGTATCGTCATGTGACGGGAGGCGAAGGCCGGTCACCGGCAGGCTGAAGGCAGACAGATAACGTGACAGCACTGGCAGGGTGTCGCGCGCCGGATCCAGTGTCAGGAACATCGGATGCAGATGCGCGCGTGACGTCTCGTCAAGGCGTTGCCAGGCCATCTGCAACCGGGCAAGCGACAACGGACAGATGTCCGGGCAATGCGTAAAACCGGGAACCAGCACGCTCAGATGGCCCGCTTCCCCCCTGGACAAGGTGTCCGAGTGCAACAGTCCACGCGTGGAAGGCAGCTCGAGCGTCGCTGGCCACGCATCACGCGGCTGATGCGAAGCGGAAAGCCCCGTGATCAACGCGATGACGACGAGGGCAAAAGCACTGAGTCCCATCAGGATCAGCTTGCGCGGCGACATGAACACTCCAACGTGGCGTGCAGAGAAGGTAAAGGCAACAGGGTCGAAGACAGGGATGCTAACCATTCACACCCGCAAAACCACTAATGCGACAAGTTGCCACAGCGATTCCCACGGGGCTTAGCGGGCGCGACAAGGCCCCAGATAGCGTAAAGCCATCACCATCATCATCAGATTCAAAGTGCGCCTCGCCCGGACGGACACGACACTGTCTCCATGCTCCTGCAATGGAGCCAGTCCCCATTCCCTTCTTCCCCTCACGCCATGAGGCTTCGCCATGATTCAGCGCCTTTCCCTGCACCCAGCCATCCTTGAAGTGCGCGACCTCGATGCCGCTTGCCGTTTCTTCACCGAAACACTCGCCCTGCCCATCCTGTTGCGCAACGCCACCAGCGCGACCCTGGAGCTGAACCATCGCCGAGACAAGCAGACCAGCGTATTGCTGTTGCAGCGCAGTGCCGAGCAACCCGACAGCCGCCAGCTGACGCTTGAGATCGAGCGAACGGACTTTGCCCGCTTCCGCGATCAATGGCAGGCCCAGGGAGCGCATCTGATCGAGAGTCACGGCAGCAGCGCCCCCGGCTGTGCCTGGCAGGTGCTCGATTGCATGCTCCCCGATGGGCATCGCCTACGCGTGGTCAGCATCAACCCCGAGCGCTGCGCCCCGACGATCAGCCGAGGCATGGGCATGGCACCCTGAGATTCCAGCACACCAGATGTCTCGAGAGTCTTTGCTGGGGCCGGCGCATGACAAGAGCGCCGGCCCCGCTATCAAGTGCGCCATCATGGCGAGAAATGACGTTCTGGTGAGGCGTGCAAGGAAATGGCTTGGATGCCCATCACGGTAAACACGTCAGTAGTTGACGAGCAGGTCATCGATGACCGGGTTCATCTTGGTTTCAACCCCGGCAAACTTGGAGAACGTCAGACCGCCCCCTGCGACAAGATGATATTGCGCGTAGGCGATTTCATCGCCATACGGATCATTGAGCCAGAGTTCTGCGTGTGACAGATAAGTCATGACGTCCCAGGAGCGCAAAGCGGTATAGGTCAATATCACTTCACAATGGCCGGGGACTGGCGCGTCATAGACTCGCGTATTCAGGCCATTACGACTGAAGCCCCGTTTGATCACACTCAGGAAGCCGGGCACGATCACGGCTTCATTGCGCTCGATGCACACGGTATCCAGATAGGACATGCGCTCCAGAGGCTGAACCTGCACCGAGGTACAGCCGGCCATCACGAGGGTGATGGAAGCTGCCAATAATGCCTTCGTCATTCCTGTCATTCTTGACTCCCTGTCATTGAACAAGAGGCTTTATCGCGATATGTGCCAAGGAAGGCATTCTTGTCCGCAGGGTATTAGTGAAAACAAATAAATTCGAGGAATCTGCCCGTGATCAAGCGTAATTCCCCCATGCAAGCGCGAGTCTTCTTCAGCGACACCGACAAATGATGACAGGCGTGGCAAACATGAGTCCCCTTTATCACGCCGAGCCAATAGTGACCCACTGACAGCGTGCGCGGATGTCCGCATTGCCGCACTCTTGCCCGACGCAGCATCAGGTGTTGCTCAGCGACAGAATCGCCAGCCCCGCGTGCCGAGGTGGAAGTGATCACGATGGGCCGCGTTGTAATCCGGCCCCAGCACTGTACCGAAACTCTCACAGGCGGCGTCCTGCACGGCACGCAGGAAGCGGCCCGGGGCATCTTCATCTGCGGGTGCCGTCCAGTCGCGCGGCAGGCGAACCTGACGGCCGTCCGCCAGCGTGAAGCCTGTGACATCCAGCGCATCCGCAGTGGCATGTTCACTGCGACGTGCGTTCTCTCGTCCGTAGATGTTGCGGCAGGCGTAGCTGCCCACATGGGACACTTGCGTCACCTCGCTCCCCATGACTTTTTGCGCCGCTGACTTGAGCCCATGACGCTCGAAGCGCAGCCAGCTCACCGCCAGCGGGCAGCTGGCAATGAAGGACTGGTTGAAGCGAACGCCCTGCTCACCACTCACGCCTGACGCCGAATGCATGCGTACGCTGTTGATGAGGTCACAGCCGTTGTCGCTGGGGCGATCCGGCAGGAAGGTCACCCGTTGCGGGGCTTCCCGCTCGAGAAATGCGCGACAGGCGGCCGGGTTCTCGTTCAAGCGTGAGAGCTTCCAGCCGGTCACCATGCCGGGCGGGTCCTCCAATTGCAGTGGCTCCCACGGGAGATAGTGAGCGGGTATCCAGCGGTCCAGCACGATGATATCGCGCTGGATCGCAACGCCCAGGCCGATGAGCACCAGGCATATCAGCGTGAGCCCCAAGCCTTTGCGACGCTGCTTGTGCTGCAACCCGTTCATGTTCGCCTCCTGTGCGCGATGCAGGCCCTCATCTGCCCTGGGCTTCACCTTCCCCAGGATGACTGACCACCGTGAATGGCATGACGTATCGACCGCCTCATATATGCCATATCAGAAACAGTGAAATGTAAGGCGAGACGCTGTCAGACAAAAGGCTGTCCATTATGCTGGACGCCATTCAGCAGACCAGCTACATGCCTATAGGGGCCACGCCCCAGCTGCTCTCTGCACGCCAACTCGCTATCAGGAGCGCACATGACGACAGCCCCTACCTCACGCCTGGGCACGATCCCGCTCTCGGTGCTGGACCTTGCCCCCATTCGCGATACCGGCAGTGTTGCTGAAACCTTCCACAATAGCGTCAGTCTCGCCCAGCATGTCGAAGCGCTGGGCTTTCATCGCCTGTGGCTGGCCGAGCATCACAACATCGATGGCATCGCAAGTGCCGCCACCTCGGTGCTGATCGGCCATGTGGCGGGCAAGACCTCCCGCCTGCGGGTCGGCTCGGGCGGCATCATGCTGCCCAATCACCCCCCGCTGGTGGTGGCGGAACAGTTCGGCACCCTGGCCACGCTCTACCCTGACAGGATCGATCTCGGACTTGGCCGCGCGCCGGGCTCGGATGGCATCACCATGCAGGCGATGCGGCGCGACCCTTCCGCCGGCGTGAATGACTTCCCCCAGCGGCTGGCCGAACTCGAGCAGTATCTGGGCGAGGCCTCACCCGGTCAGCGCGTCAAGGCCATGCCGGGGCAAGGCACTCATGTTCCCCTGTGGCTATTGGGTTCCAGCGACTACAGCGCACGCCTGGCAGCGAAAAAAGGCCTGCCCTTCGCCTTCGCCGGTCAGTTCGCCCCCGGCTACATGCTGGAGGCCATCAAGCTCTATCGCGAGAACTTCACGCCCTCCGAGGTGCTGGACGCGCCCTACGTGATGCTCGGCCTGCCACTGATCGCCGCCGACAGCGATGAACGCGCCCACTTCCTGGCCAGCACCCAGCAACAGAAATTCCTCAATCTGATCCGTGGCAAGAGCACGCGCGCCCTGCCCCCACGCGAGACACTGGACTGGTCAGCACGCGAGGAAGCCATGGTCGGCCAGAATCTGGCTGCTGCCATCATCGGCGGGCCTGAGCGCATTCGCAGCGAACTCGAGCATCTGCTGGAGGTGACCCAGGCCGACGAATTGATGTTCAACTCGGACTTCTATGAGCATGCCGACCGCCTGAAGAGCTACGAGATACTCGCCGAGGTCGCCGGCCGCCGGACGCCGGCCGCCAGTCAATGACGTGAGCCCCTTCACGCTGACTGACTTTCCAAGACAAGACGCCGCTCACATCTCCTGTGAGCGGCGTCTTGTCGTTCTGAGCCTGCCGTGAAGCCACGCATTGACGTCATGAGCTGAAAGCGATGATCTTAAAACGATGAACTCAAGGCGATGAACTCAAGGCGATGAGCTCAAAACGATAAGTTCATGCCTCGACTCGGCTCAATGATGGTCGCGCGGGTTCACGCGACGATTCTTGACGTCCGGCGCACGGCGGATGCGATCTTCCTCGGCCAGGCTGTCAGCCTCGAAGATATCCGCACCGACCGGTGTCTCACCATGACGGCGATACAGCTGACTGAGCATCTGGCGACGATCAGCCCGCAGCTCCTTCACCAGCACCACGATCATCCCGTAGATGATGAAGGTGAACGGCAAGGCCGAGAGTACCGAGGCTGACTGCAAGCCCTTAAGACCGCCCGTCGAGATCAGCGTCAAGCAGATGGCCGCGATCAGCACGCCCCAAGCGATACGCTTGTAGAGCGGCGGATTGATCGAGCCGCCGTCGGTCATCTGCGCCACGATGTAGGACGCCGAATCGGCAGAGGTCACCAGGAAGATGAAGATCAGCATGATCGCGACCACCGACAGCACGCTGCTGAAGGGCATCAGATCGAACATCTCGAACAAGGCAGACGTGATGTTGGCATCCGTCGCGGCCGCCAGACCGGCATCACCGGCCAACTCCATATTGATCGCAGCACCACCGAAGACGCCGATCCACAGGCACGCCAGCAGCGGCGGCACGATCAGCACGCCCACCACATATTCCTTGATGGTTCGGCCACGCGAGACACGCGCGACGAAGGTCCCGACGAAGGGTGACCAGGCAATGACCCATGCCCAGTAGAAAACGGTCCAAGAGCTGTTCCAATCATTGCCGTCATAGGGCGACATGCGCAGGCTCATGCCGATGAAGTTCTGCAGATAATCGCCGATGCCCAGGGTGATCGTCTTGAGGATATCCAGTGTCGAGCCAGTGAACAGCACATAGAGCATCAGCGCGATGCAGATGCTCATGTTGAGGTTGGACAGGCGCTTGATGCCCTTGTCGAGCCCGGACCAAGTCGAGGCCATGTAGGCACAGAACATCACGCCCATGATGATGAACTGCCATTGCCAGCCCTCTTCCACGCCGAAGACGAAGTGCAGCCCCCCATTCATCTGCAACACGCCCAGACCCAGCGATGTCGCAACCCCCATCACGGTCGCCACCACTGCAAAGACATCCAGCACCGGGCCGTAGCGGCGTGCCTTGGGGTGCTTGGCCGTCACGGAAGACAGCACCGAGGACACCAGCCCCGCCTGTCCCTTGCGGAACTGGAAATAGGCAATGATCAGGCCAACCACCGAGAAGGCAGCCCACTGATGGACGCCCCAGTTGAAGAAGGCATATTGAATGGCATAGCGCGCAGACTCGGGCGTCTCACCCGGCATATCGGCGAACGGTGGCTTCAGATAGTGCTGCATGGGTTCCGCCATGCCATAGAACACCAGCCCGACGCCGAACCCTGCTGCCAACAGCATGCTGACCCAGGAAAAGAAGGTATAGGAAGGCCGGCTGTCCTGCGGGCCGAGCCGGATCTTGCCGTACTTGCTCAACGCGAGGCTGATGAGAAAGATCACGAAACCAAAGACGGATATCAGATAGAACCAGCCGAACATGCTGGTCACGGCGCCGAGCGCCTGATCTGCCAATTCACCGAAACGGGTGGGGAATCCTGCCCCCAATGCGACCAGCCCCAGAATGATGATGACCGACGCGCTGAATACGCGCTTTCCTCCAGATGTCATAAATCGCTACTCCCTGTGAGCTGTGACAGCGGTGAGGTGGATCGCGCACCAGCGAGAAACGAGTAGCGTATCGCCAACGAATATTCGCAGTGCCTTCTAGACATGAACCTGATTCCCCAGAACTTCAAGGGCAGGCGACGCCAGCAACACAGGAAAATTTGTCACTGCTTATAGAGGCAGGCGCCTGTTCCCGCCGAGCTACAGCCTCCGCGTGGGAGGACAAAGCCGGTTTTGAAAGGACAGTGCAGGCTGTGGGAGGACAGTGCAGGCCTTGGAAGGACGCGGCGAGAGAGCAGGAAGCCGAGAAAGCTCAGGCAAGCTGGCCTGCCAGCCACGATGGCGAGATCGCAGGACAACCTCTACATTACTTGTACGATAGTTATAAATCTCGACTCACCACCGACATGACGTACCACTGAGGACATCCCCGATGCCTGCCCCCACTACTGCAACACACCAGCCACGTACCGCTGTGACCCCCACTCACGCGTCGTCTGCTACTCCGCTGCACCAGAGTCCCGTTGCCGAGCAGTCGATCGCCCACCAGGACGCGACCAGCATGACACTCGAGTCGCTGGCACGAGCACTGCAACAAGGAATGGTGCCAGTGGTCGAGGTCATGTCACTGGATGGTATCTACAAGGTGAGGATTCATCATTGCCACGGCATCTCGGACCTGACGCGCAACGACCACAGCGCGCTCTGGTTCAAGGGCACCGGTGAGATACGCGACTTGATGGGAGCACGCGGCATCAGCCACGGCGTGCTGACCTGGGCAGATCAATGGGGAGATGAAATGATCGGGGTCGAATCTCGCAGCCTCAATCAGGAAGAACTGCTCGCCTGGGGCACGCGCATCTGTTTCAAGTGAGGAACAGCCTCACGATGCAAGGGAAGTCAGAGCCTGCGACTTCAAGTACACAGGCACCTCGGCGAGAGGCCATCAGGCTGAAGACCTTCAAATGACGGGGAGGCGGATGACAAGCCAAAAGAGCCTGCAGCCAATGGCCACAGGCTCTTTTCCTTTTACTCCATTCAGCACTCACTCTATCCAGAAGTTTCTCTAGCCAACATTCTCTAGACAGAATCGTATCCAGCCAATCTTCACGCTGAAACAGAGCTCACGCTGACACGAGCGTCAGCCTCCTTGGTGTCAGCCAGCAGAGACAGAAGGTAGTCCTTGCGCTTCAGAAATACGGGACGCTGTTGGTAATCTCGTTTATAGGTCTGCTTGGATACCAGCGCCTCCTGGAATGCTTCAAATTCTTCTCCATTCCCGACGTAGCGATTCTCGAGCGACATGAAGCGCTCGATATCCGCCGAGGTCAGGTATTCCCGCAAGCTGTCATTGAGATAATAGCTGAACGAGAAATACGGCATGAAGCCAAAGCGCTCGGCACGGCGGACAAAATCCGCATAGAGCAGCTCAGGATGTTGGCGACCGACCCCCAGCTTCGCGTGATTCTTGGCACGATTGGAAATGAAGATCGCACTGCGCCGTGGCAAGAAAAGATGCTCCAGAAACAGGCCCAATGTGTGGGTCACGATTTCCCGCCCTTGCACTGCCGCAATGAACCAGACCTCCATCGGCCTGGCGGGCGCCTTGCTTTGACGAAAAGTGAAAAAGCCCAGTTCACCCAGTGCCACAGGCAACCACTGCGACAATGGCGTCAGGCAGAACGTCGTGCTGTCAGCCCAGACTCCCCCGTAGCGACTCAATAGATACAACCGCAATACGTCCGCCTTGATGGCGGGGTTCAACCTGACTGTCGACAGCTCGAAGGCAGCAAGGAAATCAAAGCCAAGTACCTGCTGAATATTGTCATCACTGAGCAGGCGCACTTCGTAGTCTGGATTCAGCGCCTGCCACGAGCTGACGCTCAGGCGAACGACTTCCGGCGCTGATTCCAGCGGAGCATCCCAGTACATCCAGATGATCTTGGGTTGGGCTTGTGACTGAGTCGCCGGCGTTCCCGGGGTGGACCCGAGTGACGCCGCACGCTGCAGCTCTGCAAGTGAATCCCGGGCTACCTGATAACGTGGGCTCTGTGGCGACAGCTGCGCGATTCCATAATGCGCATTGTAGCGATGGCTGAACCACGCAATATGCTTGCGCAGCCAATTGCCCTTGTTCTCGAAAGTATCGCTTCGAATGAATGCATTGATCATCAGGCAACCCAGGTATTAGTTACCCATGACAGCGCATAGGTAACGATAAATAACGCGAATCACGTAAAAATACCGATAGTTTGCAAAATTGTCTAACAGCAGGAAAAACTCGAGGAAATGACGCAAGATCAGATGAGGCGAGGACAAGTCTTGGCCTCGTGACAGGGCTTACGAGAGGGCCTGTGACAGGAAATGATGACTTGTCATCGATGAAGCTGTTCACCGATGACAAGAATCAGGAAACCACGTGATCAGCACTCGTCTTTCAGGACATGCCAGCTGAATGGTCAACGCACATATCAGTGCAACACCTCAGTGGCTGACGGCTTCTTCATTGGCCACGAAACCGGCGTCAGCGCAAAGGCGGCTGAATTCATCCCAGTGTTTCATGACCTGCCAGGCGCCTGTGGTCCGCAGCACCTCGGCGTGGCCCGGCGGAATGTGACTGGCACCCAGATGGCCGACAACCTTGAGACCTGCGGCCACGGCTGCCTGCATTCCCGTGCGGCTGTCTTCGACTACCAGACATTCCTCGGCGGAGCGTCCCAGCGTCTTGAGGGCGAGCAGATAGAGGTCTGGTGCCGGCTTGGGGTTCATGACCTCATCGGAGGTGAAGATCGGCAGCTGCTCGTCGCCATTGGCCGCGGCAATCTCATCGAGAATGCCGCGCAGCCCCGAGCTCTCGAGATTGATCTTCATGCGCTGCTCAGAACTGTTGGACACGATCGCCAGCGGTAGACGCTGATCGCGGATCCATTCCAGCATCTCGCGCACCCCGGGCATGGCCTTGAGCGAGTCGGCCAGTCGGGCATCGACGAGATGGCGCACCTGGTCGAGCGCATCCACGGGCAGCGTGTGCTGACTGCGCGCTTCCAGATCCAGCAGGATATCGCGCGTCATCATGCCCAGGCAGCGGTCCAGCTCATGCTCGATCTGCTCTGCACTCCCCAGGTCTGGCAGCCAGACGGGAAGCTTCTCCTTGAGCACGCCATCAGCGATGATCTCGCTATCCACCAATACACCGTCACAATCAAAGATAAGTTGCTTCATGCGAGCTCCAATTCGAGAAAAGATGGCAGAAACACGTGATGAACAAGACACCTTGTCGCGCAAGGCATAGAGCGGCCACAAGAAGTGATATCTCTCATTGATGAGGGCAGAAAACTGAAAAGCAATCCCGACACTCTGCAGCAGACATGAGCGAGGATTTCCCGAGCCATGTCTGTCGGTAGGCGACTTGACGCGCTCAAGGGTAATGCACTGCAATGGCAACGTCATGACAGGAATTCTTGCCTTATCAAGACACCCATGCAGGAGGAAGTATGCGTCATCGCCATTCCCGCACATGCTCACATCCCTCACACTCGTCCGGCTTCGGCACGGGCCTTCTGGCCGGCGCCGCCGCGGCGACCGCCTTCTTTCTGGGCCGGCGCCTCAACAGTGCTCGCAAGGTCAGCAGCGGCCACCCGCTGAAGCATCAGGTGCTCGATGCGGCCTCGCAGGTCATGCAGCGCAAATATCCGATGGAAGCGATGAGTACCTACCTCAACGGCTTCCACCATTATGCCGATGACATGGGGCGTCAGGTGGAGGCCAGCCACTTCTGCATCCACCTGGAACATGATCTGCACCAATGCGTGATCTTCGATTCCAATCGCAGTGATGCCCGCTTGATCGGGATCGAATACATCATCAGCGCCGAGCGCTACGAGCAGCTGCCCGAGGAAGAAAAGCCCCTCTGGCACAGCCATCACTATGAAGTAAAGTCCGGGATCCTAGTGGCCCCGGGGATTCCGGAACTGGCGGAGCGCAGCTACTTCGAAGACCTCGTCACCACCTACGGCAAGACCTTCCACACCTGGCAGATCGACCGCGACGATTTCCCCTACGGTATCCCGCAGCTGATGATGGCCTTCACCCGTGATGGTCAGATCGATGAGGAACTGATGAAGCGTCGTGATGAGCGCCTGGGCATCAGCACCGAGGAGCGCCGCCAGAAACGCGCAGAGATTCCGCTGCCCGATGTCAGCCCCAAGGCCAACGGTGGCCCGACACCACCTGACAGCGAGTCCCACCAGCCGCCGCAGGAAAGCCTGAACGACAGCCGCTGAGGCTAGGTCGCAGTGAATCAGCTACACGAAAAGGTACTCCCCCACGACAAGGCGCCTGGCAACTGATTGCTAGGCGCCTTGTCGTTTCAGCTATCGCGCCAGGAAGCCGCGATAGGCATCCCCTGGTGATCAGCTCTGGTTGTCGTGTCGCGGCTTGTCTTCGCGTGATGTCGAAGCCATCTTCTCGAGCTCCTCTTCACTCATGGAGTCATACATCGAGCGAGCGGCCCCGTCCAGCTCGCTGACCTTCTGCTCACCACGACGTGCTGACAGTGCTGCCCCGGCTGCCATCTGCTGTGCCTTGGACTTGGCTGGCATGATTGTCCTCCCTCTGGGCGAATATCGTGAACCATGATCGGCTGCCATGCGCTCGACCATGCCGCTTGCTGTCACTCTCCATGAGCCATGCGGTCCCCCTTCGCCCTTTTCAACCTCACGATGCCTTGAGTTTGCCCTCTCTGACCCAAGGCCATGCAGGAGAGGCAGATAGCCGTTCTCCGCGAGAACGCCTCCGGGCATCGAGCAGACTATCGCCAACGACCCACAATAATATCGCCATCCAAATGCGGGAGAGCCGCCATGCGTGACGTCGAATTTCCTCAACATCTTTCGCCCCATAATGCCAAGGATGACCTGACAGCGCTGGACGCCGAGCAACTGGCACACGGGTACCAACGCGGTGAGTTCGACCCGTTACAGGTAACCCGAGCGGTGCTCGATCGTATCGAGCGACTCAACCCGCTTGTCAATGCCTATGTACATGTCGCACATGACACGGCGCTGAAGGAGGCGCGTGAATCCACGCAGCGCTGGCAGGCCGGCAAGCCATTGAGTCCACTCGATGGCATTCCGACCTCACTGAAAGGCCTGACAGATGTTGCCGGCATGCCGGCGAGAGCAGGCTCCCTGATCACACCGGCTACGACATGCCAGCAGGATGCGCCGCCGGTCAGGCGCTTGCGTGAGGCAGGCGCGATTCTACTGGGCAAGACCAACACCCCCGAGTTCGGCTGGAAGGCTGTCACCGACAACCTCGTGCATGGCACCACCAGCAATGCCTGGAATACCACACTGACGCCCGGCGGCTCTTCCGGTGGCGCGGCTACTGCCGCCGCCCTGAACCTGGGCGTGCTGCATCAGGGCGGTGACTCCGGTGGATCGATCCGCATCCCCGCCGCCTTCAGTGGCATCTTCGGCTTCAAACCCACCTTCGGCTGGACACCGCAGTGGCCGCCCTCCAAGGCTGCCTTTCTGTCCAGCATCGGCCCCTTGACCCGCAACCCCCGTGACGCCGCCGCCATGTTAAATGTGATCGGCCGTCATGATGCCCAGGACCCTTACGCCAATCGCGGCCAACCCGAGGACTGGGGCGCGGATATCGGCAAGTCACTGGCAGGACTTCGCATCGCCTACTCGCCATGTTTAGGGCATGTCGAGGTCGACCCCGAGATCGCAAGCCTGGTGGAGCGCGCCGCACAGCGACTGGCGAACCTTGGCGCGGACATCGTGGCAGTCGACCCTCCGGTCGAGACAAGCTTCGAGACGTTTCGCAAGATTTGGTTCACCGCCTCACTGGGGCTCTGGGATGACTGCGATACTCAGCAACGTGAACAGCTCGATCCCGGGCTGGTCGAGAATGCCATGTGTGCACGTGAATGGTCGTCGCTGGATCTCTTCAAGGCGCTTGAGGAGCGCTACCGGATCACCCAGGCGCTGGAGAAATTCAATCAGGATTTCCATCTATTGCTGACTCCCAGCGTCGCCGTCACCCCCTTCGCGTTGAATCATCAGGTACCCCCGGATAGCCAGATGCACGACTGGGAGGAATGGGCACCGTTCTCCTATCCCTTCAACCTGAGCGGCCAACCTGCAGCGTCGGTGCCCTGTGGCTTCACGTCTCAGGGACTGCCCGTCGGCTTTCAGTTGGCAGGTGGCAAGCACGATGACGTGCGACTGCTGCGGGCTGCCGCTGCCTATATGGATGCCCACCCGACGGCGCATCCCGCCGAGCCCTTCAGCGCGACATGAATCCATACGGCTGTCATGCTGCTTAACAACATGCAAAGTGGCCACACTGGGTCACATGAAGACCGGGAGCTTCCATGGCAGCCGCTACCCCTGCATCACAAGACACGCACGCCTGCGCGCATTTGGCCAGTTTGCGCAACGGCCTGGAGGTGGCGCTCGATCACGCCGGCATCGCCACCTCCGCCATTCGGCCATTGCCCGACAGTGGCCTGGCGCACGCCCACTTTCGTCTCGAACTGCTCCCTGCGCGCCATGACGAGGCGCAGGAGTGGATCGCCCGCTTGCCCAAGCAGAGTCAGATGCGCCTCTCGGCCACCGAGAATCTTGCCTACCAGGCAGCATGTTTCGAGCGCTGTCAGCCCAGCCATCACACCCCACGGCTAGAGGGCGCCCTTGCGCCTCAGCCTGCTCTGCCACGCGGCGGCCTGCTGGTGGAAGCCATAGCGGGCCGCGCAGCCAGACTGCCGGAAGATCTCCGCGCCATTACTGAAGCTCTGGCCAGCATTCACTCCTTACCGCTGCCAGCCGTGCACAAGCGTGCGCCTCTGTCGGCACCTGACTGCCCATGGCAGTCCATGCTCGACGAGATCGAACACCAATGCCGCTACCTGGAAAGCGCCGGCCTGACCCAGGAGGGTCACCGATTGATCGAAAGCGAGTTGCAGGCACTGAGGGTCTTCATCGCTGCGCAGCAGGCCCCTGCTGTCATCAGCCTGATCAGTTTCGACGCCCACCCCGGCAACTTTCTCATCGAGGAAGACCGCTCGGGTTCCGCGCCCCCACGTGCGGTACTGGTGGATCTCGAGAAGTGCCGCTATGGCTTGCCGGGATTTGATCTCGCCCATGCCACCCTCTACACCTCCACGACCTGGGATGTCGCCAGTCATGCCATCCTCACGCCAGAGCAAGTCGCCGACGCCTATCGTCATTGGTGTCAGCAGATGATGGCGACGAGTGCCGCCCCCGCACTCCATGACAGTCAGACACTGCTGCAGGCGAGACGCGCCATGTGGCTCTGGTCACTCAGCTGGTGCGCCAAATGGCTATCGCTCAACTGCGAGACCAGGGATAACGGGCACCACGGCGAAGACTGGTCCAGCGAGCTGAGCCAAGATCAGCTGATCGCACATGTGCGTGAACGCGCCAGCCATTACCTCACCGAGCACTGCATTCGTGGCGTCATCGATGAATGGCAACAACTGGCGCGAGCACTCCCCCGGACGACATAGACGCCGGCGGACTAGCGATACCGGAATTACTTGAGCGAATCCTGATTGCCGATGCGCGCCATCATTTCGGTAAACATCTGGATGTCGAGCATCAGATTATCGACCCGCTTGAACTCCTCAGAGGTATGCCCGGTATAGGTCTCGCCCGGCATGGAGGGGCCGAAATTGATCGCATTAGGCAACAGCTTGGCGGTCGTACTGCCCGCGGAGGAACGCGGCTCGGCCTCAATGCCGGTGGTATCCCCGAAGATATTGAGCAGCGTCTGCAGCCAGGCACCGCTGGGATCACGCAGCATCCAGTCACGAATCTCAACGTTCAGCGTCATGTCCATGCCCTGCTCGCTGGCGTAGGCGTTCAGCTTTTCCTGAATCGTCTGGCTCAATTCCTCAGGTGATTTCTCGCCGGCGGGCGCACGCACATTGACCGCGACCCGCAGCGCATCGTCCTCCTTGGCAAAGAAAGTCGGCGTCACCTTGAGCGGCCCCATGAAATCATGGGAATACGCGATGCCAAGCTGCTTGCCATGATAGTCCAGACCATAATTGTCGTTCAGGTAATGGATGGCATCCTCATAGGCATTGTCATGGAAATCGATGCCGGAGGTGGCGAGCAGGCCCGCCAGCCGTGTGACAGGATTGACGCCGTTGGCCGGCGCCGAGGAGTGGGCCGACTTGCCGGTCACCGTCACGCTGACCTCTTCGCCTTCCACTTCACTGGCGACGCTGAAGTCCTGGCCATGCTCCTTGACGTAGCGGCTGCCGAGCGTCTCAAGCTTGTGGCTGAGCGCCTTGGCGCCCGCTGCATCAGCCGCGTGCAGCGTGGCGGTGGAGCGCTCCGGAATCTGGTTGGTCGCCAGGCCGCCCTTGAAGTCGGTGATCGTCGGCAGAGCGTCGACTGCCTGATCAGATGACGCCTCGCCCGCCTTAGGCGTCAAGGGGAAGCGCGCATCGATGGTGCCGAAACCATTCTCGGCCGTGATCGCCGGATAACCGCTATCGAGCACGATGTTGTATTCCGGCAGGTCATTTCTGGCTTTGTAGTACTCGAAGCCATCACCGCCGGTCTCTTCCGTGGTCTCGATCATCAGGCGAATGGTGCGCTTGAGCGGCACCTCATTCTCCTTGAGCGACTTCATGGCATACAGCGCCGCGGCGATCGAGGCCTTGTCATCTTCGGTACCGCGCCCGTAGAGCTTGCCGTCGATCTCGGTCATCGCGAACGGATCGAGATGGGTACCGTCGTCGAGTGTCCAGCCCTCCTCGCCTGCCGGCACCACATCGCCGTGGGTCAGAATGCCGAACACGTCATCGCCAGTTCCCTCAAGCTCAACCTCGAAGACGCGATTGTCAACGTTACGGAACGTCAGGCCGAACGCCTCGGCGCGCGCCTTGATCAACTCACCGAAGCGCGCGATTTCCGGGTTCTCGAATTGCGGCTTCTCCCCCACCTTGGCGGTCGGGATCGCGACCATTTCCTTGAGCAGCGCCTGGACGTCATCGCCGTACTGCAGACGGTTGTAGACCCCCAGCAGACGATAGATGTTGACGAAGGCATCGCCCTCAAGCGTCTCACCGGCCTGATACTGCTCGATGGCGGCCCTAACGGCTGTGCCCTGCGAATTGCGTTCGGCAACCTGTGTCAGAAAGCCATTGAAGTCCGTCGCCAGCTCCTGCCGGCCCTGTTCGATCAAGCTGACCAGCTGGGCACGCTTGAGCGTATGTTCACCCTGCGGTGCGCGCTTGTCCGTGTCATCGGCAGCCATCGGCTCGTCTGCGCTGACAGGCAGCGCGCTGCCGAGCCCGATTGCCAGACCCAGCGCGAGGGCCGTCTGACGAGAGGTAGCGTGAGTGGCTATGCGGGTACTCATGGGCATGTACATCCTTGTGTTAGGCAAGACGCCACGTCATCAATGGCCGCAGGGACAAGCGATGAGAAGAAGAACCTCACCGGCGCCCGACGGCAGCTGATCACGCGACATCAAGACGGTTTCATCGGCCTTTCCGTGAAACATGAATGTCTTATACACAACCATCTTATATACTAGGCCACGCCACGCCAACCCTAGCGAGAGGTGCCTGCCACTCTGCTCTCAATTATGGCTCTGTACATTGCGACCCTGTCCACCGCACTCCTGCCTACCCTGACCTTAGCCCTCTTCGCCCCAGACGAGCGACTCAGTTCCAGCGCTTGAGCAGAATCTCGATGAACAGTTCCGCGATCGGCGACAGGGACTCACCACGCCGTCGCAATAGCCCAATGGTACGGTCGATACGAGGTTCGGGCAGTTCACGCTGACACAACACCTCGTGTTCCGGCCCCGGCATGGCCATCGACGGCAGGATGGCGACGCCCAGCCCGCTCTCGACCAGACCCAGTGACGTCGAGAGATGCTGCACCTCATAGAAGCCATCCAGATGCAGGCCGGCGGACAGCAGAGTGTTGTCGAGCAGAATGCGGTTGCCGCTGTCACGCGAGACCGTGATCAGGCGCACATCATCCAGATCGCCCCATTCCACGTGCTGTTTCTGTGCAAGAGGATGGTCACGACGCAGGGCCAGCACGAAGGGATCACGATAGATGGAGGTGAAATCTACCGCCGGATGGTGGGCACTGACCATGTTGATACCAAAGTCTGCCTCCCCTGAAACCACCCTTTCGACCCCTTCATTGGCACTGACATCCAGGATACGAATCCGGATACCGGGATAGGCGGTATTGAATTCCCGCACCACACTGGGCAGGAAGTAGAAGGCTGCCGTGGGCAGGCAGGCGATGGTCAGCACCCCCTTGCGATGGGTGGCAAGCTCGCGCACGCCGACCAGAGACGACTCATAATCTTCGAGCAACTTGCGGGCTTTGGGCAGGAAATCACGCCCAATGGGCGTCAAACGACTTCTTCGCGTAGTGCGCTCCAGCACCTTGGCGCCCAGAACCTCCTCCAGTTTCTGGATACGGCGCGACAATGCCGGCTGCGAAATATGCAGCCTTACTGCCGCCTCATTGAAGGAATGATTCTCGGCGACCTCGACGAACGCCGACAGATCCAGAAACTCCAATCTATGCATGCAACCACCTTATTGGTTCACTTTTCGGATTAATGCGCATAATGACGACAGTATAGGGTTTATTTGCATTTGATGCATAGATCATCGGCTGTGATGCTTCACGAAGGCGCAAACAGACAGGAGCGCGTTCCAACATGATGCATTCACTTCCTTGCATGATCCTACGTGGCGGTACCTCTCGGGGTCCCTTCCTGCGTCTGGATCACCTTCCCGCCGATGACGAAGGCCGTCGCGAAGTTCTGCGTCAGGTCATGGGCTCCGGTCACGCATTGCAGATCGATGGTCTGGGCGGTGGCAATTCGTTGACCAGCAAGGTCGCCCTCGTCGGCCCGCCCAGTCATCCTAAGGCTGATGTCGATTACCTGTTCGCTCAGGTCGACGTAGAAGGCGACAAGGTCGACTTCTCGCCCAACTGCGGCAACATGCTGGCCGCCGTCGGCCCCTACGCCATCGAGACCGGCATGATCGCGCCGCAGGGTGACCTGACGCGTCTGCGGATTCATAACCTCAATACCCACACGCTGATCGACAGCCAGGTGCCGACGCCCGACGCCGCGGTGGCCTACCAGGGTGACACGCGCATCAGTGGTGTGCCCGGCGCCGGCAGTGCCATCAAGCTGGGCTTCCTCGGCGCGGTGGGTGCCAAGACAGGCAAGTTGCTACCCAGCGGCCAGATCGTCGACGTGATCGATGGCGTCGAGGTGACCTGCCTCGACTCCGCCACGCCGGTGGTACTGATCGAAGCGGCAAGTCTGGGCTGGGCAGGCAACGAAGCGCCGGCCGAGATGGACGCCAACCGCGAGGCGATGGCACGCCTCGAGCAGATTCGCCTCAAGGCGGGAGAGTTGATGGGCATGGGCGACGTCAGCGGCTCGGTGCTGCCCAAGCCGGTAATTCTCTCCGCCCCGCGCACTCAGGACGGTACTCTGTGCGCCCGTTATTTCGTGCCGCACCGCTGCCATGGTGCCCTGGCCGTCACGGGGGCCATCACACTGGCCGTTGCGACCAGCATCCCGGGCACCCTAGCCAATCGTGTGGCACTCGCAGCCGGCACTCTGGCACCGGATGGCCTAGCGGCAAACGTCCATCTGGAACATCCCGCCGGATTTCTGGATGTCGAGGTCGAGCATGCCAATGCCGACCCGATGACCCCCAGCCGCGTGTCTCTGCTGCGCACGGCACGCAAGATCATGAGTGGCGAGGTGTTCTTGAACCTCCCCGACTCGGTGGAGATGCCTGGGCGTGCATGACACGCCAGACGACCGCACTGGCAAGCGCCAGAGGCGAAGAGTTCGTCAACAGGCAACGAGCAGGTACTGCAGTATATTGATTTACAATGAATTTTCGCTAAACGAAATAGCCTGACTGCGCCGCCATGCAGATAGCGCATCACTGATCGACAACGCATTCCAACAATAATCAGGAGTCAGACCATGTCCCTCATCGTGTCTACCCCCAAGCGCCAGACCCTCAAGCGTCATGCCCGTACCACCGCATTGGCCTTCATGTTGCCCGTCATGGGCCTGATGCCACTGTCCTCAGCCGTTCACGCCGCAGCGGAAGTCCCTGACACCCTGACCTGGACCGTCCCGTTCGGTGTCGGGGGCGGCACGGATGTCTGGGCACGCTTCATGTCCAACTGGGTGACCAGGGACCTGCCGGGCAACCCGGCTGTCGTCATCGACAACGTCCCGGGCGGTGGTTCCATCACCGGCGTCAACCTCTTCAGCAAGCGTGCCGGCGATGACGGCGACGAGATGGTCGTCACCTCGGCCTCTACCCAGTATCCGGCCATGCTGCGCGACCGGCGCGTGCGCTATGACTATGCCGACTGGGAGCCGATCTTCGCCGCACCGACAGGGGGTGTCGTCTACGCCTCAAGCTCGCTGGGCAAGGACAGCGCCAGTGCGCTCGAGGCCCTCGCCTCCCAGGAAGTGAAGTTCGCCGGCCAGAACCCGACCGGGCTCGAGATGCCGGTGCTGATGGCCTTCGATCTGCTCGAGTTCCAGGTCGACCCGGTCTTCGGCATGAAGAGCCGTGGTGAAGGCCGTCTGGCCTTCGAACGTGGCGAAGTCGCCCTCGATTTCCAGACCACCTCCGCCTACAAGAGCAACGTCACGCCGCTGGTCGATGCCGGCCAGGCCGTACCGCTGTTCAGCCTTGGCGTGATGGATGACGAAGGCCGTATCGAGCGCGATCCGTCCTTCCCGGACCTGCCGACCTTCTCCGAACTGTATCTGGCCCAGGAAGGCCATTCACGTGACGACGAGGCCTACCAGATCTTCCACAAGTTCTTCGCCTCCGGTTACGCCATGCAGAAGATGCTGCTGGTGCCGAAGGACGTGGACCCGGAGCTGCTGGAGCTTTACCGCCAGGCCGCACGTGATCTGGCCAAGGACCCCGAGTTCCTCAAGGAGGCCGCCGAGAAGGTCGGGCCCTATGGCCTGATGGTCGGCAAGGCCGCCGCGACCCAGCTTCAGAAAGCCATGCAGCTGAGCGAAGCCGAGCACGAATGGGTCAAGAACTGGCTGATGGAACGCCACAATATCCGCCTGCAATCTCGTTGAGGCGCGCAATCACACCCGTAACGGTCTGCCCCCCGGGTGTGATGGGGACCCACTCACGGGGCTGCCGACCAGCAGCCCCGTGAGCCTTTCACTCCCTGCCTCACCATGCTCTCCCCGGCACCGCCTCTGAGTGTTAGAGAAGCATCTAGAGAAGAACAAGAGGTTGAGTAACGCCATGATCGACACTCTCCTGTCCAGCATTGGACACGTCTTCACGCTGACGCATCTGCTGTTCATGATGATCGGCATCTTCGTCGGCCTGCTGGTCGGTATCATTCCCGGCCTGGGCGGCATCGCCGGCATGGCCCTGCTGCTGCCCTTCCTCTATGGTCTGGACCCGGGTTACGCCTTGGGCATGCTGATGGGCATGGTCGCGGTCATTCCTACCGGCGATACCTTCGCCTCTGTCCTGATGGGCATTCCCGGTTCCAGCGCGTCGCAAGCCACGGTGCTGGATGGCTTCCCGCTGGCCAAGAAGGGCCAGGCAGCCCGCGCGCTGACCAGTGCCTTCCTGTCTTCCCTGTGTGGTGGCGTGATCGGTGCCATCATCCTGACCGGCTTCATCCTCGTCGCACGTCCCCTCGTACTGGCCTTCTCGTCAGCCGAATTGTTCGTGTTGACCTTGCTGGGTCTGACGATGGTGGCGGTGTTGTCGGGCAAGAACCTGTTCAAGGGCACCGCAGCCTGCGGCCTCGGCCTGCTGGTCGGTGCCATCGGCGCCGCACCGGCGACCGGCGAGTACCGCATGAACCTGGATATCGACTACCTGTACGACGGCGTGCCGCTGATCGTGCTGGGTCTGGGCATCTTCGCCCTGCCGGAAATCGTCGAGCTGCTGCTGGGACGTGGCAGTATCGCCAAGAACGGCAACACCGACCTGGGCAAGGGCTGGTCTGCCGGCATCAAGGATGTGGTCAAGAACAAGTGGCTGGTCGCGCGCTGTGCCGGTATCGGCAGCCTGATCGGGACCATTCCGGGTCTGGCGGGTTCCGTAGTCGACTGGATCACCTACGGCTTCGCGGTCAAGACCGCCAAGGACCCGAGCCAGTTCGGCAAGGGCGACGTCCGCGGCGTCATCGCGCCGGAATCCGCCAACAATGCCTGCGCCTGTGGTGCCATGGTGCCGACACTGCTGTTCGGGGTGCCAGGCTCCGGCACGGCGGCGGTCTTCCTGGGCGGGCTGTTGCTGCTGGGCCTGGAACCTGGCGTGTCGATGATCACCACCAATCTGGACATGACCTACACCATCATCTGGTCTTTGGCGCTGGCCAATATCCTGGGCGCGGGCCTGTGTCTGATGCTAGCGCGTCCGGTCGCGCAGCTGACGCGTGTACCCTTCGCCATTCTGGCCCCTGCCATCACCGTGCTGATCCTGTTCGCTGCCTATCAGGCCAGCCGCTCGCTGGGTGACTGGGCCGCGCTGGGCATGATCGGCATGATCGGTGTGCTGTTCAAGAGTGCTGGCTGGTCGCGTCCGGCCTTCCTGATCGGCTTCGTGCTGGCACCGGGCGCCGAGAACTACTTCTATCAGAGCATGCAGTTCCACGGCGCCGAAGCCTTCCTGCGTCCGGGCGTACTGATCATCCTCGGCCTGATCCTGCTGGCCTTCTTCCTGCCGGTGATCCGCAAGGCGATCATGCGTCGTCGCCAGACCCATGAGGTGGTCGAGACCGCGCCGTCGCCGGAAGAGGATGTGCTGGAATCGCGTGGCTTCGGTGGCGTCGACTTCCTGCTGCTGTTGATGATGGGCGCAGCCGCCCTGTGGGCGCTCTATGACGTCAAGGACCTGATGCCGCTGGGCAAGGCCTTCCCGACGCTGGCCGCCTTCATCACGCTGCTCTCGGTGATCGCCGTGGTCTTCAACGGCTGGCGTCGCGGCATGATTCTCGTCAAGCAACCGGCCTTCAAGGCAGTGGGTGTGGTACTTGGCTTCTTCGTGCTGATCGGCGTCAGTGCGCTGCTGGGCTTCGTCTCCACCGCCGTGCTGTTCTGCCTGGGCTTCCAGCTCACCATCGCGCGCAAGTCGCCGCTGTTCGCAGGGCTCTTCGCGCTGGGCGTGGCAGTCTTCCTGCTCGGCATGCAGGCGGCGATGAACCTGCACTACCCGACGGGTCTGCTGGATGACGTGGTGCTGCCGATGATTCCCTTCCTGTAAGGCCAACTGCATCATAAGCACAATGCAGCACTCGAGTACGACATATGCAAGCGGGCACCCATTGGGTGCCCGCTTGCATATTGTGACAACCCCAAGCCCATTGTCAGATGCTCGCCGCCATCACGGCTCAATCGACGCGATGAAACCTGGCTCGTGCCGCCTGTGGCGACACCCCGAAATGACGCCGGTAGGCCGTGGCGAAGTTGCAGGCATGGGCATACCCCACCTGATGCGCCACCTGCTGAATGCTCACCCCGCGCCGCAGAGCCTGCTCGGCACACCGCATGCGACATTCACGCTGATAACTGCCCAGTGACTGCCCGAAGGTCTGGCGAAACTTGTGGCGCAAGCCGGAGGGGCTCATGCAGGCCAGCCGCGCCAGTTCCTCCAGCGAGTGTGTGCCATGCGGCACGGCGGCAAGACGCTGGCGCACCGCCTCCAGATGTCGACAGGCGCCGTGGGGGCGCGATGGGGACACTAATGGCGATGCAGGGGGTGCGGGGGGTGCGGGGGCTGCGGGGGCTGCGGGGGCTGCGGGGGCTGCGGGGGCTGCGGAGAACGCAGGCACCTCCTGTGCCTCACCAGCGCGGCGCTTGAGTGCCGCCCCCAGCAACTGCAGCGCTATCCCCTGCCACTCCATCATCTCCCCCTCGCAGGCGGGGGTCGTTGGCATCTCGCACTCTCGTTGTGGGCCCTCACCATCAGGGGCTCTGACACGCTCATCCAGTTGCTGATGAAGCCAGCGCCCCGGCGTCCAGCCCAGCGGCTGGGAATGACGCGCGCACGGCAATGCATCCCAGTTCGCCAGACCCCGCCGTACCTGCAGGGACTGGCTGGCCTCGCCCTCCAGATGCAAGCTGATACAGCGCAGGCGGCCTTGAGGGTGATAGCTCTTAAGCGTCGGCGGCGCAGACTGCGTTCTCGCCGGGCGAAAGATCCCCCCTTGCCCCGCGGACAAGTCGATCCCCGCGCCGTCCAGGCCTGATAGTGTCAGTCGCCCTTCCAGCACCAGGCAGAGATAAAGGCCCTCATGAAACTGATGTTGGCCGTGATAGGCGCGTGACACCTCTAGATCACACAGCGTCAGATGCGCATCCCGCCAGGGATGCAGGTTCTGCACCTGCCCCTCGCAATACGGATAATTCGCCGCTCGCCAGCCTCGCCGCTCGCTGAGCGATGAAGGGCGCTGTTGAGGTGAGGCCATAACGCGGCGAGTGGCCCGACTGTCGGCTATGTCTCCAAGCGGCTGTGACATGACGCTGCAAATCCCTGCAAGGTGAATCCTGGTGAAGGCCTGCCGCCTGCTGCGGGTCGCACTGACGGCTGAAAGGGCGCACGGTGCCACTCAGCGGCCACGCCAGGCCGCGGCTTGCGTTCACAAAATACAATGAATATCGAAAGCAAAACAATCTCATTATCATATAAGTATTGCATCTTGTCTCATGTAAAGCCCTGTTCTCTCTTCCAGCCCTCTTACAGCCCTCTTGCATCCCTCGAGTCAACGGCACTTTGCGGCACAGGCTGGCAAGATTGGCCAGCAGGCTGAAAACCCTGCGAGAATTCACGGGTTTGACAGTGCTGCGCCTTATGTCACTAATGGATGCCTTTCCCCCAAGGAGCACGCCTCATGTTTCTGTTGATCCTGTTTGCCGCCATCGCGATTGGCATCTCATTCATCTGCTCCGTGCTCGAGGCGGCGCTGCTGTCGCTCTCCCCCAGCTATGTGGCCAGCCTGAGAGACCAGCACCCCAAGCGCCACGCCGCTCTGGCCAAGCTCAAGGACAATATCGACAAGCCACTGGCCGCCATCCTGACGCTCAATACCATCGCGCATACCGTCGGTGCCACGGGGGTGGGCGCGCAGGTATCAGTCGTCTTCGGGGAAGCCTGGGTGGGCGTGGCCTCAGCGGTGATGACGCTGCTGATCCTGGTGGCCTCGGAAATCATCCCCAAGACCATCGGTGCCACCTATTGGCGTCAGCTGTCGCCGATGCTGCCCGGCGTGCTCAATGCCATGGTCATCGCGCTCAAGCCGCTGATCTGGCTGTCGGAGTTGATCACCTCGCGCATCGGCAAGGATGCCCATGACATCGATGTACGTGGCGAGATCAAGGCACTGGCCCAGATGGGGCTCGACAAGAAAGCCCTGGAAAACGATGAACAGCGCGTCATCACCAACATCCTCAATCTGCATGAGATGAAGGTGCGTGACGTGCTGACGCCGCGCCCTGTCTGCCAGACGGTCAGTCCCGAGATGAGCGTGGCCGAATTCAATGACCAGCTGACGATCTGGCCCTTCAGCCGCTACCCGGTGATGACCACCGATGAACGAACACTGGGCATGATCCACCGGGCAGATGCCCATCAGGCAGAGCCCACTACGCCGCTCAAGGACCTGATGCGCCCGATCAGCGAGCTGCACGCCGAAGACAACGTCGAACATGCCTTTGGACTCATGCAGCGCGAACGCCAGCATCTGTGCGTGGTCTACGACAACCTCGGCAACTGGTTGGGTGTCATCACGCTGGAAGACGTGATGGAGACGATCCTGGGTGAAGACATCATCGACGAGACGGACAACGTGGCCAATCTGCGCCGCTTTGCCCGCCAGCGATGGACTAAGCGTATCGGTGCCAACACCTCAAACGCTCAGCCTTCCGCTGCAACGGCTACAGGTGAGGACACTGCCCCGGGTGATGAAGCCGGCCCTGAAGAAGGTGCTTTACCCGTCCACGAGCGGTCCGATAAAGACGCGAGCTCTGCCAAAGGGCCTGCCAAAAGTGCCGACGACAGCAAGGGCTAGGCTCATCCCTTCACGCTTGTGACCCTCTCGTAGGCAAAAGTCCCGTGAAAGTCGTGGCCAGACACGACTATCGCGGGACTTTTTTTATTGTCGCTTGTTGAAGCTGCCCGATAACCACTTGATTCCTCTTGCGAATATCCACTCTCAAGCAATCGAATAATTTCTTTCTTCCAATCTCGGTAATCAATCCCCGGGCGCGGTGCTAACGTTAATTACACACGACGGGCAGCGAACGAACCGAGATAACATAATGATATACAAGGAATTTACGACGTTCCGGGCTGAACAGAAAGGCGCCATTCTGTATGTGACCTTCGATTATCCGCCGGTCAATATTCAGGACATTCCCATGCTGGCCGACCTGACCATGCTGTCGCAGAAGCTCGAGCGAGACAGCGACATTAAGGTGGTGGTCTTCCAGTCAGCCCATCCAGAGATCTTTGTCGCCCATGCCGACGTGGACTTTCTCAAGGACATGTCGACTCATGCGGTTCACCAGGGTGAGGTCAAGCTGCTGGACCTGCAGGTGGTCCTCGAGCGCGTAAGCCGCCTGCCCCAGGCGACCATCGCCAAGATCGAGGGTTTTGCCCGCGGCGATGGTCACGAATTTGCCCTGGCCTGTGACATGCGATTCGCCGCACGTGGCAAGGCCCGTTTCATGCAGATGGAAGTCGCGATGGGCATTCTGCCCTGCGGGGGTGGTGCCTCACGCATGGCACGTCAGGCAGGCCTTGGTCGAGCGCTGGAAATCATCCTCAGCGCCAAGGACTTCGATGCCGATCAGGCCGCCGAATACGGCACCATCAATCGTGCGCTGGACCCGCAGGAGATCGGGCCCTTCGTCGACTCGCTGGCCGAGCGAATCTCCTTGTGGCCATCAGCCGCCATCAACGCCTGCAAACAGGCCGTCTATGCCTCCATCGACAAGCCCATCGAAGACGCCTTGAAGGAAGAAGCCTATTGGCTCTATCAGGCCACCAGCCAGACCGCCGCCATCAAGCGCTTCCAGAATGCCTATGACAGCGATGTCGAAAACGACATGACCGCCCAGCGCAACTGGGACCAGATCGTGATCGACGTCCAGTCCATCGTTTGAGAATACGTCCTGCAACGTAAGCAAGGATGCCCTTTCGGGGAGTAGCAACACTCCCTATTTTTGGATTCTCCCACCCCTATTTCGGAGCCATACCATGCATATCGATGACCACTCCCTGTGCAACGACTTCCCACAGCAACGTGAACTCATCCTGCGCCTGATCAATGGCAATGAAGGGTTTGCCCGCATCGCGGAAGCGTATACCCGCATAGACACCGAGATTCATGCCCTGGAAGTCGATGATCGCCGATCAGCGATGACGCCATGCACCAGCTTAAGCACCAGCGCAGCCTGCTCAAGGATGGGCTGTAGGAGCGAATGATGGCGGCTGAGTAAAGCGACGACTGCTCATTATCTGGAAAGACCCGCTGATTATTATTCATCGGCTTGTGTGACTGACTAGCTAGAGATTGCCTGATCAGCTGACCTTTGCAGGCCGGCTAACCTTTTTCCGGATATAGAAATGCATACTTCCCCCTTTAACAGGCCTACGGCATACATCTAGATAATCCAGTTTCTGAATCATCGCCCCAAGCTTGCTGGCACCATGATCAGACGGTTTCAAGTCGGGCATCTTCTTCTTTAGATATCCACCAACTGCTGACAAAGGAGCCCAACCATCAACTTGTTGCAGTTCATTCACCGCATTCAAGATATGCGACCTCAACTGCCTCTGTGCCTTGGTCGGCTTGACGAGCGCTACCGGCTCAGCGGCTGATTTGCTGACTGGCATGGCCGGGACAGGCTTCTCAGCCACCTTTCGCAGTCCTTCGCTGTAGATGAACGTGTCACACGCAGACACGAATGGCTGAGGTGTCTTATCTTCGCCGAAGCCATACACCAGCATGCCGCTCTCTCTCAAACGAGCCGCGAGGCGCGTAAAGTCGCTGTCCGAAGAGATAAGGCAGAATCCCTCCACGTTCCCCGAGTACAGCAAGTCCATGGCATCGATGATCAACGCAGAGTCAGTTGCATTCTTGCCCTGGGTATAGCTGAACTGCTGAACCGGATGAATGGCATGACGCAGAAGATGCTCTTTCCATGGCGCAAGATTCGGCGTCGTCCAGTCTCCGTAAGCCCGCTTGATGGTGCTGACCCCCAGCTTTGAAATCTCTGCCAGCAGCGCTTCGCAGATAGCAGCCTGCGCATTGTCAGCATCAATAAGTACCGCCAATCTATTGCGTCCTATCTGTGACATGTATCACTCCATGATGTACGTCACTGAAATCCTGTTATCTCTCTTGGAGATAATATGTCATATATTGACCCTGATGATCCCCAGATACGTCATGGTCTTGGCAATCGCCTTCTAGCCGGTTTCAAAGCCCTCTATCAAGGCATCCATCAGCACCCTCACTCGCCGAGGAAGAATCGACGTCTCCGGGCGGACGATATAGAGGCTGGTATCTGCGCCGTCCCCACGTACGTCTTCCAGCAGCGGGATCAAGCGCCCGGAAGCGAGGTCATCGGCAATGAGATAGTGCGGCAGACAGGCAATGCCGCGGCTGCCCAGACAGGCGGCGTGCAGCGTTTCCAGAGAATTGGAGAGGAAGCCACAACGCATGTCGGGCAACGACGTGAGTCCCCAGGCATTGAAGCCGCCGGGGAGATTCAGGATCAGGCTGACATGCTCCGCCAGCTCCGGTACTGAGCGCGGCGTGCCATGGCTTGCCAGATAGTCCGGCGATGCACAGATGACGCGATGATTGGTGGCCAACCGCCTGGCGATCAGGCCGGGCTCGGGCTGTGCGGTGCTGCGGATCGCCAGATCCATCCCTTCATGGACAAGGTCGACCACTGCGTCCGACAGCGTCAGGTCCACGATCACCTCGGGATAACGCTCCATGAAGCGCAAGAGCAGGGGCATCACCTGCCGCTTGCCCAATGCATGGGAACACGAGAGGCGAATACGCCCCTTGAGTGCGCCGCTGCCTTCGGCAATCTCCTGCTCGACATTGTGCAGGCGCTCCTGCAGCTCACGCGTCTCCAGGGCATAGAGCTGCCCCGCTTCACTCAAGCGCATCTGCCGAGTGGAGCGAATCAACAGCTGGGCACCAAGGCGCTGTTCCAGCTGCGCAATGCGCTTGCTGATCGCGGAGTGGGTAATGCCAAGCTGGCGCGCCGCCCCGGTGAAGGTGCCGGCGTCGACGACGGCGTGAAAGATGTCGAGGTCCGTATGCGGTTTCATATGTTCCATTTGCTCACGAATACTGTGCACAGACAACGGATTATCACCAGACACTGCGCATGCCATCATGACATCTGTTCCTTATGAGCCAGATTCAGTCCCCAACGAGACATCCCCCATGACAGACCAGCCGACAGCCTCCGTCCTGTTCACGCCCTTCACGCTGCCAAGCGGCCGAATGCTCGCCAACCGAATCGTCAAGGCTGCGATGTCGGATTCTCTCGGCGATGGCACGGGGCACCCCAGTGAAGCACAGCTGCGCCTTTACGAGCGCTGGGCAGAGGGTGGCGTGGCGGCGTCGCTTATCGGTGAGGTACAGCCTGACCACCACCACGCCGAGAAACCCGGCAATCTGGTGCTCAACGCGCAGTCCGATCTCGCGGCCTTCACGCAACTGGCCCAGCGCGGTCAACAGCACGGTGCAGACCTCTGGCTGCAGCTTGGCCACGCCGGTGCGATGGCCTACCCACCGACCAGCACGGCGCATGGCCCCAGTGCACTGGATATTCCCGGGCTACGTTGCGAAGCCATGAGCCTGGAGGCCATCAAGGCATTGCCCGCGGCCATGGCAACGACGGCGCGCCTGGCCTGTGACGCCGGGTTTGGCGGGCTACAGGTGCATGCGGCACACGGCTTCCTGCTCAGCCAGTTTCTGTCTCCCCTCTTCAATCAGCGCACGGATGACTACGGCGGTAGCCTCGACAACCGCATGCGGCTGATGCGTGAAGTGATCATTGCCGTGCGTGAGGCCGTCGGCCACGACTACCCAGTCATGGTGAAACTCAACTCCAGCGACCAACTGCAAGGCGGTTTCGAGGAGTCCGAAGCGTTGCAGGTGATAGCGGCACTCGATGAACTGCCCATCGATCTGATCGACATCAGTGGTGGCACCTACTTCCCCGGCGCCAGCTCGGCGTCAGATGCCAGTGCCAGCGGCCCCTACTTCGTCGAATTCGCCAAGCGTGCACGCGAGGCGACAACCCTGCCCCTGATGGCGACCGGCGGCTTCAAGACACTCGCCCAAGCCGAAGACGCCGTGGCACAGGGAGCCGTCGACCTTGTCGGCCTGGCCCGCCCGTTGGCGCTACACCCATCACTGCCCGCCCTCTGGCAAACCGGAGAATGCCCCGCACCAGAATTTCCCCGTTTCAGCGCGCCACCTGAAGGCGGGGTGACAGCCTGGTATACCTTGCGCCTGACTCAGCTGGGTGAGGATCGTGAGCATGAATCACTGGGCGAACTGGAGACGGTGCTGGCCGACTATGAAGCCCGCGACGCCGCGCGCGCCGAGGCCTGGAACGAGCACTTCTCGAGCTGAGACGTTTTCAGTAGGACAGACGCAAAACGCCGCAGCGCTGACGCTGCGGCGTTCATGTTTCAGTCCCTTGCAGTGATGCAAGTCAGGTCGTGGGAAACCACACCAATGAAGCGTCTTCAGGCAGCGTGGTGCACACTGACTGAAGGCGCTTCACTGCCGCCCCTGTTTCCCTGCAACTTGCCCTGGCGCTGATAGCTGCCCTTTCCCTTGCGCGCCTTTACCACGCGTTGCTTGAACATCGGGGTACGCAGCACCGCCTTGAGCGCGTTGTCCTGCACCTTGCGCTTGTGAGTCATGGTGTCTTCTCCTGTAGCTTCTCCATCACCTGAGCAGTATACGCCCTTTCGACATGCAGAGTGATCAACCTTCGCCTCTCCCCTCATCGTTGGTCTGGTGAGCGAATATTCTGCGAATAGTCCAGCAGATCCACTAGAAAATCCTTCAGCGCCCCAGCAAATCCTCCAGAGAGAATCATTTGCTAATCTGGCGCCCTTTTCCCTCCTGATCCCTGTTCTTTCTTCATACATACACCACTCACTAACCTGCCCTATTTTCCATCTATCTCACACCCTACTTACCCCAGACCTCCAAATCATGAGCGCCAATCTTCTTGACCAATAGATCATTTCATTCCACTACCCGCTTGAGTTAGCACGTCTTGAATAGACAGAAAGGCATTCACCTTCGAATCAGCACTGCAATACGGCAATCCTCTTTTCTTTCCACACAGAAAATAGGGCAGAACAGATCAAGACAAACAACAAACAATATATAAAAACCCTTTAAAATCAAAATTTTGTAGAATCTAATCATTAGCCATCAGCCGATAGATCACTTCATCAACAATGGCCGCCATGAAAAGACACATTCTCAAAAACTATACAATCAAAGTCTAAATATTCTCATTATCGCGTACACTTTACCTACCAGGAATCAATGAGTCACATTTGAGATGGCGCATCATTTCTGCGAGGATACCTCACGTTTCGCGAGCCCTAGCTTACTATCAAGGCAAGAGAAATATGGCTTACGCATTCAGGATCAGCGAAATGACGGGCGGCTATTCCAGTGGACTCATCACCTTTCCATGCCAACCCTGCGCTGGATAACCTTTATTATTATCGCAACAACTACATAGGAAAAATCATGTCGTCAACATGACATGATGCAACACGAAAATCACTGAACAAGACACCTCATCACAGTCTCAACAGGAAATACCCATGACAAAACGCATTGCGATCATTGGCGCAGGGCCGAGTGGCCTGGCACAGCTGCGCGCCTTTCAATCTGCCGCTGACAAGGGTATCGACATTCCCGAGATAGTCTGTTTTGAAAAGCAGAGCGACTGGGGCGGCCTGTGGAATTAAAGCTGGCGCACCGGTCTAGATCAGAACGGCGAACCCGTTCATGGCAACATGTACCGCTATCTGTGGTTCAATGGCCCCAAGGAGTGCCTGGAATTCGCGGATTATTCCTTCGAGGAACATTTCGGTCACCCGATCGCCTCGTACCCGCCACGTGCGGTGATCTTCGACTACATCAAGGGTCGGGTCGAGAAGGCAGGCGTGCGCAAGTATATCCGCTTCAACTGCCCGGTGCGCCACGTCAGCTTTGACGACACCCGCGAGCAATTTACCGTCAGTGTCCATGACCTGCAGGCCGATACGGTCGTTCAGGAGCAGTTTGATCACGTCATCGTGGCCTCCGGACATTTCTCGACGCCCAATGTGCCGGAATTCCCCGGTTTCTCGAACTTCAATGGGCGCATTCTACATGCCCATGAATTCCGTGATGCACTGGAATTCAAGGGCAAGGACCTGCTGTTGCTCGGCAGCAGCTATTCCGCCGAGGACATCGGCTCACAGTGCTACAAGTATGGTGCGCGCAGCATCACCACCAGCTATCGCACCGCGCCGATGGGCTTCAAGTGGCCGGATAACTGGGAAGAGAAGCCGCTGCTGGTGAAGGTCGATCGCGATACCGCCTATTTCAGTGACGGCAGCCACAAGCGCGTCGATGCCATCATCCTGTGCACCGGCTATCTGCACCACTTCCCGTTCCTCGAGGAGTCGCTGCGCCTCAAGACCCAGAACCGCATGTGGCCGCTGGGGCTCTACAAGGGGGTGGTGTGGGAAGAGAATCCGCGCCTGTTCTATCTCGGCATGCAGGACCAGTGGTACACCTTCAACATGTTCGATGCCCAGGCCTGGTGGGTGCGTGATGCGATTCTCGGCACCCTGCCCCTGCCGTCACGGGACGCGATGCGTGAAGACAGTCTGGCGTGGCGTGCCCGCGAGGAAACGCTGGAGAGTGATGAGGACATGATTCTCTTCCAGGGCGATTACGTGAAATCGCTGATCGAGGAGACCGACTACCCGAGCTTCGATATCGATGGCGTGAATCGTACCTTCCTGGAATGGGAGCATCACAAGCACGAGAACATCATGACCTTCCGCGATCACGGCTATCGCTCCTTGATGACCGGCACCCTGGTACCCAAGCATCACACGCCGTGGCTTGAAGCGATGGATGACTCGCTGGAAGCCTACCTGGCCCAGCCTGCCGGGGCCGAGACGCCATCCGAAGCGGAATCAGACCTTCAGGCGACGACTACGCCGCTGGTCTCCTGACGCGTTCTGGTCACTGTTCGCAAGAGCTTCTGTTCACGGGGAGGCAAGTCAGACGAGGCTGTACCAACGACTTGCCAGGCACCAGGCGGAGGGGCTAACTCCGCCTTTTCCTGAATCTAAACATCAACAAAAACTCATATAGCCCCGCTTTCATGCAACGCACGTCTTTCGCTGGCGATTGAACGCCTCATTTTCCCGACACTTCACAAGGACGCCCGATCTTCATGCGCATCGCGCTCTACTTCCTGATCTCGACCCTGTGCGAAATCGGCTGGGCCACGGGCCTGAAGGTCGCCGACAGCCCGCTGGAATGGGCACTGACGATGCTGCTGGTCATCATCAGCCTGAGTCTGGTCACCCAGATCGCCAAGACACTGCCCGCCAGCACCACCTACGCCATCTTCGTCGGCCTGGGCACGGTGGGGACAGTGGTCGCTGACCTGCTGTTCTTCGATCTCGAATTCCAGTGGTCCACGCTGGGCTTCGTGGTGCTGATGCTGATCGGCATCATCGTGCTCAAGACGGCTCCCAGCGCGCCTGCCGACAAGCTGCCTCGCGCGAGTGCCACACCGCAGACCACCCTCAGTGAATGACCAGGAGTGACGCCATGGATTGGGTCTATCTGATCGCCGCCGGCTGCTGTGAAGTCGTCGGCGTCACCGGTTTCAACCAGTACGCCAATCAGCATCGCCGCATGGGCGTGTTGCTGGTCGCGCTGGGCTTCAGCTCCTCCTTGAGCCTGCTGTATCTGGCCATGGACACCATCAGTCTGGGCATCGCCTACGCCGTGTTCTCCGGCATCGGGACCGTGGTCAGCGCCATCATTGGCGTGTTGTTCTGGCGCGAGCACTTCTCGTTTCGCCGCATGGCCTGCATCGGCGTCATCGTGCTGTCCATCGCCGGTCTGCACCTGTCCGGCGGGCATTGAGGATCGGTCGGCGGCTGATTATTGCCATTTGTGCAATAACCAATTGCCGCCCGGCGTCTTTTTCTGCCCGCGCCAGTGCACTAGCCTCGTGAACCAGCCTCCCGGACTCGGCACCGCAGGCACCCGCCTGAGTGCCTGTCCCTGCGGCATCCTCTGACAACCCATCGTGAAGGAGGTCTCGTTCATGTCAGCGCCCGTCCCTACCCGCATGGCGTTCGTCAATTATCAGCTCGACCGCCCAGAAGGCCTGCAGATCAAGGTGGACCCGAACGGCGAGACTGGTCGCCGCATCGAGCCGGAGCACGACCGCCGCGGCGTCAGGCTGCAGGACCTGCGCGCCACACCGCCCAGCTTCGCCTGCCAGGGGCTACTGTTTCTCGACACACCCGAGCTTGCCGTCGATGTACGCGATGCCAAGGTGCGCGATCGCCTGCACACACCGGCCATCGAGGCATTGCTCAAGCAGCAGCTCGGCGTCAGTGAAGTGCAGGTGTTCGACCACACCCTGCGCGGCTTCGAGGGTGAGCGCGTGCCGGCGCAGCATGTGCATGTCGACTACTCGCCGCGTTCTGGCCCGCAGCGCGTGCGCGACCTGCTCCCGCCCGAGCAGGCGGAGCAGTGGCTGAGCGGCCACTACGGCATCGTCAATGTCTGGCAGCCGGTCGAGCAGGCAGTCGCACGTGACCCGCTGGCCTTCGCCGATACCCAGAGCGTGCAACACGAGGACTGGGTCAACATCGACATTCTCTATCCGGACCGCTGCGGCCAGATCCAGGGCCTCGTGCACAATCCGGCTCACCGCTGGTACTTCGCCTCCGAGATGCGCCCCGACGAAGCCATCGTCTTCAATGCCTTCGACAGCGCCGGCAAGCCGCCGGTCGCGCATACCGCGGCCGAGCTGCTCGATACGCCCGACGATGCGCCGACACGCACCAGTCTCGAGACGCGGGTATTGGTCCGCTATCCCGACTGAGGTGTCACGGCCGCTGGGTGATAACAGCTGGTCGATAAAGACTGGTCGGTGGCGACTGAGCGCCGCGGTCGAGATGGCAGACACCTGGCCCATCCGGGTAGCTACCCCTCTCGCCGCTCTCACGACCTTATCGGCACTCGCCGCCAGATGACCGTCGTCCAGGCCTCCCTCCTTGCAGGCCTGGCGGCCACCGCTTGGCGGCCACCAGGTTCTCGTCACACATTCTTCGTCATTCAGGAGCTTTGCCATGAGCTTGTCTTTCCATGTCGTCCGCCACGAACGCGGCTTCTCTCCCACGCCCCTGCCCATCTGGACCGACAACGGCGACGTGTCTGATCTCTTTGAGGCCGACGCGACACCAGAGGTGGTCCGTCAGGAAGTCGAGGGAGTCCCGGGTGCCTTCCAGCTGCTCAATGTGCTGACACCCGCCGAGGCCGACAACTTCGTCGCCGCCCTGGAGGAAATGGGCTTCGAGGAAGATGCGCCCGTCTCCCTGCCGCGGTCGGTACGCCACAACCACAACGTCAACTGGGTCGTCAGTGAAGCGGTCGATCAGGTCATCTGGCAGCGCTCGGCGCCGCTGGTGACCGAGCAGATCCAGGGCGAAGGCGCCAAGGGCATCAATGCGCGCTTTCGTGTCTATCGCTACGAGGCCGGCGACTTCTTCAAGCCGCACACCGATGGTGCCTGGCCGGGCAGTCGCGTCATCAATGGCGAGATCGTCCAGGACGCCTATCCGGGCCTGATGAGCCAGTACACCTTCCTCATCTTCCTCAGCGATGGCTATACCGGCGGGCGCACCGAGTTTCTGGTCAGCCGTCGTGACCCAGGCAAGCCGGCCCAGTCGCAGGATGATATCCAGAAGGTCTCGGTCTCCACGCCCAAGGGCGGCGTACTGTGCTTCCCGCATGGGTCGCATCCGCAGCACTGCGTGCATGCCAGCGAGCCGATCCGCGACGGTGCCAAGTACATCATCCGCAGCGATATCCTCTACTGATGGCTGCCTGAGCATCAGTGGCTAGGCGCCGCTTGGTAGGTACCGCCTGGTAGGTGCCCAGCGCGCAGCCTGAAAACACGAAGGGCCCGATCTCTCGAGACCGGGCCCTTCGTGTTTTCCTGCGTGCCATTCAGAAGGCTTGTCAGCAGGACAGCCGCTCGCGGCGGGCAAGCAGGAAGTCGACCCAGGCACGTACGCGCGGGTTGTGCTGATTCTCGCGCGCGAAGACGACGTGGATACCGGTGTCGAAATCCGATGAGGTGACCTGAAAGTCCTCCAGCACCGGCAGCAGGCGGCCACTTGCCAGCTCTTCTCGAATGGCCCAGAGCGGCTGTACCACCACACCGGCACCCCCAAGCGCCGCCTGGGTGAGAATGTCGGCATTGTTGGTGCGCAGCGCGCGGGCGCGCACCGAGATGCGATGCTCCCGATCGCCCTGCACCAGCCGCCAGTGATGATTGGCGGTGGTATAGCTGAAGGTCAGCAGACGGTGCTGCTCCAGGTCCTGTGGCTGATGGATAGGTGGCTGGGCGGCGAGGTAGGCCGGCGCGGCAGCCAGCACGAAGCGCTGATCACTGATATGGCGCGCGATCAGGCTCGAATCTTCCAGATGGCCGATGCGCAGGGCCACGTCGAAGTGGTCCTCGACCAGGTCCACCCGCTGGTCGCTGCTGACGATATCCAGCGCCACCTCGGGATAGCACTGCATGAACTCGCTCACCAGCGGCGCCAGATAGAGACGTGAATAGCGCCACGGCACCGAGATGCGCAGCGGCCCCGCGACCCGCTCACTCAGCGTCTCCAGCTCATCCTCCAGCTGGTCCACCTCGGCCAGAATGGCGCGAAAGCGGATCAGGGCGCGCTCGCCGGCCGGCGACAGCCGTACATGGCGCGTGGTGCGCACCAGCAGCGGCTCGCCCAGCTGGCGCTCCAGATGATTGACGTGACGCGTCGCCGTGGAACTGGCGATATCCAGCTCTCGCGCCGCTACATTGAAACTATGATGCTCCGCCACCTTGAGAAAGGTGCGCAGGCGTTGGGTCAGTTCGTTCATGGTGCTCCTGCGGTGCCCTCAATCGAAAGGTCGGCGTCCTTGTCGTACAGCCAAGTGGCCAGACAGCCGGTTGGCGCTCGCCAGCCACGAGCATATCATCGACGCACCGCAGGATGATCGCGACATGAGGATGAACGACATGGACATGATAAGCAGCATGAAAGGACTCGCCGGTGGCGTCCTGATCGGTCTTTCGGCAGTGATGCTGATGGCCTTTCTGGGACGTATCGCCGGTATCAGTGGCATCACGCGCGGCGCGCTGCTGGAACCAGGCCCGGACCGCCGCTGGCGTCTCGCCTTCGTGCTCGGGTTGATCAGCGGCCCGATGGTGCTTTTGCTGCTCAATCTCGACTGGGGCAATGTGGCCGCAAGCACGGATACGCTGATCGGCAATCCCGCCAGCGGGGTGCTGAGCATGATGTTCGCCGGTCTGCTGGTGGGTATCGGAACAGGCATCGGCGGCGGCTGTACCAGTGGTCATGGCGTCTGCGGTATCGCGCGTCTCTCCCCCCGCTCGCTGGTAGCCACAGTGGTGTTCGTGGCTGTGGCCATGCTGACGGTGTTCGTGAGCCAAAATCTACTGGGGGAGACACCATGAAAACGGTCATCGGCTTTCTTACCGGGCTGGTCTTCAGCCTCGGGCTGACACTCAGCGGCATGACCGACCCCGCGCGCGTGGTCGGCTTTCTCGACGTGGCCGGAGACTGGGACCCCACGCTGATCTTCGTGTTGGGCGGCGCCGTCATCACCACCTTCCTCGGCTATCGCCTCGTCTGGCGGCGTGGCACTCCCCTGCTGGGCGAGCGCTTCCAGCTGCCCACGCGTCGCGATATCGATGGCCGCCTGCTGCTCGGCGCGGCCCTGTTCGGTATCGGTTGGGGGCTAAGCGGTTACTGCCCCGGGCCTGCCATCGTCTCCAGCAGCGCCATGAGTCTGCCATTGGCGGGCTTTCTGGTGACGATGCTGCTGGGCTGGTGGCTGGCCACTCGTCTGACGCGCAGCCACTGACCCAAGCGCTACGCGACTGTCTAGTCCTGAAATAGGTTGACACTTTGGGAACTCAAAACGCTCGATGCACCGCATCGGGCGTTTTGTATTTCAAGGCCAAGTGAGGCCGTGCCTGGTTATAGATATCAATCGACTCACGGACCTGTAGTGGCACAGTGAATCTGGCCACCTGACTTTGAGTGTATGATGGCTCACAGAGACAATCAGGTGCAGATGATGACGAAGAAGAGAACGTTTAGCCCGGAATTTCGCTTGGAAGCGGCCCAGCTCGTGGTCGACCAGGGCTACACGCAGAAGGCGGCGTGTGAGGCCATGGGGGTTGGCAAATCCACCATGGAATATTGGGTTCGCAGGCTTCGCGCTGAGCGGGCAGGCAAGGCGCCGCTGAAAGGTGAGGCTCTGACGCCGGAACAGCGTGAGATCCAGGAACTGAAGCGCAAGCTGCGGCGAGTGGAAGAAGAGAAGGCAATATTAAAAAAGGCTACCGCTCTCTTGATGTCGGACTCCCTGAGCAATTCTCGATAATCGAGCGACTTGAAGAGAGCTACGCGGTGCAGCACTTGTGTCAGGTGTTTGGGGTGCATCGCAGTAGCTACCGGGCTTGGCGTAGTCGGGATAGAAGACCTTGTGAGACTGAGCAGAAGCTGCTGGATCAGGTTGCCGAGGCGCATACCGTCTGTAACGGCTCTGCCGGCGCTCGTAGCATTGCAAAAATGGTCACGCAGGCAGGAATACAGTTGAGTCGTTATCGGGCCAGCAGGCGGATGAAGCAGCTGGGGCTGATGAGTTCGCAGCCGCCGAGGCACGCCTACAAGAAGGCTGATCAGCCACACCTGGATATACCGAATGTTCTTGATCGGGAGTTCGATGTAAAGCAGCCCAATCAGGTATGGACCGGCGACATTACCTATATTTGGACAGGGGCACGCTGGGCTTATCTGGCAGTGGTCATCGACTTGTATGCTCGTAAACCCGTGGGGTGGGCATTGTCCCTATCGCCGAACACGGAGCTGGTAAAGAAAGCGCTGACCATGGCCTACGAATCGCGTGGAGAGCCACGGAATATCCTGTTTCATTCGGATCAGGGTTGCCAGTACACCAGCCGGGCATTCCGGCAGATGCTCTGGCGCTACCGAATGACACTGAGTCTCAGTCGCCGTGGCAATGGCTGGGACAATGCCCCAACAGAGCGCTTCTTCAGAAGCCTGAAAACGGAATGGATACCAGAGATCGGCTATCCCGATGTTGCTGCGGCGAAGCGATCTGTCACTGATTATATGATCGGTTACTACAGCAGCCTCCGGCCGCACAAGCATAACGATGGGATACCGCCGAATTTGGCAGAAAAGAACTACTGGAATGCTCAAAGCTCGGTGGCCAAAAGCACTTGACCACTACACCCTAAAGATAGGTCAGAACGTGTCAACTATATTCAGGACGGGACAACCACAAGACAAAGAGCGACAGATCTGAAACGAAACGCCCCGCGACCGGATGAACGGTCGCGGGGCGTTTCGGTATGACGCTTGCGTGCGTGGCCTGAATATATCGAACGCGCGGCCCGAATATGGGGCTCGTACATGTCAGCGGGTAGCGGTTCTGTCCTGCCACGTGATCAGCCCCATCGCCCGATAGCACCATGCCGGGCTCATGAAGTTCCCCGAAATCTTCATTCTTGGCATCCCGCAAAGTATGTCTGGCATTTCGCAAAGCAAAAGTGCCGCCAGCGGGTAAATAATAATGATTATTATAAACAACTAGGGAACGCAGTCTTGGCTCACTCACTCCGCCGTCCAGGTTTCACTCGCTCGCCACTTGCCCTCTCCATCGCGCTCGCGACCTCTTCACTGCTCAGTGCCACCGCCGTTGCGGATGAGACTCGCACGCTTGAGGCGATGACCATCGTCGGTGAGGCGCAAGGCGGCACCACGGAAGAGACTCAGGCGTATACGGTCGACTCCAGCACCAGCGCCAATGGCTTGACCCTGTCGCCACGCGAGACACCCCAGTCTGTCAGCTTTCTGACCCGCCAGCAGATGGATGATGAGGCGCTGACCAGCACCACGGAGGCGATCAACCGCCTGCCGGGCGTGTCCTCCAATCGCCTGGACGGTACCCGCGCCAGCTTCCAGTCGCGCGGCTATACCATCCGCAATTTCCAGTTCGATGGCCAACAGAGCAACACCAGCAGCTTCTGGCCGTTCGGCGACGCCGAGTGGGACACCGCCATCTATGATCGCGTCGAGGTAGTCCGCGGGGCCACCGGCCTGATGACAGGCGTCGGCGATCCGTCCGCCACCGTCAACTTCGTGCGCAAGAAGCCGCTGGACGAAGCCGCGGCCAGCGTGACAGGCGCTGTCGGCAGCTGGGACCGACGACGTGGCGTGGTGGATGTCAGCACGCCGCTGGATGATGCCGGCAAGGTTGGCGTGCGCTTCGTGGCCGCCAAGGACCGCTCCGACAGCTTCATGGATGATGTCGAGAATGACCGCGAGACCCTCTACGGGGTGATCGCCGCCGAATTGACGCCTGACACCGAGCTGAACGTCGGGGTCGAGTATCAGCGCTATGACCAGGATGGCGCCTATCTGGGCGTGCCGCTCTACTACACCGACGGCACGCGCACCGACTTCGACCAGTCGGTCGCCAACAATACCGAATGGGCGCACTTCTTCACCGAGAACACGCGCGGCTTCGCCGACCTGACCCACTACTTCGCCAACGGCTGGAAGGCGACCGCCGCCTACAGTCATGGTGATGCCAACTATGGGCTGACCTACAACTACCGTGGCGGCTATGTGGATCGTGACAATGGCATCCTCTACTACGACAGCAATCGTCAGGTACCGACGACCTCGTATCTGGTCGACTATCGCGGTGATCGCACCCAGAAGAACCTGAATCTGAGCGCCGAGGGTCCCTTCGAGCTGCTCGGTCGTGAGCACCAGCTGGGCTTTGGCTACATGCAGCTCAAGGAAGAGTACGAGATCTGGAGCCGCACCCCGGCGAGCGCCGTGCCGGCGCTGGGCAGCTTCACCGATCGCGATGACCCGGCGCTGGCCGAGCCGGAATGGGGCGAATGGGGCCTGACCGACGACACCGAAACCGAGCAGAGCGGTTTCTACGCCGTGACGCGCTTCTCGCTGGCCGACCCCGTGCACCTGATCATCGGCGCCCGCCTGACCGACTGGGAGATCGACCAGGACTACCGTGGCGAACGCAGCTATGAATACAACGACGAGTTCACGCCCTATGCCGGCCTGATCGTCGACATTACCGACAACCTCACCGCCTATACCAGCTACACGCAGATCTTCAACACCCAGAGCGAACGTGCCCCCGATGGCGCCCTGCTCGACCCGCTCGAGGGCACCAGCTATGAAGCGGGCCTGAAGGCGGCGTTGTTCGAAGACCGCGCTGACGTGTCCTTCGCCGTCTTCCGCAGCGAGCAGGACAATCTGGCCGTCGAGATACCAGGCGTCTATGTCGCCGGCACCACCGATCAGGCCTACACCGAGTCCGACGGCGCCGTGGTCGAAGGCTTCGAGCTGGAAGTGGCCGGTGAAATCGCGCCGGGCATCAATCTCTCCGCCAGCTACGCACTGGTGGACGCCGAGGACTCTGATGGCACCCAGCTCAATACCAGCTATCCGCGCCAGCAGGCCAAGGTCTACGCCACCTGGCAGCTGCCCGGCGACTGGTCGCGTCTGACGCTGGGCGCTGGTGGCACCTGGCAGGGTGATACCTACAAGGATACCGACACGCCCAGCGGTACCGAGAAGGTCGGCCAGGGCGATGTCTTCCTCGCCAACGCCATGGCGCGCTATCGCTTCAATGACAACTTCAGCACCCAGCTCAACGTGTCCAACCTCCTGGATGAGGAGTACTACACGCAGCAGGGCTTCTACAGCCAGTACCTGTACGGCGCACCGCGCAGTGCGCTGCTGAGCATGACCTACGACTTCTGAGCACGGGCCCGCCCTGTCGACAGGACACTCGTCTCCACACGTAACGCTTGCCAAACCACTGACAGCCCCTCCCCGCCAGGGGCTGTCATCTCATCTCTGGCCAGCGGCGTCTGCCGCCAGCCGATCACACAAGGAGTCTCCCTTGCGACTCACGCGACTTTCCTGCGCCATCGGCCTGACCACCGTCATGGCCGCCTGCTTCACGCCTGCCGTACAGGCACACGAATCAGCGACTGCGCACACATCATCTGCCAGATCATCTGCCGCCTCCGCCGAGGCAACGGCGCAGTATCCGCTCACGATCGAACATGCCTTCGGTACCACCGTCATCGAGAACAAGCCGCAACGTATCGCCACCGTCGCCTGGGCCAATCATGAAGTGCCGTTGGCACTGGGCGTGGTGCCGGTCGGCTTCCCCCGTCAGGACTTCGGGGATGATGATGGTGACGGCATGATGCCGTGGGTCAAGGCGCGCCTGGAAGCGCTGGGGGCCGACTCAGCCAATCTCTTCGATCAGGGCAAGACCCTCGATTTCGATGCCGTGGCCGCCAGCCAGCCGGACGTCATCCTCGCCGCCTATTCAGGATTGAGCGAAGACGATTACGCCAAGCTCAGCAAGATCGCGCCGGTCGTGGCGCGCCCGGGGCCGCGCTGGTCTTCCAGCTGGCGCGACATGATTCGCCTCGACAGTGCCGGCATGGGCATGGCCGCGGAAGGGGAAGCGCTGATCGAGCGTCTCGAGGCACAGGTCGCCGATAACATCGCCACCCACCCGGAGATCAAGGGCAAGTCGGCCATCACCCTGCGCTATATCGACCCTGAAGACCCGACCCTGATCGCCTTCTACAACGACAACGATACTCGGGTACGCTTTCTTACCGAGCTGGGAATGACCTCACCGTCCTTCGTGACGGCAAGTGCCAGCGACGGCAAGATTGGCGGGCGAGTGCCCCCGCAACAACTGGCGGAGTTGGCCGACGTCGATATCATCCTGACCTATGGCGGCCAAGCGCTGATTGAACGCCTCAACCAGCACCTCGCGGACAATGACCTGCCCACCTTCAGCAACGACAGGGTTATCCTGCTGGAGAATGACCCGATGGGCACGGCGGCCAACCCGACACCGCTATCGATGCCGGAAGTGCTCGATGCCTACGTAACCCAGCTTGCGCGGGCAGCGAAAGCCTCGAATGGCTGATGGCGATTGGCTCGTTCTACTGACTCATTCTACTAAATCAGGCGACTGACTCATTCTACAGAACCAGACGGGCGCAGCTGAGACCCGCCACCTGAAAGACGAAAACCCCGCGACCGGTGACCCGGTCGCGGGGTTTTTCATGCTGCCTGAACTAGCACGATTTACTTCTTGAGGCTGTCGATAAGCAGCTCAGCAACACCTTCGGAGGACATCGGATTCTGACCGGTGATGATCAGGCCATCCTGAATCGCGAAGGAGGTGAAATCGGCCTTCTTCTCATAGATGCCGCCTTTCTGCTGCAGGGCATCTTCGACCAGGAACGGCACAACATTGGTGAGGCCGACGCCTTCTTCTTCACCATTGGTGAAGCCGGTGACACGCACGCCGTCCACGAAGGGAGTGCCGTCAGGCTTGCGGGCGTTCAACAGCACTGCCGGGGCGTGGCAGACGGAGCTGACCGGCTTGCCAGCCGCATGGAACTGCTCGATCAGACGGATGGAATCCGCGTCGTTGGTCAGATCCCACAGCGGGCCGTGGCCACCCGGGTAGAAGATGGCGTCGAAGTCTTCGACCTTCATATCCGCCAGCACGGCGGTGGTGGCGAGGTCTTGCTTGGCAGCCTCATCCTGATCGAAACGACGCGTGGCGTCGGTCTGGAAGTCCTCGGCCTCACTGGCCGGATCCAGCGGCGGTTGACCGCCCTTGGGAGAGGCCAGCGTCACCTCGATGCCGGCGTCCTTCATGACATAGTAGGGAGCCGCCAGCTCTTCCAGCCAGAAGCCTGTCTTCTTGCCCGTATCACCCAGCGTATCGTGGGATGTCACTACTACCAGAACCTTGCTCATGATGCTCTCCTCAACGTGCGGGATAGCCCGCAACGGTTACTTCACGAAAGATGTCGGCGACGTGATGCTCACCACGTTATGGTCACCACGTGATGGCCACCAAGTGATGCTCGCCCTGTGTTGAATGAAGCTTACTGCTCACGCCACCATCGTCATAATCGATAGTCCGGATAGCCACTATCGCACACACAATTAGTTATCTTGCACCAGCGTGCTCATCGACCCATTCACTCGCCAACCCGCATGCCGGCAACCGGCTCAATAGGTCGGCATCAGATGCACTTCGCGGATATTGGCTCGCGGCGAGGCACTGATGGCGTAGAGCACGGCATCCGCCACATCCTGCGGGTCCAGCTTGTCCGGCTTGGGCTGGTCGAAGAAGGCGGTATTGACCATGCCTGGGGTAATGGTGGTGCAGCGGCCTTGCCACTCGGCCATTTCCATCGCCAGGTTCTGGCCAAAGCCGTAGGCAAACCACTTGCTGGAGCTGTAAATAGAGCCCGCATGATTGGCGCGGCCGGCCACGGAACTGGTGAGGATGAAGTGGCCCTTGCTCTCTCTCAGGTGCGGCAGGGTCGCGTGGGCGGTCCACAGCAGCGCATTGATGTTGATGTCGATGACTCGCTTCCACTCCTCGGGATCACCGTTCTCGGTGCCTGCCTGGCTGACGCCGGTACCGGCGTTGGCGAACGCCACATCCAGACGGCCATGCTGGGCGATGGCCTGCTCGACGACCTTGGCAAGCTGATCGTAGTCCGTAGCATCGGCGGCAATCGCCAGCACCTTGTCGCTGCCCAGTTCCTCGACCAGCGCATCGAGACGCTCCTTGCGACGGGCGGTCGCGACGACCTTGTGCCCGGCCTTCACCAGTGTGCGCGCGGTGGCCTCACCGATACCGCTTGAGGCGCCGGTGATCAGCACGATCTTTTCCTCTTCGGCTTGCGTCCGCTTCACATCACTCATGGCTCACTCCTGTGGGTCGCTTGGATCACTCGTCGTGTTCTGATTACTACCCTACCGCCTGAACTTGCCATCGTGATAATCGATAGTACAGATAGCTGCTATCATCCAGACAAATAGTGCTCACTCGCCCGAGTGCAGCCGCGACACTCCGCCTGCTCTGGTAGTCATCATGAAGCTCAACTACGACCTCAACCTCCTGCGCACCTTCCATGCGCTGTATCTCGAGCAGAACGTCACGCGCGCCGGCGAGCGTCTGCACCTGAGTCAGCCCTCGGTGAGCGCGGCGCTCTCCAGGCTGCGCGAGCTGTTCAATGATCCGCTGTTCATCCGCGACCGCCAGCGCATGCGCCCTACCGAGAAGGCCGACCACCTGTTCCCGACCATCGAGGCGGCGCTGACCGACCTCGATGGTCTGATCAACAGCGAGCGGCACTTCGACCACACCACCGAAAGCCGTCATTTCGAGATCGCCGCCAACGATTACTTCGAGGTACTGATACTGCCGCAACTGGCGACGATCCTGCGTGAACAGGCGCCGGGCATCACCCTCCAGGTGCGCCGTCTCTCGCAGGACATGAGCGAAGCCGGCGTGATGAGCGGCACGACGGACCTCGCCTTCGGGCGTCAGGTCGATCCGCCCGAGAATCTGGTGGTCAGGGAGGTGATCACGGAAGGCATCGACTGTTTGGTCGGCAACGGACATCCGCTATTGGAGCGTCTGGATGATGAAGGCCGCATGACAAAGGCGGATTTCGAGCACCACGCCCATGTGCTGGTTCAACCGCATGCCCGCCTGAAAAGCGGCATCTTCAAGCAGCTCGAGGGTCAGGGGCTCAAGCGTGAGGTGGCCCTGGCGGTCACCTACTTCATGGCCGTGCCCTCTCTGCTGGAACGCTCGCCGTTGATCGCGAGCCTGCCCACCGGACTGTGCCAGCATTTCTGTCGTCAGTTCGCCGTCACTCTCGTGCCGCCACCCGTGGCCTTGGCCGCCTTCCCCTTCCATCTGAGCTGGCATCGCCGCTATCAGAAGGACCCGGCGCACCGCTGGATCAGGGAGCAGATCATCGCGTGTTGTCAGCGTCTGGCAGAGGATCAGAAGGTACTGTCCTGAGCCACTGGTACGCGTACGCAAGCCCCCGGAAACGAAAACGGCCCCTCACCATCCAGTGAGGGGCCGTTCTTTTCATGCCACAGGTCATGCCACAGGACTCAGCAGGCGAGCATCAGGCCTGCTCGGCCGCCAAGGCAGCACGATGGGCGTGCAGCTTCTGGTAGCTTTCGATCAGACGCAGGTGGCGATCCAATCCTTCCAGCTGCATGTTGGTCGGCTCCAGACCATGGAAGCGCACCTCGCCCTGCACGGAGCCCACCACGGCAGCCATGGTGTCTTCGCCGAACATGCGGCGGAAGTTGTAGAGGTAGTCCTCGAGTTCCAGCTCGTCATCCAGCGTGATCTCCAGCACCGCCTTCATGGCCTGATAATAGAGGCCGCGCACGACGGTGTTGTCGTTGTACTGCAGGAACATCTCGACGCGATCCAGCGCGTCCTCGTGCTGACCCAGCGCGAGGTTGATCATCAGTTTCAGCTCGAGAATCGTCAGCTGGCCCCAGATGGTGTTCTCGTCGAACTCGATGCCGATCAGCGTCTTGATGTCCATGTGCTCATCAAGCTGGCTCTCTTCGAGACGCTCGCCCAGGTCCGCCAGCTGCTCATCATCGAGACGATGCAGATTGAGGATGTCCTCGCGGTAATCCAGCGCCATGTTGGTGTTGTCCCACACCAGGTCCTCGACCGGATAGACCTCGGAATAGCCCGGCACCAGGATACGGCACACCGGCGCGCCGAGATCCTCGTGCACCGCCATGTAAGCCTCCTTGCCGATCTCATCGAGGATGCCGAACAGGTTGGCGACTTCTTCTTCATTGCTGCCGGAGAAGTCCCACTCGACGAACTCGATATCGGTCTTGGAGCTGAAGAAACGCCAGGAGACCAGGCCCGAGGAGTCGATGAAGTGCTCGACGAAGTTGTTCGGCTCGGACACGGCCAGCGAGTTGAAGGTCGGCGGCATGAAGTCGTTGAGCCCCTCGAAGCTGCGGCCCTGCATCAGTTCGGTCAGGCTGCGCTCGATGGCGACTTCAAAGCTCGGGTGCGCGCCGAAGGAGGCGAAGACACCGCCGGTCTTCGGGTTCATCAGCGTGACGCAGGCCACCGGGAACTGGCCGCCCAGCGAGGCGTCCTTGACCAGAATCGGGAAGCCCTGGGCTTCCAATGCCTCGATGCCTTCGACGATTTCCGGATACTTGGCCAGCACCTCCTGCGGCACGTCCGGCAGGGTCAGTTCCTGCTCGAGAATCTCGCGCTTCACGGCACGCTCGAAGATCTCGGACAGACACTGCACCTGGGCTTCCGGCAGAGTATTGCCGGCGCTCATGCCGTTGCTGAGATACAGATTCTCGATCAGGTTGGACGGGAAGTAGATCGTCTCACCGTCCGAACGGCGAGTGAACGGCAGGGAAACGATGCCACGATCCGCACGCCCGGAATTGGTGTCGATCAGATTGGAGCCACCCAGCTCGCCGTCCGGATTGAAGATCTCCAGGCAGTAGTCATCCAGCACGCCTTCCGGGATCTCGTCGTTCGGGCCCGGCTGGAACCATTTCTCGTTCGGGTAGTGCACGAACTCGCTGTCAGCGATGGCTTCGCCGAAGAACTGGTCGTTGTAGAAGAAGTTGCAGCTCAGGCGCTCGATGAACTCGCCCAGTGCCGAGCACAGCGCGCTCTCCTTGGTCGAGCCCTTGCCGTTGGTGAAGCACATCGGCGAGGCGGCATCACGAATGTGCAGCGACCAGACGTGCGGCACGATGTTGCGCCAGGAGGCGATCTCGATCTTCATGCCGAGATCATTCAGCAGGCCCGTCATGTTGGCGATGGTCTGCTCCAGCGGCAGGTCCTTGCCTTCGATCCAGGTGCTCTGCCCTTCCGGCGGCTCCGCCATCAGCAATGCTTGGGCGTCCTCGTCGAGGTTATCGACCGTCTCGATCTCGAAGCCCGGGCCGGTCTGGACGACCTTCTTCACCGTACAACGCTCGATGGAGCGCAGGATGCCCTGACGGTCCTTGTCGGAGAGGTCTTCCGGCAGCTCCACCTGGATCTTGAAGATCTGGTTGTAGCGATTCTCCGGGTCGACGATGTTGTTCTGCGACAGGCGGATGTTCTCGGTCGGGATGTCCCGCGCCACGCAGTACACCTTCACGAAGTACGCCGCGCACAGCGCCGACGAGGCCAGGAAGTAGTCGAACGGGCTCGGCGCCGACCCATCACCCTTGTAACGGATGGGCTGATCGGTGATGACCGTGAAGTCGTCGAATTTCGCCTCGAGCCTCAGGTTGTCGAGAAAGTTGACCTTGATTTCCATGAACGATACACCGCTGTGAAGAGTGTGGGCGCCAGCACGCCAGTCAGACGGCTACGCGATGGCCGCCATTATCCAGATTTTGGGGGCCTGCGTCGCGGGTGAGGCGAAAAGCGAAACGCCATGACTTTCTTGACGGTAGGGGGATTGTCACCTATTGGTTAATTTATACGCATAAATACAATAATTGATGCATTGCCATGCTTGGCCCCCTGTCGTTGTCCACGACAGGTCACAACACGCCCCACCAACCACAATAAAGGGGAATGCAATGAGAAAGCGCTTCACGACCCGCAAGGTCGCCATCTACGGCAGCATGCTGCTGGGATTCTTGATGCTCGAGAGTCCATTGATGCTGATGGCCAACAAGATCGAGCCCATGGTGATGGGAGTTCCGTTCTTCCTCGTCTGGAACCTGGTGTGGTGGGGCTTCCTCACCGCCGTGTTCCTGTATGCCTACCTGACCAACTGGGGTAGCGCCAGAGCCCCTTCCACCGGCGGCAAGCGCTGAGGAGCTCACCATGACTGGAAGCATCTTGATCATCGCGGCCTTCATGATCATTCCCTTGATCGTCGGGCTCGTCTCGGCCCGCAAGTCCCAGACGACCAGCGAAGACTTCTTCGTTCAGGGGCGGGCCATGGGCAGCATTGCCGTATTCTTCACGGTGGCGGCCACCTGGTGGAGCGCCTTTGCCTTCCTGGGATCGAATGCCACCTTCTACACCAGTGGCCCGATCTATCTCACCGCACTTGCGTGGAACCTGCTCTTCGGCTTCATGTACTACTGGGTAGGTAAGCGCGTCTGGTATCTCGGCAAGCGCTTCGACTACCTGACGCCGTCAGACCTGATGGGCGACTTCTACAACAGTGAAGCCCTCAGAATCCTCGTCGCCGTCATCACGCTGATCTTTACCGTGCCGTATCTGCAGATCCAGCTGACAGGCGGCGCTTACCTGATCGAAGTCGCCTCCGGGGGCGTCGTGCCCTTCTGGCTGGCCGCACTGCTGTTCTACTTCATCATCATCGTCTATGTGTGGGTCGGCGGAATTCGCGCCATCGCCTGGACAGATGTGATCTACGGGGCGCTGCTGTTCTTCGGCATGATGTATGCGGGCTACTACATCGCCGGCCAGGCAGGTGGCCCGGCCAGCATGTTCGCTCAGCTTGCCAGCGACTCGCCCGCGCATCTGACGCTACCGGGGCCGAATGGCAACATGGGCTACTCCATGTGGTTTTCGCTGTTCGTGATCGTGGCGATCGGCGCCTTCATGGGTCCCCAGATCTGGCTGCGCATGTATTCGGTGAAAAGCGGCAAGCTGTTCGGCTTGATGCCCTTCCTGCTGGGGCTCGCCGCCTTCGCCTACTTCGGCTCGGTACTGACGGGCTATACCGGCGTACTGCTGGAGCCTGGCCTGGAGAATGCTGACCAGATCCTGCCCGTCATGCTGATGAACTATGCGCCCTACCTGCTGGCATCGCTGATCATGGCGGCTGGCGCGGCAGCGGCGATGTCCACGGCCAACTCCCAGATTCATGCGGTATCGACCGTCGTCACCATGGATATCTACAAGCGCTACGTGAACCCGCAGGCGAATCAGGAACGCATCGTCCATATCGGTCGCCTGTCCCTGGTCGGCTTCTCTCTGGCGGCCTACATCCTGGCACTGACCGTACCGGGACTGCTTGTCACCATCGGGATCGCGGCACTGGCGGGCACCGCTCAGCTGATCGTGCCGACACTGGGCGCCATCACCTGGCGCAAGGCCCACCCGCAAGCGGCCTTCTGGGGCCTGATTCTGGGCATCGTGACCGTCCTCTGGCTATCCTACGGTGCCAGTGTCAGCAACCCGCTTGGCCTGCATGCCGGTATCTGGGGCCTGATCCTCAATGCGTCAGCCTTCGTCATCCTCAGCCTCGCCTTGCAGCGCAAGGATGCCGAGGTGGTGGAACGCTTCGCCAAGGCGCGTCGGGATTACACCGCGGAATATCACCCGGAGCAGCTGGAAGATGATGTAGCTCCCTCACCTCAGGTGATCGAAGCCCGCTGACCAGCGACAAGGGCCTGCATTGCGCAGGCCCTTTTCATTGCCGAGCACATCTCACTTGCCAAGAACGTCCCACGTGCAAACACGTGATCACAACACCTGATAGCCAGCACTTGATAGCCAATGGACAGGATCTGACATGACCCCAGCTTCTTTTCCCACGCATTTATCTGAATTGACCGCCACTGATGCCCTGACGCTATTTCGCCAAGGCGAGCTCTCCCCTGTCGAGCTTACCCGGGACTGTCTGGAACGTATCGATACGCTCAATCCCAAGGTCAATGCCTTCGTGCACATTGCCCATGATGGGGCAATGAAGGCGGCGAAAGACGCCGAAGCCCGCTGGATGAAGGGCACACCTTGCGGGCCGCTGGACGGTGTACCGACAACCCTCAAGGACCTGACGCTGTCCCGGGGCATGCCGACCCGATACGGCTCCGCCACCACATCACCAGACGGAGGCAGTGACGTCGATGCCCCCGTCGCCGCGAGCCTTCGCAGGGCAGGCGCCGTCTTTCTCGGCAAGACAGCCTCGCCGGAATATGGCTGGAAGGGAGTGACGGACAACCCACTGCACGGCGTGACACGCAATCCCTGGAATACCGACCTGACCTCCGGTGGATCCTCGGGTGGAGCTGGAGCAGCCGCTGCACTGAATCTTGGCATGCTCCATCAGGGAAGTGATGCGGGTGGCTCGATCCGCATTCCCTGCAGCTTTACCGGCACCTTCGGCCTGAAACCCACGTTTGGCTGGATTCCCCAGTGGCCGACCAGTGCCATGTCGACCCTCTCACACCTGGGGCCGATGACGCGGGCAGCATCCGATAGCGCCCTGATGCTTGCCAGCATGGCAAGACCGGATGCCCGAGACGGGTTGCTCGGCAACCCGCATGGCATCGATTGGAAGGCGCCACCCCCGCTATCTCTTGAGGGATGGAAAATCGCTTACAGCCCGACACTTGGGTATGTCGACGTTGCGCAGGACATACGCCTGCGAGTGGACGAAGCGGTCGCTCTATTCTCGAGACTGGGCGCTGACGTCATCGAGATAGACCCCGGGTTTGCCTGCCCCCTCGATATCTTCAACACCTTGTGGTTCGCGGGAGCCACCCAGGTGGTCGAAAAGATGACCGAGAGCCAGCGAAAGCAAATGGACCCGGGCTTGCTGGACATTGCAGAGCGAGGGAGCAACATTTCCTTGTCGCAGTATCTGGCGGCAAGACGAGAGCGGACTGCACTTTGCGCACACATGCAGTCCTTCCACGAGCAATGGGATCTGCTTGTTACCCCCACCCTGCCCATTTCACCCTTTGCCGCCGGGCACAACGTCCCACCCTGCGAGAAATACACTGACTGGATGGACTGGACGCCGTTCAGCTACCCCTTCAACCTGACCCAACAACCCGCGGCATCACTCCCCTGCGGATTGGATGACAATGGGCTGCCTGTCGGACTGCATCTGGTAGGAGGAAAATTCCAGGACATGAAAGTGATGCACGCTGCCATGTTGCTAGAGGAGATGCTTCCTGGACTTGTCTATCCGAGGCTCTAGTACTGGAACAGTATCAAGAACGATTGAGTACAAAAAAGGCACTGTCATCGACAGTGCCATTACAGCAACCATTCTTATATCATCTAAAGACTGGCCATGTGATTAAACACTCCTACATATTTAACGCCATTAACAGGTGCAACACCTATAATCCAAGTACTCTACAACTATAACTAATAATATAGCACTGTTCGCATGATAAAGGTGATCTAGCTACAGTTACCCTTGGCAGCCATATCCAGATTACTCACTTCGGTCATACCTTCATCAGCATCCACCACGCGTAAATTAGCGCCACCGACAAACATGCCAATCTTCATGTACTGCTCTATGTAGTAGTTTGCACCAGGCTGAACAGCCAAGTTCAAAGCGTTAGGGGAAAACTCAGACTCAGTCGATATTTCGTAGTCTTCGCCACCTTTTACTTGCTCATAGAAGAAGATCCCAGGGGCTGTTTCACCAATACAGTCACCGTTGATCCAAATGTCCTTCTTGATGGCAGCACCAAACATTGAATCTCGGCGATAAATATAGATGCCTGCCATACCTTCGCTTGGCATCTCAAATTTCTTGGCTTCTGTGGAGTCCTCCATAGGTGTCATATTGACAGAAGCACACCCTGTTATTACCGATAAAAAAACAGCTACACTTATAGACTTCAATAGCTTCACGACAAATTCCCTTTGAGTTATTGTCTTATATCTTGACGTACATAGGGACATTATCATCGAGAATTGAAAAACACAAAATATTTTATCTGTAACTTAGGGATAATAGAGCCACGACAACGGCAATTTCTTTCTAGGTGTCGGGTTCCGTCTGATTGACTATAGCTTGCGTAAACAGCTCAGGTCGTTCGACCTGCCACTCCTTCATTGCTGCTATAGGCGCTTTGTGGTGTAGTGCCTTCTGAGGAATGTGGTGGTTATAGAGCCAGCAATAACGCTCGAGTGTCTGTTCTAAATCCTCACTTGAGTCATAACGCCGAGTCGCCAGAACATCGCTGATACGCCCATTGAAGCGCTCCACCATTCCGTTCGTTTGGGGTCTGCCTGGCTTGATCAGTCGATGCTCAATGCCATGGTTCTGACATTCCTGATCGAAAAGATGATGCCTACTGGGCTTACGCTCGCCGCCCACGGTGAAACGATCGGTAAAGGATTTACCATTGTCCGTGAGCACGGTTCGAATCGTGAAGGGAGCCTCCTCTTCCACACGCTTCATGAACGCCCGCGCATCCTTTGCAGATTGACTTGATCTGACCTCCAGATACACCCACCGAGTGGCACGATCAATCGCGACGTAGAGATAACGCTTGTGATCTTCGTCAGGCTTTTGGGGCAGATGCTTGATATCTATGTGCACATACCCGGGCTCATAATCCTTGAAAGGCCGATGCTTAGGCTTCTCGTCGCCTTCCGCGTCTCGACGTGCCAGCTTGGCGAGAGTTGGCACTTCACGCCGTTTGAGCATGCGCTGAAGCGCGGAACGTGACAGTTTGGGATTCAGGAATTCACGAGCAACGACAAGTAGATCATCGAGTCCCAGCCGTAGTAACTCACGAGCGGCGATGACTATCTCTTCCTGCTCTGAGGTCAGAGTCGCCAGTAGGGTTTTAAAAAGCCAGAACCACTTCATGTGCCAACTATGTTGACAGATTCCGTCCTGCCAATGTGGCTTTCGGTCACGGAATCAGACCCCGACGATGACCTTGCCGGTGGCCTGGCCGCTCCCCATACGGGCATGCGCCTGGCCCACTTCCGCAAGCGGGAAGACCTTGTCGTCGATGATCGGCTTGAGCGCGCCGGCATCGGCGATACGCGCCATGTCGGCCAGAATCTCGTGGTGCTGCTGACGACGGAAGTCATGCAGCATCAGGATCAGCATGAAGACGACATGCAGTGACAGGCTCTTGAAGTGCGCGATGGTCAGGTCGATTTCCATGAAGGACACGGTCGTCGAGACATGGCCGTTGAGTGCCGCAGCCTCGAAGGAGGTCGGCAGGTTGGCGCCACCGACGGAGTCGAACACGATGTCGAAGCCCTTGCCGTCGGTGTGCTTGGCCACATAGTCGGCGACCTGCTCATTGCGGTAATTGATGGCACTGGCACCCAGCCCTTCGCCCAGCGCCTCATGCTCATCACGACCGACGGTAGAGGCCACTTCGGCACCGAAGTGACGAGCCAGCTGGATGGCGATGTGACCCACGCCACCCGCACCACCGTGAACCAGCACCTTCTGACCGGCCTCGATGTTGGCGCGCTTGAGACCTTCATAGGCCGTGATGCCGACCAGCGGCAGCGCCGCGGCTTCCACCATGCTCAGGGACTTCGGCTTGTGGGCGATCAGGCGGACATCGGCGGCGATATACTCGGCCAGGTGCCCGACAGGTCCGCAAGGCCACCAGCACAGCCATAGACTTCATCCCCGATGGCGTAGCCTTCGACGCCCTCGCCCAGGGCTTCGACAGTACCGGCGAAGTCCATGCCCAGCAGCGCCGGCAGCACCGGAGACAGCGGCAGCTCAGGGCCCATCTGGCGAATCATGGTGTCGACGGTGTTGATGCTGGTGGCGGCGATGCGCACCAGTACCTGACCTGCCGCCGCTTGGGGCTTGGCGATTTCCGCCGCCTCGAACACCTCGGGACCACCGAATGATTTGACGAGCATCGCTTTCATGAGTCTGTCTCCTGCGTGGATGTGGAGCCAGAATAATTGTCATAAGCCTGAATGATAAACGGCGATAAACTACAATCAGTTTATTGGTTTTATTGAAAGTATTGGGCGTAGTGGACGTCACGAACGTTGCGCCAAGCCGTTGCTGGCATGCCTCCCACCGGGAGCCACGCACGTCGACGCAAATGAGGACACTCGCATGAATCTTGAGCACCTGAAGCTGTTCGTCCGTCTCGCCGCCGTGAACAACATCAGCCAGGCCGGCGAGGACCTGGGACTGTCGCCCGCCGTCGCCAGCTCTCACCTGCGCAAGCTCGAGGACAGTCTGGGAGTGCGCCTATTGCATCGCACCACGCGTCATGTGGCACTGAGCGAAGAAGGTCGCGCCTTTCTCCCCCACGCAGAGGAGGTGCTGATCAGCGCCGAGGCCGCGCGGGCTGCCGTGGGCGTCGGCACGACCTCCCCCAGCGGCACCTTGCGCATCACCGCTTCCGCCTCCTTCGGGCGCATGCACCTGGTGCCGGGTCTGGTCGGTTTTCTCGAACGCTACCCTGATTTGGAGCTGGACCTGCGCCTGACCGACACCATCGTCGATCTGGTCGAGGGCGGCTTTGACATCGCCATCCGCAACTCCGCCCTCAAGGATTCCAGTCTGATCGCGCGGCGCCTGGCACCGGACAAGCGCATTCTGTGCGCCTCGCCGGACTATCTCGCGCACCATGGCACACCGACGCATCCCTCGATGCTGCACGAACACGAATGCCTGACCCTGATCGGCATGGACCAGTGGTGCTTTCAGTGCGAGAACGGCGTCGAGCCGATTCGCGTCAAGGGGCGTATCCGCACCGACAATGGCGAAGCCGTGCGTGACGCCTGCGCCGCAGGTCTGGGCATCACCCTGTCCTCGACATGGAGCATTTACCGCCACCTGGCCGAAGGCAGCCTGGTAGAGGTGCTACCCGAGACGCCCTTGATCAGCGAGACGGGCATCTGGGCGGTCTATCCCAGCAACCGCCAGCTGGCCCCCAAGGTGCGCGCCTTCCTGGACTACTTCTCGGAATACTTCGGCAGCCCGCCCTATTGGGATGTCCAACAGGACTGAGATGCCGGAAAGCCTGTCATCCCACCGCCAGCACCCAGCGCTGAAGCATCGGCTTGTAGTAAGCGAAGTCCGGCGTCTGCATGCCGGCCACCTTGGCGGCATCATCCAGGCGCCGCACCTTGATGACGGCCTCGAGCTGCGGCAATTGAGCAAAAGCCTGCGCTTCCTCTTCCGTCATCGCCCCGCCCTGCAGCGCCAGGCTATCCAGCGAGGCCTGTGACAGACAGGCGCGATAGCTCGGCTCCACCGCGACCAGATAGCGCTTGGCCGCCACGTGCTGGCGTACCGGCTCGACGATCTCGGCCGGGAAGAAGCGCGCCAGCCAGTCGGCACCGCTGACCTGATGACGATTGTCCTGGCCGTTCATCAAGACCTCCGGCGGCAGCGCATTGGCGTAATGCCCCACGTCATGCAGCAAGGCGGCCAGAATCACCGACTCGGATTCTCCCTGCTGCTCGGCCAGATGCGCCGCCTGCAGCATGTGTTCGGCCATGGTCACCTCCTCGCCCAGATAGGAGTCCGCACCGTGCAGGGCGAAGATGTCCTCGATCAGGCCGACGATCCCCTCGGCGTTGGCAGGCTGAGTGATCATCGGGCGTTCTCCAGCAGGTTGAGAGTGGAATACAGGCTGTCGAGATCGGCGTAGGCGCCCTGCAGATGACGATTGCCACCGGCCACGAAGGCGGTGCGGGCATGCATCACGCGACTGTTGTCAAACAGCAGGCAGTCCCCCGGGGCAAGGCGCAGGCGCGTGGCCTGCTCCGGCTGACCGATCACGCGCGCCCAGTCGTGATAGGCACGATAGAAGGCGCGTTGCGCCTCAAGCGGCAGCGGCAGCGAGGCGATGGAGCGGTTGTTGTAACGCACCTGGCGGATGTTGCCCTTGTGGTCGGTCTCGATGAACGGCACCCAGCTTCTGAGATCGGCATGGTCCGCGTCATGGAAGCGGAACGGCACGCGCGTGCGCGTCAGCAGCGTGAAACTCTCGGGCGCCAGTTCGCGCAGGCGCTCGGCGGCGGCGAAGCCATCCACCAGCAGGGTCTGGCCGCCTTCCACCTCGTTGCTCAGGCAATGCAGCAGCTGGATGCTCGGCGCCGGATCACGATAGGGATTGTCGGTATGCGCCCCGAGTCCGAGATTGCTGAAGGCGAGATTGCTCGGCGAGACCTCGGTGCGGACATCGAACAGCTTGCCGTAATTGGTTTCGCGCACATACCCGAACTGCTCGATCACCTCGAGCACCTTGCCCGGCTCGACAGGCACGCCACGCAGGCACACCACCCCGGTGTCACGGACCCAGGCCAGTGCCTTGCGACGTGCCTCTCCCCCGGCGATGACATCAGCCCACTCGACCCGGGCGACCGAGAACTCGCTGCCCTGCCAGAGCGTCTTGTGCGCGCTGCTGCGCTCATCGGGGAAGCCGGTGCTCAAGGCGGCCAGCTCATCGACGCCGTAGCGAATCTCGCGCGCATTGCTCAGTGTCACTCGCAGGACGTCGCCCTGTTCAAGCGCCGCCTCGCTGATGGCGGCGTCCCAGTCGAGGTCGAGCACACTGTCCAGACGCTGGCCATTGGCATGGCGACGGGCGGGGTCATGGTCTTGCAGCCACAGCACATGCTGGGCAAGGGTCTGGCCATCATCCAGAGTCAGGTGAAGCTGTTCGGCGTCAAACGCGAGGCGAGGCATGCAGAGTCTTCCTGTCTGTCGAGTGCGATCACAAGCCGCAAGGCACGGCATGACGAACGGGTGTGGCAAACGCTCATGTCAAACGAGCGATCCGCCAGTGGATGCCCGCCATGCTAGTGAACGCAGACCCGCGGCCATAGCGAGACTTTCTGGCGGCGAGCCTTAGTTTTTATGCGCGCAGACTGTCATATCATCGTCATGCACGGCTGCAAGAATGAGCGCCCGGCCGCGTGCCGCGGCAGGATCTGCAGTCATGGCTTCAGCACCAGCCGCCGATGCGGCGACTGGCTCAGTCAAGCTGGAGTTCTGCATGTCGCGTCCTGCCTATCACCCTTCCCAGCGCCTCGCTCAGCGCCTGCCCCCCTTCAATGCCCTGACCGCCTTCGAGGCCACCGCACGCCTCGGCAGCCTGACCCGCGCCGCCGCCGAACTGTGCATTACCCAGGGCGCCGTCAGTCAGCGCGTCAAGCAGCTGGAAGACTTCCTCGCGGTCAGCCTGTTCGTACGCCGCGGCAATCGCATCGAGCTGACCGATGAGGCGCATGCCTATCTGCCGCTGGTCAGTGGCGTGTTCGAGACCCTCAAGCGCGGTACCGCCACCCTCTTCCAGCACGATGAGCAACAGAGCCTGACGCTGCGCTCCAATCACAGCTTCGTCGAATACTGGCTGATCCCCAGGCTCAAGGACTTCCAGCGCCTGCATCCGAACATCCAGGTCACGGTGCTGCCGCACAACCAGGTACTCCCGGAAGAGCAGCCCGACGTCGATATCGAGATCATCAATGGCTACGGCGGCTGGTGCGGGCGCGAGTACGAGAAACTGGCCGATGAGCAGTGGGTCGTCGTGGCCAGCCCCACCTTCCTGCACCACTCCCTCGCTCCCAATGCCTCGCCCGCGAGCCCACTCGACGAGCTGGCCCGCGCGCCCCGAATCGAGTGCATCGGCTACCGCGAAAGCTGGCTGGACTGGTTCCGACTGCAGAAGTTTCGTGGCCACATCCCGCCGGCCGGTCTCAAGTTCGGCAATGCCAGTCTGGCGATTGCCGCGGCACTCGAGGGGCATGGCTTCCTGCTCGTCCGCCAGTCCTTCGTGATGGACCTGATCAAGAACGGACGCCTGCAACTGGCCCACCCCTTGCGCATGCCCAGCACCAGCAGCCAGTACCTGCTGGTGTCTCCAGAACGCCGCCATGCCCCGGCGGTCAACGATTTCTGTGCCTGGTTGCGCAGCACCATGCACACCTCTCAGGCCAATCCTGTCACCAGCGAGATGCCCTCTCAGCCCCGCTAGCACGGGCAGGAAGACGCGAGCCTCAGAATTTCTAAGGCACAGTCGCAGTTTTTGTTGCGGCCAACGGCAGGCATCTGTCACGGAAACGTCATCATCTGCGCCAAAGATGACGCCTCAAGACGACAGCGTTGCCGCAGTTCGACCGTCCCGGCGGGCTGCGCCACGAGCCAACCAACGGCCTGCCTGTCGGCCTGACCCGGTTTTGCGGAACCTGCTTGCTGTCACTGATGACCGTATCTGACCACTGTCCCTGACGACCGTCCCTGACCGTTGCCCTTGCCTGGAGCCTGACATGAAGAAGCCCTTGATCGCCGCCATCGGCCTTGCCGCCTTCGCCCAACTGGCCGTCCCCCAGCTGGCCCATGCCGAGACACTGCGCACCCCGCATTGGGTCGAGTTCAGTGGCAAGGAGTCGCTGGACCCCATCTCCCCGACGCGCTTCTACTCGGCCAACCAGCTGATCTACAGCCGCCTGGTCCGTCAGGGCAGCAAGGGCGAGCCGGTGTCGGATCTGGCCTCCGAGTGGCAGGCCAACCCCGCTGCCGATGAGTGGACCTTCACGCTGCGTGACGGAGTCAGCTTTCACAATGGCAAGGCGCTGAGCGCGGATGACGTCATCTACAGCTTCACGCGTCTGCTCGACCCCGAGCGCGATGCCCCGGCACGTGCCGCGCTGTCAGTCATCGAGGACGTCAGCGTCAATGAGGCCGGCCAGATCGTGTTCCGCCTCAGCCAGTCCCATGCTGACCTGCCGATTCTGCTGATGGATTACCGCGCCAAGATCGTGCCGGTCGGCTTTGATGACGACACTTCACTGCAGGGCATCGGCACCGGCCCCTTCAAGCTGGTCGAATTCGATCCGCAGGGTACCACCACCTTCGAAGCCTTCGCTGACTACTGGGAAGGCGCACCGAAGCTGGATGGCATGGACCTGATCGGCATTCCCGATGACAACGCCCGCACCCAGGCATTGCTGGCCGGCCAGATTGACTGGTCGGGCTGGAATGGCGTCAACGCCCAGCAGCTGCGCCTGTTCTCCAGCAATCCGGCCTACCACTACGACTCCATCGCCACCGGCGACTGGCGTGGCATGGTGTTCCGCGCCGACGACGAGGTCTTCCAGGATGTGCGCGTGCGCCATGCGCTGCGTCTGGTGGCCGACCGTGAAGAGATGGTCAACCTGCTGTTCGGCAAGGGCGGCGCCACCATTACCTGTGACAATCCGGTCTGGAATGGCGATCAATACAAGCTGGCGCAGCAATGCCCGCAGGACCTCGACACCGCTCGCAGCCTGCTGAGCGACGCGGGGTATGCCGATGGGCTGGAGATCGACGTCTACACCAGCGGCGTCGACAACTACTTCCGCCCGATGACGGAGCTCTACCAGCGTCAGGCAGCCGAGGCCGGCATCACCGTCAACGTGCACAACGTGCCCGCGGCGGATTACTGGAACACCGCCTGGATGAAGAAGCCGGCCTTCACCACGGCCTGGGGCCAGCGCCCGACCGATCAGGTGCTCAACGAGATCTTCCAGAGCGAGGCCAACTGGAACGAGTCGGCCTACAAGAACCCCGAATTCGATGCCCTGCTCGCCAAGGCGCGCGCCACCCTGGATGACGAAGCTCGCACCGAGCTCTATCACCAGGCCCAGGCGCTGCTGACCGAGACCGGCGCGACGCTGATTCCCTTCCACCTCAACAACAACCGCGTCATGAAGCGTGAGGTGCATATCCCGGCAGTCGAACACTTCGCGATTCGCTGGCACCAGGTCGACAAGCAGGGAGAGAGCTGATGTCCCGCCCCGGCCTGATCCTGATTCTGATGGACGGCATCAGCAGTCAGCGCTTCGCCGAGACGCGGGCGCGCCTGCCGCATCTCGATGCCCTTGCCAGAGACGGCCTGCTGATCGAGCGCCTGGGTGCCGATACCAATGCCAATTCGATGCCCGCGCGAGCGGGCGTCCTGACCGGGCAACCGGCTCAGGTGCACGGCATCTATTCCAACGGTATCTATTCCAACGGCATCCATTGCCCCGATGCTGAGACGGAGACGGAGTTTGCGTCTGTTACAGGGACAGAGACAGATCGCCACAGTCACGCCTCAGACGCCAACGCCGCTGCAGGGCATTTTCGACCAGCAGCGGTCGAGGACCTGCGTGGCGAGACCCTGCTCGAGGCCGCGCGCGCGGCAGGACTGCGGGTGGCCAGCCTCGGCTTCGGGCTGGCCCGTCCCGAGAGCTGTGACTGGTATCTGTCGCCCTGGTGGGAGGAAGGCGACCTGCGCGCCAAGGGCATGACCGCGCCGCGCCTGAATCACTGGGACGCCCGCAATGACGCCCTGATGCGCGCGATGAGCAATGACCAGCAACTGCTCAACGAGGCACTGTCGCTGATCGAGCGCGAAACGTCAGAGCTGGTGCTGCTCGAACTCAACACCCCCGATTACTGCCTGCATGTGCATGGCAATGATGACGCCCTGGTCGATGGGGCCCTGATGATGGTCGATGCCCAGCTCGGCAGCCTGCTGGCCGGCCTTGAAGCCATCGGCAAGCGCGAGGCCTATCACCTGTGTGTCTTCAGTGATCATGGTCATGCCCCGGTCCAGCGGGCGCTGGTGGCAGACCGCCTTCTACCGGATGTCGCGCTGCAATGTGATGGTGGCCTGTTGCTGGTGGCCTGTGATGATGACGAACGCCAACGCGAGCAGGCCGCGCGCCTGGCCGAGTTCGGCGTCACGCCGCTCGCGGCATCCGACTTCCTGCCCCCGGATGTGAAGCATATCCAGCTCTATCAGGCGCCGCCGGGCATGAGCTTCGAACCCGCCTGCAAGCATGCCCATCACGCGGAGCTGGTGGCGGCGCCCGGCTATGTCTCCACGCACGGTTTCGGCCCCGGCGCCATGTCGGATCAGCGCTTCGCCATTCTGCACGGCCCGTCAATCACTGCGGGCGAGCGCCTTGAACTCGAGTCACTGGCCCTCCACCCGCGCCTGCGTCAGGTGCTGGGCCTGCCGCCCCTCGGTGAGGCTTCGACGCCACAGCGGGCACCTGATCTTCAAGAGGTGAACTGAGATGTGGGCAATGCTGTTGCAGCGCTGCCTGTATGGCGGCTTCACGCTGGTCTTCGTGGCCTGCGTGGTGTTCTGGGTGATCGAGATGCTGCCCGGCGACTTCTGCGCCAACTATCTGGGACGCAGCATGACACCGACCAATCTCGCCCAATGTCGCGCCGAGCTTGGCTTGGACACGCCGGTGACGACGCGCTTCGTCAGCTGGTGGGGGCAGTTGCTGAGTGGTGATTTCGGCACCTCGCTGACCAGTCGCGCACCGGTCAGCGATACCTTGATGCCGCGTCTGGCCAACACCTTGCTGCTGGGCGGCATCGCGACCGTGATGGCCATTCCGCTGGCCATCCTGCTGGGGCTGATCGCGGCGCTCAAGCGCGATAGCTGGATCGATTCCAGCCTCTCCAGCCTGGTGCTGGTCGCCATGACGGTGCCGGAATTCATCAGCGCCACCCTGCTGACCCTGGCCTTCGCCATCTGGCTGCCGTGGTTCCCTGCCATCACCGTGGCCGGTGCCAATGAGAGCCTGTGGAACCTGCTGCCCGGTGTCTGGCTGCCCGCCATCACGCTGGCGCTGGTGGCCATGGCACACATGATGCGCATGACCCGCTCCAACACCATCAGCGTGATGGACAGCGACTTCATGAACATGGCGCGTATCCGCCAGCTGCCGCGCTGGCGTCTGGTGATCCGTCATCTGGCGCCGGCCGCCCTGCTGCCGACCATCAGTCTGGCCGCCATGACCATCGCCTGGCTGCTGGGCGGCGTGGTGATCGTCGAACAGGTCTTCAACTATCCGGGGCTGGGGCGCCTGATGATCTCGGCCATCAATGACCGCGACATGCCGGTGGTGCAGGCCTGCGCACTGGTGCTCTCCGTCACCTATGTGCTGTGCAATCTGGTCGCCGACATGCTGGTCATCGTGCTCAATCCCAAACTCAAGACAGCCTGAGTCACTCATGAACGCTTCTTCCTCGACGACCGCACGCGGCCCGCGGCTGGCCCTGGCCAGCCTGCCGGGTCAACACACCCTGGCGCTGCTGTGGGCCAATCGCCAGGGCCGCCTGGGCCTGGTGCTGATCGGCCTGCATCTTCTGCTGGCCGTCGCTGGCCGCTGGCTGGCGCCCCATGACATCTCCGCGGGTGACAGTCTCGCTTCACTGCTACCCCCCAGTGCCGAACATTGGCTGGGCACCGACCAGCTCGGCCGCGATGTCCTCAGTCGTACCCTGGCCGGGGGCCGCGAGGCCATCTACACCTCGCTGCCGGCCGCCGTGCTGGCCGTGGTATGGGGCAGCGCCTGCGGCATGCTGTTGGCCATCATCGGCGGGCGGGTCGAGAACATCGCCATGCGCCTGGTGGACGCCCTGCTGTCGATTCCCTGGCTACTGTTCCTGTTGCTGGTCATCGGCGTGATGGGCCCCGGCCCGCTGGTCTTCATCCTGACTCTGGGCATCTTCTATGGCGTGGCGGTGGTGCGCGTGATGGTCACGGCGTGCCGCGAAGTGCTGTGCCTTGACTATATACAGGCCGCACGACTGCGCGGCGACAGCCTGATGCGCCTGCTGTGGCGCGAGATCAAACCCAACGTGCTCGACACCATCCTCGTCGAGCTGGCGATGCGCTGGTCCTGGGCATTGCTGGCCTTCAGCTCGCTGTCGTTTCTCGGCTTCGGCGTCTCCCCGCCGACCCCGGACTGGGGACTGATGGTCGCCGATGGCCGCGGCTTCATGTCGTTTGCGCCCTGGGCCGTACTGCCGCCCATCGTGGCGCTGTCCAGCCTGATCATCGCCATCAATCTGGTCGCCGACACCCTGGCCAAGACACTGGGCATCGACCGTGCGGGGCGCCCCGAATGATTCCGAACTCCAAAGGTGACGCCATGACGGACAACGCCGTGATCCGCGTTCGCGATCTCAACATCGGCTTTCATGATCGCCAGCAGACCTGGCGGCCCGTGCTGCGCGGTATCGACCTCAGCCTGGGCCAGGGCGAGATTCTGGGTCTGGTGGGCGAGTCCGGCAGCGGCAAGAGCACCTTGGCCACGGCCATGCTGGGCCTGTTGCGTCGGGGCAGCCTGGTGCGCACCGGCGAGGTGAGTGTCGCCACACCTGCGCCCGCCTCTGGCTCCACTTCTGCCACTGCCTCCACCTCTGCCATCGCCTCTACCTCGACCAGTCATGGCCCTCTTCACGACGAGCACCGCCAGCTGAGCTTTCATCATCAACCGGGGCGTTGGCTGGGCGAACTCAGGCTCGGGCTGGTGTCCCAGCATGCCGAAAAGGCCATGACGCCTCACCTCACGCTCGGCAGCCTGCTGTGCGAGACGCTGCTGTCACAGGGCGTGAAAGGCAAGGCGGCACGCGAACAGCAGGCCGTGGCATGGCTGCGACGCGTCCACCTCCCTCACCCCGAAGTACTGATGCAGCGCTATCCGCACCAGCTCTCCGGCGGACAGCAGCAACGCGCCAGTCTGGCGCTGGCCCTGGCGCAACGCCCACGAGTGCTGGTGATGGATGAGCCGGCCACCGGCCTGGATGCCAGCACCCAGAATGAGATTCTGGCGCTGTTGGCCTCGCTGCGCGCTGAGCTGGGCATGAGCATCGTCTTCGTCAGTCATGATCTGGGCGCGGTATCTCACCTGTGTGACCGCGTCGCGGTGATGTACGCCGGTCAGCTGGTGGAGGTCGCCGCGACTCGCGACTTCCTCAACGGCCCGCGCCACCCCTATGGTCACGCGCTGCTGGCCTTGATCGGCGAATCCGGCAGCGGCAAGACCTCGATCCTCAAGGCGCTGGCCGGCCTGCTCTCCCCCGTCTCCGGACAACTCAGTCTGCGTCAGGAGTCCTTGGCGGGATTGGTCGCCGAGCGGCGTCCGGTGCAGCGTCAGAAGATCCAGTACATCTTCCAGCATGCCAGCACGGCGCTGAATCCTCGTCTGACCGTGTTCGAATCCCTCGCGCCGGTGCTGTCTCGCTGGTTCGATCTCAAGGGCGATGGCGCCCGCCAGCGTGCCCAGTCGCTGTTGGAAGAGGTGCGCCTGCCCGCGCTCTATCTCGACCGTCTGCCCAGCCAGCTGTCGGGGGGCGAGCAGCAGCGCGTCGCCATTGCCCGCGCGCTGGCCGCCGAGCCCGACATCCTGCTGTGTGACGAGATCACCTCGGCGCTGGATGTCTCGGTTCAGGCCGCCATCATCCGCCTGCTGCAACGCCTCAAGCGTGAGCGCGGCCTGAGCCTGGTCTTCGTCACCCATGACCTGGGGCTGGTCAGTCATTTCGCGGACCGCGTACTGGTGCTGCGCAATGGCCGCACCGAGCACCTGGGAGATGTCGCAAGCCTCGCCACAGGGGACCTGCCGCCCTATGTGCAAACCCTGATGGAGGCCAAGCTGGTCGCGGCATGACCCGGCTTTCTGTCCCACCATTCTGTCCCGCCCGCCTGTCCCGCCTGTCCCGGCTGCCTCTCCCAGCTGCGGATCATCGCTGCTGATTACCTTCATGCAACGAAAAAAGCCCACCAATGGCGGGCAGGGAATGTCGGGACAGGACATTCAGGACAGGAAAGCGTTTGAGCAAGGGCTCTGCAGTTGACGACGAGTGCGCATTTCCACACTGGCTTCCACTCAGCCAAAACACTTGCTCAAGCGTTCTTCTCTCTCACGTATTCTTCTCTGGGACACTGACCATCATGACGCGACACGATGGTCAGTGGGTCCATTCAGCAACTGACAGGGGCAAGTCGATGGCATATCGGCATCCTTGGCTGTCTTGCAGAGTCGGAGGATGTTCATCCGCCGACGAGAGATCATGCGCTTTCGTTCAAGGCATGCTCGACGCGTGTAGCAGAGACACTCTTGCCGGCATCGTTGACGTAATCAGCCGAATCGCTCGCCAGTGCACGGGTGGTGCCCTGGATGCCGGCGTTGCTGATGGACTTCTGGACGCGGCTGGCAGCGACACTCATGCCGGTTTCCACGGCGTCATCGTGATGCAGTGCGGCTTGCTGAGTCACCGGCTGTGCCTGGCCCATGATCACGCGATCACTGAGGGTGGCACGGACGCGGGCATCGGCTTCGCTGTCATTGGCAGAAGCCACGCCAGTGGCGGCAACGGACAGTGCGGCAATGGCAAATAGAGACTTGAGGGATTGCATGGGGGTTCTCCTGTCGAAAAAGGTCATGTCAGTGCAGACACCTGGCCTGCAAGCGCCTGACGCAGACGTCGGGCGTCTCAGACGTTGACGTCGCTCACGGCGTGACGAACACGGGTGCCGGCAACGCTATCGCCGGAATCATTGGCGACATCGAATTCCTGCAGATGGATGGAGCGATCATGGCCACGGATCTCGTCATCACCGGATGCCACCTGGAAACGGCCAGCAGCGGTGCTCATGCCGGTTTCCGCGAAGGTCGCCTGGGCGGTCGGAGCTTGCTGGGCAGAGCCATGGATGACGCTGTCACTGACGTTGTGCTGGACGCGCTTGGCAGCCGGGCTATCGTCGGCGGCGAAGGACGCAGTGCTGACGGTGGCGAGTGCGGCAGCGGCGATCAGAGTCTTGAGAGTGTTCATGGTGTATCTCCTCGATAAAAAGCAAAGCGATGATCAGACCCGGCAACCCAGGTCAGGCTTGACGATGGTTCAGACGTTGCTGTCGTTCAGGGCATGCTGGACGCGAGTCGCTGCGACACTCTTGCCGGCATCGTTATCGAATGCCTGGCTGGCAGTGGCCACGGTGTGCGACTGACCATGGATGCGATCGGCACTGATGGACTGCTGAATGCGACCTGCCGCGACGCTCATGCCGGTTTCCGCGAAGCTGGCTTGCTGGGTAGCGGCTGACTGAGCGGTGCCGACGACGACATCCTGGCTGATGGACTGCTGGACACGCTGGGCGGCCGGGCTGTCATCCGCGGCGAAGGTGGCGGTGCTGACGGTAGCGAGAGCGGCGGCGGCGATCAGAGTCTTGATGGTTTTCATGATGATTCTCCTCGATGAACAAAGTGGTCAGTGGGCGTGAGTGCCCGGGCAAGACGACTGAATGGCTCAGACGTTGCTGTCGCTCAGAGCGTGCTGAACGCGGGTAGCAGCGACACTCTTGCCGGCGTCATTGTCGAAGGCCTGCTCGCGGCTGACGGTGGCAACACCCTTGCCTTCGATGGCGGACTGATTGAGGGCAGTCTCGACACGACCTGCGGCAACGCTCATGCCGGTATCGGCGAAGGTGGCCTGGGCAGTCGGTGCCTGCTGGGCAGTGCCGACGACGACGTCCTGGCTGACGGACTGCTGAACACGCTGTGCGGCCGGGCTGTCATCCGCTGCGAAGGAGGCAGTGCTCACGGTAGCGAGAGCGGCGGCGGCGATCAGAGTCTTGAGGTTCAGAGTTTTCATGATGATTTTCCTTTGCTTGTCCTGGGCGATGTTGCCCTTGTGATGTCGTGTGCAGTCTCGGCTGCACCCGTCTAACTTGTTAACAGACTAATGATTATTTCGCTATCACACTAGCCGTGTCGCTGGCAGCTCACTGTTTCCATCAAAGAACCAGATCGCGATGCCTTGTCATTGCCTCGGTACCCGTAAGTGGTGAAGCCCCTCACCACGCAAAACCCTTGAAAGCTTTTTGCATCACTTCTGTACAACCATGAAGGTGCATGTCGCCAGTGATCGAATGTCGATCAGTCACTCAGGTCTGCTCCGGTACCGCTGCCTGACACTTCAACTTTGGTCGCGATCGTGAGGAAGGCATTCGTCAGCAGTATGTCTTTCTACCCTGCTGAAACCCTCACCGTTGTGCTTGTAGAGTCTTACGCTTGCGCCAACGGGTTGGATGCATGCCATCTTCAAAAAAGTGGAAGACGTCTTGACAGGCGCCAGCCATCGACCGAATCCAGACTGCCGTTTCGTGCAATGTGGAATGAGCGCATTGTGGACGAAACCCGCCACGCGAGATATCCCTCCACTGGAACAGCATTGATTCCAATCACGAACCAATGCGTCACTCACCTGACCAGCTGGACAGACGCTCATCTACGACTTTGGTAATAAGCATAGTATTATCAACCGCTTACGAAGCCCGTGGACGCCCTCTCAAGTCACCTGTTTCAAGCACTCCCTGCGCCTCTGCGCTCCCCTTGCATCGCGACGGGCGATGAAAATTGATGTCCAGACACGAAAACGCGGAGCCATTGGAAGATGGCTCCGCGTTTTTTCATGCTGCTGCACCGCGCCTCAATAGCCCGGGTATTTCTCCCAGGCCCACTTTTCATCCTTGCCCCCACCATCGGTGTAGAGCTCCCAGCGGGGGCAGTCGTGCAGGTCTTTGGCGATCTCGCCGATCACATCACGCAGTTCAAGGGGCGCCAGCCAGTCACTCGGTATCGCCTCCTCGCCCCATTGCGCCCCGAGCAGATTGCCCGTGATGGCCCCGGTGGAATCCGAATCCCCATCGTGATTGACCGCGAGCTGAATCGCAGAGCGGTAATCCCGGGCAGTGAGCGCGCAGTAGACAGCGATTGCCAAGGCTTCTTCCGCGATCCACCCCAGCCCCAGCAATACCACTGCGGCCGGCGCCGACGTTTCGGACTCGGCCAGCGCGCGGGCTTGCTCCAGGGCCTGCAGAGTGTCATCACAGCCCGGCTTGCGCTCGAGAATACACAGGGCATGCGCGAGTGCCTGTGCCATCGCATCCCCCGCCACCAGACACTGGATCATCACTGCCAGCACGCCGCCGGTCAGCTGGCCGGTGACGTGCCCATGGGTCAGCGCACAGACCTCTTCTCCGAGTTCGAAGCACATCTCATGGGAGGCTCCCATCGCATGCGCGAACAAGCCGACAGGTGCCACACGCATCACCCCACCACAGCCCTTGCTGTCGTTCTGCGCCCTGTCACCGTAGGCACGCATCTGCTTGAGCGCTGACAAGCATGTCATGCCCGGGGCGCGCCGCGAATGGAGCTCGCGTTGCTTGATCAGCCAACCACTGTCCAACCATTCCTGCTCGGTCTCCTGCCGCGAGCGTTCGCCCTGGGTGTAAAGCCAGCGCTCGTAGGCGCTGCTGACCAGACCACTTTGCGTCGTGATGCCTCTCAAGCAGCCACGCACATGGCTGCGCAGCAGGCCCTCGGCAGTAAACAGCGTCATCTGCGTATCATCGGTAATCCGCCCCAGCCCACCATAGGCCGGCGCATAGTCGGCTATTCCATCACTGCCGAAGCGCGCCTGGATCTCCTCGTGCGACAGGAATTCCACCGCCGCCCCCAGGGCGTCGCCCACCGCACCACCCAACAGGCAACCACGAAACCGCGATGTCATCTCAAGCATCATGCGCCTCTCCCCTGCGTGACCTTCAGGTGGCGTCAGCCACCCTCAATACGCCTTACGCTATCAGCATCTGCGCATTTGCTGAAAAGCAGGCTCAACCTATGGTGCGCATAATCAGGCAGAACTGGATGGGCGCTCAGTATCGGCAGGCGTGAGGTTGGCCGCACCGATGACAACGCCGATGACAAGGCCGACGATAGAGACCCTCATACAAGAACGGCCGCCCAGGAGGCGACCGTTCTTCTTCAAGCAGTTGTGACTTCCCGCGGTGTGCTCTCAGCGATCACTCTACTGCTCGGTCTACACGGAGGTTCAGGAGGCCAGCTTGAGGATATCGTCATACAAGGCTCTCGAAAGCGTGACGCCCTCTTCTTGATGCTTCTGGCGAGCTTTGAAGCGACGCTCGGAGGATAGCCTTGCGCCCTGCTGCTTCACGAGCTCGAACAGCCTTTCAGAGCGCAGCATGTGCTGCTGGGTGCTACCGCCAGTGAGGCGCACGGGATCTATCGCGATGATCAACTCCCCATGATATGGCAGGCTCCCCTTGCCCTGATCGTGTTCGCTGGACTCGATACTCAGCATGTCGCCGATCAGCGGCCCTGCAATCAACTCGATCATGATCGCCAGCGCAGAGCCCTTGTGATCACCGAAGGGCAGCATCGCGCCATGGTCCAGCACTTCTGTCGGGTCCTGTGACGGCTCGCCCGCTCGATCGACACCCCAGCCGAGCGGAATCTTGTCCCCTTGGCGACGATGCAGCTCGATATCGCCACGCGCGATGGCACTGGTGGCGAAGTCGAATACGTACGGGTTACCGTCCTCGCGCGGCCAGCCAAAGGCGAGGGGATTGGTCCCCAGCAGAGGCTGACTGCCACCATACGGGGCCATGTACGACTGGGTCGGATTGCAGGCGATAGCGACCAGCCCTTCACGCGTCAGCCGCTCGATCTCTACCCACAATGCCGTGCCATGCACGCAATGATTGATGGCCAGAATGGCAATGCCATTGGCTCGCGCCTTGTCGAGCAGCTCAGGCACGCCCTGCTGGAAGGCCAGCGACGAGAAGCCCCCCCTGGCATCCACCTTGACGATGGAGGGCGCCGTATCCTCGACGATCGGCACGGCGTCCGGCACCACACCGCCATTGTTCAGTGTCGCGACGAACCCCATCAGGCGATAGAGCCCATGGGAGCGACAACCGTCCATTTCCGCCGCTACCAACGCGTCACTCATGGCATCGACATGTGGCTCACTGAACCCATGGTGGCTCAGCACCTCGTGACATAGCGTCTTGAGCGCTGCCCGATCGAGATTGACGTCCATTCCTGTCTCTTCCTGTGTTGCATCACTCATACGAACTCATTCCTTTCCAATAAGGTGTCCATCATTTCCATGACGGTCCGCTGATGGCATCAGGCAACCACAGCGCCAGTCCCGGGAAGGCCAGGATCAGCGCCAACACCACCAGCTGCAGGAAGATGAAGGGCATCACTCCCTTGTACATGTGCTTCAGCGTCACTTCAGGAGGCGTGATGGCACGCAGATAGAAGATGGAGGGCGCCAACGGCGGTGTCAGATAACTCGTCTGCATCACGATCAGGAAGGCCACGCAGAACCAGATCTCATCGAACCCGAGCAGGCCGATGACCGGCATCGCCACGGGGATGACGATCAGGACCACCGAGATCATGTCGAGCACGAAACCGGCCAGGAAGGCGATCAGGAGGATGGCGCCAAGAATCAGCCACGGGCTCAAGCCGGTATCCAGCAGCAACGACTGTACGGTGGCCATCCCGCCGGAGGCGAAGAAGACGCCCGCGAACATGTTGCCGCCCAGCACGATCAGCAGAATCATCGCGGTGATGTTGAGTGTGCGTACCGCCGCGTTCCACAGGATGGACAGCGTGAGATTGCGATACCCCAGTGCCAGCAATACGGAGCCGAGCGCCCCACAGGCCGCCGCTTCCGTCGGCGTGGCGATGCCCATCAGAATCGTGCCCAGCACCACCAGGATCAGACTCATGGTCGGCAGCAGCGCACTCAGGGTAATGGTGAGCAGCTTGCCCCACCCCGGATGCTGCTCATCTTCCTTGAGTCGCGGCGCAAGTGCTGGCTTCAGCGCACAGACCACGACGATATAGAGGAGGAACAGCAGCGCCATCAACAGCCCCGGGATCAGCAGACCACTGAACAGTGATCCGACAGAGACCCCGGCTACAGGCCCGAGAATGACCACGGTAATGGAAGGCGGAATCGCCGTGCCCAATGAGCCACTGGCACAGATGGTGCCGGAGATCAGCGACTTGTCGTAGTGATGCTTGAGCATGACCGGCACGGCCAGCATGCCGATCACCGCCTCGGTGGCCCCGACGACACCACTGGCGGCGGCGAAGATGGTGCCCATGATGACCGCACCGACGCCCAGCCCGCCGGGCATCCGACGTGTCCACAGATGGATGGCCCCGAACAGTCGCTCGGCAATGCCGGAATTCTCGAGCATCGCGCCCATGAAGATGAACAAGGGCACGGCAGCCAGAATGGAATTGGACGCCGTGTCCTCGATCTTGGTCAGCAGTTGATAGGCCGCGGCATCCCCGAACTGGGCAACACCAAAGACGGTAGCGACAACGATCATCGAGAACGCGATCGGGAAACCGAGCACGATCAGAGCGATGAGCGCAGGGAACATGATGAGGGCAATGAAGTCGCTCATGAGGACACCTCCGCGCCATGATCATGGCCCAGCAGTGTGCTCCAGAGCTTCAACATCTCCGCGATCACCTGCAGCGTCAGATAGACGAAGCCCAGCCACCACACGCCGAAGACCGGCCAGATCACCGGATTCCAGGCAGAACGTCCGGAGCGCTCATTGCTGGAGAACGCCTCGAGCGCATAGAGCGACAGCTCCCAGACAAGCCACATCAGTACCGGCAGCAACACCGCATAACAGGCCAGATGAACTCCAGCCCTGAGACGCGGTGCAAAATTCTGGCTCAACACATCCACACTAACGTGCTGGCCGACACGCAGGGCATTTGCCATGCCAAGCATGAAGATGGCGCCCATCACCATGTAGCTGACTTCAAACGCCCATAAGGTGGGCTTTCCCAGCACATAACGACTGAAGACTTCATAGACCAACGCAAGCACCAGCGGCAGTATCAAGACTGCCCCCAGATACCCGGCCCAGCGGGTCTGGCGCTCAATGACAGCGACGATTTTCATGGCAACTCACCAGGATGACGACAAGGAGAGAGCCCGGGCGATACAGGTATCGCCCGGGCCAGAGACATCATTCAAGAGGAATCAGCGTCCCATTTCCCCGATCGGCAAACGGTAGTCCTGCCAGGTCGTCATGCTCTGTTTGAAGGTACGTTGCGACTCAAGCACACGTGCGAACCACTCATTCTCGCCCGCCTTCTCATCTTCCCAGGCACGGGTCTCTTCGTAGATGGCATCGATGAAGGATTGATCCAGCTGCACGATTTCGTTGGGGCCTTCCTCCAGCTCCTTGAAGGCCTTGAGATCGGCAAAGGAGCTATCCAGCCAGGACTCGAACACGCTCAGCTTGCCCGCGAGGCGCAACTGGTTCTGCTGGGCTTCGCTCAGCCCGTCCCAGGCATCGACATTCACTTCACACTCCAGAATGCCGCCCGACTGATGGATGCCGGGCAAGATGACGTACTGCGCGACATTCTGGAAACCCGTCGGCTTGTTGAGCTCAGGACTCCCCCACTCCGCGGCATCGATTACACCGCGATCTAACGCCGTATAGATGTCACTGCCGGCCATCACCACGGTAGAGGCCCCAAGACGTGAGGCGATTTCAGCCCAGGCACCCGAGGTTCTCAGGCGCAGTCCCTGGAAGTTCTCAAGCGTCTGCACCTTCTTGCTCGAGTGCAGGAAAATCTCGGTGCCCAGGGTCGAGCACGGGAAGGCCACGACGCCGAACACCTCGCGACGGAAGGCTTCATAGAGCTCGACACCGCCGCCCTCGTACATCCACAGCATGAATTCTTCCGGTGTCAGGCCGCTGGAGTGCCCGGCCAGCAGCGCTGCCGTCGGGTCAGTTCCGTAGTCATAGTTGATGTAGTTGTGACTGATCTGCGCGACACCGGACTTCACGGTATTGGTGACGCGCAGCGCGCCGCCCAGGGTGCCACCGGGGAATACCTGGATGCTCACGTCGCCATTCGTCAATTCGCTTGCATAGTCCGCGAAGGTCTTGGCATCCCGTTCAAGCCAGGGCCCACCGCCCCACGGGGTCGCCATCTTCCACTCGACGTCCGCCGCCTGAGTCGTGGCAGTCGCCAACAGGCTGGCAGCGATACCCATGCCGAGGAGCTGTTTCTTGAAGTCGTACATTTTTGTTTTCCCAAGATTATTTTAATTAGAGTGCAATGCCATGCGTACCTGCAGGCGAATGCCTGATACAGGCTGAGGCCTGATACACGCCCAGTGGGCGGCCACTGTCGATTGCGCATTCGCCTCCACAATTGCATATACGCAATATTGGGTCAAATGTGGATACCTGCTCGACATTTTGCTCGTGGAAGCCCTAAATGGACGCCATCATGGCGCTTACGCCTCTCTCCTGCCGTGGCATGACTTGATGACTCGCGCCCATGTGCCACACAGGCGCTGAGCAACGGCAAACGGCGACAGACGCCACCCAGCAGACAAACTCGATGGAGCACGCTGACATGACACCCCACCAGGAAACGCCGATCGCGCTGAAGCACCGAGAACGCAAGGCAGGCGCCATTGGTGACAATCTCAAGGCACTACGCAAGGAGAAGGGACTGACCATCGCGGCCGTGGCCAGCGCGTCAGGTATCTCGGCGGCCAGCGTGTCGAGAATCGAGAATGGACGTATCTCGCCGACCTTCGAGGCGATCGTGAATCTCGCTAGGGGCCTGAAGGTGGATGTCAGCGAGCTGTTCTATCACACGGAGGACGCGGCATTTCGGGGTTGGCTCGCGTTGACGCGAGCACAGGAGGGAGACGTCATCGAGACGCCCAACTACCGCTATCGACCGCTCTGCAACAATGTGGCGTCCAAGGAATACATGGTATTGGAAACCACCGTGCTCAATCGCAGTCTCGAGGAGTTCGGCGGCCTGCAAAAACATTCCGGCCAGGAACAGATCATCGTGACCAGCGGCGAGGTGACGGTCTGGACCGAACTCTACGACCCCATCCAGCTCAAGGTCGGTGACAGCCTGGCCTTCGACAGCACCCTCGGACACGCCATCACCTACAACGGTGACACCCCCGCGACCATGACCTGGGTATGCAGTGCCTACGCGTGAGGGGATCGAGCCTCATGTGGACAGCACTTTCCACTGAAGATCGGACATGAAAAAGGGGCCTCATCAGAGGCCCCTTTTTCATCGTCTTGCTTAGCGCAGCCTGTTGGCCACTAATTCAGCGATTGAGAATGATGGCCGTGATCGCGCCACCCGCCACCGCGGCCAGCACATAGCGCCCATCGATGTTCAGCCAACGATGACCGCGCGGCGGTTTGGACAGATGACGATGGTGCCAGTCCTTCACCCAGTAGCGGCTGTCGGAGTAGTAATGACGCGGCAGGTGGTCGCCACGGCGCCACTGGTGATGGCGTCGCGCCTCATGACGGCGGCGTTCATGGTGGCGCTGCTGCTTGTGGTGCTTCTTGTGCTGTTTGCCGTGATGGCCGCGGTCGTGGTGGCCATGCCCACGGTCATGATGCCCATGGCCTCTATCGTGCGGTCCTGCCTGAGCCAGCGGGGCTCCCAGCAGCGTGAATATCATCATCAGAATGGTCAGTGTGCGCGTTCGCATGGCTGGCCTCCTCGCCTTGCCCCGTCGCCAATCAAGCGCCGGGAGTCATGTTGGGGCTTCCTGGTTAGGAAACAGTGTTGCGCAACCTTAGCGAGAACTGGGGGACGCCGCAAGATGTCTCATTTTTCTCGTTCTTTGTCGTTATTTCATGCACTTTCCGTCGCATTGTGCCGAAACCGATGTCGCCACTGACCAACACCCACCTTTATATGTCGCCACCTCTATAGCGCTCTTTATAGTGCTCTCTCGCAGCGACCCGACTTTCGCTGCCCTTTCCGCTGCCCTTTCCGCTGCCCTCTCCGCTGCCCCATTTCCCCTTTCGACTCCCGGGCCTCGATCAGGAGACTGCTGAGGCATGGCAAGAAAGCGACGATGCCGGGTACGCCGATCGCACCACATCGGTGCAAGACCACCCTCAGAGTTGTGAGATATCTGGCCCTGGATCGTTGGCCGTTTTAGCCAGGACACAATGCTTCAGGCGCCGAACGGGGTGTGAGAACGGAAAAATTCATTTTGCTGAATCGTGTCATTGAATCGAGACACCCTCGCGCAAGCCCTGATTTCATGCGGCCTTCAGCGCTTTCCTGACTTCCATAGCCATGATCACTCGAGGTCATAGCCCAAAGTTCAAGCACGCGGGCTTTGCGTTTTGATGACCATTCACCGATCATTTGCACCACACCTGAGTCATTTGATCGATAATAGACGATCTACCCTCGTCATCGCCGACAGGATCGCCAAGGCGGCTGCGTGACATCTCGGGTAGGAGCAGCAAGACAAGCCGTAAAAAAACAGGAGCCAATCATGGCCAGTACTGCGCCAGATTTGGATCGGCAGATCGCCCATATGGACGATGAGCTACTGCCGGTGCCACGTCATAAACTGCACCGGTGGCCACACTTTGCCGGTCTCTATGCCGCCGAGCACGTTGCCGCGACCGAGTTCGTCATCGGTGCCACCTTCGTGGCGCTCGGTGCCGGTATCTGGGATATCCTGCTGGGCCTGCTGATCGGTAATGGCCTCGCAGTGCTCAGCTTCTGGTTGATCACGACGCCAATCGCGATCGAGACCCGTCTGAGCCTCTTCACCTATCTTCACCGTATTGCCGGTGATTCGATGTCACGGCTCTACAATTGGGCCAACGTGGTCATATTCACCACCATATCGGCGGCCATGATTACCGTTTCCGCCACGGCGGTCAGGCTGCTGTTCGACATTCCGGCCCAGACCCAGGCCTACCCCACCAGCTTCGAGTTCATCCTGCTGGCACTGGCCGTGGCAGCCATCGTCGTGCTGGTAGCGGTCTATGGCTTCAACGCCCTGACCGAATTCGCCAGCATCTGTGCCCCGTGGCTGATGCTGATGTTCACCGTCGGCGGCATGGTTCTGCTGCCGGAACTGGCGGAGTCCGTCACTGGTGAAACCAGCCTGAACAGTTTCTCGAGTTTCATTGATGTCGCCGGCAGTACCGTCTTCACCGGGATCAACTCCCAGGGCGAAGCGGGCATCGGCATCTGGGAAGTCATCGGCTTCTCCTGGGCGGCCAACACCTTCTCCCACTTCGGTCTGATCGACATGGCGCTGCTGCGCTATGCCAAGCGTATGCGCTCCGGCCTTGCGACCAGCACCGGCATGATGTTCGGCCACTATGTCGCCTGGATCTCCGCCGGTCTGATGGGCGCGGCCACCGCAGCCGTCGCCGGTATCAGCATCGATGTGCTGGAACCGGGCGAAGTGGCGTTGCACGCCCTTGGCGCCGCTGGCTTCGTTATCGTGGTCGTCGCAGGCTGGACCACCGCCAACGCCAACCTGTACCGCGCGGGCCTTGCCGCCCAGTCGGCCATGCCGAACCTGTCGCGCAACAAGGCGACGCTGGCCGTGGGTATCTGCGTTGCCGTGCTCAGCTGCTTCCCGTTCGTCTATCGCAGCATGCTGCCGCTGCTGACCTATGCGGGCCTGGTGCTGGTGCCGGTCGGCGGGATCATCTTCGCTGAGCATCACCTGTTCCCGAAACTCGGCTTCAGCCGTTACTGGGCGCGCTACAAGGGCGTGAAGCACAACACGCCGGCACTGGCAACCTGGGCGCTGTCACTGATCTTCGGCTTTGGCCTCGAGACGGTCGACGTGATCCCGTTCTACTACCTGTTCCTGCCGACCTGGTTCGTCTCCATCATCCTCTACACCCTGATGGCCAGATCTGCCGGTGCAGCCGACTCCTACCCGAAAGCCGAAGCGGCCGAGCGGGAATTCCAGGAGCGTGTCGAAGCCCTGCACGCCAAGCAGGCCGAGACCACCAACCACGCACCGGTCAAGGACACTTCGGGTCTGACCAAGGCCATCAAGGCCGTCTGGATGGTGCTGGGCCTGGCGGTGCCGATGGTCCTCGCGCTGCGCGTACTCTTCGGCAGCCCGGACCTGGCCAGCTACGAAGCGAATCGTGAGTTGTTCTATGACGTGACCATCTGGTCGACGATCATCTACTTCATCTTCGCGTACTGGGAGCTGCAGCGCAGCAAGGCGCTGTTCAACAAGCAGTCCCCCAAGCAAGCGGCCACCGCTAGCTGAGTCGGCAGGGGCTTGCCCCCTGCCATGCCAGCGGCGAAGGAAGCCTGAATCACACGGGTGACCTTCGCCGCTGGCCGTTACGACCTACCCTTTCTTTACCCATCTCGACTCGACCGCGACACGCGGCAGGAGACCTCCCCATGACCCGTCTCTCCAATGCCAGTCTGACTCAGCTGGACGCCAAGGTAGCCACTCCGAACTATGACCGCACTGCGGTCAGCGCCGGTATCGTCCACTTCGGCGTGGGCGGTTTCCATCGTGCGCACCAGGCCATGTACCTCGACGAGCTGATGAATCAGGGCAAGGCGCTGGACTGGGGCATCGTCGGCGTCGGCGTGATGCCGGGCGACCGCCGCATGCAGGAAGCCCTGGCCTCGCAGGACCACCTCTACACCGTGGTACTCAAGCACCCGGACGGCAACTATGAGCCGCGCGTGGTGGGTTCCATCATCGATTACCGCTTTGCCCCGGACTCCCCGGAGGCCGTCATCGAGCTGATGGCCGACCCGGCGATCCGCATCGTCTCGCTGACCGTCACCGAAGGTGGCTACAACTTCCACCCGGTCACCGGCGAATTCAATCTCGAGAACGCCGACGTCCAGCACGACCTGGCCAACCCGGGGGAAGCCAAGACCAGCTTCGGCCTGATCACCGAAGCCCTGGCACGTCGTCGCGAGCGTGGCGTCGCCCCGTTCACCGTGATGTCCTGTGACAACATCGAAGGCAACGGCAACGTCGCTCACAAGATGTTCACTGCCTACGCGCGTGCACGTGATGCAGAACTGGCGGCATGGATCGAAGCCGAAGTCCCCTTCCCCAACTCCATGGTCGACCGCATCACGCCGGTGACCACGCCGGCTGACATCGAAGAGCTGTCCTCACGTTTCGGCGTGGAAGACGCCTGGCCGGTGGTCTGCGAGCCCTTCACCCAGTGGGTGCTGGAAGACCACTTCGCCCATGGCCGCCCGGCCTTTGAAGATGCCGGCGTGCAGCCGGTGGAAGATGTCGAGCCCTATGAGCTGATGAAGCTGCGTCTGCTCAACGCCGGTCACCAGGCGCTGTGCTACTTCGGCTATCTGGCCGGCTATCGCTACGCGCATGAAGCCTGCAACGACCCGCTGATCGTCGACTTCCTGCTCGGCTACATGAACGAGGAAGCTCGCCCGACGCTGGCCCAGCTGCCGGGTATCGATCTCGACGCCCATTGCCGCACGCTGATCGAGCGTTTCGCCAACCCGGAAGTCAAGGACACCCTCGCGCGTCTGTGCGCCGAGACCTCCGACCGCATTCCGAAGTTCCTGATCCCGGTGGCACACGCACAGCTCAAGACCGACGGCGAACTGCGTCGTACCGCAGCCGTCGTGGCCAGCTGGGCACGTTATGCAGAAGGCGTGGATGAGCAAGGCGAGACCATCGACGTGGTCGACCCGCTGAAGGACGAGCTGATGGAGCGTGCCAGCCGTCAGCGCGAAGAGCCGACTGCCTTCCTGGACAACCGTGAACTGTTCGGTGATCTGGTCGATCAGCCGCGCTTCCGCGACGCCTACCTGGCAGCGCTGAAGAGCCTGCACGACAACGGCGCGCGCGCCACGCTGGAAATGCTGGTGGCAGACGCCAAGTAAGCATGGCGGTGCAGGGGTTCACGACAACGTGATGCCCCGCCAGCGCCCGCAGAAAGACAAAAGCGAGATAGGCAGCCGCCTGTCTCGCTTTTTTTGTGCCTCATGCCACGCCTTTCCTCACACCAGCGCAACGGTCCACAGTCCCGCCAGCATGATGACGATGCCGATCCACTTGGCGATGGCCGCTCGCTCGCGCAACCAGAGCACCCCGAGCATCACGCCCAGCGGGATCGACAGTTGACGCATCGCCACGACGAGGCTGACCTCCGCCGTCAGCGTCATGGCAACCAGCACCAGCCCGTAGGTCGCCATCACCATCACGCCGGTCAGCACCATGCTGCCCCGCTCCCCCCGCCATAGCGCGGGCAGGCGGCGACGCTCTGCCGGCAGCAACATCACCAGCAGCGCGCCCCAAGCGACGGTCATGATGGCCTGCAACACCAGAAAGACAGCGCCCGCCGAGGTGGGCGAGTAACCGACACTCACCATGATATCCAGCGCCTGCTTGTCGATCAGCGAATAGCCGGTGGTGCCGACTGCTGCCAGCAGCGCGAACCCCAACGCGGGCGTCAGGTAGGTCGAGGGGCGCAGGCCCTGCGGACTGCTCAAGGGCAGCACCAACGCGCCGAGCACGATCAGCCCCATGCCGACCAGATCCAACGCCGTGAGTGCCTGACTGCCCAGCAGACTCAGTGACACCAGCGGCACCAGCACCACCGGCAAGGCCCGCGCGATGGGATACAGCACACTGACCTCGCCGCGCGCATAGGCCCAGGCAAGTCCGCCCATGTAGAGCACCTGACAGAGGCCGGTGGCCACCAGCCAGCCCCAGAATTCAGTGGGCAGCACGGCAAACGACGGCCCCAACCCCAGCAGCGGCGCAAAGATCAGCGCACCACTGGCCATGGCCAGCATGAAGAAGGCCAGCGACGGCGCCCGCCCCTTGCCGAGCAGATTCCAGCCGGCATGCAGACAGACCGAGATCAGGATGAGTCCCAGCGCCAGTGGGCTCAAGAGGCACTCACGGCAATCGTGTGGCCTTGAACTTGAGCTTGAGCTTGAACATGAAATTGGGCTTGAGAGTGAGCTTGCCCGTGCATGGGGACAGGCATGCGGACGGGCATGCGGGAATTACGGGCTTTCAGGGCAACCAGGCGGCAATCGCCAATGAGCATATGTCCTTACCTTTTGCGAGAAGACGCCAGCCTCAAGGCCTTGTGCAAGGACCCGAGGCTGGCGCCTGAAGGGGTGGAGTGAAGTGGTGGGGTGAAATGGTAGATCAAGGTGGGCGAGCGAGGTGACAGGCAGGCCTGGCGTCGCCACCCCGTCACCAGGCTGTCAGGGGCGCTCACCGCGCGCCAGACGCGCCTCGATCTCGCGGATCACCTCGGGCAGCTGCGCGATGGTGTCGATCATGAAGTGCGGCCCGGACGGCGTGAACTGGGCTTCGATGGCGCTACGCCTTTCGTTGAGCTCTGCCTCCGACAGGTCCATGAACGCCGCGTGATCCAGCCCCATGGCGTTGCCGGAGCAGGTCAGCGCGACCGTCCACATGCCGGCACTGCGACCTTCCAGCAGCCCCGGCGCCGTATCATCCACCTTCACGCAGGCCGCCACGTCAGTGATGCCCAGCGCGATGACATTGGCCAGAGACTGCGCCGGAGAGGGTCGCCCCTTGGGCACCTCATCGGTGGCCACGACATGGTCCACCACCAGCCCATTGCCCTTGCCCCGTGCGACGACCTGCTCGAGCACTTCGCGGGGGTAGCCGGAGCAGGAACCGATCTTGATGCCCTTGTCGCGCAACCCGTTGATGACCTCGAGCGCGCCGGGAATCAGTGCGGAGTGCGCCCCGATCTTGTCGATCTGCAGCGGCATGAAGCGCTCATAAAGCGCCGTGACATCGGCATCACTGGGGGCGTGGCCACAGGCCGCCTCGAAACGGGCCGCGATCGCTGGGTCATCACACAGGGTGCGAATGTGCTCCCATTTGCCCATGCCCATCGGGCCGCGCGCCTCTTCCAGACTGATGGCCACGCCGATTTCCGCAAAGGCCTCGACGAAGATCTGGGTCGGCGCGAAGGAGCCGAAATCCACCAGGGTGCCGGCCCAATCGAAGATGGCAGCCTGCAGACGATCCGGGGTGTGGTATTGCATGACAGTTCTCCAGTCAGTTGAGTGCGACAGCGTCAGCGCACGGGCGGGCATCGTCGACACCCAGGGTGGCCAGCGCGTCATCCACGGCGGCCAGAAGTTGATCCATCACGCGGACATCCAGCTGCCCGATGCTGCCGATGCGGAAGCTCTCCACGTCGGTGAGCTTGCCCGGGTAGATGATGAAGCCACGTGCCTTGAGCTCGGCGTAGAAACGTGAAAAGTCGAAGTCCGGGTGTGCCGGGCTCAGGAAGGTGGTGATGATCGGCGACAGCCAGGCATCGTCGAGCAGGGTCGTGAAGCCGCGCTGACGCATGCCTGCCACCAGTCGCTGCATGTTGGCGTGATAGCGGGCGTGGCGGCCCGCGACGCCGCCCTCCTCGGCGTGTTCCTTCAGCGCCTGGTGAAACGCCGCCACCACGTGAGTCGGCGGGGTATAACGCCATTGCCCAGTGCGCTTGAGGTACTGCCATTGATCGTGCAGGTCCAGCGACAATGAGTGGCTACGCCCCTGTGCCGCCTGCAGCGCATCGCGCCGGGCGATCACGAAGCCGAACCCCGGCACCCCCTCGAAGCATTTGTTGGCCGAGGAGATCAGCGCCAGAAACGGAGTACGTTGCGCATCGATCTCCAGCGCCCCGAAGCCACTCATCGAATCGAGGATCAGCTCACGACCGTGTGCCGCCACCACCTCGGCGATGTCCGCCACCGGATTGAGCATCCCGGAGCTTGTCTCGCAGTGAATCATGGCGACATGACCGATCTCGGGCCTTGCCGCGAGTCTGTCAGCCACGGCCTTGGCACACGGCGCCTCGGCATCGCCCCACGCCAGCACGTCGCAGTCGCGCCCCATGCGGGTCAGCAGACTGACCAGCCGCTTGCCATAGGCGCCATTGACCAGCACCAGCGTCGTACTCGTCGGCTCGATCAGACTGCCCAGCGCCGCCTCGACCGCGAAGGTACCGCTGCCCTGCATCGGCACGCACTCATGGTGCTCACTGGCATTGGCACAGCGGAGCAACTGCTGGCAGATCTCGGCGGTCTTGGTGTTGAAGTCCTGATCCCAGGAGCCCCAGTCCTTCATCATGGCGGCCTTGACGCTCTCACTGGTGGTCAAGGGACCGGGAGTCAGCAGGTACGGATGTTGAATACTCATTGGTATATACCAGTTAATTTGCACAAAAAAAAGACGGCCAACGGCGTAATCAGGTCGCCTGTCGCCAGCGTTGGGCACGGGTCAACAGCAAATGACTGACCACCGCATGCAGCAGCTTGACGCCCAGACAGGTGAAGAAGATCAGTACCGCCATGGCGGCCGCGCTGGCGAAGTGCCCGGCTTCGTCGAGATGCATCACCGCGATGGAGGCCAGTCGGGTATCGCTGTTGTAGAGAAATACCACTGCCGAGACGGTCGTCATCGCGTTCATGAACAGATAGGCCGAGATATCCAGCACTGACGGCAGGGACACCGGCAAGGTGATGCGGCAGAAGGTCTTCCAGAACGGCACCTTGAGTGAGGCACCGACCGCCTCGAATTCCCCATCGAGCTGCTTGAGCGCAGTCACCGAGGTCAGGTGGCAGACGGTATAGAAATGCACCAGGGTGTTGAGCACCAGAATCGCGAAGGTGCCGTAGATCCAGTTCAGCGGGTTGTCAGCCTGGTTGAAGTAGAAGATGTAGGACAGACCCAGCACCATGCCCGGCACGGCCATCGGCATCATCGCCATGAAGTGCAGCCCCTGGCGCAGCGGGCGATAGCCCTGACTCTTCTCGGTCAGCCAGGCGTTGAAGAAGATGACCAGCGTGCCGATCAAGGTGACCCAGAAGGCCAGCGTCAGCGAGTTGAGCCACGCGTCCCAGCCACCACCCGCCAGCGCCTTGAAGGCGTAGTGATCCAGGGTCAGGCTCAGGTTGTAGGGCCAGAACTGCACGAGCGAGGCATAGATGGCGGTGCCAATCACGGCCAGAATCGCGGCGGCCACGCCATAGCAGAGCAGCGCGAAGACCCAGTCACGCAGCGGGCTTGGCGTCGGCTGCCAGGGCACGGCGCGCGCCGAGAGCTGCGCGACCTGACGGCGCTGGATCCAGCGGTCCACCGCGAAGGACAGCAAGGCCGGCAACAGCAGGATGACGCTGACCACCGCGCCCATCTGGAAGTTCTGCTGCCCCACCACCTGACGATAGACATCGGTGGCCAGCACACTGAACTGCCCGCCGATGATCTTCGGCACGCCGAAATCGGTGATCGCCAGCGTGAAGGCCACGAAGGCGCAGGAGATGATGCCGTAGCGCGCGCCCGGCAAGGTGATGGTCAGAAAGCTGCGCCATTTGGGCGTTCCCAGCGCGTCCGCGGCTTCATAGAGACGGGCATCGCTGTTGCTGAGCGCCGTCATCATGATCATCAGCGCATGCGGGAAGATCCAGAAGGTCATGCCCATCACGATGCCGATGGGGCCGTAGATGCTCTCCCCCAGCAGCACATCCTTGAACCAGCCCTGATTGCCGAACAGATACACCAGACTGATGGCTGGCAGCAGTGACGGAGCCAGTAGCGGCAGGATGGACAGCATGCGGAAGACGCGCTTGCCCGGCATGCAGGTGCGGGTGATGCCGTACGCGCACAGGAACGCCAGACTCACCACCGTCAGGGTACTGATCAGCGCGATGCTGACGGAATTGATGATCGAGCCGACCAGCGCCGGCGTCTGCACATAGCGCGCGAAGTTGGCCAGGCCGACGAAGTCGCCGCTGCGGTCCTGCACGCTCTTGATCAGCATGGTGGCCAGCGGCAACAGCAGCCCGATGACCAGCAGCGCCAGGGCCAGCAGCAACATCAACAGACGCAAGCCGGACTCGCCTGACAGCCTTCCCGACAAGGGCAATGCACGCGCCATCATGCCTGCGCCTCCACCAGCGGGTACAGGCGGATCGCCTCGGACGGCAGACGCACACCCACCCGGGCACCGACCCGCACGCCCAGTGACTCACTGTCCTTGAGCGCCACATCCGCCGACAGTGTCTGCCCACAGCCCTCAAGCGTCAGAGTGATACGCAGGAAGGCGCCGAGAAACTCGACGTGCTCCACCTGCGCCGGCAGCCCCTCACCCACTGCGCACAGCGAGACGGCTTCCGGGCGAATGGCCAGACGCGCCTGATCCAGCCCCTCAAGATCATGCGCCGCGCATTCCAGACGCTGCTGCCCCAGACGCAGAGTACTGGCGTTCTCGGGACAGCATTGCAGGAAGTTCATGCTGCCGATGAATTCGGCCACGAAGGCGCTCGCCGGCTGACGATAGATCTCGGCGGGGGTGCCGATCTGCTCGATCACACCATGGTTCATCACCACGATGCGGTCCGCCATGGCCAGGGCCTCTTCCTGGTCGTGGGTCACCATGATGGTGGTGACGCCCAGCCGTGCCTGCAGCGCCTTGATCTGACTGCGCAGATGCAGACGTACGCGCGCATCCAGCGCTGAAAGCGGCTCATCGAGCAACAGCAGCCCCGGCTCGGTCGCCAGCGCTCGTGCCAGTGCCACGCGTTGCTGCTGGCCCCCGGACAGGGCCGCCGGATACTTGCCTTCACTGCCGGCCAGGTCCACTAGGGTGAGCAGCTCCGTCACGCGCCGGCGCATCGCGTCACGCGCATCGCGCCGATTGCGTAGCCCATAGGCCACGTTGTCGGACACGGTGAGATTGGGGAACAGCGCATAGGACTGGAAGACGATGCCGAAGTCGCGCGCCTGCGGCGGCAGCCGCGAGATGTCCTGGCCGCGCTGGTGGATGGTGCCTTCGCTCTGCGGCGCAAGCCCGGCGATGGCGCGCAGCAAGGTGGTCTTGCCACAGCCGGAGGGGCCGAGGAAGCACACGAACTCGCCTTCGCGGATCGCGAGGTCGATCTCGCTCAGGGCCGTGAACTGGCCATAGCGCTTGGTGAGGCCGCTGATCTTGAGGTGGATGCTATCTGACGACGCAGAACGCGAGATGGGTGCCTGAGGCGCTGCGTCACCCGCAGGTGCCCGGTCTGCAGGGCCGGAGGCCGCGCGAGGCGAGGCGCCGGCAGTCGCTGGCAGCGCTTGACGCGAGGCGTGATGACGCGGGGGTGCGGTCACAAGAGACATGCGAGAAACTCCCGGCCCCGGCGCAAGGCGCCGGGGCAATGACGAAGGTGGCTGGGCGTGACTTACTGACTGTCGGACTTGCCGTCGTAACGGCGCTGCCATTCGGCGAGCACTGCATCCCGCTGGTTGGCCGCCTTGGCAAAGTCAGCCTCGATCATCATCTCGGTGATGTTGGCCGGATAATGCTCGATCGGCTTGGCCACCCCCGGATAGGCCACGACCGCATAACCTTCGTTGTAGAGTTCATTGGCCGGCTTGGACACAGCCCAATCCATCAGCATCTGCGCCGCCTCACGCTTGTCGGTGCCCTTCATGATCGCCGCGGCTTCCATGTCCCAGCCCAGCCCTTCCTCGGGGAAAACCAGATCCACCGGTGCGCCCTGTGCCTTGAGGCGCGCGCCTCGGAAGGCGAAGGACACACCGACCACGGCCTCGCCGGAACCGGCCAGATTGCAAGGTGCGGAGCCTGAGTGGGTGTAGCGGGCAATGTTGTCGTGCAGGCGGTCCATGTACTCCCAGCCGCCCTCGTCACCCCACAGCTGCAACCAGCTGGCGACATCCAGATAGCCGGTACCGGAAGAACTCGGGTTGGGCATGATCACGTGGCCCTTGAACTCGGGACGCGTGAGGTCTTCCCAAGACGTCGGCTTGGGCACTCCCAGTCGCTCACCTTCGACGGTGTTGTAGCAGAGCGAGGCGACCCAGGCGTCCATTCCGACCCAGGACGGGTCCTGGCCATCACGGTAGGCGGGGTCGACGAACTTGGTATCCAGCGCCTCGACTCCCTTGGGGGCATAACGCGACAGCATGCCTTCCTTCTCGAGCACCAGCAGGCTGGTCGCGGCCAGGCCCCACACCACATCCGCCTGCGGGTTGTCCTTCTCGGCCAGCAATCGTGCGGTGATCACGCCCGTGGAGTCGCGTACCCATTTGATGTCGATATCCGGATGCGCCTGCTGGAAGCGCTCGGCATATTTCTGCAGATCATCGGACTCCACCGCGGTATAGACGGTGAGCTCGGTGGCCGCCTGGGCATTGAGGGAAACGACTAGACCAACGGCACTGGCCAGCAAGGAACGGGTCAAGAAGGACATCGGGACTCTCCAACGCTTGGAATGAATGGCTCTCACCATCTGGTATATACCAAGAGTATGGGCGGGCCGAATGACACCCCCGTGACAGTCAGTTGAAGGCCCAGTGAAACAGTGTTACCTCATATAGTGTCCCTGCAGCGCGGGTTCAGGGCTTGTTCTTGAGCGTGACGGTGATGCACAGCGCATTGTGCAGCCAGCGCTCTTCGTCATAGCCGATGGGACGATGCTGCTCATCGAAGGTAGCGCGACGTACGGTCAGACCGGAACTACCCATGGCGACCCCCAGCTCCCGGGCGGCCTGCTCCCCCAGCGACTCGGAGTAGAAGCGCAGCTCACGGTGGGCCAGCGTCAGGCCATAGCGCCCGCGCAGCTCCGCCCACAGTGACACCCCGAACTGGCCCTCCTCGAGCAGTCCTGGGGCACGCTCCGGCACCACCCACATCGACTCGCTGAGCACGGCGCGCTCATCCACGAAACGCCGGCGGCGAATATGATAGAGCGGTGTCTGGGCCGCCAGGCCCAGCGCTTGCGCAGCCGGTGGATAGGCCTGAACATCGGTCAGCAGCACTTCCGTCCGTGGCCGCCGCCCCTGCGCCGTCACATAGTCATTGAAGCCGGAGTCACGCGTGGGGTCGTAATCCAGCCGCGGCGGCGACACGAACCACCCACGCCGATTGCTGCGATGAATGCGCCCTTCTCCCTCCAGCTGCCCCAACGCCTGACGCAACGTCACGCGCGTGGTATCGAAGCGCTCGGCCAGCACGCGTTCCGAGGGCAATCGCCTATCTTCAAAGGCATCAGGGTCCTTCAGCTGTTCGCGCAGGCGATCGGTAAGGTGGAGGTAATACGCATCACTCATGACGAGGGGTCCTGACCAAAGATGAAGGGGTTGCCACTACCGGGTAATAACACGGCGCCGCTTGCCCCGCCGGCGAAGAAAATGCCCGGGACTCTGCGCCGCCAAACGGCTGGACGCTCCAGAAACTATCACATTCGCGTGACTCGCACTGGCCTGCCAGCTTACGTGCCGCTGGCGCTGCAGGGTTTCATGACAGCCGCCTGGTTGAGCTCACAGGCGTGGATGGCGGTGGGATGACACGCTGATGTTCAAGGAGGGGGTGAACGCACAATGCGCAGCCTCTAAAGACTGCGCATCGCATGGGTAAACAGGAAACGAATGACCGGCGGGAGAACTCAGAACTCGCTGACGATATTCAGGTACTGCTGCATGTCCCCGACCATGGCCTGCTCCAAGAGCTTGCCTGTCTCGATGGCATAGGGCTGCTGGAAGTGAATGTCCCACAGGTCTGACTCCGTGCGCCAATGCTCGTATATCACCAGCGTGTCGTCCTGCCCGTCGATGGTATACAGATCAAACACGAGATTGCCCGGCTCCTCACTGCGCGTCTTCGCCACATGCGTGGTGAATTGCTGCAGCAATCGAGCGCGATATTCTTCCTTGATCTTGAAGATGAAGAAGATACTGAATACCTCATCTTCCGGCTGCACGTGCCTGGGGTTCGCCTCATGCAATGGCGCCGGGTCAGTATCGTTCAAGGGCATCACCTCGAATGGCGATGCCAACGCCGTGTCAGCCAGTTTCAGCAGGGCTTGCGCGTATGGCTGATTCACATGTGCCTGATGAGCTTCGGCGCTTGCCCAGCGCTCGTAGGCGAAGATGGTGGTGGGAGAATCCTTGGCCGCGAAGAAACGCATTTCCAGCATCTCCGGTTCAGCCGCTGAGCCCAGCTTGTTGTCAGCCAAGGCCTGCTTGAACCCGCCTTATTCACGAGTGCCCTGATCGGGCGGCTTGAAGTGGCTGGCCGTTGGGTTCTCGCACCGGGGGTGCTATCTACGCCGTAACGGCCCGCTGAATCATGCCCAAATGCTGCTCTTCTGTCGTATCTATATAACGTTCAGGAATTAATCACGCCGTTAAAGCAGCCGTCATCGTCGACCGTCGCTGCGGTCGCTCGATTCTTGAAGCTATGGTGGTTGCGCCGAACGTCAGCTAAGCGCGGTCAGTTTCGGCAGCCCCTTCAGCAAGGCAGGCCACCATTTATCAGCCGTATCGCCGAGGTGAACGGTGATGCGCCGAGCGTGCAGCGAGAGCGTCGCCGCCACCTTGAGCACCTGTTCACGCATCCGGCTCAGGCTCCAACCCTGCCGGGTCTGGCGCCCCAGCAAGCAGCGAAGGCCATGCAGAACCTGATAGGCGTAGAGACTCAGCAACAGGCTCACCTCATTGCGGGCCATCACGTCCTGGACGGTGGAGGCACCGCGATCGGTCGACGAGAGATGCACGTCGAGCGCCGACTTCACCTCGCCCATGTGCGCTTCGGCGCTGCCGCGCTTGCGATAGAGTGCCAGGATCTTCTCGGGCGGCCAGTCGAACTTGCCGAGGTTGGTGACCAGGAAGAAGGCATGCAGCAGCAGGTCATCGGGGCGTTCCTGAACTACCAGCACCACGCGTCGTGGCGTTGGCCAGGTACCGGCCTGGTATTCAAGGTCGTGGCACCACTCCCGAGGCTGCTCAGGTGGCCGGCCGCGTGGCCGCTTCAGGTAGGGCGCTGCCAGCGCCTGCAAGCCCTTGTGGCTGCGCAGCCGGCCCAGGTACTCGATGCTGCGCTTCTCCAGCGCCTCCAGCGTGTCGTTGTCGGTGAAGCCGGCGTCGATACGCACCCGAACCTGGGCGCCGGTGCTCTCGTTAAGCCGCTTCACCAGGTGCGGGATCCACGTATCAGCGTTCTCGGCGGGGCCGGCGTCGCCCTCGCGCAGCAGGCCGCCGACCATGTCGCCAGTTTCGGCCAACGAGGCGACCAGCGGCGAATAGATCCGCGTACCGTAAAGGCCATGATAAGCGGAACCGCCCTGGTGTCCATGGACCTCAATCGGCAGGCCGTCGATGTCTAGCGTCAGCTGCTTGGGACGCTCGCCGTTCTTCAGCGAGGTCAGGCGCCAGGCCACCAGCCGCAGCAGACCTTCATGCACGGCATCGATGTTGTCGTTGTGTCCAAGGCAGGTCAGCAGCCGCGACAGCGTGGCTTGGGACGGCCTATCCTGGACCAGTGGCGTCATGCCGCGCGCATCACTGCAGGCCAGCTGCCAGAGCGGATCACGGCGCAGCGTGTCGGTATCGCTGAGATCGATCCACCCCATCGCCCGCTGCAGCACCAAGGTGCGTATCTGGCTGGCCAGCGAGTGGCGAATACGCAGCGGATGGCGTGGATCGACCAGGTTATCTTCGAGCGCCTCGATCACGCCACTGCTGTCGAGGGCTTCGCGCAGCAACAATGCGCCGCTGTCGCTGGTGGTGCGGTGGCCGCTCAGCTCGACACGGACAGAGCCGTTGCATGAGAGCGTCCAGGTCGTTAGGGTTTCACCCATGGCGAGTGGTCCTCTTGAATCGTGTTCTGGCAGGAACATCCTGATTCTACAAGAGAAAACCACTCGCCATCTTCGTTTTCAGGTCGGCCTTATGAATAAGCCGGGTTGAAGGTAGCGAGTTGTTCGGGCTTGACGTCAAATTTCACGATCAAGGTGAGCATGGAGATGCCCCTTATAGTCAGTGGTTGTCATAGGCCCAACGGCAAGAGCTGTTACGTCACGTGGCAGCAGGTCTGTCTCGGGAAGTGACTGACACTATCTCTCGCTGCCTGGCTGAAAAACCCGCGGCGCAGAGAAAGACTTTCAATGAAACCTTGAACGTGAATACAGCCCCTTCCTCTGCAATGCGCCGCTTGAAACAAGAGACTGCGGCCTCACGCAGATTCAGAACGAAAGATCCCGCAGGCAGGGCTACAGGATCAACGAATACAGACAACTCATCGACCAGCTCACGTCCTCATCCCAGGCCCTGCTTGCCACTCGCGGCAGAGATCAGCGCCGCCCCACATGACGTGTGACAGCCGTGAAACGCTACCGGCTTGCCATTCAAGCTGATGGTGGGATGCCCCTAGATGATGCTGCAGATGCTATGGCCATCCTTGGGACACCTTACCATGACCCCCACCACTGCCACCGGCTTGCCCTCCAACAGATAGTTGGACTGGGCATACACCACCTTGCCGCCATGTGTGGTGCTATCACCTGGCACTATAACGCCATCGCCGGAACTGAGCATCCGAGACCCTACAGCTGGGCCGCTTTGAAGACTCGCTCTCCCATGTGTCAACGTCCTCTTCCACGCCGAGTCAGCCGTTGCTTGGGCCATTGAGGGAGTCTTTTCCTCAAGCATTGGACAAGAAATACGCATGACGTAATGACAACGATTTATTTCACTTTCTGGCACCATTCAGAACACTCAGCAAATAAACACAACTCATGCCGAGTAATATTATTTATATAATACGTCATGTCTTTCATGCTGCTCTGGCACGTGTCACGCAACTGAACATCGTCGCACCCGCTCGTCCAATCATCGTTGAGGTGAATGAGAGGCAAGCTTTCCCCGCCAGGGTGTGGACATTGACATGCGCATAATTTATCGTTGCCAACGAATTTGATAACGAGAAAAAATAAAAACACCGTTTTGCCAAGCTTGGGGCTGACCAACAACTCGCATCAGCGCCCTTGCAAGGCTTGACCGATAACAAGGACGCGTATGCGATATCATTATTCCGATGAAGGCAGATGCATGCCACGCCGCCCTCCCCCAAGTTCCCGCCTGACCGGGAAGTGCCACCAACTCCGTCTTCATTGACCGAGATTGCCGATTATTGATGACGCGGCCCACGTGCTGCGCTGGATGCCATTTGCTTGAGCAAATGACGCAGAACTACGTCCACGGCTAAGAACCTTCCCCTCCTTACTCGTCGCTATCGACAACCGTTTGCCCTTAGGCGACTGCGTTGCGTAGCGCCCTGTTTCCCTACCGAGGGCCAGTTCTTGAACAACGAATCGCTATATCAATTCTCTACCCTGACTGTCGTACTGCTGCTGCTTGCCTTCTATGGCGGCACCTACCTGATGACGCTGGGGATCCGCAAGAAAAATGAAGATGCCGATGCCTTCATGGTCTCCAACCATCGCGTTGGCTTCGGCATGGGCGCGGCAAGCATGACGGCTACCTGGATCTGGGCGGCCTCCTTCTATGCCGCCGCCACCTCCGGCTATACCTATGGTGTCTCAGGGCCGATCCACTATGGCCTGTGGGGTGCACTGATGATTCTGTTCATCTACCCCTTCGGTCGCCGCTTCCGCAAGCTGGCGCCCAATGCGCATACACTGGGCGAGCTGATCCATGCGCGCCACGGCTCCTCCAGTCAGCTGATTCTGGCGCTCTCCAACCTGCTGGGTAGCGTGATCAGCCTGATGGTCAACTTCACCGCCGCCGGGGCGCTCGTCTCCGTGCTCTCACCGCTGTCCTTCCAGGCAGGCGTGATCATGGCGGGTGTGGGGGTGCTGTTCTACACCCTGTGGTCCGGCTTCCGCGCCTCGGTACTGACCGACTTCGCGCAACTGGTTGCCCTGATGGCGATCGCCATCGTGATCATTCCAGCGGTGTTCTTCGCCATGGGCGGCCCGACGGAGCTGGTCGCTGGCCTAGATAATCTGACGCCTGAGCAGGCCAACTTCTTCTCGACGGATGCCATCCTGAACCAGGGGGCGCCCTTCTTCGTCGCTGTACTGGCCTATGCGATCGGTAACCAGACCATTTCCCAGCGCCTGTTCGCCGTCAACGAAGACCACATCAAGCCGACCTTCCTCACCGCGACGCTGGGCTATGGCGCCATCGTCATCGGCCTGGGCATGATTGGCCTGATGGCACTGACACTCGGGGTGGAGCCGCTCAACGGCGACATGAACAACCTCATCCCGCAGATGGTGTCCGAGTATCTGCCGCCGTTCTTCATCGCGCTGTTCTTCATTCTGGTGATCGGCTCGCTGTCCTCTACCGCGGATTCCGACCTTTCCGCGCTATCCGCCATCATCATGGCTGATGTCTATGGCAAGAATATCGCCCGCGGCAAGCCAGACCCGAAGCGCATGCTCTTCATCGGCCGCTTGACCATGATCATCGCCACGGTGCTGGGCATCGTCTTCGCCAGCTTCTCACTGGATATCCTGGTGATGCTGGTCTTCGTCGGGGCTCTGTGGGGCGCGATCGTTTTCCCGGTCATCGCCAGCTGCTTCTGGAATCGCGTGACCAACACCGCCTTCACCACGTCGGTCATCGTCGCGATGGTGATGTTCTGCCTGGCACGCTTTGAACTGGTGCCGCTGACGGGCATGAGCGGCCTGTTCTTCGAGCTGCTCGCCAGCATCGGCGGCGGCGTGATCATCGGTCTGATGGTATTCGGCTTCCTGGGGCGCATTCTCGGCATCATCGCTGCTGTCGCCGCCATGATCGCCATGCTGATCTTCGCGACCGACTTCCTGCGTGACTACACCGTTCTGCTCGCCTCACTGACCGCTTACGGCACCAGCACTCTGGTGTGTGTGGTCATGAGCCTCGCCAGCCGACAGGAACGCTTCGACTTCGACACCATCACCGCACGTGTCGGCAACTATGACGAAGCACTCGACTCAGGTGGTCGTGATACGACAACACCGATCCAGACGCAGCCTGCTGCCTCCACCGGCGCATGATTCTGGATAACGTCCGAAACAGAACAGGGAGACAACACACATGACATTGCTATTTGCCACCTACGTACTGGTATGGCCAGTGCTCACCCTGGCGGTATTGATCGTCATCTGCCGCGCGGTCGCACGTGATCGCCGCATCGCACGGGAAGAAAAGCGCGAGCTGGTATAAAGCCCTCTGGCGTAATGTGACGCCATGAAAGCAAAAGCCCGCCTCTGGAATGTCCAGAGGCGGGCTTTTTCATGCTGTGGGTACGGCCTCACCTGATCGGTCATCAAGGTGCCAAAAGCTCACCGAATCTCGCTGAGCAGCACGCGGCGTCCTTCGCGCCAGGAAATGAGCGCGGCTTCCGCCAGCTCAAGTGCCGCCAGGCCGTCCTGAGCCCCGGCCAGAGGTGCTCGCTTGTCTTGGCAGGCCGAGACGAAATCGGCGACCTCACGCCCGAATGCCTGAGCATAGCGCTCGAGGAAGAACCATTTGGGTCGTTCATCCATCACCCCCTGCTCGCCCGTGAAGCGCAGTCGCGTATCCGTCTCGTTGCGGGCTTCCAGCATGCCCTTGCTGCCGAAGACCTCGATGCGCTGACCATAGCCGTAACAGGCACTGAAGTGGCCCCCATCCTTTGGACCACCTGACGGGTCGTCTAAGCTCGGATCAGGTCATCATCGGCGTCAGGCCGCCTGGATCAGTGGTTGAGAGAAGTACACTTCATCAGGTGTAGCATCGTCTAGCCCTTGGTGGGGCCGCTCTGTGTTGTACCAAGCGAAGTAACGCTTCAGATCCCCTCGCAAGTGGGCGCCGCTCTCGAAAGCCTTCAGCCCGCCTTATTCACGAGTGCCCTGATCAGGCGGCTTGAAGTGGCTGGCCGTTGGGTTCTCGCACCAGGGGCGCTATCTACGCCGTAACGGCCCGCTGAATCATGCCCAAATGCTGCTCTTCTGTCGTATCTATATAACGTTCAGGAATTAATCACGCCGTTAAAGCAGCCGTCATCGTCGACCGTCGCTGCGGTCGCTCGATTCTTGAAGCTATGGTGGTTGCGCCGAACGTCAGCTGAGCGCGGTCAGCTTCGGCAGCCCCTTCAGCAAGGCAGGCCACCATTTATCAGCCGCATCGCCGAGGTGAACGGTGATGCGCCGAGCGTGCAGCGAGAGCGTCGCCGCCACCTTGAGCACCTGTTCACGCATCCGGCTCAGGCTCCAACCCTGCCGAGTCTGGCGCCCCAGCAAGCAGCGAAGGCCATGCAGAACCTGATAGGCGTAGAGACTCAGCAACAGGCTCACCTCATTGCGGGCCATCACGTCCTGGACGGTGGAGACACCGCGATCGGTCGACGAGAGATGCACGTCGAGCGCCGACTTCACCTCGCCCATGTGCGCTTCGGCGCTGCCGCGCTTGCGATAGAGTGCCAGGATCTTCTCGGGCGGCCAGTCGAACTTGCCGAGGTTGGTGACCAGGAAGAAGGCATGCAGCAGCAGGTCATCGGGGCGTTCCTGAACCACCAGCACCACGCGTCGTGGCGTTGGCCAGGTACCGGCCTGGTATTCAAGGTCGTGGCACCACTCCCGAGGCTGCTCAGGTGGCCGGCCGCGTGGCCGCTTCAGGTAGGGCGCTGCCAGCGCCTGCAAGCCCTTGTGGCTACGCAGCCGGCCCAGGTACTCGATGCTGCGCTTCTCCAGCGCCTCCAGCGTGTCGTTGTCGGTGAAGCCGGCGTCGATACGCACCCGAACCTGGGCGCCGGTGCTCTCGTTAAGCCGCTTCACCAGGTGCGGGATCCACGTATCAGCGTTCTCGGCGGGGCCGGCGTTGCCCTCGCGCAGCAGGCCGCCGACCATGTCGCCAGTTTCGGCCAACGAGGCGACCAGCGGCGAATAGATCCGCGTACCGTAAAGGCCATGATAAGCGGAACCGCCCTGGTGCCCATGGACCTCAATCGGCAGGCCGTCGATGTCTAGCGTCAGCTGCTTGGGACGCTCGCCGTTCTTCAGCGAGGTCAGGCGCCAGGCCACCAGCCGCAGCAGACCTTCATGCACGGCATCGATGTTGTCGTTGTGTCCAAGGCAGGTCAGCAGCCGCGACAGCGTGGCTTGGGACGGCCTATCCTGGACCAGTGGCGTCATGCCGCGCGCATCACTGCAGGCCAGCTGCCAGAGCGGATCACGGCGCAGCGTGTCGGTATCGCTGAGATCGATCCACCCCATCGCCCGCTGCAGCACCAAGGTGCGTATCTGGCTGGCCAGCGAGTGGCGAATACGCAGCGGATGCCCTATCTGCCAGCGTAGTTGTCACCTAAACGGATTGAGAGGTGATCAACGTGCGTTATTCCACAGAACGTAAGGAAGCCATCCTCAAGAAGATGGCGCCGCCTATGAGCATGACCATCCCGGAATTGGCCAAACAGGAAGGCATCACTGCAACAACCCTCTACAATTGGCGGAAACAGGCCAGCGATGTCTGTCAAGCTTGTTGGAACCTGTAATCAGGCGGCTTCTAATCGCTGATCCTGTTGAACCAGCGGGTCTTCCTGGTCGGGGTTCAGCCAGACTGTCCGGCGCGGTGTCCAGTTGCGGGTGGCACTGCTCCACCGCCCGGGATGTTGCCGTTTCGCCTCGGCATAGATGGCGTCTCGCCTTGCCAGCACCTCGTTATCCAGGCCGGCATGCCGCTCCCCCGGGGTGACGAACCGTATGGCGCTGTGGCGGTGTTCGTGGTTGTACCACTGCACGAAGCGCGTCACCCACTGCTGCGCCGCTGACAGGTTCTCGTATCCGTCCATCGGGTAGTCGGGCCGGTACTTGCAGGTCCTGAACAGCGACTCTGAGAAGGCGTTGTCATTGGAGACCCGAGGGCGGCTGTACGACGGAGTGATATTTAACCGCTGCAGCGTCGCCTGAAGCGTCGAGCCTTTCATGGCGGAGCCATTATCGGCGTGTAATACCAGTGGCTGGTTGATGCAGCCTTCGCGCAGCACGGCACGCTGGATTACCTCGCTGCTATTGGCCATGGACTCCTGGTCGAAGACCTCGGCATCGACGATCTTGCGACTGTAGATGTTGACGATCATGTACAGGTAGTAGAACTGACCACGCACCTGGGTCGGTAAGTAGGTCACGTCCCAGCTCCAACAGGCATTGGGGCGTGTCACCCGGTGTCGCTGGGGGTCGCCCTTGGGACGTGGAGCGCGAGCGCGGCCACGGTGGTGCTGCTCACCATGCTCCCGGAGAATGCGGTAGTAGCTGGACTCTGACGCCACGTAGCGGCCTTCTTCGTCCAGCAGCCGCGGCACGATCTGCCCAGGCGGCAGGCTGGCGAACTCAGGACGATGGCAAATCTCCAGCACCTGCTGACGCTCTTCCGGCGATAGGGCATGACGCGGGACAGGCCGCACCGCTTGAGGCCGGCGATCCTGATCGCCCCGCACCCAGCGGCGATACGTGTTGGTGCCGATGCCGAGTTCAGCGCATGCCGACTGCAGGCGTGCCCCTTGGGCACGCCCCTCATCGATCAGCTGTATGGCGTCCTGGCGATCTGTGGTGCTGATCATTCGTCCTCGTCCCCCCAGATCGCTCGGGCCTTTTTTCGCAATGTCAGTAGTGCGGCGGTTTCCGCCAGCGCGGCCTCCTTGCGGCGGAGCTCGCGCTTGAGTTCCTTGTTCTCCTGGCGCTCCGCCTTGCGTGCCTCACTCTGCTGCTTGGTGGCGGCATCGCTTCGGTCGTTAGCGCCTTCACAGCTCGCACGCCAGCGCTGGACCTGTTCGGGATAGAGGCCACGCTGCCGGCAGTATTCGGCACGCTCAGCCTCGCTGAGGGCCGCTGTCTCCAGAACGGCGTGGAACTTGTCCTGCGAGCTCCAGCCTTCGGGATCACCGCTCTGGTCAGGTAGCAAACGGCCTGCTTGCCGAGCCTTCTTGCGCCAGTTGTACAGTGTCGCAGCGGAGATGCCTTCTTCCTGGGCCACTTCTGCCACCGTGCGGTTGTGCGGCGGGAGCAGCTTCTTGAGGATGGCCTCCCGGCGCTCGTCGGAGTACTTCATCGGAACCTCATCACGCCCCATATGGTTCAGAGTCTAACAGCCGCTGATACTCCAACTAGCGTGACAGTGGGGGACCGTCCAGGACGTGATGGCCCGCAATGAGGTGAGCCTGTTGCTGAGCCTCTACGCCTATCAGGTTCTGCATGGCCTTCGCTGCTTGCTGGGGCGCCAGACCCGGCAGGGTTGGAGCCTGAGCCGGATGCGTGAACAGGTGCTCAAGGTGGCGGCGACGCTCTCGCTGCACGCTCGGCGCATCACCGTTCACCTCGGCGATGCGGCTGATAAATGGTGGCCTGCCTTGCTGAAGGGGCTGCCGAAGCTGACCGCGCTCAGCTGACGTTCGGCGCAACCACCATAGCTTCAAGAATCGAGCGACCGCAGCGACGGTCGACGATGACGGCTGCTTTAACGGCGTGATTAATTCCTGAACGTTATATAGATACGACAGAAGAGCAGCATTTGGGCATGATTCAGCGGGCCGTTACGGCGTAGATAGCGCCCCTGGTGCGAGAACCCAACGGCCAGCCACTTCAAGCCGCCTGATCAGGGCACTCGTGAATAAGGCGGGATCAAGCTTCATAAACAAGCGACGACGTCACCGAAGATCCGTATCGATATACAAGCAGCGCCCTCCAGCATCACGGATAGCGAGCTCGCCCGGCAGTATGGCGTTGCCATCGCGACTATCCGGCGGTGGCGGCACCGTGACGATACCTAGGTTCTTGTAGTGGTCAAGTGTTTTTGGCCACCGAGCTTTGAGCATTCCAGTAGTTCTTTTCTGCCAAGTTCGGCGGTATCCCATCGTTATGCTTGTGCGGCCTGAGGCTGCTGTAGTAACCGATCATATAATCAGTGACAGATCGCTTCGCCGCAGCGACATCGGGATAGCCGATCTCTGGTATCCATTCCGTTTTCAGGCTTCTGAAGAAGCGCTCTGTTGGGGCATTGTCCCAGCAATTGCCACGGCGACTGAGACTCAGCGTCATTCGGTAGCGCCAAAGCATCTGCCGGAATGCCCGGCTGGTGTACTGGCAACCCTGATCCGAATGAAACAGGATATTCCGTGGCTCTCCACGCGATTCGTAGGCCATGGTCAGCGCTTTCTTTACCAGCTCCGTGTTCGGCGATAGAGACAATGCCCACCCCACGGGTTTACGAGCATACAAGTCGATGACCACTGCCAGATAAGCCCAGCGTGCCCCTGTCCAAATATAGGTAATGTCGCCGGTCCATACCTGATTGGGCTTCTTTACATCGAACTCCCGATCAAGAACATTCGGTATATCCAGGTGTGGCTGATCAGCCTTCTTGTAGGCGTGCCTCGGCGGCTGCGAACTCATCAGCCCCAGCTGCTTCATCCGCCTGCTGGCCCGATAACGACTCAACTGTATTCCTGCCTGCGTGACCATTTTTGCAATGCTGCGAGCGCCGGCAGAGCCGTTACTGACGGTATGCGCCTCGACAACCTGATCCAGCAGCTTCTGCTCAGTCTCACAAGGTCTTCTATCCCGACTACGCCAAGCCCGGTAGCTACTGCGATGCACCCCAAACACCTGACACAAGTGCTGCACCGCGTAGCTCTCTTCAAGTCGCTCGATTATCGAGAATTGCTCAGGGAGTCCGACATCAAGAGAGCGGTAGCCTTTTTTAATATTGCCTTCTCTTCTTCCACTCGCCGCAGCTTGCGCTTCAGTTCCTGGATCTCACGCTGTTCCGGCGTCAGAGCCTCACCTTTCAGCGGCGCCTTGCCTGCCCGCTCAGCGCGAAGCCTGCGAACCCAATACTCCATGGTGGATTTGCCAACCCCCATGGCCTCACACGCCGCCTTCAGCGTGTAGCCCTGGTCGACCACGAGCTGGGCCGCTTCCAAGCGAAATTCCGGGCTAAACGTTCTCTTCTTCGTCATCATCTGCACCTGATTGTCTCTGTGAGCCATCATACACTCAAAGTCAGGTGGCCAGATTCACTGTGCCACTACATCTGTACGAAAAGTCGGCTCGTAGACAGCGGCGTATGCAAGCTACGCATACCATCGCATAAAAGCTACGGGCCAACTTCTCATATCGCGTCGCAATACGACGGAACTCTTTCAGCCAACTGAAAGAGCGCTCCACGATATTTCGCTGACGGTACATGGGTTTATCGAAACCCCGTAGGAGACCTGGCCGGGGTTTCCGTTTCATCTTTCGTTGAGCGATGATCGGCTTGATTCGAACGCGGTCGCAGTAACGGCGCAACTCATCACTGTCATAGCCCTTGTCTGCCACGATGTAGCGGCAACGCTTTCGTGGCCGGCCACGACTCCCCGGTAGATGAACCTTTTCCAGAGTGGGCATGAAGTACCGCGTATCCGATTCTTGCCCCGCCGACAGCGTGAAGTCGATGGGCCAACCAAAGCGATCACAGATCAAATGGATTTTGGTCGTGATGCCGCCACGACTCCGGCCCAACGCATGGTCTAAGGGTTCTTCAGATCCCCCTTTTTGCCTCCACCAGCGGAGGCGCGTATTGCACGAACGGCGGTTGAGTCGATCATCCAGGTCTCGAGATCCATCAGGCCATCTTCACGAAGCCGAAGTTGTAGCCGCGACAAGACCGCCTCAAAGGTACCGTCATCACGCCATTGTCGGAACCTGGCGTAGACAGTACTCCAAGGGCCATAACGTTCGGGAAGGTCGCGCCACTTGGCGCCAGAGCAGAGGGCCCAAAAGATGCCGTTCAGCATCTGTCTGTCGTCTTTCCGGGGCCTGCCCATCGATTGAGCCGGTGAGACAATGTCTTCGATCAACTGCCATTGGCTATCAGAGATTTCGTCGCGTCCTGTCATACCGCACCTATGCTGGGTGTGCATGGGTCACATTAGCAAAAATGACTTTTCGTACAAAACCTAACAAGGATAGCCTCCGATGTGAAATCCGATAATCCGGTGCCATACAAGTGGTCAACCACACGGGGCCTGACAAGCATGCATGGTTACTACTTATCTATATGCAATGTTATTCCTGTATAACCACCATCTCTTAGCTTATTCTCTATATCTAATGCCTGCTTATAACTAGGTAAAGAATGCATTCCTTTAATATAGTTAATTAAGTTAGGGAACTTATTTTTAGGCGACATATTAAGAGCTGTCTCTATAACAAAGACAAGCATAAAATCAGCCCCTGTCAATCTATCTCCTACTATATATTTTTTATCTTTGAGTGAATCATCAAGATAACAGAAAACCTTCAAAAACTCATCCTCGGCATACTTCTCTAAAAATGATGTTTGTTTTTCACTGCTCTCACGTAAATTAAATATTTTAAGCAAAATAGGTAGCATAGCTGAACTTTCTGAAAAATGTATCCATTCTAAATATTCAAAATACTCTTTAGAAGATTTGCTTGGCGCCAAATAACCAGCAAATCTAGATATAATAATTTCGGTTATAGCTCCAGACTCGACAGTAATCTCACCATCTATATTCACAACTGGCGACTTTCCTAGAGCATGTATATTTAGTAATGACGATGGCGCGAAATGTGTAATAGCATCTCGAGAATAGCCAGTTATCTTGTACGAATAACCTATCTCTTCAAGTAACCATAAGATACGAATTGAGCGCGAATCAATTAAGTGATGTAGGTGTATCATCATATAACTCCATTCCTGTTAGTTAAAATCAAATACCTTAATTCAAGCAACAAGCTATTATCTGCGGCACCCAGGCTTCCTGCGCATTCCCCCCCCCCCCCAAACACCTGCGCCGGTGTCTGATAATCGGACCGTTTTCGAGGACGGTCATTTGGCTACTCGTCCGACTTGCATAACACTAAATTACTAACTTGGCGGAAGTCTTTTCCTTTGGGGAACAAGCAATTGGTGTTCTTGTTGCTCCCACGCAGCCTAGAGCGATAAAAATCAAAGAAATCCATCATCGCCGTTACGACCTTAGCCACCGCTTAGCATCCGAAGAATTCCGAGCCATTGTCCAGTACAGCGTGATGATCTGGACTGCCGCCGCGCCTAGACCCTAGGCAGTCTTGCCGCCAGTAAATGGCAGCTGCGACGCTCAACTAGTGTGACCAGGTCTGATTGCTTGTGACACTGTATTACGGTGTCACCCACCCAGTGGTCGATGAAGCGTCGATCATCGACCTTATCTGGGCTCCACTCATCACGCAGCCATCATGCTAAACAGGCGCTTTGTCCACTTGGTGGCGGTACGGCACCTTACAGGTACCGCTTCTTTTTCAAACCTCAGAGTGTTCTGAGTCGACCATCCTTTTTGGGCGTTCTACCAACACAAGTTTACTGTTTACAGCGCCTACTGCCATCATATTCTATTATTCTTATAAAGCAGCTTCAAGAATACGGCGAGCATCATCGGGTGTGATGGATTTATGTTCACCAAGCGCAGTCATTCCGTGATTTCGTAAAGAATCAACGATATAGTCGATTCCGGCAGCATCAACACTATAGTCGCCTAATCGAGTCTTGATGCCCATCCGCTCAAAGAAATCACGCGTTGCTTCGATCGCAGTATCAATGCGTTCGACATCAGATCCTTCACGAATATCCCAAACATTGCTGGCATACTGGAGAAGTTTCTCACATTTGACCTCGCGCTGATCATACATTAATGATGGTAGCACAACCGCAAGCGTACGGGCGTGATCAGTATCGTTCAGTGCGGTAATCTCGTGCCCGATCATATGAGTAGCCCAGTCCTGAGGTACTCCTGCACCAATGAGCCCATTCAAAGCCATTGTTGCAGCCCACATCAAATTGGCACGAATATTATAATCATCAGGTTTCTCAAGCGCCTTGGGTCCAAGTTCGATCAATGTACGCAGAAGGGTTTCGGCAAAACCATCCTGAATCGACGCAGCAGCTGGATAGGTTAGGTATTGTTCGATCGTATGAACGAAGGCGTCAACTACACCGTTGGCAATCTGACGCGGTGGCAAGGTGTAGGTCACCTCGGGATCTAACATGGAGAACACCGGGTAACAATGAATACTGCTAAACGGCAGTTTAGCTTTTTTTTCAAGATTGGTAATCACTCCACCAGAATTCATCTCAGACCCAGTAGCAGGTAGCGTCAACACAGAGCCAAACGGAACTGCTTGGGTAATGACTGATCCATGTGATATAAGAATATTCCAAGCATCACCATCATACTTTGCCGCCGCCGCAATAAATTTGGTGGCATCGATGACCGACCCCCCCCCAACGGCTAGCAGGAAAGTGACGGCATTTTTGCGAACTATCTCAACTGCTTTTAGCGCTGTAGCATAGCGTGGGTTAGGTTCAATGCCTCCAAACTCAAGCATTACCCTGCCAGCAAGAGCTTCGCGCACCTGGCTTAGAACGCCAGTACGTTCGGCACTACCACCGCCATAGAGAATCAAAACTTTCGCATTAGCGGGGACCTGATCTTTCAGCTCTGCAATGCTACCTTTACCAAACAGAATTCGAGTAGGGTTGTGAAAATCGAAATTCTTCATATCAGTTTCCTTCAGTTTCAATATGTAAGCGGATATCGATGTTTCCGCGAGTAGCATTGGAGTAGGGGCAAAGTTTATGTGTCGCCTCGACCAATCGCTGTGCGTCCTGTCGGGCCATGCCCGGTAAGTGAGCAATAATGTCAAGGTCAAGCGCGTATCCACCATCGGATTGTTGGCCGATACCCACTTCAATCGAAGTTTTTGCCCCCTTGACATTCAGCTTGAGCTGCCTTGCGGTAATCTCCATCGCGCTGTCAAAACAAGCGGCATAGCCAAGTGCAAACAGTTGTTCAGGGTTTACGCCATCTTCATCACTATCGGGCCGAACCATTTGGACCGAAAAACTGCCGTCGTTCAGGGTTGAAATTCCTGTGCGCCCGCCCATTGCAATTGCAGCAGTTTTGTAGAAAATTTTCATGAACTATCACTCCTTATTCGACCAGTCGACTATCGAATGGTTAAAAAATACCTTGAGGGCATCGTTTTTCACGTCACTATTTAGAACGGTGCGTCAATATCAACCACCGAAATAAGCTTGTGGTTGACAAACTCCCTGATTCCGAGCCCGATCAATTCTCGGCCGTAGCCCGACCGACCAATACCACCAAAAGGCAAGTCTGCCTTAGTAAGCGTTAGGAGATCAGAGTCATCGGCCAACGCATCTGCAATCTGCGACCAAATATTTCTTTAACCAGCGATTGTAACGCATATAGACGGTATGCCGACGCCCGAAGGAGACCAGCAGGTCACGCTCAGGAGCTCCAATGCGAGCGATCGACAGGACAGCTTCATTAAAGAGGCCGGTTGTCTTTGGCGGTCACACCACAGTCAGTCACTTTATCGGGAAGAAGAGACTCAAGTGACTCCCACTGGTTATCACGCAGCATCATTCGGACATTTATCCAAACCCCGTCATCCCATATTAGGCACGTAAAAAGTAGTAATTATCAACACTGTCAAACTTACTAATAATTTCATTGTTTTTTGCCACCAGACATCTTATATACCATCAGTGATACCACTCGTCCAGCCAGTGGAAATGATATTAACTGAGTGACTGGGACCAATACTAACACTTCAATAAGAACCATTAACGGGAAGCTTAACCCCTTGGTTAAGGGAGACAATATAGCCAGCACTATTAGTAAAGTCGGATATAGCCCTATACACCCCACTAATAACCTTCTTCGAATAGAATTTGCCCTATGATGCCAAGACTTTTCTCTACTCCGCTTCATGAATGCCTCTTCATTAGAGAAATGATGATAATTTCGATTCTGCGCGATTGAAGCGCTCAGAAAGGAACTTCTATCCCACTACTACTAACTGACGAATATACGGTCACCACGATGACTGGTGGTCACAGTTAATGCCTGAAAGTTAGATAGAAATGATGAAAAGTACGTCCTTCGCATAAAAATCAGGCTCTTGTGCCGCAAATGCTGCTGTTGAGGACCGATATCTGCGACAAAAACCTTTATATGACTCCGGAAGCGCTCTCATGAATAAGCCGGGATAAGGGATTGTACTTGGCTAATACATTGTCAGGCTCCTCTGACCTCAAGGTTTCCATTACGCACACGCAGCTCCACTGGCCGCGTCCGAAATGCGAACGCGACCAGTAATGCCTTATGGCCGGTAAGAGGGATAGTCGGTGTATCCCTTGTCAGTACCGCCATACATCGTCGCTGAGTCTACTGCGTTGAGCGGCCAGCCTTGGGCGATTCGCTCAGGCAGATCCGGGTTGGCAATGAAGGGACGACCGAACGCAATCAGATCTCCCCAGCCTGCCTTTACCACGCGCACACCGCGCTCCACGGTATATTTACCGGCATAAAGGACCTTGCCACTGAAGTTGACGCGTACGTCATTACGGAAAGTCTCAGGCAGCTCTGGTGCGTTGTCCCAATCGGCCTCGGCAATCGAGACATAGGCAATTCCGATCTGTTCGAGAACCCTGATGGCCTCGATATAGGTCTCATGGGGATCATCCTCCACCAGCCCCAGATAGACGCGATCTTCCACGGTGCTGGTGAACAGCGGAGCGAATCGCACCCCGAGCCGTTCCTTGCCGACCACATCAGCAACGGCCTGAACCACCTCGCGCAGGAAGCGCAGACGATTTTGCAGCGAGCCACCGTATTCATCGGTTCGCCGATTAGTATGCACGGAAATGAACTGGTTAATGAGGTAGCCGTTGGCGCAGTGGAGTTCGACACCATCGAAGCCTGCATCGAGTGCATTGCGGGCTGCCTGGGCGTAGAGCCGTACCAACTCCTTCACTTCGGCAGTTGTCAGCGCACGCGGCACCGACGGCTCCGAAAGTGCGCCCTGGTTCGGACCGGTTTCGACGAACACCTTGACGTTGTCGGCAACGATTGCTGAGGGCGCGACGGGTGCCGCACCGCCGGGTTGCAGCGAGTCGTGCGAAACCCGTCCCACATGCCAGAGCTGCGCAAATATAATGCTACCTTCAGCATGTACCGCTGCCGTGATTTTGCGCCAGCCTTCAACCTGTTCCGAGCTGTGAATACCGGGCGTCCAAGCATACCCTTGACCACGCGGCTCGATCTGCGCGCCCTCGGTGACCATAAAGCCCGCCCCTGCCCGCTGACGGTAGTAGGCAGCCATGAGTTCGTTCGGAATGTTGCCCGGCTGGGAACTGCGCGAGCGGGTCAGCGGCGGGAGCACGATCCGGTTTTTCAGAATGTAAGGCCCCAACTGCGTGCTTTCAAAAAGTATCTCTTTGCTCATATTGAAAATCCTAAATGCTTAAAAATTTCGATATTAGTGAAAAAAACTTGACTATGAATCGCACTCAAAACACACCGAACGGTGCTTCGTTCAAGCTGATGTAGATGTTCTTCTTCTCGCTGTACGCGTCCAATATGGACTTGTGAGTCTCGCGGCCGAGACCGGACTTCTTGTAGCCACCGAACGGGGCGTGGGCCGGAATATCATGATAGGTGTTAATCCACATACGGCCAGTTTCGATGGCTCGCGCCACACGGATTGCACGGTTGATGTCCTGGGTCCAGACTGCACCAGCCAAGCCATAGTCGGAAGCATTAGCCAGCGCCACCACTTCGGCCTCATCCTTAAACGACAGCACGGTAACGACCGGCCCAAATATCTCCTCTTGGGCGATGCGCATGTCGTTGCGCACATCAACGATGATCGTCGGCTTGATGAAGTAGCCAGCATCGTATTCACCGCCAGTCAGTCGCTCACCACCTGTGAGGATGCGAGCTCCTTCTTCCTTAGCCAGCTCGATGTAGCTCATGATGCGATCTGTATGGATTTGGCTGATTTGGGCACCCATCTGTGTCTTGAGGTCGAGCGGATTGCCAACGCGAACCTTTTCAAAGCGTTCCTTGAGCTCGCCGACGAAGCGCTCGTAGATCGTCTCGTGCACGAACAAGCGAGAACCAGACTCACATACTTCGCCTTGGTTCCACAGAATGCCAAGTGCAGCCGCTTCGATAGCCCGATCCCAATTGGCATCGGGGAATATGATGTTGGCCGACTTCCCGCCAAGCTCTAGTGTGGCCGGAACGATCCTCTTGGCTGCTGCTGCTGCCACGACTTCACCGATACGCGTTGAGCCGGTGAAGGCGAGCTTGGCGACCTGAGGGTGATCGAGAATCGCCTGCCCAACCTCTGTGCCCAGGCCAGTGACAATGTTGACCACGCCGGCAGGAAGCACCTTGGCGAAGATCTTTGCCATTTCCAAAATCGTGACCGGCGTCATCTCTGATGGTTTGATTACCACCGTGTTGCCCATGGCAATCGCCGGGGCAATCTTCCAAGCTGCCATCAATAGCGGGAAGTTCCAGGGGATGACTTGGCCGACCACGCCGAGTGGTTCGCTTAGCGTCAGACTCATCGTCTGGTGGTCAAGCATGGAAGCTTCGTCCGAATGGCTGCGTATCGCACCGGCAAAGTAGCGGAAATGGTCGATGGCCAACGACACATCTACTTGGGCCTCACGAACCGGCTTGCCGACATCTAGGCTCTCAAACGCCACGAAACACTCAGCATCGGCTTCGAGCAAATCAGCAATCTTCAGCAGCGCGTTGGCACGTTCGGCCGGAGAAGTCTTGCCCCAGGAGTTAAATGCGCGGGCCGCCGCTTGGACAGCACAATCCACGTCACCAACCGTGCCGCGCGGGATATTGGTCAGAAATGCACCGGTGGCCGGGTTGGTAGAGTCGATGGTCTCGACACTTTCACCGTCAAACCATTGATTGTCGATGAAATGACCATAGTGGCTGTCGGGCGCATGGCTTGAAGTGGTTTGGTTGGGCTTCAACACAATGAACTCCTTTGACTTGGTTAGCCTACAAACCCATCATAGCTAGATATCGAGATACGTCAATACTTAAATTTTATGATATGGGTAAAATATAGCATCCGCCTCTCCTTATGTATGAGAGTGTTGCTCGAGTCACGTAAGCTCTGTATCGAAGGCATCGGCCCTCAAGTGAAGTGGACCCTATCCTTTGGACCACCTGACAGGTCGTCTAAGCTCGGATCGAATCATTATCGGCGTCAGGCCGCCTAGGTCAGTGGTTGGAAGTTGCTTCATCAGGTATATCATCGTCCAGCCCTTGGTGGGGCCGCTCCGTGTTGTACCAAGCGAAGCAACGCTTCAGATCCCTTCGCAAGTGGACGCCATTCTCAAATGCCTTCAGCCCGGCTTATTCATGAGACCGACCTGAAAACGAAGATAACGGATGGTATTCTCTTGAAAAATCAGTGCTTTACGCAAAGAGTCTGACTCAAGAGTACTACTCGCCATGGGTGAAAGCCTATCCACCTGGACGCCTTCCAGCAACGGCTCCGTCCGTGTCGAGCTGAGCGGCCAGCGAACCACCAGCGACAGCGGCGCCCTGCTGCTACGTGAAGCCCTCGACAACAGCGGCGTGATCGAGGCGCTCGAAGACAACCTGGTCGATCGGCGCCACCCGCTCCGTATCCGCCACTCGCTGGCCAGTCAGCTGCGAACCCTGGTCCTGCAGCGCGCGATGGGCTGGATCGACCTCAGCGACACCGACACATTACGACGTGACCTACTCTGGCAGCTGGCCTGCAGCGATGCCCGCGGCATGACGCCACTGGCCCTTGACCGACCATCCCAAGCCACATTGTCGCGACTGCTGACCTGCCTCGGACGCAACGACAACATCGATGCCGTACACGAAGACCTGCTGCGACGGGTGGTCTGGCGTTTGACCTCGCTGAAGAACGGCGAGCGCCCCAAACAATTGACGCTCGATATCGACGGCCTGCCGATCGAGGTCCACGGTCACCAAGGCGGCTCGGCTTATCATGGTCTTTACGGGGCCCGCATTTATTCGCCGCTGATCGCCTCGCTGGCCGAAACCGGCGACATGGTGGGCGGCCTGCTACGCGAGGGCAACACCGGCCCGGCCGAGAACGCCGATACCTGGATCCCGCACCTGGTGAAGCGACTCAACGAGAGCACCGGCGCCAAGGTTCGGGTGCGTATCGATGCCGGGTTCACCGACAACGACACGCTGGAAGCGCTGGAAGACCGCGACATCGAGTACCTGGGTCGGCTACGGAGTCATAAGGGTCTGCAGAAACTGGCGTCCCCGCACCTGAAACGGCCACGAGGTCGACCCCCCGAGCAGCCTCGGGAATGGTGCCATGATCTCGAGTACCAGGCCGGTACCTGGCCTGAGCCACGTCGCGTGGTACTGGTAGTGCAGGAACGCCCCGACGACCTGCTGCTACATGCCTTCTTCCTGGTCACCAACCTCAACAAGTTCGACTGGCCGCCGGAGAAGATCCTGGCACTCTACCGCAAGCGCGGCAGCGCCGAGGCCCATATGGGTGAGGTGAAGTCGGCCCTCGACGTGCATCTCTCGTCGACGGATCGCGGCACCTCCACGATTCAGGACGTGATGGCTCGCAACGAGGTGAGCCTGCTACTCAACCTCTACGCCTACCAGGTTTTGCATGGTTTGCGGTGCCTGCTGGAGCGACAGACCCGGCAAGGCTGGAGTCTGAGCCGGATGCGCGAACAGGTGCTCAAGATCGCCGCTACGCTGTCACTGCATGCAAGACGCATCACCATTCACCTTGGTGCCGCCGCCGACAAGTGGTGGCCCACGTTGCTGAAGGGGCTGCCACGACTGACCGCGCTGAGTTGATACACGGCGAGACCGCCACAGTACCAAGAATAGAGCGACCGCAGAGGCGGCCGACGATCACGCCTGCGTTGACGGCTGAGACAGGTTTCTGAAAGTTATAAGAAGGCGAAAAAACAGCAGCATTTGGGCATATCTCACCGGGCATTCACGGCGTAGATGCCGATCCTGATGAGAGAAGTCGCCAGCCAGCCGCTTCAGACCGCTCGTTCCGAGTCCTCATGAATGAGGCGGGATCATCGTTCCCATAGTAGTTTAAATATTATAATATCGAAAGAAATCGTTTTGAGGTTGCTATGAGTATTGATATCCAAGAGGCACTGAAGGCTTTGAACAACCCCGCCCGATTAGCGATCTTGGCCAAGCTCAAAGACCCACGAAAACACTATCCGGAGCAAGAGGTCGACCCTGAAAAGGTTGGGGTTTGTGTGAGCATCATCCAAGAGAGTGCGGGGCTGTCACAGTCGACGATTTCACAGTACTTGGCGGTCTTGCAGCGGGCTAAACTGGTTACATCCCAACGCATCGGACCTTGGACCTATTACAAGCGTCACGAAGGGAATGTTGAAGAGTTGCTGAAGAGCCTGAAAACGTTAATCTGAACATTGGCCGTGCCATTGCTGTGTGCGTGGCGCGGTTTTTTCACGAATCTCTACGACAGCGCGGAAAAGTTATCGTCGAATCTGGTGGATAGCAGTCAGGCCGCATTCCTGCCTGACTGATCAGATACCTGCCCCCGTACTGAGGCTCGACGTTTCGACGACTAGGTTTTGTACGAAAAGTCATTTTTGCTAATGTGACCCATGCACATCCAGCATAGGTGCGGTATGGCAGGACGCTACGAAATTTCTGATAGCCAATGGCAGTTGCTCGAACACATTGTGTCACCGACTCAAGCGATGGGCAGGCCGAGGCAGGACGACAGACAGATGCTGAACGGCATTTTTTGGGGCTCTATGCTCTGGCGCCAAGTGGCGCGACCTTCTCGAACGTTATGGCCCTTGGAGCACTGTCTACGCCAGATTCCGCCAAGGGCGTGATGACGGTATCTTTGAGGAGGTCTTGTCGCGCCTTCAACTTCGGCTTCACGAAGATGGTCTGATGGATCTCGAGACCTGGATGATCGACTCAACAGCCGTTCGTGCAACACGCGCCTCCGCTGGTGGAGGCAAAAGGGGGATCTGAAGAACCTTTAACCCGGCTTATTCATGAGGCCGACCTGAAAACGAAGATAACGGATGGTATTCTCTTGAAAAATCAGTGTTTTACGCAAAGAGTCTGACTCAAGAGTACTACTCGCCATGGGTGAAAGCCTATCCACCTGGACGCCTTCCAGCAACGGCTCCGTCCGTGTCGAGCTGAGCGGCCAGCGAACCACCAGCGACAGCGGCGCCCTGCTGCTGCGTGAAGCCCTCGACAACAGCGGCGTGATCGAGGCGCTCGAAGACAACCTGGTCGATCGGCGCCACCCGCTCCGTATCCGCCACTCGCTGGCCAGTCAGCTGCGAACCCTGGTCCTGCAGCGCGCGATGGGCTGGATCGACCTCAGCGACACCGACACATTACGACGTGACCTACTCTGGCAGCTGGCCTGCAGCGATGCCCGCGGCATGACGCCACTGGCCCTTGACCGACCATCCCAAGCCACATTGTCGCGACTGCTGACCTGCCTCGGACGCAACGACAACATCGATGCCGTACACGAAGACCTGCTGCGACGGGTGGTCTGGCGTTTGACCTCGCTGAAGAACGGCGAGCGCCCCAAACAATTGACGCTCGATATCGACGGCCTGCCGATCGAGGTCCACGGTCACCAAGGCGGCTCGGCTTATCATGGTCTTTACGGGGCCCGCATTTATTCGCCGCTGATCGCCTCGCTGGCCGAAACCGGCGACATGGTGGGCGGCCTGCTACGCGAGGGCAACACCGGCCCGGCCGAGAACGCCGATACCTGGATCCCGCACCTGGTGAAGCGACTCAACGAGAGCACCGGCGCCAAGGTTGAAGTGGACCCCAGAATTCGGACCAGGCGCTAAGCTCTGATCATACCGACCAGGAGAGCTTGATCATGAGCAGGAAACGTCGACAGTACAGCAGTGAGTTCAAAGCCAAGGTAGCCCTTACTGCCCTCAAGGGGGAACAGACCACGTCAGAGATCGCAGCCCGCTTCGAGATCCACCCAACCATGGTGAGTCAGTGGAAGCGCGACCTGCTGGACAACGCCACCGGCGTCTTCGAGGGCAAAAGTTCCAGTAAAACCGCCCAGAAGACCCAGGAGGAGATCGATACGCTCTATCGCGAGATCGGCAAGCTGACGGTGGAACGGGATTTTTTGTCACGCAGGCTCGATCGTTGAGTCGGGCCCAGCGCCTGACAATGGTCGAGCCGCAAGCGCCCGGCATCAGCCTCCGACGTCAATGCCAGCTACTCGGTATCAGTCGCTCCTCGATGTACTATCAGCGCAAGGCGCTACGGGCCTATGATCTGGAGTTAATGCGTCTGATCGACGCGGAACATCTGCGCACACCGGTCTATGGCTCACGAAGGATGTCAGCCTATCTCAATCGCTTGGGCCACGCAGTGAGCCGCAAGCGCGTCCAGCGATTGATGCGCGGGATGGGACTACAGGCTATTTATCCGAAGCCATGCACTAGCCGGCCAGGTACAGGACATCGGATCTATCCTTACTTGCTGCGGGGGCGAGTCATCGACCGCCCCAATCAGGTATGGGCGACCGATATCACCTATATTCCTTTGGCGCGCGGGTTCATGTACCTGGTGGCCATCATGGACTGGCACAGCCGTCGCGTGTTGGCCTGGCGGGTCTCCAACACCCTGGATACGGACTTCTGTATCGATGCTTTGGAGGAAGCCTTGGCGTGTTATGGAAAGCCCGAGATATTCAATACAGATCAAGGCTGTCAGTTCACCAGCCAGTCGTTCACCGAAGTGCTGGAAGCCCATGATGTCCGGATCAGCATGGACGGCAAGGGATGCTATCAGGACAACATATTCGTGGAACGACTCTGGCGCAGTGTGAAGTATGAGTGCGTTTATCTGAAGGCTTTCGAGAGCGGCGCCCACTTGCGAGGGGATCTGAAGCGTTACTTCGCTTGGTACAACACAGAGCGGCCCCACCAAGGGCTAGACGATGCTACACCTGATGAAGTGTACTTCTCTCAACCACTGATCCAGGCGGCCTGACGCCGATGATGACCTGATCCGAGCTTAGACGACCCGTCAGGTGGTCCAAAGGATGGGGTCCACTTCAGGTTCGGGTGCGTATCGATGCCGGGTTCACCGACAACGACACGCTGGAAGCGCTGGAAGACCGCGACATCGAGTACCTGGGTCGGCTACGGAGTCATAAGGGTCTGCAGAAACTGGCGTCCCCGCACCTGAAACGGCCACGAGGTCGACCCCCCGAGCAGCCTCGGGAATGGTGCCATGATCTCGAGTACTAGGCCGGTACCTGGCCTGAGCCACGTCGCGTGGTACTGGTAGTGCAGGAACGCCCCGACGACCTGCTGCTACATGCCTTCTTCCTGGTCACCAACCTCAACAAGTTCGACTGGCCGCCGGAGAAGATCCTGGCACTCTACCGCAAGCGCGGCAGCGCCGAGGCCCATATGGGTGAGGTGAAGTCGGCCCTCGACGTGCATCTCTCGTCGACGGATCGCGGCACCTCCACGATTCAGGACGTGATGGCTCGCAACGAGGTGAGCCTGCTACTCAACCTCTACGCCTACCAGGTTTTGCATGGTTTGCGGTGCCTGCTGGAGCGACAGACCCGGCAAGGCTGGAGTCTGAGCCGGATGCGCGAACAGGTGCTCAAGATCGCCGCTACGCTGTCACTGCATGCAAGACGCATCACCATTCACCTTGGTGCCGCCGCCGACAAGTGGTGGCCCACGTTGCTGAAGGGGCTGCCACGACTGACCGCGCTGAGTTGATACACGGCGAGACCGCCACAGTACCAAGAATAGAGCGACCGCAGAGGCGGCCGACGATCACGCCTGCGTTGACGGCTGAGACAGATTCCTGAAAGTTATAATAAGGCGACAAAACAGCGGCATTTGGGCATATCTCACCGGGCTTTCATGGCGTAGATACCGATCCTGATGAGAGAAGTCGCCAGCCAGCCGCTTCAGACCGCTCGTTCCGAGTCCTCATGAATGAGGCGGGTTTAAGACATGCTGTAGTGGCACAGTGAATCTGGCCACCTGACTTTGAGTGTATGATGGCTCACAGAGACAATCAGGTGCAGATGATGACGAAGAAGAGAACGTTTAGCCCGGAATTTCGCTTGGAAGCGGCCCAGCTCGTGGTCGACCAGGGCTACACGCTGAAGGCGGCGTGTGAGGCCATGGGGGTTGGCAAATCCACCATGGAGTATTGGGTTCGCAGGCTTCGCGCTGAGCGGGCAGGCAAGGCGCCGCTGAAAGGTGAGGCTCTGACGCCGGAACAGCGTGAGATCCAGGAACTGAAGCGCAAGCTGCGGCGAGTGGAAGAAGAGAAGGCAATATTAAAAAAGGCTACCGCTCTCTTGATGTCGGACTCCCTGAGCAATTCTCGATAATCGAGCGACTTGAAGAGAGCTACGCGGTGCAGCACTTGTGTCAGGTGTTTGGGGTGCATCGCAGTAGCTACCGGGCTTGGCGTAGTCGGGATAGAAGACCTTGTGAGACTGAGCAGAAGCTGCTGGATCAGGTTGTCGAGGCGCATACCGTCAGTAACGGCTCTACCGGCGCTCGCAGCATTGCAAAAATGGTCACGCAGGCAGGAATACAGTTGAGTCGTTATCGGGCCAGCAGGCGGATGAAGCAGCTGGGGCTGATGAGTTCGCAGCCGCCGAGGCACGCCTACAAGAAGGCTGATCAGCCACACCTGGATATACCGAATGTTCTTGATCGGGAGTTCGATGTAAAGAAGCCCAATCAGGTATGGACCGGCGACATTACCTATATTTGGACAGGGGCACGCTGGGCTTATCTGGCAGTGGTCATCGACTTGTATGCTCGTAAACCCGTGGGGTGGGCATTGTCTCTATCGCCGAACACGGAGCTGGTAAAGAAAGCGCTGACCATGGCCTACGAATCGCGTGGAGAGCCACGGAATATCCTGTTTCATTCGGATCAGGGTTGCCAGTACACCAGCCGGGCATTCCGGCAGATGCTTTGGCGCTACCGAATGACGCTGAGTCTCAGTCGCCGTGGCAATTGCTGGGACAATGCCCCAACAGAGCGCTTCTTCAGAAGCCTGAAAACGGAATGGATACCAGAGATCGGCTATCCCGATGTCGCTGCGGCGAAGCGATCTGTCACTGATTATATGATCGGTTACTACAGCAGCCTCAGGCCGCACAAGCATAACGATGGGATACCGCCGAACTTGGCAGAAAAGAACTACTGGAATGCTCAAAGCTCGGTGGCCAAAAACACTTGACCACTACACGTAGCTTTTATGCGATGGTATGCGTAGCTTGCATACGGCGCTGTCTACGAGCCGAGTTTTCCTAAAGAACCTAGGGGCGGGCCGCTCATGCAAGCAGGCTCGCCCCTTGTCTTTGATCTCACAGCTCATCACCCGCTCGGCGCTCATGACAACCATGAGTGCCGCCTTCCCTACCACCGTGGAGTCGTGACGGGTATCATCCCCAGCCCATTCATCGCAGCCGAGGGAGGTTTCCATGCCGATCCTGCAGAGCATCATTCACCGTATCGACAAGGGCAATAGCGAGACGCCGGCCCAGCTGGTGCCTGCCGCCACCGCCCTGCCGGCATCCGATGCACTGGAGGATCTGGTGTCCGGGCTCAATGATGCCTACCACGGCAAGGCCAAGAACTGGGGCCGTTTCAATGAAGACGCGCCTGCCGCCTTCCCCTCCGAGCTGGCATCTTTCCTCGCAGGTGATACCGATTTCGCGAGCCTGACCCAGACGCTTGCCAGTCGACTCATGACGTTGATCGATGACAACCTCCCGACAGGCGGCCATCTGCTGGTGGTGGATCACCAACAGGGCGAGACGCGTCACCTGTTCATGGCGTTGCTGCACCATCGTGATGGCTTCGCGATCGACGAGTCCCTCGCGGTAACGCCCGCCCGACAGCTCAACATGACCCAGATGTCGCTGGCCGCACGACTGGATATCAGTCAGTGGCAAGGCAGCTCGACGTCTCACCCCTATCTGTCCTGGGCGCGCGATCGCGGACGCACCAAGCTCGCCGAAGCTTTCGCCGAGACGCTGGGCGCACAGGAGCAGCGGGATGCCGGCCAGGAAACCCGCACCCTGCTCAAGGCGTTCAGCGACTATGTCGAGAAGGAAGACATGGCCGAGGAAGCCAGCCGGCAGAAGACCGACACCCTGGTCGATTACGCCACCGATCAGGCCAAGCTCGGCGAGCCGATCACGCTGGACCAGCTGTCTGAGCTGATCGATGAAGAGCACCCGCAAGCCTTCTACGATCACATTCGCAACAGTGACTATGGGCTGTCACCGGAAATCCCGCCGGACAAGAAGACGCTCAACCAGTTCAAGCGTTTCACCGGGCGCGCCGCGGGTGTCTCGATCAGCTTTGACTCGCACCTGCTGGGCGACTCGGTGGAATACGATGAAGCGAGTGACCGTCTGATCATCAAGCAGGTGCCGACGGGCCTGCGTGATCAGCTCAAGCAGCGCTGACGTTCTTCCCTCCACTTCGCGCCAGACATGACAAGGCCCCACGGAATCCTCCAGTGGGGCCTTGTCGTCAGTGTCTCAAGCTATCGCACCCGGTCGAGGCTATATTTGCGCCCACCGTCTTGCACCTGCCTGTAGCGCCGCGCCACTCGGACACCAACTGACACCCGCTACCCTATCGTGTTGTCTGGCTCATTTCGCCGTTGCCTTCAGTGACTGCTCGAACCTGTCCAGAAAGAGGTCGGCTTCCGAACGCTCGATGCACAGTGGCGGACGGATCTTCAAGGTACTGCCGGACTTTCCGGCCCCGCCGATCAACACGCCATTGCGCTTGAGATCATTGATCAACGCCGTGGTGCGCTGGGCGTCTGGCGCGCCGTCACGCGTCGGGTCACAGAGATCCAGTCCCAGGAACAACCCGGCGCCTCGCACATCACTTACCTCCTCGAAACGTGCCTGAATATCCTGGAGCTGTCGCTTAAAGTACTCACCCTGACGCTCTGCATTGGCCATCAAGTCTTCTTCGGCGATCACGTCCAGCACCGCCGTGCCTGCCGCCACGGCCACAGGTGAGCCACCGAAGGTATTGAAGTAGCCTACATCGGCGTTCAGCACAGCCAGCAACTCTTCGCGTGCCGCGAGTCCGGACATCGGGAAGCCATTGCCCATCGGCTTGCCCATGGTCACCACATCCGGCGTCACGCCGTGACGCGAGAAGCCCCACATTCCCTGCCCCGTGCGCCCAAAGCCGGGCTGTACCTCATCGGAGATGAACAGGCCGCCCCGAGCCTGCAGGAGTTCGACCGCGGGCTTCAGGAAACCTGCAGGGTCTGCATAGATGCCATCGCTCGAGAAGATGGAGTCGACCAGCAGCGCCGCGCATCCATGGCCTCGCGCCTCCAACTGTTCGATGCCGAACCGCACCTGCTCGGCGAACCAGGCAGCCGGGTCTGCCTGCTCACTCATTCGGGAGATCGGCAGGATATGCACATGATCCGGCGGCGTGCCCTGCTTGTAGGAAGACGGTGAGACTTCCGTCACGGCGGCCGTATTGCCGTGGTAGGCCGCCTCGGTGACGATGATCCCCTGTCGCCCTGTCCAACCACGCGCCAGCCTCAGCGCCATGTCGTTGCTTTCACTGCCGGTACACATCATCACCAGTCGATTGAGCGCGCGCGGCAGCGTGTCCAGCAGGCGCTCGGCATAGCGATGGATGCCTTCGTGCAGATAGCGGTTGTGCACGTTGAGGGTCCCCATCTGCTCGGCGACCGCCTGGACCACGCGAAAATGACAGTGGCCGATCGATGGCACATTGTTGTAGACATCCAAGTAGCGCTTGCCCTGGTCATCGAACAACCAGACCCGCTCGCCCCGGACAATGTGCAACGGCTCCTCATAGAAGAGCATGGACGTCGGCCCGACCGTTTCCATCCGCTTGCGCACCAGGGCGCCGATTCGCGCACCTGCCTTGTCGATGTGCGCCAAGCTGAAGGCGTTCTGATCCAGAATCCCGCGTACCTTTTCCATCACGCCATCCTCACCTTGTCGTTGACTGTCTGATCTCGTACTTGTGGATCGATACCTGTCTGATCGCCCTTCGCTTGCCTGTCGTGTTCTTGTCCGCAAAGTGACTGCACGATACCTTGCTGGCCTTCTCGTGACCGGCCCCTTCGCTGCTCAACATAGCGCCGCGCCATGCCGGCCGTATCTCGGCTGAAACCCTCGCTCAGCATCTTGCCTTCCTTGCTCTCCTGATGCGTGGCCAACCAGGCGCATAACAGAATGCGACGCAGCATCACGAAGGTATCCAGCATGGCCTCATCTGCCGCCGAGAATTCGGCTACCGAACGATAGCCCTTGATCCAGGCGTCTCTGAGCTGCGGGACGCTCGGATCCGTCTCGTAGAAGCTGATCGCGGCGGCAAAGTCATAGGCATACCAGCAGAAGCCACAGTCATCGAAATCGATGATCGTCATGCTATCGCGCGATACCAGCAGATTGGTCAACCGCAGGTCGGCATGGACCAGCCCGAAACGTTCTGGTGCCGTGCCATAGAGCGCGATTTCCGACTTGAGATAGACAATGGCGTCATGGATGGTCGCGGCCTCGACAGCCGTCATCCCCGGAGCATTTCGCCAATCTCCCCACAGCCCGCGGGGCGAGATCATGCTTTCCAGGTCCCAGCGCTTGCGCATGAAGCCTTCCGGCGGCTGCCAGCGTCGACTGTGTTCATGCAGCGTGGCATTCACCGCGCCCAATCGTTCGAACCACTGCGGCAGGCCCTCGTCGATATCCGGCTCACGGCCGGCCACATGTTCGAAGGCCACCACGTGCAGAGACTGTCGGTCAGCCGAGATCGTCAGAACCGGGCTGCCGGTCGTGGTCATGACCGGCGCCGGCGTATTGACGTGCGCCGTCGTGCGCAGGGCATCGATCCAGTCCAGCTCGGACTCAATCTCCTCTCGGCAGTGATAGCCCGGCCGGTGAACCCGAATGATGATCCTGCGACCCGCCTCGGCATCCTCGGCGAGGAAGGTCAGGTTCTCGGACATGGTCAGCAACGAGATCCGTGATGTCTCGGGCATGCACCATGTCGTCAGGCAAGCGACCAACTCGTATCTTGTTTGATTTATCAGAGTTTCCGTATACATCTCATCACCTCGCTGACCTGAGAAAACCGGGAAGCTTGCGGTCTCGGTGTCACTCTCCACGCGTCGCCGAGGGCGAATTGCCAACCGCACAACTCACGACTCGGCCCGCGGCATGGATCTGTGCGCGAAAGTTGCATGACTCAGACTAACGACAGCGTGAGGTGGTGCGTTATCAGCATCCGGCAAAGCTGAAAATACCAACAAGAACAATGAGTTGATTGATCAATGCACGAAGATGTATCACGAACGGACGACAGTGATGCCACCTGGCAGCACGGGATTTTCGAGCATGCACCAGGCAAGTGCACACGGGAGGCATGGGACGTCAATGAACAGGCGCACAACCTGACCGACTGGTCGCAACACTATGATCAGTACGGTCAGGGCGCCTTCTATGGGCGTATCGATGAACTCCATCTGCCGGGAATGCAGGTATTCAAGGAATACACCAGCCAGGCACTGGACCAGCAATGTCATGTCTGGCCGGATTCACTGTGGATTGGTATTCCGAGCGAGCACCAGCCCTGTCGGATCAATGGCTACGCGCTTGAGGAAGGCGACATCATGTGTCAACCAGGCGGGCAGGATTTCGCGCTGACGACACCCGATAGCTTCGCGATCCACTCTCTCGTATTGCGCCGCGACTGGCTGCTCGAGATCGTGGGAGAGTCAGCTCTCACGCTGCTGGAAGGGGATCCGCAGCACTCGATGCGCCTCGGCATGCCGCAAGGGACTCGCCAAGCCGTCACCTTCCTGATGGACCGTCTGATCAAACGTCAGAAAACAGGGTTCGAGGTTCAAGTCCATCAGGACATTCTGTCGCTGGCTGTCTCCGCCATTCTGGAGGAAAAAACTCCCCTGACCGACCGCTACCCGAGCTACCACCACCGACGACAGGTAGTGGAGCGGGTACGATCACATGTGAACAGCACGGAACCTGCACCGGTCTGTATCAAAAGCCTTTGCCGTATCGCTCATGTCAGTCAGCGGACGCTTCGAAACAGCTTCACCAGCATTCTCGGCATCAGCCCCATGCAATTCATCCGCCTCAACCGACTCAATCAGGTACGACGCCGGCTGTGTGACCCTCAGTCAACAAGCACGGTCGGTCAGGTCGCCAGCGACTGGGGGTTTTATCATCTGGGCCAGTTCGCCCGGGATTATCGTCACCTCTTTGGTGAGAGCCCCTCGAGCACCCTGGCGCGCCATCGACGCAAGGCTCCAGCACCCGAAATTCACTTTGCCGTGAGATAGCCCCCCACCATCTGAACTGACGATACTGGGCCACACTTCTCTCACCCTGCCTCAGGAAGGTATCCGTCTAATCCTCATGCAGGTACGCCTGACCTACATGATTGACTCAAGCAACGCCGAGCCACCGACCAGTCTCAGAAAAAAGCTGTCAACAACGCCTGAACACACGAAGGCCAGACAAGATGCCTGGCCTTCGTGTGACAGAAAAGTGTGTGGCAGCAGGCTGTCTGCACCTTGGCCTTACAGCCCTCCGAGAATCTCATCCATCTGGGCGCGCACACTCTGCAAGCCATTGCCGGAGAGATACCAAAGTCCCGGGGATAGCACAGTGACACCAATATCCGCACCGCCAGCATCGGCCAGCGCGGCTTTAAGCGCGTCAGTATCCATCGGGGACTGGCCAATGGCAGCACTGCGATCAACCACATACAGAGTATCCGGCGCCATCTCGGCAATATTCGCTGGCGTCAGCGGATAGAAAGTACGCTCACCACGGCTGACCGGCTCCACGGAGTTCGGCAGCGCCGGCTGATCGATCTGCAGCAGCTCAGTGACGATCGGCTCCTGGCGCAGAACATAACGACCGTCGTTATGGATCACGACCAACGCGTCAAGATTTTCCGCCAGCCCTTCACGCGCCGTCGCAATATCCGACTCGAGCGCTGCCAGCTTCTCACGTGCCTTCTCTTCAGCATGATACGGGGACGCCAAGCTCAGTACCTTGCTGCTCAGTGCCTCGAAGTAGTTGCCTTCTTCGAGAGTGACATCACGCGTCTCCGCCACAGCCTTGAGTGCCTCAAGTGATCCAGATTGACGACCGGTGACCAGAATCAGGTCCGGCTCCAATCCCGCGATCGCCTCGACATCAGGCTCCTTGAGCCCGCCGATATCTGCCCGACCTTTGACCAGGTGTGACACATAGGCGGGCGCAGACTGATGTGGTACCCCGACGAGGTGCTCGGCTAATCCCAGCTCATCCAGCGTATCGGCAGCGCCCCAGTCCAAACTCACGACGGAAGGGCCATGCTCTCCCCCGCCGACTTCGTGTGCCTGGGCACTAATAGGTAAAGCAGCCAACAACAGAGTAGAAACAGACAAGGTGAGCCCAGCGACGTTCATCGACATTCCTTTTGTTGAATAATAATTAATATCATTTGTGTTTGCGATCCTAGCACGGCTATTTCCTCAAAATCATGCAACTGTGCGTTGCACAACCCGCAATTTACGAACGACTCCATGCCACCACTGAGGGTTGCGCAGAACGCAACTCTGACAACAAAGAAACACACCTAAACTAAAAAATACGAATGTTTATCATTTGTTTTCTTAAATACGAAAAAAAAGATCGACACTGATGCGATGACGTCTGTCGTATTCCTTACCCGAAGTCGACGTCAACAGAGCACTCAGTGGCCCACAACCCTAAAAAACCTCGTGGCTCAATAACGACATAATCGCGACCTCAAGGATCCAGGAACATGACAGTCCCCGCACTCCCCTTTGCTCGATCGGCCTTGGCTATCGGTATCGCCGCCGCTTGCCTACCTGCTGGCGTACAGGCTGACGAATCCAGCCAGTTGGAACCTGTGGTGGTGACAGCTTCCGGCTACGAGCAGGTGATCTCGGATGCCCCTGCCAGTATCTCGGTCATTACCGGCGAGCAGCTAAACAAGCAGTCGTACACGGACATCACAGATGCCATGGATAATGTGCCTGGCGTCTATGTTACGGGGGGCGGGAATTCTCAGGACATCAGTATTCGAGGGATGGACAACAGCTACACGCTTTACATGATCGATGGCCGCCCGCTCTCGGCTGGCCGCTCCGTGAATACCAATGGCAATGATGAAGGCAAGCAGATTGGTCTCCCCCCGATCTCGATGATCGAACGAGTGGAAGTGATTCGCGGACCGATGTCATCGCTGTACGGCTCACAAGCCATGGGCGGCGTCATCAACATCATCACCAAGAAGGTGGCGGATGATTGGTCAGGGTCTGTCACGACAGAATATACCCACTCGCTCAACGACATCAGCAATGACGGTCAGCAGCTGAGTTTCTATACCAGCGGGCCGCTCATCGAAGGCCTGCTCGGCCTCAAGGTCCATGGCAACTGGACCGGCTATGAAGAAAGCGATTACCAGGGCGGTAGCGACAATGCCGAAAGCATGCCCGATAGCGACACACGTCAAGGAGGTGCCGAGTTCACGCTGACGCCAGATGAGGACAATGCGTTCACGCTCGGCTATACCGCTTCCAAAAAAGAATACACTCACAATGCTGGCGTCAGCATCGCGGATGATTCCGAAACCAGTCGTTATCGCTACGATAAGGACGTCTATACCCTTGGCCACAAGGGAAGTTACGGCAGCTTCCTCACGGACACCTATCTACAGCACGATATCTCGGAGAACGTGCTGGACTCCGATGATGAGAAACGCGAAGAAGTCACCACGCTCAACAACCAGACCACGTACTTCTGGGGCGACCATATGCTGACCTTCGGCGGTCAGTACAAATTCGAGCAGCTGACCGATGAGACCAATGGTTTGCTGGATTCGAATGTCCCGGGGGCCGTCGATAACGTCGATCGCTGGATCGCGGCGCTATTCGTCGAGATGGAATGGAGTCTGACCGAGGACCTCAACGTCACCACCGGCTTGCGCTACGACGATGACGAGCTATTTGGCGGACATCTCTCGCCGCGCGTCTATGCCAATTACCACCTTGACCCGCAATGGACACTCAAGGGCGGGGTTTCCACGGGCTATAGTCAGCCGAGCCTATCCGCTGCGACAGAGGGCTTTGGACGTCGAACCGGTCGGGGTAGCGCTGTCATCATCGGTAACGAGGAGCTGGATCCGGAAACCAGTACCAACTACGAGCTGGGCACCGTCTTCCAGAACCAGTCTGGCACGCTCAGCGCCGGCGCCACCCTGTTCTACACCCAGTTCAAGGACAAGATCTCCGAAGACCGCCTCTGCCAGGGCCCGGATGAAGGTTTCTCCGATCCCGCCTTCCGCGAGTGCAGCTATGCCGGCACTGATTACTATTTCGTCAGCACCTACCGCAACATCGACGAAGCTGTCATGCAGGGCATCGAGCTGTCACTGGACTATGCCATCACGCCAAGCGTGAACCTTAGCTCCAGCTACACCTACACCGACTCCGAGCAGAAAAGTGGTGAATTCAAGGGCGAGCCCTTGAACAAGATCCCGGAACATATGCTCAACGTGGCGCTGGACTGGCAAGCCACTCACGACCTCAACCTGTGGGCACAGGGGAACTACCGTGGCGAAACCAGTGATTACCTGTCACGTACCAGCATGAGTGAAGGCACGCCGAGCTATACCTTCTTCGATGTGGGTGTCGTCTATGCCTTGAACGAGAGCGCCCGCGTCAAGGCTGGCCTCTACAACATCGCTGACAAGGAAGTCACCAATGACACCTACGGCGTGGTGCTGGATGGCCGCCGGTTGAACCTTGGGCTGACCATGGACTTCTGATCCTCGACCAGATCCACTCATGCTTACGCAACAAGGGGAGCCGAGGCTCCCCTTGTTGCATTGCAGCTCATGGTTTCAAAACAAGACGTCAGTCATGGGGGCCGGTGTCTTCATCAGCAGCTTCCATCAGATCCACGAGACTCGCTGCCACTTTCCTCCAGCAACCACTCGCGAAAGGCTTGCACCTTGGCAAGCGTTGCCCCCCCAGGCCGATGAATCACGTAATAGGCCAAGGAACACGCGCATATCACCTCATCGAAAAGTCTCACCAGACGCCTTCAAGCAATTACATCGTGAGCCATTACCACACGAGCCAGTGCAATACCCTGCTTAACAATTGCAACCTGCCGCTCCGAAGCGGAGTTATTCACCGATGATCCATGACGTATTGCGAGTGGGTTACCTGGCAGTCGTTCTCAAGGATTGCTCGAACCTGTCCAGGAAGAGGTCGGCTTCCGAGCGCTCAATGCACAGTGGCGGGCGGATCTTCAAGGTACTGCCGGACTTGCCGGCCCCGCCGATCAACACGCCATTGCGCTTGAGGTCGTTGATCAACGCCGTGGTGCGCTGGGCGTCCGGCGCTCCGTCACGCGTCGGGTCACAGAGATCCAATCCCAGGAACAGCCCGGCGCCTCGTACATCGCTCACCTCCTCGAAACGTGCCTGAATATCTTGGAGCTGTCGCTTGAAGTACTCGCCTTGACGTGTGGCATTGGCCATCAGGTCTTCCTCGTCGATCACGTCCAGCACCGCCGTGCCCGCCGCCACGGCGACCGGTGATCCGCCGAAGGTATTGAAGTAGCCCACATCGGTATTCAGGACCGCCAGCAACTCCTCGCGTGCCGCCAGCCCGGACATCGGGAAGCCGTTGCCCATCGGTTTGCCCATGGTCACCACATCCGGCGTCACGCCGTGGCGCGAGAAGCCCCACATCCCCTGCCCCGTGCGCCCGAAGCCGGGCTGGACCTCATCGGAGATGAACAGGCCGCCCCGGGCCTGCAGGAGTTCGACCGCGGGCTTCAGGAAACCGGCGGGGTCTGCATAGATGCCATCGCTCGAGAAGATGGAGTCGACCAGCAGTGCCGCACATCCATGGCCCCTCGCCTCCAGCTGTTCGATGCCGAACCGCACCTGCTCGGCGAACCAGGCGGCCGGGTCTGCCTGCTCACTCATCCGGGAGATCGGCAGGATATGCACGTGATCCGGCGGCGTTCCCTGCTTGTAGGAGGATGGTGAGACTTCCGTCACGGCGGCCGTGTTGCCGTGATAGGCCGCCTCGGTGACGATGATCCCCTGCCGGCCCGTCCAGCCACGCGCCAGCCTCAGCGCCATGTCGTTGCTTTCACTGCCGGTACACATCATCACCAGTCGATTGAGCGTGCGCGGCAGCGTGTCCAGCAGGCGCTCGGCATAGCGATGGATGCCTTCGTGCAGATAGCGGTTGTGCACGTTGAGGGTCCCCATCTGTTCGGCGACCGCCTGGACCACGCGAGGATGGCAGTGGCCGATGGACGGCACATTGTTGTAGACATCCAGGTAGCGCTTACCTTGATCATCGAACAACCAGACCCGCTCCCCTCGTACGATGTGCAGCGGCTCCTCATAGAAGAGCATGGACGTCGGCCCTACCGTTTCCAGCCGCTTGCGTACCAGTGCGCCGATTCGCGCATCTGCCTTGTCGATGTGCGCCATGCTGAAGGCGTTCTGATCCAGAATCCCGCGTACCTTTTCCATCACGCCATCCTCACCTTGTCATTGATTGCCCGATCTGTACCTGTCCAATCTGTACTCGTCCGATCAACATCCGCCTGATCGTCGTGTTCTTGCATGCCCGGTGTCTGCACGACACCTTGCTGGCCCTCTCGTGACTGGCCCCCTCGTTGCTGAACATAGCGCCGCGCCATGATGGCCGTATCCCGGCTGAAACCATCACTCAGTGTCTTGCCTTCCTTGCTCTCCTGATGCGTGGCCAGCCAGGCACACAGCAGAATGCGACGCAGCATGATGAAGGTATCCAGCATTGCTTCATCTGCCGCAGGGAATTCGGCCACCGAACGATATCCCTTGATCCAGGCGTCTCTGAGCTGCGGGATGCACGAATCCGTCTCGTGGAAGCTGATCGCCGCAGCGAAGTCATAGGCATACCAGCAGAAGCCGCAGTCATCGAAGTCGATGATCGCCATGCTGTCCTGTGACACCAGCAGGTTGGTCAAGCGCAGGTCGGCATGGACCAGACCGAACTGCTGTGGCGCCGTGCCATACAAGGCAATCTCCGACTTGAGATAAGGGATGGCAGCATTGATGGCCTGGGCCTCTTCCACCGTCATGCCCGGCGCATTTCGCCAATCGCCCCACAGCCCACGGGGCGAGATCATGCTTTCCAGATCCCAACGCTTGCGCACGAAGCCTTCAGGGGGCTGCCAGCGACGACTGTGTTCGTGCAGCGTGGCAGTCATCGCGCCCAGCCGTTCAAACCACTGCGGCAAGTCATCGCCGATATCCGGCTCACTGCCGACCACATGCTCGAAGGCCACAACATACAAGGATCGCCCGCCGGCGGAGATACTCAGCACAGGGCTGCCTGTCGTGGTCATGACCGGGGCCGGCGTATTGATCCGTGCCATCGTGCGCAGGTCATCAATCCAAGCCAACTCGGACTCGATCTCCTCCCGGCAGTGATACTCCGGGCGGTGTACCCGAATGATGATTCTGCGTCCTGCCTCGTCATCCTCGGCCAGAAAGGTCGCGTTCTCTGACATGGTCAGCAGCGAGATCCGCGATGTTTCCGCCATGTGCCATTTTTCCAGGCAAGTGACCAACTCGTGTCTTGTTTGATTTATCAGAGTTTCCGTATACATCTCACCACCTCGCTGACATGGGAAGACCGGGGATCTTGCGGTCTCGGTGTCACACTTCGTCTGCGTTCAGAAGCCAGTGGCCAATCTCACGACCCACGATCTGGCTCACGGCATAACTCTGTGCGCGAAAGTTGCATGACTCAGACTAACGACAGCGCGAGGTGATGCGTTATCAGCATCCGGCAAATCTGGAAATACCAACAATAACAATGAGTTAATTGATCAATGAACGAAGATGTATCACGAACGGACAACAGTGATGCCACCTGGCAGCACGGGGTTTTCGAGCATGCACCAGGCAAGTGCACACGGGAGGCATGGGACGTCAATGAACAGGCGCATAACCTGACCGACTGGTCACAACACTACGACCAATACGGTCAGGGCGCCTTCTATGGGCGTATCGATGAACTCCATCTGCCGGGAATGCAGGTATTCAAGGAATACACCAGTCAGGCATTGGGCCAGCAATGTCATGTCTGGCCGGATTCGCTGTGGATCGGCATTCCGGCTGAACGCCAGCCCTGCCGGATCAATGGTTACGCGCTTGAGAAAGGCGACATCATGTGTCAGCCGGGTGGGCAGGATTTCGCGCTGACCACGCCCGATACCTTCGCGATCCATTGTCTCGTGTTACGGCGTGACTGGCTGCTCGAGGTCGCGGGGGAGTCGGCACTGACGCTATTGGAAGGGGATCCTCAGCACATGATGCGACTCGGGGTGACGCAAGGGACTCGGCGAGGGGTCACCTTCCTGATGGACCGCCTGATCAAGCGACAGGGGCCGGGATTCGAGGTTCAGGTGCATCAGGGCATTCTGTCACTGGCTGTTGCCGCCATTCTTGAGGAATGGACACCTCTCACCGACCGCTACCCCAGCTATCACCATCGACGGCAGGTAGTGGAGCGCGTACGCGAGCATATGAACCGAGGGGAGCCTGCACCGGTCAGCATCGAGAGCCTCTGTCGTATCGCCCACGTCAGTCAGCGGACACTGCACAATAGCTTCACCAGCATCCTTGGTCTCAGTCCGATGCAGTTCATCCGCTTCAACCGACTCAATCAAGTACGGCGGCGGCTTTGCGATCCCCTGTCAACGAGCACGATCGGTCAGATCGCCAGCGACTGGGGGTTCTATCATCTGGGCCAGTTTGCCCGGGACTATCGCCGTCTGTTCGGTGAGAGTCCCTCGAGTACTCAGGCGCGTTATCGGGCAGGATGAGGTGTGCGATGGCTACCCCGATACTGCTCAAGCTGTAAGCCGAGGGGACCTGCCCACTCGACCACGTCAACTGAACACTCAGCTGACCTCTTCCAGCAACCATTCCCGGAATGCCTGCTCGTTGATGTCATTGGCTAATGACCCGCCAGGTAGACTTGCTTGATCACAGAGCCCTCACGACCCTGACGTCGAGGGTATTCGGCAACTGAGCCCGGCTTCTTCCAGCAACCATTCACGGAATGCCTGTACCTTGGCCACGTGGGTGACCTCGGGTCGATGGATCACGTAATACGCCAGGGAGGAGGCACACATCACTCCATCAAACGGTCTGATCAAACGCCCCGACACAAGATCATCGTGAACCATGACTCCACGCGCCAGCGCAATGCCCTGACCATCGATCGCGGCCTGCAGCACTGCAGCAGAATTGTTGATCTGCAGACCGCGCGATGAATCAGCATCCGTGAGACCGGCTCTCTTGAACCAGCCGTTCCACGAGGGAAAACCGTCATGGCCTTCCATGGACAAGTCATGAATCAGTGTCTCATCCAACAGGGCTGCGGGCGTCTTCAAGCGCTCGGGGTCACGTAGCAGCTGTGGCGAGCAGACGGGGTAGACCTCTTCATGCATCAGCTCCTGTGCCACCACGCCCTTCCACTTGCCCGGCCCGTAGCGTACCCCGATATCCACCCGCTCCCGTGAGAAATCGACCGGCTTGTGGTTGGTATCCAGATGCACATCGATGTCAGGCCACGCCGCCTGAAAACGGTGCAGGCGTGGCAACAGCCATTTGGCGGCAAAGGCAGGACTGACTGTCACCGTCAGCACGCTACGCCGAGTGCCATCCTTGAGACGCTCCACCCCGAGTGACAACTTCTCAAATCCGGCGCGGATATCGGGTAGTGCCTGCTCTGCAAGCTCTGTCGGGATAAGGCGTGTCTTGCCGCTGTTGGCACGATGAAACAGCGAATCGCCGAGCCACTCCTCTAGCCCACGCACCAGCTGACCGACAGCGGCAGGCGTGACGTGTAACTCCTCTGCCGCAGCGGCAAAGCTCTTGTGGCGGGCGCTCGCTTCGAAGGCACGCAAGGCATTCAGATGGTTGGGCGATGTCATGGCGATAAAGTTTTTCTTTCCCTACTGCCTAGTTAATCTCGTTTGTTGAATGGGCAATCAGCTTCCAGAATACCCGCAATCACCGATCGTGACACCTTGACGGTATGTGTGCAGTCCTGCTCATGCCCTGACGCTCGGGTGTGATGACCGCCAGACATTGAAAAAGGTTTTCTTCCCCTCTCGCCTACGTGGAGATGCTCTACATGCGCCTCAATGCCGACTTCTCACGACGTGCCAGCATCACACCCGACCACTACCAGTGGGTTCCGTCCCCGGAGGGAGGCGTCGAACGCATGATGCTGGATCGTATCGGGGAGGAAAAGGCAAGGGCCACCAGCCTGGTCCGATATGCACCAGACTCCCACTTTTCAGCGCATGAGCATCCACAAGGCGAAGAGATTCTCGTGCTGTCCGGCACCTTCACGGAAAATGGCTCGCTCCACTTCCCTGCAGGCTGGTACCTGCGCAACCCGCCAGACTCGCGACACACCTCCAGCAGCACCGACGGCTGCGTGATCTTCGTCAAGCTGCGGCAGATGCCGTCCGAGGAGCATGAGGCGGTACGCATCAACACGCGGGACCCGGCCAACTGGCATGAGCAGGATGGCCGCGAGGTCTGCCCACTGTATACCAGTGCCACCGAGCAGGTGAGCCTGCAGCGCATGGCGCCACATGCCGAGCTTCCGCTGATGACAAACACTGGCGGTGCCGAACTTCTCGTGTTGGAGGGCTGCCTGCACCCGGGGCACGAGTCCTGCCCTGCCGGCAGCTGGCTGCGCTTGCCAGCCAGCGAACCGCTGATGCTTTCCGCCGGTACACAGGGGGCGACCTTCTACCTCAAGACAGGGCATCTGGCCATTCAGGAGACGCCATGAGTCAGCACTCATCAAGAGTCATCATCATTGGTGCCGGACTCGCAGGCCTGTATGCGGCCTGGCTGCTGGAACGCCGAGGCATGCGGGACTACCTCGTGCTGGAGGCTCAGTCAGACCCGGGTGGAAGGATCGCGTCCCTGCTGCCAGCAGGCGTCGACACCGGTACGAGTCGGCGCCTGGACCTGGGGCCGACCTGGTTCTGGCCTGAGCATCAGCGCGAGATGGGACAGCTGATACAGACACTGGATCTGGAGTGCTTTGCACAACAAACGGCAGGCGACAGCCTTCTCGAGCGCGCCACGGACAAGAAACCTCTGCGCACCGCTGGCGTCAGGGATTCGCTGACCGCCATGCGTGTGGTGGGAGGAATGGAGGCGCTGATCGAGCGACTGCGTCGCGATATTCCCGCGGACAAGGTATTGACTGGGCAGGTCGTCCGTCATCTCGAGCGCTTGCCAGACGGGATTGCGCTGAGCGCAGAGGATGGCAGCGGACATCGCATGAACCATGAGGTGGAGCAGGTCTTGTTGGCCGTCCCGCCACGTCAGGCACTCCAGCATATCCAATTCACGCCGGCACTCCCGAGCGCTCTGGCAACACAGTGGCAGCAGACCGCGACCTGGATGGCTCCCCATGCCAAGTATCTCGCGGTCTACGATCGTCCTTTCTGGCGCGAGACCGGCTTGTCCGGTACCGCACGCAGCACGCGTGGCCCGATGGTGGAGATTCACGACGCCAGTCCAATGGAAGGCTTAGGTGCACTCTTCGGATTCGTGGGGGTACCGGCTGGTTACCGACGTCAGATCACGCCGGAGGCATTACGTCAGCACTGCCGCGTACAGCTGGGTCGCCTGTTTGGCCCTCAGGCGGCCAGTCCCCAAAGCGATGTCCTCAAGGACTGGGCTACCTCACCCTTAATCGCGAGCCCGGCAGACCTGGAAGACGTGGCATCCCATGTCTCGGTGCCGCCACCGGAAGCGAATGAGGGTCCCTGGCATCAACACCTGTTCGGCATTGCCAGTGAATGGTCGCCGCAATTCCCGGGTCACCTCGCGGGCGCCATCGATGCTGCCACCCAAGGTGTCAACCGGATGCTGACCGCACGCTAGACAGAAGGCTGAGAGATAACCAGACACCCGCACCGACAGACATTGAGCACGACCCATTGACTTCCCCCACTCGTCACTTTGACGAAGACACACAAGGATCCCCATGACTACCGTATTTTCCCCCGAGACGCTGAACGCGCTATGGACCTGCTTCGTGATGGCCCTGGCGGCCAGCAGCATAGCGATCTCGATCACCCAGGGTGAGCTGTTCGCACCGTTGCGTCAGTACGCACAACGCTTTGGCCACATGATCGGCCACCTCTTCCAATGCTTCTTCTGCATCAGCCACTGGGTGGTCTTCGCTGGCATGGTGTTCTATCACCCGACCTTGACGAATAGCGGCTTCGTCCTGGTGGACTGGATCCTGGCCGGTTTCTTCACCTTGACGCTCTCCACCTTGGTGAGTGGCCTGCTGTTCAAGGTGCTGTTGACCGGCATGGCGAAGAAAGTACGCGACAAGGAAGTAAAGGAAATCTTCGCGGCCAAATGACCACCGGGTCATCCCCCTGACCACATCGCACCAACTGACCTGCGCAGCCAGGCAATCGGTTTCAGGGCTCACACGTGGCGATGCTCCTACTGCATCGCCCATCCCCGCATATTGCCACTTCCCACCATCATTGCCCCGCCCTGCGACAGGCACCACCACCACGTGCGTGCGTCCCGGGGCATGGCATTTTTCTAGACACAGGAAGCCCCATGTCACGGTCAAACTCCTCCCCGCAATCAAGCACCACCCTATCCGCCTCCCCCTCCCTGGCGGCAGGTCTCGAGACAAAACCACGTGTCACTCCCTGGCAAGACGGCGATGCCGTCCCTGCTGACCTGCTGGAAAGCATGCAAGCACGCCGCCCCAACCGAGAGCTGATCGGGATCGATCGCTACCTGCTCAAGAGTGTGCCCCTGGCCACGGGCTGGAATGGGCTGCTGGGCCGTGTTCGCAAGGACTTCGCGCTCAGTCTGGAATATCGCGAGTTGATCATGTGTCGCGTGGCCGTGCTCAATCGGGCCGAGTTTGAATGGCAAGTACACCAACCCGCCTACCTGGAGGCCGGCGGCACACAGGAAAAATGTGATGCGCTGCGTGAGGAAGGCATTTCATCGCGTTTCAATGAAGAAGAACGTGCACTGCTGGCGTTGACGGATCAATCAACCCGCCAGGTGGAAGTCGATGGCGCCATCATCGAGACACTCAAGACCCTGTTCGGTGAACAGCAGACTGCCGAAGCCGTCGCCACGGTTGCCGCCTACAACATGGTCTCTCGCTTCCTGGTGGCCCTGGCCATCTGAGGGGGCTGCTGACACAACATGTTCAACAAGCAGTGCTCGTCGTCTGAGGGGCCATCCCCGTAGTGAGAGGTGCTGCTGACCGGCATGGCGAAAAAAGTGCGTGACAAGGAAGTGAAGGAAATCTTCGCGGCCAGATAGCCTCAGCCTTTTCAATGCGCAGACAATGACGCCCCACGATATGCACGTCGTCGCAGTCTTGAATGTTGTCGCCATAACACTCAACACTCCCCCGCACTTCTCACGAAATCAGATAACGCTCTATACGAACCGGCAGGTGATATTTACGGCCTCTCATTCATCTGCTAGATTCAGTTTATCGAGGCAAAATCCTCGATCGGGTTTGGCGACTCGAAACCACAAAGGCGCATAAGCGCCCCGGACCATGGTTGGCGCTTTTTTTGTGCCTGCCATGCGTTATGGCGGTCGTGCGCGGGAGACCCTCGGGTCTGCCGGTGTCCTTTGTGGCCGGTTCGCCAACCCGTGTACGGCCGCCCCCATCACTGTTTGGCGACAGCGGGAGCGGCTCCAACACAAAGGAGCTTCAACCATGGTCATTCAGACTACGGCATCCCCGCGTAGCCCCGATCTACCCACCCCCTATGGCGGCTATCCCGATCCCCCTTCCCAAGACTGTCGTGCACGTATCGTTGGCAACTGCAACGAGGTGCTGTCATGACCTCGAATTCTTCTCATACCACACAAACACCCTCATCTACTCCTCTTGCGGCCACTGCTACAGGCAAGGCAATAGCCGAGTCTTCCCAGACGCCTGAGACCTCGTCGTCACACGACTCGTCATCTACCGTCACTTCAAAGAGCCAGCACCGCTCTCCTCCTCACACCTCGAGCATTCCCACATTCCAAGATTCCTCAACTGCCGCAGCTTATCGGCGAGGACAGTTGATCAAACAGCACTTCCAACAGTGGCTGAAAGCCTTGAAGGATAAACCGACTCCTTTCACGAAAGTCAGCTGCCGCAACGAGCTGATGAAACATCCAGAGTTGGCGGGCTATAAACCCATTATTGTCCTGCAGCGTGTCGGAGACCTGATCGATCGCCTGGTCATTGATGGTCAAGCTGTTCAGTCCGACACCATCGGCAAGCGCCGCCGCGTCTATCAACTCATCGATAGCACTTCGGAGCGCTCACCGGATATCCCCTTGCCGAGCAATCGACAGGATCTTGCCACGTCGAAAACCGATAGCACATCGCATCTACCGCTCGATGCAGCACTGCAGGAACAACGTCGAGCCTTGAAAAAATCCATGCGGGCCGCGAGCGCGGAAGCCGAGCACCTCTATCAATTGGCAAAGGACTATCCGGAGGCGAAACCCGACATCGCTCCACTCCAGGAGGATGCAATTCAGCGCGCCTGCGAACTCCAGGGACAACTGGCTGCCGTGCTGGCGCTCTCTGCAAAACGCCATGCTGGAGGTGCCTCATGACGCCGCGTCAGATCAATCGATTACTGCCCTCTCTGACAAGCCCGACACTCAGAGCCTGGCAAGCGCGTTGTATTGAGACAGCGCTTCAACGGCTTTCGGATCAGCAACCCCATTTCCTGTGCCAGGCCACTCCGGGTGCGGGCAAGATGCTGATGGCAGCCGTACTGGCTGAGGAGCTGATTCTCGACGGGAGCATTGATCACGTCATCTATCTGGGCCCCACCTCCGCCGTGGTAGAGCGTGCGCGTGAAACGTTTTCGCAAATTCTGGGACGCCCCATGCAGGGCCGGCTGGGGGATGTCGGTATCGCGCTGACTTATCAAGCGCTCAGCTTCCGCCTGGAGGACCTCAAGCAACTCTGTCGCCAAGGACGTGTCTTGCTGGTATGGGACGAAAGCCACCATGCCGCCGGCGCGACAGCTTGCGCCGCAAAAAACGCCTACACCAGCTCGGCAGCCACCGGCGCCAATCAGTGGGGATTGGCGCTCTTGGCATTGGAGCGCGATGTTCGCTTTACGCTCGCCTTGTCAGGCACTCCTTGGCGCACTGATGGCAGCTGTCTTCCCATGCTGCGTTATATGGCACCGAGTCATGGTGTCGCCACGACATCGGAACCAGCGGTGCCAACACTGCCATCGGCTGACAGTGACCGCCTCGCGCTGATCCCAGACTTCACTTATACCCTGCGTGATGCCATCCAGGATGATGTCTGCCGCACTCCCCAGATATACCTGATAGATAACGACGATATACGTCTGGTGGCAGAACAGCAGACGCAGCGTGAGACACTGTATTACCAAAGCATCCCGGCCTTGTTACGTCATCCCGGGGTGCATTACGCCGCCTTGCTGCGTCACCCGGGGCCTCAGCAGCATTTGCTGGACGTCAGCTGCCAACGCTTACGACAGCTTCAGGAGAAAGACCCGACCGCCGCAGGATTGGTGGTGGCATCCAACATTGCTCATGCAGAAGACATCGCCGATTGTCTGAAACAGATGGGTCAGACGGTGTGCCTGGTAACCAGCCAGACGGAAGGAGCGCACGCACGACTTGAGGCGTTTCGCTACGGCCATACCTCGTGGATTGTCTCCGTCAACATGGTCAGTGAAGGGATCGACATTCCCCGCCTGCAAGTATGTTGCTACCTCAGCCACGTCAGAACCGAGCAGTATTTTCGCCAGGTGCTGGGCCGAATCATTCGGCGTCGACATGCACAGGATGATGCGTGCTATTTCTATGCGCTCAACGAAAGTACGTTACGGCACTACGCCTACCGGCTTTTTGACGACTTGCCCGACGAGCATGCTGCGATCCAACTGGATCCCTTCTCTTCCCCGACACTACCCGCCCCAAACGTCTCTCCAGCCAATGATTCGATAGGCTCCAACGATCCTGGCACAAGCGGAGAACTACCCACGATTGAAATGCATGGCGCGCTACATGCTCAGGCCCCCATGAGTGAGTGTGTGAGCCTGTCAGAGGGAATACGAGAGATAACTCTCGATCTGGCAAATGATGTGGCGTTCTCCAACGCCTTCTTGGCGCGCCTGGTATCGCTCTGATTACAGGAGGCGACTCAGCAGCCACGCCCAATCGAACAGAAGATGATTTCACTTTTTTATAATCAAATCCTAAACACAACACCCACGAATCGTACGCTTGCTAGTGGCATTACTCGAACAACCCAGTATATGCGTGACTCTTAACTCTCCATGCCTTCTGGAGCATGCATTTCGGGTTGGCTGATTTACGAAGGGTGATAGCGTGAAATTCGATGGCCGCCTCACAGCGCATATCGGCAATCATTCCAACTTTTCGATATCGATGGAGATCCCTCATGGTGTCCAGACCACCGACAGGCATCCACCCGCCTCAAAGACGAAGACATCAGGCAATGCAAGTGATCCCCTATCAGGGAAACCAAGACTCTCTGCCGGGACTTTGCCTGACGGTCTCGGCACGAAAGCTGATCATGGCAAGCCTTGCACCGAGTACCATCCGAGCCTTCCAAAGCGACATACGGATGTTTCTCAGACGTGGCGGCACCCTCCCCAGCACCGACACGGAGATTGCCAACTACCTCACCCGGTGTTTCGAGGACGGTTATAAACCGAATACGCTCAAGCGACAGCTGTGCTCGTTACGGCGTTGGCACCTTGTCATGAATTGCCCCACCCTGGGCAATGAGCAAATGATCAAGGGGGTCATGCGCGGCTGTGCACGCCTCAATGAAGTGCCGGTGAAACGTGCACCAGCCTTGATGAGAGATGATCTGCATCAGCTGCTGAATAGCCTGAATTTGAGCGAGTTGCGAGATCTGCGCGACGCCGCCATGTTCTGCCTGACGTTCTATGGAGCATTTCGTTACAGCGAAGTCCTCAACCTTCGTGTCGAGCACCTCACATGGGATACACGAGGCGTGTTGGTCAGGCTCTCCCGCAGCAAGACCAATCAAGAAGGACGACATGAAGTCAAAGCCATTCACCATGCGGATACCTCGCTCCCCTACTGCCCCGTCAATCTCCTGTATCGCTGGCTGGAAGCCGCCCATATCCAGAGAGGTGCGGTATTTCGCAGCGTCTCGCTGGGCGGCAGGCCAGGAGGCTCGAAACTCTCTCGAACTGCCTTTCAGAATGCGTTGATCAGGGGGCTTGAGCGGTCAAACCTGGCTTCACGCGGATTCAGCACACATAGCATGCGTGCTGGCCTGATCACTGAAGCTCATCTGCGGGGGAAGAGCCTGGAGCAGATACAACGCGTGACAGGTCACAGACATCTCAGCACCTTGACGGAGTACATTCGGGTCGCAGACCCCTTCGAAAACAGCGCCAACGACTTTTGATAAACATGAGCAATGCATTACCGTTCAATAATCGATGAATTGACAAAAGCAATCGCTCAAGAACTCGTAATACAAAATATCTACCAAGTTTGACGTCAAAAAGCCCTAATGCTCTCGAAACGGTCGATTTTGACGGTTAAAAGATACCTTAGATTCTTGCCACTTGAGTTATGCTATTAGTACACACTGATTCAGCTTGGATATATCAGGAGGCGGCACTCCCAGAAATATCGTTCTACAGGTCGGGTGTATTGCTCGACTGATCATCACTACTCAAAGTTACTCGCGTTTGCTGGACATGAACTCGACGAATGATTCTCTCATACGTCTCGGCCCCCCTTTGCCTATCGTTGGAGTCATCAATATGCCAGATGCTACCTATACACCGTCACTAGTGAAAATCAGCGCTGACAAGACGCTTGTCATCCATCAGCGAGTACTCGAGGTGGACACCGCCGAGCTTATGAACGAGGAGCATGCTTTTCGACCAACGGTCGCGACAGAGAGCCTGCCACTCGCGCCTGTCCGCTTCCGCAGCAACGTTCAGTCGACTCACACTTCCGAGGAGTTCGTGAATTTTCATGTCATCAAAGCCATCGTATCCACACATAAAGTGCCCGTCTCACAAAGTGTATTTTGCATCGAGATCGATATCGGCAGACTCAACGAAGATGAAGTCCAGGTGCTGAGATTCTATTACCAGATGCTACAGCCTCTGCTTGAGCTTGGCTGGGAATGGATCAATATCCACAACCTACATACCACTGGCGATATCAAAATTAACGAAAAGAAGTTATGGAACAATATACTCAGAAACTTCATTAGTGATGAAAGATTACAACACGCATGGAGCAATGTAGTCACTCAACAAAACTTGCCAATAAAACGCAGGCAAATCTCATCAATGTTCAGGCATCGTTATTCTGTTGACTCAATCAGGAAATTCATGAACGAAATAAATAAAAACACAAATACTCACCAAGGCGGTGTATCTAAAGATAGGAATACGGTACACGCTGCTACTGCCGCTGAAACAAATAATAAAAACGCTCATAGTAAACGAAAAGATAATAGGAAGCAGCAAACTGATATGAATAAGAAAAGCAACGCTAAAGAAAAAAGCAAGCACTCGAATAACAAGGAGGAAGCCGACTCGAATCCGCAAATGGGACTTGCACTTTCAAGTTCGCTTGACTGATAAACAGGAGGCTTTCACGTGAGTGAACACCAACTACCTGACCAAATATTGGCTAATTACGACCTCAATGCGATCGGGTCCCGCTGGCCCCTTGTACCGGAGTGGCTCAAGAGGAGCCTCCCACCCTTGATTGCCTCAGAGTATCGCCTCAGTGCTCGCCTCTTTGCCGCCGATTACTCGGTGCCAGACCTTGTGCCCCAAGTAGAAAAGTTTCTAGAAAGCCATTTTTTTATGGAAGACGAGACACATCGAAATTATAGAATGTCTCACTGCCTTCATTATACGATAAATTACCGATTTAAGTCGCTCACTGACCCTCGCGTAAGCAGTGTCCGAAGGCTGCTTAGACTGATTTTTGGTCAGCCTTATCATACTGTGACACGTAGCTCTGCCATAAAATACTACACCCAGATACTTGAGCTTAGAAAGACGCTTAAGCGGCTACTTAACTGGGGTGACCTGGATGATATTCACAACAGTTTCCCCAGACCCATTTCCCCTACCCTGGGAGAGCAGTTAGTTCCTCCTCCCGAGCATTTTTCCGATGCTGATTTGGAGCTTCTCGAACAGTTTCTTCATGCCTATGATACAGCAACTGATCGTCCATCGGAGCATCCCAACCATCTGCGCAATAAGGAAGCAACACGCGCTTTGCTTGACGAAATTTATCAACCGAGCCAGCTCACTCGTAGCCCAATAAGAAAACAGCATAGAGCTCGCAATGAAAATCAAAAAAGACGCCAACATATCGACACCATTCTTCGTGATTCACCACTCTGGGCCAGTGACGAATCTTACCAAATCCACGCTGAATACACCGATTCCTGTTCCCTCGATAGGTCAATCGAAGCACTTGACTACACCTTCATAGAGGACAATGAAGAGCTCACGGATGGCAATGAACATCAGAATGAATCATCATCTAATGACCTAAGCCAAAGCAGCATCTCACCCCTCGACCCAGTGAAAGAGCTATTCCATAACACGCTGCTTTCACAAGGCGATCAGGCGCTTCACCTTGAGAGCGTACAGCTCTTGCAACAGGCCCGCAGTCTCAAGACATCTACAGACATCAGTCTACGCCCACAAGAAGAGGTTCTAGCAGCTTTACGTATCTTCCAACCACCGAAAGATGAGGAATTTCTCATAGAATCTGAGAGTGCCATTGCAAACCGACAAGCCTTGGCATTTCTTAGCATTCTACTTTGCAGTGGAATAGCACCTGAGCGCTTGCTGCAGACGACGGTAATCTCCCGATCCCCCAAGCTGCCCCTCAATAGCGACAGCAAACGTGAGTGGATCATCTGCCAGACGCTGGATCAAATTCCCAGCTGGTCACCGGAGGAGGGGCTACTCCACTACTCTGTCAACAAGGCACCTACCGAAACCATCATCACGTTGCCCTTGCCCAACGCTCTCAATCACTCACTCATAGCCGAAAAGATATGGCTCCCCGGCGACCAGCCTTACAAAGCACTGAAATCTATAATCGAGAAAAAACTCAAGCGCTGGGGGGATAATCGCCCGGGAAGTACCCTGACGTTGAGGCGCGTGTCTGCCAGTCATCATCATTGGGTGGTGCCTGCCTGTGAAGATGAAGTGATCGCGACCTGGTTGCGAGGCGAGCTCCCGCTCTCACTCTCTGCCCCGGCAACGTATCGAACGATACCTCTGCACAAGATTCAGAAGGCTTTTCTCTCGGCTCAAGCTGCGCTTGGCCTATTTCCCTTGTTAGAAGAAGACTGTCGTACACCTCGCGAAGATCACACCGTGGGATCCACAAAAGCCCAGGAGCCGAGCTATTTCAAACGTCCGCTTCATTTGCTGACGCAACTTACCAAGAACCACGCCATGCTGGTTACCTCATTGATTACCTCACAAGGGAATCGTAGTAGCGACTTACGGGCAGTCGGCGAAGCCATTGCCCGGCAAGGTCAGATACTGGGAGCGCTGACCTTACTTGCATGGCAGCTCTGCACCTTGGCTCGCCCAATTGGATCCAAAACCCAATGTGAGCAGCTGGAAAATACGCTCTGGCTACGCGACAAGGATTCGGCTCGGGCACAGGAAAGCCGCCAGATTCCACTTGTCCCTGCCCTTGGCGCATTGCTCCGGCTTCAGCATGAGTGGCGGGAGGAATGGCAACGATGGTGGAAACGCCACGGTGGCAAAGCAGACTTTCTTGGGCATGAACAAGTCGCCTACCCCGTTCAATGGAAGTTCAATGCCTCGACAATAATGTTGACGCAGCAACGCATGCAGCATGCTGACTGGCGGCAGTGGCTCAAGGATCTTCCAACATTCATGCCTTCGCCTTTGGCAACTGAATTGAGCCAGTGGGGCCGCCAGCCTTCCAATATCACGCGCCACAGCATGATCACCGCGCTCCAATCGCGACTTTCTCACGCTGAATTTAGTGCGCTCGCTGGACACACCACCCAAGGACATTCACTCCAATCCCCGTCCAGTGATCGGAACCTGATTCAATCGGCGACACGAAGCGCACTAACCGACGTTGCCAGACTATGCGGCTTGACGCCAAATCTGCTTCACAGAGACGACCTCCCATGGCCCATTCAGCACGCCGGACCAACCATTCAAGGAGATAGAGGATGAGCGCTATTACCACCATTGATCTTCGGAAGAAAACCGATGTACCTGCCCAGGCCACGCACCAAGAGCTTACAACTCCGAAGCTGTCTCCGATCGAACTTTCGAAAACACTGGGTAGGATATTCCGTCGCTGGGATGATCCAGATCATCGCCTTTTCTCCTCCTCTGAAGAGCTCAGACATTTCCGTATGAATGTCGCGCGCTACGCCTGGCGACGGCATAAGAAAAAGGTAACCAAGGCACAGGCTAGAGCGCAAAGTGCGCCTTCCACCAAGCCGTCTCGCGCTCGACACAATGCCACACGCTTAAACCAGCGAGATGTACAAGCCTTGATTCGCAACGCCATCCAGCTTGCCAAGGAAACTGAACTTGACTTCAGCTCCCGAAAGGTCACCAAGGAAGTCGCGCTTGTACTGACTCATCTCAACCGAGAGCCTGACTTCGAGGCTACGATTCCAACCAGTATCAAACGCCCGGTCAGACCCTCATCCGCGGCTACCTCATCACGAGATATCAAGGTTCAGCAACGGGTGTTGGATTCGGTACGCGCCCTGCAGAGCATTCCCGCCAACCAATGCACGCCAGAGCAGTCTCTTCTCTTCCTGGCCCTGAGCATGGGTACCCTGCTAGGGATGGAGGAAGAAGTGATTCGCCATACCTTGCTGAACTTGAGCCCAGAGCACCTGCCACGCCTGAACACCAAGCGCGGCCCCCACTATTGGTTCGTCGGCTGTCTGCCAGGGTTATCTCGATCACATCCAGCCCATTACCGGCTAAAAATCCCGAATCATCTCAGGAGGCTACTCAGGGCTTGCCGTCAGTCCCCTGTTCCATCACCAGCCACCTCCTCCCAGCAAGCAGATGTATGGTGGTTCTCCTCGGATGCTACGCTGGATCTAAACAGTCCATTGGAAGCGCGAACTGCCCATCTGGATCAGCTCTTGGTCACCGGTCTGTCACAGCTACTAGATAGCCAGGCACCACGCAAGACTGGTTCCTCCGCTTCGCTGAAGCGTGTTCGTTCATTGCTTCGTCATGCCTTTCGGTGCACGACACTGTTGGGCCCTGCGCCCCTCTGGTCACAGCTGCTTCGGCGCTACCCCCTACCAGTGTGTAGCTGGCGTTCTCCTTGGCAGCATGACGAAAGCCTCTTTTTTTCGGCGGAAACTCTCCCTACTTCCAGTACGTCAAGCGCTTCCGGCGCCATGGATGTCTCTGAACCGGAAGATATCGAGACCGATCTTCACACCCCTGAACTCCTTATGGGAGGAGGCGTCAGGAGTAACGAATCGTCACCATCAACCTCCCCTCGATACTGGCAGGATCAACTTTCAACAGACTGGTATGTGAAAGCAGGCAACCAACTGTATGCGTATATCACTGAACTGGAGCATGAAGGCCTGATAACCCCCAGAGGGGAACCCGCGATCCAGCGGCATGACACCATTACGTCTCGCTACGCGAAGAGACTGATACACATGCTGGGCGAGGACAGCTATCCACTCTGGATATTGCTATGGCTTTCTTATCAATCGAGCACTCAAGGCAACAAAGCCAGCACGCTCAGGACTTACCTGAGTCGACTGACGCCCACCTCTATGATGATGTTGCCCGATATCCCATGGTTGACGCTCTGGGATGGAGAACTGATGGAGGCGATCAGCGAACAGCTGCCGACTCAGAAAGGCTGGGACACTTCGACGTCCCACAACTTCTTCCAGACGTTCAATCAGTTCATCAGCTTCTGCCAAGGTAACGATCGATTAACGGGTATTCCCCCCGTGCAGGGTGAGGGAGGTCGCTTCATCAGTACATTGCGTACACATCTGATCATGCCGCACGAGGCGGAACATCTGACCCGGGCGCTCTCCCGAAGACGGAGTGGATTACGGCGCAGCTGGCTGATCGCCTTCCTCCTTGGCTACTACGGGGGCCTGCGAGCTGGAGAAGTCATGGCATTGACACTGCATGACGTCATCATCAATCAGCCGGGAGATGACGGCCCCACCTACTGTTACGTAGAAATCCATGCTGGGAAGACCGCAAATGCTCGGCGCAGCGTTCCTCTTCACCTTTTGATATCCCCAGAATTGATGACGCTGGTGAAAGAATGGATTGATAGGCGCCGAGAGTCCTTTGCTGGCCAGCATCGTTTGAAGAACATTGCCTTGCTGGGGCCAGAAAGCTCTCCGCTGGGCTATTCAAGAGAGAGCCTGCTGACCCCGCTCATGGCATGGGCCCGGCAGTCTCTCCGAGGTGCCCTCACGCCCGGACTGAAGTTGGAGGACATCCACTTCGATTTTCATCTCTTGAGGCACAACGCGATCTCGTGGCTCGTACTTCGTCTCTACAGCGACGACTACCCTCAGCTCCTGGATCGTCTTTCCTCCGCCTGCCGAGGGCATTGGTCCTTCACTCCCCCAGCCCTGGCGAACTGCCGCCGAGCGGTCTACGACGTACTGGAAAAAGATGCCAAGGCACGAGGTCACCGTCTCGAGTTACTCGCCAAGTTGATCGGGCACCGCAACTCTCAAACACTGACACATCACTACACGCACGTGCTGGGTGAGATACATGGTGAGGTACTTCTGGAGCTGATGAAGCGACGCTGAAGGCGAAGGCCGCATACTCGTATACTGGCTGTCGCCTATCGAAGCCGAAGCGCAGGTGGACGGCGAGCTAGAGATAGCCCAACCCCGATGCATCACCCTCCATCACTTGCGGTGTTGCACTTCAGAGTCCACCTGCGCCATCTCACGCCCGGCGGTCGGGATGAATCAGGAGGTGCAGTGGGCCGTCCGAGTCTGTACACACGGATGGAGCATTAGCAGTTCATGCGTGGTGCGATGATCTCCTTGATACTTTGACAACCTGATCGCCCTCAATTGTCCTGAGAGGGAAAAATTGCAGCACTTGCAGCCCGCACACCAACTATTTTCCCTATAGGGAAAAATTAAGGCCTACTCCGGTATACCTAACTAATTATCCCTATAGGGAAATTTTTAAGTATACTAAATTGTTTGCAACAACCCGCTTTCTTATCGTGAAAGGTCTTAGCATGCCTCTATCGCTAGCAGTTCCCATTCATGATGCCGCAACGCTTGGCAAGTTGATTCGCCGCTCTCGCAAGCAGCAAGGGCTAAACCTTGAAACCCTCGCAGGTCTTTGCGGGTTGAGCATTCGCTTTCTGAGTGAGTTGGAAAACGGCCGTGACAGCTGCGGGTTGGGTCGCATATTGATCGTACTTGATACGCTAGGCATCGAGCTGTCCGCTGTTCCGCCGGAGGGATCCGAATCATGATATTGCCGGATTCGTTGAACGTATGGCGCGACACGCAGCATGTAGGGACGTTGTGGCGCGGCACGGATGGCCGACTGATGGGCTTCGAATACAACGATACCTGGCGACAGAACGGGCATGCCATTTCGTACAGCTTGCCACTAAGCCAAAAGGCTTGGCAGCCCCAAGACCTTCTGGCGCATCACTGGTTCGCAAATTTGCTGCCTGAAGAGCAAGCCCGGGCGGCGCTGATCAAGCGCCTGGGTATACCAGACGACGACTTCTCGCTACTGGCGACCATCGGCGGCGATTGTGCTGGTGCGCTGACGATCCTTCCGAGCGATCACATGCCGCCGTCAAGAGCCCTACCGTCATCCCTCGATGACAACTACCGCGAGTTGCCGCTCGATCGACTTGCGCAATGGGCAGGTGCTCGCGAGCGGTATGCCTTGATGAACGAAGGAGCTCTGGCCAAACGCCCTCGTCTCTCGCTGGCCGGCGCGCAGGACAAGATTCCTGTGCGACTGTGGAACGATACACTCTACTTACCTATCGGAATCGAACCCTCTACCCATATTCTGAAATTCGCCGTCGAAGGGCGTGAGCAAGTCATTCTGAATGAGCTGTATCTGAACAATCTGGCACGCTTGGGGGGGATAGCCTGCCCGAGGACCACGATGGTCTATGCCGGCCGACATCCTTACTTGATGGTCGAACGCTACGACCGCTTGGGTATTGAAAGCGGACACGTCGAGCGTTTGCATCAGGAGGATCTGTGTCAGGCCATGGGCGTGTCGCGGAATCAGAAATACCAGGCTTACGGTGGGCCACGTTTCGGAGAAATCGTGCAAACAGTCCGCGAAGCCTGCCGACCCTCAGCGGCATCCATTCAGCAGCTGCTTCGCTGGCAAATATTCAATGTGCTGGTTGGCAACAGTGACGGCCATGCCAAGAACGTGTCCTTGTTACAGGACTCCCGAGGTCGTTGGCAGATCGCCCCAGCCTATGACCTCGTTGGCACCATAGTGCTCGGTTACGATTCAGACATGGCCTTCTCCCTCGGCGGGGAGTTCAATTCGATGCAGCTGCTACCGCGCGATTGGCAGGCCTTTTCGGATGAGTGCCGATTCAGTTATCCGTTTGTGAAGCGCCAAATTCAACAGATGGTTACCACGCTCGCTGATCTATCCGACTCAGCCATACTCAAGGAGCAGCTACAGCAAGCTGGTCTCGAAGGCAAAGGCTGGACGAGGTTGCAGCAGCAACGTCAACACATTCAAAAGCAGTGCCGCCGTGCCGAGCGATGGTAGTGCCTGTCAGCGAAATTCAAGTTTGAATGTTGCCTCGTTCGGGGTCGTGAAGGCAGTCATCACACCGCCTGTGTCGCACGACACTCCGGATAGGCCGAGCATCCCCAGAATTGCTGGCCCTCACGCACACCGGATTTGACAGTGCGCAGCACCATCCGGCTGCCGCATTTCGGGCATTCACGTCTCGCCTGTGAATCATTGCGCTGCTTGAGATGCTGTACATGGGCACGCTGCGTCGCCCGAGTCGGTGCCAGACGCCCTGTCAGCAGCGCCTCGTGCATGGCCTCGACCTGCGCCTCGCTGAAGGCAGGGGTCTTAAACGACTGTACGAAGGGAACGAAGTCAGTGCCGCGCGTCACGTTGGACGGCATCTCACCTTTAAGCCTGGCCCTGCCGATGAAGATGATCACCGAATGCAGGTGTTCGAATGGCACGCCAAGCGTCGTCTCCAACGCCTTGAGGTGGCGGTAATTCTGACGTAGCGGGTTCTGGAAACTGAACGACTGGCGAGGAAACTGCTGGGTCCAGTTCGCCTCGTGCTCACTGCCGAAGATCCAGCCCTTCATGTTCTTGGTTTCCAGCACGAAGCAGCCGAAACGCGACAGCAGCACATGATCGATCTGGGTGGTGCCGTTCGCGGTCTTGAGGGTGACATTGTGCAAGGCCCGATAACCCTGCTTGCCGAGTCGACGCGCCATCCAGCGCACTCGCCACTCGCCAATGCGACCTTTCATGCGGGGAGACTTGAGATAACGACTGACGCAGGAGGCCAGCACGAGGCATAGCAGTACACTCATCACCGGCGCGATGTTCGAAGGGACAACCACTGTCATGACTCCTGGTGCAGCCTGTACGGAAAGGAATCAAGCGAGGTGATTCGTCCAACCGGAGTACTGAGCCTTGATAAGGGAAAGGTAATGCTGCACCGCGCCCGATGGAGGAGCGCGGTGCAGCAAACTGCAGGATTCTAACCATCTGGCGAACGCCAAGCTACTGTTCTCTATCGGTTTATCTCTGAAGCAGAGCACGACGGAGCGTTGTGCATCGACGAGAGAATCAGGTTGGCGACGAGCCGTTCGTCTGAATCACTCCACCTCCAACATGACCTTGTCGGTATCGAACGCCAGCCGCCCGGCGATCGCCTGCACCTCCTCGATGGGGTGATCGTAACTCCAGGCGATATCAGGAAGATCCGGCAGCGAGTAATAGGTACTGTCGCCCTTGAACGGACAATGAGTGACGGTGTGAGAAACCGAGAGCTCCGCCATCGCCACATCGGCGCGCGGCAAGTAGAGCCTCGGCGGATAGCCCTTCTCGCGCAATTCCAGCGCGTTGCCAGTGTCAGCGATCACCGTCTCACCGACCAGGATTCGCACCCGCGAGGATAGCGGGTGCAGCGTGATACGCGGTTCGAGGTGGTCGGCCATGAAGACTCCTTTACGGGTTGGCGGGTGAAAGCGGCAGATGAAAGCGGCAGATGAAAGTGCCTTGAGGCGCGTTCTGAAAGAGTCAGACCCTCAGACCCCACCGTCCCTGGCGAGCCGAAAGCCGGAGAACGCCCAGCGCGCCTCGGGCGGGAAGAAGTTGCGATAGGTCGCGCGGATATGATCGGCAGACGTGGCGCAGCAACCCCCACGGAGCACCATCTGACCGGACATGAACTTGCCGTTGTACTCCCCCAGGCTGCCCGGCAGTTTGCGAAAGCCCGGATACGGGCGATAGGCACTGCCCGTCCACTCCCAGACATCGCCGAACATCTGACTCGGCATGCCTTCGGAGCTCGCGGCCGCGACTGGCTGTAGATAATCCTGATCGACGAAGTTACCAGAGAGAGGGACATCCTGACCGACTGTCTCCCACTCGGCCTCGGTGGGCAGGCGCGCGCCCGCCCACTGGGCGTAGGCATCGGCCTCGAAGAAGCTGACATGGCAGACCGGCGCATTCAGATCCACCGGCACCAGGCCACCTAGCGTGTAGTGATGCCAGACGCCGTCGCGCTCGACCCAATAAAGCGGCGCCGGCCAGCCTTCCGCCTTGACCGTCGCCCAGCCATCCGCCAGCCAGTGCTCGGGGGTGGCGTATCCGCCGTCCTGCATAAAGGCGAGAAACTCGCCGTTGGTCACCGGACGGTCGGCCATCTCGAACGCTTCGACGAACTGACGGTGTCGGCCCATCTCGTTGTCGTAGGCGAAGCCACCTTCGGCTGCATCATGGCCGATCTCGCGAACCCCGGCTGGATAGGCCAGCCATCCAAGCGACGGCACCTCCTGCGCAGGGGCTGGTGCCAATCCCGGAGTCAGATCATCCCGATAGGCCGGACACAGTGGGTTCTGCGCCAGAATGTGCTTGATGTCCATCAACAGCAGCTCCTGATGCTGCTGCTCATGCGGCAGCCCCAGCTCCAAGCGGCGAAGAATCTCGGGCAGATGTTCCCGTGGCGGATTCTCAAGCAGCGCTTGCATGGCCTGATCGACGTGCGCGCGATAGCGATAGACATCGTCGACGGTCGGGCGCGAGATCGTGCCACGCTCGGCGCGCGGGAACGGTACGCCATGGGTCTCGTAGTAGGAGTTGAAGAGGTGATCGTAGGCGGGGTCGAGCGTCTGATAGTCCGGCTGAAACGGCTTCAGGATGAAGGCTTCGAAGAACCAGGTGACATGGGCGATGTGCCACTTGGGCGGGCTGACATCTGCCATGCTCTGCACCATGTAGTCTTCCTTATGCAGCGGCGCACAGATCGCCTCGGTGGCGGCGCGTACCCGCTGGTACGCGCGTAGCCACTCCTTGGCATGCAGGCTATCGGGTCTTTCGATGACGGTGTCATGGGCAGATGACATGATGGCTTCCTTTACGAGTCTGGTTCTCTCCCTGAAACGTGATCGGACAGGCTCTTGGCCAGCACGGCTGACGTGCCTCCCCAGCCCCATCAGCGCTTGGTCGGGGTGATATCCCCACCCTATCACTCGTGTTGCTAATGCCAACTCTTCACGGACTCTGGTCTTTCCTCTGAAACTAGGTCTGCACCTTGATCTACCCCTGATCTGCCCTAGCCTTCACTTCGCTGTAACGCACGTCCCGCTGCAAGTGTCTTACCTGAGCGCGCCAGCCTCAGTTCTGCATCGGAATATTCTCTTCCCAACGAAAGCCGATACCGCCGCCCTGCCATACACCATTCTCCAGCGGGCTGGGGCCATGGATATCCACCTGCAGCGGCAGTCCGAAGCCAGGTGCCAGATCCTGAGTGCCACGCACGGTACTGCGATGCATGATCCGCAAGCCTTGCTCCTGTGCCGGCAAGTGCGCGCCGGGCGCGGCCCTATGAGCGACCGCCAGGTTATCGATGAACACGCAGTCGTTTTCCTGGTACTCGAAGTCGAGGGCGTAACCCTCGGTGAAGCCGGCATTCAGGATGGCGTTGTACTCACGGCAGAGCTGCGTCAGCTCTTCGGCGGTCAGCAGCCGGAAGGCATCCTGATCGGGTAGCTTCTCGATCACTGCGCCGGTCATGCCCAGATGAAGCCAGATGCACTTGCGACCGGTGATGGGGTGCTCGTGTACCACGGGATGTACGGCCCCGGAGGAGGAATTCACCGAAGCAAGACGGCGCCAGAAGGCCTGACGCTCGGCAGACAAGGCGTCATGGGCCGCGCCCTGATGAGCAAAGCAGGTACCGCCGCCGTTCTCGGCCGGGCGGATGATGTGGTAGCCGGAGTGCGAGAACGTATCGGTATTGAAGCTGCCGTCGTTATGCCACTGCGGCCCGACGCCGGGAATGCCGTGACGGCGATCGTTCGACAGCCGGAAGATGTGCCGGTTGCCATCGGGCGTGGCCGGATGCATCCCATGGGTACTGTGCAGCTCCTTGCCGCCCCACCAGCAACTGGCGCGGGCGGCGCGTCCTGAGCGGACAGATCGATTCCCCTCACCTCGGCGCCTATCGGCTCCAGCGGTGTGATGCTGCCGCCGAATTGCTGGATGACAGCCACCTGTGCCGGGTCGAACGGAACGCCCGGTGCTGACTCGGCTACCTCAGTGCGTGTTGGATTCGCCATGACACTGACCTCCTGTCGCGGCTCCCACGCTGGCGAGACGCTGATGTGTCATCAGGCCGCGCTATCGCTGCGCGACGACACTCGCGGCTCACAGACTCTCGGCGTGGGATGAATGTATCAGCATTCTCGCAAACACATTCCCGTGCGCCAAACCTCGCCCCATCTCATCCCGAACGCCGCGAGTTACCTATCAGGATGACGCTGGTGCATCACGTCACTCGTATTTCTTCTGCCAACTCTTCACGGCGATCCGCTCCTTGAGCAGATCCAGCATGTCGATCAGCACCTGCTCGGTGATCTGCTCCGTCCTCGGGTCAGTGCGCGACCAAGCATCGAAACCACTCTCTGCCAGGTGCCCCACCAGCGCCGAGAACTCCTTGGAACGCAGGCCGACCAGCGCTTCATCGACGAGATGGCAGGCCAGATCCGACAGCGAGCTTTCCAGCCCTTTCGTAAGCTGGGTGCCCATGGGCAGGCGCGAGACACGCTGAAGCTCCGGACTCTCGGCGAGGGTGCGACTGACCAGGCCCCGCACATAGCGCAGGGTATCGTCGCGATTCTGGGTATAGACATCCCCCGCCATGGTCTCGAGGCGCTGGGTAATTTCACGGATCAAGGCCTGCTTGCGAGGCTCCACGACACGCTCGATCACCGAAGATGAGAGGTCATCGCTGTCGCGCAACTGCTGCTGGACGTTATCGAGCATGCGCAGGGAGATACGGTCCGTCAGCTCCTCCAGTAGAATATCGAGATACTTGGCCGCCACCCCGTAGAGGTACCAGCGGCGAACATCGATCAAGCCGAGACGTTGCAGGCGGAACAACAGCGAGATCACACGCAACACACGCAACAGGCGGAAGCCGCTCAGCGGGATACACCCCAGCACGTCGTACCAGTGCACGAAGGGATAGAAGAACCAGCGGTGGTAGCGCCGCTCCGCAATGGCCACTGCCCACCCCGCCAGCACATCGAGCAGGAAGACGGCGACGAATGCCAGGTCGATAGAGAGGAAATTGGCGTGGATATTCTGCTCATAGGCCGCATGCAACCCGGGTGTCACGGCCTCGAAGGCCGTGTTCAGCGGGGGAATCAGGAAGAGACTATCGAATAGCAGCAATGCCAGATTGGCGATCACGAGCACGATGATGAACAGATCCCACCACAGATGTATCCGCTCCCTGGCGGACGAGGGCGTGCGGGTGGCTGGCATGACAACTCCTTGGCGATTGTTTCAGAATGCGTAACGCGTCTTCCTGACTCAGCCTACAACGCTTCAGATGACCACGCTGGCGATGACCGCGCATCAGCTGACCACACTGGCGATGACGCTATCTGCGAGGGCTTGCAGCGCTACCGGAGCCCAGCCCCGAATCGCCGTAGACACCCTATTAGTGAGGGAGACACCCGCATGAAACAAGCGCAAGTGATGACATGGGCCGCCGTGATGAGCGCAGCACTCACCCTGGGCGGCTGCGCAGGCGCTCAATCCTCTGAGGATTATCAAGGTGTCGACGAGCCACTGGAGAACACCTATTGGAAGCTGGTGACACTCGACAACCAGCCAACACCCGTGGTGGAAGGCAAGCGTGAAGCCCATATCGTCTTACATACACAAGACTCGCGAGTAGCCGGCTCCACCGGCTGCAATCGCCTGATGGGGGAATATCACCATGATGCGCAAGAACTCGGCTTCGGCCGCCTGGCCATCACGCGAATGGCATGTCCCGGTGAAGTAGCAACGCTCGAACGCGATTTCCTCGCGACACTCAATGACGTGTCGGGCTGGCAGATAGAAGGCAAGACACTGACGCTGATGGATGCACAAGGGGCGTCGCGTGCCCGTTTCCAGACAGTCCATCTCTATTGAGGACTCACAAGCTCCAGTGACAAGGTGTCGGGACGAGAAGAAATGCTTGCACTGCTTCATCGCGCCTGAATCACTCGTCCCGCTCCGGTCTTTTTGCGACATCCACGCCGCAGGGTATTCCCCATCTCGCATCTTCGGACTGCCGGGAGCATGAAGGGACTCACCTCGGCTACGCCTTTATCAGACGGCGAATTGTTTCTGGTAAAGGTCTATACCTGTAGTGGCACAGTGAATCTGGCCACCTGACTTTGAGTGTATGATGGCTCACAGAGACAATCAGGTGCAGATGATGACGAAGAAGAGAACGTTTAGCCCGGAATTTCGCATGGAAGCGGCCCAGCTCGTGGTCGACCAGGGCTACACGCTGAAGGCGGCGTGTGAGGCCATGGGGGTTGGCAAATCCACCATGGAGTATTGGGTTCGCAGGCTTCGCGCTGAGCGGGCAGGCAAGGCGCCGCTGAAAGGTGAGGCTCTGACGCCGGAACAGCGTGAGATCCAGGAACTGAAGCGCAAGCTGCGGCGAGTGGAAGAAGAGAAGGCAATATTAAAAAAGGCTACCGCTCTCTTGATGTCGGACTCCCTGAGCAATTCTCGATAATCGAGCGACTTGAAGAGAGCTACGCGGTGCAGCACTTGTGTCAGGTGTTTGGGGTGCATCGCAGTAGCTACCGGGCTTGGCGTGGTCGGGATAGAAGACCTTGTGAGACTGAGCAGAAGCTGCTGGATCAGGTTGTCGAGGCGCATACCGTCAGTAACGGCTCTGCCGGCGCTCGCAGCATCGCAAAAATGGTCACGCAGGCAGGAATACAGTTGAGTCGTTATCGGGCCAGCAGGCGGATGAAGCAGCTGGGGCTGATGAGTTCGCAGCCGCCGAGGCACGCCTACAAGAAGGCTGATCAGCCACACCTGGATATACCGAATGTTCTTGATCGGGAGTTCGATGTAAAGAAGCCCAATCAGGTATGGACCGGCGACATTACCTATATTTGGACAGGGGCACGCTGGGCTTATCTGGCAGTGGTCATCGACTTGTATGCTCGTAAACCCGTGGGGTGGGCATTGTCCCTATCGCCGAACACGGAGCTGGTAAAGAAAGCGCTGACCATGGCCTACGAATCGCGTGGAGAGCCACGGAATATCCTGTTTCATTCGGATCAGGGTTGCCAGTACACCAGCCGGGCATTCCGGCAGATGCTTTGGCGCTACCGAATGACGCTGAGTCTCAGTCGCCGTGGCAATTGCTGGGACAATGCCCCAACAGAGCGCTTCTTCAGAAGCCTGAAAACGGAATGGATACCAGAGATCGGCTATCCCGATGTCGCTGTGAAGTGGACCCCAGAATTCGGACCAGGCGCTAAGCTCTGATCATACCGACCAGGAGAGCTTGATCATGAGCAGGAAACGTCGACAGTACAGCAGTGAGTTCAAAGCCAAGGTAGCCCTTACTGCCCTCAAGGGGGAACAGACCACGTCAGAGATCGCAGCCCGCTTCGAGATCCACCCAACCATGGTGAGTCAGTGGAAGCGCGACCTGCTGGACAACGCCACCGGCGTCTTCGAGGGCAAAAGTTCCAGTAAAACCGCCCAGAAGACCCAGGAGGAGATCGATACGCTCTATCGCGAGATCGGCAAGCTGACGGTGGAACGGGATTTTTTGTCACGCAGGCTCGATCGTTGAGTCGGGCCCAGCGCCTGACAATGGTCGAGCCGCAAGCGCCCGGCATCAGCCTCCGACGTCAATGCCAGCTACTCGGTATCAGTCGCTCCTCGATGTACTATCAGCGCAAGGCGCTACGGGCCTATGATCTGGAGTTAATGCGTCTGATCGACGCGGAACATCTGCGCACACCGGTCTATGGCTCACGAAGGATGTCAGCCTATCTCAATCGCTTGGGCCACGCAGTGAGCCGCAAGCGCGTCCAGCGATTGATGCGCGGGATGGGACTACAGGCTATTTATCCGAAGCCATGCACTAGCCGGCCAGGTACAGGACATCGGATCTATCCTTACTTGCTGCGGGGGCGAGTCATCGACCGCCCCAATCAGGTATGGGCGACCGATATCACCTATATTCCTTTGGCGCGCGGGTTCATGTACCTGGTGGCCATCATGGACTGGCACAGCCGTCGCGTGTTGGCCTGGCGGGTCTCCAACACCCTGGATACGGACTTCTGTATCGATGCTTTGGAGGAAGCCTTGGCGTGTTATGGAAAGCCCGAGATATTCAATACAGATCAAGGCTGTCAGTTCACCAGCCAGTCGTTCACCGAAGTTCTGGAAGCCCATGATGTCCGGATCAGCATGGACGGCAAGGGATGCTATCAGGACAACATATTCGTGGAACGACTCTGGCGCAGTGTGAAGTATGAGTGCGTTTATCTGAAGGCTTTCGAGAGCGGCGCCCACTTGCGAGGGGATCTGAAGCGTTACTTCGCTTGGTACAACACAGAGCGGCCCCACCAAGGGCTAGACGATGCTACACCTGATGAAGTGTACTTCTCTCAACCACTGATCCAGGCGGCCTGACGCCGATGATGACCTGATCCGAGCTTAGACGACCCGTCAGGTGGTCCAAAGGATGGGGTCCACTTCACTGCGGCGAAGCGATCTGTCACTGATTATATGATCGGTTACTACAGCAGCCTCAGGCCGCACAAGCATAACGATGGGATACCGCCGAACTTGGCAGAAAAGAACTACTGGAATGCTCAAAGCTCGGTGGCCAAAAACACTTGACCACTACATCCCAGCCATTCGCCCAGGTCACCACTTCAATGAGGCCGCTGCAGCTTACGGCAAGCTCCGTCTTGATCCGTGTCAATGGACAAGGTTCGAATCTGCGCTAGGTTAAGATATACATCACTCTGCAGGAGCCCTGCCGCATGGCCAGGCACACGTCATTTCCTAAGCAATCCTCGCGGTCTGCCACCGCCTGGCATCGCTTTGGTCTGGTCATCCTGCTGGGCATGGTGCTACTGCTCTCTAGCGCCGCCACAATGGCAGATGACCCCTCCTCGGCAGATGCTCCCTCCTCTACTGAGTCTGGCCAGGTTGGCGTTGAGCCTCACGCAGATACGCACTCGAACACCGAGTTCATCAACGCAGACTATCCTCAACCGCGATGCCACCATGGCCATGGCACTCGTAATGTCGGCAGCGCCCTGTTGCGCCTGGAGCGCCAGGACTTGGAGCTCGAGCCCCTTCCCTTGAGCATGACGGCCCCGGCCATAGCGCCCCGGGTTGTCACCGCCAGCGGCTCGCCAAGTGCCCCTCCCTCACCCTCCTCGGTTCCTGTCTACCTTTTGACCCAACGCTACAGAGTCTAAGTCGACCTCGTATCTCCATCTCGCGCTTCCAGCCGTGGCCGCGTGGGAGAAAACCCGTGCCCGCCCCACATTGATCCAGGCAACTGCCGGAGTGGCCGCTGTGTGTGCAGAGACTCTTCCCACCATGAGAAGTGCATGCACATTCGCAACCACACCCGAGTGCTCGGTATCGGGTACGGCTTAGCGGACGTCACGAGGAAGACTTTATGGACGCACTGTTTTACTTCCTGCTTTGGGCAGCAATCCTCTTCTTGATGATGCGGTTCGGCTGTGGCGCCCACGTCATGGGGCACAGCCATGGCAGGACCAAACACGACAACGATAGCCCAGGGAATCAACGTGCAACTGAAGGGCTGGAGTGGATTCCGCCAGCCGAGGACGTCGACCCCGTCTGCGGCAAGACCGTCAGAACGAAAGGGGCCAAGCCAAGCGTCCACGATGGCCACGTCTTTTACTTCTGCTCTCGTGACTGCCGGGAGCGCTTCGAGGCCGCGCCCGAACAGTATCTCGTCCCTGGTGCAACGGCCTCGCCCCTCCAACCGGAGAACAAAGATGCCTGATGCCAATGCTCCGTTGACAGCCAAGCCCCGTTCAGGAACTCGCTTGCCGGTTCAGGCAACGCCGCGGATTCCCATGATCGCACTCGGGATGAGCCTGGGGCTGTTCCTGGCCGTAACCTTCATCCTTTGCGTCGGCTTCGATCTGCTGTTTCCCGACCAGGCGATGTATAAGAGCTGGCTGCGCTTGTTGCCAGGCTTCACTTGGCTCAGCTGGTCAAGCTTCTTCCTGGGGCTGGTCGAAAGTTTCGGCTACGGCTGGTACATCGCCCTGGTCTTCGGCCCGCTATACAACTTCTTTGTCACACGCCTCAACCGACACAGCGGAGCGTAGGCCATGAACGAATCCATCACTCAATACCGAAGGCCTCAACGCATGCGTGCGGCGTTGATTCCATTCCACTGAAGAGGTCGGAAACTGTCCGGGATCAAGAGCCGCCTACTTTCATCTCTACCTTCTCTTGACCCTTGGGTTACCCGCAGGCTTTAGCCTGACGTCAGGGCAAAGTAAGTAACAAGAAAAGGAGATCCGACCATGTGGGGCGACATGATGGCGTATATGGGGAGTTACGGCTGGGGGCATATGCTCTTCGGCGGGCTCATGATGGTGTTGTTCTGGGGCATCGTCATTGCCTTGGCCGTTCTCCTGGTGCGTGGCCTGACCCGAGGCCGGGGCGAGCCATTTTCTCAACGGCGGCCAACGGCCCTGGACCTTCTTCAAGAACGCTACGCCCGGGGAGAAATCGACCGCGAGGAGTACGAGCAACGCAAGCGCGATCTTCTGCTTTGATCGCACCTCCTGATTATTGGATACGGCACTATTAGTTTCGACCCTATCGAGATAGGGCCACGAGGTTGAATCAAGACGCGGAAGCGACGGAGACGATTCCATGACGCAACACCAACACGACCATTGTCACGGGCATGCCTCGCACGAGGCACCGACACTAGGCAGCGGCGATACGGACCAACACGCCGCCGGCAGCCAGGGTGGCGCCCAATACACCTGCCCGATGCACCCGGAGGTCGTCTCCGACCAGCCGGGTGACTGCCCCAAGTGCGGCATGCACCTCGTGCCCGTGGGAAGCGACGACTCGCAGACGCATGACGGGCATGGTCATGGGGCCTCCGCGCCGGCCCACGGCGGCAAGTACGACAAGGTGCCGGCCGGGCATGCCGGCGCCGTCTACACCTGCCCGATGCACCCCGAGGTGCGCCAAACCACTCCCGGTGCCTGCCCCCTGTGCGGTATGGGTCTGGAGCTGGAATCGGCGACGGTCGGCGATGAAGGGCCGAATCCCGAGCTGGTCGATTTTACCCGACGCTTCTGGGTCGCGGCCGTGCTCACGCTTCCGGTCCTGATTCTGACGATGAGCCCCTACCTGGGCCTCGGGGCCATTCGCGACTTCTTCGGTGAACGCAACGCGATGTGGATCGAGCTGGTGCTCAGCACGCCGGTGATCCTGTGGTCGGGCTGGCCGTTCTTCGTGCGCGGCTACAACTCCTTCCGCACCATGAACCTCAACATGTTCAGCCTGATCGGCATGGGGGTCGGCGCGGCCTATCTGTTCAGCATCGTGGCGGTGCTGGTGCCGGGCGTCTTCCCCGACGGCTTTCGCCGGGAAGACGGCACCGTCGGCGTCTATTTCGAGGCCGCGGCGGTGATCGTCACCCTGGTACTGCTGGGTCAGGTGATGGAGTTGCGCGCCCGTGAAGGCACCGGCAAGGCGATCCGCGCGCTGATGGACATGGCCGCCAAGACCGCGCGGGTGATCCGGCCCGACGGCAGCGAAGAAGAGGTCGCGCTGGAAGACGTGCAGGTGGGCGACCACCTGCGGGTGCGCCCCGGCGACAAGGTGCCGGTGGACGGCGTGGTGGTCGAGGGCCGCTCCTCGATCGACGAGTCGATGATCTCGGGCGAGCCGGTGCCGGTGGAAAAGGTCAAAGACGACAAGGTCACCGGGGCCACGATCAACGGCAACGGCAGCCTGGTCATGGAGGCCACCCGCATCGGCGCCGACACCATGCTCAGCCAGATCGTCGAGATGGTGGCTGCCGCCCAGCGCAGCCGCGCACCGATCCAGAAATTCGCCGACAAGGTGGCGGGCAAGTTCGTGCCCGCGGTGATCGGCGTCGCCATCCTCTCCTTCATCGCCTGGGCGATCTGGGGGCCGGCGCCGGCGCTGTCCTATGCGCTGGTCTCGGCGGTGGCGGTGCTGATCATCGCCTGCCCCTGTGCACTGGGGCTGGCCACGCCGATGTCGATCATGACGGCCACCGGACGCGGCGCGCAGGCCGGCGTACTGATCAAGAATGCCGAGGCGCTGGAAGGCTTCGCCAAGGTCGATACGCTGATGGTCGACAAGACCGGCACCCTGACCGAAGGCAAGCCGAAGCTGGTGGCGGTGCTGCCCGAGGAAGGGCATGACGAGGCCGAGGTATTGCGCCTGGCGGCCAGCCTCGAACGTGGCTCGGAACACCCACTGGCCGAGGCCATCGTCGCCGGCGCCGAAGAACGTGGCGTATCCCTCGCCGATGCCACCGATTTCGAAGCCGTGACCGGCATGGGCGTCAAGGGGGTCGTGGACGGCCAGTCGGTGGCCCTCGGCAACGCCAAGCTGATGGCCGAACTGGGCCTCGATGGCGGCCGGATCTCCGAGACCGCGAACGCCCGCCGCGATGAAGGCGAAACGGTGATGTTCGTCGTGCTCGATGGCCAGATCGCCGGCCTGGTCAGCGTCGCCGACCCGGTGAAGGAGACCACCCCCGAGGCCCTGAAGGCGCTGCACAAACTTGGCTTTCGCATCATCATGGCCACCGGCGACAACGAGCGGACGGCCAAGGCGGTGGCCGGGCGACTGGGTATCGATGAGATCCGCGCCGACGTGCTGCCCGAGGACAAGGCCCGCATCATCCGCGAATTGCAGGAACAAGGCCGCAAGGTGGCCATGGCGGGCGACGGGGTGAACGACGCTCCCGCCCTGGCCCAGGCCGATGTGGGCATCGCCATGGGCACCGGCGCCGACGTGGCGATCGAAAGCGCCGGCTTCACGCTGGTCAAGGGCAACCTCGACGGCATCGTTCGGGCCCGCAAGTTGTCGCTGGCCACCATGCGCAACATCAAGCAGAACCTGTTCTTCGCCCTGGTCTACAACGGGGCCGGCGTACCGATCGCCGCCGGGATCCTCTATCCGTTCCTCGGCATCCTGATCGGGCCGATGTTCGCCGCCTTCGCGATGAGCGCGTCTTCGCTGTCGGTGGTGATGAATTCGCTGCGCCTGCGCCGGGTGAGGATTTGATCATGCATGACGAAAAGGGGTGGCTGGAGCGAGGACCCAGCAAAGGCAGCTTCTGGCTCATGGTGGCGATCGCCCTGGCGGTGATGGGCTTCCTGCTCTGGGAGGAGCACAAGGTGCACCTGCTCGGTGCCCTGCCCTGGCTGATCCTGCTCGCCTGTCCGCTAATGCATGTGTTCATGCACGGCGGACATGGAGGCCACGGGGGTCATGGCGGGCATGATGATCACAAGGGAGGACGCGATGAGTGATGACGTACCCGCCTATGGGCTGTGGGGCCTGGTCATTCTCAACTCGGCGATCTTCATCTTCTTCGCCTTCAGCTTCTTCAAGCCGCAGACGCGCCGCGACTGGCGCTCGTTCGGGGCCTTCAGCGCCTTCCTGGTGGCGCTGTTCACGGAGATGTACGGCTTCCCGCTGACCCTCTACTTCCTCTCCGGCTGGCTGCAGTCGCGCCACCCGGAGGTGGACTGGTTCAGCCACGATGCGGGCCACCTGCTGGAGATGCTGTTCGGCTGGCAGGCCAACCCGCATTTCGGGCCGTTCCATCTGCTGAGCATGGTGTTCATCGCCGCGGGTTTCTGGCTCATCACCGCCGGCTGGCGGTCACTCTATACCGCCCAGCGGCGGGGAGAACTGGCCACCACCGGGCTCTATGCCCATGTCCGGCATCCCCAGTACGCCGGCTTCGTGCTGGTGATGACCGGCTTCCTGCTGCAGTGGCCCACCCTGCTGACCCTGGTCATGTTCCCGGTATTGGTGTGGATGTACTCACGACTGGCGATCCACGAAGAGCGCGACGTAGCGCGCCAGTTTGGCGACAAATGGCAGACCTACGCGGCCCGCACGCCACGCTTCATTCCGCACCTGCGGATGGCGAGTACGAGTGGCTGGCGCCTGTAAGGACAAAATCCCAGAGGTGCAGTCATGAAAAGCAGACGTTTTTCTCGTCGGCACGATCGTGGTCGTCAGCGACGACTCGCCCGGGGCTTCTTCTGCCCCTGCCACGGCTCCCAGTTCGACTTCGCCGGACGCGTGTTCAAGGCGGTGCCGGCGCCGATCAACCTGAAGGTTCCGCCGTACCGCTTCCTGTCCGAGTCCCGGATCGAGATCGGCGCCCACGACATCCTGACACTGAGAGGTATCCACTATGACCGCCAAAACATCCACCACCAAGCCACCCACGGCTCATAAAACCCCGCGCAAGCGCCAACCCACCGCCCCACCAGAGATGGACGCCCCGATGACCGCACCCGAGCCCGAAGAAGGCACCCTCCCGAGCCACCCGGCCACGGAGCTACTCGCCTATCAGACCGACCTGTGGCGACGCGGCGTACGCTACCTGGACACGCTGTGTGAGCGCGCGGACAACATGCTCGAGCATGAGCAGGCGGGCAAGCCGCCACTGCTCGACTTCGATTACGAGATGCTCGTGGATGGCCGTCGACTGGCGCGCCCCGCCAACTATGCCCTGCTGCGCATCACCCGGGTCGGCGAGGACTGCCTGGAGGACTGCCTCGACGAGACTAGGCCGCCAGGATGATCGTCGACCCGCGTGCCGGCCACGGCCCAGGCATCGGCGGCTTCAAGCGCGACTCCGAGGTGGGCATGGCGCTCCACGAGGGACACCCGGTCTACTTCGTGATCTTCTTCCCCGAGCCCGTCCCCGGCCAGACACTGGAGGACGTGCTGCACGTCCTGCGCCGCTTCGTCGAGACGCTGGCCGAGCGCCACCCCGGCCAGCCGCCGGTGCTCTACGGTAACTGCCAGGCGGGCTGGGCCATCGCGCTGCTCTCCGCCGACTGCGAGGGTCTGGTCGGGCCGGCGGTGCTGAACGGCTCGCCGCTCTCCTACTGGTCCGGCGAATCCGGCGTCAATCCCATGCGCCTCGCCGGCGGCCTGCTTGGCGGTGCCTGGCTGACGCACCTGATGGCCGACCTGGGAGACGGGCGCTTCGACGGTGCGAACCTCGCCACCAACTTCGAAGCCCTCAAGCCTGCGAATACCCTGTGGCAGAAGGACTATCAGCTGTTCGCCGACATCGACGGCCAGCGCGAACGCTTCCTCGAGTTCGAGCGCTGGTGGACGGGCTTCTATAGCCTGAGCAAAGAGGAGATCGTTGCCATCGTCGAGAACCTTTTCGTCGGCAACAAGCTGGAGCGTGGCGAGCTCGAGGTCTGCCCCGGCTGTAGCGTCGACCTCAAGCGCATCCGCAACCCCCTGGTGATCTTCGCCTCCGGCGGCGACAACATCACCCCGCCCCATCAGGCGCTCAACTGGATCCCCGCGGTCTATCCCGATACCGCGGCACTCAAGGCCGCCGACCAGCGTATCGTCTACCTGCTCAATCCCCACGTCGGGCATCTGGGCATCTTCGTCTCCTCCAAGGTGGCGCGCCTCGAGCACCGAGCGATCCTCGAGAGCGTCGGCAATCTGAATGACCTGGCCCCTGGCCTCTACGAGATGCGCATCGACAACCCCACCGGCGACCCCGACTGTCACAAGCCCCAGTTCCAGGTGCGCTTCGAGGAGCGCCGCGTGGAAGACATGAACTTTCCCGACCGGGCCCCGGCGTTCGAAGGGGTGCGAGCGCTCTCCGAGCACAATGTGGCCCTCTACGAGACCTTCGTCGGGCCCTGGGTGCGGTTTTACACCACCCCCTGGTCAGCCGAGGTGCTGCGTCAACTGCATCCGGCGCGGACCAGCCGGCTGATGTACTCGGAACGCTTCTCCCCCTGGATGACCGGTGTGAAGTGGCTGGCCGAGATGGTAGAGACCGCACCGGCGCCGATCGATAGTGACACCCCCTATCGGCAATGGGAGACGCTGTTGAGCGACTCTATCGCCTCGACGCTGGAGCTTGCCGGCACGACCCGCGACAGCATGTACGAGATGGGGTTTCGCAGCCTCTACGGCGGGGGATGGTGGAGCGAGAACGAGTGACCCAGTCGAAGCCGACCCGGTTTACAGCCAATACCTATAGAGCAACCCACTAATGGAGAGCAATAAATGAAGATCGAGACCTTTCATGACCTGATCGACTGGACTCGCCAGCTGCATGCCCAGTTGGCCGAGTGCTTCAGGCACTGTGCCACCCGGCAGGAGGAGGCACGGGCCAAATCACTGCTGGAGTATCTCGCCGATCACGAGGCGGTCCTGGAGCACACCGTGGCCAGCTTCGAGAAGCAGGCCGACCCCAAGGCCCTAAACACCTGGGTCTACGATTATCTGTCGCATGCGCCCATCAAACCCCATCAGGCGTGCAATTTGCCCTATGCCGAGATGGGCTTCGAAGACATCAGCCGGGAAGTCTTCTCGCTGCACGATCAGGTCATCGCGCTATACCGCTACCTGGAAGGACGCGCCGACATCCCCGAGGCTCGGGATCTCGTTCGCGAGCTCTTGAAGCTGGAGGAACACGAGGCGATGCGTCTGTCCCAGCAGATCAACCGGGCTCGGGATCTATAGATGTCGACGCTACAGGGCCGTCTAAGCAGAGGTCGTAGCCACTAATGAAGAACGGATGATCGCCCGGCACGTGCAGCGCACATTAACCAACACCCAGGAGGTGACATGACCCAGACGGCAACGCCAGTGGCCCTTGCGACGCTCGATGATCTGATTCAGCGAGCCGGTGGCGGTAACCCGATCCGCGTCGCCGTGGTCAACGCGGCCCAGGCCGCCGTGCTGGAGACGCTTCGCGAGGCGGCGAGGCTGGGCATCGCCGAGCCGGTGCTCATCGGCCGTCCCACCGAGATCGTCGAGGCCGCCGCGGCGATCGGGTGTGTAGTGGCATAGTGAATCTGGCCACCTGATTTTGAGTGTATGATCACTCACAGAGACAGTCAGGTGCAGATGATGACGAAGAAGAGAACGTTCAGCCCGGAATTTCGCTTGGAAGCGGCCCAACTCGTGGTCGATCAGGGTTACACGCTGAAGGCGGCGTGTGAGGCCATGGGAGTTGGCAAATCCACCATGGAATATTGGGTACGCAGGCTTCGGGCTGAGCGAGCAGGCAAGGCGCCGCTGAAAGGTGAGGCTCTGACGCCGGAACAGCGTGAGATCCAGGAACTGAAGCGCAAGCTGCGGCGAGTGGAAGAAGAGAAGGCAATATTAAAAAAGGCTACCGCTCTCTTGATGTCGGACTCCCTGAGCAATTCTCGATAATCGAGCGACTTGAAGAGAGCTACGCGGTGCAGCACTTGTGTCAGGTGTTTGGGGTGCATCGCAGTAGCTACCGGGCTTGGCGTGGTCGGGATAGAAGACCTTGTGAGACTGAGCAGAAGCTGCTGGATCAGGTTGTCGAGGCGCATACCGTCAGTAACGGCTCTGCTGGGGCTCGCAGCATCGCAAAAATGGTCACGCAGGCAGGAATACAGTTGAGTCGTTATCGGGCCAGCAGGCGGATGAAGCAGCTGGGGCTGATGAGTTCGCAGCCGCCGAGGCACGCCTACAAGAAGGCTGATCAGCCACACCTGGATATACCGAATGTTCTTGATCGGGAGTTCGATGTAAAGAAGCCCAATCAGGTATGGACCGGCGACATTACCTATATTTGGACAGGGGCACGCTGGGCTTATCTGGCAGTGGTCATCGACTTGTATGCTCGTAAACCCGTGGGGTGGGCATTGTCCCTATCGCCGAACACGGAGCTGGTAAAGAAAGCGCTGACCATGGCCTACGAATCGCGTGGAGAGCCACGGAATATCCTGTTTCATTCGGATCAGGGTTGCCAGTACACCAGCCGGGCATTCCGGCAGATGCTTTGGCGCTACCGAATGACGCTGAGTCTCAGTCGCCGTGGCAATTGCTGGGACAATGCCCCAACAGAGCGCTTCTTCAGAAGCCTGAAAACGGAATGGATACCAGAGATCGGCTATCCCGATGTCGCTGCGGCGAAGCGATCTGTCACTGATTATATGATCGGTTACTACAGCACCCCCACTGTCACGCTAGTTGGAGTATCAGCGGCTGTTAGACTCTGAACCATATGGGGCGTGATGAGGTTCCGATGAAGTACTCCGACGAGCGCCGGGAGGCCATCCTCAAGAAGCTGCTCCCGCCGCACAACCGCACGGTGGCAGAAGTGGCCCAGGAAGAAGGCATCTCCGCTGCGACACTGTACCACTGGCGCAAGAAGGCTCGGCAAGCAGGCCGTTTGCTACCTGACCAGAGCGGTGATCCCGAAGGCTGGAGCTCGCAGGACAAGTTCCACGCCGTTCTGGAGACAGCGGCCCTCAGCGAGGCTGAGCGTGCCGAATACTGCCGGCAGCGTGGCCTCTATCCCGAACAGGTCCAGCGCTGGCGTGCGAGCTGTGAAGGCGCTAACGACCGAAGCGATGCCGCCACCAAGCAGCAGAGTGAGGCACGCAAGGCGGAGCGCCAGGAGAACAAGGAACTCAAGCGCGAGCTCCGCCGCAAGGAGGCCGCGCTGGCGGAAACCGCCGCACTACTGACATTGCGAAAAAAGGCCCGAGCGATCTGGGGGGACGAGGACGAATGATCAGCACCACAGATCGCCAGGACGCCATACAGCTGATCGATGAGGGGCGTGCCCAAGGGGCACGCCTGCAGTCGGCATGCGCTGAACTCGGCATCGGCACCAACACGTATCGCCGCTGGGTGCGGGGCGATCAGGATCGCCGGCCTCAAGCGGTGCGGCCTGTCCCGCGTCATGCCCTATCGCCGGAAGAGCGTCAGCAGGTGCTGGAGATTTGCCATCGTCCTGAGTTCGCCAGCCTGCCGCCTGGGCAGATCGTGCCGCGGCTGCTGAACGAAGAAGGCCGCTACGTGGCGTCAGAGTCCAGCTACTACCGCATCCTCCGGGAGCATGGTGAGCAGCACCACCGTGGCCGCGCTCGCGCTCCACGTCCCAAGGGCGACCCCCAGCGACACCGGGTGACACGCCCCAATGCCTGTTGGAGCTGGGACGTGACCTACTTACCGACCCAGGTGCGTGGTCAGTTCTACTACCTGTACATGATCGTCGACATCTACAGTCGCAAGATCGTCGATGCCGAGGTCTTCGACCAGGAGTCCATGGCCAATAGCAGCGAGGTAATCCAGCGTGCCGTGCTGCGCGAAGGCTGCATCAACCAGCCACTGGTATTACACGCCGATAATGGCTCCGCCATGAAAGGCTCGACGCTTCAGGCGACGCTGCAGCGGTTAAATATCACTCCGTCGTACAGCCGCCCTCGGGTCTCCAATGACAACGCCTTCTCAGAGTCGCTGTTCAGGACCTGCAAGTACCGGCCCGACTACCCGATGGACGGATACGAGAACCTGTCAGCGGCGCAGCAGTGGGTGACGCGCTTCGTGCAGTGGTACAACCACGAACACCGCCACAGCGCCATACGGTTCGTCACCCCGGGGGAGCGGCATGCCGGCCTGGATAACGAGGTGCTGGCAAGGCGAGACGCCATCTATGCCGAGGCGAAACGGCAACATCCCGGGCGGTGGAGCAGTGCCACCCGCAACTGGACACCGCGCCGGACAGTCTGGCTGAACCCCGACCAGGAAGACCCGCTGGTTCAACAGGATCAGCGATTAGAAGCCGCCTGATTACAGATTCCAACAAGCTTGACAGACATCGAGCAGCCTCAGGCCGCACAAGCATAACGATGGGATACCGCCGAACTTGGCAGAAAAGAACTACTGGAATGCTCAAAGATCGGTGGCCAAAAACACTTGACCACTACAACCGGATTGGCCATCCGAGGCCCAGCCTGCCATAGACATGATGTGGGTCGTTCTTTGCCCTTGCCACTCCCCGGCAGCCCTCAAGCGCGAGAGCTGGATGCACGACTCTGGCAGTGTGAGGCCTCTCTCTCACTGCCAAGCTTGTCGTGAAGAAATTCGATGAAGGTACTGATCCGTCGACTTGCATATCTGCCTTCCGGAAACACGGCGTACAGATTCACTTCAGGAATCCGATAGTCATTCAGCACAACTTCCAGTCGTCCGACCTCAATATCCTCTGCCACATCCACCATCGATTTAAATATCACTCCAGCCCCTGCGATCGCCCACTCGCGCAACGCGCCACCATCGCTGGCCATTCGGTTCCCCGCCACCGTCACGGAAAATACCTGCCCTGCCTCCTGGAACTCCCAATGGTTCTGGGGCGCTCCTGGGCGAGCGAGCACCATGCACTGGTGGGATGACAGCTCTGATGGGTGTTGGGGGCGCCCTGCGTCCTGCCAATAAGCAGGTGCCGCACACACAACACGATGGGTACTGACGAGACGTCGTGACGTCAAGCTTGGGTCCGCCATCGGCCCATGACGAATGGCCAGATCAAATCGTTCATCGACCAGGTCCAACACTCCATCGGATAGCACGAGTTCAAATTTTACTTCCGGGTGCTGTATCAGGAACTGATCGATCAGCCGTGGCAGGTGCGTGCGGCCAAAATCATTGGTCGCCGTCAGCCTGATGGTGCCACTCAGCGACCCTGTGCCCGAGATCCGCTCAAGAGCCTTGTCATACTCGGCCAGGATCCTTTCGCTGTCGTCTCGAAATTGTTCGCCTTCCGCCGTCAAATGCATGGCACGCGTTGTTCTGACGATAAGCTTGGCCCCGACCTGCTGCTCAAGCTTCTGTAAGGCTTGGGTGACCAATGACGGGGACTGACCTCGCTGACGGGCCACCGCCGCCATTGACCCACGCTCACAGATATCCACAAAAAGTTTCATTAACGCCAAGCGATCCATTATTCACCATCTAGTGAAGGATGAATTCATCAGTCGAGCATTTATTAGCAAAACAAACAATGCCACTGTCAGGGCCGACGGCATGGGCGACCCCTCCCATGATCATGCGCCACAGGACAGGAGAGTCTCATGAGCCAACATCACCTATTAGTCGCTGGCGCCAGTGGCGTCATCGGCCGTGCAGCAACATTGGCCTTTGAAGAGGCAGGATGGCGAGTCACGACACTCTCTCGCTCCTCAGAGGGTCCGGGAAGCGGACACCACATCAGCGCCGATCTCTTGGATATTGCCTCTTTGCGAGATGCAAGTGATGTACTGAGCAGCGTGACGCACGTATTTTACGCCGCCTTGAAACCGGATCCGGACCCTGCCACTGAAGCACAACAGAATGGCGACATGATGCGGCACCTCTTCCAGGTGCTTGAAGAATCCCAAGCGTCAATCGAGCACCAGGTCTTCGTACAGGGCGGGAAGGTCTACGGTGCTCACCTCGGGGTCTACAAAACACCGGCTCGAGAAGAGGACAGCCGGCATTTCCCCCCCAACCTGTATTTCGAGCATGAAGATCTGGCTCGCGAACTCGAAGGCAAGGGAATTCGTTGGACCGCATTGCGTCCCGACATCGTGATAGGCCATTCCCTGGGTTCAGCCATGAACCTCGGTAACCTTATCGGTCTCTATGGCACGCTTTGCCGGGAGCTCGGTGTTGCCATGCAATTCCCCGGTACGGCGCGTGCCTACGATATCTTGCTGAACATCTGCGATGCCGATCTGGTGGGCAAAGCCGCCCTGTGGGCCATCGCAGAGAACCAGCAAGGGCCCTATAACGTCACCAATGGTGATCAGATTCGGTGGCGCCACGTCTGGCCAGAGATCGCCAACTGGTTTGGGCTTGAGACTGGCGAGCCTCAACCTATTTCGTTGGAGACACGTCTCGCTGCCGTGTCAGGCACTTGGAAGACGCTTGCAGAGCGCCAAGGACTTGCCGAGACAGATATCGACAAGATTGCCCAAGGTGGCTTCGGAGATTTCATCTTCCATGTCGAAGAGGACGCTGTCTTTGATTTGACGAAGGCTCGCCAAGCCGGCTTTGCAGAAATGTGTCGCCGCTCACACCAGAGTCTCATTCAGCACCTTGAGGCCATGAAGGAACGCCGCCTGATCCCTTGACGTTTGATCACTCGACCCTCTGGTACGCACCTGCTCGATTCGCCCTAAGTGCTTGAGCGATGACGTACTACGGGGGCACTAACACGCTGACAGATAACCGCATGAGCCTATGCGGTTGCAGAGTAGACCGCCCCATGAGCGAGGGTCATAAAGCCTTCAAGTGACAGGAGTCAGGAGCCGTCACGACAAACAGGCCGCCTTCCATTAGCGGAGGTGGCCTGTCTCGTGCTGTCATCATGTATCGAACTATGATCAGCGCTAGCTTATAGCGTGAAGCCACCATCAACGGCGATGGCCTGCCCTGTCACGTGTTCGGCCTGGGCGAGGTAGACCACCAGCTGCCCCATGTCCTCAGGGGTCTGGGCGACTCCCTGGGGCAGCAGGCTCTTCTGCAGGCGCTCCCATGCAGCGGGCTCGCTTTCGCCTTCCTGACTCCAGCGTGCGGAGAGCCCGCTCTCGCCCCGCCACATGCCGGTACCCACCACGCCCGGGCAGATCGCATTGACGGTGATGCCTTCCGCTGCCACTTCCTTGGCGACGGCATTGGTAAAGCCGATGACCGCGAACTTCGAGGCACAGTAGTGCGACAGATCAGGAAAGCCGACCTTGCCGGCCATCGAGGCCACGTTGATGATCCGCCCGACGCGGCGTGAGCGCATCACGGCGACCTCGGCTTGAGTACACAGGAAGGTACCTCGCGCATTGACGTTCATGACGCGGTCCCACTCCTCCACCGTCAGCGCATCGATGGAATGGATGCCGATGATGCCGGCATTGTTGACGGCGATATCGAGCGGGCCGAGTCCGACCTCTGCCTCTTCAATCAAGCGCCGCACGGACGCCGCATCCGCGACATCGACCTGTAGCGCCAGACACCGTCTACCCAGTGCCTCCACTTTTGCCGCCGTCTCGCGGGCGATGGCGAGGTCCAGATCCGCCACCACGACATCCGCGCCCGCCTTGGCCAATGCCAGCGCGATCCCCTGGCCAATACCGCGCCCACCCCCTGTCACCAGTGCAATCTTGTCGTTCAGTTGCATGAGTTGTCTCCTGAATCTTTCACCGAAATCTGCAAATGCTGCGCTGCTACCATGACGCTGGCAGACTGCCCAGCGCCACTGGCCTCAGCTCAGATGGTGGACTTCCTGAAGGCCGTAGACCGGCGTCGGAATACCCTCGAGCCGCGCCTTGAGCTGCAGCGCCAGATACTGGGAATAGTGGCGCGACTGGTGCAGGTTGCCGCCGTGGAACCATAACGCCTGCTGCTGGGTCGGCTTCCACATGTTGCGCAGCTCGCCCTCCCAGGGCCCGGGGTCCTTGAGCGTATCGGAGCCCATGCCCCAGCATTTTCCGACCTTGTCGGCGACGTCCTGCGAGATGATGCGTGCCGCCCAGCCATTCATCGAGCCGTAGCCGGTGGCATAGACGATCAGGTCAGCGGGCAATTCCGAGCCATCGGTCAGAGTGACCGAGCGCGGATTGATGCGCTCGATGCCGACGCCACTGCGCAACTTGATGTCACCATTGGCGACCAGATCACAGGCGCCCACATCGATGTAGTAGCCGGAGCCGCGGCGCAGGTATTTCAGGAACAGGCCCGAGTCGTCATCGCCGAAATCGAGCAGGAAGCCTGCCGCCTCCAATCGACGGTAGTAGTCGGCATCACGCTTGCGAATCGCCTCGAAGATCGGGCGCTGGAAGTCAGGCAGTATCCGGTAGGGGATCGAGGCAAAGATCAGGTCCGCCTTGTGGTGATCGATGCCGTTCTGCACTGCCTGCTCGGAGTAGAGCGGCCCCAGCGCCTCTTCCATCAGCGAGTTGGACTTCACCACATGCGTGGAGGAGCGCTGCAGCATGGTCACATCCGCGTCGTGCTCCCACAGCGCGGCACAGATATCGTGAGCGGAATTGTTGGCGCCCACCACGACCACCTTCTTGCCACGATAGGCATCCGGCCCCGGGTGCTGGCTGGAGTGTTGCTGCTCACCTTCGAAGGTTTCGGCCCCCGGAAAGTGCGGCACATTGGGCATGCCCGACATGCCCGTGGCCAGCACCAGTTGCTTGGGCCGCAAGGTCACGGGCTTGCCGTCGCGTACCACCTCGACCACCCACTCGCCGCTCGCCTCATCGAAGTGCGCACTCTCACAGGCCGTGGAGCTCCAGTAATTGAGCTCCATGATCTTGGTGTACATCTCCAGCCAGTCCGCGACCTTGTCCTTGGGCGCGAACACCGGCCAGTTTGCCGGGAAGGGGATGTAGGGCATGTGGTCGTACCACACCGGATCGTGCAGACACAGGGACTTGTAGCGATTGCGCCAGGCATCGCCCGCACGCGGATTCTTGTCGATCACGATGGTTGGCACATCCATCTGTCTGAGCCGCGCGGCCAACCCGATGCCGCCCTGACCGCCACCGATGATCACGCAATACGGCTGGCGCTCGTAGCCCAGCTCGGCTTCTTCACGCTGGCGTGACTCAAGCCAGGTCTCACGCTGCTTGTTGGCACCATGCTCGGCGCCCTTGGGGCGCTGCATGCCCAGCGGCTCGGGAAATTCCTTGAGTTCGCGCATGGCGGTCAACAGCGTCCAGCAGCGCCCTTCCTTCAGGCGCAACAAGCCCTTGCCGCGTGCATCGGCGGTCTCGAAGGTGAACCAGGCTTCGACGATGCCGCCAGCCTCACTGGCCTCACCATCCAGTTGCCAGCGAGAGGGAGCGACATGCTCGAGGGTCGCCGCGAGCATCGACTGGATCTCATCCTTGCCCTCCGACGTCTTGAGATTCCAGGTGAAGGCGATCAAATCGCGCCAGTAGCATTCCTCGCCAAACAACGAGAGAACCCGGGCGATATCGCGCTGAGTCAGGGAGGACTCGAAATCATCGAGCCATTGCTGAGCGATCTGAGTTGGCGTGCGTGCGGTCATGGCGTCTCTCCGCGTGTTGTTGGATGTTGTAGTCACGCCTTCCATCCAAGGCATCAAGCATGCCAGCTTCGTCATGCACGACTGACAAAGCTCGTAAGCACTTGTCGTGAATGACAAAAATTCGCCACTACCGCGTCACCAACCTCCTCGCCTCGCTGGGCTCTCCACCTTTCTTGTGACAACTGTACGCCGTACGCCTGACACGGGGCGTTACACCTGTAACGCCCCGACCAAGGATGCAGGACAGGGTGATTGACGCTCCCGCCACACCGCATACGCTTGAAGGAGCACACGCCGCTTTTGCCATGCCGCTGTTGTGACAACCACGATTGCCACTTTCACAAGCGCCATCGCCACTTGCACGAGAGCCATAGCCACTATCAAAAGAGCCGTCCCGAGACGGCCAGCGCCGAGGCAGCCATGACCCGCCAACTCGACACGATGCAGCCCGACAAACGGCAGCATATCCAGACCCTGATGCAGCTGGGCGAAGGCCGCGACGCCTCCCCCGAGACGCAGCGCGACGTCATCCGTCGCTCGTGGCAGCGTTGTCTGGAGGAATATCAGCTCGACCCCAGCCGCCCTCGCCCGGTCCGCGTTCTCACCCAGCAGGCGCTGCGCGATCATCAGGAATCAGCGGATGAGCTGCTGCACGTGGCGCGTGCCGGGGTGGAGCGGCTCTATAGTCAGATCGCACAACATGGCTATGCGCTGATCCTCACCGATCAACGCGGCATCGCGGTGGATTTTCGCGGTCAGCGTGATCAGTTGAGTGAGCTGCGACGTGCCGGTCTCTACCTCGGCTCGGACTGGAACGAGCGCTATGCCGGCACCTCGGCGGCGGGCACCTGTCTGCACGATGGCGCAGCCGTCACCTGCCACCAGCGTGAGCACTTCGATGCCACCCACATCGACCTGACCTGTACGGCGGCGCCCATCACCGATCCCCAGGGACGTGTGATCGCCGCCCTCGACATCTCGGCGCTGAAGTCACCCCGCCCGCAGGAGAGCCAGACCTTTGCGCTCTCCCTGGTCACCCTGCATGCCCGCATGATCGAGGATGCGTACTTCCTGCATCGCTATCGGGATTGCCTGATCCTGCGCTTCGACACGGCGCGGGAATTCGTGCACCTGAATGGTCGTGGCCTGTTTGCCATTCAGGAAGATGGCAAGGTGATCGCCGCCAACCACGAAGGCCGACGCCTGATCGATGCACATCTGGCGCGCTGGCCACCGTGGACGGTCTCCACCCTGCCCGCCGTCACGCAGCTGTTCGATGGGGAGCTCAATGAGCTGTTGAGCATTCCGCACGCCAGCCTGGATCAGATTCGCGCCTTCCGTCTGCGGGCGGACGACGCCATCGTCTTCGTGACGCTGATCGAGCCACGCGGTTATCCGGTGCGGGCCCTCCCCACTGTCAGTCAGCAGGATGACCCGGTGCCCGAACTGGACCAGCTCGCGGGAGATGACCCTTCCATGCATCGGCTGCTCAAGCTGGCGCGCCGCATGCGCCATGAAAACGTGAGCATCCTGATTCGTGGCGAGACGGGAACCGGTAAGGAAGTGTTGGCGCGAGCCCTGCATGACAGCGGGCCACGCGCCAAGGCGCCCTTCGTGGCGGTGAACTGCGCGGCCATTCCGGAATCGCTGATTGAAAGTGAGCTCTTTGGCTATCTGCCGGGTGCCTTCACGGGAGGAAGGCCCAAGGGCATGCGCGGCCTGATCCAACAGGCCGACGGCGGCACGCTGTTTCTGGATGAGATCGGTGACATGCCGCTGCCGCTCCAGTCGCGCCTGCTGCGCGTACTCGCCGAACGGGAGGTGTCGCCACTGGGGGCCGAGACGCCCATCAAGGTGGATATTCGCGTCATCACTGCCACGCATCGTGATGTCACGGAGCTGATCGCCAGCGGGCAATTCCGCGAAGACCTCTACTACCGACTCAACGGCGCCGAGCTCCTGCTGCCCGCACTGCGTGAGCGCGCCGACCGCCACTACCTCATTCGCCAGCTGCATGCGGAGCTTCAAGCCGAACGCGACCAGACACTCCACCTGCGCGCCGATGCCATCAGTGCACTGTTGAGTCATCACTGGCCGGGCAACATACGCCAACTGCGCAATGCGATTGCCTTCGCGATGGCCACCGCGGAAGGCGATGAAATCACCCTGGATGATCTGCCGGAGGTCTGCCAGACCCACACCGGCAGCGCCCGCGGGTCTGCCAGTCCGCTTGCCGCTGCCTCCCCCTTCGCATCCAGCGCTTACTCGAACCCGGCCTCTCCAGCGTTCGCATCTGCAGGAGCTGATGCGGAGACTGATGCGGACGCCAGCGAACTTCTCGAGCTGTTACGCCACACGGATTGGAACGTCAGCCAGGTCGCCCGTCAACTCGGCGTATCACGCCCCACCATCTACCGCCGCATGCGCCGCCACGGCCTGGTGGCCCCTAATCATCAGCCGCTCGCCTCATGAACCAGCTGCATCTTCATGGCCGAGTGTGAAGAGCATGAAGAGTGCATAAGCATGAGCATGTCGTGCTCTGAAGTTGTAGGGGGTTGCCACGCAAGCCGGCCCGAGCAGATGTTCGGGCCAGCCCGTATGCTGTCCTCTCCTTTCTCCTTGATCCTCTACTCGCTTCAGCTTCCTTACGGCTCACATTGCGCCCTTGTTGAGCATGCCACTCCCCGCTCGTTTCGCCTGCTTTCACAGCATCAGGAATGACGCCCACCCTCATCATGAATCTTACTCAACTTGAAAATTAAAAAATCCAGTTTGTCTCATGGAGCCAGGCACTAGATACTCACCTGCATCAGATCGTTGATGAAGACTTCCCATGACGCTGCACTTCACAGCCAGCACACGGAACGTGATGGCGAACAGCGTGCCTCTCCCGGCATGGATGCGTTCTCACAGAGAGCAACCCGCTCACGAGACGCCTGAAAGATCACGGGAAGATGTCGACGACACAGTGAATTTTCTCTCTCAGGATCAGGGTGAACGCCATGAGCAACGAATTCGGTTTCAGCATCAACAGTCTGCGGTTTGACGAGAACTACGTTCCGGCGGAAAACACCCGCCTTACCACCAACTTCGCCAACTTGGCGCGTGGTGAAAGCCGTCAGCAGAACCTGCGCAGCACGCTGAACATGATCAACAACCGATTCAATGCGCTGGCCAACTGGGACAACCCCAAGGGCGACCGTTACTCCGTCGAGCTGGACATCATCTCCGTCGAGCTGAATCTCGATGCCGCGCGCTCCGACAATGCTCTGCCGATCATCGAGATCCTGCAGACCACCATCGTCGACCACCAGACGAATCAGCGCATTGACGGCGTGACCGGCAACAACTTCTCGTCCTACGTACGCGATTATGACTTCAGCGTGCGCCTGCTGGAGCACAACAAGGGCAAGGAGTCCTTCAGCGTGCCGGAGCAGTTCGGTGAGCTGCACGGCAACCTGTTCCAGGCCTTTGTGGGTTCTCCCACTTACAAGGAATGCTTCAAGAAGCCGCCGGTCATCTGCATCAGCGTCTCCACCACCAAGACCTACCAACAGACCGAGAACGTGCACCCGATCCTCGGGGTTGAATATCGCCAGGACGACGATTCCCTGACCGATGCCTACTTCAGCAAGATGGGCCTGAAGGTGCGTTACTTCATGCCGCCAGGCAGCGTTGCGCCGCTGGCCTTCTACCACACCGGCGACCTGCTCAACGATTACAGCAATCTGGAACTGATCAGCACCATCAGCACCATGGATACCTTCCAGAAGATCTATCGTCCCGAGGTCTACAACGCCAACTCCGTGGCCGGCAAATCCTATCAGGCGAGCCTGAAGCAGCAGGACCATTCACTGACGCGCATCGTGTACGACCGTGAAGAGCGCAGCCAGCTCGCCGTCGAGCAGGGCAAGTTCGTGGAAGAGAGCTTCATCAAGCCCTACCAGAGCCTGCTCGAGCAGTGGTCGGCCAACTGGTCCGCCAACCAATAAATCCCTCATCGGTCAGCTCACTGATCCGCAAACAGCGCGCGCTGATCGACGAACGACATTCGCTATCTGAATCATTCCAAGGACAAGGTTATTCATCATGACGAGATTACTCCCGACCTCTACCGCTGGCAGCCTGCCGAAACCGTCCTGGCTCGCCGAACCGGAGGTCCTCTGGTCCCCCTGGAAGCTCGAAGGTGAGGCACTGATCGCAGGCAAGCAGGATGCCCTGCGCGTCTCGCTGCAGGAGCAGCAACACGCCGGGATCGACATCGTCAGCGATGGCGAGCAATCGCGTCAGCATTTCGTCACCACCTTCATCGAACACCTGAATGGCGTGGATTTCGAGAAGCGCGAAACCGTCAAGATCCGGGATCGCTACGAGGCCAGCGTGCCGTCCGTGGTCGGTCCGGTCTCGCGCCAGAAGCCGGTGTTCGTCGAAGATGCCAAGTTCCTGCGCTCGCAGACTGATCAACCGATCAAGTGGGCACTGCCTGGCCCGATGACCATGGTCGACACCCTCTTCGATGGCCATTACAAGAGCCGCGAGAAACTGGCGTGGGAATTCGCCAAGATCCTCAACGAGGAAGCCAAGGAGCTTGAAGCGGCAGGCGTCGACATCATCCAGTTCGATGAACCGGCCTTCAACGTGTTCTTCGATGAAGTGAATGAATGGGGCATCGCCACGCTGGAGCGTGCGATCGAAGGCCTCAAGTGCGAGACCGCCATCCACATCTGTTACGGCTATGGCATCAAGGCCAACACCGACTGGAAGAACACCCTGGGCTCCGAATGGCGTCAGTACGAAGAAGCCTTCCCCAAGCTTCAGCAATCCAACATCGATATCGTCTCGCTGGAATGCCACAACTCCCACGTACCGATGGAGCTGATCGAGCTGATTCGTGGCAAGAAGGTGATGGTTGGCGCCATCGACGTCGCCAACAACACCATCGAGACGCCGGAAGAAATCGCCGAGACCCTGCGTAAGGCGCTGCAGTTCGTGGATGCCGACAAGCTCTACCCCTGCACCAACTGCGGCATGGCCCCGCTCTCCCGTGAAGTCGCCCGCGGCAAGCTGCAGGCACTCAGCGCTGGCGCTGCCATCGTGCGCAAGGAACTCGAAGCGCAGCGCTGATCGCTTGACCGAGACAGAGCACGGGCTAGGGCACAGCACTGAAAGATAGCGCCAGGCTAGTTCTAAACCGAGTTGGCCCGACGAAAGTGCTCGAGAGTGGAAGCCCCTGCGGCTGATACCGCCGCAAACAAAAATGGCCATCGTGAAGAATTCACGACGGCCATTTTTTCATCACTCTCACTCTTGTCACCCTTGTCACCCCAGCGCCCAATTCCGCGCTCTCGTTGCAGCCCCTCCCCCACGGCTGACAATTACCACCTCCCTAATCTTGCAGGACCTGCCATGTCACTCTCCGACACCAACACTACTACCACTATCGACTCCACCAGTTTCCGTGAAGCCCTCGGCCACTTCGCCTCCGGCATCACAATCATCACCACCCAGGTCGACGACGAGCCGATCGGCTTCACCTGCCAGTCGTTCTACAGCGTCTCGATGAACCCGCCGCTGGTCTCCTTCAGCGTCAAGGCAAGCTCGTTCAGCTACCCGAAGATCCGCCAGGCAGCGCGCTTCGCCGTGAACATTCTCTCCAGCGAGCAGAGCCACGTCTCCAACCAGTTCGCCAGGCGTGGCGCAGACAAATGGCAAAGCATCGACTGGCAGCTCTCCCCCCTCGGCAACCCGGTGATCAATGACAGCCTGCACTGGCTCGACTGCAAGATTCACGCAGAGCACCCTGCAGGTGATCACCTGATCGTGATCGGGGAAGTGAAGGGACTGAACTTGGATGTTGCAGGGACGACGCGGCCATTGTTGTATTTCAAGGGGAAGTACGGGGGCTTGGCTGGGGGTGAAAAATAAGACTGGAGGATACTGGTCGGCTGAAACCTTCAGGATCAGACCAGGGGATTGTGAGTTGGCTTTTAAAAAAATAAGCTACTGATACACAAGGAAAAGCAACCGTAATGAAGCGAAAGGTACAGTTCTTTTGAATCAGTAGGTTAGCGAAAGTTGAGGATAGCACACGAAGCTGGTGTGTGTACCCGTGGTGTACCTGATCGCTGCACTATAGTCTGTGCAGCTCTGGAGGGGTCACTTCACTGGACGAGTACTTTCGCATCCAGGACCGTACCAAGTGGTACGAGCCCTGGAGGAGATGCCGAAAGACCTGGATGACTGCTTCGTCAGTTACAACGCTAAACGCCCCCACTATGAACGCAACATAAAGGGGATGCCCCCATATACCGCGTTCAAGAAAGGACTTCCCAAGTCACCGAAGAAAGAGCTCAGGAAAGCGGCGGCAAACACTGCTTAACTATAGGGAGCCCACGGGGGCATGTGTCAGGCGAACACCATCACTGTACATACGGCATCGACACGATGTAGACACCGTATCAGCAACCAGCAAGTTTTGGAGGCAAATAATTTAATGCCAACACAAACCTATAACCTCTTGGCTGCAGATTCTGAGTGCAACACCTGAGTTTCCCTGTAAGGTATTGCGCTCATGTCATACTCAGAACTCAGCATCACCGATCGTGCCACTATCCAGGTTTGCCTCTCTCAAGGCCTAAGCCTCCGAGCCATTGCTCGATGCCTAAGTCGTTCTCCCTCCACTATCAGCCGCGAAATTCGCCGAAATAGTGTGCCGGGCAACGACTATCGAGCTGAACGCGCGCAAGTGTCGCGACTCAAGCGTCGGCGCTTTTGCCGGCCCAAGCGAAAGCTTTCCATCGGTACTGAGCGGTTCAGGCTTATCGAGTACCTTCTCCGCCGCTACTTGTCTCCTGAGCAGATCGCCGGCAAGCTTCGACACATGAATTTACCCAAGCTTGAAGACGCCTACGTCTGTCGCGAGACAATTTACACTGCCATCTATGCGCTGCCAGTTGGGCAACTGCGCAAAGAGCTCATCCATTGCCTGCGGCATGGCAAAAGTACGCGTAAGCCTCGCCGTGGTGAGACGGACCGCCGAGGTCAGATCCCCGACATGGTCAGCATTCACCTTCGCCCGCCCGAGGTGGACAAGCGCGAGATGCCTGGGCATTGGGAAGGCGACCTGATCAAGGGCAAAGGCAATGCCTCAGCGGTTGGCACTCTTGTAGAGCTCAGTAGCGGATACTTGATACTGGCAAAGATGCATGATGCGACTGCGACCTCAGCCGTAGAGGGCTTCAGTGCCGCGCTGAACAGAATGCCATTGGCAGCACGAAAAACCCTGACGTATGACCAAGGACGGGAGATGGCTAGGCATGCCGCTATCACGCAAAATACTGGCGTCGCCATCTACTTCTGTGATCCCCATAGCCCTTGGCAAAGAGGCAGCAACGAGAATATCAATGGCCTGATTCGCCAGTATCTCCCCAAGGGGACGGATCTGTCGCTGACTAGCCAGGAAGAGCTGGATGCCATTGCCTTCGAACTGAATATGCGGCCTCGAAAACGATTCGACTTCAAATGCCCTATCGAGGTGATGAATGAACTGATGGCAAAACACAATGAAGCGCCATCCTCAATTCAATAGAGTGTTGCACTCAGAGCCTGCATCCGCCCCTTAAAAAAAAGAAACCACACCTGACTAGGCGCCCCTCTTTTGGTTTTGATTCAAGCCATGGGCCCCAGTTCTTCTAGCTTTTTATATATCAACGCCTCATAATGATTAACTCCAAACTTAGACTCGGATTTAATTCTCTCTCTGCGCATCTCACGCTTGAAATATTCAGTATCTCTTAAATCTTCATCCATCTGCATCATCTCAATAACGTATGTTATAACTGAAACACCTTGGAAGTTATATCTCTCTATCAACCCAAGCTTTTCTACATGAGTGGAAACAACCTCATCTTCTTTTAAAAGATGAAAACTCACATAAAGCTCACTTAAAGAGACATCAACCCCTAAAAAATCATTCGGCAAATAGTCAAAATAAGGATTGAAGTACAACCTTTTTCCATTCTCTACCACCCTGGTTCCTTTTTTCCCGTTACACCAACCACAGCAAGGTATTAAATTACAGCTCAGAAAAGAAAACTCCGGGTATATTTCTTTAGGCAAATAGTGATCGTTTGTATAGGGCTCAGAAATCAAGCAATAAGGACATCGCCTTATTTTTGATAAAACCTTAACCCTGAAATCATCTAACTCATCTCTAAGGGGAGCTGGCATTCCCTCGTAACATGACTTCAACTCACTAGATATATTCGAAAAATTAGCAACAACTCCTACATTTTCAAGACTGCGCCTATTTCTCATGTAATGAATAGCACGCGCTTCCAAGTCTCTTTTCATCCTCATTATTGGGGCCACAACATCCCTAGACTTCCCACTAGCATCCAGCTTACTCAGGCTTCCTCTAAAGGAATAAAACGGCTTCCTATCCAACTTAATCATTTCTTTCCTTCTTTGTTGCCGTGGAAAGAAAGGCTCTAGCTTGAAGACCTAGGCTTTTAGAGAACAATCCCTCAATTTGGTCCTTACCATACCCCTTGTCTTTTATCAAACTTTTAATTATTTGCTTATAGTCATGCTCGGGCTCTACAAAGCCAAAAGACTTCTCCATAATAACCTGAAGGTTCTCGCCAAAGCTTTCGTTATCAAGATTCTCAGCCGAAATTACTGCCCCTGATCTATGGACCACATTTATATAATCACTAGGAATTTGCTGCAGGATTACGGGAGAATGTGTGGCCACTATAGAAAATGATTTCTTTTTCTTTAACACCCTATCAAAACTTACCATTAAACTCCACAAGAGCCCTGGGTGTAAGTGGTTTTCGGGTTCATCAAAAAGCACGAGACTATCATCTTCTAAAAATGCTGAGAGCTGGCAGATGATACTCAAAGATATTTTCTGCCCTGAACTCATGCTCTCAAATGATGCCTTCAGTTTTTTTAAATCTTTCGCATCTTCAATATGCTCTGAAAGAGAAGTCTCTATAAACCTCTCCACCTCTTCAAGTAACTCAACATCCTCTATTTCCCAAAGGGCATCACTCACATCTTTCCAATGATCTCGGCTGGACTTAATGACAAAATCGCCGTTCTTTTCGTCTCTCTTCCTAATTCCAATGTACTTGTAATCTCTTTCTTTTTCAGGAATATTAAAGTCATCAAAAGCACTGTAAGAAATGGCGACAACTCGACTTATTGGAGGTCTTTCAGGGATAAAAACCGAGTCATCATTATTCTCAACAATATCATAAGAAAGCCTGTTCAAAAGACGCGTCTTTCCGCTTCCATTCCTCCCTATAAGTACGTTTATCGTGCTTGGCAGCTCCGAAAACATATCAAAAACAAAATGCACCGAGGAATCGCTTTTATCAAACACCGACCCCTTGTAAGTAAACTCTATTTTTGAATATTTTGTACAACCAAAATAGTAGTCACGACCTTCCTTCAAACACTTCTTCGCTTCAGAACCTCTAAGCAAAGAATCCCAGAAAGCTTTATGTTCTTTCACGCCCTCTTCAGGAGGATAATAAACTGCAGTATCTCTTAAACCATGAAGAACTTTATCACCTAACTCTTTCCCTAATTCGGAAAGCCCTCTATAGTAATCGAGATGCTGTCCTAAAGAATAAAAATCCTCCCCAAGCTTTTCAAAAGTCTCAGGCAGTTTTGTTGATGTGTTTTCTTTCCTGTTGTCCAGCGTAGACTCATCATCTAGCTGGGTAGTCATCACCTTCACTTCTCCAAGCTCGATCACTTTACCGTCATGATAAAGAACTGCATCAAAGCTTGTTGAATACGAGTAGTCATCCCAATTTATTTTTGTAAGACAAACTGTAGGGATGCCTTTTTTAACTAAGTTATTTCTAGTAGTGAAAAACATCTAAAAAGCCACCTTGATTAACATCAAACCACTCCCCATCTTAAATCACTCCAAAGCCATTCAATAGATTACGGACCGCATTAAACGGATACCAAAACAAATCTGGCTCAATAACTAAAGCAAACATCACCCCCAGAATCTGCGGCCAAGTAGGTCTATAGAGGATATTTAACTTCTTCATGACACTATAAAATTGATATACACGGCTACCGCACGGCGCTGCAGCAGGGCAAGCTCCGTCCAAGGACCATACGACCCAACGTCCTGTTAAGTCGGTCAACAACCGTAAACCCGAATATGTGAAATTTCATGAAACCTAATGATAGCTGAATTGGTGCACCTGCGGGTATAGGTCGTCAGTTCAATGCGACACTCTGCGTCGCCTGAACGATACGCTGCCTCTGTACCCCAGCGCGCCTAGCTGCGCCCTTCCCTCTATAGCACCCAACTCCACGCCGGAAATTTCCGCACCATTCATGAACGCCTCTGGATCAAGCACTATCGGCAAAAACACGGGCCGCGGCTGCCGATCTGGGTCGCCGTCGAGACCTCGGACTTAAGCACTCTCTCGCAGCTCTTCGTCATAATGAAGGTGCCGGACCAAGTGAGGATCGCTCAGAAATACGGCACTCAGGACTGGAAGGTGTTACAGAGATGACTTCGCTCGCTGAATACCTGCGTAACGTCTGCGCGCACAACAGCCGGCTCTGGAACTGCAATGTCCTTGACCAGCCAAGGCTACCCGAGCAAGGTGAAGTACCGTGGAAGTTCAGGGACGCAAAGCGCCTCGCCCGCCCCTTCCTGCTATTGAGTATCGTGCAGCACATGGCGTTGATAGTTTGCCCAGAAGCCGAGTGGCATCGACGTCTACAGGCACATCTGGAGTTATTCTCGGAGCCTCATTCCAGAAGAGGGCTAACGCTGGAGAACATGGGGGCTCCACCGGGCTTAGAGCGCTGGTGGGCATAATGAAGGTGGGAGCACACAAAAAAAGAACCCCCGCGTAAGCTCGTGAGAGCCAAGAGGCGGGGGCCGTGTTGATATCCATGGTAGAGCATCGCCTTGGGTGAGGCAACGCTTTCTCTAACAAGCACCAGGAGGCGCCTGATGGCTATAGAACAAGGAATCTGGAAGCTGGCAGGTACTGCAGGCGAGATGCCGCAAAAGCTGCGGCCCACTGGGCTAGCGGATGAGGGGCTGCTAGAGGAGCAGATCATGCAGGATGTCTCGATCCTCAATCGGGACTGGTTGTTGATCGGCCGGCAGGTACGCACGGACTTCAACAAGTTGATTGACCTGCTGGCGATTGCTGCCGACGGCACAGTTATCGTCATCGAACTCAAGCGCGACAAGACACCCCGCGACGTGGTGGCTCAGGCCATCGACTATGCCTCTTGGGTCGTCAGCCTGGCCGACTACCAGCTGGTAGAAATCTATCAAAACTTTGCCCAACGTTATCAGCGCTCTCATATGTCTCTCGAGGACGCCTTTGAGGCCAAGTTCGGTATCACGCTAGACAGCGTCACCCTCAACGAAAATCACCAACTAGTCGTCGTGGCCACTCAGCTCGACGCCAGCAGCGAGAGAATCATCAACTATCTCAACGAACATGCCCAGCTCTCGATCAACGCTATGTTCTTCAGCGCCTTCGAGGACCAGGGAAATCATTACCTCAGTCGTGCTTGGATGATCGACCCGGACGAACCGCCCCTGCCTGTCCCACGCAAGGCACGCAAGGAGCCCTGGAATGGCGAGTTTTACGCCTCCTTCGGTGATAATCGTCCATGGGAGTTGGCGCGACGCTATGGCTTCATTGCCGGTGGTGGCGCCGCCTGGTACTCGAAGACCCTCGCTATGCTCTCAGAGGGAGACCGAGTCTGGGTCAACATCCCCAAGACCGGCTACGTAGGCGTGGCTGAGGTGACCGGAGAGCGTTGCCGAGGCGAGCATTTCACGGTCCAGACCGATCAAGGGATTCAGAGACTTCACGACATTGCCACAGCTACCGCCTACCCACAGCTCCACCGAACCTTCGATGAAGAGGATGAGGAGACAGCGGAATACCTCGTGCCAGTCCGCTGGATCACTTCGTACAGTGCCTCACAAGCATTTAGCGAAGTCGGCCTATTCGGCAATCAGAACACTATCTGCAAGCCCACAACACCGAAATGGGAGCATACCGTGACGAGATTGAAACAAGCATGGGACATAGACTGATTATCAGATCTTCACCAGAGAAAATATGTCAGCCACGAGTTCGCAAATGCTAACAAGATAACGTGGCTGGCGTCTATTTACTTTTACTACCAAATCGAAAAAGATGCAAAGTGCAATAACTACGTCAATATAAAACATCGAAAAGTCGAAAACCGAAACTCAACAATCCATCAACCCATATCGAGATTAGAAAAGAGCTTGAATAACATCTTCCTGGTAAGATTCTATTTTAGTAAAACTATCACAATTTACAAACAGCTCAACTAGCTGTTGCTTCTGAAGATTATCTATGTTTGCCCCCCTATAGAGCATAGAATGTTTCTTTATACCTCTTGCCCTATCAGAAATAATTAAGTTTAACTTCACTAGTCGAGCAAGCTCCTCTTGATGAGTAAAAAAATGTTTCAAATGTGTATTAATCACTTTTGGTGTATCAGAGCGATTTTCGGTCAGCACTTCATCTATAAGCACATTTAATCTAGATCGATATAATATTGCTGCATCCATGGCATCGACCCAGTTTTCTGTTGAATCAGAGATCATATTTATAAAATACAACGTCCTAGACTTATTATAATTAATAAACCCTGGCCACATAAGATCTTCCGTTGATATCTCAAGCGCTTTATCAAAGTGATCACATGCAAACCACAAATACATGAGCACATCAGCTTTAACTGAAGGGAGTAGCCATTTGACTTTTGAGCCCACAAGAGCAAGCCCTGCAACCGATAAGATATCAACTGAAGCAGCGCACAAAGACTCTCTCAGTAAATGCATGCCCTTCTTGTTATAATACAATCCCAGATAATTATGATAGATTGTTCTAGTTACTGAATTACGCAATATCGGGCCACGAACATGAAGAAGGCTAGCATGTACATTAAAGTTGTTATCAGCAACAAATTTTTGATAAGCAACAACCGCTTTGAAGAGTTTGATGCTCTCAGTAATTTGAATTGAATTCCCCCTACTGACTGAGTGGAGAGTATCACGCTTTTTATCTATCATCGTTAGGATTCTATCCATACGTTTCTTATAGTATTCCTTGTCAGTATTGACTGCATTAAAAATCGCAGGAAAAATTACAATTACGTCAATCAAATACTGTAAAGTTTCAGCAAACAGCACAGCTGTATTGGAATATTTTTTTAATCTCAACTCGATAGACTCAAATAGCTCTCCTTCCAATTGAATCTCATTTTTAGACCTGAACTTATCTATAAGTTCAGGCAACGAAACTACATACCTTTCGTTGTCGAGTATATTACCATCCATTTTAGTAATATTATTTACGCTATCAATTGAGGTATAAGTACGTACAGCAATGAATAAAGCCAGCAATGCAATACAAAAACCTACCATGGATATAGTAAAGTTAAGTAAATCCTTCCCTTCTTTTAAATAGTAAACCCAGATGGCCAAGCAGCATGACAATAACACAAGCAGGAAGATGACTGCATATAAAGCATTTGACTTTTTCATTGATTTACGAATCTTTTGATTTATATTAAAAAAATATAATGCATCTTGACAGATTCCGCTCCACCTTGGCAATCAGATCTAGTACCCCATGGCGTAGCAGTTCGTGCAGTAGATCGGAAATCTCGGCTTCTGGTTGTGAAAGCGACTGGGAAGTAGGATCGCCCGTAGCGCAACCAGTTCATGTTGATTGTGATCTGGCGAGATCAATCAACAGGTTACGCCCCCCCCCCTTCCTATCTTCCCCCGCAAACCAAAATCGCCATAGCTCCCTGCTGGCGATCCAGCGCGGCGCAGATCTTGCCGCCATACAGATCCGGCAGTGACACCACCTGCACCGCCGCGAAGCCATAATCGTCTTTCACAGCTTCGACAACATCGCGCTCCTGAGGCGGGTGCAGAGTGCCACGCAGCACCGGCGATACCTCTACCTTCACCTGGCTGCGACCTCGACGCACCAAGATCCTCAGCTCGTCCCGGCGATTATCCTGAAGCTCGGCCTGCCACCTGGCAGTCGATCTCTGAAATTTTCTGTCAATCGCTGTAGCGCCTCGCGACAGCGTCGAAGAGCCTCGTCACGAGGCTCCAGCGGCAAGTAGGCCAGGTCGATATCGACCGATAAACGGGGTAATGGCTGCACGAATAGGTTGATGGCCGTGCCGTCCTTCAGTGCGAAACACGGCTCGCCACTGAGAAAAGGCAGCAGCGAGACCAACAGACTGACCTGTTCGTGGTAGCGAGCGTCAATCGGCATGCAGGAACGCCTCCGGCACCGTCACGTGATATTCCCTATCCAGCTTGCCGCCTTGGCAGAGCTGCCGCTTGCCTTTGCCGAGATTCAGTCGGCGTGGTTCCAGGCGAGCGTACCAGGCATGCCCGGCGTGGCGAGCCAGCACCAGGAAGGCCCGCTTGGTTCTCACAGAACGGCATCCCTCCAGCAATGCCTGCAGCCGGCGCGGACGCAGCGTGTTAAGCCCGTCGAAGGTGTCCACCAGCTCACTGCTGAACAGCAGTTCATTCGATGTCACGGCAATCCACTCCAGGACGGCTCTCTCGGGGGTCGATACCTGCAAGCTGAAGGCTCTGCCATCCGGCGCGTAGTCCGTGAAGCTGCCGGGAAGCTGCACTGGCAGACCCTTTTCGGAATGGAGCACCATCCGCCCTGCCCACTCGGCATCATTCAACCACCGGGGCAGCCGAGCGGCCTCCTTGCCATACAGATATGTTGTGCTCTCCCCCATCGGCAGATAGTGGGCAAAGCCATGCAGTGCCAGGGCCGTCCGGCCACCCGGCCAAAACGGTGGAAAGTCCGTGTCGCCGCTCGTCTGCAGGGCGAAAACGGCGCTCTCCCAGGTAAGAGGCTCCCCCGCTTGGCAGTAAGCGCCGTGCCCCACGCGTTGCAGCCAGCCACTGTTGGCCAGTTTACGCGCCTGATCAGAGGTGACGCCGTGTGACGCCATCCACGCGGTCGTCACGACGGCGTCACGCGGGATCTTCTGTAGCAACTGGTTTATTTTCACGTAGAAAAGCGACCTTAAGTTCCGTTCCTAAGATAAATAATAAACCATGTCGGTTTACCTTCAAGATCAGAGTCGTCATTTAAGGCCGCTTTTAGCATGGAATTTAAACCATCGAATGGGCGATACCCGACCCTGCGTAGACACGTCTGCCCAACCTCTTGAATAGGTTATCGAGGCAGCGCTTCTTGCGCGTGCCGATCAGCTGGTTTTTGCAGCCTCCACTAGGGGCCGAGCTGTGCGAGACAGGATGCATCACCGGCAATCACCTTTGCCCGCTACACCGGCAAATTCAGAGACAAGAAAATGAGCGCCCTCTGATATTCGTTGCACTCAGGTCAACAAACACGACGCTCTCTGGCCTCCCTTCGTGCTCCCGCCTTGTTCTAGCGTAGTCAAGCAGTTCCTAAACTAGAACAAGGACAATCAATGTTTACCGACAGTCAGTTAGAGACGGCCAGATCACTCAGGCACCACTTCCATCAGCACCCCGAGCTGAAGTTCGAGGAGACCCAGACAGCGAAGGTGGTCGCAGAGAGACTGCGCGAGCTGGGTTACCAGGTCACCGAGGGTATTGCGGAAACAGGTGTCTTGGCGGAACTGGACACTGGACGTCCTGGGCCCGTGATCGCCTTTCGCGCCGACATGGATGCGCTGCCGATTGATGAGGCCAACACCTTTTCGCACTGCTCCACCAAGCGTGGGCTGATGCATGCCTGCGGGCATGATGGCCATACCGCCACACTCCTCTTGGCGGCTGAAGCCATCATGGAGCAGCGCGGCACCCTGTCCGGGCATCTGAAGCTGATCTTCCAGCCGGCGGAGGAAGGCGGCAATGGCGCAGCGCGGATGATCGAAGAAGGTGTGCTGGAGAATCCGAAAGTCTCCGCGATATTCGGCTACCACAATCGTCCGAACTTCCCGGCCGGCCAGGTATTCGTCAAGCCCGGCCCGGCCATGGGGGGTAACGACACCTTCCGGGTCACAGTCGAAGGTAAAACCGGGCATGCCGCCATGCCGCACCTGGCAGTGGATGCGATCTACGTGGGCACCTCGATCATTCAGCAACTACAGGGACTGGTCGCACGTCACAAATCGCCGCTGGAAGCAGGCGTGATCACGATAGCCGCCTTCCATGCAGGTGATGCGGCCAACATCATCCCTGGCGAAGCCGAGATCCTGATCAATATCCGCAGTGACCGCACTTCCTCGCGTGATGCACTGGCCGGTCAACTTGAGCAAGTCATTTCTGGCGTGTGCAGCGCGCATGGCGCCAGCTACCGAATGGCGCATGAGCTTGAGATCCCCCCTCTCCTCAATGACGCCGAATGGTCTGACAAGGTCCTCGAGATCGCTCGTCACCATCAGGTCAGTGGTGATATCAAGAAACTGGATTATATGCCCACCATGGGCGCTGAGGACTTCGCCTTCTACCTCAGGGAAATTCCCGGGTGCTTCTTCTTCGTCGGCAACGGCGACAGTGCCTACCTGCACAACGAGCATTACGACTTCAACGACGACATCCTGCCGGTCGCGGGCGGTGTCTTCCTGTCATTGGCCAAGGACTTGCTGGCACGCGATTGAACAAGTCGGTCAGAACAACATAACAAGGACAACAACAATGCAAGCCGTTCTCGCATCCATCGAACGTACAGGGAACAAGCTCCCTCACCCTTTCATCCTTTTCACGATTCTGGCAGGACTGATCATCGTCGCATCGGCGCTGCTGGACCTACTCGGGGTGTCTGCCGTCAATCCGCAAAGCGATGCGGTGGTACATGTGCGTAGCCTGGTATCACCTGAGGGTCTGGAGTTCATGTTGACCAGCGTGGTCAGCAACTTCATCAACTTCCCGCCCTTGGGGCTCATCTTGGTCGTCATGTTCGGGATAGGTCTGGCTGACAAGGTCGGTCTCATGTCCACGCTCATGCAGGTCAGCGTCGCGAAAGCGCCTCCGGTCTTGCTGACGTTCTGCGTCTTCATGGCAGGTATCTGCGGCAGTATCGCCTCGGATGCCAACTACCTGATCCTGATACCGCTGGCGGCGATGGTGTACCACTCCGTGGGCCGTCATCCCATCGCCGGTGCCGCGGCAGCCTATGCAGCTGCCGGCGCCGGCTACGATGCCAGTCTGTTCGTGACCGTGGGGGACGCTCTGTTCTCCGGTATCACCACGGATGCTGCCAGGCTCGTGGACCCCGAGGCCTACATTTCCCCCGTCGACAACTACTACTTCGTCGCCTGTTCGGTGTTCGTGCTAGCCATCGTCGGGACTCTCATCATCGACAAGGTAGTGGAGCCGCGTTTGCAACGTGTCCTGCCCATGGGCAAGGACTTCACGGCACAAGGCGAAAAGCCTGAGCTGAAGCCTGAGGAATGGACCGGCATCAAGCGCGTCGGCCTGGCCACATTGGCCTATGTAGCACTTGTCTTGATCGCGGTTCTGCCTGAGGCTTCACCGCTACGCAATGCCGATGGCGGCTTGATCCCCTCTCCCTTCCTCAAGTCCCTCGTGCCGCTGATGTTCCTGTACTTTGTCATGATTGGTCTGGTGTACGGCACGACGGTCGGCAAGATCACCAGCAGTCGCGATGTCCCGCAGAAGATGGCGGAATCTGCCAGCGAGCTGGCCCCGACACTGGTGCTGTTCTTCGCGATCTCGCAGTTCATCGCCTACTTCAAGTGGTCCGAGCTTGGTCAGTTCATTGCCATTGAAGGCTCTAATATCCTGCAGAGCACAGGCTTTACCGGCCTCCCACTGGTCGGTGCCTTCATCGTGATGACGGCTCTGCTCAACATCTTCATGACAAGCGGCTCCGCGCAATGGGCGCTGATGGCACCGGTCTTCGTGCCCATGCTGATGATGATCGATTTCGACCCTGCCTTCGTGCAGGCGATGTTCCGTATCGGGGATTCCAGTACCAACATCATCTCGCCGATGAGCCCCTACTTCTCGGTGGCGCTGGTCTACATGCAGCGCTATCAACCGGAAATGGGCCTCGGCACCCTCGTTGCCACCATGCTCCCGCTGGCGCTTGGCTTCCTGATCGCCTGGTCGGCCTTCCTGATGTTATGGCTCTCGCTGGGCTGGGCCATCGGGCCGGGGGTCTACATGATGGCGAGCTGAGTCAGTGCATCCCCATCATCACCTTCCATAGATAGTCGGCAGCCGGCGTCAGCCGTCTGCCGACTCTGCGTACCAGATTGCCTTGGGTCGCCTCTGCCAAAGGATGCTCGATGGGGATGGCAGACAGGAGGCCCGCCGAGACCTCTTCATGTGCAGCGGCTGCCGTCATGAAGGCGACACCAACACCCGCACAGGCCATCCGACGCGAGATGGAATGCAGATTGCAACGATAGGAAGGCGTCGCGACCTGGCCCGCCGTACGGAAGATGTCATTGACCAGACGCTGCGAACCCGAAACCTCCGGCAAGAAGATCAACTTGTGACGTGCCAACTCCGCCACGGAGACGCTTTCATGATCTGCCAGAGGGTGGTCCCTCGCCACGAGAGCACATAGAGGCCCGCGGGGAAAGGAATGCACGACCAGACGTGGGTCTACCACCGGTCCGTAAGTCACCGCGATATCCACCTCATCATGTAACACCATCTCATGAGGCTCGCGCGGCACATAGATGCCGGTCCGTATATCGATCATCACATCCGGATAACGCTTTGCGACGGTGCTCAACACCGACTTGATGAAGCTATCCACGAAACCATCACCGACAGAGACAGTGACCTGCCCTGTCTGCAGATTCTTCCAGCGTGACAGCGTATCGCGTAGCTCTGAATTGAGTTGTCGCTGTGCGAGATAACTCTCCAACACGAGCCTACCCGCCTCCGTTGGCAATACGTGGCGGCCATTTCTCTCGAGCAACGCTACGCCCAGCTCGTTCTCCAGACTGCGGATCTGACGCGTCACGACAGAAGGATTCACATCCAGATGTTCCGCTGCCGCTCGAACCCCACCACAACTGCTGACCTCTTGAAGGTAAAGCGCACGCTTGTCCAGACACTCCATTCGTCACTATGCCTCTGATAATCAGTGCTACATGCTGGTAGTCATACAGATATCACAGATTCCATATGCGCATCACATGCGATCTACCCCCCCCTCTCGGACGATGGTATTTCGCTAACTGCCTGAATATGCGACGCACCTCGCCATACCCTGATTTAGTCATGGAGCATGACGCGCTATCATGCCCCTACAGCCTTATCTGCAATCCTGAAGCAGTTCCATACGCGGGAGCATCATCGTGAACACGGAAAGTCATTCCCAGCTGGCGAGTTACATCTGGTCCATCGCGGACCTGCTGCGCGGCGATTTCAAACAGTCTCAATACGGGCGCATCATCCTGCCCTTCACCCTGCTGCGCCGCCTGGAATGCGTACTGCAAGACACCAAGGCCAAGACACTGGCCGTGGCGGAGGAGAACGCCGACAAGCCGGATACCCTGCGCGAGAAACTGTTGATGCGTGCCACCGGGCGCGAGTTCTTCAATGCGTCACCGCTTAGCCTGGGTACGCTCTCCGCAACCCAGACATCTGAAGACCTGATGAGCTACGTGCAGGCCTTCAGCCCCAGCGCGCGGGAGATCTTCGAGCACTTCGAGTTCGAGAATTTCGTCCTGCAGCTGAGCAACAATAACCTGCTCTACAAGGTGGTCGAGCGCGTCGCGGAGATCGACCTCAGCCCCGAGGCCGTCAGCAACTACGAGATGGGCATCATCTTCGAGGAGCTGATCCGCAAGTTTGCCGAGAGCTCCAACGAGACTGCCGGTGAGCACTTCACCCCGCGCGATATCGTGCATCTCACCACTTCACTGCTGATGACCGGTGAAGAAGAACACATCGCGCCCGGTGGTATCGTTACCCTGTATGACCCCACAGCCGGTACCGGCGGCTTCCTCTCCGAGGGCGATGCCTACATTCAGGACATCAGCCACAACGTCAGCGTCTCGCTGCACGGGCAGGAGCTCAACCCCGAGTCCTACGCCATCTGCAAGGGCGACATGCTGATCAAGGGCCAGGGTATCGACCAGATCAAGCTCGGCAACACTCTTTCCGATGACCAGCTGCCCGGTGAGCGCTTCGCCTACATGCTTTCCAACCCGCCCTTCGGTGTGGACTGGAAAAAGGTGCAGAAGCAGATCACCGATGAGCACACCCTCAAGGGCCACGATGGCCGCTTCGGCCCCGGCCTGCCGCGTGTCTCCGATGGCTCGTTACTGTTCCTCATGCACCTGGTCGCCAAGATGCGTGCGCCCAGCGATGGCGGCTCGCGTATTGGCATCATCCTCAATGGCTCGCCGCTGTTCACCGGCGGTGCTGGCAGTGGTGAGTCCGAGATTCGCCGCTACCTGCTCACCCGTGACATGGTGGAAGCCATCATCGCGCTACCGACGGACATGTTCTACAACACCGGCATCGCCACCTATGTGTGGGTTCTCTCCAACCGCAAGCCGCAGGCACGCAAGGGCAAGGTGCAGCTGATCAACGCCGGTGACATGGGCAGCAAGATGCGCAAGTCGCTCGGCAGCAAGCGCAAGTACCTGGAAGACGGCCAGATTGAAGAGCTGGTGCGCCTCTACGGTAGCTTTGCCGGGGACGACGAGAGCCTCACGCAAGACGGCGCGCCGCGCAGCAAGATTTTCGCCAATGAAGACTTCGGCTACCGCCGTATCACCGTCGAGCGCCCGCTACGCCTCGACTTCCAGGCCAGTGAGGAACGCCTCGCCCGCCTGAATGATGAGAAGGCCATCCAGAAGCTCAAGGAAGAGGAACGCAGTGCCCTGCTAGCCGCCTGCGCCACCCTGCCGGACACCCTGTTCACCAACCGTGACGCCTTTACCAAGGTGCTCAAGGCCACCTTCAAGGCGGAGCTTCCCGCCAGCATGAAAGTCGGTGCCCCGCTGCTCAAGGCCGTCTTGAACGCCCTGAGCGAGCGCAGCGACACCGCCGATATCTGCTGTGACAAGCACGGCAACCCGGAAGCCGATAGCGGCCTGCGCGACTACGAGAACGTGCCGATGAATCAATCGGTGCTGGAGTACTTCGAGCGTGAAGTGAAGCCCCACGTACCCGATGCCTGGATCGACGACACCAAGCGTGACCCGCTCTCTGGCCGTCTCGGCATCGAAGGCTATGAGATCCCCTTCAATCGCCACTTCTATCAGTTCGTGCCGCCGCGCCCGCTGGACGCCATCGATGCCGACCTCAAGGCCTGTACCGACCGCATCAAGCAGATGATCGAGGAGATGTCGGCATGAGCTTCAAGGCCTATGACGAATACAAAGACTCGGGCGTCGAGTGGCTGGGCGAAGTGCCTGCACATTGGGCTATCACAGACCTAAAGTATGTCTGCGATGTAATGCCCAGCAATATTGACAAGAAAAGCAAGGATGGAGAGATAGGTGTCTACCTGTGCAACTACACTGACGTTTATTACAATGACAAAATAATCAAAGACATGTCATTCATGCGCGCGACTGCTACATGCGAGCAAATAAATAAATTTTCTCTAGTCAAAGGCGATGTACTATTTACCAAAGATTCTGAAAGCTCAGATGACATAGCGAATCCTGCGTATGTACCCGAGGATTTACATAACGTGGTATGCGGCTATCATTTATCTATTGCCAGACCAAGAAAAGAGCTGGTTGGCCTATATCTAAAGCTATTTTTTGAGACACATATAGCTAAGGGATACTTTGCTACATCTGCGAATGGCCTCACTAGGGTTGGCTTAGGCCAATATGCCATTGATAACCTATCGATTACACTACCTAGCGAAAAAGAACAAACCACCATCGCGGCCTTCCTCGATCACGAAACCGCGCGTATCGATGCGCTGATCGAGGAGCAACAACGCCTGATCGCCCTCCTCAAGGAGAAGCGTCAGGCGGTGATCTCGCACGCTGTCACCAAGGGCCTGGACCCGAATGTACCGATGAAGGACTCCGGTGTGGAGTGGCTGGGAGAAGTGCCGGCGCATTGGGAGACTAAAAGAGTAAAAAATATTCTCCAGCCTGGCAAAGATAGTATTAGACCAGGTCCTTTTGGCAGCGATATAAAGGGTAATGATTTTGTAGAAGAGTCGGATTATAGGGTATACAATCAATCTACAGTAATTAGCAGAGATTTCAACAACTCTGCATTTATCACTAAAGAAAAATTTGAAAATTTAATCTCTTTTATGGTGAAAAAAGGGGATGTTTTAATCACTTCTCGAGGCACTATAGGAAAGATCTCTGAAGTTGATAGCGATGCAGGTCTAGGAATCATTCATCCTTGTATAATAAGACTAAGACTGAACCACCACATTGTTATTACATCCTTCTTCACTTTAATGTTTAGCCAAACAACATTGGCCACAGATCAGCTTAAGGTAGCAAGCAACTCTACAACTATCGATGTAATATATGCTAACAGCTTATCTGAAACTTGGGTTCCGTTACCACCTAAACATGAACAGCAAGATATCTATGACAAGCTGTCAGGATTTCTTAGTTCTACCAACCAAACTATTGATACAGCGGAACAATTATCTAACCTTCTCCAAGAGCGCCGATCTGCCCTGATTTCGGCCGCCGTCACCGGCAAAATTGACGTGCGTGACTGGCAGCCGCCAAAGGCCAACCAGACAGCAGCCGAGCCAGCGGAGGCCAGCGTATGAGCCAGGGGCGCAGCATCCGGCTATTTCTAGTCGATGGCACACCGAGTGGCCTGATGACAGCCGAGATCATGAACTGGACCGGCCATGTCATCACCGGCCCGCGGGGCAAATTGAGCCAGTTGGTGCAGCGTCCCGAGTGCAGTCGCACCGGCATCTACTTCCTGATCGGCCCACCCGCCGAGGATAGTGCTCTGCCGTCGGTGTACATCGGCGAAAGTGACGATGTGGCTACCCGCCTCAAACAGCACAACCGCCCGGAGGACAAAGGCGGTAAGGACTTCTGGGAGCGGGTGTGCCTGGTGACAAGCAAGGACCAGAACCTGACCAAGGCCCACGTCAAACATCTCGAAAGCCTGTTGATGCAGGCCGCACGTGAGGCCGGCCAATGCCGTCTGCTCAATGGCACCGCCCATGAGTACGGCGGCCTTCCGGAATCGGACCGCGCCGACATGGCGTTCTTCATGGAACAGATTCGCACCGTGCTGCCGGTGCTCAGCTTCGACTTCCTGCGTGAGCGACCCAAGCCCTCAGCTTCCAGCACGATTGTCGAACCGACAGACATCAGTGCTCAAGCATCACCACTCTTTGTGGCAGAGGTATCACGTTTCGGTATCAAGGCGCTGGGCAAAGAAATCGAAGGCGAGTTCTATGTCTTGAAGGGGTCATTGGCCAAGGGTAGTTGGACAGGCAAAGGCGGGGGCTATCAGAACCTTTACCAGCAACTCTGTGATAACGGGGTGCTGATCGAGGCGGAAAAGGGATTACGCTGCTTTTCTACCGATCAGGCCTTCTCGAGCCCCAGCGCCGCCGCCGCGGTGGTGTCCGGTCGTGCAGCCAATGGGCGCGAGCATTGGAAGACAGAAGCCACCGGCCAGACCTACGCGGACTGGCAAGACAGCGTGGTAATGACGACCCCCAGCGCCACCGATGAAGGCTACGCCCAGTAACGTACCAGTGAGTCAGGCCAGCATGCCGACTCCTCACGAACAAGCAGGAATGCCTCATGGCTGATAGCAAGGAAGCGCAGTTTCAGCAGGACATCGTCGATAGCCTCGTCGCCAGTGGCTGGCAACTGGGCAAGGCGAGTCAGTACGATCGCGCCACGGCGCTCTACCCCGAAGATGTGATTGCCTACCAGCAGGCTGCCTGGCCGGAGCGCTGGGACAAGCTCTGCTCCAGCAATCCACAGAAGCCTGAGCAGGTGCTGATTCAGCAGGTGGAGCGTCACCTCAAGAAGGTGGGCACGCTGGCCGTGTTGCGCCACGGCTTCAAGATGCCGGGTAATACGCTGGTGATGTGCAGCTTCATGCCGGACCACGCCATGAATCCGGAGTCTGTGCAGCGCTATCAGGCCAACATCCTGCGCGTGGTGCCGGAGGTGTCCTACTCCCCGCATGCCAAGGACAGCAGCAATGGAGAGGCCAGCTACAACCCACGACTGGACCTCGTGCTGTTCGTCAATGGCCTGCCGGTGGCCACGCTGGAACTGAAGAGCGCTTTCAAGCAATCGCTGGAGGCCGCCAAGCGTCAGTACCGCAAGGACCGTCCGCTGAAAGATCCCATCACCCGCAAGGAAGAGCCGCTGTTGGCCTTCAAGCGCGGCGCGCTGGTGCACTTCGTGGCCCGTCAGGATGAGATAGCGATGACGACTCGCCTGGCAGGCGACAAGACCTTCTTCCTGCCCTTCAACCGAGGCAGCGAGGAAGGCGGAGCCGGCAACCCGCCTGCGGAGGACGCCAACAGCTATGCCACCGACTATCTGTGGAAGCAGGTACTGCAGCCAGATGCCTGGCTAAAGATCATCGGCCGCTTCCTCCACCTGGAGGAGAAGACCAGTGAGGACTTCGCGGGCAACCGCATCACCAAGGAAACGATGATCTTTCCGCGTTTCCATCAGTGGCAAGTCGTCAATCAACTGCTGGAGGCCACACGCAATGAGGGGGCTGGCAACCGCTACCTGATTCAACACAGCGCGGGGTCAGGCAAATCAAATTCCATCGCTTGGACGGCGCATCAGCTGGCCAACCTGTATGCCGAGGATGGCAGCCGCATGTTCAACTCCGTCATCGTGGTGACGGACCGCACCGTGCTGGACACCCAGCTGCAGAACACCATCTATCAGTTTGAGCATGCCTACGGCGTGGTGTGCCCTATCAGCCGGGAAGGCGCGAGCGCCAGCAAATCAGCACAGCTGGCGGATGCTCTGGCCGCCAACACCCGTATCATCATCGTCACTCTGCAGACCTTCCCTGCCCTCTTCGATGCGCTGGAAAAGCGCCCCAAACTGGCAGAGGGCCACTATGCCGTCATCGCCGACGAGGCCCACTCCTCCCAGACGGGCTCGTCTGCGGGCAAGCTGAAGGCCCTGCTCAACAGCGCCGGGCAGACCAATGACCCGGAAGCCGAGCTGAGCAGCGAAGAGGTGATGGAAGCCGCCGTGGCCGCGCGCAGTGCCAGTCAGCGCATCAGCTACTACGCCTTCACCGCCACGCCCAAGGGCCGCACCCTGGAACTGTTCGGGGTACGCCCGGAGCCGGAGCTGCCGGCTAGCGATAGCAACAAGCCTCGCCCCTTCCACCTCTACTCCATGCGTCAGGCCATCGAGGAAGGCTTCATTCTCGATGTACTGCGCCGCTATACCACCTACAAGACGGCATGGAAGCTCTCACACCCGGATGGTGACGAGATAGAGGTAGATTCCAAGAAGGCCAGCCGCACCCTGGCGCGCTGGGTACGCTTGCATCCGCATAACATCAATCAGCGGGTCGAAGTCATCGTCGAGCACTTCCGCCACAACGTGCGTCATCTGCTCAACGGTCAGGCCAAGGCGATGGTGGTGACCAGCAGTAGGCAGGAAGCCGTGCGCTATCAGCTGGCAATGCTCGCCTATGTGAAGGACAAGGGCTATGACGACGTGCACCCGCTGGTAGCCTTTTCGGGAAGCGTACCGGCCGATGATGTCATCCCTGAGGAAGTCACCGAGGCCAGCGCCCTGCTCAATGCCGGCGTAAAAGGCCGCGACCTCGCCACGGCGCTCGATAGCGACGACTTCAACGTGATGATCGCCGCCAACAAGTACCAGACCGGCTTCGACCAGCCCAAGCTGTGCGCCATGTACGTGGACAAGAAGCTACAGGGCGTGGAGTGCGTGCAGACTCTCTCGCGTCTCAATCGTCTCTTCCCCGGCAAGGAAACCTTCATCCTCGACTTCTTCAATGACACTCAGGATATCCTGGATGCCTTCGCGCCCTACTACCGGGAAAGCGAGCTGGCCACGGTGTCAGACCCGCAAGTCATCTATGACATGCAACAGAGCCTGGACGAGACGGGCATCTATCATGGCCAGGAAGTCACCCAGTTTGCCGAAGCCTTCTTTGACCCCAAGGCGCCGTCATCGAAGCTGTCGTTTTACTGTGACCCGGCGCGTGATCGCTTCAACAAGCGCTATGTCGCACTGACCGAGCAGATCCGCGTCTGGCGTGATGCGCGCAATATTGCCGAGCAGAACAGCGATGAGATGGGCCTGAAGCGTGCCGAGCAGGAACTCAAGGATGCGGGTACCTCTCGCGATGAGCTCGACCTGTTCCGCAAGAACCTCAAGAGCTTCGTGCGCGCCTACGAGTTTCTCTCGCAGATCATCTCCTACGAAGACACCGAGCTAGAGCAGCTTTGCGTGTTCGCCAAGCACCTGAGCCCACTGCTGCGGGAAGACCGCCTCAAGGACCCGGAACTGGATGTCAGTGAGCTGGAGCTGACGCATTACCGCCAGACCAAGCATCAGGAGCAGGAGCTGCGCCTGGAAGAGCAGGAAGGCGAATTCGGGCTGGACTCGATCACCGAGGTCGGCTCCGGCACCCCGAAGGACCCGGAGAAGAAGAAGCTGGATGAAATCATCGATACCCTGAATGACCTCTACGGTGCCGAGATCCAAGACGACGACAAGCTCCACTTCGCCAATGGCCTCGCCACACGCCTGGAGCGCGATGAAGATCTCATGGGACAGGTCAACAGCTACAGCCTCGAAGACGCCATGAAGGGCCTGCTGCCCAAGCGCCTAAACGACGTACTGCTCGATGCACTGGCTGACCAGGAGAAGATGTCCATGCCGATACTGGAAGACGGCGGGATAGAGAAACGCTTCGCTCACCTGATGTATCAGCTACTCCGGCAGCGGAGTGAAGGCGGCAAGGGGGTGCAGGGATAAGGGCTAGAAAGCACCGGGGGTAGGAGCATATGAATGCCCCTCCCCTATATATATTTAGCCCCAAGGTGTAGTGGTCTGTAGTAGCCAGATTCACCATACCACTACAACCACTAAATTTAGTTATATGATGCATTATAATGCCGAGAAAACCCTATCTGCCAGCGTAGTTGTCACCTAAACAGAGTGAGAGGTGATCAACGTGCGTTATTCCACAGAGCGTAAGGAAGCCATCCTCAAGAAGATGGCGCCGCCTATGAGCATGACCATCCCGGAATTGGCCAAACAGGAAGGCATCACTGCAACAACTCTCTACAATTGGCGGAAACAGGCCAGAGAGCGAGGACAAGTTTTGCCATCACGTTCCACCCAGCCCGACCAGTGGACCAGCCAGGAGAAGTTCCAGATCGTCCTGGAGACGGCCCCGCTGAACGAGGCCGAACTCAGCGCCTATTGCCGCGAGCGTGGGCTCTACCCCGAGCAGGTGGAAGCCTGGCGGGATGCCTGCATGAACGCCAACGACGACGTGGCAGCGCAGGCCAAGCAACAACGCCAGGCTCGCAAGGTGGAGCAAAAGCGGCTCCGTAAGTTGGAGCGCGAGCTGCACCGTAAGGACAAGGCCCTCGCCGAGACGGCGGCCCTGTTGACCCTGTCATAAAAAGCCGAGACGATCTGGGGCACGACCCACGACGAGGACGACTGACCAGCCTCCCAGATCGCCAGCGCATCGTGCCCCTGGTGCAAGACGCCCAGCGTGACGGGGCTCGGCTGGCCAAGGCCTGTCAGGTGATGGGCATCAACGTGCGGACATACTACCGCTGGGTCGCACAAGGCGAAGTGACGGCCGACCGCCGCCCCGACGCCGATCGCCCGGAACCGGCCAACAAGCTATCTCCCGAGGAGCGAAAAGCGATCGTGGCGTTGTGCAACGCTCCAGAGTATCGAAGTCGCCCTCCGGCCTTCATCGTGGCCGACCAGGCTGACAAGGGCCGCTACCTGGCCTCTGAGTCGACGATATACCGAGTGCTTCATGAATATGATCAGCAACATCACCGGGGCCGACAGCAGGCCCCTCAGCGTAAGCGCCCACCGACCACTCACCAGGCGACGGCGCCGAACCAGCTTTGGTGCTGGGACATTTCGTGGCTGCCCGGTCCCGCACGCGGCACTTGGTGGTATCTGTATCTGATCATGGACGTCTTCAGCCGCAAGATCGTCGGGCACGAGATCTATGAAACAGAGACTGGCGAGCTAGCCGCTGAGTTGATCCAGAAAGCCTGCTGGCGAGAGAGCCTGACAGATCGTCATAAACCCGTGATTCTGCATTCAGATAACGGCAGCCCGATGAAGGCAGCGACCTTCCTGGAAAAGCTCTATGACCTGGGCATCACTCCCTCGTACAGCCGACCGCGAGTCAGCAACGACAATGCCTTCGCCGAGTCGGCCTTCAAGCCACTGAAGTACCGGCCGGGCTTCCCCATCGACGGGTTCGCCATCCTGGCCGAAGCTCAGGACTGGGTTCAGCAATTTACCGAGTGGTACAACCATGAGCATCGGCACAGCGCCCTTCGCTACATTTGGATCCGGAGCGGGATCCGATACCGCAGGCAGCAGGATTTTAAAAAGCCAGCACCACTTCATGTGCCAACTATGTTGACAGATTCCGTTGGTCAGTGAAATTTATTTCATTGACACTTGAGGGGCACTTTTATAACCACAATCATTCATGCACATGTGCATATGGAAAAACATATCCAGCATGAGGAATGCTAGGCAGCAAAGGATGGAATTGAGTAGCGAACTACTGAGGTCACAGCAGAAAGGCAGAAGAAACTTTAGCCACTAAATTTTTCCTATGCGTCACTGAGGGATGGCCACCCTCCAATCGATGTAGTATGTTGTATAGTAATACAACATACTACACGTTACATAAATCTTGACAGTCTAAAGGTCTGGTATCGGCCAAAGCGGACCTTCAATGTGTGCTGATATAACGCCGCCGTTCAACGGCGCAGCTTTTTTTGCGACCGTTGGAACGCCTTGTTATATTTTCCTGGGCTAATTTTCTTAAGCCCTTGATAAAAGTCGGCCAGCTCCTCTAAACCTTCAGATCTCAATCGGTTTACTGAATTTTTATTGGTCACTATCTCAACCATCTTGTTATATCGCTCTCGCATCCAAGAGTACTTTACCAGCAGGTCTGCCTTAGTATGATGACTTGAAGACATTAATCCTTTACGTATAACGTCTCCCAAATTATCTATATACTCCGGAAAATCGTACTGAGGGTCATCTAGCTCTGACTGTGCCTTAAAGAAGTAGTCGATGTAATACATCCCATCAGAGTCTTGCTCTAAAAGCGATCTAACAAAGTCTGTTTCTTGACTCGATGAATGATCCGGAGACTTGGCGTTTGCACTAGCTTCAATGACACTACTATCCAGAATGACGCGGGGATACATAGCAGCTTTCGACTCCAGTGTGTAAGCCTCAACCAGTGCCGGTCCAAAAAGGTAATGGTCGCTGTGTATAAACTTCCCAATCGAGACGGCACCTCGTACCAAAATCTTTCTGGATATGAGTCGCATAATTAGCCACTTGATCTCAAGAAGTGTAAAAAACACCTCGCTGGGCTCTTCAGCCTTGAACGAAACTACTATGGAATCGGAAAAAATAGAAACCTTTTTTGATTCCGGAGAATCAGATCCAAGCAGATCCTCCTTAGTGTCAAGATCCCATACGTCTCTGATAGCCGTATATGCAGATATCAAATGATCAATTTTGTTCTCGTTGTCAGAGCCATCTTTATCGATGGTGTCTTCGAGAAAAGCCTTAAAGCCAAGTATATCTATAAAGGCTACGACCCTTGTCTCGTACTTCATCAGCACCTCTAAATATAACGCCGTAAGCAAGCGCGGCTTCGTAGTGGAAGCGGTAGCCACGAAGGAAAAGCCGCCGCCTTAACTTGCATGGTTATATGTTTAGCGTGTTACTCCCCTATGATGCGAACACGTCCACCTCCCTTGGGACGAAGAAAATGTACCATCTTTACGGAAAGAGCCATAGGTCGGGCACACCTCTCTGGCACGCACTTCTAAAACCTTCTTAATTCCCATGCAGTAACGTACTTTCTTGGGAGTGACATTGCAGGCATTGATAACATATCCCGCCTCTGACATAGCCTCCTTCGAATCAAAGAGTTAGTCTCCAAGGTTCGCCATAGTTTCCCGGTGTTCATTGACGTTGGGCTTTGTAACATCTGACATACAACCAGTGGATAACAGACTACCTTCAAATAAATATTCTTCTTGATAGCACCCTATGCTCGAGCAACCACCAAAGATGAAATCGAAAAATATCGTAACAGCTCTTATGATTATCTTCGTCCACCCCTATAAATCTCATATAACGCTTCTTCACTGATACATTAGGAGCTCAGCGAGAAATTCTTCTGTTTTCAATGACTTATTAACACTACACGTTACAGTAAACAATTGGGATTGCATTCATATCTCTCACAGCATGCGCAAATGATGACAATATCCATAACAACTGCACTATATGGCCTCTCACGGGCGTACCAGCTTGGATTTTTCTAAACTCAAACTCGACTGACGACTTCGATAAGAAAGAGCAGCTCAAAATACACCTTCTGTGCAACTTATAATCTTTCAATAGATCATCAAGGTAATTATCCGCATCACTTACGCTTCCTTTTCTTATTCTATTTATTTTTGTCTTAACCTTTTTGTTATTGTAGGTATTGGAAAACGTACCATTTATTCGATCAAGCATTTGTTTTTTGTTGAAATACATATACCCTAGATTCTTAATACCTTGACCAACAACTTCATGGAGATTGCTAGCAGAGGTACTAATATCACCATGTTTTGAGTGTATAAAGCTAACACTTGAATCTTTTTTATTTAGAGTTATGTGGTCAGCCCACTCCGTGCCGAAGTCATCGCAAAATATATAATCATCATCCTCATGCAATTTCTCAACAACTCCAAACATTGAATCAGCATCAAAATCACTGGAAGAACTTGTAAACAAGCCCTTTTCAGAAGTTACTGCTGAAATTTGGTATTTAGGTTGTAGTATTTCAAGAATACTACTTATTTCAGAAATACCCGATATATCCTCGAAACAAGACCCCATAAAGTACATGAACTTGGGGTCTGAAAATGTTACGCTGTAGAAACCATTTTTTATAATAAATTTCTGTAAAGTTACATCTTTCCCACTCTCTACCACACGAAACTTGCTCAAAATTTTCGATGAAAGTGTGAGGGTTTTTTCATTCTTCCTAAGCTTAGAACACCCCTTCCTACCAACTACATTGTAGTCGGAATCGAGCTCATAAACTTTTTCAAGAGAAGAAAACAAGGAATTTATGACTCTCCCAGAAACTTCGATATTACGCCCCTTCGATGCTCTATATTGAATTGACAACCCATCCTTTTGAATTCTTTCGTACAAAGAATTGCTTTCTATTAGAATTGCTGAAGGCTCACATATGGCTAGAACATCAGCCAGCTCTACTTTCTTTGCGAAAGAGTCCAAGAAACTATTGTTAGTCGATGGATTTTCAATACTATCCACCTGATCTTTAACCCAAGATGCTATTTCATCAAGAGTTTTTCTCTGAGAAGATTCAACAATACGACCTGTTCCAGAAATTGTTTTTGTAACAGCTCCCTGCCTGAATTTTAAATAATAGGGTATTGACCTTCCGGCTGAATGAGTTGATAGCAAGCCTTTCAAATCTGCAGCTTCGTATGATCGAGCCCTCATTGCCCTTTCTGACACCGTCATATTTCTCAAAGCTAACTTTTGAAATTCTACTTCGCCATCATCAAATGTTGAGCTAAGATCTCTGCTATCAATAAGAGAAAAGTGGTCTTTTAACACCTCCGATATGTTTGCACAACTTTTTTTAAACACAGCCAAGTAATTCCCATATTCAATCAAGATAATAAAAGCGAAGACTCTATCTTCTAGCTCTTCATCGATAAAATATACAGGGCGGGCAGAAGGAAAGACTCTAATTGAGCACATATAATTTATGCCATGTTCCTCTACCACTCTATCTGATCTGAATAGGTCGATTACAAACTCTGAGCCTACCACCATATTATCAGTAGCCGCAACCAGAACGTCGTTTATGATTGAATCATCAATGATGTTCTTTGGTACATAGAATTGCGCGTTTTTCGTAAGCTCTAATCTTTCAGGCAAATCTCCATACCTCCGGTCAGTATTAACAACTCAAAGCAGAGAAAAACTTACGAGTCCGCCTTCCTTTGATCTTTATTTTCCCTTCTCTCAATATGATCCCTCTTTATATCCAGCTTACCTTGATTCTGAAGCTTAGCTAAATCACGAGCCCTCCGATAAACAGATGATAGAATCTTGAGGACAGCCAGCTCGTTGTTCTCTGTTCTGAAATAGAGTTTTGAGAGCGTCTCAGGTTTTATTCCCATGACTCTAGCTATGTCATTCACAGACTTGTGAATAAAAACCCTTTCTTTCTCAAGCAACGAAAGCTCCTCGCTACGCAAATTAATTTTAGATAGCTTTCTTTCACTAATACCCTTTTGGATTGTACTGTATGTTTTATTCCCCGCAAGGATTGCAGCAGACACATAACCAACGATTTGGGCCACGTCCCTTGCCACCTCTACTAACTGAGAGAGTTCAATAAAACCTGGAGATGCATACTGAATTGATTTGATCTCAGGCTTATAGGCTCGAGGCATTTTAACGAACAGGTTATGATAGAAATTCACAGCGCTGAAGCCACCGCGCCACGGATATTTCCCGTAGATATATTGAATTTCTCCATCCAGATAATCTTCGGCGACATCAAGAGAGTAAAGAAGTCCGTAAAGCTGGATATAGACTCTCGTCAGAACATTAAGGTCAGTCAACTGCCAACGACCATCAATGTAGAGCTTGATGTTTCTTACTTCCATCTATACTCCAGCGTCCTTATAAACAAACAGGTATTAGATAGCACACGCGTTTCCCACGTGAACGAATTCACGTATTCAACTTTCCAATATCACCCAACCAACTAATTTCAAGAATTTTTATTAACTATGCTACATATCACCAATAACGTATATATTGCCTTTGCCTGCATGGCTCTGTAGGTCGAAAGCAGCCTCAGCGTTACTGACAGTGTAGTCAAACTATCATCTAATGTATTAGACATCCCTCAGTCTATCCAGCTTCTCCACCAAATCCTCCGCCCTAAGATGCGTATACCGCCGCAGCATCTGCATCGACTTGTGACCACTGATCGCGGCGACCTCCTGATCGGATAGTCCCGCCTCGACCAGCCGACTGACGGCCTCATGGCGTAGGTCGTGGTAGCGAAAGTCATCGAGCCCTGCTTGCTTCTTCGCTTGGTTCCAGAGCTTGGTGTAGGCGTAGGGCCACGCTTTCCATCCCTGCCGGGCTCACCGAAGAACACCAGGTCACAGTCAAGCGGGCGCACGGGGCTGTTCAGCGCTTGCTTGAATACCTCGGTGGCAGCCTGAGTCAGCGGTACCAGGCGGGCTTCGTTGTTCTTGGTATCGGTGAGTCGCACCACGCGGCGTCTCACGTCGACCTGTGAGCGAGTGAGGGTCAGGATCTCTGAGGAGCGCATACCCGTCTCCAGAGCGATTCTAGCGATCCAAGCCAGCATGGGGTTGCTGTGCTGCCGTAGCCGGCGAACAGACGCTTCTCCTCGTCGGGGCTCAGGCGCCTGTCGCGGCCTTCTCCAGGGCTGGGTTTGCGGATGTTCTGAACGGGGTTGCAGGTCAGGCCGAGGCCCCATTCCTGGATGGCCACGGTGTAGAGATGGCCGAGCAAGGCGAGCTCCAAGCGCACGGTATTGCCGCTGATGGACTGGCCACGATGGCCAATGCAGTTCAAAAGGGTGTCACGGAAGTTGGCGATCAACTCCGGCGTAAGCGCCGCGAGCGAGTATTTTCCCAAGTGTTCGATGAGCGTGTTGGCCTTGTGGCGTTCGCTCTTTTGGGTACTGGGCTTCTTGGTAGAGGTAACGTCGGCGAGGTAGCGTATCAACTGACCTTCTACTTTTAGCACGGCTACCGCACGGCGCTTACCGCTGGGGCGAGCTCCATCTCATGGTCTTCCACCATGGCGTCCTGCCTTGGCGAGAAATACATATCTGAATATAGGAGATTTCAAGAAACCTAATAATAGCCGAGTCGAGACATGCCCGAGAAGCAATCGTTAGTTCAATGCGACATCCGGCGTCGCATTAACGAGACACCAGACTCGATACTCAGCGCACCTCGCTGCACCCTCCCCTCTATCTCGCCCTGCTACACGCCGGAATTTTCCGCGCCATTCGCTAACGCTTACGTCTACTGTCTGACTGAACTGGTACCGAGCTTCAGGAAATTCATACGCCTGCGTAAGACATTGCCAACAAATCCCAAAAGTCCACTTTCCCCAGGCCCATGGGAAATTTCCGCCTCAGCACGGAAAATTCCGGCTTCTCGAGCCATCAGCTATCGATAACCCACTGATTTATAAAGAAAGTGGTGATAAGGGAGGCTCCGAATCGCCCGATCTCGTCCCACAGTCAAAACTCATATTGCACTGCAACAAAAACAGGCGTATCACTGTATTCATGTTCCTTACCTGGAGAGTACAATGGCTAAACAACCTGCCTGGTCAGAGTTGGTCCCGACGACGCCGGCTGCGATGTTCGATGTCTGGAAGCTGGGCACGACGTCGGTGGAGATGTGGTCGACAGCCATGTCGACCATCATGTCGCGCACTCAGTTGTGGGGAACCCAGTCGCCGCTGGACCCGAAGATGATCACCGAGAACCAGAAGATGGTGTCGGAGAAGATCGCAGCCAGCTGGGAGATGTGGTTCGTGATGCAGAAGGCGTGGATGAACGCGATGACGGGCGGCAAGGTGGCGCCGTGGTGGACGACGGGCACCCTCTTCATCAAGCCGTTGCACAAGCGCACGACGGCCAATTCGCGTCGACTGTCGTGAGAGGCAATGCATGACTTGCCGTTGCGGCCGATGCAGTTGCAGTCGATAGAGCTGCGAGCTGAGATGCGATCAGATACGGTTGAATGCGCTCAGATGCGCTTAGATGCAGTAATGCAAGACGGGAGCCCCAGTGGCTCCCGTCTTGCGTCGTGCTCTGGCGATGATGTCAGGTCATTGTTCTGGGCTTTCTTTTCCATTTTCTCCAGCCCTACCCCCTGAGCTTTCTTCCTCTGACCTGGTACGCCGCCAGCGAATTATCATTCTGATTCGAGGGCCTCGTCTTCGTCGGTCAGACAGGCTTGCCAGATGCGTTCGGCCACGCGCTGGTCGTGCTCGGCGTGGCGGAAGAGGCAGATATCCAGCGGCGCGGTGTGGCTGTCATCGCTGATGATGACGAGGCGCCCGGCGGCCAGCTCGTCGCGCACGGCGCGCTCCGGCACCCAGGCGATGCCGCTACCGGCGAGTGCGCCACGCTTGAGCACGTCAGACATCGAGCATTCGTAGCGGAAGTTGAGACGCGCGGCGAGGTTCTGGCGTCCGATGATCAGTGCGGTCAGTCGGCCGAGATAGCTGTCACTGGAGTAGCAGAGGTAGGGTTGCGGCGTGTCGCTGTCGAGGGAGTAAAGTGCCTGGCCAGCGTCATCGACGGCACTGACGGGCACCAGCCGCTCGGAGCCGAGCACGATGGAGGGATAGCGCACGATGTCGGTGAGCGTAGGCAGTAGCGGGCTGTTGTAGGCCAGCATCAGATCACAATTGCCGCTGATCAGGGCATCGACACAGCCGGCGACGTGGTCGGGCACGATGCGTGCCTTGAGATTGCCCAGTCGGTTTTGCAGCTGTTCATGCCAGTCGACGAAGAAGCTGACCGCCAGCGTGTGCGAGGCGGAAATCGAGACGACTTCTTCTATCTTGGGCACGAAGCCGAGCGCCTCATCACGGCCGACGCGCAATACCGAGAGCGCATCCTGGGCGGTGCGCTGGAAGGATTCGCCCGCGGGAGTCAGGCCGACGGGGAACAGGCTGCGGTCGATCAGGGTGGCGCCGACCCAGTATTCCAGATTGCGAATACGACGGCTGAAGGCCGGTTGCGTCACGTTGCGCAGGGTGGCGGCGCGCGAGAAATTACGCGTCACCGCCAGGGTGAGGAAGTCTTCCAGCCAGTTCATTTCCACGGCAAAGCACCTGAAGAGAGGCATGAATGAGGCAAAGGCACACAGCGAGCCTGCGTGAGCGCAGTATATCGCGTCGCTGGGTGTCTTTTCTTCAAGCTCTCTTCACTGGCTGATCGGATGGATGAAGCGCCAATCAGGCCTCGGCTTGCGCCAGTGCCACACAGCGCTGCGCGAGAATTTCCGCGGGGTCGAGCAGCGCTACCCGCTCACGCAGTGCCGCATCGAGCTCGATCAACGGAAGCTCGGTACAGCCCAGGATGATCACTTCTGCGCCCCGCGCCAGCAGGTGGGAAATGGCAGCCTGCAGATGCTCGCTGCACTCCCCTGCCGTATGGCCCGCCTTCACGCCGTGATGCCCGTAGATCGCCTCCATCACCTGGGTCTGACAGCGCGCATCGGGCACCAGCGTTTCACGCCCCGAGGCCTCGATGATGTCGTGGTAGACCCGACTGATCACGGTGCCGCTGGTCGCGATCAACCCGACCCGCGCCACCGGCGCCTGCATCGCCGCGATATGATCGACCACCGCCGTCAGCATGTTAATGATCGGGATGCCGATATAGGGCTGGATACGCGCCACGAAGGCATGCGCGGTATTGCAGGGAATCGCGATGGCATTGGCGCCATCGGCCTCCAGCCGCTGACAGGTCGCGAGCATCGGGATGCTCGGGTCTTCGCCCTTGCCGATCAGATTGGCGGTGCGATCGGGAATCTGCGGATTCTGCTCCACCACCATCTTGAGGTGGTCCTGATCGCGCTCGGCACGCGTCAGGCTGACCACCTTGCGCATGAAGTCCACCGTGGCCGCCGGCCCTACCCCACCGAGCACGCCAAGCTTGAAGTTGCGATTCTCGCGCTCGCGGTCCACGCCCAATGCGTATTCGGCGTAGATGAGGTTGGAGTCGAGCAAGGGCACCGGCACCAGCGGCTGCAGCGACTCCATCAGCACCGGAATCTCGCTCAGGCCCGGCACGATGATCTCCGCGCCCTGACTGACCAGGCCATCACAGGCCTCGAGCAACAGTTGCAGACACTCACCACCATGATGGCCACTCTTGATGCCGCTGGCCCCATAGATGGCCTGCATCAGGGCATTACGCTGCAGCGTGGCATCGGGGTAGATGACCTCGAGGCCATCACCTGCCACGAGGTTACCGTCTTGCGTGGCATCCGTGACAGCCATCGTGGCCTCCGGCTCCCCGAAGCGCTGCTCGAAGATACCGGAGGCGCGCACGTAGCTTGAGGTCAGCACGCCGATCTTGCGCACCTCGGGATAGTCGCGGCGAATGCGCGCCAGCAGCGCATCGAAGATATCGACGACGTTGACGCTGATTTCCGGGGTGATCTCGGCCAGGAAGGTATGCGAGAGAAAGCATGGCACCATTGCGTTCTCGACCTTGCCCTGCATGTCCTTGAGCACGTTGTAGACGTAGAACTTGCGTCGCAGCGGGTCATAGGCCTCCGCGGCGATTCCCGGCCCGTCATCGAAGTGACGTTGCTCGAAGGCGATATCCACCCCGCCCGGTGGCTTGCAGTACTGCGCCGCGCGCACCGTCTTGAGCAGGACATCCGCGCTGCCGATCGCCCCCAGGCCGCCCACGACGCCGTAGCGGACGACAGAGGGGCTGGCTTTATGTGAAGGTGCGTTGGGGCGTTCCATGACGATGTTCTCCTGATGTCCTTGACACGCTTATCACGCGGATGCCGACAAGCCGATGATGATGACGCGGTTGGTGTTCAGACAAGAGCGCTCAACTGAGCTCTGAGCGCATGACGTGGGGCGTATTGAAGACTTGCTCGTCCAGCTCGCCTTCGCTCTTGGCGACCAGGCAGCTGACGGCGCAGTCGCCCGCCACGTTGAGGCCGGTACGTGCCATGTCGAGCACACGATCGATGCCGGCGATGATGGCGACCCCTTCCAGCGGCAGGCCGACGGAGGTCAGCACCAGCGAGAGCATGATCAAGCCGGCTCCCGGCACACCGGCGGTACCGATGGAGCCCAGCGTCGCGGTCATGATGATGGTGACGTATTCGGTCATGCCCAGATCAACGCCATAGGCCTGGGCGATGAACAGCGCGCAGACGCCCTGGTACAGCGCGGTGCCATCCATGTTGATGGTCGCGCCCAGCGGCAGCACGAAGCTCGAGACACCCCGCTTGACGCCCAGATTCTGCTCGGCGGCCATCATGGTCACCGGCAAGGTGCCGGAACTGGAGGTGCTGGTGAAGGCGAGCATGATCGGCTCGACACTGCCCTGGAAATAGCGCAGCGGGTTCAAGCGCGCCAGAAAGCGCAGCATGCCGCCATAGACCACGATGGCATGCACGAAGCAGCCCAGATAGACGATGCCGATCACCTTGGCCAGCGGCGCGAGCATCGCCAGGCCATAGGTACCGGCCACCCAGGTCATCAGGGCGAAGACACCGTAGGGGGTGAAGGCGATGATGATGCTGGTCATGCGATAGATGATTTCCGCTGCGGACTCGAAGAACACGCGTACCGGACGGGCTTTCTCCCCCACCAGCGTGATGGAGAGGCCAAACAGGATCGCAAAGACGATGATCTGCAGTACATTGCCTTCGGCGAAGGCTTCGACGGCATTGGTCGGCACCAGCCCGAGCAGCGTATCGACGGCGGTCGGCGCTTCACGCACCTCGACATTGGCCGCGCTGCCCAGGACGATCCCGACACCCGGCTGGAAGACGGTGGCCAGCCCCAGGCCGATGGTGATGGCGACCGCCGTCATGCCCAGATAGAGCACCAGCGTCTTGACGCTCAGGCGCCCGATCTTGGAGAGGTTGTTGAGCGAGGCCACGCCAGTGACCAGCGAGATGAAGACCAGCGGCACGATCAGCATCTTGATGCCGCGGATGAACAGGTCACCCAGCGGTTTGATATCGGCGGCGATATCGGCGCGCCCGGTCTGGTTGAGCACGATGCCCAGCCCCAGGCCCAGAATCAGTGCGATGAAGATCTGCTTCCACAGCGCCAGTCTTGTCCAGGGAGACAGAAAGCGCGCAATGGGCCCGGGAGAGCGGGGTATCGGGGCGGAGGAAGAACCTGAATCAGCCATGAGTGTTTCCTTCTTGTCATTGTTCTTGGCTGCGCGTGGAAGCAGCGCAGAGTGCAGACTGATGGTGATACAGGCCCCTATCTCGCGACCAATTCTTTATTTGGATTTTCCATGCAAGATTTGCATGACAGTGATTTCACCCCCTGGTGCGCGACACACCCGAAGCTATTCCCGTCTCTGACGCTGTGCGCTTTCTTGACACGTTCGCTGCTGTAGAACGCACGAAGCCCGCTCAATGAGCGGGCTTCGTGTTCTTACCACTATATTCAAGGTGCTGCATCCGCAAAGATCAGCGGCACCTTTTCAAGCTGTCAATCATGCCTCCGGCAGGCCAAGTGCCTCCTTGACGGCCGGCCAGGCAGGTTCGCCATCACGGGTGGTCACGCCATCCAGCCAGGCCTTGACCTTGCCCGGATTGGCCTTCATCCATGTTCCCGCCACCTCTTCCTGCGGGCGCTCTTCCTTGCCATAGCCATAGATGAGTTCACTCTGCTCCTCGGAGGTAAAGGAGATCTGATCCAGGAAGACGGAGGCATTGGGATGCGCTTCAGACCATTTCTTGTTGGCCAGAGTTCTCACGTCACTCTTGCCGCCGCCCGGCCCCCACAGGTCTTCTGGATCATCGAGGAAGACCATGTCGTATTCGACGCCCATCCAGTGCGGAGTCCAGCCGACGAACATGACCCACTCATCACGCTTGATGGCATTGGCGACTGTTCCAAGCATGCCGGCAGTGGAAGACTCCTTGAGGTCCCAATCGCCGAGGCCATAGATATCCTCATCGACGGCACGGTTGGCGATTTCACTGGAACCCGAGCCGATCTCGATGGAATAGATGGTCTTTTCGAACTTGTCGGCAAATTCCGGCTTGTCGACATCATGCAGTGAAGTGACACCGGCTTCAGCCACATAACGCGGTACGGCGAAATTGGCCCGTGCACCGTTCACGTTATTGCCGAAGTCGACCATGGCGTCCTTTGCCATCGCTGCATCGTACATGGTGCTCTGCCCCGGCAACCAGGCGGCCAGGTAGACATCGACCTCACCGAGCGAGATGCCTTCGTAGGTGATCTGCGCGCCCAGTTGGCGGGTGGTGGGAGAATAGCCCAGCGCCTCGAAGATTTCGGAGGCAATCTCGGTCTTCATGGTCACGCCCGGCCACGGCGGCGCCGCGAACACGACACTGGCGTCTTCCGCGGCAGTCGCCGGCGCTGACAGCGTTGCCAGCAGCAGACCACTGCCCGCCAACGCCATGCGCAGCGGCAGGGGTTTCATCAGGGAGGATCTGGCAAAGGGAGACGACTTGGTGAAGGGGGACGACATAGTGGATTTTCCTCGTTGTTGTTATGGATACGCCATTGTCATGAAAATACCGGAAACAAGCGTTTGATTGAAGGCGACCTCTGTATAAACATCACTTCTGCAAAACGCGCTTCCCGCAAAGAAATCACAATGCGAGCAGACGAACAGCTACCTTAAGCGCGATCGTTGGATCGATACAAGACACGGCGGCCAACGACGCGCACGAAAAAGCCCCCGCCATTCGTGAAAATGACAGGGGCTTTTGATGATGCATGCGCTGATGCATCAGAAGCCAACGATCAGAAGCTGGCGATCTCTTCCGGACGCAGGAAACGGCATTCGCCCGGCTCCAGCTCCGGGTCCAGCTCGACAGCCCCGATGGCTTCGCGATGCAGGGCTTCGACGTGATTGCCGATGGCCGCGAACATGCGCTTCACCTGGTGATAACGGCCTTCGGTGATCCACAGCAGACCCACGGTGGCGGTTTCCATCTCGAGACGCGCCGGACGCGTCGGCTTCTCTTCCCCATCCAGCATCAGGCCGTGCTCGAAGTCCTCCACGGCGCGCGCCAGCTCATCGCCTTCCAGCGGGCGCGCCAGGGTGACGCGATAGCGCTTGGCACAGGCCTTCTTGGGCGAGGTGACACGATGGTTCCACTGGCCGTCATCCGTCATCAGCACCAGGCCGGTGGTGTCGACATCGAGACGCCCAACGATGCTCAGGCGCTCGACATTGGGCAGATCGATCAGGTCATGCGCGCGCTCATAGAGGCCCGGCTTGCTGGTGCATTCCACATTGGCCGGCTTGTACAGCATCAGATAGCGCAGCCCCATCAGCTCCAGGTGCTCGCCATTCCATTCGACGCGCATGCCGTCCTTGACGGCGCTCGCGGTGTTCTTGACTACCTCACCATCCACGGTGACATCGCCGCGGTGCACGACCTTCTTGGCATCGCTACGGCTGAGATCCGTGGTTTCGGTAAGGAATTTGTCCAGGCGCATCAGGCCTCCAGAGTGAAATGATCGGCGTCCATCCACGCCGGAAACTTGGTTCGAAACTCGTCGAGCGCGCCGCGTTCAAGCGTCACGGTCTCGATGAAGGGCTGGTCTGGCGCGGGGTCGAGGATGGGCTCGCCCTTGAAGTCGCAGACCATGGAGTCGCCGGTATAGTGCAGCCCGTTGGCGTCGTCACCCACACGGTTGACGCCCACCACATAGGCCAGATTCTCGATGGCGCGCGCCTGCAGCAGCGTGCGCCAGGGATGACGCCGTACGCCCGGCCAGTTGGCCACGCACAGCAGCAGGTCATATTCAAAGGCGCTGTCGGCGGCGGTCTCGGCAGCACTCACGCCACCGATGACGGGACGCTGACGCAGCCAGGTCGGGAAGCGCAGGTCATAGCAGACAGAGAGCTGGATCCGAAAGCCGTTGAGCTCGACCAGCACCCGCTCATAACCCATGCCATAACGCTCATGCTCACCGGCCATGCGGAACAGATGGCGCTTGTCGTAATGCGACACCTCACCGTCGGGCGTGGCCCACAGCATGCGGTTGTAACACTCGCCGTCATCCAGCACCGCGATGCTGCCGGTCATCACGCAACCACGGGTGATGGCCTGCGCCTTGAGCCAGTCGACGCTCTCGCTGGACTCCATCGGCTGCGCCATCTCACGCGAATTCATGGTGAAGCCGGTGGCGAACATCTCGGGCAGCACGATCAGATCGGTTGCGACATTGCGGCCATCGGCGCCCAAGACCAGGCCAGCGGCATCCAGCTGTTCGCCGAGCAGACGGCAGTTCTCCGCCGGGTCTTCCCAGCGCAGGTCCGTCTGCACCAGGCTGACACGCAATGTCGCCCCTCGCGAGGCATCGCCAGCACTCGCTTGTGGGGAAGTCGCCTGTGGCTGTGTCGTCATGGTCGTCGTGCCTCCCTGCTGACTGAATGGGCGCTTGAGTGGCGACCGGCGGATGCGCGTCGGCGTGAGCCTTGCCCACCCTGCCACTGGTCATGCCACGCCTTGAAAGCGCTCATTCTACCGTCTGTGGCGATCAGATGTGAGAGGCAAAGCATGATCTGTCATCGCCGTAGCGCTCATCACGCACACGAATCCCTGGCGGCGGGTGTGAGCATCAGAAGCCAGTGATATATTGGCGATGAACGCAAGGCCACCACACCAGGTTGCGGCGGCGTCAGTTCACCGCGAGCTTGCTCGCCCCCTCCCCATCCCGACTCACAGGAGAGCTTCATGCCTCAGCTTCGCTTCCACGGTGTCACGCCTGCCCGTCTTGCCCCTGTCTCGCGCGCACTGATCGATCAGCTGAGCGAAGCGACCGCCACCGCGCGCGACGAATTCACGCTGGAGTGCATCACCACCCAGTATGTGTTCGATGGTCAGCTCGTCGATGCCTTCCCCTTCGTCGAGGTGCTGTGGTTCGAACGTGGCAAACAGGTGCGCGATCTGTGCGCCCAGTCCATCGCGCAGGCCATGAACGAGGCCGGCTACCCAGAGGCCGAAAGCTTCTTCATCGCGCTTGAACCGTCGGGCTACTACATCGCAGGTAAACCGCTGGCGCAGATCGCAGGCAAACCGCTGGCGCAGGATGGTTCGAGCGACTCCGCATGAGGCGGGAGCAGACAAGCCCCTCTGTCGAGAGTCTGGCCAAGGCACGCCGCGAGAGCGCCAAGGGCGTCGGCTTCGGACTGGGCGCCTATGTGATGTGGGGCTGTTTTCCGCTCTACTTCGCGCTGTTCGAGGGCATTCCCGCCTGGGAAGTGCTGCTGCACCGCATCCTGTGGAGCTGCGTGTTCATGGTGCTGCTGATCAGCGTCATCCGGCGCTGGTCACCGGTGCGCGCTGCCTTCGCCGAACCCCGCAAGCTTGTGCCTGTGCTGGCCTGCTCGATCCTGATCGCGCTCAACTGGGGCATCTACATCCACGCGGTAGAGGTGCATGAGGTACTGCAGGCAAGCTTGGGTTACTTCATGACGCCGCTGGTCAATGTCGGGCTGGGCATGCTGTTCCTGAAGGAACGCCTGTCGCGCGTGCAGCTGTTCGCGCTGGGGCTGGCCATCCTCGGCCTGAGCCTGCAGCTGGTCGGCCTGACGGAACTGCCGTGGATCACGCTCTCGCTGGCTGTGACCTTCGGCACCTACGGGCTGCTCAGAAAGCGCATCGCGCTGGATGGCCTGTCGGGCCTGCTGGTCGAGACGATGATGCTCGCGCCACTCGCGCTACTGCTGATCGGCGGCCAGTGGTTCTCGGGCGAATCGCACTTCACGGCCAGCGATGTCGGCCCGCTTGAACTACCCGCCAGCGTGCTGATGATGTCCAGCGGCGTGCTCACCGCGCTGCCGCTGCTCGCCTTTGCCGGTGCGGCGCGTCGCCTGCGACTCGCCACGGTGGGCTTTCTGATGTACATCAACCCGACCATGCAGTTTCTGATCGCGCTGCTGATCTTCAAGGAAACCCTGCATCCGACGATGCTGATCACTTTCGTGCTGATCTGGAGCGGTCTGGCGCTCTATACCGCCTCGACGTTCTTCCAGCATCGCGCTCGGCAGCGCGGCTGATATCCCCCTTGAACCGACATCACGAACCAACGCGAGGATGCCCAGCCATGCCAGACCCTGCTGCAGACTCCGTGAGCAGCCGCCTGTTGCGCTTTCTGCCGCGCCTGCTGGCCTTCGCCCTGCGCGTCATCGGACAGTTCATCGCCAACCGTGGCGTGCTGCTGGCCGGGGGCGTCGGTTACAACATCCTGCTGTCCAGCGTGCCGCTGTTCGCCTTGCTCTGCGTGCTGCTGACGCACCTGGTGGATGAAACTCGCCTGATGAGCATCATCGCCATTCAGGTCCAGCATCTGGGGCCGGGCCAGGAAGATATCCTGCTGGACGCGGTGCGCAAGCTGCTGGCCAATCGCGAGGTGATCAGCTGGATCGGCATGGGCGGCTTGCTGTTCTTCGCCGGGCTGGCCTTTCGCATGCTGGAAGACGCCATTGCGCTGATCTTCCATCAGCATCCAGTGATTCGTAAGCGCAGCGCGTGGATTTCCGCCCTGCTGCCCTACGCCTTCGTGATGGTGCTGGGCGCGGGCCTGCTGGCGCTGACCCTGCTGGTGGCGCTGGCCTCGGCGATGAATGATGCCCTGACGCTGCTGACCGGCATCGAGCTGACCCTGGGCGATGCCGGCAGCGAGGTGATCTATCTGATCAGCATCGTTGGCATGTTCGGGCTGTTCAGCGCCATCTACAAGATACTGCCCCAGACCCGCGTCTCGACCCGCCGCGCGCTGGTCGGGGGTCTGGTCGCGGCCACCCTGTGGGAGCTGACACGCCTCGCCTTGAGCTGGTACTTCACCCACCTGTCCTTCGTCGGTGCCGTCTACGGCTCGCTGGCGACGCTGATCGTGCTGCTGCTGGGGCTGGAGATCGGCGCCGTGATCCTGCTGCTCGGCGCCCAGGTGATCGCCGAGCTGGAGCAATGCTCACGCGAGAACATTCGCTGGTATTGCACGCCGGATCGCAAGCCACTGACGCGGCTGCAGTCGCGCCGCAATGCCATGCAGCATGCCGGCGAGATCAGCGAGGATGAGGCAATGGAAATGAGCCCAGACAGGAGGTCAGGCAAGGGGGCAGAAAGCGAGTCAGCAAACGGTTCTGAAAGCGGCTCAGACAAGCGCTAGTACACGCGCTGGGAAAGCTCACCGCGCGCACAACGAAAAAACCGCCCCGAGGGGCGGTTTTTCATGCTCGCATCGCAGAGATGATGCCTGCGGTCACGCGAGTCATTGTCGTCGTGATCAGCGCCTGAGGGCTGTTCATCTGCAACGGCTCGCCTGCAGGCGACGCCTCAGTTGACCAGCGAGGCTTCCAGCGAGATCTCGGCGGTGAACAACTTGGAGATCGGGCAGCCGCCCTTGGCCTTCTCGGCGGTGGACTGGAAATCTGCCTCGCTGATGCCCGGCACATCGGCCTTGGTCACCAGGGCTATCTTCGTCACGCTGAAGCCGCTGTCTTCCTTGTCCAGATGGACGGTGGCGGTGGTATCGATGGCCTTGGGCTCATGCCCCGCCTCGCCCAGCATCATCGAGAGTGCCATCGAGAAGCAGCTGGCGTGGGCCGCCCCGATCAGCTCTTCGGGGTTGGTGCCAGCGCCATCTTCAAAGCGCGTATTGAAGCCGTAAGGCTGATCCTTGAGCGCACCACTTTCACTGCTGACAGTGCCTTTACCCTGCTTGACGCTACCTTCCCAATGCGCGGAACCGGTTTTCTTGATCGTCATGCCTGTCTCCTTGACTGGGTGAACACTCAGGGCCGTTGCCCTGTCCCTCCCACATTGTCATGGCACGCCATGACTTCAAGGGGCGTCTGCCCTTTTGCCATCACAAGTGTCTGATCGATCGCGTGCCGGCTGCGCCTCACTCGAGTGAGCAAGACATGCCACCCACCCCGACGAGTGCGCCCGTCGCCACGGCCAATTATTGAACAAGAGTTGAATTCCCTTGGTATGCCCCGATAACTGTTCCATCGATTACCCGGCGCGCAACGCCGAGTTACAGTCACTCACATCATCCTCTCATGTCTGGCAGCGCGCACTCGCAAGAGAGCGCAGCATTGCCGACACCTCATGCGTCGCCGGTGAATCCCTCACCCGCGCGGCTGCCGACACCGGCAGCCAGACCCGCAAGGAGTCCCCTCATCATGTTCTACAGAACCTCGACAGCCATCACTGACGACAATGCCTCTCTCCATCGCCTGCGCACTGATCTGCTCTTAGGCAAGCGACCTACCGCGAGCACCCGCCTGCGCCGTGGCATCGGCGCCGCCGCAGTGATGCTGGGCCTGCTGGGCCTCTCCCCGGCTCAGGCCTTCGACGAGATGAACACCGAGACAGGGACCAGCGGCGCGGCCTCTTCCCAGCATTCCTCGCAGGGCCAGCCAACGCCCAGCCACTCGAAGCGCACCGCAGACGGCGCAGCTGACAACGGCGCGCACTATCAACAGAACGAACAGCCCGAGGCACGGCAGCAAGCCAAGGACAACGCCACGCACCAGGTACAGAAAAGCCTCGATGGCGGCAAGATCGGCAGCCAGGGCGGCCGCCACGCCAACACGGGCCAGGCCAAGCCGACCGAGAACTGGTTCGGCTGCCCGCCCTCCGGTAGCAGCAAGCAGAACGCCCAGTGCGACGGCAAGTGATCATCAGCACGGAGCACTCGCCATAGGCACGATTGGCGCTCAAGACGCAGGCCCCGCAACCCACGGTAGCGGGGCCTGCGTCGTTGCGCGCATATGCTTATGTGCATGGAAAGCAGCACTGCGTTGCCACTTCATGCAGCAACCCTGAATTGTTTGAGAAAAAAACTCGCAAATTCAGTCAATTACATGCACAGGTTGTCAAAACGACAACACTCTCCTTCCAGCGTTCCGGCTTGTGACCCCCAGGTGCGGCAGGCACGATATAGGGCATACAGATGATCCGTCGATCATTCATTCAGGCCACCGCACTGCGTCGATCTTCACCTCTTCGTGCACGCAGTTGCTCAGGGCCTACGACCGGATACGACAGCGGAATGCTTTCCGCGGGAGACGTACTAGATGACAGACACCACCGCACTGTTCACCCCCCATGCCTTCGCCGGGCTGGAGCTCGACAATCGCCTGGTGCTCGCCCCGATGACGCGCACCAGCGCGCAGGATGACGGCCAGGTGCACTTTGACATGGTCGATTACTATCGCGATTTTGCGCGGGGCAACTTCTCGCTGCTGATCACCGAAGGCATCTACACCGATGAAGCCTTCAGCCAGGGCTACGCCAACCAGCCGGGGCTGGCCAACCAGGCGCAGCAGGACAGCTGGCGCCCGGTGGTCGACGCCGTGCATCAACAAGGTGGGCGCCTCATCGCCCAGCTGATGCATGCCGGCGCCCAGACCCAGCACAACCGCTTCAAGGACGAGGTCGTCGCCCCCTCCGAGAGCCGCGCCAGTGGCGAGATGCTCAGCTTCTACGGTGGCTCCGGCCCCTTCCCGCTGGCCCGCGAGATCAGCGAAGCGGAAATCCATGACGCGATCGCCGGCTTTGCCACCAGCGCCCGTCGCGCCAAGGAAGCCGGCTTCGATGGTATCGAGCTGCATGGTGCCAACGGCTACCTGATCCACCAGTTCATCAGTGAGCGCTTCAATCAGCGTGACGATGCCTGGGGCGGCGACGCCATCGCACGTCTGGCCTTCCCACTGGCGGTCATCCGCAGCGTGCGTGAGGCGGTCGGCGCCGACTTCGTCATCGGCATGCGCCTCTCCCAGGGCACCGTGACCGAGCCTGAGCTCACCTGGCAGGGCGGCCCTGACGAGGCCCGCGAGCGCCTCGCCAAGCTAATGGAAGCTGGGCTGGATTTCCTGCACCTGACCGGCAGTGATGTCGATGCCCCCGCCTTCCCCGAGGCAGACGACGAGCGTGAGCGCAGCCTCAGCCTGACGGCGCTTGCCGACCAATCACGCAAGGCACTGGAGTCAGACATCACGCTGATCACCAATGGCAATGTCGCCAGCGTCGCGAAGGCCCAGGCCGCCCTGCAGCACGCGGACCTGGTCGCCATCGGTCGCTCGGCGCTGGCCAATCATGACTGGCCCAAGCGCGTACAACGCGGTACCTGCCTCACCGAGTTCGACTTCTCGATGCTGTCGCCGCTGGCCACGCTGGCCAACGAGGAAGACTGGCGCATCGCCAACGACAAGCCTGCCAATTGCGAGGGTCGCTGCTGATAGCGGCTGACAGGCAAGATACAAGGAGCCCCGCCAGTTCACTGGCGGGGCTCCTTGCGTTGTAGGGGTGGACGCTTCTCGACCTGACCTCAGATATACAGCCGCTGAATCCCACTCAGGCCTTCAAGAGAGTTCCACTACTGAAGGCCAAGGCCGTCATGGCGGACATGCCGGCCTTTGTCATGCGTCCAGAATGTCCACCTGCAGCGACGCCTGCTTCATCAGGACATCTCACCCGGGGCGATTGCTCATCATCGGTTTCTCTCAGCAATGACGGATACTGTTGCGCCCACTCAGCCAACTCCTCAAGCCCTGTGGCAAGACTGACACTGGGGCGAAAGCCGGTCAGCGTCTCGAGTGTCGAGGTATCTGCCCAGGTACGCTCGACATCCCCTGGCTGCATCGGCAGCAGACGCTTGCGAGCCGGGACACCCAGCGCTGCCTCGAGGCCATTGATGAAGTTCCCCAAAGCGATGGGCTCACCACGCCCGAGGTTCAGGACACGCGAGGGAGCGGCATTCACTTCCTGCGTCGGCGGCAGGTGCATAAGTCGGTAGATGCCCTCCACGATATCACTGACATGGGTGAAATCACGTGCCATCTGTCCATGGTTGTAGACATCGATCACCTCGTCGGCCAGCAGCTTGCGTGCGAAACGAAGTGGCGCCATGTCCGGGCGCCCGCGGGCACCATACACGGTAAAGAAGCGTAGCCCTGTCACCGGTAAACCATAGAGATGCGCGTAGCTGTAAGCCATCAATTCATTTGAGCGCTTCGTAGCAGCGTACAGCGAGAGCGGGCGTACACCCGCCTGGGATTCCTGCAGAGGCTGACGGGTATCATCCCCGTAAACGGAACTGCTGGAAGCATAGAGCAAATGGCTCGGGGCCGTGTCACGACAAGCCTCAAGAAGATTGACGAAGCCGACCAGGTTGCTGTCGACATAATCAAAAGGCTGAGCGATGGAGTGGCGCACCCCAGCCTGGGCCGCCAGATTGACGACGACATCAAACTCCTCCTCCTGCATCAATGTGCGAAGCGTCTCACGTTCGACAAGATCCAGCTTGACGAAGCGAAAGCTGCCCAACCGGCGTGCATTCCCGGGGGCAGCAACGCACTGCCCGGCAAGTGCTTCGAGACGTGTCAGGCGGTGCTGCTTCAGCGCCAACGGATAGTAGGGGTTGAGATTGTCGAGACCGACGACCTGCAGGCCTTCCTTCAAGAGTCGCTCACACAGAGCAGCACCAATGAAACCTGCAGCCCCAGTTACCAGTATCTTCATGCTCATCGTTTCTCCTGAACGGTCATGACCAACGCCGTTGGTGCTGATGAGGGGCCGCCCAATGCCGCTGCGGGTACCGTCAATAATCGGTGGCGTCCCTGACGAAAGACCGGCGTGGCATTGTCTCCATCGTCTACTGCCGCCTGACACCAATCACGCATGCCGGCCAGAGGGCCTGGCGTGTCGGGTAGACGCAGACATTTGTCAGCCTCGATTATCAACCAGCCATCGGGATGCGCTGCCTGCCAGGAATTCAGCTGACTCGAATCGCGCTTCAATTGCTTCAGCGGTTGGGTCAGTCGCCCCAGAAACTGCCAGGTTGCCTGATAGTCCCAGCCAACGACGGCCACCTCCTGGCCCTCCTGTTGATGGTGCTGAACCCATTGAGCCAGGGCAGTCTGATCCAGACGTGGCCATAACGGACGTAATGTCAGGGCCAGCAAGCAGGTCACCAGCAACACGCTGCCCAGCGCCAGTCGCCGCTGAGCATTCAGCGCGCTATTGCCCAGTGACTCAGCGGCAGGTGTTTGAGCCGTGATGGAGCGTCTCGCCTCATCCACGGAAGGCCATAGCCATACCATCAAGGCCAGCAAGCTAGCTCCCGCCATGAGACACGCAAGGCTTGCGTTGCCCGAAGCCACCAGCGCTGCATGGGTCGGCAGAAATGAGGCATCAGCCAGCCAGCCTGCGGGCATGACGATGACCGCCAACGCCAGGCTTGTCAGTCCCAGGCCACCGCTGATCATCGCCAGCAGTTTCAGCGATGTGCGAGCCGGAGGCTGGCGCAGAGCAGCCCAGGCCAGCAGCAGACTCACCGGTACCAGTAGCGGCATCAGATAATGCACTTGCTTGCCGGAGATAAGTGAAAAGACCAGCAGTCCGCCCAGTGCCCAGAAGCGTCCCAGCTTCAGCAAGGGTTGCTCTGACGTTGGCCGCCGAGCAACCGAGGCCAGAAACCCCTCGATCAGCAATCGCGGGCGCAAGCTGAGCGGGAAGATCAACACCGCCAGCCACGGTAGATACCACCATGGCGGTCGAGCATGATCCTGCGCGGAGATGACGCGGCTTGCCGTCTGGCCCCAAAGCAGATCCTCGACATAGTCGGGAGGACCAGTGATGACGGCGGGAAGCAACCAGATGCACAACACCGCGATGCCCAGCAGCAGGCTCAACACCCAACCGCGCCACTCACAGCCCCACACCTCGCGGGCTTGTGCTTGCGTCCACCAGGGGCGCGAGCCGACCACCAACAGAAACCACAAGAGTGCGACCGGCCCTTTGGCCAGCAAGGCCAACCCCAGCCACACACCACTCTCGAGCACGACGCTCAGACTGAACGGCTGCCCTCCCTGTGGTGTACACCAGGGCCGCAACGCGCCCAGTAGACACGTCGTCAACAGCACATCGAACATCAAGGCCTGGCTATAGAGCACCCACATCAGACAACCGGCGAGCATCAAACGCACCATGCGTACCCAAAGCTCATGTCTCTGCCGTTCGGCATCGGCCAGGCCAGTGGCCGGCCTCAGGGTGCGGGCGACACGCCCTATCTGCCAGATACCCAGCAGACTGACCAGCGGCATCACCAATCTTGGCCAGACATCATTGACTCCGAAGACCACCCATCCGGCGTGAACCAACCAGAACAACAGTACCGGCTTGTCAGCGTAGGCCGCCCCGTTCATGGTCGAGACGAACCCGCTGCCGGCATGCCACATCTCCCATGCCACCGAGACATAGCGAGTTTCATCGATGGACAGATAGGGTCGTGCCAGCGCTGCTGACATCAGCAACACTCCCCATAGCGTCCAACATATTCGCTCGCTGGCATTCAGGTTGATCAACGAATGGGACCCCCTACCCACCAGGGATATCGCACATGAAAGTTGCTTCTGACACTTCACGGCTGAACCTCCGGCATCAGAGTATGTCGCTGGGGAAGTCCGATCAGCTGTGCCGCTTCATTCGAGACCGAGGTCGGCGCCAGATACATCGGCGCAGCATCGGGATTGCCCTGACATTTCACGGCCGCGCTACCAGGTAGCAGTACCCATTGCTCATCCGGCTCATTCAATGTGATGGCCTGTGCACCATCCAGACAGGCATGCCGCTTGAGCTTGCGGGGTGTCAACAAGACCCAGCGGTTCTGCGGGGCCTCCTTCAGCCATGCATAGAGACGCGAGAATTGGTCTTCCTCCGGCGTCTTGTAACCGAAGTGCCACAATGGCTGGCGCGCCTGCAGGATGTATTGCTCACGAAAGTCGGGAATAGCCAATGCCTGGTAATCGCTCTTCTCGGCAACCTGCGCCATCAGTAGGGCAGGATTGCGAACCGGGTCCATCAATCGTGCCCCCCAGGTGCCCCACAGAATCCAGAACACCACGAGCCAAATCCCCAAGGCCAACAAGCCGTTCCGTGGTTTCAGCCAGGCACAGAGCGCGATACCACTGCCACCCAGCAGCCCCCACCACCCCCACGGCACAACCCCCTCCTTTTCGGCAAGCGTCACCAATGCCGGGTACCCGAAGACACCGAGCAGTGCCGCGATCAGGAAGATGCCTGCCAGTCCGGCGCAAAGTGCAAACCCCAGCCAGGAGACATGAGGCTTACGTGAGAACCCCGGCAACATGGGTGCCAGGCCGATCACCAACAGCGGCAGCGCCGGCAGGATATAGACTCCCCGCTTGCCTGGAGACAATGAGAAGAAGACCACCATCAATGCCGCACCCACCAGGGGCAGCCAGACTCGTAGATCGCGGCGCGAGAAGCTGCGAGCGAGTGCCTTCGGCCACGAGGGTAGCGTCAGCAGCAGCGGCATCCATGCCCAGGGAATCACACTGGTCAGGAAGTAATGCCAAGGCTTCAGATGATGCCAGCTGTCGGTATATCGCTCAGCGGTCTGCTTGAGCAGGATGTTGTCGCGATAGGCGGCAAGCTCCGAATCGCCGGACACGAAGGACATCACCAGCATCGGCCCTACCCAGAGCAGCGGAGCCGCCAGCATCCAGCAGAGTCCGATCAACAGCTCGCGTGATGTCAGCTGCCCTGCGCGACGACCACTGCTGCGCCAAGTCGATGCGTGACGCGCAGCCATCAGCCAGAAAGGCAACATCAGCAACGGCAGGAACCCGACCCCCTTGGTGAGGATGCCAAGCCCCATCGCAAAGCAGCCGAGATAGAAATAGCGCACGCCATCATTGAGCAATGCATGCCGCAACAATCCCCAGCTACCCAGCAGGATGAAAGCAGTAACCAGCATGTCGATCTGAGCCGTACGAGCCTGCAAGATGAACTGCACTGACGCGAGCAACCACAGCCCGGCAATGAAGGCTGTGTGCCGGCCATGCAGGCGGCGAATCAGGTCCACGCTCAGCCCCAGAGTCGCGGCCCCGGCCACCAGCGATGGCAGGGCAAAGCCGATGCGGATATCCCCCACCAAGCCAGTGGACAAGGAACTGAGCCACATGAAGATCGGCGGCTTGTCGGGATAAAGCTCTCCCGCGCGGTGTGGCAACCACCAGTCCCCCGTGATCCACATCTCGAGACCATTGAGCGCGAAGCGTGGCTCATCGGCAGGCCACGGCATACGCATGCCAAGCCCGATGGCAGAGACAGATAGATACAACGCCCCCAGGACCCACCAGGGATGGCGGGAAAGTCTTCGGTACACACCGCCAGCTGGCGTCATTGCCTTCATGCGCCTGTCCCTTGGTGCCGAACGGAATTGGCATGGAGGTGTGCCACTTCAGTCTTGAGTCGGGCGTTTTCTATCTCCAGCGACGCGAGCCTGGCCTTCAGGGAGTCGTCAGTGCCCAATGCGCATTCTTCCGTCTTGCCACAAGCGTGTTCGACGACAGTGGACTCCTGCGGTGCCTGGGACGACGCTTCGCTGCTAGGCGACGTGAGTGACCGGCGATCCCGCTTGATCAAGCTCAGATTACGCAGATAGATGAAAAGCCCTGCCCCCTGACCGGCAATGAATACCGGGTCCTCGCGATGGATGGCATACGCAAGCAGCGTCATGCCACCGGCAAGCGAGAACCACCAGAAGGCACGAGGAACGATGGAACGACGTGCCTTCTCACTGGCCAGCCACTGAATGATGAAACGCGCCGAGAACAGCGCCTGGCCTCCAAAACCGACAGCGACCCACCACGGACTGACATCCATCAGCAGGCACCCCGCGCCACGTCGGCCTGGTCCGGGTTGCTGTCACCTGCTGCTGCATCGTGACCGTCAGCCTGATATCTAGAGGGGGAGTCAAACAGGCTTGTTGGCGCGGATGCAGAGGGCGTCGACACGTGCGTCCCCACCAACGGCAGCGAACCATGGTCGATGGCCTCACTGGCAGCATGGCCAAAGATATTCTCGAGCGGTGACGGTAGACGCGAGCGACGCACAAGCCACATCACTCCGACAATATCGGCAATACCGACCCAGAGCCGATCGAAGAAGCCGTATTTGGATACTCCTGCCACTCGTTCGCGGTGCCGGACTGCCAATGACTGCACCTTGCCACCCTGGGCGCGAACCAGCGCCGGAAGAAAACGGTGCATGTGGTCGAAATACGGCAGCCGAAGGAAGACATCACGACGCATGACCTTGATTCCGCAGCCGGTATCTGGCGTGTCATCGTGCAGCAGCGCTTGTCGGATGGCATTGGCCAAGCGTGATGACACACGCTTGACGGCATCATCGCGGCGTTGCGTGCGATGACCAGCTACCAGGTCGAGCTTTTCGAGCGTTGCCAGTGACAACATGTCCGGCAAGTCCGCTGGATCATTCTGGCCATCGCCATCCAGGGTCGCCAACCATCGACCGCGCGCCAGCCGGGCAGCCTGCCACAGCGAAGTACTCTGTCCGAAACTGGTGCCATGGTGATAGGGACGCAATCGTGAATCTTCCTGCGCAGCCTGCTTGAGCCAACTCCAACTGCCATCACTGGAACCATCATCCACCACGATGATCTCGTAGCGCTGCCCCGCAAGCGCCTCATGCACCTCGGCAATAAGGCTCGGCAAGTTGTCACGCTCATCACGAGCCGGTATCAACACCGAAACTCCTCCGCACAAGGGCTCCTCGCCCTGCGCCAAGGGGTGGTCTGGACCAGGCGATGTCATGGTGATCGCGGACTTCATGGAATAACTCCTGAGCAATGACTGGGCGTCGAGCAAGCCGGATAGATGACAGATCCTGGAGCGATCGGAACCGGCAGGCTGCGCGTTTCTGGCAGAAAGTTTGCCCGCAAACTATTAAGGCAGGCTTAAGTGAAGCGCGGATGACAACCGCCAATGCAAGAAGCCCCCGTCGCGCTGGGCGACGGGGGCTTCAATGCAAAGACATCATTGAGTCGAAGACTCTCTTGATACGGCTATGACAGACGCTTCACTTCCCTTGCCAGTGATCCCGCCCCCACTGCCGACGCTGGTCGGGCGTGAGATACGACCAGGCCACGAAGCGGCTGACCTTCTGCCCCTGGGACATCTCGATCACTCGGACCTCGCTGGCGCCACTGCGCTTGAGGGCTTTCCTGATACCGGTCAGGCTCGCCGAATGCGCGACCAGCGAGGTGAACCACAGGCACTGCGAGGCGACGTTGCGGCTCTCCTGGATCATGCGGGTGACGAAGACTTCTTCCCCGCCCGGACACCATAGCTCGGCCGCCTGACCCGCGAAATTCAGCGCAGGCGCGTTACGTGACCCACTCTTGCGTGGGCCATTGCCGCGCTGCTGGCGCGACTTGTCGAGCCCGCGCCATTTGCGCTGCGATTCCCGCGCCATATCGGCTTCGCTGGCATGGAACGGCGGGTTGCACAGCACCAGATCGAAGCGCTCATCCGCGCCCCAGATACCAGCGAAGTGGCGCGTGCGATCAGTCTGCAGACGCACCTCGATCTGGCCCTTGAGGCGCAGATTGGCGCTCACGATCGCGCGAGCCGAGTCGATCGCCTGCACGCTGATATCACTGCCGACCATCTGCCAGCCAAAGCTGCGATTGCCCAGCAGGGGGTAGATGAGGTTGGCGCCAGTGCCGATATCCAGCGCGCGCACGTGCTCACCCGCCGGCAGCTGACCGCCATTCGCTTCACTGATCAGGTCCGCCAGGTAATGCAGATAATCGGCGCGCCCGGGGATGGGCGGACAAAGATAGCCGGCAGGAATGTCCCAGTGGGCGATGCCGTAATGGCGACTCAACAGTGCCCGATTGAGCGCCTTGACCGCCACGGGATCAGCGAAGTCAATGGACTCGCTGCCAGCGGGTGTCTTGATCACGAAGGCCGCCAGTGCCGGGCTCGCCTTGACCAGCGCAGCCATGTCATAGCGCCCACGATGCGGGTTGCGGGGATGCAGCTGACCCTTGCGAGCCGGGATCACCTTGATGGAAGGCGACTTGTTGGAAGGCGCCTTGGCCGCGCTGGACTTCTCGCGGGCCGCAGGATCTCGACGGCCAGCCGCGGTGCCCTGCTGACGTCTGTCAGCCGAGTCGTGTCGGGAGGATGCGCCGGACTTGGCGAAGGAGGCACCGCGTGGGCGGCGCGAAGACGAGGACATGACGACATACCGAACAATGACAGGGGGCGCCATCTTACCAGAGGGCACCGAACAACACAGGACGCTGCCCCTCAGCTGCCACTCAGGACGCTATCTATCAGGACAGGTCGCTACCGATCAGCGCCGCGCGCGAGTTGGCACGCTGATCGACCCGACGCGTCTGGGCGCGGCGGGCCGGTGCACGCTCGATGCTCAGCGGGCAATTGCTGCAATAGCCCAGACACTCGATGCGATAACGCACGCAGCACACCTTGCGCGGCGTATGCCGTTCGCCATGGCGGTCCATCACGTCGCTGACCGGCTGATAGAGCGGATTGCGCCGCCCGTCGGCCAGAATTCTGGTCGCCATCAGCTGACGTGCCGGCGCCGCCTGCGCGACCCAGCCCTGCTCTTCCAGCATGCCGACGATATAGACGAAGTAATGCGCCGCGTTGCTCCAGAAGACCTTGGGCCCCAGCGCAGTGTGCGGCACGAGGCGCTCGATGACGGCCTCAAGATGTGCCAGGTAGCCCTGGAAGCGAGCCTGGAGACGCGTCGCCTCATCGGCCGACTCGATCTCCGCCGGGAGGCTTGCGCCCTGCCCCGCCGCATCATCAAGTATCAGCTGAGTGACTACGCCATGCTCGCCAAGGCGCAGCGAAAGGTGCCGAAGCTCCAGCGGCAGTTGATGGTCCAGCAGCAGATTGGCCGCCAGCGGCAGCGATACCATCGAGGACAACAGGTACTTGGACCACTGGGAAAGCAGCGCCTGCTCATCGGGGCCGCTGTGGTGAGAAGCGGCGTCTGCCGAGCTGGTCTCGTATTGCATGCCATGCGCGGCGATGCACGCCGCCAGCCAACCGGGGCTGAGCACATCGCGCGCCGGCACGACACGCTGGAGCGACGCCTCATCGCCTTCCTGCACCTGAGTGTAGGTAGTGATCAGGTCGCGATAGGCAACCATCGGACCGGCAAAGAGCGGGGAAAGCGCGTCGATCATCGGGAAGCTCGCAGACGTGAAGAAACAGACAGTGCCTCACATACTAACGAAAACTATTAGCATTTGCATATCAAAAGAGCATGATAAACCAGCAGGGCTTCCCATGGGGGAGCCAGCTCACTGCATCAGGCTCGTCGGCACTCACAACCTGCCATCCCGACACAGTCGACGCCGCACCCAGGCGTCGTAGACTCGCGTCAGCGCCGGCTCGATCAGCGGCCGCGTGATCAGCCACCCCAGCCAGGCAAGGCCGGGGATACGCGCTAGCAGCAGGCGGTACGCCGGCATGCCCTCACGGATCTGCCCTTGCGCTGTCTCGACATGCAACGACAGCAATGCCTGCTCAAGGCCGATGCCGCGAGCGGCGAGATGCTCGGCGTTATCCGTCGCATCCCACCACTCCACGTTGGCGTCTTGGCGCGACAGCCGCTCGTAGCGGGCGCGTTCACGACGACACACCGGGCAGCGCGCGTCGTAGTAGATCTTGATGAGTGGCAAACCGTCACGCTGAGGTCGCTGGCTGGCGGCATCCGGCATGCTGGCCCCCCTCTTGTGATGAAAATGCGCGGTACGCGTTCCTCAATGAGCGTTCAGCGCGACATGAGATCAGGACGCCGCGCCGATGCGGTCGGAATATTCCTTGTCTTCATAGCGATGCAGCGGCGCGTCTTCGGCACAGTCCGGGCTGGTCTGGAAGGTCTTGCGCACATCGAGCACACCCAGGCTCTGAATGGTGCGACGCCCCAGCAGCACGGGATAATTCATGCCGTCACGATCGCGCAGACTGAACTGCTCCTCGTAGCGCTCGCCGCCCATGCACAGCGTCATCAGCACCACCGGGCGCGTATCACGTCCGCCTGCACCGGACACCGTCAGGTCACGATACAGGGGGCGTTCGAAGGTATTCTCGACCTTTTCACCCTTGGTCTCATCCTCGACCTCGACATCGAAACGCACCCATTCCTCGTCATCACGCTCGAAGGTCTCGATATTCTCGGCATGCATCGAGGAGGTCAGCGCGCCGCTATCCAGCTTGGCCTTCACCATCACGCCCCACGGCTCGATGGTCGCCTTTTCCACCCAACCGAAGACTTCATCGTCTGCCGCCTGGGCCACGGCTGGCGCGGCAAGCGAGGCAATCAAACCGATACCGGCGAATTGACGTGCGGCGCGTGCGAGGGATGTAGCAGCGTGTCTCGACATGATGGCTCCAGGAAAAAGTGGCGACGTTGCAAGGACAATACCCGACATCCTTCACCATGGAGGCTTGCGGCAAGGTTAACAAGGCGTGAGAGCACACCCTCGCCTGTTCTTCTGCCCCCTGTCCCCCTGTCAGGCGAAAGCAACTGGCGGTTGCGAGCAGGCGATGACAAGCCACCCTTGATATGGCGCGCTGCCCCCACCAGCTATCAAGGAGGGCCGCGCCATCAGCGGGCTGCCACCTGCAACATCCACTCGACGGAGGTCATCATGCAAGACCTGTTACGTGAGTCACTTTCCCACTGGAGCCTGCTGCTGTGCTGGCTGTTGCTGATGGTACCGGCGCTGATCTGGGTCGTGCGCGATCTGACCACGAAGAATGCCCACCTGGCCCCGATGATGAAGTGGGTGTGGGGACTGACCACGCTCTACTCCGGTGTCGTTGGCCTGCTGGTCTATCGTTTCGCCGGGCGCCGCCAGATCGCCGCCAACGGTGATGCCCGCAAGGGGCTGAGAAGCGTCGCGCACTGCTACTCGGGCTGCGGACTGGGGGAATTCGTCGGCGTCAGCCTGGCGGTGGGCCTGTTGGCCATGGGCAATATCTCCACCGCCATCATCACCTTCCTCTTCGCTTACCTGTTCGGTTTTCTGCTGACGGTCGGCCCGATGCTGCAGGGTGGCAGTGACGACAAGCCGCAGGTGATTCGTGATGCCTTCAAGAGCGAGACGGCCTCCATCGTGGTGATGGAAGTGGTGGCGATTTCCGTGGACCTCTGGCTTGCGGGCGGCGCCGGCATGCATCAGCCGCTGTTCTGGAACTCGCTGATCATTTCCTTGAGCCTGGGTCTGCTCGCCGCCTGGCCCGTCAACGTCTGGCTGGTGAAGCATGGCGTCAAGGGTGGCATGGCGGACCCACGCGAGACGGCCCCGCAAGCGCAGCACCATGCACATTGCTGAAGCGCGTGCACTGCTGAGACACGCCGAGCGTTGAGTATTGAGTGTCGAGACATGAAAAAGCCCCGTCGGCATGCCGACGGGGCTTTTCTCTGACTGACCTCCCACACTGACATTCACATTTCTGTCAGCGTGAAGCCGCCAGTCGCATCACGTTCAAGATGCTGCCTCAGACGAACTCGCCATTGTGATAGACCTGCTGCACGTCTTCACAATCATCCAGCAGCTCGAGCATCTTGTTGAGCAGCTCGGCGTCATCGCCGCCGACTTCGGTATGGATCTGCGGAATGAAGCTGATCTCATCGACTTCGAAGTCGAGATCTTCACCGTAGATATCGGTCAGTGCCCCCTTGGCCTTGAAGTACTCGGTCGTCGGCGCGAGAACCGTGATGATGCCGTCGTCGAGCTCGATATCACTGACATCGACGTCGGCTTCCATCAGCGCTTCCAGGACCTTTTCCTCATCCTCTTCCGCACCCTTGAAGGCCAGGATGGCGCGGTGGTCGAACATGTGCGACACCGAACCCTGCGCGCCCAGCTTGCCCTTGCCCTTGTTGAAGCAGGTGCGGACTTCGCCGAAGGTGCGGTTGTTGTTGTCGGTCAGACAATCAACGATGACCATGACATTGCCCGGACCAAAGCCTTCATAGCGCGCCAGAGCGAAGTCTTCTCCGCCGGTGCCCTTGGCCTTGTCGATCGCCTTGTCGATGACGTGAGTCGGCACCTGGTCCTTCTTGGCCTTCTCGATGAGACGACGCAGGCTCAGGTTGCCGTTGGGGTCGAGGCCACCGTTCTTGGCCGAGACGTAAATCTCGCGCCCGTAACGTGAATACACGCGTGCCTTGTTGAGAGAGGTACGCGCCATTGATTCTTTACGGTTCTGGAATGCTCTTCCCATGCAAGTCGACTCTTGTCCGCCTGAATTCAAATGCCCTTGCGACCATGTCGCGGGACCTGAAGCAGTGTCGGCCTCCTGGCCGACACTGCAACGCTGTGACGAATAGTAACGCAGACAACGCCGTACGTCGCCATCCCTGCCGGGTCTTGCGCGTTGAGCGCAGCGCACCACGACGGGCAAGGCGACTCAGGCATGCTGCTGACCGTCACAGACAGTTGGTCGGCTTGGGCAGCCCGGCGATGCGCGCGCCCACCTTGGGCGGGCTGTCCGGGAACAGGCGCATCAGATGCAGCGAGCGGCCCTTGTCGGAGCCAAACCGCTGGGTCATCGCCTTGCTCAGCGGGCGCATGGCCGGCGAGAGCGAGAAGCGCTGATAGAAGTCACGCAATACCTCGATCACCTCCCAGTGCTCCGGCGTCAGTTCACGCCCCTCCTCGGCGGCCAGCATTTCCGCCAGCGCCGGGCTCCAGTCATCCAGATCGACCAGATAGCCTTCCGCATCCAGTCTGATATCACGTCCATCAAGCGTCAGTGTGCGCACCGTTTCACTACTGGCCATACAGATCCTGATTCACTGTCTTGCATGAAAATTGAAAGGGAGAAGCGCCTGACGCCTCAGAACCAGCTGACGGTCTTGTCGGCGGCCTCGGTCAGGGCGACGAAACCGTCGACGTCGACCACGATGACGTTCTCCGCGCAGCGTCCCAGCAGGCCGCGGGACTCAAGGTCTTCGCGCAACGCGAACAGCCGCCCCTCAAGCCCGGCAAGGTGCTGCTCGGCGTTGTCGAGGGCGCCATTGACGCCATCCTCGATCAGCAGCAGCTGGTCTTCCGGGCCCATGGCATTGAGCACATCATCATGGATGCGGCTGGAGAATGGCGAACGATTGAGTAGATGTAGATTCATGCAATTATCCAGGCAAGGAAAGCTGGGGCTGACGCTGGCCATCAATCAAGAGATATCAACGACATGGCATCAGGAAACTGATGCGAGCATATCAGTCGCCAGCGTTGGCGGCAGTGACGTGTCAGAAGCTCAGCACGCGCGAGAACGCGACTGTCAGCGCGACCACCTCGTCGTGCTCGAGCAGCGTGACCGGCAACAGCGTGACATCCTGCGCTGTCAGGCCCCGTGCGCGCAGCGCCGCCGCATCGACATAGCAGCGCTCGACGTCATACATCTCAAGCGCCGCCAGCAGGTTGTCACTGCCCTTCTGCCCCAGCGGCCCGACCTGCTGCCCTTCCAGCAGCGCCATCACACCATCACCGGTGAACAGCAGCCCGACCTCGCGTCCGAAGGCCGCCGCGACCATCGCCGCCTCCAGCCCTTCGCGCAGCCAGCTGCTGCCATGCGGGCCATGGCGCAGCATGACCAGCAGATCACCGGCGGCCATCCCGGCGTCTTCACCTGCCAAGGGTGCCGTCATCACATCGCTCATGGTCTGCTCCTCACTTGATAAGTGGCGTCATCATCAGTGATGACAAGAAATGACGTCATGCAAAGGTGATCAAGTGTTCATTGTCCAACGTCGCCTCGACCAGCTGGCCCAGCCCCGTCAGCTCGAACGGCGCCTCGAGGGTGTGCCCCTGCTTGCCATGCCGCGCCGCTTCGCGCTCATCGAGCATGCCGCGCCTCAGGCCCGCAGCGACACACACCTGCAGGCGGGTAGCGTGGTTCTCGGCAAGCGACAGCCAGCGATCACGCAGATGCGGCTCGTCCTGAGGCGGCGCCATCATGTTGGCGGCGTTGTAGACGCCATCGTGATAGAAGAACACCGTGGTCAGCTGATGGCCGCGCGCTAGCAGGGCATCGGCAAAGCGCAGCGCCGAATGGCTGGCCTGCTGGCTGTAGGGGCCGCCGTAGACGGCCAGAGCATAACGCATGCGAACCTCGTGTGACTGCTCATGAATGGCCGCCATTCTAGCGCGAGTCACGCCACCTGACACCCGAACGCAAACGACCCCGCCGAGGCGGGGTCGTTTGCAGGTCTCATGTTCCTTCGCTTGACGATCAATCGTCGGAAGCGAAGCCCAGCAGGGCCAGCAGGCTGACGAACATGTTGTAGATGGAGACGTACAGGCTCACCGTCGCCAGCAGGTAGTTGGTCTGCCCGCCGTGGATGATCTGGCTGGTCTCGAACAGGATCGCCGCGGAGGCGAACAGCACGAAGCCGGCGGAGACAGCCAGTGCCAGGCCGCTGATGTTGAAGATCATCGCTGCCAGCATCGCCAGAATCAGCACGATGGCGCCGGCGAACAGGAAGTTGCCCAGGAACGAGAAGTCCTTGCGCGTCACCAGTGCCACCGCGGACAGGCCGGCGAAGGTGATGCCGGTCATGCCGAGCGCGGTCATCACCAGCTGGCCGCCGTTGGGCAGGCTCAGGTAGGCATTCAGTACCGGACCGAGCGTGAAGCCCATGAAGCCGGTGAAGGCGAAGGTCGCGAAGATGCCGGCGGTGGAGTTCGCGGTCTTGTGGACCAGGAACATCAGGCCGTAGGCACCGATCAGCAGCACGAAGATGTTCATGCGGCCGACGCCCATGCTCATCGCCACGCCAGCGGTCAGCGCGGAGAACAGCAGCGTCATTGCCAGCATCATGTAAGTGTTGCGCAGTACCTTGTGAGTACTGAGCGAGCGGCTCGCGGTATCCTGCGAGACCTGCCAGGAGCTGTTAGCCATGGTGTCTATCCTCAGGTTGCTACGATGGATTCATCGAATTGACCCCAGCATGCCCTCAGGGGTTTGCCTAATCAAGAGACAGAACGATGAAAAGCCCCATTGAGGCAACCATCCGGCGCGCGCAAGGCAACGACATCGTCAGTCTCCGCGGCCATTGTGGCATGTGCGACCTTTCAAGCATCTGAACGACAAGGAAATTTACGCCAAGTCCTTGACGCTGACTGAAAAATCCGTAGTATTTCATCCCGTGAGTCGGAGGGATGGCAGAGCGGTTGAATGCACCGGTCTTGAAAACCGGCGTAGGTTAATAGCCTACCCAGGGTTCGAATCCCTGTCCCTCCACCACCTTGATTCCGAAAGCCCCGTCTACCTTAGGTAGGCGGGGCTTTTTCGTGGTCATGACTCATGATCCGAGTCATGAGCTGAATCATGGCCTGGTACCAGCAGGCGGCTTCCGGCGGCCTCACCCCAGCGCCATCCTGCTGCAAGTGTTTGTCCGCGATGGCTTTTCCGAATATTTTTCTTCGCCTACCTCTTGCTATTCTCATCAGATTCGGTAGTATTTCGCTCCGTGAGTCGGAGGGATGGCAGAGCGGTTGAATGCACCGGTCTTGAAAACCGGCGTAGGTTAATAGCCTACCCAGGGTTCGAATCCCTGTCCCTCCACCACCTTGAATTCCGAAAGCCCCGTCTACTTCAGGTAGGCGGGGCTTTTTCATTGTTGCCGCGCAGCGCCCATCGCCGCCACTTCGCTACCCTGCCTGAGCGATGCCCAATGATGCGCCGGGCCGTCAGCGGACTTTCGGCTACAGTGAGCATCACTGCGCCAGACATTCCTTGCCGCAGAATGTGCGCTTGCCCCTCCCCCTTTAGACAAGTCGAGACACCATGCCATTTTCTGCCCTTGGTTTGAGCGATCCCATCGTCAAGGCCGTCACCGAGCAAGGCTACCAGACCCCGACTCCCATCCAGGAGAAGGCGATCCCCGTCGTGCTGGCCGGTGACAACCTGATCGCCGCCGCCCAAACGGGTACCGGCAAGACGGCAAGCTTCGTGCTGCCCATCCTGCAGACCCTGCAACAGGCGCCCAAGGTGCGCGCCAAGCGCGTACATGCCGTCATCCTGACCCCGACGCGGGAGCTGGCGATTCAGGTCGAAGACAACATCCAGCACTACGCCCGGCATCTGGAAGTCAGCTCCATGGCGATGTATGGCGGCGTGGAGATCGAGCCCCAGCAGCAGCGTCTGATCGAAGGTGTGGACATCCTGGTGGCGACGCCCGGCCGCCTGCTGGACATGCTGACCCGCCGCGCGATCCATCTCGACGAGACACGCACTCTCGTCATCGACGAAGCGGACCGCATGCTCGACATGGGCTTCATCGCCGACATCAACAAGATCATCGAGAAGCTGCCAAGGGAGCGCCAGAACCTGCTGTTCTCGGCAACGCTCTCGGCCCAGGTGCGTGTGCTCGCCAAGACCGCAGTGACGGACGCCGTCGAGATCATGATCGCACCGGAGAACGTCACCGCGCCCGACATCAGCCAGTATCTGATCACGGTCGACAAGGAGTTCAAGTCCGCCCTTCTGAGCCACCTGATTCACGAGAAGCAGTGGCAGCAGGCGCTGATCTTCATCGAGACCAAGCGCGGCGCCGCCAAGCTGGTGAGTCAGCTGGAGAAACGTGACATCGCCGCCGAGTCCTTCCACAGCGGTCGCAGCCAGGCCATGCGCGAGCAGCTGCTGGCCGACTTCAAGGCCGGCACCATCAAGTATCTCGTGGCCACCGGCGTTGCCGCGCGGGGCATCGACATCGATGATCTGCAGCGCGTGGTCAACTACGACCTGCCGGACGCCGCCGAGGATTATGTCCACCGCATCGGGCGCACCGGCCGTGCCGGGGCCAGCGGTGAAGCCATCTCGCTGGTCTCGCGTGATGACTTCCGCAACCTGTGCGCCATCGAGCAGCACCTGGGCTATTTCGTGACGCGCGAGGTCGTGGAAGGCTTTGCACCCAAGCTCGCGGTACCGGCCTCGAACAGCGACTACGCCCCCAAGCCCGCAAGCAAGAGTCGCCGGCGCCAGTCCAACCGCCGCTGACTTATCTCAGGGCAAGCCTGGTGACGCCCTGACACAAGCACGCCCCCGGAGACATGAACGTCATTCTGCGGGGGCGCGCCGGGTTGTATACCAGGCTTTGTGCACGAAGCTCTGCGCGCAGTGCTCCATGGACAGAGCTACGCACAGTGCATTGCGCTCAATTGATGGCGGCGATGCCCGGCCCGCCCACGGGCCCCAGCTGGGTGTCACTGACGAAGCCATTGCCGCCATCCTGCTTGGCGCGGAACAGATTGACGTCAGCCTTGGCGATCAGGCCTTCCAGGTCCTTGTCGCCGGACTGACGCTGGGCGACACCGATCGACAGATTGACATCCAGACTGTTGAGGCCGTCATTGATGACGAATGGCAACGCCGAAGCGCCCTTGCACAGACGCTCTGCCACCTGGTCGACGCGCTCGCCATGCAGCCCCGGGCATAACAGCACGAACTCCTCGCCGCCATAGCGCCCGACCAGATCCTCCCCGCGCAGGATGCTGCGCATGCGCCGCACCAGCTCCTTGAGCACCTGATCACCGGCCTGGCGACCCCAGGTCTCGTTGATCAGCGCCAAGTGGTCGACATCGACCATCATCAGGCTCAGCGGCCCGTTGTTGATCAACATGCCGCGTCCGCTGTCGACCAGCTCCGCGCGACTCAGGGCACCGGTCAACGCATCGAAGCGCCCTCCCGTCTCGAAACGCTGCTGCAGGCGCTCCACCGACCAGCCCATCTGTACCAGCACCAGCGTGAAGAAGATGGTCAATACACCCAGATTGATGATGCGAAATGCCAGCATCCAGCCAGCGGGCAGCAGATGGGTCGGCCCTTCCAGCATCAGGATGATATAGGCCAGCAGCGGCATGCTCAGGCAGGCGGCACACAGAAGTACGCGCCGCATGAACGACATGCGGATCGAGTAGATGCACAGCAAGGCACCGAAGTAGAAGTAGTCGAATCCGGCCTCCGAGCCGAAATAGCTTAGCGAGAAGCTGATCTGCGCACAGGTGCCCAGCGCCATCAACGTGGCCGCCAGGGCTTCACGGCGAGCACGGTGCAGCTGCAGGCAGACCAGATCGACGATCAGCATCGCCAGATTCAGCGCCAGAATGCCCATCTCACCCAGCCACAACAGCAGGATGGCGTAGATCAGATGGCAGCTGACCGCCAGCACGTAGACCATGTTGAAGGTGGCATGAAAGGTCTTCTCATCCGCCGTGAGCCCGGGCGGGAATTGCTCGAATCGTCGCAGAAAGCCCGCGAGATGAGGATGTGGGCTGGCCATGTAGTCACCTCCTTGTCGCTGGCCACAAAGGATGGCCAGGCGCTGTCACGGACAAATTGGCCTGACATCAACAGAGTACGATATTGATGAGTCCAAACACGACGCCCCCATTACACGCAGTGCAATGGGGGCGTCGTAGTGCGTGAAGTTCAGACAGAGGCTCAGGCTCAGACACGGAGTCAGGCTCAGTGCAGTCGCAGCCCGACCTTGGTGATGCGATTGCCTTCCACCTCGTTCACCACCCAGTGGATGCCATGCCAGTCCACATCGTCGCCGACCACCGGCACCCCACCGACTCGACGAGTGATGAACTCGGCGATGGTCAGATGCTGCTCGCCCTGGGAGAGTGTCAACCCGTAGACATCGGCGATATCCTGCATGTTGGCATCGCCTTCCAGCGTGAAGGTCCCGAAGAAGGCGCGCTGCTCATGCTGCAGGCTCTCGCCATTGAACATGCGGTTGAGGCTTGGCACATCACACGAGCGCCCTACCACGCACAGCACATCCTGCTGATGCAGACAGGTGCTGCCCTTGGGGTGGATCAACACCTTGTTGCGGAACAGCGCCCCGACCTTGGCCCCCGACGGGAAGCGCAGCATGCGCAGCGCCACGCCTTCCAGCGCCGTGTTGTCGACGCGATAGACCAGCATCTCGTAGTCGTTGACCGGCATGATGCCGAGCAGGTTGCGGCGACTGGGCTGTGCGCCCGGCGGCACCACCACCCTCAACTTGCGCGCCATCGGCGCCAGCGATGAGCCCTGTACCAGCAGCGAGATGATGACCACGAAAAAGGCGACATTGAAGTAGAGACCGGCATTCTCGACCCCGGTGATCACCGGGAAGATCGCCAGCACGATCGGCACCGCCCCTCGCAATCCCACCCAGCTGATGAACCACAGCTCGCGCCAGCGGAAGCGGAAGAACGGCTTGAGACACAGGATGACCGCCAGCGGGCGCACCACCAGAATCAGCGCCACGCTGAGGATGGCGGCCGGCAGCGCGAACTGCAGCATGGTCGACGGCGAGACCAGCAGGCCCAGCATCAGGAACAGCACGATCTGCGAGAGGTGTGCCATGCCATCATGCACCGGCAGGATGTGCTCCAGATGACGACCGGGGTGATTCCCGATCATCAGGCCGCACAGATAGATGGCGAGGAAACCGCTGCCGCCCATCTCGTTGGTGGTGGCGAACAGGCTCAAGCCAAGTGCCAGCGCCAGCAGCGAATAAAGACCGGGGGCGAGGTCCAGATAACGCATCAGGCGTGCGATCAACCAGCCGCCGGCGATCCCCATGGCGGCGCCGACACCGAACTGCAGCAGGAAGCTCATGATGCCCGACGCGACGCCGGAGAGCTGACCGGTCAGGATCTCGGCCAGCGTGATGGTCAGGAAGATCGCCATCGGGTCGTTGGTGCCGGACTCGATTTCCAGCGTCGCACCGACACGCTCATTGAGGTGAACGCCCTGGCCTCCCAGCAGCGAGAAGACCGCCGCGGCATCGGTGGAACCGACGATGGCCCCGACCAGCAGGCCTTCGATCAGGGTGAGATCAAACAGCCACATGGCCAGAAGGCCCACCAGGCCACTGGTCATGAAGACCCCGACGGTGGCCAGCACCAGCGCCGGTTTCAGGCCGGCACGAAACGTGGACAGCCGCGTACGCAGGCCGCCATCGAGCAGGATGAGCGCCAGCGCCAGATTGCCGATCATGTAAGCGGATGAGGCGTCGTCGAACTGGATGCCCAGGACGCCATCTTCACCCGCCAGCATGCCAAGACCGAGGAACAGCAGTAGCAGCGGCATGCCAAGACGCGCCGAGACGCGGCTGGCCAACACGCTCAAGGCGATCAGCGTGCCTGCCAGCAAGAAATAATAATTCAGGTTCTCTACCACGAGTGCTCCCCCGCCAAGCCCTACATCAGATCTCGAATGACGTCCATGACGACTCACCCACAGTATTCCATGTCAGCGAAGGGGCTGCAGAGAAATTTCACACCTTTCATGTACTTGCAGTGTACAGCACGCGAATTTCACGCCAGGCTGCGCGGCGAGACCCAGGCAGGGGCTGCCGCAAGCTCAGCATAGGACCGCGGGCCGAATGCCTCCATCGCCCACAACAGCGCACGGCACAGCTCACGCTGGCCATCGAGATCGACCATGCGCCCATGGCGCGAATAGCCCTTCATGAAGGCCTGACGCTGCTCCGGCGTTTCCAGCAGCAACTCCACCAGCGCCCAGTCGAACTCGATCGGCGCCCACACCAGCGCTTCCCAATCGCTCCATACCCAGCCGGTGGCGGCGCACAGATACTGATCGGCGCGCATGTCCGGCAGACACCACACCGCGCGAGTCGGCGCCGGGAAGGTGCGCTTGAGCAGCGTGCCGAGTTCCGCGCGACGCGGGTGATGGGCCAGAAAGCGCGTGACGCGGGCATTCCAGTGCAACAGCGGCATCGGCTGCGCCAGCGGCTGACCGAAGCCCGACACCGTATCCTGATGCAGGCGACCGAGCTGGTCGCCCAGCAGCTCACAGAAGGTGATGCTGAGATTGCTCGGCTGACCGCTGGACCACGGCAGGTGCCAGATGGGCGCGCCATCGAGACGCCCCAGGAAGGTCAGGGGCAGCGGCGGAATCGGCAGGCGCGCGGGCAAGGCGCCCGCCAGTCGCGTCAAACCCTCCGGCGTCGCCCAGCGATCGGCACCGAAGACCCCGCGCATGGCGTGCCAGAAGGGGTCGTGGTCTGGCCCGGTTCGCGCCAGCTTGATCAGCCCCGGCGTGCCGCCACGCTGGCGCCACAGCCAGTTGGCGCTATCCGGCCAGGCGAGTGCCAGCGGTTCGAGCGGTTGCCCCAGATAGGTCGAGAGCCGTCGAGTCAGTGACTCCTCGGGCCAGCCCCTGGGCACGGGGTGCGGCTCCCCCGTGGCGTCAGCTGCGCTCGGCCGTCGCGGGGGGACGGGATAGCTGGAACAGGTCGAGAGATCCGGTGTGTCGGGCATGATGATCTCCTTGGGCAACACGTCTTGTTACAGTCATGTTCAGCATACCCAAGGCGTGCCACATCGGCATAGTCCGTTTCGCCCCACTCAGGAAAGCCAATCAGGAAAGCCACTCAAGAAAGTCGCCGTCTCCCCTGCCCCGACTTGCGTCGGACAAGACACCGGCAAGACAGTGACGTTACACTGTCGGCCTGGATGGGGGTGCCCGAGAATGGGCTGAGAGTCGCAGCGATACGTCGCGCGACAACCCCTGGAACCTGATCCGGTTGATACCGGCGGAGGGAATCCCCGACGCGTGCCCTGCACGGCGCGTCACCTGCTTCCTCCTGCCGGCACGCCGCCTGACCACGGAATTGCCTGTGTCGCTGGGACTCACCCTCAACAACGCACGAATCGATTACGCCGGCCACACGCTGTTCCGCGATATTTCCGCGCGTCTGGAGGCTGGTAGCTGGACGGCACTGCTGGGGCGCTCCGGCTGCGGCAAGAGCTCGCTGCTGCGCCTGCTGGCTGGCCTGGAAATGTCAGATCTCCACCAGCTCGACCTCGCCACCGATGACGGTCAGCCGCTGACCGACCGCGTGGCCTGGATGGCGCAGCAGGACCTGCTGCTGCCGTGGCGGCGCGTCATCGACAACCTGTGGCTGGGCGATGACCTGCGCCGGCGGCCGCGCAATCGCGAACTCGCCCATGAGCTTCTGGCCGCGGTCGGGCTTGAGGGTCGTGAGCAGGCCTGGCCGGACGCCCTCTCCGGCGGCCAGCGCCAACGCGTCGCTCTCGCCCGCACGCTCTATCAGCAGGCGCCGATCGTGATGATGGATGAGCCGTTCTCGGCGGTGGATGCCATCACCCGTCTGGAGCTGCACGATCTGGCCAGCCGCCTGCTCAAGGGCCGCACCGTCCTGATGGTGACCCACGACCCGCTTGAGGCATTGCGCCTTGCCGATCAACTGCTGGTGCTGCGCCCGTCGAGCGCCCCGGGCCACGGCGCCGAGCTTGAGCATCTGCCGGGGCTTGGCGCCGTGCGGCCGGTGCCGCTGGATGACCCGGCCCTGCCGCCGGCGCAGGCGCAACTGATCGCCCGCCTGCGTGATAGCGAGGAGGCCGCATGAAACGTCTGCACGCCATGCGTCACCTCGTCATCAGTACGCTGCTCCTGCTGGGACTTTGGCAGCTGATCATTGCCGTTACCGCCGTACCGCCCTACATTCTGCCCACGCCCCAGGCCGTGCTCGAGGTGCTGATCCAGAAGGCACCGCTGCTGGCCCATCACGCTGGCGTCACCATCAGCGAGATACTGGCCGGGCTGGTGCTGGGCATCCTGCTCGGGCTTTCCACCGCGCTGGCGCTGGCCTTCATCCCCCGCCTGCGCCGTACGCTGTTGCCGATGCTGCTGATCAGCCAGGTGATACCGCTGTTCGCGATCGCCCCACTGCTGGTGCTGTGGCTCGGCTATGACATGCTGTCCAAGGTAGTGATGGCGACGCTGATCATCTATTTCCCGGTCGCCTCCACTGGCTACGACGGCCTGCGCCAGACCCAGCAGGGCTGGCTGGATCTGGCCCACACCCTGGGCGCCAGCCCATGGCGCAGATTGATCCACATCCAGCTGCCCGCCGCACTGCCGGCGCTGGCCTCCGGCATTCGCATGGCCGCGACTGCCGCCCCCATCGGCGCCGTCATCGGGGAATGGGCCGGTGCCAGCCAGGGGCTGGGCTATCTGATGCTCAACGCCAACGCGCGCATGGAGATCGACCTGATGTTCGCCGCCCTGCTGGTGCTGGTTGCCTTTTCCCTGCTGCTCTATTTCTCGCTGGATGCGCTGCTGCGCACCCTGATGCCCTGGCACCGCGACCGGCTGACACGTCTGAGCTGACACGCCTTGCCTTCGGAAAAATACTGCATGACCGCATGACCGCATGACCGAAAGACGCAACGACGCTCGACACAAACTGCAAGAGCCTGACGACTGCCGCCCACGAACGGCAGCACCACTACCCTGTGATCACAAGGAACTCCGCCATGTCTCATTCGTCATCGGCGCCACGGCGCAAAGCACAGCCGACACGTTCACCGCGTGCCTCGCTGCTGTCCACCGCCTTCGCCACCCTGCTGACCACGCTGTGCCTGAGCAGCCTGCCAGCCACTGCCATGTCGGCCCACGCCGCCGAGGCAGAACCCGCCGCGACCAGCACCCAGTCAGCGCCGGAAATCGTCGCTCAGCAAGCCGAGGTCGGAGTGAACGGCGACTCAACCGCCTCCGCGCCGGTGGCGAGTCAGGAAGCCGTGGAAGCGACTGCCGGCGCCGCCGAGCAGGCGAAGAACGGTGCTGAACCGACCGCGGAAGCCACGCCAGCCGGCGACGAACAGAGCGCTGATGCTGACTCGAAGGACGTTGCCAAGGACGCTGCCACCGCCGAGCAGCCGCTGACGCAGTTCAAGGTCATGCTCGACTGGTACACCAACCCCGGTCACGCCCCGCTGGTGCTGGCACAGGAGCTGGGGCTGTTCAAGAAGCACGACCTTGATGTCGAATTGATCGCCCCCGCCGACCCGAGCGTGCCGCCCAAGCTGGCTGCCGCCGAGCGTGTCGATATCGCCATCAGCTATCAGCCGCAACTGCACCTGCAGATCGATCAGGGCCTGCCGCTGGTGCGTATCGGCACCCTGGTCGCCACGCCGCTGAATGTGGTGGTGGTGCGCGCCGACAGCGACATCCAGTCGATCGCCGACCTCAAGGGCAAGCGGGTCGGCTACTCGGTCGGCGGTGTCGAGGAAGTGCTGCTCTCCACCATGCTGCAGCACAGCGGCCTGACGCTGGATGACATCACGCTGACCAACGTCAACTTCTCGCTGACGCCGTCACTGCTGACGCGCAAGGTCGATGCCGTCACCGGCGCCTTCCGCAACTTCGAGCTGGCCCAGATGGCTCAGGAAGGCGTCAAGGGCCGCGCCTTCTACATCGAGGAAGAAGGCGTGCCGACCTATGACGAGCTGATCTTCGTCGCCAACAGCGACAGCTACGAGCGCAAGCAGGCGCAGTACGCCGGCTTCCTCGCCGCCGTCGGCGAAGCCACCGCCTGGATCATCAACCACCCGGACCAAGGCTGGGAGATGTTCCGTGACTCCGATCCGGCACTGGATACCGAGCTCAACAAGGAAGCCTGGTACGCCACCCTGCCGCGCTTCGCGCTGCGTCCTGCCGCGCTGGATGCCGGCCGCTACCGTGACTTCGAGGACTTCCTGTTCGAGCGCGGCATGATCAAGAAGCGCCAGTCGCTGAGCCACCTGGCCGTCGACGTCAACGCGCCCTGAGACGTTGAGCGCTTGAGCGCGCCCCATGCAAAACGCCCTGCCGGAATCTCCGACAGGGCGTTTTGGGTTTAGGTCCGGCTCACTCTCGCCATCTTGTACCGATTCCACAAGCGCTAGCGGCGGGCCAGGCGACGCGACAGCCACAGGATCTGCAGCGGCTGGATCACCAGCGCGATCATCAGCACCGCGACCAGCAGCGGCATGCCTTCCAGCGCGCCACTCGGGGTGCTGACCAGCAGTCCGGCGCCCACATAGCTGCCGGCGGCAGAACTCAGATGCTGCACGGCACTCTGGGTGCTGGTGAAGGCTGCCCGCTCGTGATCGGCGGGAATGAAGCTGTTGAGCGTATTCTGGGTCACACGCCGCGCCGACGAGAACAGCATGTAGGCGCCAAAGCCGATCCAGATCAGCGACGGCCCCGGCGAATGCAGCAGGAAGGCCCAGCCGACCAGCGCCGTCATCAGGCAGGTGATGGTGCCCGGCCAGACACAGCCATAGCGATCACACAGCCGCCCCGTCAGCTGCATGCCGACCAGCGACAGCCCGCCGCCGATCATGTAGAGCCCGCCGAGATCCTCCCGCGGCAGGCCCAGATTGAACAGCAGATAGCTTGCCAGGTTGGGAATCACCAGGAAGTTGCTGAACATCGCCGTGGCGATCAGCGCCAGCCCCAGGCGATGGTCGGGCTGGGCCAGGATGTTCAGGATCGTGGTGCCCTTGCGGCTGCGCAGGCGGGTCTCGGGGTTATCGAGATGACCGCGGATCGGCGGCAGTATCCAGGCCAGCAGCCCGCACACCAGCAACGCCAACAGCGCCACTGCGCGAAATGGCGCCTGCCAGCCGAAGCCCTGCGACAACCACAGCGCAAACGGCAGCCCCAGCACCGAGGCCACCGAGAAGGCACCCATCACCAGCCCCATGGCACGCCCCCGGCGGACTCCCGGCACCACGTCGATCACGATGGCCAGCGCCGTCGCCGCCGCTGGCCCGCCGAACAACCCACCCAGCATGCGCGCCGCCAGCAGGGTCTCGAAGTCGGTGGCGAAGCTGGCGATCAGATGACAGAGCGCCGCACCGAACAGGAAACCCAGCACTGCCCAGCGGCGATCGAAGCGATCGGCGTGCCGTGTCCACAGCAGGGTACCCACCGCGGCGGCCAGCGGATAACTGCCGACGATATAGCCTAGGTGATCCAGCGGAATGCCCAGCGAGGTAGCAAAGTCAGGGCCCAGCGCCATCACCATGGTGAAGCCCATGATGACGGCGAACTGCAGCAGGGTGACCAGCGCCACCACCAGGCGCTCGTGGGTGGTCACCGGCGGGATGACCCGATCACTCGCGGCCGGCTGACGATTTTCGGAGTGACTGCTCGGCGTACTCAAGCGCGTGCGACGCGATCAAGAAACGCCACCACCGCCTGCTGGAACTCGCTGGCACGCTCGGCATGCAGCCAATGGCCGGCCTCCAGGGAGTCATCTTCCAGCGCAGGGAAGTGTTCGCGCATCGTCGCCAGGCCCTCGGCCTGCACGTAGTTGGAGCGCGACCCCCACAGCAGCAGCGCCGGCAGCTCGACCGGCCCCTGACCGTGCGGCGCCTCGACGATCTGCGGGTAGCCCGCGGCGATATGGTCCAGCCCGACGCGCCAGCCCATGGCGCCATCGTCGAGACGCACCAGATTGGTGGCGAGGAACTGGCGGATGGCCGGGGTATCGACATGCTGCGCCATCACCGTGTCGGCCTCCTTGCGTGAGGCCGGGCGCGCGTCACGCACCGCCTCGAAGGCAGCAAAGATATCGTCATGCCCGTGGCCATAGGCGACCGGCGCGATATCGGCGACCAGCAGGCTGCGCAGACGCTCGGGCGCCTCGAGCGCGACCTGCATGGCGACCTTGCCGCCCATCGAGTGGCCCAGCAGGTCACAGCGCTTGATGGCAAGGCGGTCGAGCAGCGCGATGACATCCGCGGCCTGCTCGGGGTAGCTCATGCCGGCCACGTGCGGGCTGCGGCCGTGGTTACGCAGATCCACCGCGATCACACGGCGCGTCCGCGACCACGACTTGATATGCGAACGCCAGTTGTCGGCACTGCCGAACAGGCCGTGAAGAATGACCAGCGGCGTCGCGTCCTGCTGGCTCGTTGTCTGTTCCTCGGCGCCATCACGAGCATCGCTCTCGTGGTAATAAAGCTCGACCGTTGTGCTCATCATCATCTCCATGGACGCTAGACAGACCGTTACGCTCCCCGTGGCTCAGGCTCAGCGGCGTGGCTCGGCGGCAGCCGGATCGCGGGGAGCGCCTATGTTAGCAAACTATCAAGCGCGCGGCGGCTCCGCCCTCGACGGCTCAGCGCGGACTGGCTTCCAGATAGACCTTGACCGCCTGCCACAGCGGGCTGCGGTAACGTTCCGGGTGCCACAGCATCGAGAAGCGCCGCTTCAGGTTGAGCTGGGGCGTGGCCAGCACCACCAGCTCGCCACGCGCGATCTCGGCCGCCACCGACAGCCGCGACAGACACCCCAGCCCCAATCCGGCGAACACGGCCTGCTTGATGGCCTCGTGCTGGCCCAACTCCATTCGCACCTTGAGACGTTCGATCCGCCCATGCAGCGCACGCTCGAAGACCGCCCGCGTGCCCGAGCCACCCTCGCGCAGAATCCAGTCGGCCGTGGCGAGATCCTCATCGCTGAGCGCCGTACCGCGCATGGCCAACGGATGGCTCGGCGGCGCCACCACCACCAGCTCATCCTCGCGCCAGGTCTGGCTCATCAGGCGCGGCGCGTGGCAGTCGCCCTCGATCAAGCCGAGCTCGGCGTCATAGTTGAGCACCGCCTCCACCACCTGGTGGGTATTGCGCAGGCGCAGATTGAGCTCGGTGCCCGGATGTTCGCGCATGAAGGCCCCTGCCAGCCCCGGCAGCAACCAGGTGCCGATGGTGGCGCTGGCGGCGATTTCCAGTTCGCCACGCAGGTTGCCATCCACCACGCCGGGCTCACGGGCCTCAAGTTCCAGCGCGTGGGTCTGCTCCAGCAGTTGCTCGGCGCGCGCCAACAGGCGGCGACCATTGGCGTTCAGGGCCAGGCGGCGACCGAGGCGCTCGAACAACTGCACCTCGAGATGACGCTCCAGTTCGGATAACCCCTGACTCGCCGCCGATTGCGACAGGCCGATCTCGCGCGCCGCGGCGCTGACGGAGCCGTGGCGTGTCACCGCCACGAACACTTGCAACTGACGCAGCGTGATGTGGATCTGCATATCGGTTTTTCCGGTATGTAATAAAAGAATAATCGACTAACTGCCGAATAATATTCCCGAATAGACTAATCATCAAACCGGAGGCACTAAGCAAGCAACGCAAGCTCAAGCGCCCTTGGCGATGACAGCCGTGCCCCCCACGCCAGCGCACGCCCCATAACAAGACAGGCCATGTTCCGCACGGGATAGGCCACTTTCCTCAAGGAGAATGCTCATGGACGCACAGACCCTGACTCCCCCCGCCACTGCCGAGCGCTTGCGCCGCATGTTGCCGGGCCTCGCCCTGTGTGGCGGCCTGACCCTGGTGGGGCTGGCACTGCATTCCATTCCGGCGCTGGCCTCCACCGGCATCAGCCCGCTGGTCTTCGCCCTGCTGTGCGGTATCGTGGTCGGCAACCTGCCGATCACCAGCCGGCACGCCGCGGCGCTTTCCCCGGGGTTGCATATCGCGACCAAGAAGCTGCTGCGTCTCGGCATCATCCTGTTCGGCCTCTCCATCACCCTGCAGCAGATTCTCGGCCTGGGCTGGAGCGTCGTCTTCCTCGATGTGCTGGTGATCACCGCAGTGCTGAGCAGCGGCTACTTCATCGGTACGCGCTGGCTGGGGCTGGACCGCGACACCGCACTGCTGACCAGCGCCGGTTCCGCCATCTGTGGCGCCGCGGCGGTACTGGCGACCGAATCGATGATCAAGGCTCGCCCGGCGGCCACCGCCATGGCCGTCGCCACGGTGGTGCTGTTCGGTTCGCTGGCGATGCTGGTCTACCCGCTGCTCTACCCACTGAGCGGCATGCATGAAGGCCTGTTCGGCATCTATATCGGCTCCACCATCCACGAGGTCGCTCAGGTCGTGGCCGCCGGTGAAGCGGTCGGCCCGGACGCCCTGGCCAATGCGCTGATCGTCAAGTTGATGCGCGTGATGATGCTGGTCCCCTTCCTGCTGCTGTTGCCGAAGCTGTGGGCCATGCGTGCCCGTACCGAAGGTGATGACCGCGAGACCGGCGGCGGCATGACGATTCCGTGGTTCGCGCTGGGCTTCATCGCCATGGCCGGCATCAACAGCACCGGCGAGATTCCGGCGGCAGTGCACTCAAGCCTCTCTACCCTCGGCAGCGTGGCACTGACCATGGCCATGGCGGGCCTGGGCGTCGAGACTCGCATCGATCGTCTGCGCTCACTGGGCATGAAGCCTTTCCTGCTCGCGCTGATCCTGTTCACGCTGTTGATCGTCGGTGGCTTTGGCGCCAATCTGCTGTTGATGGGCTAGTCCCCGGCACGGCAGTGATTGATTGCCACAATGACTTTGGTAGTACGGCTCAATTGGCAAACCCGGGCAGGCTCAAGCACAATGGCGGTCATCGATTACTCACCGGCAGTGCCGGCGCCATTTTCTCGGCCCCTTTAGTACGGGCTGAACGAGAATCACGAACCTTAGGAGAATCTCATGCTTGCAGTCATTTTCGGTCGTCCGGGTTGCCCTTTCTGTGTCCGCGCCAAGGACCTCGCGGAAGAGCTCACCGCCAAGCGCGATGATTTCGACTTCCGCTACATCGACATCCATGCAGAAGGCATCAGCAAGGCCGACATGGAAAAGACCATCGGCAAGCCGGTCGAGACCGTGCCGCAGATCTTCGTCGATCAGACCCACATCGGTGGCTTCACCGAGTTCAACCAGTACGTGCAGGACGAAGCTCTTATGCCGCAGGCCTGATCGCCGCCATCAGTCGTTTCACTGCTGAAGCCCTCGCCATTGGCGGGGGCTTTTTTGTGCCTGCGTCACATCCCCTCCACTCATGCCCCGCTCACAGCAACACGCTGCGCACAAGGTCGCATCCAGCGCGTCTTGACGCTTGCGACAAAAGGAGGGGCCAGCGACAATCGCTGCCTCCTCCGCCCGTGTATGCACAAGGACACGCACATGAACATGTTGATGGAAGGCGCCGTGCTGCTGGGATGCGCGGTGGTTGCCGTGCCACTCTTCCAGCGTCTGGGCCTCGGTTCCATCCTGGGCTATCTGGCCATCGGGGTGCTGCTGGGTCCGTCGTTGATCGGCTTCATCTCGGAGCCTGGCGAAGTGTTGCACTTCGCCGAATTCGGGGTCGTCATGCTGCTGTTCATGATCGGTCTGGAACTGGAGCCCAAGCGCCTGTGGGACATGCGCCTCAAGCTTGCGGGCCTGGGCAGCGCCCAGATGCTGTTGTGCGGTGCCTTGCTCACCCCCGTCGGCCTGTGGCTGGGGCTGGAATTGCCCGCAGCCGTGTTGCTGGGCCTGATTCTGGCGCTGTCCTCGACCGCCTTCGCGCTGCAGGTATTGAGCGAGAATCAGCAGCTGGCGACGCCGCACGGCCAGTCGACCTTCGCCATCCTGCTGTTCCAGGACCTGGCGGTGATTCCGCTGCTGGCCCTGATGCCGCTGTTCGCTGACAACTTCGATGCCTCCACCGGCACCAACTGGATCGGCATCGCCGAGGGCATTGGCATGATCGCGGCGGTCATCATCGTCGGGCGCTTTGTCGTGCCGCGCCTGCTCAAGATGGTCGCGCGCAGCGAGATCCACGAGATCTTCACCGCCGCGGCCTTGTTCGTGGTGATCAGCACGGCGCTGCTGATGGAGTGGGTGGGGCTGTCCATGGCCCTGGGTGCCTTCCTGGCCGGGGTGCTGCTCGCCGATACCGTCTACCGCCACGAGCTGGAAGCCAACATCGAGCCCTTCAAGGGGCTGCTGCTGGGGCTGTTCTTCATGGCCGTAGGCATGTCGGTTGACGTCTCGCTGGTGATGGAGCGGCCGCTGACCGTCCTGGCGCTGACGCTGGCACTGATGTTCGGCAAGGTCATCGTCATCACGCTGGTCGGACGCGTTGCACGCCTCAAGATGGCCGAGGCCCTGCCGCTGGCCGCGGTCCTGTCACAGGGTGGTGAGTTCGACTTCGTGCTGCTGACCGCCGGCATGGCCGCCGGCATCTTCGATCAGACCCTCACCAGCCTGGTGATCAGTGCGGTGACCTTGTCGATGGCTGCCACGCCCTTCCTCTATCGCTATGCCCGCCACCTCGGCGCCACCAGCGAAGCCAAGCGCCCCTATGATGAGGACTTCGGTGAGGAGACGCCCCAGGTGTTGATCGCCGGCTTCGGTCGTTTCGGCCAGATCAGCGCGCGCATGCTCAAGAGCCAGGGCATCAACTTCACCGCGCTGGACCCCAATATCACCCAGGTCGAGTTCGTGCGTCAGTTCGGGTCGCGCATCTTCTACGCCGATGCCAGCCGCGCCGAATTGCTGCGGGCGGCGGGTGCCGAGCAGGCCAGGATCATGCTGGTGGCGGTCGATGATGCCGAGACCTCGACCGGCATCGTGCGCATGGTGCGCCATCAATTCCCGCACCTGAAGCTGTTCGTGCGTGCCCGTAACCGCCACCATGCCTGGGAGCTGATGGAATTGGGCGTGGAGCACGTGATTCGTGACACCTATGCCAGCAGCCTGGAGATGGGCGGAGAATTGCTGGTAGCGATGGGCTACCCCAATGCTCGCGCGGCGGAAGTGGCGCGCGCCTTCCGGGAAATGGATGACAACATGCTCAAGCAGAACTATGAGCACCGCCACGACCAGAAAGCGCTCGTCAACAGCGAGCAGGCCGCCATGATCGAGCTCAAGCGTCTGTTCCAGAACAATCAGGATTGATGCCTGCACGACTCGCCAGAGCGCTCAGTCGCGCCGGAAAGGACACAAGGGCCGCCCCTGCCGGGGCGGCCCTTGTCGTTGATGCATTCGGCAAGGCATTGCGTGCAGATCCGCTGCGCGAGAGACAGGCAGGATGGCGGCCCGAAGCCTGCTCAGCCCTGCAAGCGGCGGGATGTCAGGCGCGCCCGCCACTGCGGGCCGAACAGATAGGCGCACAACCCGATCACGATCAGCAAGGCCCCGGCGAGCACACGGCTGGAGATCAGCTCATCATTGAGCACCGCGCCCAGGCTCATGGCGAAGATGGGAGTGATCAAGGTCGCCAGCGCCACCGTACTGGCCGACAGGCGTGACAGCACGAAGTAGTAGCACAGGTAGCCGATCAGCGAGCCGAAGATGCCGAGATAGAGGATGGCAGCCATCGGGCGTCCCTCCGGCAGGGCTTGCGGCACGCCATCGACGAGCAGCGCACACACCAGATAGAGCGGCAGAGAGACCAGCAGCGCACCCTCCGTCTGCACCAGCGGATGAAGCCCTGCCCGCTCGCGTTGCACCAGTACCCCCGAGGCGGCAAAGCAGTTGACGGCCAGCAGCATGGTCAGGACCCCCTTCCAGCTGCCCGGCGGTAACGCGAGGGAATCCGAGACCGCGACGGCCAGTCCACTCAGTGCCAACGCAAACCCCATCCACTGCAACTTGTCAAGTGGGGCACTTTTCAACCACCAGCGTGCATAAAGCCCTGATAGCAAGGGTGCCAGTCCAAACAGTAACGACATGATACCGCTTGGTAACCAGGCCGCAGAGAGGTAGGCGAAGTACATGCCACCCCAGATACCCAGAGCGGCTGCCGAGTAGCTGCGCAATGCCCCACGTGAAAGGTCCATTTTCAGCCCCATCATGCGTAACAACGGGTAACCAAGGCATGCGGCAATTAACATTCTGCCCATCGCCGACCAGGCAGGCAGCCAGCCCGAAGCGCTCCACGAGATGGCCAGCGGTGTCGTCGACCACACCATGAGAACCACGCAATACGCCACCAGCACTGGCATTTTTACTCTCCGATCAAGAAACGCGAAAAAACGGATAATGGCGTTGAATGACCCTTTGCACGACTACCTATAATCGCTCCAGCACTGAGGTCATAGGGGCCGTTCAAGGAGGCATCATGCAACGCAAGGAATTCCAACAGCAGCTATGGCTGGACTTCGTCCACCGCCATCCCGACATCGGGGCGCTGGATATCTGGCCAGACAGCATCAACCCTGAATATCTGATGTTCCTGACGCTGAACCAGGGGCCCTTCAGAAGCGAGAAGCTGTTGCCCAGTCTGTATCACCAGGGCTATCGCCGCGTGAAACAGTACGCCATGGCCGACCGCGGCCTGCTGGTCGATCTGCTGCTTCCCCCGGATGGTGGCGCTGCCGTCATGCTGGCGGAACTGCAGGCCAACAGCCTGCCGCCGATGCATCGCGACCTGCTCAAGCGCCTGATCAGGCAGAGTCATCGTGATGACTGCAAGGGTCAGAACCTGCTCGCGCCCTGCCGTCCGTGGGACATGCCGGACTGGCCGACCTTCGAGCGCCTGCTCGAGGCCAACCCGCTGGCTGCCTGGCTCTCCGTGATGGGGCCGCGCCTGCACCATGTCGGCTTCAATGCCGAAGAGCTTGGCGAAACGCTGGAAGCGGTCTGCGAGGGCATGCTGGCCTACGGCATGGCACCGCAGACCGGGCGTCATCATGCGGTACTGCCCATCAATCCCAAGCTGCAATATCACTACTACCCGGCCCACGCCCAGCGCATGGTGTTCGCGGACGGTGACGAGCATATGGTGGTGCTGGGTGGCATCGCCCTGCTGGCGACGGCACCGGTGACGACTCAGCAAGAAGGAAAACAGCGTCCCGCAGAACAACTGCTGCCGGAACATACGCTGTGCCAGCTCAGCGCGTGATGGCCTGCTGGCAGCACTGCGCAATGAGATGAGTCGCATTCAGCCCCCTACGCATGCGCAGGGGGCTCTTCTGTGCAGAAGATGGCATGCCCTTTCATGCCATACCCTCCACGCCCCTTCTGCCATCACTCTTCATGGCAACACCCCATGGTGTCATCGCCGCATGACTCGCCGCTTACCCCCCGCCATGCCTGCGCCTTGTGCCTGAGGCTCTAAACCTAACGTCGCAGACAGGTTATCAACAGAAGCTGTGGAAAAAGCTGTGAAGAATCTCTGTACATCTGGGTATCGCCATCGAGATCAGGCGAGCGCAGACAGATTGATCAAAAAATGATCAGCCGACCAGGAACAGCGCCAATTCCTCTCCCGATAGCGCATCCGGCAGTGCGTCCAAAAGTAGCTCAGACGGCCACTGTGGCAGCGACTGCGGCAGCGGCTGTGGCCGTAGTGAACGCCCTCCAGCGACCCAACATCAGCCCAGAGACGACAGCGCCAATGTCACTGGCGTGTTCGTGATCTGCCCGCCCAGCCAGTACGCCCCCAGATAGCCCACGCTGTAGGCCAGCAACAATGCCGGGAAGAAGCGCAGATAACTCATGAAACTCACCTCACGCACCTTGGAAAGCGCGATCACCCCGGCGGCGGAGCCAATCACCAGCAGCGAGCCACCCACGCCTGCGGCATAGGTCAGCGCCAGCCACTCTGCATCATTCATGCTGACATCCGCCTTGAGCACTGCGGCGGTCAGCGGCACGTTGTCCACCAGTGCCGAGAGCAGCCCGACCAGATAATTGGCCTGCATCGCCGGCATCAAGGCATAGAGCTGTGCCAGGCCTTCCAGCAGACGAGCTTCCTTGAGCGCCCCGACCATCAGCAGGATGCCGAGGAAGAATAGCAATGTATCGAATTCGATAATACGAATGTAATCAAGTATACGGCGCTCTTCGCTGTCGCTGCGCCGTTCAGCGACATGTCCAAGCAGGAACATCAGCGACATCCCGAACAGGAAAGTCAGCAGCGGCGGCACGCCAAACAGCACGTTGAGCCCGAGGGTCGACAGGATAGTGGCCAGAAACAGCCAGGCGACCAGACGATCAAGACGCCGGGTCTCGCGCGGCTCGCGCACCAGATTCACCTCACCTCCCAGCCCGGGCAGCAGTAGCGTCGCCAGCAGCATAACGCTGAGGAAGGACGGCAGCGCCAGCAGCATCAGCTCGCTGATGCGCACCTTGCCCGCCAGGAAGATCATCAGCGTGGTCACATCCCCGGTGATCAGCGCCACGCCGCCGGAGTTGACGGCGAATACCGCCAGCACCGCAAAGCGCAGCGTCTTCTTCGGCGCCAGGCCCAGCGACAGCACCAGGGTCAGCGATACCAGCGTCGCGGTGATGTTGTCGGCCAGCGATGAAAAGGCGAAGGCAAAGAGCCCCGTCAGATACAGCAGCCCGCGCTCCCCGATGCGTTTGGGCAGCAGGCGGTAGATCAGATTGGCGATCAGCCCCTTGGCATTGAGAAAGGCCACGAAGGTCATCGCAGCCATCAGAAACAGCCACAAGGTGGCGATCTCGAGCAGGTTCTCGTTCAAGGCCTCGGGGACATCCTCCACCGCCAGGGCCGCGGGACCGAAGATGAACAGCAGCAACCAGCTGAAGGTGCCCAGCAACAAGGTCGTCTTGGCCTTGTTGAGATGGATCACATCCTCGATGGCAATCAACACGAAGGCGGCCAGCGCCAGCCCGATCAACAGTCCCTGCAACCACATGCCACTCTCGCTCCCTGAGATATCGCCGCGAAGCGGCGGCGATGATTGACGGTGCCCGGCGTGACTTCAGCGTGAACCCTGCCACGACCTCTCCCTTGCACCGACCAGTCACACGACCGGCGATGCATCTCACCACAGCTGCGTGCGCCCCGCCATTCGACCTGAGGGGGGCGTTCGCTTCGTGCAACGCAGGGTTGCCACCCCTCACGCAAGCGGGGTGGGCATCCACTCCTGGGTGAATTACGATGGCGCCACCTGATGAAGGAGTCATGCATGTCGAGTATCAGAGGTGTCATCAGCCTTGTCTTTCTGATCATCAATACCCTGTGCTGGGCGCTGCCGCTGTATCTGCTGGCCGCACTCAAGCTGATCACGCCATCGCGCCGCCTGCAGTTGCACATGCTGGAGGGGCTCAACCGTCTCGCCATGGGCTGGATCGGCACCAACAACCTGTGGATTCGCCACGTGCTGCGCCCGCGCTGGGACATCCAAGTGCCGCAATCGCTGCGCGATGGGGCTGCCCGGCGTCGCTGGTGGCTGGTGATCGCCAATCATCGCAGCTGGACTGACATCTTCGTTCTCCAGTACGCCCTGCACCGCCGTACGCCGATGCCCAAGTTCTTCCTCAAGCAGGAGCTCATCTGGGTACCGGTGATCGGCCTTGCCTGGTGGGCATTGGAATTCCCGTTCATGCGCCGTTACAGCCAGCAGAAACTGGCCAGCAACCCACGGCTTGCCGAGCGTGATCGTGAAGCGACACGACGCATGTGCGAGCGCTCGCGTCAGGCGCCGATGGCGATCTTCAACTTCGTGGAAGGCACTCGCTTCACGCCCGCCAAGCACAACCAGCAGCAGAGCCCTTTCCAGCACCTGCTCAAGCCGCGTGCCGGCGGCAGTGCCCAGGTGATCAACACGCTTGGCGATCGACTTTCCGGTATTCTGGATGCCACTCTCGATTACCGACATGCCGATGCCAGTTTCTGGCAGTTCCTGTGCGGTCACGGGGGCAACATCACGCTCGTCATCACTCAGCGGCCCCTGGAGCCCTGGATGCTCGACGGCAACTATCATGCGGACGCCGCCTATCGCGAGCGCTTCCAGCAATGGCTCAATCAGGTCTGGAAGGACAAGGATGCCCGACTGTCACGTGCAGGGAATGACATTGATGAACACTGAATGTGGCTTGGATGCCGCGGGCTTCACGGCACGAGCGCAGGCCGAACCCGACGTAAACCGTCCACTTCTGCAGCGTGCCGGCCTCACGTTGCGCTGGCTGGCGCTGATCTGCCTCAGCCTGTGGCTGAGCGGCTGCGCGACCAGCAGCTACTCCGGCTCGCCGGCCGGCCAGTGGGTCACCATCCAGAAGGGCGATACCCTGGGGCAGATCGCTCGCGATGCCGACATTCCCCTGCTGCGCCTCACGCGCTTCAATCCGGGCGTCAAGATTCGTGACCTCAAGGTCGGTCAGCGCATCCTGGTGCCCACCGCGCGCGAGCGGGCGCCCTCCGGCGGCCCGTATCGCTATCAGCTGCGCCCCGGCGATACCTACTCCAAGATCGGACGCTATTTCGGCGCCAGCCCGCAGCGCATTCAGGCCGCCAACCCCGGCAAGGACCCCAATGATCTCGACGTCGGCATGCTGATCTCGGTGCCGCTCAACGGTGGCCCGAGCCGCAGCGCCCCGGCCGCGCGCGCCAGCGGTGGCAGCCTGGTCGCCCGCCCGGACCCCGGCCCGCTGCAGAAGCCGGGCCAGTCGTGGCGCTGGCCCGCCGCCGGCAGCGTGACACGTGAATTCGGCACCAACGGCAATGGCCAGCTGGCGCCCATGCAGATTCGTACCGCCGCCAGCGGCATCGCCAGTGCGCCGGCGCGGGGCGAAGTGCGCTTCGCCGACGCCATGCGCCAACTGGGCAACGTGGTCATCCTGCACCATTCCGGCAACCTGCAGAGCGTGCTGGCCCAGTGCGGCGAGATTCTGGTCAAGGTGGGCCAGCAGGTCACTCCGGGCACGCCGCTTTGTCGCGTCGCACGCGGCAACAACGGTCAGCATGAATTGCTGTTCGACGTACGCCACGGGGGCAAGCCGATCGACCCGCGCGAAATTCTCGAGAAGCGCTGAAGCTGCGTTGCATCGCGGCGCCAGCCCGGCATGGCGCCACCTCCAGTCCCCGCCAGTTGACGATAGCGCCGGTGGCTGTCGTCCTTGCTTGACGATTCATGAGACAACCCTCATACCTCTGAGTTGTGAGGGGTTGAAGGTGTGTCATCGCTTCGTCACCTGCTTGTTATGCCGCCGTCACTCCCTCTCTCGATAATGACCACAATAGTCATCTAGGGAGACGTCATGGAGCGCATTGCCTTCGTCAGTGAAACTTGGCATCCGGAGATCAATGGCGTGGCTCATACCTTGAGTCATCTGTGCGATCAACTCATCGCGCACGGCTGTGAGCTCCAACTCATTCGTCCCGCCACCCGAGATGGCAGCCTGGAGCCGCGTGTCCAGCAGGAGCTTCAGGTACGCGGCTTCCGCCTGCCAGGGTATGACAGCGTGCAGGTCGGCGTGCCGGCGCCGCAGCGCCTGATGCGCATGTGGCGCGAGCATCGCCCCTGTGTCGTCTATATCGCCACCGAAGGCCCGCTGGGCATCAGCGCACTGATGGTCGCCCGCCGTCTGGGCCTGCCGGTGGTCGCGGGCTTTCATACCAATTTCGATCAATACAGCACCCACTACCGGCTCAAGGCGCTACGCCCGCTGGTGCGGCGCGGCCTGCGCCGCTTCCACAATGCGGCCAACATGACGCTGGTACCGACGCGCACCCAGGCAGACAGCCTGATGCAGCAAGGCTTCGAGCATGTGCAGGTGGTGGGGCGCGGCCTGGATTGCGAGCGCTTCTCGCCCCGTCATCGCAGCGAAGCATTGCGCAAGTCATGGGGCGTCAGCTCACAGCAACCCGTCGCGCTGCACGTCGGGCGCCTGGCCGCCGAGAAGAACATCGACCTGCTGATCCGTACCTATGAGGCCATGCTGGCCGTGCAACCGGACCTTGCCCTGGTGCTGGTGGGAGACGGTCCGCTGCGCGAGCGCCTGGAACAGCGCCTGCCCGAGGCGATCTTCGCCGGCTTCCAGACCGGCGAGGCGCTGGCCGCCCATTACGCCAGCGCCGACCTGTTCGTCTTCCCGTCACTGTCGGAGACCTTCGGCAACGTGGTGCTGGAAGCCATGGCCAGCGGACTGGCCGTGATCGCCTTCGATTACGCGGCGGCCGCCGAGGTGATCCGCGACGATCACCAGGGCCTGCTGGCGCCCTGCAGCCAGCCGGAGCGCTTCATCGAACAGGCGGTGGAGGCCTGCCAGCGGCCGGCCCGCATCGCCAGACTGGGACGTGCCGCCCGCGTGCGCGTCGAACCATTGGGCTGGAGCCGCATCGCCGAGGGCTTTCTGACCTGCCTGCGTCACGCCGAGGAGAAGCCCGATGCACGATCGCAGCCTTCCCGTCTTTGAGCGACTGGACCTTCTGGAGTGGCGCCTGTGCCGCCAGGTCGCGCGCCTGGCGCTGTTCCGGCCGATACTCACCCTGTTTCGTATCGTCTCGCGGCTGGGCGACTGGCCGGCGTGGGCGCTGCTGACGCTGAGCCTGCCGCTGCACCATGCCATGGGCGGCTGGCTGTTTCTGGAATTCGGCCTGGCGGCCGGCGCCGGGGCACTGCTCTACCGCGCACTCAAGACGCGACTATGTCGGGAACGCCCGTTCATCACCTTCAATACCATCAACTGCACCATGCCACCGCTGGATCGCTACAGCTTTCCCAGCGGTCACACCCTGCATGCTGCCCTCTTCGCCAGCCTGACCGCTCAGCAGCTGCCGGAGATTGCCATTCTCGTCACGCCACTGGCACTGCTGATCGCGCTTTCCCGAGTGATCCTCGGTCTGCATTACGTCAGTGATGTGCTGGCCGGCGCGCTGCTGGGGCTGGGCCTTGCCGAGGTGGCCATCCTGACCTTCGAGACATTGCTGACGACCTGACGCTTGTGAGGCTCGCGTCAGCCCCGGGTCGGCGCGAATCGAGAGCCACTTGCCCAACCTGACGCGGCTCTGGCACTCTCGCCGCATGACGACTCCTTCTGCTGGCGATGATCTCTTCGCCGCCCTCTCGACCTCTGATTCCACGTCCGCGGCTGATGGAGCTGCGCACCAGACGGCGGCGGATGGCTCGGCCCTGGCAGCTCGCCCGCGCGAGCTGCCCGAGGACTGGCTTGCCCTCGCGCACGGCTGGTACCGCCACCCTCTGCACCCGCTCTATCTCAAGCCGCGCGCCCTGACGCCGCTGCAGGCCGATCAGGCCCTCGTCACGCTGGAGGGCGATCTCGACTGGCAGCGCCCCAGCCTGAGCGTGCATGGCAAGACACACCCGATTCCACGCCGCCAGGTGTGGATGGGCGATGTCGGCGCCCGCTATCGCTACTCCGGCAGCCTGTTCGAACCCAATCCTTGGCACATGACCGCCTGGCAACTGGGCGAGCTTTCACGTCATGCCATCAACCATGAGCTCAGCCCGCAACGCGATGATCTGGGGCGCAGCGAGTCCGTGATCCCGGAGCATTTCAACAGCCTGCTGGCCAATCGCTACGCCGACGGCGCCGACCGCATGGGCTGGCACAGCGACAACGAGCCGGAGCTGGGCACTCGCCCGATCGTGCTCGCCATTTCATTGGGACGAGAACGCCCCCTGCGCTTCAAGGGCCATCCGCGCAGTCCCTATGCCGACACGCCGGCGTTCAATCTGTGGCTGCCACATGGCTCGCTGCTGGTGATGGGCCGTGGCTGTCAGGATCGCCTCCATCATGCGCTGCCGCCGCGCAAGCTCGACGGGCTGCGCATCAGCCTGACCTATCGCCAGCTGCTGACGCCCTCCCGGTGAGGTCGGCTTTCTTGTGCATTCTGCTTTCTCTCTTCTCGCTCTCCTCTTGCCTTCTTGCTGCCCTCTTCCTGCGCTAACGCCTTCTTTGTTGTCGCTCCCTGTGTCACTGCGCCCCGGACTCAATCCGCCGCTGGGTAACGCGCGCGCAGGGTCTCCAGCATCGCCTGTACCGCCACCGACAGTTCATGACGGCCGCGACGGATCACGCCGACCCGCTGCTGAACCTCGGGGCCTGTCAGCGGCAGGCACTGACAGCCCAGCGCGCTCATCTGCGCCGCGCTCATCGCCGGTACCGCACTGACACCCAGACCCTCCGCCACCATGCGCCCGCAGGTGACCAGCTGGTGGGTCTCGAAGGCGACATGCAGCGCCATGCCCGCATCCTCAAGACGTTTCTCGAGCATGCGACGCACCCCCGAGGGCCGCTGCAGCGTGATGAAGTCTTCCTTGAGCAGCCGTGACCACTCGATGGAGGTCGGCGCCTCTGCCAGCAAGGCGTGGCCGGGGGGAATGATCGCCACATAGCGGTCTTCGAACAGCAGCTCGAACACCAGGTCCTGGCGTACGCCGGGGTCGAAGCAGATCCCCAGCTCGACGCGACCATCGGTGACCCGCTCGACCACCTCTTCGGCGATGACGTCATTCACTTCGATGGTGATCTCCGGATATTGGCGGCGAAAATCGGCCAGCACCCCGGGCAGCAGATTGCCGGCGAAGGTCGGCATCGCGGCCAGGGCCACGCGGCCGCGCCCGAGGCTGAAGCGCTGGCGCATCTCATCCTCGGCATGTTCCCAGTCCGACAGCAGACGCCTGGCCAGCGGGAAGAAGGCGCGCCCTTCCGGCGTCAGGCTGACCTGTCGGGTCGAGCGCTGAAACAGGCGCCCCCCCAGCGACTCCTCCAGATTCTTCACCGCCAACGACAGGGCCGGCTGCGAGAGATGTACCAGCGTGCCCGCCTCGGCGAAGGACAACGTGCGCGCCACGGCCACGAAGGCCTTCAGCTGTTTGAGAGTCATGTCGTGTCCTGTCCCGGGGTTGTTTCAAGAGATGTCACAAGAAGTGATGTGGCGCAGTTCGTTGGCTGTCGCTCGCAGAGCAGGCGCTCGCAGGGCATCTAGGCCATTGGTCATAGATGACAGCCACGAAGCTCTCACCTGGCTGAGCGCACAGTTCAGGCCGTTCCGCCCCGCTACCGCATCAGCCCCGCCAGCATGGGGTCTGGCAGGCTTTTTCCTCGCGAGCAGGCTCGATAAGTCGCGAATCAATTATTATCAAAAACTGATCAATGGATAGAAAAAACAAACTTATTAAATATATACAGACTCAGGATTGTCGGCAATGATGAAGACATCCCGACGACAACAGCTTGGATACTCAAGGAGATTCGCATGGCAGGATTCAACAAGGTGGTGACCAGCTACGCGGAGGCCATGGCAGGCCTCGAAGATGGCATGACGGTAATCGCCGGTGGCTTCGGCCTGTGTGGTATCCCGGAGAACCTTATTGCTGAGATCAAGCGCCTCGGCGCCAAGAACCTCACCGTGGTTTCCAACAACTGCGGCGTCGATGGCTTCGGGCTCGGCGTCCTGCTGGAAGACCGTCAGATCAAGACAATGATCGCCTCCTACGTCGGCGAGAACGCACTGTTCGAGAAGCAGCTGCTCGACGGTGACCTGGAAGTGATCCTCACTCCCCAGGGCACGCTGGCCGAGAAGATGCGTGCTGCCGGCGCCGGTATCCCCGCCTTCTTCACCGCCACCGGTTACGGCACACCGATCGGCGAAGGCAAGGAAGTGCGCGAGTTCGATGGCCGCCATTACATTCTGGAAGAGTCCATCAAGGGCGACTTCGCCATCGTCAAGGCCTGGAAGGCAGACCGCTATGGCAACGTCGTCTACCGCCACACCGCGCGCAACTTCAACCCGCTGGCCGCCACCGCCGGAAAGATCACCGTGGTAGAAGTCGAAGAGCTGGTCGAGCCGGGTGAACTGGACCCCGCCGACATCCACACGCCCGGCATCTATGTGGATCGCGTCATCAAGGGCAACTTCGAGAAGCGCATCGAGAAACGCACCGTCCGCTCGCGTTGAGCCCAGGGCTCCGCCGGCATGAATCGCTGTCATCAGGGCGACAGGCCCGTCGGCGAACTTTCTCGACCGCCTTCACGACAAGGCACAGTGCCTCATGGCTGATGGCACCCAAGACAAGGAAACAATCATGGCTTTGACACGCGAACAGATGGCCCAGCGAGTGGCTCAGGAAATCCAAGACGGCTCCTACGTCAATCTGGGGATCGGCATCCCGACACTGGTGGCCAACTATATCCCCGACGGTATCGAGGTGATGCTGCAGTCCGAAAATGGCCTGCTCGGCATGGGCCGCTACCCCTATGAAGACGAAGTCGACGCCGACATGATCAATGCCGGCAAGGAAACCGTGACGACCATCGATGGCGCTGCCATCTTCGATTCGGCCGAATCGTTCGCCATGATCCGTGGCGGCCACGTCGACCTCACGGTGCTCGGCGCCTTCGAGGTGGACGTGAACGGCAATATCGCCAGCTGGATGATTCCGGGCAAGCTGGTCAAGGGCATGGGCGGCGCCATGGACCTGGTCGCCGGTGCCGAGAACATCATCTGCACCATGACCCACGCCTCCAAGCACGGCGAATCCAAGCTGCTCAGCCAGTGCGAACTGCCGCTGACCGGCGCCGGCTGCATCCGTCGCGTGCTGACAGACCTCGCCTTCCTCGAGATCAAGGAAGGTGCCTTCCACCTGCTGGAGCGCGCGCCAGGCGTGAGCGTCGAGGAAATCAAGCGTCTGACCGCAGGCAAGCTGGTCGTCCCGGAACACGTGCCGGAAATGCAGCTGGATGCCTGAGGCACTTTCTGCCTCCGACCACTGGCCACCCTCGCGCCGCCTTTGGCCTTCGAGCCACTTTTGACTCACGAAACAATTGCGCTCGAGGGTGACGAATCACGGCCCCGGCATCCCACGGATTTTTGCCGACCCTTTTGAGGAAAATCTCTCATGATGTGATGGGCGCATCACATCCTCTCTCCGAGAGCCTTGATGGCTTCGACGCCATCCGCCGGCAGCGCTGCCATCGCTGCCGGCTTTTTTGTGTCTATCGCCCGTCGTACGGGGCTTTGCGCCATTCAAGCTCCTGCACAGGCAAAGCCGCACCATGGTCTTTTTCCTACAGGCGTCATCGCTCATACCAAGATAACGGGATAAAAAAACAAGCGAGCTCCCCGCCCTTGATGTGGCGAAATTCTCAGCACTATTGGCACGGATTTGCGGGCGAATTCTGCACACGATCATTAGGCAAAAGGATAAGTTTTTGATATTTCATTTGACCTTGCCGCCCGAGCAGCGCAGTATTGCTCTCGTTGGTTAGCAAGTCGAATATCGTCAGTCGTGATCGAAGCACTTCGGTACCTGGTGTATATCCTCCTTGTTTTACCCACGTTTATCGGGTAACTCCCGGCAATATCATCAGTAAGGAATTACGATCATGGCAACTGGCACAGTCAAGTGGTTCAACGACACCAAAGGTTTCGGCTTCATTTCTCCGGACGACAACGGTGACGACCTGTTCGCACACTTCTCCGAAATCCAGGCTGAAGGCTTCAAGTCTCTGCAAGACGGTCAGAAGGTTTCCTTCGACGTCACCCAGGGCAAGAAAGGCCTCCAGGCCGCCAACATCAAGATCGTTGACTGATCATGATCTGGCTGGAAGAGGCTAACCCCTCCTCCGACAGAAAAGCCCGCTTCGGCGGGCTTTTCTGCGTCTGGCGTTCGCGCACGGCGCGGGGCATCGCCCCCTCCCACATGCCCGTCTGCCAGACATGAAAAAGGGACTGCCTGGGCAGTCCCTTTTTCATGTCTGGTCAAAGTGCGTCCAGCAGCGGGTGATCGTCACGCCTCGTTGGCAATTCCGCTGACTGTGTCTCATCTGGCCACGGCGTGCTCAACCCCGATAGTAGCGCTGCTCGACGAACGGCATCTTCGTCACCGTCATCGGCAGGCGCTTGCCACGCACATCGGCAAACACTTCGGTCTCGAGTGCGCTGTGAGCGATGCTCACATAGCCCATCGCCACCGGCTTGCCATAGGTCGGCCCGAAGCTGCCGGAGGTCACCACACCGATACGATTGTCCTGGGCATCATAGAGCTCAGCCCCTTCGCGGATAGGCGCACGCCCGTGCGCGACCAGCCCTACCCGCTTGCGGGTGTGATCCTTGTTGGCGATCTGGGTCAGGATGACATCGGCCCCCGGGAAGCCGCCTTCACGCTCGCCACCCTGACGACGCACCTTGCCCAACGCCCAGATCAGGCTGCCTTCCACCGGTGAGGTGGTGGTATCGAGATCGTGACCGTACAGGCACAGCCCCGCCTCGAGACGCAGTGAATCCCGCGCGCCAAGCCCGATGAACTCCACCTCTTCCATCGCCAGCAACAGCCGCGCGAAGCGCACTGCGTCGGCATCGGGCACGGAGATCTCGAAGCCATCCTCGCCGGTGTAGCCACTGCGACTGACCCAACACTCGATACCCTCGATGGTGACATGGGCATGATGCATGAAGGTCAGCTCGCAGGCCTCGGGCGACAGACGCTGCATCACCGCATGAGCCATCGGCCCCTGCAGTGCGAGCAGCGCCCGATCTTCCAGCACCTCAAGCTCGATATCCATCGGCAGTCCTACCCGCAGATGTGCGATGTCCTGATCCTTGCAGGCAGCGTTCACCACCACGTAGAGGTGTTCACCGCCATTGACGATCATCAGGTCGTCCAGGATACCGCCGGTGTCGGAGGTCAGCAGGCCATAGCGCTGCATGCCCACCGGCAGGTCGATGATATCCGTCGGCACCAATGCCTCCAGCGCCGCCTGCACATTCTCGCCCCGCAGGATCAACTGCCCCATGTGCGAGACATCGAACAGCCCTGCCTTGGCGCGCGTGTGTTCATGCTCCTTCTTGACGCCAAGCGGGTACTGCACGGGCATGGAATAGCCGGCGAACTCGACCATCCTGGCCCCCTGCTCGACATGCAGGTCATGAAGGGCGGTCTGCTTGAGACCCGTCACTGCGGCGGAATCGGACATCGTCATTCTCCTGGTTGGCTTGCGATGACTCTCAGAGATGGCACACGAACGGCACACGCTCTCTGGAGGCTTGTTGTCATGGACACTGCTCACAAGAGCACCGTCGACTTGAACAGGGCGCCCTGCGCCTGCACCGCCCAGATCAGGTGGCCCGGGCGATGCACAAGGCAGTCAGTGGCACGGTAGGGCCAGGCGAGTCATCAGCGTCGTTCAGCGATCTTCGCCAGCCAGCACTTCCTTGCCATCAAAATAATCACGCGTCAGCTTGAAGACCACCGGCGACAGCAGCGCCAGACCGATCAGGTTCGGGATCGCCATCAACGCATTGAAGGTGTCCGCCATCAGCCAGATCAGGTCGAGCTTGGCCATCGCACCCAACGGAATCGCGATCACGAACACGATGCGATACAGCATGATGGCACGCGTACCGAACAGGTACTGGAAGCACTTCTCACCATAGAAGGACCAGCCAAGGATGGTGGTGAAGGCGAAGACCGCCAGCGCGATGGCCACCAGGTGGTTGCCCACACCCGGCAGCGCCTGATCGAAGGACATCGAGGTCAGGGCCGCGCCGGTCTCCCCGGAAGACCACAGGCCAGAGGTGATGATCGCCAGCGCCGTGATGGTGCAGATGATGATGGTGTCGATGAAGGTCCCCAGCATCGCGACCAGACCCTGGCGTACCGGGTTCTTGGTCTGCGCCGCCGCGTGGGCGATGGGCGCACTGCCCAGACCCGCTTCATTGGAGAAGATACCGCGCGCCACACCGAAGCGGATGGCGGCCATCACTGCTGCCCCGGCAAAGCCGCCGGTAGCCGCGACCGGATTGAAGGCATAGGTGAAGATGAGGCCGAAGGCATGACCGATCTGGTCGGCGTTGATCACCAGGATGATGATGCCGGCCAGGAAGTAGGCGATGGCCATGAACGGCACCAGCTTGCCGGCCACGCTGGAGATGCGCTTGATGCCACCGAGAATCACGGCGCCAGCCAGCACCATCATCACCACACCGGAGACCCAGTGCGGAATGGCGAAGGATGTTTCCAGCGCATCCGCGACCGAGTTGGACTGCACGGTGTTGCCGATACCGAAGGCCGCGAAGCAACCGAAGAAGGCGAAGGCACCGCCCAGCCAGCCCCACTTGGCACCCAGACCGTTGCGGATGTAGTACATCGGGCCACCGACATGGTTGCCGGTGTCATCGACTTCACGATAACGCACTGCACACACGGCCTCGGCGTACTTGGTCGCCATGCCGACCAGCGCGGTGATCCACATCCAGAAGATCGCCCCCGGGCCACCCAGCGCGATGGCGGTTGCCACGCCCGCGATGTTGCCGGTACCGATGGTCGCCGACAGCGACGTCATCAGGGCATTGAAAGGAGAAATCTCGCCGTCGCCATCCTTGCCCGGCGCACGACCATTCCACAACAGCTTGAAGCCGGTACCCAACTTGCGGATCGGCATGCCCTTTAGGCCTGCCTGAAGATAGAAGCCGACCCCGAGCAGCAGGATCAGCATCAATGGACCCCAGACGACGCCATTGATGGCACTAAAGACGGAACTGATCATTTCCACGCAGATTTCCTCCGCTGAATTGTTGTTATCACACGATGCGCAGTGACTCGTGGCGGTGCCATCCCCAGGTGGGTGATCGACCCGCGACGAGCCTCCCACGGCATTTTCACCGTTGGGACAGCCCACATTAGCGGAAGCTATCTCACTTCACTAGCCTAACAGGGCTTTACGCTGGCAGGTGAGGCAATCATTGCGTAAAAAGTACGATGAGACTGCGCCAACTCGCATGTTTCATCGCCTCATCGTGTCTTCTGGCAGCAGATCCTTCGCCCGGTGATCTCGAGACTGTCGAAAAAGGTCTCACAACAAACCGAACCGAATGACGAGCTAGATGCAGAGCCGCATGCCCGGCGCGGTCACGCTCAGGTGAACCTCGTTCAGCGTCTCCAGCGCTCTCATCAGGTTCGCTTTGCTTGAACGCATCAGCCCGCCTTATTCACGAGTGCCCTGATCGGGCGGCTTGAAGTGGCTGGCCGTTGGGTTCTCGCACCGGGGGTGCTATCTACGCCGTAACGGCCCGCTGAATCATGCCCAAATGCTGCTCTTCTGTCGTATCTATATAACGTTCAGGAATTAATCACGCCGTTAAAGCAGCCGTCATCGTCGACCGTCGCTGCGGTCGCTCGATTCTTGAAGCTATGGTGGTTGCGCCGAACGTCAGCTAAGCGCGGTCAGTTTCGGCAGCCCCTTCAGCAAGGCAGGCCACCATTTATCAGCCGTATCGCCGAGGTGAACGGTGATGCGCCGAGCGTGCAGCGAGAGCGTCGCCGCCACCTTGAGCACCTGTTCACGCATCCGGCTCAGGCTCCAACCCTGCCGGGTCTGGCGCCCCAGCAAGCAGCGAAGGCCATGCAGAACCTGATAGGCGTAGAGACTCAGCAACAGGCTCACCTCATTGCGGGCCATCACGTCCTGGACGGTGGAGGCACCGCGATCGGTCGACGAGAGATGCACGTCGAGCGCCGACTTCACCTCGCCCATGTGCGCTTCGGCGCTGCCGCGCTTGCGATAGAGTGCCAGGATCTTCTCGGGCGGCCAGTCGAACTTGCCGAGGTTGGTGACCAGGAAGAAGGCATGCAGCAGCAGGTCATCGGGGCGTTCCTGAACTACCAGCACCACGCGTCGTGGCGTTGGCCAGGTACCGGCCTGGTATTCAAGGTCGTGGCACCACTCCCGAGGCTGCTCAGGTGGCCGGCCGCGTGGCCGCTTCAGGTAGGGCGCTGCCAGCGCCTGCAAGCCCTTGTGGCTGCGCAGCCGGCCCAGGTACTCGATGCTGCGCTTCTCCAGCGCCTCCAGCGTGTCGTTGTCGGTGAAGCCGGCGTCGATACGCACCCGAACCTGGGCGCCGGTGCTCTCGTTAAGCCGCTTCACCAGGTGCGGGATCCACGTATCAGCGTTCTCGGCGGGGCCGGCGTCGCCCTCGCGCAGCAGGCCGCCGACCATGTCGCCAGTTTCGGCCAACGAGGCGACCAGCGGCGAATAGATCCGCGTACCGTAAAGGCCATGATAAGCGGAACCGCCCTGGTGTCCATGGACCTCAATCGGCAGGCCGTCGATGTCTAGCGTCAGCTGCTTGGGACGCTCGCCGTTCTTCAGCGAGGTCAGGCGCCAGGCCACCAGCCGCAGCAGACCTTCATGCACGGCATCGATGTTGTCGTTGTGTCCAAGGCAGGTCAGCAGCCGCGACAGCGTGGCTTGGGACGGCCTATCCTGGACCAGTGGCGTCATGCCGCGCGCATCACTGCAGGCCAGCTGCCAGAGCGGATCACGGCGCAGCGTGTCGGTATCGCTGAGATCGATCCACCCCATCGCCCGCTGCAGCACCAAGGTGCGTATCTGGCTGGCCAGCGAGTGGCGAATACGCAGCGGATGGCGTGGATCGACCAGGTTATCTTCGAGCGCCTCGATCACGCCACTGCTGTCGAGGGCTTCGCGCAGCAACAATGCGCCGCTGTCGCTGGTGGTGCGGTGGCCGCTCAGCTCGACACGGACAGAGCCGTTGCATGAGAGCGTCCAGGTCGTTAGGGTTTCACCCATGGCGAGTGGTCCTCTTGAATCGTGTTCTGGCAGGAACATCCTGATTCTACAAGAGAAAACCACTCGCCATCTTCGTTTTCAGGTCGGCCTTATGAATAAGCCGGGATCAGGCATTGACAGCCGAGTCTTCACGACACAACATGGAAACAAGTTTCCGATAAGAAACTGCCGGCACCATAACGCGAGTTTGAGCGCCTCGCAACAGTGACCCGGACATCCTCGCCCACTGGCGCGACCCATCTCCCGCACTGCTGCGAGGTACTCAACCTCTCACGAGGTGTCACGGCGCACTAACAAGGCGCCGGGCGGCCCGGCCAACGATGCATAGCAATGGGCCAGGCAGGCCCATGATGGCGGGCTTCATGAGTGAACCACGCAAGACACTGGACGCCCGAGGAGTGACAGACCACGATAGAGGGACGGCCGTCAGCAGCACACGCCCAAAGTCGTAGCATCACGCGGCAGTCTGCCACTGCCACACGCTGGGACCTTGGGGCATAATGACGTACCGATTCCCTGAATCAGAAAATCTTTTCACATAGGAAAACACTCATGAGCAATATTCCCGCCACGCTGAAGTACACCGAGAGTCACGAGTGGGTTCAGGACAACGGCGATGGCACCGTGACCATCGGGATCACCGACCACGCCCAGGAGGCGCTTGGCGATGTCGTCTTCGTCGAACTGCCGGAAGTCGGCCGTGAGCTGGCACTGGAAGAAGAGTTCGGGGTCATCGAGTCCGTCAAGGCGGCCTCCGATCTGTACGCACCGCTGGCCGGTGAAGTCATCGCCGTCAACGAGAGCCTCGAAGACGCGCCGGAATCCGTCAACGAGAGCCCCTATGACGATGCCTGGATTCTGAAGATGAAGGTCGCTGACAGCGCCGAACTCGAAAAGCTGCTCGACGCTGATGCCTATTCTCAGCTGGTCGAAAGCGAAGCCTGATCGCCGTCAACCTCCTGTCCAGGCCGCAGTCACTCAGGGCAGGAGGTTTCAGCGCGTATCCGTGCTCGCATAAGTCACACTCGCGCACAGCCACCTTCGTGATTGCGCCACCCCGTTTCGATGGCACGACACCCCTGACACGACCGCCCTTGCAGGTCGCGCGGGGAGTGAAGCAACTGCAGCATGCTCGGCAGTGATGTCGATGCCCCCATGATTCCCGACGCCCTGCCCGCAGCCTCCTCGCTGGCACGGTGATGTTCCTCCCGCGGACTGCCCTCTGCAGTCCCCGTTGCAGCACAGGATTTCTTGCATGGCTCACGAGACGCTTACCCTGGCCCAGTTGGCCGGACACGACGATTTCATCTCCCGCCACAATGGGCCGACCGATGCCAATGTGACGCGCATGTTGGCGACGCTGGGCGAAGAGAGCATCGCCACGCTCATCGACCGCACGGTGCCCACCGCCATTCGTCTGGGCCGTGAGCTGGATCTCGAAGGGCCACGCACGGAATCCGAAGCACTGGACTACCTGAAGCGCCTCGCGCGTCAGAACAAGGTGTTCAAGACCTATATCGGCCAGGGTTACCACAACACCCACCTGCCGGCAGTCATCCAGCGCAACGTGCTGGAAAATCCGGGCTGGTACACCGCCTACACGCCGTATCAGCCGGAAATTGCCCAGGGCCGTCTCGAAGGACTGCTCAACTTCCAGCAGGCAGTGATGGACCTGACCGGCATGGAGCTGGCCAACGCCAGCCTGCTGGACGAAGCCACCGCCGCTGCAGAGGCCATGGCGCTGTGTCAGCGCGGCAACAAGAAGAGCAAGAGCAAGCGCTTCTTCATCGCCGATGATGTCCTGCCGCAGACCCTGGACGTCATGCGCACCCGCGCCGACTACTTCGGCTTCGAGCTGGTCATCGATGCCGCAGAGAACGTCGGCGAGCACGACATCTTCGGCGCCCTCTTCCAGTACCCGGGCAACACCGGCCAGGTGCGAGACCTCGCGCCGCTGCTGGACGCCGCGCGCGCCAATGGCGCGATGACCGTGGTGGCCGCCGACCTGCTGAGCCTGGTGCTGCTCAAGTCGCCGGGCAGCCTCGGTGCCGATATCGTCGTCGGTACCTCCCAGCGTTTCGGCGTGCCGATGGGCTTCGGCGGCCCGCACGCGGCCTTCTTCGCCACCACCGACAAGCTCAAGCGCTCCATCCCGGGCCGTATCATCGGCGTCTCCAAGGACTCACGCGGCAACCCGGCACTGCGCATGGCGATGCAGACTCGCGAGCAGCACATCCGCCGCGAGAAGGCGACTTCCAACATCTGTACCGCCCAGGCGCTGCTGGCCAACATCGCCGGCTTCTACGCCGTCTATCACGGTGCCGAGGGCCTCAAGCGCATCGCTACCCGCGTGCATCGCCTGACCAGCATTCTCGCCGAGGGCGTCAGCCGTTGCGGCATGGCACTGGCCCACGACAGCTGGTTTGACGCCATCACCGTGACCGGCGTGGATGAGGGCAAGATCCACGGTCGCGAACTGACCCACGAGATCAACCTGCGCCACCATGGCGACGGCCGCATCACCATCAACCTCGACGAGACCACCACCGCCGCTGACGTCGGCGTGCTGTTCGACGTGCTGCTCGGCGAAGAGCACGGCCTGTCCGTCGCCGCGCTGGACCAGGACCTGCTGGCCAAGGGCGCAAGCGCGATTCCGGCGGCCTGCCAGCGTGACAGCGACTTCCTGACTCACCCGACCTTCAGCCGCTACCACTCGGAAACCGAGATGCTGCGCTATCTGAAGCGTCTGGAGAACAAGGACCTGTCGCTGACCCACGCGATGATCCCGCTGGGCAGCTGCACCATGAAGCTGAACGCCACCACCGAGATGATCCCGGTCACCTGGCCCGAATTCGCCAACGTCCACCCCTTCGCACCGTCGGATCAGGTGGTCGGTTACAAGCAGATGATCGATGAGCTGTCGGCCTTCCTGGTCGAGATCACCGGCTACGACGCCATTTCCATGCAGCCGAATTCCGGCGCGCAGGGGGAATACGCTGGGCTGGTCGCGATCCGTCGCTACCAGGCCTCCATCGGCGAAGGCGCACGCGATATCTGCCTGATCCCAAGCTCCGCTCACGGCACCAACCCGGCTTCGGCCGCAATGGCCGCGATGAAGGTGGTGGTGGTCGAGTGTGACGCCAACGGCAACATCGACATCAAAGACCTGCGTGCCAAGGCCGAGCAGCACAGCGACAAGCTGTCCGCGATCATGATCACCTACCCGTCCACCCACGGCGTGTTCGAGGAAACCGTGCGCGAAGCCTGTCAGGTCGTTCACGACCACGGCGGCCAGGTCTACATCGACGGTGCCAACATGAACGCCCAGGTCGGCATCTGCCGCCCGGGGGACTTCGGCGGCGATGTCTCGCACCTCAACCTGCACAAGACCTTCTGCATTCCCCACGGTGGCGGTGGCCCGGGCATGGGCCCGATCGGCATCAAGGCCCACCTGGCGCCGTTCGTCTCCAACCACGTGGTCACCCCGCTGGAAGGCGTGAAACCGGAGTGCACCGCCGTCTCGGCCGCCGCCTTCGGTTCCGCGGCGATCCTGCCGATCTCATGGGCCTACATCAAGATGATGGGCGCGCAGGGGCTGCGTGAAGCCACCGAGCTTGCGATCCTCAACGCCAACTACATCGCCACGCGTCTCGATGGGCACTATCCGGTGCTCTACCGCGGCAAGAACGGCACCGTGGCGCATGAGTGCATCATCGATATCCGCCCGCTGAAGGCCGCTTCCGGCATCAGCGAGGAGGACATCGCCAAGCGTCTGATCGACTACGGCTTCCACGCGCCGACCATGTCGTTCCCGGTGGCGGGCACCCTGATGGTCGAGCCCACCGAGTCCGAGTCGCTCTACGAGATCGACCGTTTCTGTGAGGCGCTGATCGCGATCCGCGCCGAGATCGCCCGTGTCGAGCAAGGCGAGTGGACACTGGAAGACAACCCGCTGGTGCACGCGCCGCACACCCAGGCCGACCTGATGGACGCCGAGTGGACGCGCAGCTACTCCCGCGAGATCGGCGCCTTCCCCAGCGAGCACGTCAAGGCCGCCAAGCAGTGGCCGGCGGTCAACCGGGTCGACAACGTGCACGGCGATCGTCAGTTGATCTGCTCCTGCCCGAGCATCGATCTCTACCGTGATTGAGAGCGGCGATTGAGGGCCGTGACTGAGAGCGGTAATGGAAGGCCGTAACGGCAAGCCAGCCATGAGGCAGTGATGAAACGCTGTCGCTGATCGCTCTGGCACAAGAACGCCCCTGCCGGGAAACCGGCAGGGGCGTTGTCGTTGCTGCTGTCTTTCACGAGACTGCTCGAAGGCGCAGTGTCGCGCCAGTCGCGTTTACTCCTTCCAGCTCTTGAGCAGCTCGTCGTAGGCGATGGTCTCGCCCTTGGGCTTCTCGTTGTCCAGCTTGGCCTTCGGCGCACCCGGCTGGGCGAACCAGTACTCCGCATCACGCTCCTCGTTGAGCTTCGGACCACAGTTGTCCATCACCTTGGCGCGCTCGAGACGCTCGAGAATGCGGTCCTGTGCCTTGGCCAGGCCATCGAGGGCTTCCTGTGGCGTGGCTTCGCCACTGGCGGCCTGGGAGATGTACTGCCACCACAGCTGAGCAAGCTTGGGATAGTCCGGCACGTTGGTCCCGGTCGGCGACCACTGCACTCGCGCCGGGCTGCGATAGAACTCGACCAGACCGCCCAGCTTCGGCGCGGCATCGGTCATCGCCTGGGACTGGATATCCGACTCGCGGATCGGCGTCAGCCCTTCCAGGGTCTTCTTGAGCGAGACGGTCTTGGCAGTGACGAACTGCGCGTACAGCCAGGCCGCGTGACGATTCTTCTCCGGCGTGGAATCGAAGAAGGTCCAGGCGCCCACGTCCTGATAGCCAAGCTTCATGCCCTCTTCCCAGTACGGGCCATGCGGCGACGGCGCCATGCGCCACTTCGGGGTGCCATCGTCGTTGACCACCGGCAGGCCATCCCGCGTCATGTCGGCGGTAAAGGCGGTGTACCAGAAGATCTGCTGGGCGATGTTGCCCTGGGACGGCACCGGACCGGACTCGGAGAAGGTCATGCCCTGGGCTTCCGGCGGTGCGTACTTGCCCAGCCAGTCGACATACTTGGTGGTGGCATAGACGGCCGCCGGGCCGTTGGCCGCGCCGCCACGTGTCACCGAGGAGCCCACCGGCTGACATTCCTCGACACGAATGCCCCACTCGTCCACCGGCAGGCCATTGGGCAGGCCCTTGTCGCCGGCACCCGCCATGGAGAACCAGGCATCGGTGAAGCGCCAGCCGAGTGACGGGTCCTTCTTGCCGTAATCCATGTGGCCGTAGACGCGCTCACCGTCGATTTCCTTGACGTCATTGGTGAAGAAATCGGCGATGTCCTCATAGGCCGACCAGTTGACCGGCACCCCCAGCTCGTAGCCGTACTTGTCCTTGAACTGCTTCTTCAGGTCTTCGCGCTCGAACCAGTCGGCACGGAACCAGTAAAGGTTGGCGAACTGCTGGTCCGGCAGCTGATAGAGCTTGTCATCCGGGCCGGTGGTGAAATCCAGCCCGATGAAGTCGTCCAGATCCAGCGTCGGCGAGGTGAAGGCCTTGCCGTCGCCTTCCATCATGTCGCTGATCGGCACGACCTTGCCATAGCGGAAGTGCGTGCCGATCAAGTCGGAATCATTGACGTAGCCATCGTAGATATTACGCCCGGATTGCATCTGGGTCTGCAGTTTCTCGATGACGTCGCCTTCCTGAATCAAGTCGTGGGTCAGCTTGATGCCGGTGATCTCGCTGAAGGCCTTGGCCAGCACCTTTGACTCATATTCATGGGTGGTCAGGGTTTCCGAGGCCACCTTGATTTCCATGCCGCGCAGCGGTTCAGCGGCCTTGATGAACCACTCGAGTTCGGACATCTGCTCGTCCTTGCTCAGCGTGGAGGGTGAGAACTCCTGATCGATCCACTTCCTTGCCGCATCCTGATACTGATCGGCCGTGGCCTGGCTGGAGAGGCCGGCGAGCCCCGCCGCCGTGGCGAAGGCGATGGCGTAACGCAGGCGTGCGGGTCGAATGATGTGCTGACTCATGGGATGTCCCTTCATTGGCGTTATTGTTGTGTCGCGTCTTCCAACAACCACTTCCGTCAATCACGTGTCGCGCGGCGCGATTCGCCGCCTTGCTTGCTCTCGGTGCTGCTCGTCCTCCTGCCGTTCCAATCTGCTGTCGTTGGCTGCTGCTCTGTTGTCCTCGTTGCACTGCGGCCCTGCTGCTCGATGGGCCGAGCGGCTGGCTATCACTCTTGCGTCTCATGCAACAGCTCGCGTTGGGCGCGGTAGAGCGAGGCAGGCTTCACGGCCTCGCCCGGTGACTCGACGCGTGCCTGCAAGGCATCCATCGGCGGCAAGGGGTCATACTCGGTCACGCCCTTGGCATTCATCACCCGGGCATAGTCATGACGATTGGCGATGCCCAGCGCATGCCCGGTCGCCCCGACGACCGTCGGCATGATCACCTTGCCGAAATGAGAATCGGCGCGCATGAAGGGCCAGGCAGCATGTGGCTTGCCGGTATTGACCGGATTCCACAGCACCAGCCCGCGCAGATGATTGGGCTGATGGCCGACACTGGCGCCCCAACGGTCGCGCACATGACCACCGCGCTTTTGATCGAACACGTTGTCGCGCGATTGCTGACCATGCAGTTCGATACCACTGTCACCGGCGTGCTCCAGTTCAAGGTAGACGTTATGGGTCGCGTAGCGGGCCACTCCCGGTGCATGCCAGGCATGACTTTGGTCGACTACCTGGCGAGCCAGTACCTGATTGCTGTCACTGATCGTCATCGCGATATGCCCGGGCTTGCCGGTCATCGTAACGTCTTCGAGTGTCAGCTGTGAGCTGTGGCGCACCTTCACCCCCTGATTGAAACTGTCGAGCCGTACGTCACGCACCCAGCCATCCGTGATGCCATCCAGGTCCAGAAGGCCGAAGCCGCTGTCATCCTCGGCGCTGCGGTGATGCTTGAAGTGCCCACGCCAGTTGCCCTTGAGCGTGATGCCCTGCACCCCGACTTCCCGCGCCGGGTGCAGACGAGCGATGCGCCACTGCTCACCGGGAAAGCGCTCATGCACCACCGGCAGCGAGAGCGTGAGGCGGTGGCCGTCACGTGCCACCACGCGGTAGCGCGCCCGCTTGAACACTCCATCACGCTCGATCAACCAGCGTGACTCGCCGGTGCTGGCGTCCTTTTCCATCTGATAGGGCGCCAGGGCACGGGCCACTGCCTCAGGCCGCTTGTCGATGCTCTCAAGCAGCACCTCATCGCCTGGCGCGAGCGCTGCGTCATCTGATTCATCCGTCTCATCCGCCAGCGTGATCGTGTCCTGCGTATCCGCCGGCTGCCGGTGACTCGTCGGCGTGACGGCTTGCCATGCTTCCTGCTTGCCACCCTCGGCCAGATTGCCCAGATGGAGCAGCCAGGGAGTGCTCCAGTACCAGCTGGCGTGCAACGGCAGCATCGGCCGGGTCTGCCTGAGGTGCGTGACATCACTGCCCGCGCCCATCAAGGTCCAGTGACTGCCTGCCAGACTCAAACCCTGCATCTTGAGCAGTGCCTCGCGCAGCGCCTGCTGGCGTTCTGAGTCCGCCACCGCGGCTTTCAGTGCCACCAGGCGGGAATGAAACCAGTCGCGTTCGGCCGCCCCATACACCACGTACTCCCCCGCCGGGAAATACAGCACGCCGCGGCGCGCGGGGCGGTCGGCGTCATCACTGCCCTGGCGCTGCCAGTCACGCATGGCGGCATGCGCCTTGAGAATGGCGCGGCGATCACTCAGGGTGTCACTGCCATCCGCGCCGTAGGCCGTGACATCGAATCGGCGCAGCGCGCCTTTTTCGCTCTCGTCTGGCGTGACCTTTTCTGCCTCGCCCTTTCCTGGCGCTTCACCAGCATCATGTGGCTCAAGCGCAAGTGCCGGCAGTGCCTCGCCCTGATGGTAGCCGGCGCGGGAAACGTCAGGCAGTGGCAGTGGCTTGCGCGCCTCGGCTGGGCGGGTCTGATTGGCCTGCCACTGGAGCTGATACTGCTGCCACAATGTTGATTGCCCTGCATCTTCCGTTTCGCCATTCCCAACCTGCTGATCAGGCGTCGTGGCGTCCAAGGTGGCGAGCGGTGTACCGGCCCACCAACCGAGGACGACAACGCAGGCAATGCTCAGCCCTGTCACGCCCGTCCAGAGTCGACGGCGGTTCTTGCGGCCCGGCGAGGGAGAATCGCCATTCAAGGCCCCTTTTGAGGCACTATCTGCAGACGAGCGATGCGGTGAGCGAGATGACGACATGCAACGAGATTCCAGAGCGGCGAATGTCACTGGCGGATGCCAGTCAGAACCGCTTGGGACTCCCCTCAGGCTGTCCAGTTCCGTGTTGCCACCGGGCGACGCTGCCTGTCGTCAGCGCTCTCCTCTCCACCTCTCCCCGCATGTCATCCCCACTTCATCAACACCAGCATCCAGACGACACACACGATGCTGATGATCCACAACACCTGGTCGGTAAAGCCCAACCACAGCAGATGCAGCCAGCCACTGGAGAGCAGGCCGATGAACAGTCTGTCGCCCCGCGTGGTCGCGATGGGCAGAAAGCCCTGACGACTCAACGTCGGGGTCACGAACTGCCAGGCGGTCATGCCCAGCAGCAGGATGCCGATACCGGCAAAGAAGAGTGACGTGGGCAGTGTCCAGGCCATCCATTCCATCATCATGTCCTCTTGTGAGCCGCCAGCAGAGACTTGCTGACGGCAATGACAGCGGCGCTCGACCTGGTGCCGATCATACCCGGCCCAGGGCGAAGCCCTTGGCGACATGGTTGCGCACGAAGTAGATCACCAGTATGCCGGGAATCAGCGTCAGGGCACCGGCGGCGGCCAGCACGCCCCAGTCGATGCCCGAGGCCGAGACCGTTCGCGTCATTACCGCCGCTATCGGTTTCGCCTCCGTCGAGGTCAGGGTTCGCGCCAGCAACAGCTCCACCCACGAGAACATGAAGCAGAAGAAGGCGGTCACCCCGATTCCCGGGCGAATCATCGGAATGAACAACGTCAGGAAGAAGCGCGGGAAGCTGTAGCCGTCGATATAGGCCGTCTCGTCGATCTCCTTGGGCACGCCGGACATGAAGCCCTCCAGAATCCAGACCGCCAGCGGCACGTTGAACAGACAGTGCGCGAGCGCCACCGCCAGCGGGGTATCGAACAGTCCCACCGAGGAATAGAGCTGAAAGAACGGCAGCAGGAAGACCGCCGGCGGCGCCATGCGATTGGTCAAGAGCCAGAAGAACAGATGCTTGTCGCCCAGGAAGCGATAGCGCGAGAAGGCATAGGCCGCCGGCAGCGCCACCGCCAGCGAGATGAGCATGTTGAGCACCACGTAGCTCATCGAGTTGAGATAGCCCATGTACCAGCTGGGGTCAGTGAAGATCACTCGATAGTTGTCGAAGGTGAAGTTCTCGGGCCACAGGGTCAGGCCGCCGAGAATCTCCTGATTCGACTTGAAGGACATGATCAGCAGCCAGTAGATCGGCACCAGCAGAAACAGCAGATAGATCGTCATTACCAGACGCTTGCGTGTGGTCATCACTCGTCTCCTCAGGCGTCGTCACTGTCCTGATGGGTCATGGCGGTATAGAACAGCCACGAGACCAGCAGGATGATGAGGAAGTAGATCAGCGAGAAGGCAGCGGCACGTCCAAGATCGAACTGGCCGATCGCCATCTGGGTCAAGGTCTGGGACAGGAAGGTAGTGGTGGTGCCCGGCCCGCCACCGGTGAGCACGAAGGGCTCGGTGTAGATCATGAAGCTGTCCATGAAGCGCAGCATGATGCCGATCAACAGCACGCTCTTGAGCTTGGGCAGCTGGATGTAGCGGAACACGGCCCAGGGCGAGGCACGGTCGATGCGCGCGGCCTGGTAATAGACATCGGGAATGGCACGCAGCCCCGAATAGCACAGCAGCGCCACCAGCGACGTCCAGTGCCAGACATCCATCACCAGCACCGTCACCCAGGCGTCGGCCGGATTGGAGGCGTAGTTGTAGTCGATGCCCAGCTGGCCCAGCGCCCAGCCATAGAGGCCGATGTCCTCACGACCGATGATCTGCCAGATGGTGCCGACCACATTCCAGGGAATCAGCAGCGGCAAGGCCAGCAGAATCATGCACAGCGAGACCATGAAGCCCTTGCGCGGCATCGAGAGCGCCACGGCGATCCCCAGCGGAATCTCGATGGCCAGCACCGCGAAGGAATAGACGAACTGCCGGATCAGCGAGTCGTGCAGGCGCTCGTCACGCAGGATCTCGCGATACCATTCGGTGCCGACGAAGAATCGCGTGGAGGGATCGAAGATGTCCTGTACCGAGTAGTTGACCACCGTCATCATCGGGACGATGGCCGAGAATGCCACCACGATGACTACCGGCAGCACCAGCCACCAAGCACGATTGTTGTGTGTGCGTTGCATCAGGCATTCCCTCCCGGCTGCTCTCCACTTTCCCCTCTGACAGAGCCGCCACTCTCCCCCCTGGCAAAGCTTTCTGCCTCACCACTGTCGGACGCACCGGCCTGTGACAGATCCAGCAGATGCTCATCGAGATAGAAGCGCTGCCAGCGGGCCGGCAGGCGCAGACGCACGCGGCCTTCCGGCAGCGGCGCATCTTCCTCGATACGCGCCTTGAACAGGCAGCCGCCGCCGATGTCGAGGTCCACCACCTTGTAGGTCCCCAGGTCCTGCACCAGCGTGACCTGACCACTCAGCCAATGCTCGCGGGTGTCGGGAACCACCGCCGCCGATGAGCTGTCGCTGGCCTCGAGCTCGACGAACTCCGGCCGGATGCCCAGCTTCAGCTCGCCCTTGCGCTCCGCCAGTGTCGCCAGCAGCGCTTGTGGAAGATGCAGCAGGGGTGCGCCCTCCCCCGTGCCGAGCCGCACGCCCTGCGATTCCAGCGTGATACTCGCCAGGTTCATGCCCGGCGAGCCGATGAAGTAGCCCACGAAGGTGTGAGCAGGGTCCTCGAACAGCTCGCGCGGGGTGCCGAACTGCACGATGCGGCCTTCATACATCACCGCGATCTTGTCGGCGAAGGTCGAGGCCTCCAGCTGATCATGGGTGACGTAGACCATGGTGATGTTGAACTGCTCATGGATCTGCTTGAGCTTGCGGCGCAGCTTCCACTTGAGGTGGGGGTCGATGACCGTCAGTGGTTCATCGAACAGGATGGCGGCCACGTCATCGCGCACCAGGCCACGGCCCATCGAGACCTTCTGCTTCTCATCGGCCGTCAGGTTGCTGGCACGTCGCGTGAGCAGGTCTTCCAGCTCCAGCACCTGAGCGATCTCACGCACCCGGGACTGCACCTTGTGCTCCGGCTGGCGCTGATTGCGCAGCGGGAAGGCCAGATTGTCGAAGACCGTCATGGTGTCGTAGACCACCGGGAACTGGAACACCTGGGCGATGTTGCGCTCTTCCGGCGGCAGCCGATTGACCACTCGATCATCGAAGCGCACCTCGCCCTCGGAGGGGGCCAGCAGCCCGGAGATGATGTTGAGCAGCGTGCTCTTGCCACAACCCGACGGGCCGAGCAGTGCATAGGCGCCGCCCTGCTGCCAGACATGATTCATGCGCCGGATGGCGTAATCACTGTCCGCGGAGGGCGCCGCCAGGTAGCTGTGCGCCAGATCATTGAGATGTATTTCCGCCATCAGGCCAGCCCTCCGCCAGTCGTGGTGGGTCGCTCGGGCGAACGGATCAGTGCCCCATCGCCACGCTGTCCCGCACCGTCACCGCCATCGGCGGCGTAGACGAACAGCTTGTGGGCGGGGGCATAGACGCGGATGGCGTCATCCACGGCGAAGTCGTGAATGCCGGCCAGATGCAGGACCAGCGAGTGGTCGGCATTGCTGACATGCAGGAAGGTCTCGGAGCCGGAGATCTCGGCGATATCCACCGTGACAGCGAACTCCAGATCATCATCGGCCAGCGGCGCCAGCCCCAGGTGGCTGGGACGGATACCGAAGCGATAGGCCCCGCTCTCGATCCCCGCCAGTGGCGCGGGTAGCACGAAACGGCTGCCCTGCTCGCCGGCACTGGCCGCGCCGGAGAACGCCAGCTCACGCCCGCGCACCTCGGCCTCGAACAGATTGATCTGCGGCTCGGAGTAGAGCTTCGCCGCCTCGACACTCAGCGGATGATGGTAGACAGCCTCGGTAGGCCCGGACTGCAGCACTCGCCCTTCATGCATCAGCGTGGTGGTGCCGCCGAGCGCCAGCGCCTCGCCGGGCTCGGTGGTGGCGTAGACGGCGATGGTGTTGCGGGTCGCGAACAGGCTGCGCATCTCGTGGCGCAATTCTTCGCGCAGCTTGTAGTCGAGATTGACCAGCGGTTCATCGAACAGCACCAGGTCGGCGTCCTTGACCAGCGCCCGCGCCATGGCCGTGCGCTGCTGCTGGCCACCGGACAGCTCCGCCGGCTGACGCGCAAGGAACTGCTCGATATGCAGCATCTCGGCAATCTCGTGTACGCGGCGGCGGATTTCCTCAGGCGCCATGCGCGCCAGCTTCAAAGGCGAGGCGATATTGTCGTAGACGCTCAGGCTCGGGTAGTTGATGAACTGCTGATAGACCATCGAGATGTTGCGCTCGCGCACCGGACGGCCGGTCACGTCCTCGCCGTTCATCACGATGCGTCCGTCACTGGGCACATCGAGACCCGCCATCAGGCGCATCAGCGACGTCTTTCCGGACAGGGTGCGTCCCAGCAGCACATTGAATGAGCCGGGCTCGAAGGTCAGATCCACCCTGTCGATATGGGTTTCGCGGCCAACCCGGCGGGTGACCGCCTCAAGGCTCAAGGACATGGCGCTGTCTCGTCTGGTGAAAGTCATCGGGGCAAGGACACGGCCAACCACTGCCGAGTGTTCACGCCCACCTGGTGACCCTCCTCAAGCGAACCCTATGCCAGCCGCGCGCAGACACCTGCCCACAGACACCCTCCATCGACCACCGGAGGTCGCCAGATTCCTCTCTTTTGTCGATCATTCAGTGACTTGCCAGATGCGACCAAGGCAGGGGCAGACCATGGTCTAGCCCGTCATCCGCCGCGTCTGCCGCTACTCTGGTGAACAATGTCTGAACACCAAAGTTCTCGGAAATGAACACTCACCACGCACAAGTGAACATTGCCGTGAACACTCCCCCCAGACCGATAAAAGCACCGACAACAGCACCGAAAACAGCACCAATAACAACAGAGGCCTGAAAGGCCCGCCGCACAAGGGACATCGCATGCCACTACCTCAAGCCGCCAAGCACTCAGCGCGCCACGCTGCCCACAACTCGGCCAAGCATCCAGCCCGCCACGCGGAGGATCAGGCGCTCGATCCAGGCGCCGCCTCCGCAACGCCTGCGGCGGCTCTCTCCTCTGCGCTTCCCTCTTCTCCTCCCTCTTCTTTCCCCTCGGCGCTGCCGGCCTCAACCCTCAGGTGCCCGCCGGAGGAGCTCGTCTGGCGTCAGCGTCAGGCCGCCAGCCTGATGGAGACGGTGGCATCAGCAGTCACCGGCCATACTCTCAACCTGCTCGATCACTGGCAGGCGTGTCTGGTGCTGACCGACCGCGACGGCGTGGTGCTGGCAAGCTACGGCCATCAACAGCTGCTGGGCAATGATGCCCCCCTGTTGCACCCCGGCGCGCGCTGGCGTGAGGAGTCATTGGGCCACAACGCCATCGCCGAGACCCTGAATGCACCGCGCGCCAATCGTCTGGCGCGCATCGCGCTCGAGGCGCATGACGCCGAATGTCTCAAGGGGCTGGCCAGCGCCAGTGCCGCTCTGCTGGCACCCGCCAGCTGGAGTGCCAGTCGCGGCCTGACGCCCGGCGCCTGCGAGGGGTGCCTGGGACTGATCTGCGATCCCTACCGTGTGCGCCAATACAGCCTTGGCATGCTCGGCGTACTGGCGGATGAAATCGAGCAACGCCGTCTGGGCGAGGCGCACGGGCACGACCATCACCTGTTGCGCCTGCATCTCAACTGCTCGCAGCTGGATTCGCCCAGCGCGGCCCTGCTGGCCATCACGCCGCAAGGTCAGGTCGCGGCTGCCAGTCGCCGGGGACTGCAGCTGCTGGCGGCTCACCTTGAACTCACGCCCGCCGCCGACAGCGCAGCCAACGCCCCCGACAGCGCGGCCAATGCAGTGGACAGCGATAGCTGCGCCACTCGCGACGACATCCACCTGCTGCTGGGCCAACCGCTGGCACGCTGGCAGCTGGACTGGGCACCGCTGGCCCAGCTCGCCGATGCGCAGTGTGTGACGCTCACCCAGCACCCACGCTTCACTGGCTACACCCTGCGCGCAGTCCTGCCCAGGCCACGGGTCGTGGCCCGCGCACCGGCTGACCCCCCGGAAAGCCAGACACCGGCCGAGACCACCACTCGCGAGGCAGCGTGCCACCCGAGCCTTGCGCGCCTGCATCATGGCGATGCCGGCTGGGCCAGGGTCTGCGAACTGCTGGCGCGGCTGGTGAACGCACGCCTGCCGCTGCTGCTGCAGGGCGAGACCGGCGTCGGCAAGGAGGAAGTGGTCAAGGCGCTGCATCAGGCCAGTCATCGCGCCCATCAACCGCTGGTCGCCATCAACTGCGCCGCCTTACCTGATGAGCTGGTCGAGGCCGAGCTGTTCGGCTATCGGCGCGGCGCCTTTACCGGTGCCGACCCCGCCGGACGCGAAGGCCGCCTGCTCGAGGCCAATGGCGGGCGCCTGTTTCTGGATGAGATCGGCGACATGCCGCTGCATGTGCAGGCGCGCCTGCTGCGCGTGTTGCAGGAGCGTGAAGTCACCCCACTGGGTGGCGGCAAGCCGCAGCGGGTCGATTTCGAACTGGTCGCCGCCACCCATCAGCCCCTCAGTGAGCTGGTCAAGGCCGGGCGCTTCCGGGCAGATCTCTACTATCGCCTGTGTGGCGCCACCATCGCCCTGCCGCCGCTGAGGGAGCGTCACGACATCGCCGGACTGAGTCGTGCCCTGCTGACACGGCTGTGCCGGGAGCAGCGACGTGAGCCGCCGCGCATCACGCCCGCCTTCCTCGATCGCCTCACCCGTCATGACTGGCCCGGCAACGTGCGCGAGCTGGACAACGTGCTGCGTCTGGCGCTGGCACTGTGCGATGGGTCAGCCCTGGAGCCGTGCCATGTGATGCTGGCGGGCGACTGTCTCGCATCACAGAACGACTGCCTCGCGGTAGAAGACGACTGTCCCGCAGCAGAGAGCGAGATTGCTCACCATCCCTCGCAACCGAGCCGCCTGTCCTCGCTGCCGGATCTTTCCAGTGCCGAGGAGCTGCAGAGCGCGCTGGATGCGCTGGGCGGCAACGTCTCGCGTCTCGCGCGGGAACTGGGCATAAGCCGCACCACGCTCTACAAGCGACTCGGCGCGGCCTGACGCAGCAGGCTTTTCCTCAAGCCCTGTCTCCAAACCCTATCTCCAAGCCCGACACTGAAACGCCCGCGCCCCCGCAGACAGACTCTGCGGGGGCGCGGGCGTTTCTTGCGACTCCTGTTTCTCACCGCTATCAATCGCCCGGCACTCAAGAGCAGAGGGCTGAGGGCTGAGGGCTGAAGGCTGAGGACAGAGATCAGCTCGGCGTCAGGCCGCGCAGTCGTTCATTGCGACGGCGAATCAGCTCCAGTGTCGTCAGCAGCAGGACCGAAACCAGCACCAGCAGCGTGGCCACCGCCAGGATCGTCGGGCTGATCTCCTCGCGGATACCGGACCACATCTGGATCGGGATGGTGGTCTGCGCCGGCCCGGCGATGAACAGCACCACCACCACCTCATCAAACGAGGTGATGAAGGCGAACAGAGCACCGGACACCACCCCCGGCGTCACCAGCGGCAGGATGATGCGGAAGAAGGTACGGCTCGGACTGGCCCCCAGCGAGTGTGCCGCACGTGTCAGCGAGTGATCGAAGCCGGACAGTGTCGCCGTCACCGTGATCACCACGAAGGGAATGCCCAGCGCCGTGTGCGCCAGGATCACGCCCAGATAGGTCTGGGTCAGCCCCAGTTTCGAGAAGAAGAAGAACATCGCCGCGGCGCTGATGATCAACGGCACGATCATTGGCGAGATCAGGATCGCCATGATGGTATTGCGAAACGGCATGAAGCGACTGGAAAGCCCCAGTGCGGCAAGCGTGCCCAGTACCGTGGCCAGCACCGTCGCGCACACCGCCACGATGATGCTGTTCTTGATCGAGCGCATCCACTCATCCGAGGTGAAGAACTCCTGATACCAGCGTAACGAGTAGCCATCGGGGTCCAGAGACAGCATCTTCTCCGAGAAGGTGAAGTAGGGTTCGGCATTGAACGAGAGCGGAATGATCACCAGGATCGGCCCGATCAGGAACAGGAAGATCAGCGCGCAGAGCACGCAGAACACCCAGTGCCAGATCCGCTCACCACGAGTTGCATAGGAAGGTATGGCCATCTGTCACCCCAGTTTGACCTTGTCCACACCGATCAGACGGTTGTAGACGAGATAGAAGAGGATCACCACGACCAGCAGAATCGAGCCAATGGCCGCTGCCAGCCCCCAGTTGAGCGAGGTCTGCATGTGATAGGCGATGAAGTTGGTGATGAAGCGGCCCGACTGCCCGCCCACCAGTGCCGGCGTGATGTAGTAGCCGATGGAGAGGATGAAGACCAGAATCGAGCCCGCCCCGATGCCCGGCAGGGTCTGCGGGAAGTAGACGCGCCGGAAGGCGGTGATCGGCCCGGCGCCCAGCGAGCGCGCCGCATGCATGTAGCTGGGCGGGATGGTCTTCATCACCGAGTACAGCGGCAGGATCATGAACGGCAGCAGGATGTGGGTCATCGCGATGATGGTGCCGGTCTTGTTGTAGATCATCTGGATACGCGCCTCCTCGGCGAGCATCCCGACACCCACCAGCATGTCGTTGAGCACCCCCTGCTGCTGCAGGATCGCGATCCAGGTGGTGGTTCGCACCAGCAGCGAGGTCCAGAACGGCAGCAGCACCAGGATCATCAGCAGATTGCCGCGACTGGCCGGCAGGGTCGCCAGCAGCCAGGCCACCGGATAGGCCAGCAACAGACACAGCCCGGTGATCGCCGCGCTCATCCAGAAGGTGCGGATGAACAGCGAGACGTGGATCTGCAGATACTCCGGTTTCTCGACGATCTCCCCTGTCGGTGAGAACTGGCGATCCACCGCCGCCAGATAGTAGGAAGCGGTGAGAGGCGACGATTCGCGCTTGATCAGACGCCAGATATCCGGGTCCTCCCAATCCTCATCGGCCTTGATCAGCGCGGCCTTGTAAGGGGCCTCCATGCGGCCGGCACGGCGGGCGCTTTTCATGAACAGCGACCGCATGCCGGACTTTTCGTAGTTGAGACGCGAGGCGACGCGCCCGAGATTGCGCGCCTTGAGTCCCGCGGCCAGATCCTGCGCCAGGGCGGCGTAGGCGGCCTCTTCCGGCAACCCTTCGCCGTTCCAGTCGACCAGCACCTCGCTGGTGCGTGGCAGATAGGTGGAGACTTCCGGGTTGTCGACACTGCGTGACAGCATGTCGAAGATGGGCATGACGAATGCCAGCCCGATGAAGACCAGCAACGGTGCCACCAGCAGCAACGCCTTGATGCGGCTGCGGCGGATGGCGCGATTGAGGCTCTGTTTCAGCGGCACGCCATCGGCAGTGGTCAGCGCCGCGCCGGGGGCGCCATTGGGGTCATGTGCTGCGCTTCCGGACGTGGCCGGGACGGAGGAATCGCTCATCCTGCACTCCTTGATCGGCTATCCGAGGATGCCTGGACCGCCAGCTGGCTTCCGCGTGACAGTGACGGAAGCCAACCTGGCGGAATCGAGCATGGCCGAGGGGCCATCAGGCATGATCAAAAAGGCCCCGGCGCGCGGGTGTGCGCCACCGGGGCCAGCGGGTCAGTGCAGGGGTCAGCGCGCCAGCCAGGCGTTGAAGCGCTGGCTCAGCTCATCGAGGTTGTCGGCCCAGAATTCGTCATCCTTGGGGATGGCGGTCTCGAAGTTGGGGCCATAGGTGGGCATGTGCGGTTTCATGTCGATGCCGGTGTCCGCATGGGTCGAGACCAGTGCCGCGGAGGAGGTACGCGCCGGGCCGTAGGAGATGTACTTGGCCTGATCCGCCAGACGCTGGGTATCGGTGGCAAACATCAGGTAATCCTTGACCTTGTCGAGCTTGCCGGTCGGCACCACCCAACCATCCAGCTCGAAGACCTGGGCATCCCAGACGATGGAGAATGGCTGCTTCTCGTTGACCTCGGCATCGAAGATGCGTCCGTTGTAGGCCGAGGCGAAGGCCACTTCCTTGTCCGCCAGCAGCTGCGGCGGCTGTGCGCCCTCTTCCCACCAGATCACGCTGTCCTTGATGGTATCGAGCTTGGCGAAGGCACGTTCGATGCCTTCCTCGGAATCCAGCATCTCGTAGACATCTTCCGGGGCCACGCCATCGGCCACCAGCGCCCACTCCATGTTGTTGATCGGCTTCTTCTGCAGGGCACGCTTGCCGGGGAATTCCTCGAGATTGAAGACGTCATCGATGGAATCCGGCTGCTTGTCCTCGGGGAACATCTCGGTATTGAAGGCCACGATGTTGGAGTAGACGATCTGCGGCACGAAGCACTCGCTGAGCGAATTCTCGATGAAGTCCTCGCTGGCCGGCGTGCCATCCGGCGCTGCCGCGAACAGGGTGTCCGGGTCCAGCGGCTCGATCAGGCCTTCCGAACAGGCGATCAAGGCATCACTGGGCAGCATGTCGACCAGGTCCCAGGTGACGTTGCCGGCCTGGACCTGCGCACGCAGACCGGAAAGCGCATTGGATGACTTGTCGATATTGACGACGGTGTCACCGCTCTTCTCTTCCCAGGGCTCGTGATAGGCCTTGTTCTGGCTGTCGGTATAGGCGCCGCCCCATGAGACGATATTGAGCGTCTCGGCCTGGGCCGCACCGGCGCTCATGCCGGCCGCTGCCACGGCAACCGCCAGCAGACTGCGCAGCGGCATGCCCGGGCGCGAGGTAGTGAATGACGCGGTGAACTGATTGATGACTGACATGGATGAATCTCCCTGATTTCTTGTTGTTGTGCTGCACTCTTGTCGCGAAACCTGCTCTTGCTCTGCTGAGGAAGCGTACTTCACCTTCCTTGCTGTCTTGTCTTTACTCGCCTGTGCTTTTCTAGTCTGTCCTTAACTGGCCTGTTCTGACCTTTCCTGGCCTCAGGCATCCAGCGCCCGGCAGTCGCAGGCGTCCCATCCCACCTGCAATGTCTGCCCGGGCCGCAAGGGCGGATAGCCCTCGGCGTTGGGTGTCTTGATGATGAATTCGTCACTGCCACACACCGCCACGCGCGTGCGCAGATGATCTCCAAGATAGATCACCTCGAGCACCTCGGCGGAGAAGACATTGTCGGGAGGGCTTGGCGTGCCCGCGGCGCCTGGCTCTTCCGCCGACAGCAGGCGCACCCGCTCCGGGCGCAGTGACAGCTGGGTGCGCTCGCCGACCTCATTGACGGCCACCTTGAGTGCCCGTACCTGTTCGCCGCTGTCGAGGGTCACAGTGCAATGCTCCCCCTGAGCGTCGAGCTGCGATACCTGGCCGTTGAGGCGATTGTTCTCGCCGATGAAATAGGCGACGAAGGCATTCTCCGGCGCTTCATACAGCGCCTCGGGGGTTGCCAGCTGCTGGACGACGCCGTCATTGAAGACCGCGATGCGGTCCGACATGGTCAGCGCTTCCGTCTGATCGTGGGTCACGTAGAGCATGGTGACGCCGAGTCGCTGGTGGATGCGCTTGATCTCGAACTGCATCTCTTCGCGCAGATTCTTGTCCAGCGCCCCCAGCGGCTCATCCATCAGCACCAGCTCCGGCTCGAAGACCAGCGCACGTGCCAAGGCGACCCGCTGCTGCTGCCCACCGGAGAGCTGCCCCGGGCGGCGATCGCCGAATTCGCCGAGTCGCACCATGTCCAGCGCGTTGGCTACCTTGGTCGAGATTTCCTCCTTGCTCATGCCGCGCACTTCCAGCGGGAAGGCCAGGTTCTCGGCCACGCTCATGTGCGGAAACAGCGCATAGTTCTGGAAGACCATGCCGATACCGCGCTTGTGCGGTGGCAAGTCATTGATGGGAGTTCCGTCGAGGAGGATGTCGCCGTGGGTCGGCGTTTCGAAGCCTGCCATCATCATCAGGCAGGTGGTCTTGCCGGAACCGGACGGCCCCAGCAGGGTGACGAATTCGCCGCGCTGGACTTCAAGATTGAAGCCCTTGACCACCAGCGTTTCGCCGTCATAGCTCTTTTGCACATCATTGAAGATCGCGAAGCAGGAGCTGGTCTCCTGCGGCGCGTCGGGCTCAGCAGTCGTGACCATGCGGGGTATCCATACGTGTTGTTGTTATCGTGGAGCAAGTGATCGAACAGGCTTCACTGGCCCTGATCGCTGCCCTCAGTCCCATTTGACCCTACGGTGACAGTCGAGAGGCGACAAGCGCCGCGCTCGCTGAAAAGCGTTGAAATCAGGCTATGCGAAAGTCTAAATATTGAACTACCGCCGCCAGCCATTCGCCGAGGGCCCTCGACAAGCCCCGCCGCTGAATCACCGAGGCCACATGGCGCCTCCCCGGTGAGCGCCCACTGAAAAGCCCCCGCTGCACACAAGGCAGCGGAGGCTTTGGGTCTTTCAACTCTGGGCTGCCCGAGGTGGACAGCCATATCAGAGCATCGGGAGCTCAGCGGCGGTCAGAACTTGGTAATGACCCATACCGCGTGGATGATCCCCGGCAGGAAACCGAAGCAGGTCAGGATGATGTTGATCCAGAAATGCTTGTTGGCGACACCCACCTGCATGAGAACGCCCAGCGGCGGCAGGATGATGGCCAGAATGATGCGAATGATATCCATGAGTTGCTCCTTGCGATTGTGACAACCGTGACTCCACGGAGGTCATGAATGTTCGATGCTCGTGTTGATCAGCGTCCTTCTTGATCACTGTCCTTCTTGATCAGTGTCTTCTATAACAGCTCCCGTCTTGAAGACAGACGGTCTTGATCACTGTTTTTCTTTATCAGCGTCGGCCTTGTCGACGTCATCGTCGTGCGCAGAGGCCGATCCACCGGCGCGGGCCTGACGATCGATCTTCTGGGACAGCTTCTCGGAGTCCGCCGCCAGCTGCTCGTGGTAGCGCTCCCAGTCTTCCCAGTCATGCGGCGTCCCGGTGCGTGGCCGATGGCTGCCGGACTCACGTGCACGTGCCCAGGCATGTTCTTCCAGACTCTGAGGCTTATCCTCCTCCTTGTCCTTGTCGCCGTCCAGGCCGTGCTTCGCCATGTACTCTCGTGCGTTCATCTATTGCCTCGCTTGCCAGACTCGACGCCTGACGATGCTGTGACGTACCCACTACCTATGGCTGACAGGGTCAAATATCAAGTCTGTATAACTATTTCCGGCAAAAAAGCCGCTTGCCGGCCAGCACGTTCCTGCCGAAAACAAGGCCATGCGCCAGCCCACGCCTGACTGGCAGCATGATCATCAAGAAAAGCTATCGCCTCGCTTGATGCAATCAAATTCACCCGCGAGAGGCTTGCCCCTAGACTGGCTCCAGTTTCGCAAGGCACTGATTTCTCATGCACTCGACAGCATCATCGAGCCTAAGTCGCCTGCCATTCCTTTTAGATACGTCTCATCGAGACCGGAGCCAATTCCATGCAACTCGAATCACACGAAGGCCAGCAGGTCCCGAACGTCAGCTTCAAGATCCGTCGCGACGGCCGTCTGGTCGAGCGCACCAGCGAGGAGATCTTCTCGGGCCGCAACGTGGTGGTCTTCGCCCTGCCGGGGGCCTTCACCCCGACCTGTTCCTCCACTCACCTGCCGCGCTACAACGAGCTGGCCGATCGCTTCTATGCTGTCGGCGTCGACGAGATCGTCTGCCTGTCCGTCAATGACGCCTTCGTCATGGAATCCTGGGGCGAGCATCAGGAAGCCGAGAACCTGAGTCTGATCGCCGACGGCAACGGCGACTTCGCCGCCGGCATGGGTATGCTGGTCGACAAGAGCGACATCGGTTTCGGCAAGCGCAGCTGGCGCTATTCCATGCTGGTACGCAACGGCGTGGTCGAGAAACAGTTCATCGAGCCGCAGAAGCCGGGCGACCCCTTTGAAGTCTCCGACGCCGATACCATGCTCGATTATCTGGACCCCGACGCCGGTCGTCCCAGCTTCGCTACCCTGTTCAGCAAGCCGGGCTGCCCGTACTGCGCACGTGCGAAGCAGATGCTCGACGAAGCGCGCATCAGCTACGAAGTCATCGAAGTCGGCACCCGCGGCGTGACCTCACGCACCCTGCGCGCCATGACCGGCCAGGCCACCGTGCCGCAGGTCTGGATCGACGGCGAGCATGTCGGCGGCAGCGATGAAGTCGCCCGCTACTTCGGCAGCCTGACCAGCGCTTGAACGCTACACGCTGACAGGCCCCGATAACTTTCTCTTTTCATCACGCGCGGGCCACGCCCGCGCCTGAGACCCCATTGTCAGGTGCGCTGCTGGCGCGCCTTGAGGAGTACGACGTGAACGAACGCCAGGTTGAAGTCGCCATCATCGGTGCAGGCAGTGCCGGTCTGGGTGCCTACCGCGCCGCCAAGGCACACACCGATTCCGTGGTCATGATCGAAGGTGGCCCCTACGGCACCACCTGTGCCCGTGTCGGCTGCATGCCGTCCAAGCTTTTGATCAGTGCGGCAGAAGCCGCGCATCACGCCCGTGACACCGCACCGTTCGGCATCAATGTCGAAGGCGAGGTCAAGGTGGATGGCCGCGCCGTGATGGACCGCGTCAAGCGTGAGCGCGACCGCTTCGTCGGCTTCGTGGTCGAGTCCGTGGAAGGCATTCCCTCCCACGACAAGCTGCGCGGCAATGCGCGTTTCGAGACCGCCAACAGCCTGATCATCGGCGACCACGAGACCCGCGTCACCTTCGAGCGTGTCGTGATCGCCACCGGCTCACGCCCCAGCTATCCGGGCTTCTTTGAGAATGCCGGTGACCGCCTGATCATCAACGACAGCGTCTTCGACTGGGACGACCTGCCGGAATCCGTCGCCGTCTTCGGCCCGGGCGTCATCGGGTTGGAACTGGGCCAGGCGCTCACGCGTCTCGGCGTGCGCATTCGCATGTTCGGTGTCGGCGGCGCCATCGGCCCGCTGCGTGACGAGAAGCTGCGTGCCAATGCCGATCGCGTCTTCAACGAGGAGTTCTATCTCGACCCGGACGCCAAGGTCGAGAAGATCGAACGCGTCGAGGACGAGAACGGCGCCGGTGTCGAGATCACCTTCATCGAGCGTGGCAGCGAAGCGCGCCTCACCGAGCGCTTCGACTACCTGCTCGCGGCCACCGGCCGTCGCCCGAACGTCGACCGCCTCAATATCGAGGCGCTGGGCCTGAAGCTGGACGAGCGCAGCGTGCCGATCTTCAATCGTCACACCCTGCAGACTCGTCTGAGCGACGACACGCCGAGCCATGTCTTCATCGCCGGCGACGCCAACAACGACCTGCCGCTGCTGCACGAAGCCTCCGATGAGGGCCGTATCGCCGGTGACAACGCCGGTCGCTTCCCCGACGTGCGTGCCGGGCAGCGCAAGAGCACCATCGCTGTCGTGTTCAGTGATCCGCAGATGGCCACCATCGGCCTCTCGACCGCCGAGATCGAACAGCGCTACGGTGCCTGCGACTGCTACGCGGTGGGCGAAGTCGACTTCACCGGCCAGGGTCGCTCCCGCGTGATGCGCATGAACAAGGGCATGCTGCGCGTCTATGGCGAGCAAGGCACCGGCCTGCTGCTGGGCGCCGAGATCTTCGGCCCGCGTGCCGAGCACCTCGCCCACCTGCTGGCCTGGTCCCATCAGCAACGCATGACCATCGAGCAGATGCTGGAAATGCCCTTCTATCATCCGGTGATCGAGGAAGGTCTGCGCACTGCGCTGCGTGACCTCAACGCCAATCTGCAGCTGGGCCCGGCCATCGTCGAGCGCTGCATGGAGTGCGGTCCGGGTGACTGATACACCCTCAAGGCAACGGGACGCGCAGCTCACGCAGTGATGCCCTATGCTCTGAACAGAGGTTGAATGTCGCCGGCAGTCACGAAGTGGCTGCCGGCATTCATCGCACGGCTCCCTCACCGGAGAGTCGAAGAGCAGTGACGCAGGAGATCTGCCCATGAAAGCCACCCAGCTCAAGGTGCCCTCGACCATTCGCGACATCATGTCCCGCGACTGTTATCGCGTGAAGGCACGCACCAGCATTCTCGAACTCGCCCAGGGCCTGACCCACCACCGTCTGCCCGGTGTGCCGGTCGTGGATGATCTGGACCGTCTGATCGGCTTCATCTCCGAGCAGGACATCCTCGGCAAGCTGCTCGACAGTGCCTATCACTGCGGCCAGCATGCCCAGGTCGGTGATCTGATGCGTCACGAAGTCCTGAGCGTCGGCCCGAACGACAGCATCACGGATCTGGCGCAGCACATGAATGGTCAGCGCCCCAAGGTCTATCCGGTGGTCGAACAGGGCCGCCTGATCGGCATGGTCACCCGCCGCGATGTCCTGAGTGCTCTGCTGGTGATGCAGAACGGCTGTTGAGACAGTTCGCCAATCAAGAAACTGCCTGGCGCCAGGCCTTGTGCACAGAGCCCCCAGCGGTCATCGCCGCTGGGGGCTCTGTGCGTGATGAAGAGAAAACCAAGAGCGTCTTCAGCACGCTTCAACCAGCAGACCAAATCCTCGAAGATTACCCAATGGCTAATCCATCTCCGCCGCCAGCCTGACGCTCATCAATAGTCGAGCAGCAACCCGAGGCGATGACATTCGCTGGAGGGCGCTGTGCCGTGCTCTGCCACCAAGGCCTCTGGTCATGGTGAAAGTCGCTGAAAGTCTGGGAGAATCCGAAAGCCCCAGCGAAAACCGGCAAAAGCCCACGTATTTCAGGCATAAAAAAATCCGCCAGGAAAACCGTGGCGGACCAAAGAACAGTTAAAGCCAGACATAACATCGCGATAACATCATGTCCTTGCTTACTATGACTGCGCCTTTTGCATTTCTATCCCGACGGTTGCCAAAAAATCCGGTCTTTTTTGTCACTGACCTTTACGGAATGTGAAAGCTGGGCTACGTGCGTTGCCAGTGGAAGACGCGCTAACCTGTGACCTGACCTGATCGCAGGATCGAACCGCCACAAGGACACCGCATGTCTGCCACACCCCATGACCTCCACACCCTGGCGCTGCGTCACCCGGAAATCACCAGCCTGATGGCCGGCCGCGAAATCGGCTGGCTCAACCCTGAACGCGTCGCGACCGCCAAGGCGCTCGCCTCACCAGCGCTGCAGACGAGTGGCGTGGAAGCCCAGGACATCGAGGATGCCGACGCACGCCTGATGCGTTTCGCTCCCTGGATTGCCGAAGCCTTCCCCGAGACCGCCGCGGCGTCAGGGCGCATCGAATCGCCGCTGGTGGCAGCGCCCGGCTTGCAGCAGGCGCTGAGCGGCATAGCCTCGACCGCATCTCCCCTCAACTCAACCGAATCCTCGCTGCCCGGACGTCTGATGATCAAGTGCGACAACGCCCTGCCCATCTCGGGTTCGATCAAGGCGCGCGGCGGCATCCACGAGGTGCTCAAGCATGCCGAGCGTCTGGCCATGGACGCAAGGCTGCTGCGTCAGGACGACGACTACCGCGCTTTCCAGCGTGATGAGATACGTGCCCTGCTGGCCGGCCAACAGGTCGTGGTGGGCTCTACCGGCAATCTGGGGCTCAGCATCGGCATCATGAGCGCGCGGCTCGGCTTTCGCGTCACCGTGCACATGTCGGCAGATGCCAAGCAATGGAAGAAGGACCTGCTGCGCGCGCGGGGCGCGGAGGTCGTGGAGCACAGCGGGGATTATGGCAAGGCTGTCGCCGCTGGGCGCCAGGAAGCGCAGCAGCCCAACGCCCACTTCATCGATGACGAAAGCTCGCGGGACCTGTTCGTGGGTTATGCCACGGCGGCCAGCCGCCTCGCGGAACAGCTCTCCGCGCAGGGCATCCCGGTGGATGCCCGCCATCCGCTCTGCGTCTATCTGCCCTGCGGCGTCGGCGGCGGTCCGGGCGGCGTGGCCTACGGCCTCAAGCAGGTCTTCGGTGACGCCGTGCACTGCTTCTTCGCTGAACCGGTCAACTCCCCCTGCATGCTGCTGGGCATGTTGACCGGCGAACATGATGGCATCGCGGTGGAGGATATCGGGCTGGACAATCGCACCTGCGCCGATGGCCTGGCGGTGGGTCGCGCCTCGGCCTTCGTCGGGCGCGTGATGGCGCCCTTGCTCAGCGGCATCCATACCGTGCGTGATGAGCATCTGCTCGAACTGCTCGCGCTGGCGCATGACAGCGAAGGCCTCATGCTTGAGCCCTCCGCGCTGGCTGGCGTGCCCGGTATTCATCACGTGCTGTGCAATGACGCCCCCGCCTGGCAAGCGTGGCGGGCGGCCAACGGACTGGATGACGGCGAGGTACAGGCCAATACCACCCATGTCGTCTGGGCTACCGGCGGCAGCATGGTGCCCGAGGCGATCTGGCAGGCCGACTATCAGCGCGGCAAGGCGTTGCTCTCCCAGGTCAGCACAAGCCGGTGAGAGTGAGCCATCAGGCGATGAAGGCCTGCCACAGCCACACGCCGGTCAGCGCAAGCCCGATCACTCCCAGCGGGCGCGAATAGCGCTGCCAGAGCGCCAGCGCCTGATCCTCGACCAGTGCCACCAGGGCTGCCAGCCCGAAATAGCGCACCCCGCGCCCGACCAGTGCCGCCAGCAGGAACAACGCGACCGGATAACCGCTGGCACCGGCGACCAGCATGGCACTCTGGAAGGGAATCGGCACGATGCCGATCAGCATGATGGCAAGGAACCCCTGCTCGCTGAAGCGCTGCTGGAAGGATTCGAAGGCCTGCTGCCCGCCGAAGAAGCCGATCAACCCATCACCCCACGCCGCCAGCGCGTAGGCCCCGAGATAGAAGCCCAGCAATGCCGCGGTCAGGTTGCCGGCGAGCGCCACCGCGGCCACGCGCCAACGGCGCTCGGGGTGGCGCAGCATCCACGGAATCAGAACGACCTCGATGGGAATCGGAATCAACAGGGTTTCCAGCATCGAGGCGATGAACAGCCACAGCATGGCGTGGCGGGAGTGATTGAGGCGGTCGAGCCAGTCACTCGCGGAAGAGAGTTTCCACATGAAGGCAGCACGTTGTCCTGGACGATGAGCTGACCACTTTGCCTTGAGTCCGTCCCGCTTGCCAGCCTGCTCGACCACCAGCGCACACCTGAGCCAGAACCCTGACGCGCTACTCGAAACCTTCCAGACGCATGGCCGAACGCACCAGACGCTCGTCCTCCTCCTCCAGCTCGCGCAGGTTGTCGCGAATGCTGTGCAGGTGCTCCAGCGCCGCCTTCTCCGCCGCCTCCGGCTGCTGGTCCATCACCGCCCGGTAGATGGCCGTGTGCTGGGCATTGATCTGACCGCGGGGAATCGGGCGATGGTAGAGATTGCGCAGCGAGGCGAACACCGAGCTGAGCAGCAGGTCATTGATGCCCTTGAGCGTATGCACCAGCACCGGGTTGTGGGACGCCTCACAGATGGCGTGGTGGAAGGCATGATCGTGACGTGCCAGCTGCTGGGCATCCGGCAGCGCCACATCACCCGGCGCTGAGGATTCAAAGTCGGGCGGATACTCGCGCACACAGGCCGCCATTGCCTCGTAATGACGCCGGATCAATACCCTGTCCGCCGGCGTGCCGCGCAGGGCAGCCAGCCGCGCCGACTGCCCTTCCAGCAGGGCCCGCACTTCCAGCAGGTCATACAGGGTGCGCGGCTGATCCCGAAACAGATGCATCAGCGGGCTGATATCACCGCTCGGCAACAGCGCCGCGACGCTTGAGCCCTTGCCGTGTCGTGTCTCGATGATGCCCTTGCCACGCAACAGCCTTAGCCCCTCGCGCAGCGAAGCCCGCGAGATCCCCAGTCGCTCACATAGCCGGCGTTCCGAGGGGATCATCTGCCCGGGCTTGAGCACGCCGTCCAGAATCAATTGCTCCAGACGCGCCGCTACCTGATCCGCGGCGCGGGGATCCGCTCCTGACTCTGCGATGGTTTGCAGCATCCCGCCCCTCCCCTTCATGTGCTCGATCTTCGTGTGCCCAACCTTCGTGTGCAGGACCTTGATCAACACCCTCGTGGCGCTTGATCGACTCGCTGGCAGCGCCTGGCGATTCTCGACTGGTCAGACCTGTCGATCAGCGGACGCAAAGGCACCTGACGGCAGCAATCGTCTGGCCAGTAAAGCGTGGTTTTCCTTGCGCAAACACTAGACGAATGTCTGGTCAGACCACTGATATGAAGCATGGACAAGGCCGGGGAGGCAGGCCAGATTGTGTGCAGATCGGGTGCGGCAGGTCAGGCAAGACGGGCCCCTCTCGCCGGTCGAATCGACAGGCGACTCGCTCGCCCCCGCATCAGCCGACAGTAATGACAGACAGCAGCCGCGCAGACCCCAACCTCCCGGGAGGCAGTGCATGAATATCCTCTATGACCCGACGCTGGATGGACCGCTGGTCCAGCACGACAAGGGCCAGGTGCTGGCGCATCTCACCACTCTGCTGCCGGACCTGACGCTGCTGCACCGCGAGGAGGACCTGCACCCCTTCGAATGTGATGGCCTGTCCGCCTATCGCGTCATGCCGATGCTGGTCGCCCTGCCGGAGCGGGTCGAGCAGGTCGCCGCCCTGCTGCGTAAATGTCATGCGCTGGGCGTGCCGGTGGTGACACGTGGCGCCGGCACCGGGCTGTCCGGCGGCGCCTTGCCGCTGGCGCAGGGCGTGCTGCTGGTGATGTCGCGCATGGCGCGGATTCTCGAGATCAACCCCGACGCCCGCACCGCACGCCTGCAGCCCGGGGTGCGCAATCTCGCCATTTCCGAGGCCGCCGCGCCCTTCGGACTCTACTACGCGCCGGACCCCTCCTCGCAGATCGCCTGCTCCATCGGCGGCAACGTGGCCGAGAATGCCGGTGGCGTGCACTGCCTCAAGTACGGCCTCACCGTTCACAACCTGCTCAAGCTCGAGATGCTGACCATCGAAGGCGAGGCGATGACGATCGGCGCCGACAGCCTCGACTCGCCCGGCCTGGACATGCTGGCGCTGATGACCGGCTCCGAAGGCATGCTGGGGGTGGTCACGGAAGTCACGGTGCGCCTGCTGCCCAGGCCCGAGACCGCCAAGGTGCTGATGGCGAGCTTCGCCGATATCGACAAGGCCGGCCGCGCGGTGGGCGACATCATCGCCTGCGGCATCATCCCCGGCGGGCTCGAGATGATGGACAACCTGGCGATCCGCGCCGCCGAGGACTTCATCCACGCAGGCTATCCGGTCGAGGCCGCCGCCATTCTGCTCTGCGAACTGGATGGCGCCGAGGCCGATGTCGTCGATGACTGCGCACGGGTCCGTGAGGTGCTGGAGCGCGCCGGCGCCACCGAGATCCGCCAGGCACAGGATGAGGCCGAGCGCGCGCGCTTCTGGGCCGGACGCAAGAATGCCTTCCCCGCCGTGGGCCGCATGTCGCCGGACTACTACTGCATGGATGGCACCATTCCGCGTCGCGAGCTGCCCGCCGTCCTGAACGGCATCGCGGAGCTCTCGCGCCAATCGGGGCTCGCGGTGGCCAATGTCTTCCATGCCGGTGACGGCAACATGCACCCGCTGATCCTGTTCGATGCCAACCAGCCCGGCGAGCTGGAGCTGGCCGAGGAGGTCGGCGGCAAGATTCTCGAACTTTGCGTGGCAGCGGGCGGCAGCATCACCGGCGAACATGGCGTGGGCCGCGAGAAGATCAATCAGATGTGCGCCCAGTTCAATCACGAGGAGATCAGCGTCTTCCATGCCGTGAAGGCCACCTTCGACCCCGCAGGCCTGCTCAACCCCGGCAAGAACATCCCGACGCTGGCGCGCTGCGCCGAATTCGGTGCCATGCATGTGCATGACAACCAGTTGCCGCACCCCGAACTGCCACGCTTCTAGACAGCTGCGGCGGGACCTTTCGCTACCTGACGTTCGCCACTTCATCGCCACTTTAATAGAGGCATGCCATGCCAGAGTCAGATGATTCGCTACAGGATCAGGTGCCGAGCCACGCCGAGTGCATGACACCTGCCACCAGCCAGCCCCCGCAGCAGCAGGATGCCAGCGAGGCACTTTGCGCGCAGGTCCGCGCCGCCCATGAGGCGAGGCGCCCGCTGCGCATCGCAGGCAGTGGCAGCAAGACCTTCCTCGGCCGTGAAGTGGCCGCCGAGGAGGTACTCGACATGCGCGCGCATCATGGCATCACCCACTACGACCCGGTGGAGCTGATGGTCTCGGTGCGCGCCGGCACACCGCTTGCGACGCTCGAGGCCGTGCTCGCCGAGCAGGGTCAGCACCTGAGCTGCGAGCCGCCCCACTTCGGCCCTGCGGCGACCGTCGGCGGCACCCTAGCTTCGGGACTCAGCGGCCCGCGCCGCCCCTGGAGCGGTAGCCTGCGCGACCTGGTGCTGGGCACCCGCATCATCAGCGCCGACGGCAAGTCGCTGCGCTTCGGCGGTGAAGTGATGAAGAACGTGGCGGGTTACGACCTGTCGCGCCTGATGTGCGGTGCCCAGGGCACGCTGGGCGTGATCAGTGAAGTCTCGCTCAAGGTGATGCCGCGCCCGGTGGCAAGCGAATCGCTGTGTCTGGAGCTCAGCCTCGCCGAGGCGTTGACTCGCCTGAATGCGTGGGGGCGCACGCCGCTGCCGATCACCGCGACCAGCTGGCATGACGGCCGCCTCACCCTGCGCCTGGAAGGAGGCGAGCGTTCGGTCCAGGCCGGGTGCGAGCAGCTGGGTGGCGAAGCCCTGACGACGGATCAGGCAACGGCGTACTGGACTGAGCTGCGTGAGCACCGCCTGCCCTTCTTCAGCGCGCGCGCACCGCATCAGGCACTGTGGCGACTGTCGCTGCCGCTGGCGCTGGATCACCTCGAGTGGCAAGCCGCCGTCAGTGAACTGCTGGGCCCTCTGGGGGATGCCGATTTGCTGTGTGACTGGGCGGGTGCCCAGCGCTGGCTTGCAAGCGATGCCCCCGCCCAGCGCATCCGCGCGCTGGCCAGTCGGCTGGGCGGCCATGCCATCTGCTATACCCCGGGTACCGTCGCCGCCGAGGACAGTCCGCTGATGCCGCTGGCCGCCCCCAATGCCCGCTACCACCTTCAGCTCAAGCAGCAGCTGGACCCCCACGGCATCCTCAATCCCGGTCGCCTGTATGCCGAGATGTGACTCACGCCACGACAGGAGACGCACCTGAATGCAGACCCACTTCAGTGACGCCGCACTTGCCAGACCGCATATCCAGCGAGCCGACAAGGTGCTGCGCAGCTGCGTGCATTGCGGCTTCTGCAATGCCACCTGCCCCACCTACCAACTGCTGGGCGATGAGCGCGACGGCCCACGCGGGCGCATCTATCTGATCAAGCAGCTGCTGGAAAGCGATCCCGAAAGTCCCGACGAGGCAGTTCGCGAGCAGGCCAGCGAGATCACTCGCGAGACCCAGCGGCATCTGGATCGCTGCCTGAGCTGTCGCAGCTGCGAGACCACCTGCCCATCGGGCGTGCAGTATCACACCCTGCTCGATATCGGGCGTCAGGAGCTTGAGCGTCGCGTCGGCCGCCCGTGGCGAGAGCGCCTGCTGCGCAGTGGCCTGCGCCATGCGCTGGTCGAACCCGCGCGCTTCAAGGCCTTGCTGGCACTTGGTGTGCGCTTCCGTCCCCTCGCACCTGGCGCGCTGGCCGACAAGATCCCGCTGGCCCGCGAGCGCGACCGTCAAGCTGAGCCCCCGACCGCCCCCGTCGCCGCAACGCCTTCTGATCAGGCGCTTTCACGCCAAGAGCTTTCTCGGCAAGTGCTTTCGCGTCAAGTGCTGATGCTGGAGGGCTGTGTGCAACCGGGCCTGGCCCCCAACATCAATGCCGCCACCGCCCGCGTGCTGGCGCGCTTCGGCATCGGTGTCACCCCCATTCAGGAGGCCGGCTGCTGCGGTGCCATCGACTATCACCTCAACGCCCAGCAGGCCGGTCGCGCGCGCATGCGTGCCAACATCGATGCCTGGTGGCCGGCCATCGAGGCCGGCGCGGAAGCGATCGTGCAGACCGCCAGTGGCTGCGGGGCCTTCGTCAAGGAATATGGCGAGATGCTGGCCGACGACCCGGACTATGCTGAGCGCGCCGCACGCGTAAGCGCCCTGGCCCACGATATCGTCGAAGTGCTCGGCGAGGAGATCGCTCGCGATGATCGACAGAATCTCGCGGCCGCGCCCGACCAACAGCCGCTGGCCTTCCATTGCCCCTGCACCCTGCAACATGCCCAGGGACTGGGCGGCGAGGTGGAGAAGATCCTGTCGCAACTGGGCTTCACGCTGACCCCTGTCATGGAGGGCCATCTGTGCTGCGGTTCCGCCGGCACCTACTCGATCACGCAACCGGAGTTGTCACGCCAGCTGCGAGACCGCAAGCTTGAGGCGCTGGAGGCCAACGGGCCGGCGCGCATCGCCACCGCGAACATCGGCTGTCAGACGCATCTCTCGAGCGCCGGACGCACGCCGATAAGTCACTGGATCGAGCTGGTGGATGATGCCCTGCCCGAGACGCTCCCGCAGGAATGAAGCGTCACTATCTGTTTCACTATCTGTTTCACCATCTCTTTCACTGTCCTTTTCCCTCACCACTGCCAAGGAAGCCCGATGATCACTCGCCACGTACTGACCCTCGCTGACGTCAATCAGATGCTGGACGCAGCCCAGAAGGAAGCCGAGGCCAATGGCTGGGCCGTGTCCATCGCCGTTGCCGACGACGGCGGCCACCCGCTGGGTCTGCGTCGCCTCGACGACACCCCGGCGATGACCGGCTACTTCGCCCAGGAGAAGGCCAAGAGTGCTGCTCTGGGGCGCCGCGAGACCCAGCTGTTCGAGGACTCCATCAACGGCGGGCGCACCGCCTTCCTGTCAGCGCCGCAGCTTGAAGGCATGCTGGGCGGCGGCGTGCCGGTGATGGTCGAAGGCCAGATCGCCGGCAGCATCGGCGTGTCCGGCGTCAAGCCGGAGCAGGATGCCCAGATCGCCAAGGCCGGGGTCGCCGCGCTGGACCTCTGAGGCGCCGCCAGCCTGGATAAAGAGACCTCACCGGTTTGGATAAAATGCCCTCACCGGTCTAAATAAAAGGCGAATAAAAAGACCGCCGCGCCCCTCGGGGCACGGCGGTCTTTTTGCATATGCCTCTTTTGCATCCGTGTCTTTCGATCACGCACTACGAGGTGGCATGGCGGCTTCCACCGCCGCCATGAAGGCACGCAGTTTGCCCGACTGCGGCAGGCGCTGGGGATAGAGCATGTAGATGCTGTTGGGTTCGCCCTCCTCATGCGCCAGCAGACGCACCAGACGGCCTTCGGCCAGTTCACGATCAACCAGATAATGGGCGACCCGGATGATGCCGGCATGACCCAGCGCCTGCTGCTTGAGCAGGCGATGATCATTGATGGCCAATCCCCCCGCGAGACTGACCTCACCACTGGCCAGCGGCCAGCCGGACTGCCCCGACCAGACATGGCAGCGATGATCGCCAAGCGCCGCGGCCGTGCGCGGCGTGCCATGCGCGGCAAGATACTCGGGCGAGGCGCAGCAGCAATGGACGTAATCGAGCAGGCGACGCGCGATCATGTTGTCCGGTGGTGTGCGCGTGGCACGAAATGCCACATCAAATGGCTCACGGGTCAGGTCATGGCTCTCGTAACTGACGTCCAGACGCAGCTCGACCGCCGGATGACGGGCCTGAAAGGCATTGCAGACCTCGACCAGATAACGCTCGGCGAACAGCACCGGTGCCGTGATACGCAACACGCCGCTGTAGCCCTGACGCTCCGACTCGCTCGTCTGCTCCAAGTCATGTTCAAGCTCCCGCTCCAGTGCCAGCAGCTCGCCGTGTACCGACTGCATGCGCTTTCGAATGCGCTCGCCCTCCTCGGTGAGACGGACCGCCCGCGTGGTGCGGATCAGCAAGGGCGCCCCGATGTCCTGCTCCAGTCGCCGCACCTGCTCGGAAAGATGAGCACGCGACACGCCCAGCGCCTTTGCCGCCCGGGTGAAGCTGAGGGTTTCCGCCACCTGAGCGAACAACATCAGTCGCTCCACCTGCTTGTGATGTCGCATCCTGCCTGCTCCTCATGCCAGCCATCCGGAATTTGAGCGATCGAGCCTGCCACATAATTGTACGCTCTGGCGAACAATCTATTCGTTCGCATGTGCTTATCAGACCTGCAGACGCGACCTAGACTGAAGGCGTCATTCGATGTCACTTCACCTCTGCGACATCGACGCCTCCACTCGCGAAAGGACTCCGCCATGCGCTATACCCCGGCTGAAGATCGCTATGAACGCATGCACTACCAGCGCTGCGGCAAGAGCGGCCTCAAGCTGCCCCGCCTGTCACTGGGGCTCTGGCACAACTTCGGCAACAACGCCCACGAAGGCAATGCGCGCGCCATCTGCCAGACCGCCTTCGATCTGGGCATCACCCACTTCGATCTGGCCAACAACTACGGGCCGCCGCCGGGCAGCGCCGAGGAAATGTTCGGACGCATGCTCAAGCGCGACTTCGCCGGCTATCGCGATGAGATGGTGATCTCCACCAAGGCGGGCTATCACATGTGGCCTGGCCCCTACGGCGAATGGGGCAGCCGCAAGTACCTGCTCTCGAGCCTGGACCAGAGCCTCAAGCGCATGGATCTCGATTACGTCGACATCTTCTATTCGCACCGCTTCGATCCGGACACGCCGCTGGAAGAGACGATGGGGGCGCTTGACAGCGCCGTGCGTTCCGGCAAGGCACTCTATGCGGGCATTTCCTCCTACAATGCCCAGCGCACCCGCGAAGCCGCCGCCATCCTGCGCGAGCTGGGCACGCCGTGCATCATCCATCAGCCCAGCTATTCGATGATCAATCGCTGGATCGAGGAAGACGGCCTGCTCGACACCCTCGATGACGAAGGCATCGGCTCCATCGTGTTCTCACCGCTGGCCCAGGGCGTGCTGACCAACAAGTATCTGGGCGGCGTGCCACAGGATAGCCGCCTGGCGCGCGGTGGAGCGATCAAGGAAGATCACCTCACCGAGGACAATCTGGAGCGGGTGCGCGCCCTCAACGCCATCGCCGAGCGTCGTGGCCAATCACTGGCCCAGATGGCCCTCGCCTGGGCGCTGCGCGGCAACCGTGTCACCACCGCACTGATCGGCGCCAGCCGCCCGGAACAGGTCAGCGATTGCGTCAAGGCGCTGGATCATCTCGACTTCACCCAGGCCGAGCTCGACGAGATCGACCGCTACGCCGTCGATGGCGGCGTCAATCTATGGGCGCGTTCGTCCAATGCCTGAGCTAGCGCCTGAGCCACGACTGAAGCAGTGAAGGACCTGAAACACATCGCCCCCACCGAGTGAGTCTCGACGGGGGCGATGTGCTTTGGCGTGACGTGCTCATGATATGAGTTCAGCCGCCGGCGGGAATGCCGTGCTCGCTGGCCAGCAGCGTACGATAGTCGGCGTAGCCCTTGCGGTAGGCGGCCACGCCTTCGGCCTGGGGCTGGGCGAGAGTCGCATGATCCAGCGCGACCAGCCGCTCACACAGTTGCTCAAGCGTCTCGCTGGGGCGACCCTTCCCTGCATCGCCTGACTGGCCCAGACACCAGCCCGCCTGAATGGCGGCGCCTAATGCTGCGGCCTCGGTCACCTGCGGGCAGACCACCTCGAGGCCGAGAATGTCGGCCAGCATCTGACGCCACAGCGGGCTTTTGGCGCCACCGCCCACCAGACGGATCTGGCGCGCTTCATTGGCCAGCGGCCCCATGCACTCCAGTGCGTAACGCAGGCCGTAGCTTGCGCCTTCCATGGTCGCGCGACAAAGGTTGGCCGGGGTGGCATTGCGACTGTCCAGACCATGGAAACTGGCCTGGGCACGCGGCAGCATCGGCACGCGTTCGCCATTGAAGAACGGCAGCACCTGCACACCCTCGGCTCCGCGCGGGGCGCTTGCCACCTGAGCGGAGAAGGTGGCGATGTCGAAACCGAAAATCTCGCGCACTCGGGTGGTGGCCGACGTCACATTCATGGTGCACACCAATGGCAGCCAGCCACCATCGCTGGCGCTGAAGCTGGCCACCTGAGGATCACAGCCCACCGGATAGTCCGCCGACCAGGCGCATACCGTGCCGGAGGTGCCCATGCTGAGCGTCACCCGCCCCGGAGCGATATTGCCGGTGCCGATGGCGCTCATCATGTTGTCACCGCCGCCGCTGGAGACGATGACGTCGTCACGCAGCCCGAAGCGCGCGGCGACCTCGGAGCGAATGCGCCCGGCCGGCTCGTGGGACTCGATCAATCGGGGCAGCACGCGCCGGGCGTCAAGCTCCGGGGCGATCTGCGCGAAGACATCCTGATGCCAGCAGCGCCGACGGGTATCGAAATAGCCGGTGCCCGAGGCATCGCCGTATTCGGCGACGCGCTCACCGGTCAGCCAGAAGTTGAGATAGTCATGCGGCAGCAGGATGCTGGCGATGCGCTGGTAGCGCTCGGGATGCTGCTCACGCAGCCAGGCGAGCTTGGAGGCGGTGTAGCCGGTCTGCAGCACCAGGCCGAGCGTCTCCAGGCAGCCCGCCTCACCTCCCAGCGCCTCGACCAGCGCGGCATTGTGCTCGCTGGTCTCGGTGTCACACCACAGCTTGGCCGGATGGAGCGGCACGCCGGCCTCATCCAGCACCACCATGCCATGCTGCTGGCCGGACACCCCGATCGCCGCGATGCGCTGCGGGTCCAGCCGCGAGATGGCCAGTGCATCATCGAAGGCGCCCTCAAGCGCCGCCACCCAGTCCTGCGGGTCCTGCTCGCGGCGCCCGTTGGCGCCTTCCTGCAGCGCATGACTGCGCTGGCCCTGGGCCACGATGCTCCCGCAGGCCGGATCGACGATCACCACCTTGGTACTCTGGGTCCCGCAATCAACACCTACCCACATGCGGCTCTCCCTGCCATCCATCATTCAGCTGCCCTCCCCATCGGGGCCGATGGGGGTATTCGCGAGACGCCAACGCCAGTCGGCGTTGAGCGAGTCCTGCTTGATCAGGTGCGCGTTGAGCATGTCCTTGTGATGGGTACGCTCATGGGCACCACGGGCATCCTGGCCCATCTCGCGCCAGCGGTGCAGCAGGCGCGGCACCAGCACCTCATCCTCGATATCCAGGAAGATGCTGATGTCGAACAGGCCGAGCAACGTATCCCAGGGCGCGTGGCGCAGCAGCAGATAGTTGCCCTCGACCAGCACGATGCGGTGGTGATTCTCGACCACGCGGCCACCGGCACGTGCCAGGTCCAGCGGGCGATCGAAGACCGGCACGGCGACCGGGCCATCATTGGCGCGCACCCTGACGAGATCATGATAGAGCCCGCGCGCATCGAAGGTTTCCGGTGCGCCCTTGACGTAGAGCAGGCCCTGGGGCGCCAGCACGGCGTTGTCGTAGTGGTAGCCATCCATCGGCACCACCACGGCGATGCCGGGTTCCAGCGCATTGAGGGTCTCGCACAGGGATTCCGACAGGGTCGACTTGCCCGCCGCAGGCGGACCGGCGAGGGCCACGATGGTACGTGTGCGCTGACTGGAGGCGTGTTCCGCCAGCACACGGCTGGCCATGTCGTCCAACGAGGGCGACATGTGGGCCAGGCGGGAATCGGATAAAGATGTCACGTGACTACCTCATTCATGGATGCGCACCCTTGCAGCAGGACGGAAGGCGTCTCTCATCCTTAGCTCATCCAGTTGCTACCGTCGACATTGAGTGTCTGGGCGACGACGAAATCGCTGTCTTCACAGGCCAGAAATACCGCGGCACCGGCGTGGTCGTCCGGCAGCCCCATGCGCCCATAGGGCACCGCCTCACCGACCAGGCGCTTCTTCTCGCCCAGTGGACGCTGTTCATGGTGGGCGAACAGCGCATCGACCTGATCCCACATCGGCGTATCCACCACGCCCGGCGCGATGCCATTGACATTGATGCCATGGCGGATGAGATCAAGCCCGCAGGACTGGGTGAGGCTGATCACGGCGGCCTTGGAGGCACAATAGGCGCTGACCAGCGCCTCGCCGCGTCGTCCGGCCTGCGAGGCCATGTTGATGATCTTGCCGCCCTGACCACGCTCGACCATCGTCCTGGCCACCGCCTGCAGAGTGAAGAACAGGCCTTCGACATTGACCGCCAGCTGGTGGCGCAGCATGCCCTCGCTGACCTCCAGCACCGGCGCCATGGCGAAGACGGCGGCATTGTTGACCAGGATATCGATCGGCCCCAGCTGTGCCTGCACGCATTCCAGCATGCTCTGGCGTGAGACGCTCGACGTCACGTCCAGCGTCACTGCCAGCACTCGTGCCTGCGGCCCGGCCTGCTCGCGCAGCTGCTGGGCGGCACGCTCCGCCGCCTCACCGTTGATGTCCGCCAGTGCCACATAAGCGCCTTCGGCGACATAGCGGGTGGCGATGGCCAGGCCGATACCGCCCGCACCGCCGGTGACCACCGCCACCTTGCCGGCGAGCCGGGCGCTGCGTGGCGAGGTCAGCGGTTCACCGCTGGCCGACTCAGATAGCGTCTGCATGGTGTCACCCCCTGACGGTGCTCATGTGGCGCTCAGGTCGCTGGCCTGACCGATACGCAGCTGACTGATCAAAGCGCTGACCTCATCCATGCTCGCACGGCTCTGCCAGGCACCCGCCTCCTGCTGACGCTGGGCGTGGCCCGGCGGAATATGCCCGGCGCCGGTGAAGCCGATCACACGCAGACCGGCCGCGACCGCCGCGCTGACGCCGGCGAGGCTATCCTCGACCACCACGCATTCCTCGACATCACGTCCCAGCTGACGCAGCGCCAGCTGATAGACATCCGGTGCGGGCTTGGGTCGCGCGACCTGCTCGGCCGTGAAGAGCGGCACCGAGCCCAGCCAGTGATCCAGGCCGGTGGCGGCCAGCGAGGCGCGCACGCGGCGCTCGGCACTGTTGGAAACGATCGCCACGGCCACGCCATTCGCCAACAGCCTTCCAAGCAGTTCCGCCATGCCGGTGATGGGCGCAAGTTCCTTCGCCAGACGTGATTCGATGGCGTGATCGATGCGCTCCATTGCCTGCGGTGGCAGGGTGTGAGTACTCATGGCCTCCAGATGGCTCAGGATGGCCTCGGTGGTCATGCCCAGCGCCGCACGCAGCTCGGCCTCGGTGTCGAGGTCCGGCAGCCATTCCCCCAGCTGGCGCGACAGCTCCTCCTCAGCCAGCACTTCGCTGTCCACCAGCACGCCGTCACAATCGAAGATCACCTGCTGCAAGGGGGTACTCATCTCATCATCCTCTCTGGCTTCCAGGTTCGCGGCTGCCCGGTTCATGCGCGGGCTTCCTGTGCGGCGCTGGCACTGGACAGGGAATTGTCCTGACGCGTCAGGCTGGTCAGCGGGTGACGGTTGAGATTCTGCAGCGCCAGCCCTTCACGGGTGAAGAGGTGTGCGCGCTCGACATCGAAGCCGTAGCGGATGCTGTCACCCACCCGGCTGTTGACGTCGCCATCCGCCATCAGGATCCAGCCGCTGTCGGACTGCTCGTCGGACTTGAGGCCGCCGATCGGCACATCGCCGGAGCCATCCGGAGTCGCCAGATAGAGTGACGTCACCCCGCCCAGACGCTCGATGACCTGAACCTGACCCGTGAACGGGCCTTGCTCATCGAGCATCAGATGCTCGGGGCGCACGCCCAGCGTCAGGGTGTCGCCGACGTTGACCGAGGCGCCATCTTCAGTCTGGCTCGCCACCGGAATCAGGCGCTCGCTGCCGTCGGGCAGGCGCACCGTGACGCCCTCGCCGGCCACGCCAGTGACGGTGATGTCGAGGAAGTTCATCTTCGGCGAGCCGATGAATCCGGCCACGAAGCGGTTGCGCGGGTGATGGTAGAGCTCCATCGGCGAGCCGACCTGCTCGACCACGCCGCCCTGCAGCACGACGATCTTGTCGGCCATGGTCATGGCTTCGACCTGGTCGTGGGTCACGTAGATCATGGTCGCCTTGAGCTCGGCATGCAGGCGCGCCAGCTCGATGCGCATCTGTACACGCAGCGCGGCGTCCAGGTTGGAGAGCGGCTCATCGAACAGGAAGATGCTCGGGTTGCGCACGATGGCACGACCGATGGCGACACGCTGACGCTGCCCCCCGGAGAGTGCCTTGGGCTTGCGGTCCAGCAGTGGTCCGAGCTGCAGCACCTCGGCGGCAGCATTGACCTTCTCGGCGCGCTCTTCCTTGGAGACACCGGCGAGCTTGAGGCTGAAGCCCATGTTCTCGCCCACCGTCATGTGCGGATAGAGCGCGTAGCTCTGGAACACCATCGCCAGGCCGCGCTCGGCCGGGCCGATATCGTTCATGCGCTTGCCATCGATCAGGATGTCACCGGAGGTCGCGTTCTCGAGACCGGCGATCATGCGCATCAGCGTGGACTTGCCGCAACCGGACGGGCCGACGAAGACCACGAATTCCTGGTCCTTCACTTCCAGATCGACTCCCTTGATGACCTGGGTGGTGGAGGCGCTGGCGCCGCTGCCGGAGGTGAATTCCTTGACGATGTTCTTGAGCGTGAGTGTGGACATGGGAAGTTTCCTTATCCGCACCTGCCCGAGGGCAGGTGATAGCAAATTTGGGTGGCATGGCAAGGGTGCAACATGCGTATGGCTCTCGGCCGCCTGCGCTGATCTGCTGTCAGCAATGTTCATCAACCAATAATGTTCATCAACCAATGTTGCGCAGGCGGCGTACCTCTCCGTGAGTGACGCGTCTTGCGTGTCTCTGACTGGCGCGGGTTACTTGACGGCGCCGAAGGTCAGGCCGCGTACCATCTGCTTCTGGGTCATCCAGCCGAAGATCAGGATCGGCGCGATGGCAAGCGTGGAAGCCGCGGACAGCTTGGCCCAGAACAGTCCTTCCGGACTGGAGAAGGACGCGATGTAAGCGGTCAGCGGTGCGGCGTTGGAGGTGGTCAGGTTCAGGCTCCAGAACGCCTCGTTCCAACTCAGGATCACGCACAGCAGACCGGTGGAAGCGATGCCCGGCAGGGTCAGCGGCAGCAGCAGGTGGAAGATCTCCTGCAGGGTGCTGGCGCCATCCATGCGCCCGGCTTCGAGGATGTCCTTGGGGATGTCCTTGAAGAAGGTGTAGAGCATCCAGACCACGATCGGCAGGTTCATCAGCATGTAGATGATGATCAGGCCGGTGCGGCTATCCAGCAGCCCCAGATCGCGGAAGATCAGGTAGACCGGCAGCAGCACGCCCACGGACGGCAGCATCTTGGTCGACAGCATCCACAGCAGTGTCCCTTGGGTACGCTTGGTGGGCAGAAACGCCATCGAGTAGGCGGACGGAATCGCGATCAGCAGCGCCAGCAGCGTTGCCCCGAGCGAGATCACCACACTGTTCATGGCGTACTTGAAGTAGTCCGCGCGTGCCTGGATCTCGATATAGCCCTCGACGCTGGGCGTGAAGAACAGGCTCGGCGGCGTGGCGATCGCCTCGGCCTCGGTCTTGAAGCTGGTGAGGATCATCCAGAAGATCGGGAAGAACATCACCAGCGCGATGGTCCAGGCCACCAGGGTCAGGACAAGCTTCTTGTTGATCACGCTGCGGCGCGCGCGACTGGCGCTGACGGCAGCGCTGGCGGCGGCCACGGAATTGGAAGTTGAAGTCGACATCATTGAGTCTCCCTGTGCTGAGCGCTTGTCATCAGTTCTCGAGATTCTTGGCGACGGTACGCACCAGGAAGAAGGCCACGATATTGGCCAGGATGATGGCGATCACGCCACCGGCGGAGGCACCACCCACATCGAAGTCCAGCAGAGCGCGGATGTAGATCAGGTACGCCAGGTTGGTCGAGGCAAGACCCGGGCCACCTGAGGTGGTGACGAAGATCTCGGCGAAGATGGTCAGCAGGAAGATCATCTCGATCATCACCACCACGCTGATGGCGCGCTTGAGGTGCGGCAGGGTGATGTAGAAGAAGATCGCTACCGGCCCTGCCCCGTCCATGCGCGCCGCCTCGACCTGGTCATCATCGAGTGACTGGATGGCGGTCAGCAGGATCAACACCGCGAACGGCAGCCACTGCCAGGTGACGATGATCACGATGGAGGTCAGCGGCAGGCTGGCGAACCAGTCGATGGCCGGCAGACCGAACAGCCCGGCGACCCAGGCCAGAATGCCGTTGACCGGGTGCATCATCATGTTCTTCCACACCAGGGCACTCACGGTGGGCATGATGAAGAACGGCGCGATCACGAACAGGCGCGCGACGCCGCGGCCGAAGAATTCCTGCTGGAGCAATACCGCCAGCAGCGTGCCGCCGACCACGGTGGCGACCAGCACCCAGCCCACCAGCAGCAGGGTATTGCCCATGGCGGTCCACAGGGACGGATCGGTCAGCAGGTAGTAATAGTTGTCGACGCCGGCGAAACCGGACACCGACGGCATCATCAGGTTGTAACGCTGGAAGGAGAACCACAGGGTCATGACCAGTGGTACCAGCATCCACATCAACAACAGGCTTACGGCTGGGGCTTGCAGCGACAGGGTTCGCAATCCCCCGACGGTGCGTCCGGATGCTCTCGTGCGCATGGTGAGTCCTTCGATACGGTGAGGAAGTCAGGCAATGCGGTGGGCTTCAGGCCGAGGCTGTCCGTGCCACGCCGCGAGGGCGTTGCAGGAGTCTCGAGAGGAAGGGGTACCGCGGGCGCCGGACGGGGCTCCCGCCGTGCTTCGAGTCAATCTCTGTTGAGGCTCAAGGCAAGGCGGGAGGCCGTTGCAACATCATTCAGATCAAACCCGTCCATGTCAGATCAGATCCGTCGGGATCAGATCCGCCGGGCTCAGATCAATAACCTGACTGACGCATGGTGCGCTCGGTGGAACGCTGGGCGGAGGACAGTGCCTGCTCGACCGACATCTGGCCGGCCAGCGCCGCGGCGATCATCTGACCCACCTGGGTGCCGATGGACTGGAATTCCGGAATGGTCACCATCTGCACGCCGACATAGGGCACCGGCTCAAGGGTCGGATCGGTCGGGTCGGCACTGGTGATGGCATCCATCACGAAGCCGGCGAAGGGTGCGGCGTCCTTGTAGGACTGGTTCTCGTAGGTGGAGACACGTGTGCCCGGCGGAATGCTGGCCCAGCCTTCACGCTCGCCGACCAGGTTCACGTATTCCTGGGAAGTGGCCCAGGTGATGAAGGTCTGGGCGGCATCCTTGGACTTGGAGGATTCCGGAATCGCCAGCGCCCAGGACCACAGCCAATGCGAGCCCTTCTCCGTCTTGGCGATCGGTGCCGGCGCGAAGCCCAGCTTGTCGGCCACGGAAGATTCCTTCGGGTTGTAGAGCTTGCCGGCCGCCGAGGTAGCGTCGACCCACATGCCGCACTTGCCGCTGGAGAACAGCGCCAGATTCTCGTTGAAGCCGTTGGAGGTCGCGCCCGGCGGGCCGTACTTGCCCATCATGTCGACGTAGAAGTTGATGGCCTCGCTCCAGGCCGGGGAATCCAGCTGCGGCTCCCACTCCTCATTGAACCAGCGACCGCCGAAGCTGTTGACCATGGTGCCCAGCACCGCCATGTTCTCGCCCCAGCCCGGCTTGCCGCGCAGGCAGATGCCGTAGACGCCTTCATCCGCGGAGTTGAGCTTGGCAGCCCAGTCATTGACCTGGCTCCAGGTCGGCTGCTCGGGCATCTCGATACCGGCCTGCTCGAAGAGGTCCTTGCGGTAGTAGAGCATGGAGCTTTCGCCATAGAACGGCAGCGCGTAGAGGCCTTTCTTCTCGCCTTCGGTCACGCTCAGACCATCACGCACCGGCTTGATCAGGTCATCGACCTGATAGTCTTCCGGCAGGTTGTCGAGCTTGGTCAGCCAGCCATGCTTGGCCCAGATGGGCACTTCATAGGTGCCGATGGTCATGACATCGAACTGGCCTCCCTGGGTCGCCACATCGGTGGTCAGACGCTGACGCAGCACGTTCTCTTCCAGTACCACCCAGTCGAGGGTGATGTCCGGATGCGCCTTCTCGAATTCGCTGGTCAGGCTCTGCATGACCACCATGTCGGCGTTGTTGACGGTCGCGACGGTGATGGTCTCGGCGCTGACCTGGGCGCTGAGCGGCGCCAGGGCAGCGACACTGGCGAGCGAGAGCAGATGGCGGCGGGGCTTGGTGATGTGAGGTAGGCGCATGAGGGCACTCCAGCGGGGCGTTATTGGCATTGTTCTTTTCGAGGGCAACGGCGCCTTGGGCACCGTTGCCTTCCCATCAACCGGCTTGGTGAACGGATGTCCTGGCGAGACATCGCGACGCAAACACGTTCGATCAAAACGTCATTCAGTGAACAAATGATCGAATCAGACCTGTGAAAAAGCAAACCCTGAAGCGCTATACCTTGGGCTATACAACCTTGGGATCTGATCCTTTGGGTGTAGGCCACAAGGCGGCATGGCCACTGAGCTTGCGTGCAATTCAGCATAGACAGATATTAGCGTTAAACGAAACAACGCACGCCACGATTATCACCCCGATTCTTTATCATTGAGGCGAACAAACGCGCTCGATTGTCAGACAAGAGAAGGCAGCGTTCGCCCTGAAAATCGTGCCTCCGACGCAAGGATAGGAGAACGAAGGGGAAATAAAGAGCGAACCAAGGGAGAGAAAAGAGAGAGCAAAGAGAGAGCAAAGGGCAAGAAAAAACGCAGGTATCGCGGGGAAATGGCGAAGAAATGAAGAAGGAATGACGGAGCAATAGCGACGGAAAAATGACGGAAACGCCCAGGCATCCCACGGGCAAAGACAATGCTGAACCCTGACCACGATAACGACACCGCGAACGACACCAGGAGCAAGGCCTGGGGCCATACGCCCCGCCCTGCTCCCGATGACTCGCTCGGCGCCTTGTACGGCGCCTTGTGCGGACTGTATCCACGGGAGCCTGTCATCGGGAACCAGTCGTCAAGCGCAAGCCATCAGCAGAAAACCATCACACTGCGGCCATCACAATGACGCTACTCGAGAGAGAGCCCCCTGCTCACTCCTTGAGGGCCGCACAGACCCGCTGGGCAGCCACCTCGTCGATGATCAACCCTTGCAGCCAACCACCGCGCAACGCACTCAGGATGGCCGGCACCTTGTCGTGGCCGCCCGCCAGCCCGATCAGCGGCTGCGCCTTGAGCGAGGTCAGCGGCACACTGGTGATGCGCTGCGCCAGCGGGCAATCGATCAGCCGGCCATGGGTGTCCAGCGGCCAGCCCATCAACTCGCCCACGGCACCGACTTCCATCAGCTCATCGCGTTCCGCGGCGCTGATGAACTGATCCTGGAACAGCGTCGCCTGGGCATCGAGACGCCCGATGCCGATCATGCCCACATCAGCCTCACAAGCGACCTTGAATACCGCCTTGACCAGATTCTGCCCCTGCAGCGACTCCTTCTCCTCGATGCTGGCCGCCACCACGGGCGCGGGCAGCAGGAAGCGATCAGCGCCGATCTTGTCCGCCAGCAGCATCACGCCGTCATAGCGGTTGGATGAGCCATCCAGCGCCACATTGCCGACCAGTGACACGATGCGATGCTGGGGGCGCTCGCTGCGACTCAGCGCTTCCACCGCCGCGCGCACCGCACGCCCGGTGCTCAGCGAGATGGTCTGCGGCTGCTGGCGACCGAGATAGAACGCCAGGCGCTCGGCACCCGCCACCGCCAGATACTCCGCGATGCTCTCCGGTGACTGGGTGTCAGAGGGCACTACATCGCAGAAGCTCAGCCCGAAGTGCTCCACCAGCGTATCCGACAGCGCCATGCTGCTGGCCACGGGATGATCGATGGAGATCTTGACCAGCCGCTCCTGGCGCGCCAATGACAGCAGGCGCTGCACGCCGGGGCGCGAAACCCCCAGCTGAACCGCGATGTCGTCCTGGGTCCGTCCACCGACATATGACAACCATGCAGCCCGCGCAGCCTGCTCCAGTCGCTGTTCAAACTTGTCCATGCGCTTTCTTCCACACTGTCGATTGAGTCCAACACTTTCCACGCCACCGCCACCGAGCACAAGTGCCACGCGCCAACCCGCGCACGAAACGACAACGCCCCGCCGATGAAGGCGAGGCGTTGCAGAGGCGCTTTTCTCGCGCCGAGGCATCAGCTGACTGAGGCCGGTGTACCGCGGAGGACTACATGAACCAGCGTGCGCCATACCCCCACAGCAGCACGGTGACCGCCAGCAGGCCCTCGAGAACCAGTACCCCGATTCCCAGAGTCGACCCGGTGACGAGGAAGCCTTCCTTGTTGGAGATGTCGAGCAGTGGCGGGATGCCCAGATACAGCAGGTATGCGCTATAACACAGGCCAATGGTCCCCGCGAGGATGCACACCCAGATGACAGGATAGAGCGCAACCAGCCCCGCGAGGAACATCGGCGTGGCGACATAGCCCGCGAAGATGATGCAACGCCGGCGACTGGGGTGCCCCGAGAAACGCTTCGAGAGCATGTGAATGACAGTGCCCATGAAGCCGATCGCTGTCAGTATGGCGATATAGAACGCGATACCGGCGAAGAAGGCATCCAGTGGCTCCAGAAGAATGGCGTGGCCTTCCGTCAGGCTCCAGCCGAACTGCGTGGTCCCGATATAGGCGCAGATGACAGGCACCAGCGCCATGAGCAGCACATGATGTGCGTAGAGGTGGGTGATGGATTCGTGTTCCTTGCGGATGGTCTGCCATTCCCGTTGCGGATGCGCCATCAAGCCCCATACGTGGGTCAGCATGTGGTCTACCTCCCGTTGACAGTCGTCGACAATCCGGCCATGCGGTCCCGGCGCGGAGTCCGTGTCAGGGCAGTTGCACAGCCATGATTTGAGCGTAGACCACATTGCGCCAAGTGGCAGTTCAACGCCCGTTGCCCCTTCCGAATCGTGCCGGTGCAGGCGTGAAACAGGCTAACCAGGGAAGCGTTGACCGGGACAGCGGCAGCACGCCCTGCACTTTTGAGAGATACTTGATTTACCCCCTATGGATGGATGACGACGAATGCCAATCGGACAGCGTAGCGGCATGAAGGCAGTGCTTGTCATGCAGGGAGTGCACGACATGAAGAGAATGTTCGGCATCAAGAGAGCGCTCGGCGTGGGCCTGGCGCTGGGGCTTTCCGCCCTGGGCACGCCCGCCCAGGCGGAGCCTGTCGAGCTGACCATGAGCCGCGAATACGGCCCCCAGACCATGATGGGCCAGCGCGCCCAGCAGTTCGTCGATCAGGTGGCATCTCTCAGCGGGGGCGAGCTCGCGATCACCTTCGGAGAGGGCCCGCTGAGTCGGCTGCGCTCGGTGAATCACCTCGAGGCCATCAACGCCGACATCATCCAACTGGCCGACTCCCACAGCGGCGCGCTGGCCGCCGAGATGCCGCTGTTCGGCCTCAGCTCACTGCCGACCCTGGTCGATGACCCGCATCAGGCGCGCGAACTCTACCGTCTGGCGCGCCCCAGCTATGAAGCGCAGCTGGAAGAGCATGACCAGATTCTGCTCTACGCCCTGCCCTGGCCGCCCAGCGGGCTGTGGTCGCGTAAGCCGATCACCACACGCGATGACCTCAGGGGCGTGCCCGTGCGGGCCTACGACCGCAATACCCAACGCGTGCTGCTCAACCTTGGCGCCATCGCCACCGTGCTCGGCTGGGAGCCGATGCAACAGCAACTGGCCGAAGGCCGTATCGAGGCGGTGATGACCTCGGCCCTGGGCGGCCTGACGGCGGAGCTCAACCGCACGCTGGATCACTACACCGCGCTGCAATACGCCATGCCGCTCAATATCGTTCACATGAGCCGGTCACGTTTCGAGGCGCTCGACGACACCCAGCGCGAGGCCCTTCTCAGCGCCGCGACCGAGATCGAAGACACCAGCTGGAATGCCATCGCCAGCGTCCTGGAACAGACCCATGCCCAGCTGGAAGAGGCCGGCGTGACGGTCAGCAATCCGCTCTCGCCCGAACTCAAGCGCTCACTGGCACGCGCCAGTGTCAGCGTGATCGAGAGCTGGCGCAGCAAGGTTGACCTCGAGCAAAGCGAACTGCTGGATCGCTATCTCGCACAACGCGATACCCTCTGAGTCAGGCGCGCGCCCGTGCCACCGACCTTGGCCATGACGGCCGCCGCCGCCACGGCCACCTTCCCCGGCAACGTTGAAAAAACCGCGTAGACACGATTCAGCTGAGCATAAACGCAGGCATGCTCTACCCTAGCGGGCATAGGTCAAAGACAAAAAGAAAGGACTCCCCATGACGCCTTCTTCACGTATCTCCACCCTGTTGTCCGCTGGCCTGGCAGCGGCAGGCCTGATCGGCGCACTCAGCGCGCACGCTCAGACGACCCTCAGCATGAGCAGCGATTACGAGCCCGACACGATGATGGGCCAACGCGCTGCCGAATTCAGTCAGCAGGTCGCCAGCCAGTCCGAAGGTGACCTGACGCTGACGCTGCGCTCGGACATTCGCTCCGCCAGTCACCTGCAGGCCACCACCGGCGGTGTCATCGACATCGCCGCGACACTCAGTGGTGCGCTCGCCGAGGAAGCCCCCTTCTTCGGCATCTCCTCACTGCCGGCGATCGCCTACGACCTCGATGAAGCTCACCGCCTGTACGTGGTCGCGAAGCCGCGCTACGAGGAACTGCTCGCCGAGTACAACCAGATCCTGCTGTATGCCCTGCCGTGGACGCCCAGCGGCCTGTGGTCGAAAGCGCCCATCGCTGACGGTGATGACCTGAAGGACATGCCGATCCGCACCTACGACCGCAACACGCAGCGTGTGCTGCTCAACCTGGGCGCGGCGCCCCAGGTCATGAGCTGGGGAGAGCTCAAACCCCTGCTGCCCGGTGGCAGCATCCACGGCGCGCTGACCTCCGCGATGGGCGGTGTCAGTGCAGAGCTCTACCGCTACATGCCCCACTTCACCACGCTCAACTACGCGATGCCGCTCAATATCATCCACATGAATCGCGATAGCTTCGACGACCTGACAGAGGCGCAGCAGCAGGCGTTGATCGATGCCGCGCATGCCGCCGAGTCTGCCGGCTGGACGGCCACCCACAGCGTGCTGGACGAGGCCTACGCCACTCTGCAGGAGAACGGCGCGAAGCTGATCACCCCGGCCCCGCCTGAGCTGCAGGATGCCCTCGAGGAGGCCAGTCAGCATGTGGTGGAAAGCTGGAAGCAGAAGGTCACCAGTGAAGATCGCGAACTGCTGAGCAAGTATCTCGAATCTCGCCCTGAGCGCTGAGCCCGAAAGCACTGGTGATCGACAGGCTCCAGACACGACAACGGCACCCTCGGGTGCCGTTGTCGTCTGCGTGCGCTTTACGTCTTGTGCAATAGAGCGGGGCTCGGCTCAACGATGCGACGCCGCCAGCCCCGCGCCGGCCACGACGAACAGACTGCCCGTGGTGCGATTGAACAGCCGCACGCGCCGGTGGCTATCAAACCAGCGACTGATGCTGGAACCCGCATGGGCGTAGGTGCTCATCGTCAGCAGGTCCACCACCAGCCAGGTCAGCGCCAGCACCACGAACTGGGGCAGCTGCGGCTGGGCCATGTCGATGAAATTGGGAAACAGCGCGCCGAAGAACAGCAGGTCCTTGGGGTTGCTGATCCCGATACCGAAGCCCTTGCGGCACAGTTGCCAACGCGTGGCTCGGGCGCGCATCTGCCCGTCTTCCCCCACGGCGTCGAACACCACCGGCTGGGATGGCGCCCGCCAGGCCTGAATGCCCAGATAGATGAGATAGAGCGCCCCGACGATCTTCAGCACCAGAAACCCCGTCTCGGAGGCTGCCAATGCCGCGCCGAGGCCCAGCGACGACAAGGCCATCAACACCAGTGACGCCGCCGCCCCACCCGCAACCGTCGCGAACGATCGGCGTCGGCCGTGGCGCAGGCCATGATCCATGCACAGCAACGCAAACGGTCCGGGAAAGGTGATCAAGGCGGTGATGACGCTGACATATGCCAACCAGACGGTGAGTTCCACTGGGGTTCCTTGTCGTTCAACGAATGACGAACTTCTGAAAGGTGACCTGCCAATATCGCGGCTCTCCGCCGCGTCAGCAACAATTTTCGCTTCGATCGGCTCGGCAAGACAGTCACGTGGCACTTCATCGAGCAGGCAGCTGCCGTAACCCCGCCTTATTCACGAGTGCCCTGATCGGGCGGCTTGAAGTGGCTGGCCGTTGGGTTCTCGCACCGGGGGTGCTATCTACGCCGTAACGGCCCGCTGAATCATGCCCAAATGCTGCTCTTCTGTCGTATCTATATAACGTTCAGGAATTAATCACGCCGTTAAAGCAGCCGTCATCGTCGACCGTCGCTGCGGTCGCTCGATTCTTGAAGCTATGGTGGTTGCGCCGAACGTCAGCTAAGCGCGGTCAGTTTCGGCAGCCCCTTCAGCAAGGCAGGCCACCATTTATCAGCCGTATCGCCGAGGTGAACGGTGATGCGCCGAGCGTGCAGCGAGAGCGTCGCCGCCACCTTGAGCACCTGTTCACGCATCCGGCTCAGGCTCCAACCCTGCCGGGTCTGGCGCCCCAGCAAGCAGCGAAGGCCATGCAGAACCTGATAGGCGTAGAGACTCAGCAACAGGCTCACCTCATTGCGGGCCATCACGTCCTGGACGGTGGAGGCACCGCGATCGGTCGACGAGAGATGCACGTCGAGCGCCGACTTCACCTCGCCCATGTGCGCTTCGGCGCTGCCGCGCTTGCGATAGAGTGCCAGGATCTTCTCGGGCGGCCAGTCGAACTTGCCGAGGTTGGTGACCAGGAAGAAGGCATGCAGCAGCAGGTCATCGGGGCGTTCCTGAACTACCAGCACCACGCGTCGTGGCGTTGGCCAGGTACCGGCCTGGTATTCAAGGTCGTGGCACCACTCCCGAGGCTGCTCAGGTGGCCGGCCGCGTGGCCGCTTCAGGTAGGGCGCTGCCAGCGCCTGCAAGCCCTTGTGGCTGCGCAGCCGGCCCAGGTACTCGATGCTGCGCTTCTCCAGCGCCTCCAGCGTGTCGTTGTCGGTGAAGCCGGCGTCGATACGCACCCGAACCTGGGCGCCGGTGCTCTCGTTAAGCCGCTTCACCAGGTGCGGGATCCACGTATCAGCGTTCTCGGCGGGGCCGGCGTCGCCCTCGCGCAGCAGGCCGCCGACCATGTCGCCAGTTTCGGCCAACGAGGCGACCAGCGGCGAATAGATCCGCGTACCGTAAAGGCCATGATAAGCGGAACCGCCCTGGTGTCCATGGACCTCAATCGGCAGGCCGTCGATGTCTAGCGTCAGCTGCTTGGGACGCTCGCCGTTCTTCAGCGAGGTCAGGCGCCAGGCCACCAGCCGCAGCAGACCTTCATGCACGGCATCGATGTTGTCGTTGTGTCCAAGGCAGGTCAGCAGCCGCGACAGCGTGGCTTGGGACGGCCTATCCTGGACCAGTGGCGTCATGCCGCGCGCATCACTGCAGGCCAGCTGCCAGAGCGGATCACGGCGCAGCGTGTCGGTATCGCTGAGATCGATCCACCCCATCGCCCGCTGCAGCACCAAGGTGCGTATCTGGCTGGCCAGCGAGTGGCGAATACGCAGCGGATGGCGTGGATCGACCAGGTTATCTTCGAGCGCCTCGATCACGCCACTGCTGTCGAGGGCTTCGCGCAGCAACAATGCGCCGCTGTCGCTGGTGGTGCGGTGGCCGCTCAGCTCGACACGGACAGAGCCGTTGCATGAGAGCGTCCAGGTCGTTAGGGTTTCACCCATGGCGAGTGGTCCTCTTGAATCGTGTTCTGGCAGGAACATCCTGATTCTACAAGAGAAAACCACTCGCCATCTTCGTTTTCAGGTCGGCCTTATGAATAAGCCGGGGTTATCTCTACGTCGCGATTGATCGTGCCACTCGGTGGGTGTATCTGGAGGTCAGATCAAGTCAATCTGCAAAGGACGCCCAGGCGTTCATGAAGCGTGCAGAAGAGGAGGCTCCCTTCACGATTCGAACCGTGCTCACGGACAATGGTAAATCCTTTACCGATCGCTTCACCGTGGGTGGCGAACGTAAGCCCAGTGGAAATCATCTTTTCGATCAGGAATGTCAGAACCATGGTATTGAGCATCGATTGATCAGGCCAGGCAGACCCCAAACGAACGGGATGGTGGAGCGCTTCAATGGGCGTATCAGCGATGTTCTGGCGACTCGGCGTTATGACTCAAGTGAGGATTTAGAACAGACACTCGAGCGTTATTGCTGGCTCTATAACCACCACATTCCTCAGAAGGCACTACACCACAAAGCGCCTATAGCAGCAATGAAGGAGTGGCAGGTCGAACGACCTGAGCTGTTTACGCAAGCTATAGTCAATCAGACGGAACCCGACATCTAGAGGTAATCACGTGGATAAATGTAAGCTATGCCTCAAAGAAAGTGTCCTTCAAGAGTCACATATACTACCGAACTCAATAGCAAAGCGTATAAAAAACAATGGGCAAACAATAGTAATTACAAATAATCGGCATCCGAAAGCTGAAAACAGCAACTTTAATTACGTTGAACCTATGTTTTGCTGGGACTGTGAACAAACTTTATGCAAATATGAAAAATATGGCACAAATGTAACTATAAATAAGAATCTTATAAAGAGAAAAGGTGATGACCTGGTAGTATTTAAAGTAGACTTTAAAAAATACTATCTATATCTCATTAGCATACTGTGGCGCGCAGGACTAACCAATCACAGGGAGTTTTCTACAGTGCGGCTGGGGTTACCTTTTCTAGAGCTAATGAGAAATTGCTTACTTGAAAATAAATTGACGTGGCAAAAAATTCATCTAGAAGATCTTATCTCCATATCAATAATAAAAATAAAAAATGAATACCCCCATTTAACTGATGAGTCCATTAGAAAAATTATTATAACACCTAGACTTGATGAGGACAATTCGCAAACTCGATATTACTACATGATGTATGATGGTTTTGTATTTGCATACTATTATACTGGGCATTCTTCGCTCATTCAAAATAGAACAAAACCAAAATTTCGATTAAGACGATCTACTAGAAATAAATTCCCTGCAAAAGGGATAAAGAGCATTCCTATAATCAACAACAAACTATATGACGCTCAATTAGCTGCTCAACCTAAGAAGACCTAACAAGAACATTTCGAATGTGCGCACAATATAGAAATCATTCAATAACAAACAACTCATACCCCAAAAACAAAAAAAGCCTCCCTTTCGGGAGGCTTTTTTGAAGAATCTGGAGCGGGTGAAGGGAATCGAACCCTCGTCTTAAGCTTGGGAAGCTTCTGCTCTACCATTGAGCTACACCCGCAGGGCGGTGCATTGCGCACACCAGAACTGCATTGTACTCAACGACTTAGCACGGTCAAGCAACATCTGATGGAGCGCTTGCCGCAGGCGGCGTCATGCTGGCGATGTTGGTGGCCAAGCCGTTGATTACATTCAGTATTCAAGCCTCAGTGATAATTGCATCACGCCACGCAGCTATCGAGTTGCGCCAGCAGCACGCCACGGCGGGCGTCACTCATGCCGAGGCCTTCGGCACGCTGCGGGAAGGCGGCGTCGATGGCGTTGCGGCACAGGGTGAGCCACTGCGCCTCGCTGAGATCCAGCGCTTGCTGCACGGCTAGGAAGTTGTCGAGCATGCCACCGCCGAAATAGGCCGGGTCATCCGAGTTGAGGGTGATATTGAGGCCCGCATCGATCAGCTTCGGCAGCGGGTGGTCTTCCATGCGCTCCACCACCTTGAGCGCGACATTGGACAGCGGACACACCGTCAGCGGGATACGCCGCTCGGCCAGTTCCGCGACCAAGGCGGCATCTTCCAGACAGCGCACACCGTGGTCGATACGCTCCACCCCCAGCACCTCAAGCGCCGTGCGGATGTACTCTGCCGGCCCTTCCTCACCTGCGTGCGCTACACGATGCCAGCCGCGCGCCCCCGCAAGCGTGAAGACCTCGGTGAACTTCTCCGGCGGATTGCCGATCTCGGCGCTGTCCAGGCCGACACCCACGAAGCGCGACTCGAAGGGAATCAGCGCCTCGAACAGTTCGCGAGCAGAGTCCGCGGAATGACAGCGCAGGAAGCTCGGCACCAGGGCCGAGGTGATGTCGAATTCCTTCACCGCCTCACGACAGGCGCGCTCCAGCCCCGCGAACTGGGTTTCCAGACTCACGCCACGCGCCAGATGCGCCTGCGGATCGAAGAACAGCTCCAGATGCTTGACGCCATCGGCGCTCGCACGGCGGAAGTAGTCCTGCGCCAGGCGGTAGAAGTGCGACTCGTCATTCAAGACGCCCATGCCCTGGTAATAGAGCGCGAGGAAGGCGGGCAGGTCCGCGAAGTCATAGGCCGCCTCGACCTCCTCCAGGGTGGCGTAGGGCAATGTGATGCCCTGCTCCGCCGCCAGCTCGAACATCAATGCCGGCGTCAGCGAGCCTTCGATGTGCAGGTGCAGCTCCACCTTGGGCAGGCGGGCGAGAAAGTCGTGCATGCGCGGGGTAAGGGTCATGGCCCGTCTCCTCAATGAAAGGCGGCGGCTGGAAGATCGCGGAGCGCTCACCACAGCCTGATGGCGCAATTCTAGCAATCCCGAGACCACCTTGAGGAGAGACGGCGCGGGAAATGCGATTTCTCTTCGCGATGCCCGCCTGCCGTGACTTTTCGCGACTCGCCGAAATAGGCTATTTTCGTTCATTCGCACTCTCGCAAGCTCACCACAACAGTCATGAGCGTGCGACAGCCAGCAACGCCCAGCCCCATGCCGCGCTGACTGACATAACCATAACGATCGACGCTGAACACCAAGGACACGATTGCCATGCACGCCACATCCCCTGCCCGCCATCCCTTCTCACGCAGAAAGCATGCTCGACAGCGTGCTGGCGCTCTGCCCGCTGCGCTCCTGCTCAGCCTTGGCCTGCTGGTGCCCTTGAGCGCCAACGCCACCCAAGAGGAACATAACGAACAGACTGGCTTCGCCCCGCAGGGCAAGACGGAGTGCATCGCGCCGGCCAAGCCCGGCGGCGGCTGGGATTTCACCTGTCGCAGCGTGGCCCGCCTGCTGGATGAGCAGAACCTGATCCCCGCCGGTATGCAGACGCTGAACGTGCCCGGCGCCAGCGGAGGCGTCGCCTTCGCGCATGTGAAATCCAAGCGCCATGATGATGAGCAGGTCATCGTCGCCGCCTCGAGCGCGACCACCACCCGTCTGGGCCAGCATGCCTATCAGGACGGCAAGGTCGACGACGTGCGCTGGTTGATGACCCTCGGCGCCGACTACGGCGTGATTGCCGTGGCCGAGGACTCGCCCTATCACTCGCTGACCGAGCTGCTGGCCGCCATGCAGGCAGACCCCAAGGCGGTGCGCTTCGCCGGTGGCGATGTCGCGGGTGGCTTCGATCACCTCAAGGTGCTGATGGCGGCGCGTGAAGCGGGCATCGACAACCTGCGCGCCCTGCCGTACCTCGCCTACGACTCAGGCTCCGTCGCCATCACCCAGGTGATGGGCGGCCACCTGGAGGCCTTCACCGGCGACATGACCGAGGCCCGCGGTTTCGTCGAATCCGGCCACCTGCGCCTGCTGGCAGTGTTCAGTGAAGAGCGTCTGCCCGGTCAGTACAGCGACATTCCCACCGCGCGTGAGCAGGGGATCGATGTGGTCGCACCCAACTGGCGCGGCTTCTACCTGCCGGGCGGCGCATCGGATGCCGCCTTCGCCTGGTGGGAGCAGACTCTCAACCGCATGGCCGAGACGCCCGAGTGGCAGCAGGTGATGCAGGACAACGGCCTGATGCCGTTCCACAAGTCCGGCAAGGCGTTGGATCGCTTCATCACCCAGCAGGTCAGCGATGTCGAGCAGATGTCGCAGGAGCTGGGCCTGCAGTGATCCACTGAAGCACTGAGGTAGTGGCTCCCTGAGGTCCTTGAGCCCTGAGCGCTGCGCTCGCCTGGCAAAAGCTCATGGCAGCCCCAAAAAAGCCGCCACACCGTTTGCCGGGGTGGCGGCTTTTGGCGACTGACTGGTTTGCTCCAGCAATCTCAGGGCATGGACGGCCACGGCCCCTTGGGCGGCTGATGTTCGGAGTCAAACTGAGAGGGCAATTGCGGGTCGCGCTCTTCATGCGGCGCAAAATCTCCCTCTGAATCTGTCTGTGACCGAGGCACTGTTTCCGGCGCTGCTCCTGTCTCAGTTGTCAGTTCCGCTCTCGGCAACAGCTCGGACAACCGCTCCGCCTCGAACGCGATTTCCGTGTCTGCGCCAGCCTCGAGCAGCGGCTCTGCCACGTACTCGTGACCCGGCTCCACCAGTTCCGCCTCCTCCAGCGGCGCGACGTTGGCCTCGAAGGCCTCATCCAGCGCCTCTTCCAATGCCTCCTCGAAGGCTTCCTGCAACGCGACCTCAAAGGCCTCTTCCTGCGCCGCCGCCTCGGCGGCCTCAGAGGCCAGCTGCTCATCCTCGGCGTGTTCATGTGCCCACTCCACCGCCACCTCGACCGCCATCGGTGACGCCGTCGGCAGGATGTTGAGGTAACTGTCGGTCTCCTCGACCGGCACCATCTCGCGCTGGGTGATCTGATAGAGCGCATACAGCGAGATGGCCACGAAGGTGGTCGCCAGCACCAGCCAGAAGGCGTGGGGGTCCATCACCTCCATCGCGCCACCTGCCGCCAGCGGCCCGACGATGGCGCCCAGCCCGAAGGCGAACACCAGCCCGCCGGAGGCACCCGGCATCTCCTCGGCCGACAGCGAATCATTGGTGAAGGCCAGCAGCAGCGCGTAAAGCGGTGTCGTCACGCCGCCGGCAAGGAAGGCCGAGGCGATCAGCGGCCACAACGCATCGCCCGCCATCCAGCCGAACAGACACGAGCCTGCCCCGGCAGCGGACAGGCCGCAGATGAGCACGCGGCGGTCCATGCGGTCCGACAGCCAGCCGATCGGGGTCTGCAACACCAGCGCGCCGGCGAACAGCATGGCGATGAACAGGGCGATATGTGAGCCCGACAAGCCCACCTGGGTGCCGAATACCGCGCCCATCCCCGACTGGGTCGCATAGACACTGCCGAGCAGGAAGATGCCGATGGCGCCCAGCGGTGACGCCTTGAACAGTGTCGCGAATGACATCGCCCGCGACACCTCGACCGCCGGTGCCACGGCCGCCGACAGCAGAATCGGCCCGAAGGAGATCGACACCAGGATGGAGGCACAGATGAACAGCACCGAGGTCGCGGCGTCGCCCAGCGTCAACAGACCCTGCGCACCGATGATGCCCAGCGTCTGCGCCATCATGTAGGCCGACAGCACCTTGCCGCGTGTCTCGTTGCTGGCGGCCGCATTCAGCCAGCTTTCCGCCGTGACATAGATGCCCGACATGCAGAAGCCGATCAGCAGGCGCAGCAGGGTCCAGGCCCAGGGTTCGGTCAGCAGTGGCAAGGCGATCAAGGCCGCCGAGATGAAGCTGCCGAGTGCTGCGAACACCCGCACATGCCCGACCCGCTGGATCAGCACCGGGGTGTAGCGCGCGCCGGAAAGGAAACCCACGAAATAGCCCGAGGTGACGATCGCCAGCTCCGCCGAGGAGAAGCCCTCGATGCCGCCACGCAGACCGATCAGCGTGAAGTGCATGCCATTGCCAAGCATGATCAGCACGATACCCAGCAACAATGCCCACACACTGCCCAACACCTTGGCCATGAGCCTTCCCCCTCCCCTGTCCCCTTGCACGATTGCCGCTGGCACCCGGACAGCACGCAGTCTGGCCACCGGCTACACGCTAGACCAGAGCCCAAGGGCCACGCTTCTGCTGCAACGCCGCATAACGTTTCAAACACGACAGGCAAGCCATGGCGCCCGTGGGCGGATAGCTCACGCACCCAGCGCGAGCGCCCCGCTCGGGCCTGCCGGGAGAGGTGCGAAGGAGGCATGCAAGAGCAGCAAGAGAAGCGCAACGAGAGAGAAGTGAGTAGAGAAAAAAGAGAGGGGCGAGAGAGGAGCAACAGAGCGTCGTAAACCACCAGATTCCGACATGCCATCCGGGCGGATCATCCACGAAAATGCACCGCAAAGGTGCGCGAATACGCCTTTCGACCAAGGTCGGTGCGACGAATGGGTATCTTGCGAGCCAGCGGGCAGCAGTCTAATTTCACCACACAGAATAAAGTTTCGCCTTACAGAATTGTAAGGTTGCTGTCAGGTTCGCGGCTGCAGGGCGAGTTTCTCGCTCGACCGCTGCCAGCACCTGACCCACGACATGTGCCGCTACCACAATCCAATAACACCAGAGGTCGCCATGACACGTCATATGACACTCAAACTCCTGACAGCTGCGGTGGTCACCGCCATGTCCGCCCAGGCCTTCGCCTTCGAACCGAAAGGCAAGGTTGACTGCATCGCGCCGGCTGATCCGGGCGGCGGCTGGGACTTCACCTGCCGCAGCGTCGGCAAGATCCTGTCTGAGCTCGATTTCGTGCCGGGCAACGTGCAGACCATCAACATGGCGGGTGCCGGTGGCGGGGTCGCCTTCGCGCACACCGTCTCCAAGCGTGCCGGTGACGAGCAGCTGCTGGTGGCCGCCTCCACCGCGACCACCACCCGTCTGGCTCAGGGCCAGTTCCCGGGCATGAATCAGGATCAGGTCGAGTGGATCGGCGCACTGGGCGCGGACTACGGCGCCATCGCCGTCTCCAAGGACTCACCGTACGACACCCTGAGCGAGGTGATGGACGCGCTGAAGAAAGACCCGAAATCCGTCAAGTTCGCCGGCGGCAGTGCCGCAGGTGGCTGGGATCACCTCAAGGTGCTGATCGCCGCCCAGGCAGCCGATGTCGAGAACCTGCCCAAGGTCTCCTACCTGTCCTACAACAACGGCGGCGAAGCCATCACCCAGGTCGTCGGCGGCCACGTGCAGGCCTTCACCGGTGATATCTCCGAGATTCAGGGCTTCATGGAATCCGGCGACCTGAAAGTGCTGGCCGTGCTCTCCGAAGAGCGCCTGCCGGGCAAGCTGGCTGACGTGCCGACCGCTCGCGAACAGGGCATCGATGCCGTCGCCCCCAACTGGCGCGGCTTCTACATCCCGGCCGGTGTCAGCGACGATGCCGAGCAGTACTGGACCACCACGCTGGACAGCGTCTATGAAAGCGAAGAATGGAAAGACGTGATGACCAAGAGCGGCCTGATGCCGTTCCATAAATCGGGTGCCGAGTTTGATGCCTTCGTGAAGGCACAGATCCAGGACATCCAGACCCTTTCCAAGGACATTGGGCTGATTCGCTGATGAATGACCGCATCTTTGGTCTGCTGATGCTCACCCTGGCCGTCGCGTACGGCTGGGGTGCCCAGCAGTTCCCGGAACCCTTCGGCGGGGCCGAGTCCATCGGGCCCGAAACCTTCCCCACGGTGCTCTCGATCGTGCTGGCGCTGAGCAGCCTGTATCTGATCGTGCGCCCCGATCCGGACCAGCAATGGCCGTGGAGCCGCACCGGCGCCGAGATGGTGCTGGCCATCGTCATCCTGTGCCTCTACACCGCGCTGCTTGAGCCGCTGGGCTTCATCGTCACGACCACCGCTGCGGTCGGCACCCTGTGCTGGCGCATGGGCTCCAGGCCGGTTCGCGCTTACGTGACAGGTCTGCTCGGCGGCATCGTCGTCTTCGCCCTGTTCAACTTCGTGCTTGAGCTACCACTGCCGCTGGGCATCCTGGAGGTGGCGTAATGGAAAGTCTTGGCTTCTTGATGCAGGGCTTCGGCATCGCCCTGCAGCCAGAGAATCTTATGTTCGCCGTGCTGGGGGCCTTCCTGGGCACCCTGATCGGCGCATTGCCGGGCCTGGGCCCGGCCAACGGTGTGGCCATCCTGATTCCGCTGGCCTTCACCCTGGGCCTGAGCCCGGAAACCTCACTGATCCTGCTGACCTCGGTCTACGCCGGTGCCATGTACGGCGGGCGCATCTCCTCGATCCTGCTCAACATCCCGGGCGATGAGCCGGCGATGATGACCTGTCTCGATGGCTATCCGATGGCCCAGAAAGGCAAGGCCGCCGAAGCGATGGCCATCTCGGCGATCGCCTCCTTCATCGGCAGCCTGATCGCCACCATCGGCCTGATCGTGATGGCGCCGTGGCTGGCCAGCTTCGCGCTGACCTTCGGTCCGGCGGAGTACTTCGCCCTGTTCGTGCTGGCCTTCGCCACCCTGGGCGGCATCACCGGCAAGAATCCGGTCAAGACGCTGATGGCCGCGGCCATCGGCCTGATGATCGCCACCGTCGGCATCGATGGCTCCACCGGCACCCAGCGCTACACCTTCGATGTGCTGGAGCTGTTCGAGGGCATCGACTTCATCATCGCCATCGTCGGTCTGTTCGCCATCTCGGAGCTGCTGTTCTTCATCGAACAGCACGCCGGTGAAGGCAAGCCGATGATCGCCATGAACAAGATGACCCTGAAGCTGAAGGACGTCATCGCCATCCTGCCGACATCCTTCCGCGGGGGCGTGCTGGGCTTCATCTCCGGGGTATTGCCGGGCGCCGGTGCGTCGCTGGGCAGCTTCATCAGCTACACGCTGGAGAAGAAGATCCTCGGCAAGAAAGGCAACTTCGGCGAAGGTGACTCGCGCGGCGTGGCCGCCCCGGAAGCCGGCAACAACGGTGCCGCCTCAGGCGCACTGGTGCCGATGCTGACGCTGGGCGTGCCGGGTTCCGGTACCACCGCGGTACTGCTGGCGATGCTGATCTCGCTCAACATCACCCCGGGCCCGCTGATGTTCACCCAGCACGGCGACATCGTGTGGGGCGTGATCGCGGCGCTGCTGATCGGTAACGTCATCCTGCTGCTGATGAACATCCCGATGGTCGGCATCTTCGTCAAGCTGCTGTCCGTGCCGCCCAAGTACCTGCTGCCGGTGGTGACCATGGTCGCCTTCGTGGGTATCTACTCCATCAGCCACTCGACCTTCGACCTGTACTTCATGGTCGCCTTCGGAGTCGCCGGCTACTTCCTGCGCAAGCTGGATATCCCGCTGGTACCGGTCATCCTCGGCATGCTGCTGGGGCCAGAGATGGAGAAGAACCTGCGTCACGCCATGCAGCTGTCTGACGGCGACTGGACCATCCTGATCGGCAGCCCCCTGGCCGTGGCCCTGTGGTGCATCGCCATCGCCGGTCTGCTGCTGCCAGTGATCGTCGGCCCCATCCTGCGTCGCCGCATGAGCGCCGCCAAGGCCGCCACCGACGCCTGATCCAGGCCAGGGCCCGCGCCTCTCATGAGGTGACACGCCCTGAACGACAACGCCCTGAATGACAGCGCTCTGAAATGACAACGCCCCCGCCGGCAAGACCGGCGGGGGCGTTGTCATTTCAGCACCTCAAGAAAGCTGTCACTGGCGAGTCGCGTATCAGTCGCCCTGCTGCCACTGCGCGAGCAGGCGGTGGGCCTGGGCAGGCGTCAGGCGCGCCGTCGGGCCACTGAGCACGATGACCTCAGCCGGTGCCCCCCCCTCGTCGTGATGCTGGGCGACGCTGACCGCCAGCGCCGCCACCGACAGGCCGGCCGCTTCGCCGGTCTCGATCTCGCCACTGTCGACACACTGCTGCAGCAGGGCGGACAGCGCCTCATCGACCAGCTCGCCTTCCTCCAGCTGATGACGCAGCGGCCACTGGCTGACATGCGCGTACTGGCACATCGCCTGACGCGGGCGTGTCACGCCCTTCACCGGTCGCGCCTCGGCCAGCGGGCCATGCTCAACCAGCATCAGGCTGGCCGTCTCGCCACTGATGGCATTCAGCGCCGCCAACCAACCCCGCAACTGAGCCTCGCGGGCCGGCAGCGCCGGTGCCAGCTGGGCAAAACGCCCAAGCGCCGCGCCGATGGAGTAGATACCGTGGCTGTCACGCGCCACATAGCCGAAGTGCTCAAGCGAGCCCATCAGCCGCAGAATCGTGCTCTTGTAGAAACCACTGGCCTGCGCCAGCTCGTTGAGCGTCAGTCGAGGGGTCGCGGGGGTAAAGGCTTCCAGCAGCGTCAAGGCACGCTCGACCGCTTCCACACGTTGATTGGCCATGCGGCGGGACTCCCACGGCAGATGAAGAACGAGGCTGACAGGCGGCTTGCGCCATGCCGCCTCACAGGACTTGAATCATGCCATAACGTTCTGACAGACAGAACATGACGCGCCTGTCGCATTGACGATACTGGCCGTGCAGCGTGGTAGAATGGTGAGCTACGACACTATTTCCGGTTACGTCCGCACAAGGTTCGCTCATGTCCATCTTCATCATCACCTTCGTGGTCTGCCTGATCGTCACCGTCGGCACCGTGGCCATGCTGATGATGTCGCGTACGCCGCGTTTTCGCACCGACTACAGCGACATCGCCCGCGTGCTGGACCAGGCGATCAGCGGCGAGATCAACGAGAACGAATGGCACAGCGTGATCGGCTATCCGATTCGCCATGATGAGTATCTGGAGAGTCTGCGTCGCCGCTGCCAGGGCATCTTCGACAACCATGCCAGGCCGTGGCAACTGGCCCAGGGCGGTGCGCTGTTCTCGCGCGCCGGCCGTGAAGAGCTCAACGTGCTGCTGGGCCACCTGCGTGCCCGCACCGGTGTCGCGGAGACTCGCGCCTGATGGCCGCCAGCGAGATGCGCCTGATTCCGCTCTCCAACCTGCGCGAGCACCACGATCACAGCTACCACCAGCTGGTGATCGGCCTCGATGGCCTGGCCGAGTTCGAGATCGAGGGCCAGGGCGGCGAGATTCGCCCGCTGACCGGCTGCATCGTGCCGGCCGATCATGTCCACTACTACGCGGGCATCGGCGAGAATCGCCAGCTGATTCTCGACCTGCCCGATGATGCGCCCTACCTGACCGGCCATCACCGTGAACTCAAGCGTCTGTTCGAGCGTCCACGCTTCTTCACGCTGGACACCCGCCTGCGCGGCTATCTCGAATTCATGCTCGCGGAAGTCAACGACTACCAGCAGGCGCCGGGTGACCTGCTCGCCGCCACCTTCCTCGCCTGCCTCAACACGCGCATCGAAGAGCCGATGAGCGCCCTGAGCACCAGTGGCCGCCAGCTGGATCTGGTCGCGCTCAACCGCTTCATCGACGCCAATCTCGGCCAGCGCCTGAGCGTGGCGGATCTTGCCCGCCAGTCGCATCTCTCCGAGCAGCATTTCAGCGAGCGTTTCCGTGTACTGACCGGCCTCTCGCCCTATCAGTACCTGCTGCGCCGTCGGCTGGAGGAGGCACGCCAGCTACTGGGCACCAGCGAGCTTTCCCTGTCCCAGATCGCGGATCGCTGCGGCTTTGCCAACCAGAGCGCCCTTTCCCATGCCTTCCGCAAGCATCTCGGCTTCCCGCCTTCGGCTCTGCGCAAAGCCTGATCGAGTTGGCAGAAGTCGATGAGGCATGCGCATCCCCGGGTATCTGACACGCCCTTGCTTCCCTCATTCACGGCCGTGTTTCTGACACGCCGCTCTTCATTCCTCCCCCTCGCTGGAAGTACGTCGCCTGGGGCACGCACGTCGTTCAACGCCACTCCCACCGTCAGCCGCAAACCAGTTCACCTCCAGACCTCTACCACCTTGGTATAACAAGATCGCGTCATTTCGCGGCACATCCTTCGACAAAGGTCGGAGAAGAGTGTCACTTTTCTGACATGCCCGTGAATTTGACATGCGCAGCCGAGAAATTGGAAAGACCCGCCCCCCTGCGCCACCCTACATTCTCAGTCATACATCCAGACGTGCCGCTGTCGCGCTTTCTGATGCGTTCTGCATCACTCCCGGCGCTGTGACTCGGCAATCCCATTCGGCGCTTCGACGCCCAGCAGCAAGGGGTTCGCACCATGACCACCTCCACTTCCTCCGATCAGTCCAGTGCAGTGAATGCCGCGATCGCCTCGGCCACGTCCACAGCCGCCCAGTCCTCGAACAACTCGTCCACGAATACTGCCAAGCAAGGGGTTCTCAAGGGCAATGTGCTCAAGGACAACATCCTGCGCAGTGACCAGATGCTGGCCGCCAGCACCTGGCAGCAGTCTCCGGAGGCGCTGTTCGCGCGCGTCAGTGACCACTATCTGGTCGATGAAAGTGCCTACGTCAGCGAGCTGGTCGGCCTGCTGAATGCCGAAGAGCAGGATGTCAAGCGCATCGGCGACAAGACGGCAGAGCTGGTGCGCGAGATTCGCACCATGGACACCGCTGTCGATTCCATCGACGAGCTGCTGCAGCAGTACAGCCTCGACACCCAGGAAGGTGTGCTGCTGATGTGCCTGGCCGAGGCGCTGCTGCGCATTCCGGACAAGGAAACCGCCGATGCGCTGATCGAGGACAAGCTCGGCGTGGCCGACTGGAAGTCCCACCTGGGCCAGAGCGAGTCCTGGTTCGTCAACGCCTCCACCTGGGGCCTTCTGATGACCGGCAACGTCATCAAGATGGATCTGCCCAAGGGTGACGGCAAGCCGGCCACCTTCATCAACCGCATGGTCAATCGTCTCGGCGAGCCGGTCATCCGCCGCGCCATGTACCAGGCGATGAAGGTGATGGGCAAGCAGTTCGTGCTGGGCCGCGACATCAAGGAAGCGCTCAAGCGCTCCCAGCCGCTGTTCGACAAGGGCTACACCTATTCCTACGACATGCTGGGTGAAGCGGCCTGCACCCGCGACGACGCCAAGGGCTACTTCGACGACTACGCACGTGCCATCCGCACCGTCGGCGAAACCTCACGCAAGCTGAAGGAAGCCACGCCGTCACCGTCCGTCTCCATCAAGCTGTCCGCCCTGCATCCGCGCTATGAATTCGGCCGTCGTGAGCAGGTGCTGGAAGAGCTGGTGGCAAGCGTGCGTGAACTGGCCGGTATCGCCCGCGAGCTGAACGTCGCCATCACCATCGATGCCGAGGAAGTCGATCGCCTCGAGATCTCGCTGGAAGTGTTCCGCGCCGTCTACGAGAGCGACACCTGCCGCGGCTGGGGCAAGTTCGGCCTCGTCGTGCAGGCCTACTCGACGCGGGCCCTGCCGACCCTGCAGTACCTCAACCGCATCGCCGACCTGCAAGGCGACGAGATCCCGCTGCGTCTGGTCAAGGGCGCTTACTGGGACAGCGAGATCAAGGAATCCCAGGAACTGGGTGTCGAAGGCTATCCGGTGTTCACCCGCAAGGCCTCCACCGACGTCAGCTACCTGGTCTGCGTGCGCTTCCTGCTGTCCGAGAACACCCGTGGGCGCATCTACCCGCAGTTCGCCACCCACAATGCCCACACCATCAGCACCATTCTGGATGTGGCCAACGCCGGCGAGACACGTCAGTTCGAATTCCAGCGCCTGCACGGCATGGGCGAAGCCCTGTATGAAGCCGCGCTCAAGCGCGCGCCCAAGGGGACCTGGTGCCGTATCTATGCGCCGGTCGGCGCACACAAGGACCTGCTCCCGTACCTGGTGCGTCGTCTGCTGGAGAACGGAGCCAACTCCTCGTTCGTTCACCAGTTGGTCGACCCGCGCGTGCCGGTCGAGAGCCTGTGCACCCACCCGGTGGTCACGCTCAATCAGTACAGGACCTATCACAACCCACGCATCGCGCTGCCGCCGAACATCTATGGCGCAGACCGCCTGAATTCACGGGGCATCAATCTGAACATCAATAGCCAGTACCAGCCGCTGATCGACGAGATGGCCACGCACATGGACACCACCTACGACGTGCGTCCGCAGCTGGCCTTCGATGTCCAGGTCAATGCCGAGCGCCGCCAGGCCGTCACCTGCCCGTTCGACCGTCGTGACACCCTGGGCCACGTGCAGTGGACCAGCGCCGAGGAAGCTTCCAGGGCCATCGACGCCGCCTGGGCTGCCTTCCCGCGCTGGGAGCAGACGCCGGTCGAGGAACGCGCCGCGATTCTCGAGCGCTTCGGTGACCTGATGGAAACCCACACCGCCGAGCTGATGACCCTGTGCTCCCGCGAGGGTGGCAAGCTGTTGACCGACGGCATCGCCGAGATCCGTGAAGCGGTCGACTTCTGCCGCTACTACGCCAACCGTGCGCGTGCCGACTTCGCCGAACCGACCGAGCTGCAGGGGCCGACCGGCGAGCACAACCAGATCATGCTCGGCGGCAAGGGCGTCTTCGCCTGCATCAGCCCGTGGAACTTCCCGGTCGCGATCTTCTGCGGCCAGATGGTCGCCGCCGCCGTCACCGGCAACACCGTGGTCGCCAAGCCCGCCGAGCAGACCTCGCTGGTCGCTCACCGCGTGGTCGAGCTGCTGCGCGAAGCCGGCATGCCGCGCGATGTCGTCCAGCTGCTGCCGGGTGATGGCCCGACCGTGGGCAGCGTGCTGTCCAGCGACCCGCGCATCACTGGCGTGTGCTTCACCGGCTCCACCCAGACCGCGCAGATCATCAACCGCTCGCTGGCCGCGCGGGAAAACGCTCCGCTGCCGTCACTGATCGCCGAGACCGGTGGCCTCAACGCCATGATCGTCGACTCCACCGCCCTGCCGGAGCAGGTCGTCAATGACGTGGTGCAGTCCGCCTTCCAGAGTGCCGGTCAGCGCTGTTCCGCCCTGCGTGTGCTCTACGTGCAGGAAGACGTCGCCGAGCGCGTCATCAGCCTGCTCAAGGGCGCGATGGACGAGCTGAAGATCGGCGATCCGCGTGACCTGGGCACCGACGTCGGCCCGGTCATCGACGAGGAAGCGCGTGCCGGTCTGCTCAAGCACATCGAGGAATATCGCAGCCAGGGCCGTGTGATCGCCGAAGCCGCCGTCGACAAGGCCACCACCGAGCACGGCACCTTCGTCGCGCCGGTCGCCCTGCGCATCGACGGCATCGATAGCCTGGAAAGCGAGCAGTTCGGCCCGGTTCTGCACATCGCGACCTGGAAAGGCGGCGAAGTGGACAAGGTCATCGACACCATCAATGGTCTCGGTTACGGCCTGACCTTCGGTGTGCATTCGCGAAACGAAAGTTTTGCTAATGCCGTTGCACAGAAAATTCGTGTTGGTAATGTCTACGTCAACAGGAATATCATCGGTGCCGTGGTAGGTGTACAGCCGTTTGGTGGTCAGGGCTTCTCTGGTACTGGCCCGAAAGCCGGCGGCCCGCACTACCTGCACCGCTTCGCTACCGAGAAGACCCGTACCGTCAACACCACGGCTCTCGGCGGCAACGCGTCTCTTCTCGCCATGGGCGACGAATGACCGACGCTGCCTGCTCTCGCGGCAGCAGCAGAGGTCACGCCTGGCGGAAGACTGCATGCTGGACGTGCATGAGGTAGCCAGGTGACAGGGCATCAGGACGATGCCCAGTGGATGACGGCGAGCACGCCAGGCCGTCATCTGCCCCGGACACCGACAGGGACGCCCACGGACATGAATCGCCAGCGACTGGCCCCTCATGTTCGTGCCCTGCGGTGTCCGTTGCCGTTTTCCCTTTTGACTCGACGGCAATATGCGGGGACGGACGATCGTCAGAAGATTCGTTTATGCGCTAGTCTGAACGTACAAGATTGGCAGGAACTTGCGAGAGCCGCCGCGACATGGCCCTCGAAGGACGTTCGATGCATGACGCAGGACTCCCGGCGACGGTCTGACAGGAACCGTCACTGGCAGTGAATCATCACGACGCTCGCCGTCCGACAACAATAAATGCAAAGGATTTACTCCACGATGGTCGATAACAGCCCCACCATACTCATCACGTTCGCTATCTATCTGGCGGTGATGCTCGGCATTGGCCTGCTGGCCTACAAGCGCACCTCCAACATGTCGGATTACATCCTGGGTGGCCGCTCATTGGGCCCCTGGACGTCCGCCATTTCCGCCGGTGCGTCTGACATGTCCGGCTGGCTGCTGCTGGGCCTGCCCGGTGCTGCCTACCTCAGCGGCCTGTCCGCTGCCTGGATCGGCATCGGTCTGCTGGCCGGTACCTGGCTCAACTGGCTGATCGTCGCCAAGCGCCTGCGTATCTACAGCTTCATCGCCAGCGACTCGCTGACCCTGCCGGATTACTTCGAGAAGCGCTTCCGTGACAACTCCAAGATGTTGCGCGTCATCTCGGCCGTCTTCATCCTGCTGTTCTTCCTCTTCTACACCAGCTCCGGTCTGGTGGCAGGTGGCAAGCTGTTCGAGACCGTCTTCGGCCTCGACTACACCATCGCCGTGACCGTCGGTACCATCGCCATCGTGTCCTACACCTTCTTCGGCGGCTTCCTCGCCGTGTCGTGGACTGACCTGATCCAGGGTCTGATGATGGCCGCCGCCCTGATCGTGGTGCCCATCGTGGCACTCACCGACATGGGTGGCGTGGCAGAAGCGACCTCGCGCATCACCGCCGAGAACCCGCTGCTGCTGGAATGGTTCCGTGACGCCTCCACCGGCGAAGCGCTGACGCTGGTCGGCATCGTCTCCTCACTGGCGTGGGGCCTGGGCTACTTCGGTCAGCCGCATATCCTGGCGCGTTTCGCGGCCATCCGCAGCGAGAAGGACATCGGCGCGGCACGTACCATCGCCGTGGTCTGGTCTGCGCTGGGTCTGTTCGCGGCCATCTGCATCGGCCTGCTGGGTCTCGTCTACGTGCCGAAGGACCTGGCCGACAGCGAGAAGATCTTCATGGTCATGGTGAACTTCATCTTCCACCCGGCGGTTGCCGGCGTGCTGCTGGCCGCCATCCTGGCTGCCGTGATGTCCACCGCTGACTCCCAGCTGCTGGTGTCGTCCTCTGCCCTGGCCGATGACTTCTACAAGGCGCTGTTCAAGAAGGATGCGACCCAGTCCGAGCTGGTGTGGGTCGGTCGCTTCGCGGTGGTCGGTATCGCCATCATCGCCTGGATCCTGGCGCTGGATCCGAACTCCAGCGTGCTGGGTCTGGTGTCCTACGCCTGGGCCGGCTTCGGTGCCGCCTTCGGTCCGGCTCTGATCATGTCGCTGTACTGGCGTCGCATGAACCGCTTCGGCGCGCTGGCCGGCATCATCGTCGGTGGCGTGACCGTGGTGGTCTGGAAGCAGCTTTCCGGTGGCATCTTCGATCTCTACGAGATCGTGCCGGGCGTCATCTTCGCCTACATCGCCATCTACGTGGTCAGCATCATGAGCGCAGCACCGGCTGATGAGATCACCACGGAATTCGACAAGGTCGAGAACCACGCCTGATCGAGGTGTGACAGGACACTGTCGAAGCCTGTATTGCCGTTCACATCGGCAACACGACAACGCCGCCCCTCGGGGCGGCGTTGTCGTTCATGGCCACTTGTCATGACTGACTCTCGCTTTCATGGATCCCTCTTGTGAGCCCCTTGCATGTCCTGGTTACATGACTGACTCGCATGGCCTAATCACATTGACGAGGCTTGCGAAAATCGATCACCCAGACGCCCTCCTGCAGTGACAGCGCTGGCGATTGCACTCGAGACTGCACGTGCGACAGAAGTTGAGATTGAGCGGATGAAGGGGCTGAGGTCTGACTGGTGGGCTGATCAGAGGACTGACTGGCAGCATCGCCAGGCGCACAGGACGAATGCGCTTGCAGGCGTGCCTTGAGCGCCTCATCGCGCAGCAAGGTCACCGCGCTGGCGCCCGCCAGGCGCAGCCGCACCACGGCCCAGTAGTTGTCGGGCGTGAAGGCGGCAACCAGATTCTGGCCCACGGCCGCCACCTGCTGGCGAGCGACCCGCGCCAGCGGCGCCACTGGCGCCTCGCCCAGCACCAGTACCGGCAAGGCATCGCGCGGTTGGTAGCGCTCGGCGTCGCGGGGCGAGTCCAGCGGCAGGCCCTGCTCCCGCGCCTGAGCCACCAGCGTGCGAGCCAGCTGCGTTTCATGAGCCTGCTGGGCGGCCAGCGCATTGCTCCAGGCGGCGAAGATCACCACATGGCGCACCAGCAACAGGCAGGCGACGATCAACAGGCACTGCTTCAAAGGGCACTGCATCAGCCGCCGCCAGCCAGGTGACTTGCGCTGCGTGGTGGCCGCTTCCGTCATGCTCGGCGTTGCGCTTGCTTCCGTGCTCGCTCTCACACTCTCACTCGTACTCTGAGCCAGCATCAGGGCGCCACCCAGCAGCGGCCCCCAGGCGATCAGAGTGCGCGAATGCAATACCGGCTCGGCCAGCAACAGCATCGGCCCCCATAGAGCAGGAACCAGCAGCAGCGCCCACAGGGCCCAGCTCATGCGCTGCAGCGATAGCTGGCGCGCCGAGCGAGACCTGAGCTCGGGCGCGCCAGCGGTTTCATGTCGCACAGGCGCGCCGCGAGGCAGGAGTCGCAACAGCGCCGCCCCGGCCAGCAGCGCCAGACTGAGCAACAACGTGACCTGCCCCAGCCCCTCACGCAGTTCACCCAGCGCCACGCTCAGGTTGTGCTCGAGCCCCGCCAGCAAGGCCTGCGGGTCGGCGAAGGGCAGCATCTGGCCATGCTGCTGACTGTACTCGCCCGCCACCAGCAGCCGCGTGATGGGCAGATAGAGCAGCAAGGCCACGGCGGCCAACGCCCCACGCTGCAACAGCATCCGCCAGCGCGACCACAGTGACGTGCTGGCAGCGCCCGCGAACAGGGCTTCGAGCAGGCTCAGCACCAGAAAGGCATTCAAAGCCGGTTGATAGCAGCACAGCGCCAGCAACAACAGCAGCAAGGCACTCAGCGGTGGCTGCCAGGCCTGCCACAGGCCCCGCCCTTCGCCTCCCCCTCCGGCTTGCTCTCCCTCTCCCCCGCTTTTCCCTCCAGGGCGCAGCAACAGACTGGCCAGTACTGCACTGGCCAGCGCCACGCTCATCGGCAGGCTATCGAAGGCGTAACTGAAATTCTGCAGGATGAAGGGCGTCAACCAGATCAGCGCATTGCCCACGACGCAGCCCGTCAGCGAGAGCCCCGGCAGCCATCGCCACCAGGCCAGCGCCATGCCCGACGCCAGCCCCCAGGCCGCCAGTTGTGGCAAGGGCGCGACATTGACCAGCACATCGCCGAAGCCCAGCAGACGCATGATGCCCTCGGCGGCCGGGCGCGCATTGAGCATCCAGCCGTAATAGCCATCCAGCGCGCGGCTCATGTCATCCAGATACAGCTCGCGCGTGGCAATCAATGGCACAAGCCCGAGGCCGATCACCACGAGGCTGGCAAGCAGAATGCGCCACGCCTGACGCCGCCGGGCATCAGCGGCATCATACGCTTGGGACAACGACTGCGACCTTGTCATGCACTGGACTCCCGATCAGAACGACACCCAGGACGGATGACCTCGAGAGTACCTGACTCGGGGCGCGATGGAATGCCCCGACGAAAGCCCATGAAAAACGCCACCCGAGGGTGGCGTTGTCGACCTGCATGGGTGATGCGCAAGTTACTCGGCCGGCGTACTGGCCTGATGGAAGTGCACATCGCGCTGCGGATAGGGAATGCTGATGCCGCGCTCATCGAAAGTCAGCTTGATGCGTTCGGTCATGTCCCACTTCAGCGCCCAGTAGTCGGCCGCACTGCACCACATGCGGAAGTTGAAGTTGACCGAGCTGTCGGCCAGCTCTGACACGGCGATCAGGTGGGACGGCTCCTTCATGATGCGCTCGTCACCGGCGACCAGCTCCTCGAGCACCGCCTTGACCTGACGGATGTCATCGTCATAGCTGACACCGACCACCAGGTCCAGACGACGCGTCGGCAGCGCCGAATAGTTGGTGATGGTGTTGGACATGACGCTGGAATTCGGCACGGTGACCTTGCGGTTGTCCGGCGTCACGAGGCGGGTCTGCAGCATGGTGATCTGATCGACGCTACCGGAGGTGCCGGCGGCTTCGACGTAATCGCCCTTCTTGAACGGCCGCAGCGTGACCAGCAGGAAGCCGGAGGCCAGATTGGACAGCGAGCTCTGCAGCGCCAGACCGATCGCCAGACCCGCCGCACCCAGCGCGGCGATCATGGAGGTGGTATCGACACCGAGCTGATCCAGAGCGGTCAGCAGCACCATGACCACCAGGATGGCGTAGGCGATCTGCCCGACGAAACCGGCCGCCGCCTCGTCCATGCTCTTGCGGTGCAGCAGCGAGGTCGCCCACCGGGTCAGACGCTTGGCGACCCACATGCCGAAGACCAGCACGGCCAGCGCCGACAGCAGGGTTCCGCCCCATTGCAGCCCCATCTCGAACAGCTGACTGGTATCCATGGGAATGGCATTCAAAAATTCCACGACAACTCCTTGAGCATCCCTTGCGTGGCAGTCAGCAGACCACCGGGTGCTTTATCGTTATAGGGCACGAGGCGCGCGCCGGGGACGCACCGACACTCGGCCGAACGGATCATTGGGTATTCACGCGCGCACAATTTACCTGACTATCGGCGTCACGTCAGTGCTCTTGCAGCTGAAGCAGCGTGCCCTGACAGGCCATTCATCCATTCAGGGCTGTGCCCGAGCGGGTGTCAGTCCCAGCGGTGAGCGCAGCGTCAGCGCGTCCAGACGCAGGCCCACGGGAAACTTGTTGGCATCCAACCCCACATCGCGCGGCGCAATGGGCGGCGGCCCCTTGAGGGTCAGGCTGAAGCTGCCATCGCTCGCGATCAGCGCGGCGGGCACCTCGACCTCGAAGCGCTCATAATCACCGCCCACCGGCCAGCGCGTGACGGTCTGCTCTTTGATCATGACTTCCACCGGCAGCGCGGTGGCCGAATCCGGGAAGCGTGACAGCTCAAGCGCCACGACCACCGCCTGTGAACCTGCCGGCGAGACCTCGGGCGCCACCCGCAGACGCAAGGTGACCTCCGCCAGCCGCGCACTGACCGGCACGTCTGGCTGAGGCGAGTAGAAACCGGCCCACAGCACACCGCAATTGCCCAGCGGCTCGCCCTTGCGGACGGAGTAGCGCTCACCAAGCGTCAGTACCGGCACCTCGCCCATCGGCCGGTAACAGGTGGTGGCATGCTCGATGAAGTAGCGCCGATAGTGATCATCGACCCTGGGCGTGCGCGCCAGCCACAGAATGGCGAGTTCGAAGGCCAGCACCACCACGGTGGCCAGCAGCCACCAGACCCGCTGGCTGCGACGCGGCCGTGGCGCGCCATACAGCGCATCAGACGAGCCAGAAGACGGCGTCATACCAGTTCTCCACCAGCCAGAGATTAGCGAGCGCACCCAGCATGACAAGACCCCAGGCCAGCGTGCGTGGCAGCCGCACGAGCAGGTCATGGAGGGCCAGCACGAACACCGGCATGCCGATCATGTAGCGCGGAATGGCGTCCAGCCCGGTCGCCAGCGGTATGAACAGCGTGAAGCCCGCCAGCCCCATCTCCAGCCAGCGCCGCTGCAGGCCCAGCCAGCCGATCAGGCCGACACCGACCAGTGCCATGCTCGCCTGCCACGCCGGGCGCAGCGTCTCCGGCGCGCTCTGCCAGTAGCTCAGCCCTTCAATGAGGTTGGTCAGAGGGTTGCCCATCTCACGGCCCCAGGAAATCTGCACATGGCTGAAGGCCAGCGCGTCACCCATCCGGAGATAGAGCAGCGCCATGAACAGAAACAACCCCAGGGGCCCCACCATGCCGATCAGCAGCCAATCGGGCCGCCGCCACAGCTCGGCGAAGGCCCGCAGGCGCAGGCGCGCCACAAGCTCGATTCCCATCGCGATGACCCAGAACACCCCGGTGGCACGGGTCATCGACAACAGCAGCGTCCAGAGCATCACGCGGCCGGTGCGCTGGCAGCGCCAGTCGATCAATGACGCCAGACACAGCAGCCAGAACAGTGACTCGGAATAGAGCGCGCTGAAATAGAAGCTGTACGGCATGCTGGCCGCCAGCCACACGAACAGCAGCAACGGCGCGCCGGGACGCGTGATGGCCAGATAACGACAGCCCAGCCCCAGCGCCACGGCCAGCAAGGCATTGCTCAGCAGTACGCCCATCAGTTCGGGGTCGAGCTGACCGCCCAGCGTCACCAGCCACAGCAGTGCCGGATAGAGCGGGAAGAAGGCCCAGTTGGCGGCGTCGCCATCACTCATGCCGCGCGCCTCGACATCGTAGCCGCGCGTCATGATGCCCTTGAACCAGCTGCCGTCGAACTGCGCCATGGCGTGCAGATAGCCGTGATCGCCCCACAGCGCGATGGCGATCCAGACGGCGCGTGTCACCAGCAATGCCAGCAGGATATGCCCCCAGGGAATGTGCACGGCCTGCGCCCGCGCAAGTGCCTCGGCAGGGGGCGGCGTCTCGGCCGCCAATGTCTTGAGGCGCTCCCCCAGCATCGAGCGCGGCCCTGCGGTGACGCTGTCATTCATGCATGGTCTTCCTTGAAGGCCCACAGCCGTGAGGCCAGATAGGTCACGATAGGCACCGAGAGCGTGGCGATCGCAATGGCGACGAAGCCCGAAAGGTCCAGCCCCTGCATCAGCAGTGCCAACAGGCCATTGTTGAGCGCGAAGCCGCCCGCCGCGACCAGTCCGAAGCGCCAGGCACTGCCCTGGCGCTTGAAGGTCAGCCGGCGATGGCCGACCAGCGAGACCTGGAAGGCGACGCAGAAGGCAATGATATTGGCGATGAATTCATTGAGCTGCGGCCACAGGAACAGCAGCAAGGCGGCGACGCCCAGATGCACGCCCGTCGCGGCCAGCCCGACCAGCCCGAAGCGGGTCGCGGTGCCCGCCTCCTCCCTGGCGCGGGCAGTGACTGGCTTTTCGGACTCGCTGACGCCTTCACGATCAGCGCTCAAGTGATTCACCTCGCGCCGCGTCGCGTGGCCCACCGCGCACGACGCGCGCAGTGCTCAGGCCGCTGTCGAGGCCCCTGTCCGGTGACACGCTGCCCGGCGGGCTGTCGTGCAGGCTGTCATGGTCGATCAGGTAAAGCGGACGCTGCTTGGTTTCCATGAACAGGCGACCGAGGTATTCGCCCAGCACGCCGATCGAGATCAGCTGCATGCCGCCGAAGAACAGGATCGCGACCATCAGTGAGGCATAGCCCGGCGCATCGGCGCCGAACAGCACCGTCTTGCTGATGATCACCAGGATATAGAGGAAGGAAAGAGCGGCGACGACACTGCCGATATAGGTCCAGACCCGCAGCGGCCAGGTCGAGAAGCTCACCACGCCGTCGAGGGCGAAGTTCCACAGCTTCCAGTAGTTGAACTTGGTAGTACCGGCCGTGCGCGACGGGCGCTGGTAGGTGACGCCCACCGAGCGGTAGCCGGGCCACGAGAACAGGCCCTTCATGAAGCGGTTGCGCTCGGGCAGGCGCCGCAGCGCCTCGACGACACGGCGGTCCAGCAGGCGGAAGTCGCCTGCATCGCGCGGTATCTCGGTGAAGGTCAGGCGGTTGAAGACGCGGTAGAACCAGCCTGCCGTCTTGCGCTTGGTGGCGGTGTCCTCATGGCGCGCGGCGCGCACGCCATAGACCATGTCGTAGCCGGCCTGCCATTGGCTGATGAACTCGAGGATCACCTCCGGCGGGTCCTGCAGATCGACATCCATCGGCACGATGGCATCACCACGCGCCTGCTCGATGCCCGCGGACATGGCCGCTTCCTTGCCGAAGTTGCGTGTCAGGCTCAGGTAGCGCACGCGGGCATCTCCGGACGCCGCGGCCTCCAGACACGCCCGGGTGCCGTCGGTTGAGCCATCATCGACGAACAGCACTTCAAGATGCGGCACCTGCGAGCCCAGTGTCTTCTCGATGGCCTCCAGAAAGAGACCGATGGTCTCCTCCTCGTTCATCACCGGCACCACCAATGACAGGACCCAGTCACCGGAAAGGCGGCGCGACATGTCGCGGGGAATATGCCCCGACGAGGTCGAGGACTGCCTGCCAGACGTCTGGCCGCAGGATGCATCAGCTGAGGACCGCATGGTATTTCCTCCATCGAGAGCCCCGTCATTCATGCACGCCAGGGCATCATCATCTGACAAGGTGAGAATGAAGAGGCCACAGGCGCTGCACCAGCGCCTTACCAGACACTCTCGCTCTCGATCGGTGCCTCTCCTCCCTCCGCTCCATTACCACTTGGGGCCGAGGGCGACGAATACAACGCAGCGTCAATGCTGGCGGTGACCAGCGCGAACCGGTCTGCCGACTGCAAGAATCCGTGAAAAGCCCCTGCATAGCGCCAGACATCGGCAAGGGCCTGCAAGAGCCCACGAGCGATCACGAGGGCCTGCGGGGCCGGCAAGGGCTTGCGAGAGTGGTCTGTGAGAACGGCCTGTGAGAGCGGCCTGCGCGGGGCAATGAGCGCGACGCCACCTCGCTGCGTTATAGAGCCTGCGGCCTCGACAAGTAAAGCCTGAATCACTCAAGGGCTCGCAAGCCATGCCCTTGAGCCATGCCTTTAGCCCTAAACAAGCACGGCCGCTCCAGGGAGCGGCCGTGTTTGTTGATGTAATGAATAGAATCTGCGCAATCGCGTTACTGGCTGGACGCGAGGGCCACCAGCGTGATGAGCAGAAGACACCAGCTCAGCGGCGCCCCCAGCAGCCAGGCGCGAGTCGCATGGCGCGGCACCAGGCCGACGCCATGTGTGAAGCCGGCGCCCAGCCCCCACAGCGCGACCAGCAACATCAGATAGCGCGGCCCTGTCGGCATCGAGGCTATCGCATCCGGCCCCAGCAGCATCCAGATGGCCACCATGGCAGACAGCAGCAGCGAGGCCAGATGGGCAGGTCGAGTTCGGCACCAGGCCGGTGGTCGTGAGGCGTACCAGGGTCGTGACATCGAGCTCTCCTTGATCGGAACGGTCAGCGGCGCAGAAGTAACGTTGGGGACCGCCTCACTCAATCATCGTCAAAGGTGTGGGTCTGCTCAAGCCACAATGCATTGATGATGCCCGCGAAGCAGGCCAGCAACACACCGAGAATCCAGGCGAAATACCACATGGTGTCGTCTCCTGACGAGGGCACTGCCCTCGTCTTTTGATAGCAAATGGAAGCAATTGGCTCAGCCAGCTCAACTCAATTCAGGTCAGCGCACCTCAATACAGGCTGTGACCGTCCTGCTCGATATGCGCGACGGTGATGCGACGCCACATCTTCACGTAGCACCAGGTGGTATAGAGGATGATGGTCGGCACCATCACCAGCCCCGCCACGGTGACGATGGAGAGCGTCAGCTCGCTGGAAACGGAATCCCACAGCGTCAGGCTGGCCTCGCTCATGCGCGAGGACGGCACGATGAACGGGAACATGCTGATGCCTGCGGTGGCGACCACACCTCCTACCCCGACGGAGCTTGCCGTGAAGGCCGCGCCCCCCTTGCGCCGAGCCGACAGCACCATCGCGGCCAGCACACCGGCGATCGCGCTGAGCGGTGCCAGCAACGTCAGCGGCTCACGTGCATAGACATCCAGCCAGCTACCCGGCCCCACCTGCTTGTCGAGCAGCTTGAGGGCCGAGGCGGTGTCGCCCATCTGATCGATGCTGTAGCCCATGCCGGACAACCACACCCACAGCCCGCCCAGCGCGAACAGCCCCAGCGTCAGCAGGCCCAGCGGCTGCACCAGACGCGCGCTGCGTGCAGCGACGGTCTCATCGGCACGTGCCACCAGCCAGGTGCCGCCATGCAGCATCACCATCACCACGGACAGCGCAGCGCACAGCAGAGCGAAGGGGTTGAACAGCCCCAGGTAGCTGCCGGCGTAGCTGGCACGCATGAACTGATCGACTTCCAGCGGCACACCCTGCAGCAGGTTGCCGAAGATCAACCCGAAGAAGGCGGTAGGAATCAGGCTGCCGGCGACGATGCCGCGGTCCCACCAGCCACGCCACTGGGTGTTCTCGAGCTTGGAGCGGTAGTCAAAGCCCAGCGGGCGGAAGAACAGCGAGAACAGGATGGTCAGCATCGCGAAATAGAAGCTGGAGAACACGGCGCCGTAGACCACCGGCCACACCGCGAACACCGCGCCGATGGCGGTGACCAGCCATACCTGATTGCCATCCCAGTGCGGGGCCAGGGTATTGATCACCACACGGCGCTCGCTGTCATTGCGGCTGACCAGCGGCATCAGCATCGCCGCGCCCATGTCCATGCCATCGGTGATGACGAAGCCGATCAGCAGCAGCCCTACCGCCACCCACCAGAACAGCTTGAGGATCTCGTAATCCCACATGATCCGTTACTCCTTGAATGACAGCGAAGGATTGAGTGACATGCCGTCATCTTCGGACATGGCGCCGTGGCGGTTGCCGCCGCGCTCGAAGTGATAGCGACCGGTGTGCAGGGAAGACGGCCCCTTGCGCGCGAAGTGGAACATCAGCCACATCTCGATGACGAAGAACAGGCTGTAGAAGGCCAGGAAGCCACCGATGGACCACCACAGGTCGGACTCATCCAGACTCGAGGCCGCCATGAAGGTCGGCAGAATCTCCCCCACCGCCCACGGCTGACGCCCGAATTCGGCCACGAACCAGCCAGTCTCCACGGCGATGAACGGCAGCGGGATCGACAGCAGGCAGATCCACAGGAAGGGACGCACGTCGAAGCGATGCCTGGCGGTCATCCACACCGCCGCGATGAAGATCACCAGCATCGCCATGCCGCAGGCGACCATGATGCGGAACGAGAAGAACATCGGCGCGACCGGCGGAATCGAGTCGGCGGCGGCCTTGTCGATCATCTCAGGCGTAGCATCAGACGGAGTCTCGACGTAGCGCTTGAGCAGCATGCCGTAGCCGAGATCATCCTTGACCGCATCGAAGGCCTTGCGGGTCGCGATGTCGTCCTGGCCATCACGCAGCTGCTGGAGCAGGTCATAGGCCTGCATGCCATTGAGGATGCGCCCGCGGTGCTCCTCGGTCAGCTCCTTGATGCCGGGAATCTCGGTATCCAGCGAGCGCGTACCGATCAGGCCCATCACATAGGGAATATGGATGCCGTAATCGGTGTGCTGGGTCTCCTCGTTGGGCAGGCCGATCAGCGTGAAGGACGCCGGCGCCGGCTCGGTTTCCCACATCGCCTCGATGGCGGCCATCTTGGCCTTCTGGACATCCCCGACCTCGTAGCCGGACTCATCGCCCAGCACGATCACCGAGGCCACCGAGAACAGGCCGAAGGCGGCGGCGATGGCGAAGCTGCGCTTGGCAAAGCCCAGGTCACGCCCCTTGAGCAGGTAGAAGGCGCTGATGCCGAGCACGAACATGGCGCCGGTCACATAGCCTGCCGACACGGTATGCACGAACTTGGCCTGGGCGACCGGATTGAAGATGACATCCGCGAAGCTGGTCAGCTCCATGCGCATGGTCTCGAAATTGAAGGCCGCACCGACCGGATTCTGCATCCAGCCGTTGGCGATCAGGATCCACAGCGCCGAGAAGTTGGAGCCGAAGGCGACAAGCCAGGTCACCATCAGGTGCTGACGCTTGGTCAGGCGGTCCCAGCCGAAGAAGAACAGGCCGACGAAGGTGGACTCGAGGAAGAAGGCCACCAGGCCCTCGATGGCCAGCGGCGCACCGAAGATGTCGCCGACGTAATGCGAGTAGTAGGCCCAGTTGGTGCCGAACTGGAATTCCATCGTCAGGCCCGTGGCCACGCCAAGGGCGAAGTTGATACCGAACAGCTTGCCCCAGAACTTGGTCATGTCCTGGTAGACCTGCTTGCCGGTCATGACATACAGGGATTCCATGATGGCCAGCAGAAAGGCCATGCCGATGGTCAATGGTACGAACAGGAAGTGGTAGAGCGCGGTCATGCCGAACTGGAACCGCGACAGCTCCACGACGGTATCGGAGATCATGTCTTAACCCCTTTGCGATAAGGCGGACGGTCAGGCGCCGTCCCTGCATGCGCTTGCCATCGACGTCGGGCGGACACATCAGGCCGACTGTCGCCGGCAAGCACACAGGCACTGGCACCGTGGCACCAAGACCTTGGTCGGCATTGTCTACCCTCCCGCGCCAGCCTCCAGATGTCAGGTTGTCGCACTCACCGAGCGAATGTCGCACCCGCCACCTCCGCCAAGTGCCTGTCGTTACAGGACAACTCCGCTGCAAGCCGCATGGATGCTGGAGCGACGGGCATCGCTGGCCTGGCGCTAACTCAACGCTGACTCCTCGCACCTCTGCGCGCGCTGCGACCATCGACCACACTGCGACGTTCAACCACGCTGCGACCGACTGGCGCACCCAAGCAGCGCCAGCGCCACGCAGAAAGCCATCACGCCTTCACGCCATTGCCGCAGTGGGAAGGAGAGTTTTGTGCCACAGGCCTGTCACTTCCCCAGCAGGCTAACTATCATGGCCAGTCATCGCAGCGCTCACCGACAAGGATTGCCAGTGCACGCTTACCGCCCATCACCCGAGACCGTGATTCCTACCTGACATGACGCATCGCTCCCCCGTTCATCCCTCTGCTGGTCATACCGCCACTACCAGCCCCAGCGCCACGGCGCCGCGCGGCCACGGCGATTACTGCGAAGCCGGGCTTGCCCGCCTGCTGGAGCAGCACGACCTCAATAGCTTCGATGCCCTGTGGCAAGTGGCAGCCCACGACGTCGACGCGCCGAATCGTGAACGCGGCGGCGTCTCGACGGTCTCGCTGCTGACACTCGAGGATGAGGACGGCAACAGCCATCGCCTCTACCTCAAACGCCAGACCAACCATCTGGGCCGCAGCCTGGCGCGACCGCTGGGCGAACCGACCTTCTCTCGCGAATGGCGTGCCATCCGTCACTATCACGCGCTGGGGATACCGGCAGTGGACGCCGGCTGGTACGGCGAGCGGCGCGCAGGCCGGGAATGGCGCGCCATCCTGATCACCTTCGATCTCGCCGGGCGCGATGATCTGGATCACTGGCATCAACGCTGGGCGGAACTCGATACCGGCATGCGCTCTCAGGTCATCACCGCCAGCGCTCGCCTGGTTCGCGAGATCCATCAGGCTGGCCTGATGCATGGCTGTCTGTTCCCCAAGCACATCTTCCTGAGCCGCCCGCCGAGTGAGTCGCCGGACAGCACCTGGCAGATGGACGCCGTCATCATCGATCTCGAGAAGACGCGCCGCTTCGTGCTGCGCCGCCACGAGTGCCTGCGCGATCTCTACGTGCTGTGGCGCCGCCTGAAGGGCTGGCAGCATGATGAATGGCGACAATTTCTTGCCGTCTATCGCGATGCGGATGCGCAGAGCGCCGAGGTCAGTCAGTGGCTGGAACAGCTGGAAGCACGCGCCGCACGCAAGCGTCGCTGAGCCTTAAGAGGCCGGCAAAGATCCTTGACGTAGTGATCACTAACCTTGCGCACGGCATGCGACCAAGGTCTTGGTCACCTTGCGCGAGGATGAATGGGAATGTCGCTCAAATGCGTCATCTCAAGTCTCACTCGTGAGACATTAAACTTCCCTGAAATAATCGGTAACATCTGCTAACAGGACGCCCAACAAGTTTTCAAACAACGTTCTAAAAAATACTTGCCAAACAGAACGCTGTTTTTTATAGTTTGCAGCGTCCCCTGATCGACGCAGCCACGCAGAGCACACGGCCCACGCCGTAGGGTAGCGAGGCACTGCTGACAGGCAGCTCACGAAGCCAAGCTTCAAGGAGAACTACACATGAAAGCTATCAAGATCCTGACCGCTACTGTTATCGCCGGCACCATGGCAATGGGCGCACAATCCGCCATGGCATATGGCAAGGGTGATACCTTCCTGCGCGGTGGCGTTGCCAAGGTCGACGGCAAGAGCAACAACGGCAACGGTCTGATCGCCAAGGACGAATCTGGCTTCGCCGGTTCCGTGGGCTACATGTTCCACGACAACCTGGCCATCGCCCTGCAGTCCACTGAAGAATTCAGCACTGACTGGGAAAACAGCGCCGGTGGTTTCGATGAGATGCCGATCAACCTGATGCTGCAGTACTACCCGCTGGGCGGTACTGAAGCCCGCGTCCAGCCGTACGCTGGTGTCGGCCTGAACTACACCCACTTCTCCGGTGAGTCTGCCGGTGGCCAGAGCATGGACATCGACGACAGCTACGGCGCCGCTGCCGAGCTGGGTGTGGACCTCAAGATCACCGAAGCCTGGGCCGTCAATGGCTACGCCCGTTATGCTGACGTCAAGGCCGATACCAAGATCGCCGGTCAGGACGTGAACGACACCGAGCTGGATCCGGTCACTGTCGGTGCCGGTGTCACCTACCGCTTCTAAGTCCTTGCACGAGGCGTGAACATGCCTCCAGCGAGTACTCGGCAAGCCGTGTGGTGCCGCATCATTCCCTAAAGCGCCAGCAATGGACCTCGGCAACATCGAGCCGTCCAGGCGCCGGATGGGCATCACACACGAACGCCGCAGACCTCAGGGTCTGCGGCGTTTTCGTTGTGGGCAATCAACGGCTACATGGCCAATCTTGAGCGGCGCCGCGCAGAAATTGACCTGGATCAACCAGGCTCCTGCCCAGGCAAGAACGTCCGTAAACTCTTGCCCCAGATCAAATTTCTCGAAATTCGGCTACCTAGAATGAAGGCATTGTTTCCCGCCATCCTTCAGGAGCCATCATGCCCGACGTCGTCACTCGCTCAGCCTCCCTCCCCGCGCACCTGACTTCACGTAGCCCGCGCTCTGCAGCACGCCCGTGGCAGCTTCTGGCACTGGCAGGCCTCACCGGCCTCGCGACTCTCTGTGCCACACCGGCCATGGCCGCCGACTCGCTGAATGCCAGCTCTCATAGCTCTCTCAACTCTCCCAGCTCTCTCAACTACGGCGCCGGGCAGTTCTGGACGCGTGCAGGTGTCGCCAAGGTCTCGCCGAAGAGTGACAACGGTCGCATCGATGCCATCGGTGCCGACGTGGATGTCGATGATGACAGCGCCTTTGCCTTCACTCTCGGCTATCGCTTCACCGACACCTTCGGTATCGAGCTGCTGGCGGCGCAGGATTTCGACCACGATATCTCGCTCAATGGCCAGAAAGCCGGTTCCGTCGACCACCTGCCGCCGACCCTGACACTGCAGTACTACCCGCTTGGCGGGCGTGAATCGCGCATCCAGCCGTACATCGGCGCGGGCGTCAATTACACCCACTTCTCCGATGAAACCCTCGACGATGGCACCAAGCTCGAGATGGATGACAGCTGGGGCGCGGCCGCACAGGTCGGCGTCGATCTGGTGATCAACGAGCACTGGGCGGCCAACGTCGCCGCCTGGTATCTGGATATCGATTCCGATGTCACCGTGGCGGGCAGCGTCAACGACAAGGTCGAGATCGATCCCATCGTGACCATGGCCGGGATCAGCTATCGCTTCTGATCAGCCACTTCCTGGCTAGCGCTTCTGACGGGCCAGAGACGACAACGCCCCGCCAGCCCATCTCGGGCCGGCGGGGCGTTGTGCGTTGTGCGTTGTGCGTTGCACCTGGTGTACTGTGCGTTGTGAGTTGTGCGCTCGGCACGCCTCAGCGCGGGGCGGCTTGCCCACTGTTCGTTGCCGAAGCATTGGAAGTTGCTGAAACTGTTGAGGTTGAGGTCGTTGAGGGAGTTGAAGGCGAAGGCGGCGTGACGTCCTCCGCCGGCGCCTTGCTCACCTTGCCCGGACGCGGGCGGTCCAGTACCAGCCCCAGCACCACCAGTGCGGCGCCCGCCACCATCAGCGCGGTCCACTGCTCATCGAACAGCCACCATGCCATCAGCGCGGCACACGGCGGCACCAGGAAGAAGGTGCGCGCGACCTGATGGGCCTCGCCACGCTCCAGCATCAGCATCAGCAGCCAGATGGCACCGACCGAGATGGCGATCACCAGCCAGGCCATGGTCAGCAGCAGACGCGGCGTGGGGTCAAAGGCAAAGCTGCCGACACTGGTCGCGGCGACGACGAACACCGCGCCCGCACCGAGATACTGGAACATCAGCCCCTCGACCAACCCCATGCGCCCGGAGACCCGCTTCTGCCACAGTGTCGAGCTGAACACGCCGATCAGTGCCACCAGGCACCAGACGAGCCCGATCAGCGGCCACTCCAGGGTGCCCGCGCCGTCCCTGGCCAGCCCTGCCCCCAGCACCAGACTGACGCCGATGGCGCCACAGCCAAGCCCCGCCCACTGCCTGGCTCCGAGACGCACGCCGAACAACGGCAGCGACAACGCCGCCGTCACCAGTGGATGCAGGCTGACCAGCAGCGCCGTCAGACCCGCCGGCAGCCCCGCCTTGACCGCCGCGAACACGCCGCCCAGATAGGCGCCGTGCAACAGCATGCCGATGCCCATCTGCGCCAGACGGTCATTGCGCCGGCCCCACTGACGCGGCTTGCGGCGCAGCCACAGAATCAACCCCAGCACCGGCAGCACCAGCAGGCTGCGCACCAGCAGCAAGGTGAAGGGTTCAGCGTCCAGGGTACCGAAGCGCGCGGCGATGAAGCCGCTGGCGAACAGAAACACGAAGCAAAGTGGCATCCACATCACGCAGACTCCAGCGAGAGAAATGACAAGCGGGCGGCCCATAGGCAGGTGCAGAACGTGCACCGACGGGGCCACGACATGAGCCTTCAGCTTGCCGCGAACCCTCAAGGGGGCACAAGATACAGATAATCACCAATTCAAGGGGTACAGACAGGCATGTCATGCGCCGAGCACGCTTCGTCCGCCAGCCGCCCTTCGCTTGCCGACGACGCCATCAACTCAACCACCAGCTCAATCGCCAGCTCAGGCGCCACAGCCGCGACGCTGCCGCGCTATCAGCAGCTGGTCGAGCGACTCAAGGCCCAGATGGCGACGGGCAAACTGAGCGCAGGACAGCGCCTGCCTTCGCTCAGGCGGCAGGCGGCACAGTCGGGGCTCGGCCTCAACAGCGTGATTCGTGCCTATGGCGAGCTGGAGTCGGCGGGCCTGATCATCGCCGAACCGCGTGCCGGCTATCGGGTCGCACCATCGACGCAGGCTGCACATGATGTGAACGACCTCAATGCCGGCTCACAGACCAGCTCGGCTTCATCCCGTCATCCCGGCGAGACGCAGCACGGGCAGCGGGAGTCACATCACAAACCGCGTGCCATCACCACCCTCACCATCAGCGACCCGGCCTGGCAGGCGATGGCGGATGCCAGTGATCCGCGCCTGGCGCCGCTGGGTGCCGCTCACCCGGAGCTGGACGCCCCCGCCGTGCGACGCCTGTATCGTCTGGCGCGCACTCAGCTCGGGGCGCATGCCCAGCACCCCAGCGCCTATGCCCTGCCGCCAGGCTCGAGCGCGCTGCGCACTGCCATCGCTAAGCACCTCAGCCACCACGGCCATCCCTGTGACAGCGATGCCCTGTTGATCAGCCAAGGAGCGCAGCATGGCATGTCACTGCTGCTCGGCCAGTTGCGCGCCGCCAAGGGCCGCTGTCGGGTCGGCGTCGAAGCGCCGGGCTATTTCGGCATCGTGGCCGCCATCGAAGCCCAGGGCCATCAGGCGATTGCCATCCCTGCCCATGCACACCAGGGACTGGATGTCGAGGCACTCGAACGTCTGCTCGAACGCCATGATGCCGAGACGCCCGCCCTGACGCTGGATGCCCTGATCGTGACCGCGGATGGCCACAATCCCCTGGGCGGACAACTGAGCACGCCAGATCGCCACCGCCTGCTGACATTGGCGGCCCGCCACGCCATCCTGATAGTCGAGAACACCACCTTTGCCGAGTTGAGCTTCGATACCCGCCATCCATGGCTGGCCGACCTCGCCCACCGCCATGCCGACAGGCCGATGCCTGCGCTGATCAGCCTCGGATCATTTTCCAAGACGCTGGACCCCCGCACCCGCTGCGGCTGGCTGTGGCTGTCACGACCCGAGCAGGAGTCACCACTGGGGCTGCAGGCGATGATTCGGACGCGCTGGGCCAATGGAATGGGCGACATGCCGTGGATGCATGCCGCCCTGAGCGAACTGATCACCAGCGGGGATTACGGCCGCCATGTGCAGCGCATGCGACGCTGCTATGCCAAGCGCCTGGAGCGTCTGCGCGCGCACCTGAGCGCAGCGCTGGGCGACAGCGTCTGGCTGCCGCCACCAAGCGGCGGCTATCTGCAATGGTGTGGCCTGCCAAGCCTTGAGGCGCACCAGCTGGAGCAGTTGCATCAGGACCTGCTGAACGCAGGCATCGCCACCCTTCCCGGCAGCCTGTTCAATGTCGAACAATCCGGCCTGCGTCTGAATGCAGCCCAGCTCGGCGAGGAAGCGACGCAGAATGCTGCACGACCCTCTGACGAGATTCCCCGCCAGCAGGGCATACTGGCGCGCCTCACCACTCACCTGCAAAAAGCCCTCGCACAGGGCGAGGGCTGATTGAGATGCGATGTCTGGATTTCCTTATGGCGCAGTCTTTCAGGCCATGCGCAGCGCCTGCTCGCGGCGACGCGCCCACACCTGATTGATCACCAGTGCCGCCACGATGACCACCCCACCCAGCGCCAGACGTACCAGGTCGGCGTCGCGGTTCCAGATCAGCAGATTGACCAGCAGGCCCGCCGGCACCAGCGCGTTGTTCATGATCGCCAGCGTGCCGGCATCCACCCGCGTCGCGCCCTTGTTCCACAGGAAGTAGCCCAGCCCCGAGGCCACGATGCCCAGCCAGCCAAGCACCACGAAGTGCACCGGCTGCGACGGCAGCTTGTCGGTACTGCCGAACAGCAGGAACATCACGATCACCAGTGCCAGCGCACCGAGATAGAACCAGCCGAACACATGGCGATGGGCGACATCCGCCGGCAGCTGCGGAGCGACCTGACGATAGGCCACCTGTCCGATGGCGAAGCAGAGGTTGGCACCCTGCACGACCGCAAAGCCGAGCCAGAAGCCGTCACTGACCCCGTCGTAGCGAATGATCGCCGCACCCAGCACCGCAATCGCGGCGGTCAGCAGGTAGAATGGCGACAAGCGCTTGTTCATCAGGTCATCGAGCAAGGTGATGTAGATGGGCGTGAAGATGGTGAACAGCAGCACTTCCGGCACGGGCAGCAGCAGGAAGGAGCGATAGAAGAAGATGTACATCAGGCCGAGCTGGATCGCGCCGATGGCCATCAACTGGAAGCGCAGGCGTCCGCTGATCGCCCGCGGGCGCAGGAACGGCGCGAAGATCAGGCACGCCAGCGCGATACGCGTCAGTACGGCCAGATAGCTATCGACCTGACCGGACAGATAGACGCCGATCAAGGAAAACGAGAAGGCCCAGAGGGCCGTGACACCAATCAGGTAGGACATGACGAGTAAACCCGGTAGCCAGAAGAAGTTGACACCAATTGTAACCCTCTATGCGCTGCTCGCGCAGATCCGCCGGCTGGATTTTTCGTCACGCTCCGGCCCGGCCTCGCACAATGCCTGGTCTGGCCAGGGTAGCGGCGAGGTGACGGTCACCCGCGAAGCCGCTGCTCCCCCTCGCGATGAGTCACGACAAACGGCTCAGCAAGAGGCGGAGAGCGTGGTATTTCTCGAGCAGGGCCAGTTCCAGCTCGAGGGCCAGTCATCCAGCGTCAACTTCCACAACCGCTATCGCTGGCAGCTGGCCGCGGATGGCGCCGCGCTGTCGCTGAGTCATGAACGACGTGGCCGCGATGCCGCCGTCTTCCTGTTCGACCTGGTGGCCGACAGCGCTCGAGGCGAAGACCACTTCGTCAGTCGTGAAGCGCATCTGTGTATCGATGATCTCTACGCCGCCACGCTGGTCATCGTGCGCGATGAGGCGGGCAATGCCCTGGGCTTTGATCTCGACTGGCGCATCACCGGCCCGCGCAAGGATGAACACCTCGCCTACCGCTATCGCTGCTGAGCGCGACCAGCACTGGCAAAGACCGCTGACGGCGCATGACGGGACCGCTGGCAGCACGTGAAAACGCCGCTGACAGATCACTCCGTCAGCGGCGTTTTGTTCTGGCAGTCGATACTGACAGTCGATCCTGGCGACCGATCAGGCCAGCAGACGCGCCTTGAACCACTCACCGATCGCCTCGATTTCCTCGAGACACACGGCGTGCGCCATCGGCCAGGTCTGCCATTCCAGCGGATGACCCAGCGCACGCGCACTCTCGGCGCCCGCCTCGCCCAGTGCCAGGGGCACGATATCGTCGTGGGTACCGTGATGGACACTGATGGCCAGGCCCTGATTGGCGGCGCTCGGCGCAATGGTCGCGCTGGTCGCGAAATAGGTCGAAAGCGCCAGCAGGCCGCCCAGCGGGCGCTCGCAGCTCAACGCCGCCTCATAGACCACCGCGCCGCCCTGGGAGAAGCCGGCCAGAATGATGCGCTCACTGGCGATGCCCTGGACGATCTGCTCCTCGATCAAGGCATGCACGTAGGCCGCGGATTCACGCAGCTGCACCTCATCGACACGCCGCCCGAGATTCATCTCGAGAATGTCGTACCAGGCCGGCATGCGCATGCCGCCATTGACGGTCACGGCCAGTTCGCGCGCATGCGGGAAGACGAAACGCACGCCGTGATTCTCGGGCAGACCCAACGCAGGCACCACGGGCACGAAATCACTGCCGTCAGCACCCAGGCCATGCAGCCAGATCACGCAGGCATCCGCCTGGGCGCTCGGCTCGATGATCTGAGGGGCACGGTGGCCATGCTGCTGTGATGCGTCACTCATATTCAGCTCCGGTCGGAAAGAAGGGGAATACCGCCCAGCCTACCATTGACGCCATCATCTGCCATGCGATGAGGCTGGCAATCTCACCATGTACAGGAAAATTCACCTGTCACTCGACGCCCGCCAGCCTCACCAATGCCGCTGACGCCATGATGACAGGATATCTTCAGCACCCGTCGATCAAGGATTCTGTCAATCAAGGGTTCTGATGCTATTGCAGAATGTCGGCCAGTTCGTTCACATCCTTCACGACATGATCCGGCTGCTTTGACAGCGGGAACAGGGCCTTGCCCGGGCGGGCGATGAACGTGGTCTGCAAGCCCGCCTCCTTGGCGCCCGCGACGTCCCAGCCATGTGCCGCGACCATCATGGCTTCCTCGGGCTCGACATCAAGCTTGTCCAGCACCCGTTCATAGGAACGCAGGTCCGGCTTGTAGATCTGGATATCTTCAATGCTGTAGCGCGCATCGAAATACGGCAGCAATCCCGCGTTCTCGAACTGCGCCTGGACACCCTTGTTGGACGAGTTGGTCAGGCTGACGATCTTGTAGCCTTCAGCCTTCAACCTGGCCAGACCTTCCTTGACATCAGGATGAGGCGGGAGCGTCATCAACGGGGTGATGATGGCCTTCTTCGCCTGCTCATCCGTCAGTTCGACATCATTGTTCTGCGCGACCACCCGCAACGAAGCGACACCGATCTGCCCGAAATCGTGGTAATCCCGGGTCACGGTAGACACCAGAGAATAATGCAGCATGGTCGAGAACCACAGGGGCAGCAGGTCTTCTCTTCCCCCCAGTGCCTCACCGACGGAACTGCGCATCGAGGCAAGATCCAGCAGCGTTTCATTGACATCGAAGATCAGCACCTTGGGCTTTTCGACGACATCACCCGCCATCACACTCCCTGACATCAAACCAACGCCCAACACCAATGAACCTGCCACTTTCTTGAGTTTTCCGCGCACCATCATGGGCCTCCACTTGATTGATATCATGGCATCCTGCCTCGGGATATCCGACATGCAGGCCGGCAATCAACAACGTTTAATCACCGTGATGCATCATGACATCCACACAGTGAACTGCCGATGAATCCTTACGAATCAACTGGAAAACCCTCAGAATATTGCGGGCATCAAGCAAGGTGCCATACACAGAGTCGACCAGCCACTTGCTGTGCCCTTCTGGAATCCGGGCATAAAAAAACCCGCCATGATGGCGGGCAATGAATGTCGGGACAGCGACACCCAGGACAGGAAAGCGTTTGAGAAAGGGTTTTGCCACCAGGTCGTTCTAGAGGGGATGGTGGAGGGTCCCAAAGCCCTTGCTCAAGCGTTCTGCTCACTATCCAAGTGTCTCTACGTCTGGGATATTTCCTTTCGCTCTCCCTGAATTCCGGTAGTCAGTGGCTTGCGCATCAGTGCCTACGCCTTCAATCGTCGCTGCGCGGTGATTCAAGCAGCGGCAATCAAATCACAGCGCTTCAATTGTTTCGCAATGACAACTTGTGGCATGAAGTCATGTGAAGCGTGTCATGTGAACCGTCAGCATCGAAAACTCAGCGATGGTCGGCGTCGATATCGACTGCACCATGCACATCACTATCGGCAAACACATTGCCACGGCTGGTGATCAGAATGTCAGGATTTGCGGCGTAGCGCTTTTCGCTCTTCTGATAATCACGCACTTCGCTGTGGATGCCGTGATATTGAGCGCTATTGAATCGCGCATTGCTGCTGTCATCAGTGCTGATATCGGCACTGGCCAGACCGCTGGTGGCGAGGGCAAACGCTGCCAGGCCGTGAGTCATGAATGACTTGATCATCTTTCTATCCTCCGTTCATTTTCACTATCGAGTTGCCATGAAGTGACACATCATTGATCACTTCATGTACTGCGTATAACCAGGCGGGATATCTATCAGAGTTGATAACTGACATCACCCACGTGACCTATTGATAAAGACCATCAACAAGCACTACCCACAAGGATGCGGCTTACGATGGCGCGATATTCAGGCTTGCCCATGGCGGGACCCTTCTACGTCATCGTATTAGGCACGGGGCGTCTCTGCGCGGGATGACTCCCGACAGATACCGGCCATTTCAGGAAGGGTCAGACTGTCGTTTCACTTCGCGACGAGGTATCACCTGGCGATCAGTGTCAGTGACACTGCTGTACGACTGGCTTGTTCACGCTTTTAGATCGTCAAGCTCTAGCTGCTTAAAACTCTTGCTGCTGCTCATGACGACACTTGCTGCGGGGACACTTGAGTCAGTTGCTGCTATGCATGGTCACGAATCAGAGCGGGGCTCAGACAATCTGAATCGGACAACCTGAATCAGACAATCTGGCTCAGACGCTTTCGCTCAGAGCATGCTGGACGCGAGTCGCGGAAACGCTCTTGCCAGCATCGTTGACGAATTGCTGTGAGTCAGACGCCAGGGTCTCGCGCTGACCTTCGATCGCAGCATCGTTGAGGGAGCTTTCGACACGGCCCGCGGCAACGCTCATGCCGGTATCGGCAAAGGTGCCTTGCTCGGCGGCGGCGGACTGGGCCTGGCCGTGGATGCCGGATTCGCTGAGCGCAGAGCGCACCTGAAGGTCAGCGACGCTGTCTGCAAAGGCAGCACCGGTGGCAGCAACGGAAAGCGCGGTGGCGGCGATGAGGGTATTGAGCATTTTCATGAAATATCTCCAGTGAAATCTTTGTTCGGGTCAACTGGGCTAACCGAGTCAACAAGGTCAGCCAGGTCGCAAGCAGAGTCTGTCTTAGGTGTCGTCAGTGTGACGGCGCGACGCATCAGGCGTTGTCGTTCAGGGCATGCTCGACACGTGACGCGGCAACGCTCTTGCCGGAATCATTGACGAACTGCTGAGTGTCGCGAGTGACCTGCGCCTGCTGGCCCTTGAGGGTCTGGCTGTTCAGCGCCTGCTCGACACGGCTGGCCGCAACGCTCTTGCCTGCATCGGTGATGGCCTGCTGCTGAGTGGCTGCCTGCTGGGCCTGACCGTGGATCACGGATTCACTGATGTTGGCGCGAACCTGCTGGTCGGCAACGCTATCGGCATTGGCGACGCCAGTGGCGGTCACGGACAGGGCAACGGCGGCGATAAGGGCATTGAGGGTTTTCATGAGATGACTCCAAAAAAGGTGAATAGCGAATAGATAAAAGGGAGATCAGTGCTGCTTTGGCCCCGGGCCTGGGGCCATGAATCAGGACCTGCAGACTCAGGCGTTGTCGTTCAGCGCATCTTCAAAGCGTGATGCCGCGACACTCTTGCCGTTGTCGTTGCTCAGGCTCTGGCCGCGGGAGACGGCGTGCTTCTGTTCACCCTTGATGGTGTCGGCGTTCAGGGACTGCTCGACACGGTTGGCAGCGGCACTCATGCCGGACTCAGCAGCATTCAGCTGCGTCGCGGCGGGCTGCGCCTGGCCGTGGATGACCTGTTCGCTCAGTGCGGCACGCACCTGGGCATCGGCAACACTTTCATCAGCGGTGGCAACGCCGGTGGCAGCAATGGAAATGGCAGCGGCGGCGATCAGGGAAGTCAGGGTTTTCATGATGATTCTCCAGAAATGGGCAAGGTTGAATGTCAGGTGAGGCGATGTTCGGGGGTCACCGAGTTGTCAGCGTGACCCGCTCTGCTTCAGGCGTTGTCGCTGATGTGCTGCTGAACGCGGCTAGCGGCGACGCTCTTGCCCTGATCATTGACGGTGGCGTTGGCTTGGGACACGGCAGCGGTATTGAAGCCGCGGATGTGGTCAGCATTGAGCGCCTGCTCAACGCGACCGGCAGCAACGCTCATGCCCGTTTCGGAGAAACTCTGCTGGCTGGTGGCAGCCGGCTGAGTCTGGCCCATGATCTGCTGGCTGCTGATGGCGTTCTGGACGCGCACGGCGGCAGGGCTATCGTCGGCTGCGAATACGGAGGTGCTGGCAGTGGCGATGGCGACGGTAGCGATCAGAGTCTTGAGGGAAATGTTTTTCATGGTGGATCTCCTGGTCCTGGTGCGGATGCTTCCGCTTTGAGTCGTTGTCAGTCAGTGATGGAGTGGTTTGCTGACCCCTGTCCGGGCCCTGGCCTTCACTGACTATGGTGCGTGCTGCGTTTCGATGATTAACAGACTAATGTTTATGCTGCGTTCAAACTAGCCGTGCAACTGGAAGCTCACTGTTTCTCTTTGAGCAACGCTACTGGAAACGAACGGCCTTCCCCCAGCACTTGCCCCTCCTGCCCTTCCCATTACCTATAAAGCTATTGCAGCGGTTCTGAAAAGGTTATGTACAATATGGAGAGTGCAAGAATTCCTTGTTTGCGTGCTGGACCATCCCCTTGCGCGGCGCTTCGTCCTGGCAGATCACTATCGACGTTGGTTGAGGAAGACAGTGACTTACCCACCACCTTGGTCGAACATGCTGCACGCTGCAGGGTGTGTCTTGCTGTGCTGATGAGTTATACGTCGCCACAGCAGAACTGGATGCCACAAAAACAGTAAAATGCGTATTTTTCTTTTTTCTTTGGCTGAGACGCCTGAAAACAGCGTACAGCAGCAAGAAATTGTGCACATCAACCTTTACGAATATTTATTGACCGATTGTTCAGGGTGTGGATCTTGCCCCTCACACCGTCAGTCGGTGACGCCTTGCCCACTGATGTCGAGTCGATTCATGTCGCTCGACAACCAAGAGCTCTAGGTCAATACCGCCTCATCGGCCCTGCATATTTGCTGCAACGTTGATGGAGGGCATTGTGAACCTCGCGAGCCGCGGGATATATCCACGCGCCGGAACAGGATTGATTCCCCCAGCGAATCAATTCAGCGCTATTCCAACCCAGACTGAAGCACCCTCACCTATCCACGCCAAGTAACCTCAACGTTTTCAATCGCTTGGGCGACCCACACAACGATGTCAAAACGATCACAGCCCGGGGACGGCCGTCGCATTACCGGCGACGGACAGCAGAACGTGCTGGAAGACCGTCAAGAAAGCGGCGAGAAAGTGTCGTGTGAGCAGCGCAAGGTTGGCGCAAAGGCTGGCGTAATAACTGGCGTGAAGAGTGGCAAGTGAGGAAAAGGAGCGAGAAGACAGAGGGAGAGAAGAAGCGCCAGCAGGACACCACGACCGGCAAGCAGCACTCGGCTCGGTTCCGCACAGGGCCAGCCCCGAACGAGATCGCGCATTATCGACCGTCATGCGACGTGGGATACACTGCCGTCATGCCTATCGAGCCCGAAGCCCCGCCCCATGCATCGCCCCCTCTTGCCCAATGGGCCGACTCCCCCTGTGCGACCGGCTGCGACCTGCGCCGCGACTGCGCGCGCTACAGTCACCCGCGCGTCAGGGATATCGCCTGGCTTCTGAATGCCCCGGACCTCTTGCAGCTTGCGCGTTATCCGCGCCCGTCCCTGGCGGCACTCGGGCTGGAGGATGACCACGTCCGCCACCGCTGGCTGATGACACTGGAGCAGGCACCCCACGCGCTCGAGGCCGCCGTGAATGAGCGCCGCCACTACCGCCTGGGCCACTACCACGAGCTGCTCTGGCAATTCGTGCTGGCACACGCACCCGGCAGTCGCCTGCTGGCCAACAACCTCAGGATTTCCCGGGGCAAGATCACGCTGGGCGAGCTGGACATGCTCTATCTGGCGGCGCGAGACACGTTGCCCACGCACCTTGAGGTCGCGATCAAGTTCTATCTCGGCCTGCCCGAAGGCCCTGAAGCGGCCGACAGTCCGGCACGCTGGATAGGCCCCGGCGGCGCCGACAGCCTCGCCATCAAGTATCAGCGCAGCCTTGAGCATCAATTGCCCCTGGCCTATACCGAGCGCGGACAGCAGACGATCCGCCAGGCACTTGCCAGACAATCGCTGGCCAGACAGGCAGGCGCGAGCGAGACGAATCCACCGCCGGTAGAAGCCCCAATTGCCCCGCTGCTGGCGGGGCAGCAACTGGCTTTGCCCGGCTGCCTGTTTCGCCCCTGGCAGCCAGACAAGGCGCCCGCCGACTGGCTGCCCCCGCCCCGCCATTGCCACCCCGAGAGTGCGCGCCAGGCCGGCTGGTGGATGAGCGTCAGCCAGTTTGCCGCCTTCTGTCAGACCCTCGAGGCCTCCCCGATGCATGGCGGCCCGCTGCTGGGCTGCGTCAGAGAAAAACCTGCCTGGCTGGCCGCCCCGCCCGTGGCGTCGCTACAACCATGGCATGAACTGGACCGCTGGCTGCGCGATCACTTCGAGCTCCCCGGCGCCGCTTACGACCTCAGGCCGGACGAACCGGTTCAGCAGCACAGCGGCCAGCGCACGCATCAACACCCCCGCCAGCTGTGGCTGGAGCGCAGTGTGGCGGCGCCTGACGGCGAGCCAATCACCGCCAGCTCGCCCCGCCAGCAATGGCGGATCTTTGTGGTACCGGACGACTGGCCGAGCTTCATTCCACTACCGCCCCCACCACCTGCCGCACAATGAGACTGCCGCGAGGCTTGCTGGTGGCTTTGTCTTGCCACGTGAAATCAACGATAATGCGCCGCGTCAGATCAGGGTGGCGACAATCCGTCAGCCTGATCTCGCCATTCGGCCCGCGCGCAACACTACCCCGCTGCTCCCGGGTCTGCTGGTGACCCACCCCTGTCGCTAGCCAACGGCTTCTCGGCACGTCATTTCTGCCTGACCGACCACCTCATCGGTCACCTGATGACGCCTGCTGCAACGCATCTGCTGAATCCGTAGGACGTCATAGTGAAAACACGACTTTCCAGCCTCGATATCGTGGCGCTGGGCTTCATGACCTTTGCCCTCTTTCTGGGCGCAGGAAACATCATCTTCCCGCCTCAGGTGGGTCAGGGCGCGGGGGCCGAATTCTGGCCTGCGGCACTGGGCTTTCTGGCCACCGGTGTCGGCATGCCGCTGGCCGGTATCGTCGCGGTGGCCGTGATCGGCGGTGGTCTCGACAAGATCACCTCGCCGTTGCCCAAATGGGCGGCCGCGGCCTTCGGGGTCGCCATCTACCTGTCCATCGGGCCGATGTTCGCGATTCCGCGCACCGGCACCGTGGCCTTCGAGATGGGCATGCGCCCCTTCATCGACATGTCAGCAAAGAGCGGCCTGGCCCTGCATTCGGTGCTGTTCTTCGGCATCGCCACGCTGATCGCGCTGAGCCCGGGCAAGTTGATGGATGTGGTCGGCAAGTGGCTGACGCCACTGCTGATCGCGCTGCTGGCGCTGATTGCGCTGTTTACCATCATCGACCCGCAGGGGCCGCTGGGACCGGTGAGCCCCGAGTGGGCCGAGGCGCCATTCATGACCGGCTTCCAGCAGGGCTACCTGACCATGGATGCGCTGGCCTCGATGGTGTTCGGCATCCTGATCGTCTCGGCGATCAAGGCACGCGGCATCACCGCGACCGCTGACGTGACCCGCTACACCCTGTGGGCCGGCGCCATCGCCGCCATCTGTCTGGCTGCCGTCTATCTGCCGCTGACCTACATGGGCGCCACCAGCCATGCGCTGGTCAGTGAAGCCGCCAAGGGCGAACTGATCCCGGTCTACGTCGAGGCACTGTTCGGCGATGCCGGCAAGCTGATCCTGGCGCTGGTCATCACCCTGGCGTGCCTGACCACCGCAGTGGGTCTGTTGACCTCCTGCGGCGAGTTCTTCCATCGTCTGTTGCCGAGCGTGCCCTACCGCCTGCTGGTGATCGTGATGGCCGTGGCTTCGGCGTTGATCGCCAACCTGGGCCTCTCGACCCTGATCAGCGTCTCGATTCCGGTACTGGTGACGCTCTATCCGCTGGTGCTGGTGCTGACGCTGCTGTCCTACCTGCGTCCGCGCCTGCACGATGCACCGCGCGTATTCGCCTGGACCTTAGGCCTGACGCTGCTGGTCAGCCTGCTGGATGGCTTCGAAGCCAGCGGCATAGACTCGCTGATGGCCATCTCGCACCGCATCGAGCCGCTGCTGCCGCTGGCCTCGGTGAACCTGGGCTGGCTGGCACCGGCACTGGCGGGGCTGATCATCGGCATGCTGGCCAGCCGTCGTGACCAGACGAATCTGGACCCGGCACTGGCCGCGCAGGACTGAGGCTCACGCCAATCAGTCACGCAGCATGTCCAGAAACACGAAAGCCCGCCTCTCCAAGGAGAGGCGGGCTTTTTGTTGCCACACGGCAGGTGACAGACAATCGGTGACAGGCCCCCGTCCGCCAGCAGGCGACCGTCAGCGCGGCGTACTGCGCGACAGGCCCAACTGAGCCAGGGTGGCGTCATCCAGCGCTTGCACGGCCTCGACGCCGCTCAGCGCCGTGAAGTAGTCCGGCGTCAGGAAGTCACGCCCGCCTAGCAGGTGCTCCAGATACTCGTGTGCCGGCTTGAGGCCCTCGGCGGTGCGCTCGGGCAGCGCCACATACACCCAGGCGTCGATCACGCCTTCACGGGTGACGATGGGATGAAGGAAACGCTCATATTCATGCGGGTGGCCTTCGAAGGGGTCCATCAGCGTGATCTGCTCGGACTCGAGCAGCTCGTACAGCACGCCTTCGACGCGCTCGCCCGGCGCAGGCTGTACGTTGGCATGCGCGATACCCTCGACCCGGGAAGCCTTGTCGAAACTCAGGCGATGCTCTTCCAGCCAACCATGCACGGCCCGTCGCGTCTCGCCGATGCGTGCCACGACACGCGCCGGATTCATGTTGCTGCCGTAGGCGAAGTAATAGGCCATGCAAGCTCCTGAAGGGGTCGCGTGGCGTAATGCGAGGGCATCACGCCAGCATAAGGGGGCACAGTGGGAGGTGTCGGGGAGAGGAGGCTCAGTACGAGGTGAGCTTCCTGCTCGGCAATCAGTGCGTCGCGATCAATGCGTCGTGACCAGCGTGTCGATCTCGCGAACCACTTCCGTCATCGCCACGCGGCGCTCGGGGCGGGCATCCTTCAGCCAGGCCTCGATGGCCGGTGCCACTTCACACTTGATGGGGAACGGCGCACGGGCATCGCACAGCGCATCCAGACGGGCGATGAACACGAAGCGCAGCCACTGGCCCATGTCCATGCTATCGACACAGAATGGCTCCACACTCATGAGGGCCTGCGGGGAAGGCGTGTCCATGCGCCACAGGTCTGCTGCCTTCATGGTCGCTTCCAGACGTACCAGCAGCGCGCGCAGCTCGTCGTAGGGATTGCCGGCGATCTCGCCGTCATGGGATTGTTCAGTCGGATTCATGCGACCTCCGTCAAATCATGCAGGGTTCGTTCACGCTATTATCCCGATGTTGCTCACGGAAGGCCAGGAGGCCGCATGGCAGACACGCTGTTCAATGATGTGATGATATTGTTGGGGGCCTCGGTGGTGGCCGCGGCGCTGTTCCGCCGTCTGCATCTGCCGCCGGTGCTGGCCTATCTGGCGGTCGGCTTTATGGTCGGCCCTCATCTGGCGGGCTGGATCGGTCGCCCGGAAGAACTCGCCTTCCTGTCGGAATTCGGGCTGGTATTTCTGCTCTTCTCGCTTGGCCTCGAATTCTCGGTGCCGCGCATGCGCGCCCTCAAGACCACCGTGTTCGGGCTGGGCGCCTGTCAGGTGGCGGTATGCAGCGGCCTGTTCTGGGCGCTGGGCTCGGCGCTTGGTCTGTCGCCGGCGGCGGCACTGGTCGCGGCCGGCGCGCTGGGGCTTTCCTCCACCGCCATCGTCACGCGGGAACTGGCGCGCTGGAATGAACTGGACAGCCCCCACGGCCACGCCGCCGTGGGCGTGCTGCTGTTCCAGGATCTCGCTGCCCTGCTGTTCCTGATCCTGATTCCAGCCATGGCCGGTGATGGCAGCCAGCTGCTCAGTGACCTGGGCCTGATGCTCATCAAGGGGCTCGGGCTGGTGGTGGTGATGCTGATGATCGGCAAGTGGGTGCTGCCGTTGGTGTTCCAGGAAATCTCCCGCGCGCGCTCGGAAGAGCTGTTCGTGCTCACTGTGCTGCTGGTGGCGCTCTTCTCCGCCTGGCTGACCCACAGCCTGCATCTGTCGATGGCGCTGGGCGCCTTCCTGGCCGGGATGATGCTCGGCGAGAGCCATTTCCGCCATCAGATCGAGGCCGACATCCGGCCCTTCCGCGACATCCTGCTGGGGCTGTTCTTCGTCTCGGTGGGCATGTTGCTGGACCCGCAGGTGTTGCTGGCGCAGTGGTACTGGGTCGTCATCGGCGTGGCCTGCCTGCTGGCGACCAAGGCACTGCTGATCACCGGGCTGGCGCGCCTCTCTGGCCGGCCGCTGGACAGCGCGCTGCGCACTGGCCTGGTGCTGTCCCAGGGCGGCGAATTCGGCTTCGCGCTGCTGGCCCTGGCCAGCCAGCAACGCCTGATGGACAACGAGACCGTGGGCCTGGTGGTGGCGATCATCATCGGTTCGCTGGTGGTCACGCCGAGCCTGATTCGTCACAACCAGCAACTGACGCGCCGCCTGTGCCGCTCCACCACGCCCACCCAGGAGAACCCGCACACCACCGCGGAGCTGAGCGCCGCCACCGCCCCGCTCAGCGGCCATGTCATCGTGTGCGGCTTCGGGCGTGTCGGCCAGACGGTGGGGAGATTCCTCACGCAGGAGAAGCTTGAGTGGATCGCCATCGATGTCGACCCCATCCGCGTCCACGAGGCCGCCAGCGCCGGTGAGCCGGTGGTGTTCGGTGACGCGCAGCGTCTGGAAATCCTGCGCGCTCTGGGCATCGAACGTGCCCGGCAGGTGGTGATCACCGTGAATCAGCTCTCGCATGCGCTGGCCATTCTGCGTGCCATCCAGCCGCTGGAACTCGAAAACCTCAAGGTGCTGGTGCGCACCCAGGATGACGCGGACCTCGAGACCTACAAGGCCGCCGGGGCCACCGAGGTGATTCCCGAGGTGCTCGAAGGCTCGCTGATGCTGGTCTCGCACGTGCTGGTCAATCTCGAGGTGCCCTTCCGACGGGTGGCGCGCTCGATCCAGAATGCGCGTGAGGCGCGCTACAGCATGCTGCATGGCTATTTCCATGGTCAGCAATCCCAGCTGACCGACAAACGCGGCAACCCGCTGCTGCGGCGTCATCCGCTGACGCTGACCGCCGATGCCTGGGCCTGTGGCCGGCGGCTGGACGACATCGCCCTGCCGGAAGTGTGTGGCATTCTCGTCTCACGCGTGGTGCGTGCCAGTGGCGAGAACCTGGAAGAGCCCACCGGCGACCTGATGCTGGCGTGTGGCGATACACTGGTATTATCGGGATTAGCTGATCATATTGAAGAGGCGGAAACCCGCCTGCTGACCGGCTGAGAGGCCTTGCGCGGCAGGCGACACCCAAGACTCCGCCGCTCTCTGCCCTGCCGCCAGCAACCGAGCTTGCGTGCGGGAGGAAGAACGTCACAGAGAGCCAGCTCGGATGTACATGCTGATGAGCACACTGAAGGGATCGACATGTCAGGGGGCACGGCCCTGCATGGGAGATAGCACCCATCACCAGAAGGGAATACACATGGAAAGCGCAGGCGTACACAACTACATGGAGCAGCTGGTGCTCGACCAGCTGCGCTTGCACCCCGATAGCCACGCCATGGATGTCGACAGCCGCGAAGACGTGGCCTGCATCGCGCTCAATCAGCTGGCGCCCCGCTATATCCGCCACGACGTCGACATGGCGTTCTACATGGCGCCCGCCGAGCAGGAGCTGCTGGAAGAGCGCGTCTCGATGGCGCTTCAGGAAGCCTTCGACAAGGTGCGCGCGATGCCCCGCCACGGCTAGCCACGACTTGCGCCCCTATGACCCTATGACCCTATGACCCTATGAAAGGTCGCCCTGAAACGCGCCCGGCAACACCAGTAGCGGGTCAATGATCACCGCCAGAGAAACGACAACGGCCACCGCGACGATCTCGCGGTGGCCGTTGTGTCTGTCGCAGGTACTGCCCGGGGCGTTACATCACGTGACCTGAGGGTCATGACCTCAACCGAGCAATATCAGATTCCCTCGGCGCACTGTGGCGGCACCTCATCCAGCACCTTGCGCAGGAAGGCACGCGTGCGGTCATCCTTCGGCGCACTGAACAGCTGGCTCGGCGGCCCCTGTTCGACGATACGGCCGCCTTCCATGAAGATGACGCGGTCGGCGACTTCCCGCGCGAACTGCATCTCGTGGGTGACCACGATCATGGTCTGGCGCTCGACCGCCAGCTGCTTCATCAGCTCCAGCACCTCATCGACCCATTCCGGGTCCAGCGCCGAGGTCGGCTCATCGAACAGGATCACCTCGGCCTGGGCCGCCATGGCGCGCCCGATGCCGATACGCTGTTGCTGACCGCCGGACAGAGCCGCCGGGAAGGCGTCCGCCTTCTCGCTCATGCCGATACGCTCGAGAATCTCGCGCGCCCGCTGGTGCGCCTTGGCCTTGGGCCAGCCATTGACGACGATCAGGCCCTCGGCAATGTTCTCGAGCGCCGTCTTGTTGGCGAACAGCGCATAGTTCTGGAACACGAAGGCACTGCTGCGACGCAGGCCGAGAATGTCGTGACGACTGGCGCGCGCAGCCTCGACCTTGCGCTCACCGATCTGGATCTCGCCACCATCGGGCTGCTCGAGGAAGTTGATGCAGCGCAGCAGGGTGGACTTGCCGGTACCCGACGGGCCGATGACGACGATGATCTCACCCTGCTTCACTTCCAGAGTGATGCCATCGAGTACGGCCTGCCCGCCGAATTTCTTGACCAGGTTTCTGACTGCAATCATCGCTGATAGGCCTTGTTGAGTCGTTTCTCCATCCAGCGCTGCACGAAGGACAGCCCTTCCACCATCACCCAGTAGACGATGGCCACCATGATGAAGGATTCAAAGTACAGGAAGCTGCTGGCCGCTTCCTTCTGGGTCGCGCCCATCAACTCGGTCACCCCCAGCGTGAAGGCCAGCGACGTGGACTTGATCATGTCCACGAAGTAGTTCATCAGCGTGGGGGCCGCCACACGGGCCGCCTGAGGCAGCACGATGCGCCGCATCAGCTGGGCATTGGTCATGCCGATCGAGAGCGCCGCTTCGGTCTGGCTGCGATCGACCCCGACGATGGCGGCACGGATGGATTCGGCCATGTAGGCCGAGAAGTGCAGCGTCAGGCCGAGAATCGTCGCGGTGACGCCATCGATCTGGGTCAGGAACGCCATCACCTGCGGCAGGCCGTAGTAGAACAGGAACAACTGCACCAGCAGCGGCGTGCCACGGAAGAAGGAAATGAACACGATGGTCAGCGCATTCAGCACCGGCACCTTGAGCACCCGCACTACCGCCAACAGCGAAGCCAGCACCAGCGCGGCCACCATGCCGATACAGGCCATCTTGAGGGTCAGTGGCAGGTATTTGAGCATGACCGGCAACAGGCCAAGCATGTAATCGATATTGAGAGTATCCATTCGTTATCCGGACAGGCTGGGGGGCTTGGCTGAGGGTCTGGAAAGACACCCGTCGACATGACGACAACGGGGTGACGGTCAAGCCGTCACCCCGTTTGCACATGACATCCTTGCATGCGCCCTTGTATCAGGGCGCAGCGGGCAATGTTCAAGGCGTGGTGATGTCGATGCCGAACCACTTGTTGGAAATCTCGGCCAGGCGGCCATTTTCCTTGAGCTCGGTCAGCGCGGCATCCACCTCGTCACGCTTGGCCTCGCCTTCGGCGTCCTTGCGGAACGGCAGTGCGTTCTCGAGGCGCGAGAACGGCTTGCCAGCCAGTTCCAGCGGCAGCGGCGTCTTCTGGATCACCTGGCTTGCGCTGACGCGGTCCATCACGAAGGCATCGACACGGCCCAGGGCGGTGTCCTGCTCGATGTTGGACTCATAGGTCTTGATGTCGATCTGGTCGGCGTACGGCAGCTCTTTCATCAGCGCTTCGTAGTTGGAGCCCAGGTTGACCGCCACGCTGTGGCCCTTGAGAGACTCGACACCGGTGATCTCGTCATTGCCGCGACGCTTGACCACCTGGGCTCCGTCATAGACGTAGGGCTGGGTAAAGGCGAACTTGTCCTTGCGCGCATCGGTGATGGTGATCTGGTTGGCCACGGTGTCGATGCGGCCGGCTTCCAGCGAGCCGATCAGCCCGGAGAAGCTCATGGTCACGAATTCGATATCGTCGCCGGTGATCTCGCCGACGGCGTTGAGGACATCCACTTCAAACCCCTGCAGCTTGTCCTGCTTGACGAAGGTGAACGGGAAATAGCCGCCCGACATGCCGACCCTGAGGGTGTCAGCCTGTGCCGCCAGGCTGCCCAGAGTGGTCGCGCCCAGCGCGGCAGCCATCACGGCGCCCTTGAGAGCGGTAGAAGAGAAGACAGCTGCGAGCGAACGTGATTGGCGCATCGGGATTCCTCATGGATCGCAAGACTGGGCCAATGGCGCTGGACGGTCGCTGACATACGGCTGAACGCGGATGTCGATTCGACAGAACAGGCATAAGCACAGCCTTTTATATGTGATTTGGTTGTATAGGATAACGGGGCTGACCCGCATTCCCAATCATTTCATCCCTTAAGGACATAACCATAAGGAATAAGACAGCAATTCTGTCAATGGCCGCGATTCTAGCACGCCTGTCTTGGCGGGCCAGTGACGTCGTCTGGGCTAGCTGCAGCGCTGGATGTCAGCCTGACGACAAGCGGATGACAGTTATTCACGCCATCCGTGGACGATGCTGTGGATAACCCGTCTCGGTCACGCTGCAAGCCGCGCCAGCCGTGGGATGACGAAAATTGATCAAAAATTCATCAACCTGCAAAACGCGCAGCGGGGCTTGAGGAGCCGCGTCATCTGTCAAGCCATCACGGGCCGAAAGAGCGGCCATAATAGAAACAGGTCGCTCTCTTCCCTCTGGCCACCATCACACGCCAGCGGGTGGCATGACAGCCGGTGAATCGCTAAAGTCGCTGCCATTCCAGACATGCTCAGGCACATGTCACGCGCCGGCAGCTGTCACTCAACGACACGTGCCACGCCTGGCAATGATGCTCGACAAGACTCTTTTTCCGTTCTCCACCACGCCCAGCCAGGACGTGGCGGAGACATAGCCGTGGTGAGCCTCATGACTCCTCTCTCTTCCTTGAGCAACTTCTTCACACGCACCGGCGCCGAGCTGCACCTTTATCACCTGGGTCGCACCCTGGCCCCGCTCAGCCTTGAGCAACTGGAAGCCTTCGAGACCGAACAGCAGCCGTGGGAGCAACCCTTCAAGGGCCAGGCACGCCTGGCATGCGTATTCCGCCCGGCCGGGCTCGACGATCCGCTGGTGTGGTTTCTGGCCCTGCCGCTGGATGAGGAAGGTCGTCTGTCTCCCGCGCAACGCGACGCCTTCCTCGAGCGCTTGATCACGACGCTGGGTCAGACGGCGCTGACCGTCGGCCGGCCTGATCTCCAGCAGGCCGAGGCAGGCAAGATCGACAACCTGATGCAGGACAATCCGCTGGCCTTCACGCCGGACGACAGCCTGCGCGCCATGCTGCACGCCCGTGCCAGTCTCGATTGCGACCGCCCTGCCAGCCAGTACTACGAGCTAGCCGAGCGGTATCTCACCGCCCAGCTACCGCTGGATGACTGGCCGTCACTCGGTCTGCAGGGCATCGCCGACGTGCTGACACGGCGCGGCGAGCTGTCCAGCGAGCTTGCCGCGGCCTTCGTGCAGCGTCTGGCTGACCTGCCGGACACGCCGCTGCGCGCCATCGCGCTGTGTCTGGAGCAGGCGCCGCCCGCCCATGCCCAGCTGGCTGGCCCGCTGCCCCAGGAATACGAGGCCGAGCTGCTCACCGCCTTGATCGCGCGTGGCCAGGCCGCTCGTGATCTGGGTGATCTGGAGACACTGTGCGCCTGCCTGCGGGCCGCCGGCGCCAGCCCTCGGCCTGCGGCGGCGGAGTGGATCGATGCCTTGCTGGCAGACGAAGGGGCCGTCAATGTCGACGTGCTGGTCGCGATCGCTGCTCGCGGCTACTCCCATCTGGAAGATGCCGAACGTCTGCCGGCCTTCCTGACCCGCCTGGCCAGTTGCCCGCAGGCCAACTTCGCCGCCTTGGCACGCGACCTCGCCCTGATTCCGCGTCTGCGCCTGCCGGTGCTGATGACGCTGCGCAATGCAAGCGCGGACAGCCCGCTGGGTCAGGCGCTTGCCGCCCTGACCCGCCAGGCCGATACCGGCAACCCTGCCCCGCGTCATTGACGCCGGGCATGCCCGCAGGTGACAGTACTTGAGATCATGCGCATAACCCACGACACTCGAACAGACACTTGATCGGACACTTGCTCAAGGCATGGAATCGTGGCTGATCGGCACCGGTGAACAGGGAACGCGGCGACGCGCCAGTTGCACGCCGTCACCTGCGCCTGTGGCCGCGGGGGACTTGCCCAGCGCCCTCAAGCGAGGCGTCTGGCGGCGATGAAAGCGCGCCATGTCCGCGTGCCATGACCGCGCGCCCGGGGCGTTTTGCCGGGCGCTGTCCGCGCCACCGTCATACCCCACTGCGTGACGCGAAAAAAGAGGCTTCAGCAAGGATTGCTGTCAGTACGTTAAGTGACTATGCTGCGCGCCCGCCTGGCCATTACCCCGCCAGGCCGGCAACGCACATTACGCTGTGCCGCGCCTGCCCGGTGTCTTCATGCCGTGAGCCGCTGCCCGCTTCGCTCACGTCCTCTGATTCAGGATGAAACATGTCGCATCACAAGAACACTTCGCGTCATCATATCGACAAGGCACCGCCCCTCGATCTCAAGACACTGAATCATGACCTGCTGGGCTTTCGCCCGCGTGGCGTGGTGGGTCGGCGTGAGCTGATCGAACTGCCGGAGCTCAAGCTGCACCTCAATGCCAAGATCGACACCGGTGCACATTCCAGTGCGCTGCATGCCGAGAGCATTGAGGTCTTCGAACACAACGATGATCTGTGGGTTCGCTTCATCACACGGACCGGCGGTAGCGACTCCCCGCCGCATACGGTCGAGACGCCGGTGCATGATCGCCGCCGCGTGCGCTCATCCAATGGTCAGGCCGAATGGCGCTATGCAATCCGCTCGCGCATGAAGCTGGCCGAGCTCGACTACGATATCGACATGACGCTGGTGGACCGCTCCCAGATGCGTCATCCCATTCTGCTGGGGCGCCGTGCCCTGCGTCGCCTGCTGGTCGCACCGGGCGCCGCCTATCTGCACGGCGAACCCTGACGGCACCAGCCAGGCGCGCGGCGACATGCTTCGGCACCCCGCCTCAAGACGCTGACGCCGCTGCCATCTGCATCGCGTGACGCCTCGAGACGGCAAAGGCCTCACCGGCGAATACCACGCCTCCTGACGGGCATCACGTCAGTCGCCTTCTGATTCATTCCTATCTCTGTCTGGCCCATTCGGCTCCGGAGGATTTCATGCATATCGGTATCCTGTCGCGTAACTCACGCCTCTACTCCACCCGACGCCTGATCGAGGCCGCCGAGGCACGTGGCCACACCGCACGCGTGGTGGACACGCTGCGTTGCTACATGAACATCGCCTCGCACCGCCCGTCCATCCATTACAAGGGCGCCGAGATCGAGCACTTCGATGCTGTCGTGCCGCGCATCGGTGCCTCCGTCACCTTCTATGGCTGCGCCGTGCTGCGTCAGTTCGAGATGATGGGCACCTACGTCGTCAATGATTCCGTGGCCATCTCCCGCTCACGCGACAAGCTGCGCTCCCTGCAGCTGCTGTCACGCAAGGGCCTGGGCCTGCCGGTCACCGGCTTCGCGCATTCGCCGGATGACATCCCCGACCTGATCACCATGGTCAAGGGCGCGCCGCTGGTCATCAAGCTGCTGGAGGGCACCCAGGGCATCGGCGTGGTACTCGCCGAGACCAACCAGGCTGCCGAGAGCGTGATCCAGGCATTCATGGGCATGAAAGCCAACATCATGGTGCAGGAATACATCAAGGAAGCGCGTGGCGCCGACATCCGCTGCCTGGTGGTGGGTGACAAGGTGGTGGCGTCCATGAAGCGTCAGGCGGCCGATGGCGAGTTTCGCTCCAACCTGCACCGTGGCGGCACCGCGAGCGAGATCCGCATCACGCCGGAAGAGCGCTCCACCGCCATTCGCGCCGCCAAGGCCATGGGTCTGTCCGTCGCCGGTGTCGACCTGCTGCGCGCCAATCATGGTCCGGTAATCATGGAGGTGAACTCCTCGCCGGGCCTGCAGGGTATCGAGAGTGCCACCGGCAAGGACATCGCCGGCCTGATCATCGATCACATCGCCAAGTCCGCCGCGCCGGCCAAGAAGATTCCGCCCAAACCCAAGGGCTGAGGGCTGAGGGCTTGAACCTCAGGGCACTGCGCGCAACGCTTCCCGAGGGTGCAGGTCGCCATGACGGCACCCTCGGCGCATCTGTGCCAGATAGTGTTACGGACAAGGGGCTGGGCGACGAATCAGGGCAAGCACAGCGTCTGAAGGCAGCGATGATCGTCACCAGAACGTCATTGTATTGTCGTAAACTGCAGGGATTGACAGTGCGGGAATAAATATCCTGACTTTCTGGCCTCAAGGGGTAGAAAAACACTGTTTTCACCCGCACAATCTCTTCTGACGGAGGAGGTGACCGCCCATGTTTCTCGACAATCGCCAGGTGGCGATGGATAGCGTCCAGGAAGCCCTGGCAGACAGTCTTGATTATTTCGAGGATAACGCCGAACGGCTGCGTCCCGCGCTCCTGAAGGCCTTCGAGCCCTTCTATGCGAGCCGTGTCGAGCTCAAACAGGCCCTGGAAGTCGAGACACGCAAGCATCTGAGCCTGATGCCGCGCGACGCCGATGTCGAGCGCGATGACTACATGTGGCTGTGGAGTCGCCTGAAGAGCATCGTCGGCAATGACAATCAGGTGCTGATCAACGAGCTGCTCGAACAGGAACGCGTCCTGATGCAGGCCTGCTCGACCGCCTTCACGCATCCCCTGCCTGACAGCATGGAAAAGGTACTCGAAGGCATCTTCCACAACTGCCGCCATCTGATCCGCGAGCTGTACCGTCACCAGACAGGTCAGGCCGCCCGCCGCCGCGCCGGCTAGCCATATATCCGCCGCCAGGCCGTGAACGCAAGACGCCCCGCCTTCCAAAGGAAGTGCGGGGCGTCTTCGTGTTGGCCCTGTGCGTCTGGCGAAGCCGACACGCGGCTAGTTCGCATCAGATCTGACAGGCAGCCACTGGAGCAATGCCTGCTTCACCTCGGGCAGACTGGCCAGCAGGCTTGCCTGCGCCTGACGCGCGAGGGCATGCGAATCCGGCGTGACGGCAGCATTCTCTGCATCCGCCACTTCCACTCCATCCGCCACATCACGACTGGCAGTGGCCTGCTGCCCTGCCCCGGCAGCCACCGAGTCCGCCGCCGGTGACACGGGCTTGTCCGAGGAGTGAGATGATGAGGGCTGCGATGATGAGTCCGATGACAAGACCGGCGTCGGCAGCGTCTCCTGCGGCCCGAGAAAGCGCGGCTTGCGCCCCCACAGGTAAAGGTCTCCCACTGTCGCCGCACGGGCCAGCCACTCGCGCAGCATCAGCTTGAGTCCCGGCGGCTGGCGCTCGGAGATGGCCGGGCAACCCACTGCCTCCAGGCCCAGCGCATCGGCGATGAACAGCGCGCGCGGCAGGTGCCACGGCTGGGTGACCAGCACCGCCTCGTCGACACCGAACACCTTGTGCGCTCGCACGAGGGTATCGAAGGTGGAGAAGCCCGCGTAATCGAGCGTCATGAGCTCCTGCGGCACGTTGCGCGCTCGCAGGTCACGCCACATGGTCATCGGCTCATTGTAGTAACGCGTGCGGTTGTCCCCCGAGAGCAGCAGGTTGGAGACGCGACGCAGGCGGTAGAGCTGGGCGGCGGTATCAAGGCGCGCCTGATAATGCGGATTGCTGCCCCCGCCCACCAGGCCGTGGGAGGTGCCGAACACGATCCCCACCTCACGGCTCTGGCAGGTCAGCGGTGACGTGGCAATGCGATCGTGCGTTGCCATCACGACCCAGAGGTTGAGCCCGACCACCGTCATTGCACCGGCGGCCAGCAGACCGACGATGGTCCAGCCAGTCCGCTTGATCACTCGCAGCATCTCTTCCCCACGCCCATCCCTGCCTGTCTTTCCTGCCAGTACCGCCACATCGTGCAGGCATGAGCGCCCAGCCTACCCAAGCGGCCGAGGCTCTGCCAGCACTGACTGTCCCCAGCCACGCATGCGAGTGACTCCGCTCAGTCTTCCTGAACCATCACGGCCTTGACGCTGACTGGCACCTGGGTCGCGATGTTGCCAAGCCCGGCCAGGTCACGCAGGGTGCGGATGCCATCGACCAGCGCGAACTGCTCCGCGTCGACCATCACAGGCGTGAGGGTCTGCACCAGCCAGCGATCGCCGCGCAGGCGCGTCACCTGCAGGCTCATCGGCAGGTTCTGGGTGTTGTCGTGCAACGTCAGCTGGCCTTCGACATCCACTTTCTGAGTGTCGCCCGGCTCCATCACCTTGAGGGTCGGCATGTCGAGACTCGCGGTCATCACGGCCAACGGGTAGGTGCCGGACTCGAACAGCTTCTCGCTGACGCGCTGGTCACGAATGTCGATGCCGGTACTGGCGGAGTCGAGGTCGATCTCCACCGACAGCTGACCGGCGTCATTGACGCGCGCACGCCAGGAGGTGAAAGCATCCGTCTCGACGGTGCTGGCGCCCGACTTGGCCATCTTGGTGGTCTGGAAGCTCAGCTGTGACAGATCGCCATCCAGCTTCCAGGCGGCCTGCGCGCTGGCAGCGGTGCTCAGGATCAGAGTGGCGGTCAGGGTGCGCAGCGCAGTCTGGAATCGCATTGGGGAGTCTTCCTTGAGGCAGGTGATACGGGAAACCGTCAAACGGACGTGCCGACGCGGCCCGAGGCAACTTGCCCGGACGCTCAGCAACGTGAATTGGATAGCCGGATGGACGAGAGGTTCCCGCCCATCCGGTTGCGTTTGCTGCATCTCGCCCCAGTGATACTGCGACTGACGGCCATGTCAGGCCGACGAGGGAGCCGCAGACAGCAAGGAGCGAAGCAGCAGACGACAAAGGCGTGCTGAAGATGCTCAGAACATGCCCAGCTCCAGGCGGGCATCCTCACTCATCATCTCGCGCGACCAGGCAGGCGAGAACACGATCTCGACGTGGACCTTGGAGACATCCTCGGCGCCGAGAATCTTGCGCTTGGCATCTTCGGCAATCACGTTGCCCATGCCGCAGCCCGGCGCGGTCAACGTCATCTTAAGATTGACCATCTTCTCGCCGCTGATCAGGGTGTCGATACGACAGCCATAGACCAGCCCCAGCTCGACGATGTCGACCGGGATCTCGGGGTCGAAGCAGGTGCGCAGCTGGGCCCAGACGAAGGCCTCGATATCGGCATCGCTCTGGCCGGCCGGCAGATGCGGACGCGGCATGGCGTCCAGCCCCAGCGCATCGAGGCTGAAGCTCTCGATCAGGTACATGCGACCCTCGAAGGCGACGCTGACAGTGCCGCCCTTGGCCTGCATGACTTCAACCACCGAATCCTCATGCAGGGTCACCGACTTGCCGAACGGTACCGAGATACCCTCCACGTCCCGCTGCAACGGCATCTTCTGGCCCTTGCCGAGGCTGGCCAGCTGGTCTTCAGTGTGGCTCATGCCCTCTCCTTGCCGATCCGCATGACAGGCATGCGGATCGTGAATTCTGTTGGTTCACTCAAGACGTACGGGTGACGACATCCCCTGGCAAGGGCCGATACCAATGAGGCCCGCCATGCGCGAGCCTCATTGATCAGCGCCCGTCAGGGGCACCGCAGGGGGTGCTCAGCGCACCATGGTCAGCACACGCTGCAGGGCATCGACGAACATGTCGATCTCTTCCGGCGTGTTGTAGGCCGCGAAGGAGGCCCGGCAGGTGGCATCGACACCGAAGCGACGCAGCACCGGCTGCGCGCAGTGGTGGCCGGTACGGATGGCGACCCCCAGCTGGTCGATCAGCAGACCGATATCCTGGGCGTGGGCACCATCGACCACGAAGGAGATCGCGCCCGCCTTGTCGGGCGAGTTGCCGATGATGCGCAGGCCGTCCACTTCGCGCATGCGCTCGCTGGCATGGCGCATCAGCTGCTGCTCCCAGCGCGTGATCAGCGCCATGTGGGTACAACCCAGCCAGTCGATGGCCTTGCCCAATCCGATGACCTCGGCGATGGGCGGCGTGCCGGCCTCGAACTTGTGCGGCAAGTCCGCGAACAGGGTGCCATTCTCGAACGACACCGTGCGGATCATCTCACCACCACCCTGCCACGGCGGCATCGCCTCCAGCAGCGCTTCCTTGCCGTAGAGCACACCGATGCCGGTCGGCCCGTACATCTTGTGGCCCGAGAAGACATAGAAGTCAGCATCGATCTCGCGCACATCGACCTGCTGATGCGGCACCGCCTGGGCGCCATCGACCAGAATCAACGCGTCATGAGCGTGCGCCAGCTTCGCCATCTCGGCCACCGGGTTGATGCTGCCCAGGGCGTTGGAGACCTGATTGACGCAGACCAGACGCGTCTTCTCGCCCAGCAGGTCGCGGTAGGCCGCCATGTCGAGCACACCATCGTCGTCACACGGGATGACCTTGATGACGATATCGAGGCGCTCGGCCAGAAGCTGCCACGGCACGATGTTGGCGTGATGCTCCATTACCGAGATCAGCACTTCATCGCCGGCATTCAGCCAGTTGGCCCCCCAGCTGTTGGCGACCAGGTTGATCGCCTCGGTGGTGCCACGCGTGAAGATGACTTCCCGCGTCAGGCGCGCATTGATGAAGCTGCGCACCTTCTCACGCGTGCCTTCAAAGGCCGCCGTCGCCTCATCCGCCAGGGTATGCAGACCGCGGTGGATGTTGGCATTGGTCTTGCGGTAGTAGTCGCTCATCGCGTCGATGACGGCGGTCGGCGTCTGGCTGGTGGCGGCGCTGTCCAGATAGATCAGCGGCACATCACCATGCACGCGACGCTCGAGGATCGGGAAATCCTCACGTACCCGCACGACGTCGAGCATCAGGTTGTCGAGTGCGCTCATGCAAAGTCCTCATCACGTGCCACCGCCACGGCGCCACCGCCCAGCTCGACACTGAGATCGACCAGCTCATCGAGGTGGAAGCGTGACGGCAGGCGTCCCGCGACACTGCGCTCGATGCGCTCGGCGATGGCGTCGATGCCCAGGCCAGTCATGACTTCGTTGGCGAAGGCCAGGGTCAGAAGACCACGGGCGGTCTGCTCATCGATGCCACGGGCACGCAGCGCGAAGACGGCGGTCTCGTCGAGCTGACCGGTCGTGGTGCCGTGGGAGCACTTGACGTCGTCGGCGTAGATCTCGAGTTCCGGCTTGGTGTTGATCTCGGCGCGGTCCGAGAGCAGCAGGTTGGCGTTGTTCTGATGCGCCTCGATCTGCTGGCTGTCGCGCTTGACCAGCACGCGGCCGTTGAAGACGCCGCGGGCACGGTCGGCCAGGATGCCCTTGTAGTTCTCGTCGGAGAACGTCAGTGCCTCGTTGTGATTGACCAGCGAGTGGGTGTCGACGTGCTGGCGATCACGACCGAAGAACAGGCCATCGAGGCGTGCATGGGCGTTGTTGCCGTTCAGGTCGCAGACGATGTCGTTGCGCACCAGGCCACCACCGGTGTTCAGGTTGATGGAGCGATACTGGCTGTCACGCGGCTGCTCGACCTGCAGCGAGGCGATATGCGTCTCGCCGGTGGCAGCTTCGCCCAGCTTGTAGTGATTGAGCACGGCGCCGCGCTCCAGCATCACTTCGCTGACCATGTTGGTGAAGTTGGTCGCGCCGCTTTCACCGATGTGATGCTCGATCACGCTGGCTTCGGCGCGGCTGCCCAGCTGCACCAGCAGACGCGGGTGGCTCATGGTCACGGGTTGGCCTTCGACGGCGGCACGCGACAGGAACAGCACGTAGACCGGCTTGTCGAGCACCGTACGCGGGCCGACCTGAATCACCGCACCCTCTTCGGTGAAGGCGGAATTCAGCGCCACGAAGGGCGTGAAGTCGATGCCGGTCAGGCGGTTCAGCGAGCCGCCGATGACTTCCGGCTGATTGACGATGGCCTCAGACAGCGGCACGACACGCACGGTGTCGGGCAGGCCTGCCATATCGGAGAGTTCGGCATTGTAGAGGCCATCGACGAACACCAGACGATAGGCATCGACGTCGAGTGCCAGCTCATCCTTCACGGCCGGCGCGAGGCTTGCATCGTCGGCGAGACGATATTGCTGACGACCCAGTGCCTGGGTGTCGGTGTACTTCCAGGCCTCGACCTTGCGGGTCGGCAGGCCGAGGGCTTCAAAGCGGGCGATGCCGGCCTGACGGCGGGCGGCCATCCAGCTCGGGTCGGCCGCAAAGCGAGCCTTGCGGGCAGCGAATTCGCTGGCGAAGGCTTCGCTGCCGGGGACGGACGCGGTAGCAAGTGCTGTCATTACGCGGTTTCCTCCTGCAGCCAGTCATAGCCCTGGGCTTCGAGTTCGAGGGCCAGCGACTTGTCGCCGGACTTGACGATGCGGCCATCCATCAGCACATGGATCTGGTCCGGCACGATGTGCTCGAGCAGACGCTGGTAGTGGGTGACCATCAGCACGGCGCGGTCTTCGCTGCGCAGCGAGTTGACGCCCTTGGCGACGATCTTCAGCGCATCGATGTCGAGGCCGGAGTCGATCTCGTCGAGCATGGCGAGCTTCGGTTCCAGCACCAGCATCTGCAGGATCTCGTTGCGCTTCTTCTCACCACCCGAGAAGCCTTCGTTGACGGCGCGCTGCAGGAAGCTGGCGTCCATCTGCATGAAGGCCAGTTTCTCGCGGATCAGCTTCATGAATTCCGGGGCCGGAATCTCGCCCAGGCCTTCGGCTTCACGCTTGGCATTCAGCGCCGCCTTGAGCAGGTAGACGTTCTTGACCCCCGGGATCTCCACCGGGTACTGGAAGCCCAGCAGCAGGCCAGCACGGGCGCGCTCCTCGATTTCCATCTCCAGTACATCCTCACCTTCATAGGTAATGGTGCCCGAGGTCACTTCATAGCCGTCCTTGCCGGCGATCACGGAAGACAGCGTGGACTTGCCTGCGCCGTTCGGGCCCATGATGGCGTGGACTTCACCCTTGTTGATGGTCAGATCGAGACCCTTGAGGATTTCCTTGCCTTCCACCGAAACGTGCAGATCTTTGACTACGAGCATGTTGATACCTTTTGCTGACAGGCCGCCCGCGAGCGGCCCTCAAGAATGGGGGTGAATGCGAAAGACGCGGCGATATCAGCCGACGGCGCCTTCAAGGGTGACGTTGAGCAGCGCCTCGGCCTCGACGGCGAACTCCATCGGCAGCTCCTGGAAGACGTCCTTGCAGAAGCCATTGACGATCATGTTGACCGCATCTTCCTCGCTGATGCCACGCTGACGGCAATAGAACAGCTGATCTTCGCCGATCTTGGAGGTCGTGGCCTCATGCTCGACAGTGGCCGTCGCGTTGCCGATTTCCTGATACGGGAAGGTGTGCGCGCCACAGCGGTCGCCGATCAACAGCGAGTCGCACTGGGTGAAGTTGCGCGCCCCCTTGGCCCGCGGGCCGATCTTGACCAGACCACGATAGGACTGCTCGGAATTACCGGCCGAGATACCCTTGGAGACGATGGTGGACTTGGTGCCCTCACCGATGTGGATCATCTTGGTGCCAGTGTCCGCCTGCTGACGACCATTGGTGACGGCGACGGAGTAGAACTCCCCGACACTGTCCTTGCCGCGCAGGATGCACGACGGGTACTTCCAGGTGATCGCGGAGCCGGTCTCGACCTGGGTCCAGGAGACCTTGGAGCGGTCACCACGGCAGTCGGCACGCTTGGTGACGAAGTTGTAGATGCCGCCCTTGCCGTCTTCATCACCCGGATACCAGTTCTGGACGGTGGAATACTTGATGTAGGCGTCTTCCAGCGCCACCAGCTCGACCACGGCGGCGTGCAGCTGATTGTCATCACGCTGCGGCGCGGTACAGCCTTCCAGATACGAGACCTGAGCCTGCTTCTCGCAGATGATCAGGGTGCGCTCGAACTGGCCGGTGTTGGCGGCGTTGATGCGGAAGTAGGTGGAAAGCTCCATCGGGCAGGTAACGCCTTCCGGCACGAACACGAAGGAGCCATCGGTGAAGACGGCCGCATTCAGCGCGGTGAAGAAGTTGTCCGCCTTGGGCACCACGGTACCGAGATACTGCTTGATCAGCTCCGGGTAGTCCTGGATGGCTTCCGAGATGGAGCAGAAGATGACGCCCGCCTCGGACAGCTCCTTCTTGAAGGTGGTGGTCACGGATACGGAGTCGAAGACCGCGTCGACCGCGACACCGGCCAGTGCGGCGCGCTCGTGCAGCGGAATACCCAGCTTCTCGTAGGTCTCGAGAAGTTTGGGGTCGACCTCATCCAGACTCTGCGGGCGGTCTTCCGGCTTCTTCGGGGCGCTGAAGTAGGAAATCGCCTGGTAGTCGATCTCCGGATAATCCAGGTGGGCCCAGGACGGCGCCTTCATCTTCAGCCAATGCTGATACGCATCCAGACGCCACTCCAGCATCCACTCTGGCTCACCCTTCTTGGCCGAGATGAAGCGAATCACGCTTTCATCCAGTCCCGGCGGAATGGTGTCGCTCTCGATATCGGTCACGAAGCCCTGCTTGTACTCGCGCTGTACAAGCTGCTCCATCTCCTGGCTCGCCATGCTGGTCTCCTCTCCCGGAGAGCTCCGGGTCTGTTCAGATGCCTGATCACCCCGCCCGAATCGCAGCGAAGTTCGAATGTTCGTGTTGCCACGGCGAAGTTTGTCGCGCGGCAACGAATTCAGCGTTTGCCGGCGCCGTTGGATGCCTTGGCCCTGGGGAGTGGCTCGTCATCCCCATACAGACTGATGGCCTGAATCGGCAGTTGCACCGGCATGCGCAGTGGCGCGGATGACGCCAGATGCGCCAGCGTCACGCTGCCCAGCAGCTCACTGATGGCGTACGAGACGCGCTGCCAGTTGTCGGCCACCCCGCAGGTGTTGACCAGCTCGCAATCGCCATCGGCATGACTGCATTCGGTCACGGCTACCGGGCCTTCGATGGCGCTGATGATGTCGCTGGCCGTGATCTGGCTGGCTGGGCGCGCCAGGCGATAACCGCCCAGCGCGCCGCGACGCGATTCAAGCAGACCGGCCCGCACCAGCGCCTTGAGCGTCTTGCTCACGGTGGGATGCGGCAGCTGCACGCTTTCGGCCAGATCGATCGCCGCGTGGGCCGAGTCCGGCTCGCGGGCGATGCGCGCCATCACGACAGCGGCATAATCGGTCATCTTGGAAAGCTTCAGCATGCTGGCCTCCACCACGGGAAGATTAATTGGGACCATTTTAGTCCTGTATCAGAACGATGTGAAGCGGGGACCCCACCGAAAACGTCGAATTGCGACCTGGGCAACCAGTTTGCCGACAAGATAGCCGCCGATCACAACAAAAATAACAATCATTCCCATTTAAAATATCTACCAGCCACGCCCGATGACCCAGGCGCCCTGTACAACAATCCCGCACGTAGCGAAAGATCGATGACGGCCACTCCGCTTCGCAAGCCCTCCCTACAACGCGCCCCCTCCTTCACAACGCAAGACACCCCGCCGGGAGAATCCCGACGGGGTGTCTTGGTCACGCCATCATGCCGTCATGCAAGGCTCATCCGAGCGATGCATGATGGTCAGTCGTAGAACGGATTGCGCAGCACGATGGTCTCGTTGCGGTCCGGGCCAGTGGAGATGATGTCGATCGGCACGCCGACCTGCTCTTCCAGGAAGCTGATATAAGCGCGAGCGTTGGCCGGCAGCTTGTCGACTTCGCGCACGCCGATGGTGGAATCACTCCAGCCCGGCAGGTCCTGGTACAGCGGTTCGATGGCTTCGTAGCCTTCGGAATCCACCGGGTTGTCCAGCACGTCGCCATCCTTGCTGCGATAGCCGATGCAGACACGGATGTTCTCGAGACCATCCAGCACGTCCAGCTTGGTCAGGCAGATGCCGCTGACCGAGTTGATCTGCACGGCGTGGCGCAGAGCGACGGCATCGAACCAACCACAACGACGCGCACGGCCGGTGGTGGCACCGAATTCGTGGCCACGCTCGGCCAGGTGACGGCCGAACTCATCGAACAGCTCGGTCGGGAACGGACCGGAGCCGACACGCGTGGTGTAGGCCTTGGTGATGCCCAGCACGTAGTCGAGATACAGCGGGCCGACGCCGGAACCGGTGGCGGTGCCGCCGGCAGTGGTGTTGGAGCTGGTGACGTACGGGTAGGTACCGTGGTCGATGTCGAGCAGTGAGCCCTGAGCACCTTCGAAGAGGATGTTCTCGTTGGCCTTGCGCACGGAGTGGACCAGATCCACGGTGTCGCAGACCATCGGACGCAGCTCTTCGGCCATTTCCATGGCTTCGTCCAGCACCTGCTGGAAGTCGACCGGCGCTTCACCGTGATAGTGCTGCAGCACGAAGTTGTGGTAATCCAGCACTTCGCCCAGCTTGGAGGCGAAACGCTCACGGTGGAGCATGTCACCCAGACGCAGGCCACGACGCGCGACCTTGTCTTCGTAGGCCGGACCGATGCCGCGACCGGTAGTCCCGATCTTGGCGACGCCACGGGCCTTCTCGCGCGCCTGGTCCAGACGCACATGGTAGGACAGGATCAGCGGGCAGGCCGGCGACAGACGCAGGCGATCACGCACCGGCACGTCGTTGGCTTCAAGCTCACGGATTTCCTTGATCAGCGCTTCCGGAGACAGCACGACACCGTTGCCGATGACGCAAGTCTTGCCCGGGTGGAGGATGCCGGACGGGATCAGGTGGAGAACGGTCTTCTTGCCGTCCAGCACCAAGGTATGACCTGCGTTGTGGCCACCCTGGAAACGCACGACGGCGCTGGCGGATTCGGTCAGCAGGTCGACGACCTTGCCCTTGCCTTCATCACCCCATTGGGTGCCGAGCACGACTACATTCTTGCCCATGGTTCCTATCTCTTTCGGTGAATAACCGTCGGTGAAAACCCACTCACAAGTGCAGCTGCCCTATCGGCAGCTGCACCTCGGGGCCCAGTGGCCCCAGCTGTTCTGCTATCTGTCACTCGCTGCCATCGTTCTCGGGTCAGCCAGACTCTGTCATCCAAGTCCAGTCATCCAGGTTCAGGCATCGAGTGTAACGACCTGCCAGCCGCCGTCGCCATTGACCAGCTCACGATTGCAACGGTGTGCATCCGCGCCTGTGGTCTGGCCCGGCAGGGCCTCGATGACACGCTCGCCAGCGGCACGCAGCTGATCGACACACTCACGCAGCGCGCTGTCGTTTAGTGCCGGCGCCCAGATGCCGTCGCAGGCCGGAGCCTGCACGGCCAGCGAGGCCAGCTGCTTGAGGTCCATCGAGAAGCCGGTGGCAGGACGCGCACGACCGAAGGCTCGTCCAGTATCGTCGTAGCGACCACCCTTGGCCAGCGCCTGACCGTAACCCGGGACGTAGGCCGCGAACACCATGCCGGTGTGGTACTCGTAACCGCGCAGTTCGGCGAGGTCGAAATAGAGCGTGACATGCGGATGACGCTCGCGGACCGCGCAGCTCAGCGCCGTCAGCTGATCCAGAGCGCTGGCGACCGCCGCCGGTGCGCCGGCGAAGGCGGTACGCGCCTGGGCCAGAATCTCGTCATCACCGTGCAGGTGCGGCAGCGCCTTGAGCATGCCCGCCACTACCTTGTCACCCACCACGCGATCGATCAATGCATCGAGAGCGGAATACTGTTTACGCTCGATGGCAGCGAACAGCTCACGCTCGTGCTCGTCATTCATGCCGGCTTCGGCGATCAAGGCACGGTAGATGCCGATATGGCCCAGTGCCAGGTGCAATTCACCGGCGCCGGCCTGCTCGAGACTGGTCAGGGCCAGATGCAGAATCTCGTGGTCGGCCTCGAGACCGGCGTGGCCGAAGAGCTCAGCCCCGACCTGCACCGGGCTGCGACCGCCCTGGTGCTTGTCCGCCTTGGTGCGCAGCACGTTGGCGCAGTAGCACAGACGCACCGGGCCTTCGCGGTGCAGGGAGTGAGCGTCCATGCGTGCCACCTGCGGGGTGACATCGGCGCTGGCGCCCATCATGCGACCGGTCATCTGGTCGGTCAGCTTGAAGGTCTGCAGATCAAGCTCGGTGCCGGTGCCGGTCAGCAGCGAATCGAGAAATTCGACGGGCGGCGGCAGCACCAGGTCATAGCCGAAGCGATGATAGAGGTCGAGCAGCGCGCGGCGCAGCGCCTCCATACGGGTTGCCTGAGGGGGCAATACCTCATCCATGCCATCCGGGAGGAGCCAGCGATCTGCGATGGTCATTGCGCTATCCTGCGAGAGATTTATGACAAGGGGTGACTCGTGACGCGAGGAAATTCACCCGGCTGACGCTCATGTCGAACGCGACGCCCGCGGGGGATTTCACAGCAGCCGACCGAGACCCGTGAAGCAAGGTCCTGCTCGACGCTTTCCTGTCGGCCTTGCGCCTGTGCATGAAAAGCGGCCACAAAAAAACCGGGCGGTGCCCGGTTGCAGGAGTCTAGCATGAATCCTTGTGGGATGAACCCCGCGAACCTCTCGAGCGACGTTCATCCGTTGCGCGGCCTCTGATGCTGCCAGAGGCCGCGCGCAACATCCCCGAAAGCAAGCCTTCGGGTTTGATGATGCTGCTTACTGGTTGCTGCCCTGCGGGTCCTTGAAGAAGCGGAAGAACTCGCTGTCCGGCTGCATGACCATCATGTTGCCATCACCCTTGAAGCTGTCGCGATAGGCCTGCAGAGAGCGGTAGAAGCGGAAGAACTCGGTATCCGCCCCGTAGGCGCCGGCATAGATGGCAGCAGCGGAGGCATCGCCTTCACCGCGCAGGGTCTGCGCCTGCTCTTCAGCCTGCGCGAGCAGGACGGAACGGCGACGATCAGCATTGGCCTGGATCTTCTCGGCCTGCTCCTGACCCTGGGCACGATACTCACGTGCCTCACGCTGACGCTCGGTCTTCATGCGCTCGTAGACCGCCTGGGAGACTTCGTCCGGCAGGTCGATACGCTTGACGCGGATATCGAGAATCGACACCCCCAGTTCCTTGCGCATCACCTCGTCGAGCTCTTCAGTGGGCTTCTTCATCAGCGCGTCACGCTGCTCGGAGATGATCTGCACCAGTTCGAGCTTGCCGAACTCGTTACGCAGACTCTCGTCGACACGCGGCGCGATCAGGCGCTCGGCCATCTGCTCGTCGCCGGAGGTCGCTTCGTAGTAGCGCTTCGGATCGACGATCTTCCACTTGACGAAGGAGTCGACGATGACGGCCTTCTTCTCGCGGGTCAGATAACGACTTGCCTGGGCATCCAGCGTCAACACGCGCGTATCGAAGGTACGGATCGTGTTGTAGACCGGCAGCTTGAAGTGCAGGCCGGGCTGGATATTGTCTTCCACCACTTCACCAAACTTGAGCTTGATGGCGCGCTGGGTCTCATCAACCGTGTAGAGGCTGTTGCTACCAAGCCAGGCCACTACGGCCAGACCGGCGACGGCCATCAGTGAGCGATTGTTGATCATTAACGACCCTCCCGACGGATGCTGTTGCTGCTGTCAGTGCTCTGGCTGCGGCTCAGGGCATCACTCGCCTGTCGGGACACACGGTCCAGCTCACTACGACTCATGCCACTGCTGTCTTCGGCGGCAGCACTGGACTTGTTGGCCAGCTTGTCCAACGGCAGGTACATGAGGGAATTGCCGTTCTCGACATCCACCAGCACCTTGTTGGTCTTGCCGAGCACTTCGCCCATGGTTTCCAGATACATGCGCTCGCGGATGATTTCCGGTGCCTTCTGGTACTCGGTCAGCAGGGACGTGAAGCGGTTGGCTTCACCCTGGGACTTCGCGACCACGGACTCCTTGTAACCCTCGGCTTCCTCGATGATGCGCTGCGCCTGACCCTGGGCTTCCGGGAGAATCGAGTTCTCGTAGGCCAGTGCCTGGTTGATCGTGCGCTGACGATCCTCACGCGCCTTGATGACGTCATCGAAGGAATCCTGGACCGCTGCCGGCGCAGAGGTGGACTCGACGTTGATGGTCTGCAGCGTCAGGCCGACACCGTAGTTGTCCAGATAGGACTGCAGGCGCGACTTGACGTTGCTGGCCAGCAATTCACGACCGGAGGTCAGGATGTCGTTCATGTCGGCACTGCCGACTTCGTGACGCAGCGCAGAGTCCATGGCGTTCTCGAGGCTGATCTCGGGCGCACGGACGTTGAGCAGGAAGTCACGCGGGTTGGACACCTGATACTGCACGGACATCTGGACTTCGACGATGTTCTCGTCCTGGGTCAGCATCGACTTGGTCTGGGAGAGCGAACGCACCTTGGTGACGTTGACCTCACGCACATCGTCGATGATCGGCGGATTCCAATGCAGGCCCGGGCCGACGATGTCGTTGTACTTGCCGAAACGCAGCACGACGCCACGCTCTGACTGATCGACCAGATAGAAACCGGAAGCCGCCCAGATGGCGACCAGGATGACACCGATGATACCCGGCAGCGCGAAGGCATTGGTGCTGCCACCGTTGCCGCCATTGCCACCGGCACCGCCACGACGCTTGCGGCCATTGCCGAGCATGCCGTTGAGCTTGTCCTGGAATTTCTTCAGCGCTTCGTCGAGGTCGGGCGGTCCACCATTGCCACCGCCGTTACCCCCGCCCCCCTTCTTGTCCCCGTTGCGACCGCCGCCGCTCCACGGGTCATGCTGGTTGCCGCCACCCGGCTCATTCCAAGCCATACGTCGTCTCCACTCAGTCGATGTTCCGCTCGTCATTATGATGACGCCGCCCTGCCAGCTGCGACCGGTTCCGTGCCTTGAGCCTGATGGCCTCCGGCGACCGATTCTCTCGTACGGCATGGCGACGCGTCCCTTGCGGGAGAAGGCCATGGCCCTGCCCGACGGCCATCGTCCGTCGGACGGCATCCAGCCAATCCTGCTGAATGCCCGCTGCTCTGACGCGCAGGGCATGCCCTGCGCGAGGGCATCCATCGTCATTCGTGCGCGGCGATGGATGCCGGGTAGTGCTTGCCACTGCGTTGCGACAACGGTGCGATGCTGCGTGTACGCCACTTCTCATCGAGCTGCTGCGCAGCGCACCAGCGCAAGTCTCGTTACCAGACGGTATCAGGACTTGTGCGTGACCGACACGCGATGCTTTTCCGCGCGTTCGGCGGACAGTTCACGCTGCCAGGCTTCGCGGTCGTCATGTTCACCGCCGAGATAATCTTCAGGCGATTCACTAAGATGCGACAACAACTGCAGAAAATCGCGTTTCTCGAGACGAATGTCCAGCAGCGCATTGCCCTGCTCGTCATATTGCTCGTCCTTGACCGCATCCAGCTCATGCAGACCTGCCCGCAGACGGGACTTGGCAGGCCCCAGCGTCAGCTGCATGGAGATGACGTTGTCGGACAGCAACTCGGCGAAGGCCTGCATCAGCAGATCCAGCCCCTTGCCATCGCGTGCCGACAGCCACACCGCCAGCGGACGACCGAAGCCATCACGCTCGATGCGCGGTGCCATGTCGAGTCGATCGATCTTGTTCATGACCAACAGACGCGGCACATCACCGGCATCAATCTCGCTCAGGACGTGATTGACCTGCTCGGTATTGCGGTCATTCTCCGGGTCTGCAGCGTCGATGACATGTACCAGCAGATCCGCTTCCGCCGCTTCCTGGAGGGTCGCCTGGAAGGCTTCCACCAGCTTGTGCGGCAGATGACGAATGAAGCCGACGGTATCGGCCAGGACTGCCGAGCCGACATCCTCGAGCTCCAGACGACGCAGCGTCGGGTCCAGCGTCGCGAACAGCTGATCGGCGGCGTACACCTCGGAGGTGGTCAGCGCGTTGAACAGCGTCGACTTGCCGGCGTTGGTATAGCCGACCAGCGACAGACTCGGGATCTCGGCACGCGCACGGGCACGGCGGTTCTGATCGCGCTGCTTGTGCACCTTCTCGAGTCGCTTGTGGATCGACTTGATGCGGGCGCGCAACAGGCGACGGTCAGTCTCGAGCTGGGTTTCCCCCGGGCCTCGCAGACCGATACCGCCTTTCTGACGCTCAAGGTGAGTCCAACCCCGCACCAGGCGGGTGGACATGTACTCGAGCTGTGCGAGTTCCACCTGCAGCTTGCCCTCATGGGTCCGCGCACGCTGGGCAAAGATGTCGAGAATCAGACCGGTACGGTCGATGACGCGACACTTGAGCGTGGCTTCGAGGTTACGCTGCTGGGAAGGACTCAATGAATGGTTGAAAATGACCAGCTCGGCTTCGTGCACGGCCAGGGCCTCTTGCACTTCCTCAAGCTTGCCTTCTCCGATGAACGTACGGGAGTCGGGGCGGGGCCGGCTACCCTCGATGAGGGTCGCCGGCACGGCGCCTGCCGAACGTACGAGTTCGAGGAGCTCACCGGCATCCTCGCGTTCTTTTTCGTCCCGGAAATTGACATGCACCAGGACGGCCGTTTCACCGGCTTCAGGTCGTTCGAAGAACAATCAGCGCCTCTGACTTCAGCTTTCTGTGGACGGCACGCTCGGATCCTGGGCCGGCAGGCGCACATTGCGCGACGGCACCACGGTCGAGATAGCGTGCTTGTAAACCATCTGGGAGACAGTATTGCGCAGCAGGATAACGAACTGATCGAAGGATTCGATCTGGCCCTGCAGCTTGATGCCGTTGACCAGGAAGATCGAGACCGGGATACGTTCCTTGCGCAGGATGTTCAGGTACGGGTCCTGGAGTGATTGACCTTTGGACATGTGACTCTCCGTAAAAATGTCTCGTTCGAGGTAAGTATGGTTATGTTCGCCAGCGCTCCGGGTTGCCCTCTTGAGGGGGCTTCACGGGCGCGGGTCGTGACCGCTCATGTTACGCTAAGTGCAGGTCTGGCGCACGATTTTCAAGGTTTCACTGTAAGGATCTACACCCATGGAATCCACCGGGTGAATCCCCTGCCAGCTCCGCAGCCAGGTCAACTGTCGCTTGGCGAGTTGACGCGTCGCGATGATGCCGCGTTCACGCATCTCGTCCCGGCTCAGATGGCCATCGAGAAAATCCCACACCTGACGGTAGCCGACACAACGTATCGAGGGCAGGCCCGCATGCAGCTCCGGACGTGCCTTCAGCGCTTCGACCTCGGCAATGAAGCCCTGTTCCAACATCTGATCAAAACGCGTCTCGATACGTTCATGTAACACGGCTCTATCGTGGGGCGCCAGTGCGATCGCTATCGGCCGGAACGGAAGTTCCGCCTCTGGCTGCTCCGCGAGCAGCTCGCTCATCGGGCGCCCGCTGATCAGACAGACCTCCAGCGCGCGTGTCAGCCGCTGGGGGTCAGTGGCCCGAATGCGCTGTGCCGTGGCCGGATCAAGCCGCGCCAGCTGCGCATGCAGCGCCGGCAGACCCTCGGACTGGATACGCGCCTCGAGCTCCGCGCGCAGCTCGGCATCCGCTGCCGGCAGCTCCGCCACGCCTTCCAACAGACGCTTGAAGTACATCATGGTGCCGCCGACCAGCAGCGGCATCTTGCCGCGGGACTGGATCTCGGCGATATGCGCCAGCGCATCGCGACGAAACTCGGCGGCGGAATAGCTCTCCAGCGGGTCGAGAAAGTCGATCAGGCGGTGTGGCGCTCGGGCCAGCTCTGCCGCGCTCGGCTTGGCCGTGCCGATATCCATGCCGCGATAGATCAGCGCCGAATCGACACTGACCAGCTCCGCGCCCTGCTCCTCGTGCCATCGAATGGCGAGGTCGGTCTTGCCGGAGGCCGTTGGCCCCATCAACAACACGACAGGCGGCTTGTCAGCCACCTCAGACGCGTGGTGTCGGGAATCTTCAGGGGGTTGAATCTGGGTCATGGCCTATTGTCTGGGCTGGGAGGTGAATCAGGGGTGAACCGCGACGACACGGGGCGTCATCTACTGGCCACGCAGGAACAGCTTGTCGAGCTCATGCATCGAAAGCTCGGTCCAGGTCGGCCGGCCATGATTGCATTGCCCGGAGCGCTCGGTGCGCTCCATGTCACGAAGCAGGGCATTCATTTCCGGAATCGTCAGACGGCGGTTGGCGCGCACGCTACCGCGACATGCCATGTCGGCGAGCAGTTCATTCATGTGCGCCTCCATGCGGTCGCTGCGCCCATAGCGCTCAAGATCTTCCAGCATGCCGCGCACCAGGGGCTCCACATCGGCATTGCCGAGCACGACCGGCACCTGACGCACCAGCAGCGTTTCCGGCCCGGCAGCGTCCAGCTCGACGCCCAGACGCATGAACGCCTCGGACTCGCGCTCGAAGGTGCCCATCTCGCGCGCACTGACCGCCAGCGACACCGGCACCAGCAGCGGCTGGGCCTCCAAGTGGCCGCCACCGTGAACGTGCTGCTTCATGCGCTCATAGGTGATGCGCTCATGAGCAGCATGCATGTCGACCATCACCAACCCGCGCGAGGTCTGCGACAGGATGTAGACGCCGTGCAGCTGCGCCACGGCGTAGCCCAGCGGCGGCGTGTCATCGTCGTCACTCTGCGCCGGCAGGCCTCGCATCACCACTGCCGAACTGCCTGAGTCCGAGCCACTAGAGACAGACTGCACCGACATGCCAGGCCCTGCGTCGCTGGAAGGCGCGCCACCGGACGGCCCACCCACCTGAGGCGTGTCGACCCGCCAGCCGGGCGCAGACTCCCCGACACCGGCCTGCGCACTCCCCAGTCCTGCGCCCTGCCCTGGCCCGTCACCCTCGCGGCCACCTTCGCCCAGCGTGACACGTGGCGCACGCCGCGCCTCACGCTCGGCACTGGCGATCGCCGCCGGATCATTGGCCACGCCCGCACCGCCCGCACCGCCTGCTCCGCCACCCGGCGTGAGCAGATGATCTTCGCTGGGGTGCAGTGCCCGATAGCCGGCCATGAACTGACGCACACGCTCGGCACTCAGGCGTTCGCTGGAGCGTCCATCACCGGCAGGCGGCAGCTGCGAGGAAGGCTGCCAGGGGGCCGCAGCGCCGGCAGGCGCGCTCGGCGAGGCTGACGAGTCGCCCCCGGCCTGCGGACCGGCCGATGACGATTGCTGTTCAGTGGCGGCACTTTGCTGGGCATCCTGTTCCTGACGACCGAGACGCATGCCCTGCTGCTGCCAGCCGGGGTCCTCCTCCTTCTCCTGCCCGTCGATGCCGGTAGGCGCGGCGCTGTTGTCACCGGGGCGCACCTCGGCCAGCGCCTTGTGCAGGCTCGAGAACAGGAAGTCATGCACCAGTCGCCCGTCCCGGAAGCGCACTTCGTGCTTGGTCGGGTGAACGTTGACATCCACCACCGTCGGATCGAGCTCCAGATAGAGCACGAACACCGGATGCCGACCATGGAACAGCACATCGCGGTAGGCCTGACGAACGGCATGCGCGACGAGGCGGTCGCGCACCACGCGGCCATTGACGAAGAAGTACTGCTGATCGGCCTGGGCACGCGAGTGCGTCGGCAAGCCCACCCAGCCGGACAGGCGCAGCCCGGAGGCCTCGATATCCAGGTGCAATGCATGCTCGAGGAAGTTGCGCCCGAGCAGCGCTCCGATGCGCCGTTCCACCGTCAGGGTGTCTTCACCGGCACGCAGCTGATGCACCACCTTCTGGTTGTGGCGCAGCGTCCAGCCGATATCGTGGCGTGACAATGCCAGCCGCCGGAAGCTTTCCTCGACATGGCCGAACTCGGTCTTCTCGGTGCGCATGAACTTGCGGCGCGCCGGTGTATTGAAGAACAGATCACGCACCGCGACGCTGGTGCCACGCGGATGCGGCGCCGGGGAGACACGCGGTGCCATCTCGCGCCCTTCCGCCACCACTCGCCAACCATTGGCAGGCTCATCCGAGACATTCGAGAACAGCTCCAGCCGCGAGACCGAACTGATCGAGGCCAGAGCCTCGCCCCGGAAACCGAGGCTCGCCACGCCCTCGAGATCATCCAGGCTCTCGATCTTGCTGGTCGCATGCCGCGACAACGCCAGCGGCAGATCTTCCTCAGTGATGCCGCAGCCGTTGTCACGCACGCGAATCAGCCGCGCACCGCCGCCTTCCAGCTCCAGCTCGATGCGGGTACTGCCGGCATCGATGGCGTTCTCGACCAGCTCCTTGACCACGGAAGCCGGCCGCTCCACGACCTCACCCGCCGCGATCTGGTTGGCAAGGCGTGGATTGAGGATGCGGATCCGTCGCTCGCCAGGGCGAGCGGGTTGCATGTCGGTCAGCTCGTCAGACATCGATAGACTCCTGGATACACAAGCGAAAAACGCCGCGTCTCTGAAAACGATACTGTCCGCCGACCCAGCCACGGCAAGCAACGCATGCCGGAACTGCATCAGCGGACAGTGTCTGCGCCCCGCCAACGCATGGCGCTGTCAGGACGACTTGATGGCGTCGGGGTCAGCTGCGCGGAATCTTGAGCAGCTGGCCCACGCGCACCGTGTCGCCACTCATGTTGTTGGCCTGCTTGATGGCCGCCATGCTCACGTTGTGGCGCTGGGCCACTTCCGACAGCGTATCGCCACTCTTGACGCGATACTCACCGCCGTTGCCACCGCGTGCCTGGCTACGCTGCCATGCCAGCAGACTTGCGGGCGGCGGATTGCGCTCGAAATGGCTCTGGATTCCCGAAAAGATCGAGCGCGCCAGCTTCTCCTGATAGGGGCCGCTGTTGAGGTTGCGCTCTTCCTGGGGATTGGAGATGAAGCCCGTCTCCACCAGCAGCGAGGGGATATCCGGCGACTTGAGCACCACGAAGCCCGCCTGCTCCACCTGGCGCTTGTGCAGGGAATTCATGCGCCCGAGGTTGGCCAGCACGCCGCTACCCGCCGCCAGCGAATCGTTGAGCGTCGCGGTCATGGTCAAGTCGAGCAACACGCCACGCAGCATCTCATCCTTGTCATTCAGGCTGAGATTGCCATCCACGCCCCCGATCAGGTCAGCACGGTTTTCGGTGGCGGCCAGCCAGCGTGCGGTCTCGGACGTCGCGCCGCGGCTTGAGAGCGCAAAGACCGAGCTGCCGTGCGGGCGCGGACTGTTGAAGGCATCGGCGTGAATCGAGACGAAGAAGTCTGCCTTCTGCTCACGCGCGATCTCGGTGCGCTTGCGCAGCGGAATGTAGTAATCGCTGTTGCGGGTCAGGATGGCCTTGAAGCCGGGCTGGGCATCGAACATGCGCTTGAGGCGCTTGCCGATCTTGAGCACCACATCCTTCTCTCGAGTCCCGCTGGGGCCGCTGGCGCCCGGGTCTTCCCCGCCGTGGCCAGGGTCGATCGCGATGATGATGTCACGCTTGGGATGTGCCGCCGCCTGGGTATTGACCACAGGCTCCGCCGGCTCGCCCTTCAGCTTGCGCTTGGCCGCGGCCTGTTCCTGCTCGCGGATACGGGCCTCAATGGGGTCGATGGGATTCTCGACCGCCGACTCGCCGGGGAACTCGAGATCCACTACCAGGCGATTGCCGTACTTGGCATTCGGCGCCAGCGTGAAGTCCTTGGGATTGACCGGGCGCGTCAGGTCGAGCACCACACGCAGGGCATCCCCCTGACGTCCGCTGCGGATCGACTTGATGGCGCTGCCTTCGAGATTCAGCGCGGCGAACTTGCGCTCGACCGCGGCACTGGCCACTTCGCTGCCGGCAAGGTCGATCACCAGACGGCGCGGATTGTCGAGGCCGAAGACCTTGGCCTTGGCGGCACTGTCGAGATCGAACACCAGCCGCGTGTGGTCCGGTGCGGTCCACAGGCGCAGGTTCTCGACCTTGGCGGCCAGCGCCTGCGGCGCCAACACCAGACTGGCAAGCGAGCAGACGACGCCACCCGCCAGCCATCGACGGAAGCTGCGCGCCAGACACATACGGGGGATTTTGGACGCTATTTCAGGCATCAGACAGGATGACCCAGACAGAAAGAACATGAATGAAGATAACGAATGATCGGACACTGCGCCGCCAGACATCGCAAGCGGAACGGCGTCATCATGCCTGAGAGGTTCGGCGCTCGGCCAGTGTTGCCAACCAACCCTCACCTCGCGGTGTCAGGGCAGTCAATTCGGCCTCGCGTCCTTCGTCGGCGACGAACAGCGTGATGCGCAGATCCGGCGTGGGCAGAAAGCCCTGACCACAGCTCGGCCACTCGATCAGCGCCAGGCTGTCGGCGGCGAGCAGATCGCGCCCCCCGATGAACTCGAGCTCTTCAGGGTCGGCGAGGCGGTAGAGATCGAAGTGGTTGATGTGCCACTCGCCACCCTCGGCCCGTGGCAGCACATAGGGTTCCACCAGCGTGTAGGTCGGACTCTTGACCGCGCCCTGGTGGCCATAGGCGCGCAGCACGCCGCGGGTCAGGGTCGTCTTGCCCGCCCCCAGCTCGCCCTCCAGGAATACCAGCCCGCGGCCGGCAAGGATATTTCCCAATTGAGTGCCGAAGGCAACCTGGGCGTTTTCATCAGACAGAAGTATGCGCATCTCGGGCCCGTGGATTGAGCAATAAATGCATATAGGATGCCAGATCACCTGCAAGCAGGCCACGTTCACCACGCTCCTGTACCGCCTGATCGGCGGCCAGGGCATGCACCAGCACCCCAAGCCGTGCCGCCTGCGCCATGGCACGCGTGACTCGCCGGGCCTGCGCCGCCTCATCCTGGGTGGAACGCAGCTGGCGTGCATCGAAACCGCCGTTGAGCGCCTGCGCCGCCAGACCCGCGATGATGCCACCCAGCACATCGCCCATGCCGCCACTGGCCATGCCCGGGTTACCGTAGGGGCAGAGCGCCACCGCCGGCCCCTCGAGCACCCCCTCAGGGCTCGCCACCAGACTGCCCGCGCCCTTGAGCACCACGCTGCCGCCGAAACGCTGCTGAAGCGTTCTTGCGGCTGCGATCCGGTCGTGTTCGATGTCCGCCACACTGCAATCGAGCAAACGTGCGGCCTCGCCGGGATGCGGCGTCAGCACCCAGTCGTCGCGGTGGATGATGTCGCCTTCGCTCGCGCGCCAGGCCAGCAGGCTCAGCCCATCGGCATCCACGACCAGTGGCTGACCCGCCGCCAGCACCCGCGACATGCCGCCCCAGCCCCACAGCATGCTCTCAAGACTCTCGGTACCCATGCCCGGTCCGACCAGCGTCACGCTGGCCTGAGCCAGCTGTGATTCCAGCACGGCGAAGCCATCGTGGCTGCTGCCCTCCGGGCCACTCTTGAGACCGCGCGCCATGACCTCGGGGCAGCGCGTCAGGCTGGCACTGATATGCGCGGGCGCCGTCAGCAGCGCAACCTTGCCGGCACCAGCCCGCGCCGCCGCCTCACTGGCCAGCAACACCGAGCCCCCCAGCCCCGGCCCGCCGCCGAAGACCAGCGCGCTGCCGGTATCGCCCTTGTGGGCCAGCGGCGAGCGCGGCACCAGCTCGGATTCCAGCCAGCGCGGTGTCAGGCGCTGCACGGCATCCTGGGCCAGCAATGCCGCGGTTCGCGACTGCGCGACCACCTCCGGCAACACGCGCGCCGCACCCAGGCGCGCCAGACTGACATGCCCGGCATGCAGCTCGGCGCGCCCGGTATGCAGGCCCGGCTTGTCGACCAGAAACGTCAGCGTCACATCCGCTTCCACGGCGACACCGGCGACCGCGCCCGTCGCGGCGTTCAAGCCTGAGGGCACATCCAGCGCCATGACATGCACGCCCAGCCGATGAGCGTGATTGATGCGCTCGATGGCTTCAACCACGCTGCCGCGCGGCGCATCGCGCAGACCGATGCCGGTCAGTGCATCCACCAGCAAGGGCCAACCCTTGAGCAGCGCATCCGCCGCACCCTCATCGGCCTTTGGCCATGCCAGCGTCTCGACGCCCGCCTCGCGCGCCGCGATCGCGGCCAGCTGCGCATCACCGGTCGAGGCATCCTCCGGCGTCAAGGCGATGACCCGCACCTCGAAGCCCGCCAGCAATGCCAGGCGCGCCAGCAGATAGCCATCGCCGCCATTGTTGCCGCCGCCACACAACACGCACATCCTGCGCGTCTCCGGCCAACGCTGACGCAGCAGGTCAAACGCCGATTGCGCGGCGCGTCCCATCAGGCGCTTCTCCACCGGCGCTTCGCTCTGGCCACTGTCAGCGGCGACGGTTTCCTCCGCGAGCATCCAATACTCCAGATCGCGCAGCGCCGCCAACGGCCACAGGCAGTTGACCGAACGCCACAGCGTCATGGTCTCCGAAGATGCCGGGGGGCAGGTCTGCTCAGAGGTCGATTCGTGCACTGCCATGCCTACACTCCTTGTCTGGGTATTCGTTGCCTGGCTGGATGTTCGTTGCCTGTCTGGACGCTCATTGCCTGTCTGGACGCTCGTTGCCTATCGTGAGGCACGGCGTTGCATGCCGCCTTCCTTTCTACCACCTTTACCTGCCGTGCACGCCCCGACAGGCAGCACGCTTGGGCTGACCGGCAAGTTGCGCTAAGGTGGCGCGCCTCTGCCCTCGATCTCGCTGGAAACCCCATGTCTGCTCCGCACTCCTCCACTGCTGCCGCATCACCTGATGACACCGGGAGCCCCGCCGCCGATGAACAGGCCATGGCGGAGCTGGCGACGCGCATCAAGACATGGGGGCGCGAGCTGGGTTTTCAGCAGATCGGCATCACCGATGTCGACCTCACGGCCCATGAGGCCTATCTGGAGCGCTGGCTGGCCAACGGCCATCACGGCGAGATGAACTTCATGGCCAAGCACGGCACCAAGCGCACTCGCCCTGAAGAGCTGGTGCCCGGGACACTGCGCGTCATCAGCGTGCGCCTCGATTACCTGCCGCCTGAGGTCGAGACCACTCAGGTGCTCAGCCAACCCGAGCGCGCCTATGTGTCACGCTACGCGCTGGGGCGTGATTACCACAAGCTGATGCGCAAGCGACTGGCCAACCTGGCCAAGCAGATCGAGAAGGAGGTCGGCAAGTTCGGCTATCGCGCCTTCGTCGACTCCGCCCCGGTGATGGAGCGTGCCCTGGCACAGAAAGCCGGCATCGGCTGGTTCGGCAAGAACGCCATGCTGATGAATCAGCAGGCCGGCTGCCTGTTCTTCCTGGGCGAACTCTACACCGACCTGCCCCTGCCGGTGGACACGCCCTTTGAAAAGGAACACTGCGGCAGCTGCAACGCCTGCAAGGTCGCCTGCCCGACGGATGCCATCGTCGAGGACAAGGTCGTCGATGCGCGGCGCTGCATCTCGTACCTGACCATCGAGCTCGATGGCGCCATCCCCGAGGAATTCCGCCGCCCGATGGGCAACCGCATCTACGGCTGCGATGACTGTCAGCTGTTCTGCCCCTTCACACGCTTCGCCAAGGCGACCCAGGAGACTGACTTCTCGCCGCGTCATGATCTGGATCGCATCGAGCTGATCCGTCTGTTCTGCTGGGGGGAGCAGGAATTCCTCAGCAAGACGGAAGGCAGCCCGATCCGACGCATCGGCTACGAGAAGTGGCTCTCCAACATCGCCATCGGGCTGGGCAATGCGCCCTGGTCGGAGCAGGTCGAGCATGTGCTGCGCGCCCGCCTGGCCTACCCCAGCGAGCCGCTGCGCGAGCATGTGCGCTGGGCGCTGAAGGAGCAGGCCATCAAGCGCGGCGCCCGCCTGGCCACCGCGCTTTAAGAGCCGTTGCCTCGTGGGCTATCGCTTTGAATTGAGGAACGATGCTTAGACGATGCCCTGCTGGGTCAGCTTGAGGAAGGTCTTGCGGTAATGCGCAAGCTCCGCCAGTGATTCGCGGATATCGTCCATCGCCTGGTGGGTCGCACGCTTCTTGAAGCCGTCGAGCGCGGCCGGATTCCAGCGCTTGGCCAGCTCTTTCAGGGTCGAGACATCGATGTTGCGATAGTGGAAGAATTCTTCCAGCAACGGCATCTCGTGCTGCAGGAAGCGACGGTCCTGATGCACGCTGTTTCCACACATCGGCGAAGCGCCTGCCGCCACGTGCCGGGCCAGGAACTCGAGGGTCTGGCGTTCGGCTTCGGCGGTATCTATCTGACTTTCCTTGACGCGCTTCACCAGCCCGGATTCACCATGGGTGCGCGTGTTCCACTCATCCATCGCCTCCAGCAAGCTGTCCGGCTGATGCACGGCCAGCACCGGGCCTTCGGCGATCAGATTGAGGTCGCCGTCGGTGACCAGCGTGGCCACCTCGATGATGCGCTCACGCGCCGGGTCGAGACCGGTCATTTCCAGGTCGATCCAGACGAGGCGGTCGGCCTGCGCGGTGGGATTTGCCATGGGTCACTCCTTGCTGAACAGATGATGGAATGGCGCGGGACGCCAGTCGATGACAGCAGTATCACACGCCATCCCGGGGCGTCGCACGACACCCGAGGGCGCAAAGGGTACAATCGCGCCGCAAAGGGGGGAAGACTCTCCCATCCCTGGCGAACGAACGGCGACCGGAGTCACCAGCCAAGCATGAGTAAACGCAAGCTAAGCCGCCAGCAGCAATGGCGAATCGAGAAGGTGCAGGCCGAGCGTACCAAGCGCGCCGAAAAGCGCGAGACGCAGGACCGCGACAAGCTCGACGCCGGCGAATATGGCCCGGAGCAGCATGGCCGTGTCATCGCCCACTACGGGCGCAGCCTGGAAGTCGAGAGCGAATCCGGCAGCCTGCACCGCTGCCACCTGCGCGCCAACCTCGAGACGCTGGTCACCGGTGACCGGGTCATCTGGCGCGAAGCCAGCGATGCCAGCGGCGTCGTCGTCGCGCGTGGCGCACGTACCACCGAGCTTGAACGCCCCGACATGCGCGGCGTGCTCAAGCCGGTGGCGGCCAACATCGACCAGATCCTGATCGTGTTCGCCGCCGAGCCCGCGCCGCAACCCAACCTGATCGACCGCTATCTGATCGCCGCGGAAGCCACCGGCATCACGCCGGTGCTGGTGCTCAACAAGGTCGATCTGCTGCCGGAAAGCGGCGGTGAACTGCGCGACCTGCTGGCACGCTATGAAGCACTCGGCTACGAAGTCGTTGCCTGTACCACCCGTGGCGAGTCGGGGCTTGATGCCCTCAAGGCCCAGCTCAGCGATCGCACCTCGGTCTTCGTCGGCCAGAGTGGCGTCGGCAAGTCGTCCCTGATCGGCATGCTGCTGCCCAGGGAAGAGGTTCGCGTCGGCCCGCTGTCGGCCGAATCACGCCAGGGCATGCACACCACCACCACCGCCTGGCTCTATCATATGCCGGATGGCGGTGACCTGATCGACTCGCCCGGCATCCGCGAATTCGGCCTGGTGCACCTGACTCCCGAGCAGGTCACCGACGGCTTCCGCGAGTTCCACGACTATCTCGGCTATTGCCGCTTCCGCGACTGCAAGCACGAGAAGGAGCCGGGCTGCGCCCTGCTTAAGGCCGTGGACAATGGTGAGATCGGCCGCGTACGCTTCGAGAGCTACAAGAAGATTCTGCTCTCGCTGACCGAGAGCTGATCAGGCGCGATCCAGAAGCCGTCAAAAAAAGCCCCGCCAGGCAGTCACTGCCTGGCGGGGCTTTTTCATGCTCGACACTCTCGGGATGCATCACATCATCGAGACACATCACAGCCTCGAGACACATCACTGCCGCTTTCCAGGGCTAGCCTTCCAGCAACAGCAGCAGTGAGAGTGCGAACAGCACCCACATGGTCGGGCGGACCTCGCGCGCCTTGCCGACGCCGAGCTTGATGACCACGAAGCTCAGGAAGCCGAACACGATACCGTGGGTGATGGAGTAGGTCAGCGGGATCATCACCATGGCGATGAAGGCCGGAATCGCATCATCGAACTGGTGCCAATGGATCTTGCCGATCGGCTCCATCATGAACACGCCGACCAGGATCAGCGCCGGAGCAGTCGCGATGGACGGCACCAGCGACAGCAGCGGCGCCAGGAACAGGAACGGCAGGAAGCAGAGCGCCACCACCACCGCGACCAACCCGGTGCGTCCGCCCTGACTGATACCGGCCGCCGATTCGATGTAGGCATTCGCCGGACTGGTGCCCAGTGGCGCGGACACCAGCGCCGAGAAGGCATCGACCATCATCGAGCGTCGGATATTGCGCGGGTCACCATTCTCGTCCTTCAGGTTGCCTGCCTCGGCCACCGCCATGAAGGTCGAGAGCGCATCGAAGAACACCGTGAACAGGATGACGAAGATGAACGGCGCATAGGCCACCTTGAGCGAACCGAGCAGGTCCAGCGCCAGCAGGCCACTGAAATCAGGCGCGGCGAAGATACCGGTGAAGTTGACCAGTGTCGGCTGAGCGATCTCCGGCGGGAAGTAGGCACTGCCATCCCCCCACAGACGCCCGATGGTGGTCGCCATCAGGGTCGTGACGATGATGCCGATGATCAGTGCGCCATGAATGCGCTTCGCGACCAGAATGGCGGTCAGCGCCAGCCCCAACAGGAAGACCACCAACGAAGGCGTCATCGGCGCCACACTGACCACGGTGACCGAGTTGGAGACGATCAGCTTGGCATTCACCAGACCGATCAAGGTGATGAACAGGCCGATACCACAGGCGATGGCGTAGCGGAGCTGAGCGGGAATCGCATCGATCACCAGGCGGCGCACGTTGAACATGGCCAGTACTGCGAAGATGACGCCGGCCCAGAACACGCAGCCCAGCGCGACCTCCCAGCTCATGCCGCCGCCCAGCACCATGGTGTAGGCGAACAGGGCATTGATGCCCATGCCCGGCGCGACCAGGATCGGGTTGCGCGCGTACAGCCCCATCATCAGGCTGCCGAAGAAGCTGACCAGCACGGTCGCCGTGAGGGCCGCACTGAATGGCACGCCGGCGGCTGACAGGATGCCGGGATTGACCACGATGATGTACATCGACGCCATGAAGGTGGCGATGCCCGCCAGCACTTCCGTGCGCGTCGTGGTGCCTTCGGCACGCAGTGAGAATAGGCGCTCGAGCAAGATGATGACTCCCGTTCAGGATGAAGCGATTGAGTAGCAGCTCAGCGTCGACGGGTCGCCGACACGCCGCACCAAAATGACACACATTGAGCGCCAGCACCGCACCCGAAAAGTGCAGCAGCGCCACTGGCGACAGACAGTGTATTGCCTGAGGCCGCGAAGAGGATGCCTCGAGGGCCAATGTTGCATTCGCCACCGGGCGCTGGGCTGAAACAAGGTCTACTGGATCTACTGGTCTATCTCACCAGCTGACCAGAAACCCGTCCTTGAAACTGTCCGGAATCCGGAAGGCTGTCCAGGAGGTCAGGTCGTGGCGCACACTGGGCTTTCACACGTTCGCCCCAGAATGTGACGCGCGGCATTATACTGAAAACATGTCGTTTCAGGGGACAAGATGGCAAGGAATCTGGCGCGACGACACTTCGCCTCACCGCAGTCACTTGATTGCATCTCTTGATCACAGTGACTTGACCACAGTGCCAGCCGACGTGCCATGATGCCGGAAGGATCACTCTCTTCGTAGAAGCAAGGATTACGCCATGTCTCACGATTCTTCACACCCTTCCCCCTCGGAAGCCGACCTGCTGCCCTTGATCGTCGAACCGCAGCAGCTCGCGGAGATGCTCGACCATCCTGATATCGTGATCGTCGACGTGCCGCTGAAAGCCGAGAGCCATGCGCGTCACGTGCCCGGCGCTCGTCTGCTCGACTTCAAGCAGCTGGTCGGCAGCAATGACGATGACATTCCCGGCGTACCGAGCCCCGAGGCGCTGTCTGAGGTGATGTCAGCCCTTGGCATCACCCGTGACAGCCATGTGGTGGCCTATGACGATGAAGGCGGCGGCTGGGCCGGACGCCTGCTATGGACCCTCGCATTGCTCGGCCATACCCGTTACAGCTACCTCAATGGTGGCCTGCACGCATGGCAAGGCGATGGCCTTCCGCTGAGTGACGCCACCAGCGACTGGAGTCCCAGCGAGTATCACGCCGCCTACATGGACACCAGCGTGATGGCGACGCGGGAGGACATTCTCGACCGGCTGGCGGCCGAGGACCCGCAGGAAAGCGTCGTGATCTGGGATGCACGCTCGGCGGAGGAATATCGCGGCGAGAAGGGCCAGAACGCCCGCCTCGGCCATATTCCGGGCGCCGTGCATTTCGAGTGGACCGAGGCCATGGACCGTGAACGCAACCTGCGCATCCGCGACTATGCGGAGCTGGTGACCGAACTGGGCGCTCGCGGCCTCAACCCCGAACAGCACATCGTGACGCACTGCCAGAGCCATCACCGCTCCGGCCTGACCTGGCTGGTGGGTCAAGCGCTTGGCTTCAGCGATGTGCGCGCCTATCCGGGCTCCTGGAAGGAATGGGGCAACCGTGACGACACGCCCATCGAACGCTGAGGGCGCTTGATCGTAGACTGGAATGCCCCTTTCGAACGCCAGCACGCCAAGCCAAGCCATGCCGGAATGACACGCATGGCCTGCCTGGCAACTGTCACCAGGCCCACGACTGCGGCAATTCGCAGGCTTGAGCCGTTATTGGCGATGGGCTAAGGTGCAGCCCAACTGCTGGCCGCCGCTGTTGCCGGCCAACGCCCGCCCTCTCGAGGAGCGGGCTTTTCATTCCTGAAGTGCCTGCAAGGATCGCCATCGTGGATCGCGCCAAGCTGTTTTCCCTGAGCCAGTACCCACTGCCCCAGCACCTGATCTCACGCCTCATCGGCCGTGTCGCCGCCTGCACCAACCCGTGGGTCAAGAACACCTTCATCGAGCGTTTCATCAAGGCCTACGGCGTCAACATGAACGAGGCGCTCGAGGAGAATCCACGTGCCTATGCCTGCTTCAATGACTTCTTTACCCGCGCCCTGAAGGCGGACGCCCGCCCCATCGGTGAAGGCCTGGTATCACCGGCCGATGGCGTACTGTCCCAGTTCGGCAATATCGAACATGGCACCCTGGTACAGGCCAAGGGTCAGGCATTCTCGCTGACCCAGCTGCTGGGCGGCAGTGAAGAGCGCGCCGCACCCTTCCGCAACGGCCGCTTCGCCACCGTCTACCTGTCACCGAAGGACTACCATCGCGTCCATATGCCGGTGGCCGGTCGTCTGATCGAGATGGCCTACGTTCCGGGACGCCTGTTCTCGGTCAACGAAGCCACTGCCAAGCACGTACCGGGCCTCTTCGCGCGCAACGAACGCCTGGTCTGCATCTTCGAGACCGAGCATGGCCCGATGGCCATGGTGCTGGTGGGCGCGATGATCGTCGCGGCGATCAAGACCGTCTGGAGTGGTCAGGTCACGCCGCTTTCCGGTGATGTCGAGACGACCCGTTTCGATCAACTCATCGAGCTGGCGCATGGCGCCGAGATGGGCCGCTTCCAGCTCGGCTCCACCGTGGTGATGTGTTTCCCGGACAGCGTCGAGTTCGATGACGCCCTGACGCCGGGCCAGAAGGTCAGCATGGGTCAGTCACTCGGCATGCGCCCGCCTGCGACAGCACCGGCCCCGAGCGAGTCAGAAGCGCATGCGGCAGAGACAGCGCAGGACACGCCGACCGCAGACGAGAAATAACGCCAGGCCTGGCGCAGCGCGAGCACAACGTGTGCGCATAAAACTCGCACATGAAAATCGAGCATAAAAAAAGGGAAGCCCCTGGCTTCCCTTTTTAACGACAGGAGCCTGACTGCGCTCCTCGTCTTCTTGCCTTGTCCGCGATGAACGCTGCCATCGGGGTGATCACTACCTTCAGTGCCCAAACAGATCAAAGTCCTCCATGACAGGCGTCACGCTCTCACGACGCGACTGCCGGATGATGCCTCGAAGGCTCCGAGGGTTCGAGGCATCATCTGTCGCCCTCTTTCACCATGCCCGATAAAAGAAGACCCGCTGCGACCATTGCCCTGGTCCTGCCATCACCTTGCCTGCGGCTTCGCCGGCAAGCGCCAACCCTCCACGCTGACCTCTCCAGTCTAGTCAATGCACGCTCGGCAAGCGTGTCGGCAATAAACGCTGGGATTCACGCAAATCACATCAAAAGCTGCCTTTAAAGCCTACTCTCAAGCACGTGATGCCGGGAAAGCGATGACCGCCGAGATATCGCGCTCCCCCAGCGCCAGCATGATCAAACGATCCAGCCCCAGCGCCACCCCGCTCCCCGCGGGCATGCCCGCCTGCAGGGCCGCCACCAAGCGCTGGTCGGCCGCTACCTCAGGCAGGCCCCGGGCGACTCGCGCGGCATTGTCTTCGGCAAAGCGCGCCGCCTGCTCACTGGCATCGGTCAGCTCGTCATAGCCGTTGGCCAGCTCGATGCCCGCCACGTAGGCCTCGAAGCGCGATGCCACCCAATCCCCCTCACTGTCCTGGTGCTTGCGCGCCAAGGCAGCCTGCGCAGCTGGGTACTCGGTGACCAGCTCCACGGTGGCTTGTCCCTGCGCTTCTGCGCCCTGTGCTTCTGCGCCCTGCGCCCCAGAGCCCAGGCTCGGCTCGATCACCAGGCTCATCAGCGCATCCAGGCAGGTCTCATGCGACCAGCTATCAGCCGCGACCTCACATTCGCGTGCGCAGGCGGCTCGCAGTTCCTCGAGCGTGGCCGTGAAGGGGTCCAGCGACAGCACACGGCGAAACAGCGCACGGTAAGGCGTGATGGCAGGCCTGGCCTCTGCATCTTGAGACTCACTGAGCAGCGACGGCTGGCCGGTCAGCTGTGCCCCGAGCGCCATCACGCGCAGGATCAGCTCGCAGGTCTCCATCATCATCGCCTCAAGGTTCATGCCGGGGCGGTACCACTCCAGCATGCAGAACTCGGGATTATGGCGACGGCTGACCTCGCCATCACGGAAGGCACGCGCGATCTGGAAGATCGGCCCGCTACCGGCCGCCAGCAGACGCTTCATGTGAAATTCCGGCGATGTCTGCAGCCACAGCGGCACACGCTCACGCTCACCCGGAAACTGCGCGGTCAAGGACAATGACGCGAGACCGACATCCGTCGAACCGGCCCGCCCCAGCACCGGTGTTTCCACCTCCAGCACTTCACGCTCGATGAAGAAAGCCCGCACCTCACTGATCAGACGCGCGCGCTGGACGAGTCGCTCGCGCGTGGCAGTGGGTGCCCAGTCTTCTACCAGGGCAGCGCCTGGCGCGGCAGCGGCTGAAAGAGGTGAAGCAGCGGCGGAAGAATCGGCATCAGACATGGGAAGCTCGAGGAAGGGACCAGCAGAAGACGTTGGCCAACCGGGAGGGCTGATCGACACGATCACCCTCCACGTATGACCAGCACGAAAGAGAAGCACAAATGAGCAGCACAAACGATGATGCCCCGCACGAGGCGAGGCATCAGGGTGTTCACGACGTGAGCGAAAGGGCTCAGGCGCGAGACACGTACTCGGCGCTGCGGGTATCAACCTTGAGGACTTCGCCCTGGTTGATGAACAGCGGCACACGCACCACGGCACCGGAAGACAGGGTCGCCGGCTTGGAGCCACCGTTGGCGGTGTCGCCCTTGAGGCCCGGGTCCGTCTCGACGACTTCCAGTTCGATGAAGTTCGGCGGCGTCACGGCAATCGCGTTGTCGTTCCACAGCGTGATGGTGTAGACGACCTGCTCCTTCAGCCACTTGACGTTGTCGCCCAGCGCCTTGCCATCGACAGCGTACTGCTCGAAGGAGCCATCGGTACGCATGAAGTGCCACATCTCACCGTCGGTGTAGAGGTATTCCATGTCGACTTCCATGACATCGGCGGCTTCGATGCTCTCGCCGGACTTAAAAGTACGCTCCCATACACGACCGGTCTTCAGGTTGCGCAGCTTGACGCGGTTGAAGGCCTGACCCTTGCCCGGCTTGACCAGTTCGTTATCGACGATGGCACAGGGATCATTGTCCAGCATCACTTTCAGACCGGACTTGAATTCGTTGGTAGAATAGTTGGCCATCTTGCTCGCTCTCGACTCGTTAACGGGTCTTGCCCGCCATGAATTCCAGATTGCAGTCAATTGGCTGCAATCATGACTAGAAGTGATGCGCATGATAACCCGAACCCCTGCATCCTTGCATACCATCCCGCACAACAGCCACGAAAGTCGTGCCTCAGAGGCCTTCTCGACTGCCGCTGAAACCCCGTCTGCCCCGAATGACTGGCGTGCACAGCTACGCGACGTGATCCGCTCTCCACAGGCTCTGCTGGAGCGTCTGGGGCTGGAGCGCGAGTGGCTGCCGGGCGCCCGCGACGGGCATGAGCTGTTCGCGATCCGCGTGCCCGAGGCCTATGCCAGCCGCATCCGCGCCAATGACCCCGACGACCCGCTATTGCGCCAGGTGCTGCCGTTGGACGCCGAGACCGACGTGCTCGACGGCTACGTTACCGACCCGCTGGAAGAGGCCGAACATACACCACTGCCGGGGCTGATCCACAAGTACACCAACCGGGTACTGCTGATGGCCAGCGGTGGCTGCGCGATCAACTGCCGCTACTGCTTCCGCCGTCACTTCCCCTATGACGACCATCAGCCCAGCCGCGCGCAGTGGCAGGATATCCTCGACTACCTGCGCGCCGACGAGCGCATCCACGAGGTGATCCTGTCCGGTGGCGACCCGCTGGTCTCCCCCGACAAGCGCCTGGCATGGCTGGTGGAGTCACTGGACGAGATCCCGCATCTCAAGCGCCTGCGCATCCACACGCGCCTGCCGGTGGTGATTCCGGACCGCGTCAATGACGAGCTGCTCGGCTGGCTGGGCACCACACGCCTGCAGAAGGTGCTGGTCATTCACACCAACCATGCCAACGAGCTGGACGATGCCGTCGCTGCCGCCATGACTCGCCTCAAGAGCGCCGGCGTCACCCTGCTCAACCAGGGCGTCATCCTGCGCGGCGTCAATGACAGCGTGGAAGTGCAGACGGCCCTTGCCGAGCGTCTCTTCGAGTGCGGCGTACTGCCCTACTACCTGCATGCCTTCGACCCGGTGCAGGGCGCCGCCCACTTCGCGGTCAGCGATGACGAGGCCTGCAACCTGATGGAAGCGCTGCTTGAGCATCTACCCGGCTTCCTGATGCCGCGCCTGGTACGTGAAGTGCCAGGACGACGCTCCAAGACACCTCTGTCCAAGCCCCCTGTGTCCAAGCCCACAGTGTCCAGGACACCTCCGGGAGTCGACGCCACCACTCACCCTTCGCCGTCTTCCCCTGCGGACGACGAGCGCGAGCCATCTTCGCTCAACCTGACGGGTATCATCGCCAGTGCGTGATTGGCGCACTGGCAGCGTGAGGCAACAACAGGCGGCGTGCCGCACAAAATTTGCTACTATCGCTGGCCAATTTCATCATCGGCACACGCCCCGAGAGGCGTGGCCACGCTCAAGGAGCCCATCACATGCCTCATCTCGTCATTGATTATGCCGACAGTCTGGCCCCCAGCCTCGACATGGACGCGATCATGGATGACCTGCATGCCGCTGCCATGCAAAGCGGCCTGTTCAAGGAAACCGACATCAAGGTGCGCGCGGAAAGCTGGCGTCACTGGCGTCTGGCCGGCAATCAGGCACCGCTGGCGCACAAGCACGGCTTCGTCAATCTGCACTGCCATCAGCTGGAAGGCCGCAGCGATGACGACAAGTCACGTCTGGCGGATATCCTGATGGAGGCCCTCAAGCCTCACTGCGAGGCAGCCCGCGAAGTCAGCGTGGAGATCGTCGAGATCACCCGCGCGACCTATCGCAAGCACAAGGCCTGAGCGCACGGATTCCTCACTGCCCCTGAGGCCATATACGAAAACGCCCCGTGGCCGAAAGCCACGGGGCGTTTTTCCTTCTCGCGATCAGCGATTCAAGCCAGTGGGCGAACTCAGGTGCCCGTCATGGCCATCGGGACGTGAAGCAGGTCATTGAGACGATGGGCGTGCTCGGCGGCCTCACGGCCCACCGACGTCAGATAGCCGCCATCCGGCAGCGTGGTCAACCCCTTGGCATGCAGACGCTCGGCGGCGGCCACCATGTCAGGGCTGGCATCGTGGCGAATCTTCAAGCCCTTGAGAGCGGCATCGTGCGGAAACAGGCACAGCAGGTGCAGTTCATCGTCATAGGGTGACGGCATGGGCAAACTCCTGACGGCGTGGCGAGTGGCATTTCAGTATGGCGTCAACTGACGAGCGACGAGTCGTCGGCGCTTCCCCTCCAGTCTAGCCCTCACACCTGAAAGCGCATTGCTGCTTTGGGACTATTCTGCGATCTGATGACCAGACGACACCGCCCCCATCGCGGCGGCGATGGAGGCGGTATCACTCACACACTGGCTTGTGACTCAGCCCGGGCGTTCAGCGGCTGAATCACGGATCAGTGCTCGAGATCCTGCTGACGATAGCCCATCAGGTAGAGCACGGCATCCAGGCCCAGAGTCGAGATCGACTGACGCGCCTGTTCACGCACCAGCGGCTTGGCACGGAAGGCGATGCCCAGCCCCGCCTCGGCCAGCATCTTGAGGTCATTGGCACCGTCACCGACGGCGATGGTCTGCTCCATGCGCAGGCCATGACGCTCGGCGATCTCGCGCAGCAGCAATGCCTTGCGCTCGGCATCGACGATCGGTTCACGCACTTCACCGGTGACCTTGCCATTGACGATCACCAGCTCATTGGCGTGGATCTCATCGAAGCCCAGTAGCTGCTGAAGATGACGCGCGAAGTAGGTGAAGCCGCCGGACAGGATCGCGGTGCGATAGCCCAGCGCCTTGAGGTTGGCCATCAGGCGCTCGACCCCATCCATCAGCGGCAGATTGGCAGCGATATCGGCCAGCACCGACTCATCCAGGCCTTCCAGCTTGCTCATGCGTTCGCGGAAGCTTTGCTTGAAGTCCAGCTCGCCCCGCATGGCCCGCTCGGTGACTTCCGAGACTTCCTCGCCGACACCGTGACGACGCGCCAGCTCGTCGATCACCTCGGTCTGAATCAGCGTCGAATCCATGTCGAAGCAGATCAGGCGACGATGACGACGCCAGATATCATCTTCCTGGATCGCGATATCGACACCGTGCAGCGCGCCCAGCGCCAGCGCCTTCTCGCGCAGGGCGTCGATGTCGGTGTCACTCTCCGGCAGGCGCAGCCAGCACTCGACACAGGCGCCTTCGGCCGGTGACTCGCCATCCAGCGGCTCACGCCCCGACAGACGATGCATCAGCTCGACGGTGATCCCGAATTCGGCTGTCAGGCCACCGACCTCGGCCAGAATGCCGGCCGGCAGGCACGGCGCCAGCAGCGTCAGAATCCAGCGCGGGCGCTCCGCCTGATGGCTCCAGCGCGCATATTCCTCAGCACCGACCTGCACGGCCTGCACATCCAGCCCCAGCTGTTCACCGGCGGCGGCCAGCGCGGCCTCCAGATCGGACTCCGCACCGAGAGCCACCAGCGCTTCCAGCGACACCAGCCCGAAGGTCACGCTCTGATTGATGTCCAGCAGTCGTGCGCCGCTGCGCGCCAGCGCCTGACCAAGCCCTGCCAGCTGTCCTGGACGAGCCGTACCGGTGGCACGGATCAAGATACGTTGTGTCATTGGAAAATCATTCCTGAGCAATGAATCATCAAGGTGTCGCCCACGGGGCATGTCGGCGTCAATGCCGACGCACCTCTGCTAACAAGCCAGGCCATCCGGCCCGGATTCAACTATCGACGGCCAGACGGTCGACCTTCTGGAAGCCCTTGGGCAGCTTGCTGCCGCGGCGGCCACGCTCGCCACGATAATAATCGAGATCCGCCCCCTTGAGCAGGGTCTTGCGCTTGCCGGCATGCACCACCAGGGTCGTGTCGGCGGGCAAGACCACCAGCGAGCGCACGAACTCCTCGCGGTTGGCGGCGCGTTCGCCCGGGATCGACAGCATCTTGTTGCCCTTGCCCTTGGACATCTCAGGCAGCTCGGAGAGCGGGAAGACAAGCAGGCGCCCTTCATTGGACACCACCGCCACTTCCAGCGCAGCCCCATCGCCCTGCGCTGACTCAGGCACTTCGGGAATCGCCACCGGCGGCAGCACCGCACAGCCGCGCGGTAGAGTCAGTGCCGCCTTGCCGGACTTGTTCTTGCCGGTCAGCTGCTCAAGCGTGGTCACGAAGCCATAGCCGCCATCGGAGGCCAGCAGATAGCGTGCGGAAGGCGCATCGAGCAGCAGCCCGACCATCGCCGCCCCCGCCGCCGGATTCATGCGCCCGGTGATCGGCTCGCCCTGTCCGCGTGCACTGGGCAGATTGTGCGCGGCCAGGGTGTAGGCACGTCCGGTGTCATCCAGCAGCACCAGCGGCTGATTGGTCTTGCCGCGCGCCGCCAGATGGAAGCGGTCGCCGGCCTTGTAGGACAGACCCTCGGGGTCGATATCATGCCCCTTGGCGGCACGGATCCAGCCCTTCTCGGACAGCGCGACGGTGATCGGGTCGGCGCCCATCAGCTCGACTTCAGACAGCGCCTTGGCTTCGCCACGCTCGACCAGCGGTGAGCGACGTGCATCGCCGAAGTCGGTGGCGGCCTGCTCAAGCTCACTGTCGATCAGGTCCATCAGTGCCTCGTCATTGCCCAGCAGATGCTTGAGGTGCTTGCGCTCACGCTTGAGCTCGTCCTGCTCGCCACGCAGCTTCATCTCTTCAAGACGTGCCAGGTGACGCAGACGCAGCTCGAGGATCGCCTCGGCCTGACGCTCGGAGAGCTGGAAGGTCTCGATCAGGCTGGCCTTGGGGTCCTCTTCCTCGCGGATGATGCGAATGACCTCGTCGAGATTCAGGTAAGCCGTCAGCAGACCCTCGAGGATATGCAGACGATCCTCGACCTTGGCCAGACGATGCTCGAGGCGGCGACGCACGGTAGCGCGACGATAGCGCAGCCACTCGGCCAGCATCTCGTGCAGCGCCATCACCCGTGGACGCCCCTTGAGGTCGATGACGTTCATGTTGACGCGCGCGTTCTTCTCGAGGTCCGTGGTGGCGAACAGGTGCGCCATCAGGCCTTCGATATCGACACGATTGGAGCGCGGCTGAATCAGCAGGCGCGTCGGGTTCTCGTGGTCGGACTCATCACGCAGATCCGCGACCATCGGCAGCTTCTTGGCCTGCATCTGGGCGGCGATCTGTTCGATCACCTTGGCGCCGGAGACCTGATACGGCAGCGCCGTGATCACGATATCGCCCTCTTCCAGCACGTAGCGGGCGCGCATCTTCACGCTGCCACGACCGGTGCGGTAGAGCTTGGCGAGGTCGGTGCGCGGCGTGATGATCTCTGCCTCGGTGGGGAAGTCCGGTGCCGGCAGGTGCTCCATCAGCTGATCGCTGTCAGAGTCCGGATGGCGCAGCAGATGGCGGGTGGCGGCCACGACTTCATGCACATTGTGCGGCGGGATGTCGGTCGCCATGCCCACCGCGATGCCGGTAGTACCGTTGAGCAGCACATTGGGCAGACGCGCCGGCAGCACCTTGGGCTCGCTCATGGTGCCATCGAAGTTGGGCACCCAGTCGACGGTGCCCTGGGAAAGCTCGGACAGCAGCACCTCGGAGTACTTCGACAGCCGCGATTCGGTGTAACGCATCGCCGCGAAGGACTTGGGGTCATCCTGACTACCCCAGTTGCCCTGGCCATCCACCAGCAGATAGCGATAGCTGAACGGCTGCGCCATCAGCACCATCGCCTCGTAACAGGCGCTGTCACCATGGGGGTGGAACTTGCCCAGCACGTCGCCGACGGTACGCGCCGACTTCTTGTACTTGGCGTTGGCCGTCAGGGACAGTTCGCGCATGGCGTAGACGATGCGGCGCTGCACCGGCTTCATGCCATCGCCGACATGCGGCAGGGCGCGGTCGAGAATCACGTACATCGAGTAGTCGAGGTACGCCTTTTCGGTGTAGTCGCGCAGGGCCAGACGTTCGACGTCACCCTCCGCGACCTGGATATCCATGCTCATGGGCGCTTGACCTTGATTACGAGCGTAAAACCGGGGAGCGTCTGACTGTGGCGCTCCCGAAAGAATGCTGTCGCGCAGCTTGTCTGGCTTTCGAAGTTAAGCTGCCCTCGCAGCCCGGTTGGCTTTCGAAGTCCAACTGGCCGTGAAAGCTCAACCGATGATCAGACCTCGATATCGGCCATGTTGCCGTAGTCCTCGAGCCAGCTCTTGCGATCACTGGCGCGCTTCTTGGCCAGCAGCATGTCGAGCATCTCGTGGGTGCCATCATCCACGCTGCGCGTCAGCTGCACCAGACGGCGGGTGTCCGGCGCCATGGTGGTTTCCCGCAGCTGCAGCGGATTCATCTCACCCAGACCCTTGAAGCGCTGCACATTGGGCGTGCCACGCTTGCTTTCGAGCTGCTTGAGGATGTGCGCCTTCTCGCTCTCGTCCAGGGCGTAGTGCACTTCCTTGCCCAGATCGATGCGGTACAGCGGCGGCATGGCGACGAAGACGCGCCCGGCATCCACCAGCGCCGGGAAGTGACGCACGAACAGCGCGCACAGCAGCGTGGCGATGTGCAGACCATCGGAGTCGGCATCCGCCAGGATGCAGACCTTGTGATAGCGCAGCTTGGTGAGGTCATCCGAGCCCGGGTCCAGGCCGATGGCGACCGCGATGTCGTGGACCTCCTGGGAAGAGTAGATGTCATGCGACTCGACTTCCCAGGTATTGAGGATCTTGCCGCGCAGCGGCAGGATCGCCTGGGTCTCGCGGTTGCGCCCCTGCTTGGCACTGCCGCCGGCGGAGTCACCCTCGACCAGGAACAGCTCGCTTTCGGCAGGGTCGGAGCTTGCGCAATCCGAGAGTTTGCCCGGCAGCGCGGGCCCGGAGGTGACCTTCTTGCGCGCGACCTTCTTGGCGCTCTTCAGGCGGCGCTGGGCCGCCGAGATCACCAGTTCCGCCAGCGCTTCGGCCTGGTCGACATGGTGGTTGAGCCACAGCGAGAAGGCGTCCTTGACCACGCCGGAGACGAAGGCGGCGACGCTGCGCGAGGACAGACGCTCCTTGGTCTGGCCGGCGAACTGCGGATCGAGCATCTTCACCGACAGCACGAAGGCGGCGCGCTCCCACAGGTCATCCGCGCTCAGCTTGACGCCACGCGGCAGCAGACTGCGGTAGTCGCAGAATTCCTTGAGCGCCTCGAGCAGACCGGAGCGCAGACCATTGACGTGAGTACCGCCCAGCGGCGTGGGAATCAGGTTGACGTAGGGCTCCTGTACCAGCTCGCCACCTTCCGGCAGCCACTGGATCGCCCAGTCGACCCCGTGCTCCTCGTCTTCGAAATGGCCGACGAACGGCGATTCCGGCAAACGCTCGAAGCCATCGGTGGCACCGAGCAGGTAATCGCGCAGGCCATCCTCGTAATGCCAGGTCGTCTCGCTGCCATCGGTCTCGATGAGCACGACCTTGAGCCCCGGACACAGCACGGCCTTGGCACGCAGCAGGTGGCGCAGACGCGGCATCGCCAGGCGCGGGCTGTCGAAGTAGCTCTCGTCCGGCCAGAAGCGCACCAGGGTGCCGGTATTGCGCTTGCCGACGGTGCCGATCCGGGTCAGTTCCTCGGCCTTCTCGCCATTCTCGAAGGCGATGCGCTGACGCAGGCCATCGCGGCACACTTCCACTTCCAGACGCGTCGACAGCGCATTGACCACCGAGACGCCCACGCCGTGCAGGCCGCCGGAGAAGCGATAGCTGTCCTGGGAGAACTTGCCCCCCGCGTGCAGCTTGGTGAGGATCAGCTCGATGCCGGTCACGCCATGCTCGGGGTGGATGTCGGTGGGCATGCCACGACCGTCATCGCCGACCTCGATACCGCCATTCTCGAGCAGGCGCACGCGGATTTCCTTCGCGTGCCCCGCCAGCGCCTCATCGACGGAGTTGTCGATGACTTCCTGCGCCAGGTGGTTGGGCCGAGAAGTGTCGGTATACATGCCGGGCCGCTTGCGGACCGGTTCGAGGCCGGAGAGGACCTCAATGGAACTGGCGCTGTACTGACTCATCGCAGCCTTGTGTCCTTGGTGTTGACGTCCGCCATCCGACTCGCCATTTCACGTGCGCGAGACGAACAACGGATTCCTGAAAAATGAGAGACCGGCGCCTGGCGTTCAGCATCAAACGCCCTGCCATGTCGTGCCAATCCGTATCGTGGCGATCCATGTCGTGGCAATCCATGTCATGCCAGGAGATGCCGTGTCCAGCCAAGTCGTGGCGGGTGGCGGCGGGTCTGGCAGAAAGCACCACACACGTGACCTGCTAGTCCGGCGCGACATGCATCGCCGCTGCGGTGGCGGGGGCCAGCCGGTGTCCGCCATGCGCCATGATCGCCGGCAGATATTCCGCCAACTGCGCAAAGCCGTGATCACCACCCGGCGTGATGATCAAGCGGCTTCCCTGATAGAGCCCTGCGGCATCATTGACATCCAATGTCTCATCGGCCGTCGCCAACAGCACCAGGGTGCGCTGCGCCGTGACAGGCTCCGCTTCCAATGCAAGCAGCCCGGGGCCGAAATCCTCGGTGACGGTAAACGTCACGCCGGTATAGGGATTGGCATGCACCGAGCCGAGCCATTCGCTGACCAGTCGCGCGGGACGCACGGCCGGATTGATCAGCACACTGCGTGGCCCCAGACGCCAGACGCTCTGGGAGGGACCAGCCGGCCCTTCGAGGCGTGCGGCCTCACGCGCGACCAGCCAGGTGGCCAGAAAACCGCCCATGGAACTGCCGATCACCATGATGGCGTCATCACAGGCGGGGTCTGCGGGGTCCAGCGCCAGGCGCTCACACAGCGTGAGATAGGCTGCGTTGACCGCCGCCTGACCCGCATCGGGCGCCGGAGGGATATCCGGCATCACGCACGGCAGGCCGAACTGCTCTGCCGCGCGCTGCATCAAGCGCGCCTTGGGCGAACAACTGGCCGAATTGAAGCCGTGCAGGTACAGCAGCCCCTTGACGGGCGCGGTGGTGTGCATCGCTGCCGTATCTGACGGAAAGAGGGAATTGGCCATCAGCACTCCCGACAACACGCCAGCCCGCGACACCGCCCCTCCCACGCTTCAAGATGGCTAGGAATCTCTCGAGCGTTCATGCGCTGGAAGCAGGGTTTTCGACGGTCCGCGTCGTGCTGTCTAGTGTAAACGATTGATTCGCTTATAGGATAGCGAGAATACTGTATAAATCAACAGAGAGCGGCGACTGGCGCCGCCACTCGTCTTGCACGGCATATCGGCATGCCCTCACACACTCTCTCACTCGCCCCCCTCACTCACATCCGCCGCGGGTTCAGCGCGGGTCCTGATCCTGTGCTGCCCACACCGCTTCGATCAGCGCGCGGCTGGAGGCATCCAGCATCTCGAAGCCTTCGCCGGTGGTCATGGTCGCTTCGGTGGCGGTGGCGATCTGCTTGCCCAGCTCCACGCCCCACTGATCGAACGGGTTGATATCCCAGATGGTGGCCTGCACGAAGACCTTCTGCTCGTAGAGCGCAATCAACGCCCCCAGCGTTTCCGGTGTCAGCGCTTCCAGCAATAGCGTGGTCGACGGCTGATTGCCACGGTAGCGCTTGTGGTTCGGCTGCGCCTCATCACCGGGGATGGCGTCATCGCCAAGCATCAATACACGTGACTGGGCAAAGCAGTTGGCCAGCGTCAGGCGGTGTTGTGCCTTGAGGTGGGCGCGCGTCTCGGCGTCCTCGACATGATCATAACGACACATCGGTGCGATGAAGTCACACTCGACCGCCTGGGTGCCCTGGTGCAGCAGCTGATAGAAGGCGTGCTGGGCGTTCGGTCCCAGCTGGCCCCACAGCACCGGACAGGTCGAGTAGTCGATCATCTCGCCATCGTTGGTCACTGACTTGCCGTTGGATTCCATCTCCAGCTGCTCGAGGTAGCTGGCGAAGTATTCCAGACGACCGTCGTAGGGCAGGATGGAGTGGGCGCGGATATCGAGGAAGTTGTTGTTCCAGATACCCGCCAGCGCCAGCAGCACCGGCAGATTGTCTTCCAGCGGCGCGGTGCGGAAGTGCTCATCCAGCTCATGCGCCCCGGCCAGCAGACGACGGAAGTTGTCCATGCCGACGTTGAGCGCGATGGGCAGGCCGATGGTGCCCCACAGCGAATAGCGGCCGCCGACCCAATCCCAGAACAGCAGCTGATGTTCCGGCGCGATGCCCCACTCGGTCATCTTCTCCGGCTTGGCGGAAGCGCCGATGAAGTGCTGACGGTTGATCAGCGCTTCCAGGCGCCCTTCCGGGTCGAGACGTGATTTCAGCCAGTCGCGCGCGGTGCGGGCATTGGATAGCGTGTCGATGGTCGAGAATGACTTGGAGGACAGGATGAACAGCGTGGTTTCCGGGCTGAAGGATTCCAGATAGTCCGCCAGCTGGGAGCCATCCATGGTCGAGGCGAAGTGCACGCCGATCTCGTGGATGTCCTTGGGGCGGCAATCGCTCAGAGCGCTGGAGACCATCAGCGGGCCGAGGTCCGAGCCACCGACCCCGAGGTTGACCACATCGGTGATCGGCTTGCCGGTGGCGCCACGCCACTGGCCACTGTGGAAGGTATCGACCATCTCGGCCAGGTGCTCGAGGCTCTCATGGATGGCCGGCACGATATCCTCGCCATCCACCTCGAGGCTGGCGGAGCGCGGCAGACGCAGCGCGGCGTGCAGCGCCGGACGGTCTTCGGAGCGATTGACATGCTCACCGGCCAGCAGGCGCTTGATGCCCTGCTCGACGCCGGTTTCGCGCGCCAGATCCAGCAGCAGCTCCAGGGTCTCGCCCTTGAGGCGCTGCTTGGAGAGATCCAGACGCAGCCCCGCAGCGGAGCGCGTGAAGGTCGCCACTCGGTCACGCCCTTGCGCCGCATCCTCGGCAAACAGGTCCTTCAGATGCACATCGGCCATCTGCTCTTGATGATGGCGCGCGAGAGCCTGCCAAGCCTGGGTATTACGACGCGCAGAACGTGCCGCTGATTGAGTGGACATGGCCACCTCTCTCCTTGAAGTGTAATGACCGGCCCTGCATGGCCCGGCCTGAAATCGATTGATGGAGGCATCACCCGACAGCCGTGACGGGTGCGTCACGGGCGCCGAATGCGTAGAATGGCGGGCCCGACGGGGCACTCTGCCCGGCCGGTCCTCGGCCACAGGCATGTCGCCCTGGCCCACTGCCCGATGAAGCCTTGATCCATGAGTGATGCATCTTACCGTGACGCGATATTTACGACACCCCTTGACCGTGTCGCCAGCTTCTCCTTCGACGAGCAGGTCGTCAGCTGCTTTCCGGACATGCTGCGCCGCTCGGTGCCGGGTTACGGTCAGATCATCGCCATGCTGGGCCTGATGGCCCGCGCTCACCTGCGCCCCGGCGCGCGGGTCTATGACCTGGGCTGCTCACTGGGTGCTGCCAGCATGGCGCTGGCCCGCGAGATGGCCGCCGAGGATATCGAGATCGAAGCCGTCGATCTGTCCCGACCGATGGTCGAGCGCGCCAGCCGTGAACTCGCCGAGGCCTTCCCCGACCACCGCATCAACGTCACCGAAGCCGACATTCGCACCCTCGACTATCAGCCGGCCGGCATGATCGTGGTCAATCTGACGCTGCAGTTCCTGCCGCCGGAAGACCGCGATGCCGTGATCGACAAGCTGTTCGCGGCGCTGGAACCCGGCGGCGTGTTGATCCTCTCCGAGAAGATCATCAGCGATGATCCGGTCGAGAATGCCTGGCTGATCGAACGGTATCATGACTTCAAGCGCGCCAACGGCTACTCCGATCTGGAAATCTCCCAGAAACGTGAGGCCCTCGAGGACGTGATGAAGCCCGACAGCCTGAACACGCATCACGAGCGCCTGGCGCGCGCCGGCTTCCAGCGCAGCCATACCTGGCTGCAATACCTGAATTTCGCCTCGATGGTCGCCTTCAAAGCCGCCGAATGACCGCTACGCCTGCACGGACTCGACCCAGCGCATGAGCATTTCCCCGTATGACCGCGACCTTTACCGCGCCTTCACCGCGCTTGCCTGTGAGCCAGGCGCCGTCGGCGACGGCTTCGCCCGCTGGCTGGGCGCCCTGCCCGAGCAACTGGCCACTGGCCTGGACCGCAAGCGCCATGCTGATCTGAAGGCCTGGCATGGCGCGCTGGAAAAGCTGCCCGCCCTGCCCGACGCGCGCGATGTACAGCTGGATGCCGATCGGGTCGGTGCACGCTTTCCGACTGGCCTGAGCACCGGCCAGCTGCGCCAGAGCGAAAACCTGTTGCGCGCGATGATGCCGTGGCGCAAGGGCCCCTATCAGCTCGACGAGATCCATATCGACACCGAATGGCGCTCCGACTGGAAGTGGCAGCGTCTCGCGCCGCACCTGTCGGATCTCACCCATCGCCGCGTGCTGGATGTCGGCGGCGGCAATGGCTACCACGGCTGGCGCATGGTCGGTGCAGGCGCGGCCTTCACGCTGGTGATCGACCCTTCGCCGCGCTTCTACTGCCAGTTCCATGCCGTGCGCCACTTCATCGGCGCGGACCACCCCCAGGGCCGCAACCTGCACTTCCTGCCGGTAGGCATCGAGGATGTGCCGACGAAGATGGGCGCCTTCGATACCGTATTCTCGATGGGCGTGCTCTATCACCGCCCCTCGCCGATGGACCACCTCTTCCAGCTGCGCGATACCCTGCGCCCCGGCGGCGAACTGGTGCTGGAAACCCTGGTGGTGGAAGGTGACGTGACAACGGTACTGATGCCCGGCGAGCGCTACGCCGCGATGCCCAATGTCTATTTCCTGCCCTCCTCGCAGGCGCTGGCCCACTGGTGCGAGCGCGCCGGCTTCAAGGACGTGCGCATCGTCGATGAAGCCGTGACCACCCTGGACGAGCAGCGTGCCACCGACTGGATGACCTACCACTCGCTGAGTGACTTCCTCGATCCCGCTGACCCGAGCCTGACCCGCGAAGGCCACCCGGCGCCACGGCGTGCGGTGCTGATCGCCACTCGCGCCTGAACTGGCGCTCGAGACTCGGACTTCTCATCGCCCCAGGGCCGACGGCGGCAGAAATACAAGAACGGCGATGCTCCCAGAGCATCGCCGTTCTTGTATTTCTCATATCAGACACTGCCTCGCGCCTCAGACGATTCCCAGACGCTGCGCCTGCCGGTACAGATTGCCGCGATCGACCTTGAGCCTGCGCGCCGCCTCCGCCCAGTTGCGATCACTCGCCTGCCAGACCCGCGAGATGTGCTCGCGCTGGAACGCTTCGGTGGCATCGCGCAGCCCCAGCGTCTCATCGCCGCCCTGCCAGGCGGCGCGCTGTGCAGAGCTTGCTCCTCCTGTCTGGCTCGCCCCTGCCATCAGAGCCATTGTTTCCACCTGATCCGTCCTCCCCACCTGCGCGTCCTGAATCTCCTGCGCCACACTGGTGGCCCGCCTGAGTGACACCTCAGCGTTGACCTCCAGCCCCAGCAGTTCCGGTGTGATTACCACCAGCTGGCGCCCATCGGCGCGCAGGCGAGTCGGAAGTGCACCATGCGCGAGCCGGGCATGCAGGGCGGCGCGACTCAGGCAGTGCTCCAGCTCACGCACGTTGCCGGGCCAGGGGTAGTCACATAGCAGGCGCTCCGCCGCCGGCGTCAGGCGCAGATTGGCCAGTCCGAGGCGCGTGCGGTTGTGTTCCAGAAAGGTGCCGGCCAACGCCAGCAGGTCCGCACGTCCGCGCTCACGCAGCGGCGGCACCCTGAGCGGATAGACGCTCAGGCGGTGATAGAGGTCTTCACGGAAATGCCCGGCGGCAACCTCCGCCTCGAGATCGCGATTGGTGGCCGCGATGACGCGCACATCGACCTTGACCACGCGATCGCTGCCCAGCGGCTGCAGCTCGCCTTCCTGCAGCACCCGCAGCAGCTTGGGCTGCAGCGTCAGCGGCAGCTCGCCGATCTCATCCAGCAGCAGGGTGCCGCCATCCGCCATCACGAAGTGGCCACGGTGATCATGGGTCGCGCCCGAGAAGGCGCCACGCCGATGACCGAACAGAGCACTTTCGACCAGGTCCGGCGACAAGGCGGCGCAGTTGATGCGCACCAGCGGCCGCGCAGCCCGCCGGGATGCGTCGTGCAGCCGCTGGACCACGCCCTCCTTGCCCACGCCGGTCTCGCCCTGCACCAGCACCGTCATCTCGGTATCGGCGACCGCCTCCAGCTGCGCCTCGAGCCTGGTCATCGCCGGGCCACGCTGCGGGCAGGCCACAGCACTCTGTGACGCCATGTCTGCCTGTGACACGACCATGGAAGCCGAAAGGCCTGACCTGCCGACCGTGGCCCCCGCGGCCCACTCCTGTCGCAGGGACAGCGACAGACAATGTGCGGGGAGTGACAACCAGGCTTGCAACTCCTGAAGCGGAAGTGCCAGGTCGTCCGTGCTCGCAGAGGCGCACAGCGATTCCAGCGGGGCCAGCACCCCCGGCGTCAGCGCGTCGAAAGTCATCACCCCCAGCAGGGTATCGCCCTCACGCAGCGCGATACCGGCACAGTCATGCACCAGCAGATCCGGCCCATGCACGTCCCCCAGCAAACCATCGAAGGGGTCTGGCAAGTCGCTGTCCAGCGCGAAACGATGTACCCCCGTGTGCTCGGCGATCGCCTTGAGCCGCGGGTGCTCCGCCAGCGCGAAGCGTCGCCCGCGCACCTCGGCAGGCAGGCCGTAGGTGGCCAGTGGCAACAGCTCGTCACGCTCGGGCAGGTAGCGCATCAGGGTCGCCGCCTCACCGGGCAGCTGCTGCATGATCGCGGCCAGCAGACGCGTCCATGGCAGCGCTCGCCGCTCGCCGCCCTCTTCTAGGGACAACCAGGCGGCGAGCCAGGCATTCACGGCCGCGACCGGCGTATCGTTCTGGGGCAAGTGGGCATCGGGCATGCGGTCATCCTTGCGGGTGTCGGGAGCGAGAGGGCTGAAGATTGATGTCATCATGACACGATTGATGTCATTGGAACACGTCACATGACCATGTCATTTTGACATCATGGACCCACAGAGTGCATGACGGCTGGTCTCAAGAGTTGGCACGCCCCTTGCCATGGAGAGAGGGACATCAATCAGAGGTATCGTCATGCTGACCAACGCCCAGGAAGACCTGATCGCCGCCACCGCTCCCGTCGTCGCCGAGCATCTCAATGCCATCACGGCGCGCTTCTATCCGCTGATGTTCGAGCGTTATCCCGAGGTGAAGCCGCTGTTCAACCAGACCCACCAGGCCAGCGGCGGCCAGGCCCGTGCACTGGCCGGCGCCGTACTCGCCTATGTCGGCGCGCGCCACTCGCGTAAGGCAGTGGACCGCCTGCTGGCGCCCGTGGTCAGCAAGCATGTCTCGCTCAATATCCTGCCGGAGCACTACCCTATCGTCGGCGAATGCCTGATGGCCGCCATCGGTGAGGTGCTGGGGGACGCCGTCACCCCGGAGATCGCCGATGCCTGGGGCGCCCTCTACGGGGAACTGGCCGCTGTACTGATCGCCGCCGAGCAGGGCCGCTACGACAGCTTCGCCGCCACTCGCGGCGGCTGGCAGGGGCTGCGCCGTTTTCGCATCGAGCGTACACAGGACGAGAGCCGCGAGATTCGCTCGCTGTACCTGGCGCCGGTGGAAGGCCCGATGTTCTCCTTCTTGCCGGGCCAGTACATCGGCATGCGCCTGACGACACCGCAGGGCGTGATCCATCGTCATTACAGCCTGTCCCACGCGCCGGACGAGCGCTTCTGCCGCATCTCGGTCAAGCGCGAGGCCCACGGCCAGTCCAGCCAGTACCTGCATGCGCTGAAGGCAGGTGACGAGATCGAGCTGCTGCCGCCGGCCGGCGAGCTGACCTTCGAACATGCTGCCCCGCAGAGCGCCGATGCCCCGGTGCTGTTGCTGTCGGCCGGTGTCGGCCAGACGCCGATGCTGCCGCTGCTGACGGCGGCGCTGGCGGCGGGCCGCCAGGTGATCTACCTGCATGCGGCACGCAATCCCGAGGTGCATGCCTTCGATGCCACCCTCAAGGCACTGGTCGCGCAGTATCCAAGGCAGCTGCATTATCAGGTCTGCTACGAACAGGCCGAGACGCTGCCGCCCCATGCGCAGCTAGGCATCATCGAGCGCGACTGGCTGGCGCAGCAGATCGCCGCGACCGGTGCCAGCGCCGAGTCGCTGCAGGCCTTCGTGATCGGCCCGCATGGCTTCATGCAGAACATGATCCAGCACCTCAGCCGTATCGGCGTACCGCTCAGCCAGTGTCACCACGAGCACTTCGGTCCCTCCGCCCCGCTCGCCATCGACACGGCTGTCGCCTGATGCGCCAGGTGTGAGCCGCACCATGCAAAAAGCCCCCATCGCCTTACGGCCATGGGGGCTTTTGCGTTCTCCGGCTTCATTCCAGCAGGCCGTGTTGTTATTGCGTGTCCAGCGTTGTTGTTGGTATCTCGCTGACTTCCATTCTGCTGTCGCTACAGGATGGAATCAGTTGGTGCGACCAAGCAGCTCGCGCACATCTCGCGCTTCCCAGTGCGGGAAGTGCTTGCGCACTAGCGCGTTGAGGTCGGCTTCAAACGCGGCCCAGTCGGTCTGCTGGGTAGTGGCCTGGGTGCCTGAGCGGCCCACGCCGCGAATCATGCCCGCGCCGACGGTCACGTTGCTCAGACGATCGATCACGATGAAGCTGCCGGTGCCCGGGCTTGAACGGTAGTCATCCACCGGCACCGCCTGGGTCAGCTCGAGCTGGACGCGACCGATGGCGTTCAGCGCCAGGCTGTCGCCCTCGTGATGCTCCAGCGTGTTGACGTCGTAGAGGTAGTCGATGGCACTGACCTGACCGGTCAGATCACGGGTCGCCAGCTTGATATCGTACTGACGGCCCGGCTGCAGCGGCTTCTCGTGCATCCAGACGACATCCGCTTCCAGTGCATTGGAGAGCGGCAGTTCGGCATCCGCCGCCACCAGCCAGTCGCCACGCGAGATGTCGATCTCATCATCAAGCGTCAGGGTGATGGCCTGACCCGGGTAGGCGATCTCGAGATCACCATCGAAGGTGACGATACGCTCGATGGTCGAGGTCTTGCCGGACGGCAGCACCTTGACGCTGTCACCCGGGCGCACGACACCGGCCGCCAGGGTGCCGCAGTAACCGCGGAAATCGAGGTTGGGACGATTGACGTACTGCACCGGGAAGCGAAGATCGCTGAGATTCTGGTCGTGGGTCAGTTCGACGGTTTCCAGCACCTCAAGCAGTGACGGACCCGCTTCGCCATCCACGGTGTACCAGCCCAGTGCTGGACTGCGGTTGACGACGTTGTCGCCCTTGAGGGCGGACATCGGCACGAAACGGATGTCCGGCGCGTTCAGCTTGTTGGCGAATTCCTGATACTCGGCGACGATCTCATTGAAGCGCGTCTCGGAATAATCGACCAGATCCATCTTGTTGACCGCGATCACCAGGTGCTGGATGCCCAGCAGGTCGGCGATGAAGCTGTGACGACGGGTCTGGGTCTGCACGCCGTAGCGCGCGTCGATCAGGATGATAGCCAGGCTCGCGGACGAGGCGCCGGTGGCCATGTTGCGGGTGTACTGCTCGTGCCCCGGCGTGTCGGCGATGATGAACTTGCGCTTGTCGGTCGAGAAGAAGCGATAGGCGACATCGATGGTGATGCCCTGCTCACGCTCGGACTGCAGGCCATCGACCAACAGGGCCAGATCGACCTCGTCACCGGTGGTGCCGCTGGTCTTGGAGGCCTGGGTGATGGAGGCCAGCTGATCTTCATAGATCAGCTTGGAATCGAACAGCAGACGACCGATCAGGGTCGACTTGCCGTCATCAACGCTACCGCAGGTGATGAAGCGCAACAGGTCCTTGCGCTCGTGTTCTTGCAGGTAGGCTTCGATATCCGCGGAAATCTTGTCTGACGCGTGGGACACACTCTTCTCCTTGCCGCTGTCATGAGCCTGATGAGTGGCGAGCCAGTATCGCGAACCAATGTCTCGTGAGGCTGCGAGCCGACTCATCAGGCGAATTGTTCGTTCGGGTCATCAAGCACCATGTGACGGCGCTTGCAGGCAAAATGCTGGGGCGACCTTAGAAATACCCTTCGCGCTTCTTCTTCTCCATGGAGCCTGCCTGGTCGTGATCGATGGCACGCCCGGAGCGCTCACTGGTACGCGTCAGCAGCATTTCCTGGATGATTTCCGGCAGGGTCGCGGCGGTGGATTCCACGGCGCCGGTCAGCGGGTAGCAGCCCAGGGTACGGAAACGCACGGACTTCATTTCCGGCACTTCGCCTTCCTTGAGCGGCAGACGGTCGTCGTCGACCATGATGTCGAGGCCATCACGCTTCACTACCGGACGCACGGCGGAGTAGTACAGCGGCACGATCTTGATGGATTCGAGATAGATGTACTGCCAGATGTCCAGCTCGGTCCAGTTGGAGAGCGGGAAGACGCGGATGGACTCGCCCTTGTTGATCTTCGAGTTGTAGATGTTCCACAGCTCCGGACGCTGATTCTTGGGGTCCCAGCGGTGGTACTGATCACGGAAGGAGTAGACACGCTCCTTGGCCCGCGAGGCTTCCTCGTCACGACGTGCACCACCGAAGGCAGCATCGAAGCCGTGCTTGTCGAGTGCCTGCTTGAGACCGGCGGTCTTCATGATGTCGGTGTACTTGGCGCTACCGTGATCGAACGGGTTGATGCCCGCCTCGACGCCTTCCTGGTTGATGTGCTCGATCAACTCCATGCCGACTTCCGCGGCCATCTCGTCGCGGAACTTGATCATTTCCTGGAATTTCCAGGTGGTGTTGACGTGCATCAGCGGGAACGGCGGGACACCCGGCGCGAAAGCCTTGCGCGCCAGGTGCAGCATGACGGCGGAATCCTTGCCGATGGAATACAGCATGACCGGATTGGCAAATTCCGCTGCCACTTCACGGATGATGTGGATGGATTCGGCCTCAAGCTGCTTGAGGTGGGTCTGACGTTCGGGGGTAAGCATCGCGTGCGGCAACCTCATGAGCGCTGGGAGTCGCCCCGAAAGGCGGCCCGTGACAGACAGGGCATGCCCGAAGGTCATGACGAGCCAGGAGAGCCTCACTCTCTCGTCCCACGGAGCATGCTGGATACCATTACGGTACCCGCGCCGCCTTGATAACGTCAAAGAATCAGAAACTATCTTTTAAGACCAAAAAGGCATACCTGATACCCATGGGCCTTGCACCAGACTCATCAACGCCGAGGGCATTCACGCTGACGTCCAGAACATTCATGCTGATGCTGTGGCAGCACCAGCGCCTGGGGCAAGCTTGCCCGCCCCTTCTTGCGAGCCTGGCTAGAGCGTGACCCGCTCCACCCAGGTCTCGAGATGCTCGCCATCGAGATCCACCACGCGCAAACCGGGACGCGCCGCCTCATCCACGGCGAAATCATGGCTCAGCGGAGCGAACTGATCGGAGGTGGAGGGAACGCCATAGACGGCCACACTTCCCTGCCCACACGTCTTGAGTTGCGTGAAGGCCTGATGGATATGCCCACACAGCACGGCCCGCACCTGCGGGTATGGGCGCAACGTTTCCCACAGTGCATCGCGGTCGGCAAGACCCAGCACATCCATCCAGTCCGAGCCGATCGGCAGTGGATGATGATGCATGGCCAGCAGGATCGGGCGCGGGTCCAGCTCGACGGAAAGCGCCAGTGACTGCGCAAGCTCGCTCAACTGCTCCTCGCCAAGCTCACCCCCGGCCTGCCCGGTGACGCGCGAATCCAGACACAGCAGTCGCCAGTCGCCCAGATCCAGCTCGTGATGGAAGGGACGCAGCTCCTGCATGAATTCAGGGTGATCGTGGTTGCCCGCGAACCAGAACCAGGGACAGCCCAGGCCATCGAACAGCTCTGCCGCCATGCGATAGGAGGCAGGGCTCTCGTCCTGGCTGACATCACCGGTCACCAGCAGGATATCGGGCCGCAGGCGCGAGGCATGCGCCATCACCGCCTCCAGCTGACGCCAGGGGAAGCCCAGCCGTGAACGCGCGTCAGGGTCGGCGCGCAGATGGCAATCACTTATCTGAATCAGTCGCATCGGTCTCTCGAGCAGCAGGGAAATGAACAGAACCGCGACGGCCGGGCCATCGCGGTTCTGTCAATCAAGACGGTTAATCCATCGGGTGTCAGCGCCTGTGCGCCATGCCAGCGTTGAGCGTCACGGCAATTCCGGCACGTCCGCCTGCCCGAAGGCGCGGGCATGGGTCAGCCATTCGCCGAGAAAGCGATTGAGCTGCAGCTTTTCGTCCGGCTGGTGCATGCGCGGATTCGGGTAACGATTGCGCCCTGAGAAGTGACGCTGGCGCTGAAAGTCGGTGACCTCCGCCATGCGCACGTCGTGGTAAAGGTGCACGCTCATGCGCGGCGAATCGATGATGTGGTCCAGCACGCCGGTCTGGGCGACCGTGACCATGGTGGTATAGGGCGCGCATTCGACCACCTCGAGCAGCAGCGTGCCGAAGTGGCCCTGGTTGCCCGCCAGCGGGAAGGCGAAGCTGTCACCGGCCTCGGCCTTGCCGAGGATGCGCGTGAGGCGCAGATAATTGGACCCGCACTCGGCATGGAGTGCTTTTAGGTCAGCCACATAGGCTTTCTTGACCTGCATGGGCGATCTCCTTGCGAATCTCAGAACATTGGCATGTTGTCTGTCAAAGCACGCCCGCCATCGTGCGTGGCAAGATGCGGGCACCGCGCGATAAATCAAGCGCTGCGCCAGCGCTCAGGCTGTCGACGTTCAGCCATCAGCTCTCGGCTATCGACTCCAGTTCTCGGGACTGAAGCTGAGACGAAAACCGAGACTGATACGGACACTGACGCAGACAGTGATCTGTTGCTGGCTGCCGGTTTTCAGCAAGCCTCTAGAATAGCAGCTCTGACGCACAGGTTGAGGAAGCCTGCGTGAGACACGAGGGATTGCCAAGCTTCGCCTTCACTGCCTCAGGCATGCATGACGCGCAACGAAGCACGTTCACGCAGCAGCCATTGCATGGCCATGATGGCCATCGCATTGCCCAACCGCCCTTGTTCCAGCAGCGTGAGGGCCGCCTGGAAATCGAGCACATGCACGCGGATGTCTTCATTCTCCTCGGCCAGACCATGCACGCCGCCCAGCCCACTGCTGTCACACAGACCGATGAACAGCGTGACCTCCTCGGTGCAGGCGCCGGGGCTCGGGTAGTAGCGGTACAGTTCGATCAGGTCCGTCAGCTCACATCCGGCCTCCTCGATCGCCTCGCGCCGCGCGACCTCATGGGCCTGTTCGTCCTTGTCCACCAGCCCTGCGATCGGCTCCAGACTCCAGGGCGTGCGTGCGTCTTCCAGCATGCCGGCACGAATCTGCTCGACGAAGACCACGCGGTCGTTGACCGGGTCGTAGGGCAATACGCCTACTGCATCGTGACGGACATGCACCTCGCGATGGATCACATCGCTCCAGCCACCGTTGAAACGCTGGTGGCGGAATTCGCGCTGCTCGAGGCGGAAGAAGCCGTCCTGCAACACCCTGGCCTCGACCAGTTCGACATCATCATGTGCGAAGGCCTGTTGCCCTGCGACGTGCTCTTGTTGCTCGCTCATGCATCCTCCTTGGCTGAGCAGGCATTATCCTGTCCTGCCGCGAGACTGGCCAGCCCGTCACCTGCAGACTTGCTTGGCGCGTCGTACTGAGTCAGTCATCAGCGCCATTTGAAGGCATCTGGGCGACTTCTCATCCACAGAGCGGTAAACGACACGGCCCGAGCGGGATCTCCGCTCGGACCGTGGGGCTCAAGGACTCAGTAATTCAGGGAATCGGGAATTCCTTCGAGGCTGTCAGAACAGCGCCTGACACCAGCGCTGCCGTTCACTGGCAGGGCTCACTGATGTCTCTCCAGACAGTCTCCACTTCCAACAGCCATGCAAGCGATACGGATGCCAGAGGCTCACTGCAGGCGCTTGATCAGCGCGGCGATCTCTTTCTGCAATTCCTGATCGGCCAGCTCACGATTGGGTCGTGGCGGCCCGTCCTGAGCGAGACGCGCATGCTTGAGCGCTTCCTCATCACGGCCTTCGGAAGCCAGATAATCGGCGTAATAATAATTGGTATCCATGCCTGTCGGGTTGACCTCAAGGCCCTTGCGCAGCACTTCTCCCGCCTTCTCATCATCCCCGAAGCCCACCGGCCAGCCGGGCGCCTTGTCATAGAGTGCGCCAAGCGTCACATAGGCTGAGGCATTGTCGCCCTCGGCGTCGAGCGTGATCGCCTTCTCGAGCGCGGCCTTGGCTTCCTTGGCCAGATCCAGTGCTCCCAGGCCACCGCGCGCCTTGGCCCATGAGGCCAGGATGATGCCTTCCCAGGTCAGTACATGGGCGTTGTCTGGATATTGATCCGCCAGCGCGCGCACCTCCTTTCCCAGGGCTTCCATGCCCTTTTCCTGAGCATCACCGGAGACCTGATAGTTGATCTGCGCCCAGCGCTTGGAGAGCGGGAAGACGTCATCATCGCCCGGGGCAGCATGGACTCCGGTCATGCCGGCCAGCGTGATGCCCAGCGCCATGCCCCCGGAGAGCAGTACGCGACAGCAACGGGACATGACACGGCAAGACGGGTGTGAAGATGGCAGCATGGGCATGGACAGCTCCCTGATTTTCGTTATTGTTGGCAGATTCAGCATGGGTGACGCGCAAGTGCTCCGGCGAGCACACATTGACTGTAACGAACGTTTGAATCGGCCGCCAATCACCCTTGGTCGCAGGTCTCAACGCTAGCGAACATCGCACACGACGCCTTGAGCCTTACCCACAGAACCAGCGGAGCAGACCATGCAAGGTCGTAACATGACACGATGGCGCGACCCCAAGACGGACCCGCGCCAGGAAAAGAAGAGCAACGTGATTACCCCGCAGGGCCACGCGAAGATGAAGGGGCTGGCGGACCACTTGAGGCGCGTGAGGCGCCCTGAGCTTTCACGCAAGACGGGCGAGGCCGCCGCCATGGGGGATCGCAGCGAGAATGCGGATTACACCTACAACAAGAAGGCGCTCAATCAGACCATCGCCAGGATCGCCTATCTGGAGAAACGCCTGGATGAACTGACGGTCGTCGATCGCCTGCCCGCGGATCTGGAGCGCGTCTATTTCGCGGCCTTCGTGACGCTGGAGGACGAGCAGGGAGAGGAGATGGAGATCCGCATCGTCGGCCCTGACGAGACCGACAATCCGCGCCGCTGGATCAGCGTCGATGCGCCCCTCGCTCAGGCATTGCTGGGCAAGGGGCTGGATGACGAGGTGAGCGTGGCCGCACCGGGGGGCGAGACGACCTACATCATCACGGCCATCCGCTATCAGTCGCCGGAGGCGTAAGCGGCGAGCTGGGTATCAGTCCTCAGGGAATCAGTCCTCAGGGAATCAGTCCTCAGGGAATCAGGCCGCAGAGGCTCAGGTCGCAGGGAATCAGCGCGCCTTGCGCGCACGATAGACCTTGAACTGGCGCGTTTCCGCGAGCACTTCAAACTCGCCGAAGGCCGCCTGCAGCAGATCGGGATACGGCAGGAAGGCGTTGGCGACCAGCGTCAGGGTGCCGCCGGGCATCAGATGATCCGGTGCCTGACTGATCAGGCGCGCCGCCGGTCCGTAATCGATATCGCGCTCATGATGGAACGGCGGATTGGCCACGATGGTCTCGAACCGCTCCCCCTCGAACGCCGCGAAGACATCGCTGAGGCGTACGTCCGCCTCAAGCCCGTTGAGCGCCAGGCTGCGACGGGTCGCCTCCACCGCGAAGGCACTGACGTCGCCTGCCATCACGCGCGCACCGTGACGCGCCAGCCAGCAGCTGATGATGCCATCTCCCGCCCCGATATCCAGCGCACGCTTGTAGCCACGGGTCGGCAGGTTCTCCAGCAGCAGTGCGGTCCCCGGGTCCAGCTTGGCATTGCCATAGAGTCCCGGATGACTGGTCAGTCGCATCTCCAGCGCCTCGAATTCGCCCCAGCCTTCTGTCCATTGTCCAGCCACTGCCAGTGGCGATCCACTGCTGGCGGCCTGTTCGGCCGTCAACTCACGCGTAGCGGATGACCACAGCTGGCAACGGCGCGCGGTATCCTCCTTGCGCGCCGTCATTCCCAGCGCCTTGAGGATGCGCTCAGCGCGCTTGATGCCACCGTTGACCTCGCCCACCACCTTGATCGGCGTGCCAGCCGGCAACACATGACACAGCGCCACCAGCCACCACTCGCCCAGCGCGTGCGCCTTGGGCCAGAACATGATGGCGCCCGCAGCTTGCGCGATGGTGTCGTCAGCTCGCGCATCAGCGAAGGACACCGCATGGCTGACCCGGTGCCCTGCTTCCCGCGCGGCATTCACGATGCCGGTATCATGCCCCCAGACACGCCGCTGACGATCCGATGACAGCCACCAGTCATCACGCGGCGCAGCGACCCACAGCCAATCACGGAAATCACTGTCCTGACGCTCGAGCAGCTGACAGGCGGGGGTTTGAGCAGACATGAAGACTCCAACAGGGTAAGAAGATACGGACAACGGCGAGAGCGCCGGATATCGAAACAATACGGTTGTGCAGGCGCCGCCTCAGGCTGGACGCACCAGCTCATAGTGCAGATAGCGGCCCAGATAGACGAAAGGTGGCGTGCGCCAATGCTGGCATTCGAGCGCCAGCAATTTCTGCATGTCAGCCTCGCTCAGCGGGTCGCGTGAACGCAGATAGTCGTGGAAGACGCGCAGCCCGGTCAGCTCGCGCACCTCAAGCCCCGCCTCTGCGGCCCACTGACGTATCTCGCCATCGCGAAGCGGTGAGATGGGTGTCAAGCGCTTGCCGGTACCCCAGCCCGCCAGGCGCCCTTCCAGCACCTTGTCGAAATTGCCCTTGCTGACATTGGAAAACGCCAGCGCATCGCGATTGAAGACACTCAGTGACATGACACCGCCGGGCGCCAGCAACTCCGCGAGCAATGCAAACCCTTCTCGCGGATCGACCAGCCACTCCAGCACGGCGTGGCACACTACCACCGGCCACTGCTGGTCAGTCACGGCGGCGAAGCCCTGCAGATCACATCCCTCCCAGACCAATCGCCCAGCGAACGGCTCATCACTCGACAGCGCGTCGGCTTGACCTGGCATTTGCGGATCTGACATTGCCTGAGCCGCCCGGGAGGGATCAGCCGTCGAACCAGCGGACAGCCCCTGGCCTTGCGGCGCGGCAGTGCTCAGGAAGCGTTTCGCGCGCTCACGCATCTCGCCTGAGGGTTCGATCAACGTGAGATGGTGCCCACGCGTGAGCCACCAGTGGGCTGTCTGCCCGAGCCCCGCACCGATTTCCAATACCGGGGAAGGCGGCAGGTGCGAGAAACGCTCATCCATCAGGCGCTGGGTCAGCGCAAGACGAACACGGCCGCGCTCCGTGGTGTAGAAACCACGTTCGAACTTGTCGGCCAGACCGTCGAAATGACGATCAGCGGTGGCACGGCGAACGCGGGAAGCGCCAGCGCGGGACGAGGTTTTCGGCTCAGGCATGAAGAATATCTTGGCGAAGGAGAAAGAACTGACGTTGCGATGGTGCAGATAATGCCTCACTCACTCGCCAAAGGCACTTCTCGGCGCGGATGAACCGCGATGTGATGCCGCTGATGGCCTGCTGCCACGCATTTCCTCCGCCAAAGGGATCGGCGTAGAATGGCGCCTGCATCGAGGGGCCAAGGAACGGCACATGGCGAGGAAAGCGGTCATGGGGCAGAGAAAGACCGACACTTGATCGACTTGAGCAGCTAAGGCTTCAACGTGACTGACTTGTGCACATCGACTCCACTTCCGACATAGACCTCAGCCATGAAACAACGCGTTCTGCTAATCGTCCGCAAGCTCAACATCGGCGGCATCCAACGCAATACCGTCAATCTCGCCAATGTCTTGCACCGCGAAGGCCATGAGGTTCATGTACTGGTACTGAAGGGTGAACTGGAGCTCGTCCCGGATGCCGGCGTGCATCTTCATCAGGTCGACTTTGACAAGGCATTTCGCAAGACGGGCATCGGCCTGTTCTACGACCTGTTCACCCGCCTGCTGCTGACCCCCTGGATCAAGGGCTCAGGCTACGTCTGGCGAGGCTATTATGGCGGTCACTATCTGCGCCGTTTCGTCGCGCGTCTGGAGAAGGAGCACGGGCCGATCGACCGGGTCATCACGCGCGGCCAGGGCGCCTTCGAGACCTTCTGGTCGTGGCGGGACCCTCGCCTGTGGCAGGTGGCGGTGTCATGGCCCGGCGACCTGAAAGAGGGCTGGCGACAACGCTTCCTGCTGAGCCGCCTGTATAGCGGTAAACAGGTCGTGTGCAATACCGACAATGTGCGTCAGCAACTGGAAAACCTGCTGGACCATCACGGGATCAAGGCGGCGAGACTCGCGACCATCGGCAATGTCTGTGATCTGGATGCCATCGCCGCCATGGCAGAGGAAGAGGTGGAGCTCCCCCCCCGTCCCTACGTGGTGCAGGTGTGTCGCCTCTCGGATGTCAAGCGCCAGGATGTGCTGATCAAGGCATACCTCGCGTCAGGTATCGAGGAAGACCTCGTCATCGTGGGTGATGGCCCCAAGCGGGAAGCCACCGAAGCACTGATCCGCGAGCTGGGTGTCGGCGACAGGGTCCACCTGATCGGTAGCCGCCTGAACCCCTACCCATGGATGAAGCACGCCCGCCTGTTCGTGCTCAGTTCACGCAGTGAGGCCTTCGGCATCGTGCTGGTGGAGAGCATGTGCTGTGGCACGCCATGCGTGGCACCGGATGTCCCCGGCGGCATTCGCAATGTCTTGATCCATGATCAGGCGCGTCTGATCTCCGAAGACTCCATCGAGGCGCTGGCAGCCAAGATTCGTGAAGGTCTCGCCAACCCGCCGGCACTCGACTCGGATCCGGAGCTGATCGAACGCTTCCGCGATACCCGCATCATGCAGGAGTTTCTGTCCCTGCCCACTGATGCCTTGACATCAGACTCCCGCTGACACCAACGCCCTGCATTTATCGAGAGACTTTCCTGCAGGGCTTGTTCTTGCGCCTTCCCGCGACGATTGAGTGACAAGTCGAATCGGTTGAGTGACAAAGCGATCGACAGACACGACGGTACGAGGTCCAGACCGAGAACCAGGACATTGTGAATCGGGTAATCGGACAGGAAGACCAAGTGCGGCAGCTCTTGAGGCGAGCCTGAAGCCGGGCCGGATGCTGCTCACGGCAAGGGCCGAGCACGCAACGCACGGTACAGAGAAGACGATGAGGCGATGACGCAGAAGGCAGGACAGACGACGTCGTCCAGAAGGTGGGGATGCTGGCGCCCCCTGCAGGAGTCGAACCTGCGACCTGCCCCTTAGGAGGGGGCCGCTCTATCCAGCTGAGCTAAGGAGGCGTAGCGAGCGGAAGTATAAGCCATTGAAGTGGCGAGATAAACCCGACAATTGCTGCGACGCCTGCATCACGCCCCCTGTCATCAGCTACATGATTGAGGCGCAGGATCGATAACCTGAGTGCATACTCCACGTCTGATTTCGGTGCCATGCCCCCTGACAGGCTGAGACAACCTCATGAACCTGCCTCCCCTATCCTTCCGACAGCCGGGCCTCCGCGTCGCCAATCATCTCTGCCATCGGGCGTGGGCGCCCCAGCAGGTAGCCCTGAACTCGCGAGCAACCCATGCGCCGCAAGACTTCGAGTTGCTCCACCTCTTCCACGCCTTCCGCCACGACATCGAGTGACAGGGCGCACGCCATCATCAGCATGGCACGCACGATCTCGTTGCCCGTGGCATGCGTGTCTGGCGATTCCTCAAGACACAGGTCATTGATGAAGCTGCGATCTATCTTCAGCTCCTTGAGTGGCATACGACGCAAACGCGACAGATTCGAGTAGCCAATGCCGAAATCATCAATCGAGAAGCTCAGACCCAAGGCTGCCAGCTGGTCAATCTTCTCGAGCATTGCCGCTTCATCATCCGTCGCCAGGCTCTCGGTGATTTCCATACGCAAGAGCTCAGGCGCGAAGTCATGTTGCGCCAGCAGCCTGGTGACCTGCGGCACGAACTCGCTGCTACGGAACTGTACCTGACTGACGTTGACCGCCATCGGTAGTGCATGCCCTCGGGCGGTCATGGCGGCAAGCTCGCGACAGACCTGCTCCAGCACCCAATGCCCCAGCTCGAGAATCAGCCCGGACTCCTCCGCGATGGGGATGAAGGTCGCTGGCGAGACCATCCCCAGCTGCGGATCATGCCAACGCAGCAATGCCTCGGCGCCACACAATTGCGGCTCACCACTTTCGGGCAGGGAAAATTGCGGCTGGAGGTGGACGCTCAGCCGCTGGCAAGACACGGCTTCACGCAGCGCGTGCTCCATCTGGGCGGCATCGATGATGCGCTGGCGCATCTCTGGTGCGAAGAAACACAGCCGTGCACGCCCGGCCCCCTTGCTTTCATAGAGCGCGATATCCGCTTGATGCAGGAGGTGGCTCCAGGCATCGCCCTCTTCTCTGTCGATCTCGTCGTGCTCCGCCTTGCCGGCCGGCAGCACTTGCTGAGAGCAGGCGCCATAGCCTTCCTCGTGACGCGGATAGAGCGTGATGCCCAACGAGCCGGTCAACTGATGCGTTCGTCCTTCAAGCTCCAGCGGCCCCTGCAGTCGCTCCAGCATCTGCTCCGCCACCTGGCGCGCTCGGCTAGCCGCTTCGCGCGGCCCACCGGCTCTCGGTGCCAGCAGCACGATGAACTCGTCTCCCCCGTGGCGCGCGAGGAAGTCCTGCGGGCCCAGCATCTCAGCCAGACGCGAGGCGACCTGCTTGAGCGCCAGGTCACCGGCATCGTGTCCGAGGATATCGTTGAGACGCTTGAAGTGATCGAGATCCAGGAACATCAGCGCGCCCATCTCGCCGGGTTGGGCCTGCTCCGCCAGCTCACAGAGATGACGACGCACGAGACGCCGGTTGGGCAAACCGGTCAACGAGTCGTGCATGGCCTGATGCGTCAGTTGCTGGTCACGTCGATAGCGTTCGATCGCCAGTCTGGCCACCTTGACCGCGACTTCGAGCAAGCCATGGTGAGTCGCATCGAAGACCTCGCCTGTCTCGGCATAGAAGGCAAAGCTGCCCAGGGGGTTATCGTCGCCATCGAGAATCGGCATCGACAGGCAGGCATCCAACCCCAATGCATGCGGATGCTCACGGAAGCCCTCCCAGGCAGGTTCCTGCGCGATGGAAGGCGTCATGACCGGCTTGCGCCGCCACATCGCCGTCCCACAGGTGCCCACGCCTTCCCCGATCATCAAGCCACAAGTGAACAGCATGAAGCTTGCGGGCAGACTGGGCCCCTGCCCTGCCACGATGGTGAGGCCCACATCATCCAGCAGCAGCAACGAGGAGCGCACCTGAACCGCGGCACCTTCGATGGTCAGGCACAGGTCTCGCAATGTCTTGTCCAGAGACTGGCCTGCCGCCACAGCTTCCAGCAGCTCAAGCTGGGAGTGACTCAACATCAAGGCTCGGTGCATCTGGGTAATGTCCGTCTGCAACCCCAGATACCCATCCACCCGCCCCCCGGAATCCTTGAGCGGAATGCAGCGCAGCCGCAATCGCAGTGGTTGGCCATTGCTGTCGTAATGCACCAGCTCCTCATCGCTGGGTTCGCCGCGGCGGCGCTGTTCACGCAATCGGGTGATGACCATCAGATCGGATGCCGGCCCCATCAGGAATTCACTGGGCACCTTGCCGACCACCTGCTGCTCTCGATAGCCGAGAAGCTGCTCAAAGGCGGGATTGACCCAGCGAATGCGCCCTTCGAGGTCGTAGCAACAGACGCCGTTGCTGGTGTGATCCAGCAGCTGGTTCAGCAAGCCTTCGGCTTCCTGGCCATTGGCGGGCCGTGAAGTGCTCGGCATGGTGCCAAACGATGTGGTGTCACTCACTGGCGTATCCTCAGCAGACTCCTCTGCGATCCTGGCTGGATGACATGCCGAGCCTTGGGACTCGGCGAATTACCAGCACCAGCGTGCCTGATCCTCGGCACCAGTATGCGGCCTATGTAGCAGTGATAGTAACCCACTGCGATGCGTTGAATATGAGTCCAGCGTCATTCAATCGGCACTGGCGTTGACCATCATCCGGCTCTCGAGCGCCACACAGGCCTTTGAATCGAGCGCGATCACTCCCACAACTCTGACAGCTCAGACTTCAGATGCCTGACAGCATGATCCACACGGAAGCCTCGGGCGTAGTACACACATCACGCCATTCGCCATGGAGAGCCACTCCTTGAACGCTCTGCTGCCCTTTGTGTCAGTCGCACTCTGCATACTGTTATCGGGATGCGGCCCGCGCTACCTTGCGGCCAATGACATCCACCAGGCCCCTTACCTTGATGGATCCTCCCCCTCATCCCATCTCGTGACCCGCGACGCCACATCGCTGGCATGGGAGTCCTGGCAACCTGCGCAGGCAACCCCTCAACGCGCCATGCTGCTTGGCCTGCACAGCTACGGCGACTTCCGCCTGGCATTTTCCGATCTGGGTCCGTGGTTGGCCGGACAAGGCATCGTGACCTACGCCTATGATCAACGCGGTTTCGGGGAGTCCGGCCAGCAAGGGCGATGGCCGGAGTCCCCGTTGCTGGTCGAGGACCTGGTGGACGCCATCACGGTACTGCGCCAGCGCCACCCGAACCTCCCCTTGATCGTGGCGGGCGAAAGCATGGGCGGCTCGGTGATACTCAATGCCCTCGCCCGCCACCCGGAGCTGTCGATCGATGGCAGCCTGCTCGCTGCCCCGGGCGTCCGCGGTGGCATCCGCTGGCGCTATCTGTACAACGCAGGGCTCTGGACAGCGGCGCACCTGATCCCCGCAACCAGCGTGGAGGTACCCCGCAGGTACCCCGAAGGAGAACTTCAGCCCGTGGCCGCCAGGCGGTTGGCCGAGGATTCCCGCGTCGTGCATTCCGTGCGCCTTGATGCCTATTACGGTCTGATCCGCTTCACGGATCACGCCAGCGATGACATCGCGGCGCTTTCTGCAGACACACGGCTGCCGCACACCTTGCTGCTCCACGGTGATCGCGATGACACCGTGCCCCGTGTGGCCATCGAGCGGCTGGTCAATGACTGGCCGAGCGCCTCACGCGATACGCTCGAGATACATTACCTGCCCGAGGCACCCCACCTGCTGCTGCAATGGCACGACAGTGAGCAGGTACGTGGGCGGATAGCACACTGGTTGGCCGAGTTCCTGCCGGCGCACGCTTCACAAGAATGAAAGCAAGAGCGAGAGCGAGAACGAGGCGATGGCCGTGACACGCCGACTCATGCCGATAGCGCGTGCCCTACAAACAGCAACGCCCCGAACAGAGTTCGAGGCGTTGCTGTCTATCTATCTAATTATCGCCCCTGTGAGGAGCATGCTGACCGCTAACCAGCGATCACTGACGCGCGGTCTTCAGGGCATCAGCCAGTTCACGGGTCAGGGCGTGTACGGCCTGAGTGCCCTGCTCCGGTGTCTCGGCATTGGCCTGCAGATCGATCAAGGCAGAGCCGACCACCACGCCGTCGGAGAAACGCCCGATCCGTGCCGCCTGTTCAGCGGTACGGATACCGAAGCCGACCGCGACCGGAATATCGGTATGTTCACGAATGCGACCGACCTCGGCCTCGACCTTCTCGGCAGTCGGTGCCGCGCCGCCGGTCACGCCATTGCTGGAGACGTAGTAGAGGAAGCCCGAGGTGTTGGCCAGCACACCCGGCAGGCGCTCACTGTCAGTGGTCGGCGTAGCGAGGCGAATGAAGCTGATGCCCGCTTCGTTGGCCGGGACGCACAGCTCGTCATCGTGCTCCGGCGGCAGATCGACGACGATCAGGCCGTCGACACCGGCCTCGCTCGCCTGCTCGAGAAAACGGCTCACGCCACGACGATAGATCGGGTTGTAGTAGCCCATCAGCACGATGGGGGTGTCCTGATCGCGCTTGCGGAACTCGCTGACCATCGCCAGGGTGTGGTCCATGGTCTGGCCGGCCTTCAGGGCACGCTGGGTGGCATGCTGGATCGCCAGACCATCGGCCATCGGGTCCGTGAACGGCATGCCCAGCTCGATGACATCGGCGCCGGCGTCCGCCATGCCGAGGAAGGTCGCGAGGCTGGCATCGTAGCCGGGGTCGCCCGCAGTGATGTAGGTCACCAGCGCAGCACGATTCTCGGCGCGCACGGCAGCGAAACGACGGTCAAGACGGCGGCTGGCAGTAGTGTCGATAGCGGAAGTGCTCATCAATAGACTCCGAATTTGCTGGCCTGCAGGCATCGATGACACCTGCAGGCGAAGAAGGCATGGGGCGCTCAGACTCGATCAGCGACTGACGACTCTGACGCCGGGCAACACGTGACAGACCCGGGCTTACTCGCCGTCAGGGTTCAGGCCCAGTTCGTCGGCCAGGTGATGAGTCACGGTGGCCATGTCCTTGTCACCACGGCCGCTGAGGTTGACCACCATCAGATGGTCCTTCGGCAGGCCCGGTGCACGCTTGATGACTTCCGCCAGCGCGTGAGAGGACTCCAGCGCCGGAATGATGCCTTCCAGACGGCACAGCATCTTGAAGGCGTCCAGCGCTTCCTGGTCGGTCGCGGCGACATATTCGGCACGCTTGATGTCATGCAACCATGCGTGTTCCGGACCGATCCCCGGATAGTCGAGCCCGGCGGAGATGGAGTGCGCATCGCCGATCTGACCTTCTTCATCCTGCAGCAGGAAGGTGCGGTTGCCATGCAGTACGCCCGGCAGGCCGCCCTTGAGGCTGGCGGCATGACGCGGAGTTTCCAGGCCTTCGCCAGCGGCTTCGACACCGATGATCTCGACGCTCTCGTCATCGAGGAACGGGTGGAACAGGCCCATGGCGTTGGAGCCGCCGCCGATGCAGGCGACCAGCGAATCCGGCAGGCGCCCTTCCTTCTGCTGCAGCTGCACGCGGGTTTCCTGACCGATGATGGACTGGAAGTCCCGCACCAGCTGGGGATACGGGTGCGGGCCGGCCACAGTACCGATGATGTAGAAGGTGTCATCGACGTTGGTGACCCAGTCACGCAGCGCCTCGTTCATGGCGTCCTTCAGCGTGCCATCACCGGCGGTGACAGGCACGACCTTGGCGCCCAGCAGCTGCATGCGCTGCACGTTGGGCTGCTGACGATGGATATCGGTGGAGCCCATGTAGATCACGCAGTCCAGCCCGAAACGCGCCGCCACGGTGGCAGTCGCCACACCGTGCATGCCGGCGCCGGTCTCGGCGATGATTCGCTTCTTGCCCATGCGGCGAGCAAGCAATACCTGGCCCAGCGCATTGTTGATCTTGTGAGCCCCGGTATGCATCAGGTCTTCACGCTTGAGATAGATCTTGGCGCCGCCCAGCTGCTCGGTCAGACGCTCGGCGAAATACAGCGGGCTCTGGCGGCCGACATAGTCCGCGGACAGACCAGCCAGCTCCTCGGCGAATGCCGGATCCTGCTTGGCGGCTTCATACTCGCGCTGAAGGTGCAGGATCAACGGCATCAGCGTCTCGGCAACGAAGCGGCCGCCGAAATCACCGAAGAAACCCTTGGCATCAGGCCCTTGGCGCAGGCTGGGGGTAGCAGTCGTCTGGCTCATGCTGAACTCCTCGAAATCGTGTCAGTGGCTGGTCGCACAGAATGCGCAAGGCAATTGCGGGGCCAGCGATATGGTGATCATCCTAGCGCTGCAGGCACTGGAAGAAAAACGATAAATTCGCCAAGATGTGTGAGAAAATCTCACAGATGGTCGAGACGGTCATTGCCGCGCAGTGAACCTTTCCGTACCAATGACACGTCCAGCATTCGCCCAGCACTTGCTCAGGAGACACACCATGGAGCGCACCGAGCTACTGCCGCCCCTCAATGCCCTGCGCACCTTCGATGTGGCGGCTCGCCATGAGAGCGCCTCGCGCGCCGCAGAGGAGCTGCATGTGACCCACGGGGCCGTCAGCCGTCAGATTCGCCAGCTGGAAGACGCACTCGGCACACGCCTGTTCGATCGCGCCGGACGTGGCCTGACACTGACACAGGCCGGCCGTGAGCTGGCGACTGCGACCCGTCATCACCTTGGCGGTCTGGCACGCGTGTGCGGAGCACTGGCACGCAGTGATGCGCGGGCGCCCTTCGTGCTGAGCTGCCCGGGGTCATTTCTGGCACGCTGGTTCATTCCGCGGCTGGGGGCACTCAAGGACGCCCTGCCGGAACTCGAGCTGCACCTGACCGCCAGTGAGGACAACGAAGGGCTGCGCAATGGCGTGGACGGTGTCCTGCGCTTTCAGACGCCGCCCTTTGACGACGCCGAGCATCAGGAGACGCGCGTGCTGGGCACCGAGCGCATCGGCCCTGTCCTGCGGCCCGACAGCGAGTGGCTGGGCAAGGCCTCCACCGCCCCTTCCCCCGAGGTACTGCTGGGCCTGCCCCTGTTGCATACCCGATCACGCCCGCAAGCCTGGCCGGATTGGTGCTCACGCCAGGGGCTATCCAGTGAGGGGCTTGATTACGCGCAAGGGTTCGAACACCTCAACTACCTGCTCGAGGCGACACTGGTCGGGCTGGGCGTCGGCATCGCACCGGACTATCTGGTGGAGGAAGACCTGCGCAGCAAGCGCCTCGTGGCCCCCTGGGGCTTCGTCGAGACCGAGGCATGCCTGACACTGACATTGCCGCAGGTCGGCCGCGCTCGTGCTCGCCATCCGCATGCCGAAGCGCTGGGCGAATGGCTCGCCCGGGAACTGGCGACGGCTCCGCCCCACTAGCCGCCACACTTTGTGACAGGCATAAAAAAAGCCAGTCACAAGGACTGGCTTGCCCGGCCATGTATCCAGAGGATAACGCCGGAAAGATCGTGAATCCGCTCAAGGAACCATCGCAACCTGCAACGCAGGCTGGAAGCGAGGATGGGCGAACAACCCTGCGCATTGAACGACGCAGCCATCCTCGGCAGAAATGATCGAGGAGCCATGGCAGGCTCAACTCGAAGACTTCACGTCAGGTGGCCAGTCCTTATCCGAGATGGAGGACTCGAGATGAAGAGTGACGGCCTGACGCGCTTCAACTGTCAGCATCATATCTTTTAGTCCGCGAACAAAAAAGAGCCCAAACAGCAACAGACCTTTGCTGGAGAAGCACCATCAATCGCTCGCATGACGACCGGTATCAGTGACAGCCAGGGGCTGCAGCGCCCTTGTCCGAGGCGAGCCCCCCCGAGGCGCGATTCGGCGGATTGTTGCCGCCGAGTAACAGACGCTGAATATCCGTGGCCGCCATCGGCTTGTAGAAGTAATAGCCCTGGATCAAGTCACAACGCATCTCGCGCAACAACTCCAGCTGCTGTTCGTTCTCGACCCCTTCCGCGACCACCTCCAGCCCGAGGCGATGACCGAGGAAGACCGTGGCCTCCATGATGGCGCGGTCCTTGGGCTCCTGGGCGCACTCGATCACGAAGGAGCGATCTATCTTGAGCGCCGTCACGGGCAACAACTTGAGATAGCTCATCGAGGAATAGCCGGTGCCGAAGTCATCGATGGCGATCTTGTAGCCACGGTCGTAGAGCGCCCGTAGGCTGTCGCGCACCTTGATATCGGCATCGATCAACACGTTCTCGGTCAGCTCGATACCGATGTCCCGCGGTGTCAGCCCGTATTCCTCGACATAGGCCTCAAGGCGGGTGAAGACATCTGAACTGATGGCCTGGCGTCCGGAGATGTTGATGTCGATCCGGTAGCCCTTCAGCCCCATGGCGCGCCATTCGGCCTGCTGACGACACGCCTGGCGGATGACCCAGTCTCCAAGACGCTCGATCAGATTGGTACGCTCGGCGACCTTAACGAAATCTGAGGGCGGAATATAGCCCTCGGGAGAATGCCAACGCAGCAGCGCCTCGAAGGATTCGATGCGCTCACTGCGCGCCGCCACCTGCGGCTGATAATGCAGCGACAATTCCCCACCGCCATCCTGATTCAACAGCGCCTGCAGACGTCCGGCCAGATGGTGCTGATGCAGCATCTCGTTGCGGACTTCCTGATTGAAGAACTGATAGCCATCGCGCCCGGCCAGCTTGGCACGATGCTTGGCGACATCGGCATTGCGCACCAGCTCGGCCGCCTCGCTCCCATTCTCGGGATACAGGCTGATGCCGATACTCAGACGCAGCAGCAACTGGCGCCCTTCGATCTCGAAGGGTCGCTGGAAGTCCTGGCGAATGCGCTCGACCACCGACAGTGCATCACTCTCGTAGTCCAGACGTGGCATCGCCAGCACGAATTCATCGCCACCAAAGCGCGAGAGCAGATCCTGGCTGCGCTGGAAGCCCTGCAGGCGCTTGGCCACGCTGCGGATGACACGGTCCCCCATCTCGTAACCAAGGGTGTCATTGATCTCGGTGAAATGATCGATATCGAGAAACAGCACCATCAGGGTGTCGTCATGACGCTGACATTCACTGAGCGCCTCACCGAGTTCGCTCTCGAAAGTCTGGCGATTGGGCAGCTCCGTCAGGGGGTCGAAACGCGTCATGTAATCCAGATCACGCTGGACCTTGCGCTCACCCGCCAGATCGATATCGATACAGAACATCAGCGGGTTGTCAGTGCGCTCCCCCAACATCACATGGTGGGAAAAGACAGGCACGGGGGCACCCGACTTGTGCTTGAGCTCAAGTTCACTGGAGGGAATCTCGATACCCTGAGAGACCCAGGCATGGTGTGCGTCCACCACGACATCTGCCATCGTCTCCGGGATCACCAGAGTTTCCAGGCATCGTCCACGAGCTTCCTGCTCGCTATAGCCGTATAGCCGCTCGCTGGCCTCGTTCCAGTAGATGACGCGGCGCTGGCTGTCATAGCCCTGAACGGCGACGCGCGGCAGACTTTCCAACAGCTCTCGAAAGCGCTGATCACTGACGGGAAGTCCCTTGCTGGTCGAGAGGCCAACCATACTCGTCTGCATGACCGCCTCCTGCGTATGCTGATGATGTGACACCTGACGCTTGCGAGATAGCATGATGCCCGCAGTTGCGCCAAGAATCACCATCAGTAACGCGGTTGGCCATCGACCCAGCATGCTCTGGCTCCACACCACCACCGCCATCAACGTCAGTACCACGGCAATGATGACGGGACGAGAGCACAATATTCCGGCGACCCTGCTGGCCTGGCGGAACCCTTTAGCCATGTTGAAGGATACCTCCGCTGCCGTCCTTCGCCTGTTCGCCGGACTTCGGCGGAGCAGATCAACTCGTGACGGAATGTCACTTCGAACGAGTTCTCTCACACACAGAACGAGCTCTTGTCGTCATGAGAAAAGTCTAAGGGTCTGCTGCGCGTAAACCCAGCGTCTTGCAGCGCCTCTCGATGACTATCCTCAACGCTTCATGCAGTGCCAGACGGCCTGAACATGCGTTGCGCTGCTCGTCTGCAAAGGGCGAAGAATAGCGCCAATGACTTACATAATACCAGTCGATTAGATTACTCATACCTCGATACTGGCCATGTACCCATATTGATGATACTTGCGCGAGATTAGCGTGTTACCGCCATGGTACGGGTTTGACTATCTCGTGCGCACCTTCCCATTCTCCTCGACGTTGCCAACGCAACACCTTCCATCTGCGCCCAAGCGCACAAAACGTCGAGGAATTTCATATGAACATCGCAAATCGTGGCGTACGTCAACTGGCCGACTCTTCCCGCAAGATCACCCTGGAACAGGGCGGCCTGGTGGAGCACTACCCGGCCCCCAAGACGGACACCGCCCCCTTGCGCCTACCGCTTGCCTCGCAGTACTGGCCGGAGGCAGTCCACGAGGAGCTGGCACGCCAGCATTGGAGCAAGGCTTCCATCACCTCCCAGATCGATCTCGAGGCCTGGCAGGGCTTCTTGAAGGATCTGCCGCGCGACCCCTACGTCAACACCCGCTGGAAGCGCATGTCCTGGCTGCACCTGAACGACCAGCATGAGGTCGAGACGCTGGGCGAATGTCCGATGGCACAGGGCGGCAAGTTCAATGACGCCGCCAGCATGGCTGACCGTCTGCGCTATTACGCACCGCTGGAAGAGAGCTTCACCGAGCGCGAGGATGTGCGCGCCTTCGTGAAGGCATGGGCCGACATGTGGGGTATCGGCCCGCGTGAACCGATCCTGATGCAGATCACCGGCGTGCGCGGTGATGGCACCATCGACCCTCTCCAGGGTCAGGGCATCCACGCCGATGGCTGCAAGTACCTGAGCATCCTGGTGCTCAACCGCGAGAATGTCAGTGGCGCCATCAACACCCTCTATCAGGACAAGGCGGGCAAAGAGCTGCTGACCACCACGGAGCTGGCACCGGGCGAGGTCCTGCATATCCACGATGACCAGCTGTTCCACAGTGTCAGCTCCATCACCCAGGAGAACGCCGGCGAGCACTTCGAACGCTTCATCATCATCATCAACTGCTCGTTCATCGACGAGTTCCAGAACCGCATGCTGCGTCGTCATTTCCCGGACGCCGTCCTCAACGACTGCGAGTGAGCAACGGACTGCTCGCGAGCCATCGCAGCGAGACGCATCGCAACTTGCGGCGTCGTCTCATCTGAAGCCCCGCCGCGCAGAAGCCACGATGCCGATGCCCCCCGATACGTGAAACCCTGTTCTGAGCGCCTGAGCGCCTGAGCGCCCAAGTGCCTGAGCGCCTGAGCCTCTTGGCGACAGATGCAGGAATGAAGAAGGAGAGCCACCATCAGGTGACGCACTGTCACAAGGTGCGCGCCGACGAAAACGTGCATATGCAGCACCAAGCGTCAGCCGGGCAACCGGCTGGCGCTTTTATATGCCACAGAACGCCTGCTTCGCGCTTGCCTTGGATCATGCCGCTGCCCTGTTACACGATTCTTCCTTTTTCTCTCTCTTCTCTCTCTTCTCTCTACTCTCTCTACTCTCTCTTCTCTCCTTTCTTTCCTCTTCCTTCAGCTCTCCCCCGCCGCCGCACTTTGCATTACTCTGGTGGCTTGCGTTTGGCGCTATCGCAGTCGTCGCGACGCGCTTGATTGCATCGTCGCTTTGGAAGCGCTGTCCTCCCCTCTATGCATCAGGAATCTCTCATGACCTTTGAAAGCGGGCTGACCTTCTTCGTTGCCATCTTCCTGTTTGGCATCACCCCCGGGCCTGGCATCCTGGCGCTGCTGGCACGCGGCATGAGTCAGGGGGGCAACGCCTGCGTGCCGATGGCCGTGGGCATGAGTCTCAGTGATGTCTGCTACATGCTGGCGGCGGTGTTCGGCCTGTCGGCGCTGGCCACGCATTGGGGCGAGGTCTTCGTGGTCATCCGTATCCTGGGCGCCGCCTACCTGCTCTATCTCGGCTACCAGTTATGGACGAGCTCACCGACGCTGGAGGAAGCTGAGATTCCCAAACTACGCGGCAACTGGTGGAAAGGCTTTCTGCAGGGCTTTCTCATCTCGGCATCCAACCCCAAGGTCATCCTGTTCTATATCGCCTTCCTGCCCACCTTCATGGATATCACCCGGCTGTCCGGCAGCGATATCGTGATCGCCGCCGGACTCAACCTGAGCGCCTTGCTGCTGGGCGTGGTGCCGGTGGGCTATCTCGCGGGCCGTGTCCGCCGCTATCTACGCTCGGCGAAGGCGGTCAAACGCCTCAATCGCGGCGCCGGCGGTCTGATGATCGGGGCGGGTGGCTATCTGGCATTGCGCGGCTGACGCCTGAACGACGCTCCCCGTGACACGAGCACCTTGCACAAACACGAACGCCCCTGCCGATTGGCAGGGGCGTTCGTGTCGAGAGGCATGTGATTGGGTAGCAAAGCGCTGGTGCTCAGTCCACGGCGTCAGTGCACGCTGTCGGCGCTGAAGTCAGTACCAGTACCCTGCGCTTGCCGTCTTTACTGGCGGATGCCTTCGATGACCAGATACAGATCGACGGTAGCCGCATTCGGGCCAAGCTTGGACGTGTCGATGCCGTAGTCGGCGAGCTCCAGCGTGGTGGTGCCTTCAAAGCCCTGACGATAGCCGCCCCACGGGTCTTCACCGCCGCCGATATGATCCACGTCCAAAGTCACGGGCTGTGTCTGGCCGTGCAGCGTCAGTTCCCCCTTCAGCTTGCCGGAACCATCGCCGGTGGACTCGAAACCGGTCGAGGTGAAGGTCGCCGTCGGATATTGAGAGACATCCAGGAAGTCGGCCGACTTGATGTGCTTGTCGCGTTCGGCGTGGGCGCTGTCCAGGCTATCGACATCGACTTCCACCGACACCTTTGCGTCTTCCGGCTTGCCCTGATCATAGGAGAAATCACCACTGAACTCCTTGAACTGTCCCAGCACGTAGGAATAGCCCAGATGGCTGATCTTGAACTGGATGAAGGCGTGCTGGCCATCAGTATCGATCGTGTAATCGGAGGCCTGTGCCTGACCCGCCATCAGTGGCAACGACGCCGCCATGAGGCCCGCCACCAGTGACTTGCCGAGGAAGGATGTCTTGTTCATGTTGATGCTCCTTGAGAGGTTTCGTCACATCTGGCGTTCGAGCCGTACCCAACGCCTTCCTTTTCGTCAGCGCAGCGGCCGAATCATGCGCCGCAACGTGTCCTGCCCATCCAGCAGGTGATGCTTGAATGCTGCCGCCGCATGCCCCAGCGACAGGATGATCAGCGCACAGGCAGCATACCAATGCACCTCACCTGCCAGCGATGCCTGATCCTTCAGCCCCGAGATCACTGCCGGCACCTCGAAGAGATCGAATACCTTGATACCACGCCCGTCAGCGGTGGAAATGAGGTAGCCCGAGATCATCACCACCAGCATCAGCACGTAGAGCAGCACATGTCCGATCAGGGCCGCGCGCTGCTCATTGCGCGTACCATGAGCCTGCGGGGTCGTCTGGCTCCAGCGCCAGGCAAGCCGCACCAGCGTCAGTACCAGCAATATCACCCCGACCGAGCGATGCCACCACGGGCCGAGCTGATACCAGGCATCGTAATAGCCAAGCGACGTCATCCACCAGCCCAGCGCGAAGAGTCCGACGATGGCCAGCGCCGACAGCCAATGCATCACGATGACAGGCCAGCCCCAGCCCCGTCGAGAATTACGCCACATGAGGTGCTCCTGATGACAGTCTCCACCTGATCATCGATCTGACAGGTTCTTTGAGCAAGAGCTTAACCAGTGCCCGAACGGACGCCAACCCTCGCGGGCAACACCAGCGACATTTGTCCAGAGACACCCACGCCCGGCAGAACCGGGCGTGGGTGCGCAAAGGCAGACGTCAAGGGACTCAGCTCGCGAGCCGATCAAGCCCGCGCGCAAGATCACGCTTGATATCATCAAGATCTTCCAGGCCAACGGCAACACGCAGCAGGCCCTCTTCGATGCCGGCGGCCGCTTTCTGGTCATCGCTGAGGCGACCGTGCGTCGTGGTGGCCGGGTGCGTGATGGTGGTCTTCACATCGCCCAGGTTGCCGGTGATCGACAGGATGCGCGTCGCATCGACCACCGACCAGGCCGCCTCGCGGCCGCCCTTGACCACCACCCCCAGCACCGCACCGAAGGCCTTCTGCTGGGCCTTGGCCAGCTCATGCTGCGGATGGCTCTCAAGCCCGGAATAATGCACCCGCTCGATGGCCGGATGTGCCTCCAGCCACTGTGCCAGCGTCAGCGCGCGTGCACAGTGGGCTTCCATGCGAATGTTCAGCGTCTCCAGGCCCTTGAGGAAGACCCAGGCGTTGAAAGGACTCAGGCACGTTCCGCAGGTACGCACCACGCCATAGACCTCCTCCATCAGCGCAGAGCTTCCGACCACGGCGCCACCCAGCGTCCGGCCCTGACCATCGAGATACTTGGTGGCGGAGTGGATGACGATATCGGCGCCCAGCGTCAGCGGGCGCTGCAGAGCCGGCGTGCAGAAGCAGTTGTCGATGGCGAGCCAGGCGTCGTTCTCATGGGCCAGCGCAGCCAAAGCCTTGATATCGCCAAGCTCGGACAGCGGGTTGGATGGCGTCTCGGCGAACAGCAGCTTGGTGGCCGGCGTGATCGCCTCGCGCCAGGCGTCCAGATCCTTCAGTTCGACGAAGCGCGTGGTGATGCCCAGCTTGCCGAAGTACTTGGTGAACAGGCTGACACTCGAACCGAAGATGGAACGCGACGCGACGATTTCATCACCGGATTCCAGCAACGCCAGCACGGTGGACATGATCGCGGCCATGCCGGAACTGGTCGCCACGCAACGCTCACCGCCTTCCATCGCCGCCAGGCGCTCCTCGAAGAAGCGCACCGTCGGATTGGTGAAGCGCGAGTAGATGTTGCCGGCTTCATCACCGCCGAACTTGGCTGCGGCCTCAGCGGCGCTGCCGTAGACGAAGCTTGAGGTGGTGTAGATGGGCTCGCCGTGTTCCTGCTCGGCACCGCGCAGGTGACCGGCACGGATGGCAAGCGTCTCGAGGCCCAGCTCATCGCGGGAAAGACCGGCGCGGGAAAGATTGTCGTCGTGCATGGTGTCCAGTACCTCTACTGATGGAATCTACTGCCCTGTGAATCACGATTCAGCGCCACGCGCCGCTGTGACATGTCGCGTCTTCAGCATTTCGGGTCGTGTCGACAGCAAGAAGAAGGAAAAGCGATGCGCCAATGTTACCGGTTTTGAACGCGCAACGGGCCCCGGATTTCTCCGGAGCCCGTTGCGATTCGCTCATCGCGTGATTGCCAGCCAAGGATGACAGGCAGCCGGATCAGTCGATATCTTCGGAATCGTTGTGCAGATCCACTACCGCGTGGGTCTCGCCAGCGCTCTTGGCGCCATCATTGCGCGAGGCACGCAGGTCGTTCAGATAGGCTTCATCGATATCGCCGGTCACGTAGACGCCGTCGAACACGGAGCAATCGAACTCATCCAGCGCCGGGTTGACTTCACGACAGGCGTCCTTCAGGTCGTCGAGGTCCTGATAGAACAGACGGTCAGCGCCGATCAGGTCCGCGATTTCCTTCTCGGTACGGTCATGGGCGATCAGCTCTTCCGCCGCCGGCATGTCGATGCCGTAGACATTGGGGTAGCGAACCGCCGGTGCTGCCGAGGCGAAGTAGACGTTCTTGGCGCCCGCTTCGCGCGCCATCTGGATGATCTCGTTGCAGGTGGTACCGCGCACGATGGAATCGTCCACCAGCAGCACGTTCTTGCCGGCAAACTCGATATCGATGGCATTGAGCTTCTGACGCACCGACTTCTTGCGCAGTGTCTGACCCGGCATGATGAAGGTACGGCCGATATAGCGGTTCTTCATGAAGCCTTCGCGGTAAGTCACTCCCAGATGCTGGGCCAGCTCGAGGGCGGAAGTGCGCGAGGTATCGGGGATTGGAATCACGACATCGATGTCCTGCTCCGGCCATTCACGCACGATCTTGTCGGCCAGCTTCTCGCCCATGCGCATGCGGGTGCCGTAGACGTAGGCGCCGTCGAGCAGGGAATCCGGACGCGCCAGGTAGACGTGTTCGAAGATGCACGGCTTGAGAACCGGATCATCCGCGCACTGCAGGGTGTGCAGCTCACGCTCCATATCGATGAATACCGCTTCGCCCGGGGCCAGGTCACGGATCAGCTCGAAGCCGGCGACGTCGAGCGCCACGGATTCGGAGGCGATCATGTATTCGACGCCTTCGGCGGAGTCACGCTTGCCGAAACACGCCGGACGGATACCGTGCGGATCGCGGAAAGCGACCAGGCCAGTGCCGTTGATGATCGAGACCGCCGCGTAGCCGCCCTTGCAGCGACGATGCACACGACGTACGGCATCAAACACATCACCGGCACCCAGACGCATGCCCTGCTTGCCCAGCTCGTGAGCGAAGACGTTGAGCAGCACCTCGGAATCGGAGCTGGTGTTGATGTGACGCAGATCAGAGGAGAACAACTCCTGCTTGAGCTGCTCGGAGTTGGTCAGGTTGCCGTTGTGCGCCAGCGTGATGCCGTAAGGCGAGTTGACATAGAACGGCTGTGATTCCGCCTCGCTGGAGGAGCCGGCGGTCGGGTAGCGAACATGGCCGATCCCCATGTTGCCCTTGAGACGCTGCATGTGACGAGTGCGGAAGACATCACGCACCAGACCATTGCTCTTGCGCAGCAGGAAACGACCTTCGTGCCAGGTCATCATGCCCGCGGCATCCTGCCCGCGGTGCTGCAATACGGTCAGCGCGTCATACAGCGCCTGGTTGACCGAGGCGTTGGCCATCAAACCTACAATCCCGCACATCCCGTCATTACCTCACTAATACACACTTGGATAGGGAAGCGCACGCTGGCGGCTGCCGGCGCCCGTCCATATGGCAATATGAGTGCTCACACGGCGCAATTGTCAGGCCTGCCCCCCATGCAGGCAACACCTGACCGATGGGTCAACCCCTTCGACTGCCGGCATGAGGCTTCAGCAACACGTGCCGAATGCTGAAAACGACAACGCCGGGCCACGATGCCCGGCGCTGAAAAACCTGCCTGTCACTGCTCACCGCCCACATTGCGGCTTTCGGCCTCGCCAGCGGTACTGCCTCTGAGCAACGCCTCCAGCGAGGGCTGCTCCTGCGCGGAATCCTGGCGCGTGAACGACTGCAGCGCCTGCTGGCTGAGTCTGTCGCTCAACTCACGCCCTTCTCGCTGGGCGCTGTCGATCAGGCCGCTGGCCTGTTGCTTGAGCCGGGTGCCACTGGCGGAATCCGGCAGCGACACGCTCTGGCCCCAGTCACCGCTCGTATCCCACTCACGATAGCGAGCCAACGACCAGTCGCGCAGCTGCTCAAGCGTCGGCCGCAGCTGCGCGGCCTGCCAGTCGGCGCTGTCACGCAGGGGCGTCAGCCCTACCACGGCGGTGATCAATACCAGTATGACCGCCGCGCGCAATGCGCCGAACACGCCACCGAGCAGACGATTGAAACCGCCCATGCCGACCGCATGAATCAAGCGTTCCAGCAGGCGCAGCATCAGCCCCCAGATCAGCACACTCGCGATCACCACCAGCACGAACCCTACCGCGGTGCGAATGCCAGGCGAGACGATCACCTCATCGAGCAGGCCACCCACCTCGGCGCCGAACTGGCGTGCCGCTACCAGAGCCACCAGCCAGCCCGCCAGGCCCAGGGCCTCGCTGAGCAGGCCCCGCATCAGCCCCAGCAGTACCGAGATCCCGATCAAGCCCAGACATAGCCAATCGATCCAGACCAGCTCGTTCACTCACCCTCCTTGCGCCGTACCAGCAGGCCCTTGATATTGACCTGCTGCTGCAGGCGCGAGCGTGCGGACTCACCGATCTCGGAGGACTTGTACGGACCGACGAAGACAACGGTCAACTTGCTGCCACGCGGAATCCGGTATGCCGCGAAGCCCTTGCCCTGCAGCTCCTTCTGGAGACGCTCGGCGTTGGCCGGGTCACCGAAGCTGCCGACCTGCACGGCCCAGCCACCGGCGGAAGACGAAGGCGCATTCGAGGCCACCGCAGGCTTTGGCTCAGAACTGGGCGCGGGCTTGGGTTCAGCCTTGGGAGTGGGCTTGGGCTCCGGCTTGGCAGCGGGTTCCGGCTTCGGCTTTGACTGCGGCTCGCTGCTGGCCACAGAGCGGGTCGGCGACAACTGCTCGGCCTCGGCGACACGGCTTGGGGACTCGGAACCGCTGCCACTGCCAGCACCCGGGTCACTGTCACGCACCTTGCCGTTGCTATCGACGAAGGTAATCGGCACATCCGTGCCGATCTTCAGCTCACTGGGCGGCTGCGGCTCATCGACGTTGGAGCGATCGATATCCACCGGCTTGCCAAGCGTCATCACCGGACTCGGGCGCTCATCACGGGCCGGCGGCTCATCGAAGAGCATCGGGATGAAGATCACCCCCAACGCCAGCAGGATGACCGCACCGCTGATTCGCTCGCGTTTGCCATATTTCATTGTGACATCTCCCTTGCACCCGAAATCCCGGACCCGCCGCCGGCCTGCATCAGGCCTGGGCGTCGAGCCACATCAATGCTTCACCGACCGTGAAGAAGGAACCACAGACCAATACTTCTCCAGCGCTCGTCTCGCGCGCCAGCCATTCGGCTGCAGCGGTGACCGTCTCGCACTCCGCCAGCACCTCACCACCACAGTGGCGGACCACGGCGGCAAGCTCACTGGCCTGGCGACTACGCTCGCCATCCAGGGTGGCGACGACGAAGCCGTCCACCACCGGCGCCAGCGCCTGAATCACGCCAGCGGCATCCTTGTCGCCCAGCATGGCGAGCAACGCCCGCCGCGGCTGGCTGGCAGAATCCCGCGCGCAACGCAGGTCATGAGCGGCAAGACGACTGGCCAGATAACTCGCGGCATGCGGGTTATGACCGACATCCAGACACCAGTCACGCCCGTGGCGGGTCAGCCACTGCATGCGCCCCTTGAGCTTGACGCTCGCCATGGCCTGCCGCACGCATTCGGCGTTGAGCTCGATACCGGCCTCGACCAGAGCATTCAGCGCACTGGCCGCATTGTCCCGCGGCAAGCCCGGGTCTGGCAGTGAATCGAATGTCAGCGCCGGCGCCGACAGGCGCTGCCATTGCCATCGCGAGGTAGCCGAATTGCTCGTACTGCCATCCAGGCTGCTGTTTGAACTGCTACCCACAAGGTCAGCCGCGGCCTGCCAGCGAAAGTCCTGCCACAGCACCTGCGGCGTGACGCCCAGTGAGCGTGCGTGCGCCGCGCAACTGGACGGCAGCACATCCGAGCCGAACACGGCCGGCTTGCCGGCGCGCAGAATACCGGCCTTCTCGAAGCCGATGTTCTCGAGATCGGTGCCAAGAAACGCGGCATGGTCCTGCGCGACCGTGATGATCATCGCGACATCACAATCGATGATGTTGACGGCGTCCAGACGCCCGCCCAGGCCGACTTCCAGAATCGCGAGCTGCGGCTGCTGCTGAGCGATCAACCACAGCCCGGCCAGTGTACCGGCCTCGAAGTAGGTCAGGCTGATCACGCCCTCGTCATCCACCGGCTCACCACTGGCTGACAGCCCGGAGTGGCGCGCGGAATCGACCTGCTCGAAGGCCGTGACCAATGCGGCATCACCGACGTCGTGGCCATTGAAGCTCAGACGCTCGTTGTAATGCAGCAGGTGCGGAGAGGTATAGGTGGCGGTGCTCAGCCCATGGGCACGCCCCAGCGCCTCGAGCATGGCAACCGTCGATCCCTTGCCGTTGGTGCCCGCCACGGTAATGATGCGGCCACCGAGTCGACGCGCGCCCGCCCCGACCAGACCGAGACGCCTGGCCACGCACAGCACTCGGGCAAGGCCCATATCGATACTGACGGGGTGCTGATGCTCGAGGCGCGTCAGCCACTCATCCAGCGAGAGGCCGCGCGGCACAGCATCATGCAGAGGAGAAAGCTGCCACGAAGCGGCATCCAGCGGAGGGAGTGAGGAAGACTGCAGCACCTCGTCGGTGCTGCAGCTTGCCGGGGCGGAGCCCTGCTCAGCCATCGCGACGTTCGCCTTGCGGCTTCTCGCTGGTAAAGGTCTCGTCGAGCACGCTGTCTACGGCGGAGCGCGGCTCGGCCGGTGCTTCGACAGGCGCATCCGCCTCGGCGGATTCTTCTTCGACGACCGCATCCGCGACCGGCAGGTTGGCGGCGTTGACCGGCATGCCCTGCAGCTTGAGCAGGATGCTGGACAAACGCTCACGCATCTCGCGGCGGTGGATGATCATGTCGACGGCGCCATGTTCGAGCAGGAACTCGGAGCGCTGGAAGCCTTCCGGCAGCTTCTCGCGCACGGTCTGCTCGATGACACGCGGACCAGCAAAGCCGATCAGAGCATTCGGCTCGGCGACATTCAGGTCACCCAGCATCGCCAGCGACGCGGAGACGCCACCGAAGACCGGGTCAGTCAGCACACTGATGTACGGCACGCCAGCCTGCTTGAGTTTTTCGAGCGCCGCGGAGGTCTTGGCCATCTGCATCAGGGAGAACAAGGCTTCCTGCATGCGAGCACCACCGGAGGCGGCGAAGCAGACCAGCGGGATGTTCTCGGCCAGCGCAAGTTCTGCTGCACGCACGAACTTCTCACCGACGATGGCGCCCATGGAGCCGCCCATGAAGCTGAACTCGAAGGCCACGGCCACGACCGGCTGACCGGAGAGAGCACCGCGCATGGCGACCAGCGCATCCTTCTCTGAGGTCTGCTTCTGGGCAGCGCTCAGGCGATCCTTGTACTTCTTGGAGTCGCGGAACTTGAGGCGATCGACCGGCTCGAGATCCGCCGCGATTTCCTCGCGGCCTTCACTGTCGAGGAACCAGGACAGACGTGCACGCGCAGTGAGACGCAGGTGATGGTCACACTTCGGGCAGACGTTGTCGTGCTTGGTCAGCTCCGGAAGGTACAGGACTGCTTCGCACTTGGGGCATTTACGCCACAGGCCGTCAGGAATGGAGGTACGCCGATCCTTGCGTTGGATACGGCTCATTGACGGCACAATCTTGTCAAGCCAGCTCATGGTGGGGAGGCTTCCGTTTTGCTGCTGTTCTGGGCACCGCTCGACGACTGTCGGCGGCCATGCGAGTTGGCACATATTCCAGAGCGTTCACGCCCCGGCAATATGGCAGGCAGCTACCATCACAGGGCAGTGCCAATGGAAAAGACCGTGCAACCCATTGGTCGTACGGCCACTTTTCCGAATTCTGGGGGTCATTGTAGCGGCTTCGCCCCCCTTGCGGGTAGTGCGAGATGCCAATTGAGCGTTGCGGCCCTCGCCGCCCGGGACGAAAGCAATGCAAGGGTCGCAACGCTTGCCGGCAAATCAGCACTGATGGCGGACTGCCTGACAGAATGCCTGCATGAGCTCGGCACTCTTCTCGCCGGGCGCGGCTTCCACACCGCCGGAGACATCGACCGCGTAAGGGGCGACCTGCGCCACCGCTGCGGCGACATTGCCTGACTCGAGACCACCGGCCAGGATGACCGGCAGCGGCAGATCGGCCGGGATGCGCGACCAGTCAAAGGTCTCGCCGGTGCCACCGGGCACGCCGGGACGATAGGCATCCAGCAGCAAGCCACGCGCGTCATGGTAGCGCGCCGCCTCCGCGGCGAGATCGAGCCCGTCACGCATGCGCAACGCCTTGATATAGGGCCGCCCTGCCGCTCGGCACTGCTCCGGCGTCTCATTGCCATGCAACTGGAGCAGATCGAGATGTGGCGCCGCTGCGGCAATCTCTTCGGCGTTGGCATCCACGAACAGGCCGACCCGCGTCACGAAGGCCGGCACGCACGCGGCAAGCTCGGCCAACCGCACCACATCAACCGCACGCTTGCTGCCCGGCCACAGTACGAAGCCCAGCGCATCGGCACCTGCCGCCACGGCGTCATGGATATCCTGCTCACGCGTCAAGCCACAGATCTTGATCCGGGTACGCTGGCTCTCTCGAGCGCTCATCTCGGTCATGGGATCGCTCCGTTCAACGTGAGGATTCATTCTGGGGGTCAGTAGTCAGCGTGTCATTCTCGGCACCTGCCGCAGGGCCGCCTGCCGCAGGAATCGCTTGCTCATGCTCGCGGCTGAGGCGCTCGGCTTCACGGGCCACGTTGCCCAGCCGGATGGCCTCCTGCTCACTAAGCTTGCCTGCCGCGCGCGCCTCTTCGGCCCCCTCGGCCTCGGCACGCGCCATGCGTGAGCGCACCATCGGGCAGTCCGGCAACGGGCGCTCGCCCGTCCACTCGCCAAGATGTGCGACCAGACCAGGCCCCAGGGGTTCCTTGGGCAGCGCATAGCGCGGCGGATAGATGACATCGACGAAGTGAAGCCCTGTCGCTGCTGCCGTCGCGCTCGAACGCGTGCGATCTCCCCCACGCATCAGCTCGACGATCCACTCGACAGGCTTCTCGCCACGCCCGATGGCCATCAAGGTGCCCGCGATATTGCGCACCATGTGATGCAGGAAGGCATTGGCCTGGATATCGATCATGACGATATGGCCATGACGACTGACTTCAATGAAGTGCACGTGGCGGCGCGGCGAACGCGACTGACAGCCTGCGGCGCGGAACGCCGAGAAATCCAGCTCGCCCACCAGATGCGCCGCCGCGGCCTGCATGTCGGCGACATTGAGCGGCTCGCGACACCAGGTGACATTGTTGCGCTCCATCACCGGCCGAAACGGCTGATTGATGATCATGTAGCGATAGCGACGGGCGATGGCGCTGAAACGCGCATGGAAATCATCGGGCACCGGCACGGCCCAATGAATCCCGATATCGGGGGGAAGGTTGACGTTACCGCCCATGCGCCAGGCCTTGCGGCTGCGACCCACGGGAGTATCGAAATGCACGACCTGACGCACGGCATGCACACCGGAATCGGTGCGGCCACTGCAATGCACGGTAATCGGCGTGGAGGCGACCTTGGACAAGGCCTTCTCGAGCGCTTCCTGCACGGAAGGGGCGTGGCTCAGACGCTGCCAGCCACAATAGCGGGTGCCATCATATTCAACGCCCAGAGCAATGCGCCCCGGGCGTTTCTCGTTATCATCCAACGGTGTAAAAAAGGGCATCAGGTCAGACCAAAGCGCTCCATCAACGCCAGCGCCTCTTCACGGACCATGTCATCACTGGCGGTAGCGAGCGGCTCAAGCAGCGCAGCCGCCTGATCATCATCGCCATCCACCAACAACTGACGGGCTTCCTCGAGCTGTTGGAATGCCTTGGTATCCTGGGCGCCAGCCCCAAACCCTGCCGACTCGACAGAGGGATAGGCATTATCCTGATCCCCAGACACGAACGCCACTTCCTCGACCTCGAATTCCGAGATATCACGCCGCGGCACCTCCACCTCTTCCAGCGTCATGCTATCCAGTGACGGCAACTCATCCATGCCATCAACTGCAGCTGACGACTTGCTGGACGCCCCATGCGGCTTCTGGCTTGCTGCATTGCTCTCGATCGCAGCGTTGTCATCCAGCTCTTCACGCAGTGAGGTGAACTCGACGGACTCGCCCTTGAGCGCACTGTCCGCCGCCTTGGATGCCGCGGTATCAGTGCCCTTCTCGCCATCAGCCTGACCTGCATCCCCCAGCGTCAATTCCGGCGCCTGGTAATCGATCACGTTGTCGCTGTTGAAGTGACTCTCACGCACGGGCGCCTTCTCGAGGTCCTCGCCCTTGAGGCCCGGCTCGAAGGCGACGCCCTGGTCGGGAGCACGCTCGTCCAGTGGTTCGCTCACGCCGTCACCGGCATGCTGTTCGCTGTCAGACAGCCCCACGGAATCTTCCGGGTCGTCAAGGGAGGCGTCAGAGCCCGTGGCGGATACATCTGCCATGCCGTGAGCCGCATCATCGGTCTTGTCGCGACTTTCAAGCGGCGTGCGAGGTGCCGCCGCCTGCTGGCTTGCCACTCCTGACAGATAGGAGACCTTGCGCCCCACCTGACTCGCGCCGCCGCCTGCGACAGCACGCAGCGCACTGCTTGAGACACTGTAGCGATCCAGCAGCGCCTGGGCCTCGAAGCGTTCTTCCTCATTACCGGCCGCCAGCACCTGCTCCCCTTCATGATGCAGGGCCTCGGCATTGCCAAGCTCGCCATGGACTCCCATCAGCTTGAGGCGCAGGTCCTGGCGTGCGGGATCCTCCACCAGACCGGCTTCCAGCAGGGCTTGTGCCTGATCGAAGCGGCCGTAGGCGATGAAGATGTCCGCCTCGCTGATCGCAGCCGCTTCCGGCTGGGAGAGCGGCTCGAGGCTACCGGAACCCCGGCGCACCGCCACATTGGCATCTTCAGACGCGGATGACTTGTGACCCGCGGCAGCAGCGGCAGTCGAGGCCGCAAAGGTATCCGAAAAGACGCGTGGCTTGTCCTGGTCGGGCTCTTCATTGCCGCGGACCGCATCGGCAAAGCTCATGTTCTCGTCGCCCCCGGAACCGGAGCGGCGGCGCAGCAACAACAGCAACAGCAGCAGCAATGCCCCTGCCGCCCCGCCGACGATGGCCAGGTTATCCTGCACCCACTGCCAGGTCGCCTGAGGCCACGGCTGCTTGGGCAACACCAGATTGCCCTCGCCGTCGCGTGGCTGACCGAGGTCCACCCCGGCGGCGATCAGGCTTTCCGGCAAGGCCAACGGCGAGATACCGCTGTTGACGAGCAGACGATTCTGTTTGGCGAGCAGCACCTTGGCCGTCTCGAGCTGCTCGGTACGTTCTGCCAGCGACGCTCGCAGCTCGCCGACTTCGTTGCGCAGCGAGGCCACTTCGCTGCGCAGATCATCACGCTCCTGCTCCAGCTGATCGAGGCGCTGCTGATTGGTCAGCAGCTGATCTTCCAGCGACTCGAGGCGATCGGACAGTTCATCGATCGCCTGTTGGCTACCCGCTGAGATCTGACCACTGGCTGCTGCCGCCTTGGGCTTGCTGCCGTCTTCATCCAGCAGCGTCAGACGCGGCTTGCCATCGGCACCCGCGCTGGCAGGCCCGCTCGGTGCAGCCGTGGCCGCAGGTGCAGCACTGGCGGAGGGTTCGTTCGATGTGCTGGCCGCAGCAGTTTTCTTGCTGGCCGGAGCCGGCACGGTCTTGCCCTGCGCGCCCGCGACCCACTGCTGATACTGCTGACGCACTTCCCTGTCGGCCTCGGTACGCGAGCGCCCCAACATGGTGCTTCGATCAGGCACCTGAAGGACGACACCCGCGCGCAGCTTGTTGATGTTGCCGCCCGGGAAGGCCGCGGGATTGGCTTCCTGAATCGCCAGCATGGCCTGACGGATGCTGACACTGGCATCCGGACGCACGCGACGCGCGATCGTCCACAGCGAGTCACCGTTGCGCACCTTGATGCTGGACGGCGGTGTGCTGGATGACGCACTGCGCGAGGAGGCCTGGCTGGGCTGGGCATTGTCGCGGAACACCACGGAACGTGTCGGCGAGGAATCATCGGTGGCCAGCGGGCGAGAACGCGCGCCGGCAGGTGTCACCAATGACGGCTGACTCGAATAGCCCGCCGGATCGAACAAAAGAGTCACCTGACGCTGAAGCTTGCCATTGGGCCATTCGACATCCAGCAGCAGGTCCACATAGGGTTCACGTACCGCGCCATTGGTAGACAGCTGAAGGTAGTAGCGCCCGCCCTGCTGCTTGACGGCAACCTTGATGTCATCACTGACATAGCTGCGATCGACGCCCGCTCGCGTAAAGGCGGCAGAATCGGCAACGCCGGCCTTGATGAGGCTGGCATCGAGGCCCGAGGTATCCGTGAGGCCGATGCGCGCGTCCAGTGGCTGATTCAGATTCGAGCGCAACCGCGGCGATTCCATGCCGACTGCCAAGGCCTGAGCACTGTAGACGGCGAACGACACCGCCAGTGCGAGAGGAAGCTTGCGTCCCATTGAGTGTCCCTTCGTATGCGGCCGAATCATCGCCCGGCCTGCGCATTATGTTACGTATACTTACACAAGATACCAGAGAGTCCGTCCCAAGAGTGCGGGAAGCCATTGGCAAAGTGGAAAAAGTTTCAACGATAGAGTGTCGGCCCACGATCGATAAAGGCCGCAGAGGCGTCATATCGCGAGTGACCAGCTCGACGATATTCCCCATTACGATACCCGTAAAAAACACCTCCCTGCCATCATGCATCAAAAGCGCCAGCCAAAATCGCAAAAAATGCGCAGCAAGGACTGAGATATCTGAAGTGGACCCCATCCTTTGGACCACCTGACGGGTCGTCTAAGCTCGGATCAGGTCATCATCGGCGTCAGGCCGCCTGGATCAGTGGTTGAGAGAAGTACACTTCATCAGGTGTAGCATCGTCTAGCCCTTGGTGGGGCCGCTCTGTGTTGTACCAAGCGAAGTAACGCTTCAGATCCCCTCGCAAGTGGGCGCCGCTCTCGAAAGCCTTCAGATAAACGCACTCATACTTCACACTGCGCCAGAGTCGTTCCACGAATATGTTGTCCTGATAGCATCCCTTGCCGTCCATGCTGATCCGGACATCATGGGCTTCCAGCACTTCGGTGAACGACTGGCTGGTGAACTGACAGCCTTGATCTGTATTGAATATCTCGGGCTTTCCATAACACGCCAAGGCTTCCTCCAAAGCATCGATACAGAAGTCCGTATCCAGGGTGTTGGAGACCCGCCAGGCCAACACGCGACGGCTGTGCCAGTCCATGATGGCCACCAGGTACATGAACCCGCGCGCCAAAGGAATATAGGTGATATCGGTCGCCCATACCTGATTGGGGCGGTCGATGACTCGCCCCCGCAGCAAGTAAGGATAGATCCGATGTCCTGTACCTGGCCGGCTAGTGCATGGCTTCGGATAAATAGCCTGTAGTCCCATCCCGCGCATCAATCGCTGGACGCGCTTGCGGCTCACTGCGTGGCCCAAGCGATTGAGATAGGCTGACATCCTTCGTGAGCCATAGACCGGTGTGCGCAGATGTTCCGCGTCGATCAGACGCATTAACTCCAGATCATAGGCCCGTAGCGCCTTGCGCTGATAGTACATCGAGGAGCGACTGATACCGAGTAGCTGGCATTGACGTCGGAGGCTGATGCCGGGCGCTTGCGGCTCGACCATTGTCAGGCGCTGGGCCCGACTCAACGATCGAGCCTGCGTGACAAAAAATCCCGTTCCACCGTCAGCTTGCCGATCTCGCGATAGAGCGTATCGATCTCCTCCTGGGTCTTCTGGGCGGTTTTACTGGAACTTTTGCCCTCGAAGACGCCGGTGGCGTTGTCCAGCAGGTCGCGCTTCCACTGACTCACCATGGTTGGGTGGATCTCGAAGCGGGCTGCGATCTCTGACGTGGTCTGTTCCCCCTTGAGGGCAGTAAGGGCTACCTTGGCTTTGAACTCACTGCTGTACTGTCGACGTTTCCTGCTCATGATCAAGCTCTCCTGGTCGGTATGATCAGAGCTTAGCGCCTGGTCCGAATTCTGGGGTCCACTTCAATCTGGTACTCGCCGTGACATCAGTGACCTATCTCTCACCTGAAATCACCGACCATCCACGACGCGACGTGCAAAAGCGAAACGCCCTCGACTCCAGAGAGCCGAGGGCGTTTTCAGTTCAGGCTCACAATGAACCCGACGACATGCCGCTACGCAGTGCGATCAGGCCGCGCGATGTTCACGCAGGATAGTCAGCATGCGCTTGAGCGGCTCTGCGGCCCCCCACAACAGCTGGTCACCAACACTGAAGGCGGACAGGTATTCGCCACCCATCGCCAGCTTGCGCAGACGGCCGACCGGCACGGTCAGGGTGCCGGTGGCAGCGGCCGGTGTCAGGTGCTTGAGGCTGTCTTCCTTGGTGTTGGCGACGACCTTGACCCAGTCGTTGTGCTTGGCCAGGCGGTCTTCGATCTCATCCAGCGGTACGTCCTGCTTGAGCTTGACGGTGAAGGCCTGAGAGTGGGAACGCATCGCACCGATACGCACGCACAGACCATCGATCATGATCGGGTTGCCCTGGCTGTCGAGAATCTTGTTGGCCTCGACACCGGCCTTCCACTCCTCGCGGGTCTGACCGGATTCCATCGCGGAATCGATCCACGGCAGCAGCGAGCCGGCCAGCGGCGCACCGAACTGCTGGGTCGCGAAGTCATCGCCGCGCATGGTGGCGGTCACCTTGCGGTCGATATCGAGGATGGCGCTGGCCGGGTCCGCAAGCTCGGAGGCCACACTGCCATTGAGCTGGCCCATCTGGGTCAGCAGTTCACGCATGTGGCGCGCACCGCTGCCGGACGCCGCCTGGTAGCTCATGGAAGTCATCCACTCGACCATGCCAGCCTCGAACAGGCCGCCCAGACCCATCAGCATCAGGCTGACAGTGCAGTTGCCGCCGACAAAGGTGTTGGCACCGGCGCCGATCTTCTCATCGATCACGTGACGGTTGACCGGGTCCAGCACCAGCACGGCGTCCTTGTCCATGCGCAGGGTGGAGGCTGCATCGATCCAGTCGCCCTTCCAGCCGGCTTCGCGCAACGGGCCGAACACCTGCTTGGTGTAGTCGCCGCCCTGACAGGTGACGATGACATCCAGTGACTTCAGCTCATTGATGTCATTGGCATCCTTGAGCGCCGGCACCGGCGTGCCCACATCAGGACCGGCCTGACCGACCTGGGAGGTGGAGAAGAATACCGGCTCGATACCGGCGAAATCGTTGTCATCACGCATGCGCTGCATCAGCACGGAACCGACCATGCCACGCCAACCGACAAATCCGACTTTCAACATGCTTGTTCTCCTTGTTCATGCACGGCCGGAAGCAGGGAAGACACCACCGCTCCCGACACAGGAATGACCCGCAGCGAGCACAGGCAACTCACACGAGGCGAGCCTTGCCCAACGCTCCAGCCGCAGGTCCTGACATGAGAACCCGGCGACGCACGCCGAGCTCCCCCATGATCATCGCGCGAACGCCGCTGGCTTGCGGCGTTCGCGCGGGTATTGCCTCACGCCTGGGCCTTGAAGGCAGCCAGCACGGCATCGCCCATCACGGAGGTGGAGACCTTGCGGGTCCCGGCGTAGGCGATATCGGCAGTGCGCAGCCCTTCATCCAGCACCACGCCGACCGCCTTCTCGATGCGCTCGGCCCAGGCGGATTCATTGAGCGAGTAGCGCAGCATCATGGCCACCGACAGGATGGTCGCCAGCGGGTTGGCGATGCCCTGGCCCGCAATGTCCGGCGCGCTGCCGTGGCATGGTTCGTACATGCCCTGACCACCCGCATTCAGCGAGGCGGACGGCAGCATGCCGATGGAGCCGGTCAACATCGCGGCTTCATCCGACAGGATATCGCCGAACATGTTGCCGGTGACCACCACGTCGAACTGCTTGGGGGCACGCACCAGCTGCATGGCGGCGTTGTCGACGTACATGTGCGACAGCTCGACATCCGGGTAGTCGGCGGAGATGCGCTCCATCACGTCACGCCACAGCATGGTGACTTCCAACACGTTGGCCTTGTCGACGCTGCACAGCTTCTTGTTGCGCTTCTGCGCCATCTCGAAGGCAGTGCGACCGATGCGCTCGATCTCGGACTCGGAGTAGACGTAGGTGTTGTAGCCGACCTGCTGGCCATCACGCGTCTCGATGCCACGCGGCTGACCGAAGTAGATGCCGCCGGTCAGTTCACGCACGATCATGATGTCCAGCCCGGACACCACTTCCGGCTTGAGGCTGGAGGCCTCGGCCAGCTGCGGGTAGAGAATCGCCGGACGCAGATTGGCGAACAGCTCGAGCTCCTTGCGCAGCCCCAGCAGGCCGCGTTCCGGACGCAGCGAGATGTCCTCGAGCTTGTCCCACTGCGGGCCGCCGACTGCACCGAGCAGGATGGCGTCCGCTGCCTTGGCCGCCTCCAGCGTTTCCGCCGGCAGCGGGTGACCGGCCGCGTCATACCCTGCACCACCGACCTTGCCTTCGCTCAGCGTGATGTCCAGACCTTCGCTGCGGGCGGCTTCAAGGATCTTCACGGCTTCAGCAGTGATTTCCGGGCCAATGCCATCACCGGGCAGAATCAGGATATTGCGGCTCATCTGGAACTCTCCTTGGGCCGGAAGTCTTCCGGCGAGACCGACGGTTCACCGTCGGTGCTGAGACTGGGCTCGCCGCCATTCTGGACGGCGAGCCATGACGAATATGTTGCGATTTCAGGCGCTGATTGGCGCGCGGCTGGCCAGATCAGGCCGTCTTGCCATCGCGGAACAGCCACGGGCGCTCGGTGCGGTGGCACTTCTCGAAGCTGTCGATGGCGTCTTGGTCCTTGAGGGTCAGACCGATATCGTCCAGGCCTTCCATCAGGCAATGCTTGCGGAAGCTGTCGACCTCGAAGGGAATCGACTCACCGGACGGCGTGATGACCGCCTGCGCCTCGAGGTCGATATCCAGACGATACCCTTCCAACGCCTCGGCTTCCTTGAACAGACGGTCCACCGTGTCCTCGTCGAGGGTGATCAACAACAGACCGTTCTTGAACGAGTTGTTGTAGAAGATATCGGCGAAGCTCGGCGCGATGACGACGCGGAAGCCGAAGTCGGTCAGTGCCCAAGGCGCGTGTTCACGCGAGGAGCCGCAACCGAAGTTGCGACGCGCCAGCAATACGCTGGCACCCGCGTAACGCGGCTGGTTGAGCACGAAGTCCGGGTTCAGCGGACGCTTGCTGATGTCCTGACCGATATAGCCCTCATCGAGATAGCGCAGCTCATCGAAGAGGTTCGGCCCGAAGCCGGTACGCTTGATTGACTTCAGAAACTGCTTCGGGATGATCAGATCAGTATCGACGTTGGCGCGATCAAGCGGTGCCACGAGGCCCTGCTGGCGAATGAACTTTTCCATGTCGGGCCTCCTCAGGCGACTTGAGTGTTGTTGGTAGGGATGGGGGCAAAGTCACGAACATCAACGAAGTGACCCGCAATCGCGGCAGCGGCGGCCATGGCCGGGCTGACGAGGTGCGTACGCCCACCGAAGCCCTGACGGCCTTCGAAGTTGCGGTTGGAGGTGGACGCGCAATGCTCGCCACTGCCCAGCTTGTCGGCGTTCATCGCCAGACACATGGAGCAGCCCGGCTCGCGCCATTCAAAGCCCGCGGCGAGGAAGATCTCGTGCAGTCCTTCGGCTTCCGCCTGCGCCTTCACCAGGCCAGAGCCCGGCACGACCATCGCCTGCTTGAGGCTCTTGGCGACCGTGCGGCCTTCGGCCACGCGCGCCGCTTCACGCAAGTCCTCGATGCGTGAGTTGGTGCAGGAACCGATGAACACGCGGTCCAGCTTGATATCGGTTATCTTCTGCTGAGCGCTGAGGCCCATGTACTCGAGCGCACGCGTGATGCCACGCGCTTCGGTGTCATCGCTGGCGGCAGCCGGGTCCGGCACTACGCCATTGACGCTGGTGACCTGCTCCGGGCTGGTGCCCCAGGTGACCTGCGGCGCGATGTCCTCGGCCTTGAGCACCACGACCTTGTCGAATTCGGCGTCCGCATCGGAGACCAGATTGCGCCAGTCGGCGACGGCCGCTTCCCACTGCTGGGCGTTCGGCGCATAGGGACGATCGCGCAGGTAATCGATGGTGATGTCATCGACACCGACCAGACCGACCCGCGCACCGGCTTCGATGGCCATGTTGCAGATGGTCATGCGGCCTTCCATGGAGATGTCCTGGATGGCAGAGCCGCCGAATTCGATGGCGTAGCCGGTACCGCCGGCGGTGCCGATCTCGCCGATGATGGCGAGCACGACATCCTTGGCGGTGACGCCAGTGCCGAGACGCCCATCGACGCGCACCAGCATGTTCTTCATCTTGCGCTGGATCAGGCACTGGGTGGCGAGCACGTGCTCGACCTCGGAGGTGCCGATCCCGTGAGCCAATGCCGCGAAGGCACCGTGGGTCGCGGTGTGGGAATCGCCACATACCACGGTCATGCCCGGCAGGGTCGCGCCCTGCTCCGGCCCGACCACATGCACGATGCCCTGGCGCGCATCATTGATGGTGAACTGCTCGATGTTGAAGCTGTTGCAGTTGTCGTCGAGGGTCTGCACCTGAATGCGTGAAGTCTCGTCCTCGATGCCCGAGATACCGGCAGCACGCTCCTTGAGAGACGTCGGCACGTTATGATCCGGCGTTGCCAGGTTGGCATCCAGACGCCACGGCTTGCGGCCGGCCAGACGCAGCCCTTCGAATGCCTGCGGCGACGTGACTTCGTGCAGCAGGTGACGGTCGATGTAGATGAGTGCAGTACCGTCTTCGCGTTGCTTGACCAGGTGCTGATCCCACAACTTGTCATAAAGGGTCTGGCTAGCCATGTCGTGTCTCCTCGTGGCGCCTTACGGTAAGAGCGCGCTTGCTGCCTCGGGGCTCGTAACGGCCCCTTGATGAGGGTGTGTCGTCCAGTGTTGATGGCGGGGCGGTCGTGCGAGCCCGTGGATAGTGACCACTTGCTTGCAGGCTCCAGCATCGCCGCCGCGTCCTGTGCCATCAAGAGTACTCGGCGACCATGAATAAAAGCAATTCATGTTTTTCATGCTTTGGATTCCCAAAAGGAATAACATTACTCATCAGGTCTTGATCAGGAATTCATCCGCCTGGGACGGCATAGACCGCCCCGCTTGATGCGCCTCTGAATGCCTCTCTGAACGCCGTCATCACAGGATAGCTGGCCCACATGGACACACCCTCTCTGCAGGCCTTCGTCGCCGTCGCCGAAACCACCTCCTTCTCGCTGGCCGCCGAGCAGTTGCACCTCACCCAGCCGGCCGTTTCCAAGCGCATTGCCCAGCTGGAGCAACTGCATGGCGCACGGCTGTTCGATCGCATCGGACGGCGTGTCTCGCTGACGGAGGCCGGCAATATCCTGCTGCCCCGCGCCCGCGCCATCCTGGTGATGCACGATGACACCCGGCGTGCGCTGCGCAATCTGTCCGGCGAGGTAAAAGGCAGCCTGACGATGGCGACCAGCCACCATGTGGGCCTGCACCGGCTGCCGCCACTGCTCAAGGCCTTCACCATGGCCCACCCCGAGGTGCGCATGGACATGCGGTTTCTGGATTCGGAACAGGCCTATCAGGGCGTACTGGATGGGGAGCTGGAACTGGCCGTCGTCACCCTGGCACCGCATCGCGACCCCAATCTGACGGTGGTGCCGGTGTGGCTGGATGAAATGCGCTTCGTGTGCGGACGGGACCACCCGCTGGCCGGCCATAAAGCGTTGCCGCTGGCCGCCCTATCACAGCACGACGCCGTGCTGCCGGGCCACCTGACCTTCACGCGCGGCATCGTCATCGACACCTTCGCGCGTGACGGCCTCTCGGTGGAAGTCTCGATGTCCACCAACTACCTCGAAACCCTCAAGATGATGGTCGCCATCGGCCTGGGCTGGAGCGTACTGCCAGAAAGCATGATCGATGACGAGATCGAGATCCTGCCCATCGACCACCGCCCCATCGAACGCCAGCTCGGCTACCTCTATCACAACAACCGCACACTCTCGAACGCCGCCAGCGCGATGATCGAACTGCTGGAAGGCGCAAGGGACGCGGCATCGAGAAGCCTCTAGCGCGCTCGAAAGCCCCGCCTGGAAATACCGCCAGAACGCACAACGCCAGCCCCGGAGGGCTGGCGTTGTGCGTTCTGACTTACCGCTTGTGGCGCCGCGGATCAACTCTTGTCGCTATCCTTGGCTTTGCCTGACGAACCCTCCGTCTTGCTGGCCGCAGGCTTCGCATCGTCCTTCTTCGCCTCTTCCGCTGCCTGGGCGGCGGCGGCCTTGCTGGCATTGGAGGGACGGCCACGGCGCGGCTTGGGCGCTTGGCTGCTGGTAACACTCTTGGCATCTGCGCCCGTGCTGCCAGTGTCACTCTTGGCGGTAGACCCAGCAGTCTTGGCAGTGCTTCCAGTGCCCGTGCGACCTGTCGAACTGGAGGCTGGCTTGCTGGCCGCAGTGCTCTTGCTGGTGCCAGTCGTCTTGCTCGCAGTGCTCTTGCGCGTCGTCGCTGGCTTCGTGGCGCTGGAGCCGGAGGCCGCGGAAGAAGTGCTGCTGTTCGAGGTGCCGGATTCAGGCGGCTTGCTGTCAGAGGCTGACGTGCTCGCCGTCGTCTTGCTTGCAGTCGTCTTGGCCGCCGTTGACTTGGTGGCTGTGGTCGTCTTGTTGGCAGCCGTCTTGCGCGGCGTGGAAGTCTTTCTGGCCGTGTTGGTCCTGGTCGCTGAGCTACCGGCGCTGCTGGCAGCCGTGCTCTTGGCAGCAGTGCTCCTGGAGGCTGTGCCTTTGGGAGCAGCGCGCTTGCTTGCCGGTGCTGCTGAGTCAGTGGACGCTGATGCGGCCTTGGAAGCGACAGGCTTGGCGGTAGACGACTTGGCAGCAGAGGCACTGCTGGCATCATTGGCGGCCTTGCCGGTGACGGCTTCAGTCATCGCGGTCATGGCTTCTTCCAGCGGCAGCGTCACCTGCTTGAGCGCTTCATTCACGCTCTTCTCGACCGTCTGCTGGACATCACGCACGGCCTTGAGCTGCGCATCCGCCACGCTGGTGATCTCTTCCGGCACGCTCTGCCCCAGCACTTCGGGAATGGTCTGGCGCGCATAACGCCCCGGCGCCGCTTCGATCACGTCGAGCTTGCCCTCACCCGGCGTGCGTGCAGCGACTTCCGGTTCCGGCTCCACGAAGCCATTGCCGGTCATCCACGCCTGCCAGTCATTCCACCAGGAGCCTTCGTGCAGCTCGGTACCTGCGAGCCACTCATCCGGTGTTGCCGGCAGGCTGTCATTGGTGGCGTAGCCGTACTTGTTCTTGTGCGGCGGATTGACGATGCCCGCGATATGACCGGAGCCACCGAGCACGAAGCGCTTGATGGAGGCCTTGGGCAGCTGGGTGCCGTTGTAAGTGGTCTGCCACTTGGCGATGTGGTCTTCGCGCGCGGAGACCCAGTAACTCGGTGTCTCGATCTGCGAGAGATCGATCGGCACGCCGTCCAGCTCGATGCCGCCGGGCTGTACCAGGCGGTTTTCCAGATACATGTGACGCAGATACCAGGCATGGGTCCCGGCCGGCAGGTTGGTGCCGTCGGTGTTCCAGTACAGCAGGTCGAACGCGGTCGGCGCCTCGCCCTTGAGATAGTTGGAGACGTAGAACGACCAGAACAGGTCATTCTCGCGCAGCAGATTGAAGGAGAACGCCATCACGCGGCCATCCAGGTAGCCGTCCTGCGCCATCTGCTTCTCGAGCCCCTGCAGCACCGGCTCGTTGAGGAAGACACCGATCTCACCGGGATCGGAGAAGTCCTGCAACGTCGCCATGTAGCTGACCGAGCGCACACGGTCGGACTGCTTCTCGGCCGCCAGATAGGCCATGGTGCTGGCCGTCAGCGTGCCGCCGATGCAGTAGGACAGGATGTTGACCTGCTTCTCGCCGGTAGCCTGCTCGATGGCATCCATCGCGGCCAGCGGCCCCATCTGCATGTAATCGGCCCAGGTGAGATCACTCTGCTCGGGCCCCGGGTTGCGCCAGGAGATCAGGAACACGGTGTGGCCCTGCTCCACCAGCCAGCGCATCATCGAATTGTCCTGACGCAGATCGAGAATGTAGTACTTGTTGATCCACGGCGGCACGACCAGCAACGGCGTGCTGAAGGCCTTCTCGGTGGCCGGACGATACTGGATCAGCTGGATCAGCTCGTTCTCGAAGACCACGTCACCCGGCGTGACAGCGATGTTATCGCCGAGACGGAAGGCTTCGGTGTCGGTCATCGCGACATTGATGCCTTCGGCGGAATTGGCCAGGTCATCACGCAGTCGCTTCAGACCGTCGAGCAGGTTCTGTCCGCCGGTCTCGCGGGTCACGCGCTGCACTTCCGGGTTGGTGGACGCGAAGTTGGAGGGCGAGAAGGCGCTGACGTACTGGCGCGCGTAGAACTCGAGATTGCGCTTCTGGCTCTCCGGCAGGCCTTGAATGCCGGCCAGCATGTCGTCCACGGCGCGCGAGAACAGCAGGTATTGCTGCACGAGGAAGTGGTAATAGGGCTCGCTCTGCCAGGCCTCATCGCGGAAGCGGCGATCAGAGCGCGCAGGCGTGATCACCGGCTCGACGCTCTCGCCATTCAGCTCGCGCAACGTGCTCTGCAACAGGGCCATCTGGTCCTGGAAGAGGCGCGTCTGGGTCGACATCAACAGCTGCGGGTCGCGTGCCAGGGCCTCGGCCCCTGCCTGGAAGCATCGACCCATCTCGTCATAGATGGTGGAAGCGGCAGCGCTGGGCCATAGGCGCTCCAGCATGTCACTCATCAAGGCTTGATACTGGGCACTGGCCTGCTGCATCACGCTGGCCCACTCCGTGCCTTCAGCACCGTCGGGGAACAGATTGGCAAAGGCCTGAGAGAATGTCTGCGAGAACGCCTGCTGCTGGGCTGAGTCCATATCGCCCTTCCTCCTTGTCATTGACCATCACGTCATTGGCTATCGAAGCTTGGCTGCCGAACGTCGTCGGCGGCACGATTTCATCGAATCGAATCCTTCCTGACCACTGAGCAGTGCCATGCCATCCCTCGTGGGACGGGCGCCTTCACTGGCGACGGACACTGCTTTCCAGACTGTTTTGAAGACCGTTTCACGGCAGTTTTCAAGCCCGCTCACGGCTGTATTCAAGCTCGCTCACGGCTGTTTTCAGTTCCGTTCATGACTGATTTCAGGGCGCTGCAGGTGAGCATGCCAAGGCAAGCGCAGTGTGCTGTCAGCGGTAATGCCCTGTCAGCTACGATGGCCTGCCACCTGCAGGTCTGCTTTCCATCGGATTCGCGCGCGGCAAATACGAGAGCAAAACAGACTGTGCGCCAGCGTACTCATCTCCAGCATGCGCCTTCCAGCACGGCAGGGGCAATGCCTGAAAACGGCAAAAAAAAGGCTGGCGCAAGCGCCAGCCTTTTCGAGGTATACCTTAGCTCTTGGCGCGGCTTGTCGCGGTAGCCGGCTTGTTGCTGGCAGAGGAGGATGCCTTGTCCTCTGCTGCTGAAGCGGCTTTCTCTGTGGCAGCGGACGCCTTGTCGGTGGCTTCCTTGCCAGCGTCAGAGTAGGCCTGTTCGAGCTGGGCGCGCATTTCGTTGCCCATCTCGGCCAGCTTCAGGGAATCATCCATCATCTGCTGAGACAGCTCGGTCGCTACTTCCAGCTGGCGGTTGCTGAACTCGCTGAACTCTTCCATACCCTTGATTTCAGTGGCAGCACGCGCACGCTCGAGACCAGTCTCGGTATAGCGCTTGGCAGCGTCCATCTGATAATCGGCAATCTTGCCCATATGGTCGAGCATCAGAGTGTTGAGCTTGCGCATCGGCTGGTAGAAGCTGCGGGCTTGCTCGGCAAAGGCGTTGAACATCTGATCCTGCTGCATGACGGTTCCTCCCATGGATTCCGTACCGGGACAGCGCGCAGAAGTCTCTGCGCCACCTGTGGAGCACAGCGATATGCTGCACTGCACAAAGCCTAGTCTGCTCCTCAGGTGGTTGCAATCCCATGACAGAAAACTGTCAAACGACATTCTCTGTCATGAGATTGGCCGTGCTTGACCCACTCCCCTGTCAGCCAAGCGCGTTCTTCGCGCCTGCCAGACGTCAACTGCGCTTGGCGCGTGAGCGCGCACTGGCCGGTTTCGCATCCTCCGCCCGGTTGGCGCTCTGCTCTGCCTTCTGATCCGCGCCGTGATCACTACTGCGCCCTGAACTCCTGCGCGCGGCAGACTCCGTCTTGTCAGACTCCTTGCCTTCCGCACCTCCCTGACCGAACTGCTGCAGGGTATCCAGCATCATCTTCTGATACTGATTGAAGGCGGCCATGCCCTGGGCCATGCTCTCGCCCATGTCGCCGGACATGCCGCCCGCTGCGCCCTGTCCGGCATTGCCAGCGCCAGACGCGCCACCCATCATCCCCTCGGCCATGCCCGGCGGCATGAACTTGGCAAACGGCGTGCCCGCGCCCGGCGCCGTCAGCGGCTTGAGCAGACTCATGGGGTCATAGCCTTCAACACCCGCCTCCATCTGGCGACGAAAGCGCTCCATCAATTCCTGTTGGAAGGCTTCCACGTCCGGCAGGCCCATCGCCTGGCGAAATTCCTGCGGCGTGAGGTCGAATTCGACATTGATCTTCATGGCAGATTCCTTGTGTTGTCTGCCCGCACACGGCGTGGTGCGCGAGTCTGCTGGCATGCATGCCATTCGAGTCTAGCAGCGAGAATGACACGGGGCAGCCCGCTACTTACGCCTTTTCTTATTTACTTTGTGCAAGCCAGCCCACAACGCAAGACGCCCCAGCCACGAAGGATGCTGGGCATCACTCCACGGCTGGGGCGTGTCTTTTTACAAATTCAGCGGCTTGGCAGCGTCAAAAGTTCAGCCGCGCCGCATGCGGCTTACACCTCGCGCAGCACCGGCGTATCGACCTTGACGTCAGCGTTCTGACCACGATGGCGCAGCAGGTGATCCATCAGCGTCAGAGCGACCATCGCCTCGGCGATCGGTGTGGCACGAATGCCGACACACGGATCATGACGGCCGGTGGTGATCACCTCGACCGCCTCGCCGTTGACGTCGATGCTGCGGCCCGGCAGCCGCAGGCTGGAGGTCGGCTTGAGTGCGATGCTGGCACGAATGGTCTGGCCGCTGGTGATGCCGCCCAGAATGCCGCCGGCATGATTGGAGAGGAAGCCTTCCGGCGTCATCTCGTCACGGTGCTCGGTGCCCTTCTGGCTGACCACGGCAAAACCGTCACCGATCTCGACGCCCTTGACGGCATTGATGCTCATCAGGCCATGCGCGAGTTCGGCATCGATGCGATCGAAGATCGGCTCGCCCAGGCCGACCGGCACGCCAGTCGCCTCGACGGTGACCTTGGCGCCCACGGAATCGCCTTCCTTGCGCAGGGCATCCATGTACTGCTCCAGCTCCTCGAGGCGTTCGGCATCGCCACAGAAGAACGGGTTGGTGTCGACCAGCGACCAGTCCTTGACCTCAAGCTCGATGGGGCCGAGCTGGGACAGGTAGCCACGCACCTGCACGCCCAGGCCCGCCAGATACTTCTTGGCGATGGCCCCGGCGGCGACGCGCATCGCGGTCTCGCGGGCCGAACTGCGGCCGCCGCCACGGTAGTCACGCTCACCATACTTGTGGTGGTAGGTGTAGTCGGCGTGAGCCGGGCGGAACTGGTCCTTGATCTTGCCGTAGTCCTTGGAACGCTGATCGGTGTTCTCGATCATCAGACCGATGGCCGTGCCGGTGGTGCGGCCCTCGAACACGCCCGAAAGAATGCGCACCTGGTCCGGCTCGCGACGCTGGGTAGTGTGGCGCGAAGTGCCGGGACGGCGGCGGTCCAGATCGATCTGCAGATCCGCTTCGCTGATCTCGATACCCGGCGGGCAACCATCGATGATGGCGCCCAGTGCCGGGCCATGGCTTTCGCCGAAGGTGGTGACGGTGAACAGCTTGCCGAAGGTATTTCCGGACATTCAGGGGGTCCTCAGGCGATGCCGCCGGTCATGGCCGACGGCGTTCTGATAATAGTTGTCGTAAGCGTTGCAGAGCCTGGCGGCCTGCGCCCGTGCTTCTGTCGAATCTTGCCAGCTCAGGCGAATCCCGCCGTAACAGGCGCCCGCCAGCTCAAGCGAATTCAGGCGCGCAGACTTCCAGCGTCTGGGCATCGATGGCGAAGACGCCATTGCCGCCGCGCTCGAACTCCAGCCACATGAAAGGCACTTCCGGGAAGGCTTCCATCAGGTGACGCTCGGAGTTGCCGACCTCGACGATCAAGACGCCGTCGTCGGTCAGGTAGTCACGCGCCTCGCGCAGGATACGGCGCACGATATCCAGGCCATCATCCCCGGCGCCCAGCGCCAGCGCCGGCTCATGGCCGAATTCCTGCGGCATGTTGGAAAGATCGAAGGTATCCACGTAGGGCGGATTGGAGACGATGAGGTCATAGCGCTTGCCCGCCACGCCCGCGAACAGGTCCGACTGCACGGCGATGACACGCCCTGCCACGTCGTGGCGTTCGATGTTGCGTCGCGCGACTTCCAGCGCATCGCTGCTGATATCGACCAGGTCGACCTCGGCGGTCGGCATCACCAGCGCGGTGGCGATACCGATGCAGCCGGAACCGGTGCACATGTCCAGCACGCGGGTCGGCGGCAGTTCCGGGAACCAGGCCGAGAAGCCGCTCTCGATCAGCTCGGCGATTGGCGAGCGCGGAATCAGCACGCGCTCATCGACATCGAAAGGCACGCCGGTGAAGAAGGCTTCGCCCAGCAGATACGGCAGCGGCTTGCGAGTGGTGATGCGCTCACGCACCAATGCCACGATGCGCGCACGCTCCATGGTCAGAAGGCGCGCGTCGATCACGGCGGGGTCCGTGTCCCACGGCAGATGCAGCGCACCCAGCACCAGCGCCACCGCTTCGTCCCAGGCAGAGTCAGTGCCATGGGCGAAGTGCAGGCGATGCGCGTGGAACTCGCTGGTCGCCCAGCGGATCAGGTCGCGCAGGGTCACCAGCTCCTCGACGAGACGGGAGTCCGGCTCACTGAGGCTGGAAGGATGGCGCAGGTCGGACGCGGAAGATGTGGACACGATGATTCCTGTAAGCGGACAGATGGACAACGAGCGCCACCAGTCGTGAGGAAGCGGGGCGTCTCGCGCAGGCATTGTAGCGTTCACGAGGCGTGGCGGCGACCCTTGGCATGCCTTGCTGGTGTGCCTGCCGCTTTTGTCTTCGCAAGCGACAACCGTTTGTCTTCGACAGTGACAATCGCGTGTCTTCGACAGCGACAACAGCCGCGCTATACTGCGCGACTTGCCATTTTATTGCCCGCGGAGCCCGGCCATGCCACCCAACCACGACGACAGCTCGGATACCGGCGACGACTTCAACGCCTTCCGTGCCGCCCTCAAGCAGGCCGGCGTACGCAAGATCACCACCAACCGCGCCGATCCCGGTCGCAAGCCCGTCGACAAGGAAGAGCAGGCGCGTCTGGCGGCGCGCCGCGCGGCCGCCAGTGAAGCCTCGACCGACTCGCTCGGCACGCCATCGCGCACCACCGATGGCCAGGTCGAGCCGGTCACGCCCAGCCAGCTGCTCGACTTCGCGGTGCCCGATCTCCCCTACCGCCAGCGTCAGCGTCTCAAGCGCGGCGAGATCGCCTGGGAAGCGGGTCTCGACCTGCACGGCTATACGCTGGAGCAGGCTCGCATCGAGCTTGAGTCCTTCATCGACGATGCCATTGCCCGTCGCTCACGCTGCGTGCTGGTGGTGCATGGCAAGGCATGGACCGGCATGGCCGATCACCCCATCATCAAGAGCCACGTCAATGCCTGGCTGCGCCAATGGCCTGACGTGCTGGCCTTCACCTCGTCACTGGAGCTGGATGGCGGCAGCGGCGCAGTCTATGTCCTGCTGCGCAGCAAGGGCCGTGACCCGCTGCTCGACTGAGCGAATCCCGCGCTCGCCACACCGCCGAGAACTTGATGATCAGAGCACCTGACAATAGCCGAGCACTTGAATAGTGAGCATCTGAATAGCCGAGTACTTGAATAACGGAGTGCTTGAATAGCCGAGCACTTGAGCAGCAGAGGCAGGGCTCATGCCGAGCCTGCCGCCATAACGACAAGGGAACACCCTGATGACACCCAACGCTGAACAGCCAACTCGCCTCTCTTCACGCCGCGCTCTTTCCGCTGTCATTCTCGGCGGCGCGACCGCCGCCGGTCTGTCACTGGCCTTCGCCATGCCGGCCGCCGCCAGCGATGCACTGTCCGACAGTACGCTTTCGCGCGTGCAACAAGACCAGGTGCTGAAAGTCTGCACCACCGGTGACTACGCGCCCTTCAGCCACCGTGAAGACAATGGCGACTTCGAAGGCATCGACATCGACATGGCCGCCTCACTGGCCAGGAGCCTGGGCGCCACGGTACAGACCGTGCCGACCAGCTGGCCGACGCTGATGGAAGACTTCACCTCCGGCAAGTGCGACATCGCCATGTCCGGTATCTCGGTCAAGCTGGACCGTCAGGCGCAGGCCTACTTCAGCCAGCCTTACCAGACCGGTGGCAAGACGCCCATCGTGCGCTGCGAGGATGTCGACAAGTACCAGACCGTCGCGCAGATCAATCAGCCCAGCGTGCGCATCACCGTCAACCCGGGCGGCACCAACGAGCGCTTCGCCAATGAATTCCTGAGCGATGCCACTCGCGTCGCGCACGACGACAACCGCACCATCTTCAACAACATCATCGAAGACCGTGCCGATGTGATGGTCACCGACGCCATCGAGACGCAGCTGCAGGCCAGCCGTCATCCGGAGCTGTGCAGCGTGCACCCGGACTCGCCGTTCACCTTCTCCCAGAAGGGCTATCTGCTGCCGCTGGGTGACAACATCTGGAAGGCCTACGTCGATCAGTGGCTGACCCAGATGCAGGGTACCGGTGAGCAGGCCGCCATCTTCGACAAGTGGATCAACGGCTGAGACGACATTTCGCTCAGGCTCCGTCACACGCACTGCAACGAAGAGCGCTGTATTGAAGAGCGTCGTGTTGAAGAGCACTGCAACGAAGAGCACTGCAACGAAAAGCCCCCGCCGATTGGCGGGGGCTTTTCGTCAAAGGACAACTCAAAAAAGGCTAGCCATCGCTGCCCTTCTCGTAGCGATCCAGCGCTTCGGCGGCCAGGTGCCGCCCCAGCTTGATCAGGCCCGCGGCGCGGTGGAATTCATAGGCGCCACATACCGTCTTGGGAATCTCGACCAGGATATCCGGCGGATAGCCGGCGATCTTGTACTTGGCCAGCGTCGCCTGGGTGATATCGAAGGAGCGCATCATCATGTCCAGCTTGCCCCAGGCAAGCTCCGGCGCGTTTTCATCGACCCGTTCAGGCTCGACGTCGTTCGCAGGCGACGACTGCTTGCCTTGGGTCACGGCACCAGCCTCTGCCTGCGGCTCTGCCAACGCTTCCGTGCCCGGCACTGGCTCGGCATCGCTGCTCTTGAGTGCCTCGAACTTCAAGCGCGAGGCATCGCCCGGTGGCAGCGGGACACCGCCGACCGGACTGGCAAACGCCATGCCTTGCTGGTCCTCCAGCGCCTGCTCCTTCTCGGCAGAGAAGATGCGCTCGGCACCGCGACGCACTCCCCGCAGCCAGTCGCTGAAACCACCGCCGCGCGCTTCCAGGGCAGCTTCGCGCGCCTCTTCCTCGGCGGCATCGGCCGGTGGCAGCATCTGTTCCAACGTCTGGTTACGCGGCGAATGCGCCGTAGCATTGACCGCCAGCACCAGGTCAACGTGGGCGGCGACCAGCGGCGTGATCGGCAAGGGATTCATCAGGCCGCCATCCACCAGCACCTTGCGGTCGCGTTGCACCGGCGTGATCACCCCGGGCACCGCGATGGAGGCCCGGATCGCCTCGAGCAGATTGCCGCTCTGGAACCAGACCTCCTTCTGGGCGATCAGGTCGGTGGCGACGGTGGTGACCGGAATCGGCAGATCCTCGATACGCGTATCACCGATCAGGGCTTCCAGCTCTTCCATGATGCGGCGCGCGCGGATGGCGCCCATCGGGCTCCAGGTGACATCCACCAGCCGCAGCACGTCGAAATAATCCAGCTCACAGACCCAGTCACGATAGGCATCCAGCTTGCCGGCGGCATGGATGCCCCCGACCAGTGCGCCCATCGAGCAGCCCGAAATGGCGCGGATGTCGTAACCGCGCGCCAGCACTTCCTCGATGACGCCGATATGGGCATAGCCTCGAGCCCCGCCACTCCCCAGTGCCAGGGCGATGGTCTTGCGCTTGGCCATGGCATGTCTCCCGCTGCAGATGATGATAGATGAACGGATACGGCACAGGGTGCATCACTCATTGCGAGCTGACCCACTCGACGATGGCATCGGCGACCGCCGCCACATGCGGTGGCTCCAGATGCAGGTGGTGGCCACCCGGCAAGACGCGACGTTCCAGCCGCTTCACGGCATCACGCGCCTGCTGTGCTTCGTGCCTTATGGTCAGAATACCCCGCTCGCCCTCGATCAGCAGTACCGGCTGGGTCAACGCCGCCAATAACGCCAGCACCTGCTCCGGGGTGTAGCGCATCAATGAAGGCCGCAGCAAGCGACGGTCACTTCTCAGTCGCAGGCCACCGTCTTCCAGCACCTCGAGATTGCGCTCGACGATCGGCCGCGCCGTATCGGCATCAATGGGCGTGACACCTCCCGCAACCCGCGCCGCCACGGCGTCCTCGACATGACGATAATGGGCACGTCGCGTAGCGGCGCGTCTGGCCGGCTGCGCATGGCGTGCCAGCAATCCGCGGCGCAGCTGGTCGACCACCTCCGAGGCTGGCGTGGCAAGTGCGCCGATGCCATCGATCAGCACCAGGCGCGCGATATATTCCGGCAGCGCCGCAGCCACCTGCCCCGACACCGCTGCCCCCAGCGAGTGCGCCATCACCGTGACCGGCGCACGCGGCAGCCCCTCGTCATACAGGCCTTCCAGCGCCTCGATCACATCGTGGCAGTAATCCCACACCGCATAATCACCGTGCTCGCCCAGCGGACTCGAGCGCCCGTGACCGACCATGTCGATGGCGATGAGACGAATGCCGAGCCGCTCACACAACAACGGCGCCAGGCGGCTGAAGCTGGCGGCATTGTCGAGCCAGCCATGCAGCGCCAGCCACGTCGGTGCCTGCTCGGCGTGCTCGGCAGGCGCCCACTCCAGGGCCGCCAGCTCTCCGCCCGTACGACGTGGGAAGCGACGCTCACGCAACGTAACGTTGGCGCTCAGGGGAGCTGCAGCGATGTCCCGAACGGTGTGATCAATGCTCATGATTGCCTCTCGGCCAGCAGACCTGGCGGAAGTATATTCGGCGGCGCGAGGTCCGCGATGGCCGCCAGCAGCGCGGCGCGCGTCTCTTGTGGGTGTTCAAAGGGATACATATGTCCTCCCCGGACATGCTCCACCGTCAGCCCGGCGCGGCGCAGGCGTGCCTGACGCGCCGGCGTGAGCAGATCAGACTGGGCGCCGGCCAGAATCCTGACCGGCACCGCCAGTTTCGCCGGTGAGCCTGACAGGTGATCGCTGAGGTGACGGAAGATCTCGACCTCATGACGGGTATCGAAGCTCAACGACAGGCTGCCATCCGCGTGACGATGGGTGGCGTTGTCGATGTAGTCGTCCAGCGCCTCTGGCGTGAAGTTGGCGAACAGCGAGCGACGGCGCAGGTAATCCTGCATGGCCTGACGGGAATCCCAGCGTGCGCAACGCCCACGGGTACGGCCCGCCGGCGTGACACGATCAATGAAGCCGAAGCGTTTGGCGACCTTCATGCCCAGCGCATCGCGGCCCAGCATCAACGGCGGATCGAGCAGCACGAGGCAGTGGAAGCGCTCCGGCTGCTTGAGCGCCGCCATGTAATTGACGATGCCTCCCAGCGAATGGCCGACCCCGATCACCTTGCGCCCGGTGCCGCCCGCCGCGGGCAACGGCCCCAGCGCGGCATCCAGACACGCCAGCCACTCATCACGCAGCGAGATCAGATTGTTGCCGACCGGGTAGGCAGGGTCGTGCGCCAGTCGGTCCACCGGCAGCAGATTGAAGTGCTCGGCCAGCGGCGCCAGCAGGCTCTTGTAGCAGGCACCGGTAAAGCCATTGGCATGCGCGAAGGCCAGTACCGGACGCTCGGTGTCCGCATTCAAGCTGGCCGGGTCAGTGCCGTCCTGTTCGGACAAGGTCTTTTCGCACATGGAAGGTTCGGACAAGGCACGTTCGGACAAGTGCTGCCCGGGCCGGGGTTGCCGTGAGGTGGCATTCATCGCAAGGTCTCCTTACCACGGGCCGCCGTCCCTGACGCGCCCAGACAAACGGTTGTTTAAATATAGTCAACAGCATGCCAGCCCCGCCCCATGGGCGCTACTCCTCCCTTTGGCCCATGGAGCACCTCACTCCTCCTCCATGGCTGCCGACACCAGCGCACCGACGGTTTCCGTGCTCGGCTCAGCGGCTTCCGCCTCAGGCAGCGCCAAGGCACGACTGACCGCCAGTGCCGCCTGAATCGCGACAGCCGTGAGCTCAATGGGTTCGTCTTGCAACGCCCTCGCGCCCAGTGCCAGCAGATGATCACGCAGCGCGCCATTGACCTGTATCTCGACGGCATTCAAGCGCGCGACCAGTTCAGGTGGCCACCCCTTGCCGGAGAGCGTCAGTCGCGCCCAGGGCTTGCTGCCGGCCGCGATGGCCAGCACCAGCTGGGTGCGATCACTGAGCTGCTCATGCTGACGGTAATAGAGCGAGGGGCGCGACCAGTTGAGGGTCAGCGTCACGGCGGGCTGCCAGCCGTCTGCCTGGGCTGCGCCGCTTTCAGGCGTGGAGGCGCGGGGGCGCAGGTCATTCTGCGTCAGTGGCGACAGCGCAGCGAGAATCTCATGGGCAGCGTCGCTGTCAGGTGCCAGGCCTCGCACCAGCGGCGCTTGCCGTGTTGACGCGCCTCGGACAGAAGACGAAAGCGTAGACGCCGCCAGCGAGATATCCAGGCGACTCAGCGGTTTGTACACCGCGGCGTCACTGCGCAGCTCGGTGACATCCAGCACCTCACTGGGCGCCATGCCGCCGCGCCAATCCGGCAACCCGATATCGCGCGTCAACTCCCAGACCGGCGCGCCATCCGCCCCATTCATGGTGGGGGAGCCTTTGACTTTCGCGTCCGAGGGCGATGGCACCCATCGCACGTAGCGCCCCGCCAACTCAGCACTGCCCGCGCTGTTCACCTGCGTTGCCGCCGCAGGTCTGGCGCCCAGTTGCAGACTCACCTGAGCGCCGTTGCCCTTCACGCTCAGCAGCGGCAACTGCGCGCTGAAGCCCAGCGCTTCAAGTGCCTTGTCCGTGGCCGGCTTGCGCGTGCGCAGTTGTGCTTCGCCCAGCTGACTCACCAGCGCCTCCACCTTGCTCTGGCGGGCAGGCCAGCCAGCCAATGAGGTGATCTGCCAGTCGCCTGCGGGCCCACGCGCCAGGCTCAACCAGTCCTGGCTGGCATCTGTGCCACGCCGAATGCCGATACGCTGCGCCGAGGCGGCCACCTGCGCCAGCAGCGGCAAGGGCTGCAAGACGCCTGACTGGCCCGCGGCGACTGTCGTCAGCGACTCGCTCAGCAGCGCATCACGTTGCCACTGGGCAGGGGCTGCTCCGCCCGTGGCGACGCCTGAGCGCAGCGATTCCAGCAGTGACGGCCCTGCGGTGAGCGCCGTCACCGCGGCCACGGAGACCAACGCCGTCAGTGCCCATCCCGCCCGATTGAAGCGCCCCATCAATCACCTCCCGACTGGGTAGTATCGCTCGGCGTCGCCTTGCCTGAAGCTGCCTTGCCTGAAGCTGCCTTGCCTGCGGCTGACTTGCTAGAGCCTGTCGGCACGTTTGTGACGGCGTCACTCGCAAAGCGGGCGCTGTGCTGTCCATTGCGCTGTGCATTGCGCTGTTCATTTCGTTCTGCGCTGCGCTTCCCGCTGGGTTGCCCGTGGCCCGACAGACGCCCTGTCGACTGATAGCCCGCGCGACGGCTGGCGCGATAGCGGCGCCAGCAGATCAGCTCGCCGAGCAGGCTCAACGCCACCGGCAAGGCCAGCAGCGTCCACAGGCGCAGCTCGCGGCGCAGGGCATCACGCTCGGCATTCGCCTCACGCTGCTGACGTGACAACGCGTCCTCGAAGTCATTCTGCATCGCCGCCAGGGCGTCGCTTTGCTGCGCGGCTTCGGCCTTGCCAGATACCGGCGTCGCGCCGAGCGCACTCAGACGCGTCTGCCAGTCATTGCGCAGCCGGGTCTCCTCGGCGGCCTGACGATCGGCCAGTTGATGCAGGCGCGTCAGCTCGCGCACCTGATGGGCACGCGCACGCAGGGCGACCAGCTCGGGGCTGCCTGCCAGCAGATCCACGGCATTTTCCAGCCAGCGCGCATTGGCATTGAGGGCCTGCTCGCTGCCATCCGCTGCCGTGCGTCGCCACAGACGGTCACTGGCCATATCGACATCGCTGACCACCAGCAACTGGCCACTCTTGGCGCCCGCTGCCGGCCATTGCGCCAGCACGGCCAGCCCACCGGCCGGCGGCGTTTCCCCTGCCAGTCCCGACAGCGGACGCGGGTCCATGCGGCTGGCGTGGACACGTGCCGCCGGAATCAGGCGCGCCTCATCACTGGCACGAATCAGCCACTGCAACGGCGCTTCCTGCGCTCCCGGGCCTTTCGATGATGCGTCTGCTACATCAGACAGCGGCGCCAACCAGCCCGCGCTGGACATCACCAATTGCTCGACATTGAGGTTGAGCGCGGCGTCCGACAGCTGCGCAGCGCTTAACCCGAGCAGTGTCGGGCTCAGCGCACGGGTGCCGTCCAGCAAGCCGATCGGCAAGGCCAGCTGTGCATCCGCCACCACCTCGCCCGCGCGTGATTCAAGCCCGGCGCGCGCCAGCAAGGCCTCGAGCGCCTCGGAAGCCGGCGCCGGCTGGTCGAGCATTTCGGGCAGCGGGTCCACCAGCATCAACACCCGGCCGCCACGCTCGAGATAGGCCGTGATGGCCTCCAGCGTCTTGACCGGCAACAGCCGCGGCGCAATCACCAGCAACGCATCCTGATCGGCGATCGGGCGCGCGGCATCATCACCGGCCGACAGCCAGTCGATGCGCAGGCGTGCATTGAGATGCTCCATCAGGCCCCAGCTGCCCAGCGCTCTGCCCTGCTCCAGACTGGGTTGGCCCATCACCGGCAAACGCGAGACGACACCCAGGCGCGGTGGCTCGGTGCGCGAGACTTCCTGGATCTGGCGTGTCACCTGCGCCTCCAGCCCGCCGATATCCGCCGCCTTGAGCAGCGGGATGGCGCGGCGTTCGGCATAGGGGCCATCCACCACCAGCCCGAACAGCATCTCTTCGCCGCCCGGCAATGACAGTGCGGTCAGGCCCTGCGCTTCGAGATCCGCGAAGTCGGCACTGTCCGGTGCAGGGTCGACACGCTTGAGGCGTATCTGCGGTTCACGCGCGAAGGCGGCCAGACGCGTCTCGATCCGTGTCGCCAGCTCACGCAGCTGCGGCAGATCGGCGGCGAAACGTTCGCTGTAGGCGAAGGTCAGCGTCACCGGTGCCTCGAGGCCACCGAGCACCGCGCGGCTGGCAGGGCTCAGGCTGTGCTGACGCGTGGCGGTCAGATCATGCGCGCGGGTGAGCGGGTTGTGGCCGTCGGCGCTCAGCAATGGCGGCAGGCGCACGCCGGCCAGCAATAGCGCGGTGACCGCAGCCGCCAGTGCCGCCGTGACCAGCCACTGTGGCGCCTGCTTGCGTGCATGGCGTTCCTGACTGAGGCCGCGCGCCTGCAGCACCAGCCCGGCCAGGGTCAGCAGCAGGAAGTAGCTGGCATCGAGCCAGGTCGGCCGGCCTTCACTGAAAGGCGTCAGATGCGCCGGCAAGCTGATCAGATCGAGCAACTGCACCCAGTGCGGTGCCAGATGCTGAGCCAGCTGGCTCGTCACCGCGGGTGTGCCCGGCAGCATCAGCGCCAGGCCCAGCACCAGCGCCCCGAGCCACGCCGACAGCGCAGAAGGCGCGCGCACCGCCAGCGCCTGACCGAGACTGGCCAGCGCCATCACCAGCAGCGCCATGCCCAGATAGCCGCTGAGCATCAGGCCGAGATCCGGCGTGCCGAGCCAATGGACCAACACCACCAGCGGCGCCGTCATCGCAAGCCCCAGCCATCCCAGCACGCTGGCACTGATCAGGCGTGCGCTGGCCAGCCGCCACGACCCCAGCCCGAGGCCGGACAGCCATTCGAGCAGGCCGTTGGCGCGCTCTTCCGGCCAGCCACGCAGGGCCAGCAGTGGCGTCCACAGCACCAGCAGCCAGGGCAACACCTGCCAAAGCGAGCCAAGATCGGCGCGATCACGTGCCAGCAGATCGCCCACCTCGAAGGCCCCCAGCGGCGCCAGCACCGCCATCACCACCAGCAGCGACCAGCTGGCGCCCTGTGTCAGTGCCTGATGCAGGTCACGGCGGACCAGCGCGAGAACGGCCCTCATGACGACACCTCCTGATCTGCGCGCGGTGCCTGCCTGCGCATCGGCAGCGGCGAGGGCTGCTCCGCCATGCGCGTCACCAGCTGGCGGAACGCGACCTCGATATCGCCCCGTTCATGGACACATTCATCGAGGCGGATTTCCATATAGCTGCACCAGCGTGCCAGCGCGGAGCGCGGGTCCTGATGGAGACGCCCGGCCAGGCGCAGCACGGCACCGGTCGAGATCACCAGCGGCGACTTGTCACGCGCCATGGCATCGCCGGGCTTGACGGGCGTGATGGCCGCCACGCCCGGCAGACGCGAGACACTGGCCAGTTCGCGCTCGCTCAAGGCCCGACTCAACGTCACTCGCCATACAGGCAGACTGGAGCTCGCGCCATACCCCGCGCCGTAGCGCGAACGACTGCCCCCCAGGATGCCTTCGCTGACGGAGGTCGCGGCCAGCGCCTCCGGCGTGTCATCGAAGCCCAGCTGACCATTGGCCATGACCAGCACGCGATCACAGATGCGAGGCACTTCCTCCAGCAGGTGGGTGGAGACGATGATCAGACGCTCGCGACCCAGCTCACGAATGAAGGCGCGCACGCTGTCCTTCTGCAGCGGGTCCAGCCCATCGGTGGGCTCATCGAGCAGCAGAATGTCCGGATCATGGGTCAACGCCATCGCCAGCGCCACGCGACGCCGATAGCCTTTGGATAACACGGCGCACAATTGATTGGCGAAAGGCGTGATATCCAGGCGATCCATCAATGCCGAAAGGCGATCATTGCGTACCTTGCGCGACAACCCATGCAGACCCGCCACGCACTCGAGACTCTCGCGCACCGTCAGCTGCGGCCACAGGGGTGCGCCCTCCGGCAGATAGCCGATGCGACGCTTGAGGCGGTTGAGCTGGCGCTGACTGGCGCGACCATCGAAGGATTCGCCTTCCAGCTCCAGCTGGCCCTGGGTGGCGGCGAGCGTGCCCGCCAGCATGCGCAGGCTGGTGGTCTTGCCGGCGCCATTGGGCCCCAGCAGACCGATGACCTCACCACGCGAGGCCGTGAAGGTCAGCCCGGTGACGGCCTGTTGCTGACCGAATTGACGCCCGAGCCCGCGACTGACCAACAACGCCGGGGAAGCGGACGGATCGTCAGACGCGCGCTCGGGGGTTGCCGCAGATCGAGCTGCCGCAGAGCGAGTCGCGGCAGAGGATGACGCAGAGGTCGTGTATGGGTCCTGCAAGATACCCGCTCCTTGTACTTTTCTTGATAGGGGCAATGCGTAGCCGGGACTGATGGTTCCGGCAGGTGATCATGAGGCCGGAAGATGACCGTGGCACCGGCAGATAACCGTGACAGATGACAATGCAGCGCACAGGGTAAGCGGACAGCCAGCGCTCGCCAAGCAGGAGGACACGCACAGTCGCCACTCGCGCGGTTATGGCGGCTATTCCACCCTTTGCCGGCCCTCAAGGCCTATCGCGGCGCCGGTCTTCTCGACCACCATCCCCCCCCTGGTTGGCGGCATGCGGTCAACAGAACCTGACATTGGTGCTGTCACCAGAGCTGCACGACTATCCCTAAGTCTAAGGAAAGCCTGATATGCTGGACGGATGACAGTCACGCGCTGTTGGCAGAAGGTCTTGCTGGCCGGCCGTGTGGCTGCCAGAGCCTTCACTCGCTGAGCCAACATTTCACCTTGCTGGACAGGACCCCTCGATGCCCAAGCATGACAAGCAGTCCGCTACTTCCTCGCCGTCTTCCAGGCCGCGCCGCGATACCCGCCTGCGCAACGGGCTGTTCTGGGCCTTGCTGGCAGCGGCCTTGATCACGGGCTTCTGGCTAGCCTGAGCCAGGCCGCCGCGGCAGTTCACGACGGGGCTGATACGACAGCTCGCAACGGGCTGACACGACAGTTCACGATGGGCGATCGCGCGACGCTCGCCAGGCGCTGACCAAAAGCCTCACCAGACAGACCGCAACACTCACAGGACAAGGGCTGAAATGAGCGAGACTACTTCATGAACGACATGCTGGCGCTGTTCGTCGCGACCCTGAACGTCACCGTTCCGGTCTTCGCGATGGTATTTCTGGGCCTGGGCCTCAAACGCCTCGGCTGGATCGATGACACCTTCATCGGCACCGCCTCATCGCTGGTATTCAAGGGCACCATGCCGGCGCTGGTCTTCCTCTCCATCGTGCGCGCGGACCTGGATCACGCCCTGCGCCCGGGCATGCTGACCTACTTCGCGCTGGCGACACTGGGCACCTTCCTGCTGCTGTGGGGCTGGGCGATCCTGCGCGTACCGAGAAAGGAACGCGGCGAGGTGGTACAGGGCTCGTTTCGCGGCAACTGCGCCATCGTCGGGCTGGCACTGGCCGCCAATCTCTATGGCGATCTCGGCCTCTCGATGGGCGGCATCCTGATGGGCGTCGTCATCCTGTCCTACAACATGCTGTCGGTGGTGGTGCTGTCGAGCTATCTCGGCGATGGCCGCACCAGCTGGAGCGGCATCGCGCGTGGCATCATCACCAACCCGTTGATTCTCGGCGTGCTGGCCGCCCTGCCCTTCGCGGCATTCAGCTGGCAGCTGCCCGAGTGGCTGGAGACCTCCGGCGACTACTTCGCGCGCATGACGCTGCCGCTGGCATTGATCTGCATCGGCGGCACCCTGTCGATGCGCTCGCTGCGTGAAGGCCGCAAGCTGGCGCTGAGTGCCAGCCTGATGAAGATGATCAGCGTGCCGCTGCTGGCGATCACCGTCGCGGTGCTGCTGGGCTTCCGCGGTACCGAACTCGGGGTGCTGTTCCTGTTCTTCGCCTCACCGACGGCGGCGGCAAGCTTCGTGATGGTGCGGGCGATGGGCGGCAATGACCGCCTGGCCGCCAACATCATTGCCATCAGCACCCTGATGGCGGGCATCACCATCACGGCAGGCATCTTCGTGCTCAAGCTGAGCGGTCTGGTCTAGCAGCAGCACTCTGATCAGGCAGCAGTCTGGTTGCATGCCAAAGCGAAACGCCCCCGCCAGTGCAGACTGGCGGGGGCGTTTCGCTTTGGCTCAATGGTTGCGGCTCAATGGTTTTGGTTCATGACAGCCGCGCGTGACTTACGCCAGTTCCGCCGGGCTCACGAACTGGTGCAGATCCGCCAGACCGGCGGCCCAGACATCGGCGTCCAGCCAGGCGAGGCTTGCGGTGGCAAAGGCCAGCTGGGTGCTGCCGGGGCCATCGACCAGGGCGCTGGCCAGATTCGAGACCAGCGGATTGTGGCTGATGATCAGCCAGTCGCGCGGCTCGCGCCCTTCAGAAGTGGGCGGCACATGGGTCTGAAGCCAGTCGAGCACCGGCGTCAGCGGGTCGTCCGGGGTGATGATCTCGAGCGTGGTCTGCTGCTCTCCACTCAGCTCCAGCGCCGAGGAGATCTCCTGAGCGGTCTGCTGGGCGCGGGTGAACGGACTGACGACCAGCGTCAGGCGCGCACGACGCTCGGCAGGCAGTTGATGGGCCAACCAGCACCCGATGCGGCGCGCCTCTTCGCGACCATATTCGCTCAATTCGCGGCTGGGGTCCGGCGTGCCGGCCTGGGCCTCACCGTGACGCATGATCAGTACACTCATGACATTCTCCTGAAAAGATGACTGCCGCAGCGCAAGCGCCAAATCACTCGCTCTGTCGCTGCGGCCGATGACCAGGGACTCGCCAACCGGAGCGTTGCACGAGTCAGACAAGGGGATGGCGAAACACACTCCATCACCGCTACCTGCTATGAGTCCTCAGGAGCCGTCGGGTTCCAACTGCCGCGCCTGCTGCACCGACTCACGCGACAGCACGAATTCCACATCGCTGGATTGCTCACCGCCCATCAGCGCGCGGGCCATGTGATGCGGGTCGACATTCTCGAACAGCACCTTGGCCATGCCACTGACCAGCGGCATGTAGATGCCCAGTCGCTCGGATTCATCCTGTACCAATCGCACGGTGTTGACACCCTCGGCGACCTGGCCCAACACCTCGACCGCCTGGTCGAGGGTTCGCCCTTCCCCCAGTGCGTAGCCGACCCGATAGTTGCGCGACAACGGCGAGGAGCAGGTCACGATCAGATCACCTACGCCGGCAAGGCCTAGGAAGGTCATCGGATTGGCGCCCTTGGCCACGGCGAAGCGGCTCATCTCGGCCAGCGCGCGGGTCATCAGCATGGCACGGGTGTTCTCGCCCATGCCAAGGGCCGCGGCCATGCCGGCCGCGATGGCGTAGATGTTCTTCAGCGCCCCGCCCAGCTCGACGCCGTAGCGGTCATTGCTGGCGTAGACACGGAAATAGTCGCAGCCGAAGGCCGTCTGCACGCGAGCGCGGGTGTAGGCGTCGTCGGAGGCGATCACCGTGGCTGTCAGCTGCCGCTGGGCGATCTCGGCCGCCAGATTGGGGCCAGACAGCACGCCGATGTGCGTGAAGCCGGTTTCCTGCTCCAGCACCTCACTCATCAGGGTGAAGCCTTCGCTCTCGATGCCCTTGGTGGTGGCCACCAGTATCTGCCCTTCACGCAGGTGGGCGCGCGCCTGGCGGACCACCGTGCGGAAGGCCTTGGAAGGAATCGCCACGCACACCAGTTCGGCCTCAGCCAGCGCATCGGCCATGTCGGTGGTGGCACGCACCGAGGCATTGATCTCGAAGCCCGGCAGATAGCCAGAGTTGCGGTGCCGGGTGTTGACTTCCTCGGCCTGGCTGGCATCACGCATCCACTGGGTGACGCTGGCACCATTGTCGGCGGCAATCGAGGCGATCGCGGTCCCGAAGCTGCCGCCACCCAGCACGCAGACATTGAGTCCCACCGCCTGAGGGGTCGTTTCGCTTACCTCGCGATCACGAATGGCCCGACGAGGTGAAGGGGTAGTGGCAGACATGCAGACTCCTTGGATGACGATGTGCTCAGTGAATGGCAGGCATTGTACTCATAGTTTGTCAGAGAATACTGAACAAGAGATGTCTGCGCAGGCTTCGTGGCCAACGTAGGGGGCTGCGCCTGGGTGACACACCTGAGTGGCGTACCTGCCAAGCGCGCCTCGCAAGCAATCGACTGGCATGCACCATCGACTTGCATGAACGATCGTTATGCATGAACTCTCGATACATACAAAAAACCGACAATCCCTGCCCCCTGAGGCGCAGAAATTGCCGGTCTGTTCAGCGCTGGCGGGATGGCGGCAGACTTGCCCCATCACGCCGAGGCATCAGATCACAGCGTCTTGAGGGCCGTGATCATGTCGCCGACCACCTTCTGACCATCGCCATACACCATGCGCGTGTGGTCAAGATAGAAGAGGTGATTCTCGACACCGGAGAAGCCGGAACCCTGACCGCGCTTGATCACCAGCACGTTGCGTGACTGATCGGCGTTGAGGATCGGCATGCCGTACAGCGGGCTTGAGGCGTCGTTCTTGGCGACCGGATTGACCACGTCATTGGCGCCGATGACCAGCGTGACGTCGGTGGTCTCGAAGTCGTTGTTGATCTCGTCCAGGTCCGCAATCATGTCGTAGGGCACGCCGGCTTCCGCCAGCAGCACATTCATGTGGCCCGGCATGCGACCGGCGACCGGGTGGATCGCGAAGCGCACTTCGACGCCACGCTCACCCAGCAGCTCGACCATCTCCCAGACCTTGTGCTGCGCCTGTGCCACCGCCATGCCGTAGCCCGGCACGATGATGACGCGCTCGGCGAAGGCCAGCTGCACGGCGGCGTCCATCGGATCGGAGGCCTTCATGCTGCCCTCGATCTCGCCCTGCTCGACACCGGAGGCGCCGCCGAACTGCTTGAACAGCACGTTGCGGAGCGGACGATTCATGGCCTTGGCCATCAGCTGGGTCAGCAGCGTACCGGCCGCCCCGACGACAGTACCGGCGATGATCATCGCGGCATTGCCGAGCACGAAGCCTTCCATTGCCACCGCAAGGCCGGTCAGCGCATTGAACAGCGAGATGATCACCGGCATGTCGGCGCCACCGATGGGCAGTGCCAGCATCGCGCCGAACAGCAACGCAAGCACGAAGAACACAAGCACCAGCGAGCCGGACGGTTCCACCGCCGCGATCACGACGCCCAGATAGACCGTCAGACCCAGCACGATCATGTTGATCAGCTGCTGACTCGGGAAGTTGAACGCCTTCTTGAGGCGCCCATCCAGCTTGGCCCAGGCCACGATGGAACCGGAGAAGGCCACCGCACCGATCATCGCCCCGAGCACGCCCAGCCACAGCGCCAGCGAGCCGTGCTGCTCGATCAATGCCGGGTTGTCGCTCATGCGCATCAGCTCGACCGCAGCGATCGCCGCTGCCGCACCGCCACCCATGCCGTTGTAGATGGCGATCATCTGCGGCATGTCGGTCATCTCGACCTTGTTGCCGGAGTACCAGGCGATACCGCCACCGATGACGATGGCCAGCAGCATCAGACCATAACGACCATCAATCTGCGGATGCAGGAAGGTGAGCAACGTTGCCACGACCATCGCGATACCGGCCCAATGGATGCCGCTGCGTGCCGTGGAAGGATGTGACATGCGCTTGAGACCGAGGATGAAGACCACCGCCGCCGCGAAATACCCTGTTTCGACCAGCCAGTTCATCAGCGAGCCTCCTTGTCGTTGATGCCATTGGCAGCGTCTGTGCCCTTGCTGCGATCACTGGTCTTGAACATTTCCAGCATGCGCTCGGTGACCACATAACCGCCGACCGCGTTGCCGGCGCCCAGCAGCACGGCGATGAAGCCGATGAACTGCTGCATGCCGGTCTCGGCCTGACCGAGGGCGATCATCGCCCCGACCAGCACGATGCCGTGGATGAAGTTGGAACCGGACATCAGGGGCGTGTGCAGAATCACCGGCACACGCGAGATGACCTCGTAGCCGACGAAGGCCGCCAGCATCAGGATGTATACGGCAGAAAGTCCTTCGATCATGCGGCGTCCTCCGCGCGAGCGCGTACGTCATCGTGGGTGATGCGGCCGCCATCGGTCAGACGCATCGGGCCGAGCACCGCATCTTCGAAGTCCAGCGTCAGTTCGCCGTCCTTCATGAAGGGGGTCAGCAGGTTGAAGAGGTTCTTGGCGTACATCTCGCTGGCATTGACCGCCAGGCTCGAGGCCATGTCCAGCGGGCCGAGTATCGTGACGCCGGCGTGCTCGACACGCTTGCCTGGCTCGGTCAGTTCACAGTTGCCACCGCCTTCGGCGGCGAGATCGACCAGCACGGCGCCGGGCTTCATGCCCTCGACCATCTCGCGGCTGATGATGCGCGGCGACGGACGCCCAGGAATCGCGGCGGTGGAGATCACCACATGCGCATCGCCCATGTGACGTGCCAGCGCATCGGCCTGCTGGGCGCGCTCGTCATCGGTCAGCTCGCGGGCGTAGCCGCCCTCGCCGGAGGCATCGACGCCGGTATCGATCATCTTGGCGCCCAGCGATTCGACCTGCTCACGCGCGGCAGCGCGAATGTCATAGGCCCACACCTGGGCGCCGAGACGCTTGGCAGTCGCGATGGCCTGCAGACCCGCGACGCCGGCACCGACCACCACGACACGCGCCGGACGCACGGTACCGGCAGCAGTCGTGAGCATCGGGAAGAACACCGAGGACTCGTTGGCCGCCAGCAGCGCGGCGTGATAGCCCGCGACACCCGCCTGCGAGGACAGGGCGTCCATGCTCTGGGCCCGCGAGATACGCGGCACGAATTCCATGCACAGGCTGGTCAGTCCCTGACTGGCAAGCTTGCTGATCAGCTGCGGATTCTGGTACGGCGTCATCAATGCCACCACCACCGCACCCTCACGGAACTCGCTGATCTGTGACTCGCTGGGCGTGCGCACGCACAGCACGAGATCCGCCGCGGCACGCGCCGCCGCGATATCGGCCTCGGCAACGACCGCCACCCCGGCCTGGGCGGTGTAGGCCGCATCGTCGAAGTGTGCATGACGTCCGGCACCGCTCTCCACGTGCACGATGGCGTCACTGGTGTCACTGACGCTGCTGTCCAGGTGACGCGCGAGCTTGCCGGCCGTCACCGGGTCCAGCGCGACGCGGCACTCCCCGCGCGCCAGTGTGCTGCTCACGCCCTCGTCGGGTGTCACCAGGTCCGGTGCACGCATCTCGCGCACGACTAGAATATTCAGCATCGCGCACCTCGTTTCACGTCCGTGTTCATGCCTGAGGCTGCCAGCCTTGAAAGGTTCATGGCGTCGTTCCTGTTGAGCGCTGATTCGCGCCATCCTGCCTGCCGGAGGCGCTTTCAGCGACGTTATTGCCTGTCACAGGTGAGACTTGCCTGAACCGCAAGCCGTGACTCACGCATGGCCAGAAGGCCTGACATCACCCGCGACACGATGAGTGTCCAGCATCAGTCTTTTCTTGTCGGTGCATCAGGGTCAAGCGCTGCAGTGCAAAAAAAGCAATAAAATCAAGCATAAAGCTATCGTTATGACAGCCATAACAGCCACCTTATGCTGACAGGCGCCTTGCGGCACTACCAAGTGACTGATTTGCAATGAGTTTACAAAAGGCACCTCACCAAGAATAGCTCAGCTTTGTGTTATGCATCGCATAATCTCGAGCTTATGGCTGCGACAGCGGCTGCCATGAAAAATGGGATACCGCCGCAGCAGCATCCCATTTTCGTGACGATGACTTGAGTGTCAGCGCGTGTTTCCTGCATTGCACCAAGCGGATGCTCGGCCGCGGCTTGCGCTGTCAGCGATGCAGTTCAGGCCCCCTTCAGGAGATCCGCTCAGGAAGAGCAACTCATGCAGATCGGCGCTGCATTTGCCGCCGGTGGCCGTGTCCAGTCATCGACGAGTTCGGCATCGACGCCCTGCGCCTGCCCCAGCTCCTGCGCCGCCTCCAGACTACCCTCCTCGGGGCGGAAGAAGGGTGCCGTCAGACGCTGACGCAAGGCCTTTAGCGTAGCGTCATCACCCTGCTCGACCCGTGCGATCACCTCCAGCAGCAGATGCGTGCGCGGCACATAGAGCGGATTGCAGCCGAGCATGGCCAGACGACGCTGGCGCTCATTCTCGGCAGAGAGCCCAATGACCATGACGCGCGCCTGATAGCGTTCGAGCCACGCCGAGGCTTCATCGCGCGCCTGGGCCGAATTGCCATGCGGCCCACGCTCGCCGGCCAGGCGCACGACCAGCGTTTCCGGCACGGGCTGCGTGACATCCCAATGACTGAGCAGACGGTAGGCATGGGTGTGGTCGACCTTACCGGCCGCCAGCAGCTCTCGCCACTGCTGCACCAGCGTCATGTCCTCATCGCGAGCATCCGGCAACCCGAGACGCGCGCGCATCAGGCGGGCATATTCACGCTGCAACTCGCCCTCATAGGCGCCCAGCGCAGCGGAGAGCGCTTCGACATCGATCAGCGGCGACAGCGCGATCCCCAGACGCTCCAGATTCCATAGCCCGATGCCCGGCTGCTGGGCGAAACCATAGCGCCCGGCCTGATCGGTATGATTCGGCACCAGATTCTCTTCATAGCCATCGAGGAAGGCGTAGGGCCCGTAATCGAAGGTCAGCCCCAGCAGCGACATGTTGTCGGTGTTCATTACCGCATGCACGAAGCCGTAGGCCTGCCAGGCCGCGATCAGTTTTGCGGTGCGAGTGATCACTATCTCGAACATGGCCAGCGCGGCGGCGATACGTGTCGCTTCATCCAGCGGCTCGCGCCCGATCTCGCCCATGTCGGAAGCCTCATCCGGCATCTCGGGCAGGCTCTCGGGGAAGTGCTCCCGCAGGGCGTGATCGATCAGCGTCTTGAGGTCTTCATGCCGGCCGGAGTGGGCCAGCCACTCGAAATGCCCGAAGCGCAGGTGGCTCTCGCAGACGCGCAACACGGTAGCGCCGGGCTCGACGGTCTCGCGCTGGACCCGCTCGCCATTCACCGCCAGCGCCAGCGCGCGGCTGGTAGGAATGCCCAGCGCCGCCATGTACTCGCTGGCCAGGTACTCGCGCACGCTGGAGCGCACCACCGCCTGACCATCACCGAAGCGCGAGTAAGGCGTACGACCGGCGCCCTTGAGATGCAGATCGAAGGTCTTGCCGTAATCAGCCTCAAGTTCGCCGAGCAGAATGCCTCGCCCGTCGCCGAGCTGCGGATTGTAGTGACCGAACTGATGGCCAGTGTATTTCTGGGCCAATGCGTCCATGCCCGGCAACAACTGCTCACCGGCCATCAAGAGTCGCAGCTGCTCGAGCGCCTCCTCGTTGGAGGCGTCGGAGGTCAAGGGCGCCTCCAGCCCCAGCAGACGGGCGCAGTCAGGACTCACATCGGCAAGGCGCGTGCCTTGTCGCGGCTCTGGCGTGACACGCGTGAAGAAGTGCTCAGGCAGGCGGGCATAACGGTTGTTGAAGCGCAGCGCCGCCAGGTCGTGCATGTGCGCGGCGGACGTAGGGGCAAACTCACTCATCAAGAGGCTCCGTCGGGCCGCCGGGGGTCGGCGACTCGCTGGGGGAAGAAGTGGACGCGGCGGCATCACTCGGGGTCAACAGGCTGCGCAGACCGCCGGAGGGTCGCCCGGGCGGCAGCTTGCTGGCCATTTCATACAGCTTGCGCGCCGTCGTATCGGTGCGTGCCTGACGCTTGAGCGCCTGCAGGGCATCGTCGGAGCCCCGGGCATGGCCCAGGTGCTGATCATGGCCCAGGTGCTGATCATGGCTGGCAGAGTCGACCGAGGCTTGCGCCTGATCGCGCGTGCCAGCCGAGGGCGACACTGCGGCAGACGTGCTCTCAAGCGATGTCTCATGGCGGCGCAGCAGCAGTCGCTTGCGCGGTGTCAGCGCCAACTCCGACAGACGTGCCTTGCCCCACCACGGGTGGGGTGCATGCACGCCATGCGTGGACTCGCTCAGCCAGGCCTGTGGCAGTGCCTCGAGCAGAGGGAAGCGCTCACTCTCATCCTGAGCCTGCCACCAGTGGCTCAGGCGCTCATTGAGTACCAGCAGCTGGCGTGCCCGCGTGGCGGCGGTGTAGCTGAGATTGGTGACCAGCACCTGATTGGGCAATTGCTGGCGCTCGCTTGGCAATGCCAGATCATCGGCCAGCACCACGCAATCAAATTCGAGACCCTTGGCGCGGAACACCGTCCCCAGCATGACCGTGGGCAGCTCGACCGACTGTCCCCGCGCGTGAGCACTGACGATGGCGGCCTGCAGGTCGCCATCGTGCTTGCGCAACTCCCCGATCCATTGGTCGAGTGGCGCCTGGGCATACCAGGAGGCCAACTCATGCAGACTGCGCGCCTGATGATCATCGAGACGCGCCAGAGCCCCCAGTACCTGCGCCGGAGTCTGACCGAGCCGCGTCAGGGAGGGGGGCAGCAGTCGCCAGCACTCACGCTGACTGGCCCTGTCGCCCTGCTCGGCCAGCTGATGTGCGCGCCAGAGTCGCCAGTGATCCAGCAGCCCCGCCAGAGGATAGCCTTCGATGCCATCCAGCCAGGCCACCGCGATGCCGCGCTGGTGCAGTGCCAGCGCCTCCCCCAACGCCGCCACCGGGCCGGCACTGATCACCGCGTGGCGCTTGCCGGAGTGCAGCAATGCCTCACGCACTGCGGGCAGCGCCAGACGGGTCGCCGGACCGAGGCCGCTCATGGCCTGTTCACGCGCGGTGGGTGAACAGGCCGCCAACCGCGTGCCCAGCGCCGCCAATGCCGGCCCGAAGCGCCAGGCGCCGGGTAGCGAGTAGACGGTGGCATCGGCCAGCAGCGGCGAATCCAGCGAACTCATGCCTTCCACCTGGCGCGACAGGCTCTGATGCGGGTCGCCGATCAGCAGCAGGTCACAGCGCTGGCGACGCAGCATGGCCAACAGCGCTGGCGTGGCGTCCTGCGCCTCATCCAGCATCACCAGGTCGGCCTCCAGCGACTGGCCATGCTGTGACCACAGCTTGAGCAAGGCATTGAACGACAGGCTCTGCTGATGATCGGCGGGGTCCAGCAGGCACTCCCATACCAGCCGCATGCTCTCGACCAGCTGGCGCAGTTCATTGGCGCTCAACCGTTGTGCCACGCCTTCGGGCAGGTGCTCAGGCATCGGCACCGCATCGCTTTCGGCAAAGAAGGTGTTGAGGCCCTGGGCGATCAGGCTGCGCGACTGGCTGGAAAGACTGCCCAGCCAGCTGAGACTCTGCGGCGCCAGACGACGTGTGATGTCGGGCTGCCGCTTGAGCTTGTCGCCGTACTCCTCCATCAAGGCCTGGCGCGCCAGCTGATGCAGCGACAGCGACTGGACATTGGCAGGCAGCTGACTGGCAGTCCGCCCCGCCACCGCCGGGTTGAGCGAGGTATAGATGAGGGTCTCGTCGGCGTAGGTACGCGCCAGCTCGACCATCAGTACGGTCTTGCCGCTGCCGGCGCAGGCACGCACCACCACGCAATCGCTGTGCTCGGCGCTGTTGGCCGGTGTGCGATCGCGCAGGCGCGAGGGAAAGGGATGGGCGAGAATTCGCCGTTGATCATTGCTCAGATGCATGGCGGCATGATCCCCTGTGGCAGCGCGGGGGGCAAGACCTTCGCTGCGCGATCATGACTAGGACAGGGCGCCATTGGCCGCGAGGCGCTCACGCACGGTACGTATCAGGCCACGATTCCAGCGCAACAGATCATGGAGCGTGGTGAAGTAGGCGCTGCCCCGCGTCGAGTAGGTACTCAGCGTGGGGATGAGGTCTTCGGCACGCACCGGCTGGCCCGCGTTGCGCAGACGCCCGCGCAACTCACGCAGCTCGGCATAGCTACGCTGGGAGTTGAGGTTGTCGAAATAGGCGGCGATACCGGCCTCCAGGCTCTCGAAACGCCGATATTCACGTCCCGGCGGCCCGATACCGCAGCCGCGCGAGAAGCAGCGCATGCCGAACAGGTTGTTGGCCTCACGGGCATGGCCCGACGTCCCCCAGCCCGACTCCTCGATGGCCTGCACCAGCACCATATCCAGCGGCAGGGTGTCGATACGCAGCAGCAGGCGCGTCCAGCTGACGCCGATGTCCTCGCGCGTGACATCACAGGGCAGATTGGCCTCATCACATAACCCGTTGAGGCGCTCCTGCTCACGCTCGCTGTAGTCACGCCCTCCGTCACCGGCGCGCTTGCGCATCGCCAGCAACCAGTCGCGCTGCTCGGTGATGCGCTGGTTCTCGGCCACCACCAGCGGAATCATCAGCTCGAAGAATGCGACCTTGCGCTGGTTGCCCGCGGGATAGGGTCGCAGGTCCGGCATCTGATGGGTCTTGTCGCGGGCCAGCAGCTCATCATCCAGCCGCGCCGCCTGCGCCATCGAACCCAGCCCCATCACCAGCAGCAAGGCGGCGCTGACCAGACGAACAGAGCTCGGATGGACAGAGCCCGGATGGACAGAGCCCGGACGAACAGGCCTCAGGCACCACGAACACCGCGGCCAGGCCCACGCCCACGCAGCCAGGCGTGGCTGGCCACGCACTCCGCCCGTCAGCCAATCCGCAGAGAAAGGTAGGTAAGTCATGTGCTGCGCTCATCAAGAGGGATGCAGTAGCAAGACGCGAGATACCATCAGCGTATCTCATGAGGCTGCATGAAACCCTAAAAACGCGTGGGCGAGAAGATGGCGCGGTCGGCCAAGCGAGGAAAGACACGGCAAGCCCTGTCGTCTGTCACCGACAGACCGCCAGACGGTGCCCGCCTTTTCGCGCTACTGACGCGGCGCGCTCTCTGAGCTCCCTGCGCTTCCTCCCCTTTTTCCTTTCCCCTTCCTCCCTTCCTGCCTTGCCGCCTTCCTGACCTGCACACCTTGCACCTCGCACTGGACGCTATCGCTGACGACACACCCAACGCAAAACGCCCCCGCAGCATAGGCTGCGAGGGCGTCGTTGCGGACATGCCTGATCAAGCCAGTGACTCGATCGTTCCGCCGTCTCAGGCGCTGAGCATGCTGTTCAGGCGGCGCACGTAAGCGGCCGGATCTTCCAGCGCACCGCCTTCGGCGATGATGGCCTGATCGAGCAGCACGTGCGCCAGGTCCGTGAAGTAATCGCCTTCACCGCCTTCCAGACGCGTGACCAGGGCGTGCTCCGGGTTCAGCTCGAGAATCGGCTTCACTTCTGGCAGCGGCTGACCAGCGGCTTCCATCATCTTGCGCATCTGGTAGCCCATCTCGTGCTCCGGCAGCACCACGCAGGCCGGGGAATCGGTCAGGCGGTGCGTGATGCGCACTTCCTGAACGTTCTCGGCCAGCGCTTCCTTGACGCGCTTGACCAGATCTTCCTTGGCCTTGGCAGTCTCTTCCTGGGCCTTCTTCTCTTCTTCGTTCTCGACATCGCCAAGATCGAGATCGCCCTTGGCGACATCCGCGAAGGACTTGCCATCGAATTCGGTGAGGTGGCTCATCAGCCACTCATCGATGCGGTCGGTCAGCAGCAGGACTTCGATGCCCTTCTTGCGGAAGATCTCGAGGTGCGGGCTGGACTTGGCGGCATTGAAGCTGTCGGCGACCAGGTAGTAGATCTTGCTCTGGCCTTCCTTCATGCGCTCGACGTACTGGGCCAGTGACTGGTCCTGGGTCGCGCTATCGGTCTCGGTAGTGGAGAAGCGCAGCAGCTCGGCGATCTTCTCGCGGTTGGCGAAGTCTTCCGCCGGGCCTTCCTTGAGCACGGAGCCGAACTGATTCCAGAAGGTCTGGTACTGCTCGGGGTCCTTGGCCAGCTTCTTGAGCATGTCCAGGCCACGCTTGGTCAGCGCGGACTTGAGCTTGTCGACCTGCGGGTCCTGCTGCAGCAGTTCACGCGAGACGTTCAGCGACAGGTCGTTGGTGTCCAGCACACCCTTGATGAAGCGCAGGTACAGCGGCAGGAACTGCTCGGCGTCGTCCATGATGAAGACGCGCTGCACGTAGAGCTTCAGGCCACGCGCGGCATCACGCTGGTAGAGATCGTACGGCGCACGGCCCGGCACGAACAGCAGGCTGGTGTACTCGAGCTTGCCCTCGACCTTGTTGTGACTCCAGCTGAGCGGGTCTGAGAAGTCATGCGAGACGTGCTTGTAGAAGTTCTTGTACTCCTCGTCACTGACCTCGGACTTGGAGCGCACCCACAGCGCAGTGGCGGAGTTGGCGGTTTCCCAGTGGACCTGCTCGTTGCCTTCCTCGTCCTTTTCGACGCGCTTCATGCGCACCGGCAGTTCGATGTGGTCGGAGTACTTGGTGACCAGGTTGCGCAGGCGATAATCGTCGGCGAACTCGACGGCATCTTCCTTGAGGTGCAGCACGATCTCGGTACCGCGCTCGGCACGCTCGATGTCGGCGACGCTGAACTCGCCCTCGCCACGGGACTTCCACTCGACGCCCTGATCAGCGTCCAGGTCGGCGCGACGGGTGCGCACGGTGATCTCGTCGGCGACGATGAAGCCGGAGTAGAAGCCGACCCCGAACTGACCGATCAGACGCGAATCCTTCTGCTGGTCACCCGACAGGTTCTTCATGAACTCGGCGGTACCGGAGCGTGCGATGGTACCCAGGTTGGCGACCACATCGTCACGGCTCATGCCGATGCCGTTGTCACGCAGGGTGATGGTCTTCGCCTCGGCATCGTGCTCGATCTCGATGCGCAGTTCGCTGTCGTTGCCGTAGAGGGCGTCGTTGTCCAGCGCCTGGTAGCGCAGCTTGTCGCAGGCATCCGCCGCGTTGGAGACCAGCTCGCGCAGGAAGATCTCGCGGTTGGAATACAGCGAGTGGATCATGAGGTGAAGCAGCTGCTTCACTTCTGTCTGGAAGCCATGCGTTTCGGTGTGAGTGGCGGTCGTCATCGAAAAGGACCTCTATGTCGTGGATGCCTGAAAAGAAGATTCGCGGTGGCCAGAGCGCCCCCGCAACAATGGAACCGGCTCGCCGACGCCTGCCTTTCTTGGGCGGCAGATCGAAGGAAGCACTCGTGGATCAGATATGGGGCAAGGGTGAGGGATTTCAAGGCACTAGCGACAGATGATTGCGCCATACGCGCCAAGCATGTGCCACAGAAACACCCAAGCGGCCCCCTGGGTAGCAATGAAAGGAGCCAACGGAGGGAGCCAACGAAGCGCTGGCATTCAGGAAGGCGCTCTCAGGTGTGACGTCTGCAGAGCAGATATCGCCTGTCCATCATGGGGAGGCGATTGACTCCAGCACGAAGTGCATGCGCGCGCTGGCGACCGGTTGCTTGCGGGATTTCTGCCAGGCGCTGACGCGCACATTGGTCATGCGCCGACCTTCACGCATCACTTCACAGTCGATGCGCGTCACCTGATCACCGCGCGCCGTGGCCAGATAATCGATGGAGAAATCGATCAACTTGGGCAGGCGCGCTTCACGCCCGCCGCGCCCATGCCGCCTGAGCACCTCAAGCGTGGCGGCGGTTTCCATCGCCGCGGCCAGCACGCCGCCATGCACCGCCGGCAGCATCGGGTTGCCGACATTGTCGGGCATCGCCGCCATGGAATAGCTCAACGCCTGCTCGGGATGCAGCTCGACATCACTGGCCGCGCCCGCCTGCTGCCCGTCAATGGCACACAAGCCAAGCCCGATCGCCTGCGCGTAGGGCAGACTCGCCAGCAGCGCCGCCAGATCGGCGTGAGTGCGCTGTCCTTCGACGAAACGCCGCGCACTGAGCAGGCCGCGCGGGTCCCGGGTATCGCGCGGAGCCTGCGGCTCCGCCCTCTCGCCTGCTGGCTGTGCAGCCTGTGATGGCTGCCCGTGCGGTCCCGACTCGTGCATGGAGGGGTTCGCGGGGGCTTGAGCGTTGGCCGCCGCCAGCAGCGCCTCGGCAAAGCCGCTGGGCGTATTGCGCTCGCCGAGCCTGACGAAGTTGCCGATCGCGCGACACAGGATCTTGCCCGGCTGCTGCCAGATCTGCGCCTCGGTAAACACCATCGATTCCGTGACCCGCAGCACGCGCGCCTCGCCGACCAATGCCAGACCCTCGACGCCGGGTCGGTAGTGATCGAGGCGCAGATCCAGCGTCGGGCAGACTTCCGGTGCCGACAATCCCGTGAGCACGGCGCTGCCACACAGCGTATCGGCGAACATGGTCAGCACACCGCCATGCACCAGCCTGCGATGCGGATCGCCGATCAAGGCCGGCTGCCACGGCAGCTGCATGCGGATGGCCGGCGCGGCGACCTCCTCGACCCTGACATTCAAGCGCGCCGTGTGCGGAATGAAACTCAAGAAACCGGTCAGCGCCCGCGCCCAGCTGGCGTCATCCAACACGCCACCCGCAGCCGGCACGTCAGCGGGATTGACGGCCAGCCCCAGCAGGCTCTGCGGCACTGCATGCATCACATCCACAGCGGCATCGCCATCAACGTGAGGGAGACCAGATAGCCGACGCCCCACAGCAGTGATCGCAGCAAGGCGATATTGGCCAGATAGCAGCCCCAATAGCCCAGACGCACCAGCACGAAGACCACCGCCAGCGTGGTCGCGATGGGCGCGCCCGGCGCGGTGATCACGCTGACCAGCACTCCGGCGGCAAACAGCGGAAAGGCTTCGATGGTGTTCTGGTGTGCGGCGAGCGCCCGGGCCCCGAAGCCGGTCAGCTCACGCTGCTGTGTACGCGGGTCATGGTTGTCATAGCGACCGGTTCGCTGTTGTGCCCAGGCGACCGGCATCTTGGTCAGCACCAGCATCAGTGCCGCAAACAGCAGACAGGCATAGATCAGCATGCAGAGTTTCCTTGAAAGGCGTTGTTCAGGGCTTCGCCACAGCGGCGCGCCTTACCTTGATAAAACGACGCACCACCTGGGATAAAACTGCGCACCGCCCTGTAATGAACGGCAGACCCGACACTGACGGCACACCATTCAAACTGGTGTTTGTTAGCGTGTCACGAGCATGGCAGGGTCGCCGCGTCCCTGCCATGCGGCCAATGGCCAGTACCTATATCCAGGCTGGCAGATGAATGGCGTTTCCACGCTGGACGCCTTCAGGGAGCCGGCGGATCGGAGGGATCAGGTTCGGGAATCTCGCCACGCCACAGGCGATAGTCGACCAGCGCATCATCAAGCTTGCCGAGCAACCAGGTCACGATCACCAGATCATCGAGAAGCCCCAGCCCCACCAGCAGATCCGGGATCAGATCCAGCGGCGAGACCAGATAGATGAAGGCGCCGGCCGCCAACCCCAGCGCCTTCCACGGCACCGGGCGATAACGTCCGCTCACCACGTCGCGCAGCAAGGGCCCCATGGTGCGCAAGGCGGCGCCTGCCTTGCCCAGCACATGACGGCGGCCAAACAATCGCGTCAACCATAATGCCTTGCCCATAGTGGACTCCTCACGGGTAGCACAAATTTCGTTCACTGAGCTTGCCATCTTCGCGGCAGCACATCCGCGATGTCACTCTCGGATAATTCACCAACAGTATCAGATGGTGCTGTTATTCAGCGCCGACCACTGCCACGATAGCCACTATCGTTACTGAATCGGCAACCCCTGATAGCCAATATCGGGGCACTTGTTCAACATCGGGGCACTGAACCGCCACCACAAGGTCGCAGCCAGTCCACGCCCCTTTACCGACAGTCGCAGGAGTCCCAGGTGACACCAGGCAAGCAAATTCTTCGACCCCGTGGCAGCCGTCGCTTCGCGGCGCTGCGGCACCTCACCGGCCTAGGCCTGCTGTTGGGACTGAGCCTGCCCCTGCAGGCCGCCACCCCCAGTGACCAGAGCTTCCGCGCCGCCTTCGATGATGCACGCGCCAAGCGTTTTGACGAGATTCAGCAGGTCGCCGTCAATGGCCACGTGCTGGAGGGCTACATCGAGTATCACCAGCTCAAGGCCCGCCTGCCGTACGCCACCGCCGCGGAAGTGCTGTCCTTCATCGAGCGTCATGCGGACTCGCCGTTGGCCGAGTGGATGCGGGGCCAGGCGATCTCCGCCTACGGGCGTACCGGCCGTCATGATGCCCTGCTGGAAGTCAGCGACGGTGTCCCCGCAGGTGCGCAGCGCCAGTGCTATTACTACACGGCGCAGCTGAGCAATGATGTCGCGAGCGCATCGCAAGGCGGCCTCAAGCTCTGGCATGTGCCCGGCTCACAGGACTCGGCCTGTGACCCGCTGTTCTCGGCGTTGCGCGAGCGTGGCGTGATCGACGATCAAGCCATCTGGGAGCGCGCCATGCTCGCCTGGGCTGCCGGTCAGGGTGGCATGGTCAGCTACCTCGAGCGCCAGCTGCCCAGCAACTGGCAGCGGGCCATCGCGGCACGCGAGCAGCTTGAGGGCAACTTTGCCGCCATCACGCGCCTGCCGACCAATCTCGGCCACGGCGGTCATGCCTTCGCCGCCTTGAGCGTCGCCGCCATGCATGGTTTCGTGCGTGCCGACACCGAGGCCGCACTGGAAGCCTGGCGCAAGGTGAATCCGCACATGCCGATGAGTGATGAGCAGCGCCACACGGTCGAGCGCGACCTGGCCTGGTATTCACTGGTGCGCGACATCCCCAACAACCGCGGCTGGGTCGATCAGCGCCTGACCATCCTTGATGACGAGGAGCTGTTCGATCTGCGCATGCGCAACGCGGTGCGTGCTGGCGACTGGCCGCAGGTGCGTGAATGGGTGCTGAAGATGCCGGACCGCTTCCGCAATGAAGCCCGCTACCAGTATTGGCTGGGGCGTGCCGATGACAGTCTGGGTCGCCCGCAGGAAGCACGTGCCGCCTGGGCGCGCGCCGCGACCGAGCGCAACTTCTACGGCTTCCTGGCCGCCGACCGTATCGGCCAGGCCTACTCGCTCAATCGTGATGATCAGGACTTCTCCGACGCGGAGCTGGCCGAGGTCGCCGAGACGCCGGCCGTCAAGCGCGTCAGAGCACTGATGAACATCGACGAGATCGGTCTGGCTCGCTCCGAGTGGTTCAATGCCGTCACCCAGGCGGATGACGCCGGGGCTCGCCGTCTTGCAGCCTACGCGCTCCAGCAGCAGTGGTATGACCTGACCGTCTTCGCCACCATCCGTGGCCAGCTGTGGGATGGCCTTTCCTGGCGCTTCCCCCCGGCCTGGCAGCAGGACTTCCAGCGCTTCGGTGCCGATGCCGGCGTCGACCCGTGGATGCTGATGGCACTCGCGCGTCGCGAGAGCGCCTTCAACCCCACCGCCACCTCGCCGGTGGGGGCACGTGGCCTGATGCAGCTGATGCCGGGCACCGCCGCTCAGGTCAGTCGCGGCTTGGGACTGCCCACGCCCAGCAACGCGGCGCTGGGGGACCCGGTCACCAATATCCGCCTTGGCAGCACCTACATCCGCGAGATGCTGGACCGCTACTCCGGCAACCGCCTGGCCGCCGCCGCGGCCTACAACGCCGGGCCGGGACGCGTCGATCGTTGGCTCGCCGACACCCCGGGGGAATACGACCGCTTCGTCGAGCGTATCCCCTTCAAGGAGACCCGCGAATACGTCAAGGCCGTGCTGGCCTACCGCGTAATCTTCGAAAGCCTGGCCAAGGGCACCAGCGAGGGCGTCAAGGTGGTCAGCGACCGCGAAGTCAGCCAGCGTTACACCACCGCCCTGGTGGATCGCCGCTGAGCCGAACCGCAGCATCCCGCAACGAAAACGCCAGCCCCATGGGGCTGGCGTTTTTCATATTCATGGCATCAGGACTCATGACATCAGGACTTGTGGCGTCAGAACTCATCACGCCATCCAGCCATTCCTTCAGTCAGTCATCGCGACCTGGACGAATGGCAGACGAAGGTCCGGACTGGCTCTCGCCCTTGGCTTCTCCCGGTCGCGAGGTAGCCACACCATTGCCGAACGGCGGCTTCTGCTGAGGGGTGTAACGACCCAAGGCCTCGGCATAGCTCAGGGGGCGCCCTTCATCGCTTCCCTTGCCCTTGCCACGCCAGCCCTGACGCTTGCCGGCGGCGCCCCGAGGCCGTGATGCGTCGTCATGGGACTGAGATTCCGCATAGGCCTGAGATGTCGCATGGGAGCGGGCCCCGACATGGTGCTGCCCCCCCTCTTCGCCCTCTGCCTCGCTACTCGGGCTTGCCTGTGACACCACCGGCTCCGATGCCGCTCGAGCGGAATGGGCCAGAGGCTGGGAGCGCGTGACGCGCGGTGTACGCATCAATCGCACCATCAGCCAGACCGCCAGGGCCCAGCAGAGCGTACCCAGCACGCCATAGACGATCATCGCCCAGGCATTGCCGGGGCGGTGGCCTGCATTGATGATGATCACACGCGACAGATCGATGTCAGGCCAGCGCTCGGCCAGCAGTGAGCGCTCATCGCCCGGCAGGTCCGTCTCGGCATGCAAGACGGTGCCGAACAGGCCATCGGGGAATTCGATCAGCGGCGGCACGTTTTCCAGGCTCTGCACGGAGTCGGTTCGCACCAGCACGCCCATGCGCTCGATGCGCGGCCACTCTTCCGAGGGAATGCCATCAATGCCCCCGAAGGCGCGTGACAGACCGGCCAGCTCCAGCAGATAGGGATTCGTGTCAGAGATGACGGGATAGTAAAGCGTCTCGATCCGGCGCCCCCCGTCTGCATCGGCATCGAGGCGAAAGGTCTCGGTATGCTCGCGATAGACTGCCCAGTGATTGCGCAGCGAGACGAACTGATTGACCGGCAGATTGCCCTGCTCCACCGACTCGAGATTCAGCGTTTCGGGACGCGTGGTCACGCGGCCGACCCAGCGCCCCTCATCGACGGCGAACAGCCAGGCCGCTATCCCGGCGACCACCAGCACCACGGCACTCAACCCGCCCAGACGGCGACGAAAGGTATATGAAAGACTCATCCGATTGCGTTCCCTGCCAATGCCAGCCTTGATGGGCCGGTCTTCATGTCATGAATGCAGCACTTTACCGCTGCTGTCGTTGGCTCGGGCAGGCGTCAGCACCGGCCCGGGCATCATTGTCGTTCGAGCCGTGCTGCCAATCGATTGCTCTTGTCACAGTAGCGTTGCCGCAGACGCAAAATCTCCAGTGAATTCGAGGACAGGGCATCCAGCACGTAACGGTTGCAGGCCTGCTCGGCTTCTCGATGCGCCGCTTCGAGCGCCTTGCGCGCCTTGCGCTCTGCCGGTGTCATGCCCGCATAGGGGTCGCGCCGGGGCTTGAAGGTCGCTGCGGCCTTGCAATACATGGTGCGGGTGTCGATATGCGCCGCTCGTCCCCGACGCTGCAAGGCATGGCAGGTCTCGACGAACAGTCGGCTTGCCATGCGCGAGCACTCGCGCTGCTCGACGGCGGTACCGGTCTTTTCCAGATGTGCACAGACCGACTCATCATCGATGCGCCACAGCTGGTGGCGGAAGTCGATGGTGTAGCCGTAGTAAAGCACCCGTACCTGCTGTACGCGGGAATCGTAGACATCACTGACATCCCGAGCCTCAAGGTGCGTGACGACCTTGAGAAAGGCCGCCAGCGTCAATGTCACAGGGTCCATGTGTCATCAAGGATACGAACCGTCATCCCATGCGCTCCGTTGCAATGTCGGGAGTGGCCGCTCATCCCTAGCGACCTAGCGCCAGCCGCGCCCCCAGCAGCACCATGACGGATCCGGTGATGCCCTCCATCCAGCAGGCGACTCGCGGCCTTGCCAGCCAGCGCCCTGCACCGCCGACCATCAGCGCCACGCTGATCTGCCAGAGGTTGGCGATCACGAAGTGGACACCCGCCAGCCACAATGACTTGAGCACGGCCGGGTCGGTCGGCGCGATGAACTGCGGCAGAAAGGCCATGTAGAACACCACCGTCTTGGGGTTGAGCACATTGGACAGGAAGCCCTCTCGCAACGGCTGCCAGCACGATACCTGCTGACGTGTCACCGTGACGTCGACATTCAGCCCGCGTGCGCGCCGCGCACTCTTGAGACTCTTGATGCCCAACCAGATCAGATAGCCCGCTCCGATCAGCTTCAGGGCCGAGAACGCCCATGCCGACTGCAACAGGATCAGCGAGATGCCCGCCGACGACACCAGCGCGTGCACGAAAAGACCGGCACAGATCGCGAGACTGGTGAGCACGCCGTCACGCAGGCCGCCGCGCGAGGTATTGCGAATCACCAGCAGGGTGTCGACCCCGGGCGTGACCGTCAGCAAGGTGATGGCCACCACGAAGGACCAGAAGGCAGCATCGAACTGGATGAAATCAAACATGACGAACGTCCTTGCGACAGACCCGCTTCAGTAGCCGAATTCGTGCCCCCATGGCACTGAACAGGCGACCAGTCTAGGCGAGCACGGCCAGCCTGCAAAGCCATCCACACCAAGATGACAGCCCGGTTTGCCTCTGAGTGGTGCACTTCAGTCTTTTGTCTTACGGCGTTGCGACACAACGGCGCAGGCGCTCTCATGAGCCCGCAGCTGATGGCATGCAGAAGCCATCTCGCGTCATCAAGGATACGAGCCTGGACTCCTAAAATACGCTGCGTCGCTGTTGAGCGACCAACGCAGCCTTCAACCAACCAACCAGAACCCCGTGGCGATATCCAGCAGTAGCACCAGCAAGGCCAGCAGGATGACCAGGCCATCTTCCCCGATGAGCCCCAGCCCCAGCAGCAGCAAGGCTGCCGCCGGCAAGGCCGCGGCGAAGGGCACCAGCTCCAGCGGCACCATGGCCGTGGCCAGCAGGATGGTCAGCATCGCGATACCGCGATAGGCAACGCCGCGCGTCATGAAGCTCAGGCGTGGCTTGAGCAGACGATCGAGGCGTCGCGTCCAGGGCCTTGCCCGCTCGACGCCATGGGTCAGGCGTCGATGCTCGAAACTGAAGCGCGCCAGCCGACGTGGCAACCACGGCATCTTGCGCCCCAGCAACAGTTGACCCGCGATCAGCACGATGAACAGCGCGCAGGTCGTCGGCACGCCGGGGATCGCCCCGGTCGGCAGCAGTACCAGCAAGGCAGGCAATACCAGCAAGGGGCCGAAACCCCGGGAGTTGAAATGCTCCAGAATGTCGCCCAGCGAGATATCCCCTTCGATCTCGCGGTCCAGCTCTTCCAGCAACCCCGTGAGGTTGCCTTCATTGGCGTGCTTGCTCATGCGAGCTCCCTATCGGGAAGATGACGGAGGGTGTGAAAGTCTCGAGCCGTGGCGAGTCAGCTGGTGCCGCCCCGCCACAGTGAATCGTCAGCCGACCAGGCGATCGCCCAGCATGCCGATCATGAACCCCAGCGAGGCGCCCAATGGCGGCGACCAGTGATGCGCCACCCGCGACTGGGGCGCAATATCCTGGAAGACTAGGTAGAGAATGCCGCCGGCGGCGAAAGCCATCAGTCCGCCCAGCACGCCCGGCGCATCCGCAAGCCACAGATGGCCGGCCAATGCCGCCAGCGGGCCCAGCAGTGACAGCAGCACGAAGGCCCCAAGCCCCTGACGCGCCGTCAGCCCGGCCCCTTCCAGCTCACGATAGGCATTGAAGCCTTCCGGCAGGTTCTGGACCGCGATGAACAGTGCCAGCAACATCGCCGCGGCGGGAGAGGCAGAGGCCAATGCGCCCAGCGCGATCGCCTCGGGGATGAAGTCCATCAGCATCGCCAGCAACTGGCCCTTGGCGCCGCCCCCGCGTGCCAGCCAGCGGTCCAGTTGCATGAAGATCAGCGCGCCCAGCAGGAAAAGCCCCAATAGCGTCGCGATGGACAGCGCCTGCATGGCATGCGGTACCAGCACCAGCGACACGGCGGCCAACAGAATGCCGCCACCGAGCGCGGTGATCCCCGCCAGCCAGCTGCGCTTGACGTGACTCTCGTGACTGCGCTCCAGCTGGGCGATCACGCCACCCAGCGGCATGCACAACCCGGCAGCCCAGGCGAGCGCCACCATGGTCCATGGAATCGATGCCATCATGCCGTCGCCGAGGTCGCAGGACTCGGTCGCGCGCCCAGGACACGCATCAACAGGCTGGTGCCGACGCCCCAGGCGCCATTCAGAATCAGACCACCGACAACCATCAGCGGCGCGACCTCAATTCCCTTGAGGGGAAAGACGACCAGCATGGCCACGGCCGTCGGACCGACTGCACCGAAGATGAGGCTGATCAGCCAATGGCTGACGCCCGTCCTGCGGCGCACCAGTGCCCATAGCGGCAGCCCCCACAGCCCGCCCCAGAAGGCCAGCGAGAGCACTGACGGGACGCCCAGCGGCCCGGAAGGCGTCATGTTATAGGGCGCCTTGGGCAGAATATCGGCCAGATAGAAGAGACCGAAGAGGCCCTGATGGAAGATCAGGGTCGCCAGAAAGGCGGCGATGAAGGCTTTCAACCAGATCATGTTCACTTCCTTGTCGTCATGTTGATGGAAACATCCGAGCCCCGACACATTAGAACATGCGGAAACTCGACACTGCCTTTCCTGCTACGTCACTTCCGTCCCACTGGATGCAACGCAGGCGTGATTTCTAGCGCTGGGTGGCTGGCTTCTGCTCGGCATGGCGCAGCGATATCTGTTCGTTGAGTGTCCAGAAGTCATACAGCACCCCAATGAAGAACAGCCCGCCGGTGCACAGGTAGAGCAAGCCGGTCAGCCATTTGCCCATGTACATGCGATGGATGCCGAACACGCCCAGGAAGGTGAGCAGAATCCAGCTCAGCGAGTAATTGATCGAGCCTTCGCGAAAACGGAAGTCCGCCTCGCGGTCCATCGCCGGGATCAGGAACAGGTCGATCAACCAGCCGATGCCCAGCAAACCGAAGGTGAACAGCCAGATGGTGCCGGTGACCGGCTTGCCATAGTAGAAGCGGTGCGCGCCGAGGAAACCGAAGATCCACAGCAGATAGCCCATGGTCTTGGAATGCGTGTCCTGTACAACAGGCGATGTGGTCATCAGGTAAGCCTTAGCCGCGATGCGGCAGATCATGATTGCGAATACAGTCAATGCGGTCTTGACGTCGATGAATCAAGCCTTCTGCCACCAGAGGCCACGCCCGGAAACGACGACGCCATCCGCGCACTGGCACGGATGGCGTCGGAACAACTGTTGTCTATCCAGCAGCACCGGGAGCGCAGACAGCGCTAGATGACGCCCAGCTCGCGCAGACGTTCCTTGAGGTAGGAGTCCGCCGTGTGCTTGTCAGACAGTACCACTTCGGGACGCGGATGCAGGAACAGCGGCAGTGACAGACGTGACTGGCTGGAGCCCTCGCCGGTCGGGTTGATCACGCGGTGCGTGGTCGACGGGAAGTAGCCGCCGCTAGCCTCCTGGAGCATGTCGCCGACATTGATGACCAGCTGACCCGGATCACAGGGCACGTCCATCCACTCGCCATTGACGTCCATTACCTGCAGGCCCGGCTCGTTGGCCGCCGGCAGCACGGTCAGCAGGTTGATGTCTTCATGTGCCGCGGCACGGACGGCGCCCGGCTCTTCACTGCCGGTCATCGGCGGGTAGTGAAGCACACGCAGCAGTGTCTGACCGCTGTCCTTGATCATGTTGGAGAGCGGTTCACGGTAGAGCTCAGCCACTTCAGCAGGTGAATGGACCTCTACCCAGCTCAGAAGCTCTGCCGCGAAGGCTTCGGCCTGGCGATAATACTCCATGGCATTCTCGCGCAGGCTGTCCGGAATCTTGCCCCACGGGTAGATGTGGTAATACTCCTTGAGATCACGCGCCGTATGGCCCTTGGCGGTCTCGGAGACATCTACCGGGAAGAGTCCATCCTGGGTCTTGGGGTCGAAGCGCCAATCAAGCTTGTCGGCGCTCGCGAAGAATTCGGCCCATTCGGCGTAGATCTTCTCGACCAATTCATGAGAGATCGGGTGATTGCGGATGACACCGAAGCCCGTCGTACGCAGGGATTCGACAAATTTTTCGGCGGCATCGGCCGAGCGGTAATCTACGTTCTGGACCTTCATGGCATTTCCATCTATGTTGGCTCTGTGTGAGCATCCTACTTGAGCCGGAAGGAGTCGCCAATACGACAACTTTCTGTTCGAATGGAAGCAAGCACGTGCAGCCCAGGCTGCATGCGTAGGTCAAGCAGGAAAGGATGTCGTCGCAGGACGTAACGCGTCTCTCTGGTGGAATTCCCCCTAGCCGCACCAACGCAATCCGGTCTGATGGGCAGACCACCAACATCATCTCGTAAGCAAGGAAAGAATCATGGCAACTGGCACAGTCAAGTGGTTTAACGACACCAAAGGTTTCGGCTTCATTTCTCCGGACGACGGCGGCGACGACCTGTTCGCGCACTTCTCTGAAATTCAGGCAGAAGGCTTCAAGTCCCTGCAAGACGGTCAGAAGGTTTCCTTCGACGTCACCCAGGGCAAGAAAGGCCTTCAGGCCGCAAACATCAAGCCGGTCTGATCTTCTCGATCAGCTTGGTCAGGCCGCCCTCACCGGCGCCCTGATGATGGCAGCAAGACAGTCATGGAAAAGCCCGCCTTCTGGCGGGCTTTTTTGTGGCCATGCCTTGGCCTGACTCGCGCTTGACGAAGAATCACCGATAAAAGAACGCCGCGCCCCTCCCGGGTCGCGGCGTTCTTTTATCGGCGGCCATGTCAATCGCACTCAGCCAGTGACACGGCTTGCGACAGGCGTCACGCCAGCATGCGCTGGCCAGTGATTACTGCTGCGCTTCGTCGATGGACTCGTTGGCATCCTGCTGCGCCGCGTTGATCTTCTCGTTCGCTTCGGCAGCAGCGTTGTCGCCAGTCTGCTCAGCGGAGTCGGTCAGCTCGGCAGCCTGCTCCTTGGTGGATTCATAGGCGTTCTTGGCAGCATCGGCAGTGGCGTCAGCGGCATCGTTGACACCTTCCTTGGCAGACTCATAGGTCTCGGAAGCAGCGTTCTTGGTTGCTTCAAGGGCACTTTCGCTCTCGGCGGCAGCTTCATCGCCCATGGCATCGGCAGATTCTGCAGCGTCGTCAGCCATGTTGTCGGCCTTGTCAGCAGCGTCATCCATCTCTGCGGCCGCTTCATCAGCTGCCTGGTCCATCTCTGCGGCCGCTTCGTCAGCTGCCTGGTCCATCTCCTCGGCAGCGGCGTCAGTCGCTTGGTCGGCGCTCTGTTCAGCCTTTTCGGCGCTCTGTTCGGCAGAAGTCTCGGCGTTCTGGGCAGCTTGGTCAGTATCGCCGTTATCGCAACCAGCGATGGCCAGAGACAGGCCAGCGGCCAGTGCGGGAATCATCCATTGCTTGAGTTTCATCGTCTTCTCCATGATAGGTGGGGAGTTGCCAGCCCCTGTTTCCTGCAAGTGGCATTGCAACAAAGGTCGTGTAGTCATGCAAGCGAAAGCGTTGCTTGGCGCCTGATATTCAAGACATGGTGCCAGACCGACAGCTTTTCAAGCATTTCGCTCTTTTCACAGCAGAATAGTGTTAACGAACACCATTTTACATCAGCTACCACCAACAACCGCGCCGTGATCACTCGCCGATGTCTTCGTTCCAGACGTCCGGCTGCTCGCGAATGAAGGTCGCCATCAATTCGCGGCAGCGCGCGTTGTCGACGACATCGACCTTGACTCCCAGACCACGCAGGTGGTCTTCCGCGCCCATGAAGGTGTGGTTTTCACCGACCACGACATGCGGGATACCGTAGAGCTGGATGGCACCACTGCACATCGGGCACGGTGACAGCGTGGTGTAGAGCACGGCTTCACGATAGACGCTGGCCGGCAGGCGACCGGCGTTCTCCAATGCATCCATTTCGCCATGCAATACCGTGCTGCCCTTCTGCTGGCGCTGATTGTGGCCACGACCGATGATCTTGCCATCATGGACCAGTACCGAGCCGATCGGCACGCCGCCTGCCGCATAACCCTTTTCCGCCTCTTCAATGGCGGCCTGCAGGAAGCGCTCATGATCGGTAGTCATTGCTGTCATCGTCTTGCTCCAGATGCGGTGAATATTCAGTGGAGCGGCAGCCTACTGCCACTCACTGCTCGGCACAATACACTCAGCCCAGGCCCGCTTCGCCTGTCATCATCTGACGGGCGCGTCTCAGCCCTTCATTGCTGGCGTTGGTGGGCTCGCCGACTTCAGTGGCAAGCTCGCGGAAACTGCCCATGGCACCCAGCAAGGCAGAAGCCTCATAGGGGATGAAGACGCGATCACCTTCCCTCGCCATGTCCGGCAGGACCTGCAGATATTTCTGGCCCAGCATGTAGCCGACCACCAGCTGCGGGTCTTGCGCACCGATGGCATCGCGCAGCTGATAGATGGCCTGACGCTCACCTTCGGCGCGCAGAATCGCGGCCTGCTTGTCACCCTCGGCGCGCAGCACCGAAGACTGCTTCTCGCCCTCGGCGGTCGCGATGGCGGCTTCGCGCTGGCCATTGGCCTCGGTCACCGTGGCGCGACGCTTGCGCTCGGCCGCCATCTGCAGCCGCATCGCATCCTCGACTTCCTCGGGCATGCTGATGTCCTGGATCTCGACGCGCGTCACCTTGACGCCCCACTTGTCACCGACCTCATCCATGGTGATCTGCAAGGCGTCGTTGACCTCCTTGCGACTCTCGAAGAGCTTGTCGAGCTCCATGCGACCGATCTCGGAGCGCAGGCTGGTCTTGGCCAGGACTTCGACAGCCTGGGTAAAGTTCTCGACTTCATAGACGGCGCGCTTGGGATCGACGATCTGGAAGTAGAGTGCCCCGTTGACGGTCACGGTGACGTTGTCCGTCGTCACCACGCTCTGGCCGGGGAAGTCCATTACCGTCTCACGGCGATCGATGCGCGTCTCTTCCACCACCAACGGCAGGTTGTCACCCTTGACCTCACGATAACGACGAATGGTGATGGAGCGCGGTTTGTCGATGAATGGAATCACCAGATTCACGCCGGATTCCAGTGTGCGACTGTAGCTGCCGAGGCGTTCGATGACGACGGCTTCCGACTGCTGGACAATCATCAATCCCTTGGCCAGCAGGATTACCACCAGCGCCAGTATGAAAAGAATGATGATGAGTCCCGGACTGATAATCATATTGCTCAACTCCCTTGAACTGGGCCGTATCCGCAAGCCCTTGTAAGATATCCGATCACGCTTGACCCGCTGCCACCACGACCGCGCCGTCGAGCCGCGATCTCATGGCGTCTTTGTGCAGTTTCCTTCGAGATAGACTACTTCGAGACAGACTACTTCGAGACCGATTCCTTCGAGACAGGTTCGACACAGACGGTGATGCCTTCGACGCTGACGATCCTGACCGTGTCCCCCGCTGCCGGCGGTGTCTCCCCCTCCCAGCGTAGCGGATACTCATTGCCTGACACGCGTACGGCAGGTTTGCCACCGTTGCCGATGATCACCTTGGCCAGCTGCCCAGTCTCCGCGCCGCTGCCCAGGGTGCCGTAGGGCGTCTTGGGCAACAGATAGGGATGGATCTTGCGCACGAACAGCGGCACCAGCACCAGAGCCGTGATCGCGACGCTGATCAACTGGATGTTTAGCCCCGCCCCCAGCCCTGCCGCCAGAGCGCCCCCGAGGGCACTGACACCCAGTGCCAGCAACACGAACTGCGCCCCCAGCAACTCAAGCCCCGCCAGAGCCAACGCGAGGATGACCCAGATATGCCATGCCGCCAAACCGACCATGCAATCACTCCCTGAGGTCCTGACTCCCGCCTTGCGCGGCCGAGAGATTGGAAGAACACGCTGCCACCAACGCAACGAGCGCAGCCTGAGTAAACCTCAGACTGCGCTCGTGTACCAGCCAGCTCTCATGGCTCAGCCAGCTCTCATGGCTCAGCCAGCGCTCAATGGCTCAACTGCGGGCTCATGAGTGTGTCAGCAGGGCGGCGTCCTGCGGGGCGACCAGACGCAGAGCGCCGGGAATCAGCTGGAATTCGCTGTTCTCGATCAGATAGCTCTCGCCATCGAGATTCACCGGTAGCGACCCACCACGATAGTGCAGCGAATCAGTACGCACATACCGCACGAAATGGCCGTTGTCAGGGAGCGACTCCAGCTCCTCGATCACCTCACCCACACGCGCGATGGGGAAGTCGCGAATCACCAGCACATCGAAGCAGCCATCATCGAGCAGCGCCCGAGGCGCCAGCTCCTGACCGCCGCCCGCCTGACGACCATTGCCGATCGCCAGCACGAACAACGCCAGCTCCTCCTCCACCCCGTTGAGGGTCACGCTGCCACGATAGGGACGGAAGTCCCATGCCTTGAGCACGCCCATCAGTGAATAGGCCCCGCCACCGAACAGCTTCTTGAGGCCCCCGGGCGTCGAACGCGTCACCTCGGCACCGAAGCCCGCCGAGGCCATGTTGAGGAAGTAGGCATCATCCAGCTGCACCACATCCACAGCCCGTGCTTCCCCTTCACAGGCCAGCGCCAGCGATTCCGTCACCGGCTCGGGGATGCCGAGCGAGGTCGCCAGATCATTGGCGGTGCCCAACGGCAGGATCGCGACTTCCGGGCGCCTCGCGAGTGGATGCTGCATCAATGCATTGGTGATCAGGTTGAGGGTGCCGTCACCGCCGCCAACGACCAGCCGCGTGACGCCTTCATCGACTGCCTCGCTCACCAGCCTCGCGACGTCATTTCCCTCGAAGGTCAACCGCACTTCAAGCCCTGCCATACGCTCACGCTGAGCGAAGATGGCCTCACGCAGCTCCGGCTGCTGAGCCTTGTCCCCGTTGAGTATCACGCGCACACGCGCCGCTGATTCCATGGTGCCTCCTTGGCGACATGCGGATCGAGCGACAAGCATACTCTGGTCGGGGGCCTTCAATGAACCATCTCGGCCCTGTGACCCGCCGCGATTGTCAGCCAGCAAGTCCTTCATGCCCATCAGCCGCACCGGCCAGTCCTGACGACTAGACGCCCGGCTGACGTCGCGCGCCCAACAGCAAAAACGGCAGCACCATCACCACGCTGATGAGCAGCAGGCCCTGCTGAGGGGCGAGCGGCGTATTGAGCAGCGCCGTTGCCACTACTGCCGAACCGCCGAGCTGGATGCTGCCGAGCAGCGCCGCCGCAGTGCCGGCACGCTCAGCGAAGGCCTCCAGCGCCAGGCTTGATGCCGCCCCGAGTGCCAGAGAGAAGCCGACCGACAGCACTGCCACCGGCACCATGAAGGCAGCGGCAGACAGTGGCAGCCAGGCGAAGGCTGCGCCCTGCATCAGGCCGGAGAGCAGGATGATCGCCAGCCCCAGACGCACGGTGGGCTGACGGCCGAGGCGCGTGATCACGCGCGGTGCGAAGAAGAAGGTGATGATATTGATCACGGCATTGCCGCCGAACAGGGCACTGAAGACCAGCTCGGAGTGACCGAGGCGCTCGACCAGCAGTTCGGAGGACGACGACACATACAGCAGGATGGCGCTCATCGCGGCCATCGCGACCAGTGCCTGATACAGGAAGCGCCAGCTGGTCATCACGGGGCGATAGCGCGCCCAGTTGTACAGCGGACGCTCCACGACCGTCGTGGCAGGACGCGTCTCGCCAAAGCTCTTCCACGCCATCAGGCCGACGCATAGCGCGAAGGCGGCCATGAACAGGAAGTTGGAGCGCCAGCCGAACTGCACCGCCAGCAGGCCGCCCAGCACCGGCGCCAGCGCCGGAATGATGCACAGCGCACCATTGAGATAGCTGTACATTCTGGCGCCCTGCTCCGGCGTGTAGCAATCACGCACGGCCGCGAAGGCCACCGTCACCGTGGCGCATGCCCCCAGCCCCTGCAGGATACGCCCGAGATACAGCATGCTGATGTCCTGGGCCAGCACGGCGACCATCGCGCCGACGAGATAGACCGTCGCGCCACCCAAGAGCGCCGGACGCCGTCCGTAGAGGTCCGTCAACGGGCCGACCAGAATCTGCCCGACCCCCACAGCGCCCAGAAACAGCGTCACTGTCATCTGCATCACATCGGTGGGCTGAGCGAATTCACGCGCCATCGCCGGCAATGAGGGCAGATAGATATCGATCGCCAGCGGCGAGAACATCACGCAGCCGACCAGCAACAACAGCAATAGTCGTGCGTTGGGCATGGGCCTTGCGGCAGCAGAGGAGGACACGGACATGGATAATCTCGAGAGTCAGAAGCCAAGGGCGGCCCGACAGAGGGGCCATCAAGAATCCGCAGAGCCTAGCGCCTGCGACTTATGAAGAAAAATGATATTATTTCAGGCCTGATATTCCACTGGAGAAACTCATGAGCGCGACAGCTCCGCAGACACCCGCAAGGCCGGTTGCCGCCCAGTCTTCAGCCGCGTCTTCGCTGTCTGCGTCTTCGGGCTCAGCACCAGCGGCCACGCCCTTCAACACGCGCATCGACCTCAATCTGCTACAGGTGCTGCAGGTATTGCTGGAAGAGTGCAGCGTGACGCGCGCGGCGGGCCGTCTGCACCTCTCGCAGTCTGCCGTCAGCAAGAGTCTGGCACGCCTGCGCGTGATGTTTGATGACGCCCTTTTCATTCGCGAACGCCATGGTCTGCGCCCCACGGCGCGTGCTCTGTCCTTGCGTGGTGAGCTGGCCGAGCTGCTCCCGCGTCTCGAGAATCTGAGCGCCCCTGCCACCTTCACCCCCGCCACCAGCCAGCGACGCTTTCAGCTGGCGGTGCTGGAAAGCGCCTGGGCGACCCTGATGCCATCCTGCACGAGGGCACTGACCGATGCGCTGCCGCATGGCAGCCTCGAGATCAGCCGCTGGCAGGCCGATTGCCTGAGCCTGATGGAAAAGGGCCAGCTGGATATCGGGCTTGCCGGACACGATCATAGTGCCGAGACCCCGGGCGAGCCGCCAGCCCTCCCCGCTGGCTTCCAATCACGCCTGCTGTGGCGCGACGACCATGTGATTCTGGTGCGACGTGATCATCCGCTCACGCGGCGCCAGACACCGATGACGCTGAACGAATTCGCGGCATTGAGTCATGTGCAGGCCACCTGCGAGGGGCGCTCACGCTGGTCGCTGGATGAGCGCCTGGAACAGCACGGCGCACCACGCCGCATCAGCGTGCTGGTGCCGGATTTCCGCGATGCCCTGAGCATCGTCGCGCACAGTGAGCTGGTATTCTGTGCACCCAGAAGCTTTGCCCAGGCCAGCAGCGAGCTGCATGGGCTGGCGATCCTTGAGCTACCGATGCGACTGCCCGCGCTCAGCTACCGCTTGATCTGGCATGCCAGCCACGCGCAGGACCCCGGGCACCGCTGGTTGCGACAGTCCCTGCTGACGCACATCCGCAACGCGCATGGGGAAGACGCCGAGGCCGCTGAGCTCTAGAATGGCCCCATTGTGAATTCGCCACCCGCCCTGCGGCACTGGCGTCGATACCCGCACGTCCCATGAGGTTCTGCCATGCGCTCCATCATCCGCCTGTTCTTCCGCACCCTGCGTCTGGTGCTGGCTCCCTTCATGCTGCTCAGCGAGAAGCTGACCCGCGGCAGCGCGCTCGAGCGCAGCCCCGCCCAGCAGGCCGAGGTGGACGCCGAGACGGCCAAGCTGGCGCTGTATCAATTCTCGACCTGCCCGTTCTGCATCAAGGTGCGCAAGCGCATGCATCAGCTGAACCTGAATGTCGAGCAGCGCGACACCCAGCACAATGCCACTCACCGCCAGGCCCTCGAACAGGGTGGCGGCCGCGTCAAGGTGCCGTGCCTGCTGATCACTCATGACGATGGTCGCGAAGAGTGGATATACGAATCCGACACCATCAATGCCTACCTGCAGGAGCGCTTCGGTAGCGCGGCCTGACAATACACAGGCTGATACGACACAGACCGCAAGAGGCCGCTCTCATGAGCGGCCTCTTGCGGTCTGGTGGGCGCGATCACGCGCTTGGGAGCCCCTCGTTTCGCCTCTCATCAGGCCAGCGCCTGCGAGACGGGTGCCCGCTTGCGACGAGTCGCCTGGCGCATCTGATCCAGCGCCCATACCATCGCCAGCGTCAGCGCGACGGCCCCCAGGGTATGCGCCAGCGCCAGATCCAGCGGCAACCACCACAGCACATTGGCGATTCCCAGGCCTGCCTGCACCAGCCAACACCCCAGCGCCCAGCGCCAGGGGTTGTCGTACGCTGTCGTCCGTCCCGGCAAGTGGCGGCGCTGGCGCCAATACAGCGCCAACAGCACCGCCCCCAGTAGCACGGCCCCGCCACGGTGCGCCATATGGATGGCAGTGCGCGCCTCACCATGTAGCTGCCCATGCAGATAGCTGGGGCCGACATCCTGGGTCAGGTGGAAGCCCTCTCCCCAGTCCATCGCCGGCCAGGCGGCACCATTGCAGGACGGGAAACCTTCACAGGCAAGCCCAGCATAATTGCTGGAGGTCCAGCCTCCCAGGGCCAGCTGCCCCAGCAGCAGAGCCGCAGCCAGAGTAGCCAGCCAGGGCTGACGCCGGATGTGCCTTGCATCAGCGTCCGCATTCTGTTGCTCAGCCGTCACCTTGAGGTGCGCCGCCCGCCGTCTAAGTGATAGCCACAGCAACAGCAATAGGCTCAACACGCTCAGGCCGCCCAGCAGATGCAGCGTCACCACCTGCGGCCACAGCTTCAACGTCACGGTAAAGGCCCCGAACGCGCCCTGAACCAACAACATGCCCAACAACAGCCAGCAGCCGGCCATCGGAAAACGAGTGCTTGCCTGCGTGCCCCAGTGATCAGCAGCCTTTGCCTGACCACTGCCACCCTCGAGGACCTGCGTCTGACGCACCTCGCGACGGCGAATCCGCCAGCCCAGCGCGAGCAATGCGATCGCCGCAAGCCCGAGCAGGCTCGCCGCATAGCGATGGATCATCTCCGCCCACGCCTTGTAGCCTTCGAGCGGATGATGCGGGCTGTGCAGACTCGCGGTCCGGGCATCCGGCACGACCAGAGCGCCATAACAACCCGGCCAATCGGGACACCCCAGTCCGGCGTCCACCAGCCGCGTCCAGGCTCCCAACCCGATCACCAGGATTACCAGGCCCAGCATGCTGGCGACCAGATGCTGACTGCTGCGCCACAGGCGTGCCGTTACCCATCGGCTCGCCGCCTGCCGGACGGCAGGGCCATGCACCAGATCAGATGTCAGCTCAGGCGTCCTCATCAAGAAGGCCTGCGTGGCTGAGGCTTCATCCGCGGTGACATGACGCAGAAATGACGGACGGGGCAGCAACGCCGCCCCTCGTTGGCGAACCCGCGAGGCGGCGCAGGCCCGCGGTGGATGGCGCTTCTGTATGGCGAGGCGAGACATGGCATATCTCCCTGGTGAAGCGAAAGAAGATCACTCCCGGCCTGGCTAGGCCCGACCTGGCGAGGTCTGGCTTAGCGAGGCCCGGCCTAGCGAGGCGCGACCGGATTACGCTTGAGCAGCCGGCGCACATCCTTCATCACGGCCTGCGGGGTGATCTCGGGCCCGTAGGCGACCACGACCTGCCCGTGAGGGTCGATCAGGCGCAACTGGTGCGGCGCAGAAGTGGCATCGTTTGGCGACGGCCAGTGCCCGAGCGCCCGTTGCTCGCCCGGCACCTGGGGATGCACAAAGGCCTTTTCAGCCACCACCAGACGGCCCAGGCGCGGCGCCTCCTTGCCAAGTGCGCGATGCAGGCGCCACCAGCGCTCGGCCTGCGCCGCGGCCAGCTGCGGCTGGTTCGGCTCCGGCCAGCTGAGCCAGAAACGCTGCTCATCCGCGCCTCGGGCGGCCAGCGGCGGCATGCCGGGGGCCTCCTTCGCGCCAACAGCGCTGTCAGTCGCGTTTCCTGTGGCGTTTTCAGTGACGTTGTCAGTGGCGTTTTCTGTCACGAGGTAGTCGAGCGACCAGTCCGTAAGCGGCTTGACCTTTGGCAGCAAGGCACCGTTTGCCACCCGCCCCTCGGGGATCCCGACCTGTGCGCTCAGCATGGCCCACGCCAAGGGCAGCGGGGCGGACAACAGCCCCAGCAAGGCCACGAGTTTCAGACGCTGTCGCATCACGTGTGTCATCGCTCTCCTCCTGACGACGGCTTCCCTGCTTGCCCGGGTGTGCGGACAACAGACTCAAGACACAAGCACCGGGCGCTAGGCCTGGCGCTGACGTAGCGCGGAGTGGCGTTGACGGCGCGCACCCAGAATCATGACCACCGCCGCCCCCAGGCTGAGCCCCAGCCACTGCAGCGCATAGGCGTAATGGCGCTCCGGCGTCATGTTGCTCGGCTGCCACCAGGGCAGGAATCGCCCCTCCCCGCTCGTCTGGTGCAGGACACCCGCAAAGGCCGGTGTGCCCAGCGCCTGCCAGGCGCTCAGATCGACCTGCTGCAGACGCTGCCCCTCGCGGTTGGGGCCGAACAGTGGGCCACCGCTGGTGCCCTGACCGTTCAACCACTGCCAGCGACCACTGATCACCCCGGAGCCTGTCGGGGTCGTGAACTCCGGGTCGCTACGCGGGGCCGGCGATGCCACGAAGCCACGCTCCACCAGCCACCAGCGGCCATCCAGCGTTCGGAAGGGCGTGAGCACCGCCACGCCATGGCGCTTGTCCAGCGTGCGGTTGTCCAGCAGCAGGCTGTGTTCCGCGAGCCACTCGCCGCGCAGCTCGATCAGGCTGGCACTGGCGGGCGGTGCCGTCGGCATCACCAGCTCCGGCGCGCTGGCGGTATCCTCCAGATGCTGGGCACGCGCCTGGCCACGCATCACCTGCCAGCTGCACAGGCACAGGCCGAGCACGATCAGGCATCCCCAGAACAGCCACCAGCCGCGTCCGACCTGGTGCTCCTGCGTCGCCGCCGTTGCAGACGCCTGCGCCGCTGTGGATGACACCTGCGCCGCTGGCGCTGACTTGCGCTTGTCTGCCGGATGAGCTCGACTGTCACAAGCGAGTGGCGCGCCCTGCTCGCCCGCCACTGTCTGCGCCCGGGGAGGTGACATGCTGCTCAAATCGCTGATCGCACTGGTCTTTATCGGCATGCTGGCAAGCCTGGTCGCCGGCGCCGGTTTTCTGCTGCGCGATGGCAGCCGCAGTCGACGCCTGCTGACCTCTCTCAAATGGCGGGTTGGCCTGGCAGTGTGTCTGGTGATTCTGCTGGTCATTGGCTTCTCCACCGGAATGCTGGACTGACATCACGCCGCGTGCTGTCAGAACACATAGACGAACAGGAACAGACCGATCCACACCGCATCGACGAAGTGCCAGTACCAGGCAGCCGCTTCGAAGGCGAAGTGACGTTCACTCGAGAAGTGGCCGCGTATCACGCGCACCAGCATCACGATCAGAATCAGGGTGCCGATGGTGACGTGCAGACCATGAAAACCGGTCAGCAGGAAGAAGGTACCGCCATAGACCCCCGCCTGCAGCGTCAGCCCCAGGTGGTGCCAGGCCTCGTAGTATTCGATGCCCTGCAGGGTCAGAAAGCACAGCCCCAGTACCACGGTGCCCGCCAGCCAGTTGCGCGCGGTGCGCCGAAACTCCATCTTCAGCGCTTCATGCGCCACCGTCAGCGTGACGCTGGAACTGACCAGCAACAGCGTGTTGGCCAGCGGCAGCTGCCAGGGCGACAGCAGTTCTCTGGGCCCGGCGATGCTGGCATCCGGCGGCGTCATCAGGGGCCAGCTGGCAGTGAAGTCCGGCCACAGCAGCGCCGTCACTCCCTTGGCGCCCTCACCATCGAGCCAAGGCAGCGCGAAGGTTCGCAGATAGAACAGCGCCCCGAAGAAGGCCGCGAAGAACATCAATTCCGAGAAGATGAACCAGGCCATGCCCCAGCGGAACGAGCGGTCCATCTGATCATCGTAGAGGCCGCCCATCGACTCGCGCACCACATCCCGGAACCAGCCCGCCATCACCAGCACCACGGCCAGCAGACCGATGCCTGACAACCAGGCGGCGCTGCCGTACACCATCCAGATTCCGGTGCCGATCATCATGCCGCCCACCGCCAGCACGCCGAAGATGGGCCAGGCACTATGGGCCGGGACGTAATAGCTGCCACTGCTCATGTTTCACCTCCTGCAGAATGCTCTGCACCATCGTCCCCCGCGGATGACGGTGTCGTGACCGGATAGAGCGTGTAGGCCAGGGTCAGATCACGAATGCCCTCCGGGAGGTCAGGGTCGACCTGAAAGACCAGCGGCAGCTCGCGCCGCTCGCCTGCTGCCAGCGTCTGCTCCTGGAAGCAGAAGCACATGATCTTGCGCAAATGCAGTGAGCCCTCGGCAGGGCTGACACTGGGAACCGCGCGGCCACGCACCGGATGATCGGCGTGATTGGTGAACACGAAGCGCGCGCTGTACTGGCCACCGGGATGGATGCGGAACTGTTCATCCAGCGCCTCGAGTGTCCACGGCAGACCCTGCCCCTGCTGGGTGATGAAGCGCACCGACACCCAGCGTCTCTCGTCGATCTCCATCGCCACTGCGGCCCTGGCCTGACTGGCGGCCTTGCCATTGAGGCCGGTGAGATTGCAGAAGACGTCATAGAGCGGCACCAGCGCGAAGGCGAAGCCCAGCATCGCGACCAGCGCCAGCAGCGTGCGCCGCACGGTACGTGCCACTGCCTGTTGCTGTGCTGCGTGATCGCGTGAGGGCATGTCACTCTCCTGGCCGCTGTCCATCGCTCAGCGGATGATCTGGCCATCGCGGGTCTGCGGAGGAATCTCGAAGGTATGCAGCGGCGCCGGGCTCGGCAGGCTCCATTCCAGGTCCACCGCGCCCTCCCAGGCACACGCCGGCGCCCTGACGCCGCCGCGCGCGCACTTGACGATCACGACCAGGAACAGCAGCTGCGAGATACCGAACAGGAAGGCGCCGATGCTGGACAGCATGTTGAAGTCGGCGAATTGCAGCGCGTAATCCGGAATGCGGCGCGGCATACCGGCCAGCCCCGAGAAGTGCATCGGGAAGAAGGTCAGGTTGACGCCGATGACCGAGAGCCAGAAATGCCACTTGGAGAGCCCCTCGTGGGGATAGAAGCCGGTCCACTTGGGCAGCCAGTAGTAGGCTCCGGCGAGAATCGCGAACAGCGCGCCGGGCACCAGCACATAGTGGAAATGCGCCACCACGAAGTAGGTGTCGTGGTACTGGAAATCCGCCGGGGCGATGGCCAGCATCAGGCCCGAGAAGCCGCCGATGGTGAACTGGACGATGAAGGCGATCGCAAACAGCATCGGGGGCTCGAAGCTTAAGGAGCCGCGGAACATGGTGGCGATCCAGTTGAAGACCTTCACGCCGGTAGGCACCGCGATCAGCATCGTCGTGTACATGAAGAACAGCTCCGCCACCAATGGCAGGCCGACGGCGAACATGTGATGCGCCCAGACCAGGAAGGACATGATCGCGATGGAGCCGGTGGCGTAGACCATCGAGGCGTAACCGAACAGCCGCTTGCGCGAGAAGGTCGGCACGATGGCGGACACGATGCCGAAGGCCGGCAGGATCATGATGTAGACCTCGGGATGCCCGAAGAACCAGAACAGATGCTGGAACAGCACCGGGTCGCCGCCACCGGCGGCATTGAAGTAGCTGGTGCCGAAGTTGATGTCGAACAGCATCATGGTGATGGCGCCCGCCAGCACCGGCATCACCGCGATCAGCAGGAAGGCGGTGATCAGCCAGGTCCAGACGAACAGCGGCATGTCCATCAGGCGCATGCCCGGGGCACGCAGATTGAGGATGGTGGCGATGATGTTGATGGCGCCGAGAATCGAGCTGATGCCGGCGATGTGCAGCGAGAAGATGAAGAAGCTGGTCGAAGGCGGCGCATAGGTGGTGGACAGCGGCGCGTAGAAGGTCCAGCCGAAGTTGGGGCCACCGCCCTCCATCAGCAGGGTGGAGAGCAGCAACAGGAAGGCGACCGGCAACAGCCAGAAGCTGAAGTTGTTGAGGCGCGGCAGCGCCATGTCGGGCGCGCCGATCTGCAGCGGAATCATCCAGTTGGCCAGCCCGGTGAAGGCCGGCATGATGGCGCCGAACACCATGATCAACCCATGCATGGTGGTCATCTGGTTGAAGAACTCCGGCTGCACCATCTGCAGGCCGGGCTGGAACAGCTCGGTGCGGATCACCAGCGCCATGATGCCGCCGATGAACAGCATGCTCAGCGAGAAGATCAGATAGAGGGTGCCGATATCCTTGTGATTGGTGGTCAGCAGCCAGCGCAGCATGCCGCGCGGCGCGCTGCCGTGGCCCTCGCCCACATGAGCGCCGCCTGCGGTGGCCCCCTCGCTCTCGCTGGCCTGAAGTACTGCCTTGCGTGGCTGTTCACTGGCCATGACACACCTCCTGAATGCGTCGCTTGCACGCTATTGAGACAGCTGTTCCTTGATGACGGCTGGCTGCACCAGCTCGCCGGTATCGTTGCCCCAGGCGTTGCGCTCATAGGTGATGACAGCCGCCAGCTCGACCGGGCTCAGCACATCGGCGAAGGCCGCCATGGGCGTGCCCGCCTTGCCGTTGACCACGATATCGATGTGCGCCTGCATGTCCTGGGTGACGATGGCACTGCCTACCAGCGAGGGGAACGCCGGCGGCATGCCCTGGCCGTCCGGCTGATGACAGGAGGCGCAGATGGTGGCGTAGGTCTTCTCGCCCTTCTCCATCAGCTCCTCGAGACTCCAGTCACGACCGGCATCGTTGAGCGCGGCCTCGGCTTCGGCCTTGCGCGCGATCAGCCACTCATCGAACTCGTCCTCCGGCAACGCCTCTACGACCACCGGCATGAAGCCATGGTCCTTGCCGCACAGCTCGGTGCACTGGCCACGATAGGTGCCGGGGGTCTCGATACGCGTCCAGGCCTCATTGATGAAGCCGGGGATGGCGTCTTTCTTGACGCCGAAGTCCGGCACCCACCAGGAGTGGATGACATCGGCAGAGGTGGTCAGGAAGCGCACCTTGCGATTGATGGGCAACACCAGCGGGTTGTCGACTTCCAGCAGGTAATGCTCGCCCTTGGCGGCGGTATTGTTGATCTGCTCGCGTGGGGTCGCGAGGCTTGAGGTGAAGGCGACATCCTCGCCCAGATACTCGTACTGCCAGCGCCACTGATGGCCGGTGATCTTCACGTCCAGCGCCGACTCGGAGGCGTCGTACATGTCCTTGAGCGTGGCGGTGGCAGGCACCGCCATCACCACCAGGATCAACAGCGGAATGGCGGTCCACAGAATCTCGATGCGGGTATTTTCATGAAAGCTTGCCGATACCGCGCCACGTGACTTGCGGTGCTTGATCATCGCGTAGCCCATCACGCCGAACACCGCGATGCCGATGACCACACAGATCCAGAAGATGATCATGTGCAGCGAGTGGATCTCGCGGCTGACCGCGGTGACCCCGACCGGCATGTTGTACTCGACTGCCAGCACCGAAGGGGAAAGGCCTGTCAGTGACAAGGTCGTCAGTGACAGGGTCGTCACTGTACGCCGCAAGCGCAGATGCATTGGCCTGGTGACACGGGAAAGGCATTCCGCGATCCATGACATCGGCGCCTCCTTATCATTGTTATCGAGAGCCTCACCCAGATGACGGCGCTGAGCGGCTCCCCGTGCTCCGACTTGCTTCGAGTATAGAAGAGCTTGGCGGAACACAAGGTCGCGTGGATCAACCCACTGATACTCCTTGGTCGCAAGGCAGAGCAAGGCAAAAACGGCTACCCCGCGCGTGATACCGCCTGAGCACAAGGCAATGGAGCGCTTCTGCGTTCAGTCCACGCAGGAAGGCGGCGATTCAGCAATGTCCTGCCGGTTTGCTGGCGACATGTCGGCGCGCGTCGGGGCGACCAATGGCGAAGTTATATGCGCATTTATCGATGTTAGCGTCACGCCGATCTGCACCAGCGTGTTGAGAGCCCTCCGGCACGTGACCAGACACCTGACATACGCCAGCACGCCCTACTCGATCCATCACTACGCCACTCGGAATCTGCCATGAACGCCATCTGGCTTGCCCTGTTCGGTTGCGTTGCCTTCGCCATCGGCTATCGCTTCTATTCCCGCTTTCTGGCCGATCGCATCTTCCGCCTCGACCCGAATTTTGTGACGCCGGCCCATGCGCTGCGCGATGACACCGACTACCTGCCAACCAATCGCTGGGTACTGTGGGGGCACCATTTCACCTCTGTCGCTGGTGCGGCGCCCATCGTCGGGCCGGCCATCGCGGTCTACTGGGGCTGGCTGCCGGCGGTGCTGTGGGTCGTGCTGGGCAGTCTGTTCGCGGCAGGCGTGCATGATTTCGGCACCTTGACGCTGTCGGCGCGACATCGCGGCCAGTCCGTCGGCACCCTGGCGGACAAGCTGATCGGCAAGCGCGCCAAATTGCTGTTCCTGTTCATCATCCTGATCTTGGTCCTGATGCTGAACGCGGTGTTCGCCTGGGTGATCGCCAACCTGTTCATCAACTTCCCGGCCAGCGTGATGTCGGTGCTGATCCAGATTCCGCTGGCGGTATGGATCGGCCATCGCGTCTATCGTCGCGGCGGCAAGATGCTGATTCCCTCACTGCTCGCGCTGATGGTGATGTATGCCGCCGCGCTGCTGGCGGGTCAGTTCGAGTTCCTGCAGATCGACCTGGCGGGTGCCTTCACCACCATGGCCGGTGGCGAGGATGGCACTCTGCTGTTTGGCCTCTCCCCCATCGCCAGCGCCTTCCTGGTGTGGATCATCGCACTCATGGCCTATGTCTATGTCGCCTCGGTGCTGCCGGTCTGGAAGCTGCTGCAGCCACGCGACACCATCAACTCGCACCAGTTGGTGGTCGGGCTGGTACTGTTGTATCTGGGGCTGGCCGTGGGTGGCCCGCAGCTGACGGCGCCGGCCTTCAACGCCGAGGCCGAGATGTCCTTCTACCCGCTGCTGTTCATCACCATCGCCTGCGGCGCCATCTCGGGTTTCCACGGGCTGGTCGCCTCCGGCACCACCTCCAAGCAGCTGTCCCATGAACCGGATGCGCGCCTGATCGGTTACTCCGGCGCGCTGGGCGAAGGCATGCTGGCGCTGATTTCCATCATCGCGGTGGCGACCCTGTTCGCCACCCAGGCCGATTTCAGCGCGACCTATTCAAGCTTCGCTGCCGCCGGTGCCAACGGCCTCTCCAGCTTCGTGCAGGGCTCCGGTCAGTTGATCTCGCATCTCGGCCTGCCCGCCAATGTCGGCAGTACGCTGGTCGCGGTTATCGTGGTCAGCTTCGCGGCCACGACACTGGACTCCGCCGTACGGCTGATGCGCTACATCATCGCGGAACTGGGCAGCGAATACGGCATGCCGGCACTCAGCCACAAGCATGTCGCCACCAGCATCGCCGTCATCGCCAGTGCCGCGCTGGTCATCCTGCCGCAGGGGCCCAAGGGCTTCGGCTCCGGCGGTTACCTGCTGTGGCCACTGTTCGGCACCAGCAACCAGCTGCTGGCGGGCATCTCGCTGATGCTGGTGTCGGTGTGGCTCAAGCGTCAGGGCCGCCCTGTCATCTATACCCTGGCCCCGATGGTCTTCCTGATGATCATGACGCTGTGGGCGATGGTGCAACAGGTGGTGCTGGATTGGTCGGGCATGGGCAGCAACGACCCACAATGGCTGTTGTTCACCTTCGGCAGCCTTATCATGGTGTTTGCGCTGTGGATTCTGCTCGAGGCCAGCCGCAGCCTGACGTCTCCCGCCCGGGTGAGCGCTCATGAGAGCTGATGACGATACCCTGTTGGCGTCATCACCACGCCTGCCGAGTCTGACAAGGCGCCTGCTGACAGGCGCCATTCAGCTGCGGGATGGCTGGGAGGCCATGCTGCGCGTCAACCAGCAGCGCGATCTGGCGCAGCTTGCCCGTGAGGAGGAAGACATCTTCATGATGATGAGCTTCGCGGAGCTGATGGGCATCCCCAATCCGGCGCCGGCCGTCTCGCTGGAGATGCTGCCACTGATGCTGGAACGCATGCATGACTGGCACTTGCGTCAGGGGCTTGAGCATTCACCGCTGGAGGGCATCAAGTGCTGTTGAGCAGGCTCTGGAAACGCGTGGCATCCCGCACGGCGAAAGATACGGCTGTCTGGGCAGGCACTCAGCCGTCAGCGGCTCGCGAGACTTACGAGACTCACACTCCTCAGCCTGGCCGAGCGCCGGGGCAAGCCGGGAAATCGGAGCCCCCCGAGATCTGGTTCTTCGGTGGCAAGGGCGGTGTCGGCAAGACCAGCTGCGCGGCCGCGCAGGCGCTGGCACTGGCGGAGAAAGGCGAAGCGACCCTACTGATATCGACGGACCCCGCGCACAATCTCGGCGATCTGTTCGGTGCTGTCGGTGGCAAGCCCTGCAACATCGCGCTGCGACTCGACGTGATGGAACTGGACCCCGAGCGGGAATGCGAGCGCTACCTGGAGGCGGTCCGCCAGCGGACCGCCCCCCTGGTGAGTGGCGAGCGCAGTGCCACGGTGATGCGCCAGCTCGAACTGTCACGCCACGCTCCCGGCACCAGTGAAGCGGCACTCTTCGATGCGCTGGTCGGGATCATCCTTGCTCCGCCTACCCCACTGACACCGGACAGCTCATCGTATCGACACATCCTGTTCGATACGGCTCCCAGCGGGCATACCATTCGCCTGCTCAGCCTGCCCGAAGTACTGGGCGGCTGGCTGGAGGGCATGCTGGGTCAGCGCAGGCGTGCCGTCGCCGAACGCAGCCTGTGGCTGGACAGTCAGCAGGCGTCAGAGACGCCAGGCGAAGAAGCGCCGGAAGACCCGATCAGCGAGGCGCTGGAGCAACGCCGTACGCGCTACGCAGCATTGCGTGAGCGCTTGAGCGATACCCGCCGGGCGCGCGTGATTCTGGTCAGCACGCCAGAGAAGCTGCCGTGTCTGGAGACAACTCGAACACGAGAGGCGCTGGAAGCTCATGGCCTGGCCGTCGGCGGCTTGATCATCAATCAGTGCCTGCCGGAACCCGCCGCGCAAGAGGCTGGCAAGACTCTCTCAGCGACCCACGAGCCGCAGGCTGACTGGGTCGCGACCTGGCGAGAACAGCAGCAACGCTGGGCCGCCAGACTGGAGGAGGCCTTCGCTGATCGCCCCTGCCTGCGCCTGCTGCGCCAACCACAGCTGCCGGAGGACCGCGCAAGCCTTGCCCCATTGGTGGTGCAATTCACGGCGTTCCGCCCCTGGTCACCCGTCCCTGCCGCGCCCTCTTGCGGTTGCGCTGCTCGCGCCAGATGACTCGAGAGGCTGCCCTACGCTTCATCCCATAGTGCTTCAGATCCTCAGCGCTTCCGCTCTTTCACCCTCCCGCTCTCCGGGCCTCACGCTGATCCGCTGATCCGCTGATCCGCCCTGTGCTGGCAACATGCGTTTGCGCACAGGGCCGGGGAGTTCATCATTCAGACACTTCGATCTGATAACTTATTCAGAATTTGCGCATATTGATGCACCATCACTGTCCTAGCCCCACCTGACTTGCGCACGCCCCCTGTGTGAGGCGAGACATGTGCACGCCTGCGGGCATGGCAAGCGAATTGCATCGTCTTGCATCCCCCTCCATGACGTTCAGAATGCAGCTCACATGGCAACAAACTGTTGCAACAGGGTGCGCAATAACTGCACAAAACAACCATACAGTCGCCTCGCCATTCCGATAGAATAGCGGGCTAAATATCTTCCTCTTCATGACATCGTTGCTTTGACGCGCCGCACCTGCGGTGAGTCACAATGTGGCGATAATGGTGCACTTCAGCCCCTGAATTTCGTAAAGGACGCTCCATGGCCCCGACTTCCCCCAGTCAATCCCGCTTGCAGAGACACCCATTGGCTTTCAATGCCCGACGCCTCGGCCTGCTTCCGGCAAGCCTGCTGCTGGTCGGTGCCCTGCTGGCCGGCTGTAGCGGCGACAAGGAGGAGGCTGGCCAAGGCCCCGCCGCAGGCGCCAGCCAGGCCGCTCAGGTCGATGTCGTCACCGTCACTGCCCAGGATGTACCACTCACCACCGAACTTCCGGGCCGCACGCGTGCCTATCAGATCGCGGAAGTGCGTCCGCAGGTCGGCGGCATCATCGAATCGCGCGACTTCACCGAAGGCAGTGACGTCGAGGAAGGTCAGGTGCTCTATCACATCGATTCGCGCACCTATCGCGCCGATGTCGAGAGCGCCAAGGCGAGCCTGGCGCGTGCCGAGGCCAGCCTCAACACCTCGAGCCTCAAGGCCAAGCGCTTCAAGAACCTCGTCGCGCGCAAGATGGTCAGCCAGCAGGATTACGACGATGCCGTGGCCACCGTCGGCGAAGACCGTGCCGATGTCGCCTCGGCCAAGGCCGCGGTATCCAGCGCGCAGATCAACCTGGATTACACCAAGGTCACCTCACCGATCAGTGGTCGTATCGGCAAGTCCAACGTCACCAAGGGCGCGCTGGTCACGGCCAGCCAGGAAACCAGCCTGGCCACCGTCCAGCAGCTGGACCCCATCTATGTCGATCTGACCCAGTCCGCCACCGAAGTGCTGCGTCTCAAGCGTGAGCTGGGCGAGAATCGCGATGCCGCCACCGCTCCGGTCCAGACGGAAGTCGAGCTGGTGATGGAAGACGGCAGCGTCTACGGCGCCAAGGGCAAGCTGCAGTTCGCGGATGTCACTGTCGACCAGGGGACCGGCATGGTCACGCTGCGCGCACTGTTCCCCAACGAAGATGAGCTGCTGCTGCCGGGCATGTTCGTGCGTGCCCGCCTGACCGAAGCTGTCGCCAAGGATGCCATCCTGATTCCGCAGAAGGCCGTGAGCCGTGACAGCACGGGCCAGGCCAGCGTGATGACAGTCAATGCCGAGAACAAGGTCGAGGCCAAGCAGGTCGTGATCGGTCAGGCCATCGACAATCAGTGGCTGGTGACCAGCGGCCTCGACAGCAATGACAAGGTCATCGTCAGCGGTCTGCAGAAGATCAAGCCGGGTGCCACGGTCGAGATCGCCTCGGATGAGACAGGCACTGACCAGAACGCCGCACCTCAGTCGCGGACTGCTGCCAGCAGCGACTCCTCGGAAAGTGAACAGACCAGGACCGGCGATAGCCAGTAAGCCTGCCCCCGCTTTTCGCGCCACTGTCGCCAGCCAGACGAGAGACGCTTCTCGTGTGACTGGCGACCGTCCCGAACGACGTTCCAGGAGCCTCAAACGTCATGGCCAGATTTTTCATCGATCGCCCTATCTTTGCCTGGGTGCTCGCCATCATCGTGATGCTGGGGGGGATCTTCAGTATCCTCAAGCTACCGATCGAGCAGTACCCCTCGCTGGCCCCTACCAGCATCACCATTCAGGCCACCTACTCCGGTGCCTCTGCCCAGACGGTGGAAGACACGGTGACCCAGGTCATCGAGCAGCAGATGAACGGCATCGACAATCTGCTGTACATGAGCTCGACCTCGGACTCCCAGGGCAACGCCAGCATCGAGCTGAGCTTTGACACCGGCACCGACCCCGACATCGCTCAGGTTCAGGTACAGAACAAGCTGCAGCTGGCCACTCCGCGTCTGCCGCAATCCGTACAGAACCAGGGTGTCTCGGTCACCAAGTCCTCCGGCAGCTTCCTGATGGTCGCGGCCTTCGTCTCTGACGACGGCAGCATGACCAAGCAGCAATTGACCGACTATGTCGCCTCCGACATCCAGGATGAGGTCTCGCGTGTCCAGGGCGTCGGCGAAACACAGCTGTTCGGCGCGCCGGGGGCCATGCGAGTCTGGCTCGACCCGCAAAAGCTCAACAACTTCAAGCTGACCACCAGCGACGTCACCACGGCCATCAGCACGCAGAACAACCAGATTGCCTCGGGCCAGCTGGGCAATCTGCCGGCGGAAGAAGGCCAGCAGCTCAACGCCACCATCGTGGCGCAGACCCTGTTTGAAACCCCGGAGCAGTTCGGCAACATCCTGCTCAAGACCCAGGAAGATGGCTCTCAGGTCTATCTGCGTGACGTCGGCCGCGTCGAGAAAGGCGCCGAGACCTACAGCACCGTCAGCCGCTACAACGGCAAGCCTGCTGCAGGCCTGGGGATCAAGCTGGCCTCGGGCGCCAACGCGCTGGACACCGTCCAGGCCGTCAAGGACCGCCTCGATGAACTGTCCGCCTACTTCCCGCCGGGCATGAGCTTCAAGGTCCCGTACGACACCTCGCCCTTCGTCAAGATTTCCATCGAAGAAGTGGTGATGACACTACTGGAAGCCGTGGCACTGGTCTTCCTGGTGATGCTGCTGTTCCTGCAGAACTTCCGAGCCACCCTGATTCCGACCATCGCGGTACCGGTCGTGCTGCTGGGCACCTTCGGGGTGCTGGAAGTGCTGGGCTTCTCCATCAATACCTTGACGATGTTCGCCATGGTGCTCGCCATCGGGCTATTGGTCGACGATGCGATCGTGGTGGTGGAAAACGTTGAACGCGTCATGCACGAAGAGAAGCTCTCGCCACTGGAAGCGACTCGCAAGTCGATGGGCCAGATCACCGGCGCACTGGTGGGTATCGGCCTGGTGCTGTCATCCGTGTTCATTCCGATGGCCTTCTTCCCCGGCACCACCGGTGCGATCTTCCGTCAGTTCTCGGTGACCATCGTCTCGGCGATGACGCTGTCCGTACTGGTGGCATTGATCCTGACGCCGGCCCTGTGCGCTACCCTGCTCAAGCCGACCAAGGAGAAGACCACCGGCTTCTTCGGCCTCTTCAACCGGGTCTTCGATCGCTCCAACGCGCGTTACCAGAAAGGCGTTGGCGGCATGCTCAAGCGCACCGGTCGCTCGATGCTGGTCTATGCATTGATCGTCGTCGGCTGTGGCGTGGTATTCACGCGCATCTCGACCGGCTTCCTGCCGGATGAGGATCAGGGCTATCTGTTCAACCAGGTCATCCTGCCGGTGGGCTCTACTCAGGAGCAGACGCTCGAGACGCTGGAAAAGGTCGAGCATCACTTCCTGGTCGATCAGGAAGATGCGGTTCAGGAAATGTTCGACGTCGCCGGCTTCAGCTTCGCCGGTCGCGGTCAGAACATGGGCCTGGCTTTCATCAACCTGAAGCCGTGGGATGAGCGCGAGAGCGATTCCTTCAGCGTGGTCAGTGAAGCACAGAGCTACTTCAGCACCTTGAAGGAAGCCCTGGTCTTCGCCATCAACCCGCCGCCGATCATGGAGCTGGGCAACGCCAGCGGCTTCGACATGATGCTGGTCGACCGTGGCGGCATCGGCCACAAGGCATTGACCGACGCGCGCAATCAGCTGCTGGGCATGGCGGGCCAGAATCCGGCCGTGACCGGCCTGCGCCCCAATGGCCTGGAAGACAGCCCGCAGTTCACGCTCAACATCGACGAACTCAAGGCGACGGCGATGGGTGTCTCGCTGTCAGAGGTCTACTCGACGCTTTCCACGGCGTGGGGCTCGACCTACGTCAATGACTTCCTCGACAACGGCCGCACCAAGAAGGTCTATGTGCAGGCGGAAGCCAGTGCCCGCATGCAGCCGGAAGACCTCAAGAAGTGGTACGTACGCAACACCTCCGGCGAGATGGTGCCGCTGAGCGCCTTCATCAACGGCGAGTGGACCTACGGGTCGCCGCAGCTGGAACGCTACAACGGCGTCTCCTCGATGGAACTGCTGGGGCAGGCGGCACCGGGTTATTCCACCGGTGAGGCCATGCAGGCCATGGAAGAGATGGTCAGCCAGCTCAACAATGGCGTCGCGCTGGAATGGACCGGCATCTCGCTGCAGGAATCCCAGAGTGGCGGCATGGCACCGTATCTGTATGCCATCTCGCTGGTCTTCGTCTTCCTGTGTCTGGCCGCGCTGTATGAGAGCTGGAGCATTCCGTTCTCCGTCATGCTGGTGGTACCGCTGGGGGTACTGGGTGCCCTGCTCGCCACCTGGATGCGCGGACTCGACAATGACGTCTACTTCCAGGTCGGCCTGGTGACGACCATCGGGCTTTCGGCCAAGAACGCGATCCTGATCGTCGAATTCGCCAAGGACCTTGAAGTGCAGGGTCGCTCGCTGATCGATGCCACCATGGAAGCGGTGCGCATGCGTCTACGCCCGATCCTGATGACCTCGCTGGCCTTCACCCTGGGTGCCGTACCACTGGCCATCTCGACGGGTGCGGGTGCCGCCAGCCGTCACGCCATCGGCAACGGCGTGATCGGCGGGATGATCTCGGCCACGGTGCTGGCGATCTTCCTGGTGCCGGTCTGCTATGTGGTCGTGCGCCGCCTCTTCGGTGAGCCGAAGGACCTCAAGCGAGCCCACGAAGCGGCCCGCCAGGAGGATGACCTTGTCTGATCCCTGATCACGACAGAAGCCTCATTGCTGTCACATTGCGTGACGGCCCTGCACGCCGCCCTCTCCGGGCGGCGTGCCTGTTTATGGCCTGGCAAGAAAGGCGCGCTCACGCGGCAAGCATTGAGTGCCATCAGCCTTTTGCGGCATCATGCTACTCTCGAACACTGTTTGCCTGTGCAGGCCTGGTGCTTTCACAGCTCCTATATCTTCGCAGATCCGCGTGTGCATGAGGCCAGACCAGCTGACGGCGCATTCCCGAGAGCGCTTCCCCAAGAGCGCAGCCGCAGGCGTGTTCGAGCCGCGGCTGACAAAGCCTCTACGCATGGCCCGAACACGCACGGCACAGCTATACACCACCCGATCCCGCTGGAGCGACATGCCTCGTCCCCTTGCTGCCCTGCGCCGCTACACCCGGCGTACCTTTGAAACCCGTGATCCGCCACAGGTGTTCGCGCCTGTCACATCAGGCGTATCACGGCGGCGAATGCGTGCCTGCGAGTGCTGCGACCTCGTCGTGGCATTGCCGGCGCTCAAGGCCGGCGAGCGCGCCCGCTGCCCGCGTTGCGATCATCTGTTCGCCCAGCGCCACGCCCATGCCGTGCAACGCACACTGGCACTGGCGATGGCGTGCCTGGTGATGCTGGTGCTGACGCTGCCCTTCGAGTTCATCGCCTTTGCCACCAGTGGCATCTCGGCAAGTCTAAGCCTGATCGATACACCAGCCGCCCTGACGGCCGAGTCCTATCCTTCTCTGGCCGTGCTGCTGATCCTGACCATCGTGATGTTGCCGGCGCTCTACCTGCTTGGCGTCATCTACACCCATGCGGCCATCGGGCTGAAACTGCCCTTGCCGGGCATTCGCGGCATTGCGCGCACCCTGAGCCACCTGCGCCCGTGGATGATGGCAGATGTGTTTCTGGTCGGCGTGATGGTGAGCCTGGTCAAGATCGCCGGCATGGCCGATATCAGCTTCGGGCCCTCCTTCTGGGCATTCTGCGCCTTCGCCCTGCTGATGACCAAGACGCTGGCCAGCATCGATGGGGACCGCATGTGGTTCGCGCTGGCGGGCGAGCCAGCCGCCCCCAGCGGCACGCTGCCGGGAATCGGTGCCGCCTTGCAGGGACTGGCCAGTTGCCATAGCTGCGGTCTGATCAACGCCTGCGGCGAACGGGAGTCGCACACCCACTGTCGCCGCTGTGGCGACCCTGTCCATCAGCGCAAGACGCAGAGCCTTCAGCGCACCTGGGCGTGGCTGATCGCGGCGGCGATTCTGTACATCCCCGCCAATGTCTTCCCGATCATGACCACGGTCAGCCTCGGGGAAAACGACCCACAGACGATCGCCGGTGGCATCGTGGTGCTCTGGTCACATGGCGACTGGCCCATCGCGATGGTCATCTTCATCGCCAGCATCCTGGTGCCGGCCTCGAAGATGATCGCCATCGCCTGGTTGTGCATCAGCGCCCAGCGCCCCGAGGTGCAACATGCGCGAGCGCGGGTGACCCTGTACCGCATCACCGAATATATCGGGCGCTGGTCGATGGTCGATGTCTTCGTGGTGGCGCTGCTGGCCGCGTTGATCCAGCTGGGTGCGCTGATGTCGGTGCACCCCGGGCCTGCGGCATTGTCCTTTGCCTGCGTGGTGGTGCTGACGATGCTGTCGGCGTTGAGCTTCGACCCGCGCCTTGTCTGGGACACCGAGACGGAGAAGAAAATGATGGCGAACACGCTGTTCGGTGATCTGCCGCTGACACCGCTGACGGGCTCCGCGTCTCTTGCCTCATCCTCGCAGGCCACGCCTCCGTTCACGACGCCATTCACGACCCCGAATGCCTCCCGCAATCCCCCTTCTGCTGCCGACTCACAGGATGACTTATGAGTGATGATTCTCGCGCACGTCGTGAAAGTCGACGCCGCCTTTCTCCGATCTGGATAGTCCCGATCGTGGCTCTTCTGATCGGCGCCTGGATGGTGTGGCACAACTACGCCAGCCGTGGCCCGCTGATCACGATCGAAATGGAGACGGCGGAAGGCATCGAAGCGGGCAAGACACTGATCAAGACCCGCAACGTCGAAGTCGGCAAGGTCGAATCCGTGCGCCTGTCGGACAACCTCGACAAGACCATCGTCACCGCGCGCATGTCCAAGGACAGCGAGCGCATGCTCAATGCCGACTCGCGGCTCTGGGTCGTGAAACCGCGCATCGGTCGCGAGGGGATCAGTGGCCTCAACACCGTGCTGTCAGGTGCCTATATCCAGCTCCAGCCTGGTGACAGTCGTGATGAGGAGGACTACTTCGTGGCGCTGGAGCAACCGCCGGTGACGACGCAGGACGCCAAGGGGCTGCGTATCGACCTCACCAGCAACGATGGCAGCGTGCTCTCGGACGGCGACCCCGTCACCTACGAAGGCTTCGTGGTCGGGCGCGTGGAATCCAGCGAGTTCCGCCCCAGCGAGAAGGAGATGCACTACACCCTCTACATCGACTCGCCTTACAACGAGCTGGTGACCTCCACCACGCGCTTCTGGTCCACCAGCGGGGTCAGCCTGCGCCTGGATTCCCAGGGCTTGCAGGTCGATGTCGGGTCACTGGAAAGCGTACTGAGCGGTGGCGTCGCCTTCGGCATTCCCGAAGACCTGCCGCGTGGCCGCCCTGTGGTGGAGAACACGTCCTTCACGCTGTATTCCGACCAGGAAGAGGCCCGTGAAGGCAGCTTCCATCAGGCCATCGACTACGTGATCATGGTCGACGATACCGTGCGTGGCCTGTCGCGCGGCGCGCCGGTGGAATACCGCGGCGTACGCCTCGGCACCGTGGTCAGCGTGCCCTATCGCCTGACCCACCAGCGCGTGCGGACGCTGTCGAGCTTCGAGATTCCGGTGCTGATTCGCATCGAACCCGAACGCCTTGAGGGGCAAGTGGATGATGAAGGCGTGGTGCAGTGGAAGAAGCGCCTCGAGCGCCTCTTCAAGCGGGGCATGCGCGCGACGCTGAAATCCGGCAACCTGCTGACCGGCGCGCTGTTCGTCGATCTCGACTTCTATGACAGTCCGCCGCCCTACAAGGCCGATACCTTCGATGATATCGAGGTCATGCCGAGTGTCTCCGGCGGTCTAGCTCAGATGGAAGCCAAGCTCAATGCGCTGCTCGACAAGCTCAATGGCCTGGACATCGAGCCGGTTCTGGGCAATCTCAACAAGACCCTGTCGGCCTCAGAGAGCCTGGTGAAGCGTCTCGACAAGACCGCCGGCCATGTCGATGCCCTGTTGGGTTCCGACGAGGTGCAGAAGCTGCCGAGCGATATCAGCACCAGCATCGACAACCTCAATCGCACCCTGGATGGCCTGACGCCGGATTCTTCCGCCTACCGCAAGCTGGAAGGCGATCTCGAACGACTGGACCGTGTGCTCAAGAAGGCAGAACCGCTGCTCGATACGCTGGAGAAGAATCCCTCCAGCCTGATCTTCGACAAGCCGACCACTCGCGATCCGATTCCAAGGGCCCAATGATGACGACAGCCATGAGTCTCTCGACCCGAACGGCAGCCATGCCACAAGCCTGCAGCGCGTCTGCCTCGCCGCGCACTTCAATGTCGCACAAGGGCCGCTTCGGCGGCCTGGTGGCAGGTCTGTTGATGCTCGGCACACTGGCGGGTTGCACGACCGCCGCCACTGGTGGCGCTTACCTGCTGCCACAAACGACCCAAGCGAGTGCCGCCCAGCGCAGTGTTGCCGCAGATGCCCCCCTGCTGGAAGTGATGCCGGTGCAACTGGCCAGCTACCTGGAAGGCGGCAGTCTGGTCTATCAGACAGACGACATCACGCTGGTACAGGCCAGCCAGAACCTGTGGGCCGATGATCTGCAGGACATGCTGACCCGCCAGCTGCTGACGCAGCTCAAGGCCAGCCCCGCCCAGCCGCTGAGCCAGTACCGTATCGCGGATACCAGCCTGAGCGGCCTCAAGGGCGCACGCCTGAGCGTAAGCCTGGATCGCTTCATCGGCCGCCATGATGGCCAGTCCGTCATCACCGGTCGCTGGCGCCTGCGCGGCGTGGATGGCAGCGTACTGGAGGAAGGCGACATCCAGACGCTGACTCCCCTGACGGATGACGGCTATCCAGCGCTGGTCAATAGTCTGGGCGAAGGCTGGCGTGTGACCGGCGAGCAGTTGGCGCGTGAGATCGCCAAGGCACTGCCCGCCACGGCGGATGCCAGCTGACGACCCGACGGTCTAAGAGAAAAGAGCACGGTAAGATACCCAGAAAGCTGGATGTCCAAAAAGAAGCCCCCCGGCGGATTCCGTCGGGGGGCTTCGTGTCTGGGGGCTATCTGGCCTCAGCCTTGCTGGGGCAGCACCAGCTCACCATCACGGATCTCGAAGCGCTTCACGTCCGGCTTGTCCTCGAGACGCACGGTGCGGGTCTCGTCCCCCATGTCGACCTTGACGTCGTAGCCGACCACCTTGTCTGACGCGTCCTGCACCGTTTCGCAGCGCTGCTCGGTCGTGGTGTAGGTATCGCCCTTCTTCATCTGGCTCTGTATCTGGTTGCCGGCATAACCGCCGCCCACGGCACCCGCGGCTGTCAACACCTTCTTGCCATTGCCACCGCCAAACTGATTGCCCACCACACCGCCGACGATCGCACCGACGGCCGTGCCGACGACATTATGGGTGTCCTTGCTGGGCGCCTGATGCGTCACGGTCTCGTTGTGACAGACCTCGCGCGGAGTGCTCACGGTTTCCGTCACGGCATCCACCGCCACGATATCGGCATATTCAGGGCCTGAGTTGCTGGCCGTATAGCTGCCGATCGCCACTCCACCGCCAATGCCCAGTGCAGCAACGATCGCGCCAATCAGGATGGACTTGTTCATGCGTGTTCTCCTCACCGAATAGTGTTGCAGCCTGGCTCGTCGGCCAGTCAGCCATGCCCCTGGATGACACCTGGGGGGCTTGCCGCTGCGTTCGGAGAGTAATCTAACACTGTTCGATAAACTCGGTAATGTGGCAACTTCACCACCCGGTCGTCGCCATTTCGCAACATCGGACGTGGAAAATCCGGTTTTTACGCTAGATCATGCCTTATATTAGCAATTTCTTGACAAGTAGGCATGCGGCGAGAAAACCCCGCTCACCGCCTTGGCGCTGACTCGGACTATACGAGTCGGACAGAACGAACAGGGCTATGTGAGGGGGACGGAACGAACAGGGCCCAGACCGCAAGTCACTCAGTCCCGCTGATTGGCCGTGATGGACACGGCTTCATCGTTGCAGAACTGCACACGGACATCTTCCCACCAATTCAGCAGACGGCAGGACGTGTCATCGGCGATCGTCTCGCTGATATCACTGGGCTTGCCCAGCAACGAGATGGCCTGAGCCTCGCTCATGCCCTGCACCAGATAGCCATCATCCAGCGCTGAACGGATGCGGTACTGACGCTGACTCTCCTCACGTGCAGCCAGGGCACGCTCCTTCTCACGCGCCAGGCGCTGTGCGGCCGGGTCTTCGCCTGAAGTCTCTTCTACCACGTCAGCGGCGGGCACCACCGTCAGCGAATCATCCAGCGTGACGGGGGCATCGCCCTGCTGACAAGGCTGCTGCTGCCAGGTGGGCACCCCCGCCTGCATACAACGAAAGATGCTGTTGCTGGCCTTGGCGGCAGGCGGCAGAGAGGGCGTCGCCGGGTCGGCAATCACTTGCGCCCGGGGCGCCTGACCGTCACTCGAAGACGCTGCAGCATTCGACGACTCCTCCGCCTGAACCGCCGCAAGCGGCATACCGCTTATCAACGCCGTCACCAGCAGTCCCCGCAAGAGCCGGCGCGACACCCGGCGTGAAACGCTGCCACAGGAATCCATCATCAACTTGTTTCTCCGCTTGGTGAGAGCGTGGATCACTCACGGATATCACGCCCAATGAGGTGAAATGGCAAAGCCATCAGCCTTGCGTCAGCGCTTCCACTGATAGACCTCATCGGCGGCCTGCACATCGTCATGGTGACTGTCATCAGGACGGCTGGAGGTCGAGTCCGCTTCGCCTGCCCCATCGCCCGGAGTGTCCAGTGGCGGCATGTCAGGCATGGCCAGCCTGTCGAGGTTGTGGCCGTGGTCGGGGCGGTAGTCATGATCAGACGACTCGACCTGATCGAGACTGGCTGCGCCGTGATCGGACGCATCCCAGGCGGTGACCACCCGATCGCGCCCTTCGCGCTTGGCGCGGTACATGGCCTGATCGGCACGCTGCAGCAGATCCGGCAACAGTGATTCCGCGCAAGCGGCCGGTCCGCCCTGGGCCACCCCGATACTGATGGTGACCCGCAGCAGCTGGCCGTTGCTCAGCGTGAAGGCACGACTGTTGATCGAGAGCAGCAAGCGTTCGGCTGCGTGCTCGAGCCCTTCTCTGTCCTCCGTCGGACACAGGGCCACGAACTCCTCTCCCCCCTGGCGGCACAACTGATCACTGCCGCGCAGGTGGTGACGCAGCCGTTGCGTCAGCTCTATCAGCACCTCATCACCAATCGCATGCCCTTGGGTATCATTGATGGCCTTGAAGTGATCGACATCGATCATCAGCACTCCCAGACCACCACGACTCAGCAGACGCGGCCCCTCTTCCAGCAAGGCAAAACGAGACAGCGCCCCCGTCAACTGGTCGTGGCGCAAGTCACGGCGGTAGCGCTTCTCGCGCTGCTCAGCTTCCCACCCGATCTGCACGGCCACCACCGCGATGAAGGTGACGGAAATCACCAGATTGACGATGCTGGCCAACGACATGAACTCGTAAGAGACGATATAGACCGGGCTGGTGAGGTATTGGGCACCGATATAGAACAGCAGCAGGACACCACTGAACAATAGCCGTTGAATGCGTGACAGGGACGCGATACAGATGAAGAAGATGGCGACGATATGGAAATACTCGAAGCCTCCCTCGGCGCCGAACTGGTATTCCCACCATGCCGCCTTGGCTGACATCGGCACCACCAGCAACAGCAACGCGGAATTCATGTGCCCCTTGCGGTGGAACATGATGGCCAAGACATTGAGCAGGACGCCGATGACATTGATCACCACCGGCTGCGGATAAGGCTGCAGGCCCAGCAGAGCGAAATAGCCCAGCTGGCAGCCGAGCGCACTGATATAGATCCACATGAACAACTGATAAAGCACGAGGTGCCGCTCAGCCAGCCCCGCTGGAGCTGGCCATCGCCACTTCATGTTTACCGTGCGCAATACACCCTGCCGACTTCCCGGTTTGCGACGGCGATCTGCTTTCGCCATGATTCCTTCCTCATTTACGGCACTTCCCGTGTGCCTCCGCTGCGCGCTACCTGATGATTTTACCTGCCTATTCTATCTCACGCTGCTGTATGAAACGTGACGGTCACATTCATTGCGCACCCCTCAAGGCATGCAGCGCAGTCAGGCATGTGATCCACGTGTACCAGACGACGTCGCCTGCGAGACTGGCAATCCCATCACGGCGGCGTGGCTCACGTAGCAGGAGCCTGAGCGTGAAGCATCAGCAATCTCGAGGATCAGCAGTCGAAGATTCTCACAATGTGGGCCTTGTGGGTGACTTGCAGAGTAGTTCAGAGAGGATTTAAGCCCTAGATTCAGTCGTGATGATGACCGGACTGGAAAAAGTCCGTGACCAGTGAATGGTACTCTTGAGCATGGCAATGCTGACATCTCGCCGCCAGCCTGCATGACCCGGACCACCTGGCACTCGGGCCCTCCTCGACGTCTGAGACAAGAACCGGGCAGACAATCGCCCGCCTTCGTGACACCATCAGCGCCTGGACATGGCAGTAGCCGTCACCCACTTTTCCCCGCCGTTTTTAGAGAAGAGAGACTGTAATGGACGCGACCACTCTGACACGCGACTTCCACCTGTGGCAGCGTTTCTCCAAGCAAGACCGCCTGGAACGTGAACATCGTGCTGCCCGCCGCAAGATCGCCGAAGCTGGCACCATGGCGACGCGCATGATCAAGGCCTATGAAAGCATGGCCGCCAAGGGCGTTTCCGAGAATGCATGTTATCGCACCATCTACAAGCAACGCGATGCACAGGGTGAGATCATGGTGCGCGAAGGCTGGCTCAAGGTGCGTCGCGTGGTCGCCGAAGGCGGCACCACGCGTCTTCGCGGCACGCTGATGACGACGTTCAGCCTGATGGATGGCGAGCAGGAGCCCGCCGATGCCAGCGTCGAGAAACTCACGCTCGAGGTGTATGACGAAATCGTCGCCGGCACCAAGATGAAGCTGGCCTGCAAGGTGGACCGTTGCGACACCGATGGCCAGACGGACTTCATCACCTTCCTGGATGCCGTACGCGGCGACCTCAAGCAGTGGGTGTAATGCGCCCGGGCGTGTCGCCAGCCCCCTGATGAAGGGATAACTCCCTGAATCGGCTCAATGATGTCCACTCGCCTCGTGCAGTGGGCATCATTGCTGTCAGCGGCAAGGAAACTGCTGGCTCATGCCAGTGCCGGCCTGCCGGGGCCTTTGTTTCCGAAATGGAATCCATCCATTTCCTATCTCGCACAGATAGCATCGAAGATTGATCTGATAGATCAAGATCCGCGTCACTGTTGCGGCAGTAGCAACCTGAGGTTACCCATCGTGCATGAAACTCCTGGCCTTCACCTGACTCACAGTACCCAGAACATGCTCGTCATCTGGTTACAGGAGTCAGTCCATGAATGCCATTGCACCGTCGGCTTACCACACCCTCGACGTCGAAACGCTCTCTCATGTCACCTCCGCTCGTCTGCCCTTGCAGCCGATCGGCGACATCACCATGGATAGCCCAGCCAGTGAGCTGGTGACGGACTTTGCCATCACCGCCGGTCGCAGCATTCAGGGCAGCGCCTCCATCGGCCAGGCACTGGCGACCATGAAGCAGGCGGGGGTACGCCTGCTGCTGGTCCACGATCATGATGGCACCTTCACCGGCGTGGTGACTTCGCGTGAGCTGCAGGGTGGCCGAGTCGTGATGCGCGCCATGACCCGCTTCAATGTCCAGCGCGACGAAGTCACTACCGACATGGTGCAGATACCTCGCGCGGAGCTGCAGGGCATTCCTCTCGCCGTGCTCAAGCGCGCCCGCGTCGGGGACCTGGTCGAGACACTGCGTCAGAGCGGCGAATCCCACCTGCTGGTGACCGAGCAGGGCGACGATGGCAAGCCCAGCGTGCGCGGTCTGGTCGCCGCCTCCCGCGTCGGCAAGGCCCTGGGGCTCGATCTGGAACACCCGCCGGAAGCACGCAATTTCGCTGATATCTGCCGGGCTGTGCTGGGCAAGTACGAGTGACTCGACAAGAGTAGGTAGCGTCCTCAGTCATCTGGCTGATAGAGGCGTCATCAAGCCGCGCCTTGACAAGATGGTATATCCCCAGACTGGTGCTTGATTCGGGAAAAATACTCACAAACGGCGTATGATGTGACTATCAGCGCGAGATATCACTTGGCAGGCAGCAGGGAAGCGCCTGTCGGTCAGAGAGATGACTCGGGCTCTGACGGATATACTCAGCCAACGGATGGTGTAGACGAGGATTTCAGCCATGCCATTACGCTCACTGCGTGATCATCTTTTCAAGCAGCGCCACGTCGAGGTCCTCGTCATCAAACAGATTGATGGCGAGCTCGTACATGTGTGTGGTGCCGGCATCGTGGAAGGCAACGGCAGCGTCAGTCACAAGCGGCGTGAGCTGCAGCGCGACAACCATGCCTTCCCGGTTCGCATGCATGATGGCAATCAGGTACTTCAGCCGGACGACTTCAATCGTCTGGTGCTGCTGGAGGAAGTGACTCTGCACCCCCTTGGCTGCCAGCCGAAGGAAGCCATCTCGCTGGAGGTGGCCGGCCATCGCTATCGTGTCGCGCATACCCCCATGCGCTGCTGGCATTTCCGCGGCCACCTCGTGCTTGAGCGCACGCCCCAGGGCATGCTGCTGAGCACCGAGGACATGACCCTGATTCGCGCCAAGGCGAGTCGCCAGCCAGTCTCCAATACGGCACGCGCCAATGCCGAGCGCCGGCAGAAGACGCCCGCATGGCGCAATGTCGCCCCCCGCGGTCACGACGTGCATGCCGATGCCGCCACAACGCGTCAACGCGCGGCAGCACGCAGGGGCGATAGCGCGACACGCGAGCTGGAGCTGGAGCCCAAGTACTGAGAACCAAAGTACTGAGAACCAATGCACTGACAAGCGCCGCGTCGAAACCAGAACATTGAGCCAAGACAGATGCATCTAGAAAGATGCATCGAGGTAGAACGCTCGGCAATTGCCGGGCGTTCTGCTGTCCAGGGCCCGGCTCGAGGAAAACCTACTGGAGGAAGACCTGCTGGAGGAACACCGGTTCGAGGCAAGTCGGCTCGCGGCAAGACAGCTTGAGCATATGCCGGTATTCTCACAGACTTGTCCTCTCGTTCAGGTTTCCTCATGCGCCGAATGCCAGCATCCCTTTTCCTGCTCATCCTGATTCTGGTCGCCCTGAACCTGCGTCCGGCGCTGTCATCCCTGGCCCCCCTGCTGGATCGCATCACCCAGGACCTGGGCCTGAGCACGCTGGCAGCGGGCCTTCTCACCACCCTGCCCGTCGTCTGCCTGGGGCTGTTCGCCCCACTGGCACCGCGCCTGGCCCGCCGCCTGGGAGTAGAGCGCACCCTCAGCCTTGCCCTGGTCACTCTCGGCACCGCCCTGTGGATGCGAGCCAGTGACATGGCACTGCTGCTGTATCTCGGCACCCTGTTATGTGGCGGCAGCATCGGCGTCGCCGGCACCCTGCTGCCTGCCATCGTCAAGCGTGAGCATCCTGAGCGAGCCGACCTGTTCACCGGCGTGTACACCATGGCGCTATGCCTTGGTGCTGCGCTGGCCGCAGGACTCAGCGTGCCACTGGCCAATCTTCTCGACAGCTGGCAAGCCTCATTGGCCTGCTGGGCACTGCTTGTGGTGATCGCGCTTCCCGCCTGGCGCCTGAGCATGCCCCATCCGTGGCCAGAGAAGATGACCCGCCATCAGCAGGCCACCCCTCGCCTGTGGCACCTGCCGTTGGCCCGTCAGGTCACCTTCTTCATGGGCTGCCAGTCCTCCCTGGCCTATATCGTCTTTGGCTGGTTACCTTTCCTGCTCCAGCAACGCGGTCTGAGCGATATCGAATCCGGCTGGCTGATGGCCGCCTCGGTGATGGCACAGGTGCTTACCGCCCTGCTGGCCCCCGTGATCGGCCGCATGGGGCGCGACCAGCGCCCCGCCATCCTGCTGCTGCTGTCCTGTACCGCCATCGGCCTGCTGGGACTGATGATCGGGCCGCTGTCACTGCGCTGGCTGTTCGCCGTGCTGCTCGGTTTCGGCCAGGGGGGCAGCTTCTCGATGGCATTGACGCTGCTGGTGCTGCGCACCTCCGATGCACGCCTGGCGGGTGCCCTCTCCGGCATGGCACAAGGCACCGGCTACATGCTGGCGGCCCTCGGGCCACTCGCCGTCGGCATCCTGCTGGAAATCACGGCCGATCTGCGCGTGATCGCGTCGCTGTTCGCGCTGATCCTGCTGAGCGCCGCCATGCTTGGCTTCCAGGTCGGCAGATGCCGCCGTATCTGCCTGCGCGTGGATGGCAGCACTGCAGTGGTCGACGGCTGACATCTTCTCCTCATGGAGTGAAGCAAGCCCCACGAAGGCATCAATATTATCTGTCATGCATATCTGAATGATAGATTTTCTCGATACTACTTGTCGTTGAAATTTATATATTCCGAATGTCTCATTTGGATTCCTCTGGTGTCGCTCTACCCTTTGAGCTCTCTTTGTAAAGCAACGAACATTGCGCCCCGCCATGTTCGAACAGCTCGCCATGTCGAACTGCTCGGCAATGGTCAACCGGCCAGGCAATGTTCGACCCGCTTCGCAACGAGCCCCGCATAACAACAAGCTCACACCCAGAGGCACAGGCTCATGTCCTTCGAAAGGATCCGATTGTCCTCCCCCTGCTCGGGAGACACCTCATGCTGTCATTGATCGGCGTTGCCATCATCGTCATCGGCCTGGCACTGCGCCTCAATGCGCTGCTGGTGGTGCTGGTGGCAGGCTTCTCCTCCGGCCTGGTGGCCGGCATGTCACCGACTGAAATTCTTGCCGCGCTCGGTCAGGCCTTTACCGACAACCGCGCCGTCTCGCTGTTCATCATCACCCTGCCGGTGATCGGGCTGCTCGAGCGCAATGGCCTGCGCGATCAGGCCGAGCATCTGGTCCAGAAACTGCGGGCCGCCAGCGCCGGGCGCATCTCCTTCAGCTACCTGGTGCTGCGCAAGGCGACCAACGCCTTCGGCCTGCAGCTCGGTGGCCACCCGGCGATGATCCGACCGCTGGTCGCCCCGATGTCAGTCGGCGCCGCCGAACGTGATCTCCCCGAAGAGGCTCTGAGCTCGCCACGCTTCAAGGCCCTGAGCCAGCGCATACGCGTTCTGAATGCCGTCAGCGAGAACTTCGGCAACTTCTTCAGTCAGCTGATCTTCGTGGCTTCCGGCGGGTTGTTGCTGATCAAGAGCGTGCTCGACAAGAGCGGCGCCAGCGTCAGCCTGGCCGACATGGCGCTGTATGCCATTCCTACCGCGCTGGTGTCGCTGGTGGTGGTCTTCGTGCTCTGCCGCCGGCTGGACGCGCGCATTCGCCGTGAACATCAACTGCTGCGCGAGGAATACCCTCAGCCCTCCGGCCAGGCCAACGCGACACCGGGCAAGGATACCTTCACCACTTCTGCGACGGAGAGCCACTCATGAACGGTATCGACGCTCTCTACCTGATTACCGGCTTCGCCATCATGGCCTTTGCCGTCCTGACGCTCACCGATCGTGATCATCCGCGCCGACTCGGCACCAGTGCCTTCTGGATGATCTTCGGCATCAGCCTGGCATTTGGCCAGTGGCTACCCGATGTCGTGGTCGGTATTGCCATGCTGGCGCTGGCTCTGCTGGCCGCCACCGGCCAGCTCGGGTTCGGCAACTACGGCCAGTTGAGCGATGAGGCGCGTCAGGCACGCCGCAAGCGTCTCGGGTCACGCCTGTTCATCCCCGCGCTGGTGATTCCGGTCGGTACCTTCCTTTACACCCTCACGACAGGCCAGAGTGCGCTGGTCGGCCTGGGCGTCGCGACGGTACTGGCCTTTGCTGTGGCATTGCTGCTGCTGCGCGAGAGCCCGGCGACCGGCATGCAGGAAGGTCGCCGTCTGGCAGATGCCATCGGCTGGGCCGCCATCCTGCCGCAATTCCTGGCCGCCCTTGGCCTGCTGTTCGATCAGGCCGGCGTCGGCCAGACCATCGCCGGGCTGGTCTCGAGCGTGGTGCCGGACACCAGCCTGATCGCCTGCGTGATTGCCTACTGCGTCGGCATGGCCGTGTTCACCATGCTGATGGGCAACGGCTTCGCGGCCTTTGCGGTCATCACCTCCGGCATCGGCTATCCGCTGGTCATCGCGCTGCATGGCGGCAATCCGGCCATCGTCGGCGTGCTGGGCATGCTGTCCGGCTACTGCGGCACGCTGATGACGCCCATGGCCGCCAACTTCAACATCGTGCCGGCCGCCCTGCTGGAACTGGATAACCGCTACCACATCATTCGCGCACAGATACTGCCTGCGCTGGTCATGCTGGCCGCCAACATCAGCCTGATGCTGCTGCTGGCCTTCTGATCTCCCACTCTTACCCGCGCATCGATCACCGCCAGCAGCGACCCGCGGAGATCGATGCCAGCCAAGGAATTTCATCATGCGTCGTCTGCTACTCTGCGGCTTCGAGCCCTTCGGCACGGATAGCGTCAATCCTGCCCTCAAGATCATCGAGCAACTGGATGGCCAGACACTGGCCATGCACGACCAGCCCGATGAGCGCTTCGAGATCATCACCTGCCGGGTGCCGGTGACACGCTACGCCGCGATTGACAGCGTCATCGAGGCCATCGGCCAGCACGCCCCTGACACCGTGATCATGCTCGGCCAGGCCAGTGGTCGCTGCGCCATCACCCCGGAGCGGGTCGCCATCAACCTGGATGACTATCGCATCAAGGACAACGGCGGCCACCAACCGGTGGATGAGCCCATCGAAGCTGGCGGACCGGATGGCTGCTTCACCACCCTGCCGATCAAGGCGATGGTCAACGACCTCCAGGCAGCGGGTCTTCCCGCCAGCGTCTCCTACACGGCAGGCACCTTCGTCTGCAACCATCTGTTCTATGGGGTGCAGCGTCATCTGGCGGATAGCCCCGTCCGCTCCGGCTTCGTGCATATCCCGGCGCTGCCCGAGCAGAGTGTCGATGGCCGCCTGCCGACCATGAGTCTTGAAAGCATGCTCGAAGGCGTACGGGTGATGTGCATCAGCGCCATGTCCCATCAGGAGGATGCGCGCATCGGCGGTGGCAATATCAGCTGAGCCCCCCGCACATCGCGACTGAACGCCCGACTTCGACAGCTCCCCTGCAAGCCGGCATGCGTTACAATGCCGGCTTTCCCATTTCTGGCAGGTGGATACGATGACTCCCGAGACGCACATCCTGGTGCTGTATACCGGCGGCACGCTGGGCATGGTGGAAAGTGAGCAAGGACTGGTACCTGCCGGTGACTTCGATGCACGCCTGCGCGCAGCATTGGAACAACTGCCCCCCAGCCGTCGTGGCCGCCTGCCCGCCTTCACCCTGCGCGAGTTTCCGCAGCTGATCGACTCCTCTTCCGCGACACCGGCGGACTGGCACACCATCGCCAGCCAGATCGCGGATGCCTACGACAGCTTCGATGGCTTCGTCGTGCTGCAGGGCACCGACACTCTGGCCTGGACGGCCTCCAGCCTCGCCTTCCAGCTCAAGGGCACCGCGCGTCCGGTGATCGTCAGTGGTGCACAGTTGCCGCTGGAAGCCGAGCACAGTGACGCGCTGGGCAATGTCGAGCTGGCGCTCACCGCCGCCGCCCAGCCGACCCTCAATGAAGTCGTGGTCGCCTTCGGCGGACAGTTGCTGCGTGGCGTGTGCACCCGCAAGTGGTACACCCAGGACCACCGCGGCTTCACCACGCCCAATGCGCCACTGCTGGGCGAATGGGTCGATGACCGTGTCGTGCTCTACCCCGGCCGCCTGATGGATGACCAAGGCCCCGCCTTCGAGCTGCCCGACTATGCCCGCCTCGGCAAGGACAGCATCATTCGCCTGCCGCTCTACCCCGGCATCAGCGCCGAGAGCGTGCGTGTGCAGTTGATGCGCCCGGAGGCCAAGGGCGCCGTGCTGGAGCTGTGGGGCAGCGGCAATCTGCCGGAAGACAGCGAGCTGTTGGAGGTATTGGCCGATGCACGCGGCGAAGGCAAGTTGCTGGCCGGTATCAGTCAATGTCCGCATGGGCCGGTCACTATCGGTCACTATGCGGCCGGTGCAGGACTGGCCACCGTCGGCGTGCTGTCAGGCGACGACATGACGCTGGAAGCGGCCTTCACCAAACTGCTGCATCTGGTGGCGCTCGATCAGGATGAGGACTGGCAGCGCGAACGCTTCCTGATGCCCCTGGTGGGCGAACGCGCCAGCGGCCTGCTGTGAGTCATGGCAGCCCCGCATGTCGCTGTACTCATGTCACTGACGGCTGAGCTCTGATCACTGATCAGCGCGCAAACCAGCACTCAGCGTTGGCCGAAAGATAACAGAAAGCCCCGTCAGGCATGCCTGACGGGGCTTTCTAGTTTTAGCGATAGGCTCTGGCTAACCCTTCACACCAAGGCGCCAATCGACAGAGCCAGCCGGATCAACCGGTGTTGCGCAGACCGGCGGAGATACCGGCCATGGTCACCATCAGCGCGCGTGACAGCTCGGCAGAGATGGCACCATCGGCGTCACGGTTACGCTGCAGCAGCTCGGCCTGCAGACCATGCAATGGGTCGATATAGGGGTTGCGCACATCGATGGCCTGACGGATCAACGGCATATGCTCAAGCAGAGCCTGCTGATCACGGATCTCCAGCACCACCTTCTCCAGGCGCTCGAGACGATCACGCAATGATTGTCCCAGCTCTTTCAGGGCTGGCTCATCGACCAGTCGCTGCTCGTAGTAGGCCGCCGTCGAGAGATCGGCCTTGGAGAGCAGCATTTCCAGCATGTCGACGTAGGTGGAGAAGAACGGCCAGTCATTCATCATCTCGCGCAGCACTTCCAGGCCGCCCTCTTCCTGCATGCGCGTGGCGAAGGCCTCGCCACTGCCCAGCCAGGCGGGCAGCATCAGACGAATCTGGGTCCAGGCGAAGATCCACGGGATCGCACGCAGCGTCTCGACGCCACCATCCTGACGACGCTTGGCGGGGCGCGAACCCAGCGGCAGGCGTGCCAGTGCGGTTTCCGGCGTTACCGAGCGGAAGTACGGCACGAAGTTCGGGTCTTCACGCACCACGCCCACATAGGCCTTGTGCGCGATACCGGCCAGGCGATCCATCTCGTCGCGCCATTGCTGCTTGGGCGCCGGCGGCGGCAGCATGCTGGCTTCCAGCACCGCGCAGACATAGATCTCCATCGAGCGACTGGCGATGTCCGGCAGGCCGAACTTGAAGCGAATCATCTCACCCTGCTCGGTGACGCGCAGCGAGCCGGTCACCGAGCCCGGCGGCTGGGACAGGATCGCCGCATGCGCCGGGCCGCCGCCACGACCGACCGTACCACCGCGGCCGTGGAACAGGGTCAGTTCGACACCGTGGCGCTTGGTGACTTCCACCAGCGTTTCCTGGGCGCGGTACTGTGCCCAGGCGGCCGCCAGCTGACCGGCGTCCTTGGCGGAGTCGGAGTAACCGATCATCACTTCCTGACGGTCACCGGCCTGCTCGCGATAGATCGGCATGCCCAGCAGCGTGTCGATGACCGGACCGGAGCGGTCCAGATCATCCAGCGTCTCGAACAGCGGCGCGATCGGCAGGCGCACATCACCGCCGATCTCCTTCATCAACAGTGCCACCGCCAGCACATCGGAGGCCTGGCCGGCCATCGAGATGATGTAGGTGCCCAGCGCCTCGCGATGCTCGCGCGCGATGACCTTGAAGGTGTCCAGCACCTCGCGCGTGTCGGTGGAACATTCCCAATGGCGCGGGATCAGCGGGCGACGGCCAGCCAACTCCTTGGTGAGGAAGTCACAGCGCTGCTGCTCGTCCCATTCGAAATAGCTGCCCAGCCCCAGCGTCTGGCTCAGTTCATCGAAGACCTGCGCGTGACGCGTGCTTTCCTGGCGGATATCGAGCTTGGTCAGGGTGACACCGAAACAGGCCACGCGACGCAGGGTGTCGAGCAGTGCACCATTGGCGATGGTGTCCAGCCCCACGTCGCACAGTGAGCGGTAGCAGGCCAGCAGCGGCGTATACAGCTGCTCACGAGTCTCGATGATGTCGACACCTTCGTGGCGCTTGCCGTCCAGGCCCGCCTTGGCCCAGTCACGGGTGCTTTCCATGCGCAGGATCAGGCGGCGCAGGATCTCGCGATAGGGCTCAGCCACATCGCCGGCCTCGGCACGCAGAGCGGCCGTGCACTTCCACATCGACAGCTCCGACTTGAGCTGTTCGAGATCGCGCAGATAGAGGTCCGCTGCCATCCAGCGGCCCAGCAGCAGCACGGTCCGCGTCACGCTGGCGGTGACATTGGGGTTGCCGTCGCGGTCCCCCCCCATCCAGGAGGCGAAGCAGATCGGCGCGGCGTCCAGCGGCAGACGCTCACCGGCGGCGTCCAGCGTCATCTCGTCAAGCTGACGGTGGAAGTCCGGTACCGCTTGCCACAGCGAGTTCTCGATGGTGGCAAAGCCCCACTTGGCCTCATCCACCGGCGTAGGACGCTCGTGGCGAATCTCATCGGTGTGCCAGGCCTGACTGATCAGCTCGGTCAGGCGTGCACGCGCGAGGGTCGCCTGTTCCGGGCGATCACAGGCGCCTTCCATCTGGGTCAGACAGCCCTCGATGGCATCGTATTTCTGGATCAGGGTGCGGCGGATGACTTCCGTCGGGTGCGCCGTCAGCACCAGCTCGACACGCATCGCCGAGAGCTCCTCGACGATCTTCTGCGCGCTGAAGCCCCGCTCGCGAATGCGCGTGATCAGCTCGCCGAGGTCCGGCTGGCTGCCGGGACGATAATCCTCGACGCGCTTGAAGCGGCCACGGTAGTGCTGCTCGGCGATGTTGGAAAGATTCAGAAACTGGTTGAACGCCCGGGTGACGGGCAGCAGATCACCATCCGGCAGATCACGCAGATAGTCGATCAGCTCATGACGGGCGGCCTGATCGCCCTGCTGGCCCTGTTTGGCCAGGGCGCGGATGCGCTCGATGCGTGCGACGAAGTCATCGCCGAGGTCGGCCGCGATGGTCTGGCCGAGGTTGTCACCGAGAATACGCACGTTATCGCGCAACGATTCATGCAAGTCGTGACTCATGAAACCCTCCTTGGGAGTGACGGTGCTGCCGCGGTCATCTTCCCCTGTCGCCAGGGGCACACAGTCAGATAGCTGACATCAGATTCCCTCATTGCGCAAAGACACCTGATGACAACCGGCTGAGGGAAGGCACCGGCCTGGCGCTGGTGAAGACACTGGCGCAAAACGGAAAGACCCGCGGCGCAGCAGACCGGAAAGCAGGACAAGACTCGCGTCCTGATCGCTTCCCCTCAGCATACGACCGCGGGCCTCGGCTCCACAATCCGACTATCGCGTAAACTTACTACATTTTTCCAAATGCCCTTTGCCAAATACGCTGCGACGACGCTCCCTCACCGAACCAGCGGCGTCACCGGGCGCGCGGCTGACAGCGCCCCCTCGCCCTGTCGCGCCTGCTCAGCCGCACGCTCTCGGCGCTTGGCCTCACCCCAATGCGCATCCATCTCGGCGAGCGACGCCTCACCCAGTGTGCGCCCTTGCCCGGCGATCGCGGCTTCCACATGGCGGAAGCGTGATTCGAAGCGCGCATTGGTAGCGCGCAGCATCTGCTCCGGGTCCGCCTTGAGGGTACGCGCGAGATTGACCACCGCGAACAGCAGGTCCCCGACCTCCTCTCGCGCATGGGCCGTATCACCCTCGGCCAGCGCTTCCTCGACTTCGCCGAGCTCCTCACGGATCTTGGCCAGCACGCCACTCGTGTCCGGCCAGTCAAAGCCTGAACGCGCGGCCTTCTTCGAGAGCTTGGCCGCCCGCGTCAGCGCCGGCAGGCCAAGTGGCACGCCATCCAGCACGCTGTCGCCGGCAGTCTGGCTGGCAGGCGCTTCAGCGGACTCCTGCTGCTTGAGCGACTCCCACTGGGCATTGAGCGAGCCTTCATCGACCTCATGAGTGGCGATGCCCTCACGGCGCGACGCGAGGGTGCCACCCGGGAAGACATGAGGATGGCGGTGCAGCATCTTCTCGGTCAGCACATGGATCACGTCGTGGAAATCGAAGCGTTGCTGCTCACTGGCGATCTGGGCGTAGAAGACGCCCTGAAACAGCAGGTCACCCAGTTCAGCCGGCAGCTCCTCGAGCACGCTGGCATCGGCCGCGGCGCGCTCGATGACATCGGCGACCTCATAGGCCTCCTCCAGGGTGTGCGGCACCAGACTCGCGTAATCCTGGCGGCTGTCCCACGGGCAGCCGTACTGCGGGTCACGCAGCACGGCCATCAGGGTCAGCAGGTCATCGAGGGTGTAGCGCGTATCGGCGTGCCTGCCTGCAGCGACATCGACACTGGCATCAAATCGGCGACTCATGCCTTGTCGCCCCCGACCCGCAGCCGCTTGACGTCGATGATGTTGGGCAGCTGCTGGATTCGGGCGAATACGCGCCCCAGCACGTCGAGATTCTCGACTTCCAGCGTGATCTTGAGCGTGGCGATGTTGTCGAGCTGATCGGTGCGCGTGTTCACCGACAGCACATTGACCTTGTCACCGCTCAGCACGTTGGTGACATCACGCAGCAGGCCGGAGCGGTCCCAGGCCTGGATCTCGATATCCACCGGATACTGGTTGCGCGAACGCTGGCCCCAGTCGACATCGACGATGCGACGCGGCTCATCCGAGCGCAGCTGGATCAGGTTCGGGCAGTCCTGACGGTGCACGGTCACGCCGCGCCCCTGGGTGATGAAACCGGCGATCTGATCGCCCGGTACCGGGTGACAGCAGTTGGCCATGGTGGTCTTCAGATTGCCGACCCCCAGTACCATGACGGCGTCAGGCTTTTCCTTGCCCTGCGGCTTGCGCTGGCGCAGCAGACGCTCGAGTTGCTCCTGATCATCCGTATCGCCGAACAGCTGCTGGGCCTGATGCAGTACCTGGCCGACGCGCAGATCGCCTGCGCCGATGGCGGCATACATGTCATCACGCGTCGGGTAATTGACGGCGTTGGCCAGCTTGTCACGGTCGAGATTCTCCAGCGCCAGCCGCGAGAATTCCTTCTCGAGCAGCGCCTTGCCCTCATCGACGTTCTGGTCACGTGCCTGCAGCTTGAACCAGGTCTGGATCTTGGCGCGGGCACGCGAGGTGCGCACATAGCCCAGATTCGGGTTGAGCCAGTCACGGCTCGGGCCGCCCTTGGTGGCCGTCAGGATCTCGACCTGCTGGCCGGTCTTGAGCTTGTAGGTCAGCGGCACGATGCGACCGTCGACCTTGGCCCCCCGACAGCGATGGCCGACCTCGGTATGCACGCGGTAGGCGAAGTCGATCGGCGTGGCGATCTTGGGCAGGTCGATGACATGCCCCTCCGGTGTGAAGACGTAGATGCGGTCCGGCGCGACGTCGGAGCTAAGCCCCTGACGGATCGCCTCCTGGCCGCCGTTCTCGCCGACTTCGTCCTGCCATTCGAGCACCTGACGCAACCAGGCGATCTTGTCTTCGTAACTGCGACTCTTGTGACCGACATCGTGGCCCTTGTAACGCCAGTGGGCGCATACGCCCAGCTCCGCCTCCTCGTGCATGTCGAAGGTACGGATCTGGATCTCGATGACCTTGTTGCTCGGCCCCACCACCGCAGTGTGCAGCGACTGGTAGCCATTCTTCTTGGGGTTGGCGATATAGTCGTCAAACTCATGCGGCACGTGGTGCCAGCGCGAGTGGACGATCCCCAGCGCCGTGTAGCAATCGCTGACGGTGCCGACCAGAATCCGCACCGCGCGCACGTCATACACCTGGGAGAAGGCGATGCGCTTGATCTTCATCTTCCGCCAGATGGAGTAGATGTGCTTGGCGCGGCCCGCGACATCGAAGTGCTTGATGCCCTGCTCGCTCATCAGAGTGCGCAACTCGACCAGCAGATCGGCGATGTAGTGCTCACGCTCCAGGCGCTTCTCGGACAGCTGCCTGGCGATGGTCTTGTATTCATCCTCCTCGCGGTAGCGGAAGGACAGGTCCTCCAGCTCCCACTTGAGCTGACCGATGCCCAGACGGTGCGCCAGCGGCCCGTAGATGTCGAAGACTTCGCTGGCCACGCGCATGCGCTTCTCGCGCGGAGCATCCTTGACGTGACGCAGGGCAACGGTACGTTCGGCGATCTTGATCAGCGCGATGCGCACGTCATCGATCATCGACACCAGCATCTTGCGCAGGTTGTCCTGCTGGTCATGCTGCGCCATGCCATGACTCGGCGCCTGCAGCTGACTGATGGCGGCCATGTTGAGCACGCCATCGATCAGGCGGGCCACTTCCTTGCCGAAATGCTTCTCGATGGCCTCAAGCCCCAGATGCCCTTCACGTACCGCGCGATAGAGCACGGCCGCGACCAGCGCCGGTTGGTCAAGCTTGAGTTCCGACAGGATGTCGGCCATCTCGAGACTGAAACGGAAACTGCGCAGCGGCTCGCGCCACGGCTTGTCACCGCGGGCGTCCGCCTCGCGTGCCACCTTGAGCGCCAATTCACAGGCCTGCACCATGACCTCGGCATTCACCGACGGGACTTCCTCGCGCAGTCGCGCGACCCACACCGGGATGTCCACACCACCGCTATCGGTCAGCGGCTGATCTTCGCGCACCTTGACCATGACCCTATGTCCTTGAATATCTTGCTATCTTGATGACAGTGCCCGAGGGCACCGCCTCAGTCTTCCGCCCGTTCCAGCAGCAACATCGATTCCAGATGTGCCGTGTGAACGAACATGTCCGCCATCAGGGCACGCGTGACGCGATAACCGGCGTCCTGCAACAGCCGTGCATCACGCATCAGCGTGGTCGGGTCACAGGCGATGTACAGCACACGCTGCGGCACTCGGCTGACCCTCCCAGCATGCAGATCACGTGCCAGCTCCTCGCAGAGAGGCTGAGCGCCATCACGCGGCGGGTCTAGTACCAGAAGGTCGATACCCTCGAGTGATGGCAGGGCCTTGCTCAGGTCCGCTCGACGTGCGCTCACCTGAGCCAGTCCGTTGGCTTCAGCATTGACCCTCAGCTGATCGACCATGCCCTGACTGCCCTCGATGCCTGTCACCTCACTGGCGCCGGCCGCGGCAGCCGCCAGGGTCAGGTTGCCGACACCGGCGTAGAGATCCATCACCTTGAGACCACTGACATCGCCCAGCCATTCGAAGGCGGTGTCGATCAGGCGCTGATTGAGCGCCGCGTTGACCTGTACGAAGTCGCCCGGCGAGAAGGCAAGGCGCAGCGTCGTTGCGCCGACACTCAGTGAATACAAGGCATTCGGCGTACCCGACAGCCACTCCAGCACCACCGGATCACGCCCGACCCGCCAACCGACCACCAGGCCGTGCTGCTCGGCGAAGGCCTGCCAGCGCTCGGCATCACGCGGCACCGCCTTGAGCTGGCGCACCACCACGATGACCTGCCCTTCGGCAGCGGTCAGCTCCAGATGGCCCAGACGCTTGGGCGCCTCGAGGCTTTCGATCAGCTCACGCAGCGGCGCGAGCAGGCGGTCCAGCTCCGGTACCAGCACGCTGCAGGAGGTGATGTCGACCAGCTGGTTGCTGCCGCGCCCCCGGAAGCCGAACTGCAATTCGCCGGCATCGGTCACGCGAACGCCGATACGCGCGCGGCGGCGATAACGGCTCTCATCGTTGCCCAGCGGCTGAATCTCGGGCAGCGTCACGCCATTGCGTGTCGCATGTTCGCCCAGCACCTGCACCTTATGGGTGCGTTGGGCATCCAGCGCCATATGCTGCAGGTCACAGCCACCACAGCTGCCGAAATAGGCGCAGGGCGGCGTCACGCGACTGTCAGCCGCGTTGTCACGTGCACGCACATGCGCCTCATTGAAGCGCTTGTGCGTGCGGTGGATGGCCAGCGTCACACGCTCGCCGGGCAGGGCCTGATCGATGAACTGGGTCTTGCCGCTCTCGTCATGGGCAATGCCGCGCCCGTCATGGGCGAGGCGGTCGACCGTCAGCCACTGGCTGTCGGCGTCGCTGGCATTGCGAGTGCCACGACTGGCCACTTCCTTCTCGCGACGGGTCGGCTTGCGCGCCGGTCGCTTCTGTCCGAGCAGCGCCATCAGGAACACTCCCCTGCGACGGCTTCATTGTGGGGCGTGCCCTGCTGAGTCATGTCGTCGTCCTGGGTATAGAGGCCTGTCGAGAGATAGCGGTCTCCCCGGTCACAGACGATGAACACGATGACCGCATTCTCGACCTGCTCGGCAAGCTTGAGCGCGCCTGCCAGCGCACCACCGGAGGAGACACCGGCCAGAATGCCTTCTTCCCGTGCCAGACGACGCATGCAGACTTCGGCTTCGTGCTGACCGATATCCAGCGTGCGGTCGATGCGTGAGGCATCGAAGATCCGCGGCAGATATTCGGCAGGCCAGCGGCGGATACCCGCGATGTTGGCGCCTTCGGCAGGCTGCAGGCCGACGATCTCGATGGCCGGATTCTGCTCCTTCAGATAGCGCGAGGTGCCCATGATGGTGCCGGTGGTACCCATCGAGGACACGAAGTGCGTGATGCGTCCGTGGGTCTGCTGCCAGAGTTCCGGCCCGGTGGTGCGGTAATGCGACAGCGGATTGTCCTGGTTGGCGAACTGATCCAGCGCCTTGCCCTCGCCACGCGCGATCATCCCCTCGGCCAGGTCCCGCGCATGCTCCATGCCATCGGCTTCGATCAGCGTGGCCCCGTAGGCACCCATCGCCTGCTTGCGCTCGCTGGAGGCACTGGCCGGCATCACCAGCACCATGCGGTAGCCCTTGATGGCCGCCGTCATGGCCAGCGCGATGCCGGTATTGCCGGAGGTCGCTTCGATCAGGGTATCGCCGGGCGCGATCTCGCCGCGCGCTTCCGCCTCCTCGAACATGGAAAGCGCCGGACGATCCTTGACCGAGCCGGCGGGGTTGTGACCCTCCAGCTTGGCCAGCAGCACATTGTTGCGGCCCGCGGTGATGCGCGTCAGGCGCACCAGCGGCGTGTTGCCGACGACATCTGCAAGACTGGGATAATCGGACGCGCCAGGGATGGCGTCACCGGGGGTTTCGCTGAGATGAGACATGAGAGGCAGACTCCAGAGACGCCGCGCCCGGACAGCCGAATGACAGCGGTCAGGCGCTGGCATCGGGACCAAGGACGAACGGGGGGCCGCGTCGGGGTGTAGATGATGCGCGCAGTATATCGCTCCCGCCCAGCCCTGTCAGGGCGCTCGCCATCGCTTCGCTCATGAGCGCGAGGTATGCTTGCCGCTGATGCTCGTTCGCCCTTTGACGATGGATTGCCATGCTGCTTCGTACCCGATTCCAGCTTGCCCTCTTGCTGCTGCCCCTCGCCACCAGCCTGATGTTCAGCCTGTATGCGGTGGACCGCGAGATCAGCGGTGAGCGCCTGGCCATGATGGAGCGCCTGCAGGCCAGCATGCAGGCCATCATGCCGGGCATGGCCAACGCCGCCCTCGCCGCTGACGACCAGCGTCTGCATGAGCAGGCCCAGATGCTGATCGACCAGCGCGACGTGCGCGCCCTGACGCTGCGCACCGCCAACGGCGGCGCCCTGTTGCATCTCGGCCCCAGCCAGCGCCCGGAAACCAGCGCGCTGGTCGAGAGTCAGACCTACCCCTCGGACCCGGACTCGCTGGTGATGGTGATGCCGGTCATCGACCCGTGGCGCGAGACACAACGCGGCGAGCAGATGTCGTGGCTGGTGCTGGAGGCCTCCGACACCCGCCTGGTGCTGCACCGCTACCAGCTGCTTGTCGGCTACGGGCTGGCCAACCTGGTCTTCGGACTGGCGCTGCTGCTGCTGGCCTTCCATGGCTCGCGCCGCATGCTGCAGCCGCTGCATGAGCTGGGCGAGGCCATGACCTGTCTGGCGCGCGGCGAGACTCACCGCCAGCTGCCGGTGGCAGGCAATGACGACCTCAGCGAGCTGGCCGAGAACTACAATCGCAGCGTCGAGCAGCTCAAGCGTGCCCGCGAGGACATGCAGGACCAGATCGAACAGACCACCCAGGACCTGCACGAATCAATGGAAACCGTCGAGATCAAGAACATCGAGCTCGACATGGCGCGCCGCAAGGCGTTGGAAGCCAACCGCATCAAGTCGGAATTCCTGGCCAACATGAGCCATGAGATCCGCACGCCGCTCAACGGCATCATCGGCTTCAGCAACCTGCTGGGGCGCAGTGATCTGGACAACCGCCAGCGCGACTGGCTGGGCCACATGCAGAATGCCTCCTCGAGCCTGATGTCATTGATCAATGACATTCTCGACTTCTCCAAGATCGAAGCCGGCAAGCTTGAGCTCGAGAAGGTACAGATGGACATCGAGCCGCTGATCGAGGAAGTGCTCGCCATGCACGCCCCGGAGGCCCATCGCAAGCATCTGCATCTGCTCGGGCTTGTCTATGACGACGTGCCGCAGCGCTTCGAGGGCGACCCGCTGCGCATCAAGCAGGTAGTGACGAATCTGGTCGCCAATGCCGTCAAGTTCACCGAGCGCGGCGAAGTCATCGTGCGCGTGATGGTGGACGACCTGTCCGGCAGCAACACCCGCCTCAAGATCGCGGTGGCAGACACCGGCATCGGCATGGATAGCGCCCAGCGCAATCGTCTGTTCCAGGCCTTCTCGCAGGGAGATCCTTCACGGGCACGCCAGTTCGGCGGCACAGGCCTCGGGCTGATGATCTCCAAGCGACTGGTCGAGCAGATGGGCGGCGAGATCCAGGTCGACAGCCTGCCCGGCCACGGCTCCACCTTCCTGTTCAGCGTCCCCGTAGCGGTCAGCAGCATCGAGGAGCGCCCGCGCGAAGTCGTGTTCGATCATCAACGCATCTGTCTGATCGAGCCACACTCGGCCACCCGTCGCGCCCTGAGTTACCTGCTGACCCGCTGGTCACTGACGCTGGTCGGCATCGAAGAGCAGCCGGACCTGGTGGTAGTCGCGCTGGAGAGCCGTGATCTCAAGCGGCTGGATGAATGGAGCGCGCGTCTCAAGCATCTGCCGTGTCGCGTGCTGGGCCTGTTGAATGCCCCTTTGCCCGCCGACGCCGAGAACCTGCAGCAGTACGGTATCGATGAGGTGGTCAGCAAGCCGGTCACACGCCTGCAGATGCGCCACAAGCTGGCCAATCTGCTGCATTCACCTCACCGCGACCCGACTCAGGCGCCGCGCAGCGACACCTTCACCTCCTTCGAGCCGACCACACGCGAGCAGAACTCAAGCACGGCGCAAGCCGCCAAGCCGACCGCCACGCCTGCCAAGACGCCACCGGCCGGCTCGGGGCCTGAGCTCACCGCACAGCCTGCGAGTCAGGGAACGTCCGCACAGCCTCGCAAGTGCGTGATGGTGGTCGATGACAACCCCTCCAACCGACTGTTGGCCGAGGAGCTGTTGACCGACATGGGGCTGGACACCCTGGCGGCCCAGAGTGGCGAAGAGGCGCTGGCCCTGGCTCAGGAGCAGGTCGTGGATGCCGTCCTGATGGATATCCAGATGCCGGGCATGAACGGACTGGAAGCCACCAAGGCACTGCGTCATCAACAGCGCGAGGGCAACCGTCACCTGCCGGTGATCGCCCTCACCGCCCATGCATTGGCACACGAGCGGCGAGAGCTGCTGGCGGAAGGCATGGATGACTACTTGATCAAGCCCATCGACGAGGGACTGCTGGCCAACCTGCTCAGTCGTCATCTGGGCATTTCGCTGAACCCGCCACCGCAGGCAGCGCGCACGTCCAGCCAATCGCATAGCCCTGCCCGTAGCCAAACGCGCAGCCCTGCTCGCAGTCCGGCGACATCTGCCTTGCCGCCGGGAGTGAAAGACGCTGCCAGCCAGGCCGAGTCCTCGCCGCCGGCAGCGCCGCTGCCCCACTCTGCCGCAAAGCACCAGCTCAGCCTGGAACAGGACGCCGACCTGCCGGTGGTCGACATGGCACTGGGCGTGGAGATGGCCGGTGGCCGCGAGGCCCTGGCGCTGGAGATGCTGGGGCTGTTGATCGAGAGTCTGCCGGAGAGCGAGGCCAGGATCCGTCGCGCCTGGCAGGCGCGTGACAACGAGGCGATGATCGATGGCATGCATTATCTCAACGGCGCCTGCCGCTACTGTGGCGTGCCGCGTCTGGCACTGCTGGTGGAAGCGCTGGAGACCCGCATCCGCGTCAGCGGCCTGTCGCGGCTGGAAGAGGATGTCGAGGCCCTGTTCGCGGCCATCGACAGCCTGATCCAGTGGTCACACAGCGATGAAGCCAAGGCCCTGCTCGCCGCGCCGCTTGAGCCGGCCAGCCCCGCGGGTGAGACGCCTGAGACGCCGACAGCGTCTCCTGTCGAGACCTCCCCCTCGTCCTCCTCCGCGCCCTCGAATGCACCCGCTGAGCCATCCGCCACAGGCTCGTCATCGGTAAACAATCCACAGACAAGCAAGCCACAGACAAGCAAGCCACAGACAAGCGAGCCCCAGCCCAAAAACCAGCGCTGAAAAACCAGTCCTGCACAGACGACAACGCCACCCGCTGCCGCAAGGCAGGGGTGGCGTTGTCGTTGCGAGCGCCGTATTCAGAATAGGCGATTCAGCGCGAGAGCAATGAGGCTAACGCTCCAAGACCACGAAGGCGATGGCCTGATCACGCTCATCACTGATCGACAGGTGCAGATGGCGGATACCCGCCCGCGCGGTTAGGGCTTCCGCCTCGTCAGACAGCTTGAGCGAGGGCTTGCCCAGGGCGTCGTTGACCACCTGAATCTGGGTGAAGCGCATGCCCTGGCGCAGGCCGGTGCCCAGCGCCTTGACGAAGGCTTCCTTGGCCGCGAAACGCTTGGCCAGAAAAGCCGCCGGATGAGAGTGATCGGCAAAGCGCGCCAGCTCCTCTTCCCCCAGCAATCGGCGTGCAAAACGCTCGCCATGGCGTGCCATGCCTGCCTCGAAGCGCTCGATACGCGCGATGTCCGTGCCTATGCCGACGATCATCCGCAGCAGCCTGAGCCCTGCACATGCTCATGGTCATCACCGTGTTCGTGGTCATGGTCATGATCGTGCGCATCCAGCGCGGCCATCAGGCCCGCTTCCTGGCCTGCGATACACAGACGCTTCATCTCGATGACGGCCTCCTTCAGACCGACGAACATGGCGCGCGCGATGATCGCGTGACCGATGTTCAGCTCATTGAGCCCCGAGATACCCGCGATCGCCTCGACGTTGTGATAGTTGAGGCCGTGCCCGGCATTGACCACCAGCCCCAGCTCGTTGGCCAGCTCCGCGGCGGCCGCGATACGCTCGAACTCGACACGCGCCGTCTCGCCCATGGCATCGGCATAGGCACCGGTATGCAGCTCGATGACCGGCGCACCGGCCTCGAAGGCGGCACGGATCTGCTCAGGCTCCGGGTCGATGAACAGCGAGACTTCACAGCCCGCCGCTGCCAGACGCTCACAAGCGGCGGTGATGCGCGCCAGATCACCGGCGACATCCAGCCCGCCTTCAGTGGTCAGCTCTTCGCGCTTTTCCGGCACCAGACACACATTGGCCGGCTGGACTTCCTCGGCCAGCGCCAGCATCTCTTCGCTGATGGCCATCTCGAGGTTCATGCGCGTGTTGAGCACCTCGGCCAGAATGCGCACGTCGCGCTCCTGGATGTGGCGACGATCTTCACGCAGGTGCACGGTGATGCCGTCGGCACCCGCCTCTTCCGCGACCAGCGCGGCCTGGACCGGGTCCGGATAGCGGGTACCACGCGCCTGACGCAGTGTGGCGATGTGGTCGATGTTGACCCCGAGCAGGATGCGCAGCGGATGCATGATCAGCTCCTAACGATGAACAAGAGAACAGGCATGGCGACGAAGGCCATGCCGAAGACATGTCGCGCAATACTATCATGCGTCACCCCGCAGCCGGACAGTGCCGGCACGCCTGATGGAATCAGTCGGACTCGCGACTCTGACGCCGCCTGGCCGTCAGCTGCATCATCAACTCGCGCGAACGCAGCGGACGATCCCCCAGCAGCGGCGCCAGCGCACGCCGCGCCAGCCACAGGCTCTCGCGGGCGAGTCCTGCGTGGCCCCAGTCTTCGCTGGCCAGCAACTTCAGGGCCCGCCCTTCGATGCCCGCGGCGCCTGGCGGCTGCGCCTGAAAGCGTCGTTCACTGACCACATAGTCATAGCGCACGTCCGGCATCAAGGGGCTGTCATCCAGGGCGCGAAACTGTGGCAGTTGCTCCAGCGCTTCCAGCAGGCTGTATTCCAGTCGCCTGAGCGCGGGCGCGCGCCTGGCGGGCAGAGCCACCTCGTCCAACGTCAACGAGTAGAGCGCGAACAGCTCCGGCACCGGCATTTCCACCGGCAGGGTGCGGGTCAAAAGCTCATTGGCGTAGAACCCGCACAGCAGCCCCTCGCCCGCCAGCAGGCTGGCGCTGCCGCCGGTCTCCATCAGGTTGAGGGTCTTGAGATCACTCTCGCCACGCCAGGTGACATGCAGAGGAGTGAACGGTTGAAGGCGCGCCCGCGCCTTGCTACCCGGACGCTGAACGCCGCGCGCCACCGCGCGCACCCGTCCGTGTTCGAGGGTCAGCAATTCGATGATGGCACTGGTTTCACGGTAAGGCTTGCGATGCAGCAGGAAGGCCGGTTGCGGCGTCATCAGGCAGGCTCACGTCAGACGGTGGCTTGGCAAAAAAAGCTGGCAGAAGGACTGACAGAGGGGCTGGCAAGAAACGAGACCGCCTGGACAGGGCCAGGCGGTGCGCGGCAGAGACCGCGAGGACATCGGATCAGCGGCGAGCGGCACACGGCAGTCGCGAACCTTCTGGATCGCCACCACCCGTACCGCTCGCGCGGCATCGTCAGTCCTTGTCGTGGGTGTAACCCAGACTCTTCAGGGCACGCTCGTCATCCGACCAGCCACGCTTGACCTTGACCCACAGGTTCAGCATGACCTTGGCGTCGAAGGCACGCTCCATCTCGAGGCGCGCTTCACGCCCGATGTTCTTGATGCGCTCACCGTTCTCGCCGATCAGGATCTTCTTCTGGCCCTGACGCTCGACCATCATCAGCGCGCTGATGTGCAGGGTGCCGCGCTGATCGGTCTTGAATTCCTCGATCTCGACGGTCATCTGGTAGGGCAGTTCGTCGCCCAGCTGACGCATCACCTTCTCGCGCACCAGCTCGGAGGCCAGGAAGCGAGAGCTCTTGTTGGTGATCTGGTCGTCCGCGAACATGTGCTCGCCCTGCGGCAGACGCTTCATCACGTTCTCGAGCAGCAGATCGATGTTGGTGCCGTTCTTGGCCGACATCGGAATGATGGCCGCGAAGTCGCGACGTTCCTGCAGGCTCTGCAGCCAGGGCGCGAGGGTGGTCTTGTCCTTGAGCCAATCGATCTTGTTGACCACCAGGATCACCGGCGCCTTCACGTGGGCCAGCTTCTCGAGCACGATCTGGTCTTCTTCCATCCAGCGGGTGCGGTCGACGATGAAGACGACGGCATCGACGTCACGCAGCGCCTGGGTGGCGGCCTGGTTCATGAAGCGATTGATCGCCTTGTTGCGATCGCGCTGCATGATGTGGATCCCCGGGGTGTCGACGAAGACACACTGGGTGCCCTCTTCGGTGTGGATACCCATCACCTGGTGACGCGTGGTCTGCGGGCGACGCGAGGTGATCGAGACCTTCTGGCCCAGGATGTGGTTCATCAGCGTCGACTTGCCGACATTCGGGCGACCGACGATGGCGACGAAGCCACAGCGGGTGTCCGGCAGCGGCTGATCGCTGACACCGGCGGCCGCCAGCATGCCCTCGAGCGCATCCGGCGTGCCGGCGCCGTTATCAGTGGAGTGATCAGGGGCGTCGCCGCTCGGGGTGACGTTGTCTTCTGGGGTATGGCTCATGAGCGGCCTCCGCGGGCAGGTTCGAGCAGTTGCAGCGCGAACTCGGCCGCCTGCTGTTCAGCATGACGACGGCTGGAGCCGACGCCTGTGGTCTTGGTGTCGATCATCTCGACGTGGCAATCGACGCTGAAGGTCTGCGAATGCGCTTCGCCTTCGACGCTGGTCACCTCATAACGCGGCAGTGCCGCCTGACGCGATTGCAGGAATTCCTGCAGACGCGTCTTGGGGTCTTTCTGGGTGTCCTGAAGATTCAGCGCTTCAAGACGGGTGGCGTACCAGCGCAGTACGTGTTCACGCGCCACCTGCATGCCGGCGTCCAGGTAGATGGCACCGATCACGGCTTCCACGGCATCGGCCAGAATGGACTCGCGACGGTGACCGCCGCTTTTCATCTCGCCGGAGCCAAGACGCAGGTTCTCGCCGAGATTGAATTCACGCGCCAGCTCCGCGAGGGTCTGACCCTTGACCAGGCGCGCACGCAGGCGTGACAGCTGGCCTTCGCGGGCCTGGGGGAAGCGCAGGAACAGCGCTTCGGCGATCACGAAGTTGACGATGGAATCGCCAAGGAATTCGAGACGCTCATTGTTCTGGCCACCATAGCTTCGATGGGTCAGAGCCAGTTCCAGCAGGCTCGCATCCTCGAAGGTGTGGCCGATACGCTTTACAAAGGCATTCAGCGGGCTACTCACAGGTCTCCCTACTCTCTTTTTGTCGCTGACGCCCGCGGGCGTCCTGTCGAATGGTGCATCAGTCATGCTGGCTGATGCCTGTCGTCTTCGACATGTCTCGCGATGCCCGAAGCCTACGCGGCTTGAGGAGTTGCCGATTGCCACCATCCCAATCCGATATTCGTCAGCCGCGCTGCCCGCAGGCTTGTGGCCGCGGGTCCGACATGATGAACAGCAGGTTGACATGGCAGGCACGACGCATCGTCCCATGTCGAAAATCCGCACTGATGAGGCCGGCGGACCAATGCGGCCCTGCCAGACACGACCGGGCCGCCTCTCGGCGGCCCGGTCAATGCACTGATCAATGAATCAGGCGTACCGAGGAAAAGTCAGGGAACCCTTCTTTCCAGTGCATCCACACCGCCACCGCCTTGCCGACGATGTTCTCTTCCGGCACGAAGCCCCAGTAGCGGCTGTCGTTGGAGTGATCACGATTGTCACCCATCACGAAGTACATGCCTTCCGGCACCCGGACCTCACGCATCTGCGGACCGGGGTCCTGAGGGTTATTGTAGATTTGATGCGCGTGTTTCCCCAGTGTCTCATCCAGCAGGTCTTCACCGGACTGTTCACTGGAGTTGCGCGCATTCAATGTCTTGTCGATGGCCTCACCATTCACGTAGAGCTGCTTGCCCTCATAGCGAATGGTATCGCCCGGCAGGCCGACGACGCGCTTGATGAAGTTGGTGGACGGATCTTCCGGGAAACGGAACACCATCACATCGCCACGCTCCGGCTCGCCGACTTCCAGCACCTTGGTGTCGACCACCGGCAGGCGCAGGCCATAGTCATACTTGTTGACCAGGATGAAGTCGCCGATCTTGAGCGTCGGCAGCATTGAGCCGGACGGGATCTGGAACGGCTCGAACGCGAAGGAGCGCACCACCAGCACCAGCAGCAGCACCGGAAAGAAGGACTTGGCATAGTCCACCGGCCACGGGTCACGAGCCAGCTTCTCACGCGTGCCAGCGTCCAGTTCTCCTTCGACGGAGGCCTCGGCCTTGGCCACACGCGCCTTGCGCGCACTGCGCAGGGCAACCAGGTCTATCAACCACACCACGCCGGCTACCGCTACGGCAATCACCAATACTAGCGAGAAATCCATCGTTGTCCCTGTCTGCCCTGGATCTTGGTGGCAAGCCGCCAGACGGCGGCCTGCCTCAGTCGTTCATCTTGAGCACGGCAAGGAAGGCGTCCTGGGGGATTTCCACCCGGCCGACCTGCTTCATGCGCTTCTTGCCCGCTTTCTGCTTCTCGAGCAGCTTCTTCTTGCGGCTAACGTCGCCGCCGTAACATTTGGCTGTCACGTTCTTGCGCAGCGCCTTGACGGTGGAGCGTGCCACGACCTGCCCACCGACGGCAGCCTGGATCGCCACATCGAACATCTGACGCGGAATCAGCTCTTTCATCTTCTCGACCAGCAGACGGCCGCGACCATGGGCGTGATCACGGTGGATGATCGCCGCCAGTGCATCGACGCGATCGCCGTTGATCAACACGTCCAGACGCACCAGCTTGGCCGCCTCGAAGCGCTCGAAACTGTAATCCAGTGACGCATAGCCCTTGGAAATGGACTTGAGGCGATCGAAGAAGTCCATCACCACTTCTGCCATCGGCAGTTCATAGATCAGCTGGATCTGGCTACCCAGGAACTGCATGTCGAGCTGAACGCCACGACGATTGACGCACTCGGTGATGACGTTGCCGACGTATTCCTGTGGCACGAGGATGGTAGCGCGGCAGATCGGCTCGCGCAGCTCATCGACGTTGGCCATGTCCGGAAGCTTGGAAGGGTTGGACACCGGCAGCACATCGCCGTTGTCCATCAGCACCTCATAGATCACCGTCGGCGCGGTGGTCAGCAGGTCGAGATTGTACTCGCGCTCCAGACGTTCCTGGATGATCTCCATGTGCAGGGTACCGAGGAAACCGACACGGAAACCGAAGCCCAGCGCGTCGGAGTTCTCCGGCTCGTAGTCCAGCGAGGCATCGTTGAGCGCCAGCTTCTGCAGCGCGTCACGGAAGTCCTCGTAGTCATCGGAGCTGATCGGGAACATGCCGGCATAGACCTGCGGCTTGACCTTCTGGAAGCCCGGCAGGCGCTCGACCTTGTCAGCCGTCTTGGTGTGCACGATGGTATCCCCCACCGGCGCGCCCAAGATGTCCTTGATACCGGCGACGATGAAGCCGACCTCGCCGGCGCGCAACACGCCGGTCTCCTTGCGCTTGGGCGTGAAGATACCGATCGCGCCGGTCTCCCAGTCACGGCCAGTGGACTTCAGACGGATCTTCTCACCCTTCTTCAGGGTGCCATCGAAGATACGTACCAGCGAGACGACGCCGAGGTAGTTGTCGAACCAGGAATCGATGATCAGCGCCTGCAGCGGCGCTTCCGGATCTCCCTTGGGGGGCGGAATGTCACGCACCAGACGCTCGAGCAGCGCCTCCATGCCCATGCCGGACTTGGCGGACACCTGACAGGCATCCGTCGCGTCCAGACCGATGATCTCCTCGATCTCCTGGGAGACCTTCTCCGGGTCCGCCTGCGGCAGATCCATCTTGTTGAGGACCGGCAGCACCTCGAGGCCCTGCTCGATGGCGGTGTAGCAGTTGGCCACCGACTGGGCTTCGACACCCTGGCCGGCATCGACCACCAGCAACGCCCCTTCACAGGCATACAGCGAGCGCGAGACTTCATAGGAGAAGTCGACGTGCCCCGGTGTATCGATGAAGTTCAGCTGATAGGTGTTGCCATCGTCAGCGTGATAGTCGAGGGTCACCGACTGCGCCTTGATGGTGATGCCGCGCTCACGCTCGATGTCCATCGAGTCAAGCACCTGCTCCTTGAGCTCACGGTCGCTCAAGCCTTCGCACAGCTGGATGATGCGGTCAGCCAGCGTGGACTTGCCGTGGTCGATGTGGGCGATGATTGAGAAGTTGCGGATATGCTTCAAGGACGGCGGCGTTACGCGTTCGGTCATGGATCACTGCTCTGTATTTGTGCCCGTCTCCGTGAAAATCACACGGCCAACACGGGAGACGACGGAAATCGAATTGCACGCATTGTACAGTCCGACCACAAGCGATGATAGAAGGCGTTGCCTTTTGCGCCCGTCCGAGTCCTATCACAGCTCGCCTGAACTCGGGTGAACGCAGGACCGCCCGGTAGCAGACGGGGCGCACAGTCGCCCGTACGCCCCGTCTGCTACCGGAGTGACCGCCTACATGCCGGTGGCGGTCACCTTCTGTTGCCTGCGCGCTCGTCAATCCAGTCCTCGTCACTATTCCCAGACGCTGGCTGGATCACTTGTCGCTGTCGGCACGCATGCGCAGTGCGATGTACAACGGGCGACCGTTGCGCACCAGGCGCAGCGAGACCGGACGGTTGGTCGGGAGCTTGGCGACCACATCGCGCAACGCCTGCACGCTGGTCAACGGCTGCTGGTTGAGCTCGACCAGCACATCGCCAGCGCTGATGCCTGCCTCGGCAGCCACGCCCTGCGGGTCGACTTCCATCACGCGCACCCCGTGATCGAGATTGAGCTCGTTCAAGCTGGCCTTGTCGAGCTCTGTCACCGCAACACCCAGCCCCTGCTTGTCATCACTGGCCTTGCCGGCATGCGCCTGCTCACTGCCCGGCCAATGGCCGACCTTGGCAGTCAACGTCTGACTCTTGCCATCGCGCAGGATGGAGAGCTTGAGCGAATCGCCCGGCGAGCTGGCACCGACCATGCGTGGCAGGTAAGCCGAGCTCTCGACCGCCTTGCCATCGACGTCGGTGATGATGTCACCACTCTTGAGGCCAGCAGCGGCAGCAGGGCCATCCGGATCAAGATCGGCGATCAGCGCACCACGCGCACGGTCCAGCCCGAAGGATTCGGCCAGATCCTTGGAGACCGGCTGAATGACGACGCCCAGCCAGCCGCGGTCCACGCGCCCATCGGTCTTGAGCTTGTCGGCGACATCCATCGCCACATTGATCGGAATCGCGAAGCTCACGCCCATGAAGCCGCCAGAGCGGGTATAGATCTGGGAATTGATGCCCACCACATCGCCATCGAGATCGAACAGCGGCCCACCGGAGTTGCCCGGGTTGATCGCCACATCCGTCTGGATGAACGGCACATAGGCGTCCGACGGCAGGGTGCGATCGATGGCGCTGACGATGCCGGCGGTGACGGAATGATCGAAGCCGAACGGTGAGCCGATCGCGGCCACCCATTCACCGACTTCCAGCGCATCGCTGTCGCCCATCGGCAAGGTCGGCAGGTCTTCCGCCTTGACCTTGAGCAGCGCGATATCGGTCTTCTTGTCCTCACCGACTACCTGCGCCTTGAGTTCGCGACGATCATTGAGGCGCACCATCACCTCATCGGCACCGTCGATGACATGGGCATTGGTCATGATGTAGCCATCATCGGAGATGATGAAGCCAGACCCGAGACTGGAGCGCTTCTCGATACCCCCGCGGCCCGGGCCGGGCAGCTGATCACCGAAGAAGCGCTTGAAGAATTCGGGCATCTCTTCGCCATTGGGCCCTCGGAACACCGGCCCCGAGCTGCGCTGGATCTCGGTGGTGGTCGCGATATTGACCACCGCGGGCGCCGAGTCCTTGACCAGCTGGGTGAAGTCGGGCAATTCACGAGCCTGGACCAGCTGGGAGCCCATCAGGGCAGCCATGGCCAGAGCAGGTACCATCAGGCGGGAAAGGGATTTCATCAGTGCGGCTCCTGGTACGTCCTGTCATCACTTGTTATCAGGCGTGCAATCACGCAACTACTGACGATGGCAGCGTCACATCGCTGGCGGCGTCCTTCTCATTGACGTCGAAGCGTCGTTGAAGTTCAGCGATTGGTGCCGCGTTGGACGCAACCATGCGTCGCCAACATCCGACAGGTACCGATGCCAGCCCGATGCAGGCTGACGACGCCACCTGCCGACTACGCAAGTCATTTCCCTATCTACCGGGAGAATCGATTACCGCTATCACTTGAGCACGTCATCATTTGAGCACGACGACTACAGCGCCTTGATCGCCATCGCATCCATGCCGAGACGACGCATCAAGCGCGGTCGATAGAGCGCCTGGCGCTCAGGGCGCGCGGCATGCCAGCGCACGGCCATCAGGCCCGCCGCCAACGAGAGCGCGAAGCCCAACGGCACCGCCAGGGTGCCGGCGCCCGCCAGCTGCTCGGCCACGATCCCCCCCAGCATGCCGCTGACCAGCGGCAGGCCATACAGCAGGCCCGCACTGCGCAGAAACGCCGACTCATCGATGCCGATCACCACCCGCTCGCCCACCATCGGCAAGTCTTCGCCTGCCGGCACATGGATCAGCACGCGATGCGGCTTGCGACGGGAAAACTGGCTCAACAGGCCGCTGCCACAGCTACTGCGTGCATTGCAGGCACCACAGGTGGAGCGACGCTGGGTCTCGACCCAGACGCCTTCCTTGCCATGCCCCGTGACCTGCCCCTCTTCCTGCATCATCTTGCTGACTCCTGCAAAAACTCGCCGCGCACTGGCGACACATACGCGTAGAATAGCGTCATTCACGGCGGCACTTCACGCGCCTCAGGCCCGACAAGCGCCCACGATACCATCAACAGGAGCCCGCATGAGCGACGCCCCCCATCCACTTCCCGCCTGGACCCGCTGCACGGCGTCACCCTCAAGGCACTGCTGACCTGGCTGGTGGACCACTACGGCTTCGAGACCCTGGGCGAGCTGATTCCCATCAACTGCTTCCTCAGCGACCCGAGCATCAACTCGAGCCTCAAGTTCCTGCGCCGCACGCCCTGGGCACGCGCCAAGGTCGAGGCGCTCTACATCCAGACGGCAGATCGCTATCTGCATGACTGAGGCCGAGCGTGGTCACACCGGCGAGTGACGGCGCTGGCCGGACGCGACCAGCTCATGTGGGCGCAACTAGGATATACAGACAAGAAAAGAGGGGCAGCCATTGGCTGCCCCTCTTTTCTTGTCCATCCCTGCTGCTTTCCTCTGGCTTGGCAATGACGCCAGCGCAAGCCAGTCATCCAGAAAATGTTACTGGGCAACATCCTGCAGGCTGATCCACTCACTGCGCTCCGGCACCGGGCCACGCGAGGAATGCTGGCTCAGGTAGGCCTCGAGCAGACGACGCTGGGCGAGATCCGCCGCGGCGACATTGCTGGACGACATGCCGGAGTCGTAGCTGCCATTCTGCGGCGCCATGAACATCGGGCGCGAGCTGGAGGGCGTCACGCCGACCTGCATCAAGCCGCTGTTGGTGCCGGGCTGTACCCACTGAGACGCCTCGGCATTCACCGACGGCTGGCTGACCTGACGTACGGTACCGCCCTGGATGGCTGAACCGCCCTGATTGGCGGAAGAACCACTGGCAAGCTCTGCACCGCTGTTCACGCCGCCGGGCACCCCATTGTCACCGCCATTGAAGACCTGCACGCCGGTGATCACCATCACCGCCACGCCTGCCGCGATGGCCGCGGAACCGGCAAAGGAGAACAGGCTGCGACGCTCGGCCACGGGCGGTGCGCTCGCAGGAGCCTCGCGAGAGATCAGCTCTACCTCAGCGCTGACCGCCGACGCGATATCCAGAGTGAAGGTGCTTTCCCGCTCACGATGCATGGCACTGCGCGCAAGGTGATAGCGGCGCCAGGTGTCTGCAGCCTCAGGAGACTCATCGAGCCCCTTGAGGACACGACGCAGATCCAGCTCGTCACCCTCCGCATCCATCAGCGCGGACAGCGACTCCTTCACGGATTCGGTGGTCTTCAGATTCATGCGTAAATACCCTCACACTCGTCAGATTGAACGACGACTTCAATCTGCTCTCCTGGCAACAAATGGCGTCATTCACCATGGCGGCTGATGGCCCGAGCAGACCAACGGCAAACAGCGTTACTGCGCCGTGGAAGAGGGGCTTTCGCGCCCTGCCCCTCGCCACTCGCCTTCCAGCGCTCATGCACGCAGTCGCTGAGCTACATGACTACTGAACAATAAGAACACGCGCTGCACGGATTGTTCCGCCATTCATTCAGAAAACATTCACTTTAGATGCAAGATTTCGCCAAGCCACTGAGTTGATTGGATTTAATCAACAAGATTTTTGTGGCTCTTCTCTCACAGGGGCGACGCAGAACAGCGACGTCACTCGACGGCAGACGCCGCCGAGGCGGGACTGACCAGCCCCTGAATCGCCTTGTCGACCGCTTCACGTGCCCGGAAGATACGCGAACGTACCGTGCCCACCGGGCACTGCATCACTTCGGCGATATCCTCATAGGACAGACCATCGAACTCGCGCAGCGTGATGGCAGTGCGCAGATCTTCGGGCAGCTTCTCGATGGCCTCGAATACGACCCTCTCCAGCTCATCACGCGCCATGGCAGCTTCCGGCGTCTCGATGTCCGACAGGCGACCGGATTGATCAACCACCTCGGCATCGCCGACATCCATGTCGGTGCCGGGCGGACGACGGCCACGCGAGACCAGATGATTCTTGGCCGTATTGATGGCGATCCGGTACATCCAGGTGTAGAAGGCGCTCTCGGCCCGGAAGTTGGGCAACGCACGATAGGCCTTGATGAAGGCTTCCTGGGCGACATCCTGAACTTCTGAATGATCGTGTACGTAACGGCTGATCAGGCCGAGAATCTTGTGCTGATATTTCCTGACCAGCAGATCAAAGGCGCGGTTATCCCCTTTCTGGGCGCGCTCGACCAACTGCTGGTCCGTTTCATTGACACTCATTCACTCGCTCCCTCCGCGGGAGTGGAGGCACCGCTTGCGGACTCCACATCAGGAATCCCCGGGGCATCAGCACCTGACAGGAATTGCGACTCGCGCATGCGTTATCCGGCCCCTTTGATATTCGTTGTGATGGATGCGATGCCTGGCGCGGGGCGAAAAAGCGCCCGGCGGCCCGCTGACGCGACCAAAATCAACGCACAGTGTTCCTGTTTATCATTTGTACGGCAAGACGCCATGCCGTCAAAGCCTCAGGTTTTGCGTGTTCACTCCCGTCATGACAGCGTTTGGCGACGCTGACACGTCAAAGCGTAACGATTTCTTTACGATTTACGCTCATCTTGATTCACACGAGCCTCAAGTCAGCGCCAGTCAACTTGACAGTTGATTAAATTTGACCCAAGGACGCTGACAAGCCGGCATGCAGCAGATACCATGGGCGTCATTCAGTACGCACAACACGGATGGCGGGCGCAAAGACGCCCGTCTGACTCTGCCAGCCGCCATGCAGACCGCACACCGCTCAGGACACTGTCATGTCAGAACAACACGTCAACAACCTCAACGTCCTGTCTCAGGACGTGCTGATCACCCCCGAAGCGCTCAAGCAGGACATCCCGCTGACCGCCAAGGCCGAAGAGACCGTCATCGAAGGCCGTCGCACCATCCAGCGCATTCTGGACGGTGAAGACCCGCGCCTGCTGGTCGTGGTCGGCCCCTGCTCCATCCATGACCTGGACGCCGCCCGTGATTACGCGCGCCGCCTGAAGGTGCTGGCCGAAGAAGTGAAGGACAGCCTCTATATCGTGATGCGCGTCTACTTCGAGAAGCCGCGTACCACCGTCGGCTGGAAAGGCCTGATCAACGACCCGCACCTCAATGACACCTTCGAGATCGAGGAAGGCCTGCACATCGCGCGCGGCCTGCTGGTCGAGCTGGCCGAGATGGGCCTGCCGCTGGCCACCGAAGCCCTCGACCCGATCTCTCCGCAGTACCTGCAGGACTGCATCAGCTGGTCCGCCATCGGCGCCCGCACCACCGAATCCCAGACCCACCGCGAGATGGCCTCTGGCCTGTCGTGCCCGGTCGGCTTCAAGAACGGCACCGATGGCTCGCTGGATGTCGCCGTCAATGCCCTGCAGTCCGTGTCCCACGGCCATAACTTCTTGGGCATCAACCAGGCCGGCCAGGTCGCGATCATCCGCACCCGTGGCAACGCCTACGGCCACGTCGTGCTGCGTGGCGGCAACGGCAAGCCGAACTACGACAGCGTCAGCGTCGCGCTGGCCGAGCAGGAACTGGCCAAGGCCGGCGTCACCGCCAACTTGATGGTCGACTGCTCCCACGCCAACTCCAACAAGGACCCGGGCCTGCAGCCGCTGGTGCTGGAGAACGTCACCCAGCAGATCCTCGAGGGCAATCGCTCCATCATGGGCCTGATGGTCGAGTCGCACATCAACTGGGGCGCACAGAAGATCAATGCCGACCGCAGCAAGATGGAATACGGCGTTTCCATCACCGATGCCTGCATCGACTGGGCGACCACCGAAGACACCTTCAAGACCATGGACGCCAAGCTCAAGGACGCACTGCGCGCTCGCCTCCAGCAGCCTGCCGAAGCCTGAGCCAGAAGCCTGAGCCAGAAACCTGAGGCCACTGGCTTCAGACTGGCAGCATTGGGTGTCTAGTCCTGAAAAAGCCCCGCCGATTGGCGGGGCTTTTTCATGGCTACTGCCTGGGCAGCTGACGAATCAGCTCTGAGCGTTCAGCCCTGATCCATCAGTTCTGGCCCATCAATTCTGGCGCACGCCATCGATCTCGCGCACGAAGGGCGGCAGCGCCTCGATCAACTGCTGACCGTAACGCTTGGTGAGGATGCGTCGATCCAGAATCGTGATACGCCCTTCATCGGCTTCCTTGCGGATCAGGCGCCCGCAGGCCTGCACCAGCTTGATGGAGACATCCGGCACCGCGATACGCATGAACGGGTTGCCGCCCCGCGACTCGATCCACTCCGCCAGCGTCGCACCGACCGGGTCATCCGGCACCGCGAACGGCAGCCGCGTGATTACCACGTGGGTCAGATACTTGCCGGGCAGGTCAATACCCTCGGCGAAGCTCGCCAGCCCGAAGATGATGCTGCCGCGCCCGCCATCCACCGCCTTGCGGTGCTGACTGAGCAGCTCGTGCTTGGGCAGACGACTCTGCGCCAGTACCCGCTTGCGGGTCTCGCCGTCCAGCGCCTTGTTGACCGCCGCCAGCTGCTTGCGCGAACTGAACAGCACCAGCACCGCCTCGCGTACATCCAGCGCATTGACGAAGTTGACGATCGCCTGCTCGTGCGGGCCGGGCGGCGACGGCTCCACCGCCTCACGCGGAATGGCCAGTACCGCCTTGCCATAATCGAACGGGCTGGGCAGACGCTGATAGCGATAGCGATTGGCCAGGCCTGCGCGCTCCTGCAGGCGCTCGAAACGATTGAGCGCCGTCAGGGTCGCCGACGTCAGCACCGCGCCGAAACAGGCGCCCCACAGATGGCGTGCCAGCGTTTCCGCGGCCGACACCGGGCTTGCCGAGACGGTCATCTCCGGCTCGCCATTGAAGCGCTCGAAGGTCAGCCAGCGCGCATGCGGCGGCCCATCGGCAGGATCACTCAGGCCGATGGCCTCCCACAGCGCATGGGCTTCCAGCGCACGTCCGTGCAGCAGGGCCACCAGCGGCAGCCAGTCCTCGGCATTCTCCTTGGGCAAGCCGGTGGCCTTCTCCGGGTCCAGGCTCTCACGCAGGATGTCGGCGATCTGCTCCAGCGCCCGCGACAGCTCCGCGAAGCCCTTGAGCAGGTTGTGGCCCAGCTCCTTGAGCGCCTCCGGTGCCTGACCGCGCTCGAAGCGATGATTGGTGACGTCCTCGCCGGCCCCATTGGGCAGATCCGCCAGCTGATGCCCCAGCCCGAACACCTCGCCCAGACGCGGTTCGATATCCGCCAGCAACTCGGGCATGCGTGCCAGCAGGCGGCCGATGGTCGGCTGACTGCCCAGCGCCGCATTCAGCTCGGTGAGCGACTTCTTGAGGTTGCCCAGCCAGCGCAGCGTCTGATTGATCGGCGTGCGATGATGGAAATGATCCAGCGCCTTGTCGGGCAGATGGTGTGCTTCGTCGAAGACGTAGATGCAGTCGCTGGGCGATGGCAATACCAGGCCGCCGCCCAGCGAGAGGTCCGCCAGCACCAGGTCATGGTTGGCGACGATGATGTCGGCCTGCTCCAGCTGACGACGCGCACGGAAGAAGGCACACGCCGAGAAGTGGCTGCAGCGGCGGTTGGTACACTGACGATGGTCAGTGGTCAGACGCGCCCAGTCGCGGTCCTCGACCTGCAACGGCCAGCTGTCGCGGTCCCCCGCCCACTCGCCGCTGGCATAGTCCTCGGCCATCTTGCCGGCCAGCTCCACGAAGCCGCCGCCATCACTGGCAATCATGTCGCGCTCGAACAGCGCCATGGTCGGGTTGTCCTCGACACCTTCCAGCGCCTGATCCAGCTTCTGCACGCACAGATAACGGCGACGGCCCTTGGCCAGCGCATAGTCGAAGTTCAGCCCCGAATGCTTCTTGAGCGCCGGCAGGTCTTGATGCATGACCTGTTCCTGCAGCGCGATGGTCGCGGTCGAGACCACCAGCCGCTTGCCGCGCGCCTTGGCCACCGGCAGCGCGGAGAGCAGATAGGCCAGCGTCTTGCCGGTACCGGTACCGGCCTCCAGCACGCAGACATGCTCGTTGCCGAGGCGATAGCCTTCCGGATTCTGCTCGATGTTGCCCAGGGTGCGCGCGATCTCGGCGATCATCAGCCGCTGCCCATAGCGCGGCGTCAGCTCAAGACCCTCGAGCAACTTGCGATAGGCGCCCTGAATCTCGCCCTTGAGGCTATCTTCCAGCATTGCGTGTCTCTCTCCTCAACTGGCCATCCCCCCCCTGCCCCACGACAGCCGGTCACGGTCAACAACAACTGGCGACTGGCCGCTTGCCAGAAGATCACTTGCCGTCAGCTCGCTTCTCGTCAACCCGGTGGGTCATGGAGCGCAAGACGGCGAACAGCCTGAGCTGTCCGCCGTCTTTGCGTGCTACTGCCATCTACCTCGACTGCCGTGCGCGACCGGCCACCTTCTCGCGACCGGCCAGGTGCAAGCAGGTGTTACAGCAGGCCCTGAGGCGGCTGCTGACGCGGAAGCGTTTCCTGCAGGTAGTCCTCGATCTCCGGCAGCGAGAAGACATCTTCCTCACCGACGAAGCTGATCAAGGTCACTTCGCTGAAGCTTGCACGGTGAACGTAGTCTTCCGGCACTTCCGGCAGCGTGAAGTTGATCGCATGGGTCGCGTCTTCGAGTGCGAAGCCACGCCCGGCGACATCGCTGACCACCAGCACCTTGAGCTTGCCGTTGCGGAAGGCCTCATGGGCTTCCAGGCGCTCGGTCTGGGTCTCGGCGCCGGACATCACCGCCGATTCGATACCGGCCTCCTTGAGCGCGGCGTTGATCTTGCGCACCAGCCCACGACTGTTGCCGAAGACCACGGAGCGCTCCATCTCACCCTGATTCACCAGATTGATCAACAGACGCAGCTTGTCATCATCGCTCACGGTGTAGGTCTGCACGGCGTCGTTGTCCGCCGCGATGGCAGCCGTCGCTTCGTGCTCGACCGCGACCTGAGTCGCCTCATGCGTCCACTGCTCGGCCAGCCCCAGCACATCGGAAGACAACTCGGCGGAGAACAGCAGCGTCTGGCGCTCTTCGGGACGTGGCGTGGCGCGGATGATGCGCTTGACGTCAGGAATGAAGCCCATCGACAGCATGCGGTCCGCTTCGTCGACCACCAGCACCTCGGTCTCGGAGAGATCGACATCGCGCTTGGTGTGGAAATCGAGCAGTCGGCCTGGCGTTGCAACCAGCAGGTCGACCTTGCGCTCGAGGCGTTCACGCTGCTTCTGGTAGTCCATGCCACCCACCACGCAGGCCACCGAGATGCGCGCGAATTCGGAGAACGCCTTGGCGTCCTTCTCTATCTGCAGCGCAAGCTCACGGGTCGGCGCGATGATGACGGCACGCGGTGCACCCGGCTTCTGGCCTTCCGGCGCCTTCTCTTCCAGGAAGTAGGTCAGGGTGGCGATCAGGAAGGCGGCGGTCTTGCCGCTGCCAGTCTGGGCACGGCCGACCACGTCACCCCCCAGCAGTGCCTTCTCGAAGGTCTGGGCCTGGATCGGGGTGCAGTATTCAAAACCGGCCTTCTGGATGGCACGCATCAGCGGCAGCGGCAGATCGAAATCATGGAAGCGCCACTGACCGGCGACCGGCGCGACCGGGAACTGATCGAGGTTCCACTTGGACTGGGAGCGGCGCGGCTTGCGACGACGACGCTTGGGCTTTCTCGGCTTCTGGTTCGGGTCCTGCGGCTCTTGCTGAGTCTGCTCAGCGGCTGGCTGGGTCTGATCCGTCTCGCTCATGTAATCCGTTCTTCTCAAGGGTTCATATGCGACAGGCGCGGGTCGTTCTCGGAATCTCGCCGTGACAGGCCACACCCGGCTGGTTCGTCATGCCCAGTCGTCTCACCTGGTTCGCCTGACTCGCGCCTGATGCGCGGTAGTCTCGGGCTGCATGCGCCTTTACCGGATTGGGAGCCATTCCCTGCACTTCTGCGGCACCCCCCCTGGGTGTGCGTCTTCGAGGCCACGCAGGCCTCGGGTGCAGAAGGGCACGAATGCTCTCGCCTGTTCTTGACGGATTCACGCATCCAGCACTCCCCTGCCCGAATGTTCGGCAAGGGACTGGAGCGGACGTCTGCCATGAGGGTCTGCTCACGTGGCACCGGTCATGTCATCGCCGGGCTCACGCAACGGACAGGCTCATGGGTCGCCACAAGGACGGCCGATACTGCGTGTCGGTCGAAAGGGCTTCTTCATCGGGCAGGCATCGGGTTGCCGGGCAACCTTGGCCACGCCACGCGACAGTTCGCCGTCGCCCGTCTGTCTTACTGTGTGGGCCGGGGCGGCGTACCTGCCAGAGTCATTCAGGTAACACTCATATATTGCATGTTGCATGTCGCTGGCACGGGCAATGGCAGCAAGACTGGCGCATCCGGCAAGCCGTTGTCTCTGACATGCGTGAGGGGAAGCGCGCCCCGAGGGGCAGGCGACCCGCCATCGTGCATGAGGCACAAGGCGCCGGTTCAAGCGGCCAGCCACGCACTTCACCTGCGGGCAGCGACGATAACGCCGAGATATTGTACCAGCCCGCCGGCGTCTTCGCGCCCCTGCATCATGACGCACTCGATACGAGACAACCTCGTGTGCACGACACGCGATGCTTCTCACCACGACGCCCCTCATGGCACCCGCCCCACGCAGGCTGGTAGAATGACCGTCAACTGATGCGGTTGCCCGCGTGCCGCGGCCTTGCCGTGCGACTCAAGGCTGGCGACTGCCGACACCGAACAGGAAAGCCCGAAGATGACACGTAGAAAGAAGAGCCGTTCCATCGCCGACAAGGTGCAGATTCGTACCGGCCGCCGCAAAGACTTCAAGAAGTGGCGCGCCGAGAACCCGGACCAGGTGCATTCCGGCCCGCGTTACGTGGCCAAGAAGAAGGACCAGCGCAAGTCCCAGGCTGCCGCCAAGCTGGAGCGCATGAACGCCGCGCCGCTGTTGCCGCTGCACCCTGAGACACCGGCAAAGGAAGACAGCTCCTCCAAGGATGATGGTGGAGGCCAAGCGTGATGCGTCTGATTTCCTTCAACATCAACGGCATCCGTGCCCGCCCGCATCAGCTGGAAGCGCTGATAGAAGCGCACCAGCCGGAAGTCATTGGCCTGCAGGAAACCAAGGTGCAGGACAGTGAATTTCCCCACGCGCACATCGAGGCGCTGGGCTATCACGTGGTGTGGCACGGCCAGAAGGGCCACTACGGCGTCGCGATGCTGACACGTCAGGTGCCGAAGAAGGTGCACTACGGCATGCCGGATGACGGCGAGGATGCCCAGAAGCGCATGATCGGCGTCGAGATCGACGGCCCGAACGGCGAGCCGCTGATCGTCTACAACGGCTACTTCCCCCAGGGCGAGAATATCGAGCACCCGGTGAAGTTCCCCTACAAGACGCGCTTCTATCAACAGCTGTTCCGCCTGCTGGAAGAAGACCACCAGCCCGAGCAGCATGTGGTGGTGATGGGCGACTACAACATCTCGGCCACCGACCGCGACATCGGCATCGGCGAGCCCAACCGCAAGCGCTGGCTGCGCGAAGGCAAGACCAGTTTCCAGCCCATCGAGCGCGAGTGGATGGAGCGCCTCTACGCCTGGGGGCTGACCGACAGCTTCCGCCACGTGCACCCGGAAGTCGACGACCAGTTCAGCTGGTTCGACTACCGCTCACGCGGCTTCGAGCGTGAGCCCAGGCGCGGCCTTCGCATCGACCTGATCATGACCAGCCCCGGCCTGACCCCGCTGATCAAGGATTCCGGTATCGACTACGCGCTGCGCGGCATGGAAAAGCCGTCAGATCACGCCCCAGTGTGGACCGATATCGGCTGATACGCTGAGCGACACCAGCGCGAACGCGATCGCCAGACACTCAAACGCCGCCTTTCCCGTCTCAGGACGATCAGGAAAGGCGGCGTTTTCGTTGCAGTGATGCTCAGACAGCGCTGGATCGCCAGCGCCTCACGTCATCAGCGTTGCGCGACGGACTTCAGCCAGGCATCGGCTCCTTCGGCGCCACGCGCCTGAGCCTTCTTGAAGGCTTCACGCGCAGGGTCGAACTGCTCCAGCTGACTGGCGACCACGCCGGAGAGCAGCCAATGACGCGCCGAGTCATCGCCACGCTCACCGGCCGCGGCCAGCGCCTGCTGGGCCGTTTCCCAGCGGCCCCAATCATAGGCAAGCTCGGCATACTGCCGGGCATCCTCGAGTGACTGACTCTGCTGCGAGACGGCTGCCCATGCCTTGAGCGCATGCTCGACATCGCGCGCCGCCGTCCAGGCCTGCGCCAGCTGGCGACGCAGCGCCGGGGTATCGTCAAGCAGCGGCTGCCCCTCGGGTGTCGCGGATTTCGAGAGCCCCGCCTCGATCAGCTCCGCCGCCCGCGCCGGCGCACCGGCCGCAAGCTGGAGGTCGATCCGCTGCTGGTAGGCGTCGCTGCCGCTGACGATCCCCGCCGCCCACGCCGCTTCCCAGGTACTGGCGGCGCGGGTGTTCTGGTTGAGGCGCTGATAGAGCGCCACGGCACGCTGCCAGTCCTGTGGGTCACGTGACTCGCCCAGTCCCTGCTCGACCAGCGCCACCGCCGCGCCATGGCGGCCGGTCTGCTGATAGACACTGACGGCCAGCTTCAGGCGATCACCGCTCGGCGCACTCGCCTTGCTGGCACGCTCAAGCCAGTCCTCGGCGCGCGCCCAGTCACCTCGATTGGCTTCAAGACTGACTGCGAGCCACAGGTCCTCGGCACTTGCCGAGCCGCCGTGCAGATATTCCGCCAGGCGAGCGATACCGCTATCGCGCTCCCCGGCGCGCAGGCGCAGCATCGCTTCACGACGCAGCCACTCGCGAGCCTGGGAGGCATTGACGCCCGGCAGGCGACGCGCCTCGGCATACAGACGCGCCGCCTGGGCCTGATCGCCCTGGCGCGCTCGCGCACTGGCCGCCAATGACAGATACAGCGCACGCACCTCGCCGCGCTGGCGCTTGGCCTCACGTTCGGCGCGCTCGCCAACCGCGTCATAATCGCCTTCATCCAGCCGTGACTGCAGCGTGCGCAACTGCCCCGCCACTTCGGCGGAAACGCGGGTCGCCGCATGGGCCGCACTGATGCCACCGACTTCCATCATCAGCATCAGGCAGGTCGAGACCAGCGTCACGCGGGTGAGTCGGCGCCCGCCGCGTGCCAGCAGCTGGCGCGCCCGCGCCATCAGGCCTCGCGATCGCTCAGCACTGTCGGCGTCCTGCGGCGGTGTGGATTTCGCTACCATGAGTCTTTCCTCTTGCGTTCATCCGCTGCCATGACTCGGCGCATTGCCGATAAGTCCACGGCATCAGAGATGACGACATATGACACACATCAGACACCCGATGAAAGCCCGCGCCATGGGGTCATGGGTTGCCTCAACGCAACTGGAACTCGAGCCGCTGGCGCGCCTGGCGCGCATTGCCCGCGGCCGGGAATTCCCAGCGCGCGATCGCCTTCATCGCCGCCCTGTCAAACACGCCCGACGGCTCGGCACGCACCACCCGCAGCGAGCCGCCATCGACATTGCCGTCCGGGCGAATCACGAACGCCACCTCGACGAAGCCCTCGATGCCGCGGCGACGCGCACGACTCGGATATTCGGGAGCAGTGCGCACGGTGGGTCGCGGTGAACCACCCTGTGCCGCCGGGGCTGCCTTGGGCTTTGACGGCTTCGCCGCGGCCTGTGATGACGTGTCAGACGCCGACTGCGCCGATGAAGAGGCCTCGGCCTGCCTGGCGACCGCCTTGGGTTCTGGCTTGGCCTTGGGTGCTGGCTTGGGCGTCGGTTTCGGCTTGGGGGTCGGTTTGGGCGGACGCTCGACTTCCAGCGGCGGCAGGCTGTCATCCATGGTCAGCTCTGGCGTCGGCGGCAATGGCGTCTTGACCTCGGGAATCGCCACCGGGCTTGTCGCCTTGGGTGCCGGCATCGGCGCTGCCTTGGGTGGCGGTGGTGGCTCGGCCGGCGGCGTGGGCAGACTTTCACTCGCCGCCGGTGCAGGCTCCGGTGCCTCTTCAGGCGCCTGAACGGTGGAGACCGATAGCGGCTCCGGTGGCGGCGTGTCGTTCACCGGCGGCGCGACCAGCAGCGCCAGCGCATAGAACAGCACCAGCGCCAGCAAGGCGCCGCCGACAAGCCCGACGAGTCGATTGGCATACAGGCGTCGCGTCATGTCATTCGCCCTTCGAGGCGGCGACCGCGATGTCCTGCACACCCGCGTTGCGCAGCGCATCCATCGTCTCGACCAGTAGGCCGGTCTGTGAGCGACTATCAGCCTGAATCACCACCGGCTGACCATCGGCAAGATCGGCCACGGCGTCGCCGACACGATGGGCATCCACCGGCTTGCCGTCGACCCACACCGCACCCTCGGCGGTGATGGCGACCATGACCGCCGCGTCAGGGCGCGCCGTGGCGTTGGAGGCTTCCGGACGCTGGATCTCGACCCCGGACTCCTTGACGAAGCTGGTGGTGACGATGAAGAAGATCAACATGATGAAGACGACATCCAGCATCGGCGTCAGATTGATCTCGCCGCTGTCTTCCGCGGCCTCCATGCGACGTCTACGCATGTGGTGTCTCGCTTGTATCAGAGGAGTAATCAAAGCCGTTCGCAGCGGACATGCCGGAACGTGCATCGTCGACGGCGCGCGCCAGACGGTCGTGCAGGCGCTGGTCTTCACGACGCACCACGCGCTCGAAGCGCGTGACGAACATCAGGCCCACCACCGCGACCGCCATGCCGGCCAGCGTCGGCAGCGTGGCGCGAGCCACACCGTCGGCCATGGCACGCGCCTGGCCGGTGCCGGCGATCGCCAACGAATCAAAGACATGGATCATGCCGGTCACGGTGCCCAACAGGCCGGCCAGCGGGCAGATCAGCACCAGCAGCTTTAGCCACGGCAGCGGCGCGCGCAGACGTGACAGCAGCTCACGGGTCAGCACTTCGCGATGGGTGAGCGCCGACCAGCTGTGGTGCTCGCTGCGCGCCACCCAGTCGTGGATCAACTGCTGACGCGCCGGACGATGCACGAGCCGCCAGTAGAGGCCGCGCTCCAGCGCCAGCCCGAACAGCACCATGGCGATCAGGCAGATCACCACGATCAGCGGGCCACCGCTTTCCACCAGCCGCATCACTGGCGCGAAGCCACCGCTCAGCAGGGAAGAGGCAGCCAACGAATCAGGCATGCTCGGTATCCCGCTGACGCGCCGCCGCGCTGGCAGCCTTGCTCGGAGCGCGCTTCTCGAGGTGGTCGGCCAGACGGGCACTGGCGCGGCCCTCGAGGCGGCCCATCAGGCCCTTGGACAGGCTGGAAAGCCCGGTCTGGGCAAACAGCAGCGGCACGGCGGTCACCAGACCCAGCACGGTGGTCACCAGCGCCTGGGAGATACCGCCGGCCATCAATTTGGGGTCGCCGGTACCGAAGACGGTGATCGACTGGAAGGTGCCGATCATGCCGGTCACGGTACCCAGCAGACCCAGCAGCGGCGCGATGGCAGCCAGCAGCTTGACCAGCGCCTGCCCACGCTCGAGCCTGGGCTGCTCGGCCAGCAACGCCTCGTCGAGACGGGCTTCGAGCGCTTCAGGCTCGTGATCATGGCGCATGCCTTCAAAGCGATGCAGCACACGGCCCAGCGGGTTGTCGTCACTGAGCTGGCTCAGGTCGGCCTCCTGACGCTTGACCGCCCGGCGGGTCAGCGACAGACGCACCAGCTGGATCAACGCGATGATCAGGCCCAGCCCACCAAGACCGACGATGACATAACCGACGGCGCCGCCTTGCTTGAGGCGCTCACCGAGACGCGGTGCCCGCGCCAGTGCCTGGGTAACATCGCCACCGGTGGGGTCGAAGCTCAGGCGATCACTGTCGCCGGCATCAAAGGCCGCCAGCTGCTTGCGAATGCGCAGCGGTGTGGTACCCGCAAGGCCGAGGGTGTCCAGCGCCGAGGGGCCATCCACGGCCTTGTCTTCCGACAGCGGCGCCAGCAGGTGACGACCACTGAAGGCCATCTGCTCGCCGACGCGCACGATCTCACGCGGCTTGATGCTGCCATCAGGCCCGGCCAGCGGTGCCTGGAAGCGCAGTGCGCGACCACTTTCGGTGGCGATGCTGCGGATGTCCGCGGTCAGGGCGGCGAGTCGCTCGCGGCCCGGCACCTCGTCGCGCGGTCCCAGGTCCGGCAGACGCGCCTGGCCGCCGACCAGCAGCCAGTTGCCCGCCAGTGCTTCACGCGTCTCACGTGCATGCTTGCGCGCCACCTCGAACACCTGGCCGAGATCGCCCTGCTGGGCCTGGCGCTCTTCGTCCAGACCGCTGAGAGTCGCCTGTTGCTCCTGCGCTTCGGCCTCGAGGGTCGCGCGCGTCTCGCGCAGGCTGTCACGCCGCGCCTCGGCCTCGCTGACCGCCGCTTGCAGTGCCTCGCGATCCGACAACAGGGTATCGAGACGCGCCTGATCGCGGCCTTCGGCCTGACTGGCGGCCTGCTCGAACTGCTCGACGCTCAATGACTGCTCGGCACTGCCGGTCACCGCCAGCACGGCGGGAGATGACAACGTCAGCAGCCCCAGGGCGCCGGCCGTCAGCAGCAGGCGTGACAGAGACGCACGTGGCGCTTGTGAATTCGTCGCCATCAGCTGGACTCCTGCGCGGTACGGGTAGTGGTGGTGCGTGTGCTGGTGACTGCCGCGGCAGCCTGATCGGCGCTCTTGAGCGCGGACTGCGACAGGCGCCCCTTCGGGGCCAGCTCGACGTCCTCGACCGGCACCGACAGCGGCAGGGTCACCAGTGACGGTGCCTGCTGGTCACGCGCCATGCTGATGCCCTTGCGCAGCGCCTCCAGGCCGCTGTCATCCAGCACCTGCCAGCTGCCATTTCTGGCCTGCCAGGCGCCACCATGCTGACCGTCCAGCGTCAGGTAATAGAGACCGACGCGGCCGACACGCAGATACTGCACCTCGGTGTCTTCCCCGCCGACAAGCCCTGCGCGCCAGGTATCGAAGCCCTGACCGTAACTCAGCTCCTGCTGCCAGGCGTTGAGCAGCTGATCGAGGCGCTCATCATTGCTCAGGCTGGCATTGGAGAGGTTGTCACGCAGACGCTGGACGCGCGCAAGACGCTCGTCCTTGAGAAACGGCAGATCCTGCTCGATGAAGTCCTCAAGCTCCTCGACCTGCTGACGCAGCAGACCCGGCAGCGACTCGCGCGTGGCCTCGAGATTCTCCAGCGCCCTACGCTGGCGCTCGATTCGCGCCGCGCGGTCAGCATTCAGCGGCGTCAGTTCCGCGGTGTAGCTTTCCAGACGCGCGGCTTCCTGACGCGCTTCGCGCAGGCGCACCAGCAGCGCACGCGTCTCGTCATCGGCGGCGTCGATGCGCGCCTGCAGCTCACGCTGGGTTTCCTGATGAGTGGCGGCACTGTCACGCAGTGTCTCGGCATGCGCCGGCAATGCGGTAGCTGTCAGCGGTGCAAGCAGCACCAGCGCCGGGAGCAGGCCGCCAAGGGCTCGCACGCACGGGAAGGGGAAAGAAGTCGAACGCCGCACGGACATCTCCTGAAGAACTAGGCTTGGTTGCATCCTCGGTCGCCTGCCAGGCCGATAGTGGCTTCCGAGTGGAAATGCAAATCACTGGCATGGACGGTATTACAAACAAGAACAATTATCAATTGATCTTGACTCGCTCTACTCCCTCAGCAGGCCCTGATATCTGCAATGCCGCGTTGCACTTCTCTCTTCAAGCGCACATTCCTGACCTGTCCCGACCCTTGCCCGCAGACACAAAAAAACGCGACCCACCGAAGCGGGTCGCGTTGGTTGGCCAGGGCACCTTGCGGTGTCTCGGGCTCAGCCTTGCGGGGCGTGGCTCAGAGCTTGCCTTCCAGCTCCGGCAGCACCTCGAACAGATCGCCGACCAGGCCGTAATCCGCGACCTGGAAGATCGGCGCTTCATCGTCCTTGTTGATCGCGACGATGACCTTGGAGTCCTTCATCCCCGCCAGGTGCTGGATCGCCCCGGAGATGCCGACGGCGATGTAGAGATCCGGCGCGACGATCTTGCCGGTCTGGCCGACCTGCATGTCGTTGGGCACGAAGCCGGCATCGACGGCAGCGCGCGAGGCACCGATGGCGGCGCCCAGCTTGTCGGCGATACCGTTGAGCAGCGCGAAGTTCTCACCGTTGCCCATGCCGCGGCCACCGGAGATCACCACCTTGGCGGAGCCAAGCTCAGGGCGCTCGCTTTCGGCCAGGGTTTCCTCGACGAAGCTCGAGACGCCTGCCTCCTCGACCACATCCACGGCCTCGATGGCCGCCTGTCCGTCGAGCGCGACCGGATCGAAGCCGGTGGCACGCACGGTGATGACCTTGAGCACATCGTCGCTCTTGACGGTGGCGATGGCGTTGCCGGCGTAGATCGGGCGCTGGAAGGTATCGGCGCTCTCGACGGCGATGATCTCGGAGATCTGCGCCACGTCCTTCAGTGCCGCGACACGCGGCATGAAGTTCTTGGCGGTGGTGGAGGCGCTGGACAGTACGTGGCTGTAGTCATCAGCCAGCGCCACGACCAGTGCCGACAGATTCTCGGCCAGCTGATGGGCGTAGACGGCATTGTCGGCGACACGGACACGCGCGATACCGGCAAGCCTGGCGGCCTGCTCGGCGACGGCGCCTACGCCCTCACCGGCGACCAGCACGTCGATATCGCCACCGATGGCGGTTGCAGCTGCCACGACACTCGCGGTGCTGCTGGTCAGCTGGCCATCATGATGATCGGCAATGACGAGAATGCTCATGAGATCACCTTTGCTTCATTCTTGAGTTTGTCCACCAGCTCATCGACGGAGCCGACCTTGATGCCGCCCTGACGCTCGGCCGGCGGCGTGACCTTGACCAGCGACACCTTGGAGGCCGTGGAGACACCCAGCTCTTCCGGCGTCTTGACGTCCAGCGGCTTCTTCTTGGCCTTCATGATGTCCGGCAGCTTGGCGTAGCGCGGCTCGTTGAGGCGCAGGTCAGTGGTGACCACCGCCGGCAGGTTCAGCTTGACGGTCTGCAGACCACCATCGATCTCGCGGGTGACGTTGACGCTCTCGCCATCGACCACCACCTCGGAGGCGAAGGTGCCCTGCCCCATGCCGGTGAGTGCCGCCAGCATCTGGCCGGTCTGGTTGTTGTCGGCATCGATGGACTGCTTGCCGAGAATCACCAGCCCGGGCTGTTCCTCCTCGACCACCTTGGCCAGCAGCTTGGCCACGGCCAGCGAGTCGACGGCATCATCGGTCATCACCTGCACGGCGCGATCGGCGCCCAGCGCCAGCGCGGTACGCAGCTGCTCCTGGGCGGCCTTCGGGCCGATGGTGACGGCCACGACTTCGGTCGCCACGCCCTTTTCCTTCAGGCGTACCGCTTCTTCCACGGCGATCTCGCAGAAGGGGTTCATGGCCATCTTGACGTTGGTCAGATCGACGTCAGACTGGTCAGCCTTGACGCGAATCTTGACGTTGTAATCGATGACGCGTTTCACCGCGACGAGTACTTTCATGGTGTCCTCGCTGATTTCTCATGGAGTACCAGTGACCGTGAGGCCGCCAGCACTCGATTCATGCAAGCGTTTGATAGGTGAATATCTTTCACAGATGACCGTGGTGACAAGTGTCTCGCCACGATATCCGCTGGCACCCGAAGGATGAAGTCAGCCAGACCGGCGTGGTTTTCACTGTCCGGGAGCCGCCATTCTCATGCGGGCATCTTGCGCAGAATTGGCTGCCGGGGTCAAACCTGACAATCACTCTCAACACGCCCGGGCGTGAAACCCATCGGGCGATTCCCTGCAACGCCCCCGGTGGCTATTACGTCAGACCCAAGCATAATAAACAAACGGTCGTTTTAAATGCTACTGTTGCGGCATGCTATGCGGCTGCTTCGCGCCAGCGCCTCGTGTCGAGCGGCCAAACGTCCGTGCAGGACATGGCGCGCCAGCGTGAGTCGCCCCCTATTTTCACTCCGGCGAGCCGTGCCCTGACGCACGCCACGTCGGAGGTTCACTGCCCAGCGAACGGCCATGGTCGTTCGTGACACGCCCGCCCCGCCGGATCCGCGGGGCCCTGACGGCGCAAAGATTGAGGAGACGGGTCATGGAACGCGAATTCATGGATTTCGACGTGGTCATCGTCGGTGCCGGCCCTTCCGGCCTGGCGGCGGCCTGCCGACTGATGCAGCAGGCCAACGCGGCCGAGAAGGAGCTGACGGTCTGCGTGGTCGAGAAAGGCTCTGAAGTCGGCGCACACATCCTGTCCGGCGCCGTGCTCGAACCGCGCGCACTGACCGAGCTGTTCCCCGACTGGGCCGAGCGCGGCGCCCCGCTCAAGACGGCCGTCACCCGTGACGAGGTCGTGCTGCTCAAGGATGACCAGAAAGCGCAGGTCATCCCCAATGCACTGGTCCCCAGGACCATGCACAACGACGGCAACTACATCATCAGCGCCGGCAACCTGACGCGCTGGCTGGGCGAGCAGGCCGAGGAGCTGGGCGTCGAGATCTTCCCGGGCTTCGCCGCCCAGGAAGTGCTGCATGGTGAGGATGGCACGGTGCGCGGCATCGTGGTCGGTGACATGGGCGTGGCTGCCGATGGCAGCGAAAAGGATGGCCACATGCCGGGCATGGAGCTGCGCGGCAAGTACACCCTGTTCGCCGAGGGCTGCCGTGGCCACCTGGGCAAGCAGCTGATCTCGCGCTTCTCGCTCGATAGCGAAGCGGATGCCCAGCATTACGGCATCGGCCTGAAGGAGCTGTGGGATGTGCCCGCCGAACAGCACCAGCCGGGGCTGGTGGTGCATGGCAGCGGCTGGCCGCTCAAGGGCAACGCCGAAGGCGGCTTCTTCCTCTATCACACCGATGACCAGCAGGTGGTGGTGGGCCTGATCGTCGATCTCGCCTACGACAATCCGTACCTGTCGCCCTTCGATGAATTCCAGCGCATGAAGCAGCACCCGACCCTGGCCCGCCATCTCGAGGGCGGCAAGCGGGTCTCCTACGGGGCGCGCGCCATCGCCAAGGGCGGCCTCAACTGCCTGCCGAAGATGAGCTTCCCGGGTGGTCTGCTGATCGGCTGTGACGCCGGTACCCTCAACTTCGCCAAGATCAAGGGTCTGCATACCGCGATGAAGTCCGGCATGCTGGCGGCGGAAAGCGTGTTCGACGCCATCAAGGGGGGAGACGAAGGCGGTGAAGACCTGGTCGACTTCGGCAAGCGCTTCAAGGACAGCTGGGCCTATGAGGAGCTGGATGCCTCGCGCAGCTTCGGCCCGGCCATGCACAAGTACGGCACCTTCCTCGGTGGCGCCTACAACTTCCTCGACCAGCTGACGGGTGGCCGCCTGCCGACCCTGCATGACACCACGCCGGACTACGCACGCATGCGCCCGGCGGCTGAGTGCACAAAGATCGAGTACCCCAAGCCGGACGGCAAGCTGTCCTTCGACAAGCTGTCCTCGGTGTTCCTCTCCAACACCAATCACGAGGAAGACCAGCCGTGTCACCTGCGCCTGTCCGACCCGGAACTGCCGGTGCGTGACAACCTGCCGCGCTACGCCGAGCCCGCCCAGCGCTACTGCCCGGCCGGGGTTTACGAGATCATCGAGGAGGCCGGAGAGCCGCAGTTCCAGATCAACTTCCAGAACTGCGTGCACTGCAAGACCTGTGACATCAAGGACCCGGCGCAGAACATCACCTGGGTCGCGCCGGAAGGCGGCGGTGGCCCCAACTACCCCAACATGTAAGCCTCTGCTGCCCGCCAGCTGACAACGCCGCCGCGGCCCTGCCGTGGCGGCGTTGTCGTGTCTGGCCCTCAATATCTCCCAGCGCCGCGGGCGCGAACGCCTTTCACTCCTTAAGCGCTTCTTGTGTTATTCCAAAACATTCTCAAAGCGATTGTTGATATAACAGCTTCCCGGTAGCACATTAGCCTCCCTCGAATTCAGACTCATGCCATCGCTTCGGAGCCATCATGTCCGTCACACGCCAGATACTGCTCGCCCTGGGGCTGGGCATTCTCAGCGGCCTTGCCCTGAACGCCGGGGCAGGCGCTCTGCCCGAGGGCAGCGTTGCCTGGCTCGACAGCCACCTGCTGACACCGGTGGGCCAGATCTTCCTGCGCCTGCTGCAATTCGTGGTGGTGCCGATGGTGTTCGGCGCCCTGATCATGAGCCTGACCAACCGCGAAGGCGGCGCCGATGTCGGGCGCCATGCCGGGCGCCTGCTGGGCAGCTATGTGGTCACCAGCGCCGTGGCGCTGACGCTGGGCATGCTGGTTGCGCATTGGCTGACGCCGGGCAGCGGCGCCGAGAGTCTGGTGGATTCGGCGCCTGAAGGCCGCAACGCTGACAGCATCGCCCAGTGGCTGGTGGGCCTGGTGCCCAACAACCCCTTCACCGCGCTGGGTGGCGGCGGCGTGCTGCAGGTCATCTTCGCGGCCGCCCTGATCGGGCTGGCAATGCGCGCCCTGCCAGAGGAAAGCGCGCCGCTGCATCGCGTGATCGAGAGCGGTTACACCGTCAGCCTCAAGGTACTGTCCTTCGTGCTCAAGCTGGCGCCGGTGGGGGTCTTCGCACTGATCACCTCGGTGATCGCCACCCAGGGGCTGGACCTGCTGATGCGCCTGGGCATGTACGTGATCGGCCTGATCATCGCGCTTACGCTGATGGCGCTGCTCTATCTGGTGCTGCTGGCCGTCACCGGTGCCCGCCCGTTGGCCTTCGTGCGCCACTTCGGCCAGAGCCTGGGCTTCGCCTTCGGTACCGCAAGCTCCGGCGCGACCCTGCCGCTGGCGCTGGGCAATGCCCGTGATTACGGCATGAATGAACCCCTGGCCAGCTTCGCGCTGCCCTTCGGGACTGCCCTCAAGCGCGATGGTGCCGCCGTGCTGCAGGGCTTCAATGCGCTGTTCGTGGCGCAGCTGTTCGGCATCGATGTCACCACCTCGCTGGTGATCACCGTGTTCACCACCGGCCTGCTGGTCAGCTTCTCGACGGCTGGCGTGCCGGGTGCGGGTCTGGTCGCGATGACCACCGTGCTGGGTGCGGCAGGTCTGCCGCTGGAAGGCGTGGCCGTGGTCGCCGGGGTGGACCGCTTCACCGATGGCCTGCGCACCGCCCTCAACGTGATGGGCAACTGCGCCAACGCCGCCCTGCTGGAGCGCTTCGATTCACGCAAGCCCACCGCCGAGCCCAAGACGCAAGCGTAAGCACGCACGCACGCACGCACGCGAAGAGTCAGACAAAGCGCCCCACGAACGACAACGCCCGCCAGAGAAACCTCTGGCGGGCGTTGTCATGTCTGAGCAGCCCTCATCGCGCTGGCGCTTGCGACTACTTCTCGCTGGCCTCACCGGTGGCAACCGGACGTGCGGGATCACTGGTCCAGTCACTCCAGGAGCCGGCATACAGGCGCGGCAGCGGCAGCCCCGCAATCGCGAAGGCCAGGATGTTCTGACAGGCACTGATGCCGGAACCACAGTAGGCGATCACCCCACTCTCTGCCGGCAACAGGCTGCGCAATTCACGCACCAGGCTCATGCGGTCCTTGAAGCGACCATTGGCCTCGAGATTGCTGGGGGTCGGTCGGCAGAATGCGCCGGGAATGTGGCCTGCCACCGGATCGACCGGCTCCTGCTCACCGCGAAAACGCGCCTCGCCTCGGGCGTCCAGCAAGCTGTCATCCGTGGCGGCCACCTCCTGGGCGCTGACCAGCAGGCTGTCATCAAAGCTCGGGTGCCAGTCGCTCGGTGTGGGGGCCACCGGTTGGGCAGGCGCACGTTTGAGCTCGCCCATGGCCTGATTCCAGGCCTGGATGCCGCCATCCAGCACCCGCACATCCGGATGCCCGGCCCAGGTCAGCATCCACCACAGCCGCGCCGCCGCCATCTGCCCGCCCATGTCGTCATAGACCACCACCTGTTGCTCGGGCGTGATGCCGAGGCGGCGGAACAGCTCGGCCGTCGCCTGATGTGACGGCAGCGGATGCCGCCCGCCCACGCCGTCCTCGCGCACAGCGGCCGACAGATCGCGGTCCATATCGACATGGATGGCACCCGGCAGATGGCCTTCACGCCACAGACGCTCGCCGGCTTCCCCATCGTCGAGACGCGCACGGCAATCCAGCACCACGGGGGACTTGAGGCCCGCCATCGCCAGCTGGGTCACCAGCTGGCTGGCATCGATCAGGGGCGCCTGGCGCTGGTCCGGCACCAGCAGCGATGAGGCGGAGACGGAGGCTGCCGCCAATGCGGCAGGATCAGGATACTGAGCCATGGGAACTCCTTTTCGGGCAGACGAAGATACGCTGCAGGCATGATGGTGCTCGGCGCAAGGCTTGGCAATCGCGCGGCCTTGTCGCCCGAGTCTCAAGTCCATTGTCACAAGGGACACAAGGGTCACAAGGCTGTCAGCGGGGCACGCGTGGCGATCAGGCGGCGCTTGTTGCCATCGTCGAAGCGCACCTCGATCAGCGGATTGGCCTCATTGCCGGAGACCTCTTCGATCACCCCCTCCCCGAAGCTCTCGTGACGCAAGCGCTGACCGACTTCCCAATCACCGACGCGTCGCAGCACCGCCGGCTCGCCGCGTGGAGAGCGATTGCTCTGACGAGCGCCGCGAGCATGGGTGCCGCCCGAGCTGGACTGGCCTTGCGCAGTCGACTTGCTGGCCGACCTGCCCGGGGACCTGGCGACCTTCTTCGGCAGCGCTTCCAGCGTCGGCGGCGTGATGCCGTGACGTGCCAGAGGCAGCCGCGCCAGATAGGCCTCGCCAAGCGCCGGCGCCGCCACACGCAGGCGCTCGTCGCTTCCGGTCGCTGACTCGCGGGCGGCCTCATCACCACCCTCGGCCTGCTGACGGGCGAGCCTGGCGCGCTTGCCGGCACCGTGAATCCAGTCGCCGAGGCGGGTGCAGTCCTCCACACACAGCTCCGCCAGGAAGCGGCTTGGCGTATGCGTGCCACCGTCGCGCCACAGGTGCAGCTGCTCGCGGGCACGCGTCACGCCGACGTAGCACAGCCGACGCTCCTCCTCGAGGCGCTCCGGCGACAGCGGGTTGTCGCGCGAGTAGGCCGGGAAGTCTTCCTCGTTCATGCCCCACAGCCCCACCAGCGGCCACTCCAGCCCCTTGGCCCCGTGCACCGTGGTGATCAGCACGCCGTCGGCGGCGTCCTCGACCGGGTTGCGCAAAAGATTGATGAAGGCATCGGGGTCATTGGCAAGCTCCCCTGCCTGCTCGATCAGCACATCCAGCAGGCGCACATCCTCCTCGCCCTTGTCACGCCGGGCCGCGGCGCGGCGCAGCACCTTGTCGGCCTCCAGCTCATCGACCACATGACGCAGCAGCCGCGCGGGCGCCCAGTCACCCAGCGAAGGCAGATCACACAACAGCTTCCAGCGCTTGTGCAGGTTGCGGCGTTGCAGCGGCTTGAGCCCCTCGAGAATAGGGTCTTCCTTGCGTGGCCAGCGCTGGCTGTCGGCCAGTTGCTGGCACAGGCGCTCGAGGCGCTCGCGCGCGACGAAGGCGGTGGGCTGGGTGAACAGCAGCAGCAGGTGCGCCGGGTCGCGCAGACGCGTGGCATCACGTGCCAGCTCCAGATAACCCGCCAGCGCCTGCACCAGCGGCAGACGGAACACGAAGCGATCCCCCTGCCCCAGCCGGAAGGGAATGCCGGCCTTGAGCAGCTGCAACTGCACCGGCACCGACAGCGCCCAACTGCGCACCAGCACGGCGGCCTCGGCGCCACTGCGCCCTGACTCTCGCCAGGCCGTGAGCGCCGCGACCAAACTGGCGGCGCCCTGACCTTCGAACAAGCGCGTCGCCGGCGTACCGGGCGCAGCCAGGCACAGCTGGTCCGGGCGGCGCGCATTGGCGGCGATGGCGTGATTGGCCGCCAGCGCCAGACGATGACCGTGACGGAAGGTGTAGCTGAGCGGGAAATCCAGCGGCGCGGCAAAGCTCTCGGCAAAGCGCGTCAGCATGTAGTCAGGCCGCGCGCCACGCCACTCGTAGATGCACTGGTTGGCATCCCCCACGGCCATGACTTCTGCCATGGCGCCGGAGGCTGCGGGCGACGCTTCGCCGGGCGAGGAAGCTTCGTCGGGCGACGCCTCGCCGGACGGCGACTTGCTGGACGGTACACCCGCCAGCAGCGCCAGCATGCGCTGCTGCGCCTCATTGATGTCCTGATACTCATCGATGATCACGTGCTGCAGGTGCCCCTGGATGCGCGCGCGGGTCTCGGGCTCCCTCTCCAGCTGACGCAGCGGACGGTAGAGCAGGTCGGCATAGGTCATCTGGCCGTACTGCTCGAGCAGCTGTTCAAGCTGGGTAAAGGACTCGACAAAGTGGCCGGTGTGCTCGCCGAGGTTCATGCGCTCGTACAGCAGCGTCGGCTCGCACATCTCGGCCTTGACCAGATCACAGAACTGGGCGAGCGCTTCGAGGCGCTCGCCTTCCAGCGCTGCCTCACGATCGGCGCGATCGGCATCGCCCAGCGCACGCTGGGCGGCCTGCTTGAGCAGACGCTCCAGCGCCCAGTCCTGCTGGATGAGCTCGCGCGGCTCGAGGCTGCCCCAGCGTACCAGAGTGGTGGTCAGGCGATGGCCGATGGAGTGGAAGGTGCGGATATCGGGCAGCCGTGTGCCCGGCGGGGCCGACTGCGCCAGCTTGGCGACGAAGTCCTCGCGCGCCGAGCGGTTGAACATCAGCACCAGAATCCGCTGCGCCGGAATGCCTTCCGCCAGCAGGCTCAGCACCCGCGCCACCAGCGTCGTGGTCTTGCCGGAGCCCGCCACCGCCGCCACCCGCGCATGCCTCCCACGATGCGCCACCACGGCGCGCTGCTGATCCGTCAGCCGTTGCGTCAGCTGATCGACGGCCAGCGCCAGTGGCGATGCTGCAACGTCTGGCCCGGAGGTTGCGGTGCTGTCGGGCTCGATGGGAGGAAGTGGTGACGACATGAAGACCTGCAATGGCTGACGGCGAGAGAAAAGGGACGAAGCAGAACGTGAGGGGCATACGGAAGAGAGAGCAGAAGGCGGCAGGCTCAAACAAGTTCAGACAAGCTCAGACAGGTTCAGGCCTCGACCTCATCGGCCGCCAGCTGTCCCAGAATCTGGAAGCGCCCGCCGCTCATGAAGCCGAGTGTCAGGCTGCCGTCTTCCTGCTCGTGCGTCTCGGCGCTCTCGAGCAGCCGATAGTAGAGATTGCGGTGCAGGCGCGCGGCAAGGCCGAAGCGCACCGGCACTTCCGGCAACCACAGGCCGTCCGGCGTCTCGCTCAACGTCAGGCAGGCCTCCCCTTCCAGTCGTACGACATCGCCCTGATCGGTGACCAGTTGCCAGACGTCCGGCTGAGGCTCTGTCTGTCCAAGCTCAGTCTGTCCAAGCCCAGTCTGTCCAAGCCCAGTCTGTCCAAGCTCAGTCTGCACAGAATCACTCTCGGCGCGGGAGCAGTTCACCGCCAGGAAGGGGCGGTCCTCGACTTGGATGGTGACCTTCTCCGCCGGCGTGACCAGGCAGTAGCTGCCATCGGGCTCGCGGCGCAGGACACGTGACAGCATGTGCACCAGTCGCGCACGGCCGATGGGCGTGCCCTCGTGCATCCAGCGCCCATCGGCGCAGATGACGAGGTCCATCTCGCCACAATGCGCCGGGTGCCATTGATCCACCGGCGGCAATGCCTTGCCGCTGGTGGCCTTGTCGCCCAGCTGGGTGAGGATTGCGGCTGGATTCATGACATTCCCTCCCTGGTGGTCAGATCATGCGGGATACCACGCTCAATCGATGAGCATACCGCTGCTGGCCAGCGCTTCGCGAACGTTGTCCGGCGCTTCCGGCGCAGCGGCACGGAACAGGCGATAGAAGTTGGCGGTGGTCTGCATCGCCAGCTCATCGACGGTGATGCCGCGCTCGGCGGCGATGCATTCGGCGACCTCGACCACATTGCCCGGCACATTGGAGGTACCACGGTACGGTACCGGCGCCAGATAGGGGCTGTCGGTCTCGATCAGCAGGCGGTCCAGCGGGATGGCGCGCGCCAGCTCGCGGACGTGTTCGGCGTTGCGGAAGGTGACGATACCGGAGATGGAGACCATGAAGCCGTGACCCACCGCGATGCGCGCCATGTCGAGATCTTCGGTGAAGCAGTGCAGCACGCCACCGACAGCGGGGTCCGTGTGCTGCTTGATCAGCGCCAGGGTGTCTTCCCGCGCCTCACGGGTGTGGATGATCACCGGCAGCTCGAGCTCACGCGCGGCGATCAGATGGCGCGTGAAGCGCTCGTACTGCAGCTCGCGGCTGACGCTCTCGTAGTGATAGTCGAGGCCGGTCTCGCCGATGGCCACCGCGCCGAAGCGCTCGGCGCACTTCTTGATGTCCTCGACCGTGGGTTCCGGGTCGACCTGATGCAGCGGATGCACACCGGCGGAAATCACCACATCCTCATGCTGCTGGGCGATGGCCGAGATCTCGGGCACATCGTCGAGCGTGACGGCAATGGCGAGAAACTGGTGCACGTGACGGGCGCGCGCGGCGTCCAGCACAGCCTCGAGGCTGCCGCCGTGCTCTTCCAGTTTCAGACGATCAAGGTGGCAATGCGAATCGACAAACATCCGGGAACTCTCACTACTGATGGCCACGCGAAGCGCGGCGAAAAACGTGCTCGACCGGCGGGCGCCCATGGCACTGCCGGTCGAGATGATGAAGCGACGCTGCGCTCGCGCTACAGCGTATAGGTCGCGTGCCCCTTGCCGAGCATGCCGGCCAGGTGGTTCTCGATATGATCGCGCACCTGGCGGTCCTCTTCACTGAAGTGGATGCCGATCCCGGCAGTGCGCCGGCCACTGACGCCCTGCGGGGAGATCCATACCACGCGCCCGGTGACCGGGATGCGCTCGGATTCCTCAGGCAGGGTCAGCAGCAGATAGACCTCCTGGCCCATGGTGTAGCGCTCGGTGGTCGGCACGAAGATGCCGCCGCGCACGAGGGTCGACATGTAGGCGGCCAGCAGGGTCTTCTGATCACGAATGGTCAGCGAGAGCGCCTTCTGGCCTTGCTGTGGAGCGGTATTCATCCTTCACCTCCGGCCGGTTTCCCGGCACATGCAGTCCCGTGACGAGCGTCAACGCCCACATGAGGGCTCACGCTACGAATCAATGCGTATTCTTCGGCCATTGCCTGTGTTATCTGACGCAAGGCGAGCAAGCGGCCTGTCGGCTTCAGTCTAGCCTGCCCGCCTTGCCTCACGCAGCCTCATGGCTTTCCACGCGGGCCTTTGCTCAGCCCCTTCCTCAGCTCTTCGCTCCGACCTTCACTTGGGCCTTCACACCAGAAGCTCAGACCTTCATTCGGGCCTTTACGCCAGAAAAAGCCAGCTGCGCATTCAGGAGCGCAGCAAGGCGGCCCAACGCACCAGCCAGGCCTCCAGCACCAGCTGAGGGTTGGGGTTGCCGCCCGCAGCCAGCAGGCGGCGCTGCTCGCGCGCGAAATCCAGCAGCTTGAACCAGTCCTGGGTGCGCCCATTCTTGACCGCCTGTCTCAGCAGCGGCTCGAGACTTGGGTCACGCAGGTCGCCGGCATTGCCGGACAGGCCCATGCGAATCAGGTCTTCCAGCCAGGCAATACCGTACCACAGCACCTGCGCCAGCGGTTGGCGCTCCAGTCGCCACGCCTCTGCCACCGGTTCGCCACCACGTACCAACGCATCGAACAGTTCGCGCAAGGCCTGACGCAGCTGACGCTGCTCCGCCTCGCCAAGACGCACCGCCAGCTGCGGCAGACCGCCTGCCATGCGCAGCAGGGCCTGAGCATCCTCGCCCAGCTGCTGCGTGAGCCATGGCAGGCTCTCTTCGGCCGGCGGTATCACCAGCGGCCATTGCTGACAGCGCGAGCGGATGGTCGGCAGCACCCGCGACGGCATGTCACTGAGCAGAATGAACAGCGTATTGGCGCCGGGTTCCTCGAGGCTCTTGAGCAAGGCGTTGGCCGAGGCGATGTTCATCGACTCCGCCGGTTGCAGACGAATGACGCGGTAGCCGCCCTGCTGGGCCGTCTGGGAGACGAAGCGGTTGACCTCACGGATCGGGTCGATGCGGATCATCTTGCCGACATCCTGCGGCGCGACCGCCATCAGATCAGGGTGATGCCCGGCCGCCAGCATATGGCAGCCATGACATTCACCGCAGGCCGCTGCGCCGGGCTTGCCCTGGGCGGTACGACACAACACGCGAGCGATCATCGCATCGGCCAGCTCATGCTTGCCAAGCCCCGACGGTCCGCTGAGCATCACCGCATGCGGCAGGCGACCGTTGTCATGCACCGCGGTGAAGTGTTGCCACAGCGAGTGCTGCCACGGCAGCGGCGAGAAGCTCGAAAGCGTGACACCATTGCTGACGTCTGAAGCACTCATGGCTGCACATCCTTGGGAGTGTCCGCCTGCCAGGCCGCCACGCGAGCCGCCAGCACCACCGCGATATCGGCCTGCACGGCTTCAAGCGACTGACCGGCATCGATGGTGGCAAAGCGCTCGGGGTCGGCGTCACGACGCATGTGATAGCCGACACGCACCGCCTCGAAGAACTGCTCGGCTTCCTGCTCGATGCGGTCGGCGCCTTCGCCGGTCTCGGCGCGGCGAGCGGCCAGACGGCCACGTGCCGCCTCGACCGGCATGTCCAGCAGCAGGGTCAGGTCCGGCTGCAGGCCTTTCTGCACGAGGGATTCCAACGTGGAGATATCCGCCAGCGGCAGGTTGCGGCCACCGCCCTGGTAGGCAAAGGTCGCGTCGGTGAAACGATCGCACACCACCCAGGCACCGCGCGCCAACGCCGGGCGAATGGTCGCGGCCAGATGCTGGGCACGCGCGGCGAACATCAACAGCAGTTCGGCATCATCACTCAGCGACTCGGCCGGCGCCGGGTCCAGCAGCAACTGGCGAATGGCTTCCGCTCGCTCGCTGCCACCCGGCTCACGCGTGCGCACGACCTCGAGGCCATGCGCCTCTAGCTCGGCGACCACGAAGGCGACATTGGTGCTCTTGCCGACGCCTTCACCGCCTTCCAAGGTGATGAAGCGACCTGCAGGCGAAGCCTGGGTGGCCGCCGCGCTGGCGGCGCGGCGAGAAGACGTCGTGCTTGATGCGCTCGGACGTGAAGACATGATGTTTCCTGATTCAGACAGCAGATGACTCGCGACGACAGCCCCGTGCAGCGCATGGCAGACCTGTTCGCCACACGGGTTTCAGCTCATTCGCCACGCATTACCGATTGAGAATATAACGGCGCACGGCATTGTTGTGCTCGCGCAGCGTGCGCGAGAAATGATGCTTGCCCTCACCCTTGGCGACGAAGTAGTAGGTATCGCCCTCCTTGGGATGCACCGCCGCTTCCAGCGCGGCGCGCCCGGGCATCGCGATCGGCGTCGGCGGCAGGCCGGTGATCACGTAGGTATTCCAGGGCGTCGGCTTGCGCAGGTCGGCGCGCGACAGCGAGCCATCATAGTCCTTGCCCAGGCCATAGATGACGGTCGGGTCGGTCTGCAGGCGCATGCCGCGCTCCATGCGACGCTTGAAGACGCCGGCGATCTCGTCGCGCTCTTCCGGCGCGCCGGTCTCGCGCTCGATCAGTGACGCCATGATCAGCGCCTCGTAGGCGCTGGTGATCGGCAGGTCGTCGTCTCGCCCGGCCCAGACTTCCTCCAGCGTCCTGTTCATGCGGGCATAGGCCTGCTTGTAGAGCGAGAGGTCGCTGACGCCCTTGTGATAGCGGTAGGTGTCCGGGAAGAAGCGCCCTTCCGGCTTCTCGCCCTCTGCACCGACAGCCGCCATCAGCTCTTCATCACTCATGTCGCGAGTCGTGTGCTCAAGCTTGGGCGAGGCATCCATGGCTGTGCGCATCTGGGCGAAGGTCCAACCCTCCGGCACGGTCAAGGTATAGCTGACCACATCGTCACTGGACAGCAGCGCCACCAGCTCACGACCGTTCAAGCCCGGCGTGAGACGGAATTCACCGGCGCGCAGACCATTGACGGCCTCAGGCTCGAGGCGCGACCATACCTTGTACGGCCAGCTCGCTTCGATGATGCCCTGTGACTCGAGCTCGCCCACGACCCTGGTCAGACTGGCGCCCTTGGGTACCTCGAACAGCTGTTCCTTCTCGATCGCCAACGGTGACAGCAACTGCGCCTGCCAATAACGAAAGCCCACCAAACCCGCAGCCACGGCCAGCACTACCAGCATCAGGAGGATCTTGAACACTCGCATAATCAGGTTTCCAGTCTTCATGGCGAAGGCGACGACCGCACAGGCATGCCTGCTGACGCTCGTCGTCTTCCGTCAGTTCGCGGGCTCGCCCAGCAAGCGCGCGACAGTGTGATTCAACTCGTCCAGCGCCGGATGCGCCGCATCCTTCCACTCAGCCAGAATCGCGCCATCGGGCTTGAGCAAGGTGCGCAGTGGCCAGACGCCCTGCACGGAATTCATGACGACGACCTGCTCGGCCCATGCGAGTGACTCAAGCCCCTCACGGACTCGCACGAAAGTCATCTCGGCCTCAAGCGCCGCCAGCAGCGTGCCCTCGACACCGGCACGATCAAGACACGGCGTGAACCAGCGCCCGTCATGATACCAGGCCAGATTCATGCTGGTGGCTTCAACCAGCTCGCCCTGCGCATTGAGCAACAGGCCTTCGCTGATGGCCGTGTCACTCCACTCGCGGCGCGCCAGCACGTTCTCGAGCCGGTTGAGGTGCTTGAGCCCGGCCAGTGCCGGTTGCTCGGCCACACGCAGCTCGCAGACCCGCGCCGTGATACCACGCCGCGCCTGCTGATTGACCGCAAAAGGCGTCGCGCGTGCCCGCAAGCGTGCCTCCGGTGACTCAGGTGCTCTGTAGCCCCGCCCACCGGAGCCGCCGGTGACAATCAGCTTGAGCACTTCCAGCCCCTCGCCCTGACAGACCGCCAGACAGCTCGCCAGCTCAGCTGACGAAGGCGCCGCAATTCCCAGACGCTGACAACCGCGCGTCAGGCGCGCCTCATGCCAGGACCACAGCTGCGGTTGGCCATCACGCACCAGAATCGTCTCGAACACGCCCTCGCCATAGGCGAGGCCGCGGTCATCACTGGGCAGATCGGCAGCTAGCGCCGCAAGGGAGTGCTTGTCGTCAGCGCTTTTTTCATCAGAGGCCCGGTCATCTGAGCTCTCGTTGCCAGAGGCATCAGTCGTCATCGATACAGCCCTCCAGAGAACGGTTGCGGACACGACACGCAAGGCAGAGGTGACGCCCCACAGACAAACGCGCCCCCGGATGGGAGCGCGTCTGAGGAGAGAGAACACGAAAGCGTGTGATCAATCCTTGAGCTTGCCGAACACCAGCGAGCCGTTGGTGCCACCGAAACCGAACGAGTTGGACAGGGTGTACTCGATCTTCATGTCACGTGCGACGTTCGGCACGTAATCGAGATTGCAGCCCTCGGCCGGGTTGTCCAGGTTGATGGTCGGCGGCGCGATCTGGTCACGCATCGCCAGCACGCAGAACACGGCCTCGACCGCACCGGCAGCACCCAGCAGGTGACCGATCATCGACTTGGTGGAGCTGACCGCCACATCACGTGCCGCATCACCCAGTACCGATTCGACGGCGAGACTTTCTGCCTTGTCGCCGGCATTGGTGGAGGTGCCATGGGCATTGATGTAGTCGATCTGGCTCGGCTCGAGCTTGGCGTCACGGATGGCGTTGCGCATCGACGCGGCCGCACCACGGCCGTCTTCGGGCGGCGCCGTCATGTGGTGAGCGTCATCGGACATGCCGAACCCGAGCACCTCGGCGTAGATGGTCGCACCACGTGCCTTGGCATGCTCGTACTCTTCCAGCACGACGACACCGGCGCCGTCGGACAGCACGAAGCCATCGCGGTCGCGGTCCCACGGACGGCTGGCCGCCTGCGGATCATCGTTGCGGGTCGACAGCGCACGCGCCGCGGAGAAGCCACCCAGGCCCAGCGGCGTGGTCGCCATCTCGGCACCACCGGCCACCATCACGTCGGCATCACCATAGGCGATGGTGCGTGCGCTGTAACCGATGTTGTGCGTCCCGGTGGTACAGGCGGTGGTGATCGCGATGTTCGGACCACGATAACCGAACTGGATCGCCAGATTGCCGGAGATCATGTTGATGATGGAGCCCGGCACGAAGAACGGCGAGATGCGACGCGCACCGCCCTTCTCCAGCGCCTTGTGGTTGTGCTCGATCATCGGCAGGCCGCCGATACCGGAACCGATGGCGACACCGATACGCTCGGCGTTGTCTTCGGTGCATTCAATGCCGGAGTCGGTGATGGCCTGGTGGGCCGCCGCGATACCGTATTGGATGAAGAGGTCCATCTTGCGGGCCTCTTTCGGGTTCAGGTACTGACTCACATCGAAGTCCTTGATGGAGCCACCGAAACGGGTATTGAAACCGCTGACATCGAAATGCTCGATGGCCGCGATGCCACTCTTGCCCGCCTTGATGTTGCTCCAGCTTTCCTCGACGGTATTCCCGACCGGGGTCACCAGGCCAAGACCTGTTACCACTACCCTTCTGCGAGGCATCGTGTCTCCTCCAAAACTATCGAATTGGCACGCCAGGGCCATGGACGCCCGGACGGTAATTGAGCGCATTATACAGAAACCTGGCCATGCGTGGGCAGTCGGTTTTCAAGCGCTTTTCTGGCCACTTTCACGAAGGAATTCCGACACTTGCCACAAGGGGGCATTTGTCACGAAGCCCACCGCCTACCACCATGCAATTCACGCTCTTTCGGCGCGGTATTGCGCAGCATACCCCTGAACGACAAGAGCCGCACTGAGGAACAGTGCGGCTCTTGAACGTACAGACAATTGCATCACGACCATGAGCAACAGGTTGCTCCGTGATCGCTTCAACACACCTTACTGGTGGTTGACGATGTAATCGATAGCTTCCTGCACGGTGGTGATCTTCTCTGCTTCTTCGTCAGGAATTTCAGTATCGAATTCCTCTTCCAGAGCCATCACCAGCTCGACGGTGTCCAGGGAATCGGCGCCCAGGTCTTCAGTGAAAGAGGAAGAGTTCTGGATTTCTTCTTCTTTGGCGTTCAGGCGCTCAGCCACAACCTTCTTGACGCGTTCTTCAATGGTGCTCATTTAACAATCACTCCTAGTGGTACGGAATCCGCAGCTCGAAAAAGCTGGGCGTAGTTTATAGGCCACCCCAAAAGGACGCAACCACGTCCCTGCGTGGGGTTCAGCGCATGTTCATGCCACCGTTCACCTGCAACGTCTCACCGGTAATGTAGCCTGCTGCATCACTGGTCAGGAAGCCGACTGCCGCAGCAATCTCTTCCGGCTGGCCAAGGCGCGCCAGCGGGATGTTGCCGAGCAACGCTTCGTGCTGCGCCTCCGGCAATGCTTCAGTCATGTCAGTGGCAATGAAGCCCGGCGCCACTGAGTTGACGGTAATATTGCGTGACGCGACTTCGCGCGCCAGCGAGCGGGCAAAGCCTTCCATGCCTGCCTTGGCGGCAGCATAGTTGACCTGACCGAGATTGCCCATGGTCGCGACCACGGACGAGATGTTGACGATGCGGCCGAAGCGCGCCTTGGTCATGCCGCGCAGGCAGCTCTTGCTGACACGGAAGACCGACTTGAGATTGGTGTCGAGCACCGCGTCCCAATCGTCTTCCTTCAAACGCATCAACAGGTTGTCACGCGTGATGCCGGCATTGTTGACCAGAATGGTCGGGGCGCCGAAGCGCTCGCCGATTTCCTTGATCACGGCGTCGACGCTGTCCTGATCGGTGACGTTGAGCAGCATGCCCGCGCCTTCGATACCGTGCGCCTCGAGGTCAGCGCCAATGGCCGCTGCTCCTTTCTCGCTGGTGGCGGTACCGATCACGATACGGCCCTGACGGCCGAGTTCACGGGAGATGGCTTGGCCGATGCCACGACTGGCACCGGTCACCAGTGCGATTCTGCGTTCGCTCGTCATCTTGAGTCCTGAGTTGGCTGATCCAAGTCACATGGCCGGCCTGATGGGCCAGCCACGAGCTTACTGATTCTGTTCGGCAGCGGTCTCGCGGGCAAGTTCCAGCGCCGCTTCCAGGCTATCCGGATCATTCACGGCCAGGCCACGTGCCTGACGCTGAATGCGCTTGCCAAGGCCGGTCAACACCTTGCCCGGGCCGCATTCGATGAAGCTGCGCGCGCCACTGTCGAACATGGCATTGACGCAGTCGGTCCAGCGCACCGGCTGATAGAGCTGCTCGATCAGACGCTGACGCAGTGTCTCGACATCGTCATGTGCCTTGGCATCGACGTTCTGGATGACGGTATAGCGCGGCGCACGGAAATCGATGGCATTCATCGCCTCTGCCAGCTTGTCGGCCGCCGGACGCATCAGATCACAATGCGATGGCACTGACACCGGCAGCGGCATGGCGCGCTTGGCCCCCGCTTCCTGACATGCCGCGATGGCACGCTCGACGGCAGCAGTACCACCGGCGATGACGACCTGTCCCGGCGCATTGTAGTTGACTGCCGCGACCACTTCACCCTGCGCTGCGCTGGCACAGGCGGCTTCGACCTGGGCATTCTCGAGACCGAGAATGGCCGCCATCGCGCCCTGGCCCTGCGGCACGGCAGTCTGCATGGCTTCGCCGCGCAGATTGACCAGCTTGACGCCCTCGGCGAAGCCGATCACGCCAGCGCAGACCATGGCGCTGTATTCACCCAGGGAGTGACCTGCCATGCGCGCCGGGCGCGGGCCTTCCAGCTCCTGCCAGACGCGCCAGATGGCGACACTGGCGGTCAGAAGCGCCGGCTGGGTCAGCTCGGTACGATTGAGCTCCTCCGCCGGGCCTTCCTGTGTCAGGTGCCAGAGATCGCGCCCCAGCGCGTCAGAGGCTTCCTCGAAGGTGGTGCGGACCACGCTATAGCGCTCCGCCAGCTCCCGCAGCATGCCGACCTGCTGGGAGCCCTGTCCCGGGAAGATGAGGGCCAGGGAATCTGTCATTGCTGTCACCATTTCCATCTGTTCAGGTGGGACTGACACGGGTCAAGAAACCCGATTTCCACTGGCTCGCAAGCGAGACGATCACTGCCGTGTCTCACGCTTCTGCCAGGGGAAAACCTGCTTCCTGTCATTTACATCATGCTGCTGTCCTGCGGAGGACTTCCTGTGCGGGCTGCCTGCCCCTGATTCCCGTCCGCCTTCACCGCCCGGCCGCGAAGCGCTGGCATTGTCGCACCGTGTGCGCCGAAGCTCGACCCCAACAGGAACAAATCAGACCAATTTACTCATTCAGCGTGAGTATGTGCCTTCCAGGGCCTGCGCCAGGCGGGAGGGCAACTGCTCGCGAGCCTCGCTGGCCGCGCGCGTGACGGCAAAGGCAAAGCCTTCCGCCGCCGCGCCGCCGTGGCTTTTCACCACCACGTTCGCCAGGCCCAGCAGGCTGGCGCCGTTGTAGCGCACCGGGTCAAGCTCACGCGAGAGTCGTGTCAGCGCCGGACGCGCCAGCCAAGCCATCAGGCGCGTGCACCAGCTGGCCGCCAAGGTCGCCCCCAGCTGTGCCGACAGCATCTGCGCAAGTCCTTCACTGCTCTTGAGCACGACATTGCCGACGAAGCCGTCACAGACCACCACATCCACCTCGCCGGAGAAGAGGTCGCCGCCCTCGACAAAGCCAAGGTAGTCGAAATCCGACTCACTGCCAGCCAGCAGGGCGTGCGCTTCCTGCACCTGCGCAGTCCCCTTGACCGACTCGACTCCCACGTTGAGCAGCCCCACTCGTGGACACTCGACCGCGTCGATGAGGCGACTGCGCATCGCCCCCATGCGGGCGAACGTCAGCAGGTGGTGCGGTGCGACATCGACGTTGGCGCCGAGATCCAGCAGGCTGCAGGCGCGTGGGCCACGCGTGGGCACCGCGGCACAGATGGCAGGTCGCTCCACCCCTTCCACTCTTCCCACTTCACGCATGCCCAGCGCCATCAGGGCGCCGGTATTGCCGGCACTGACACAGGCATCCGCCTGGCCCTTCGCCACCAGGCCCAGGGCCTGAGACATGCTGCTGGGCTCGCGGCTGCGCAAGACGCGGGACGGGCGAGCATCAGACGCGACAATACCGTCGACAGCGAGTGTCTGAAGGCGATCACGAACACGGGAGAGTGAAGCAGGGAGGGAGTCTAACTCGGCATCCAGTAGATGCTGCGGGCCGACCAGGATGGCGCTGAGTTGCGAGTCTCGCAACAGCGCACTGGCCGTGCCCCGTAACGTAGCGCGGGGACCGAAGTCCCCGCCCATCGTATCGATGGCGATACGCACGGCGTTACGCCGCGCGCTGCATCAATGCCTTATGCATCAACGACTTTGCGGCCACGGTAGAAACCGTCGGCAGAGACGTGGTGACGCAGGTGAACTGTACCGGTTTCCTTGTCCTGGGACAGGGTCGGTGCAGTCAGGGCATCGTGGCTACGACGCATGCCACGCTTGGAACGAGTTTTGCGGTTCTGCTGAACTGCCATGGGGATTACTCCAATCTTGTCGACAAATTGAGTTCAGTGCTTGTCCTTCAGGGTGCGAAGCACACTGAATGGATTCACAGCGGGTGCGTCCGAGGCCTCGGGTTCCACACCGCTGGCCAGCTGGTCGCGAGAGACGGCACAATCGGCCTCCTCGTGGTAGACCACCTGCGGCAGGACCAGGAGCACTTCATCCTCGATCACTGTCAGGAGATCCAGCTGTTCGTTTTCCACCACTACCGGCTCGTACTCACCGGGCAGCTGCGCCGCCAGCGCATCACTGGTCACCAGACCCAGCAGAAACTCGCTGGAAAGCGGCTCCGGCTCGGTGGGTCCCAGACAACGTTGGCATAGCAGACTTGCCTCGAAGGCGATGGAGCCTTCGATGAAGCTGCGACGTTGAGTGTCGATATCAAAGGTCATGGAGACGCTGACATCCCCTTCCTGAGCACCGATGGCCTCAACAACACGGGGCATGTTCGCCAGTGGAATCACGCCTTCAAGGCGTTTACCCGCTGACGCCAGCCGGTAGGGCTCGACCTTGGTCGGCAGTCTTGTGGTCAACATAGGCGCGCCATAATAGGGATTCCCCCTCCCGGTGTCAAAATGCATGAGCAACTTGTTGCTTTTGCCAGCCCCCTCACCATCACGCTTTCACGTCGATATGCGGCAACTGACACTGGGCTACACGTCCAGCGCGCGATTGTACGCGCCTGACGCTTCAATGCCGAGAGGATTTACGGCATCCTGCCACCCTTGTTTTTCAAATACTTGCCGCGCGCCGCCCAGCCAATGCTCGCAACGCGCCCCGACGGGAGAGCCATGATGACTCCACTGGTCCTGGCGTCCAGCTCACGCTGGCGTCGTGAACTGCTTGAACGCCTCGGGCTGCCCTTCACCTGGACAGCCCCCAGCATCGATGAGACGCCGCGCCACGGAGAAAGTGCCGAGACACTGGTCCATCGCCTGGCACTCGGCAAGGCCGACGCCGTGGCGGATGCCTACTCCCATCACCTGATCATCGGCAGCGACCAGGTCGCCGTCTTCGAAGGCGAGATACTGGGCAAGCCGGCGGGCCTGTCAGCCGCACGCGCCCAGCTGGCGCGCTTTTCCGGACGTCGCGTGCGCTTCGTGACCGGCCTGGCGCTGATCGACACGCACTCCGCGCGTCACTGGGTCTGTCATGAAGACTACGAAGTCGTCTTCCGCTCCCTGACCAGCGCCGAGATCGAGCGCTACGTCGAGCGCGAACGTCCCCTCGACAGCGCCGGCAGCTTCCGCATGGAAGGCCTGGGCATCACGCTCTTCGAGCGTCTCGAGGGGCGTGACCCCAACAGCCTGATCGGACTGCCGCTGATTCGCCTGTGCGAACTGCTGCGTGAAGCCGGCGTCAACCCTCTGCTGGATGCGCCGCGCCCCTGAGAGACACCGCAGCCCCGACCGACGAGGGCTGCGGCCCTGGCTCGCCTACCAGGGCAGGCGGTAACTGACCGGCGATACCGTCGTCTCGAGCCCCATCGCACTGGCCATCACACCGGCGAAGCGCCGCGTGAAGCGCTCGAAGGGGTCCTGACGCGGCGTGTAATCGTGCAATTCCGCCTCTGGCGTCAGCTCAGTCGCCAGCTCTTCCAGCGTACCGGTACGATCGACCAGCCCCAGCCCCCGGGCCTGCTCGCCGGTCCAGATCAGCCCCGAGAACAGTTCGGGGTCATCCTTGAGGCGCTCACCACGCCCGGCCTTGACCGCTGCGATGAACTGCTGATGCGTCGTGGCCAGCACGCTCTGCCAGAAGGCACGCTGGTCCGGCGAGATTTCCGAGAACGGATCAAGAAACGCCTTGTTGTCTCCCGCCGTGAACACGCGACGCTCGATATCCAGCTTCTCCATCGGCCCCTTGAGCCCGAAGCTTGAGGAAATCACGCCGATGGAGCCCACCAGGCTCGAGGGTGCCGCGATGATCTCGCCGGCGCCGGCCGCCATGTAATAAGCACCACTGGCGCCGAGGTCTTCAATCACCGCGATCACCGGCTTATCGCCCCGCTCACGCAACCGCATCAGCTCGTCATAGACGCGCTGGGACTGCACCGGACTGCCACCGGGCGAGTTGATGTCGAGCACCACGGCCACGGAGGCCGGTGACTCCCAGGCCGCACGCAGCCCCTTGATGATGCGTTCGGCATTGGCTTCACCGTCCGCTTCGATCACGCCCTTCACGCGCACCACGCCAAGATGCTGCTCGCCGGGCAGCGCCGCTGGCTGGCTGCCGAGCGTGAACAGAGTCACCGAGGTCGCGATCGAGGCGATGAACAGCAAGGCGAACAGGAAGCGGAAGAACAGCTTCCAGCGCCGCGAACGACGCTGCTCGGTGACCACGCCCTGCACCCAGCGGTCCATCATCTCGAGCTGCGCGGTGCGCTCGCGCGCCTGCCAGTCCACCTCTCGCTCGGGGGCGGCAGCCGCGCTCTGTCCACTCATGCCCTGCCCACTCATGCCCTGCCCGCTCAAGCCCGCTTCGCTCTCGTCCTTGCCACCCGCGCCTTCACGCCAGGGGTCATGCGGCCTGTCACTCATCGATTGCTGCTCCTGTGCTGGGCGATCGCGACCATTACCTGGCCACGTACAGCCAATCCATCAATTCGTCGAAATGCGAGACGATGCGCTGCGGCGCACAGGCCTCAAGACGCGGCACACTGTGTACGCCGTAGTCGACACCGACACTGTGCATGCCAAGGGCACGCGCCATTTCCAGATCATATTCGGTATCGCCGACCATCAGCGCCTCATGCGCCTCAACGTTCAGCTCGGCCAGCAATTCCTCGAGCATGCGGGGATGCGGCTTGGACAGCGTCAGGTCCGCGGTGCGCGAGGCATGGAACCAGTCACCACAGTCATGGGCCGTAAACATGCGGTCCAGCCCGCGGCGGCTCTTGCCCGTCGCGACGGCCAGTAGCTGCTCGGGATGGCGACGCAGACGCTGGATGCCGGCCTCGACACCGGGGAAGAAATCCAGCGGCGTGGTATCGACCGCCACGAAATGCGCCTTGTAAGCCGCCACCAGCGCCTCGCACTGCTCGGCCGTCGCCCCCGGGAACAGGCGTGCCATGGCTTCGGGAAGCCCGAGACCGATGATGTCGCGCGCGGCATGGGCAGGCAGCTCACCCATGCCCGTCGCCAATGAGGCCGCCTGCAGACAGTCGACGATACGCGCCTCGGAATCCATCAGGGTGCCATCCCAATCGAAGATGACCAGGCGATAGCGCGGTTGCAGCAGTCCTGCCGTGAGATCAGTCATGACGAGCTCCCAGCTCTCTGGCAGTGGCAAGAACGCGCTTCATCCGCTTGTCCAGTGGTGCGCGCACGGTGACGGTTCGCCCGTCGATCGGGTCAGGAAAGCTGAGCTGGGCGGCATGCAGGAACAGACGTTCCAGCCCGACCTTCTTCGCCAGGGCATTGCCGCGCTCGGTGCCGTACTTGGTATCACCGAGCAGCGGATGCCCGGCATGCACCGAGTGCACGCGGATCTGGTGGGTACGCCCGGTGATCGGCTCGGCCTCGACCAGCGTCATGCTCGGATAGGCTTCACGCACCGCGTAACGGGTGCTGGCCGTCTTGCCGGACTCATCGACGCGCACCCGACGCTCACCATTGCCGCCGTCATAGCGCTCCAGCGGCGCATTGACGTAATCGCGACGTGAATCCCAGCGCCCCTCGACCAGCGCCAGATACAGCTTGGTCATCTTGTGGGCCTTGAGGTCGGCATTGAGCTGCAACAGCGCAGCCCGCGACTTGGCCAGCAGAATGCAGCCGGAGGTATCACGGTCCAGGCGGTGCACCAGCTCCAGGAACGGCAGGTCGGCGCGAATCTGGCGCATGGCCTCGATAAGGCCGATCTTGACGCCACTGCCGCCGTGCACGGCAAGCCCCGAGGGCTTGTTGATGACCATGAAGTCATCCGTCTCGTGCACGATGCAGCCCGCCAGCACCTCGCGCAGATTGTCACTGACTTCCTGCACGGCGGCTTCCGGCGATAGGCGCAGCGGTGGTACCCGCACCAGGTCTCCCGCCTGCAGGCGGTAATCGACCTTGATGCGCTTCTTGTTCACGCGCACTTCACCCTTGCGCACGATGCGATAGATCAACGCCTTGGGTGCGCCCTTGAGGCGGGTTCGCAGAAAGTTGTCGATGCGCTGCCCGGCCAATTCCGGGGCAACCTCGATCCACTGGACTGATTGGCCTTCGGCCATGTCGCACTCCTTTCCGGCCCCGCCTTCGCGCGGCCTGCTCATCTTGTTGCCGTGCGCCTGGGGCGCACTCAGACCGGCCATTCTACGGTGTCATGCGACCAATGGGGAATCATCGTGCCACATACCGCTCTCATCCGCGGCTCGCCGGGCCTCGTATCTCGGGCGATGTAGCGAAGCGTTTGATCTGGCAGCTGAATTGCTGGTACATACCTTTACTGGTATATTCGAGCGCAGTGAGATGGGCCTTCTCTATATGCCCGATCATCGTCTCCGCAGCCCTGTCACAGCGGCCGGAAAAACGGCGCACCCGGCACTTCAACAAGGTGCTTCACGCCGGCGGAGAGGGTCAGATGGCCCGCAATGAAGCAACGCGCACCGACATCAGCACCGTGCAGGTCACGCAAGCACCCTGTTGTCATCTACCCTGTCGGTAGCGTGCTGTCCCGCGCATCGCACCTGTCAATCACAGGCTGCGAAGGCAGCCCCAAGGACAGTCATTCGCGGCCAATGGCCGGACCAACAGCTGACGCAAAACATCGATGTCGCTCAGGTCTCACAGGACCTGATGACGATATCAGCGGGCGCGGAACGCATGACGCCGCGCGCCGCAGCGCAATCGCCCTTCGAGCCTTCGTTGCAGACTCCACGAGATGATGTCGCGAGAGCCCGAAAGCCGCCTGCGCAGGCAAGACAGCAAGATGCCCAGTCATTCATGGGCCAACGACACAAGACCGCTCGGGCATGAAGCCCGGGTAATCATTCGATATCCGTGCCGAAGGCCGGCGTCGATGAATCGGCAAATGCCAGGTGTTAGGGAAGAGACCGCAGGGCCGGAGGAGTACAAATCCCCGCAACACGTCCTGCCTCTTCCAAGTACTCAACATGATCATGCCGCATGTGGCCCGTCACGGACTTGCCTGCATGCGAAAAACGCATTCCACGACATGCGCTGAGCACAACACGAAGCGGAAAACGGTTCCTCGTCGCCGACGCACAATGCGGCTGCCCTTCGGCACGCCCAGTCTAGCGAGACGACATGAAACGGATGCTCATCAACGCGACCCAGCCGGAAGAGCTGCGCGTCGCACTGGTCGACGGACAACGCCTTTACGATCTCGACATCGAGTCCGGCGCCCGCGAACAGAAGAAAGCCAATATCTACCGCGGCAAGATCACCCGCATCGAGCCCAGCCTCGAAGCCTGCTTCGTCGACTTCGGCGCCGAACGCCACGGTTTCCTGCCGCTCAAGGAAATCTCCCGCGAGTACTTCTCCAAGGACCCCGGTCAGGGCCGCCCCAACATTCGTGAAGTACTCAAGGAAGGCCAGGAAGTCATCGTCCAGGTCGACAAGGAAGAACGTGGCAACAAGGGCGCCGCCCTGACCACCTTCATCAGTCTGGCCGGCCGCTTCCTCGTGCTGATGCCCAACAACCCGCGTGCCGGTGGTATCTCCCGCCGCATCGAGGGCGAAGAGCGCGCTCAGCTGAAGGAAGCGATGAACAGCCTGACCCTGCCGGACAAGATGGGCGTCATCGTGCGCACCGCCGGCATCGGCAAGAGCGCCGAAGAACTGCAGTGGGACCTCGACTACCTGGCCCAGGTGTGGGACGCGGTGACCAAGGCCGCCTCCAGTCGCCCTGCCCCCTTCCTGATCTACCGTGAATCCAACGTCATCATCCGTGCCATGCGCGATTACCTGCGCAATGACATCGGTGAGGTGCTGATCGACTCTCCGGAAGTCCAGGAGGAAGCGCTGTCTTTCGTGCGTCAGGTCATGCCGAGCTATCAGCAGAAGATCAAGCTCTACGAAGACGACGTGCCGCTGTTCTCGCGCTTCCAGATCGAATCCCAGATCGAGACCGCCTACCAGCGTGAAGTGAAGCTGCCCTCCGGTGGCGCCATCGTCATCGACCACACCGAAGCCCTCGTTTCCATCGACATCAACTCCGCTCGCGCCACCCGCGGCAGTGATATCGAGGAAACCGCGCTGCAGACCAACCTGGAGGCCTCCGACGAGATCGCCCGCCAGCTGCGTCTGCGCGATATCGGCGGCCTGGTGGTGATCGATTTCATCGACATGACGCCGGCACGCAACCAGCGTGAAGTCGAGAATCGTGTGCGCGACGCACTCAAGATCGACCGCGCTCGTGTCCAGATCGGTCGCATCTCACGTTTCGGCCTGATGGAAATGTCGCGCCAGCGTCTGCGTCCGTCACTGGGCGAGACCAGCGGCGTGGTCTGCCCGCGCTGTGACGGCCAGGGCACCATCCGTGACGTGCGCTCCATGGCGCTCTCCATCATGCGCCTGATCGAAGAAGAGGCCATGAAGGAGCGCAGCTCGCAGATCCGCGCCATCCTGCCGGTGCCGGTCGCGACCTACCTGCTCAACGAGAAGCGCGCCACGCTGTTCGACATCGAACGTCGTCAGGGCGTGAATGTCGTGCTGCTGCCGAACCCGGAGCTCGACACGCCGCACTACGAAGTCGTGCGTCTGCGTGATGACCACGTCGATGAAGACGGTGCCGACAAGTCCAGCTTCGAGCTGTCCGTCGAGACCGAAGTCGGCAAGGAACCGGATCCGAACTTCGACAAGCCGCCAGCACGCACTGAAGCAGCCGTCAAGAGCGTGTCCCACACCACGCCTGCCCCGGTTGCCGCACCGGAAGCGCCTGCCGCAGTGGCCGAGACTGCTGACAGCAGCAATGACAGCGATAGCCGCAACGGCAACGGCAAGAACAACGGCAATCGTCGTCGCAACGGCAACGGCAGCAGCAACGGCCGCAACCGCCAGGAGTCTCGTAACGACACTCGCAGCGAAGGCCGCAACGACAGCCGTCAGAGCTCGCGCAATGACAACCGTCAGGGCAACCGTTCGAGCCAGGGCAATGACACCCGCGCTCAGGCCAGCAAGCAGGAAGTCGTGGCGCAATCTTCAGCCCAGACTCCCGCCAGGACTGCCGCTCCGGCCACCGGTGGCGGCCTGCTGTCGCGCCTGGCCCGAGGCTTCAGCCGCCTGCTGGGCAATGACAGCGACACCGCCGTGCCGGCCAAGTCCAGCGAAGCCCGCAAGGCACTGGAAAAGGCCCGCGAGCGTCGCGAGACCGTCAGTGAAGCCAGCGCTCCGGCAGCGGCTCGCAACGATTCCCGCAATGGCCGTAACGCTGAACGTAGCGATGATCGCAAAAATGATCGCAACAACGACCGCAGCAATGACGGCCGTGGCAACGAGCGTGATGACAACCGCAAGGACTCCCGTCGTCGCAATGACAACGCGTCACGCAACAACGACGCTGACAGCAGCAGCCAGAGCGATGGCCGCAACAACAAGCGCCGCCAGCGCAACGACCGTAACAACCGCCGCAAGTCCAACGAGTCGCGTCAGGATAGCCAGCAGGAAATCGTCACCAACGACAGCAAGCCGCAGGCCGAGCCGGAACAGACGTCGCAGGCTGACAACAGCCCGAAAGCCGAAGCCAGGAGCAGCGACAGCCAGAACGCCAAGGCCGACAACGCCAGCAAGCGCGATTCCGGCAAGCGCAGCGACAAGCCGGCACGTGGTGAAAAGCCGGCCAAGACCGACAAGGCCGAACAGGTCGACAGCAAGCAGGCACGCGAGTCCATCAAGGCAGCCGAACAGGCCGAGCAAGAGGAACAGCAGGTCAGCAGTGAAGGCCAGCAGACACGCAACAACCCGCGTGTGCGCAGCCGCCAGCACGCTCTGAACCCGCAGGCGGTCGAAGAGCAGAAATCGCTCAAGGCCATGACGCCGGCAGGCCCGCAGGCAGCCGCTGCTCCGGTAGCCGCTGCTTCGGCAGCCGCTGCGGTACCGGCCATTGCCGAGGAAGGTGCCGAAGTCGTCAACGCCACTACCGCTGCTCCGCAGGGCGAAGCCAATGCACCGCAAGGCAAGGAAAGCGCTCCGCAGGCTGACACCAGTGCTCCGCAGGGTGAAGACAGCACCGCGACACAGGACGCACCGACCACCGCCGAGCAGTCTGCCAGCGAAGACCTCACGGCAGTCGCCGCAGCGGAAGTCAGCGAGCCGAGCAACGAGACGCTGAAAGAGACGGTAGCCCCTGAGTCAGCGGCATCCGACGCGCAAGCGTCTGAGCCTGAGCCAGCGGAAGTGGTCGAGCCGGTCGCCGAAGCGCCGATCGAAGCACCTGTCGAAGAGGCGTCCGAAGCGCCTGCCACTGGCGCTCACCAGGCGCAGAAGACTGAGCAGCACGCCGCCCAGCGCACTGAGCAACACGCCGTCCAGCAGCCAAGCGTGCACCAGCCGCAGGCCAGCGCAGCTGACGACGCCGTCGACACGCCGGCCGTCACCGCTGCAGAAGTCGCACCAGAAGCCGCAGCCGATGAGCAGTCGCTGAAGGAAAGCGTGACCAGCGAAGCCGCTATGCCTGAAGCACCAGCCGTCGCCGAACAAAGCGTTCAGGCACCGGCCGCCGAAGCACAAGCTGCCGAGCAGACCGCAGCTCAGGCACCTGTTGCTGAAGCAGAGGAAGCGGTCGCCGCTGAAGCCGACACTGCCAGCCAGCCTGCGCAGCCTGTGGTGGAAGAACCTGCCGTGGAAGCAGCCGCCGCTGAACAGCCTATACAGGAGGCCGCGCGCGAAGAGGCTCCTCAGCAGACTGAGACCAGCGAGGCGAAGGTGACGCAAAACGCTGACGTGGCCAGCCCTGAGATTGAGCCTGCCGTCAGCACTGAGCGCACCGCAGATACTGTCGCTGATGCTACTGAAGGCTCTCAATCAGCTGAAGGCTCTGCAAACGCTGAGGGCTCTCTATCAGCTGACGGCTCTGCAAACGCTGACGGCTCTACTGATGCTGCTGAAGGTGCCGAAAGCGCTGTCAACGTCAGCGCCAGCGTCGAGAACGCCCCGGCCGAGGCAACGTTCGCGACTGCTGAGCGTCACGACAATGTCGCCGTGGCGCAAGCCGTGAGCGACGACACCTCCACGGTGGAAGTCGCTGACAGCGAGCAGAAGCAGGCACCGAGCGAGCAAGGTGAGACGACAGCGGCAGAAGGCGTGCAGCAGGACAGCACGCAGCCAGCCACCGAGACCCGCCGTCGCCGTGGCGAACGCGCCTACAACGATCCGCGCGAAGTGCGTCGTCGTGAGCGTGAAGCTGCCGAGCGTGCTGCTGCACAACAGGCCAGCGCAGAGACTCAGGACACGACCGCTCAGGATGACAGCAACACGTCACACTGAGACCTGAGGCTGGCGCCCTGCCCCTGCCGTCACTCTGCTGCCCCTTTCAGCCACAAGCGCTGAAGGGGGCGCCAGAAAGGCAGCAAGACAGGGTCTAGTACTGAAAACAAGAACGCCCCGCAGGCTTGCCTGCGGGGCGTTCTTGTTTTCGGCGTATAGCGCAGTGTACACGATGCTGGGCCTCAGTCCTCGGGCATCACCCTTCAGGCATCATCCCCAGCTCGCGCGGCTCCTGCTCGAGCCAGACACCGAAGCGGGTGTGGACGGCCTCGCGCACCTCCTGCGCCAGTGCCAGCAGCTCCGTGACGGCCCCCTCGCCGAAGTGCACCAGCACCAGCGCCTGCTGAGCATGCACGCCGACATGGCCTCTGCGCGCGCCCTTGAGACCACATTGATCGATCAGCCAGCCTGCTGCCAGCTTGATGCTGCCATCGGCCTGCGGGTAATGCGGCAAGCTCGGGAAGCGAGACAACAACACCTGGGCCTCAGACTGGGGAAGCTGCGGATTCTTGAAGAAACTGCCGGCATTGCCCAGTTGCGCGGGGTCGGGCAACTTCTCACTGCGCGTGGCAATCACCGCCCGGGCGACCTGCAACGGCGTCACCTCCTCCCCTTGTGGCAGCGCCGCACTGACGCGCTGGGCGAGGTCGCCATAACCGAGCCGGGGCGCCGCCTGGCGCGATACCTTCAACTCCAGACGCGTGATCAGCACGCGATGCTCAAGCGCGCGCTTGAAGATGCTGTCGCGATAACCGAACTCGCATTCCTCACGATTCATCCAGCGGCAACTGCCATCTTCCAGCGACATGACTTCCAGGCGCAGCAAGTGGTCTGCCAGCTCGACGCCATAGGCGCCGATATTCTGGATAGGCGCCGCACCGCAGCAACCGGGAATCAGCGCCAGATTTTCATAGCCCCACCAGCCGGCGGCGGCCAGCTCCATCACCAGGGCATGCCAGCGCTTGCCGGCCTCGACGGAGACCGTGGCCGTCAGGCCATCTTCTGCCGGCGTGATGGTGACCCCGTCAAAGGCCGGACGCATGACATGGGCATCCAGCCACGGCAGCAATACCAGATTGCTGCCGCCGCCGATCACCACCAGACGCTCTCCAGCCTGCCGGGAGGCCAGCACCTGTGCCCTGGCCGCCTCGACGGTGTGTGGCTCGCTCAGGGCGCGGGCGCGCGCCGAGAAGCCCAGCGTATTGCAGCCATCCAGCGCCACACCCTCACGTTGCGAGGTGTCGCCAGCGTTCTGATCACTGGATACCTGAGTCATGAGCGCGCCCGCGCCGTGGTCGCCGCAGGCAGTGCCGCAATGAGTGCCTCACAGGCCACATCGATCAGATCCAGCACACGCTCGAAGGCATCGGAGCCCCCGGTGTAGGGGTCCGGCACCTCACGACTGCCCGCTGCCAGCGCGGGCAGCGGGGTCGGTAGCAGATCCAGCAGGCGACCGATCAGCGCCTGATCACCACTGTTGCTGCGCGCAGCCAAGGCACGGGTATCGGCAAGATTGGCGTCGTCCATCACCAGAATCAGATCGAAGTCGTGAAAGTCCTGCTCGCACAACTGACGAGCACGCAGCGTGCTGATGTCGTGTCCGCGCTTGGCCGCATGCGCGATGGCCCGCGAGTCAGGCTGACCGCCGACATGCCAGTCACTGGTGCCGCAACTGTCCACCGTGACGACCTGATCCAGGCCATGGCGCGTCAACGCCGCACGCAACACGCCTTCGGCACTCGGTGAGCGGCAGATATTGCCCAGGCACACCATCAGGATGCGCTCCAATGGCGCCTGACGCTGGGCCAGTTGCTCAAGAAGCTCGCTCATCAGGCCTCTCCGCTCTCGCTGTCTGCCGCTGCTTGCGCCAGCCAGTCACGCACGCGCTCGAGATCCTCCGGCGTATCGACACCGGCCGGATGCGCCGTGCAGGCAATGGCCACCTGGATGGCATGGCCATGATGCAGCGCACGCAGCTGCTCGAGCTGTTCGAGCTGCTCCAGCGGGGCCGGCAGCCAGTCGACGTAATCGGTCAGGAAGCTGGCACGATAGGCGTAGAGGCCGATATGGCGCAGCCAGGAATCGGTGGCCAGCATGTCCGGTGGCGTGGTGAAGTGCTCGCGGTCCCATGGGATAGGCGCACGCGAGAAGTACAGGGCACGCCCACGCAGGTCACGCACCACCTTGACCACATTGGGATTGAACAGGCTGTCGACGCTGGCGATCGACTCCGCCAGCGTGGCGATCGAGGCACCCGCGTCTTCCTCGAGACGTACCGCCACCTGATCGATCAGCGCCGCCGGCAGCAACGGCTCATCGCCCTGGACGTTGACCACCAGGGTCTCGGGGGCCAGCGCCAGCAGCGTGACCACCTCGGCAAGGCGGTCCGTCCCGCTGGGATGATCGGCACGCGTCATCACCACCTCGGCCCCGAAGCCTTCACAGGCCTCACGGATGCGCTCGTCATCGGTGGCGATCACGACCCGGCTGGCCTGACTGGCGCAGGCATTGCGCCAGACGTGCTCGATCATCGGCTGGCCATGAATGTCCGCCAGGGGCTTGCCCGGCAGGCGTGAGGAGTTGAAGCGCGCCGGAATCACGACCACAAAGCCGGACTCGCCCTCTGAACGGCTGTCGTCTGCCTGCCCCTGCTGCAGAAGGTCACTCATCAGCCGCGGCTCCCCTTGAGCTTCTCATCGGCATCCATCTGGCGCGCTTCTTCTTCCAGCATGACGGGAATGCCGTCGCGTACCGGATAGGCGAGGCCATCGTAGAAGCACTTGAGCTCGGCATTCGCCGCATCATAGGTCAGCTTGGCCTGACACAGCGGGCAAACCAGTAGCGCGAGCAGTTCCTTGTCCATCGAGACATCTCCGGAATAACAGCAGAAAAGAAAGAAAATTCAGCGATCAAGCACTCAGAGCGCCTCAAGGCGTTTGGCGAGCCAGTCCACCAGCGCCTGGTCCGGACGCGCCTCGACATCCAGCGCCCAGCAGCGCTCATTGGCGAAGCTGCGACACTTGACGGCGTCCTTGGCGGTCATCACCACGGGCAGATTGTCGGAAAAACGCAGATCCGTCGGCGTGAAACGATGGTGGTCCGCCAGCGGGCGCGGCAGATGCTCGACACCGAGATTGGTCAGGGTGCGGAAGAAGCGCTGCGGATTGCCGATACCGGCCAACGCATGCACCTGACCGCTGAACGGCAGCTGGTGGGCAGGATAGCGCACGTCGTCGATCAGGTGGCGCCAATGGACCGGCGTCAGCTTCATGCAATGCGATTCCACCGGCAGACGCGAGCAGTCGATGACCCCGTTGGAGATCACCGCATCGACACTGGCGAGACGCGATAATGGCTCACGCAGCGGCCCGGCGGGCAGGCAGCGCTGATTGCCGAAGGCACGCTCACCGTCCACGACCACCAGCTCGATATCGCGCCCCAGCGCATGGTGCTGAAGGCCATCATCGGAGAGCAGGATGTCGCAGCCCGCGGCAATCAGGCGCCGCGCCGCGCTCGGGCGATCCGGGTCGACCGCCACCGGCAGGCCGGTCTGCTGGGCCAGCATCACCGGCTCATCGCCAGCATGCTGAGGGTCGGTATCGGCCTGCACGTAGAGGGGATAGCGCGGCGAATGCCCGCCGTAGCCGCGCGAGATGATGCCCGGGCGCCAGCCCTGCTCGCTCAACCAGCGCCCCAGCCAGGCGACCAGCGGCGACTTGCCGGTGCCACCGACGGTGATGTTGCCGATCACGATCACCGGCACCGGCGCCTTCCAGACCTCACGCTTGCCGGTGAGATAGGCGTTGCGCTTGCGCGCCACCACATTCCTGTAGACATGTTCCAGCGGGCGCAACAGGTGCAGCCAGCCGGCGCCGCGATACCAGGCGTCTACCAGTCGTTCACTCATGCGTCCGCCGTCTCCCGGAACTGGATGCGATGCAGCGCGGCATAAGCACCTTCCTGAGCAATCAATGATTCGTGGGTGCCGTCTTCGATGATCTCTCCATCATCCATCACCAGGATGCGGTCCGCCTTCTCGATGGTGGACAGACGGTGAGCGATCACGAAGGTCGTCCGGCCCTGACACACTTCTTCCAGCGCGCGCTGGATATAGCGTTCGGATTCGGTATCCAGCGCCGAGGTGGCCTCATCCAGCACCAGAATCGGTGAGTCCTTGTAGATGGCACGTGCGATGGCGATACGCTGACGCTGACCACCGGAGAGCATCACGCCATTGTCGCCGACGATGGTGTCGTAGCCTTCACTCATGCGCTCGATGAATTCGTGGGCATAGGCCGCACGCGCCGCCTCTTCCACCCGCGCCTTGTCGACCTCATCGGTGCCATAGGCGATGTTGGCGGTCAGGTCGGCATTGAACAGGGTGACGTTCTGCGAGACCAGCGCGATCTGCTGACGCATCGGACGCAGCTTGTAGTCCTCGATGGCGACATCGTCGATCAGGAGGCGGCCGGTGGTCGGCGCATAGAAGCGCGGCAACAGGCTCATCAATGTCGACTTGCCCGACCCCGAGCGCCCGACGATGGCGACCATCTGTCCCGGCTTCACCTCCAGATCGATGCCCTTGAGCACCTCCGGCTGATGATCTGCATAGCGGAAGTGGACATTGTCGAAGCGTACACGGCCCTCGAGACGCCCCTCGGGCACCAGGGTGCCGTTGTCCGGCTCTGCCGGCGTATCCAGCAGACCGAACAGTTCTTCCGAGGCCGCCATGCCCTTCTGGATCTCGCCGTTGACTTCGGTCAACTGGCGAACCGGCTTGGCCATCATCGAAGCGGCGGTGATGAAGCCGACGAACTCGCCGGCGCTCATGCCGGCCATCAGTTCCGGCGCCATCGCCAGCCATACCAGCGTGGCAAGCGCCACGGCGATCAACAGCTGGATGACCGGCGTGGCGGTGGCCTTGGTCAGCGCTTCCTTCATCTTCTGCTCGCGGTTGTAATCACTGACCGCCGCGAAGCGTGCCTTCTCGTAATCCTCGGCACCGTGGGTACGCACGACACGATGACCGGACAGCGCCTCGGAGGCCACGTGGGTCACCTCGCCCATCGAGCCTTGGATACGCTTGGAGAGCTTGCGAAAGCGCTTGCTGGCATAGCTGACCACCCAGCCGATCAGCGGCGTGACCGCGATGAACACCAGTGTCAGCTTCCAGTTGGTCCAGAACAGATAACCCAGCAGGCCGAGCACGAAGAAGCCTTCGCGCATGATGATGGTCAGCGCCTTGGTGGCCGCGCCGGTGATCTGCTCGACATGGTAGGTGACGCGAGTGATGAGATGGCCGGTGGAGTTCTCGTCGAAATAGCGCCCCGGCAGGTGCAGCATGTGGTTGAACACCGTGGTACGCAGGGTGTGCACCACGTTGCGTGCCACATCACTCATGCAGTAGGTGCCCAGGAAGGTGCCGACACCGCGCACGGCGAACATGCCGATCACGAACAGCGGCAGGAACAACCTGAACTGGGCATCAGGATTCTGGATGCCGTCGATCAGACGCTTCATCATCTCGGCCAGCGCCGTACTCGAGGCACCGTAGATGATATAGCCGACGATAGCGGCCAGAAACATCTTCCAGTACGGGCGAACATAGCCGAGCAAGCGGCGGTAATGAATCCAGGTGGAGTCGCGACTCACGGGGTCTCCATAGACTTGGGCGGCGCCCTCATGGGGCATCCGGTGATGATGATTCCGTCCCGATACGCGTACTGATGCGCACACGGGTGATACCCACTTCAGCGGCGGCGTCCAGCGCCGTGACCACCTTGGCGTGGGGCGTGCGGCCATCGGCTTCGAGGATCAACCCGAAGCGATCTGCCTGGTCCTTGTACTGCGCAAGTTGCGCTCCCAGTTCATCCTCGCCGAGGCTTGCCTCGCCGAGCGTAAAATCGCCTGCCGCCCCGATGCTCAGGATCAAGGGCGCCTGCTCTACCGTGCTGGCCTGACTGGACTGCGGCAGGATGAGGTCCAGCGCTCGACGGCTATCGAAGGTGGTCGAGACCATGAAGAAGATCAGCAGCAGGAACACCACGTCGATCAGCGGGGTGAGATTGACCTCCACTGACTCACGCTGGCGACGCGGAAACCTCATGACGGCCTCCCGGCACCTGCCCCCTTGCCATCATCGCCACCATAGGGGTCATCGGCGTCACGACGCATGTAGGCCGGCAGGTCTTCCGGCAGTCGCTCATGGGGCTCCGGCACCTGGCCGGGGCGCTGGCCCGGGCGACGGTCGATGCCGTCATGGCTCTCGGCCAGCCCGAGCTCGCCCTGGTGGTGCGAGATATACTCCACCACCTGCCCTGCCTGCTCCTCCATGTTGACGGTGATGTCCTCGACACAGCGCTGGAAATAGCGATGGAACATCAGTGCCGGAATCGCCACCGTCAAACCGGACGCCGTCGTCACCAGCGCCTGGGATATCCCGCCGGCCAGCTCCTGGGCTCGCTCGGCGCTACCTGCATCGACGATCACGGCAAAGACGTCGATCATGCCGACCACCGTGCCCAAGAGCCCCAAAAGCGGCGTGATGGCGGCGATGGTGCCCAGCGGACTCAGGAAGCGCTCCATGTCATGGATGACGGCCACGGCCGACTCCTGCATGCGCGCGCGGACCTGCTCATTGCCCAGGCGCGCATTGCGCAGCCCCGCCGCCAGCACGTTGCCCAGCGGCGAATGACTCTCCAGCCAATAGACATTGACCTGCCCCTGGCTGATCAGTTCACACACTTGCTGTCCCAGCCCCTTCGGCGCGATGCGTCGACGACGCAGCGTCCACAGGCGCTCGAGGATGATGGCCAGTGCCACGACGGAACATCCGAGGATGGGGAGCATCAAGACTCCCCCTGCGTACAAGGCTTCCAGCATGTGACCTCTCCCTTGGTCTCGATGCCTCTTCGGGCACCATTGTTGTCGTGTCAGATGTCACGCGCCATCCCTGTCGCGCAGGCCGTTTGAAACCGCCATGCATCTGATCATTCAGCGGATTTTACCCCAAGGCACCTCACTCCGATACCGCCAGCCCTGCGCGCTGGTTGCAGCCGCTCCCCCTGCGGCGACCACTCCCAGTACAAGGCGCCATCCAGCCCGACATGCCAGAGGCACTCGACATGACGCGCCAGACGCTCCACCACGTCCGGATGCGGGTGGCCATGCGGATTGTAGCGACCGGCGCTGACAATCGCGTGACGTGCCGCCAGGCTTTCAAGCCAGGCATCACCACTGCTGGTGCGGCTGCCGTGATGTGCGACCACCAGCAACGGCAAGCCGCGCCCGGCCAGGCGCTGGCGCAGCGTCTCCTGCAACTCGCGCTCCTGCTGCTGGCCGATATCGCCGGTCAGCAACGCCAGTGGGCGCGCGCCATGTGCTATCAAGACCACGCAGGAGTGCGCGTTGTCACGTCGAGTCGTCAACCCTGCTGGCGGCCACAGCATCTCGAGACGTACGGGGCGGCCCTGCAGCTGACCGAGGGTGATGCTGCGCCCGGCGACACACTCCCGCATCGCCACCTCATCGAGCCAGCTTACCTGACGCTCCAGTCGCGCCCGCTGCCCGGCCGGCACCCACAGGGCGGCGATCTCCTCGGCAGACAAGGCCTGCAGACCGCCGGCGTGATCGCCATCCCCGTGACTCATGATCACGCCGATGGGTTCTCCCGCCACGAATGGCGCCCCCGGCAAGCGGGCGCCGGTATTGCGCGACGCCGCCCCCAGGTCATAACGCCAGTACTTCGGCATCTGCCGTGACCCACCTGTCGACTCGCTTGCGCTCGGCGCCAGATGACTGCGCAGCGACAGTGCCAGCCCCTGCCCGACATCGTGTACCGTCAGACTGAGCGCGGGCGCCCGGGGCGAGACCGAAGCGGCTTCTGTCGCGCGCGTGACGGTGGCCAACGCAGGCGGTGACCACGGCGAGGCCAGCGCCGCCAGCGTCAGCCCCCAGCAGAGCGCCACGCTGCCACACAGGCGTTTCAGACGGCCATCCAGGCCCGGCACACCCTCCGCCAGCCAGGCACCCAACAGGGCCATGACCGCGAGCGTCTGAATCAAGGCCGAGGGAGTAGTGTCTGTCTGGCCCGCCGCCATAGGCACCTGTGGCCAGCGCCCTTGCGTCGATGCCAGCGAGGACAATACCTCCATCGTCTGCGCCATGCCCTGCGCCAGCAGCTGCCATAGACGACTGCTGAATACACCGTCGGCGAGCATCGCCGCGAGCCATGACGGGACAAGTCCCGTGAACAGCAACAGCTGCTCGAGCCCCGCAAGCCCCCAGCCCAGCATGCCAATCGGCACGATCAATAGCGTCACCAGGAGCGCCATCACCAGATTCATCGGCAGCGAAAGCCAGGACAACTGGCCGCGTGAAAGCAACAGGGCCGCCCCCATGACCAGCGTCAGCAGCCACTGGCTGCGCAACGTGGCCAGACACCAGCCGCGCAATCCCAGCGGACGCGAGCGGCCCTGCCAGGCCAGCAGCAACACCGCCACGGCGATGAATGACAACCAGGTGCCCGGGCGCCATAGCGCCAGCGGGTCCAGACCCAGCACCAGAATCAGCGCCAGCATCCAGACCTGCCAGACACCCAGACCGCTGCGACCACTGGCCATCCAGAGCCCGACCATCACCATCAAGGCGGCACGCAGGGCCGGAGGCGCCAGGCCTGCCAGCAAGGCGAAACTCCAGGCCGCCAGACAGGCAAGCCACCAGGGCGCGACGCTGAATCGCCACCCGCCCGGGCGCCAGAGGCGCAGCACGCCGAAACTCAGCCCCAGCACCAGGCTGGCCATCAGGCCGACATGCAGCCCCGACACCACCACCAGATGCGTCAGTCCCGTGGCGTTCAGCGTGTCCCAGTCGTCATGGGTCAGCGCCGAGACCTTGCCCAGCGTCAATGCCGCCAGCCATCGACAGGGCGAGTCCGGCCAGTCGACCAGCGCCCCGCCTTCGCCGCAGCGCTGCCACAGAGCCTGCTCGGCATGAAGGCGCAGTGCTGCCAGCCCGCCTGGCGGCGCCAGGCGCTGCGCAAGGGACAGTTGGCGCACGTAACCCGTCGCAACGATACCTTCACGCCATAGCCAGGCGACACGGTCAAACTCCGCTGGGCTCGCTGAGCGCCCGAAGGCAGGGTTGCTGGCACCATGAGGCGGCACCAGACGCACGACCATGCGCCAACGCTCACCGGCCTGCCAGGGAGTCGCCAGCGCCTCGCGTGTCGCGACATTGCGGGGCAGCTTGCGTGGCCAGTAACGTCGAAGCTGGACCCGCTGATCCACCAGCCGCTGACAGGCTGCCTGACGCCCGGCATCAGCGGCGGGCTCCCCCGTCGGCTGGAAGAGACCACAGCGCGAGACACGCAACACCAGGCGCACCGAGTCATCAGGCGTCGGCAGTGCGCGATTGACCTGTTCGACCTGGCCTTCCAGCCACAGCTCCTGCCGTGTAAGCGCCTCAGCCATCACCAGCGGCTGCTGATGAAGGCCAATCACCAGTCCGAACCCCAGCGCTGCCGACAGTCGCAGGCTCAAGACTCCGAGCCGAGAGCGGCGTGACTCGGCACCGGGAGCTGGATGCGGAAAAGCACGAGTGAGCGTGGCTGCCAAGGCCCCGGCTACCATCAGCCAGCAGAGCAGCAAGGCGAGCAACAGCAGGTTGTCGCTCAGCGTCATGAAGGCGGCCCAGCCGTGCGCCCCGCCCTCTTGCGCGCCGAACCCTGCCGATGAGCGTGATTGCCAATCCGCGCCCCACTCACCCTGACGTGACAGCCAGATCCCCGCCACCAGTCCCGCCAGCTGCTGGGCCAGCGAGGCCGGTGACAGCCACAATCGAGCGGGATGGGACGATTTATTCACGGTGGCGCCTGACATGTTTCTGGCCTCTTGCAAGGTCACCCATGGCTCAGCCCGTCAGGCATGGCGCGGGCTTTGCTGCGCTCAGTGTCGAATCGAGACACGCGGGTTGCAGATCACGAACCGGATAACTGCGCAGTCAGCATGGCAGTCCTGCAGCCATGTATGGATAATGGCCGGCGTTGAATGCCAAATGGCCAAGTCATGCCTCGTCGTCTACTCAAGCGGCTCCTGCCGGAACCGGATGCGCTCAAGCGCAAGAAGTCGCTGCGCTTCATGCATCACCTGATCGCCGATCCCGCACTGTGGGCGTTGTCGCGACGCACCGTGGCCAATGCCTGCATGGTGGGGCTGTTCTGTGCGCTGCTGCCGATTCCCTTCCAGATGGTGGTGGCCGCCTTCGGCGCCTGGGCTCTGCGCTGCAATCTCGCGCTGTCGGTAGGGCTGGTGTGGGTGACCAACCCGCTGACCATGCCGGTGGTCTACTACGCCACCTACCGCGTGGGCGCCTGGATGCTCGACACGCCCGCACGCGTGATGCCGGAACAGGTCTCCGCGGCCTGGTTCGCCAACCAGCTGGAAGACATCCTGCCCGCCCTGGCGCTGGGCTCGCTGGTCAGCGCCGTCGTCCTCGCACTGCTGGCCAACATGCTGGTCCGCCTCTTGTGGCGCTATCAGGTAGTGCGCAACTGGCGCAGCCGCCGCAAGGCGCGCCTGGCCGCCAGGCGTTGCAGCAAGGAGCAGTCGTCACGCCAGAACGCTGCGCAGGACACGGACAAGCTCTGAACGCTGCCGACAGACACGCATGAAAAACGCCCCGCCATCGAGAGATGGCGGGGCGTTTGGCTTTCTGGCTAGCGTGAATCAGGCAGCGGCTCGATTCAGCCCTCGTGCAGCTTGCCGCCGTCCAGGCGCAGCACACGGTGCTGGTGCGCGGCCAGACCGTTGTCGTGGGTCACGATGATGAAGGCCGCCTGCGCTTCACGCGCGATGTCATCCATCAGCTCGAGAATGCGCGCCGCCGTGGTCTGATCCAGGTTGCCGGTCGGCTCATCCATCAGCACCAGACTCGGGTCCGTCACCAGCGCACGCGCGATGGCGACGCGCTGGCGCTCCCCCCCGGACAGCTCGCCCGGCTTGTGATCGGCGCGCGGCGCCATGCCGACCCGCTCCAGCAGCTTGCGCGCCTTGACGGCAGCCTCGGAACGCTTGTGGCCACGGATGATCAACGGCATCGCCACGTTCTCTTCGGCACTGAATTCCGCCAGCAGATGGTGGAACTGATACACGAAGCCGATGTGCTGATTGCGGAAGCTGCCCAGCGCCGACTCGCTGAGTTCGGACAGGCGCTGGCCGGCCACCTTCACGATGCCCTGGGTGGGATGGTCCAGTCCACCGAGCAGATTGAGCAGCGTGGTCTTGCCGGAGCCGGAGCTGCCGACCACGGCGACCCGTTCGCCGGCATGCACGCGCAGCTCCAGCTCGTCGAGGACCTGCACCTCTCGCGGGCCCTCATCGTAACTGCGGCTCAGGCGCTCACAGATCAGCATCGGCTTGCCGTGGGCCTGACCCGGCGCGTGAGTGTCAGAAGCCGGCGTCGGCATGGCGGTGTCTCCAGCAGCGGAACGGATGGATGCATCAGACGGTGTCGACGGATTACTCATAGCGCAGCACCTCCGCCGGCTGGATGCGCGAGGCGCGCCAGGCCGGATACAGCGTCGACAGGAAGCTCAGCACCAGCGCGGAGCCGATGATGATGCCCATGTCGCTCATCTCGAGGCGCGATGGCAGATAGCTGATGAAGTAGACGTTGGGGTCCAGGAACTGGATACCGAAGGTCGACTGCACCCAGGCGATGATGTCGGAGACGCTCAGCGCCAGCGCCACCCCGGCGATGGCGCCGATGATGATGCCCAACACGCCGATGGTCAGCCCCTGCACGATGAAGATGCCCATGATGGAACCGGGCCTGGCCCCGAGGGTACGCAGGATGGCGATGTCGGCGTGCTTGTCCGTCACCATCATCACCAGTGTCGAGACGATGTTGAAAGCCGCGACGGCGACGATCACCATCAGCAGCAGGCCGATCATGTTCTTCTCCATCTGGATGGCGGCGAACAGGTTGCCGTGGGTACGCTTCCAGTCCATGCCGCGATACTGCGGCCCCAGCTGGCTGACGATGTCACGCGTGACCTGATCGGCGCTGAACAGGTCATCGAGCTTCAGGCGCACCCCCTGGACGTCACCCTCATTGAAGCGTGCCAGCTTGGCCATGTCCGAGATATCGGTGTAGGCAAGGCTGGCATCGACGTCCGCACCGACCTTGAAGATACCGGTCACCGTGAAGCGCTTGAGACGCGGGAAGATGCCTCCCGGCGTGATGGAGGCCTCGGGCACCAAGAGCGTGACGCGGTCCCCCACGCCGACGCCCAGATTGCGCGCCAGCAGCTCGCCCATCACGATGCCCCAGCTGCCGGGCGTGAGATCCGCCAGGCTGCCCTGCACCATGTGCTCGCTGATGATAGAGACCTGGTCCTCCGCGGACGGATCGATACCGGTGACCAACGCACCCTTGTTGCGGCCGTTGGTGGTGAACATGCCCTGCTGCTCGATATAGGGTGCCGCACCGACGACATGCGGCTTCTCGCGCAGCTTGCCGGCCAGCGTCTCCCAGTCGGTGACGCTGTCACGCGCCTCGACGCGCACATGCGGCACCATGCCCAGCACGCGGGTGCGCAGCTCGTGGTCGAAGCCGTTCATCACCGACAGCACCAGAATCAGCACGGCGACACCCAGCGACAGCCCCAGCATCGAGGTCAAGGAAATGAAGGAAATGAAATGGTTACGGCGCTTGGCGCGGGTATAGCGCAGGCCGATCAGAAAGGGTAGGCGATCCAGCAGCATCGAAGTCGATTCCTTGGGTCAGGGTCGCGGGCCATGATACGCATTCCGCAGGCTCGGCGCATGGAGCCATATTCGAACGCAGTTTGCCAGCCTTCGTCTGTGGCCAACATGAACCGCCAGCATGGCAAGACATGTGTAAGTCAGGCACCACAGGGCTAGCGTCGGCGCATGGCTCTGCTATCATCGCGCGCCGAGTCCGCGGCATTGCGGCTTGCGCCTTTATCGTTACCTCTTCATCAGGGAGATGCCCATGGCCACCCGTCTGCTCGCCGAATGGCACCCGCAGGACGCCATCCAGCTCAGCTGGCCCAGCCCGCACAGTGACTGGAGCGAGATGCTCGAGAGCATCGAAGCCACCTGCGAGGCCATGGTGATCGCCATCAGCCGCTATCAGCACGTACTGATCAGCGTCAGCGATGACGCCACCCGCGAGCGCCTTGCCGCACGCTTCGCCGGTTTCGGCGTGCCCGCCGAGCGCCTGCATCTTTTCGTGGCGCCGCTGGATGACACCTGGACGCGCGACCATGGCCCCATCACCATCGAACGTGATGGCCAGCCGGTGCTGCTCGACTACACCTTCACCGGCTGGGGCGGCAAGTTCGAGGCCGCCCGCGACAATGCCCTGACCCGCGCCCTCGCCGCGCAGGGGGCTTACGCAAGCCCGGTGGAAAGTCGCGACTTCATTCTGGAAGGCGGCGGCATCGAGAGCGACGGTCAGGGCACCCTGCTGACCACCGAGGCCTGCCTGCTCAACGACAACCGCAATGCCGGCCTGAGCCGCGCCCAGGTCGAGGCGCAACTCAAGGCCGATTTCGGGGTCAAACGCGTGCTGTGGCTCGCCAATGGCCATCTGGAAGGCGATGACACCGACAGCCATGTCGACACCCTGGCGCGCTTCTGCGACCCGCGCACCATCGCCTATGTCCGCTGCGATGATCGCGACGACCCGCATTACCCGGCGCTCAAGGCGATGGAAGCCGAGCTTGAAGCACTGCGCGATGCCAACGGCGACCCGTACTTCCTGGTGCCGCTGCCGTGGCCGGATGCCTGCTTCGATCCGGACGACAGCCATCGTCTGCCGGCGACCTACGCCAACTTCCTGATCATCAATGGGGCCGTGCTGGTGCCGACCTACGCCGATCGTCACGACATGATCGCTCTCAAGGCCCTCGCCAGCGCCTTCCCCAAGCGTGACATCATTCCGGTCGATTGCCGCGCCGTGATTCGCCAGCATGGCAGCCTGCACTGCATGACCATGCAACTGCCCAAGGGCACGCTGGCCACCTCGAACACCTCTCAAGGAGCACTGTGATGACTGCTTCCCGCCGTACACTCAAGGTCGGTGTCGTCCAGCAACAGGGCTGGCCCGACAAGGATACAAGTCTGGCGGCCAGCGAAGCCGCCATTCGTCGCCTTGCCGCCGATGGCGCTGAGCTTGTGATGCTGCAGGAGCTGCATGCCAGCCACTACTTCTGCCAGACCGAAGACACCGAGATCTTCGATCTCGCCGAACCCCTCGACGGCCCGACCACCCAGCGTCTGGCCGGGCTGGCCGCCGAACTCGGCCTGGTGATCGTCGGCTCCATCTTCGAGCGCCGCGCGGCGGGCGTGTATCACAATACCGCCGTGGTGCTCGACAAGGCCGCTGGCCTGGTCGGCACCTTCCGCAAGATGCACATTCCGGATGACCCCGGCTTCTACGAGAAGTTCTACTTCACGCCGGGCGATGCGCCCAGCGCACAGTCCCCGCGCCGCGGCTTCGAGCCCATCGACACCTCGGTCGGCCGTCTGGGCGTGCAGGTCTGCTGGGACCAGTGGTATCCCGAAGGCGCACGCCTGATGGCGCTGGCCGGTGCCGAGATGCTGCTCTACCCCACCGCCATCGGCTGGGACCCGCGCGACGATGAAGCCGAGCAGACACGCCAGAAGGATGCCTGGACCCTGATCCAGCGCAGCCACGGCGTCGCCAATGGCGTGCCGGTGATCGTCGCCAACCGCGTCGGTCATGAAGCGGACCCGACGCCTGCCAGCGAAGGCATCCACTTCTGGGGCGGCAGCTTCATCTGCGGCCCCCAGGGCGAGCTGCTGGCGCATGGCGGCACCGGGCCCGAGGAGCTGCTGGTCGAGCTGGACCTGGCGCGTGGCGAGGACGTGCGCCGCATCTGGCCTTACCTGCGCGATCGTCGCATCGATGCCTACGGTGATCTCACCGAGCGCTATCGCGACCGCTGAGCCCATCGGGCTTTGCCGGCCTGACAACAACGCGCTGTCGAGATCATACAGACCCGCAGAGACAGGAGGGCGCCCAGCGAGGCGCCCTCTTCTGTTTCGATCTGTCGGCGTAGCCGGCCTCTTCCGCCCGCCACCCCGGGTGATTCAGTCTCTCGGAGCCCCTCTTCTGGTCCCCGCATGCCGCCGTGGCCTGACTTGCCATCCCGGTCACGCTAGGCTAAACAAGATAACGCGATAAAAAATCACGTCTCCCTTGCTGCAATCAGGACGCAGAGCATGCCCGAATACCAGTTGATGGCCAGAATAGAAGCGGCCTTCGATACGCAGATCAGCGCCGCCGATCAGGTCATCACCGCGGTCAGAGAAGAGAATTCGCCACTCTGGCGACTGGATGGCGTCAGTGCCGATAGCGAATGGCTCAGCCAGGCGTTGCAGGATGTATGGTATCAGGATGGCCAGGACGGCCGAGTCACCCGCCCTTACCTGGGCGTGGTCGCCGCAGGCCCGACGGTGATCGAGCGCGTCGCGGCACTCAACGCGGCCAAGGAGCAACTGGCGGAGCTCTTCGCCGAGCTGCGCGAGAAATATCCCGACCAACTGGCCGAACTGAAGGCGATACTGCCCTTCCGCCACCCGGGGCTGAATCAGCACCTGAGGGGCGATGGCCTGGCGCGACTGCATCTCAAGCAGTGCTGGCGGCGGGTGCCGGTGGCAGAAGCGCCGGTGGCGCGGGTGCGCTTCGCCTGGTACAGCTCCGGACGCTCGATCCAGCGCGTCAGCGTGGCGGAGTGTGAAGCCTTGCTGATGAAACTGGATACCGAGGCCGAGCACGTACGCCTGCAGCTCAAGCTGCTGGCTGGCCTGCCATCGGATGAGATTCTGGCCCGCATCCAGCCCCAGGCACCGCTGATGCGAGCCAACCTGTTCTATCGTGAGCCGGTGATGCGCGAAGACGGCGAGCTACGCACACGCCGCGCGCTGAATGTCTCTCTGCCGCTGTTCCTGCCGCATGATGACCTGCGTCTGCCTGCACTCAATCAGCCAAGCCCGACGCCGCCCACCGAGCGCACACGCGCCCGCCGCGGTGACGTACGCATCGAGGACACGCCCTTCCTCAAGAGTCTGCGCGTGCATCGCTATCGCTGATCCCTGGAGCAAGAGAGCCGGAGAGACAGCCAGGCCGTGAAGACGCCCGCTAGAGGTCCAGCGCCGATTCGGGCATCCGCTTGAGGTGCATGCGGCGCGCCAGGCGAATCACCGGCTTGAGCGTCAGCTGCAGCGAGCCGATCACGAACAGCCAGATGCCCAGCGTCATCCACTCTTCCCAGAAGAAGCACACGCTGCCGATCGTGAACAGCAGGCCCAGCACCAGCTCATTGATGATGCTGGCCAGCTCATAACGGCGATGGATGATCAACTCCTCATGGCCAAGCCGCAGCGTCAGGTCCGAGGTCGGATCATCCTGCAGTGTCTCGCGTGACTGCGTGCCCGACTGCCGAGTGTCGTGTTGCCGTGAATCATCCTGCATGCGTCATTTCCTCAAGGCTCATCAACAAGGTTGCTCAATTGGGAGCCCGACAACCACAAGGCCCCGACATCAATGATGTCGGGGCCTTGTGGTATGCCTTCAAGTCAGCGGGCGCGAGGCCCGCGCCGCTCAGAACAGACGGTTGAGTCCGTTCATGGCCGCGACCCGGTAGGCTTCCGCCATGGTCGGGTAGTTGAAGGTGGTGTTGACGAAGTACTTGAGCGTATTCGCCTCCCCCTTCTGCTGCATGATGGCCTGACCGATGTGCACGATCTCGGAGGCCTGGTCACCGAAGCAGTGGATGCCGAGAATTTCCAGCGTATCGCGATGGAACAGGATCTTGAGCATGCCGACGGTATCGCCGGTGATCTGGGCGCGGGCGGTGTCCTTGAAGAACGCCTGCCCCACTTCGTAGGGGATGCGCGCCTCGGTCAGTTCGGACTCGCCACGCCCCACCGAGCTGATCTCGGGGATGGTGTAGATGCCGGTCGGCACCTCATTGACGAACTTGAACTCTTCCCCCAGCAGGTTGGCCGACGCGAAGCGGCCCTGATCGTAGGCGGCAGATGCCAGGCTCGGCCAGCCGATCACATCGCCCACCGCATAGACGTGGTCCAGCTCGGTGCGGTACTGATCATCGACGGTCAGCTGACCGCGGCCGTTGGCCTGCAGACCGACATTCTCGAGACCGAGGCTGTCGGTGTTGCCGGTACGACCGTTGGCCCACAGGAAGGCGTCTGCACGCAGCTTCTTGCCGGACTTGAGGTGTACGACCACGCCGGACTCGTCGCCCTCGATGCGATCGTATTCCTCGTTGTGACGCACCAGCACGCCGTTGTTGCGCAGGTGATAGGACAACGCGTCGGAAATCTCGTTATCCAGGAAGGACAGCAGACGATCACGCGTATCGATCAGGTCGACCTTGACGCCAAGGCCGGAGAAGATCGAGGCGTATTCGGAGCCGATGACACCGGCGCCGTAGATGATCAGCGTGCGCGGTGTGTGCGACAGGCCCAGGATGGTATCGGAGCAGTAGATGCGCGGGTGGCGGAAGTTGACGTCCGCCGGGCGGTAAGGACGTGAGCCGGTGGCGATCACGACCTTCTCCGCATGCAGCTCCTCGACCCCTTCATGGGCATCGCGCACCACGACGGTGTGCTCGTCCTTGAAGCGGGCGGTACCGAAGAATACATCGATGCGATTGCGGGCGTAGAAGCGCGTACGCATCTCGACCTGCTGCTCGATGGTGCGGCGTGAACGCTCCAGTACCTTGGGGAAGGAGAACCAGCGCGGCTCGCCGATATCGCGGAACATGCGATTGGTGTTGAACTCGATGATCTGCTTGACCGCGTGGCGCAGCGCCTTGGAAGGGATGGTGCCCTTGTGGGTACAGTTGCCGCCCACGGAAGACTGAGCCTCGATCACGGCGACACGCTTGCCATGCTTGGCCGCGTTGACTGCCGCGCTTTCCCCTGCCGGGCCGGTACCGATCACGACGACATCGTAGTTATAGACTGCCATGAGACTCGCTTTGCTCCTTGATTGTTCGTAGACCGGCCCTGACACGTACGGTCTCACCTCGCGGTGACACTGCCATGTCAGGGCCGGTAGCAGGCCTTGCGGCCGGCGGGCTCTGAGCCATCAGAGCAGAAATCAGCGACGTGCGGCGTCGTAGGCCAGATCGCTGGCCGGCTTGCCGCCACTCTCTGCCATCAGACGCTGGCGATCCTGCTCCTTCTCGCATTCCTCGTCCTTGCCGCCACAGATGTCACAGCCATCCTTGAGGCCGAGGTTGTTGAGACCACCGCAGGAGCCGGCGATCGGCTTGCGGCCCATCAGGACACCGACGGCCATCACGCCAATCAGCAGCAACATCGCGGCGAATACCAGTAACCAGATCGTCATGTCATTCCTCCCGGGGCATGGCCCCATTGTGAACCTCTCGAGCGGGTCAGCACGGCGCAGCTTGCACCCTGTCGATCCTGTGGATCATTCAGGACAGCACCCAGAAGATGCCATGCAATCCGAGCGACCGACCCTGTCGGAGGCGTGTCTCGCCAGATGGCAGATGAAAAAGCCCGACCGGCTGCCTCTCGGCAGACCGGCTCTCGGTACCAGAGTCAGGCACCGGCTTCATCTGCGGGCTTCGTGTCGCCTGTCGCCGGCGCGTCCTTCAGGTAGGGCGCGAATGCCGGACTCCAGGACTGTTTGAAGCCATCATCCGTTTTGACAATGAAATAGGCGGCAATGTTCTCACGATCTGCGATCGTCATTGCCTTCTCGGCACCCAGCACGTTGAGTGCCGTGGCCCAAGCGTCCGCACTCGCGCAATCCGGCGTGATCACGGTGACCGAGGCCAGACTGTGCTGGATCGGTCGCCCGGTACGTGGATCGATCGTGTGCGAGTAACGTACGCCGTCCTGCTCGAAATAGTTGCGGTAATCACCGGAGGTGGCAACCGCAGCGTTGCCGGGATCGATGATCCGCTGCACCGAGCGCTCGAAGGACTTCGGCGCTTCGATGGCGATTCGCCACGGCTTGTGGCCGGGTTTCTCACCCTTGACGCGGATCTCGCCCCCGACTTCGACCAGATAGTTCTCGATGCCATTGGCCTCGAGCACATCGGCGACCCGGTCCACTCCATAGCCCTTGGCGATACCCGACAGGTCGGCATACACCGGCTTGCGCTTGATCACCGTATTGCCATCGAGCTCCAGCGCCAGATGATCGACCTTCTCGAGCGCCTGCGCGATCTGTTCATCGCTCGGTGCCTTGTCAAGACGCTCATCCGGACCGAAGCCCCACAGATTGACGGCCGGGCCGACGGTGATATCGAAGGCCCCGTCGGAGCGCTTGCCGATATCCTGCGACTCGGCCAGCACCTGCGCCAGGCCATCCGATAGCGTGACCGGCGTATCCAGCGGCGCCTGATTCAGCTTCGAGAGCTCCGAGGCGTCCTTGTAGGTCGACATCTGCCAGTCGACCTTGTCGAGCGCCTCGAGGCTCGCCTGCTTGAGCGATGCCACCTCATCGGCGTCCAGGTCCGCCGCCACCGTGACATGGAACCCGGTGCCGAAGATGGGGCCGGCGAAGCGATGCAACTCAGGGTTGCTGGAATTTTCACAGCCTGCAACCAGCAGGGCCAGCCCCATGAGGGCCGGCCCTGCCAGTCGTCTTGCGACGCGTGACATCATCGATCAACCACCGAAGTCATCGAGCAGGATGTTCTCCGGCTCTACACCCATGTCGGTGAGCATCTTGACGACGGCGGCGTTCATCATGGGCGGCCCGCACATGTAGTACTCGCAATCCTCAGGCGCCGGATGGTCCTTGAGGTAGTTTTCGTACAGGACGTTGTGGATGAAGCCTGTCGGGCCTTCCCAGTTGTCCTCAGGCTGCGGATCGGACAGCGCCAGGTGCCATTCGAAGTTCTCGTTCTCTTCGGCCAGCTTGTCGTATTCCTCGTTGTAGAACGACTCGCGCATGGAGCGCGCACCGTACCAGAACGACATCTTGCGCTTGGAATTCAGACGCTTGAGCTGATCGAAGATATGGCTACGCATCGGCGCCATGCCGGCACCACCACCGATGAAGACCATCTCGGCGTCGGTGTCCTTGGCGAAGAACTCACCGAACGGCCCCATCACGGTCACCTTGTCACCCGGCTTCAGCGAGAAGACGTAGGTGGACATCAGACCCGGCGGATGCTGGGAATTCGGCGGCGGAGTGGCGATACGGATGTTGAACTTCAGGATGCCGTACTCTTCCGGATAGTTCGCCATGGAGTAAGCGCGGATGACCGGCTCTTCGTTCTTGTGCTGAACGTTGAACAGACCGAACTTCTCCCAGTCACCACGATACTCTTCTTCGATGTCGAAGTCGGAGAACTTGATGTCGTAGGCCGGCGCTTCCAGCTGCACGTAACCACCGGCGCGGAAGTTGACTTCCTCGCCTTCCGGCAGCTGCAGATTCAGCTCCTTGATGAAGGTCGCGACGTTCGGGTTGGCGGTGACGGTGGTCTCCCACTTCTTCACGCCGAAGATCTCTTCCGGCACTTCGATCTTCATGTCCTGCTTGACCGGGACCTGGCACGACAGGCGCCAGCCTTCCTTCTTCTCACCCATGGTGAAGTGGGACTCTTCAGTCGGCAGGATGGAACCGCCGCCTTCCGAGATCCGGCACTTGCACTGAGCACAGGATCCACCACCACCACAGGCGGAGGACAGGAAGATGCCATTGGCGGCCAGGGTCTGCAGCAACTTGCCGCCGGCCTGGGTCGTCAGGGTGTTGGCGGGGTCGTTGTTGATCTCGATCTGGACGTCACCACTCGAGACCAGCTTGCTGCGTGCCGCGAGAATCACGAGCACCAGGCCGATAACGACCACGGTGAACATGACGACGCCGAGCACGATGATGGAGGTATCTACCATTTCGATTTCCTTATGCTCGGTTGCGTTACAGCTGGACGCCGGAGAAGGACATGAAGCCCAGTGACATCAGGCCAACGGTGATGAAGGTGATGCCCAGGCCCTGCAGGCCAGCCGGCACGTCAGAGTACTTGAGCTTCTCGCGAATACCGGCCAGTGCAGCGATGGCCAGTGCCCAACCGAAGCCGGCACCCACGCCATAGATGACGGACTCACCGAAGGTGTAGTCACGCTGTACCATGAACAGGGCCGCACCGAGGATTGCGCAGTTGACCGTGATCAACGGCAGGAACACGCCCAGCGCGTTGTAGAGCGCCGGCACGAACTTGTCGAGGAACATCTCGAGGATCTGGACGATCGCCGCGATGACACCGATGTAGGACAGGTAGCCCAGGAAGGACAGGTCGATGCTCTCCGCCCCTTCCAGACCCGTCCAGGTCAGCGCGCCTTCACGCAGCAGGTAGTTCAGGATCAGGTTGTTGACCGGAACGGTCACCGCCAGCACGACGATGACGGCCACGCCCAGACCGATCGCGGACTGGATCTTCTTGGACACCGCCAGGAAGGTACACATGCCCAGGAAGAAGGCCAGTGCCATGTTCTCGACGAACACGGCCTTGATGAACAGGCTCAGATAGTGTTCGAACATGTTACACAGCCTCCTTGATCTTGGTGTTGGCGGTAATCTTGTACTCCGCCTTCTCGACCTGCTCCGGGTAGATGCTGCGCAGCACCCAGATGAACAGACCGATGACGAAGAACGCGGACGGCGGCAGCAGCATCAGGCCGTTCGGGATGTACCAGCCACCGTCGTTGACGGTCTGCAGGATGGTCACGCCGAACAGGGAGCCGGAACCGAACAGCTCACGCACGAAGCCGACCACCAGCAGGATCACGGTGTAGCCGAGACCGTTGCCGATACCGTCGATGAAGCTCATCGTCGGGCCATTCTGCATGGCGTAGGCTTCAGCGCGACCCATCACGATGCAGTTGGTGATGATCAGGCCGACGAAGACCGACAGCTGCTTGGACGTCTCGAAGGCGAAGGCCTTCAGCGACTGGTCGACCACGATGACCAGCGAGGCAATGATCGTCATCTGCACGATGATACGGATGGACGACGGGATGTGATTGCGGATCAACGAGATGAACATGCTGGAGAACGCTGTCACCAGGCACACCGCGATACCCATGATCAGGGCGGTGTTCATCGAGTTGGTCACCGCCAGCGCGGAGCAGATACCAAGGATCTGCAGCGCGATGGGATTGTTCTTGAAGATCGGCGTCGTCAGGACACCTTTAGGAGTTTCGGCTGCCATCATTACGCTCCTTTGACGTCACGGAACTGGGTCAGGTACTTGGCGAAGCCATTCTCACCCATCCAGAACTGCAACAGGTTGGTCACGCCGTTACTGGTCAGGGTAGCCCCTGACAGCGCATCGACCTGGTACTTGGCATCCGGAGAAGACGGATTCACGCCGCCCTTCTTCAGGTGCACTTCCGGGTCCATGCTGCCTTCGGGATAGATCTTCTTGCCATCCCACTGGGCCTTCCACTTCGGATTGTCGACTTCGCCGCCAAGCCCCGGAGTTTCGCCCTGCTGGTAGAAGGAGAGACCGACCACGGTGTTGCCGTCACCCTTCAGTGCCAGATAGCCGTACATCATTGACCACAGGCCGTTGCCGCGCACCGGAACGATGATCTCGTCCGGCTGCTCGACATCGCCGACCAGATAGACCACGGAGTACTGCTCACGACGCTTGATGCCCGGCAGGTCTTCGTCACCGGACAGGGTGCGTGAGGTGGCCGGGTCCTTGGACATCTTGGCCTGGTCGTACTTCTCCGGGTCGATGTCGTCGACGTATTCACCGGTATCCAGGTCCACCACCTTGGCGGTGACCTTGTCACGGAACTGCTGACCGATGTCCTCACCCGGTTGCAGCAGCTCGGCGACCGCGAGGATGTTGCTCTTGCGGTCCAGCTCGGCATTGGTCATCTGCATCGGGCGCAGCACGACCGCTGCGGTGGAAACCACCACCGAGCAGACGATGCACAGCCCGAGCGCGACGCCGAGGGTTTTCTTGATGGAGTTGTTGCTGGCCATGTCAGACGGTCTCCTCGTTCGCGATGCCGGCAGTCTCGCGCTTGAAGCGGCGCTTGATGTTGGCCTGCACGACGAAGTGGTCGATCAGCGGAGCGAACAGGTTGGCGAACAGGATCGCCAGCATGATGCCCTCCGGGAAGGCCGGGTTGGCGACACGGATCAGCACGGTCATCACGCCGATCAGTGCACCGAATACCAGCTTGCCCTTGTTGGTCATGGACGCGGAAACCGGGTCGGTGGCCATGAAGACCATACCGAAGGCGAAGCCGCCGATGACCATGTGCCAGTACCACGGCATCTCGAACATGGCATTGGTGTCGCTGCCAATGGCATTGAACAGCGCCGAGGTCGCGATCATGCCCAGCAGGACGCCCAGCATGATTCGCCACGAGGCGATGCGCGTCCACAGCAGCACTGCAGCACCGAGGAAGATCGCCAGTGTGGAGACCTCACCCACCGAGCCCGGAATGAAGCCGAGGAAGGCGTCGGTCCAGCTCATCTGCTGCATCAGGGCACCCATGCCGTCCTGCGCGGCAGTGGAGAGCGCGGTAGCACCGGTGAAGCCGTCTGCCGGTACCCATACCGCGTCGCCGGAAATGCTGGCCGGGTAGGCGAAGTACAGGAAGGCACGACCGGACAGTGCCGGGTTGAGGAAGTTCTTGCCGGTACCACCGAAGACTTCCTTGCCGATCACCACACCGAAGGTGATACCGAGCGCGACCTGCCACAGCGGAATGGTCGCCGGCAGTGTCAGGGCGAACAGCACCGAGGTGACGAAGAAGCCTTCGTTGACCTCGTGGCCGCGACGCATCGCGAACAGCACTTCCCAGAACCCGCCGACCGCGAAGGTCACCAGATAGATGGGCAGGAAGTAGGTGGCGCCAAGGATGAAGTTGGCCCATACGCTGCCGGCATCGTGGCTGCCCGCCAGCAGCATGACGATGGCTTCACGCCAGCCGCCCAGCGCGCTGTACCCGCCAGCGATGGCCTCGTTGGCCTGCAGACCGGCGTTGTACATGCCGAAGAACATGGCCGGGAAGGTACACATCCAGACCGTGATCATGATGCGCTTCAGGTCGATGCCATCGCGCACGTGGGTGGTGCTGCGCGTGACGCTCGCCGGCGCATAGAAAATGGTGTCCACGGCTTCGTAGAGCGCGTAGAACTTCTCGTACTTGCCACCTTTGTGGAAGTGCGGCTCCAGGTTATCCAGAGTCTGTCGAATGCCCATCATCAGACCTCTTTCTCGATCGTGGTGAGGTTGTCACGCAGGATGGGACCGTACTCGTACTTGCCCGGGCACACGTAGGTGCACAGCGCGAGGTCCTCTTCATCAAGCTCCAGGCAGCCGAGCTGCATGCCGGTCTCGATATCACCCACGATCAGCGAACGCAGCAGCTGCGTCGGCAGAATGTCCAGCGGCATGACCGCCTCGTACGCGCCCACCGGCACCATGGCACGCTCGGAGCCGTTGGTGGAGGTGTTCGGGCGGTAATCGGTCAGACCGGTCAGCTTCGACAGGTAGATACCCAGCACCGAGTGACGCTTGGCGCCCATCGACAGCCAGCCCATGAAGGCACGCTTGTTGCCTTCCTCGAGCAGGCTCACCTGATTGTGGTAGCGGCTGACGAAACGCAGCGCCCCTTCGCAGGTCAGGCCGGAGAACACCGAACCGGAGATGACACGCGTGTCTTCCGGCTGTTCGACTTCGCCCTTGAGCAGCTCTTCGGTGCTGGCGCCCAGACGGGTGCGCAGCAGACGCGGCTTGGTGGCACGCGGGCCACCGACGGCGATGACGCGTGTGGTGTCCAGGCGACCTTCCGCCAGCAGCGTACCGATGGCGACCACATCCTGATAACCGACATGCCAGACCTGACGTTGCAGGCTGACCGGTGCGAGGTGGTGGATGTGCGTGCCCGGCAGGCCTGCCGGGTGCGGGCCCTTGAAGGACTCGCTGACCACACCGGAAACGTCGCCACCCGGAATATCAGCACCCGGTGCCTGGCACAGGAACACCTTGCCTTCGGTCAGACGCGTCAGTGCGACGAGGCCCTGACGGAAAGCGGCTTCCTGGCCCTTGAGCACCACGGCCGGATCCGCGGACAGCGGATGGGTATCGATGGCGGTGACGAAGATGGCTGCCGGCTTGGCATCCAGTGCCGGCACGCGCGAGAACGGGCGGGTACGCAGCGCCGTCCACAGGCCGGACTCGACCAGCTGGTCGACCACGACCTGACGTTCGAGACCTGCAATGGCGGCGTCGCCATGTGCAGTGAATTCCACAGTTTCGCCCTGCGCGTCGATCTCGATGACCACGGACAGAAGCTTGCGCTTCTCGCCACGATTGATCTCGACCACAGTGCCGGCAGCAGGCGCGGTGTAACGGACGCCCGGGGTCTTCTTGTCGGTGAACAGGAGTTGCCCCTGCTTCACCTTGTCCCCTTCGCGGACTTCCATCGTCGGCTTCATGCCGACGTAGTCAACACCCAGGATCGCTACGCGACGAACGGGCTGCGCATCCTCGATACGCTGCTCCGGCGCCCCGGCGATGGGGAGATCCAGGCCACGTTTGACTTCGATCATAGACTCGCCCAATTGTCGGATCTGATGTTGTTCAGGAAAGATCACCCATCGTAGATACGCCTCGAGGCCGATAATTGACCAGGCAACCTCGCGATTTTCGCGTATCAGGCAATGTGAATGCTTTTCTTATCAGACGGTTGGAGGTGTAGCCCAGAGATTGGACCGGCCCAAAAAAATCCGGCTCATTATAAAGATGCGAGGCCGGAAAGACCATACGACACTAAAGTGGAGCACACGCCAAAAGCGCCAACGCCCCCGCCATCAGTGAGGGCGGGGGCGTTGTAACAGCAGGTATTTATTTCAATTTTCCGTCAGTCACGCCACAGACGCGGCGCATTGACTCAGCGCGTCGGAAAGTAGCTGAAACGCACGTTGGACATGTGCTGCAGAATACGCACCACCTGACAGCTGTAACCGAACTCGTTGTCGTACCACACGTACACGACGGCCTGCTTGTCGGTGACGATGGTTGCCTGGCCGTCGACGATGCCGGAATGGCGGTTGCCGACGAAGTCCGACGACACCACTTCACAGGAATCGACGTAGTCGATCTGCTTCTGCAGCGAGGAATGCAGCGAGGCGGTGCGCAGGAAGTCGTTCATGCGCTCGGCGTCGCTTGCGGTGTTCAGCGTCAGGTTGAGGATCGCCATCGAGACATTGGGCGTCGGCACGCGGATCGCGTTGCCGGTCAACTTGCCGGAAAGTTCCGGCAGCGCCTTGGCGACGGCCTTGGCGGCACCGGTCTCGGTCAACACCATGTTGAGCGCCGCGGCACGGCCACGACGATCACCACTGTGGAAGTTGTCGATCAGGTTCTGGTCGTTGGTGTAGGAGTGCACCGTCTCGACGTGGCCCTGGCTGACGCCGTACTCGTCGTGCAGCACCTTCAGCACCGGCACGATGGCGTTGGTGGTACAGGAAGCCGCGGAGATGATGCGGTCATCATCGCTGATGTCGGTATGGTTGACGCCGTAGACGATGTTCTTCAGATCGCCCTTGCCCGGTGCCGTCAGCAGCACCTTGGCCACGCCCTTGCACTCCAGGTGCTGCCCCAGGCCAGCTTCATCGCGCCACTTGCCGGTGTTGTCGACCACGATGGCGTTGTCGATGCCGTGCGCGGTGTAATCGATCTCGGTGGGCGAATTGGCGTAGATGATCTTGATGTAGTTGCCGTTGACGATCAGCGCCGAGTTTTCCTCATCGACGGTGATGCTGCCCTCGAAAGGACCGTGCACCGAGTCGCGACGCAGCAGGCTGGCCCGCTTTTCCAGATCATCCTTGCTGCCACGCACCACGATGGCACGCAGACGCAGCAGGTTACCGCCGCCGGCCTTCTCGATCATGATGCGCGCCAACAGACGACCGATGCGCCCGAAGCCATACAGGACGACATCCTTCGGATCGCCGCCCATGCCGCCCTCGACATAGCCACCGACGATGTCGGCCAGCTCACGCTTGAGGAAGGCGGTGATGTCCGTCTCGTCAGAGCGCTTGAAAGCGACGGCCAGCTTGCCGATATCGACGTGGGCCGGGCCCAGGTTGAGCTCGATCATCGCACGCACCAGCGGGAAGGTGTCTTCCACTGACAGCTCGACGCCTTCGGCCTTGCGGACCCAACGGTGGTTCTTGAGGATGCGCACCATCGAACGATTGATCAGCGAACGCCCGTAGATGGAGGGCACGACATTGAAGCGGCGGTAGAGATCTCCCAGTAGCGGGATCATCTGCTCCGCGAGGGCTTCATTGTCCTGCCACTGCTTGAAACAGGCTTCGAGATTCTCTTGGCTCACGGGTGCATCCTCTCACGTGCGGGCAAATAATGATGGTCGTCACCGATCGTCTGGCGACGCCGGACAAGGCCAGCTGAGTATGCGTAACGCGGCTATGCACCACAATGAAAGGATGGTCGCACGCAGGGTAGTAGTGCTACAGAATCAACGATTTGACTACAAAAGCCCTCCCCCATCCCGCGCTCGGCCATCGGTGTCAACGGTGCTGAAAAGAGGATCACTTGCCCCCATGTAGCGACTGACTTGCTATGATCAAGCGCGACTCCTTTCATGGCGAGGAATGACGCTTCAGCGCCTTGCGCTGCGACAGCTTGCGGTGAAGCTCGCCTGCAAGCCGAGGCATCGCGCCTGCCTTGTCGCTCTCTTGAGCGTGTCGTGCACTCATGTGCGCGCCGTGTGCTCACCGGTGTGCCATGCACTCGAGAGACTACCTTGCGTCCATGAGTCGCTCAGCGTCATCTGCCTGCGTGGGCCGCTCACCGTGAGCGACTGACCCAGCACCTTATTCACTCGGGCCCTGCCCGTGACGTCATCCCGTGCCGTGAACGCCACAAGGCGTTGCGCCCAAGCCCAGGACACAAGACACCAGAGCCCATGTTCGAGACCCCGCTGACGCCCCCGTTGCCGCGCTCGCGCCGCGAAACCACCTTCTGGATGCTCAATGACCCCAGCGCCGCGGCGCTGGCGCTGGCGCGCCTGGCCGATGCCGATGAAGCGCCGCTGATGGTCATCACACCGGACACTGCCAGCGCCCAGCGCCTGGAAGCCGACCTGCGCTTCTATACGCGCCACCCCGAGCGCCTGCTGCCCTTCCCCGATTGGGAAACGCTGCCCTACGACAGCTTCTCGCCACATCAGGACATCGTCTCGGAGCGGCTGCGTACCCTGCGCACCCTGCAGACCAGCCGTCGCGCCATCGTGCCGGTGCCGGTCAACACGCTGATGCAGCGCCTCGCGCCGGTGGATTACATCGCAGGCCAGGTTTTCAGTCTCGCCAAGGGCGACATCCTCAATCGCGAAGACTTCCGCTCACGCCTGTCGCGGGCCGGGTATCGTGCAGTGGAGACGGTCTATGAGCCAGGCGAATATGCATTGCGCGGCGCGCTGATCGACCTGTTCCCCATGGGCAGCGAGCAACCACTGCGCATCGATCTGTTCGATGACGAGATCGACACCCTGCGGGCCTTCGACCCTGACACCCAGCGCAGTGGCAACAAGGTCGAGGCGATCGAGATTCTGCCCGCGCATGAATACCCGCTGACGCGTGGCGCCATTGCCTGCTTCCGCGAGGGCTTCGAGACGCTGTTCGATGTCGACCCTCGCCAGTGCATTCTCTACAACGACGCCATCAAGGGCATCCCCTCGCCGGGGCTCGAGCAGTATCTGCCACTGTTCTTCGACGAGACCGCGACGCTGTTCGATCACATGGGCGATGAACTGCGCATCGCCATGCTGCCCGGGGTACGCGAGGCGGCCGAGAGCCACTGGGACGCCATCACCACCCGCTACGCCAATCTGGGCGTCGATCCGACACGCCCGCTGCTGCCACCGCACCGGGCCTTCGTGCCGGTCAATGAGCTGCTGGGCCAGATCAAGCAGCACGAACGCATCGAGCTGGTACGCGAGCCCAATGCCCACGCCATCGAATTCGGTCACCAGACACTGCCGAGCCTGGCCATCGATGCGCGCAGCGCCGACCCGACTCAGGCCCTGGCCAGCTTCCTGAAGCAACGCCTGAACGGCAGACATGCCCAGCGCGTGCTGTTCGTCGCCGAGACCCAGGGTCGCCGCGAAGTCGTCGAGGAGCAGCTCACCCCGCTGCTGCGTGGCTTCGGGCTGCGTAGCCTGGATGACTTCGCAAGTTTCGAGCACTTCGTGGACAGTCCAGCCGCCGTCGGCCTGACCGTCGGTGGCCTGACGCATGGCACCTGGGTGGCCAGTGCGCAGACAGAAGATGCCCTGTCTAGCGATGATACCGACAGCCACAAGGGGCTGGTGGTCATCACCGAGACCGAGCTCTACGGCGAAGTGGTACGACAGAGCCGCCGCCAGGCGCGCGCCACCGATGACAACGAGCTGGCCGTGCGCCACCTCTCGGAGCTGCGTGAAGGCGCACCGGTGGTTCACCACACCCATGGCGTCGGCCGCTATCTGGGACTGGAAACCATCAACGCCGGTGGTCAGGAGGCCGAGTTCCTCGCGCTCGAATACGCCGATGGCGCCAAGCTCTACGTGCCGGTGGACAGCCTGCATCTGATCTCGCGCTATTCCGGCGCCAGTGACGAGCTGGCGCCGCTGCACAAGCTGGGCTCCGAGCAGTGGGAGAAGGCCAAGCGCAAGGCGGCCGAGAAGATTCGCGATACCGCCGCCGAGCTGCTGGACGTCTATGCACGCCGCGAGGCGCGTGTCGGCCATGCCTGCGACTTCCCCGCCGAGGACTACGCACGCTTCGCGGCCAGCTTCCCCTTTGAGGAAACCCCGGACCAGGCACAGACCATCGGCGCGGTGATCCAGGACATGTGCGCACCCCAGCCGATGGACCGCGTGGTATGTGGCGATGTCGGCTTCGGCAAGACCGAGGTCGCGATGCGTGCCGCCTTCCTGGCCGTCAACTCCGGCCGTCAGGTAGTGGTGCTGGTGCCCACCACTCTGCTCGCCCAGCAGCACTACGACAACTTCCGCGATCGCTTCGCCGACACCGCGGTGGAGATCTCCCTGCTGTCGCGCTTCACCAGCGGCAAGGGCCAGGAAACCTCTCTCGAGCGCATCAAGGGCGGCCAGACCGATATCGTGATCGGCACCCACAAGCTGCTTTCCAAGTCGCTGGAACTGCCCAACATGGGGCTGCTGATCATCGATGAGGAGCACCGCTTCGGCGTCTCCCAGAAGGAACGCCTCAAGAGCCTGCGCGCCGAGGTCGACATCCTGACCCTGACCGCCACGCCGATACCACGCACGCTGAACATGGCGATGAGCGGCATTCGCGACCTGTCCATCATCGCCACGCCACCGGCGCGCCGCCTGTCGGTGAAGACCTTCGTCCAGCAGCGCAACGACGGTGTGGTAAAGGAAGCCATCCTGCGTGAGCTGTTGCGCGGCGGGCAGGTCTACGTGCTGCACAATGAGGTCAAGACCATCGAGGAGAGCGCCGCCCGCATCGCGGAGCTGGTGCCTGAGGCCAATGTCGGCGTCGCCCACGGCCAGCTGCCGGAGCGCAGCCTGGAGCGGCGCATGTCGGACTTCTATCACAAACGCTTCAACGTGCTGGTGTGCTCGACCATCATCGAGACCGGCATCGACATTCCGAGCGCCAACACCATCATCATCGAGCGCGCCGACAAGTTCGGCCTGGCCCAGCTGCACCAGCTGCGCGGCCGGGTCGGGCGCTCGCATCACCAGGCCTATGCCTACCTGCTGACCCCGCATCCCAAGGCGATGACCCGCGATGCGGTCAAGCGTCTGGAGGCGATCAGCGAATCCCAGGACCTCGGTGCCGGCTTCACGCTGGCCTCCCATGACATGGAGATCCGCGGCGCGGGTGAGCTGTTGGGTGACGAGCAGTCCGGGCAGATGGAAACCATCGGCTACTCGCTGTACATGGAGATGCTGGATCGCGCCGTGAAGGCCATCAAGGCGGGCAAGACGCCCAATATCGAGTCGCCACTGGATGAAGGCGTCGAGGTCAGCCTTAACCTGCCGGCACTGATTCCGGCCGATTATCTGCACGACGTCCAGCAGCGCCTGATGATGTACAAGCGCATCAGCAACGCCGAGAACGCAAGCGACCTGCGCGAGCTGCAGGTCGAGATGATCGACCGCTTCGGCCTGCTGCCGGAACCGGTCAAGACCCTGTTCCGCCAGACCCAGCTGCGCCAGCGCGCCCAGGCGCTGGGCATCATCAAGCTGGAAGCTGGCGCCGGGCGTGGTCGCATCATCTTCGGCGCCCAGACGCCGGTCGATCCGCTGACACTGGTCAACCTGATCCAGCGCCAGTCAGACGTCTACAAGCTGGAAGGCGCCGACACGCTGCGCTTCGCCACCGACATGGATGACGCCGAGAAGCGCTTCAGCTTCTGCGAGACCTTGCTGGACCTGCTCAACGCCAAGACCAAGGCGGCCTGACGCGCCCTGCGCTGTCAGGCGCCTGGGCATGCACGTGAGCGTGAGCTAGAGCTTGAACGAAAAATGAAAACGGCCTGCATCGCGAATGCAGGCCGTTATTTCGTGCAAGCATACCCACTACCTGCTCTAAACCCTCTTCACTCCCCTACCTGAACCACCGCATCCCCCACGCTCCTCCTGAGGTCAAATAGCTCAGGCACGGCGCGCCAACAGCGCTGCCAGCAAGCACTGCACCCTCGGCATGCCGGCCACGATCACGGATTCCGTGCCCGCACGGGTCGGCTCCTCTTCACCGACGCCCGCGGCATGGCTGATCACCAGACACAGGCTGGCGTATTCCATCTCGAGCTCGCGTGCCAGCACGGCCTCGGGCATGCCCGTCATGCCGACCAGGGTATTGCCATCACGGGCCATCAGGCGGATCTCGGCGGCCGTTTCCAGCCGCGGCCCCTGCACCACGCCCAGCACCCCGCCGGCCGTGAGAGGCAGGCCCGCATCGGCCGCCGCCGCATGCAGCTCCTCACGCCAGACCCGGTGGTACGGCCAGGCGAACGACACATGCTGGAACGGCTTGAAACGCCCATCGAAGAACGACCCCTCACGGCCGGTGGTGTAATCGATCAACTGGTCCGGCACCACCAGCGTGCCCGGGGCCAGCGTCGGGTCGATGCCGGACACACAGTTGACCCCCACCACGTGGGTCGCACCCGCCTGCTTGAGCGCCCATAAATTGGCGCGATAGTTGATGCGGTGCGGCGGCACCTTGTGTGGTTGACCATGACGCGCCAGAAACAGCAGCGATTGCCCATTCAGACACCCTTCCACGACGCCACAGGATGCCGCCCCGAGAGGCGTTTCCTGCCCGCCGCGCTTTAGCACTTCCATGTCTGACCAACTACCGAACCCCGTGCCACCGATCACCGCCAGCATCGCCCGCCTCCTTGTCACCCGTGTGCAGGAATCTCCCGGGACCGGACACTCCGACCCTCAGCGAACGCTACTCCGAGCCGACCGACAACGACAAGCACAATCGTCATGCTCTGCACCAGGAGAACAGAAAAGGCCCCGGAAACGACACCACCCGCCGCGGTTGCCCGGGCGGGTGGTGAAGAGTGCCAGCGGTGACGATGCCTAGTGCAAGTGATGGCGATGACAGCAGGCGATGGCGACTGCCATCCGGCGACTCATGTCACAGACACTTGGCTTACAGCCCCTGGGCTACAGCCCCTTGGGCGCATAGATGCCCGGCGCGTTACGCCAGTAGCCCTTGTAGTCCATGCCGAAGCCGAACAGGAAGCGGTCTTCGACGTCGAGGCCACAGAAGTCGGCCTTGAAGCCCGGGTAGGCCTTGCGGTCATGCTTCTTGTCGACCAGCACACAGCTGGACACGCTGCGCGCACCGGCTTCACGGCAATACTCGAGGATCGCGGCCAGGGTGCCGCCTTCATCGAGAATGTCATCGACGATCACCACGTCGCGACCGGCCATCGGCAGCTCCGGGTTGACGCGCCAGAACAGCTCGCCGCCGCGCATCGCGCCACGGTAGCGAGTGGCGTGCAGATAATCGACTTCCAGCGGGAAGTCGAGGCGGGTCAACAGCTGGCCGGCGGTGATCAGCCCGCCGTTCATCACGCAATAGAAGATCGGCATGCGATCGCCGAGGCGTTCCGTCAGCTCAACGGCCATGCGGTCGAGTGCCACTTCAAGGTCAGCTTGCGGGATCAGGCAATCGGCATTGTCCATCACCTCACGCATTTCGTCATGCAGGGCGGTGAGGGTCTCAGGCGTCGGAGTCAGCATCGGGAGTTTCCTGGGTGTCACTGGCCTCATCTCCACGCCGGACGGGCGCAGAGGAGGATGTAGCAGCGGCGGTTGAATCAGAACGGCGGCGGGACCCGCGCGTCTGCGTGTCTGATGACGCCGCGGCATGCTCTGCCTCGGCGTCGTGTTCATGGTTGTGCCCTTCGAAGGACAGCACATCGGCAAAATGCAGACGCTGGCCAGGCAGCGCCACCTGGGCATCATGCTCACGGATGATGTCGTGCACCTTGAGCAGGACATCCTGCTTGATCGCGTGGTACTTCACCCAGTCGGTGGTGCGCGTGAAGACATAGACGAAGAAATTCAGCGAGTGCTCACCGTAGGTGGTGAAGTTCACGATCTGGGTGCGCGTCTGGTCGATCTCGTCATGGCCTTCCAGCATCTCGCGTACCGCGGCAACGATGGGGCCGATCTGGGCGGCATCCTCATAGCGCAGCCCCACGGTCTCGAAGATGCGGCGATTGTACATGCGTGACGGATTCTCCACCGAGATGCTGGTGAAGATGGCGTTCGGCACGTAGAGGGGCCGCATGTCGAAGGTGCGGATGCGCGTCAGGCGCCAACCGATATCCTCGACGGTGCCCTCGATCTCGCGGTCCGGTGATCGGATCCAGTCGCCGACCTTGAAGGGCCGGTCGAGATGGATCATCAGGGCGCCGAAGAAGTTGGCCAGCAGATCCCGCGCCGCAAAGCCGACCGCGATACCGCCGACACCGCCGAAGGCCAGCACCCCGGACAGCGAGACGCCGAGATTCTGCAGGATGGCCAGCCCCACCAGCACGACCACGACCGCACGCAGCAGCTTGCTGATCGCCGAGGCCGTGGTGGCATCCATCGCGTTGACGTTGGTGCCGGGCGGCGGCATGGTGCGCAGCGCCTCGAAGCGCTTGACCATGCGGATCAACGCCCAGGCCAGCGCCAGCAGGGTCACGATCTGGCGCGCCGTGCCCAGGTAATTCTCGGCCTCGCCGAGGCTGAACTGGCCGGCGATGATGCCGAGCGCCAGCAACCCCCCCATGCTGTAGAGCCAGAATGACAAGGGATGACGCAGGCCATGTACCAGGGCGTCATCCCACAGGTTGCGACTCTTCTCGGCATGCGCCGCCAGACGGGTGAGCACCACTCGCTCGATGAGGTGCAGCAACAGCACCGCCAGCAGCAGCAGAGCGAGATTGATGCCCCACAGCGGCAGGCCAAAGGTCTGCTCGACCCATTGCCGCAGCGGCTCGACCCATTGATTGATCATCTCTTCGGCAGGCGCTGCCAGTTTGTCGGCAGCAGCCTCGGTGGCGGATTGCTCAGCCATGGGAATTCCTTGCCAGTCTTCGACTCGAAAAAGGCACCGCGTGCCTGATTATTACGCGTTACCGGACTCAGAGGCCGACCGTGCATCAGACGCCTCGGTGCTGCCTAGCGTGCCCGAAGGCATGGCGACCTGCTGTGATGCCTGACTGGCCGCCATCGATTCGAGCCGCGCGTGGGTGCGCCGCCAGCGTGACAGCCCCACCAGACCATCAAGCGTCGGGCGAGCCCGTGCATAGCGCAGTCGCGCCTGGCGCTTGCCTCGGTGGCGCTGCTCATCATCATCGAGGCTGTCGAGCACTTCGCGCGCGGCGGCGGGGTCATTGCAGACCAGCGCCATGTCGCAGCCAGCGTCCAGCGCCAGGCGCGCACGCTCTGCCGGGCTGCCTTCCGCGACGGCCGCCGCCATGCCGAGATCATCGGAGAAGATGGCGCCCTTGAAGCCGAACTCTTCGCGCAGCAGGCCCAACCAGCTGGGCGAGAAGCCCGCGGGACGTGCATCGAAATCCGGATAGACCACATGCGCCGGCATCACGCCGCCCAGGCGCTCGGCGAGGGCCGCGAAGGGCTTGAGATCATGCTCGCGCAGCTCGCGGAACGGACGCGGGTCGACCACGCGCTCCAGGTGGGTATCTGCCGAGATGCCACCATGCCCCGGGTAGTGCTTGCCGACGGCGGACATGCCCGCCTCCTGCAGCCCGTCGATGAAGGCACCGCCCACCGCGATGACGTCTTCCGGCGTGGCGCCGAAGCTGCGATCGCCAATGATGGTCGAGCCCGCCACATCGATATCCAGTACCGGCGCAAAGGTGATATCACAGCCGATGGCTGCCATTTCCATGCCCAGCAGCCAGCCGGCATCGCGTGCCAGACCCAGGCCTGCGGCCTGGGCGTCTTCGCCGCAGCCATCACAGTCACGCCCGAGACAGCATTGCGCCAGGCTGCGCATCGACGGCAGGCGTGTCACGCCCTCGCGCAGGCGCTGGACGCGCCCGCCTTCCTGATCGATGGCGATCAGCAGGTGGGGATTGACGCTGCGAATCTCGCGGCTCAGCTCCAGTACCTGCTCGGGAGAGGCACAGTTGCGCGCAAACAGGATGACGCCCCCGACGGCAGGGCGTGCCAGCAGTTCACGTTCGTCGCGGGCGAGGGTCAGCCCCGCAACATCGACCATTACGGAGCCCAGTGGCTGTGTCATGTCATCCTTCCTGTCCATGGCCTGCGGCAGTGATATCCCGTGAAGAGAGGATTCACGACCGCCGGGACTTCATGTCTTTTACGGGGCTCGGCAGCCTGGAAGAAACACGATGAATCAGGCTGCCAGCGCGAGGAAAGGCGCAATTCTAGCCGACTGAACCCCTATCGAACAGTCGCGGCCAGCTGCGCCCCGGCAAGGGGCTGTCACCCAGGTTCCGGCGGCAGCTCATGGAGGGTATCAGACTCGTACACCAACGCCTTCAGGGATGCAGCAGCACCGGAGTGCCTGGCACAGCCTCGGCAAAGAGTCGCAGCAGGTCATCATCGCGCAAGCGAATGCAGCCGTGGGACGCCGCTATCCCCATGGGCTCCGTGCTGGGCGTGCCATGAAAATAGATGTAGCGGCGCAGGCTATCGACCCGCTCACCGCGGGCATTGCGACCGCGATTGATGCCCGGCTCGCGGCCACTGAGCCATAGAATGCGCGTCAGGATCCAGTCACGCTCTGGATGCTCCTCGGCAAGCTCGGGGGTGAATACCTCGCCCGTGAAGCGCCGTCCGCGATAGACGGCGCCACGCGGATTGCCCGCCCCGATGGCGGCACGAATCACATGCCAGCCGGTTGGCGTGCAACCGCTGCCATCGAGCTCGCCGATACCGTTGAGGCCGCTGGAGATCGCGCAGGCGTGCACCAGCGCGTCAGGGGCAGCCGCGCAGGGCGGCGCATCACGACTGCCACTCGGCGCGTCATTACGTATCTCAAGGCTCTGGCGCGAGAGATCCACCGCTACCCAGCAGGCCATCAGCTGGCCGCCTGGGTGACCGCCTCACCATCCCCGAGCGAGGCCGGCAACGGCGCTGCCATCGCCGCGACCACCACCGGACGCATGTGCTGGATCAGCTCACGCACCGTGGTGTGATGGCCATACTCGGCCTCCTCGATATCCCGCAGTGCATCCAGGCCCGAGAAGGTGAAGATCACGCTACCGAGCATGAAGTGCAGGCGCCAGAAGCGCTCGTTGTCCGGCAGATCAGGGGTCGCAAGCTTCAGAAGCTCGGCGAAGCGGCTGAAGACCGTGCCGTAATGCTCGCGGATATAGCGCCGCATATGGCCCTGACCCTGAGTGTAGGCAAGCCCGAGCAGGCGCATGAAGGTGCGCAGGCTGTTGCGCTCGGCCGGCACCTCCAGCACGGTACGCGCCATCACCTCCAGCAGGACCTCAAGCGGCACCTGACGCCCGGCGTATTGCTGCTCGACACTGTCGAGCGCCGCGTGGAAACGCTCGCTGAACGGATCGAGATAGCGCGCGAAGACCGCCTGGATCAGCGATTTCTTGGACCCGAAGTGGTAGTTCACCGCCGCCAGATTGACCTTGGCCTTGCTGGTGATGTTGCGCAGTGAGGTCTCGGCGAAACCACGCTCGGCGAACAGCACCTCGGCAGTATCGAGGATGCGGGTAACGGTATCGGTCTGGGCCATGGGCGGAACCCTTGTCAGGTAGAAGAGGACTGGAGTCGTAGGTCACGACGCAAGCGCCGCGCGGCGACTCTCTCATGAGGTGGTGCAGGTACACCGGAAGGCCACGTACCATATCGGCTCGTTTGTTCACGACACACGTGAGTACGACACATCCGAGCCCTGCCATCGGCGAACATTCGTTTGAAACACTTTGATTCTAGCGCGCCATGTCACGACTGACAATTCTCTCGCGTTTCAAACGCCAAAGGTTTAGTCGAGCCTGATATTCCTTCAATGCAGACCGTTCCGATTCAAGGACTCGCCGTGCTCGGTGACAGACCACCCCGCAGGGCCACACCGGATTGCCCTCTCGACAGCTTGCCTTGGATATCGACAAGCCAAGTCGGCAGACAGCGATATCTCGACGACTACCTGCCCTTTGAGGCCTCCACACAAGCCACGATGCCTTGCATGACTGCCATGACTGGATACAATGACAGTTGTATGGATGCACACCCCGTGCCGTCAGCTCAAGATGCCGCCCAGGCCAAAGGCAATGCCATGACCCAGCCGCTTACTCCGCGCCAGCAGGATGTCTTCGACTTCATCATCAAGACCATCAAGTCCTCTGGCTACCCGCCGACGCGGGCCGAAATCGCCCAGGCGCTGGGCTTCCGCTCGCCGAATGCCGCCGAGGAGCATCTGCGTGCCCTCAAGCGCAAGGGCGCCATCGAGATGGTGCCGGGCACCTCACGCGGCATTCGCGTGCCGTCGCTGGCTGACGTCGACGACAGCGCCAACGATGGTCTGCCGGTGATCGGGGAAGTGGCCGCCGGCAGCCCGATTCTTGCCAGCGAGCATATCGACCGTCACTGCCCGCTGCCGAGCGACTACTTCTCGCCGGCTGCCGACTACCTGCTGCGTGTGCGCGGCGTGTCGATGAAGGATGTGGGAATTCTGGAAGGCGACCTGCTGGCCGTGCATCGCACCACCAGCGTGCGTGACGGGCAGATCGTGGTGGCACGCCTGGGAGATGAAGTCACCGTCAAGCGCTTCCGCCGTGACGGGCACTATGTGTGGCTGGAAGCCGAAAACGAGGACTTCTCACCGATCAAGGTCGACCTGCGCACGGACAGCCTGGAGATCGAGGGCCTCGGGGTAGGTGTCATCCGCGATGGTGGCCTGCACTGAGGTCTTGACCAGCTGCACTTTGAGCAACCTAGCGTTGCCCAGCAGCACTTTTCCATCAGGGCTTTTCTCGCAGAGCTTTTCTCGCAGAGCCCTGGGCAACAGGAAAGCCGTACGCATTGCACAAAAAACCCGCCTCGAGGCGGGTTTTTTGTGCGCGAAGCGCGAGCGATGCATCAGTGCACGATGCCTTCTGACTGCTCATCCTCGTCTTCTTCGCCATCCCAGAGGCGAGTCCGGGTGATGGCGTGGTCGATCATCTCACGCGCGACCTCGAAACGATTGTCACGCAGCAGATCAGCGGCCTCGTCTGAAATGCGAATGCTGAGCAGCGGCTCACCTTCGCTTTCCGCGGCGCGCAGAATCACTTCACCATCTTCCATTTGCACAATTTCAAGTACGGCGGGATCGGACACGTCATTCCTCCTGCACGGCACCTCGTGAGATACCGGCGTCGTTGTAATCGTCAGCGCGACGGCTGGCAAGCCCGGCACCGCGTTGCCATCAGCGACGCAGAAAAAAGTACGACCACAGCCAGAGCCATGGTCGTACCGGAGAGTGCAGGGCTTGCCACAATGCGATCAGTCTAGCACCCGTGAAGGCGAAACGTCACCCGATCGCCATGCGCCAGTCATCACCAGCGTGCAGCGCCATATCAGCGCCTTGACCTACCACTCGACGCTCGACTCGCGCAGCTGCGGCAGCAGCGCCTTGAATGCCGTGATGGCGGCGCTGAGACGCTCGGCCAGCGAGTCGCTCGAGGCTGCCGCGATGATCAGACCATCACCCCGCGAACGCGATTCCTCGCGGCGAGCGACGCCACCCTCTTCATGCAGACGGGTCACATCCGCGATCAGCTCAGACAACCAGCTGTCAGGACGTTCCAGCAGGCTGCGCAGCTGCTCGACCTCGGCAATGGGCGTCGGTGGTGTGGCCAGGCGCTCGCGCCAGCTCCCCTGCGGCCAGCGCGCCGTCACGGCACACTCTTCCAGCAATGAGGCCAGCGCCAGCTCCAGCAGGGCGAGCGCGCCCTCTTCACCGGCCATGCGACGCGCCACGGCATGCTCATCGTCGCCAGAGACCGCTGACTGGGCCAGCAGCAACTCGGCCTGATACAGCAGCTGATTGGTACGGGCACGCTGGCTCATCAGCTCTTGGCTCCCTTGCGCTTGTCCTCGACGACCCAGCGGCCGTTGTCGTAGGTCGCCTTCCAGCCGGTCGCCTTGCCATCTTCATCGGTCATGACGTACTGAGCCTTGACCTTGCGCGAGAAGCGAATCTGTGCAGGACGTCCATCCGGGTCCTGATCCGGGGCCTCGAGAATGAAGTGATACTTCTCCGGCAACTCGTCGGCGTGCGCCTTGAGCTCCTTGACCAGCGGCGGGCGCGTCTCGCGATTCTTGGGGAACTGGCTGGCCGCCAGGAACAGGCCACTGGCGCCGTCGCGCAGCACGTAGTGGTCCTCGACCTTGACGCAGGCAAGTTCCGGCATCGGAATCGGGTCCATCTTCGGCGGCGCCACTTCACCGGACTTGAGCAGCTTGCGGGTATTCTTGCAATTCTCGTTGGTGCAGCCGAAGTACTTGCCGAAACGCCCGGTCTTGAGCTGCATGTCGGAACCGCACTTGTCGCACTCGATCACCGGGCCATCGTAGCCCTTGATGCGGAACTGACCTTCCTCGACCTCGTGACCGACACAGTCCGGGCTATTGCCGCAGACGTGCAGCTTGCGCTGCTCATCGATCAGGTAGCTGTCCATCGCGGTGGCACAGATCGGGCAGCGACGCTTGGCGCGCAGCGCATCCGTCTCGGCATCTTCACCGGCATCGGCCGCCACGGCCTCATCGCCCGGCAGCAGATCGATGGTGGTCTTGCAGCGCTCCTTGGGCGGCAGGTTGTAGCCGGAACAGCCCAGGAACACCCCGGTCGAGGCGGTACGGATCTGCATCTCACGCCCGCAGGTCGGGCAGGCGATGTCCGTCGGCACCGGCTGGTTCGGACGCATGCCCTCTTCGGACTGGGCGTGGTCCAGCTCGGCCTTGAACTCGGCGTAGAAGGTGTCCAGCAGCTCGCGCCAGTTGCGCCCGCCGTTGGCCACCTCATCGAGGTAGTCTTCCATGCGCGCCGTGAAGCCGAAGTCCATCAAATCCTTGAAGGACTCGCTGAGGCGATCGGTGACGATGTCGCCCAGTTTCTCGGCATAGAAGCGGCGGTTTTCCAGCGCCACGTAGCCACGGTCCTGGATGGTGGAGATGATGGCGGCATAGGTGGACGGACGACCGATACCACGCTTTTCCAGCTCCTTGACTAGGCTGGCCTCGGTGTAACGCGCCGTGGGCTTGGTGAAGTGTTGCAGCGGCTGCAGCTCGACCAGGTCCAGCTTCTCGCCGATGGCAAGATCCGGCAGCGACTGGTCCTCTTCCTTCTTGCCCATCGGCTTCATGACACGCGTGTAGCCGTCGAACTTGAGCACACGGCCCTTGGCGCGCAGCTCATAGCCATCCACTTCGATGGTCAGCGTGGACGACAGGTATTCGGCCGGCAGCATCTGACAGGCCACGAACTGGCGCCAGATCAGCTCATACAGACGCTCGGCGTCACGCTCCATGCCGACGAGATCCGTCGCACGGCGCGACACTTCGGAAGGACGAATCGCTTCGTGCGCTTCCTGGGCGCCTTCCTTGCTGGAGTAGACGTTGGCCGCTTCAGGAAGGTAGTTGCTGCCGTATTCTTCGCTGATGAAGTCGCGCGCCGTGGCCACCGCGTCCGCCGACAGATTGGTCGAGTCAGTACGCATGTAGGTGATGTAACCCGCCTCGTAGAGACGCTGGGCCATCATCATGGTCTTCTTGACCGAGAAGCCGAGACGACCACTGGCCGCCTGCTGCAGGGTGGAGGTGATGAATGGCGCGTTCGGCTTGGAGCGCGTCGGCTTGTCTTCACGATTGGTGATCGCGAGTCTGGCGGTGCGCAGCGCCGCGATGCGATCCATCGTCTCCTTCTCGCTGGTCGGACGGAAGGCCTTGCCATCCTGACGTGCCAGCTCGAAACGGATCGCCTCACCACTGGCGGCGGCCAGCTCAGCGTGGACATCCCAGAACTCTTCGGGGATGAAGGCGCGGATCTCGCGCTCGCGCTCGACGATCAGACGCACGGCGACCGACTGCACACGACCGGCGGACAGACCACGGGCGACCTTGGCCCACAGCAGCGGCGAGACCATGAAGCCCACGACGCGATCCAGATAGCGGCGCGCCTGCTGGGCATGCACGCGGTCCATCTTCAGCTCACCCGGCTCATCGAAGGCTGCCGTGATCGCCTTCTTGGTGATCTCGTTGAACACCACGCGCTTGTAACGCGAATCGTCGCCACCGATGGTCTCGCGCAGGTGCCAGGCAATCGCCTCACCTTCGCGGTCAAGATCCGTCGCGAGATAGATGGTGTCGGCCTTCTCGGCCAGACGCGTCAGCTCGGAAACGACCTTCTCCTTGCCGGGCAGGATCTCATAATGCGCCTCCCAGCCATTCTCCGGGTCGACCCCCATGCGGCGGATCAACTGGGTCTTGGCCTTCTGTGCCTTGTGAGCCGCCTTGGCCTCGGGCGACATCTTGCGAGTCTCCGCCGCCTGACGGGCACGTTCCTTGGGGTCGGTGGCCTGCTTGCCGCTACCGCTGGTCGGCAGGTCGCGGATGTGCCCGACACTCGACTTCACCACGAAGTCGTTGCCGAGATACTTGTTGATGGTCTTGGCCTTGGCAGGCGACTCGACGATCACCAGTGACTTGCCCATGGTTGCTCGCATCTCCTGGCCGGCGCTGATTGCGCCGGCGAATGACTCGTCGCGCTGGGTTTTGTCCCAGCCGAAAAATGCGCCTACCCTACCCCAGCATTTCAGCGCTGACCAGCAATGTTGAGACTGACGCCTCGACGGGACGGCTCGACAGGGTGCCTCTGCGACAGCCTCGAGACATGCCCTGCCACCCGCCACGTCAGCATGCGGCTTGCGCCGAATGACATCGACAGCCGTCAGGCATGTGGTCGCGGGCAATCCGGCCTCCGAGCCGGGTTTGAGCATAGGTCACCAGCACATGACCGCGGTCAACGGGTCCGGTACAGGGGCCTGCGTTGGGCCGATGAGCGGAAATTTCGCTCAGCAGGGTATTGCCACTATATAGGTAGCACTGGAATGGCTGTCAGTGAAAGCCAGCCAGCGGACATTGGCGTGACGGGGCGGTCACCACGACGCTGCCGCAGAGCCTGCGTCGCCTGGCTGTCAGGCGTCGAAATGGCGGGCCGCCCCGCATGACGTAGCGCGACAGACCCTTAGGCCCCAGCCCGTGTCCGCGTACCCACGGCAACGTATTCGCAACAATCTCTCGGCAGACTTCACGCCCCCCTTGCAGTCCCGATCGTGATCACGAGAATGGACAACGACAGCCGACGATACTCGACAGGCTCCCTTTCAGCCTTCAATGTAGTAAAATGACAACAACCTGGTTTGCGTTTTCAGCCAGTCCATCACGCCAGTGTTCAAGGAGTATGCTTTCATGCCGCACGCGTTCAACGGCCCGATCCGCCGCACCAAGATTGTCGCCACTCTCGGCCCTGCCAGTGACAAGCCGGGTGTGCTCGACGCGATGATTCGTGCCGGAGTCGATGTGGTACGCCTCAACTTCTCCCACGGTAGCCCCGAAGATCACCGCATGCGCGCCGAGGCCGTACGCCAGGCCGCCGCCGCCCAGGGCCGCAGCGTCGCCGTGCTGGGCGACCTGCAGGGTCCGAAAATCCGCATCGCGCGCTTCAAGGATACCGCCGTCAAGCTGAGCGAAGGCCAGTCGTTCATCCTCGATATCGGCCTGGGCCGAGATGAAGGCACCGCCGAGCGCGTCGGCTGTGACTACCAGGAACTGGCCGATGACGTTGCCACGGGCGACGTGCTACTGCTCGACGATGGCCGTGTGGTGCTCGAGGTCAATGAGCTCAAGGGCAACGAGATCCACACCACCGTCAAGGTCGGCGGCAAGCTGTCCAACAACAAGGGCATCAACAAGCAAGGCGGTGGCCTGTCTGCCGAAGCCCTGACCGACAAGGACAAGGCTGATCTGAAGACCGCCATCGATATCGGTGTCGACTATCTGGCCGTGTCCTTCCCGCGCAGCGGCGCCGACATGCAGCTGGCACGTGAACTGCTGGGCGAGGAAGGCCGTGACATCGGCCTGATCGCCAAGGTCGAGCGCGCCGAAGCCGTCGCCGACGACGCCGTGCTGGATGGCATCATCCTCGCCAGTGAAGGCGTGATGGTGGCGCGTGGCGATCTGGGCGTCGAGATTGGCGATGCTCAGCTGATCGGTGTGCAGAAGCGCATGATCCGCCGCGCGCGCAGCCTCAACCGCGTGGTCATCACGGCCACCCAGATGATGGAATCCATGATCAGCGCGCCGCTGCCGACCCGCGCAGAAGTCTTCGACGTCGCCAATGCCGTGCTCGACGGCACCGACGCCGTGATGCTGTCGGCCGAGACCGCCGCTGGCGACTTCCCGGTCGAGACCATCGAGACCATGGATCGCGTCTGCCTGGGTGCCGAACGTGAGCGTGCCGCGCAGGAATCCCAGCACCGCATCCACGAAGGCTTCAGCAAGACCGACGAGACCATCGCGCTGTCCGCGATGTATGCCGCCAACCACCTGACCGGTGTCGTGGCCATCGTGTGCATGACGGAATCCGGCTATACCCCGCTGATCGCCTCGCGCATCCGCTCCGGCCTGCCAATCGTCGGCCTGGCACAGGATCAGAAGACCCAGCGTCGCATGGCGCTCTACCGTGGCGTGGTGTCACTGCCCTTCGATTCCAGCGAATTGCCGGCGGCGGAAATCAACCGCCGCGCCATCGCGGAACTGGAAGCTCGCGGCATCGCGACTCGCGGTGACCTGGTGATCCTGACCCGTGGCGACCAGATGAACGCACATGGCGGCACCAACACCATGAAGATCGTCACTGTCGGCAGCACCATCGACTGATCGGCCTCGCTGGCCTCCCGCCCCAGGCCTTTCGGGGCGGGAGGCCAGCGACATTGCCCCATCCTCAGGAGGCCAGGGAATGAGCGAACAACGACCCAAGCGCCAGGCACGGCGCACCCTGCCAGCACGCAAGCGCATTGCGCTGGTGGCGCACGATGGCAAGAAGGATGAAATACTGGCGTGGGCCAATCGCTGGCGCGATGAGCTGTCCCGTCACCAGCTGCTGGGCACGGGCACGACTGCCCGCCGCATCAGCAAGGAGCTGGGCCTCGAGGTCGAGGGCCTGCTGAGCGGCCCGCTGGGCGGTGATCAGCAGATCGGCGCGCGTATCGCCGAAGGCAATCTGGACCTGCTGGTCTTCCTGTGGGACCCCTTCGCGCCGATGCCGCACGATCCTGACGTCAAGGCGCTGCTGCGCCTGGCGGCATTGTGGAACGTGCCGGTCGCCAGCAATGCGGCCAGCGCGGACTTCCTCTTCCACTCGAAGTTGATCTCCGAGGAAGTCGAAGTGGCCGTGCCGGACGCCAATGACTGGGTCAGCACCCGCGCCTGAATGACGCTGGCTGTCGCCCCATGAAAACGCCGCCTGCTCGCAAGAGAGGCGGCGTTTTCATGGCCAGATGTTGTAATCAAACTACCTTTTGCGCAGACGGGCGGTATTGCCTGCGCGACATGTGGCGAAATTTCGCCTTCCTGGCGTCGCCCTCCTCTCTCTTCAATATCTCTCTATTCGCCTACCCTTCTATTCGTCTATTCCTCTGTGCGGCGACACTTTTCGAGAGATGCGGCTCAACCCATGACAGCAGCCCACGACATCTGCTCAAGAGGTCAGCTCAAGCTGACTGGCGATGACCGCACCGCGCGACGCCATGCAGTAAAGCCCGATGTGATGACTGTCTGCCTGGGGATGCGTCGCCGTATCGGGAAGCCCGAGCTGTTCAACCACTTGGGCCGGTAGGTCGTAGGTGGCACAGCCGGGCTCCAGCACCATGATGTCACGCACCTTGCCCAGCAGGCCGTGATTGCGCGCCGACAGCAACGTCAATACCAGGTCCATCACGCAGATATCGGTGCAGATGCCTACCACGACCAGGGTTTCCAGCCCTTCGTCGCTCACCCAATCCTGCAGCGCATTGACCTGGGTATGGGGATCAATCGCGCCGACATAGCCATTGATGCAGTCCTTGCGCACCAGCGTGGCCTGCGGCTCCTCCTCCAGCCAGGCAAGTTCCGCCACCAGCTCATCCTCGCCGCTGCCCTGCTCACAATGGGCGGGATAAGGCGGCTCCGGCTTGCCCGGCGCGTGGGAATCGATGAAGGCCAGTATGGGGCGTCTGCGCTCACTGAAGGTCCGCGCCAGCGTATCACTGAGTGCGATCATCCTGCTGACCTGAGCATTGGTCGCCTGAGGCGCCAGAGCGCCTCCTGCGACCTGACAGAAGCCATTGATCTCATCGACGATGATCAGCCCGGCCGTCGACAGCGAGACCAGCACCACGGCCGGCCGCACCGGCAGGCGGGCATCAAGTTCACCGGGGGTGATCCACTCGGCGGGAGTGGCAGGAATGCGTTGCACCACGCAGGACGCCGCGACATTGGATGAAGCCACGGCGCCCTGCGTCTCTGATATAGAGGATGCTGAGGATACGGAGGGAGCGGATGAGCGCTGGTCGGAAGACACCATGCAAAGGCCTCTGATGACGAATGGCCTTCAGCATAACGGAACTCAGGGCCGAGCGGCGACCCTCACCCGGTAGGCTCGCTGGCCCCGGACAGCATGGCGTTGCCCTGCCCTTCATCCACCGTGGTCTCACAGGAAAAGCACTGGCCGCGCACCCGTGCGTGATCACGCCTCAGTACCGCGAATTGCGCGACTCGCCCGGGATCATCCTCGATGCGCTGCGCGAGGCACACAAGCCCCGGGCGGCGCGCCAGTGATGGCGGCGCGATGGCCAGCGTATCGCTGCGACCTTCTGCCATGTCCAGTGCATCCGCCATGTGCAGACACTCCACCCGCTCGACCTCCGGCAGGTTCTGCTGCAGCCAGGCATCGCACTCTTCAAACAGGGCCTCACGCGCCACGATACGCCTCACTGCTGACGGTGAAGCCCCGGGCGGCCCCAGCAGACTGAGACTGATGGCACGGAAGACGCGCCGCTCGACGCAGATGCCCGTCCAGAATGCCAGCGCCTGATGCGTGGTGCGCACCGGACGCTGATGCCCACGCGACCAGGGCACCACGGCGGTATCGATCTCGCCTTCCGCCAGCGCCCTGATGACTTCGTCGATGCCTGCGTAAGCCTTGAGCTGGGCGTCGTTGGCATAGAGCTTGAGCGCGCACTCGCGCGAGTACCCCCCAAGGTGCCCGGGATAGCCCACGCGCAAACCATCGGGAGCCGGGATCACGCCCTGCGGCGAGATATCGCCGTGGACTTCGCTAGCTGTCACCTTCATACCAGCCCCTCATGCCAATGTCTGAACAAACCTCATCCTGACAACAGCATAGCCGCAAACATGGGCGGTGTTAGGCAAAACCCACCTCAGCGACCTCAGGCAAAGCCGCCATTGGCACCGATGACCTGGCCACTCACCCAGCCGGCATCTTCACTGGCAAGCCAGGCCACCACGGCTGCGACATCCTGCGGGTCCGCAATGCGCCCCAGCGCCGCCATGCCCTTGAGGCGCTCGATGGTCTCTTCACTCTTGCCATGACGAAACAGGCCGGTGTCCGTCGGGCCCGGCGCCACGGCATTGACCGTGATGCCTCGCTCGCCGACTTCCTTCGCCAGCACCCGCGTCAGCTGGTCCACTGCGGCCTTGGAAGCCGCATAGGGGCCATAGGTCGCGAACATCTGCCGCGTCACCGAAGTGGACATGTTGATCACGCGCCCGCCATCACGCAGATGCCGCGCCGCCTCACGCATCAGATTGAAGGAACCGGTCAGATTGGCCTGCATCAGGTTGGCGAAGTCGTCATCCGTGAAATCGGCGATGGGCTTGTAGATGCTCATGCCGGCATTGTTGACCAGGATGTCCACCCCGCCGTACACGCGCTGGGCTTCGGTGAACAATTGTGCCGCGTCGTTGCTGACACCGACATCGGCCTGAACGGCGACCGCCTTGCCGCCCCGCGACTCGATATCCGTCACGACCTGCAAGGCACCATCACTGTCGCTGCGATAGTTGACGATGACGTGAGCGCCGTCCGCCGCCAGGCGCTGCGCGATCCCGGCGCCGATCCCGCGTGAAGCCCCACTGACTACCGCCACCTTGCCGCTCAACCGCTGTGCATTCTCCGACATGGCTATCTCCTCTTTCATCATGGGCGATCGACCTCAAGGGCCATCAATAATGAGCGCCTTGCGAGTGTCAGTCAGACACTATCATTGCAGCAAGCGAGTGCCGCCGATACCCCTGCAACGCGGGGTGTCGGATGAACGAAAAACCGCCACCCCGGGCATGCCGGTGGTGGCGGTTGTTTACAGCGGCCGCCTGCCTCAGGCTTCGCCGTTGGCCTGACGCTCGAAGGTATCGGCGCGCAGGATCTCGATCCAGTAGCCATCGGGGTCCTTCACGAAGGCCAGACCCTTCATCTTGCCATCGTCGGGGCGCTTGACGAACTCGACGCCCAGCGACTCGAAACGCTCGGCAGCCGCGTAGACATCCGGCACGCTGACCCCGATATGGCCGAAGCCCTGCGGCTGGGCGTTGCCGTCATGGTAGGCAAAGTCCGGGTCATTCTCGGTGCCCCAGTTATGGGTCAGCTCCAGCATCGCCTCACGCCCGAAGGTGTAGGTGGTGCGCTTCAGATCATCACTGGGCACTTCACTGGCCTGGTCGTCATCCAGATAGGCGAGGAAATAGAGGCTGAACTGCATTTCCGGGAAGTCGAGCTTGCGCACCAGACGCATGCCCAGCACGCGGGTGTAGAAATCCAGGCTGCGCTCGGGGTCCTTGATGCGCAACATGGTCTGGTTGAAGACGTAGCCACGGGTGGCCGGGTCGATCTGCTCACTCAGGCCGGGGACCTGCTCGAAATGTGTTGTCATGTTGGTCCTTGCAAAGGAAAGGACGGCAGAGCCTCGAAGGTGCCCGGCCGCCCTTGGTGATCGTATAGCTGTCAGATGGTGACGGCGGCCAGATATTGCAACCTCGCCGCCGCTGGCATCACGCGATCTCGATCAGCACTTCCCCCGGCGTGACACGATCGCCACGCGCGACATGAATGGCCTTGACGGTACCGTCGACACGCGCGGCGATCTCGGTCTCCATCTTCATCGCCTCACTGATCAGCACCGACTGGCCCGCGGTGACGCTGTCACCGACCGCGACCAGCACCTCGACGATGTTTCCCGGCATCGCGGTGGTGACATGGCCCGGCGCCGAGGCGCTGGCACGTCCGCCGCTCTGGCCGCCCGCCACGTAATCGTCCTTGGCCTCGAACACCACCTCTTCCGGCATGCCGTCCAGGGTCAGATAGACGTGACGCTTGCTGCCTTTGGCGCCGCCGACGCCGGTGATCTGCACCGCGTAGGACTCGCCGTGCACGTCGATGACGAATTCGGTCGGCACGCCAGAGGTCACCGGGCGCTCCGCCTCGCCCTGGGGGATGATTTCCGGTGTGAGCGTGCCGGCGCGGCGCTCGTTGAGGAAGTCACGTCCCAGCTCCGGGAACATGGCGAAGGTCAGCACGTCCTCGGGGGACTCGGCCAGCTCGCCCAGCTCCTCGGTGAGACGCGTCATCTCCGGGGAGAGCAGGTCGGCCGGGCGCCCGACTTCCACCGGCGCATTACCGATGGCACGCGAGCGGACCTCTTCGTTGACCGGTGCCGGCGCCTGACCATAGCCGCCCTGCAGATAACGCTTCACCTCGTTGGTGATGCTCTTGTAGCGCTCGCCGGTCAGCACGTTGAGTACCGCCTGGGTGCCGACGATCTGCGAGGTCGGGGTAACCAGCGGCGGATAGCCGAGATCGGCACGCACACGCGGGATCTCATCGAAGACCTCGCGGATGCGCTCCAGGGCGTTCTGCTCCTTCAGCTGGCTGGCCAGGTTGGACATCATGCCGCCGGGGATCTGACTGATCTGGACCGAGACATCCTCGCGGGTGAATTCGCTCTCGAAGGCTGAGTACTTGCTGCGCACCTCGTGGAAGTAATCACCGATCTCACGCAGCGACTCCAGCTCAAGGCCGGTATCCCATTGGGTGCCGCGCAGCGAGGCCACGAAGGATTCGGTGGCCGGATGGCTGGTGCCGCCGGCGAAGGCCGAGATGCAGGTGTCGATGTGACGACAGCCCGCCTCGACAGCCTTGATCTGGCACTGCGGCGCCAGGCCCGCCGTGGCGTGGCTGTGCAGGTGGATCGGCACCTCGACCGCCTCGACCAGCGCGCTGACCAGATCATAGGTGGCGTACGGCGTCAGCAGGCCGGCCATGTCCTTGATGGCGATGGAGTCGGCCCCCATCGCGACCAGCTTGCGCGCCTGCTCGACATACATTTCCAGCGTATGCACCGGGCTCACGGTGTAGCAGATGGTGCCCTGGGCGTGCTTGCCGGCTTTCTTGACCGCGCGCATGGCGGTTTCCATGTTGCGCAGGTCATTCAAGGCATCGAAGACTCGGAAGATATCGATGCCACCTGCCGCAGCGCGCTCGACGAAGGCCTCCACCACATCATCGGCGTAGTGACGATAGCCGAGCAGGTTCTGGCCGCGCAGCAGCATCTGCAGCGGGGTATTGGGCATGGCTTCCTTGAGCGCCTTCAGACGCGCCCAGGGGTCTTCCTTCAAAAAACGCACACAGGCATCGAAGGTCGCGCCGCCCCACACTTCGAGACTGTAGAAGCCGGCCTGATCGAGACGCGCGGCGATCGGCAGCATGTCCTCGGTGCGCATGCGGGTCGCGATCAACGACTGGTGGCCGTCGCGCAGCACGACTTCGGTGACCTTGACGCGATCAAAGTGATCGATGGCGCTGGTGTTGGGAGTTGCAGCTGTCATGTCTGGGGTCCTTCTAATTGTTGGCTACGTGAACCGGGTGAAGATCAGGGAAGATTCACGGCATCAGGAGCATCAGGTGTGCATCAGAGTCCGGCGTGGGCCGCGATGGCCGCCGCGATCGCCAGCGCCGTCTGTTCCGGCAGGCGCTTGACCGAGTACTGGGTCAATTCCGGGTGGGCGGCCACGAAGCCGGTATCGAAGTGTGCGTTGCGGAAATCAGGGTGCTTGAGGATTTCCTGATAGTAAGGCGCCGTGGTCTTGACGCCCTGCAGACGCATGTCATTGAGGGCACGTGAGCCACGATTGATGACCTCTTCCCAGGTCAGCCCCCACACGATGAGCTTCAGACACATGGAATCGAAATACGGCGGGATGGTGTAGCCGGTATAGATCGCGGTATCGGTACGCACGCCAGGCCCGCCCGGCGCGTAGTAGCGAGTGATGCGCCCGAAACTTGGCAGGAAGTCGTTCTTGGGGTCCTCGGCATTGATGCGGAACTGGATCGCATAGCCGTGATGGCGAATGTCTTCCTGACGGAAGGCCAGCTTGTGGCCCCAGGCGATGCGGATCTGCTCGCGCACGATGTCCACGCCGGTGATGGCCTCGCTGATGGTGTGCTCCACCTGCACGCGAGTGTTCATCTCCATGAAGTAGATCTCGTTGCCCTTGACCAGAAACTCCACGGTACCGGCGTTGCGATAGCCGACGGCGCGGGCGGCACGTACTGCCATCTCGCCGACGTAGGAGCGCTGCTCCGGTGTCAGCTGCGGACTGGGGGCGATCTCGATCAGCTTCTGGTTGCGACGCTGGATGGAGCAGTCACGCTCGAACAGATGAATCACGTTGTCGTGATTGTCAGCGAGGATCTGCACCTCGATATGCAGCGGGTCGACCACGCAGCGCTCGAGGAACACATCGGCACTGCCGAAGGCCTTGGTGGCTTCCGAGATCACGCGCCCCCAGGCCTGCTCGAGCTGATGAGCATCATCACAACGCCGGATACCGCGTCCCCCACCGCCTGAGGTAGCCTTGAGCATGACGGGGTAGCCGACCTGCTCGGCGACACTCAGCGCCTCCTCGACATCGGCCAGATTGCCGGCCGAGCCCGGTGTCACCGGCACGCCGGCCGCCTTCATGGCATCGCGGGCCTGTGTCTTGTCGCCCATGCGAGCGATGACACTGCTGGCCGGCCCTACGAAGGCGATTCCCGCCGCTTCACAGATGGCCGCGAATTCGGCGTTCTCCGACAGGAATCCATAGCCCGGATGGATGGCGTCACAGCCGGTCTCGCGCGCGAGATCGACCAGGCGGCGGGCATCCAGATAGCCGGCCAGCGGGTCTTCGCCGATGAAATGCGCTTCATCGGCGCGTTTGACGTGCAAGGAGAAACGGTCAGGTTCGGTGTAGACAGCGACTGAGCGGATGTCCATCTCGGCACAGGCGCGTACAATGCGCACTGCGATTTCCCCTCGGTTGGCAATCAGCAACTTGCGAAACATGGTGACTCTCCCGGACGTGACGCGTGATCTTGTTGTGGTGCTCTGGTCGTGCGCTTGTCATTGACCGCCAGACGCGACAACGGCGCTGACAGACACGAGGTAGCATGCGTTCCACGCTACCCAGCGAGAGACCAATAGAAAAGTTGATATTTTTTTGCCAATCTATAAGTAAAACCTTATGACTGGGTGTGTCATGTCGCGTCCAAACTTGTTGAATCGCTTAACTTTCAGACAGTTACAGGTGTTCCAAGCGGTTCATCGCCAGCAGTCCTACTCCCGTGCGGCCGAGCAACTTGGCCTGACGCAACCCGCCGTCAGTGCCCAGATTCGTCAATTGGAGCAGGCACTCGAGCAATCGCTGTTCAAATATGCCGGCAAGACGCTGCATATCCTGCCGGCGGCTGACGCCCTGGCAAACTCGGTGCAGTCGATCTTCGGCGAGGTCTCGAGCCTGCAGATGGAGCTGTCGGAGATCGCCGGCACCATCCGCGGCGAGCTCAACCTGGCGGCCGTGTCCACCGCACAGTACGTGGTGCCGCATATTCTGGCGCGCTTTCGGGCGCGGTATCCGGAAGTGTCGGTGCGCCTGCGCGTCTGCAATCGCGGTCAAGCGCTCGAGCGCCTCGCCGAGCGGCGCGATGATCTCGTGATCATGGGCATGGTGCCGGATGACGCCAATCTGGCCTTCATGCCGATTCTCGACAACGAGCTGATCCCCGTCGTCTGGCCCGGTCATCCGCTGCTGGATGTCAAGGGCATCACCCTGGAAGACCTCGCGCAGTACTACATGCTGATGCGTGAACCCGGTTCGGGCACGCGCACCGCCTTCGAGGAGTTCGCCGCACGCGAGCGTGTCTCGCTGCGTCATACGCTGGAGTTGGGCTCCAATGAGGCCATCAAGCAAGGCGTGATGGCGCACCTGGGCGTGGCGATCCTGCCGCGACTGTCGGTTCAGCTCGAGCTGGCCTCAGGCCTGCTGGCCTCCCCCTCGCTGCCGGGCTTCCCGCTCAGGCGCAGCTGGTGCACCGTCTATCCCAAGGACCGCTACCCCACGCCGGTCACCGAGCTGTTCCTGCGCTTCGTGCGCGAGCTGCTGCCGGAGCTCAATGCTCACTTCAGCGCGCCGATGGAGCCCATCCCCGGGCACAGCGTGGCCTGCCTGCCGCTGGCAACCGAGCAATGAACATAGCGTCCTGATGGCGCAGGCCACATGAAAAAACCGCCATGGAGACAAGCTCCATGGCGGTTTTTTCGTTCAGACAACTGACGGCATGTCAGCAGTGCGACTTACTTCACTTCCACACCGTGCGCCTGCTTGTCGGCGTGGTAGGAAGAGCGCACCAGCGGGCCGGAGGCGACATGCGAGAAGCCCATCTCGCGCGCCTTCTGGCCGAGCCAATCGAAGGTGTCCGGGTGCACCCAGCGGTCGATGGGTAGGTGGTTGCGCGACGGCTGCATGTACTGACCCAGGGTCAGCATGTCGACACCGTGGTTGCGCAGGTCCTGCATGACTTCGAGCACCTGCTCGTCAGTCTCGCCGACCCCCAGCATCAGACCGGACTTGGTCTTCACTTCCGGACGACGCTCCTTGTAGCCCTTGAGCAGATCAAGTGACCACTGGTAGTCGGCGCCCGGACGCACGCGACGGTAAAGGCTCGGCACGGTTTCCAGGTTGTGGTTGAAGACGTCCGGCGGCGTCTGCTCGAGCACATCCAGCGCGACCTGCATGCGACCACGGAAGTCAGGCACCAGCACTTCGATCTCGGTGCCGTCGCACTTCTCGCGGATCTCGCGGATACACTCGGCGATGTGGTTGGAGCCACCATCGCGCAGGTCATCACGGTCGACGGAGGTCACGACGACGTAATTCAGGCGCATCTCGGCGATGGCTTCGGCCAGCTCGCGCGGCTCGTCGGCGTTCAATGCGTTGGGACGACCGTGCGCCACATCACAGAACGGGCAACGACGGGTGCAGATATCCCCCATGATCATGAAGGTGGCGGTACCGCCGCTGAAGCACTCACCCAGGTTCGGGCAGGAGGCTTCCTCACAGACCGTATGCAGACCGTGCTTGCGCAGCGTCTGCTTGATGCGGGTGACTTCCGGCGAGGCCGGCATGCGCACACGCAGCCAGTCCGGCTTCTTGGGCAAGGTCTCGGTGGGAATCACCTTGACCGGAATGCGGGCAACCTTCTCGGCGCCGCGCAGCTTCACGCCACGCTCCTTACGGGCAGGAGCAGCGGAGGGAGCGGGCTTCGTGGTAGCGATGGTCTCGGTCATCAGTTCTGTCCTGCTGTTCGAGAAATGTCAGCCAGTGCCGCGGGCAGGCCGCTCACCGGAGTCAGGGTCACATCGCCCAGGCTTGCGCCCAGACAACGCACCAGGCGGTCACGCTCGCTGGCGAGATCCACCGGTGCGCGAACGAGATCGCGCAGCTGGGTCATCGCCATGCCGGCATAGCCGCAGGGATTGATGCGCCCGAAGGGCGCGAGGTCCATGTCCAGATTGATCGCCACGCCGTGGAAGCTGCAACCACGCCGGATGCGCAGTCCCAGCGAGGCGATCTTGGCCTCTTCCATCGAACGACGCGGGTCATCACCACGCTGCGCCGCCTTCTTCACATAGACGCCTGGCGCGTCCGGACGCGGATAGGCCTCGATGCCATGCTCGGCCATCGCTGCCACTACCGTTTCTTCCAGCGCCGTCACCAGCTGGCGAACGCCGATGCCGCCTCGCTTGACGTTGAGCAGCGGGTAGAGCACCAGCTGGCCGGGCCCATGATAGGTCACCTGGCCGCCACGGTCGGTCTGCACCACCGGAATGTCGCCCGGCATCAACAGATGCTCCGGCTTGCCCGCCTGGCCCTGGGTAAAGACCGGCGGGTGCTCCACCACCCACAGCTCGTCCGGCGCATCGGCCGCACGCGTATCGGTGAAGTGGCGCATGGCCGACCACACCTCATCATAGGCCTTGAGGCCGAGGTGGTAGACGTGAATCGTGTTCATGCATGCGCTCCTGTCATCAAGGCGCAAGACAAGGAAATCCAGCGTTTCATGCCTGGATCACAGCACCATGTGGATGCGACCGGTGGCCTTGAGGTCACGGTGCAGCGCATCCAGCTGATCGGTACCGGTGGCACGGATCACCACTCGGATGCTGCGGTAGTTGCCGTTCTTGCTGTCCTGCCAGGTGATGGCTGTCGCATCGAAGCCCGGCGCATGCACTTCCAGGATATTGCAGACCACCTCGACGAGATCTTCTGCGGCGGTGCCGACGATCTTGAGGGAGAAATCACACGGGAATTCAATCATCGGGGGCGTCTGCCCACCAGCTGTTGGCGTCTTGGCCATGGGGATAGCCCTTCAGGTAACTCTATTTCCGACCATTCTACTCAACAAAGGGCGATCCGTCAGCCGGATCGCCCTTTGTTGAGTACACGACCGCGATATTCAGGGGCGCGCGCCTGGCACCGCCAGCACGCGCGTCCCACTGCCATCACTGAATCATGCCTTCGGCTGCGTCACGTCACACAGCCAAGAACTGACTCAGTTGAACAGGCCGTGGAAGAACAGCATCAGGGCATCCCACAGACGCTTGAACAGGCCGCCCTGCTCCACCGGTTCCAGTGCGACCAGCGGTTCTTCGGCCAGCACCTTGTCGTCCAGCTTGATCTGCAGGGTACCGTACTGCTCGCCGGCCTGGACCGGAGCCTTGATGGTGTCCTTGAGATCAAGACGCGCGGTCAGCTTGTCAGCCTGGCCACTCGGTACGGTCAGGAAGACGTCCTGAGCCATGCCCAGACGCACCTGGTCCTTCTCGCCACCCCAGACACGCGCCTGATTGAGCACCGCGCCCTTGTCATAGAGCTTCTTGCTCTCGAAGTAGCGGAAGCCATAGGTCAGAAGCTTCTGGGATTCCTGCGCACGCGCCTCTTCGGACTTGGTGCCCATCACGACACTGATCAGGCGAGTATCTTCCTTCCTGGCGGATGCCACCAGGCAGTAGCCGGCTTCTTCGGTGTGGCCGGTCTTCAGGCCATCGACATCCTTGTCACGCCACAGCAGCTTGTTGCGGTTCGGCTGCTTGATACCATTCCAGGTGAAGTACTTCTGGGAGTAGATCTCGTAGTGATCCGGGTAGTCCTTGATGATGCGGCGCGCCAGAATCGCCAGGTCGTGGGCCGTGGAGTAATGCTCCGCGTGCGGAAGGCCAGTGGCGTTCATGTAGTGGGTGTTCTTCATGCCCAGACGCTTGGCGTGCTGGTTCATCAGGTCGGCGAAGGAACCTTCGCTGCCGCCGATGCGCTCGGCCAGCGCGACGCTGGCGTCGTTGCCGGACTGGATGATGACACCGTGAAGCAGGTCATCGACGGTAACGCTGGTGCCTTCGCGGATGAACATGCGCGAGCCGCCCGTCTTCCAGGCATTGACGCTGATGCGGACCTTCTCGTCCGGGCTCAGCTTGCCGTCGTCCATCTCGCTCTCGACCAGGTAGGCCGTCATCATCTTGGTCAGGCTGGCCGGCGGCAGGCGCTTGTCGGCGTTGTGCTCGACCAGGATGCGCCCGGAATTGGCGTCCATCAGGATCCAGGAAGACGCCGCCAGCTGCGGCGCCGCCGGAATCAGGGTATCCGTCTCGATGGCATGGGCCGGGGTGGCGGCAACGCCTGCGAACAGCGCAATGCCGCTGGCCGCCATCAGCGCGGAGAATCGACGCCGAAGAGGAAGAAGTCGGGCTTTCAGGGACATGTTGGAATCTCTTTGACACTCATGCATAAGCCGAGGCTTGCGCCTCGGCCATGTTGCGCCTCTTCACGAAGCGCATGATGGATGAAAACGGGCCTGCGGCCCTTATCGCTCTGCCGTGACGCTGAAGGCCCCGGCATAGCCAGCATCGGCCAGCGCCGACTTGAGCGATTCAATACGGACACTGTCTTCCAGCGGACCGACCTGAACCTTGTAGAGGTCGCCGCTACCCAGCACGCGAGTCGGTCGCCCCAGACGGGAGCTGACACTGGCACGAATGCTGTCGGCCTTGCTCAGATCACTGACCGCCGCGACCTGCAGGAAGGTGGCTTCCCCGCTCGCCACTGAGGGCGTGCTGCTCGGCGCAGCAGAGGCTACCACGGGCTTGGCGGCAACGCTCGCGCCGGAAGCGCTCGAGGCCACGGAACCGCCGGTTGCCTCCATCGCGTCAAGTCCGGCAATGCCCTGTTCGCGGCGTACCGCCTGGCTGCGCGCCAGCAGACGCTCGGACTCTGCCGTGCCCTGGGTCGGGCTCGGGCCCGGCTTCCAGGTCGTGGCATCGAGGGTCTCGACACGCACGTGCCCAGTGCCATGACCCAGCATGTCCAGGCGCCACGCCGCGCTGTAGGACAGATCGATCAGACGATCTTCATGGAAGGGGCCACGGTCGTTGACCTTGACGATGACCTGCTTGCCGTTGTCCAGATTGGTGACACGCGCATAGGTCGGCAATGGCAGCGACTTGTGAGCCGCCGTCATGGTGTACATGTCATAGATCTCGCCACTGGCGGTGGCGTAGCCATGAAACTTCTTGCCATACCAGGAAGCAGTGCCCTCGGCCACGTAACCGCGCGGGTCATCCATCACGCGATAGGTCTTGCCCCATACCTCATACTCGCTGCGATTGCCGCTGCGGGTATAGGGTTCGACACGTGGTACCTCATCGGGCACCGCCGAGACATCCGGCGCATCATCGGGATAGGCATCGCTGTCCAACTCGTAGCGGCTGTTCTTGCCCGCCTTCTTGCCGGTGCTCGCCGAGGCACCATCACTGACCTGGGTGCCGCCCCCACTGCTGGCACAGCCAGCCAGCAGGGCAAGCGCGAGGGTCAGCGGTAGCGCGCGTGACCAGCTCATCCCGCACCTCCGTCCTCGAGACGACGCTTGATCGCACGGGAGAGCTCATCCACGGCCATCGCGTACATGTGACTGTGGTTGTAGCGCGTGATGACGTAGAAGTTGTCGTAGCCGACGGCGTAGCGGTAGCCCTGTTTCAGGTCCAGCGCCAACGGGATCACCTGGGTATTGCCGGCCACGTCGTCTGCCACCTGGACGCCGGCCGCCTCGAGCGCGGAAACGCTCATGTACGGCTTTTTCGTCTTGTTGAAGGTGACGGAGGACGGTGGCGTCCCGGGGCCGTCCGCGGCGCTGACCACCGGCGCACCGGCCTTCCAGCCATGACGCGCGAAGTAGTTGCCGACGCTGCCGATGGCATCGACCGGGTTATGCCACAGATCACGCACGCCATCGCCATCGAAATCGACCGCATAGGCCTGATAGCTGGTCGGGATGAACTGCGGATAGCCCATCGCACCGGCGTAGGAGCCCTTGATGGAGAGCGGGTCGATGCCCTGCTCTATCGTCAGCTGCAGGAAGGCTGCCAGCTCGCCACGGAAGAACTTGCCGCGACGCGGGTGATCGAAGGCCAGCGTGGACAGTGAATCGATCACGCGGTGAGTCCCGGTGTGCTTGCCGAAGAAGGTCTCGACACCGATGATGGCGGCGATGACTTCCGGCGGCACACCATACTCGGCCTGGGCACGATCGAAGGTCTCACGATGCTCGGCGATGAACTTCACACCGGCTTCGATGCGCGATTGCTTCATGAAGATGGCGCGGTACTGGTCCCAGCGCAGATGACCTTCCGCCGGACGCGACATGGCATCCAGAACTTTCTGGCTGTAATCGGCCTGATTCATCAGCTCGGTCACACGATCGCGATCCAGCCCCTTGGCCACCAGCTCGTCGACCAGCCTGGCCGTTTCCGGGTGAGTCGCCGGGGCGAAGCCATCAGGCGCCGCCTTGGCCACGCCTGACATTCCCAGCAGCGGTGCCACCATCACCAGGGCTGCGCCCCAGTGCTTGAGACGTTGCCCACACGCATTGATCACCGTCATCGACTCTCTCCTTGCCTGTCTGCGAGCTTGGGCTCGCGAATGTCCTTGCCACTCGGCAACTGGCCGTCACGTCATCGCGACAATAGGCGCCGGTGGGTATGAATGCTCATGAGAATACCGAAGCCTGCCAGCAAGGTCACGCTGGAGGTCCCACCATAACTGACCAGCGGCAACGGGACGCCAACGACCGGCAAGATACCCGATACCATGCCGATGTTGACGAAGACGTAGACGAAGAACGTCAGGATGATCGCGCCCCCCGTCAGCCGTGCAAAACTGTCCTGGCCATTGTTGGACATCACCAGCCCGCGCAGCACGATCAGCACATAGAGCCCCAGGAAGAAACTCATGCCGATCAGCCCGAACTCCTCCCCGATGACCGCGACGATGAAGTCGGTATGGCGCTCCGGCAGAAACTCGAGCTGGGACTGGGTCCCCAGGGTATAGCCCTTGCCGAAGATGCCGCCCGAGCCGATGGCCGTCTTGGACTGGATGATGTTCCAGCCCGCGCCAAGCGGGTCAGACTCCGGATTGAGGAATGTCAGCACACGGCGGCGTTGATAGTCGTGCATCACCATCCACAGAAGCGGCAATGCCGAGGCGATCAAGGCACCGAAGAAGGCGATCAGCTTCCAGGAAAGCCCCGCCAGCAGGATCACGAATACCCCCGCCGCAGCAACCAGCAACGAGGTGCCGAGGTCCGGCTGGCGCGCGATCAGCAGCACCGGCGCGACGATGATCACGGCGCAGATGACCAGATCTCGCCAGCGTGGAGGCAACGGGCGCTGCCCGAGCCAGCAGGCCACCATCATCGGCATCGCCAGCTTCATCAGCTCAGAGGGCTGAAAACGCACCACCCCTGGGATGACCAGCCAGCGCTGGGCGCCCATGCCGACATCCCCCAGCACCTCCACCGCCACCAGCATCAGGAAGCCAGCGCCATAGGCGACCGGCGCCCAACGGTAAAGCGTCGCGGGTGACAACTGGGCGAGCCCGATCATGATCACCAGCGCCAGCGCCTGGCGTGAGGCCTGGCGCAGCGTGAAATCGATATCCTGACCGCTGGCGCTATAGAGCACGATCAGCCCGCAGCCGAGCACGGCCAACAGCAGCAGCAGCAGCCAGGGGTCGAGGTGGATACGCTCCCATAGACTGGTGCGGCGGCGATGACTGAGATCCCCACCTACACCACGCATCGAGCGCTGATAATCAGTCGGCATCGTTCTCTCCTTGCTCACCCTCGCCCGCCGGTGCCTCCGGCGGTGCCAGAGCGGCAGCCAGCGTGAGCGCCGCCTCACGCGCTTCGGGGTCAATGCGCGGCAACAGCCAGTAATCGGTGACGGCCCGTGCCATCGGACCCGCCACGGAGCTGCCGCCCTGGCCGTTCTCGATCACCACGGAGACGGCTATCTCCGGGTGCTCGACCGGCGCAAAGGCGGCGAACAGGGCGTGGTCACGCAGACGCTCCGCGAGCTCCTTGCCGTTGTATTTCTGGTCCTGCCCGAGGGTGAAGACCTGGGCGGTACCGGACTTGCCGGCCATGCGGTACTTGAGACCGGGCCCGACATACTTGCGCGCCGTGCCTTCTCGCCCGCTGACCACGTCCTCGAGCGCGGCGATGACATCGTCCCACCACGCCGGATTGTCCAGCACCACATCCGGTTTTTCCTCGCTTCTGGGCAGCAATACCGTCTCGTCGCCGATGCGCTTGGCCAGGTGAGGCGTCACGTGCCTGCCGCGATTGGCCAGCACGGCCTCCGCCGAGGCGAGCTGCAACGGTGTGGCAAGCCAGTAGCCCTGACCGATACCGATGGAGATGGTCTCGCCGGGGTACCAGGGCTTGTCGTAGCGATTGCGCTTCCATTCCTTGGACGGCATCAGACCGGGCAGCGCGCCCTGCACGTCCAGCGCCGTCTGCTCACCGAAACCGAACTTGTGCATGTACTCGCTAATGCGGTCGATCCCCAGGCGATAGGCAACGTTGTAGAAGAAGGTGTCATTGGAGACCGCGATGCCACGCCGCATGTTGACGCGCCCATGCCCCCAGCGCAGCCAGTTGCGGTACTTGTGGCTGTCATTGGGCAGCTGGAAATAGCCGGGATCGTAGAAGGAAGTGCTGGTGGTGATGACACCGTTCTCCAGCCCCGCCAGCGACATGAAGGGCTTCACGGTCGAGGCCGGCGGGTACTGGCCGCGAATGGCACGGTTGAACAGCGGCAGGTCGATATCATTCTGCAGCGCGCGATAACTCTTGACGCTGATGCCGGTGACGAACTCATTGGAGTTGAAGCCCGGCACGGAGGCCATCGCCAGGATGTCACCCGTCTCGGGCTCGATGGCCACGATGGCACCACGCCGCCCCTTGAGCAGCCGATAGGCGAGATCCTGCAGGCCGCGGTCGATGGTCAGCGTCAGGTCCTTGCCCGGCACCGGGTCGATCCGCGACAGCTCACGCAGCACGCGACCCCGCGCATTGGTTTCCACCTTGCGCAGGCCGGCCTGGCCGTGCAGCTCCTCTTCATAGAAGCGCTCGATACCGGTCTTGCCGATGAAGTGGGTGCCCGAATAGTTGCCCTTGTCGAGAGTCTTGAGCTCGGCCTGATTGATGCGCCCCACGTACCCCAGGGTATGCGACAGCGGCTTGGCGTCCGGGTAGTAGCGCAGCAGCTGCGCCTCGACCTCGACGCCGGGCAGGCGATAGCGATTGACGGCCAGACGCGCTATCTGCTCCTGGCTCAATTCACTCATCAACAGGGCAGGCTGATAGGGACGTTGACGCTGACGCGAGCGTTCCTTGAAGTCTTCGACCTCATCGGGTGGCAGATCGAGAATCTCGACCAGGCGTTCAAGCGTCGTCTCGAGATCACCGGCGCGTTCGCGCACGATGGTGAGATTGTAGTTGGGGCGGTTTTCGGCGAGCAGCTGACCATTGCGGTCATAGATCAAGCCACGCGTAGGCGGCAAGGGCTCGACACGCACGCGGTTCTTGTCCGAGCGCGTCGTATAGATGTCGTGTTCCACGACCTGCAGGAAGAGCAGCCGCGCCAGCAGACATCCGGCCAGCACCAGCACGAGGCCGGCAGCCACGATGCTGCGAAGGCGAAAGATCCGCACTTCCTGTTGAGGATTCTTTATCGTCGCCCGGCGTTGGCGCATGGCGGGTCTCGCAACCAGTGTCGTGTCGCAAGCGGCAGGCGCTTACCGGTGATAGGGGTGCCCGACCAGCAATGTCCAGGCGCGGTAAAGCTGTTCCGCCAGCACGATGCGCACCAGAGGGTGCGGCAGCGTCAGTGCCGAGAGCGACCAGCGCTGATCGGCACGTGCCAGCAGACGTGGGTCGAGCCCATCCGGGCCACCGATGAGGATGGCCACGTCTCGCCCTCCCAGCCGCCAATCATCGGCATGCTGGGCAAGCTGCTCGGTGCTCCAAGCCTTACCTAGGACATCAAGGGCGACAACATGTTCATTTCCCTTGAGTTTTTCAAGCATCCGATCGCCTTCACTGGCCATGGCACGGGCGATGTCCGCATTCTTGCCGCGATTGCCGGGCGCCAGTTCGATGAACTCAAGCGAAAAATCCCGCGGCATGCGCTTGAGATATTCCCGGCTACCCTTCTCCACCCAGTCCGGCATCTTCTGCCCGACCGCCAAAACTCGGATCTTCATGTCCTGTCCCGTGCTGTGTCAGAACGACCGGCGAACCCGCAGTCCTTCCATCGGATACTCCCTGCCCGCGACATCGCGACCGGCAAGGACGTAACGCGCGGTTGGCGTGCCCCGACGAGCAACCCGTCGGGTCAGGCTGGCAGGATCAGTGGCTCTGCTCGTACTCTTCACGCGTTTCGCGGGGCAGATCGCTCCACAGACGCTCGAGGTCGTACAGGGCACGGGTTTCGGCCAGCATGACGTGGACGACGACATCGCCCAGATCCAGCAGCACCCAGTCGGAGCCGTTGTCGCCTTCACAGCCCAACGGCTTGAAGCCGGCTTCTTTCACGGTGACCTGCACGTTGTTGGCCAGCGCGGAGATATGGCGGCTGGACGTACCGGTCGCGATCACCATCACATCGGTGACGCTGGTCAGCTTGGAGACATTGATCTCGCTGATTTCCTGGGCCTTGAGTTCTTCAAGGGCGTCGACAACCAGGTTTTTAAGAGCTTCGGTCTGCATGATTCCTCGGGAGTTTGTTCGGCAGGGGGCGCATTCTACCCGTTGGCGATGCGCGCGCCTATGGGCATCGTCATTTACTCGCCAAAGGGGCGCCACGCACGGCGATGCGGGATCGCGGCAGTGACGCCCCTCTCATGATGCCACGCTCGCACGCGACAGGACGTTCAGAGCCACAACGCTCAGCTCGATGATGGGCTCAGCTCGATGACGGACAGTAGAGGCCATGCGCCTCGATATGACGGATCACCGCTTCCGGCAGCAGGTAGCGCACGCTGTCACCCAGCGCGAGACGCTCGCGCACGAAGGTGGCGCTGATGGCCATGCGTGTCGGCAGCGACAGGCGCAACAGGTGGCCACCCGGGCGCGCCATCAAGGCCGCCACCGAGTCGACCTCGCGCCCCTGGATCAACGCTTCGAGCGCCCGGGGCAGCGGTGCATCATGGTCCGGCCGCTCGATCACCACCACATGGGCGTCATCGAACAGACGATCGGCGGCATGCCACTCCCCGAGCTTGAGGAAGGCGTCATGGCCGATGGCCATCACCAGCCGCGCCTGCGGGCCGTATTCGGCGCGTAGACTGGCCAGGGTGTCGGCACTGTAGGAAGGCCCATCGCGCAGCAGCTCACGCCCATCCGCCTTGAGGCCTGGCTCTGCCTCTATCGCGGCTTCCAGCATCGCCAGCCGCTGGTCACTGCTGACGCCGGGCGCGGCGCGATGCGGCGGCTGATGCGAAGGCACCAGCAGCACATGGTCCAGCCCCAACGCTTCGCGCAGCTCGATGGCACTGCGCAGATGGCCGTGATGGATGGGATCGAAGGTACCACCGAGCATGGCGACACGCGGTACCGGGCCGAGGCAGCCCTCGAAGCCCGGCTCCGCTGATGCATCAGTCCTTGAGCGCGAGTCATGTGACGACTCGGTGCCGTGATGCACGGCCTCACGCTCCTGCGCGAGACCATCAGCGTTCAAGGGACGCTGGGTGTCCTCCAGCGCCTCGGGCGACAGGGCCTTCTCGTTCGTCAAGGTCTGCTCGGGCGTGACCTGATCATCGGCGGGTGAGACCTGATCCTTCACTGGCGAATCTGCCCATCACCGAACACGATGTACTTGCGGGTCGTCAGGCCCTCAAGCCCGACCGGGCCACGCGCATGCAGCTTGTCGGTGGAGATGCCGATCTCGGCACCCAGGCCATATTCGAAGCCATCGGCGAAGCGGGTGGAGGCGTTGACCATCACCGAGCTGGAATCGACCTCCGCCATGAAGCGGCGCGCCAGCGCATAGTTCTCGGTGATGATGGCCTCGGTGTGCCCGGAGCTGTGACGCTCGATATGCGCCATCGCCTCGTCGACGCCATCCACGACGCGAACCGCCAGAATCGGCGCGAGATATTCGGTATCCCAGTCTTCTGCATTGGCAGCCACGGCCTGCGGCAGCACTTCGCAAGTACGCTCGCAACCGCGAATCTCGACCTCATGTGCCGCCAGACGCTCGGCGATACGCGGCAGGACCTCGGCGGCAACCGGCGCATCGACCAGCAGGGTCTCCATGGTGTTGCAGGTGCCATAGCGATGGGTCTTGGCGTTCTCGGCGATCCGGACCGCCATCGCCAGGTCTGCCGTGGCATCGATATAGACGTGGCAGATGCCATCGAGGTGCTTGATGACTGGCACGCGTGCATCACGCGAGATACGCGAGATGAGGCTCTTGCCACCGCGCGGGATGATCACATCGACGAATTCCGGCATCGCGATCAGCTCGCCGACCGCGGCGCGGTCCGTGGTGGCGACGACCTGCACTGCCGTGGCCGGCAGCTCGGAGAGCACCAACGCCTCGCTGATGATCTCGCTCAACGCACGGTTGCTGGACGCGGCCTCGGAGCCACCGCGCAGAATGCAGGCATTGCCGGACTTCAGGCACAGGCTGGCTGCCTCGATGGTCACATTGGGGCGTGACTCGAAGATGATGCCGATAACGCCCAGCGGCACGCGCATGTGACCGACCTGAATGCCGCTCGGACGCGAGCGCAGGCCATCGACCTCGCCGACCGGGTCCGGCAGCGCCGCGACCTGCTCGAGCCCTTCGATCATGCCGTCGATACGCGCAGGCGTCAGCGCAAGACGATCGACCATCGCCTCCGAGAGCCCATTGGCGCGTGCACGCGTCAGGTCCTCGGCATTGGCCTCTGCCAGTGCCTCGCGACGCTCATCGATCAGACGCGCCATGGTCTGCAGAGCACGATTCTTGATGCCGCTGTCGACGCGACGCATCACGACGCTTGCCGCGCGCGCTGCGTGCCCCAGACGATTCATGTACGCCACGACGTCCGTGGTGTCGTGCTTGCCCTGCTCACTCATGTGCCTAATCTCGCTGGTTGTCAGTGTCCACGTACTCATTCCATCATCGCCCGGGCCCCGCGAGGGCATTCCCCTGAGAAGCCCTGACATGAAGACCTGATGTGAAAGCCTGAGAGGCGTAGACACTTTTGTCACTCGCCGTTTGGGGTATGCTGCCATTATTGCAGACGACGTTGCATGATCGGAGCACCGTCGCATCCTGCAAACGTGCAGGCAATGCCCACGTCATAGACCGTTCGGCCAGGGAATTCGGCCGATTTCGCGCCATCCACGGCAAAGGTGCCAATATAAGTCACCATGGAGATCAAGTTCAAAGTCCGTCTCAGTCAGTTCGTCTGTCTGCTCGGCTCTGTATTGCTGCTGCTGGAAGCGGCACGACAGATCAGTATCGGCCTGACGCTCACTGCCCTGTTGCTGGCGGTGGGCGGCACGATGTTGCTGGTGGTCTCTCTCGCCCACGAGCTGTTCACCCTGCGCTGGTTCCGTACGCTGGTGATGCTCAGCGTCGCGCTGATCATGAGTGCACTGGTGCTGCTGGCCCCGCAACAGCACCTGATGTGGCTGTGGGGCTTTGCCGTCCTGCTGCTTTATCCGCGCCCACGCTGGCTGGCACCGGCCTGCGCACTGATCGGGCTGGTCACCACCTGGCTGGCGCTCAGCCAGCTGGGCAGCGACTGGCTGAGCCTGGGCATCGGTATCACCGCGACCCTGATGGCGCTCGGTGCCATCGGTGGGCGACGCCAGCAGCAGGTCTGGATGCAGCTGGAGCGTCGTGGTCGGCGTGATTCCAGCCGCGCGATCTGGTCACAGTACCAGCTGATGCGAGACCTGCCGCGGGAAATTGCCCGTGCCGATCGCGAGGAAATCCATATCGAATTGATCCTGCTCGCACCGGTCAAGACCGGCCGCCTGGCCAACCGTCGCCTGATGAATACCCTCGACAGCGCCGCATTGCCGCATGAAACCCGCTACCAGCTCGATGATGGGGCACTGGCCGTCTTGCTGGTCACCCGCGGCGAGCGCATGGCCAGTCTGCGCCGTCGCCAGTTGATCGAGCATCTCGCGATGCCGGTCCGCGCCCGTGTACAGCCTCTCAACGACAGTGATCCCGGCGCGCTGGACCTCAAGCGCCTCAGTGCCCACTTGAGCGATGAACCGCAGCCGATCACCCTGCTGCCGCCTCTGCCTCGCAAGCCTGCCGATGCTGATGCTTTTTCAGACGAAGCCCGGTCAGACGATGGACGAGACACCCTGAAACAGGCCAGCGCGGCAGACAAGGTCGCCGTAGCACCATCGCGGGGGAATGATCACTGATGTCTCCTCTACACAGTCTGGCGCATAGCGAGCGTCGGGAACTCGCCAATCGCAAGACACTGATCATGCTGCTGGCCGCCGCGGTGATCGCCACCTACGCCCTGTGGCGCTACCTGGTGGGCGATTTCGAGCATATCCTGACGCCGGTGCTGGCCACCATGCTGATGGCGATTGCCGCCGGCCTCAATCACCTCGATGATGAGCAGCCGCTGCCTTCCTATCTGACGCTGATCGCCAGCTATCTGATGCTGGCACTCGAGGCGCCGGGCACCTATCCGGGCATGTCACTGTGGCTGGGGCTACCCAGCGTGCTGACATTGCTGCTATTGCCCCTGGCGCCGGCAATGTTGCTCAATCTGGTGCTGGCACCGCTGTGGCTATGGCTATTGGGCCAGCAGGAAGACAACTTCGGCGAGATACTGCGCTACCTGTGTCTGCTGCTGGTGGCCAGCCAGCCGTTCGTCATCAACAGCCTGCAGGCGGGTGTCATGAGCCTGACCGCCAGCGAGGAAACCGAGTGCAATGCCTTCAATGCCCGCACCGGCCAGCAGCGACTGATCAGTGAGGCGGCACGTGCGCGGGCGCTGGACCAACCGCTCAGCATTCTGGTCGTCTATCTGCCGCAACTGGACATGCTCGGCGAGCAGTTCGGCGAAGACAGGCGCGTCGAATGCCTGGCGATGGCCTGCGACGTGATGCAGGAGGTCTCGCGCCAGGGCGACCTGCTGTGCCGCAGCGACAAGTCCTCCTTCTGGCTGATGCTGCCCAATACCGGCGAGGCGGGAGCACTGATCATGCGCGAGCGCCTGACCGCGGCGCTGGCAGCGGCCACACAGCCGGAAACCGGCTCCATCATTGCCCGCGCGCGCCTGGTGACGTACAAGGCCGATGACACCACCCAGAAACTCGAGCAACGCCTGCTGGCCAGCCAGCTTGCCCTGATGGATCTCAATGAATGAGCGACACCCTTGCGTCACTGCTGCATTGGCTGAACCCCAGTGTGATGATCGATATCCTGATGACCACGCTGAGCGATCACCCGGCAGCCCTTGTCGCCGTCATCGGCCTGGTCTCACTGCTTGAATCTCTCGCCATCATCGGCCTGCTGGTGCCGGGCGTGGTCATTCTCACCGCTGGCGCCTCACTGGCCGGCCACCTCGAACTCTCGCTACCGATATTGCTGGCTGTCGGTGCGCTGGGCGCCATCATCGGCGATGGCGTGAGCTTCTGGCTGGGCATCCGCTATCGCGATCAACTGCCCGGCCGCTGGCCCTTCTCGCGCCATCCCGAGTGGATCGAGCATGGTCAGCAGTTCTTTCATCGACACGGCAGCTGGTCGATCGCCTTCGGACGCTTCGTCGGCCCGGTGCGCCCGATCATCCCGCTGGTCGCCGGCATGCTCGACATGCCGCCGGCGCGCTTCTTCCTGGTCAATGGCCTCTCGGCACTGGCCTGGGCACCGGCCTACCTGCTGCCGGGCTATCTGCTGGGCCAGACCTGGCAGTCACTGTTCACCTTGCCGGAAGGGGCCGATGGCCTGCTGGTCGGCCTGGCCAGCGGACTGATCGCCTGTGCCTTCGCCTTCTCCTTCCTGCGCCGCCAGCTGGGCCGTGAGGGCCGCCTCTATCATTGGCTGGCGCGTCGCATGCGTCGCAGCCCTTCCGGGCGGCGTCTGTGGTGGCAGCTGCGTCATCCCGACCCCGAGGGCGAATTCCCGCTCGCCTCGATGGCACTGCTGATCTTCGCGGTGATCAGCGTGCCCGCCATGAGTCTGGCGGTGCTGGCCCATCCCGAGCCGTGGTGGATCGACCGCGTGGCAGACTCACTGGCCGCTAGCCTCTCCTCACTGTTGCCCCAGGACTGGCTGCGCGAGGCAAGCCTCGGGCTGTCTCGCCTCGCAGATGGCACCGGTCTGGCGGCGCTCGTGGCTCCGTGGCTGGTATGGCTGCTGCTCAAGGGTCGCCACGCGGTATGGTTGCATCTGACGGCGGCCTGGCTGGGCATCGCCAGCGCCAATACCGTGCTCAAGCACCTGATCCAGCGCCCGCGTCCGGACACCCCCGCCTTCCTGGAAGGGTCGATGTCATTCCCAAGCGCCCACGCCGCCGGCAGCGTGGCAGTATTCGGATTGGCCGCCGCCTTCATCGCCGAGCGCCAGCCCTCCTCGCGACGTCGCTGGATCTACTGGGCAGCCATCGCCGCCTGTACGCTGGTCGGCCTGTCGCGCATCACGCTTGGCGTCCATTACGTCAGCGATGTGCTGGGCGGCGCCTGCCTGGGTCTGCTGGTCTGTGCGCTGGTGCGCATCAGCTACCCCGCCTTCGTGCGCCAGACCTCTGCCCCCCTCGACTCGCCGGCCCCGCTGCTGTGGTTGAGCATGGCGAGCCTGTTGCTGTTGGCGGCACGCTTCGTCTGGCTGCCGCTCTAGGCTGTCGTGATCAGACTGCTGCCGCTCAGGCCGTCGCGATAACGTTGCCGTAATAACGATGTAAACCGATGAGCTGCCTGCGATGGCGGCTTTATCACTACCCCCTGATGACGAGGAACCACATGCCCGGCCCTGCTGCCCCTCCCGCCAACCAGCCCCAGGCACTGATGTCGATTCATCTCGGCATCGCACTGCTCGGCGGTACGGCGCTGTTCTCGAAAGGCGTGCCTCTCTCGGCGCTCGATATCACCACCTGGCGCAGCCTGCTGGCGGGGCTGTTCCTGCTGTGGCTGGCGCGCCTCAAGTGGCATGTCTCGCTGCGTCTGAGCGGGCGCGACTGGGCCTTGCTGGGCATCGCCGCCGCGCTGATGGCCGCGCACTGGGTGAGCTACTTTCACTCGATGCAGGCATCTTCCGTGGCCACCGGCATGCTGGCGCTGTTCACCTATCCCATCTTCATCGTGCTGCTGGAACCCTGGGTGGAAGGCACGCGCCTGAAAGCGAAGGACCTGGCGGCAGCGGGGCTGGTCTGTATCGGCGTCTGGCTGCTCGTTCCCGGCGGCGACAGCAGCGCGCAGGGCGACAGCCTGGCGGGAGTGTCATGGGGCGTGTTCTCGGGCCTGTTGTTCGCGGCACGCAATCTACTGGTGCGCTACCGTCTCAGCCATCTCAATCCGGTACTGTCGATGAGCCTGCAGGCGCTGGGGGTCGTGGTGCTGACACTGCCGTTCGTCTCCAGTGAGATCATGGATGCCAGCCCCTCGACGGGGATCGCCATGCTGGTGCTGGCCATCGTCTTCACGGCTGCGCCGCATGCGCTGATGACCTTCGCCCTCGGTGGACTCAAGGCCAAGACCGTCGGCATGATCGGCTGCCTGCAACCCGTCTACGGCGTATTGCTTGCGTGGTTGATTCTTGGCGAGGTGCCCACTTGGCTGACACTGGTCGGCGGCAGCTTCATCGTGGCGGCGGCAGCACTTGAGCCCCTGCGTCGCAGCTGAATCAGCGTCGCAGCTGAACCGAAGTCACAGCTGACTCGAAGTGGCTGCTGAATCAACGGCGCCCCTGGACACACCAAGGCCCGCCATTGGCGGGCCTTGGTGTGTTCACAAGATGAAATTCTTCGCTCGGTCATGCCGACATCAACCGGTCGCGAGCCAGACTCCCACGCCGATCATCAGCGTGCCCGCCACGCGGTTCATCAGGCGCACACGCGAGCCACGCCCCAGCCAACGCGCCAGGCTGCTGCCACCGCCGGCATAGAGCAGCAGGCAGGTGAATTCCAGCGTCAGGATGATGCCGACCAGCGCGATCAGCTGCGGCGCCAGCGGCAGGCTGGCATCCAGAAACGGCGGCAACAGCGCAATGAAGAACGCCCATCCCTTGGGATTGGCGATCGCGGTGACGAAGCCCTGTGCCGCCAGCGCGCGGCGCGAGGCGCGCGGTGCCTCCGCACCCTCCCCAGCTACCCCCAGGGCCAGGCGGCCACGCGAGCGCCACATCTGGATCCCCAGCCAGGCCAGGTAAGCACCACCCGCCAGCTTGAAGGCCGAGAACACCATCGGATAGCGCAGCATGATGGTCGCGACGCCGATCACCGCCGACACCGCCACCAACCCGACACCCAGCAGCTCGCCCATCATCATCCACAGCGTGCGCTTGACGCCCTGGGTCATTCCCAGGGTCATCGCCAGCGTCATGCACATGCCCGGCGTCAGCGAGACCAGAAAGAACGTCGGCACGAACACCGACAACAATGACCAATTCAGCATTCCCTGCTCTCCTTGCTCAGTCTGATGCAGTGCCAGAGGGATGCCTCTGACAAGCTCTCACTCGGACGGATCGATTGACCGCCCCTCAATCGCCGCTGACATGCCCCTCGCCCCAGCGCGGTATCAGCGCATGCGAGATCCCCAGCTGGTTGAGAATGCGTGCGACGATGAAATCGATCATGTCATCGAGGGTCTGCGGGCGATGATAGAAGCCGGGTGCGGCGGGCAGGATGACAGCGCCCATGCGCGTCAGACTCAGCATGTGTTCGAGATGGATGGCCGAGAACGGCGTCTCGCGCGGCACCAGAATCAGCGTGCGGCGTTCCTTGAGGGCCACGTCGGCCGCGCGTTCGATCAGGTTGTTGCTGGCCCCGGTCGCGATCGCGGACAGTGAGCCCGTGGAACACGGGCACACCACCATGGCGCTCGGCGCGCCGGAACCGGAGGCCACCGGGGCCATCCAGTCCTCGCGCCCGAAGCAGCGAATCTGGCCGGGCCTGGCGGCGTAGCGCTGCGTGAGCACCTCGGTGAGACGCGCCGGACGCGCCGGCAGCTCCTCATCGGTCTCGGTGGCGATCACCATGTGCGCCGCCTTGGAGACCATCACCATCACTTCATGACCGGCCGCGACCAGGCACTCGATCAGGCGCAGGCCGTACTGGGCGCCGGAGGCCCCGGTCAGCGCGACGGTGACCGCCGACTTGAACTCGCCCTCCGGGGCTGTCGCTTGCGCTTTCATGCTTCACCTTCGCGTGCTGCCAGCGCCGCAAGAAGGCGCTCGTGGATACCGCCGAAGCCGCCATTGGACATCACGACCACCCAATCGCCGGCGCGGGATTGATTGGCGATCTTCGCGATCAGGGCGTCGAGGTCCTGCTCGACCTCCGCCTCCACGCCGAGCGCACGGCACTCGCTGACCGTCTCCTTCAACGACCAGCCGAGGCTGGGGCCCGCGAACCAGCTGACGCGATCTGCCGAGGTCACTGAAGCCGGCAGACGCGCCTTCATGGTGCCGAGCTTCATGGTGTTGGAGCGCGGTTCGATCACCGCCCACAGGCGACCGCCCTGCCCTTCGGCCGCAACGCCGGGCGCCAGGCCCTCGAGCGTGGTGGCGATGGCGGTCGGATGGTGCGCAAAGTCATCGATGACCTTGACGCCTGCCACCTCACCGCGCAGCTCCTGCCGACGCCTGGGCGGCGCGAAACGCGCGAGCGCCTCCAGTGTCACCGCAAGACTCACGCCGCATTCGACGGCCGCGGCCACGGCGGCGCAGGCATTGGCCACGTTGTGGCGTCCGCGCATCGCCCACTGGCACTCGACGAAGCGGTCCGCCTCGCCTGCGTCACCAGACGGCGGTGCCAGCGCGAAGTGGCTACCGTCGGCACTGATCAGGCGATAGCGCCAGTCGCCACCGGCATTCTCGATACCGCTCTCAGCGCCGAAGCGCGTCACCGGCGTCCAGCAGCCTTGATCCAGCACGCGCTCCAGTGCCTGGGCACCGGCGACGGCGTCCGCCGCGACCACCAGCTTGCCGCCAGCCGGCACGGTGCGCACCAGGTGGTGGAACTGGCGCTCGATGGCGGCGAGATCCGGGAAGATGTCGGCGTGATCGAACTCGAGATTGTTGAGCACGGCAATGCGCGGCCGGTAATGCACGAACTTGGAACGCTTGTCGAAGAAGGCCGTGTCGTATTCATCGGCCTCGACCACAAAGGGCGCTTGAGGATCGCCGATACGCGCGGAATCGCCCAACTGTGGCGGCACGCCACCGATCAGATAGCCCGGTGCGAGGCCCGCACATTCGAGAATCCAGGCGGTCATGGTCGCGGTGGTGGTCTTGCCGTGGGTGCCGGCGATGGCGATCACCGGGCGGCCGGTCAGCACCTCGTCACACAGCCATTGCGGGCCGGAGGTATAGGCCAGCCCGCGCTCGAGCAGCGCCTCGACTTCGGGGTTGCCGCGCGAGACGGCATTGCCGACCACCGTGAGGTCAGGCGCGGGGACGAGATTGTCGGCCGCATAGCCTTCCATCAGGGTGATACCGGCCTCGGCCAGCTGTGTGCTCATGGGCGGATAGACGTTGGCATCGCTCCCCGTGACGCGATGACCGCGCGCGCGCGCCAGAAGCGCCAGAGAGCCCATGAAGGTACCGCAAATACCGATGACGTGAAGGTGCATCTGTTTCTCCAATCCGGAAGCCCGAGCAGCCTAGCATGCCCGTCAGGCGGCGAGTAGCACGCGACCTGTCAGGGATGGACGACACCCCCGGTGGCATTCGGGCGTCGTGCAGGGGTCATGTCTTTCGGATATGATGCGGCGGGTAAGCGCCAGCCCGTTCAAGACCATGACAAGGAAGCAGAGACGAGAAGCCCATGCCCCAGCACAATGCCTTCTACGCCCAGTCCGGTGGCGTTACCGCCGTCATCAACGCCAGTGCCTGTGGCGTCATTGAAGCCGCTCGTGAAAACGGCGACCAAATCGGCAAGCTGTATGCCGGTCACAACGGCATCATCGGTGCCCTGACCGAAGACCTGATCGACGTCAGCCAGGAAAGCGACGAGAACATCGCCGCGCTGCGCCACACGCCGGGCGGTGCCTTCGGCTCCTGCCGCTACAAGCTCAAGAGCATCGAGGACCACCGTACCCAGTACGAGCGTCTGATCGAGGTGTTCAAGGCCCACGACATCCGTTACTTCTTCTACAACGGTGGCGGCGACAGCGCCGATACCTGCCTGAAGGTCTCCCAGCTGGCCGAGACCATGGGCTACCCGATCCAGGCCATCCACGTGCCGAAGACCGTGGACAACGACCTGCCGATCACCGACAACTCGCCGGGCTTCGGCAGCGTGGCCAAGTACATCGCCACCTCCACCCGCGAGGCCGGCCTCGACATCGCCTCCATGTGCGCCACCTCCACCAAGGTGTTCATTCTGGAAGTCATGGGCCGTCACGCCGGCTGGATCGCCGCTGCCGGCGCCCTGGCCGGTGAAGATGCCACCCAGCCGCCGCACATCGTCGTCTTCCCGGAAGTCGCCTTCCACCGCAAGGAATTCATGGCGCGCGTCGATGCCTGCGTCAAGGAACACGGCTATTGCGTGGTGGTGGTCTCCGAAGGTGCGCGTTACGAAGATGGCACCTTCCTGGCCGATGCCGGCAACACCGACGCCTTCGGCCACCGCCAGCTGGGCGGCGTCGCGCCGACACTGGCCGGCATGGTCAAGCAGGACCTGGGCTACAAGTACCACTGGGCGGTGGCCGATTACCTGCAGCGCGCTGCGCGTCACATCGCCTCGAAGACCGACGTCGAGCAGGCCTACGCCACGGGTCGTGCCGCCGTCGAGATGGCCCTGGCCGGCAAGAACGCCGTGATGCCGACGATCCGTCGCCTCGGCGATGGCGCTGACTACGCCTGGGATATCATCGAGGCGCCGCTGGAGAAGATCGCCAACCATGAGAAGTTCATGCCGCTGGAGTTCATCAGCGAAGATGGCTTCTACATCACCGACGCCTGCCGCGAATATCTGTCGCCGCTGATCCAGGGCGAGGACTTCCCGCCGTTCATCAATGGCCTGCCGGCGGTCGCCAAGCTCACGCTGGCCAAGGTCGAGAAGAAGCTGACACCGTTCACGGTCTGATCGCCTGGCGTTGACGCGTCTGAGCGATCCGTCGCTGACAGTGAAGCGAGTGTAAAAAAGCCCCGCACAGGCGACTGTGCGGGGCTTTTTGATGACTGTCAGTTGTCATGCGGGGGAACGGGGGAACACCTCCTCCAGCCGGTACACCGCATGCGCCTGCTGCTGACGCTGGCTGACCTCGACCATACGCGCCGCTACCTGAGCGCCACGGATCGGCCGGTAGCGCTGCAAGCCCGGCAAGCGGGTAAGCGCCGGCAACAGATGGCGCGCCAGCGTCTCGCCCAGACGGAACTCGCTGCGCTCCCCCACCAGCAATGACGGCTGGAAGACACTGATACGCGCAAAGGGCAGCGCCTTGATGGCCACTTCCAGCTCGCCCTTCATCCTGAGATAGCCATTGCGGCTCGCGTGATTGGCGCCGCTGGAGGAGACCAGCAGGTAGTGCGCCACTCCCTGGGCGGCCGCCAGCCGAGCGGCACTCAGTTGATGATCGATGTCGACACGCCGCTGCGCCTCGAGCGACCCCGCCTGCTTGAGCGTGGTGCCCAGGCACGAGAACAGCAGATCCGCCTGGAAACAGTGGGCCCAGTCTTCCAGTCGCGCGAAGTCGACCACATGGTTCTCGACCTTGTCAGAGTCGCAAGGCGCCGGCCGGCGCGTCAGCGTGACGACTCTGGCGATGGCCTCGCACGCGATGAGTTCAGTCACCACCTCGTGCCCGACCACGCCGGTCGCCCCTATCACGATCGCGGTCTGGCCCATGCACCTATTCCTCCCGCCATGGCCTTGCCCCCCATCGGACTCCGCGCTCACTTGAGCAACCAGGACAGCACCAGCAGCAACAACAGGATGCCGGCGACGCCCTGCCAGAAATTGGCCGGTTCACGTATCGCCTCCGAGGGCGTCAGCGCCTTGCCGGGGTCCTGCTGCGGCAGCCGCAGCGCGTAGAGCAGCTCAGACAGACGGCGATAGCGCAGGGTGCGTTGCGGATCCAGGGCGCGCCTGAGGGCATCGTCCAGTATCTGTGGCACCTGGGGATTGCGCATGCGGGCTGGCTGATATTCCAGCAGTTCGAGGTCGGTATGGGTGCGCAGCTGCTCCATCGACTGGGCGTAGGGCTGCATGCCGGTCAGCAACCAGTAGATCACCGAAGCCAGGCCGTATTGATCGCTGCGCCGACTGACATCGGCGCCAAGGGCATATTCCGGCGCGCTGTGCTCGGTCAGGCCGACCTGGCGCGCCAGCGGACCGGCGCTCTCATGGCCATCCCCCTCACGCAGATGGCAGGCGCCGAAATCGACCAGCACCACCTTGCCATGCCGGTCGATCATCACGTTGTCGGGGTGAATCAGCTGGTGCAGCACCTCACGACGATTGAGGGCATGCACGGCCTTGCCAAGCTGACGCGCGATGTCGAGACGCTGCTCGAGATTGGCCTGTGGATGCATGCGTGCCCATTCGGTCAATGTCTGCGCCTCAAGGTGCTCGAGCAGGTAGTAGAGGTGATCACGCGGGCGTGACGGCTCCACCACCTTGACCACGAAGGGCGAGCTGACGCGGTCCACCACCCACTGCTGGAGCAGGAAGTGCTCGAGATAGGCGTTCTTGAGCGACAGTTCCGGGCTGGGCGCCTTCATCACCATCACGCGCCGGCTCTTGAGGTCACGCACCTTGTAGACGCGTACCCGCGCGCTGCGCGACATGACTTCCAGCACTTCCAGACCATCGATGCGGTCGCCCGGCTCCAGCTCACGCGGCACCGGAAGGTCGCCATAGACACGCCCCGGCGTATCGTCAGAGGCAGTCGCCAGGCGGTCAATGCGCACCAGCTGGAAGCAGAACTGGTCAGCCGTGTAGCCACGCTCATCGGCGCGGTCCGCCGCGGCATGGGCCAGGCGCTCACTGGCGGCGTCGAGATCCGAGACGTCATCACGGATCAGTGACACGAAATCGGAAGGCAGCAGAGTGCCGCGCACCGCCTGGGTGGTGAACAGGAAGATATCGCCCTGCTTGAGCGGCAGCTCGATGTAGTCGATGTCGAGGCTGACATCCATGCCCAGCGCCCGCGACGGATAACGATAGCCACCGAGATCGGTGACATGATCACGCGAGATCTGCTCGAATTCGCCGCCACGCAGCCGGAAGACCACCGTGTCACCGGCATGGAACAGATGCGCCGATTGGCCCCGGAAGACGACCGCGGAAATCGAGGTCACGTAACTGCCGCCCCGCACGAAGCGACTCTGGCTGTAACACCAGCTGTTCAATGCCCGCAGCACGCGGGTCGCGGAATACTTGACGCTCCAGTTGTCAGGCGTGGCGAAGTAGTCGGCCAGAAAGCCACGCACGGCAAGGTCGCCGGCCTGCTTGGCAATCGCGTTCTTGCTGGTGGTGTCGGCGATCAGCGCGCAGCCACCCTTGGCCGCCAGCGGGCCGCGCTCCAGCGGTATCTCCAGCGACATCGAGCTGCGATGACGCTTGCGGTCGGGAGCCACGAAGGCCTGACCGTAACTGAGTGAAAGCTCTGCATCCGCCAAGGCGGTCTCCTTGCGTCTCGATCCTGCCGTTACGTTTCATGCATGCGGTGGTGACGCAGCGTCAGCCCGACGCTGATACGTGCAATCGCCGTTGCGCCGCGCTGGACGGCCCCAAGTGTTACCCGAGTCAGCCTGCAGTGCCACCACTCGTTGGTGCAACGCAAGGCGATCGAGCGTGGCATAATGGCAAAACGGTCTGCCAGTTCGTATAATTCAGCGGAATTTTGACCCGCAGGCCTTCAACCCGCAAACCCAAGGACTCGACAATGAGTTTCGACAAGATCCCCGCTGGCAAGGAATTGCCGAACGACGTCTACGTAGCGATCGAGATTCCGGCCAATCACGCGCCGATCAAGTACGAGATCGACAAGGACATCGATGCGCTCATGGTGGATCGTTTCATGGCCACCCCGATGTTCTACCCGGCCAACTACGGCTACATCCCGAACACCCTGGCCGACGATGGCGATGCCCTCGACGCGCTGGTCGTGACCCCGTATCCGGTCGCACCGGGCAGCGTCATCCGTGCGCGTCCGGTCGGCGTGCTCAACATGAGCGACGAAGCCGGTGAAGACGCCAAGCTGGTCTGCGTCCCGCACCAGAAGCTGACCTCCCTGTACGACGACGTCCAGGAAGTCACTGATCTGCCGGAACTGCTGCGTCAGCAGATCGCGCACTTCTTCGAGAACTACAAGGATCTCGAGAAAGGCAAGTGGGTCAAGATCGATTCCTGGGACGGTGCTGATGCCGCCCGTGCCGCGATCGAGAAGGCAGCCGCTGCCTACCAGAAGGACTGAGTCCTTTCGAAGTGATGCGCGATTCAGGCATCACGATGCAAAAAAGCCCCCGTCATTGACGGGGGCTTTTTCGTTTCCGGCTCACGCCCGACACCGGTGAGGAGAACCGTCAGCCGGCATCGGACGTCACGGGATCAGCCCTTCTCGAGCAGACTGCGCAGGTCACTGATCGCGGAGTTGGCACGCGCGACGTAGTTGGCCATCACCAGCGAATGGTTGGCGAAGAAGCCGAAGCCGGAGCCATTGAGGATGATCGGGCTGCCGATGTCGGTCTGGGTCGCTTCCAGCTCACGGATGATCTGGTCGATGGAGGTCAGCGCGTTCTTGTCTTCCAGCACGCCCTGGAAGTCATGGCGCACTGCCTTGAGCAGATGGATCAGCGCCCAGGAGGTGCCGCGTGCCTGATAGAAGACATCGTCGATCTCGAGCCACGGCGTCTTGATCTCTTCTTCCGCCTGGGTACTCTTGGCCGAGGTGGCGCTCTTGTCGCCGGCCAGGCTCAGGTTGAGCTGCGACTTGCCGACACTGGCCGACAGGCGCTGGGACAGGGAACCGAGGCGATTCTCGACATCCGACAGCCAGGCTACCAGGTTGTCGGCACGCGCGTAGAACTGGCCGTTATTCTGGGTGTCATCGCTCAGACGCTTGAGGTAGTCGCCCAGCTCACGGTTGGCGTCAGCATATTCGTGCTCGGCTTCCGGCAGCATCCAGGCATTGGCATCGATGAACAGCAGGGATTCGGCCTTGCCCAGCGCCTTGTCATCGCTGGACTGGGACTGCGAGCGGCTGAATTCCTTGCGCAGCTCACGCGTCATGTCACGCACCTGCACCAGCACGCCATATTCCCAGTTGGGCATGTTGTCGAGCATCAGGCCCGGCGGCGCCACATCATTCTTGAGATAACCGCCCGGCTTGTGCAGCAGGGTGTCGTTGAGTGTCATCAGGGTGGCGACGGTCGCGGTGCCTGTCGGCAGGGTCTCGAAAGCCGGTGCCGGCTCTTCGCCCTCGACCTTGGCCACCGGTGCGGCCAGACCATGCACGCGAGCCAGTTCGGTGCGCGTGGCCTGATCGATGTTGAACTCGTCCGGTTCACTGCTCCAGTAGATCCCAAGGCCAACGCAGACCAGCAGGTAAATGACGAACAGCCCGATCAGTGGTTTCCAGATCCAGCCATACTGAGGCGTTTCCAGCACATCGCGATTGGCGCCGCGCTTGCTGCCTTTACCGAATAGGGCCATGCGTTCTTCCTTGTATGAAGCCTTGTAGAAAAAGCCGTGTGAGAGACGAGTCAGACCTGCCTGAACGGATGTGAGCCGCGCCGATGCATCCAGCGCCGGTACTCATGACGTACGTCCTATCCTATCATGCGCCCCTGCACGTGCCAGTCGCACTCGGTGAAGTGCCGGTTCTGTGGCAAGGTGCGATGCGCTCCGGATTGCGGGCCGGGCCACGGGCCTGGTCGTGGACCGAGCCGCGTTACGGGGCGAGGATCGGACTGCCGCCCGCACAGGCGGCTTCATTACTCGATCCCGGTGCGCTTTCACATGCCCTCACACGAACGGGGATGTCTGCTACATGGTGGCACATTCATCCGCGTGCAAGTCGTGCGCGGCGATGATGGGCTTGCTCACGATCCGGCACTCGCCCCCGAGCAGGATGATGGCGGCGCGACACTGCGGAGCCTTGAGGCCTGCAGGATGTTCTTTCGGCACTGTATAAGGATGCTTTCGTGCTTCGTTCGTTCTTGAAAATCCGCATGGCGCTGCCAACGGGCCGCGCACGCCCCTCCGCGTTCTCGCGCCTGCTGGGCCCTGCATTTCTGGCAACCCTGCTGGCAATCGCTCTGGTTGTCGCGCAGGCGATGACGGCGCTGCCCGCCAATGCCGGTCTGTTCAGCTCAGGCTCAAATTCAAACGCCGGCAGCGGCTCCAGCAGCAGTGCGGCGTCCAGCCTGTTCGGCGGCGGCAATCAGGGCGATTTCCTGCCGGTCAGTGAAGCCTTCCAGCCGCGCAGCTGGCGCGAGGGCGACACCCTGTATGTCGGCTTCACCAGCGCGGAAGGCTATTACCTCTATCGTCACCAATTCAGCTTCTCGACCACCAGCGACCAGGTCGTGCTGGGCGATGCCGACCTGCCGCCGGGAGAGCTGAAGAACGACCCCTACATGGGCGAGGTGCATGTCTTCCACGATACGCTGGTCATTCGCATTCCGCTGACCAGCGCCTCCTCGAGCAAGGCAGTGCGTGACGACACACCGGCCAGCGGCCCGGTCCCACTCTCCATCACCTTCCAGGGCTGCGCCGATGCCGGGCTCTGCTATCCGCCGGAGACCGTCACTCTACAGGCCGGTGAGCAGAGTGCCCCTGCCCCCTTCTCGCAGCTGATGCCGACCGCCGGCCAGTCGAGCGAGACTGCGGCGTCGACAGCAAGCCGCACCACTAAAGCCCCGATCAGCGGCACCGATGCCGGCTTCAGCGAACTGTTCGCGGATGTCAGTCTGCTGACGGCTCTGGGGCTGTTCTTCCTCGCCGGACTCGGCCTGACCTTCACGCCCTGCGTGCTGCCGATGATTCCGATCCTGAGCTCGATCATCGTCGGCCAGCGCCCCAGCCGCCCGCGCGCCTTGCTGCTGTCCACGAGTTACGCCCTGGGCATGGCCCTGACCTACGCCGCAGCCGGCACCTTGATGGGCCTGTTCGGCGCGGGGCTCAACCTGCAGGCGCATCTGCAGACGCCGGCCGTACTGATTCCCTTCGCTGCCTTGTTCGTGCTGTTCGCGCTGGCCATGTTCGGCGCCTTCACTCTGCGACTGCCAAGCGGCATGCACTCACGGCTCGACACACTGCAAGGGCGCCTGCTGAACGCCGGCCCCGGCGGACTGGCGCTGGCGGGCGCGTTATCGGTACTCGTGGTATCGCCCTGCGTCTCGGCACCTCTGGCCGGTGCGCTGGTCTATCTTTCCGCCAGTGGCGATGCCATGACCGGCGGGCTGGCGCTCTTCGCTTTGGGGCTGGGCATGGGCGTGCCGTTGATTCTGGTCGGCACCTTCGGCGCCAGCCTGCTGCCCAGGGCCGGCGGCTGGATGGAGGGCATCAAGCAGGCCTTCGGTATCCTGCTGCTGGGGGTGGCGCTGTGGCTGGTAGAGCGCTTGCTGCCGGCCTCGCTAGCAGTGCTGGGCTGGGCCATTCTGGCCATCGGTACCGGCGTGGCGCTGGGGGCGCTCAGCGCACAGAGCCGAGGCTGGGCGCGTGCCCGTCAGGCACTGGGGCTGGTCGCGCTGGGCTGGGGCATGATCAGCCTGCTGGGCGTGGCAGGCGGCGCAAGCGACCCGCTGCGCCCGCTGGCCCCCTTCACTGGCGGCACATCACCCGGGCAGGCCGCCGAGACATCACTGGACTTCATCACCGTCAGCGACATGAGCGAGCTCGAGCGAGAACTGGCACTAGCCGCCAGCCGCGGCCAGCCGGTCTTCGTCGACTACTACGCCGACTGGTGCATCTCGTGCAAGGTGATGGAGCGCGAGGTCTTCCCCGAGGTCGCCAGCCAGTTGCGCCAGTTCCACCTGATTCGCGCCGACGTCACCAGTACCGGGGCCGCGACCCAGGCGCTGCTCAAGCAATTCGGCCTGTTCGGTCCCCCCAGCCTGCTGTTCTTCGCCGATGAACGCGAACTCAAGGAGGCGCGTATCCAGGGGGAAGTCGATGCCAGCCAGCTCGGCCAGCACCTGACATCAGTACTGGATCAGCTGCGCGGCCCGTCACGGCGCGCCAACTGAAAAGCGTGTTTGCCACACGCCCGTCGCAGCGCAGCTGCTGCCGAGATGCATGTGAGGGCGAAGAATGCGGCAAAATCTTCGGTTCAGTGCCAAACTGGACAGCGTTCGAGAATTTCGGCAGAATCCGCGTCACTACGGCAACAGCCTACGCTCAATAGGTAAACGTCGTGGATAGTGACGGTATCTTTGCATTTTCTTCATGGGTTAACAGCTCAATGAGCCTGGTGCTCGAGCACGGCTGACACAAGGGACTTTCATGGCGCGCATCCTGGTACTCAACGGCCCTAATCTCAATCTGCTGGGGACCCGTGAACCCGAGGTGTATGGCACCACCACGCTGGAGGATATCCACCAGCGTCTGGTCCAGCGCGCCAGCGCGGCCGGCCATCAGCTGGACTGGCTGCAGTCCAACGCCGAGCATGTGCTGATCGAGCGTATCCACCTTGCCCGTGAAGATGGCACCGCCATCATCCTGATCAATCCGGCGGCCTTTACCCATACCAGCGTTGCGCTGCGCGATGCGCTACTCGGCGTCGCACTTCCGTTCATCGAGTTACACCTTTCCAACACCCATGCCCGCGAGCCGTTCCGCCACCATTCGTATCTTTCCGATGTGGCGCGCGGCGTGATCATGGGCTTTGGCGCTCGAAGCTATGACATGGCGCTTGACGCCGCCCTGGACGATCTCGCGCAGTAGGGGCTCGCCCAGAGCGGTGTTCACGCACCGCCATCAGGCGCCATCACCGCCTGATACCAGGATTCACCGGCCATCGCCATGGTCGGGACAGCCGTCGGGGCTGTCGCCCGTAGCCGCCGCTATCACGGCTGCACACCCCCATTTCCAGCCACATTTACATCGGGATTAATTTCATGGATATCCGCAAGGTCAAGAAGCTGATCGAGCTGCTCGAAGAGTCCAACATCAGCGAAATCGAGATCCAGGAAGGCGAAGAGTCCGTTCGCATCAGCCGCCATCCGCAGGGCTTCGCCCAGCAGCCGATGATGCAGGCCCCGATGATGATGCAGCAGCAGCCGATGCAGCAGTCCGCTCCGGCAGCCGCTGGCGCCGCTGAAGCACCGGCCGCTCCGGCAGCACCGGCTGCACCGCAGGGTCACACCATCAACTCTCCGATGGTCGGCTCCTTCTACCGTTCTCCGGCGCCGGGCTCCAAGGCCTTCATCGAAGTCGGCCAGAGCGTCAAGAAAGGTGATACCGTCTGCATCGTCGAGGCCATGAAGATGATGAACCAGATCGAAGCCGACAAGGATGGCGTCGTCGAAGCCATTCTGATCGAAGACGGCGAGCCGGTTGAATTCGACCAGCCCATGATCGTCATTTCCTGATCCCAACGGACACGTCACCATGCTCGACAAGGTACTGATTGCCAACCGCGGCGAGATCGCCCTTCGCATCCTTCGCGCCTGCAAGGAACTGGGCATCAAGACGGTAGCGGTGCACTCCAAGGCCGACCGCGACCTGATGCACGTCCGCCTGGCGGATGAAGCTGTGTGTATCGGCCCGGCCTCCTCTGCCAAATCCTATCTTCACATCCCGGCACTGATCGCAGCTGCCGAGGTGACAGATGCCGACGCCATCCACCCGGGCTACGGCTTCCTGTCGGAAAATGCCAACTTCGCCGAACAGGTCGAACGTTCCGGCTTCGCCTTCATCGGTCCGCGCGCTGACACCATCCGCATGATGGGTGACAAGGTCGCGGCCATCGAGGCGATGAAGCTGGCCGGCGTTCCGACCGTGCCGGGTTCCGACGGCCCCGTGCCGGAAGACGAAGACGAGATGCACGCCATCGCCGAGCGGATCGGCTATCCGGTGATCATCAAGGCTGCCGCTGGCGGCGGTGGTCGCGGCATGCGCGTGGTGCACTCCAAGGCCAGCCTGCTGTCCTCGGTGAGCATCACTCAGGGTGAAGCGGCCGCGGCCTTCGGCGACGGCACGGTGTACATGGAGAAATTCCTCCAGAACCCGCGTCACGTCGAAGTCCAGGTACTGGCCGATGGCCAGGGCAACGCCATCCATCTGTATGACCGCGACTGTTCCCTGCAGCGTCGTCACCAGAAGGTGCTGGAAGAAGCACCGGCGCCGCAGCTGGACGAAGAAGCGCGTGCCAAGGTACTCAAGGCGTGCACCGATGCCTGCATCGAGATCGGCTACCGTGGCGCCGGCACCTTCGAGTTCCTGTACGAGAACGGCGGCTTCTACTTCATCGAGATGAACACTCGTGTTCAGGTCGAGCACCCGGTGACCGAGATGGTCACTGGCATCGATATCGTCAAGGAGCAGCTGCGCATCGCCTCCGGCCTGCCGCTGTCCGTGAAGCAGGAAGATATCGAGCTGCGCGGTCACGCCTTCGAGTGCCGTATCAATGCCGAGGATTCGCGCACCTTCATGCCGTCTCCGGGCAAGGTCGAGCTCTATCACGCACCGGGCGGTCTGGGCGTGCGCATGGACTCGCACCTGTATTCCGGCTACACCGTTCCGCCGCATTACGACTCCCTGATCGGCAAGCTGATCACTTGGGGCGAGAGCCGCGAGATCGCACTGACGCGCATGCGCAATGCTCTCGATGAGCTGCTGGTGGAAGGTATCAAGACCAACACTGACCTGCAGAAGGATCTGGTGCGTGATGCCGGCTTCCAGGAAGGTGGCGTCAACATCCATTATCTGGAGAAGAAGCTGGGCCTGTAAGACGCTCCGCTTGAGATCGGTAACGCGTGTTGCCGATGGACGCACGACAGAAGGGTGGCCTCGGCTGCCCTTCTGTCGTCTGTGCCCTCCTCCCCTTTCTTATCGCCCATCGACAGGAGTCATCATGTCCTGGCTGCAACTCAAGGCGCGTATCGCCCCCGACCACGCCGAGATTCTCGAGCATCTGCTGATGGAAGAAGGCGCCTGCGCCATCACGCTGCAGGATGCTGAAGACCAACCGCTGTTCGAACCGGACCTCGGCAGCACACCGCTGTGGAGCGAGACAGTCCTCACCGGCCTGTGGGATGGCACCGAAGGCATCGAGGCCATGCGCGAGCGGGTCAAGGCCGGCTGGGCGGCGCTGATTCCCGACGAGCCCTGCCCGGAAATCGAGGTCGAGATCCTCGAGGACCGTGACTGGGCTCGTGAATGGATGGATGGCTTCGAGCCGCTCAAGATGGGCCAGCGCCTGTGGATCGTGCCCAGCTGGCACGATGCGCCGGAGCAGGACGCCGTCAACCTGATGCTCGACCCGGGCCTGGCCTTCGGCACCGGCACCCATCCGACCACCGCCCTGTGCCTGGAATGGCTCGATGGGCTGGCCGTCGATGGCAAGCTCGCCCAGCATAGCGTGCTCGACTTCGGTTGCGGCTCCGGCATTCTCGCCATCGCCGCGCTCAAGCTTGGCGCGGTGGATGCGCTGGGTACCGATATCGATCCGCAGGCACTGCAGGCCTCGCGTGAGAACGCCCAGCGCAATGAGGTCAGTGACCAGCTGACCCTGTGCTACCCGGACCGCCTGCCGGACGCAGGCTATCAGATCGTGGTCGCCAACATCCTGGCCGGCCCGCTGGTCGAACTGGCTCCGCAGATCGCTGCCAGTGTCGCCCCGGGCGGCCTGCTGGCGCTCTCCGGCATTCTCGCGCCCCAGGCGGGAGAGGTGCTCGACGCCTATCGTGAGGCTGGCCTGATCATGGAAGAGCCCACCGAGCGCGATGGCTGGGTACGCCTCAATGGTCAGCGTCCGCTGATGGGCTGAACCTCGGCATAAGACACGCCATGAGCCACACCATGAGCGCCGCAGCCGCGCAGGGAGAACGCATCCAGGACGCATCGTGGATGAAATAGCCCTTCAAACCCTGCGGCGCTCTAGGTATCATGACGCCCCCGCGAATCCCTGACACGACAGCGGCTCGCGCGCCTGACACCACTCGCATGACACGAGACCCATGACCGATACCCCGCTTCTCGCCGACCTGCCCCGCATCGGCGTACATCAGCTTCCCAATCGCGTGATTCTGGCCCCGATGGCCGGTGTCACCGATCGCCCGTTCCGACAGCAATGTCGTGAGCTGGGCGCCGGGCTGGTGGTATCGGAGATGGTGACCAGTGACAAGCGGCTGTGGAATACCGTCAAGTCACGCACGCGCATGAACCATGCCGGCGAACCCGGACCGCGTGCCGTGCAGATCGCCGGCGGTGATGCCGCCATGCTGGCCGAGGCCGCGGCGCTCAACGCCGAGATGGGCGCCGAGATCATCGACATCAACATGGGCTGCCCGGCCAAGAAGGTCTGCAACAAGGCCGCCGGCTCTGCCCTGATGCGCGACGAGAAGCTCGTCGGCGAGATTCTCGATGCCGTGGTGCGCGCAGTAGACGTGCCAGTCACGCTCAAGATGCGCACCGGCTGGTGCGAAGAGACACGCAACGCCATCACCATCGCGCGCATGGCCGAGAGTGCCGGCATCCAGGCGCTGTCCGTGCATGGTCGCACTCGCCAGCAGAAATATACCGGTGAAGCCGAATACGACACCATCGCCGCCGTGAAGGCCGCGGTGTCGATTCCGGTCTTCGCCAATGGCGATATCGACAGCGGCGAGAAGGCGCGACATGTGCTTGACTATACGGGCGCCGACGCCGTGATGATCGGCCGTGCCGCCCAGGGAAACCCCTGGATCTTCCGCGAGATCAATCACTATCTGGCCACCGGCCAGGTAGCCTGTGGCCCGAGCGATGCGGAGCGCGCCCTCGTGATGCGCGCCCACCTCGAGGCCCTGTACGAATTCTACGGTGACTACATGGGAACGCGCATCGCGCGCAAGCATGTGGGCTGGTACCTGGCAACACGGGAGGATGGCAGTGAGCTCAAGCGCCACTTCAATCCCCTCGAGGAGCCGGAAGAACAGCGCCAGTTCCTGACCCGCCTGTTCGGCGAGCCGGAAAGCATCGCCCGCACCGAGACGCAAGGAAGTCACGCAGCATGACCAGCAGGCACCCTCTTTCACCCGACGACGCAAGCCAGGCCACCCTGATGACGCCCGTGCGGCACCATCAGACCCTGCGCGAGGCGGTCGAGCACTCCATGGCGCGCTACTTCGCCCACCTGGATGGCGAGCAGGTCACCGACCTGCATGCCATGGTGATGGCCGAGGTCGAGGCGCCGCTGCTGGAGGCGGTGATGGCCCACGCACAGGGCAACCAGACCCGCGCCGCCGACATGCTGGGCCTCAACCGAGGCACACTGCGCAAGAAGCTCAAGCAATTTGATCTGATCTGACCCCGCCGGGGCACCTTTACAGGTGCCCCGGCGTCTTTTTGTTGATCCACGAGTGGAGCATCATGCAAGCCAAGCCCCAAGCCATCCGTCGCGCCCTCCTGAGTGTTTCCGACAAGACCGGAATCGTCGAATTCGCTCGTGCCCTGGACGCCCGCGGCGTCGCCCTGCTGTCCACTGGCGGTACCTTCCGCCTGCTCAAGGACAACGGCCTTGCCGTGACGGAAGTGTCCGAGCACACCGGTTTCCCGGAAATGATGGATGGCCGGGTCAAGACCCTGCACCCGAAGATCCACGGCGGCATCCTCGGTCGTCGCGGCCAGGATGATGCGGTGATGGCCGAGCACGGCATCGACCCCATCGACATGGTCATCGTCAATCTGTATCCGTTCGCCGCTACCGTGGCCAACCCGGATTGCTCGCTGGAAGACGCCATCGAGAACATCGATATCGGCGGCCCGACCATGGTACGCTCCTGCGCCAAGAACCACGCCCACACCACCATCGTCGTCAACGCCTCGGATTATGACCGCGTGATCGCCGAGATGGATGCCAATGACAACGCCGTCAGCGATGGCGCGCGCTTCGACCTCGCCGTGGCCGCCTTCGAGCACACCGCGGCCTACGATGGCGCCATCGCCAACTGGCTGGGCCAGCGCGTCGAAGGCGGCAGCGAAGGTCTGCCGCGTCAGTACAACGTCAGCCTGAGCAAGAAGCAGGACATGCGTTACGGCGAGAACCCGCACCAGAAGGCGGCCTTCTACGTCGAGGACGGTGCCACCGAGGCCAGCGTCGCCACGGCCGTGCAGGTGCAGGGCAAGGCGTTGTCCTACAACAACGTCGCCGATACCGATGCCGCCTTCGAGTGCGTCAAGGCCTTCGACGAAACCGCCTGTGTCATCGTCAAGCACGCCAACCCGTGTGGCGTCGCCATCGGCGAGTCTGCCCTGGCCGCCTACGAGCGCGCCTATCAGACCGACCCGACCAGCGCCTTCGGTGGCATCATCGCCTTCAACGTGCCGCTGGATGCCGAGACCGCGCAGGCGATCGTCTCGCGTCAGTTCGTCGAGGTGATCATCGCCCCGGGCATCAGTGAAGAGGCGGCGGCCATCGTCGCCACCAAGGCCAATGTGCGCCTGCTCGACGTCGCGGATGCCTGGGCCGCCGAGCGTACCGGCGGCCATGACTTCAAGCGTGTCACCGGTGGCCTGCTGGTCCAGGACCGCGACCAGGGCATGGTCGGCCGTGATGAGCTCAAGGTCGTCACCGAGCGTGCGCCGAGCGAGCAGGAACTCAACGACCTGACCTTCGCCTGGAAAGTGGCCAAGTTCGTCAAGTCCAACGCCATCGTCTACATCAAGGATGGCCAGACCATCGGTGTGGGCGCCGGCCAGATGAGCCGTGTGTACTCCGCCAAGATCGCCGGCATCAAGGCCGCCGATGAAGGTCTGGAAGTGCCGGGCTCCGTGATGGCCTCCGATGCCTTCTTCCCGTTCCGCGACGGTATCGACGCCGCCGCGGCAGCCGGCATCACTGCCGTCATCCAGCCGGGTGGCTCCATGCGCGATCAGGAAGTCATCGATGCGGCCAACGAAGCCGGCATCGCCATGGTCTTCACCGGCATGCGTCACTTCCGTCACTGATCAGATGTCAGTACTTCAGTGGCATGCACGAGCACGGTGACTTGCACGAGCGTATAGACTAGCGCTCACGCAAAAGCCCCCGTCAGCGAATAATCGCTGGCGGGGGCTTTTTCATGCGCAGACGGCAAGGAACGAGGTCATTCGACCGGCAGATTGACCCAGCGCAGGAAGTTGTCGCGCGCAATATTGCGCGCCGCCTGTGGCGACAGCGCATCGAGGAAGGGCGTATAGCTGGCGAGGATATCGCCCACCGAGCCGAAGCGCCCGACCACATCACTGCCGAGCACGAAGCGCTGTGGGAAGCGCTCGACCAGCTTGACCCAGCGCGAGCGCGGCTGCCCCTCATCGTCCAGCAGGTAGGGTTCCAGCACTGACCAGGACAGGTCGATATTCAGGTTGGGATAGGTTTCCAGCATGCGCTCGATCTCGCCGTGTAGCCAGGTCATGCGCCCCAGACGGCGATTGAGCTCGGCACTGGTCCCGGCGTGCGCCCAGATGAAGGCCGTGTTCGGATTATCGCGCACCGCACTCTCGAATTCCTCGAGGTACAGGCCCTCGTGCCCTTCCCGTTTGCTGGTGATATTGGAATGGATCATCACCGGCAGGCCTTTCTCTGCCGCCAGCGCATAGACCTTCATCAAGGCCGGATGATTGGCGCGCGGCGTCTCGCCTTCGGTCAGACGCGTCAGATCATCATGGCGCGTGAAGACCTCCCCGATGCCCTTCCAGAAGCCGGGATAGATCGCCAACAGCTGACGAATCTCGTCGGCGGCATTCAGGTCGGTGGGGTTGAAGCCGGTGATGAACGGCGAGAAACGCGCCTGTACCGGCTCGGGCGCGCGAGTCAGCGCCTCGGCCAGGATGTAATCGGTACCGGAATACCAGTAGACCGGCGCATCATCGCCCATGTAGTAACGTGGCTTCTTGGGTGCGTCCTGCTGCCATTTCTTGGCAACGCCGATGCCCGTGACCAGGGCGTGATCGACCTGCGCCTGGTCCATGGCATCCAGCAAGGCCCCCAGACCGTCGCCCTGCTGGAAGAAGTCCACGAAGTGCAGATGGGCGTCACTGTAGTGATAATCGCGCGTCTCGTCGGCTGACACGGCCTCGAGAGCAGTCAGGCTGCCGGCAAGCCCCAGCAGCAACGCCAACGCCCCCTGGACGAGAGGACGTTGGCGGGCGCGGGCAGGACAAGATGGCTGGGCAGGAAGAGAGGAACGGGCGGTGCGAGGGGCAAGCTTCAGCATGGGGAGCTCCGGGAAAAGGTCGCTCGATTCTGCGGCGCATCCTCGCCACGCGCAAGCGGCCTCAGCCCGCCAGCGCCGCCCCGCTCATGGAGTTTCGCGAGTTTGCCTCGCGCTCAGCAGCCTGCTGGCGGCGCGCGGTGACGCGGTTCCAGACCTTCTCGTGGAAGAAGAAGGCGACGGTGTTGACCGCCGGCTCGACGATGGCGACCAGGCCGCCGACCACGATATCGCCGGTCAGCAGGTAGGTGACACCGAAGGCGATGGAGAAGTGCATGCTGGCAAAGGTCAATGTCTTGATCATGTTGGCTGCCCTCCGGGCGGTCTACTCAGCGCGTCGCATGTCATGGGGTCAGGCAGCTGCGTGCTGCCTTGATGAACCAATAATAACGATTCTCAACTGCATATAGAAATCACTTTGCACTACCTGGCTGATAAGCGTCAACTATCACGCGATTGAGCCGGCCTGAGGGCAGGAACTGCCAGGGGCATCGGGCGCGCCAGCTGCGGTCATATCCGCTAGAATGCTCTGCCGGTCCCTGGCGCCATTATCGGCCTGTCACCCGATGGCGCCGTTGTCACGATGGCCCGGCCAGCTTCACGCCCTTTTCCCTCTACCGCTGCTTCAAGGTTGCCATGACGCCGCCACTCGACCCCGATGCTCTCCAGACACTGCTCGAACGCCTGTCCGATGATGCCAGCCGCTGCTTCAACGAGGGCAAGGTCGCGGACTATATCCCGGCACTGGCGCAGGTCGACCCTGACCAGTTCGGCATCGCCGTCTGCCATGTCGATGGACGTGTCCAGTACGCCGGCAGCGCGCATACCCGCTTCTCGATCCAGTCGATCTCCAAGGTGCATGCGCTGGTACTGGCGATGCAGCGCCTGGAGAGCGACGAGATCTGGACGCGCGTCGGCCGTGAACCCTCCGGCCAGGCCTTCAATTCGATCATGCAGCTGGAGGTCGAGAACGGTATTCCGCGCAATCCCTTCATCAATGCCGGTGCCTTGCTGATCACCGACCTGCTGGTGTCGCGCATCGTCTCGATCCAGAACACCCTGCGTGAGCAGCTCAGGCGCCTATCCGGCAGCGACGATATCGGCTTCGATGAGAAGGTCGCGCGCTCGGAAATGGACCACAAGGCACGCAATGCCTCGCTCGCCTACCTGATGCAGGCCTACGGCAATGTGCATTCCGATGTGGATGACCTGCTGGACACCTACTTCCACAGCTGCTCGGTGTCGATGAACTGCGTGGAACTGGCGCGCAGCTTCGCCTTCCTTGCCAATCGCGGCATCAACCCACTGGATGGCAAGGAAGTGGTCTCGCCGCTGGAGACACGCCAGCTCAATGCGTTGTTGCTGACCTGCGGGCTTTACGATGCGGCGGGTGACTTCGCCTGGCGGGTGGGCCTGCCGGGCAAGAGTGGCGTCGGCGGTGGCATCATCGCCATCCTGCCGGGACAGATGAGCATCTGCGTCTGGTCACCCCGCCTGGACGGCTATGGCAATTCGATTGCCGGGCGACATGCACTGGAAGGCCTGGTGGCGGGGATGGGGCTTTCGCCATTGGGGTGAGACGTGAGGGTTGAGGCACGATAGCCGAGCTCCGGCCATAAAAAAGGGCGAGTCGCGTCCGCCACGCCACTCGCCCTGTCTTCAATCCTTGAAGACTATCACCACAGGTCCCGCTCTTTGACTGTAGCGTAAATAAGCATATCCACAAGTAAGAGAATGCCGACAAAGCACAGCTGTCTTTGGCCCTGATCTGCGCGAAAAGGCCGCGATATACCGCTTTGGTCTGACACGCGCAGCGCGAGACACTCCATCTCTACGACCAATGGCTCATGCGCCTCTTGACGCGAGATTGCCCTCCTCTCGCCCATGCCGCTCTTTCATCAGCAGCGAAAGGTCGCTCTCATCAGCAGAGAAGATTCCACGGGCAAGTTGCAGGCGCACTCGGCGCAGACAGGTGGGATAAATGCATGGCATGAAAAAGCCCGCCCGGTTTCCCGAGCGGGCTTTTTGCCAGCTGATGGCGTATCCGATCATTGCCTTGAGAGCTGGCCATCAATCAGCGATGCAAAGCTCAAAGATGCAAGGCTCATGCAGGGATCGACAGCGCAGATCCATTGGCGATAGATCAGCCAAGCGAGAGACACAGATACTTGGTTTCCATGTATTCCTCGAGGCCATACTTGGAGCCTTCACGGCCCAGCCCCGATGCCTTGGTGCCACCGAAGGGCGCCGCGGCGTTGGAGATCAGCCCGGTATTGATGCCGACCATGCCGTAATCCAGACCTTCCGAGACGCGCCAGACACGCTTGAGATCCGTGCTGTAGAAATAGCTGGCCAGACCGAACTCGGTGTCGTTGGCCATCTCGATGGCCTCTTCCTCGCTCTCGAAGGGGAAGATCGCTGCCAGCGGACCGAAGGTTTCCTCACGGGCGACCTTCATCTCTGGCGTCACCTGCGAGATCAGGGTCGGCGTGAAGAAGCTGCCCCCCAGCGGATGCGGATGGCCGCCCAGCAGCAGTTCGGCGCCCTTGTCGAGGGCATCCTGCACGTGCTCGGTGACCTTCTCGACGGCGTCGCCATCGATCAACGGGCCGACCTTGACACCCTCTTCCAGGCCATTGCCCACGGTCAGCTCGGTGTTCATCGCGGCAGCCAGCTTCTCGCTGAAGGCGTTGACCACGCTGGACTGCACCAGGAAGCGATTGGTGCAGACGCAGGTCTGACCGGCATTGCGGAACTTGGCTGCCATCGCGCCTTCCACCGCCGCATCGAGATCGGCGTCTTCGAACACCAGGAAGGGCGCGTTGCCGCCAAGCTCCAGCGAGATCTTCTGGATATGCTGGGCGGCATTTGCCATCAGGCCACGCCCGACTTCCGTGGAGCCGGTGAAAGTCACCTTGCGCACGATGCTGGAATCGGTCATCGCCTTGGCGATGTCCCTGGCCGAGCCCGGCACGACGTTGAAAACGCCGCGCGGCACGCCAGCGCGTTCCGCCAGCACCGCCAGCGCCAACGCAGAGAACGGCGTCTGGCTGGCCGGCTTGACCACGATCGGGCAGCCTGCGGCCAGCGCGGCACCCGCCTTGCGGGTAATCATCGAGGCCGGGAAGTTCCACGGCGTGATCGCCCCCACCACCCCGACCGGCTGCTTGAGCACCAGGATACGCTGGTCACGCTTGGCGGCCGGAATGGTATCGCCATACACGCGCTGACCTTCCTCGGCGAACCAGCGCAGGAAGCTGGCCGCGTACTGGATTTCACCGGCGGCTTCAGCGAGAGGCTTGCCCTGCTCCAAGGTCATGATCTGCGCCAGGTCATCCTTGTGCTCCAGCATCAAGGCGTACCACTTCATCAGGATGTCAGCGCGCTCCAGCGCCGGCGTCTCCTTCCAGTCCGCGAAGGAGTGCTGCGCAGCCTCGATGGCCCGTTCGGTCTCGGCGTAACCCAGCCGAGGCACGCGGCCGATGATTTCGCCGGTGGCAGGATTGTCGACCTCGATCTGCTCGCCGGAATCCGCGGCTACCCAGCCACCGTCGATATAGGCAAATGGACGAAACAGACTGGTATCGTTGAGATGTTCCATGAAGACTCCCGAGGCGTGCTTGTGGGTCAAGGCAGTGATTCCCGGCTAACCGAGACTACTCAAGACTAACCTGATATAGCCTAAATGCGGGCGTGGCGCTAGATCCACAACCCTGCCAGTACTAGTACCACGATGGCCAGCCCGGCGAGCCACCAGCGCTTGCGCATTGCCAGCCTGGCGGCGTCAGCCTTGCCCCCGGGGGCCTCGCCGACCTCGCTCTCGGGCGGCATCGAGACGACTCGCCTTGCCTTCTGCTGCTTGATTCGCGCATTGAAGACCTGCACTGCACGCCCGTCGCGAAGCTCGAAGTCCACCGCCAGCCCCGGCCCCGGCAAGCCACGCCCGCGCCAGCCGACCAGATCGAAGACGTGCTCACCGCCCTTCTCGTCCCGAATGGTGCCCTGCTGTTCTGCATCATCGAAATGGATGATTTCCCCGATCACATCATGTCTCCCGACTCTTCAGGCTTCTGCGCCTGATCTTCTCGACATCTGAGCTTCTCGATATGTGAGCTTCTCGATATCTGAGCTTCTCAACGCCTGCCCCGGCCGACTAGTCATGCGCTTCGCGACTGTCCGACAGGGTGACGGACACCGAGTCCGAGAAGCGCAAGGCATGCGGCTTGTCGATCTCGACCTGCGCCGTCAGCACCTGTTCGTGCGCCATCACGATATCCAGCACCTCACGGGTCATGCGCTCGAGCAGCGCGAAGCGTCCTTCCTCGACATGACGGATCAACTGCTTGGTGATGGTGCGGTAATTGAGCGCTTCACTGATGTGGTTGAACTGCACGGCGCGTGCCGCGCGATAGCGGATCACCACGTTGATCACGACATCCTGGCGATTCTGGATCTCGTCTTCGTTGATCCCGATATAGGTTCTCAGACGCAGATTCTTGATGCGAATGGTGGCGAGGTCGTGATCGAGATGTTCATCGTGCAAGGCATGCATCGGCATCGGCAGGGACTCCTGATCAAGGGAAACGCGCGAGATGACTCCCAGACAAGAACGCCGCCTCGAAAGGCGGCGTCTTCACTCTGCTGTCAGCTGATCAGCGTCAGGAATTCCTGACGGGTCGGCTGATTGTCGCGGAAGGCGCCCAGCATCACGGACGTCTTCATGCTGGAATTCTGCTTTTCCACCCCACGCATCATCATGCACATGTGGCGCGCTTCGACCACGACGGCCACACCACGTGCACCGGTGACCTGCTGAACGGCCTCGGCGATCTGCTTGGTGAGGTTTTCCTGGATCTGCATGCGACGCGAATACATGTCGACGATACGCGCGAACTTGGACAGACCAAGCACCTTGCCGGACGGCAGATAGGCGATGTGGCACTTGCCGATGAACGGCAGCAGGTGATGCTCGCACATCGAATAAAGCTCGATGTCCTTGACCAGTACCATCTCGTCCGTATCGGAGGTGAAGACAGCGCCGTTGACGATCTCCTCCAACGACTGTTGATAGCCATGAGTCAGGTACTGCATGGCCTTGGCCGCGCGCTTGGGCGTATCCAGCAGGCCCTCACGCTCTGGATCCTCACCCAACGCGGTGATGATCTGGCGGTAGTGGTTGGCAATCTCTTCGGTCATCCGTCTGCCTATGGTATCGGTCAGGGGCGCGCACTAGCGCACGCATAGCAGGGGTAAAGCACAAAAGTCATACACAAGCGATCAGATGGCAATAAATCGTATAACTTCGTGTTCAATGTCAGGGCCAGATTCTACCTCAGGCATGCCGTCAACGCAGGTCTGTTCACGCGATTGTCGTATCCGTGCAACACATGCGCCCCCATCGGTAACCGATGGGGGCGCATGAAGAGGTGATATCACTCACTTCGCCAAAGCGACTCAAGCCTCGCGACGGCCTTCAGCTCATGTCACGACTGCCAGGCTGTGCCGCGACTACCAGCTCATGTCACGACTGCCAGGCTATGCCGCGATCGCTAGGCCAGCCAACGCGGCGCAGACAGCGCGACGCGCTGCTGTTCCAGGCTGCGAATGTGGTCGTCCCAGTAGCCTAGGCTCGCCACGTGGGAGAAGGCCTGCGGGAAGGCGGGATCCGACCAGCGCCGCACCACCCAGGCACTGTGACGCACCATGCGCAGGGTACGCAGAGTCTCGATCCACTTGAGCTCGCTGCGATTGAACTCACAATGCTGCTCGTAGCCCTCCAGCACCTCGGACAGCTGCATGTGCAGCTCCGGGTCACTCTGACCGGTCAACAGCATCCACAGGTCCTGCACCGCCGGGGCGCTCAGGCAGTCATCGAAGTCGACCAACGCGAAGCTGTCATCACGCCCCAGCATGTTGCCGATGTGGCAATCGCCATGGGTGCGGATCAAGGCGCTTTCCGGCCAGCTCTGCTCCGCGACCAACGGGCGCAGTGCCTCGATGACACGCTGGTAGCTGTCGCGCTGGCGCTCACTCAGCCAGTCGGAGGCCAGCACGCTGGCGCAGCTTTCTTCCAGAATTCGCAGCGGCGAGAGCGTCTCCCGCTCGCGAAACGCGCTCTTGCGCCCCACCGCATGCACGCGGCCGATCAGCTCGCCCAGCTGATAGAGGTGCTCGGCAGATTCAAGCTCTGGCGCGCGCCCCACCACATGCGGGAAGAGCGCGAAGTCGAAGCCCTCGAATCGATGCAGCGTCTCGCCGGCCTCGTTCGCCCACGCAGGGGCGCCCGGAACACCGGCCTCATCCAGCTCGGCCAGGAAGGCGTGCTCCTCGAGAATCTGGGCACGGCTCCAGCGCTCGGGGCGATAGAACTTGGCCACCCAGCGGCGGCGGTCATCATCGGCGAGATGGTAGACACGATTCTCGTAACTGTTCAGCGCGAACGGCTCGCCGGGCAACCAGAAGCCCAGCGATTCGACAGCGGCCACGACACGGTCCGGCGCGAGAGCATCGAAGGGATGAAAACGCGTGTCTCCATGGCCCTCTGACGCAGATGTCGTCGACCAGGTGTTGCCATTGGAGCGCACATCCAACTCGCGCGAAGTGCCGGAAGATTGCGTGTCATCGGGGGAAACAGGATCAATAGGCATGGCAATTCCTCGGGCGTGGACCAGCAAACGGCTGCCGGACCTTGCATGCTATGAGATTAGACCCTCTGCACGCCAGTCTTCTCCCTGACTGACCCCGCCTGCCCGCTGAGTTCAACGCCCGTTTCGCGGCTGAGCCCTGTCGGCATGTGTCGGGCGGCTCGGTCGCAAGGCTCGGCAGGAGGGACCCTGCGTGTCGCGATTGCGGGTCACTGCGCACCGCGCAGGGCCAGGGGAGTCCGCGCCAGCACGCAGGCATCGACCTCACGGGCACCGGCTCGCAGACAGGCCTGAGCAAGACTGTCGAGCGTCGCGCCGCTGGTCATGACGTCATCGATCAGCAGAACGTGCTCGGGCAATAGGCCCTCGATGTCATAACGCCCACGCTGGGCCTTCAGACGCCCGCGCCGGTCCCGCAGGCGCTGATCCGGCGCTGCCCTGGCCTCCGCGACTGACGCCTCTTGCGGCATGCGTCTGTCTCGCACCCGCGCTCTATCCCGCGGATAGCCAGCAATGGCGGGGCTCAGCCCGCGACACAGTTCCGCCAGCGCATCATGGCCGCGCTGGCGACGACGATAGGCATCTGCCGGTACCAGCAGCACTGCGCCGTGAGGATGCGCCTGGCGCCACTCGCGGCAGAAGTGCGCAAGCTCCCGCTGCATGAGTTGGCGCAGCAGTCGCCCGGCGCGGCGCTGATGCTGGTCCTTGTAGCGCTGGAACAGCCCCGCCAGCAACCCCTCATAACGCAGCGGTGCAAAGCAGCGTGCAAAGGCGGGCGGTGATGACAGGCAACGCGCACAGGCCTGCTGACTCAAGGCCAGTGAGGCGACAGGCTCAGCACAGCGCGGGCAGGCATGCTGATTGCGCGCGATTCTCGCCTCGCAGGCATCACACCACTCGCGGCGCGATGGCAGCTCTCTCTCATGACGCAAGTGAGTCGGTGACAAAGGCAATGAACGGGGAGGTGAAGCTGAAGCGCTCTGTCGTTCGGTCACGCTAGGCATGGCTGTCGTCAGCTGACGCTGACAGAAGGCACAGGGTCGCGACAACTGCCAGTGGTCAACCAGCAGACTCCCCATCGTTGACAGCATCCGCGGAAACTCTATCATCTCAGTTAACCTGACTTTATTCGATGCGTTGACTGGCCACTTGCCAGCTCGGCTGCCGACTCCCGGACTCACTCACGGATGAGCGGCTCAGCGCGCTCTCGCTCTGCCCGCCTGATGAAGGACCTCAAGCTCATGACCGTAGAAGCCTCCCGCGTGACCACACAAGCCACGAATATCCCTGCGCCTGTCGATGACAGCGTGGTACGCCATGACTGGTGTGTCGCGGAAATCGAGGCGCTGTTCGCCCTGCCCTTCAATGACCTGCTGTTCCGTGCCCAGCAGGTGCACCGCCAGCACTTCGACCCGAATGCGGTGCAGGCCTCCACCCTGCTGTCGATCAAGACCGGCGCCTGCCCGGAAGACTGCAAGTACTGCCCGCAGTCCGGCCACTACAACACCGGCCTCGGCAAGGAAAAGCTGATGGAGATCGAGAAGGTGGTCGAGCAGGCGCGTGCCGCCAAGGACGCCGGCGCCAGCCGCTTCTGCATGGGCGCAGCCTGGAAGAGCCCACGTGAGCGCGACCTCGAGGTGGTCACCGAGATGGTGCGTCAGGTGAAATCGCTGGGACTCGAGACCTGCATGACGCTGGGGATGGTCGATACCGATCAGGCCAAGAAGCTCGCGGATGCCGGCCTCGACTACTACAACCACAATCTGGACACCTCACCGGAGTATTACGGCGAGATCATCACCACGCGCAGCTACAGCGAGCGCCTGGACACCTTGGCCAGCGTGCGCGAAGCCGGCATGAAGGTGTGCTCCGGCGGCATTCTCGGCATGGGTGAGACCACCACCGACCGTGCCGGCCTGCTGCGTCAGCTGGCCAATCTGGAGCCGCAGCCGGAATCGGTGCCGATCAACATGCTGGTCAAGGTGGCGGGCACGCCGTTGGAGAATGTCGATGACCTCGATCCCATCGAGTTCATCCGCGCCATCGCCGTGGCACGCATCATGATGCCGAAGAGTCATGTGCGCCTGTCCGCCGGCCGCGAGCAGATGGACGATTCCACCCAGGCACTGGCCTTCCTCGCCGGTGCCAACTCCATCTTCTATGGCGAGCGTCTGCTGACCACCGGCAACCCGCAGGCCAACCGTGACCGCGAGCTGTTCGAGCGCCTCGGCCTGCACCCGGAGACCCGCCAGGAAGTCGCCAGTGACGAAGTGCGCGAGGCCGCCCTGAAGGCCGCCATGGAAGAAAAGGCACGCGCCAATGTCGAGGGCAGCCTGTTCTATGACGCCACGCGCGAGGCAACGCCCGCCAGCAGCGAAGGCCAGGTTCGCGGACGCAAGCCCTGCGGCCTGGTGGTCTGATCGCTCGTGGCCACCGACACGCCCGCCAGCGCGCGCTTCAGCCCTCAGTCCAGCGCCAGCTTCACGCATCTGGAGGACCTGCTCACTCAGCGTGAGCGGGTCGGCCGCTATCGCCGGCGCCTGACGCTGGACTCCCCACAAGGGCCCCACGTCAGCCTCGCCGGGCAGGTAGCCGATGCAGAGGCGCGCCGGCTGCTCAACTTTACCGCCAACGACTATCTGGGGCTGGCCAACCACCCGGCACTGGTCGAAGCCGGCTGTCGCGCGGCGCGTGAATTCGGTGTCGGCAGCGGCAGCGCTCACCTGGTCAATGGCCACCAGAGCGCTCACCACCAGCTGGAGGCTCGCCTGGCCGAGCTGACCGGGCGGCCGCGCGCGCTGCTGTTCTCTACCGGCTTCATGGCCAATCTGGGCGTGATCGATGCGCTGGCGAGTGCTTCGCGCGAGGCCGGTCGCAGCCTCGAGATCTTCCATGATCGCCTCAATCACGCCAGCCTCCTCGACGGCGCGCGCCTGGCGTCCTCCGGCACCACTGCCGTACGCTCGCGTCGCTTCCACCATCGCGATCTTGAAGACCTCGAGCGTCAGCTGGCGCGCTCCCGCTCCAACGACAAGCTGGTGATCAGCGATGGCGTGTTCAGCATGGATGGCGACTGCGCCGATATCGCGGGCCTGAGCCAGGCCTGCGCCCGACACGGCGCCTGGCTGATGATCGACGATGCCCACGGACTGGGCGTGCTGGGCGAGCATGGCGAAGGCCTGGTCGGGCGCGCTACCCCGCTGGCTGACGTACCGATATTGGTCGGCACCCTGGGCAAGGCGCTCGGCAGCAGCGGCGCCTTCGTCGCCGGCAGCGATGCGCTGATCGAAAGTCTGATTCAGCTGGCACGCCCCTACATCTACACGACCGCGCAACCGCCGCATGTCGCCGCCGCTACCCTGGCGGCGCTGGAAATCGTCGCGCGCGAGCCGCAGCGCCGTGAGCAGTTGCAGGCTCGCGTGCAGCAGTTCCGTGAGGGTTGTACGCATCTGCTGGCGGGCAGTGGGCTCGCGCTCGGGCTGACGCCAGCCGACACGAACATTTCATCCTCCGCCCCGCTGACCCCGATTCAGCCACTGATTCTGGGCAGCGAAACACGGGCATTGGCCTGGAGCACGGCGCTGCGCAAGCGCGGCGTGCTGGTCTCGGCCATCCGCCCGCCCACGGTGCCCTCAGGCAGCTCGCGCCTTCGCTTTACCTTCTCCGCCGAGCACACTGCCGAGGATATCGCGGCACTGCTTGAGGCTCTCGAAGCGGTACTGGCAACGGAAAAGGCCCAGCCCCGCTCGGTTTCCCCAACCATCAGCTCAGAAGGAGTCACGCCATGACGCTGACTCGTCTGGTGCTGTTCAGCGGCTGGGGCATTGATGCACGCATCTGGCAGCCCTTGATCACCTGCCTGCATGCACGCCTCGCTCACGTCACTGAGACGGATGATGAAGCTGAAAGGCACCCGCTGGAAATCATCGCGCCGGATTGGCCAGAAGAAGGCCCGCAAGCCGAGTCACGGGCAGGCGCAGAACCGTCCGCCTCGCACGCCTCACTGGGCGGCGCCGACACCCTGTGGCTGGGCTGGTCGCTTGGCGCCCTGCGGGCCGAGGCGCTGGCGAAGGAGCAGGCGCCGGCCGCCCTTGTCTCGCTGTCCATGGGGCCAAGCTTCATCGATCAGGCCGCAGCTGAGCAGATGATTCCCGCCCTGGCACCAGAGGTGCTGGAGGACTTCCGTAAAGCCTACGCGCGCAACCCCGCGGCCAGCTGGCAACACTTTCTGCGCTGGCAGGCCAGTGGTGAGACCTCTGCACGTGACTGCCTCAGACAGTTGCGCGAACTGATCGGACGCCACCCCGTCAGTTGCGAAGCAGTGCTGGCGGCAGGACTATCGGAACTGGCCAGTCGCCAGATGTCGCTGGCGCCTCCATCAGAGTTACCGCTCGAGTTCTGGCTCGGCAAGCAGGACCCGCTACTGGCGCCGGGCCTGAGTGCAGCGCTGCGCGCGCAGGGCCAGGTGGTTGCCGAATTCGAGGGGGGCCACTGCCTGCCATTGAGCGCGACCGAGGCACTTGCCGATGCCCTGCTCGCGCGCATGGGCCTCGCCACACACGCCACGCACATCAGCGAGGAGGCCTGAGATGTCGATAGCCGTCAGCGTGCCGCCTACTGAACCTGCAACGCCCCCGCTCACGCCTGCACTTGCGCCTACCCCGAGCCGCCAGCAGATTGCCCGCGCCTTTGACCGCGGCGCTGCCGACTACCTCACTCTGGCGCAGGCGCAGCACGCCATGGCGGCCACCCTGTTCGCGTCGCTCCCTGAGCAGCTGCCGCCCGCCGCCCGTGTGCTCGACCTCGGTTGTGGGCCCGGGCATTGGACCCTCGAACTGGCGCAGCGCTACTCTGAGGCTTGCTGTATGGGACTGGATCTTTCGCTTGAGATGCTGCGTGAAGCCGTACGCCAGACAAGCGAGCTTGCGAGTGGCAGCCCTGAACGTCTGCACTGGCTGCGCGCAGATGCCGAGCGCCTGCCACTGGCCGATGCGAGTCTGGACCTGGTGTTCTCGAGCCTGGCCGTGCAATGGTGCGATAGCCCTCGGCAATGGCTCGTCGAACTGTCACGTACCTTGAAACCCGGCGCTCGAGCGCACATCAACACCTTGGGGCCCGGCACTCTCAAGGAAGTACGCCACGCCTGGCAGCGCGCAGATGAATCCGTGCGTCACTTCCCCAGCGCCGCCCACCTTGCACGCCATGCCCAAGCCGCCGGGTTGCGCTGCCACTGGCAGTTACGCCCGCGGGTATTTCACTATCCCGATGTCGCCGCGGTCATGGCCTCGATCAAGGGCATCGGGGCGCAGACCGCCACTGGCCGGCGCCTGACACGTGCCGAGGTGCAGCAGGCCAAGGCGCGACATGAAACGCTACGTACCGCAAAGGGGTTGCCTGTAAGCTATCAAGTCATTGAACTTGTGCTCGAAAAACCGCTCAGAATTGCGTGCGGATAACACTGATACTTTGCTTGAAGGCAATTACCTGCCTCGCTCGGATACAATGAAAACTGATATGAAAACCGCGGACAGCTCGACACGGGACACTGCTTTGCCTGCACGAGGCGAACATGGCATCGCCGCCTTCGTGACCGGCACCGATACCGAAATCGGCAAGACCTTCATCGCCAGCGCCCTGCTGGCACGTGCTCGCCTGCGCGGCCTGACCACGCTGGGCCTCAAGCCCGTGGCCTCTGACTGCTTCGAGAATCACGACGGCCTGGTCAACGCCGATGCCCTGTCATTGCAGGCACAGTGCGAACCGGAAGCCGATTATGAAAGCATCAACCCCTGGCGCTTCGCGCCAGCCATCGCGCCGCATATCGCCGCGCGTCAGGTGGGCATCAAGCTCGAGGTGGCGAAAATCGCGGCGCATGTGCGAGGCCAGCGGACGAGTGCACCGCGCGACCTGTTGCTGGTGGAAGGTGCTGGCGGCTGGCGGGTACCGCTGAACGATGATGAGGATTTCTCGGACCTGGCCATCGAACTGGGCTTGCCGGTGATTCTGGTCGTCGGCCTACGCCTGGGCTGCATCAATCATGCGCGCCTGACACTTGAAGCCATCGAGCGCGATGGGCTGGAGATCGCCGGCTACGTCATCAACCATCTGGAAGCGGATATCGAGGTCAGCGAAGACAACATGGCAACCTTGTCACGCACGCTGCGGGCTCCCTGCCTGGGGGTCGTGCCGTGGATGTGCGATGAAGACCTCTCCAATACACGCCACGCCGCCGAGCGCGCCGCCAGCTATCTGCAACTGCCCTGCGGGCTGGAATCACGTAGCGAGCATGTTATGGCGAAGTGAAGCGCTGAAGGCGCGGCGCAAGACGGGAAAATTCCGGTGATAATCGATACAAGCGATTGACTTGAAAGGCATCACGGGTAAAATGCAGGCCTGCTTCTCGCGGAAGTGGTGGAATTGGTAGACACGCCAGATTTAGGTTCTGGTGCCGCAAGGTGTGGGGGTTCGAGTCCCCCCTTCCGCACCATCAGCATACTCTGCTGATGTTCCCCAGCTGCCTCGCGCAGTCAGCAAGTTCTCCCGCTTTTGTCTATTGTGCATGCGTCGTGTCATCTGATGCCTTCTGCACCCATAATCCTTGTCAGTACCTTCCCGTCGGTTGCCATATCCGCTTCGCGCCCGCGCTCTGCGTCAGTCTGCCTTGCACACAACCTGCTCTACTCTCTCCTGCTTTGCGTCCTCTGCCTTGCGCCCTCCGGACAATCCGCGGTGCGGCATTCGTGCGTTTCGACGAACCTCAGCGTCGTCTTAGGCTGTCCTGCAGGTTGGCCAGACTGACACGCGCCTGATCCATCAACAGCTGGCGCTCTTCACGGTCATGATGCGCGGCATGCGCCGCGGCGAGTTGCAGGTTCACGTATTCGATCCCGCTGGTGACGCGATAGAACTCGCGACGCGAGGCCACCTGGCGAAAAGCATCGAGCAGCGAGGGATCAAGCGCCAACCACTCACCACGCGCAACGTCTGGCTCCGCCTCCACCAATGCCGATAGCAGTGGTTGCACGGCCTGATTCCATTCCTCTCTGCGCGGCCGCCAGCGACCGAGCCAGAAGCCGATGAAACCGCCGATGCCAAGGCCGCCCAGCCCCCATAACCATTCCCACTGCATGCTGGTGCCTCACTGCGTCAGATCGAATCCCGAGGGTCATTGCCTCATCCTGGCGCAGTATACCCAACAATGAGCGCTCTCATGCTCAACGACCGACTTATTTAATAAAATCCTAATAAAAAAGACATCTACGCTCATTGCGCACGGGCGCCCAGCACGATGATGGCGCTGCCCGCCAGGCAGACCAGTGTTCCCAGCAGGTCCCAGCGACTGGGCAATTGCTGCTCGACCAGCCACAACCACGCCACGGACGCGGCGATATAGACACCGCCATAGACGGCAAAGGCGCGCCCGGCGTGACTGACGTCGACCAGTGAAAGCAGCCAGGCGAACAGCGCCAGGCTGAGCATGCCGGGAATCAGCCAGGCGGGGCTGCGTTCCAGTTTCCACCAGGCCCAGAAACTGAAGCAGCCAGCGATCTCGGCGAGCGCCGCCAGCGGATATATCCAGAGAATCGACATCGATGAGTCTCGTGTGAGAGTGGCAGCCTTGGGTGACAGCGCCATGAAAGTTGTCGGCATCAGACGACTCCCGCACCCCGTCAAAAGCCGCTAGGATTAATTAGCGGACAATCCATGGACAATCACGGCCGATGGATTTCCTGTCCGTCTCTCCATATTGACCAAGCCAGGATTGGCGCCGTCTTGCTGCGCATGATATCGCGCAGTGACTCGATAACAAGGAACCCCACGATGACTCGGCAACGACTGATCATCAACCGCCTGGACGCTGACCGCCTCCAGCGCCTGATCGACGCTCAGCAACACGATGATGAGCTGTCCCTTCGCCTCGAAAGCCGCCTGATCCAGGCAGAGATCGTGCCCCCCGATGACTTCCCCGAAGACCGCGTCAGCATGCGTAGCCGCCTGCGTCTCAAGGGGTCACGCTCCGGCGATAGCGAGCTGACACTGCACTATCCGACCCCGGAGGATGGTGAGTGCATGCCCCTGCGCAGCCACCTGCCACAACCTGAAGAGCAAGAGACCTCACTGGCACTGTGCATCATGTCGCCGCTGGGCATCGCGCTGCTGGGAATGGCGGTTGGCGAGCAGATCACGCTACCCCGGGAAGATGGCCAGAGTGACGTCATCCGCCTGGAAGCCATCCTGCATCAGCCGGAAGCCTGCGGTCAGTTTCACCTCTGAAGGGCCAGGGCCACTTGTTTCACGCCTGAAAAACGCCGGACTCGATAGTCAGCTCCGTGTTGACACAGGCTGGCAGCTTGGCAATACGCTACGCTGACAGGAGTCAGCAGGGTTGCCGGACCCTGCTGGCTCACGCCATTGCTCCTTGACATAACACGCCATCGTTCCCGCTGCGCACTTGCGCATGCGGGCATTTTCAATGTCTGTCTGGAGAATGCCTCATGAGTATATTATCGCACCCTCATGTCAAGACAGCCGCTCACCGGCGTCTGCATGAAGCACTCGAGCACTACGCGGCCAGCCATCAGCATCGTGAAAACATCCGTATGCACCTTGTCTGCGTGCCTGTCATCTTCACTGCCAGCTTGATTCTGCTGTGGAGACTGCTCGGGGGGCAGGGGCTATCGAGCGAACCGGGGCTGGGTCTATGGATACTGCCCGGTGGCGTGGTCACTCTGGCGGTCCTGGCCGTCTATGCGCGCTTCTCTCTCAGGGTGCTTGGCGTGATGGTCGCCTGGACTCTGGCAAGCCTGGCGCTGATGTTCGTGATGCTCGGGCTCAACTGGCCGGTGACACCCATGATGCTGGCAGCCTTCGTGGTCGCCTGGATCGGTCAGGTCGTCGGCCATCGTATCGAGGGCCGCAAACCGGCCTTCCTCGATGACCTGCGTCAGCTGCTGATCGGCCCGCTGTTCGTGCTGGTCGAGCTGTTCCCCGCCATGCGTGACTGGCTGCTGAAGCAGGATGAGCCCACCGAGCGGTCATGAGCGGCCAGTGGGCATGCAAGCTTGCCGACACGGCCCGATGGACAGGGATTCCGAGAATACAAAAAGCCCAGCGACCTGACACGGTCGCTGGGCTTTTCATATGACGCTACTGACGGTCACGGTGACTTGTGGCTTGCGTCATTGCTCCGGCGCGAAATCCTCGAGGCTGAAGGACATCAATGGCGCGGCGCCAGCATTGATCTGGGCTTCCAGGGCGACGGCGCGCGGGAGCACGCGGGCCACGAAGTACTCCCCGAGCGCCAGCTTGCGGCGATAGAAGCCCTCACCACTGGCCCCCGCTTGCGCCAGTCCACGCGCCGCAGCACGCGCCATGCGTAACCACAGGTAGCTGTAGACACACAGCCCCGCCAGATTGAGGAAGTCACAGGCCGCCGCGCCCAGCTCTTCCGGATTGTCATCGGCGCGGGCCAGCAACTGCTCGGATACTCGCTCCAGACGCGCAAGCTCCGTCTCGCAGGCCTCGGCGAACGGGCGGGTCCGGGCATCGTCGGCCTGCTGATCAAGCTCGGCTCGCACCAGGGCGGCAAAGCTCGCCACATGACCGCCACGATTGCGGTAGAGCTTGCGCCCGACCAGATCCATCGCCTGAATGCCGTTGGTGCCTTCGTAGATCATCGCGATGCGTGCATCGCGCACGTACTGCTCGGCGCCCCACTCCACGCAGTAGCCATTGCCACCATAGAGCTGCTGCGCCATGACGGTGGCATCGAAGCCACGGTCGGTCAGCAGCGCCTTGGCGATCGGCGTCATGAATTGCACCAGCGCATCCGCGTCGGCCTTCACCGCGCCATCGGCGTGATATTTGACGCGGTCCAGCTGCTGGCCCACGAAGACGGCAAAGGCGCGCCCGGTCTCGTTCCAGACGCGCACCTCAAGCGCCATGCGGCGCACGTCAGGATGCACCAGAATCGGGTCGGCCGGCTTGTCGGGCGCCTTGGCGCCTGTCGGTGCCCGGCTCTGCAAGCGCTCGGCGGCGAAGTCCATCGCGCTCTGATAGGCTACCTCGCCCAGCCCCAGCCCCTGCAGACCGATGGAGAGGCGCTCGTAGTTCATCATGGTGAACATCGCCGCCAGCCCCTGATGCGGCTCGCCGATCAGTACGCCTTCGGCGCCGTCGAAGTTCATCACGCAGGTCGCGCTGCCCTTGATGCCCATCTTGTGCTCGATGGAACCACAGCTGAGCGCATTCGGTGTCGCCGGCTGGCCGTCGGCATCAAGCAGGTGCTTGGAGACCAGAAACAACGAGATGCCACGCGTGCCCGGCGGCGCATCCGGCAACTTGGCCAGCACCAGATGCACGATGTTGTCGACCATGTCGTGCTCGCCGCCGGTGATCCAGATCTTGGTGCCGGTGAGACGATAGCGCGGCAGCCCCAGCAGCGGGTCATCGCCCTCGAGAGGTTCGGCACGGGTGCGAATCAGGCCGAGATCCGTGCCGCAATGCGGCTCGGTCAGACACATGGTGCCCAGCCAGTCGCCGGCATACATGCGCGGCAGAAACACCTGCTTGACGGTCTCCGGGGCGTGACTGTCCACCGCCAGACAGGCACCGGCATTGAGCGCCGGATAGAGCGCGAAACTGGTATTGGTGGCGTAGAGCATCTCTTCAAAGGCCACGGTGAGCATCTTGGGCATGCCCTGACCACCGTATTCAGGATTGCCGCCCAGCCCCATCCAGCCGCCTTCGGCGAGCACCCGATAGGCCTCCTTGAAGCCCTTGGGTGTCGTGACGTGGCCGTTCTCGAAGCGCGCGCCCTCGGCATCACCGCTCAGGTTGAGCGGCAGCAGCTCGGCCTGGGTCACGCGCGCACCTTCCTCGAGAATCGCCTCGGCCAGCTCGACATTCACCTCTTCGGTGGCTGCCATGCTCGCCCATTCCCGCTCGGCGGCGAACACCTCATCGAGAATGAAGCGTGCATCCTTGAGTGGCGCCTGATACTTGGCCATATCACTGTCCTCACTGACTCATGTGCTTAGGGCTTTCGCGAAAGACTTGCCTCTCACCCCGTGATGAACGACGGGCTTCGCTCAGCAGAATTCAAACGATTGCTTGAAACAATAGGCGCAATCAGATGCCACGTCATCTCGACCTTGGCCCAAGAGCCGCCCGGCCATGCGCCAGCACGATGATCAGACCCGCGATCACCAGCCCAACAACGCAAGACGCCGCCCCGGGGTTACCGAGGCGGCGTCTGGTCACTGCTCATGTCGCTGCTTTCAGCGCTTTCGCTACGGTCGCTCTAGATCGATACCACATTGGCCAGCGGCGTCGGGTGCTTGCCATCTTCCCATCCCAGGCTGCTGTTGGCATTCGGCGAGAACCACTTGAGCGAATCGTGCAGCTTGACCACATCCCCGACGATGATCAGCGTCGGCGGCTTGAGGCCCTGACCGGCGATCTGCGCCGGCATGTCGGCCAGCGTTGCCACATGCACACGCTGACGCGCGGTAGTGCCCTGCTCGACCAGCGCGATCGGCGTGGACGCCGCCAGACCATTGGCGATCAACTGCTCGCAGATCAGACCCAGGCTGCCGAGCCCCATGTAGAAGACCAGCGTCTGGGCCGGACGCGACAGCGCCTCCCAATCCAGGTCACAGCTGCCATCCTTCAAGTGGCCGGTGACGAAGCGCACCGACTGGGCGTGGTCGCGATGGGTCAGCGGGATACCCGCGTAAGCCGCGCAACCGGAAGCCGCCGTGATACCCGGTACCACCTCGAAGCTGATGCCGGCGCCGGCCAGGGTCTCGAGCTCTTCCCCGCCGCGTCCGAAGATGAAGGCGTCACCGCCCTTCAAGCGCACCACGCGATGCCCGGCGCGGGCGTAATCCACCAGCGCCTGATTGATGCCTTCCTGGGGCACGCTGTGATCGCTGCGCGCCTTACCGACGTACAGGCGACGCGCCTGTGGCTTGGCCAGCGCCAGAATCTCATGACTGACCAGGCGATCGTGAATGATGACATCGGCCTGCTGCAGATGGCGCAGCGCCTTGAGCGTCAGCAGCTCTGGATCGCCCGGCCCCGCGCTGACCAACGCCACCTGGCCATGCGTGCCCGTGAAGCGGTCCTCCTCCTTCACGGGCAACACCGCCTCGCCTGCCACCAGGCGCGGCGGCAGGCGAACGCTGGAGTCCCGGGGGTGGCTAGGCGCGAACACCATCACGTGCTGCTCGCGCGCATGACGCAGGATGCCGCGATCGCGCCCTTCGCTGCCGGTGGCGACCAGCCATAGCTGGCCGGGGGCCGGCACGGGCAACAGGGTATCGGCAACCTCCCAACCTTCACGACCACACAGGGTCTCCAGCATCGGCATGCGGGCATCGCCGTAGACACACAGATCTGCACCGAGGCCGGCGAAACGCTCAGCCAGCGCGACAGCCTCCTGGCCGCCACCGATCAGGCACAACTGGAGTCGTGAGGGGTCACAGGAGAGATTGAGAAATTCCATGGGGCACATCCACAAACGCGGCGAGGCTGGGGAGCAGCCTTCGATAAGTCGCATTTTAGAGCATAAGAACCACTCTCTAAAATAACCAATAAGAATAACAACCCTGATGCTACGTTGTAGTCACGCAGAGGGGCAATGAGTGGTGTGATCGGGCAAGGACGCTATCTCCGCGATAAACGAAGGCCCCCGCTTTCATGGGAAAGCGGGGGCCTTGTCGCGAGAATCCACCACGGCGATTCACGCACCTCAGACGTTGATGGTTTCCACTCCACCCATGTAGCCACGCAGCGCCTGCGGCACGCTGATGGAGCCATCGGCGTTCTGATGGTTCTCCAGCACGGCCACCAGGCAACGGCCCACGGCCAGGCCGGACCCATTCAGGGTATGCACCAGCTGCGGCTTCTTCTGCCCTTCGACACGCACACGCGCCTGCATGCGGCGCGCCTGGAAGTCACGGCAGTTGGAGATGGAGGAGATCTCGCGGTAGGTCGCCTGGCTCGGCAGCCAGACTTCCAGGTCGTAGGTCTTGGCGGCGGCAAAGCCCATGTCGCCGGTGCACAGGGTCACGGCACGGTACGGCAGTTCCAGCGCCTGCAAGATAGCTTCGGCGTGGCCACGCATCTCTTCGAGAGCTTCGTCGCTCTTCTCCGCCGCGACGACCTGTACCATCTCGACCTTGTCGAACTGGTGCTGGCGAATCATGCCGCGGGTATCACGGCCATAGGCACCGGCTTCACTGCGGAAGCACGGGGTATGGGCGGTGAACTTGAGCGGCAGACTGCCGGCGTCGATGATCTCGTCACGCACCATGTTGGTCAGCGGCACTTCGGCGGTCGGGATCAGGAAGAAATCACGATCGTCGTTGAGCTTGAACAGGTCTTCCTCGAACTTGGGCAGCTGGCTGGTGCCCATCAGGGAGTCGCGGTTGACGATATAGGGTACGTAATATTCTTCGTAGCCATGCTCCAGCGTCTGCTTGTCGAGCATGAACTGCACCAGCGCACGGTGCAGGCGCGCGATGGAGCCATGCATCACGGCGAAGCGTGAACCGGTGATCTTGACCGCCAGCTCGAAGTCCAGCTGGCCCTTGAGCTCACCGAGGTCGACGTGATCGCGCACGTCGAAGTCGAATTCACGCGGCGTGCCCCAGCGGTGCAGCTCGACGTTGTCGCTTTCATCAGCGCCTTCCGGCACTTCGGCGTCCGGCAGGTTCGGCAGGCTGGCCGCCATGGCGTCGGCCTTGGCCTGCAGCTCATTGAGCTCGGACTTGGCGGCGTCGAGACGCTCGCCCAGATCACTGACTTCTGCCAGCAGCGGCGCGATGTCTTCGCCGCGTGCCTTGGCATTACCGATGGACTTGGAGCGGGTGTTGCGCTCGTTCTGCAGGGATTCCGTCTCGACCTGCAGGTCACGGCGGCGCGCTTCCAGCGCGGCAAAGGCTTCGGTATCCAGCTGATAGCCACGACGTGCGAGGCGCTCGGCAGTCGCTTCAAGATCAGCGCGCAGAAGTTTCGGGTCCAGCATGTGGGAAGGCTCTCTCGTCGGATCACTCAGGCCGCATCGCGGCGCGGAAAGGTTATGCGCAATAGTCTACCTCAGCCAGGCCCTGCTTCGCAGCCGCCCAGGCGACAGGATTGGCGCGCGCAGCGACGGGAATCACAGCAGGACGCGTGCGATCTTCATGCCCAGCGCGACCATGCCCAGACACGCCACCACACTGACGGCGACATAGACCAGCCCCGCCAGCATGCGTCCACTCATCATCAGATTGAGCGCCTCGAGGGCAAAGGTGGAGAAGGTGGTGAAGGCACCGGTGAAGCCGGCCACCATGATCGCCTGCCAGACGGGGGCCAGCTTGAGTTCCTGGGTCACCCAGATGAACAGGAAACCCATCAGGCAGCTGCCGATCAGATTGACACCAAGGGTCCCCCACGGGAAACCACGCCCGGCGGCGCCGACGATCCAGCCACTGACAAGATACCGGCCCAGCGCCCCGATGGCACCGCCCGCTGCTACTGCCAACCAGGTTCCCATGTTTCGCATCTGCCTCATGTCATGAGCCGCCAACGGCTCATCTAGCTGTCCATATAAAAGATCATGCCTCAGGCACACCGCCATATCCGAGGCATGTCATGAACTGCCAGTGTAAGAAAATCACGGCATGCGGGGAACTCGGGACATGGGAAAGGCGAGTTCAACAAAACATGACTCGCTGCCCGAGATGATCGACAGCGCTGGAATCAGTTCAATTCGCTTCTCAGCCCCTCCAGCACCTGCTGCCATTGACGATGAGCACCTTCCTTGCCCCCTAGTTGCTCAAGTCCGCGTGCCGTCCAGGTGCCAGGTGTGCCGATGCGCGAGGCAAGCTCACCCGGCGGGGTATCGGGGTGGGCTTCCATCAGCGCAAGGGCATCACGCATCTGGGTCATCAACAACTGGCGGGCCTGAGGCCCGGTGATGCCCGGGACAGTCTGGAACCAATCAAGCAACGCCTGCTGTTGGGCCAGCTGCCAGGCATTCATGCAGACTGCCAGCATGCTAGCCTCGAAGGCGGCCTCTTCATTGAAGGCAACCGCTTGCCGGACTGCCGGACCGAGCAGATCTCGCGTGAGTGAGTCTTCCGGGTACAACGTGAGAGCACTCTGCCCCTCGGACACTGCCAGCCCCGTCATCACCCGTACGACTCTGGCCGGTGCAAACCAACGCTGCAGGTCAGTTAGTGAAACTCCGGCCGCCATCACCATCAGGTGATGATCCTTGCTCAGAGCGCGATTTTCACGCAGTTCCATGGCCAGCGCTTCCAGTTGCTGCGGCCGCACGCCGACCAGCACGCACAGGCTGGCTTCGCACACCGCAACATTGCTTACGTGCCGGATGGCACCGAAGCGCCAGCCCAGTCGGTGACTGCGCACGTCATTGCGTGGCGAGAGATGAAATTCCAGTTCATGCCGCGAACGTCCTTCACGCTGACAACCGCGCGCCAACGCGACCAGCAATGACTCCGCCAACTCCCCCACCCCCAGCACTCCCAATCGCGTGGGCGGCTGGCGAGACTCGCGATGACAGGTGGAGGTCGAGGAATAGGTGGACGATGTCATGAGCTAACTCCTGATGACTCAGCGGAAGGGGGAAGACAGCTTCAAGGAAAGAAGCAGAGGGGATGTGGCGTGACAGTCTGCCTTGCGATGCCAACGGTACCACTGAAGCGGCGACTGACGCCTGACAATCGCCCGCAGCATGTGCACATCGCCCCCCTTGTTGATTGGATTCTGACGCACACACCTTGATTTTATGACTCCTCACAGCGTAGTCATTCCTCACTCCTTTCACCTGAATCCCCGTCTCGCGAGTGATGCAATGCCGCGCTGGGCTGGGGCCACACGCCCAGCTCAGGTAAGCTTAGGCCCATTGGCCCTGGATGCCTGCCTGACGCGACTCACTGCCCGAGCGAGATCATGACCGAACGCCTGCTGGATATGCCCGCCCCCGTCGATTCCCTCTATCTGGACTTCCTGGCCGCCCTGCGAGATGCAGGCTTTGCCGGTGACATCAGTCCGGACTACGCCAACCGCACCGTGTTGTCGACCGACAACTCGCTCTATCAGGTGCTGCCTCAGGCCGTGGTCTACCCGCGCCATGCCGAGGATGTCCAGCGCATCGCGCGCCTCTCCCACGAGCCACGCTTTTCGGGCGTCACCCTCGCGCCACGCGGCGGCGGTACCGGTACCAATGGCCAGTCACTCAATGACGGCGTGCTGGTGGATGTCTCGCGGCACATGAACCGCATTCTCGAGATCGATGTCGAGAACCGTCGCGTGCGCGTCGAGGCCGGCGTGGTGAAGGACCAGCTGAATGCCGCGCTCAAGCCGCATGGCCTGTTCTTCGCGCCGGAACTCTCGACCTCCAACCGCGCCACCATTGGCGGCATGATCAATACCGATGCCTCCGGCCAGGGCAGCTGCGAATACGGCAAGACGCGTGACCACGTGCTGGCGCTCGACAGCGTCCTGCTCGACGGGACACGACTGACGAGCCATGCCATCGACGGCGCCGAGCTCGAGACACTGTGCGCGCGTGAGGATCGCGTCGGTGAGGTCTACCGCACCGCACGTGCCATCGCCGACGAGCGCGCCGAGGAAATCGCCGACATCTTCCCGCCGCTCAACCGCTGCCTGACGGGCTACGACCTCGCCCACCTGCGCGAGGCCGATGGTCGCTTCAACCTCAACAGCCTGCTGTGCGGCGCCGAGGGCACGCTGGGCTTCGTGGTCGAGGCCGAGCTGAATGCGCTGCCCATCGCGCCCTGCTCGACGCTGATCAACCTGCGCTATGCAAGCTTCATGGACGCACTGCGCGACGCTAAGGCGCTGATGGCGGTCGAGGGCAATCGCCCGACTTCCATCGAGACGGTGGATGACACCGTGCTCAACCTCGCCATGCAGGACTTCGTGTGGGACAGCGTCGAGGAATTCTTCCCGGCCAGCGCCGAGGGCACACCGGCCATCGGCGGCATCAACCTGATCGAATTCAATGCCGACAGCGAAGAGGTACTGGATGCCAAGGTCCGCGCCTTCAGCGAGCACCTGGCCAGCGATACCAGCGTCGAGCGTCTCGGCTTCACCGAAGCCCGCGGTCGCGCGCAGATCGGTCGTGTCTATGGCATGCGCAAGCGCTCGGTGGGCCTGCTGGGCAATGTCGACGGCGAAGCCCGCCCGCTGCCCTTCGTCGAGGACACCGCCGTTCCGCCGGAGCATCTGGCCGATTACATCGCCGAATTCCGCGCCGCGCTGGATGCCCGTGGCCTGCGCTATGGCATGTTCGGGCATGTCGATGCCGGCGTGCTGCACGTGCGCCCGGCGCTGGACATGAAGGACCCCGCCCAGCAGGCGATGATCCGCGAGATCTCCGATGAGGTCGCCGCCCTCACCCACAAGTACGGTGGCCTGCTGTGGGGCGAGCACGGCAAGGGTGTGCGCTCAGAGTACTCGCCACGCTTCTTCGGCAGCCTCTACGGTGCGCTGCAGGATGTGAAGGCGGCCTTTGACCCGCACAATCAGCTCAACCCGGGCAAGATCGCCTCCCCGCGCCTGCCAGTGGCGCTGGTCGACGACGCTGGCAAGCGTGACGCTGGGGCCAGCGAAGGGAGCAGCGAAGAGAGCAGTGAGAGCGACAAGCGTGATCACGCTGACAGCGCCGTCGAGGCCTTCGACCCCCGCTTGATGCGTATCGATGACGTGACCATGCGCGGCGATCTCGACCGCCAGATCGATGAGCGCGTGTGGCAGGAATACGCCAGCGCCGTCTACTGCAACGGCAACGGCGCCTGCTATAACTACGACCCCAATGACGCCATGTGCCCGTCGTGGAAGGCGACCCGCCAGCGCATCCACTCACCCAAGGGACGAGCCAGCCTGATGCGTGAGTGGCTGCGCCTGGAAGGCAACGCCGGACGCGACGTGATCGCCGAGGCCCAGGCTGCGCGTACGCCAGGCTTCAAGGGCACCGGCATGTGGCTGGCACGTCTGCCGGCGCGCCTCAGCGCCTCGCTCAAGGCGCGGCGTACCGGCACCGCACAGGCTGAGGGTCAGTCTGACGCCAACTTCGATCAGCAGGTCTACGACGCGATGTCCGGCTGCCTGGCGTGCAAGTCCTGCGCGGGCCAGTGCCCGATCAAGGTCAACGTGCCCGATTTCCGCAGTCGCTTCCTTGAGGTCTATCACCATCGTTATCAGCGCCCACTGCGCGATTACCTGATCGGCAGCCTCGAATTCGTGCTGCCGTGGGCCGAGCGCGTCACACCGCTGTATAACGGCCTGCTGTCCAATCGCCTGGTCAGTCGTCTGCTGGAAGGCCCGATCGGTATGGTCGATGCGCCGCGCCTGTCACGCGCCAGCCTGCGCAGACAGCTCAAGAGCTGGGGTGTGTCCGAGGCGACACCTACCCAGCTGGGCCGTCTGACCGAATCTCAGAAGGCCAGAAGCGTGATCCTGGTGCAGGATGCCTTCACCAGCCACTTCGAGGCCCAGCTGGTGATCGACATCATCGAGCTGCTGTCGCGACTCGACATCCATGTCTTCGTCGCTCCCTTTGCCCCCAACGGCAAGCCGCTGCAGGTACAGGGCTTCACCGGCGCCTTCCAGCGTACCGCGCGTGCCCAGGCCGAGCGTCTCAAGGCGATAGCCGACTTCGGCGTGCCGCTGGTCGGCATCGACCCGGCGATGACCCTGACCTACCGTCAGGAGTACGTGAAGACCCTCGGCCCGGACGCCGTGCCCGACGTCCTGCTGCTGCAGGAATGGCTGATCAGCCTGCGCAAGCTGCTGCCGGTCGGCGTCACCAAGACGGTGCTGGGCAAGATGGACCCGGGCCTGAAGCTTCTGAGCCACTGTACCGAGAGCACCAATGCTCCGGGCTCGGCCAAGGCCTGGCAGCAGGTCTACTCAGCCTTCGGCCTCAAGCTCGAGACCATCGCCACCGGCTGCTGCGGCATGTCCGGCACCTACGGCCACGAAGCGCGCAATCTCGAGACCTCGCGTGCCATCTATGACCTGTCGTGGAAGTCCGTGGTCGAAGACGACGCCAATCAGGGCAAGCTGGTCGCCAGTGGCTATTCGTGCCGCAGTCAGAGCAAGCGTTTCTCGGGCAGCCAGTTGCCGCATCCGCTGCAGGCATTGCTGCCGCTGCTGCGTCGCGCCCAATGAGTGATGGCATCTGCCCGATGCCATAACGTGGGTACGATAGAGGAAGGAAATGAGGAGAGCGCGATAAGGCAACGCGACGTTGCATACCACGGAATCAATCGCTAGGCTGCGCCCTTTCGGCCTGCCACGCGGCACCTGAGTGGCGCCTGGCCCCTGCTTCAAGCCTGTGCAGACAAGCAGAAGCAAGGGCCACTGACAGACGGCTGAGACACAACGAAACGATGAGCGGTGACCGCAACAGTGGCACCGCTCATTTTCGCTGACTCCAAGGAAGACACTCGATGACCGAACCTGCTCTGGCCCTGACCCTGATCGGTCTGATGGCCCTCGGCTGCCAGTGGCTGGCCTGGCGCATGCGTCTGCCCGCCATCCTGCCGCTGTTGATCGTCGGCATCCTCGCTGGCCCCGTCACGGGCTGGCTGAAGCCGGATGAGCTGCTCGGCGACCTTCTGTTCCCGCTGGTCTCGCTGGCGGTGGCGGTCATCCTGTTCGAGGGCAGCCTGACGCTGGACTTCAAGGACCTGCGCGGCCATGGCCATATCGTCAGACGACTGGTCACCACCGGCGTGGTGATCACCGGCGTGATCGGCACCGTGGCCGCCCACTATCTGCTCGACATGCGCTGGGAGATGGCCGCCGTGCTCGGCGCCCTGCTGGTGGTGACAGGCCCGACGGTAGTGATGCCGCTGCTGCAGACGCTGCGCGCGCGCGGCAACCTGACCCAGATCCTGCGCTGGGAAGGCATCATGATCGACCCGGTCGGCGCGCTGCTGGCGGTACTGGTCTACGAGTACGTCGCGCTCGGCATGACCGGCAATGCGGCCTCGCACACCCTGTTGCTGTTCGCCCAGACAGTGGGCCTTGGGCTCGGCATGGGGGCACTGGGTGGCTGGTGCTGGGGGCTGGTGCTGCGTCATTTCTGGCTGCCGCAGAAGCTGCACAACTTCGGCACCCTGATGGTGATGCTGGGGCTGTTCGCCATCTCCAACACCCTGTTCCATGAATCCGGCCTACTGACCGTCACCGTGATGGGCGTGTGGCTGGCCAACATGCGCGGTGTACCGACCCAGCAGATCATCGAGTTCAAGGAAACCCTGACGGTTCTGCTGATCTCGGGACTGTTCCTGCTGCTGGCGGGGCGCCTGACCGTCGAGCAGCTGTCCCTGCTGTCGTGGCCGGCGTGGATCTTCCTGGCGGTGTTGATGTGGGTCGCACGCCCCCTGACGGTCTGGCTGTGTACCCTGGGCAGTGGGCTGACGCTACGCGAGAAGGCCCTGCTGGCCTGGCTCTCGCCGCGCGGCATCGTCGCGGCAGCGGTCGCTTCGCTCTTCGCCCTCAAGCTCGAATCCCAGGGCATCGAGGGCGCCGAGATGCTGGTACCGATGACCTTCCTGGTCATCATCGGCACGGTGGTGGTCCAGAGTCTGTTGTCGCGCCCCATCGTCAAGGTGCTGGGCGTCGGCGAGCCACCGCCCTCGGGGTTCCTGATCCTGGGCGCCAACTCGGTATCACGCCAGGTCGCCCGTGAACTGGTCGACGCCGGCTTCTCGGTGCGCCTGACCGATACCAACTGGGACGCGGTGCAGGAAGCGCGCATGGCGGGTCTGCCGGTCTACTACGGCAACCCGCTGTCTGAACATGCCGCCCAGCATCTCGAGCTGACCGGTATCGGCCACTTGATGCCGCTGTCGCCCTATCGCGAACTCAATAGCCTGGCCGCGCTGCACTTCGAGCACATCCTGGGCCACGGGCGTGTCTTCCGACTCGCCGAGGACAATGGCAAGAATGCCAAGCGCCAGCAGGACCAGGCGCTGGGGCATCTGCCGCTGCTGTTCGATGGCAAGATCACCTATGCCAAGCTGGCGAGCCTGCTGTCTCAGGGTGCACAGTTCCGACGCGCCCGCATCACCGAGAGCTTCAGCCTCGAGGATTACCGCAGGATTCATGAAGAGCGCCTGCTGCCGCTGTTCTGCATCAGCAGTCAGGGCCGCATCCGGATCGCCAACACGGCCGTGGCACTGGAGCCAAAGGCTGGCGAGACGCTGATCAGCCTGATCCATGCCGACTCGCCGGAGCTGAACAAGTCTTCCCAGCCCAGGACCGACAATACGGAGACTCCCCAGGCCGACAAGGACACGGCCGGCAAGTCATCACAGACTTCACGGACGCCGCCGGACTCGGGGTCTGGCCCTCTGCCGGCCAGTCGACTGCCGGGCGCCAGCACCTGACAGGGGGATAGACTCAGCATCACGTCGGAATATCACGACGGTACCAAGGGGAAAGCACGAGGCTCGCTCATGGCGGGCCTCGTGCGTGTTGACGCAGGCACGCCTCGCACGATTCACAAAAAATGCGTCAAACGTTAGTGGCAGACTCCGACAGAGGGCAAAAATACTGGTAGAGTACGCGCCAGTTTTGGCCATACGTCCTGTGGCCAGCGCTATTGCCTTGTCCTCAACGTAACACCTACGCATTCAGGAGCTGCTTGATGCAGATCGTCATGGGCCTGGTGGGCATCTTAGCCCTGCTGGGGATTGCCTTCCTTCTCTCTGAAAACCGACGCGCCATCAGTCTGCGCACCGTGCTGGGTGCCTTTGCCATCCAGGCGATGCTGGGGATCTTCGTGCTCTACGTGCCTGCTGGCAAGAGCATGCTGCTTGGGCTCAGCGAAGGTGTACAGGCCGTAATGTCCAGTGCCAACGTCGGCATGGACTTCCTGTTCGGCGGCCTGGTCAGCGACAAGATGTTCGAAGTCTTCGGCGGTGGCGGCTTCGTGTTCGCGCTGCGCGTACTGCCGATCATCGTGTTCTTCTCGTCACTGATCGCGGTGCTCTATCACCTGCGCGTGATGAACGTCGTGATCAGCGTACTCGGCGGCGGTCTGTCGAAGGTGCTCGGCACCAGCCGTCCGGAGTCCCTGTCCGCGGCCGCCAACATCTTCGTCGGCCAGACCGAAGCCCCGCTGGTCGTGCGCCCGTTCATTGCCGGCATGACCCGCTCGGAGCTGTTCGCCGTGATGACCGGTGGCCTGGCCTCGGTAGCCGGTTCCGTACTGGTGGGCTATGCCTCACTGGGCATCGACCTCAAGTACCTGCTGGCAGCCTCCTTCATGGCGGCGCCGGGTGGCTTGCTGATGGCCAAGATGCTGATCCCGGAGACCGAAACCAAGACCCAGAGCGTCGAAGAAGCACTGGGCAAGGACATCGATCGCCCGACCAACGTCATCGATGCCGCCGCCTCCGGCGCGGCCTCCGGCGTGCAGCTGGCGATCAATGTCGGCGGCATGCTGCTGGCCTTCATCGCGTTGATCGCGCTGGGCAACATCATCGTCGGCTGGGTCAGCGGCCTGTTCGGCTATGAAGACATCACGCTGCAGCTGCTGCTGGGCTATGCCTTTGCCCCGGTGGCCTGGGTCATCGGCGTGCCGTGGCACGAAGCCATCCAGGCGGGTAGCTTCATCGGTCAGAAGCTGGTGCTCAACGAGTTCGTCGCCTTCGCCGATCTCGCCAGCCACCAGATCAAGCTGTCCGAGCACTCTGAAGCCATCATCATCTTCGCGCTGTGCGGCTTCGCCAACCTGTCCTCCGTCGCCATCCTGATGGGCGGCCTGGGGCTGATGGCGCCGAACCGTCGCGGTGATATCGCACAGATGGGCATGAAGGCGATTCTCGCCGGCACCCTCTCCAACCTGATGTCAGCGAGTCTCGCCGGTCTGTTCCTGTCTCTCTAGAGATGATCGCTTGTGAGCCAGTTGCCAGAGAACACGCGACTGTAGAGCAAGCTTTTGCAAGCGAGCTTCCATGGAGCAGACACCGCCATCTGGACAGACTGGCATCTCGACAACGCCCGCCCCGTGCGGGCGTTGTCGTATCTGGCACCCTATGACTTAGCCTCTGCTTACTCTCTGCTCGCCCTCTGACTTCTCACCCTGCATGGCTGCGACTGAGCGGCCCTGGGTGGCAGCCAGCGCAACGCCGGTTTGCCGATTGACTCCCTCACCCCCGCCCCAGACAATGGTTCACGTTGAAGCCAGGGTGTTCGGGAAACGGGTGAAAACCCCGTACTGCCCCCGCAACGGTGATCGCAACGCTCATGCAGGTCGACCACGATCAACAAGATCGACACGGCCAGCCACTGCTTCCGGGAGGACCTGTCATGCAGGCCTCCCCCAAGGGAAGGAGGTGGGAAGGCGCATGAGGGGGTGAGACTCCTGCCATTGGAGTCCACCAGGCGTCAGTCCGGAGACCGGCCCTCGCTTCCACACTGGTTGATGCGGAGGGCCTCACCAGTGGCAAGTCTCCCGCGACGGGCCTGATTGATCAGGGCGCGTGCGGGGGCGTGTGCTCGCGCACCCTGTCACGCCTGTCCTCCTCATTGCGTCTGACGCCTGAGGATCATTCATGAAACACAACAACACTCGTGGTCGCGCATCCGCGCAGGCCAGCTTCACTCTCGTCGGTAGCCTGCTGCTGCTGACCCCGCCCGCCGTCGCTGCTGATACGCTGACCACCGATTCATCCGAGGACCTGGATACCGTTCAGGTCACCGCCAATCGCATTCCACAGCTGCAGAATGATGTCCTGGCCAGCACGGAAGTCATCACGCGTGACGAGATCGATCGCCTGCAGGCCAGTTCGCTGGTCGATCTGCTGCAGTCACGCAATGGCATCGAGGTCGCTCGCAGCGGCCCGATGGGCAGCCAGACCAGCCTCTTCATGCGCGGTACCGAGTCCGACCACACCTTGATTCTGGTCAATGGTCAGCGCGTCGCCAACAGTGCCGATGGCCTGGCGCATTTCGAATTCCTGCCACTCGCTGCCGTCGAGCGTGTCGAGATCGTGCGTGGCCCGCGCGCCAGCGTCTACGGCGCCGATGCCATCGGCGGTGTGATCAACCTGATCACGCGTGGCGGCAGCGAAGTCGGTCAGCATGCAGAAGTCACCCTGCGTGCCGGCAGCGACGGCACCTTCCGCCAGAACGCCCAGTTCAGCTCAGTGGAAGACGACACGCGCCTCTCGGCCAATCTCCATCATGATGAGAGCGATGGCTTCTCGGCCCGCGATACCGGCAGTGAAGATGATGGCTACGAGGCCACGGGCGCCGAACTGCGTCTTGGCCACGACTTCGGTCAGCAGGCCACGCTCAGCCTCGGCGTCGCCAACACCGAGACCGATTACGACTATGACGACTGCTACGACAGCAGCTTCAGTGCCTCGGAAGACTGCCACGGCGAAGGCAGCCAGATGGTATTGGATGCCAGCCTGCTGACGCACCTGAACCCGAACTGGGACATGACGGTCAGCGTGGCACGCACGCGGGACGAGTACGAGAACACCGAAGCCGGCAGCGATGCCGGGCGTGTCGCCAGCACCCGCAACGAGGTCGGCCTGCGCCACGACTTCTACACCGACCTCGGCACGCTCAGTCTGGGGGTGGACCATCGCGAGGAAAGCCTGGATGCCGATGGCCCCTACTTCACCGCCGAGGGCTACAGCGTCGATAGCCGCTATGCCACCGGCGTCTACGGCAGCTGGCATCTTCAGCAACAGCGTCACCACGTCACGACCAGCCTGCGTTACGACGACGACAATCGTTATGGCCATCAGATGACGGGCGGCTCCAGCTACGCCTATGACCTGACGGCCGCGCAACAGCTCGGTGCCAGCTATTCCAGCGCATTCAAGGCACCGAACCTGATCGACCTCTACAGCCCCTACGGCTCCGGCAACCCGGATCTCGATGCCGAGACCTCCACGACGGCCGAGCTGTTCTGGCGTCTGCAGGAGCAGCGGTGGCACGTAGGCGTCAATGCTTTCCAGACGGATATCGACAATCTGATCAGCTACGAAGGTGCCAATTTCACGCCGATCAATATCGATCGCTCACGCATCCGTGGCATCGAACTGAGCAGTGGCTGGCAAGGTGATGCGCTCAGCGTGAACCTTGCCATGACCTGGCAGGATCCGGAGGACCGCGATACCGGTGAGCAATTGAAGCGCCGCGCCCAGCGCTTTGCGCGTCTGGACGCCGATTACGCCCTCGACGACTGGAGCTTCGGTGCCACGCTGCGTGGCAGCGCCAGCCGCAGCGATACTGACGCAGACACCTACACCGACACGCGCACTGCCGGCTATGGCGTGGTCGATCTGCGCACCAGCTGGCAGGTGATGCCGAACGTCAAGCTGAGCGCCAAGCTGGATAACGTCTTCGATCGCGAATATCAGCTGGTCAATGGCTACAACACCCAGGGCCGTTATGTGGAAGGCGGCGTCACCTTCTTCTTCTGATCGGCTTTCCCGGGGCACCTCTTTCGAAGAGCCTCGGACGATAGCCAGCCACACATGGCACAGCACCGATCAGGGCACCGCCCCCGGGTCGATGCTGTGCCTTTGACTCACGGAGCATACGCATGACGGACCGCAATACCCGCCACAAGGTCGCGATGGAAAAGCTCAAGTCGCATGTCGATGACAAGGTGGCGCAGGCCACTGAGGAGCGCGGCCAGCTGCTGGTGTTCACCGGCAACGGCAAGGGCAAGACGACCGCCGCCTGGGGCACCATCACCCGCGCGCTGGGCTATGGCTACAAGGTCGGGGTCATCCAGTTCATCAAGGGGCTGTGGGAATGCGGCGAGCGCGAACGGCTCGCCGAGGATGCCAATCTCGAAGTGCATGCCATGACCACCGGCTTCACCTGGGATACCCAGAATCGTGAAGCCGATACCGCTGCCTGTCAGGCCGTGTGGCAGCAAGCGCAGCGCCTGATGCGCGATGACAGCGTCTATCTGGTGGTGCTCGACGAGCTGACCTACATGGTCAAGTTCGGCTATCTGCCGCTGGAGGAGGTGATGACGGCACTCGAGAATCGCCCAGCAGAACAGACCGTGATCATCACCGGGCGCAATGCCAATCGTGAAATCGTTGCCTGTGCCGATACCGTCACCGAGATGACCGAGATTCGCCACGGCTTCAATCATGGTCTCAAGGCACGGCGCGGCATCGATTTCTGAGCATCCAGCATTCCAGCCGCTCTTGCTCCGACGCGCTTGCTCTGACGCCTTCAGTCCGACGCCTGCACCTTCTCGATGGCAGCGCAGACCTCTGCCATCGCCTCGACACTGCGCGGGCCGGGACGACTGATCAGGTCAGGAGTCAGACCCGCCAGTGCCACCTCGGAAAGCGGCCCTTCACTCGCGCGCCAGGCGGCAACCCACTCCTCGCGCGCGGGCCCCTTCGCGATCGGATGCAGAATCAGGCGCGGCCTGGCCAGCCACAAGGCTTCCCGGTTGATCTGCGGCACCACGGCGGGTGAGTCCGTCAGTAGCGGCTCACCGCCGCAGCGCCGAATCAGCTCATTGACCAGATGGTTGCCGCCCAGCGTCGTCATCGGGCTTTCCCCCAGCTGGAAGAAGACCGGCAAGGGGGCACTGTCGCGGGCGCGCCCCAGCTGCTCGATTCGCGCTGCGAGCGTCGCCACATGCTTATCCGCAATGTCGCGGGTACCCAGCAAGGTGCCAAGCCGGGTGATATTGGACAGCACATCGTCGAGTGAGGCGGGCTCGCTGACGAAGACGGGCATCCCCAACGCTGTCAGACGCTCATGCATCTCATCGGAAAGCCCGCTGCCCCATGCCACGACCAGATCAGGCCGTGCACTGAGCAGTGCCTCCAGGTTGGGGCCGTGATAACTGGCCAGGCGCGGCAGCTCACTGACCGCAAGGGGGAAATCACTGCCCTGGCTCACGCCGATCAAGGCCGGCAAGCCTCCTGCCGCTGATACCAGCTCGGCCGCGTGCGGGGCCAGCGTGACCACCTGCTGCGCTGGCTGTGACAGCGTCACGACATCGCCTGCATCGTCGATCACCTCACGCCCTGCGGCCAGGGCAGGCGACGCCATCAGCAATGTCATGACGAGCGCCAGCACTGCCTGTGCAGCGCCTCGTATCCAGCGCAGTCTCTCGTATACCTTCACGCATCGCCCTCATTGCTGATACTTTCAAGCCTATCGCGCCCGCATTCATGCCCCTCACCAAGCGCCAGGCGACAATGTTGCCACTTTACTCAAGGGATTTCCCATGCTGATGAACCACGCCACCAGAGGCCCCGCCCCCCTCGCCCAGCGCCTGCGTCGTACCGCCATGCTGTGCGGCCTGGCGCTCTGCACCGCCAGCGCCACACACCTGGCCCGCGCCGACCAGACGCCCGCACCGGCACTGGTGCATGTCAGCGCCAGTGCCAGCCTGGAGGCGGCGCCCGACAAGGCAACCATCCAGGCTCGCCTGTGGGAGAAGACGCCCGCTCGCAAGGTGGACGACAAGGCTCCCGACAGCGAGGCCGAGGGCCAGGCGGCCCGCAAGGCGCGCGAGTCACTGGAATCACGCATGACGACACTGATTCAGGCACTGGAGAAAGCGGGCATCGACAGCCGTCAGATCAGCGCCGGCAGCCTCAACCTGCGTCCTGAGCAGTACTACGAGCGCAACAATGGTCAGCAGCAGCCCCAGCAATGGCGTCGTACGCACCTCGAACGCCCGATCAGCCTCGCTCTCGATGACCTGGACAAGGTGCCGGAAGTCATCGACCTGCTGTTGGGCGCTGGTGTCAATCAACTGGCCGGTGTGCAGTATCAGATCAGTGAACGGGACGCCCTGGAAGACAAGGTGTTGAAGGAGGCCTTGACCAAGGCACGCCACAAGGCACAGCTGATGGCCGAGACCCTCGGCGCGACCCTGGGCAACGTGCAGTCGATCAATGAGTCCTCTCACAGCCCGCGCCCGCAGATGATGGCGATGCGTGCCGACATGGCGGAGGCCAAGAGCAGCGGCAGCGAATACCGCCCGGGCGAGCTGAGCCTCGAGAGCAGCGTTCAGGTCAGCTGGCATATCAAGCCTGCCGATTGAGGTCGTCGCGCAAAACGTGAGCGAGTGATCAGCAGCAGTGATCACTGCCATGAAAAAGACGCCAGCCGCAGAGTCTGCGACTGGCGTCTTTTTTTATGCCCATGAGGCAGACAATCAGCCGATCAGGCGCCCAGCTCCTGCTCGATCAGCGCCAGCGCCGCCAGCGGATCCTGCGCCTGGGTGACAGGACGCCCGATCACCAGATGGGTGCTACCGGCCGCCATGGCTTCACCGGGCGTCATGGTGCGCCGCTGATCACCGGCCTGCGCGAAGCTCGGGCGAATACCCGGCGTCACCTTGAGAAACTCTGGGCCACACAGCGCCTTGAGGCTCGGGGTCTCACGTGCGGAGCACACCACACCGTGCATGCCACTCTGCTGGGCGAGGGCCGCCAGCCGCTCGACCTGCGCAAGCGGCGTGACATCCAGCCCGATACCGGCCAGATCGGCCTGTTCCATGCTGGTCAGCACCGTGACGGCGATCAACTGGGTGTCGAGGCCGCGAGTCGAAAGGGCTTCAGCGGCGGCCTGCATCATGCGCGCACCACCAGAGGCGTGGACATTGGTCATCCACACGCCGTGCTCCGCTGCCGCCAGCACGGCCTGAGCGGTGGTGTTGGGTATGTCATGGAATTTGAGATCGAGAAAGACCTCGAAGCCGCGTTGATGCAATGCCTTGAGAATCTCGGGACCCACACGCGTGAACAGCTCCTTGCCCACCTTGACGCGACAGCGCGCAGGATCCAGCTGGTCTGCCATGGCAAGCGCAGCACTCATGTCCGGGTAATCGAGGGCGATGATCAGGGGGGAAGTCGTGGCAGGCATCCGGGCTCCAGGCGATGTGGCAGGCGCAATGACAGGAGGTCATGGGCTCGGGGCAACATTATAGCGCTCGGCTCTGTGGTTGTATGCCCAGGGAAAGACGAATCGAATCAGCAGGCTAACGCCTCTTAGCGCTTTCTTGCGTTGAGCGCAGAAAGCGGCGTAAGGATGAGAAACCGTTTAAATCTAAATGACTACAAACCTAATACCTGAGCCAGAGTATTTCTCGCGCAGGGCCTCGGGTGGTGGCTCCGCGCACACCCAATCGACCACCCTGATGTGAGCATAGGAAGCGACCATGAAAACTCTATTAGGAACACTGCTCGTGACCAGCCTGTTGGTACTGTCACCGGCCAGCCAGGCCGCAGACATGAACATCAACACCGCCACTGCCGCACAACTGACCGAGCTCAAGGGCATCGGTGGCAAGAAGGCCCAGGCCATCGTCGAGTGGCGCAAGGCGAACGGCCCCTTCACCGACGTGTCACAGTTGACGGAAATCAAGGGAATCGGCCCCAATACGCTCAAGCGCATGAACACGACATTGACGCTGGGCGAGCCGGGCAAGACGACCTCGGGCATCAACACGAAGAGCCCGTCGGTCAAGCAAGACGAGGCTATCCAGAAGAACCAGGCTGTCAAGAAAGGCCAGAGCGTCGACTCCCACAAGGAAGTCGAGAGTCTCAAGACTGCCAGCAACAATAGTTGAGCCGCCTCACCAATCAGGCAACCTCGTGTCAGTCGCGGGGTTGCCTGCCCATCGACTCTCTTCCTCCCAGAGAACTGCAAAAAATTTCAAGTAGCGCACCGGCAAGCCAGCGTCATGCAAACGCGGTGCTAGCCATTCCCCCTATGCACCCCACAACCAAAAAAGCCGACCCGAAGGTCGGCTAGCGGGGTTTCCCCCTCCCCTGACGGCGAATCGGCACCTGCAAAAAAGCCCGATTCTGACAGCGGCCATCCTGGCCTGCCCCTTCCCCAAGGGGCTCCCTCAATGCCAGCCTCTGTCGGCAGCTGACACCTCTGCTTCTGACATCGGTAGCTTTGATATCAGTAGCTCTGATATCGCTAGCTCTTCCGCCTGTGTCGGCCTGCTGCGGCCTCGACAGGGACACTCTACCCCGCCCCGCCCCGCACGAATCTGATCTGCATCAAGTCCTGAAGGCTTCATGGATCGATCTTGGCGACTGGCGCGCAGACGACTGATCCATATCAATTTTCTCCATCGCCATAGGCCCCAACAACAGACAGCCCCGCTGCCGAGGATTCCGGCAGCGGGGCTGTCTGTTGTTGAAGAGGGGCTGCAACGAGGAGCTTGAGCGATACCCCCTTTTGCAATGCCTACTTCAGCGACGCACCTTCTTGTCTTCGATCTCGGTATGACTGACATCGAGACCGAGCGGATGACCGGCCGAGAGCTCGGCACGCGTGGCATCGCGCACTTCCAGCACCTCGACTTCCCAGCTAAGCGCCTGACCTGCCAGCGGATGATTGGCATCGACCTTGACCTGCTGCTCACCGACTTCCAGCACCGTGACCGACCGCTGGCCTTCCGGGGTGCGGGCCTGAAAGCGCATCCCGGCGTTGATCTCGCCCGGACCGAAGGCATCACGCCCGAAGTACTGCACCAGGCCTTCATCCCGCTCACCGAAACCTTCGGCAGGCGTCAGATTGACGATCTTGCGGTCGCCGACACCGCAGCCTTCAAGTGCGCTCTCCAGCGCTGCCAGAATATTGTCGTGGCCATGCAGGTAGTCCATCGGCTCACGCTCAAGGGAGCTATCCAGCACAGTGCCATCAGCGGTGCGCAGGGTGTAATGCAGGCTGACGACCTGCTGGGAAGTAATCGCCATGGGAACCACTCCAGAAGAAAGGTGCAATGCGGTCTCGCGGATCAAGTCGGATGAGACAGGTCGGCAACTCAGCTTTCGCTGCGTCGCAGCTGACGACTGGACAGCTCGACACGCTGTTGCTGATTGATCAGATTGAGCAGCACGATGACGCGCTCATCGCCCTTCGCGCTCTCAAAGACGCCACTGAGCGAACTCAAGGGGCCATCGATGATCTCGACCTGCTCGCCGGCCCGGAAATAGACATTCTCCGGCGGTTGTTCCTGGCGTTGCTCACCGCTGGCGATCAGGGCTTCCACCAGAGATGTCGGCACCGCCGTTGGCGTATTGCCGAAGCTGACCAGCTTGAGCACGCCACGGGTCGAGCGAATCGGACGCCAGTTGTCATCCATCTGATCAAGGCGTATGAACAGGTAATAGGGGAAGAGCGGCTCTTCGACCCAACGCAGCTTGCCGCCGCGCTTCCTTTCCACCTCCAACAGGGGGTGGAAGACGTGAAATCCCTGATTGGTGAGGTTCTCCGCCGCACGGAAGGACTCCCCGCCCTTGCACTGGATAAGATACCAATGCGCCTTGGCAGCTTCTCGGGCTTCACTCATGATGACCTCTCATTGCCTGCCTGCCCCACTCATGCGTGTCTCGACCTGCATCATGCCTGTCAGCTGACCGGCAGGACAATGCATGGCTCTTGCCCTCAGGCAGTGCGACAATCCGGCCATGAATGACGCAAGCGGCAGATAGCCGCTCACCGTGCGTGTGACACGCGCGGCCACACCCTCTGCATGGACAGGCAAGGCTTTGACTTCAAAGGATTTACGCTTACTCGCTGGCCGTCATGGTATCACGTTCCTGATGGGCTTCGCCTCCGGGCTGCCACTGCTGCTGACCGGTAGCGTGCTGCAGGCCTGGATGACGGATGCCGGAGTATCACTGGACGCCGTGGGCCTGCTCGCGCTCGTCGGCCTGCCCTATACCCTCAAGTTTCTGTGGGCGCCATTGCTGGACCGCATCATGCCGCCGGTGCTCGGCCGGCGCCGTGGCTGGCTGATGATCGCCCAGCTGGCCCTGACCGCCCTCATCGCGCTGCTTGCCTTGCAGGACCCGCACATGTCGCCGCTGACCATGGGCGCCATCGCGCTGGCGGTCAGCTTCTTCAGCGCCACCCAGGACATCGTGATCGATGCCTATCGGCGCGAGCATCTGCCGGACAACGAGTTGGGGCTGGGCTCCAGCTTCTATGTCTATGGCTACCGCATCGGCATGCTGATGGCCTCGGCCGGCGGCCTGGTGCTGGCCGACATGATCGGCTTCCGCGTGACCTACCTGATCATGGCCGCGACTCTTGGCGCCTGCATGCTGGTGACCCTGCTGGCACCGGAGCCCGAGGCACAGGCCGCGCCGCGCGCCCATCATCTGCATGAGATCCTGTGGGACCCCATCCGCCACTTCATGAAGCGCGACGGTGCCATCTGGCTGCTGCTGTTCATCCTGCTCTACAAGCTGGGCGATTCCGTGGCGGGCAATCTGACCACGCCCTTCTACAAGGACATCGGCTTCAGCAACTCCCAGATCGGCGCGACCGTGAAGCTGTTCGGTCTTTGGCCGTTGCTGGCCGGCACCTTCTTCGGCGGCCTGATGATCATGCGCATCGGTATCTATCGGGCGCTCTGGTGGTTCGGCATCCTGCAGATGGTGTCGACTGCCGGCTTCGTGTGGCTGCATCACGTCGGTGATTCGTTGCCGTGGCTCGCGGCTGTGGTCGCCTTCGAAAACCTGGCGGCCGGCATGGGCAGCGCCGCCTTCATCGCCTTCATGGGCGCGCTGACCGACAAGCGCTTCACCGCCGGCCAGTACGCGATGCTCTCCTCGATCATGGGCCTGCCGCGCGTGGTGATTGCCGCGCCCTCCGGCTATCTGGCCGATGCGGCCGGCTGGGACAGCTTCTTCTGGATCTGCACGCTGGCCGCCATACCGGGCCTGTTGCTGTTGCTGCGCTTTCGCCACTGGGGCGCGATGCTGGCCACGCCGCACAAGTCACCCGCCATGTCGGGCGAGTGACAACGCCGCGAAGGCATCCTCGAAAACCTGAAAACAGCAAGAGAGCCCGAGAACAGCGGGCAGAACCACAAAACCCAGCAGGAAAGAATGAGGCAAGTCAGTCGGCGTCGTTGACACTGTAACAGCAGGTAAACGATGCTTATGCGGCATAGTGCATGAAGATAACAAGCTGCACTGCAGGCCCAGCTGGGGCCAGGCGGTGACATCAAGCACAGGGAGCCCGTCATGCCCATCACCACCCGGATGCAAGAAGGCATCATGATCACGCCGCCTGCCCAGCTGACAGGCGAGCTCGCGCGCTATTTCCGCCAGGAGATGCTGGCGATGATTCCTGAGCACACCGGCACGCTGGCGGTGGATCTCAGCCATGTCGAAGCCATCGATGCCGATGGTCTTTCGGTGCTGGTCAGCTTGCATGATGCGCTGTCCCCGGCGGCGCTGGTGGTGGTCGAACCCTCGCCGGTCATGCAGGCAGAGCTGGAGCGCGTGCGCCTGTTCGAGCTCTTCGATATCTACTATCAGCGCGACCCGCTGCTGGAGTCGAGCGGTGACACGCGGACAGGGCCTTCTCGTGAGGTAGCCTGATGAAACGCGACCTGACTCGGCCCACCTCCCTTGCCTGCTCTCTTCGACGCCTGCTGGGCGTCGCGGTCACGGCCGGCCTGATGGGCGGCTGTACGCCGATCATGCTGGACGACACTCCCGCCGAGGACCACTGGCAACAGGCGACCCACTGGCCACTGGAGCTGCCTGCCCCTCATGCCGATGATCGCTTCATGCAACTGCCCGCGGGCGATGACCAGCGGCTGGCGGCGGGTGATCGTCTGAGCGTCAGGGTCGCCGGCAGCGAACTCTTCGATGGCAGCTACGAGGTGGATCATGACGGACGTCTGCGCCTGCCGTGGCTCTCGCCGGTCGAGGCCTCCAACAAGACCATCGACGACCTGGCGGATGAGGTCACCCGGCGTCTGGTGCAGGAAGAGCTGATTCGCCCGGGCCTGGCACATGTCAGCATCCGGCTCGAGGAATGGGCGCCGCTGGCCGTCGCGGTGTCCGGCGCGGTGTTCTTCCCGGGGGAGGCGGTCATCAATACCCGCCTGCCGGAAGAGCGCATGGTGCGCCGCGATTTCGCTGGCGGCGATGCCAGTCAACAACGCCGTCTATCGGCGGCCTTGACCACGGCCGGTGGCATCCGCCCCGATGCGGACCTGAGCCATATCGAGCTGATTCGCGACGGCCAGACACAGATTCTCGACATGCGAGGCCTGATCGACGGCGAGTATGCCGCCAATCCCTGGCTGCGTGTGGGTGACCGCATCCACGTGCCTTCCAGCGGCGCCTTCCAGGCCGCGCTGATGCGCCCCTCGCCTCTCACCGCGCCGGGCATCGTCATCTATGCCTCCAACCTGACCACCCCTGCCAACAACAACAACGTCAGCAATTACACGGTGTTGCGCTCGCAGGTGCCCTACGGCGTGCGCATGCTGCAGGGCGTGATCAATGCCAACTGCGTCGGCGGCATCCAGGCGACCTCTGGTTCACGTCGCGCGGTGCTGATCAGCACCAACCCGATGACGCATCAGCCGGTCGTGGTCGATCGCGGTATCGATGCCCTGCTGGCCAATCCGGCGGATGTGGGCGTCAATCCCTACCTGATGCCCGAAGATGTGGTCGGCTGCTATGACTCCGGTGTCACCAACATCCGTGATATCGCCCGCACGCTGACTGACCTGCTCACGCCGGCCACTCTGCTGTAACCCATCGCCTGTCCGTTGATGGAATGCGACTGATCACTACCACGCGACAAGGATGTGCATGACAGAGTCCCGCTCACCCGACACACCACAAGACGCAGCCAAGCCCTCACTGAGACGCCGACTTCTGGGCGTCCTGCTGGGCTGGGCGGCGCGTGGCTCCAGCATGCGCCCGCGCACCCGCCGCGCGGCCTACCTGCTGCTGGCGACCGCCATCATGAGTGTCATCTGGGGGGTGACCATCACTTTCATCGCCGTGGCACCTGTCACCTACACCACCAGCTGGACGATGATCCTGCCGGGTACCGGCTCCGGCCTGTCGGTGAACTTCGAGAGCATCGGCCAGGCCAGCACCAGCGCCAACTCTTCCTATTCCAGCTCCTCGCTGGACCCCAAGGTCAACTACCGCGCCATCGCCGAGAGTCCCGCCGTGCTCGAGCGTGCTGCCAGCATGGTCGACATGCATCCCGACGATTACGGCAAGCCCAAGATCAAGCTGACCGACCAGACCGCCCTGATCGCCTTCCAGACCAGCGCGCCGAGCGCCAGGGCCGCGCTCGCACGTGCCAATGCGCACATCGATGCCTTCAATGAAGTGATCGAACAGCTGCGCGATGATGAACAGGCGCGCCGCGAAGCCGTCATCCGCCGCTCGCTGGAGACCTACGACCGCACGCTCAAGGAAACCCAGCGCAAGCTGCTCGAGTTCCAGTCCACCTCCGGGCTGGTCTCCATGGAGCAGTTCAAGGAATTGACGCTGAGTGTCGAGGCGCTCAAGGACACACTCGAGACGCGTGATGGCGAGCTGTCGGCTCTGGATGCCCGGCTCGCCACCCTGTCCAGTCGCCTGGGGCTGGATGCCGGCCAGGCCGGTGGCGTGATCGCCCTGCAGCGCGATGCCCGCTATCAGGCGCTGCTGACGCAGGCAGCGGAGCAGGCGGCCAGTCTCGATGAAGCACGCGGCAAATGGGGCGAGCGCAATCCGGAAGTCATCAACCTGGCCGCGGGACTTGATTCTCTCGAGCGTTCGCTGGCCTCACGCATGCGCCAGCTGCTTCCCCGCCAGTCCTCGCGCAACCAGAGTGCCCTGCGTGCCGCGTCCGGCCATGCCAATCAGGACACTCTGGTCGGCGAACTGATCACCCTGGATACCCAGCGGCGCGGCGTGATCAGCGAGCTTGCCACCGGGCGGGCCAATCTGGCGGCCCGCCAGCAACGGCTGGACAACAGTGTCGCCAAGGCCGCCCAACTGCAGGACCTGCTGCGCGAGCAGCAGGTCGCCACGGCGGTCTACACCACGGCGCTGGCCAAGATCGACATCGGCCAGATCGACCCCTTCGCCAGCTACCCGATGCTGCAGATTCTGGACCCACCGCCACTGCCCGAGAAGGCGGATTCGCTGGGCATCAAGCTGGCCATCGTCGGCGCGCTGGCCGCCAGCGTCTTCAGCATCATCGGCCTGATCCTGCTGTGGATCAGGAAACCCTACCTGCTGCGCCTGCAGCAAAGCGTGTGAGCCGCCGATGTTTTCCCTGAAGGCCGGACCGGAGGCGGATGTCCGCCCCGAGACCCCGGAAGAGCGCATCATCTGGTTCTCGATCACCGCCACCTATCTGTTCTATCTGGTCGGCGGCCTCTATGTGCTGGCACCGGTGCTGGCATGGTCATTGGTGATGCGTGCCGCCTGGTTGCACCTCAAGGGCCGCCAGCGTTTTCCGCGCCTGCCCTGGCCGCTATGGGTGTGGATCATCGGCATGATCGTGATGGAGTTCTCGCTGCTGGCCGGCCATCTGATCGAGAACCTCGGCACCGGCAAGCTGATCAAGTCCTCCATCGGCTGGGCCAAGGGCTGGGCGCTGCTGGCAGTCTTCCCGGTCATCGGCTGCCTGGCGATCCGTCCGGCGGTGATCATTCGCGCGGCCATGCATGTCTGCCTGCATACCATGCTGTTGCTGCCGGTATTCGTCGGCGCCTGGCTGGCGGGGCTGCCCCAGGTACCCTTTGTCTCGCCACTACAGGCTATCGGTGGGCCGGGGCCGGAATTCTTCGCCGTCTCGCTCTACGAGATCGATCCCGGCAGCGGCATGCCGCGCTGGCGACTGTTCACGCCCTGGGCCCCGGCGGTGGGCTTTGTCGCCAGCATCTATTTCGCCTGTGCCCTGCTGGAGAAGCATCCGATATGGAAGGCGATCGGCATCGGCGGCAGCGTGCTGATGATCCTGATGTCCGGTTCACGAATGGCACTGGTGTCGCTGGTATTGATCAGCGCCGGGATGTTCCTGCTCAAGCGCCTGCACAAGCCGTGGCTGTGGTTCAGCTTCTCCGGCCTCAGCCTGATCGCCGGCTTTCTCGGCGCGCCGATTCTGGAAGCCATCGACAACTTCATCGCCGCCTTCAAGGGCTCGCGAGCGGACTCGACCCGTGTGCGTGCCGCGCTGGGGCGTATCGCGGTGGATCGCTGGCGCAATGAGGCACCATGGTTCGGCCACGGCATCGTCGAGCGCGGACCGCACCTGGTGGAGTACATGCCGATCGGCTCTCACCACAGCTGGTATGGACTCCTGTTCGTCAAGGGCATCTTCGGGCTTTTCGCGCTGCTGATCCCGATGCTGGCCAGCCTGCTGCATCTGCTGCGCTTCGTGGTCGGCCGCCCTGTCGTGCAGCTGGGCCTGATCATGGTCGGCCTGCTGTTCGTCTACTCCTTCGGCGAGAACCTGGAGATTCTGGCCTATCTGATCTGGCCGGGACTGATCCTGATCGGCAAGGCGCACCAATTGGCGGGCCTGCCCGCCAGCGAAGGGCATATCCACAACATGGGACCGGTGGATGTGGAAAAGCCGCTTTCAAGGGCAGCGCCCGCCTCCGCCGATGCCGGCAGCAGCGACACGGCAACCTAGTCCGATCACGGGATAGTGGAACAATGCTGCGCCAGATCACGCCAATTCATCAGTACATTGCGCTAGAGTGGCTACACCAGCCGTTCAAAAGCATGACTGACAAGACCAGGTGCCTGGAAAGGCACGACAAGCCAGGGAGCCAGGCGATGGGGGTGATCACGCGACTCAAGACACGTCTGACAGGTGGTGGAGACGGTGGCAATGGCCGCCTGATCCGCAATCTGGCCTGGATGGGCATGTCGCAAGGGGTGCACCGCATCGCGCGTCTGGGCGCGACCCTGGTGGCGGCGCGCATGATCGCGCCGGAGTCCTTCGGTATCGCCGCCATCGTGCTCACCGCGCACGAGATCATGCACGCCATCTCCAATGCCGCCGTGGTACCCGCTCTGGTGCAGGCCGGTCGCGAGGGATATGAACGCCTGTGCCGCGATGCCTACTGGTTCAATTGGGTGGTGTGTCTTGGCCTGATGGTGCTACAGATGGCACTGGCCCCGCTGCTGGCCTACCTCTATGACGCTCCCGATCTGACCCTGCCACTGATGGCGCTGGCGCTGATCTTCCCGATGTTGCCCCCCGCCGCCATCAACGCGGCGCGAATTCTGCGCAGCAACCGCCTGCACATCACGGCGCGCATCGAGATGGGCCAGAGCATCGGCGAGGCCATCGGTGTGATGCTGCTGGCCGCCATGGGCGCCGGGTTCTGGGCCTTGATCCTGCCCAAGCTGATCGTGACGCCCATCTGGACCCTGACCTACCGCTGGTGCGAGTCATGGCGCATAGATGAGCGCCCCTCCACGCTTTGGTCGCGTCCGCTGATGAGCTTCGCGCGCCCGATGATGGGCGTCGAGGTGGTCTCGGTACTGCGTCAGCAGATGGATTACCTGCTGGTCGGCGCCCTGTTCGCCATGGACGTGCTCGGCGTCTACTTCTTTGCCTTCAATGCCGGACTCGGCATCAGCCTTGGCCTCTTGCGCGCCTACTCCACCGCCATCTTCCCGCAGCTGTGCGGCGACATGATGTCTCGCGAACGACTGGCACGCATGCACCACGGCATGCGCCTGTTCGCGCTGGTCGCCGTGCCCGCCATCATCGCCCAGAGCCTGCTGGCGCCCTGGTATGTCCCGATCCTGTTCGGGGAAGCCTGGGTCGAGCGTGGCGCCCTGCCGATCCTGATCCTGATCTGCCTCTCGGCCCTGCCGCGCATCCTGCTCGACAGCTGCGGCCAGTTGCTGCGTGCCCAGGGCATGCCCGGGGCAGACCTCAAGCTGCAGATCTTCATGACGCTGATGCTCGGCGCCGGCATGTTCGCCGGCGTGCCCTTCGGCATCAATGGCGTCGCGGCCGGCATTCTGGTCGGCATCAGCCTGGCCGCCCTGCCCGGCTATCTGTGGACACGCCGGCTGATCCTCGCTCAGGACGGCCCCGTGACAGATGCGCCGCCACCAGATTCACCAGACACACCTCACGCAGCAACCACCGCATCGCTTTCCCCAGACAGGGACGTCCAGGAGGCCAGACCATGACCCCGACCTTTTCGGTCATCATGCCGATCTACAACGTCGAACGTTTCGTCGCGGCCGCCATCGACAGCGTGCTGGCGCAGGAAGACGGCGACTTCGAACTGCTCATAATCGATGACTGCTCCCCCGATGGCAGCCGAGCGATCTGCGAGGCCTATGACGACCCGCGCATAACGCTGATCACGCATCCGGTCAATCGCGGTCTGGCCGGGGCGCGCAACACCGGCGTGCGTGCCGCACAGGGGCGCTACCTGGCCTTCCTGGACTCCGACGACATCTGGGAGCCCGCGAAACTTGCGCGCCACCGCGAGTACCTCGAGGCACGCCCCGAGGTAGGCCTGTCCTTCTCGCGCTCGGCCTTCATCGATGCCGCTGGCGAGCCGCTGGACTACTATCAGATGCCGAGCCTGACCGACATCACGCCGGGGCTGCTGTTCTGTCGCAACCCGGTGGGCAATGGCTCGGCGCCGGTCATCCGCCGCGAGATTCTCGAGGCCATCGCCTTCGACTGTGAGGTCAAGGGGGGCGGCGTGCTGCCCTGTTACTTCGATGAGAGCCTGCGCCAGAGCGAAGACATCGAATGCTGGACACGCATCGCCCTCAAGACCGGCACCACGGTGGAAGGCATTCCCGAGCCGCTGACCCGCTACCGTCTCAATGAAGGCGGGCTTTCGGCACAACTGGAGCGCCAGTACCAGAGCTGGCTTGCGATCGTCGAGCTGACGCGCGCCTACGCGCCTGACTTCATCGAACAATGGTACCCCCGCGCCCAGGCCTATCAACTGCGCTACCTGTCTCGTCAGGCGATTCGCCTGCGTGACGGGGAGGCTGCCTGGGCGTATTGCCGCCGCGCCATCAAGGCATGGCCGGGCGTCTGGAAGGCGGAATTCGGGCGCACCGCTGCCACGGCAGGGGCCGCCCTGATGTTGCGCGTGATGCCCAGGAGTCTCTATCTACGCTGTGAAGGGCTCGCCCAGGGGGTCATCGGCAAGGCGCAGAAGAAGAAGATCGACAATGCGCCGCGCCCGCAGTCGGCCAGACCGAATCAACAGCAGGACGCTCATGAAGTGGAGTCGCCATGATGAGCCAGCCATTGGATCAAGCCCTCTTCACCACAGAGCGCGTCAAGACGCTGCCTCACGTCAAGGTGCTGGGGGTGCCCTTCGTCAACACCAGTCTCGACACCTGCCTGAGCCTGCTCAAGAGCTGGATCAGCGACCCGCAGCCGCGCACCGTCAACTTCGTCAATGCGCACTGCCTGAACGTGGCCCAGGTCGATCGCTACTACATGCAGGTGCTGCATGACAGCGACCTGCTGCTGCCCGATGGCAGCGGCGTCAAGATGGCCTGCCGCATGCTCGGCCAGGAGCTCGAAGCCAACCTCAATGGCACCGATCTGCTGCCCCACCTGTGCGACATGCTGGTGGCGGAAAACAAGCGCCTGTTCCTGCTCGGCGCCGCCCCGGGCGTGGCCGACAGGATGGCTGACAAGCTCCGCGAGCAATGGCCGACGCTCGAGATCAGTGGTGTACATCACGGTTTCATCGGCCCGGAAATCATCGACGACGTGCTGGCGCAGATCAATCAGGGCACCGACCTGTTGCTGGTGGCGATGGGCGTACCGACGCAGGAGAAGTGGATCTCGACCTATCGTGAGCGACTCGAGGTGCCAGTGGTCATGGGCGTCGGCGGTCTTTTCGACTTCTATTCCCAGCGCATTCCACGTGCGCCGGGCGTCGTGCGCAGACTGGGCATGGAATGGGCCTGGCGATTGCTGATGGAGCCACGCCGCATGTTCAAGCGCTACGTACTTGGCAACCCGAGCTTTCTGATGAGCGTACGTAAATATGGGGAAGAGGCGATCCCCGGACGCGGCCTGTGGATGAAATCACGCTCCAACTGGCGCCACTTTCGATGGCGAGTGAGCAACTGGCTGACCCCGCGCGCGCGCCGCGCCATGGATATCGTCGGTGCCAGCGGTGTGCTGCTGGTGCTATCGCCACTGCTGCTGGGCACCGTGCTGGCCATCCGCCTGGAATCGCCAGGCCCGGTGCTGTTCGGCCAGGAGCGTATCGGGCGCCATGGCAGGCCGTTCAAGCTGTGGAAGTTCCGTTCGATGTACATCGACGCCGAAGAGCGTCTGCGCGAACTGCAGGCCGCCAATGAGAGCGAGGGTGGGGTGCTGTTCAAGATGAAGCAGGACCCGCGCATCACGCGGGTGGGCCGTATCATCCGCAAGCTGTCCATCGATGAATTGCCGCAGCTGTGGAATGTGCTGCGCGGCGAGATGGCACTGGTCGGGCCTCGCCCGGCGCTGGCCCGCGAAGTGGCGCTCTACGAGGCGCGCGCGCGCATGCGTCTGGATGCCACCCCGGGGCTGACCGGGCTGTGGCAGGTGTCGGGCCGCTCGGACCTGTCCTTCGAGCAGCAGATCCACCTGGATCTCTTCTACCTGCATCGTCAGGGCATCAAGGAAGACATCAAGCTGCTGTTGCGCACGATTCCTGCCGTTCTGACCAGCCGTGGAGCCTACTGATGCGCGAGACTTCTCTCATTCGTGCTGCGCTGCACCAGTGTCATGATTCATGCCAAGGAGGTGTGCAATGCATGTGCTCCTGTTGGCGGACCGCCTCGGCCAGGAAGTCGCGCCGATTGACCGCCGTTACTCGCCGGCGCTGCTGCCGATCGCCGGACGCAGCGTGCTGGAGCGCAACCTCGACCTGCTGGTCGGACGAGGCGTGACGCACATCAGCCTGATCATCGCCCGTGACCCCGAGTGGTTCCGCGCGCGTATTGCCGATGGCTCACGCTGGGGCATTGATCTCGACATACTGCCGATGCCCGGCGAGCGAGACCCGCGCGAGCAGATCAAGCGGCTCGGCGCCATGGCCGCCCTGCCTGCTCCGGTGCTGCGCGCCGATGTGCTGCTGATGCCGGAGTGGTTCCAGGATGACAGCCTCGCGATCAGCGAGCAGGCCATGGCGTCAGGCGCGCCGGTCTGCCAGCCAGCCAGCGTGGCAGACCCGTCTCTCGCTCGCCTGCACTGGCCGGAGTTGCGCGACAACCCCCGGCTGGGGCCGGCCCTGCTGGCTTCGCTGTCGCACTATCACACCCTGGTGATGCAGGCACTCGATGCCGATGACTCAGGCCTGACACCGCACGGTGAGCGTGGGGTATTGCCCGGCGAGCAGGACCTGCACCACGTCTACTACGCCGCCGGCGCAACCCGCCTGGATGAATCGCGCCTCACTGGTGGCTTCGCCGGCATCACCACCCATGTGGAGCCCGGCGTGCTGCTCAAGGGATACTGCTGCCTCGAACAGGGCAGCTACGTGGAAGAAGGCGCCATGCTCGAGGACTGCGTCATCCTGCCCTTCACCCGCGTACACGGTGGCCAGCAGGTCAACGCCGGCATCCTGTTCGAGGGCGAGGCACTCGACAGTACGGCCCCGCACTGGCTCAAGGACCGCCGTCAGGCAGGCGCCGCCTCGCAACGCGGCGTCGCCTACCGCAACCCGGCACGCCCTGAATGGCAAGAACGGGTTCTGGCGGCCCTGATTTCCCTGGCCACACGCCCCTTCGGCTCACGCTACAAGGAGCTTCGCCATCGCCTTCGCCAGGTGCAGGACAGCCGCATGCGGCTCTTCGGGGCACTGCCCGAGCGCTCGCCACCGCCTCTGGACAGGGTCGGCATCAGCAGTGCAGGCGCCATCCAGCCCCCGGATTGGCGCGCCACACCGGATGCCTTCGCTGCGACGCTGGAGGCCATCCAGGTCGGCCAGACGCCGGGGCTTCGCAGCGCCCTTCGCGAAGCCTGGCGTCTGCGCCAGCAAGGCAAGCAGCAGTGATCGCGCCCGTTCATGCTTCCCCCTGAACTCGCCTCGCGCTACAGGACGAGACACAAAAAAACCGCAGTGCCGTGGCACTGCGGTTTTTTTCATACGGACTTCGTCATACGAGCGCTTGCGATCACTCGCCAGGTAGCATGAGCGGTCTTTGACACCGACTCAGCGATGCTTGGCCAGCCAGGCAAGCGCGCCCTCGCTGCGCTTCCACTGGTCCCGCATCAGGGTGCGGTACTGCCAGGCCTCGCCACGCGTGCCGGGTTCCGGCGCTTCCACCGCCAGACTCACTGGCCGCGGATGCTCCGCCAGCAGCAGGCTGATCAGATGCGAATTGGCTTCCCGCACGATCTCGAGTGCCTGCTCGGCATCCTTGTCGCGCCCCAGTCGGTAGAGCGCCAGCACCTGGCCCATCAGGATGCCCAACAACGGCATTTCCTCATCGACGGCACGTCGCTCGATATCATGCTCGGCGAGGGTCACGGCCTCGTCGTTGCGGCCTTCGCGCAGCAACTGATCCAATACCAGCTCACGCAGGCCGAGGCTGTCTTCCTCGTCGAGCTTGAGCAGGCGCTCCGCCAGCTGGCGCGAACGCTCGCGCTCACCGCGCTCCATGCCGATCACCAGCCCCAGTCCACAGCGCAGCAACTGGGCGTTGTCGCCATCTTCCCAGCGCAACAGGCCGCCGGCCTGTTCGATCTGATCGAGCCAGCGATCGAAGCGCTGCGCCAGCGGCACGAAGAAGGTGTCCGACATCCACGGCAGGCTACCGAAGCGACTGGCCAGCGCCAGGATCAGCCCCTGACACACCGACGGAACGTCCAGCCACTCGGGGCTGGCGCACAGCTGCTGCAGCCATTCGTTGGGGTCCTGGACATCCCAGGGATCGATATCCAGCGCCAGTGCCGCCTCTTCCTCGATACGCGCCGGGAAGACCGCCTCCCAGAGCCCGAGTGTCACGGCCTGCTCCGCATTCTGACGGAACAGCAGACTGCCATCTTCCTGCGTTTCCAGCGCCAGACGCGGCGGATGCTCGATCACCTCGAACAGCGCCTGCAGGGCGGCCAGTGAATCCGACAGGGACTCATCGGAATTGACCATCTGCTCGGCGAGCGTGGCACGCGGGTTTTCGGCCAGATCCGCCAGGAATTCCAGCTGACCGGGCTCGATGTCCTTCTGCTTGGACAGACGACGCCACCAGAAGCGCGCGCGATCCTGCGCCTCTTCCGGCTGGCCCTCGTGCAGCAGCAGCATGGCTTCGATATAGGCAAGCGTCGGCGAATCGGGCAGCGTCTGCTGGGCACGAATGAAGGCGGCGCGCGCCGAGCCGAGATCATCGCTGTCCAGATGCAGCAGACATTGGTGCTCCAAGGCGACGCCGCGCAGGAAGGCAGGGCCACGCTCCAGCACCTCATCGAGCAGCAGCGCCTTCTTGCGGGTGAAGCCGCGCTCCTGATAGAGATCCAGCAGCAGCTCGAAGCCAGGCTCGGCCTGCTCGGGCAGGCGCGACCAGTCGCTGGTATCGAACAGCGCCTCCATGATCTGCTGAGCCCGACCGCGATTGCCGCTCTCGGCGCTGATCAACCCCGCCTCGAGCAGCGCCTGCGCCGGCGCGAGACCGGAGGCCAGCGCCGCCTTGAGCTGTTCGCCCTTGAACTCGCGCAGCGACAGCATCCACATCAGATGGTCCGGAATCGCCGGCAGCTGCACCTTGTCGCAGCACTGCTTGTACTTGCGACCCGAGTCACACCAGCAAGGCTCGTTGCGCCCGGGCGGTGCCAACGACTCGCGCGCGAAGTCGAGTCGCACCAGCGGAGTCTGGCTCCACAGCACCGGCGCCAGCGCTACCGCCAGCGCTTCGTCGCCACCGCTGTAGTTCACGCCCTCCGAATGCGCCCACTGCATGAAGGCAGGAAAGGATTCATCGGCGCGGATGGCATCAAGTGCCCCACTGGCGTAACTCAAGAGCCGTTCGACCCACTCGGCAAGCATGGCATCTCCCTAGAAAAGCGTTTCACAGCCCTGCAGGCACCGCATTCTGGTCGCCACCTCGGCGTTTCCTCAGGCGCGGTGCCCGTCAGAACCTGCGAATCAAGGGGCGAAGTCTATCACGAGGAAGCCTCGCCCCTCATCGTTCACTCACTCAAGCGGCTGACGCAGCGATAACCTGCTGACCTGAGCTGTTCGGCCAGACAGGCGATATGCGCCGGGCCCACCTCGCAGCAACCGCCGACGATACGAATGCCGGCATTGACCCACCCCAGCGCATGCGCTGCGTACTGCTCCGGCCCCAGGTCTTCGCGCGCCTTGAGGTCCTTGACGGTGCCGCCGGGGGTGAGTTCCGCAATGGAGGTGAAGCCATTGGCATAGGCGCCGGTCGGCAGCGGGCTGGCCAGCAGATTTTCCAGACTACCCTGAATGGCTTCCGGCGCGCTGCAATTGATCAGGACAGCGTCCACGCCCATCTCCTGGAGCATGCTGATCGCGTCTGCCAGCGGCTCACCGCTGCGCAGGGTCGCGGTCAGATCATCCTTCACCGTCAGCGAGACCCACACCGGCAAGCCGCTCTCGAGTGCGGCGGTGGCAGCGGCGCGAGCCTCGACGCAGGAAGACAGCGCCTCACACAGCAGGACATCGACCAGCGGCGCCTGCAATTCCACCAGGCGGCGATAGCTGGCAAGGGATTCGTCAGCACTCGGCGCGACATCGGGGCGATAGGTGGCGACCAACGGCGGCAGGCAACCCGCCACGCGCACGTCCGCCTCGCCACTCAGGGCGATGGCATCCCGCGCGGCCTTGCCAGCCGCGGCATGAATCGCCGCGATCGACTCGCCGACACCCGCCAGGCCCAGACGCTGCGGCGTGGCCGTGTAGGTATTGAGCGTGATGACACGCGCGCCGGCACGAATGAAATCCAGGTGCAGGTCACGCACCAGCTCAGGCTGGTCCAGCATCACCTGAGACGACCACAGCGGCGTCGGCTCACGACCGCTACGGCGCACCAGTTCCTGTCCCATGCCGCCGTCCAGCAGCACGACTTCAGCCCCGTCGCCTGCCCCCTTTCCTGCTTCCAAGACTCGTTCCACACAACCTCCAGAGCTTTTTGATGTCCTAGCGTGAGCCTGACGACCTGGCGAGACCCGCTGGCCAGTCAGTGGCGGGCGAAATTCTACCACGCTCGACCCGCTTGCGGCCCTTGCTCACTGGAGCCAAAAGGCTGCCCAATGCTACTGTTGACGGCATTCTTTGCCCCGCGCTGCGCTCGAGGCTCGTGCTCACGAACCTCTCGGCAGCCCATGTCGCGCCAGATGCCCCACCCCGTTCAATCAAGGAAGCCTGCCTTGCTGTTGCCGAGCCCCTTTCGTCCCCGAGCCAACACTGCCAATGACGCGCCCCAGGTACGTCTGGAGCGTGAGGGCCGCGACGAGATTCGCCGCATTACCCAGGCCGTGGAGCGTGTGCCCTGGTCGGTGAGCCTGATGCAGATCCTGTGGACCGCAGGCCCGGTGACGCTGATCGGCGCCTGGGGCGGCTATCTGCTCGGTTACGGCAAGGAACCGACCTTCGAGAACTACATCTTCTTCATCTCCTACACCGTCATCACCGGTGTCGCGGGCATCGTGGCCAATATCGCCCACAATCTGACCAGCTCACGGCGCTATGACCGCACCGAAGCCAAGATCGAACGCGTGATCGACACCGTGCCGGAGCTGATCCTCGCCACGCGCAATCTGATCGTCGAGAGCCTCGAAGGCGATGCCCGCCGGCGTGAAGCGGCGGCCATGCTGCTGCGCAAGCAGGACCTGGCGCCGGAGGGAGTCGAGCTGGCAGCGCTGGAGCTGCTCGATGACCGTGATGCCGCGCGCATCATCAGCCAGATCGACGTCTACCGTCGCGTGGGCCTGCATGCGCGTATCCGCGACATGAACAGCCTCAACCGTGAATGGCTCGAACCCCAGTTCAATGAGCTGGCCGAGCTGGCCCCCGAGGCCATCGGCCTGCTGCGTGAGCGCTTCGAAGGGCGCGCGCCCGACCTGCACAGTGGCGTGCCGCGTGACGAGAACTTCATCGAGCGTGTGCTGGCCGCCATCGAGCAGGACAACGACCTGCTGATGACCCTGCAGGACGTGGAGGAGATGCTGATTCTGGCCTTCGAGTTGATCAGCGGGCGCAAGATTCCGCTGCTGACTTTCGAATACCGTGGCCGCTGGAAGCTGGCGCGCGCACTGGACAACCTCGAGCATGCCCGCTCGCGTTATCGCATTCGTCAGGCCACCGGCCTGTCACGCCTCAAGGCGCTGACGGTCTATCTGGCCGAGCAGTCCGGCACCCTGGTGGAGGATGCCGCCTCCGGCCTGCGCGCCGAGGTACTGCTGGAGCGCTCCACCCAGGCGATGGACGCCCTTGCCGAGCAGGTGACGCATCTGGCGATCGCGGTCAATGAGGGCGATCGTGAACACCGCGCCGCGCTGCGCTCGCGCGCCGACATCCTCACCAACGCCATCCGCCTCTACAAGACGGTGACCAATGCCTACGAGCAGGTCGGGCGCAGCCACGCCGTCTTCCTCAAGATGTCCAAGCGCTGGGAAAACATCGCCTCACAGATGTCCGATGACGCCACCCGCCTGCGGGTCGGCCCTGGCCGCCGCGGTCTACGCATCCAGGAAAAGACCATCGCGCTGGACGATGAAGCCAAGGCGGAGGTCTGCAAGCATCTGGCCGATCACTTGAACGAGAGCCGCATCAAGCGCGTCGACAGCGAGATCGCCTACCAGGCCCGCGAGACGGTGCTGCGGGTCGGTGTCGACAAGGCCAAGGCGATGGCGGTCGAGATCGCCCTCGCACTGGAGCCCCACATACACCTGTCACGCCCGGCCGTGCAGCGCGCCATCAATGGCTCCAACGCTGCCTATTTCGGCCAGCTGGAGCCCAATCAGTCCGCGGCAGCCAAGGCGGCCCTGGGCAGCGCCATGGTGCGCGAGATCGACGATGACCTGTCACGCACCGCCGAATCACTGGCCATCGCGCTGGTGCGCCACTACCGCGTCGAGCTGGAGCCGCTGGCCATCGAGTTCCTGCGCGACACCTTCGGCGCCCGTGAAGCGACACTCAACATGCTCAGCAACTATCAGCCCACCGACCACCACCCGGTCAGCTATCTCTCCAATCGCCCACCGCTGATCCAGACCGCCAATCGCGACTGGTATCGCGCCCTCGTCCAGGCACGTCGTGCGCTCGACGACGATTGATCCCTGCCTCGGGCCAACGGCATACTGTATGGATCATCATATCGACAGCCTTTGACCGCAGGATGCCCGATGCGTCTGATCATCGCCGAAAAGCCCAGCCTCGCCCGCGCCATTGCCGAGGCGCTGCCCGGACGCTCAAGCAAGCGCGACGGCTATATCGATGCCGGTGACACCCGTGTCACCTGGTGCATCGGCCACCTGCTGGAGCAGGCCCCGCCGGATGACTACGACGAGCGCTTCAAGCGCTGGTCGCTGGATCATCTGCCGATCATCCCCGAGCAATGGAAACTCAAGCCGCGCAGCCAGGCGCGCGGTCAGCTCAAGACCATCCGCGAGCAGCTCAAGCTGGCCGATGAGGTCGTGCATGCCGGTGACCCTGACCGTGAAGGCCAGCTGCTGGTGCAGGAAGTACTGGAGCACATGCGCTGGCGCGGGCCGGTCAAGCGTCTGCTGATCAGTGACATGAACCGCCCCGCCGTCAGCCGTGCCCTCAACAAGCTGGACGACAATCAGCGCTGGCAGCCGCTCTATGAAGCCGCGCTGGCGCGACAGCGCGCCGACTGGCTATATGGCATGAACCTGACCCGCGCCTGGACATTGACCGGGCGCCAGGCTGGCCACGACGGTGTCCTGTCGGTGGGTCGTGTGCAGACGCCGCTGCTGGGGCTGGTCGTGCGCCGTGACGAGGAAATCGAGGCCTTCGAGCCCCGCGCCTTCTTTCCGCTGTGGATCGAGGCTGGTGTGGCGGCGGGCAGCTTCAAGGCCTGGTGGCATGCGCCCAGCTCGCCCTGGTTGCAACGCCTGGCGGACAAGGGCACCCCACTACCGCTGGATGACAAGGGTCGCCTGCTGGATAGCCGCCCCGCCGAGCGCCTCGCCCGCCATCTCGCGACCTTGACCACCCTCGGCGATGGCCATGTCGAAAGTGTCGAGGCCAGCGACAAGTCTCAACCCGCACCGCTGCCCTACTCGCTCTCGGCGCTGCAGGTCGATGCTGCGCGCCGCTTTCGCCTGCCGGCCCAGAAGGTACTCGACACCTGCCAGGCGCTCTATGAGCGTCACCAGCTGATCACCTACCCGCGCTCCGATTGCCGTTATCTGCCGCGCGAACATCACGCCGGAATGGCCAATCTGATGATCAGCGCCTGCGTGGGCGACCGCGAGCTTGAGCGCTTCAGTGGCGGCGCCGATTTCAGTCTGCGCTCGCGTGCCTTCAATGACAGCAAGGTCAGCGCACACCACGCCTTGGCGCCGACCGGGCGTGAACCGGACTATGCGCGCCTCTCTCGCGATGAAGCCAACCTCTATCGCATGATCACGCGCAACGTGCTGGCCCAGTTCTATCCGGCCTATCGCTATCGCGAGGTCAAGGTCGAACTGCGCTTCGCCAAGGAGCCCTTCCGCGCCAGTGGCCGCAGCGTCATCGACGAGGGCTGGAAGGTGCTGTTCCAGCGCACGGCGGAGACCAGGGAGGCAGCTGACAGGAACGCAGCCGCCGATGACAAGACCCCGCCGCCACTGCCCGCCCTGACGGCAGGCGAACCGGCCTGCGTGCTCGACTGCGGTATCGAGGAGAAGGAGACCCGCCCGCCGGAGCCCTTCAATGACGCCAGCCTGATCCAGGCGATGATGAACATCGCACGCTACGTCGAGGATGAAGCGGTGCGGCGCACGCTGCGCGATGTGGATGGCCTGGGCACCGAGGCGACACGCGCCGGCATGCTCGAGACCCTGATCAATCGCGGCTATCTGGTGCGCGAGGGCCAGGCGATGCGCTCGACGCGTATCGGCCGCGCGCTGATTCATGCCCTGCCGCCCGCCGTGTCGCGCCCGGAGCGCACCGCACAATGGGAGCAACGCCTGAGCATGATCCACGAGCAAGGCGACCCGGCGGCGCCCTTCTTGAGCGATCTGATCGTGGATCTGCGTGCGCTGCTCGCCGATAGCTCCGCCAGTCGTCTGAGCACGGCATTGGCCAGCGTCGGCGGTGCGACACCCGCGCCGCGCAAGGGCGGTGGCAAGGGCGGTTCGCGTCGCAAGGCCACATCCTACAAGAAGCGCGCGTCTGGCAGTGCGTCAGGAAAGGCTGCTGCTGGCAGCACTACGGACGGTGCTTCTCGTAAAAGTGCCTCATCCAGAAGCTCCCGCAAGCGAGCGACTGGGTCACGGCGCAAGACCGATAGCTGACAGCGGGTCAGGTGGAGTACAAGCGGCCTCCTCCTGCGGGCAGGGGTATTGCTCCTCTCTTTTCCAACCTGCCCTGCTCATCTCCCCGATGACAGATGGCAGATGACATGAGGATGGATACGCACACAATGATTGATCCGGAAGACAACTGGCTATGGATCATCGGCCCGGGTGCCATCGGGCGCCTGTTGGCGACTTCGCTGATGGCAGCACGCCAGCGAGAGCTTCGTGAGCAGGGAACATCCGCGCTACCGCGTGTCTTGCTGCTGGGACGCCAGGTGATGGCGGGGCAAGTGGTCGCGCTCGAGATGACTACACCTGAAGCACTATCTGTTATCGAAAAGATAATCTATTCAACAATTGACACACTACAAGGCCTGCCATCCAGAAAGCCCTCTGCCATCTGGCTGACGACCAAGGCCCACGGCGTACCCGCCGTGTGGCAGCAACTGGCACCACATATCACGCCCGAGACACCCGTGACCTGCTGGCAGAATGGCCTGAGCGCTCAGCCGTGGCTGGCCGAACGCCACGCCAACCTGCTATGCGCCAGCACCACCGAAGGCGCCTGGCTGCCAGCCGAGACTGGCGCCAGCGCGACGCCTGGCACTGACGCGACCGCGGATGACCTCCAGCACCTTGGCGTGCAACACGCCGGGCGCGGCCACACCTGGTTGGGCGCATGGCAAAGTGACGGCGACGGCGACCCCGGCCGCCAGTCCCATCAGGCCGCTCTCTTGCAATGTGACTGGCTCAGAGCAGCAGGGTTTGCATGCGAACGGACATCGGACATCCAGACTCGTCTGTGGCACAAGCTGGCGATCAATGCGGCGATCAATCCCCTGGTGGCACGCTATCGCATTCGCAATGGCCAGCTGCGCGACCAGCCCTTTGCGCCAATGGTGCGCCAGGCTGTCGAGGAGATCAGCACGGTACTGGATAGCGAAGGCATCCCTGCTCCGGGGGAAGGCTGGCAGGCGCTGGTCGAACAGGTCATCCGCGCGACCGCCAACAATCGCGCCTCGATGCTGCAGGATGTGCTGGCCGGTCGCCCTACCGAGGTCGAGGCGATCCTTGGCCCGTTGCGCAGCACTGCCTCCCGACATGGCCTGGCCCTGCCCTTGCTGAATGACCTCTACCACCAGCTGAGCACGCCGCAGCGCTGAAACCGGCATCACGACCAGCCCACCTGACTCGCCAGCCCGCCAGATGACGCGCACAAAAAAGACCCGCCTCGCGAGAGACGGGTCACAAGCAACAGCCAAGCTGTCGAGAGAGAGCAATACTGGCAGCCTGTCAGCCTCAAGCACGACGTGCATGACGTTGACAGGCAACCGCTGGATCAATGGCCAGGACTCAGTGCTCGCGTAGTTGCCTGCGCAGCGGCTCGCGAGCGCTGAGTCGAAAGAGCACTCATCCAGATATCAGGCTTCAGCGGTGGAAACGCTCTGAGGCTTCACGCGCCAGCGCGCGGATACCATCCCAGTCACCCGCATCGATCAGCTTCTGCGGCGCGACCCAGCTACCACCGACACACATCACGTTCTTGAGCGCGAGATAGTCAGCGGCATTGCTCAGAGAAATGCCACCCGTCGGGCAGAAGCGTGCTTCACTGATCGGGCCACCGAAGGACTTGATCGCATTGACGCCGCCCGAAGCTTCCGCCGGGAAGAACTTGAAGCGACGGTAACCGTACTGCCAGCCCGTCATCAGCTCCGAGACGGTCGCGACGCCCGGCAGCATCGGCACGCTGCTGGTCACGCCGTACTGGTACAGCGCTTCGGTGGTGCCCGGCGTGACGATGAAGTCGACGCCCAGCTCTTCCACCTGGCGATACTGTTCCGGAGTCAACACGGTGCCGGCACCAATGCTGGCATTGGGCAGCGCTTCACGCATCAGACGGATGGCTTCCAACGCGCAGTCGGTACGCAGCGTGACTTCCAGTACAGTCAGGCCACCCTCGTAGAGGGCCTTGCCCAGCGGTACGGCGTCCTCGATGCGCTCGACGGCGATCACCGGCAGCACGGAGGCCTTCTGGCAGATGCTGTCGATCTCGGTGGTGCGAGTCGACGGAAGCTGTTTTTCAAAGCTCATGGCGTTCTCCTTGTGCCGCGGCCAGCCTCCCTTGTGGCTGGCCGCGGCCGATGTGATCAGGGGGCCCAGTAAAGCGCCAGCGGCGCGGACAGGAAGGCACGAATCGGCAGTTCACTGACCGCCTCGACATCGCTCAGCGCGCGCGACAGCACGGCCTGCTTGTCGGTCCCCGTGAGGTGAAGCACGGTACGACGCGTCTGGCGCAGACGCTCGAGGGACAGCGTGATACGCGCCTGCGGCACGCTGGGTGCTCGCATCGGCACACAGCAATCCGCACTGGTCAGCGCTTCCTGCAGACGGTCACCATCCGGGAACAGCGAGGCCGTATGGCCATCGCCGCCCATGCCGAGAATCAGCGCGGAGGCCGGCCAGGGGAGCGCCGCGATGCGAGCACTCACTTCTGCGCAACCGTTTTCCGGCTCTGCCTCGGCGTTGGTCAGCGGATGGAAAGTGGCGGCACTGGCCGCGCCGCTCAGCAGGTGCTCACGCACGAAACGTGCATTGCTGTCATCGGCGTCTTCGCTCACCCAGCGCTCATCGGCGAGGGTGATATCGACCCGCGACCAGTCCAGCGGCTTGTCGCGCAGCGCGGCAAACAGCGGCTTGGGCGTGGAGCCGCCGGAAACCACCAGCAGCGCACGCGCTGACGGATCAACGTCAAGATCAGCCCGCAAGGCGGCGGCCAGATACTCGGCGAGAGAGTGTGCAGTCTGACCGCGCGGGTCCTGCTCAGTCACGGTGGCCCTCATCTCAATACTCCTCATACCAGCTGCGACCATCGCGCGTGATCATCGCGATCGAGGAGACGGGCCCCCAGGAGCCGGCCGGATAACGGCGTGGCGTGGCAGCGCGAGATTCCCAGCCATCGATGAGGGTATCGACCCAGCGCCAGGCGTGTTCGATCTCGTCACGACGCACGAACAGATACTGCTGGCCCTTGATGACCTCCAGCAGCAGACGTTCGTAAGCTTCCGGAATACGGCGCTTGGGGAAGGCGCTGTTGAAGTCGAGATCCAGCGGGCCCGGGCGCAGACGCATGCCCTTGTCGAGACCGGAATCCTTGGTCAGCACCTGCAGGGAGATGCCTTCGGACGGCTGAAGACGGATGATCAGCTTGTTGGCCGCCAGCGAGCGCTGGTCCGGATCGAAGATATAGTGCGGCTGCTGACGGAAGTGGATCACGATCTGTGACAGCTTCTCCGGCATGCGCTTGCCGGTCCGCAGGTAGAACGGCACACCGGCCCAGCGCCAGTTGGAGACTTCGGTCTTGAAGGCCACGAAGGTCTCGGTCTGGGATTCGGTGTTGGCACCCTCTTCCTCGAGATAGCCCGGCACGTGCTGGCCGTCGACGGCACCCGCGATGTACTGGCCACGCACCAGATCCGTGTTGAGACGCTCGCCGGTGATCGGGCGCAACGCCTTGAGCACCTTGACCTTCTCGTCACGAATGGCGTCTGCGTCCAGGTTGGACGGCGGATCCATCGCGATCAGGCACAGCAGCTGCAGCAGGTGGTTCTGCACCATGTCACGCAGCTGACCGGCCTGATCGAAGTAACCCCAGCGACCTTCGATGCCGACCTTTTCCGCCACGGTGATCTCGACGTGGGAAATCTGGTTCTGATTCCACTGATTGCCGAACATCGGATTGGCGAAGCGCAACGCGATCAGGTTCTGGACGGTTTCCTTGCCCAGATAGTGATCGATGCGATAGATCTGGGATTCGTGGAAGACGGCGCCGATCGCGTCGTTGACGACGCGCGAGCTCTCCAGATCAGAACCGATCGGCTTCTCGACCACGACACGCGAGTGCTCGTCGAGGCAGCCCGCCGCCTGCAGATTGCTGCTGATATCGCCGTAGATACGCGACGGTACGGAAAGATAGATCATCAGCGGGCGCGGCGATGGCTTGCCCTTGTCATCCACTCGCCAATCGGCGATCGCGGAATAGCCTTCCACGGTGCTGAAGTCCAGTGCCGCGTAGCTGATGCGAGAGAGGAAGCGCTCGATGCATTCCTTCTCGAGGTGCTCCGGCTTGACGCGCTCCTTGAGCGCCGCCTGCACGGTGTCCTTGAAGGATTCGAGGCTGACATCCTGACGCGCCAGACCGATCAGGCGGGTTGCCTTCTCGAGCAGGCCGTCACGGTCGAGGTGATAGAGGGCTGGATACAGCTTGCGCTTGGCGAGGTCGCCCAAGGCGCCGAACAGGGCAATATCCACGCCCGGAATGATGTCGGAACTCATGCCGCCGATTTCTCCCGTCGAAACTGCCCTGTATGCCGAAATGACCGACAAGGTGGGCGACATCGAACCCGCTTCCTGAAAGCTGCGCAGGCTGGCGCGGCGAGGAGAGGCTCGAATGACACACGGCACCGGGAAGGCGTTGGCGATACATGGCTGGTTATATTAACAACAAATGTAGCGATAACGACGCTGTCACTCAAGACAATTCGCCCCACAAATAGGTAAACTTACCTAAAAGTGGTAGTCAGCGGCGCTTTCGCCTCCACCTCGTCCTTCGCGCCCCTGGATCAGCAAGTGACCCAAAGAGATGCTTGGCCTACCAGACGAGTGAGGCTAGGATGCCCAGATTACGTAGTTATTTCACTACACAATGGCAGGGTAACAGGCGAATGGCAGTACACGACCTCATCAATCGCATCCGTGAACGTCTCGACGAGCTCAACCGCTCCGAGCGCAAGGTCGCCGACGTCATTCTGGCGGACCCGGCTGCGGCCACCGGCATGAGCATCGCGGCGCTCGCTCAGGCCTCGCTGGTCAGCGAGCCCACCGTCAACCGCTTCTGTCGCAACTTCGATGCCAAGGGCTTCCCCGACTTCAAGATCAAGCTGGCCCAGAGCCTTGCCGGCGGCACGCCCTACGTGTCGCGCAGTGTCGAACAGAACGATGATGCCGCGTCCTATGGCGACAAGATTCTCGGCGCCACCGTGGCGGCGCTGGACGATGCCCGACGCGCACTGGATCCCAGACGCATCGAACGCGCCGTCGACTACCTGAGCCAGGCCAAGCAGATCTGCTTCTTCGGCCTTGGCGCCTCAGGCCCGGTGGCGGCGGATGCCCAGCACAAGTTCTTCCGCTTCAACCTGCCGGTCATGGCCTATGAAGACGTGCTCATGCAGCGCATGGTGGCTGCCGCCTGCCATACCGGCGACGTGATCGTGATCATCTCCTACACTGGACGCACCCGCGAGCTGGTCGATATCGCCAAGCTCGCACGCAGCAATGGCGCCGCGGTACTGGGCATCACCGCACCGGACTCTCCGCTGGCGCGCGAGTGCACCGAAGTACTGGAAGTCATGGCACCGGAAGACACCGATATCTATATGCCGATGACCTCACGCATGATCCACCTGGCCTTGATCGACGTGCTGGCCACCGGCGTGACGCTGCGCCGTGGGGAAGACTTCCAGCAGCACCTCAAGAAGATCAAGGACAGCTTGAAGGACACCCGCTTCCCACCGGAATCTTGAGCACCTGTCTGGACGCCATGAGCACTTTCTGAAAATCACCAGCACCAGGCTCGGCGTCATCAGTCCCAGCCAGAGCAGATGAGCGCTTCCTGCGAGGCCATTCGGCGCGTTGCTGACCCTTCCGCGTCACTTGAGCGATCCTTCAGGGATGGCGCGGGGCTTGCACCCGCGTGATCAAGACACAACAATACGCGCCATACTCCCTGACATGCGGTGTTCACCGCATGATGTCTCATGTCGTGAATGCTGAGGATGCTTCCCATGCGCTGGCTGGCCACTGCTGCTCTGACCCTGATATCCGCCCTTCCCGTGACGATGAGTCTGGCTCAGGCCGACACCTTCAAGTTCACGGCGATTCCGGATGAAGATGAGTCACGCCTGGTCGAGCGTTTCGACAAGGTCGCTGACTATCTGGAAGCGAAGCTGGGGGTCGATGTCGAGTATGTGCCGGTCAAGTCCTATAGCGCCGCGGTCAGCGCCTTCCGCAATGATCAGATCCAGATGGCCTGGTTCGGCGGCCTGACAGGCGTTCAGGCACGTCAGATGGTGCCGGGCTCCGTCGCCATCGCACAGGGCGTGGAAGATGCCGCCTTCCGCAGCTACTTCATCGCGCGTCGCGACCTCAAGCTGGCCGGCGATGCCGCCGAGCCGCTGGACACCCTTCCCGACTCCGTCGAAGGCCATTCCTTCACCTTCGGCGCCAAGACGTCCACTTCAGGCCGCCTGATGCCGGAATACTATCTGCGCGAGCAGTTCCAGCAGGCACCGGACGCCCTGTTCAGCCGCGTCGGCTTCTCCGGCGATCACTCACGTACCATCGCACTGGTCGCCGCCGGCACCTATGACGTCGGCGCGGTCAACTTCGCGGTGTGGGAAGCCGCCGTCAAGGACGGCAAGGTCGACCCGAGCAAGGTGCAGGTGCTGTGGCAGACGCCGGCCTACCCGGATTATCAGTGGACGATTCGTGGCGATGCCGACAGCCACTTCGGCGCGGACTTCACCGCCCATGTCACCAAGGCACTGCTGGACATGAAGGACCCGGACCTGCTCGAGAGCTTCCCGCGCTCCGGTTTCATTCCGGCCAGCAACGATGACTACGCACCGATCAAGACCGTCGGCGAGCAGCTCGGTCTGCTGCGCTGAGCTCATGACCCAGGAAACACCCTCTCCATTGCTGCACCTTTCGCAGGACCACCTCGGCCATGGCGCCGAGGTGGTCCTGCGTGATCTGGATATTCGTCTCCTGCCGGGCGAGCGCATCGCCTTGCTCGGCGCCAGTGGCGCAGGCAAGTCCACGCTGCTGGAAGCCCTGCGCGCCGCGCTGCAACAGCGCGACGTAGCAGCCGCCTGGTGCCCTCAACGCCAGGGACTGGTGCCGCAATTGTCGGTCTACCACAACATCTTCATGGGCCGGTTGGACCAGCACTCACGGCTGACCAACCTGTTCAATCTGCTGCGCCCGAAACCGGCTCACTGGCAGGCGGTCGCCGAACTGTGCGAACCGCTGGGTATCGCCGATCTGATGGAGCGCTCCGTCGAGGCGCTTTCCGGCGGTCAGCGCCAGCGTGTCGCCATCGCACGCGCGCTCTATCAGGGCCATGATCTGTTCCTCGGCGACGAGCCAGTCGCAAGCGTGGACCCGCATCAGGCCAGCCAGCTGATCCAGCTGATTCATGCTCGTCACACCACCAGCGTGGTAGCACTTCATCAGCGCGAGTTGGCACTCACTCACTTCACGCGCGTGATCGGGCTTGGCAAGCAGACTGATGGCATGGGCCATAGTCAAGGTCAGGTGCTGCTGGATGTCGCGACCGACGGACTGACGCCCGCCGACCTGGACTTCCTGTACCCCGCTGCGGCGACCCGCGAGTCATCCGATGTCAGCTGACCCCTCCACCATGACGGCAGAGCTACGTCGCCCCCCTCGCTGGTGGCAGGCACGCAGTGACGGTGCGCGCCTGTTGCGCCTCGGTGGTGGTCTGGTCATCGCCATGCTGGTACTGGTGCCCTTCGCCGATCTCTCCGTTACCTCGCGCGATCCCTGGCAGGAACTGGGCCGCATGCTGGCGGGTCTGGCATCGCCGGCTCCCGGCGCGCTGGAATCCCCGTTGCACGCTCTGATCCTGACCATCGCCTTCGCGCTATGGGGCACCCTGCTAGGCGCACTGATCGGGCTGTCGCTGGCATTGGTCTACTCTCGTTCGCGCCTGCTGCGGGGTGTCTGCGCCGGGTTGCGTGCGGTGCACGAGCTGTTCTGGGCACTGCTGTTGCTGCAGGTGTTCGGGCTATCGGCCGCCACGGCGCTGGCGGCGATCACGATTCCCTATGCAGCGACCTTCGCCAAGGTCTATGCCGAGATTCTCGAACAACTGCCACAGGCGCCGCTCAAGGCACTGCCCTGGGCCAGCTCGCGCGCGATGCGCTTTGTGTATGCAGAACTGCCGATGGCGTGGCGGCGCATGGCCAGCTACACCCGCTATCGCTTCGAATGCGGACTGCGCGCCAGTGTTCTGCTGGGTTTCGTCGGCTTGCCCACGCTGGGCTTCTATCTGGAAAGCGCCTTTCGCGAGGGCCGCTATGCAGAGGCGGGCGCCCTGCTATGGATCTTCTATCTGCTGATCGCCACGCTCCCATGGTGGGGTCACCGTCGGGTATTGCCGGTGCTGGCCATCGCCAGCCTCTGGTGGCTGGGGCCATGGCCCGATGTCAGCCCGACTCTGCTGTGGCGCTTCATCAGCCATGACATCTGGCCGGCGCCGCTGGTCAATGCGTCATTCGAGACATTGATCTCGGGCGAGCTTGCGACAGGCCTGCTGCAGTGGGCCAGCCACCTGCCCGATCTGCTGCCCGCCATCGGCAATACCTTGCTGCTCGGCCTGCTGGGCACCGCCGGTAGTCTGCTGATCGCCATGCTGCTATGGCCGCTGGCCAGCCGCCATGTGGGCAACCGTCTCTCGCAACACTCGACCAACGGCCTGCTGATCTTCCTGCGCACCACGCCGGAGCTGATTCTGGCCTTCATCCTGCTGTTGCTGCTGGGGCCCTCGCTGCTGCCCGCCTGGCTGGCGCTAGCGCTGCACAACGGCGCGATCATCGCCTTCCTGTGTGCTCGCCATGCCAACCAGATTCAGCTGCCGCCCAGTCGCCCGCAGGGCAAGTTCGAATGCTGGCTCTATGAGCTCAACCCGCGCGTCGCTCCCGGCATGTTCGCATTGCTGCTCTACCGCGCCGAGACCATCATTCGCGAGACGGCCATTCTCGGCATGCTGGGGGTGGTGACGCTGGGCTTCCATATCGACTCGAGCTTCGAATACCTGATGTTTGATCAGGCATTTGCCTTGCTGGTGCTCACCGCCATACTCAATATCGGCGTTGACAGCCTCGCGCGGCGCCTGCGCCCCAGCGGCGAGATCTCTGAAGACAGCTGCGTGCGCTGACTCCTGCCCTGCGCAGGAGTAGGCGCTGACTCCATGACGCACCCGACTCCCCTTTGAGCGAGCCTTCCCATGCCTCAATCGTCACCTGCAGATGCTGCCAGCACGGCAAGCGCCAAGCGTGAAGCACAGCGCATCACCTTGATCGGCGCGGCGCTGGATGGCGTGCTGGGGGTCGCGAAGCTCGTCATCGGCAAGCTGGTCGGCTCGCAGGCACTGATCGCCGATGGCATCCATTCCCTGTCAGACCTGGTGACGGATGCCTTCGTGTTGGTGGCGACTCACTACGGCCGCCAGGCGCCGGATCGCTCACATCCGTGGGGGCATGAGCGCATCGAGACGCTCGGCACCCTGGTGCTCGGCAGTCTGCTGCTGGCCGTGGCGGGCGCCATTGGCTGGGAAGGCATTTTGCGCAGTTGGGAGCTGATGTTCGGCTCACTGACCATCCCATTGCCCGGCGCGCTGGGCATCGGTATAGCGGTTGTCTCGCTGCTCGGCAAGGAAGGTATCTTCCGCGCCACGCTGAAAGTCGCGCGCAAGCAGAAATCCAAGCTGCTGGAGGCCAATGCCTGGCACTCGCGCAGCGATGCGCTCTCCACCGTGGCGGTGCTGGTAGGGCTGATCGGTACCCAGCTGGGGGCCAGCTGGCTGGATGGCATCGCGGCGGTCGTCGTTGGCGTGATGGTGGGCAAGATCGGCGCCTCCTTGGCCTGGGAGGCCTCACGCGAACTGATCGACACCGCCCTGCCACGTGAGCAGCAACACGCCATGCGTGAGTGCTTGCTGTCACTGCCGGAAGTACGCGGTGCGCATGACCTGCGCAGCCGTACGCTGGCCGGCCGTATCGTGCTGGAAGTCCACCTGCTGGTCGCGCCACGCATCAGCGTCTCGGAAGGCCATGCCATCGGCCATCATGCCGTGGCTCGCCTCAAGGCCGAATTCCCTCAGCTCAGTGACGTGCTCTATCACATCGACCCCGAAGACGACTCGCATCTCGGCCAGGTTAGCCTGGCGCAGCCCACGCTGAAGCAGCCCCTGCCCCTGCGCAGCGACATCATCGCCGCACTCGAGGGATGCTGGCAGCAATCACCCCTCTGGCAGGCGCGCAGCGGCCTCATCCTGCATTACGTCAACCATGCCACCGCGTCTACTGATACCGACTCGCCAGCCCCGCATGTGGATATCCTGCTGGAGTTGCCGGGTTGTGCTACGCAAGCCATCTCGGAAACGGCTCAGCAATGTAACCACGACGCTGACTCACGCAACGCATCAATCGCCGAGATGGAACGCCTCGCAGCGGATCTTGAGTGGTTTGGCAAGCTGGAGATCGGTGTGATGTCACATATCCACCAGCGCTGACGTGTGGGTTACACTGCAGGCAAAGGCAGGCATGGCATCCTGCACTTCAGAGGCAGGCTTGGGATGCCCCATCAACGTTCAAAAGCGCTCAAAGGCATTCCAGGCATCGTCATCTAGACCAGGATTCACGCTGAACTCAAAGACAGACATCCACCAGACAAGGAGCACGCCATGAGCAACGCATCCGGCGAAATGCACAAGACACGCATCATCAGTGAGCTGAAAGGCTTCATCCGCAAACTGCTGCAAGACCCGAAGATTCTCGAGCAGTCACTGGTCGTGGCGCGAGCGCGCCTCAAGGAAGGGGCAGAACAAGGAAAGAATGAGCAAGCGGTGCTGGCCATCATCGCCAACGAGATTTCTGACACTACCAGTATCCATATTCCGGAAGATCCGGCAGAGCACTCCGATGCGGACAAGCTATTCCTGGAGCTCTTGAAGGATGTGGTGGAGGAAGAAGAAGCGCTTTATTGATAGTTTCTTGTCTCCAATAAAAAACCGCCCCGGAGGGCGGTTTTTTTAACGGCATTCTGCAGGGGCTAAGTTAGCTGGCAAATCTGCTCCAGCTGGAGCATCTGCTTTACCAGCAGCGAAGCAATCCCAGCGAATTGCATCTGTAGGTACAGTACCTGCCACAAGCGCATCACCACCAGACGTTGGCACTAATACCAAAGCATCTCCATTATCTGCTGTCGACACATTATCATTATACTCTATGGTAATTACTCCTGTATCTTCATTAACACTAAGAGTATCTACATTCTTAAGAGTACCGCTGGCTGGTGAAGTATAGCCGGTGTCTAGAGCTGCAGATCCATTATATGCATTCTCAGATACAGCAGTTTTCGCTGCAGCCGCCAAGTTCAAGCCCTCTGTGACTCTCGCTCGCGCAGTGTAATCCTGATAACGCGGGATCGCGATAGCCGCCAGAATACCGATAATCGCCACAACGATCATAAGTTCGATCAACGTAAAACCAGCTTGTTGCTTGCGTGTCATGGTGTGACTCCCTTGCATTTGCGTAGTGAGATCAGGTCGTACGTCCTGAAACCCCGGTTACCTTCCCTGACTATCAGGATGTTATATGAAGATGTCAGTATGGGTGCTTGTTTCTAATATTCCCAACAACATCTTCGTCAGCATAACATCTTGATATCACGGGGTGTCGACCGGACGGGACGAGTGATACCACAGCCACAGAACAGGTGCCATTGCCATGTCGCAAGACGCTTGCTTGGCGGCGCTGACGGCTGCTTGGTTGTTACAATAGATTACACTCGGTGACATTGCAAGCAACGAACATAAAAACTTTGTGATCGAGTCCCAGTCGCGCTTCAACGTTACTCCCGACCCAACAGTGTTTGGCTACCTCCCTTCCACTAACTCTACCCCCTTCTAGTGTCATGAATGCGCCATTCCTAGCGCAGGGCAATCCAGCTACACTCTTCATAAATACGATGGCTTACTGCGGCAAAGTACGCACGCAGCGCATCAGCGCATGCTTCACGTTTGAATCAGTCAGAGTAGGCCCATCGGCAACTGCAACAGGAAGAGTGTCATGCCCCAGCCAGAACACACGCTAAAAGGATTTGCCGCTCGACTGGTCGACTCTGGCCTGCTCGAGCCACAGGCAGCACAGCTAGCTGAGCAGGAAGCCAATGAGGCAGGGGAGAGCCTGTTACTGCATATCATCGCGCACGGCCTGGTGACGGCACGTGACGCGACATTGGCGGCCGCCTGGGAATACGGTCTTCCGTATGTAGATCTCGATGCTGTTCGCATCGACTCACTGCCTTCCATCGATGAGCTGCCCGAAAAGGTCCTGCGCAAGCTGGGGGTATTGCCTCTCTATCGCCGTGAGCATCGCCTGACCGTCGGTGTGCCCTCACCATCAACCCTCACGCATCTAGATGAACTGCAGTTTGCCACCGGCTTGTCGATCGAGAGTGTCCTGGTCGCCGCCGACCAGCTGACGCCAGCATTGGAGCAGTACCTGGAAGCCGGCGAAGAAAGCGCCATGGATATGCTGAGCGAGGATGGCGAAGCGCTTGATGGGCTGGATTTCGAAGGCGAAGAAGATAACAAAAACGACATGGCCATCACGGCCAGCAGTGATGACGCTCCGGTAGTGCGTTTCGTTCACAAGGTACTGCTGGATGCCATCAAGCGTGGTGCCTCGGATATCCACTTCGAGCCTTACGAATCCACCTATCGCATTCGTTTTCGTATCGATGGCATGTTGATCGAGAATACTCGGCCGCCCTTCAATATGCGCAATCGTATCTCGGCGCGCCTGAAAGTCATGTCACGCATGGATATTTCCGAGCGCCGTTTACCGCAGGATGGTGCAATCAAATTGCGCCTGTCCAAGTCCCGCTCCATCGACTTCCGTGTCAATACACTGCCCACCGTGTATGGCGAGAAGCTGGTGCTGCGTATTCTCGACCCCAGCTCGGCCAAGATGGGCATCGAAGCGCTGGGCTTCGAACCCGAACAGCGCGCCATGTTCGAGAAGACGCTGGATCAGCCACAGGGCATGATTCTGGTCACTGGGCCTACCGGTAGCGGCAAGACAGTGACGCTCTACACCGGCTTGAATATCCTCAATACACCGGAGCGCAATATCTCGACGGCGGAAGACCCGGTCGAGCTCAAAGTGGAAGGGGTCAACCAGGTCAATGTGCTGCCCAAGATCGGCCTGGACTTCGCCTCGGCCTTGCGCGCCTTCCTGCGCCAGGATCCCGATGTGGTGATGGTGGGGGAAATTCGTGACAAGGAAACCGCCGAGATTGCTGTCAAGGCAGCCCAGACCGGTCACCTGGTACTTTCTACCTTGCACACCAACTCAGCACCCGAGACACTGACTCGCCTGAGCAACATGGGGATTGCTCCTTTCAACATCGCGAGCTCTGTCTCGTTGATCATCGCGCAGCGCCTTGCGCGTCGCCTGTGCACCCACTGCCGTCAGCCCGCAGAGATTCCGCCTGAGGCGATGGCCTCGATGGGCTTCAGTGAAGACAATGGCTTCAGCGCAGCAGAACTCGAGGCCGCAACCATCTTCCGCCCGGTCGGTTGCAGTCAGTGCACGCTGGGTTACAAGGGACGAGTCGGCATCTATGAAGTCATGCCGATCTCGGATGAGATGAGTCGCTTGATCATGCGTGAGGGCACCGCCATCGAGCTGGCAGACCAGGCACGCAAGGAAGGGCTTTCAGACCTGAGACGTAGCGGCTTGCGCAAGGTGATGTCGGGCATGACCTCACTGGAAGAAGTCAATCGCATCACCAAGGACTGAGTCACTGTTGCAGGCCACGCATGTCACGGTTACCTATGGCGACTGACAGTGATCAATACGCCAGATAGCTGACTTTTGCTCAGTCATCAGGCACATTGAAGACAAGATGACCCAGGCATTGATCATGGCTCGACCTTCAATGCCTGCTCCCCATTTATCAGGGAACGATAACTGACATGGCAACTCCTAGAACTGCCAAGAAAGACAAGAAAAAAGCGGGCATTGAGACCTGGCAATGGTCTGGCAAGAACTCGCGCGGTGAAAACGTCAAGGGCGAGCTGATGTCGGCCAACGTCGATCAGGTCAAGAACACGTTGGTCAGCCAGGGCATCGTGGTCAAGCGTTTGCGCAAGAAGTCCTCCCTGTTTGGCGGCAGCAAGAAGGTCAGTGGCAAGGATGTCACCATGTTCGCCCGTCAGATGGCGACTATGATCCGTGCTGGCGTACCGGTACTGCAGGCATTTGGCATCGTGGCTGAAAGCATGAAGAGTCCAGGTATGCGTCATCTGGTCGAAGACATGATGAATCAGGTGGGAGCAGGCGCCAGCTTTTCGGAAGCCTTACGCAAACACCCCCAGCACTTTGATAACCTGTTTGCCAATCTGGTTGAAGCCGGCGAACAAGCTGGCGCCCTGGACAAGATGCTCGACCGCGTCGCAACTTATAAAGAAAAGATTGATTCACTCAAGGCGCGCGTCAAGAAAGCCCTGTATTACCCTATCGCCGTGATCGGCGTCGGGATCGGGGTAACAGCCATCCTCTTGATCAAGGTAGTCCCACAGTTTGAAAGTCTTTTTCAGGGCTTCGGCGCAGAGCTGCCTGCATTTACCCAGCTGACGATCACCTTGTCGGAGTACGCGCAGAATTACTGGTATGTTGCGTTAGGCGCGATAATCCTGACCGTCGTACTCATTGCGCAGGGGATCAAGCGCTCTGACAAGTTTGCCTACGCCAGTCACCGCTTCATGCTCAAGGTACCGGTACTCGGCGATATTCTGGATAAATCGTCTGTCGCTCGTTACTCACGCACATTGGCCACGACCTTCCAGGCCGGGGTTCCGTTAGTGGAATCGCTAGATACTGCCGCCGGCGCCTCAGGCAACAAGGTCTACGAGCGTGCCATTGCCCAGATCAAGGAAGATGTCTCTACCGGCCAGCAGCTAAACTTCGCCATGCGCAATACACAGTTGTTTCCGACACTGGCAGTACAGATGGTAGCGATTGGCGAGGAGTCCGGCTCGCTGGATGCCATGCTCAACAAGGTGGCGGATTTCTACGAAGAAGATGTCGACAACAAGGTAGATGCACTGACCTCATTGCTGGAGCCCTTGATCATCGTGGTGCTAGGCACCCTGGTGGGCGGGCTTGTGGTCTCGATGTATCTCCCCATCTTCGAGCTGGGCAACGCGATTTAGAGCGCGGCCTGCACTCGAAAGATGCTTTCATGCCAAGCGGCCGCGCCACCTCAGGGACGCGGCCGTGTCATTTACTGACAAGGACGACTCGTGGAATCACTCGCCCAACTCTCCCCCACCCTGCAGGCCTGCCTGGCCGGTATATTCGGCTTGCTGATCGGCAGCTTTCTGAATGTCGTCATCACTCGCCTGCCCGTGATGATGATGCGCCAATGGCGCGCTGAAGCCCGCGAGGCATTGGAGCTGGAAGCCGAAGACACACCGCGCTTCAATCTGCTGGTGCCCGCATCACGCTGCCCGGGCTGTGACACGCCGATCAAGTGGCACGACAACCTGCCCATTCTCGGCTGGCTGAAACGGCGTGGTCGCTGCGCCAGCTGCAATACGCGCATCAGTGCGCAATATCCGCTGGTGGAACTGGCCGGTGGCGCACTTGGTGCGTCCATCGCGTTGATCTACGGCCTGGAGGCACAGAGCCTATGGATCTTCGGTGCCTGTCTGACCTTGCTGGTGCTGTCGGTCATCGACTTCCGCACCCAGCTGCTGCCAGATGCCATCACCCTGCCACTGCTGTGGACAGGCCTCGCCTATCAGTTGCTGTTCCAGCCTCTGATGCTGCCCAGTGCCGTCATCGGCGCGATGGCGGGCTATCTGGTGCTGTGGAGCTTCTACTGGCTATTCAAGCTGGTCACCGGCAAGGAAGGCATGGGCTACGGTGACTTCAAGCTGCTCGCCGCTCTCGGCGCCTGGCTCGGCTGGCAGTGGTTGCCGCTGTTGCTGATTCTGTCCGCCGGCCTCGGGGCCGTTCTGGGCATCCTGCTGCAACTGCTGGTACCGCGCCTGCGTGGCGCACCGATGCCCTTCGGGCCTTACCTGGCGGTTGCCGGCTGGATCGCTCTGCTGTTTGGTACGCCCTTGATGAGCCTCTACCTGAGCGTGATCGGCGCATGATGACGTCCTCTCCAACCCAGGGCCCCATCATCGGTGTCACCGGCGGCATCGGCAGCGGCAAGTCGAGCGTCGCGAGACTGTTCGGCGAGCTGGGCATCCAGTGGGTGGATGCCGACGATGTCTCGCGCGAGATCGTGCGTCCCGGCGAGGCCGCTCTGGGCGAGATCATCGCCCACTTCGGCGAGTCGATCGTCACGGCGCAGGGCGAGCTTGATCGCGCCGCGCTGCGCGAGCGGATCTTCGCTGCCCCTGAGGAGCGCCAATGGCTGGAGCGCTGCACCCATCCGCGTATCCGGGAGCGGATCGTGCAGCACCTGGCGGCCATGACCAGCCCCTATCGCCTGCTGGTCTCTCCGCTGTTGTTCGAGTCCGGCCAGGACAGCCTCGTCTCACGCACCCTGGTGGTGGATGTCAGCCAGGATGTGCAGCTGGCGCGCACGCTGAGCCGCGATGGTGTCAGCGAAGCGCAGGTACGTGCCATCCTCGCGGCCCAACTGCCACGCGAGACACGACTGGCCAAGGCCGACGATGTCATCGACAATGACGCAAGCCAGGCGCATCTTCGTGAACAGGTAGTGGCCATGGATGCCTACTATCGATCACTGAGCGCCCCCCACACACCGTTTCAGGACACCCCTCATGTCTGATGCCACCGCTTCCCACAATGGCAAGACACCATTGACCGTCGCTTGCCCGCAATGCCGTACCGACGTGGTATGGAGTGCCGCCAGCGAGTTTCGCCCCTTCTGCAGCAAGCGCTGCCAACTGCTGGATCTTGGCGCCTGGGCGGATGAATCCCACAGTATCGCCGGTGAGCCTGCCATGGATGAGACCAGTATCGACGAGATGGTGGCGCGCATGGAACGCGACATGAATCAGCAGTAGCGCTCGAGAGAGCCCTGCTGGTTCAGACTGACTCAAGCTCGACACTCAAGATGCTCGGCAACCAAGATGCCAAGCAACAAAAAAGACCCTCGAGGCTAGCCTCGAGGGTCTTTTGTCGTTCAGGCAGCTGCCATCAACGCGCGATCATCACTTCCAGAAATCACGGATCGAGGCGATACCCTGGGCACCGACGGCGCGTGCGTGATCGCTGTCATAGCGGGACATGCCGCCCAGCGCATAGACCGGCATGCACGCCTGCTCGACCAGCCCCTGGAAGTCATGCCAGCCCAGCGGCGGGCGCTCCGGATGCGATGGCGTCACACGCAGCGGTGACAGTGACACGAAGTCACACGCCACACGACCGGCCTGATCCAGCTGCTGCTGATCGTGGGTGGAGGCGGACAGCCACTTGTTGGTAGCAATCGGACGCTCGCCCTTTTCCGCCAGCCCTGCCAGACGCACGCTGGTCAGGTGAATACCATCCGCGTCGACCTTGTCGAGCATGGATGGTTCGGCATTGAGCAGCAGACGGGCACCACGCGCATGACAGATCGCCAGCGCCTTCTCGGCACGTGCGATATAGGCCGCCTCGTCCAGCTCCTTGGCGCGCAGCTGGACCAGACGCACGCCGTCCTCATCCAGCGCACGCGTCAGACGCGTCTCGAAGACGTCCTCATCGGTCTCTTCCGGCGTGATCAGATACTCGCGCGGCAGCGAGACCGCCCGCAGAATCGGCAGATTCGCCGCCGGGAAGGCGTACTTGTAGAGATCCTCGATCTCGACCCAGCGCACTGCCTGCCCTTCACGACCAAAGGGCTCGCCAGTGAACTGACGCGTTTCCCACACATCCAGCAGGATGTGCTTGTCCGGGTATTCGTGATGAATACGGATCAGCGGCTGAGCACGAATGATCTCGATGCCCAGCTCTTCGCACAGCTCACGCTTGAGCGCTTCCAGACCGGTTTCGTAAGGCGCCAGCTTGCCACCCGGAAACTCCCACAAGCCACCCTGATCCACCGTCGAGGGACGACGTGCAATCAGGACCTGGCCCTGTTCGTTTAAGATGGCGGCAGCCGCCACGTGAACCCTTCGCTTGGGCATGATGCCTGTACCTTTGACTCGCGTTGTACATCCGACTCCGCCCCAAGAGGCGAAGCCTGCGGGAGAAATTGCATTACCGTTTCAGCGTAAGCCTCCGCCCTCGGGCGTCAGCTACGATAATCAGCGTTGATCGAGACGTAATCGTGGGACAGATCCGATGTCCAGATGCGCGCTTCCTGCTGCCCACGTCCCAGGCGGATGCCGATCACCAGCTCCTCCTCGGCCATGGCGGCACTGCCGGCGGCTTCGGTGTAGCTGTCGGCACGGCCACCCTGTTCGACGATGGTGACGCCATTGAGCGTGATCGCGACACCCGTGACGTCCAGCTCTTCCAGCGGCGCACGTCCGACGGCCGCCAGAATGCGCCCCCAGTTGGCGTCGCTGGCATAGAGGGCTGTCTTGACCAGCGGCGAGTGCGCGACGGTAAAGCCGACGGCACGCGCCTCTACCTGTGAACGCGCCTCGCTGACCTCGATGGTGACGAACTTGGTCGCCCCCTCACCATCACGAATGATGGCCTGAGCCAGCTCGAGCATGACCTCCGCCAGGGCGGCCTCGAACGCGATCAGGTCTTCACCCTCGACACGCCCGGCCTGCCCCGTGACAGCCAGCATGCAGGCATCATTGGTGGAAGTATCGGAATCGACGGTGATGCTGTTGAAGCTCTTGACCACCACCCGGCGCAGCATGGCATCGAGAGCCGCCTGATCGATGGCGAGATCAGCATCGGTGGCCACGAAGCCCAGCATGGTCGCCATGTTCGGGCAGATCATGCCGGAGCCCTTGGAGACACCCGCCAGCGTCACGCTCTCGCCATTGCTCAACGTCAGCGTCCGCCAGCTCCCCTTGGGCCGCGTATCGGTGGTCATGATGCCATGCGCCGCGGCTGACCAGTCGCCCTCGCCCAGGTTGGCAAAGGCTGCCGGCAACGCCGCCGTCAGACGATCCATCGGCAATGGCTCACCGATCACGCCAGTCGAGAACGGCAGCACTGCCGGGGCATCACAGCCGGCGATCTCCGCCAGGGCCTGGCAGGTCGCGCGAGCATCGGTCATGCCCTGTTCACCGGTTCCCGCGTTGGCATTGCCGGTATTGATCACCAGATAACGCGGCCCTTCGACGCCTGCCGTGAGGTGCTCACGTGCGACATGGACCGGCGCCGCACAGAAGGCGTTGCAGGTGAAAGTGCCTGCAAGACGCGACCCTGCCTCGAGGGCCATGATCACCAGATCACGACGACCCGGCTTCTTGATACCGGCTTCAGCAACCCCGATCTGACAACCGGCAATCGCCGGCATGTCAGCGGGAAAAGTGGAAGGCCCTACCGCCATCGCTCACGTCTCCAATCATGGTGTTCTGTGACTACTGCCCCCTGCGAGCCGAGTCGACGTGACTCGCAGGGAGGCTGTTTGGCTCAGTGTCAGCTCAGCTTGCCGTGGCACTGCTTGTATTTCTTGCCGGAACCGCACGGGCACGGGTCGTTGCGACCGACCTTGGGCACATCACGGCGCATCGGCTCGCCATCGCCCTGGGCCTGAGGCTGTGCACCGTACTGTGCCTCGACGACCTCTTCTGCCGCCTGGACACCATCTTCGCTGACCGCGTCCTCATCGACACGGCGCGTTTCGGCGCTGGCCTGTTCACGCTCGAGGTTGGCACGACGCTCTTCTTCCAGCGTGTCGACCTCTTCCTGACGACGCACCTGCACGTGGCTGAGGATGCGCACCACGTCGGACTTGATGTTGACCAGCAGCGTCTGGAACTGCTCGAACGCTTCGCGCTTGTATTCCTGCTTCGGGTTCTTCTGGGCATAGCCGCGCAGGTGGATACCGCGACGCAGGTTGTCCATCGCCTGCAGGTGCTCCTTCCAGCGCGTGTCCAGCACCTGAAGCATGACCTGCTTCTCGAAGCGACGCATCAGCTCAGGGCCGACGGCCTCGACCTTGTCGGCATAAAGCGCTTCATGGGCGGCCTGCAGGCGTTCGCGCAGCGTTTCCTCATGGAAGTGCTCATCCTCTTCCGCCCACTGCACCAGCGGCAGGTCGAGGTTGAAGTCGGTCTTGAGGTCGTTCTCGAGGCTCGGCAGGTCCCACTGTTCCGGCAGGCTCTGCGGCGGCACACGCAGGGAAATGGCGTCATCGAGCACTTCGCGACGGATGCCGGCGATGTTCTCGGCGATCTCGTCGGCTTCGAGGATGTCGTTGCGCTGCTCGTAGATCACGCTGCGCTGGTCGTTGGCGACATCATCGTATTCGAGCAGCTGCTTGCGCACGTCGAAGTTGCGACCCTCGACCTTCTTCTGCGCGCGCTCGACGGCATTGGAGACCATCTTGTGCTCGATGGCTTCACCCTTCTCGAGCCCCAGCGCGCCCATCAGACGCTGCACGCGGTCAGAGCCGAACAGGCGCATCAGGCTGTCTTCCAGCGACAGGAAGAAGCGCGTGGAGCCCGGGTCACCCTGGCGACCGGCACGACCGCGCAGCTGGTTGTCGATACGGCGTGATTCGTGACGCTCGGAGCCGATCACGTGCAGACCGCCCGCGGCCAGCACGGCTTCGTGACGCTCCTGCCAGCCATGCTTGATCTCGTTGATCTGCTCTTCGGTCGGCGCTTCCAGCTCGGCAAGCTCGGCTTCCCAGTTGCCGCCCAGCATGATGTCGGTACCACGACCGGCCATGTTGGTCGCGATGGTCACGGCGCCCGGACGACCTGCCTGGGCGATGATGGCGGCCTCGCTGACGTGCTGCTTGGCGTTCAGGACGTGATGCTTGACGCCCGCCTTGTGCATCATCTGCGACAGCAGCTCGGAGGTCTCGACCGAGGCGGTACCCACCAGCACCGGACGACCTTCCGCGACCTTCTCGCGGGCATCCTCGATGATGGCGTTGAACTTCTCTTCCGCGGTCAGATAGACCAGATCATTCATGTCCTTGCGCGCGATGGGCTTGTTGGTCGGGATGACCATCACGTCGAGGTTGTAGATCTGACGGAATTCGAAGGCCTCGGTATCGGCCGTACCGGTCATGCCGGACAGCTTGTCGTAGAGACGGAAGTAATTCTGGAAGGTCGTGGATGCCAGCGTCTGGCTTTCCTTCTGGATGGCAACGCCTTCCTTGGCCTCGACCGCCTGGTGCAGGCCTTCAGACCAGCGACGACCGACCATGGTACGCCCGGTGTGTTCATCGACGATGACCACTTCGCCGTTGTTGACGATGTAATCCACGTCACGCACGAACAGGTTCTGGGCACGCAGCGCAGAGTGCACGTGGTGCAGCAGGCTCAGGTTCTGGGCCGCATACAAGGAATCCTCCTCCCCGAGCAGCTCCTGGGCACGCAACAGCGCCTCGACCTTCTGGTGACCGAACTCGGTCAGCTCGACCTGCTTCTGCTTCTCATCGAGGGTGAAGTCGCCGCTTTCCGGATCTTCCTCATCGCTGCACTGCTCGAGCTCGCGCGCCATGCGATCGATGATCTTGTAGAGGTCGGTATTCTCTTCCACCGGACCGGAGATGATCAGCGGCGTGCGCGCCTCATCGATCAGGATGGAGTCGACCTCATCGATGATGGCGAAGTGCAGCTTGCGCTGGACCTTGTCTTCCAGCGAGAAGGCCATGTTGTCGCGCAGGTAATCGAAACCGTATTCGTTGTTGGTACCGTAGGTGATATCGGCCTGATAGGCGGCGCGCTTGTCTTCGTTGGGCTGGCCGGAGTAGATGACACCGACACTCAGGCCGAGGAATTCATACAGCGGACGCATCCAGTTGGCATCACGGGTGGCCAGATAGTCATTGACCGTCACCACATGGACGCCTTCGCCGGTCAGTGCGTTCAGATAGACCGCAAGCGTTCCCACCAGCGTCTTGCCCTCACCGGTTTTCATCTCGGCGATGCGGCCTTCGTGCAGCGCCATGCCGCCGACCATCTGGGTATCGAAATGACGCATGCCCATGATGCGCTTGCTGGCCTCACGCACGGTGGCGAAGGCTTCCGGCAGCAGCTTGTCGAGGTTTTCCCCTTGCGCGAGACGCTCGCGAAATTCCGCGGTCTTGGCTGTCAGCGCCTCATCGGAGAGCGGTTCAAGCTCGCTCTCGAGCGCATTGATCACGTTGACCCGCTTGCGCAGGCGCTTCACTTCGCGATCATTCTTGGAACCCACTACCTTGGTCAGGAATTTACCCAGCATATTCTGTCCTTGTACGTGCCCCGGGGCCGGGGCACGGCTTCACATATCATGACACTCAAGCGCTGCCGCCAAACACGATGCCAGGCAGCTCGATGTGGCCCGGGGCCCATCAGGCATTACGCTCGAAAGAAAAAACGAACCTCACCATCCGCGGCGCGAACGATGAACGGGGTGTCAGGACAGAATGGGCGGCGCACGCGGCGCGATGGCGTTGACGAGGCCACGCAGCAGGACGCGTGTGCAGGAAACGAAGGAGCGCTGTCGCGGGAGGTTGGGACTGGCCTGGGGCGCACGACGCACCCGCTTGCGCAGACAGCGCAGCCCCTGACGGCGACTCTCGGCACGAATCACCGCGGGTGCCAGCAACTGGATGCTGGCCAGTGTCAGATTGACGCGCTCGACCTGCGCCGCGCTCAGTCCAGCGGGGAACAGACAGCTGAGCAGCAGACCTGCCAGCAGCCAGCGCGGGGCCGTGCGTACCGACCAGCGACGCGAAGCGCCGCTACCGGAATCCGGTAACGCACGAGGGCGTGCTGTGGCATCGACAGGGCTCATGCTGTTGCCGGACTCCCGCTCATGATAGATTGCCGGAAATCACTGAACCGGCATGCAAGCCCATGAGTATAAAGGCTAAGCGTTTCCGCGCCCAGCCCGCGGCGCGCCTGTTGAACGGCAAGGGGCAACTTGGCAGCGTCATGCGCCAGGCACGCATGCTCGAGCAGGCCCAGCTGCACCTGCGTGCTGCACTGCCCAAGGACATGCAGGAACAGGTCTTCGTCGGCGGCTATCACGATGACACCTTGACGTTGATCACCAGCCGCGCCTCCTGGCTGACCTGGCTGCGCTATGAGCAACGTCGCCTGATCAGTGTGCTGCGCGAGCTGCCAGAACTCGCCACCCTCGCCCGCCTGGCCTTCAAGGTCCGCCCGATTCGTCCGGCCTTCGTGCCCGCACGCCAGCCACGCCACCTGCCAGAGGCCGCTGCGGAACATCTGCTGGATTGCGCTTCCCATACCCGGGACAAGCGTCTACGTCTCGCCCTGGAGCGACTGGCGGCCCACGCATCGGATTCGAGCGACGACGCCGAGACGCCCTGAGCCAACTCAAGCATTTCTTGTCCTGCATGCAAACAGCCGCGCCGCCCTTATGGGCGGCGCGGCTGTTGTCGTTTCCATCTCCGGCTGGCTAAGGCCGGAGCAGTGCTGTCAGGCTGGACGGGCTAGGTCACAGTGTTCTGCTCGTACTGTCTCTCTGAATGCTTTTCTTCTGAAGTACCTCGTCTTGCAGCTTTCGCAGAGGTCATTGGCCTCGACTCAGACGGCAAGCGCCGGAGAGGCATAGGAAATCGGCATCGCATCGGAGTTCTCGAAGGTGACGATCTCGTAGCTGTCGGCATTTTCCAGCAGTGCGCGGCACAGCATGTTGTTGAGACCATGGCCGGACTTGTAGCCACGGAACTCACCGATGATGCTGTGGCCCAGCTGATAGAGGTCACCGATGGCGTCCAATACCTTGTGCTTGACGAACTCATCGTCGTAACGCAGGCCTTCATCGTTGAGGATGCGGTAGTCATCGACGACGATGGCATTGTCGAGGCTTCCGCCCAGCGCGAGATTCTGGGAGCGCAGGAATTCGAGATCACGCATGAAGCCGAAGGTACGCGCGCGAGACACTTCCTTGACGAAGGAGGTGGTGGAGAAGTCGACCGTGGTGGTCTGCTTCTGCTGCTCGAACACCGGGTGATCGAAGTCGATGGCGAAGGACACCTTGAAGCCGTTGTGCGGCAGGAAGGTCGCGACCTTGTCACCATCACGCACTTCGATCTCGCGCTTGATGCGGATGAACTTCTTGAGTGACGACTGCTCCTGGATACCAGCGGACTGGATCAGGAAGACGAACGGGCCGGCGCTGCCGTCCATGATCGGCACTTCCGGCGCAGACAGCTCGACGAAGCAGTTGTCGATGCCCAGGCCTGCGAAGGCGGACATCAGGTGCTCGACGGTCGTCACCTTGGCTTCACCGTTGGAGACGGCGGTGCACATGGTGGTGTCACGGACGCTCATCGCATCGGCACGGATATGAGCCTGCGGCTCGAGATCGGTACGGATGAAGACGATGCCGGTGTTGACCGGAGCGGGACGCAGCGTCAGGTAAACCTTGTCACCTGAGTGCAGACCAACGCCTGTGGCGCGGATCGTATTCTGGAGTGTTTTTTGTCGAATCATAGGGAGATAGCCAGTCAGCCTGAATTTGGAAACAGTGTTCATGATAACAGCAATGCAGGAATTCAACAAATTGTCACCTGCCGCTGCTAGGGAAATTCAACATTGCCTTTCGAGCACCATTGAGGCTTGCCCGCGCGCCTGCTGGCCTCGTGCTGAGTATGAACACGCAATCACCAAACAGTTCTCACTCGTACTGCCGTAAAACGATAATCAATGTGCAAGACAGCTTGAAGACCTCCCTTCCTTACGCGCCCACGGCACCGGCGGATGCACCCGCGACGCATAGGCAGCGCCCCTCCGCCGGCGGCGAAAGCCCCTTTTGTCTCTACCCCGGAAACGACTTCACCCACCCGGGGAGCCCCGGATGGGTGAAGTCAGACTCACGATGAGCCGTGTCATCTCAGCCTCGTGCCGACTGGCACATGAGCGTCAATGACGTGTCAGTCAGTGCGCATCAGTCAGCCTGGCGACGCAGGAAGGCCGGGATATCGAGATAGTCATCCATATCACGCGACTTGCGCGGTTCCGACTTCTTGGCTGCCGCTTCCTGCTCTTCCTTGGCCTGACGGGTGACCGTCGGCGTCTGCAGACTGCGGTAGTCCGCCGGCTTCTCGACGGTACGCTTGGCCGGTGCCGCTTCACGCGCCGCCGGCTTCTCGACGCGACCGTCAAGCCCGGCCGCCACGACAGTGACACGCAGCTCGTCGGTCATGTCCATGTCGATGGACGTCCCGACCACGATGGTGGCGTCCGGAGAAGCGAACTCCTGCACGGTGGCACCCACATCGTTGAATTCACCGATGGAGAGGTCCGGGCCTGCCGTGATGTTGACCAGGATACCGCGCGCTCCGTGCAGATCGATGTCTTCGAGCAGCGGGCTGCGAATGGCCTTCTCGGCGGCTTCACGAGCACGGTTCTCGCCGATGGCATCACCGGTCCCCATCATCGCCATGCCCATCTCGGACATGACAGTACGCACGTCGGCGAAATCGACGTTGATGATGCCCGGGCTGGTGATTAGCTCTGCGATCCCCTGTACGGCCCCCAGCAACACGTCGTTGGCGGCGCTGAAGGCGCTCAGCAGGCTGGCGCTCTTGCCCAGCACTGACAGCAGCTTCTCGTTGGGGATGGTGATCAGGGAGTCGACGTGCTCGGAGAGCTCCTTCATGCCCTGCTCCGCCGCCTTCTGACGACGCGGCCCTTCGAACGGGAACGGACGCGTGACGACAGCCACGGTCAGGATGCCCAGTTCCTTGGCGACCTGCGCCACGACCGGAGCACCGCCGGTACCGGTACCTCCCCCCATACCAGCGGTGATGAAGACCATGTCGGCGCCTTGCAGCAGCTCGACGATACGCTCACGATCTTCCATCGCCGCCTGGCGGCCCACTTCCGGGTTGGCGCCAGCGCCAAGCCCCTTGGTGATTTCACTGCCCAGCTGAAGGACAGTCTTGGCGGCCACGCGCTTGAGCGCCTGAGCATCGGTGTTGGCGCAGATGAACTCGACGCCTTCAATGTTGCTCTCGACCATGTGATTGACGGCGTTACCACCGCCGCCGCCAACACCGATCACCTTGATGACCGCGCTGCTGGAGGGTGCGTTATCTACCAGTTCGAACATATGCCCTGTCTCCTGGATCACAGTCTTTCTGTAATCCCTGTCAGAAATTTCCCTTGAACCAGCCCTTGATCCGCTCCAGCGTGGAGGTGTCGTGCTCATGGCCGTGAACGCGTCGTGCGGCAGATTCCTCCCTGCGCACCGCGACCGCAGTCGAGGATGGCGTATGCCGCTCCTGTTTCATCCCATAATGTAGCAAACCCACACCCGTGGAATAAATCGGATTGCGGACCACATCCGCCAGTCCACGCACATTTTGCGGGCAAGCGATGCGAACCGGCATATGGAAGATCTCCTCCGCCAGCTCAACGACACCTTCCATGCGTGACGTTCCACCCGTCAGGACCACGCCCGCAGCCACGAGATCTTCATAGCCACTGCGACGCAATTCATCGCGGACCAGGGTGAACAGTTCCTCATACCTGGGCTCGACCACTTCTGCCAACGCTTGACGGGACAGGTCACGTGCCGGTCGGTCACCGACACTCGGCACCTTGATCGTCTCGTCGCTGGAGGCCAGCTGGGTCAGAGCACAGGCATACTTGACCTTGATTTCCTCTGCATATTGCGTCGGTGTGCGCAGCGCCATGGCGATGTCATTCGTGACCTGATCACCCGCGATGGGGATCACAGCCGTATGACGAATGGCACCTTCGGTGAAGACGGCGATATCCGTGGTACCACCGCCGATATCCACCATGCACACACCCAATTCACGCTCATCCTCGGTCAGAACCGCATGACTCGAGGCGAGCTGCTCGAGAATGATGTCGTCGACTTCGAGCCCGCAGCGACGCACGCACTTCTCGATATTCTGCACGGCATTCAGTGCGGCAGTGACCAGGTGAACGCGCGCCTCAAGACGCACCCCGGACATGCCCAACGGCTCGCGAATACCTTCCTGCCGATCAATGGCATATTCCTGCGGCAGCACGTGAAGAATGCGCTGACCTTCAGAAATCGCTCGAGCGCGCGCCGAGTCGATCACGCGTTCGATATCAGACGGCGTCACTTCGCGATCCTTGATTGCCACGACACCATCGGAATTCATCGAACTGATATGACTGCCGGCGATGCCCACATATACCGAGTGGATATCGCAGCCGGCCATCAATTCAGCCTCCTCCACTGCGCGCTGAATCGACTGTACGGTCGATTCGATGTTGATCACCACGCCCTTCTTCATGCCACGTGAAGGGTGGGAACCAATTCCCGCGATTTCGATACCGCCATCATCGGTCGGCTGACCCACGATCGCGACTACCTTGGAGGTTCCGATGTCCAGCCCGACCACCATATCCTGTGATTTGGAATGTCCTGCCATAGGTCGGGCCAGCTCCTTGATTCTGGTTCATCATGAAAATAATTGCGCGCTTTGACAGACACCATGTCTGCCGCACCACCCAGAACGGGTTTACGTTCCGTTTAACCCGTACAGAGGGATTTGACTTCCCAGTATAGGAGCAGCCACTTGGGGCATACCAGCCTAAAATACCGAGGGGCGCAAATCCCCGCTAGAATAGGCGGGATTGACGACAAATGAAACTGGCGATATCGCCATTTTGCTAATACTCACACGCAAATGAAGCATGTAGTGAGTGTCGCCATTTGCCTCAACTGTCCTTGCCTTCTTCGAGTGCCGTCGTCTCCCCATGCCACGCCACTGCCACTCCGTTGGGGTAGCGCAGATCAATGTAGCGGATCTGCGACGCCTCATCACCCAGACGCCGTTGCCAGGCCGCCATGAAACGCGCCAGACGCGCCTCTCGATCATTGCGACCCAGCATTACCCACACCGAATCATTGACCTGAAAGCGCCAGGCGCCACGTGGCTCCAATCGCAACTGGGAGACATTGAGCCCCAGCCCGCCCAACTGGCTCTGCAGCGCGTCAAGCTCGGCCAGCACTTCGGATCCACTGCCCTTGGGCCCCGCCAGATTGGGCAGGTTGCCCAGCTGCGTCACCGGGCCCGCCTGGAAGGCATCGCCGCGTACATTGAGCAATTCGCCATCATTCCAGTAGGCGACCGGCTGCTGTTCAAACAGCTCGAATTCGAGTGTATCCGGCCAGCGACGCGAGATGCTGACCTCACTCAGCCAATCGATCGCCAAGGCGCGACGCCGAACCTCGCCCAATGGGACGGAGAGCCAGCTCTGGCCACGAATCAACGGCGCAATATGACGCTGAAGGTAGGCAGCACTGACATGATCGAAGTCACCCTTGATGGTGACTCGCTCAATGGGACGATCAAGCCAGGTCCACAATGCCTGTCCGCCCGCGACCAGCAGCGCAAGGCCGAGAACGAGGCCGAAGATTGCACCGGTAGTGCTACGCCCCGCCATCGATCAATGACCACTCTGCTGAGCGACTGACGCATCGTCTGCGTCCTGCTCGGCAAGAGTCGTGTCGAGAATACGCAGCACCAGAGTGGCGAAATCGAGCCCGACATGTGCCGCGGACTGCGGCACCAGGCTGTGATCGGTCATGCCCGGCGAAGTGTTGACTTCCAGCAGCCAGAAGGCGCCGTCCGCATCTTCCATCACATCGACACGGCCCCAGCCCTCGCAACCCAGCACGTTGAATGCCTTGAGCGAGAGAGTCGCCAGTTCGGCCTCGCGCGCAGCGCTCAGACCACAGGGCAGCAGGTAGCGAGTGGTATCGGTGAGATACTTGGCATCGTAATCGTAGAAACCGCTATCCGCTTCGATGCGAATGGCTGGCAATACCTCGCCGTCCAGCACCGAGACCGTATATTCCGGCCCCTTGATGAAACGCTCGGCCATCACCACCGCATCGAAGCGGCTGGCATCCGTCCAGGCGTCCTGTAGCGCCTGAGCGTCCTCGACAATATGGATACCGAGAGTCGACCCCTCATGCACCGGCTTGACCACTACCGGGGTACCGAGCGTCTCGAGCACCGACTGCCAGTCCGTATCCGCCGCCAGGCGACAGGAGCGTGGCGTCGGCAAGCCCTCGATATCCCAGAGCTTCTTGGTGCGCAGCTTATCCATGCCAAGCGCCGAGGCCAGCACGCCGCTTCCGGTATAGGGAATGCCCAGCAATTCCAGCGCTCCCTGCAAGGTGCCATCTTCGCCGCCGCGACCATGCATGGCGATGAAGACACGGTCGGGGCGCAAAGCCTCGAGACCGGCCAACCCATGTGCCATGTCATAGCCCTGCACATCGACGCCCGCGCCCTGCAGGGCCTCCAGTACCGCCGCACCGCTCTTGAGTGACACCTCGCGCTCGGCGCTCAGGCCACCGAACAGCACCACGACACGTCCATAGCGCGTGGCCAGCTCAGGATTCACGCCTGTCGCTCCAGACGGGGAGGAAGAGACGGTCATAGCGTCACCTCGTCAAGCTTGAGGTCGGCCCCCGCCAGTGCCAGCGCAATGCCACCGACATCACCCGCCCCCTGGGTAATCAGGATATCGCCCGGACGCAGCACGTTCTTGAGCAGGTCCGGCAAGGCACGCTTGTGTTCGACGAACAGCGGGTCCACCTGGCCGCGCTGACGGATCGAGCCCGCCAGCGAGCGGCCATCGGCGCCCGGAATCATCGCTTCCCCGGCACTGTAGATATCCAGCAGCAACAGGGTGTCGACTTCGGACAGCACACGCACGAAATCTTCATAGAGATCATGGGTGCGCGAATAACGGTGCGGCTGGTAGGCCATCACCAGACGGCGCTGCGGCCAGCCGGCGCGCACGGCGCGAATCACCATCTCCACTTCGCGCGGATGGTGGCCATAATCGTCCACCAGCATCACGCTCTGCTCGCCATTGGGTGCCGCGAATTCTCCGTGCACCTGGAAGCGACGACCGACACCGGCAAAGCTTGCCAGCGCGCGAGCGATGGCTTCATCGCTGACACCGACATCGGTGGCGATGGCGATCGCCGCCAGGGCGTTGAGCGCATTGTGCTCACCCGGCATCGCCAAGGTGATCTCGAGCGGTGCATGGCCTTCCGGACGCAGCGCCGTAAAACTGAGCTGACCGCCTCCCTGGCGGAAATCGCTGATGCGGTAATCGGCATCGTCGCTGAAGCCGTAGGTCACGAACTGACGCTGAACACGCGGCAGCAGCTCACGCACGTTGGCATCATCGATACACAGCACCGCCAGACCGTAGAACGGCAGGTTGTGCAGGAATTCGATGAAGGTGTCCTTGAGGCGATTGAAGTCGCCCTCGTAGGTGGCCATATGATCGGCATCGACATTGGTCACTACCGAGATCAACGGCTGCAGATGCAGGAAGGAGGCGTCGGACTCATCCGCCTCGGCGACCAGATACTCACCCTCGCCCAGACGGGCATTGGTGCCCGCGCTGGTCAGCTTGCCGCCGATGACGAAGGTCGGGTCCATGCCGCCTTCCGCGAGCAGAGTCGCGGTCAGGCTGGTGGTAGTGGTCTTGCCGTGGGTACCGGCAATCGCGATGCCCTGGCGGAAACGCATCAGCTCGGCGAGCATCTCCGCACGACGCACGACGGGAATGCGATGCTCCCGCGCCCAGGCGACTTCCGGGTTGGTGGTGTCCACCGCGGTCGAGACCACGACCACATCCGAGCCTTCGGCATTGATGGCCGCATGACCGATGGCGACACGCACGCCGCACTCACGCAGATGAACCGTGACGGCGGACTCCTTGAGATCGCTACCGCTGACCTCATAGCCCATGTTGCCCAGTACTTCGGCGATACCACACATGCCCACACCGCCGATGCCGACGAAATGGATACGACGGATGCGGCGCATACCTGCACCGCGATCAGAATTGCTAGCGTTCAAGGCGAGTCTCCATGCAGCCTGCCAGCATGGTCGCTACCGCATCGAGTTCCGCACTATTGCGGGCGCGAGCGGCCATGCCAGTGAGTATCTTGGGGTCGAGCAATTCTGCCAGCGTCTCGGCGAGGCGCTCGGCAGTCAACGTATTCTGGGGAATCAGGCGCGCGGCATCCGCCTTGACCAATACCGCGGCATTGACGGTCTGGTGGTCATCCACGGCGTGGGGGAACGGCACCAGCACCGCAGGGCGACCTGCCGCGGCCAGCTCGGCCACGGTCAGGGCGCCGGCGCGACAGACCACGAGGTCTGCCCAGGCATAGGCCTCGGCCATATCACCGATGAACTCGCTGACCTCAGCCGTGACACTGGCTGCCTGATAGGCGGCGAGGGTCGCCTCCTGCTTGTCACGTCCGGCCTGATGGCGCACCACGGGACGCGAGGCTTCCGGCAGCAGGGCCAGCGCCGGCGCGAGCGTCTCGTTAAGCGCCTGAGCCCCCAGCGAGCCCCCCATCACCAGCAGATGCAACCCACGCTCGCCTGCCGCCTCGGTCGTATGCCCGGCGGCGCCGACGTCGGCGATCTCATCACGTACCGGATTGCCCACCACCTGAGCCCCGAGAGCCGGCGGGAAGGCGCCCGGGAAGGCGGCATAGACACGCGTCGCCATCCGCGCCAGCACCTTGTTGGTCAGGCCCGCGATGGCATTCTGCTCATGAATGATCAGCGGAATGCCTTCAAGACGCGCCGCGAGCCCGCCCGGACCACTGGCGAAGCCACCGAGGCCCACCACCAGCACCGGCTTGAGCTCACGAATCACGCGCCTTGCCTGCAGGACGGCGCGCGCGAGACGAAACGGGATCGCCGCATAGCCCGCCAGCCCCTTGCCGCGCAGGCCCGCGACCTCGACCCGATGCAGCGGGTAGCCGGCGTCGGGCACCAGACGGTTCTCGATGCCGCGCGGGCTGCCCAGCCAATGGATCTCGTGACCGGCCGCCGCAAGGGCACGCGCCAGCGACAGCGCCGGAATCACATGCCCTCCCGTCCCGCCGGCCATCATCAGCACGACGCCCTTGGAGACAGCGTCTACCGAGTCAACCGCCCCCTCGGGAGCGATGGTAGAAGAAGATGACGTCATGCCTGTGCTCCTTGCGGTGTCTCGGTCGGCTTCCTGGTCTTGCGGCGGGGCGCGGCGGCATTTCCTGTCGATGTGCGGGTCAGCTTGCGGGTCTCGGCATCGATACGCAGCAGTATCGCGATCTGCACGCAACTGACGATCAGGCTGGAGCCGCCATAACTCATCAGGGGCAAGGTCAGCCCCTTGGTGGGCAGCAGTCCGCTGGCCACACCGATGTTGATGAAGGCCTGCGCCCCCAGCACGAGGGCGATACCGTAGCCGAGGTAGGCGCTGAACGGCAAGCCGGCGAGTTCAGCGCGGCGACCGATCTTGAAGGCGCGGTAGATCAGCAGTCCGAACAGCGCCACCACGGCCGTCGCCCCGATCAAGCCCAGCTCCTCGGCCAGCACGGCAAATACGAAATCGGTATGCGCTTCCGGCAGATAGAACAGCTTCTGCACGCTGTTGCCCAGCCCCATGCCGCTCAGGTGGCCACGACCGAAGGCGATCAACGCCTGGGTCAGCTGGTAGCCACTGTCATACATGTTGGCCCACGGGTCGGTATAGGTGGTCAGACGCTCCCAGCGATAGGGCTCGGCGATCGCCAAGAGCCAACCACCACCGCCCGCCAGACCCAGCAAGACGATGAACCCCCACCAGGCGACGCCCGCCATCAACAGCATGCCCATCACGGCACCGCCCATGACCACGATGGAGCCAAAGTCAGGCTCCAGTGCCAACAGCACGATCATCAGCAACAAGGGAACACAGGGCAGAATGAGGCCATTGACGACGCTGGCGCGCACCTTGTCGAGGCGGCGGTCCAGATAGCCGGCCAGCCAGATCATCAGGCACAGCTTGGCGATCTCGGAGGCCTGTACCCCGCCGACCAATGGCAGCGGTATCCAGCGCTTGGCGCCGTTGATCTCGCGCCCGACCACCAACACGACCACCAGCAGCACGAAGCCCAGCATCAGCATCGCGAAGCTGCGCTGCTGCCAGGCGGACATCGGCACGCGCAACGTACAGAAGGCGGCCACCAGGCCGATCACGATGAAGATGCCGTGGCGCATGCTGTAGTAGAAGGCATTGCCATCGAAGCGCTCGCTCGAGATCTCGCTGGAGGCAGATGTCACCATTACCCAGCCGATACACAGGATCGCCAGCGCGCAGAACAGCAGCCAGCCGTCGACGGGCTGACGCTCTGCCGTCAAGGTGTCATGGACTCGCCGGGCCTTGTTACGCATCGCAGGCTTCCTTGTCGCTGCTGCCAGAGCCAGAATTGCCGTCAGCACCGGACATGATGTGCTGCGTGACCCAGTCACGGAACGCGTCGCCACGCGCCATGTAATTGGGGAACTGATCAAGACTGGCACAGGCCGGTGACAGCAGCACGCAGTCACCCGCCTGTGCTATCTGTCGAGCATGACGCATGGCATCGCCCAGCGTCATGACTGGCGTCACGGTGACGTCATCGGCCAGGGCTTGCGTCAATAACGGCGCATCCTGTCCGAACACCACCACCTCACGGGCATAACGAGCCAATGGCGCCGCCAGCGGTGTGAAGTCCGCCCCCTTGCCCTGGCCACCGGCCAGCAATATCAGCTTGCCCTCGAGCGTCGGCCCGAGACCGGCGATCGCCGCCAGCGTCGCCCCGACATTGGTGCCCTTGGAATCATTGATCCAGCGCACGCCCGCCACGTCGGCGATCAGTTCGCCACGATGCGGCAGCCCCGCGAAGCTGGTTAGCTCATCGACCATCGCCACCTCGTCGAGGCCGATCGCCGTGCCCATCGCAAGTGCCGCCAGCGCATTGGCCTGGTTGTGGCGGCCCGCAAGACGCACCTCCGCAGCAGGCATCACGCCGCGCAGCTGGCCAGACTCGGCATGACACATCGACAGCGTGCCGCCCTGCTCCGCCAGGCACCATTGCGCCTGCCTGGCAGCCTCATCGGTCGACTTATCGACCGACCCACCGAGCTGCACGCTGAAACTGACTCGCGCCACCGCATCATCTTCGGCCGGCCAGCTCCAGGCGTCATCGGCATTGATGACCGCAAGGCCTGCGCCGCGGAAGATGCCGCGCTTGGCGGCCTGATAGCCACACATGCCATCGTGGCGATCCAGGTGATCTTCAGAGAGATTCAGGAAGCAGGCGACATCGGCCTTGAGCTCAGGCGTTGTCTCGAGCTGGAAGGAAGACAGCTCCAGCACGTAGAGCTCGGCATCGGGCTGCTCACGCAACAAGGTCAGCGCGGCAGTGCCCAGATTGCCGCCGACCGCCACGTCACGGCCGGCACGCGCGGCCATCTGCGCGATCAGCGTGGTCACGGTGGACTTGGCGTTCGAGCCAGTGATCGCGACCAGCGTGGGCCGCTTGCCCTGCGCGTCGCGGGCCTCACGCTCATCCAGCGCGCGCACGAAGAGTGCGATCTCGCCGACCAGCCGCTCGCGAATCCCATCGAACACCGCCTGACGCGGGTCAATGCCCGGACTGAGTACCACCTCGCCGAAGCGTGACAGATCCAGCGCTTCCAGGGGGCCAAGATGTACCTCGGCCTGCGGCGCATGCTCGCGCAGGCTCTCGAGGCCAGGCGGTGCGCTGCGGGTATCGGCGACGGCAAAGTCGATGCCGCGATCACTCAGATGGCGAGCGATCGCCTGTCCGGATACACCAAGACCGACCACCAGGGTCGGTCCTTTGGCAGGCACCGGCGAGGCCGGTGCTTGAGAGGTGACAGAGAGGGTCATCGCGAATGCGTCCTCAGCGAACCTTGAGTGTGGCCAGGCCAAGCAGCACCAGCACGACGGTGATGATCCAGAAGCGCACGATGACGCGCGGCTCCGGCCAGCCTTTCAGCTCGAAGTGGTGATGCAGCGGCGCCATGCGGAAGATGCGTCGCCCGGTCAGCTTGTAGGAGCCGACCTGCAGGATCACCGAGACGGTTTCCATCACGAAGACGCCGCCCATGATGAACAGCACGATTTCCTGACGCACGATGACCGCCACGACCCCCAGTGCCGCGCCGAGCGCCAGCGCGCCCACATCGCCCATGAAGACCTGGGCGGGGTAGGTGTTGAACCACAGGAAACCGAGGCCGGCACCCGCGATGGTGGCGCAGAACACGGCCAGCTCACCGGAACCGGCAATGAACGGAATGTGCAGATACTCGGCGAACTTCAGATTGCCCGAGGCATAGGCGAAGATGGCCAGGCCCATGGCGACCAGCACGGTCGGCATGATCGCCAGACCATCGAGGCCATCGGTCAGGTTGACCGCATTGGAGCTGCCGACGATCACGAAGTAGGTCAGCACCACGTAGAACACGCCCAGCGGGATGACGACGTCCTTGAAGAATGGCACCAGCAGGCCCGTCTCGGCCGGGGTGCTCGCCGTCAGGTACAGCACCACGGCGGCGCCGATGCCCACCACCGACTGCCAGAAGTACTTCCAGCGCGCCGGCAGGCCACGCGGATTCTTCTCCACCACCTTGCGGTAGTCATCGACCCAGCCGACGGCGCCGAAACCCAGCGTGACGGCCAGCACCACCCAGACATACAGGTTGGTCAGGTCGCCCCACAGCAGGGTGGAGACGGCCATCGACAGCAGGATCATCACGCCGCCCATGGTCGGAGTACCGGCCTTGGAAAGGTGAGACTTGGGGCCATCGTCGCGCACGGCCTGGCCGATCTGGCCATCGACGAGCTTGCGTATGACCCAGGGGCCCAGCCATAGACACAGCAACAGTGCCGTCAACGTGGCCAATACCACGCGCAGGGTCAGATAATTGAAAACCGTAAAGGCGCCATTGAATTGGGCCAGAAACTCAGCAAGCAGCAGCAGCATGACTCACATTCACCTTGATGCGTCGACCTTGAGCGCGGCAACGACATTCTCCATGCCAGCGCTGCGAGACCCCTTGACCAGAACACTGGCCCCGGTGGGTAGATGGTTACGGGCGTAAGCTTCCAGCTCTGCCCGCTCGATAAAGTGCTTGCCACCGGCCCCGAAGGCCTCGGCAGTCGCCTGAGCGCCCTCGCCGCAGGTGGCAATGAAATCTATGCCCAGCTTGCGGGCGTGATCGCCCACCTCGGCATGCAGACGCTCGGCGTCGGCTCCGAGTTCGCCCATGGCGCCCATCAGACACCAGCGCGGCGCAGGCAGTGTCGCCAGCAGATCCAGCGCCGCCAGCATGGCGCCGGGATTGGCGTTGTAGCTGTCATCCAGCAGACGCGAGCCATTGATGCCTGCCACGACGCCCAGCCTGCCGGGCACGCTCTCGGCACTCTCGAGCCCGGCGATAACCAGATCACTGTCGATGCCCAGTGCCAGGCACGCCGCGGCGGCCGCCAGCGCATTGGCCACGTTGTGACGCCCCAGCAACGCCAGCTGAACACGGCCGAGCGAGCGGCCATCAAACGTCAGTTCGAAAGCATAACGCCCGAGTTCATCCGCGCCTAGCTCACGCGCCTGCAGGCGTGCCGGGCAATCAACGCTATCCACGGTGTCATCCGCAGCGTCATCCGCAACGCTGAAGTCGATGATATCGATCGCCTGACCAGTCGCGGCCAGCGCCTGCCAAAGCGAGAAGTAGGCGTCATCACGGTTGAGCACCGCGACCGGGCGTCGTCCTCCCAACGGGCTGAGGCCCGCCAGAATCTCGCCCTTGGCCTGGGCGATCTGACCCATGCCGCCGAATTCGCCGACATGGGCGCCGGTGACATTGGTGATCACCGCCACTTGCGGGCGCGCCAGGGCCGTCGTCCAGGCGATCTCGCCGAGATGATTGGCGCCCAGTTCGACCACGCCGTGCTGGTGGGCATCGCTCAAGCGCAGCAACGTCATCGGCAGGCCGAAATCGTTGTTGAGATTGCCGTGATTGGCGAGGCTTTCGGCCTCGAAACGCGCGGCATCCCGCACGAGGATGGCATGCACCAGGCCCTTGACGCTGGTCTTGCCACTGTTGCCGGTCACCGCGATCAACGGTTTCCCCCAGGCACGGCGACGCGCCGCCGCCAGCAGCCCGAAGGCCAGCCGGGTATCCGCGACGATGATCTGCGGCAGCGGGTCATCCACTGCCCGCTCGACAAGCGCCGCGACGGCGCCATTGGCGCGAGCCTGGGCGAGGAAGTCATGGGCGTCGAAGCGCTCACCCTTCAGCGCCACGAAAAGCGGCGCGGCCTGCTCGCCAAGCTTGCGGGTGTCCGTCTCGATGGCGCCCAGCGCCTGACCGCGCAATGCCGGTGGCAACTGCGCCCCGAGCACCGCGGCCAGTTCCTCGAAGGTACTCAGAGCGACGGGCTGTTCAGGCGCACTCATGCGTCACGCTCCTGACCTTCCAGCATCGAGAGCTCACGACGCTCCAGCGCCGCGACCGCATGGGCCACATCGGAAAACGGCAGTCGCTGACCATCGATCTCCTGATAGTCCTCGTGCCCCTTGCCGGCGATCAGGATGACATCATGCTCGCCAGCATCGCGGATGACCTGGGCAATGGCCTCACCACGTTCGGCGATATCCAGCACGCGCTCACGGGCATGGATACCGGCCATCATCTGCTGACGGATGGCGGCGGCATCCTCGCTACGCGGATTGTCATCGGTGATCACGACACGGTCGGCACCCTGTTCAGCGGCCGTGGCCATCAGCGGGCGCTTGCCGCTGTCGCGATCGCCACCACAGCCGAGTACACACCACAGGCGCGCATCATCCCGCGCCGGCAGGTGGGCGCGCAGCGCGGCCAGTGCCGTCTCGACGGCCTCGGGCGTGTGGGCGTAGTCGACCACCACCACAGGCGCGCCATCACGGCTCAGGCGCTGCATGCGCCCCGGCACCGGCGTCAGACGCGGCGCGGCGGCAAACAGCCCCTCGAACGAATAGTCGAGGCCATGCAGGATCAGCATTGCCAGCAAGGCGTTGTCGAGATTGAAGCGCCCCATCAGATTGAGGCCCAGCTCGCGCTCGCCATCCGGCGTCGCGATCACGGCAACCTGGCCCAGCGGCTCGGGGAAGACATCCAGCACGCGCAGAGTCGCGACGTCATCACGCCCCATCGCCAGCACGCGCACGCCGCGCTGCATGCCGGCCAGCATCAGACGCGCCAGCGCATCATCGGCATTGAGCACCGCAAGCTTGAGTTCGGGCCGCTTGAACAGCTTCGCCTTGGCCGCCGCATAGGCCGCCATGCTGCCGTGGTAGTCAAGGTGGTCTCGCGAAAGATTGGTATAGCCCGCGACGGTGAAACGACAGCCATTGACGCGCCCTTGATCGAGCGCATGGGAAGAGACTTCCATCGCGATCAGCTCGGCACCGGCAAGGCTCAGGCCCTTGAGCGCCGCCTGCACGGCCAGGGCGTCGGGTGTGGTGCGCTCGCCTGCGACCAGCGCGCCGGGACGCCCGATGCCGAGCGTGCCGATCATGCCGGCGGGCGTGCCCATCGCTTCGGCCAGCTCGGCGATGTAATGGGTGACGGAAGACTTGCCGTTGGTGCCCGTGACCCCGACCAGCGTCAGCGACTCGGGCACACTGAAGGCCTGGCGGCCCAGCTCACCGAGCTGCTCGCCCAGATTCTCGAGCCAGACGACTCTGGCATCATCTGAATGCAGCGCGAGACGTGCATCCCCGCCTGCAGGTCTTTCGGCCAGCACCAGCTCGGCACCGCGCTCGATCGCCGCGGCGATATAGTCTCGGCCATCGCTGGCGAGGCCGGGGATGGCAATGAATAGGGAGCCCTGCGCGGCTCTGCGACTGTCGATCGTCAGGTGCCAGTCATCGCGCGCGGCAAGCCGTGCACGCCAACCGTCATCGAGGGCGCCTGGCCACAACGCCAGCAATGCTGCCAGCATGTCTGTCGCCGTGGCCAACGGGCGCGCCAGAAACTCGTCCAGGCGCCTGGAATCGTGCGGTGAAGTCATGTCGGAAGACCTTCCTTGTTCCCGATGTCCCGGAACGTATTCACTACATGAGAAAAAAGACGCAGTCGCCTGCCCGAGGCCGACGACCATGCCACATGAAAAGCGTTACTCACCGACCTTGCTGTCCGGCGGCACATCCAGCAGGCGCAAAGCCTTGCCCACCACACGCCCGAACACGGGCGCCGCCACCAGACCGCCGTAATATTCTTCCCCTTTGGGGTTCTCGATCATCACCACGGTCACGATACGCGGATCAGACACCGGCGCCACACCCGCGAACAATGAACGATAGGCGGTCTTCTGATAGCCACCGGCCGTCACCTTGCGCACGGTGCCGGTCTTGCCGGCGATGCGATAGCCTTCGACCACTGCCCGCTTGGCAGGCCCGTTGGGCTGCACGATCTTCTCCATCATGCCGAGCAAGGCGTGCGCGTTGTCCGATGAGATCACCTGGTCGCCCACCGGTGGCGTCTTGACCTTGAGCAGCGACGGCGGCACACGACGGCCGTCGTTGGCGAGCGCGGTGTAGGCACTGGCCAGTTGCAGCGCCGAGACGCTGATACCGTAACCGTAGGAGATGGAGGCCCGCTTGCTGCGCGACCAGTTGGTCGGCGGCGGCAGCACGCCGGTCGTCTCGCCCGGGAAGCCGGTGCCCGGCGCCTGGCCGAGGCCCAGCTCATAGTAGCGATTCCAGACCGCATCATCCTCGAGACTCAGCGCCATGCGGCTCATGCCGATATTCGAGGAATGGTAGAGAATGCCCGCCATGTCGAGCTTGCCGTAGTTGCGGAAGTCACGAATGGTGAACTGATCGACTCGCATGTAACCCGGCGTGGTATCAATCACCGAGTCCGGCTGATACTTGCTGGAGGCAAGGCCGGCGCTCATCGACAGCGGCTTCATCACCGAACCGGGCTCGAAGGCATCGGTGATCGCGCGGTTACGCAGCCCGGCGGGATCGAGCCCGGCACGGTTGTTCGGGTTATAGGACTTCTGATTGACCATCGCCAGCACTTCGCCGGTGCGCGCATCCATCATCACCAGGGTGCCGCCATCTGCGCGGTGCTCCGCCACGGCCGCCTTGAGTTCGCGGTAGGCCATGTATTGCAGACGCAGGTCGATGGAGAGCGTCAGGTCGCCACCGGGCTTGGCTTCGCTGATCAGATGCAGGTCACGCACCAGGCGCCCCTTGCGGTCCTTGAGCACACGTCGCTTGCCCGGCGTGCCGGAAAGGTAGGAATTGTAGGCAAGCTCGAGCCCTTCCTGCCCCTTGTCATCGACATTGGTCACGCCGATCAACTGGGCGGAGACTTCTCCGGAGGGGTAATAGCGCTTGTATTCCTGCTTGTGGCTGACGCCCGGAATGTCGAGGTCAATGGCTGGCTGAGCCTGCGGCGGGGTCATCTGGCGCTTGATGTACATGAAGCCCTTGCCGGCATCACGATAGCGGCGGACGCGTGCGATCAGATCATCCGGCTTCTGGCCCAGCGCGCGCGCCAGCAATGACAATCGCACGGGGTCATCGGGCACCTTGCGCGGGTCGGCCCATAGAGTGATGACAGGCGTGGAGATCGCCAGCGGCTCACCAGTGCGATCGGTGATCATGCCGCGGTGAGCATTGATGCTGTCGACACGCAGGGTGCGTGCATCGCCCTGATCCTGAAGGAACTGCTGATCGAAGAGCTGGAGATAGCCGATGCGGCCGACCAGAGCGACAAGCCCGGCCAGCACGATGAAGAGCATGATGCGATAGCGGGCAGGCCCCATGGCCGCGCGTGCGCTCTTGCGGGCACTACTTGCGGCCTTGGTACGAGCGGGCGTCTCAGCCCCGGCGGCTTTGCGCGGGCGAGACGAAGGCGGGCGACGCGCGGCCATCAGCGAATGACCTCGACATCGTGGACATCCGGGACGCGCATCTCGAGTCGCTCGATGCTGATGCTTTCGATACGCGCCGGTGCCGACCAGGCGCTCTCCTCGAGCAGCAGCCGCCCCCAGCGTGCACGCGCGTCATCGCGCGCCGCTTCCAGCTTCTGCAGCTGGGCATATTGGCCGCGCGAGAGGTGGGAGCTGATCACGACGGCAGCGGCAGAGCCGAGCAGACTGAGCATCAGCACCGCGAAACACAGGTGACGCCAACGCATCTGCACCTTGATCGGCCAGTTACCCGTCCAGCCCTCCTGTCTCCGTCCCGCCATGCCGACTCCCTAATCACTCTGAACGTGATGCCCCGCATCACGAATATCCTTGCAGACTGCCAACGTGCAAACGCGATGTTCGCTCACTTGTTTGAAGCGCCCGGCGCATTATGTCAGCAAGTGGCGTTAGCCGCTAAGAGTTGCAGCACGGCAACACTTGTGTCGCCCTTTCACCACAGCCCACTTGCGCGCGCGCCTGCCGGTAGGCAGGCGCAGAAAGAGGCACGATTCCCCAGAGGGTGCACAGACGCTATTTGAGCTTTTCGGCAATGCGCATCACCGCACTGCGCGAACGGACATTGGCATCGACTTCGCTTTGCGAAGCCTTCTGCGCCTTGCCCACCAGCTTGAGTCGCTTGTTGAGCTGGTCTTCGCGGATCGGCATGCCTCGCGGGGCCTGATCGCCCCGCGCCTTGTCACGCATGAAGCGCTTGACGATGCGGTCTTCCAGCGAGTGGAAGCTGATCACGACCAGACGACCGCCGGGCTTGAGCGCCTCGAGACCGGCATCCAGCGCGCGGGTCAGCTCATCCAGCTCTCCATTGATGTGAATGCGGATCGCCTGGAAGACACGCGTCGCCGGGTGCTTGTGCTTCTCCCAGTTGGGATGGGCATCCTTGATCAGGCTGGCAAAGTCGCCGGTACGCGTGATGGGACGCTCGGCGCGACGCTCCACCACGGCGCGTGCCAGACGCTTGGCATAACGCTCCTCACCGTAGGTCTTGAAGACCCAGGCCATGTCCTCGGCGCTGGCACGCGACAGCCACTCGGCGGCGCTCTCGCCACTGGTGGGGTCCATGCGCATGTCCAGCGGGCCATCATTCATGAAGCTGAAGCCACGCTCGGCATCATCCAGCTGCGGGGATGACACGCCGATGTCAAGCAGGATGCCATCCAGCTGACCGTGCACGCCCTCATGCTCGGCATACTCGCCAAGACGCGCGAATTCACCGGCATGGATACTGAAACGCTCATCATCGATGGTCGCGGCTTCCGCCAGCGCCTGGGGGTCACGATCACAGGCGATCAGACGTCCCTCGGGTGCCAGACGCGACAGGATCAGACGCGAATGGCCACCGCGACCGAAGGTGCCGTCGAAGTAGACGCCGGCAGTGTCCTGAATCAGACCATCGACCGCGCCATCGAGCATGACACTGACATGCGCGAAGCGATCAGCCACTTCGACAGACTCGGTATCGACAGACTCGGTAACGGAAGGAGCGCTGGGCTTGGACATGACGAAACTCTGGACCTTGGCACGCGATGCGAGCAGTGAAAGCCGGTGGCAATGGACACCGACAGCATAAGAGCGGAGACAACACCTGCGTGCAGCAGACAAGCGGCTGAAACACGAGTTCAAGTGCCATAACCGACAACCGGCGCCTGTCACGGCTGCGTGTTCGTTGCCATCCAACTGCAATGGTCTTCACGAAACACGCAGCGGACGGCGCCGGTCATGCGAATTCAAGGTGTGCTGCCATCACTCGCATCGCGAAGAATGGCAGCACACTGACGTTATAAGGCGGGAGATGGCCGATAAGCCGGGTCTTGTCGTGGACAGTCATTCATCTAGGCCCTGAATCACTTCAGGGCTCAAGCAACCAACCCGCCCCCACTGCGGGCAGCAGCATAGGGGGCCTATTTGGTCTTGCTCCAGGTGGGGTTTACCTCGCCGCGAACTGTTACCAGCCGCGCGGTGCGCTCTTACCGCACCCTTTCACCCTTACCGGTCAGCCGAAGCTGACGTAGGCGGTCTTCTCTCTGCTGCACTTGCCGTCGGCTCGCGCCGCCCAGACGTTATCTGGCACCTTGCCCTATGGAGCCCGGACTTTCCTCCCCCAGCTTGCGCTGGCGGCGACTGTCTGGCCGTCTCCCAAGCGCGCAAGACTACCAGTGTCATGGGCCTTTCACAAGACGAAGCCCGCGCAGGCCGAACAATGGCAGCGGCAAAAAGTTCTGGCGTGACAGAGGTTTGCCTATTCCTCCGCCGCGTCCTTCATGGCTTGCGCCTTGGCATACCAGGCTTTCTTGCGCCCGCCCACCAGACGTGTGGCGATGGCGGCCATCTGCTTGACGCCGACGCCCTCCTCGAACAGCACCTGCAACAGGGCGTCGCCTTCGACACTGGCCGCCTCGTCGCCGTCACGTGCCGGCGCGCCTTCGATCATGACCACGAACTCGCCGCGGGTCTGATCACTGTCAGCGTCCATCTGCGCCAGCAGCTCGGCTGCCGTGCCATCGAGAAAGGTCTCGAAGGTCTTGGTCAGCTCACGCGCCAGCACGACCCGGCGCTCGCCAAGCACCTCGCGAATATCGCCGAGCAGCGCCTGGATGCGGTGCGGAGACTCGTACAGCACGTGGGTGGCGCTATCCTCGCGCAGCGCGGCAAGGCGCGCCTGACGCGGGCCGCCCTTGTGGGCCAGAAAACCTTCGAAGGTGAAACGATCCGTCGGCAGACCCGCCGCGCTGAGGGCGGTGATCAACGCACACGGCCCCGGCAGCGGCACTACCTTGAATCCACGCTCGCGCAATGCGCGCACGACGATGAAACCGGGATCGGAGATCAGCGGCGTGCCGGCATCGGAGACCAGCGCGACGCGTCGACCTGCCTCCAGCGCCTGACATAGCTGATCGACACGGCCACGCTCGTTGTGATCATGCAAGGACATCATGGGCACTTCCAGCCCCAGGTGACGCAGCAACCGCGCACTGTGGCGGGTATCCTCGGCTGCGATCAGGTCCACTTCTCCCAGCACCCGCGCGGCGCGGGGACTGAGATCATCGAGGTTACCAATCGGCGTGGCGACCACGTACAATACGCCTTCAGAAGACTCGGACATTCAATGCTTCGACTCGTTGAACTCAATGGTAGAAATGGTCGTCAGACACAGGCAGATTGCCTTGGGACATTTCATCCGAAGGACGCTGCATGCGTGGCCCTGATCGACCGAGTGCCATGATGCCTTTCACCCTTCATCACAGTAGGTGGCGATGCAGCCCTGACCACATCGCCCATCAGCCAAGGGACCGTCGTACATGCGCCAGACATGGAACCGTGCATCAGCCAATACGCTGGGCACTTCGTCAGCCATCCGGCAGGAGGCCGCGCGCCGTTCACGTTCCGGCCTGAGAACGCTGGCGGGCCTCGCCGCCTCCGCCCTGCTGCTGGCAGGGTGTGCCGGACAGTCACCGCTTTCAAGCGGCCCCGGGGCCGATGCCCTGCTCGCTCAGGCAGAGCAGCAACAGGGTCAGCAAGCGGCCAGTACGCGCCTGCAAGCTGCGGACATCCTAGCACGCAGCGGCGACAACGCGCAGGCGATCACCATCGCATCCGACATCGATCCGGCAAGCCTCGAGCCGCAGAGACGCGTGCTATGGGCCCTGCTGCTGTCGCGCATCGCGCTTGAGCAGCAGGACGGCTGGAACACGATCCTGGCCACCTCGGTGCTCGAGGACGGCATACAGATGTCCAGCGATGACCAGCGCACACTGCGCAAGCGACGCGGCCTGGCACTCGGCATGGTCGGCGAACCCCTGGCCAGCGCCCAGACCTTGATCGCCCTGCAGGCCGACAGCGATGACCTGAGCATCAACGACACCCTGTGGGAGCAGCTCACGCGCCTCTCGCCCACTCAGCTCAATGAGCTGGCCAGTGCCAGCCCCACCGCCAGTGACTGGACGGACCTGCTGCGTCTGCAGCGTCGCTTCGGTGGCAACATCGACCAGATGTTCTCCGCCATCAACGACTGGTCGGACGCCAATCCGCAGCACCCCGCCGCGCGCCAGATGCCGCAGGGCATTCTCGACCTGCGTGAGCTGTCCGGCCAGGAGGTGCGCAAGATTGCCGTCTTCCTGCCCGAGTCCGGTTCACTCAAGCGGATCGCCCAGGCCATCCGTGAAGGCATCGAGGCACGCCATCGCAGCGCCATCGACAATGCCGAGGCCACACCGCAGCTGAGCTTCTATGATACCTCGAGCGCGGATCTCAAGACCCTGTATGCCCGCGCCACCATGGATGGCGCCCAGGTTGTGCTCGGCCCGCTGGACAAGAAGCTGGTCAGTCAGCTCGAGACCCAGAACAGCCTGCCGCTGCCGACGCTGGCCCTCAACTACGGCACCCATGACAGCAACCGTGCCGACAACCTGCTCCAGTACGGCCTTTCCGCCGAGGACGAAGCCCGCCAGGTCGCCATGCGCGCCGCACTCGACGGCCATCGTGGCGCCGCTGCGCTGGTGCCCAACAATGCCTGGGGCCAGCGCGTCTACAGCGCCTTCCGCGACCGCTTCGAGCAGGAAGGCGGCGATATCGTCTCCGTCGAGCGCTACAACCCCAAGGGCGCCGTCAGCTCAGCCGTCAAGGACCTGCTGTCGGTCTCCAGCCAGGATCAGGCGCGCATGAAGTCCGCCAAGAAATCCGGCAGCAAATACGGCCGCGCCCATTCCGGCAACATCGACATGATCTTCCTGCTGGCGCTGCCGAGCTATGCTCGCCAGGTTCCGCCGATGCTGGACTTCTACTACGCGGGCGACCTGCCGATCTACGGCACCTCCCATCTCTATGATGGCGCACCGCAGCCCGATCAGGATGGCGACCTCAATGGCGTCGACTTCGTGGACATTCCTTGGGAAGTGCCGGAAGCCTCCTCAGGCGGCAAGGCATCCCTGCCGGAAGTCGATACCTACCGCGCACTGTCCGATGCTTCACCGCGCATGCTCAAGCTCAACGCCATGGGGGTCGATGCCTATCGTCTGGCCCAGCGCGTACCGCTGATGCTGGCCGGTGCGGGCGGCGAACTCTTCGGCGCCACCGGCAGCCTCTTCCCGCGCCACGATGGTCGCATCGAGCGCACGCTGCCCTGGGCGGAATTCAGAGGTGGCGTACCGCGTCCGCCACTGAAAGGCGCCAACAGCCGCACCGTCGAAGCCTACACGCCCTGACATGGCACGCGCCGGCTCGCCCTCTGACAAGGCGCACCCGCCTCCCCAGCGTCGCGCCCGAGCGCGCGGCGCCGTCATCGAGGCCGAGGTAGAACAATGGCTGGCAGCGCGTGGCCTGACACCCGTCACTCGCAACCAGCATGCCAAGGGCGGCGAGATCGACCTGATCATGCGTGACGCCGAGACCCTGGTCTTCATCGAGGTGCGCTACCGGGCCAACTCCCGCTTCGGCAGCGCACTGGAAAGCGTGACCCATACCAAGCAACGCCGGCTGATCACTGCCGCGCGTTTTTATCTGGCCCAGCACGGGCTATCATGTTCCTGCCGCTTCGACGTGGTAGGCGTGGAGGGGGCTTCCCCTCGTTCCATTCACTGGATTCGCCACGCCTTCGAAGCGTTCTGAAGCCAACGACCAAGAGCCATCATGGATTTCCAATCGCGTATTCTCGGCCACTTCAACGCCAGCATTGACACCAAGACCTACGCCAGCGAAGTGCTGCCGCCCTTCATCGAAGCGGCCAGCCAGATGATGGTCCAGAGTCTGGTCAATGACGGCAAGATCCTGGCCTGCGGCAACGGCGGCAGCGCCGGCGACAGCCAGCATTTCTCCTCCGAGCTGCTCAACCGCTTCGAGCGTGAGCGCCCAAGCCTGCCAGCCATCGCGCTGACCACCGACACCTCCACGCTGACGTCCATCGCCAACGACTACAGCTACAACGAGGTGTTCTCCAAGCAGATCCGCGCCCTGGGTCAGCCCGGTGACATCCTGCTGGCCATCTCCACCAGCGGCAACTCCGCCAATGTGGTGCAGGCCATCCAGGCGGCTCACGACCGCGACATGCGCGTCGTGGCCTTGACCGGCCGTGACGGTGGTGACATGGCGTCACTGCTGGGCAGTGAAGACTGCGAGATTCGTGTCCCCGCCACCTCTACGGCACGCATCCAGGAAGTCCATCTACTGGCCATCCACTGCCTGTGCGACCTGATTGATCATCAGCTGTTCGGCAGCAACGAGTAATCCGCGCGCCCCACGGCATTCACCAGGAGAAAACGGCATGACGCCCAAGAACCTGCTTTCCCTCATGGCCACCGCCGGCTTCCTGACGCTAGCCGGCTGCACCACCGTCGCCGACCTGACCAACAGCGGCCCGATCGACGAAGACTATGGCGATCGCACCCTGGGCGCCCAGGTGGAAGACGAGAGCATCGAGACCAAGATCGAGGTCAATCTCGGCAAGACCGATGCCCGCTTCAATGATGCCCACGTCAACGTGAACTCCTACAACGGCATGGTGCTGCTGACCGGCCAGGTCGCCAGTGACGAGCTGAAGCAGAAGGCCACGGACATCGCCAAGGATGTGCGTCGCGTACGCCAGGTGCACAACGCGCTGGAAATCAGCGCCAATGCCCCGGCCAGCCAGCGCGTGCAGGACACCTGGCTGACCACGCGCGTCAAGGCCACGCTGGCGGCGGATGCCAACATCGACTCCGGCCGCATCCTGGTGCTCACCGAGAATGCCAGCGTCTACCTGATGGGTATCGTGACCCGCGCCGAAGCCGACCAGATCGTCAGCAAGGTCTCCGAAGTCGGCGGTATCCAGCGTATCGCCAAGGTCTTCGAGTACCTCGACTGATCGAGGTGGCGCGCTTGCATACCTGACATGCAAAGCGCCCTGAACGAAAAGTGCCCTGAATAAATAGCACCCAGAATAAAAGATGCCCCGCAGGCCGAAGCCTGCGGGGCATTTTTCATGACAGGAGCGACACCAGGCGGACAATGGCCAACCCTCATCCATCGCCCCACCTGCCGACAGGATTACTTGATCACGCGCAGCGAAGGACGCCCCTTGCGCGGCGGCTTGGGCTGATCATTGTCATCAGCGCCCTGCTCGTCGCTGGCCGAGTCTGACGCCTGCTCTTCACCGGCGACTTCGGCATCAGCGCCTGAGCCTGACTCGATGGGCGCATCCGCTGATTCCGAGACAGGCGCCTCTTCCTCGGCAGGAACACTGCCGACACTGGCCAGCGTCGGGCGCGCCGCGGCGGCCGGCTCGGCATCTGGCGCGACTTCACCGAATGTCATCTCATCGGCACCCGGCATCACCGGCTCGTGACCGAAGACCATACCGACACCGTTTTCACGCGAATACAGCGCGACCAGAGCCGCCGTCGGCACGCTGACGTGCATCGGCTGGCCACCGAAGCGGGCATTGAAGCTGACCCCTTCATTGGCGATCAACAGATCACGCACCGCACCGGGTGCGATATTCAGCACGATTTGACCATTCTGGACATGTTGACGCGGTACCTGGACACCTTCCTGCTCGGCGTCCACCACGATGTACGGCGTATTGTCGTTATCCAGCAGCCACTCGTAGAGTGCGCGTGCCAGATAAGGGCGACTGGAAAGCATGGGAGAACCTCTTGAACTGCAATGAGTGTCAGCGACGACCGAAGTCCATTCCGCCAACGGGCCAACGCCCCGCACATCGCTCACATCCGTCATTCACGGACTGATGAGCGAGGGCGAAAGCCCGAATGCGTGACCGATCGATCAGTGACCGAAGGGTCACGCACGGATCAGATGCGCATCTCGCGCTCGGCCTCGGACAGCGACGCCTTGAAGGCATCACGCCCGAACAACCGCTCCATGTAGGTCAGCAGCGGCTTGACCTGCTTCTCCGGCAGCTCGATTCCCAGTGTCGGCAAACGCCACAGGATCGGGGCAATGCAGGTGTCCACCAGCGAGAACTCGTCGCTCATGAAGAACGGCATGTCGTCGAAGATCGGGGAAATGCCGATCAGGCTTTCACGCAATTCCTTGCGCGCCTTGTCGGCTTCCTTCTTGGTGCCTGTCTGGATGGTTTCCATCATCGGCACCCATTCGCGCTCGATGCGATGCATCCACAGACGGCTCTGGGCGCGCGCCACCGGATACACCGGCAACAGCGGCGGATGCGGGAAACGCTCGTCCAGATATTCCATCATGACCTTGGACTCGTAGAGCACCAGGTCGCGATCCAGCAGCGTCGGCACACTGTTGTACGGGTTCAGGTCGGCCAGTTCGGCCGGACGGCTGTCATCATCCACATCAATGATATCGACTGCCACACCCTTCTCGGCCAGCACGATCCGTACACGGTGGCTGAAGTGGTCGTCACCACCGGAGTAGAAGGTCATCGATGAACGCTTGGCCACAACACCCATGAAACTGTCCTCGCATCTGTTCGAGACATGCCCGTGTCAGCTTTTGGCCTGACAAACGGGGATAAGTTTCCTCTGGCCTGCCCTTGTCACAACGGGCCCTGCCAGAGGGTCAGCCTGCGCCACCTCGAGGCGACGCAAGCGGGCGCGCGACTGATCAGCCGCGCGCCCGTCACTGCCGGCTCGCCATTATCACTGAGACCCCGCCCCGGGGGCCATCAATGAATGTCGCGCCAGTATTCCTTCTTGAGAAGATACGCCAGCAAGGTAAAGATCAGAATGAATATTAACACCTTGGGGGCCATGCTCTCAGCCTTGAGTCGCGAAGGCTCGCCGACATAGGCCAGAAAATTGGTCAGATCCCACATCGCCTGATCGAACTCCCCAACCGTCATGCTGCCAGGCTGGGTGATCTCTAGAATATCACAGGACGCATAACGCCCCGTGTCGGGATCCATTTCCGCCCCCGCTACCGCCAGATCACTCTGCCCACAGACCTTTTCCTGCACGCCCTGCAGCGGTTCCAGTACATGCGGCATGCCGACCTGGGGGAAGACCGCATTGTTCACGCCCCACGGACGTGACGCATCGCGATAGAAGCTTTTCAGGTAGGTGTAGATCCAGTCAGTGCCGCGTAGACGCGCCTCGAGCGACAGATCCGGTGGCGGCGTGCCGAACCAGCCGGCCGCGTCTTCTTTCTGCATGCCCGTGCGCATGGTGTCATTGATCTTGAGCGCTGGCGAGAGAATCAGATATTGCTCGACCAGGTCCTCGGGCATCCCCAGATCCTCCGCGGCGCGCGAGTAACGCTGATATTGCAGGCCATGACAGCCGAGACAGTAATTGGTGTAAAGCTGCATGCCACGCTGCAGCGAGGGCTGATCATGCAGATCCGGCTGCATCGTCTCCAGCGGCACCGCACTGCTCGCCGCGCTCACCATACCCGACCCCATCAGACTCACTACGGCCAGCAACCCTGCTGCCAGCCCGCGTTTGAGCCACCCCTTTGCCCCACCCATCAGCGCGCTCATCGGCCCGTCACTCTGTCAGGCACCGCTCGCGTCGTCTCGAAGCGCGTATACAGCGGCATCAGTATGAAGAAGGCGAAATATGCCACGGTCGCCAGCTGCGCGATGATCGTGCGCTCATGCGTGGGCGGCATCACCCCCAGTACGCCCAGCGTCACGAAACTGACCACGAAGATGACGATGGCGATACGCGACAGCCAACCCTTGTAGCGGATCGAGCGCACCGCCGAGCGATCCAGCCACGGCAGCACGAACAGGATGGCGATTGCCAGCCCCATGACTACCACGCCCCAGAACTTGGCATCCACGCCGAACAGCGGATAATTGACCGCGCGCAACATGGCGTAGAACGGCGTGAAGTACCATACCGGCGCGATGTGCTCGGGCGTCTTGAGCGAATTGGCCGGCTCGAAGTTGGGCGTCTCCAGGAAGTAGCCGCCACCTTCGGGGAAGTAGAAGATCACCGCACAGAACACGAACAGGAAGACGCCGACGCCGACGAGGTCCTTCACCGTGTAATAGGGATGGAACGGAATGCCATCCAGCGGCTGCCCCGCCTCGTCCTTCCTGTCCTTGATCTCGATGCCATCGGGGTTGTTCGAGCCCACCTCGTGCAGCGCCACCAGATGCAGCACCACCAGCCCGACGATCACCAGCGGCAAGGCGATGACATGCAGCGCAAAGAAGCGGTTCAGGGTGATTCCCGAGATCAGATAGTCGCCACGAATCATCTGCGCCAGATCTGCCCCGATGACCGGAATCGCCGTGAACAGCGAGATGATCACCTGCGCCCCCCAGTAGGACATCTGCCCCCAGGGCAGCAGATAGCCCATGAAGGCCTCGGCCATCAGTGCCAGATAGATGCACATGCCGAAGATCCATACCAGCTCGCGAGGCGCACGGTAGGAGCCATAGAGCAGGCCACGGAACATGTGCAGATAGATGACCACGAAGAAGGCCGAGGCGCCGGTGGAATGCATGTAGCGGATCAGCCAGCCGTACTCCACATCGCGCATGATGTACTCGATGGAGGCAAAGGCCTCCTCGGCACTCGGCGTATAGCTCATCGTCAGCCAGATGCCGGTCAATATCTGATTGACCAGCACCAGCAAGGCCAGCGAGCCGAAGAAGTAGAAGAAGTTGAAGTTCTTCGGCGCGTAATAGCCGGTCAGGTGGTCCTGCAGAAACTGGGTGGCCGGCAGACGATCATCGATCCAGCGCATGATGCCGCGCGGCGCCTTGGCACGGTTTGGATTCCCCATCAGGCAGCCTCCTCGTCGACACCCACCACCAGCACCTGCTCACTCTCGTAGCGATGCGGCGGCACCTCCAGATTCGAAGGCGCCGGCACTCCGGTGAAGACTCGCCCGGCGAGATCGAACCTGGACCCATGGCAGGCACACAGATAGCCGCCCGGCCAGTCCGCGCCGAGATCCGCCGCGCCGATCTCGGGACGATAACCAGGCGAGCAGCCCAGGTGCGTGCAGATTCCCACCAACACCACATATTCCGGCTTGATGGAACGCAGCACGGCATCGACATAAGGAGGCTGCTGGGGACGCAGTGACTCGGGGTCCTGCAGCTCTGCGGGAGGGATGGCGCGGATATCGGCGATCATCTCGGGAGTGCGACGCACCACCCACACCGGCTTGCCGCGCCACTCGATGGTCATCTGCTGGCCGGGTGCCAGCCGCGAGATATCCGCCGTGACAGGCGCGCCTGCCGCACGGGCACGCGCACTTGGCTGCCAGGACGCCAGAAAGGGCGTTGCGATACCGACCACCCCTACCGCCCCGACCACGGCAGTTGCGCTGACGAGGAAGCGGCGTCGCCCTCGGTTCACAGCATGATCTGACATTTTATTGTTATCCCCCAAACACTACCGCTTGATGCTGGGCCATCCACTTGCCGAGCATTTGATGCTTGCTTGTATTAAAGGGCAAGAACAGAGCGCTCACAACTCAAGAAAGCCACCTTGACCAAAGCCGCTTTCGTCAATCGTGTAGCAAGACCGCAAAAAAAACGCCCAGCGCCCTTGCGGGCACTGGACGTTCTTGTGGTCGACGCGAGTTCTCTTAACGCTTGGAGAACTGCGGACGACGACGGGCCTTGCGCAGGCCGACTTTCTTACGCTCGACTTCACGGGCGTCACGAGTGACGTAACCGGCGGCGCGAAGGGCCGGACGGAAGTCTTCGTTGTAAGCCATCAGGGCACGAGTGATGCCGTGACGGATAGCGCCGGCCTGGGCAGAACCACCACCACCAGCAACAGTGACGTAGACGTCGAACTGTTCGGTAGTTTCGGTCAGCTCGAGCGGCTGACGAACAACCATGCGGCCTGTCACACGACCGAAGTAGTCGTTCAGGTCACGCTGGTTGACGGTGATTTTGCCGGTGCCCGGCTTCAGGAAGACGCGCGCGGTAGAAGTCTTGCGGCGCCCGGTACCGTAGTGCTGCTGTGTCATGGCGATGCTTCCCTCAGATGTTCAGTTCTTGCGGCTGCTGCGCAGCGTGCGGATGCTCGGAGCCAGCATAGACTTTCAGCTTGGACTGCATGGCACGACCCAGCGGGCCCTTCGGCAGCATGCCCTTGACAGCCAGTTCGATCACGCGCTCAGGCTTGTGCTCGATCATCTGGTTGAAGTTCATGGAGCGCAGGCCGCCCGGGTAACCGGTGTGACGGTAGTAGGTCTTGGCTTCTGCCTTGCGACCGGTCACAGCGACTTTCTCGGCGTTGATGACGACGATGTAATCGCCAGTATCAACGTGCGGAGTGTACTCGGCTTTATGCTTGCCGCGCAGGCGACGAGCAATTTCGGTAGCCATACGGCCCAGCGTCTTGCCGGCTGCGTCGACGACGAACCAGTCACGCTGGACGGACTGCGGCTTAGCAGTAAACGTCTTCATGGATGAATCACCTATAGTCGGGTCTTGCACTTGTGTGCGCGACCAATCCCTATTTTTCTTGGTTGTCCGACGTCTGGCAGCGAGCGGCATGCTGCTTGCGCAGTCACTGACCTCTCATCTCCAGACTGCCCTCGCCCATCAGGAGTGAATGACTCAGGATGGCTCGAGAACCGGTCAACAGTTCGAGCGAGCGCGCATTGTACATGTCATGCCCGCCTACCACAAAGGCTATTTTGCCCTTGCCGCAGGTCTCACGGCTTGTGCGGCAGCGCGAGATACTCACGCGATTGCATTTCCTGCAGACGTGACAGCGTGCGCTGGAATTCAAAATCCAGATTGCCGCCGGTGTAGAGGTCCTCGACGGGCGTCGCGGCGCTCATCAGCAGTTTTACGCCACGGTCATAGAACTCATCGACCATGTTGATGAAACGACGCACCTGGTCGTCACTGTCGCGCCCCATCTGCGGCACCTCGGACACCAGCACGGTGTGGAACTCACGTGCCAGCTCGATGTAGTCATTCTGGCTACGCGGGCCATCACACAGCTCGTCGAAGTGGAACCACACCACGTCTTCATGGCGACGCAGGGCGTGCAGCACGCGGTGATTGATGCTCAGACCTTCATCGGCATGGCCTTCGGCACCGGCGATGGAGCGGAATTCCCGCGCCAGCCGCGCGGCACTGTCATCGCCCAGCGGGCTATGGAAGAGCTCAGCATGCTCCAGCGCGCGCAGACGGTAGTCGATGCCCGAATCGACGTTGACCACCGTGCAGTGACGCTTGACCAGGTCGATCGCCGGGAGGAAGCGCGCCCGCTGCAGACCGTCCTTGTAGAGGTCGTCCGGCACGATATTGGAGGTCGCGACCAGCACCACGCCCTGCTTGAACAGCTCTTCGAACAGGGTGGCGAGAATCATCGCATCGGTGATGTCCTTGACGAAGAATTCGTCGAAGCAGATCACGCGCGCCTCGACGGCGAACTTGGCCGCCACCAGAGTCAACGGGTTCTTCTCGCCCTTGTAGTGGCCAAGCTCGTTGTGGACACGCTGCATGAAGCGGTGGAAGTGCGTGCGCATCTTGTCGGCAAACGGCAGGCTCTCGTAGAAGGTATCGACGAGATAGGTCTTGCCACGCCCCACGCCGCCCCAGAAGTAGAGGCCCATGATCTCGGGCGCTTCATCGACAGGCGCCGTGCGTGACGGCTTGCCGAACAGACGACGCACCTTGGAGCCCAGCCCGCCGCCCCCCGTCGCGTCGGACACCTTGTCAGGCGTCTGACGCGGCGTGCGCACGAGGTCGTCGTAGAGACGCTGCAGATGGCGGACCGCATCTTCCTGGGCGGCATCGTAGGCAAAGTCATCACGCTTGAGGTCTGCCTGGTACTTCTCGAGAGGCGTCGGTGCTGGCATTGAGAAACCCGCTGCAGGTCAGGCGCCACGCACTGGCGCACGCCTGACATGAAAAGAACAAGAACACGCCTGACCCGACACGGCGGGCAGGCAAGAACGAAATTGCGCGGCATTATACGCCTTGATGGCCGCTTTACCCACTCGCCGGCCAGCAATCGGCTGTGCGAGGTGGCTTTCACCGCGCTCATCACTCGCAAGGCATTGGCTGGTATCCACCCACACCCCACCGGCTGCGACGACAGGCGACCAAGGTCGCGCGCCGAGTGAATTGACGCATCGCTGCACCACACCGATATAATGGCGCGTGGACGCTTTCGAAACGCAAGCGGCACGAAAGACTGAGCCAGGAAAGACCAAGGCAAGAAGGACAGCGGCAAGCGGCGCTGACCTGCTGGACACCAGACCGATCCCGAGATCGGCGTGATGGAACATCATTGAATACCGGCATTGTATCTCAGCGCTACCATGCCCCAGCGGTGACGATCACCGCAGTCGTGACACAAGGAGAGCGACGTGAACGAGAGCAACATTGACTGGATCCTGGCCATTGCCTGTTTTCTGGCTGGCATCGGTATCGGCGCCTTGTGCTACCACCTGCTGAATGCCAACGTGGCCCGCAATCAGAAGACCCGCCAGAAGCTGGCTGAGCGCGAGCTGGAGCTGACCCAGTTCCGCGATGCCCTCAATGACCACTTCTCCAAGGCCAGCGACCTGACCGACCAGATCCAGCGTGCCGGCAATGAGCTGCGCCAGCACCTGGCCACTGGCGCCACCGCGCTGTGCGATGACAGCCAGCTCAAGCGCCGCCTGCTGGACACCGACACCACGCCGGACGACAGCGAGACCGACAAGGTCGACCTGCCGCGGGATTACGCCGACAACCGCGGCACCCTGTCAGAGGACTTCGGCCTGAAGCCGCAACCGAGTGAAGGCGAGACTCCGGCCACCAACCCGCCGCGTATCTGATCGTTTGCTGTCGTGAACATTTCACGGCATCTGACAACGACAACGGCCACCTCGAGAGGTGGTCGTTGTCGTTTCCGGCATCAGATGTCACGCCGGGTTGTCGATATCCACGAAGCGGTGCTCCACACCATGCTCGGCGGCCAGCCATTCGCCCAGGGCACGCACACCGTCACGCTCGGTCGCATGATGCCCCGCCGCGAAGTAGGTCACTCCCTCTTCACGGGCGCTATGGGTGGTGCGCTCGGAAATCTCGCCCGAGAGGAAGGCATCGACGCCGGCCTCGATGGCCAGACCGATATAGTCCTGAGCGCCGCCGGTGCACCAGGCAATGCGCTTGATGGGGCGATCATGACCGGCCACCACCAGCGCCTCACGCCCGAGACGCCGACTGAACTCGGCCCCCAGCGCGGCGCTGTCCAGCCCTTCCACCTCAGCGGCCAGGCGCCCGACATGCACCAGACCACGCCCGGGCACGCCATCCAGACAACCTTCACTGACCAGCCCCAGACGCTCGGCCAGCTGGGCATTGTTGCTCAGGGTCGGATGCGCATCCAACGGTAGGTGGAAAGCCGCCAGATTGATGTCATTGGCCAGCAAGGTCTTGAGGCGCCGACGCTTCATGCCGGTGATCTGGGCCGGTTCGTTCTTCCAGAAGTAGCCGTGGTGCACCAGCACCAGGTCGGCCTGCCAGGCGATCGCCTCATCGAGCAGCGCCTGACTGGCCGTCACGCCGGTCATCACCCGGCGCACCTCACGACGCCCCTCCACCTGCAAGCCATTGACGGTATAGTCCTTGAAGGCCTGCGCCTCCAGACAGCCATCCAGTGCCTTCATCAGCGTGTCACGATCAGCCATTGGGCCTCCAGCAGTCAGAATCATCGAGTGTTACACTGGCGAGCATTGTAACGGCGCATCGGCGCCATGTAAGCGTGTCGCGCCTTGACCGGGGCCATCCCTTCGCGTTGGCACGCGGACTATCAGGCTATCCATCTTCATGTCCGCAGCATCGCGTCGATGCGCAGACTTTTCATCAGGTAATCCGATGCCCCGTTCTCTTCGCAGTACACTGCTCCCGCTACTATGGCCCGTCGTCACCGGCGTCCTGCTGGCCGTCGTCGTGCTGGACCGCTTTCCGACGCTGGGCCTGGGCGAGCCCGCCCCGCAGCAGAGCGAGCAGGCAGGCAACACCCCCTATCCGAGCCCGTCACGGAACTCCGCCGCCAATCAGCAGGTACTGCCGCCTCCGAGCCTGACGCTGTCAGCGGCGCAGCGCGAAGAGTCGGCAGACCCGGTACTGCGTGAAGCACCGCCGCTGCAGCGCAACAGCGGCCCGGCCAGCTATCAGGCCGCAGTGGACGCTGCCGCACCGGCGGTGGTCAACATCTACTCCTCGCGCGAGATCAAGGACGACAGCAAGCATCCGCTGATGTCCGATCCCTTCTTCAACCAGTTCTACGGGGAGGACGCCCTGCGCAGCCAGCGCATGCTGTCGAGCCTGGGCTCCGGCGTCATTCTCTCCAGCGACGGCTATATCCTGACCAACAACCACGTCATCCAGGGCGCCGACCAGATTCAGGTCGCCCTGCGCGATGGCCGCGAGACATTCGCCAAGGTCGTGGGCGTGGACCCGGAATCCGACCTCGCGGCACTCAAGATCGATCTCGACAACCTGCCCACCGTCGCGATCGCCGATTCCGCCCAGGTCCATGTCGGCGATGTCTCGCTGGCGATCGGCAACCCCTTCGGGGTCGGCCAGACGGTCACCATGGGCATCATCTCGGCCACCGGGCGCAACCATCTTGGCCTGAACGCCTATGAAGACTTCATCCAGACCGATGCCGCGATCAACCCCGGCAACTCCGGCGGCGCGCTGATCAACACCGACGGCTCACTGGTCGGCATCAATACCGCCATCTATTCGCGCTCCGGCGGCTCGCAGGGCATCGGCTTCGCCATCCCCGCCAACCTGGCGCGCGACATCCTCGAATCGCTGGTCGATCACGGTCGCGTGATTCGTGGCTGGCTGGGCCTGGAAGTGCAGGAACTGACGCCGTCGCTGGCGCACTCCTTCGGCCTGAGCGCCCCGCAAGGCGTGGTGGTGGCCGCCGTACTGCGTGACGGCCCTGCCGCACGCGCCGGCCTGCGTCCGGGCGATATCCTGACCGCCATCGGCGGCAAGCGCCTGCTGGATGCACGCCTGGCCATGGCCGACATCGCCGCCGTCAAACCCGGCAATGCGCTGGAACTGCGCCTGCTGCGTGACGGCAAGACACTGGACATCGACGTCAAGGTCGGCGAGCGCCCGATTCCCGACAACACGCCGGCGGCCGCCGAACCGACCCTGCAGGACAAGGACTGAGCCAGAGTATCGGCGCGACGCCTTGAGCAGAACACCCGCTCCATGATGAAAGAAGCCCCGCGACGGTGTCCGTCGCGGGGCTTCTTTTACTGACCAGACAAGGCTCAGTCTCAACCTCAGTCGAGAATGCGATTCTCGGCACTGCGCGCATGCGCCGTCAGTGACTCGCCGTGTGCCAGCACCGAGGCTGTACGCCCGAGCACTGACGCGCCTTCCGGCGAGCACTGGATCAGCGAGGAACGCTTCTGGAAGTCATAGACGCCCAGCGGCGAGGAGAAGCGCGCGGTGCCGGAGGTCGGCAGCACGTGGTTCGGCCCGGCGCAGTAATCGCCCAGCGCCTCGGAGGTGTGCGAGCCCATGAAGATGGCGCCGGCGTGACGCACGCCCTCGACCCACTCCTCGGGATTCGCCACCGAAAGCTCCAGGTGCTCCGGCGCGATGCGGTTGGTCAGCTCCAGCGCCTGCTCCGGCCCGCTGACGCGAATCAGGGCACCGCGCTCACGCAGCGAGGTCAGGATGATCTCGGCGCGCTCCATGGTCGGCGCCAGGCGCTCGATGGAGGCCTCGACGGCGGCCAGGTGCTCGTCATCCCACCCGATCAGGATCGCCTGAGCATCTTCGTCATGCTCGGCCTGGGAGAACAGGTCCATCGCCAGCCAGTCCGGGTCGGTCACACCATCGCTGACCACCAGAATCTCGGACGGTCCGGCGATCATGTCGATACCGACCTGACCGAACACCGCACGCTTGGCAGTCGCCACGTAGATGTTGCCGGGGCCGACGATCTTGTCGACCCGCGGCACGCTCTCGGTGCCATAGGCCAGCGCCGCCACGGCCTGGGCGCCGCCGATGGTGAAGACACGGTCGATACCCGCCAGGTGCGCCGCGGCCAGCACCAGCTCATTGACCACGCCGTCCGGCGTCGGCACGACCATGATGATCTCGCGTACGCCCGCGACATGCGCCGGAATCGCATTCATCAGCACGGAAGACGGATAGGCCGCCTTGCCGCCCGGCACGTAGATCCCGGCACGGTCCAGCGGCGTGACCTTCTGGCCCAGCAGGCTGCCGTGCTCGTCCTTGAAGGACCAGCTTTCCGGCTTCTGGTGCTTGTGATAGACACGCACACGCTCGGCAGCCACGGCCAGCGCCTCGCGCTGATCCGCCGGCAGGTCGGTATAGGCCTGGGCCAGACGCTCGGCACCGATGACCAGCTCGGCCATGCTCGAGACATTCAGGCGGTCGAAGCGATTGGAGAACTCCACCAGCGCCGCATCGCCTTCCTGCTTGACGCGCGCGAGGATGTCGGTGACTCGATGCTGAACCTCTGCATCGGACACGCCTTCCCATGACAGCAAGCGGTCCAGGCGGGCGGTAAAATCGGTATCACGGCTATCAAGCCGGTTGATCAAGGTATCCATGCGAACCTCTTTTCTCATTGCTTGGCAGAGAAGGCTGAACCGGACGGGCTCTGTCCAGCGCCTGCCCGCATCATCTTGAAAAGCATCGTGATGAGCAGGGGGCGGCAGCTGGCGTTTCGAGCGTCATCTTCTGCCACGGTCATCTATGCGACCTTGGGTATCCGACCGATGCCAACAGCACGCCGCCATCACGCCTCGCGGCGAGCTTCCACGGCCTGACGCAGGCGATCGATCAACGGCTTGAGACGATCGTGCTTCATTGTCATGGCGGCCTTGTTGACCACCAGACGCGTGCTGATGTCGGTGATCAGCTCCCGCGGCTCCATGCCGTTGGCGCGCAGGGTGTTGCCGGTGTCGACGATATCGACGATCTCGTCGGCCAGGTTCATCAGCGGGGCCAGTTCCATCGCGCCGTAAAGCTTGATGACTTCGGCCTGGATGCCCTGCTCGGCGTAATAGCGACGCGCGACATCGACGAACTTGGTCGCGACACGGCGGCGAGCGCCCTGCTGCTGCTGACCGACGACACCGGCGGTCATCAGGCGGCACTTGGCGATTTCCAGGTCCAGCGGCTCGTACAGGCCTTCGGCACCATGCTCGAGCAGCACGTCCTTGCCGGCGATCCCGAGATCGGCCGCGCCCAGCTGCACGTAGGTCGGCACGTCGGTGGCACGAATGATGACCAGCTTGACGTCCGGCAGATTGGTATCGAAGAGCAGCTTGCGGCTCTTGTCGAGATCTTCCAGCGGCTCGATGCCAGCGTCAGCCAGCAGCGGCAGGGTTTCCTTGAGGATACGCCCCTTGGAGAGGGCGACGACCAGTTGCTTGCTCATGGGGTATTCGCCCGTGCTTGTACGTAGGAATTCGGCACGCGCTGTCGGTCAATCAACACCGACAGCGCGAGGTGGGCCACTGATCAGCCGGCGGAGCGACGAATGATCACGTTCAGCCCGGACAGCTTCTCTTCGATGCACTCGTAACCGCGGTCGATGTGATAGATGCGATCAACCATGGTCTCGCCGTCGGCGACGGTCGCCGCGATCACCAGCGAGGCAGAGGCGCGCAGGTCCGTCGCCATCACCGGCGCGCCGGACAGGCGCTCGGTGCCGGTCACGACCGCGGTGTTGCCCTCGAGCGCGATGTGGGCGCCCATGCGGTTGAGCTCCTGCACGTGCATGAAGCGGTTCTCGAAGATGGTCTCGATCACGGTGCTGGCGCCTTCCGCGACCGCATTCATCGCCACGAACTGGGCCTGCATGTCGGTGGGGAATGCCGGGTACGGCGCCGTACGGATATTGACCGCCTTCGGGCGCTTGCCGTGCATGTCCAGCTCGATCCAGTCATCACCGGTGGTGATGGTGGCGCCGGCTTCTTCCAGCTTGGCCAGTACGGCGTCCAGGGTGTCGGCACGCGTACGCGTGACACGCACCTTGCCGCGCGAGGCAGCCGCCGCGACCAGGAAGGTGCCGGTCTCGATGCGGTCCGGCATGACGGAGTATTCACAACCGTGCAGCTTCTCGACACCGTCGATGACGATGGTGTCGGAGCCCTGGCCCGTGATCCTGGCGCCCATCGCGATCAGGCACTCGGCCAGATCGACGACTTCCGGCTCACGCGCGGCGTTTTCCAGCACGGTGCGGCCATCGGCCAGGGTCGCGGCCATCAGCAGGTTCTCGGTACCGGTGACGGTCACGACGTCAAAGACGATACGCGCGCCTTTCAAGCGGCCACCCGGCGCCTTGGCGCGGATGTAGCCATTCTCGACCGTGATCTCGGCCCCCATCGCCTCAAGGCCACGGATGTGCAGATCCACCGGACGCGAGCCGATGGCGCAGCCGCCCGGCAGCGAGACCTCGGCACTACCGAAGTGCGCCAGCAGCGGGCCCAGCACCAGAATCGAGGCACGCATCTTCTTGACCAGGTCGTAGGGCGCGTGACAATGCTCGACCTTGGAGCCATCGAGCTGCACGGTCATGTTGTCGCCCATCACCGGCTCGACGCCCATGCGCCCGAGCAGCTCGAGGCTGGTCGTGATGTCCTGCAGATGCGGCAGGTTGCTGATGGTCACGGGACCTTCCGACAGCAGCGTGGCTGCCAGAATGGGCAGTGCCGAATTCTTGGCGCCGCTGGCCCAGACTTCCCCGTTGACCGGCCCGTTGCCAGTGATGATCAGCTTATCCATGAAATGTTCCGGTCAACCCTGAGCGTTGCCGGCGGCAGCTTCGAACTGCGCCGGGGTATAGGTACGAATGCTGATGGCATGCAGCGCGCCAGAGCGGATCTCGTCATTGAGTGCGGAGTAGACCAGCTGCTGGGCCTTGACGCGACTCAGCTCGGCAAAGACATCCCCCACGGCGACGACCTGGAAATTGCAGCCCTCACCCTGGATATGAAAATCGACGTTCTCGATACGAGCCTCGAGCAGGGCCTTGACATCATTCGGTTGCATGACGGGCGATGACTCCTTCGCGGTACATGTCGGGATCGTGGCAGGGAATCCTTGCGCGACGATCGATGCGATATGACCGCACATGGTAATCAAAAGCGCGCGGGAACGCGATTGGCAGTCAATCGCTGCCTCCACGTTGCCGCGCGCATGAATGGCGATTAGGACAAGCCTCTAGCATCCAGCAAAGCGGTGCAGCCTGACAGACAATCAGGCCACCGCTGGCTCAGGACGTCTCGAGTGACAGCGGGGGCTCTGCGCTGATCTCAGCGACATTCAGCCCCGGCAGCAGGTTTTCCAGTCCGGAGACTGCCGCCAGTCGGCTCAAGGCGGGGGACAGCGCGAGATGAGTGACATGCCCACCATGCTCCGCCAGATGGCGCTGCCACTCGAGCAGCACGCTCAGGGTAGCGGTGCTGGCGCTATCCACGCCGCAGAGATCGATGGATACCCCATCATCGCGGCGCCCCAGCCATTTCCTGCCGGAATCCGCCAGCTCTGCGGCATTGTCGAAATCCGGCTGGCCACTCAGGCTCAACCGTGCGTCACCGGCTTCCAGCGTGACGCCCTCGCGATCGAAGAGAGTTTTCATGGTCATGGCGACGACAGGGCTCAACCGTTGCCCTGATCCCCCTCACCCTTCTCGAGGTCGACATCCGGCTGCCAGCCCTTGATGACGGCATCGATGTCGCGGCCGTTGTCACGCATGGCCTGGTCGAACTGGTTACGGAAGGTCAGGCCCAGGTTGACGCCATTGACGATCACGTTGACCACCTTCCACTCGTCGTTGCGCAGACGCATGGAATAGGCCACCGGGTAGACCTTGCCCTTGGTATCGACCACGTCCATGTAGACGGTGTCCTGGTCTTCATAGCGACGCTCGCCTTCGCTGTCCTTCACGTCCAGCCTGGCGTAATCGAAACTCACCAGACCCTTGGCATAGGTGCCGATCAGGGTGTCATGGAAGACCTTGGAGAATTCGGTGCGCTGCTCAGGAGAGGCGCCCTTGAAGTACTTGCCCATCACACTGGCGGCGATATAGCGATAATCCACCACCGGCTTCAGCGCGGAATCCACCAGGCTTTCCAGCTCGTCGACGTTGTCCTTGTAGTAGCTCTCGCGGCTATCGATCTTGGTGGTCAGGCCCTCGACCGTGTCGCGCAGCAGCACGTCCGGCTCCTGCGGGGCGGCCATGGCCAGCGGGCTCAGCGCCATCAGGGCGGACAGGCTCAGCACGCTCAACGGACGAAACAGCTTCTTGAGGCTAGAGGTCATCAGGGTTGCTCCTTGAAAATGTGCATCGTGCTGGAACGCGAAGCTGCAAGCACCGAATCAGGTCTTTCGGCGTATTACACGCATGCGCCGGGTGCCCGGGCTTCGATGAACAGCGCTTCCAGAATCAGCTCTTCGAAAAATTGGACACGAACTGCTGGATCAACTCCTCCAGCACCAGTGCAGACTGGGTATCGCGAATGGTGTCGCCGTCCTCCAGCACGTCCGGGTCTCCCCCGGTACTCAGGCCGATGTACTGCTCGCCCAGCAGGCCGGACGTCAGGATGGCGGCGGTGGTGTCCTTGCTCAGCTTGCCACGCAGGCTGCTGTCCAGCTTCATTGTGACACGGGCGTCAAACCACTTCGGGTCCAGCTCGATCTTCTCGACGCTGCCGACGGCAACACCTGCCATCGTGACCTTTGACCGCGCCTTGAGGCTTCCGATCCCTGAGAAGTTGGCATTGAGCACGAAGGTGTCATCGGCCTGCTGGAACGTGACGCCGCTGACACGCAGCCCCAGGAAGACCATTCCCAGGAAACCAGCGAGTATGAACAGGCCCACGCCGAACTCGAGCATGCGGGTACGTTTCATCAAATCTCTCCGAACATGACGGCCGTGAGGACAAAGTCGAGTCCCAGCACCGCCAAAGATGAATAAACCACGGTACGTGTGGTGGCGCGCGAAATGCCTTCCGAGGTAGGGATCAGGTCATAGCCCTGGAAGACGGCGATCCAGCTGACCACCAGCCCGAAGACCAGTGACTTGATGACGCCATTCATGACATCACCGATGAAATCGACGTTCGACTGCATGCTGCTCCAGTAGGCGCCCTCGTAGATGCCCAGCCAGTCGACCCCCACCAGCTTGCCGCCCCAGATCCCCACGACACTGAAGCCGATGGTCAGCAGCGGCAGCGAGACGAACCCGGCCCACAGGCGCGGCGCGACGATGCGCTTGAGCGGATCGACGCCGATCATCTCCATGCTGGTCAACTGCTCGGTGGCCTTCATAAGGCCGATCTCCGCCGTCAGCGCCGACCCCGCACGCCCGGCGAACAGCAAGGCCGCGACCACAGGTGCCAGCTCACGCAGCAGTGACAGCGACACCATCTGCCCCAGCGCCTCCTCGGCACCGAAACCGACCAGAATGGTGTAGCCCTGCAGCGCCAGCACCATGCCGATGAACAGCCCCGAGACCAGCACGATGGCCAGCGACAGCACACCGACGAAGTGCATCTGCCGCATCCACAGGCCGATGCCCTCACGGGACGGGATGCCGATACCGGCCTGCACCAGCAGCATGCCGGCACGCCCGATGGCCGCGATCACGTCGATGCTGCTGCGGCCCAGTGACGTGATGGCCCCGAGCGGGCCACGATTCAGACCACTCATGACTCTCTCCTGCGGGTTGCCGCTTCGCGACCATCGAGAATGTCGCCGGCGAAGTCCGGGGCGGGGTAATGGAAGGGCACCGGGCCATCCGGCTTACCGTGGATGAACTGGGCCACGCGCGGGTCCGATTCGGCGTTCAGCGCCTCGGGGGTACCCTGCGCCATCACCTTGCCATCGGCGATCACATAGACGTAATCGGCGATGGTCAGCGTTTCCTTGATGTCGTGCGAGACCACCAGCGCCGTCATGCTCAGCGCATCGTTGAGGCGCCGGATCAGATTGACCAGCACGCCCATCGAGATGGGGTCCTGCCCGGCGAACGGCTCGTCGTACATGATGAGGTCCGGGTCCAGCGCGATGGCTCGCGCCAGCGCGACACGCCGTGTCATGCCGCCGGAGAGTTCGGCCGGCATCAGTTCACGCGCGCCGCGCAGCCCGACGGATTCGAGCTTGATCAGCACGATGTCACGAATCATCGCATCGGGGAGGTCGGTGTGGACGCGCAACGGGAAGGCGACGTTCTCGAACACGCTCAGGTCGGAGAACAGGGCACCGCTCTGAAACAGCATGCCCATGCGACGGCGCATGCGAAACAGCTCGCGCCGCGACAGGCCATGCACGTGCAACCCGGCGATCTCGACGCGCCCCGCCGAGGGCGTCAACTGGCCGCCGATCAACTTGAGCAGTGTCGTCTTGCCGGTACCGGAAGGCCCCATGATGGCGGTTATCTTGCCGCGCGGGATCTTGAGGTCGATGCCGGAGAATATCTCGCGTTCTCCACGGGTGAACCGCAGGCCTTCGACACGAATCAGGGCGTCATCGAGATTGATCTCGCCTGCCGCGCCGCGTGAAGAAGCCTGCGCATCCTGGCCGTCCGCACCCGTCCGGGTTGCGGTCTGACCGGGCAAATCAGTCATAGAAGCATCCGCTGTGAGGGACCTTCGCCGTGACAAGCCACACGCAGTCGGCTCGTGAACAGGACGAATGTCCGAGTCATGGGATCCAAGGATCAAGTTAGTTAGCGAACATCGTATCCGAACCCACCCCTGCGCCGCCAGTCTCATCAAGGCAACAGAGCCGTGCCGCGGGGAGCGACACGGTCAGCAATGCGCTCAACAATGGGAACACGGCCACTGCCTTGCAAAGGATTGGGGGGATGCGTTTAATGGCGCGGTTCCCGGCGATACGCCACCGCCCTGCCCCCTGCCCCGAGAGTTCTGATGCTATATCCCATCCTCGCAGTCGTCATCGGCCTGATTGGCCTTGTCTGGAGTGCTGATCGCTTCATCGAAGGAGCCGCGGCCACTGCGTGGCGCGCCGGGATGAGCAAACTGCTGATCGGGATGACGATCGTCTCGGTCGGCACCTCTGCCCCCGAGATCGTCGTCTCCATCATGGCCTCTCTTGATGGCACTCCGGATATCGCGACCGGCAATGCGCTTGGCTCCAACATAGCCAATATCGGCCTGGTGCTCGGCGTCACGGCGCTGATCGCCCCGATTCCGGTGCATTTCGGGCTGGTGCGCCGCGAGCTGCCGCTGCTGCTGGCGGCCACGGCGCTGGGCGGTTATGCGCTGTCCAACAGCGGGCTTGAGCGTCTCGATGGCATCCTGTTGCTGGCCCTGCTGGTCTTCACGCTGGTGTGGCTGTTCAAGGTCGACTCGCCAAGCGAGACGGAAAGCCAGGATGACGTACCCGAGATGAGCACCGGACGCGCCATCTTCTGGCTACTGGTCGGTCTGACGGTATTGATCGCCAGCTCGCGTGCGCTGGTGTGGGGGGCGACCGACATCGCCCAGGCACTCGGCGTGCCGGAATTGATCATCGGCCTGACCGTGATCGCCATCGGCACCAGCCTGCCGGAACTGGCCGCCAGCGTGGCCAGCGCCCTCAAGCGCCATCACGACATCGCCATCGGCAATGTCATCGGTTCCAACCTGTTCAACATCCTTGCCGTGCTGCCCGTGCCGGGCCTGCTGGCGCCGGGTCCGGTGGATGGCAGCGCCATCAGCCGTGACTATCCGGTGATGCTGGGGCTGACGCTGCTGCTGGCCGCGTTGCTCATCTGGCAGCGCCGTGGGCGCATCGGCCGTGGCCCGGGTGTTATCCTGCTCGCCGGCTATCTGGCCTACACGGCCTGGCTTGCCATCAGCCTGACTCGCTGACGGCAGCGTCTTCATCATCGTTTGCCACGCCGCCGCGCGGGATACACGCCCTTTCCGCGCGGCCTGAGCCCTGGCCAACCACAGGCAACAATTCGATCATGACAGAGCCTTCCAGCACTCCACACGCCACCGCACCTGGCGCCTCAGCATCCAGCCAGTCCGCCGCCGCTGATGAGACTCCGGCCAGCCAGGCGGATTTTCGCGCCAGCGCCCGTCGCACCTTCGCCATTGAAGAGGCGGCCATCGCCGCGCTTGAAAGCCATCTCGATGACGACTTCGACCGCGCCTGTCAGCTGATGCTCGCCACCAAGGGCCGCGTCATCGTGACCGGCATGGGCAAATCCGGCCATGTCGCCAGCAAGATCGCCGCCACCCTGGCCAGCACCGGCACCCCGGCCTTCTTCGTCCACCCCGGTGAAGCCAGCCATGGCGACCTGGGCATGATCACGCCGGCCGATGTGGTACTGGCGCTGTCCAACTCCGGAGAGACCGCCGAAGTCACTGCGCTGCTGCCGCTCTTGAAGCGCATGGGCACCCCGCTGGTCTCGATGACCGGCAAACCCGGCTCGACCCTGGCGCGTGATGCCGAGGCGCATCTGGACACCAGCGTTGCCCAGGAAGCCTGTCCGCTGAACCTGGCACCCACCGCCTCGACCACCGCTGCGCTGGTGATGGGCGACGCCCTGGCAGTGGCACTGCTGGAGGCCCGCGGATTCACTGCCGAGGAATTCGCCCTTTCCCACCCGGGCGGCAGCCTGGGTCGCCGCCTGCTGCTGCGAGTCCAGGACGTGATGCATCATGGCGACGCCCTGCCGCGCGTGGCACTCGGCAGCCCGCTGCGCGATGCGCTGCTCGAGATCACACGTCAAGGCATGGGCTTCACCTGCGTGATCGATGATGACGACCACCTGGTCGGCGTCTATACCGATGGTGACCTGCGCCGCACACTCGACCAGCACGGCGATCTGCGCGCGCTGAAGGTCGATGATGTCATGACCCGCGGCGGCAAGACCGTGCGTGCCAGCATGCTGGCTGCCGAAGCGGTGCGTATCATGGAAGAAAACCGCATCAGCGTTCTGGTAGTCTGTGACGAGGATGAGCACCCCATCGGAGCCATCCATATGCACGGCCTGCTGGCCAGCGGCGTGATCTGAACTCCCGCGGGCGTTCGCTGTCTCTGTTCGACGGCAGATCGTCCCGACAGTAGACGCTACCGCTCAACGCCCATCAGCGCCGTTCACAGGACAGCGTCAAGCATGCACGGAGTGCGAGGAGAAAGACCATGAGCGACACGAATTCCCTGAGCGAAGAATATCCGCAGGACATCATCGACCGCGCACGCCGCGTGCGCCTGCTGACGCTGGATGTCGATGGCGTGCTCACCGACAACCGCCTGCACTACGATGCCAACGGTGTCGAGACCAAGTCCTTCCACGTCCAGGATGGCCATGGCCTCAAGCTGGTGCTGCGCAGTGGCGTTCGCGTCGCGCTGATCACCGGCCGCAGCTCACCGATGGTCGAGCGTCGCGCCAAGGAACTGGGCATTCAGGATGTCATCCAGGGCCGTGAAGACAAGCTGGTCGCGCTGACCGACCTGTGCCGCGAGTACGGGGTCGAGCTGGAAGAGGTCGCCTATTGTGGCGATGACCTGCCGGACCGCGAGGCCATTCGTCGTGTCGGTCTCGGCGTCAGCGTGCCCAACGCCATGGCCTACGTGATGAGCGAGGCCAACTGGGTCACCTCACGCCAGGGCGGCGATGGTGCCGTACGCGAGCTCTGTGATCTGCTGCTCAAGGCACAGGGCCACTGGGCCTCGGTGCTGGATACCTACCTGCAGGAGTCGCGCCCCTGATGTTACGTCTGCCCCGCCCTTCTCCGCGTCTCTGGCTGATGCTGCTGTTGCTGCTCGTCGGTGGCGTGCTGGCGCTGATCGAGCAGCGCAACAGCCTGGAATCGACCGTCAATGTCGAGGTCGACAGCAGTGAGCCGGATTACTATCTCGACGGGGCAGACATGACACGCTTCGATGCGCGCGGCGTGGCGATCCAGTCCATGAGCTCGCCGCATATCGAGCATACGCCAGGCGATGACGTGACCCGGGCGCAGACCCCGAAGATTCGCACCAACGACAGTGAAGACCGCCGCTGGTATGCCACGGGGGACAGTGGCGTGTTGAGCGCCGGCGGCGACACCTTCACTCTCGAGGGCAATGCCAGACTGCGCCAGCCCGATGACCGCTGGACCCTCGATACCGATGTTCTGCACTACAGCCGTGATCAGAATCGCGCCTGGAGTGACGTGCCGGTCGTGATCACCCAGAATGGCCAGCATGTCGAAAGCGACAGCTTCAGCGCCGACCTCTCCCGGGATTCCGCCGTGCTGCAGGGCCGCGTGCGCAGCGTCCTGCAACCCGGCACGGGCCAGAGCGAGGCCAGCAAGGAAGCCGAGCGCATCGACTCGGGCACCGACAGCACCACTACCGATGACGGGCGCATCAACAGCACCTTCGAGGCAGCGCCTGCCAGCGGTGAATGAACCTGCCGGGCTGGCCGTCGCGCCATGACCCGCGCCGCAACACCTTCTTCCCTGCCGCTCGATGGCATCATTGCTCGGGCGGCGACCCCGTCATGCCAAGGAGCCACCATGACTTCCACGACTCGCAAGCCCTTGACGGCCTGTCGCCAGACCCTCAACAGCGGTGTCATGGCGCTCTGCCTGGCACTGGGCATGTCCACCTTCGCCCCGGCCGCCATGGCGCTGGACAGCGATGCCAGCCAGCCGATCAACATCGCCGCGGACGCCCTGTCTCTCGATGACAAGGCCGGCACAGCCACCTACACCGGCCAGGTGGAGATGCGCCAGGGCAGCATGAAGCTCGATGCCAGCCGCGTCGATATCAGCCGCGCCGGCAGCGGCGAGATCTCGCTGGTCAAGGCCACCGGCAAGCGTGCCTACCTGGAACAGCAACCCGCACCCGACGAGAAGCTGGTCAAGGGCTGGGCCGACACCATCCGCTATCATGCGCTGGAGCGCCGCGTGGAGCTGGTCGGCAATGCGCGTCTCGAGAAAGGCGATGACACCTTCGAAGGCGGCTACGTGGAGTATTTCCTCGACAAGCGCCAGGTGAACGCCAACAACAGCAAGACGGCACAGCAGACCGAAGGCGGTCGCGTACACATGACTTTGACGCCGCGCGGCGCCAATGCCAGCAAGGAAAACTGAGTCATGACTGCTGCTACCCCGCGTACGCTGAGCGCTCGCCATCTGGCCAAGGCCTACAAGGGCCGCAAGGTGGTCAAGGACATCTCGCTTGAGATCCGTCAGGGTGACATCGTCGGCCTGCTGGGCCCCAACGGCGCCGGCAAGACGACCTCGTTCTACATGATCGTCGGGCTGGTGCGCGCCGATGCAGGCGACGTCTCCATCGACGACAAGGACCTTTCCGCTGCCGCCATGCATCAACGCGCACGCGCCGGCATCGGTTATCTGCCGCAGGAGGCGTCGATCTTCCGCAAGCTGTCGGTGGCCGACAACATCATGGCGATTCTGGAAACCCGCAAGGATCTGGATCGCAATGGCCGCAAGGCACGTCTTGAAGAGTTGCTCGAGGAATTCAGCATCACGCATATTCGTGCCAGTGCCGGCATGAGCCTGTCCGGCGGGGAGCGTCGTCGGGTCGAGATTGCCCGTGCACTGGCCACCGAGCCGGACTTCGTACTGCTCGATGAGCCCTTCGCCGGCGTCGACCCCATCTCGGTGGGCGAGATCAAGAGCATCGTGCGTCAACTGCGTGACCGTGGCATCGGCGTGCTGATCACCGACCACAACGTGCGCGAGACACTCGATATCTGTGACACCGCCTATATCGTCGGCGATGGTCAGATCATCGCTCACGGTGACGCGGACTCCATCCTGGCCAACCAGCAGGTACGCGACGTCTACCTGGGCCACGAGTTCACGCTCTAGGGCCAGCGGATGCGCTGAGCCCTCCCACGGCGAAAGCTTCATAAGCCGCTGCGTGATTTTATCGCGTAGCGGCTTTTTCATGTCTGACATCAGGCGCATGCATGACGTCCATACCACCTTGGTGTAAACATGGCATGCAAGTTGCTTGAATATTCACTGCAACCACTTGTCAGTGGCCCGAGTCACGGTATAGCGTAGTAAGCACGTTCCTTTGCCGTGAATTGACTGACTCCATGAAACCCACCCTGCAACTCCGCCTCGGCACCTCGCTGACCATGACGCCGCAGCTTCAGCAAGCGATCCAGCTGCTGCAGCTGTCGACGCTCGACCTGCGTCAGGAGATTCAGCAAGCCCTCGAGTCCAACCCCATGTTGGAGCTCGACGAGGACTACGAGTCGCTGGATGTCATCGAGACACAGGATACGAGCGAGATCTCCACTGCCGACTCCTCGAGCGAGATTCCCGAGGAATACCCTCTCGACAGTGACTGGTCGGACCTCTACCAGGACCACGCCGGTAGCCTGACCAGCTCCGGCAGTGGCAGCGGGAGCGAAGAAGGGCCGGACTTCGATCGCAATACCAGCGTCGAGAGCCTGCAGGACCACCTGCGCTGGCAGCTGGCGATGACCGACCTCGATGGCCGTGAACGCCAGATGGCGGAGAGCCTGATCGATGCCGTCGACGGTGCCGGTTACCTGAGCCTGTCACTCGATGAGCTGGTCGATGGTCTGCGCGGCCAGGGCCTGCCCGGCCTCAAGGCCTCCGAGCTCGAGCAGGTACTGCTGCGTCTGCAGCAGTTCGACCCGACCGGCGTCTTCGCCCGCGACCTGCGCGAGTGCCTGCTGCTGCAACTGGCGCTGCTGCCGGATGATCTGCCGCTGCTGGCGCAGGCGCGTCGCCTGGTACGTCAATTCCTCGAGGCACTGGGCAACGATGATCGCAAGCTGCTCAAGCGCCGACTGAGCCTTGACGATGACGAGCTGGATCACGTCATCCGCCTGGTGCGCGCGCTCGATCCGCGTCCGGCATCCGCCTGGGGCGAGCCCGCCAGCGATTACGTGGTCCCTGATCTACTGGTGCGTCATACCCGCCACGGCTGGCAGGTCGAGCTCAACCCGGAAGCGCTGCCCAAGCTGCGCATCCAGCCGGAATACGCCGCACTGATCAAGCGTGCCGACAAGTCCGCCGACAACACCTTCCTCAAGGACAACCTGCAGGAAGCGCGCTGGCTGATGAAGAGCCTGTCATCACGCAATGACACCCTGCTCAAGGTCGGCCGCGAGATCATGGCGCGCCAGATCGACTTCCTCGAGCAAGGCGAGGAAGGCATGAAGCCACTGATTCTGGCCAACATCGCCGAAGTGGTCGAGATGCACGAATCGACCATCTCGCGGGTCACGACCCAGAAATACATCCACACCCCGCGCGGCGTCTTCGAGCTCAAGTTCTTCTTCTCGAGCCAGGTCGGTGGCAGCGGTAGTGGCGACGCCCACTCAAGCACCGCCATTCGTGCCCGCATCCGCAAGCTGATTGCGGAAGAGCCGGCTCGCAAGCCTCTCTCCGACTCACGCCTGGTCGACCTGCTCGCCAGCGATGGCATCGAGGTCGCACGCCGTACCGTGGCCAAGTATCGCGAAGCGATGGGCATCCCATCCTCCAGCGAGCGCAAGCGTCTGGCCTGATGTGTCATCTGCGGCTGCCATGCGCCTGGTCTCCCTCCTATCATGGCCGTTGCCGCCAACCTCAAACGCTGGTTTTCTCTCTCACCAGCCTCTGACATTACTGACACCGGCGCGCCTGTCGCGCGCCCTGTCATTCCGTCAACCGCTCGTCAATGGCCCATCATGGCGCGCAGGATGATGGCAAAAATCCATCATTCCGGCTGCATCATTTACCGTCAATCGCATGTTTTTAAAGTCACTTTTAGCCGTATTGCACCGGGATGTCACTCGGTGATCCTTCCGGCACGCTGCTTGCTCCACGCAACCCAAGCGCCTGAAAGGCGGCGTACATGCAGGGATTGGCGACGAAAACCCGTCTTCTTGCGCGCCTTTCATGCACCACCCTTCAAGCGTGACCTTGAAGTCCATTCCGTTACCCCTCACTGAGTTGAAGACAAGCACTGAGCCACGATGCAGCGCAGCGTTGATCTTTGCGCAAAGCTTGGGCATTGTCGGTACAGACGCTCACGACATCTGACGCCGCTGGCAAGGGCGCGAAAACATCGCCAGACGGTGGTCGTCAAGCCTGTTGCAGAGCGTCCGATCAGGGTTTGCTCGTAGTCAAAAAGGGTTACAATTGAATGGCAACCCGCTGGATAAAGGAGCGTGTCCATGCAAGTGAATATCACCGGGCATCATGTGGAACTTACCGATCCTCTCCGCGATTACGTCAACGAGAAGCTCGCTCGCCTCGAACGGCATTACGACAACATCACCAATGTTCAGGTGACACTGTCGATCGAGAAGGAGCGCCAGCAGGCTGCCTGCACCTTGCACGCAGCAGGCGCTGACCTCCACGCCCTGGCAGAAGACCCCAACATGTACGCTGCCATCGACGCGCTCGCCGACAAGCTGGATCGCCAGCTGGTCAAACACAAGGAAAAGTCCCAGGCTCGTGCTCAGGGCACCGGGACCCGTTGACCTTCAGCCATGACACTTGATCAGATCCTTCCCCCCGAGCGCACCCTTTACGGTGTCCCCGGGGGGAGCAAGAAGCGGGTGCTTGAATTCTTCAGCACCTTCATCGCACAGAACATTCCCAGCCTGGATAGCCAGGAAGTCTTCTCGCGCCTGATCGGGCGCGAGAGACTGGGGTCGACCGGCATCGGCCACGGTGTGGCCGTGCCCCATGCACGCAGCCCGCATTGCAAGACACCAATCGCTGCGTTTCTGAAGCTCGGTGAACCCATCGACTTCGATGCCATCGACGGAGAACCCATCGATCTGCTGTTCGTGCTGCTGGTGCCTGAGGAAGCGGACGAGACCCATCTGACGCTGCTCGGGCAGGTCGCGGAATTGCTCAATTCCCCGACCAATCGCTCGGCCCTGCGCCAGGCAGACAGCCAGCGTGCACTCTTTGAGGCATTGACCCAAGCCATCGCCGAATTACCGGCGCGCTGAATCACAGGCCCGGACATCGTCCGGGCTTTCGTCTTGCTGGCCTCCCATCGGCCGACGTACAGCGCACTGATAGCGGGCAACCTTCTGCCCCACCCCTGCATTCTTTCGACGTTGACCTCGCCCTTGGAGAGCACTTCATGAAGATCGTGATCATCAGCGGCCGCTCCGGCTCCGGGAAATCCATCGCTCTCCAGGCGCTGGAAGACATTGGCTACTATGCCATCGACAATCTGCCCGGCATGCTGCTGGCGCCACTGGTCGATCAGCTCGAACAGGACAGCCCGGCACGCCGACGTATCGCGGTCTCCATCGATGCCCGCAACCTGCCGGAAGCCTTGACCCGCTTCCCCGAATTGCTCGACAACGTCCGCCAGAGTGGCATGGACGTGCAGGTCGTCTACCTGACCACCGATTCGCGAGTGCTGCTGGAACGCTACTCGGCGACCCGGCGTCGTCACCCTCTGACGCGCGACAACGACCACACCCTGGCCGAGGCCATCGAGATCGAGCAGAAGACGCTCGCCCCGATTCGCCAGAAGGCCGATCTGGTCATCGACTCGACCAACCTGAGCGTGCACGACCTGCGCTCGCGGATCACCGAGCAGGTCGCCCAGCACAGCTCTCGCCACCTGACGCTGACCTTTGAATCCTTCGGCTTCAAGCATGGCGTGCCGACCGACGCCGACATGGTGTTCGATGCCCGCTGCCTGCCCAACCCGTACTGGGACATCAATCTGCGCGGCGATACCGGTCGCGATGACAGCGTGGCCGAATTCCTGCAGCGCTACCCCACCGTCCAGGCGATGCATGACGATATCGCCGGCTGGCTGGAACGCTGGCTGCCCGCCTATCAGGACAGCAACCGCAGCTACCTGACGGTGTCCGTGGGCTGTACCGGCGGCCAGCATCGCAGCGTCTACCTGTGCGAGCAGCTGGCGAGCTACTTTGCCGAGCGCCTGCCTGAGGTGCGCCTGCGTCACCGCGAGCTGGGCATTCATACCGCGCTGAGCAACCCAGGTGAGACAAGTGATCAGCAGGAGCATCGCGATGCCCTCTCGTGAGCTGACGCTGACCAACCGCCGCGGGCTGCACGCCCGCGCAGCCACCAAGCTGGTCAATTGCTGTGCGCCCTATTGCGCAACGGTGATGGTCAGCCATGGCGAGCGACGCGCCAATGCAGCCAATGTCATGGCGTTGCTGATGCTTGCCGCACCCTGCGGCACCACGCTGTTGATCGATGTCGAGGGCGAACAGGCCGATGAGGCGATGCTGGCCATCGAGGCGCTGTTCGAGGCGCGTTTCGAGGAAGACGAATAACCGCCACTGACAGCGCTGTACATTTGCGCCATGCATTAGCGCTGTACATCAGGGATGTGCATTGCGACACGTTCTTCTGGCGCTTGCCTCCCTGCCCCTTTCGCCCTTTGCGCACAGCCTTCCTTTCGGCCCGCTCCCTTTTCGGTCAGCCCCCTCGCGCAGCGCCCCTGGGCAGCTCCATCACTGTTTACGCAGGGCGTCTCGCGCCTGTTCTTGCACCTGCCCTCACGCCTACCCTTATCCCTGGCCCTGCACCTATCCTTGCCTTGGCAGCCATGCAACGCTGCTTTTGCGCCAGTGACGGAACGTAGATTGTTCTTTTGATAAGAAACACTGTTTTCTTTTGTCGACGCGCCCCCCTACGCCAATGGTAGAATCAGCACTGTCCTTCATGTCGACAGGGGAAGCCGACAGATGAGCAAGACGTCTCGTAAACTCAAGCCAAGACTTGATCGCCTGTCACAGGCGCTGGAAAGCGGCGAGCTGGAACAGGCAAGACGCATGCTCAATCGCGGCCTCGCGCCGGTGGACGTGGCCCACCTGCTGGAATCCTCGCCCCCCAAGGAGCGTAATCTGCTCTGGGAGCTGGTCGATGCCGAGCTGCAGGGCGATGTCCTCCAATACCTTGGCGAAGACATCCAGACCGACTTCCTCAAGGATATGGACGCCGTCGACGTTCTCGCCGCCACCGAGAACCTGGAGCCGGATGATGTCGCCGACATCCTGCAGCGCCTGCCGAATACGGTGATTCTCGAAGTCCTCGACTCCATGGAGGCGCAGGAGCGCCTGCGCGTCGAAACGGTACTGTCCTTCCCGGAGGATACCGCCGGCGGCCTGATGAACACGGACACCATCACCATTCGTCCGGACATCACCCTGGACGTGGTGCTGCGCTACATTCGCCGCCACGAGCGCCTGCCCGACTCCACCGATACCCTGCTGGTCGTCTCACGACGCGATGAATTCATCGGTGCGCTGCCCATCAACCGCCTGCTGGTCTCGGACCCCGGCGTCACGGTGCGCGAAGTGATGGACACCGACAGCGTGGTGATCCCGGCCCTGATGCCGGAGAACGAAGTCGCTTCGCTGTTCGAGAAGCACGACCTGATCTCGGCGCCCGTGGTCGGCGGCGATGGCAACCTGCTGGGTCGCATCACCATCGATGACGTGGTCGACGTCATCCGTGGCGACGCCGAGCACCAGGTGATGTCGATGGCGGGGATGGATGAGGACGAAGACACCTTCTCTCCCGTGATACGGACCTCGTGGCGCCGCGCCGTCTGGCTCGGTATCAACCTGCTGACCGCCTTCATGGCCTCCGCCGTGATCGGCATGTTCGAAGGCACTATCGAGAAGATCACCGCGCTGGCCGTGCTGATGCCCATTGTCGCCAGCATGGGCGGCATCGCGGGCTCTCAGGCACTCACCGTCCTGATCCGTGGTATCGCGCTGGGGCACGTCAAGAGTGGCAATGTCAGCTGGCTACTCAAGCGCGAAGTCATCGTCGCGGGACTCAACGGCCTGTTATGGGCCGTGGTGGTGGCAGGCATCGCCATCGTATGGTTCGGGGATGTCCAGCTGGGGGCGATCATCGGCGCCGCGATCATGATCAACCTGTTGATCGCCGCCGTGACGGGCACACTGTTGCCGGTACTGCTCAAGAAGCTCAATATCGACCCTGCTCTTTCCGGCAGCGTGATATTGACCACCGTGACCGACGTGATCGGCTTCATGGCCTTCCTGGGGCTGGCGACCTGGCTCTATCTGTAACGCCCGACGCGGTTAGTGACTACACCAGAAACAACACGGCCGCCCCCTCGGGAGCGGCCGTGTTGTTTTTCGCCTGTCACACGAGACAGAAGCGTCAGTGATCAGCCTTCCAGCTCACCGTCTTCGCCTTCGGACATGCCCGCGACGGTCATGCCATCGATCAGCCAGCTACCGCTGTGGATGCTGCCACGCGTATCGACATCATCGCCTACCGCCAGCAGATTGGCCGCCATGTCGCGCAGATTGCCGGCAATGGTGAATTCCTCGACCGCATGCTGGATCTCCCCGTTCTCGACCCAGAAACCGGAGGCACCGCGTGAATAGTCACCCGTGACGCCGTTGACGCCCTGGCCCATCAACTCGGTCACCAGCACGCCGGTACCCATCTGCTTGAGCATCTCATCGAGCGAGGTCAGCGGCGCGGTGATGCGCACGTTGCGCGCGCCGCCGGCGTTGCCGGTGGTCTGCATGTTCAGGCGACGGGCACTGTAGGCGCTCAGCATGTAGCTCTGCACCTTGCCGTCGGCAAAGTAGACATTGTCACGCGTCGCGACGCCATCATTGTCGAAGGCGGCGCTGGACATGCCACCGACTTCCCGCGGCTTCTCGCCCAGCGTGAACCAGTCGGGGAACAGCGGCTGACCCAGGCTATCGCACAGGAAGCTGGACTCACGATACAGCGAGCCGCCGGCGATGGCAGACAGGTAGTGACCGATCAATCCAGCCGACATCTGCGGGTCGAACATCACCGGCATGCGACCCGTCGCCACCTTGCGCGCATTCAGACGCGCAAGCGTGCGGCGAGCGGCTTCACGCCCCACCGACTCGGGGGAACGCAGGTCTGCCGGATTGCGCACGCTGGTGTAGTCATAGTCACGCTGCATGCCCTGTGCATCCTTGGCGATCAGCATGCATGACATCGAGTGACGACTGCCGCACTGGCTGGCCAGGAACCCGTGGCTGTTGCCATAGACCTGCACGCCTTCGCCACTGGAGAAGCTGGCGCCTTCGGACTGCGCGATGCCTTCCACTTCCAGCCCGGCACGCTCACAGGCCAGTGCCAGGTCGGTCGCTTCATCGACGCTGATCGCCCAGGGATGATGCGCCTTGAGATCAGGGAAGTCGGTGGCCATCAGCTCGGCCGGCGCCAGACCGGCAAAGCTGTCTTCGCCGGTATAGTGCGCGATGGAGACCGCCTTCTCGACCGCGGCACGAATCGAATCGCTGCCGGCATCGGAAGATGTCGCACTGCCCTTGCGGTTGCCGAGATAGACGGTCACGCCGATGCCCTGGTCACGCGACAGTTCGACCGTCTCGACTTCGCCGTCACGCACCGAGATGCTGACGCCCTGATCGACGCTGGCACCGACCTCACAGGCGTCGGCACCCAAGCTGCGGGCAAGCTCGAGAGCTTCGCTGACGCGACGCTCGAGCAGTTGTTGCTGAGCAACGGCATCAAAGGCCTGGCTCATGTTGTTCTCCTTCTGAGGAGACGGGGCGCTGGCAATGCTATACTGCCGCAAATTTCCCCGACTCGTTGGAATTGGCATGCGTAAAGAAAGACCTGAGGAGCTCGTCGAGCGTCCCAGCAAATCCCAGATGAAGCGTGAAATGATCGAACTTCAAGCGCTGGGCAAGAAGATCATCGACATGCCGGCCGGGCAGCGCGCCAAGTTCCCGCTCTCCGATGACATGCTGGCCGCCATCGATGAATGCGGCCGCATTCGCAGTCACGAGGGCCTGCGTCGTCACATGCAGTACGTCGGCAAGCTGATGCGCAAGGAAGACCTCGAGGCTATCAACGCCGTCTTCCAGAGCATGGAACAGCAGAGCATCCGTCGTGATGCCTCCTTCCAGCGCCTGGAGCGCTGGCGTGACCGCCTGATCGAGGATGACGAAGCCTTCGTGATCTTCGTCGAGGACTACCCCGAGGTGGACCGCCAGGCACTGCGTCAGCTGATCCGCAACTCACGTGCCGAACGTGATGCCGGCAAGCAGCCCAACAGCGCCAAGAAGCTCTTCAAGCTGCTGCGTGCCGAACTCGATCTCTGATTCTGGCATTTCCCGCTTCATCGACGCCGCTGCGGCCCTGCCACGGCGGCGTCGTCATATCTGCTCCCTGTCGTTCAGCCTCATCGGCTCACGACTGGGTGCCTCCCACCGTCAATTCGTCGAGCTTCAGGGTCGGCTGGCCGACACCGACGGGCACGGACTGGCCGTCCTTGCCACACACGCCGACCCCGGTATCCAGCTCGAGATCGTTGCCGATCATCGAGACGCGCCCCATCGCTTCCGGGCCATTGCCGATCAGGGTCGCACCCTTGACCGGCGTGGTCACCTTGCCGTCCTCGATCAGGTAGGCCTCACTGGCCGAGAACACGAAGCGCCCGGAGGTGATATCCACCTGACCGCCGCCGAAGCTGACCGCGTAGAGGCCACGCTTGACGCTCTTGATGATCTCCTGCGGATCGCGATCGCCACCCAGCATGTAAGTATTGGTCATGCGCGGCATCGGCAGATGGGCGAAGGACTCGCGACGCGCGTTGCCCGTCGGCGCCATGCCCATCAGGCGAGCATTCAGCTTGTCCTGCATGTAGCCGGTGAGGATGCCGTCCTCGATCAGCGGCGTGTACTGCCCCGGGGTGCCTTCGTCATCGACGGACAGCGAGCCACGGCGATCGGCCAGGGTCGCGTCATCGACCACGGTGACGCCGCGTGCCGCGACCTGTTCGCCCATGCGGCCCGAAAAGGCAGAGCTGCCCTTGCGGTTGAAGTCACCCTCCAGACCATGACCGACCGCCTCGTGCAGCAGCACGCCCGGCCAGCCATTGCCCAGCACCACCGGCATCTGACCGGCCGGTGCATCGATGGCCTCGAGATTGACCAGCGCCTGACGCACGGCTTCACGCGCGTAACGCTCGGCGACATTTTCATCGCGCAGACGAGTCACCGGGAAACGGCCACCGCCACCGGCACTGCCACGCTCGCGACGGCCATTGCGCACCGCGATCACGCTGATGTTGAAACGCACCAGCGGACGCAGGTCCGCGGCGAGGGTGCCATCGCTGGCACGCACCATCACCACTTCGTAAAGCGCCGACAGCGAGGCCGACACCTGACTGATGGAGGGGTCGAGGCTGCGCGCGATGCGGTCCGCTTCCTTGAGCATCGCGACCTTGTCCTCGGCGCTCAGGCCATTCAACGGGTCGATGCCCGCATAGAAGGACGGAGCCTGGGTGATGATCGAGCTTGCGACCGTACCGCTGCTGCCGCTGCGCGAGATACCCGCCGCAGTACGGCCAGTGTCGGCAAGCGCGGCGGCATCGATCTGATTGGAGTATGCGAAGCCGGTCTTCTCCCCCGCCAGTGAGCGTACGCCCACACCACCATCGATGTTGTAGCTGGCGTCCTTGACGACGCCGTCTTCCAGCACCCAGCTCTCCTGCCAGATACGCTGGAAGTAGAGATCGGCATAGTCTGTGCCCGGGCCCATGGCATGTGCCAGGCCAGCATCCAGATCATCCAAGCTGAGCCCGCCCGGGGTCAGCAACAGGGCCGCGGCATCGTCGAGCACGCGACCGGAACTCGCATTTTGCGTCATTCGGCACTTTCCAGAGTAATGTTCGGGTCGCCCCAGGGGCCTGATACCCGATAGTGAATTTGCGTCACCTTGTCGATGAAGCGGCCGAAGATCTTGTCGGCCACGAACAGCGCCCCGCCCACGGCGGGTGCGCCTGCCAGCACGGCGGCCAGCGGAAGGTTCTGGCTGACCGGTACCGTGATGGCCATGCGTTGATCAAGGGTACCGCGAAGCAGATCGACCTGCCCGTTGAGTGTCACGGTGGTGGACGGCGCCTCGATACGCAAGGAGCCATCGCTTTCCAGCCGCCCATCGAAGAGCGTCGCTGCGCCGCGCACCTTGTCGAAGGCCGTCCCCTTGTCGGTGACGTCAGAGAAGTCCAGCGACAGGCGGCGCAGCAGGTTATCCACATTGACCAAGCCCAGCAGGCGGGCGGAGGTCGAGCCCAGATTCAGGAAGCGTCCGTCATCCAGCTTGATCTCGACGCGACCATTGGAGCGTGACAGGGCAAAGTCCTGCGGCGCACCGGGCCAGGCCAGCTTGACCTCGGCCCGGGCGCGGTCCGCCTCGATGCCGCGGGGCTGGGAGAGACGCTCGAGCAACCCGCCCAGGTCACTGCCATCGGCGGACAGGCGAGCGCGCGTCAGACTGTTGGCGCCGGCATCTTCCCAGGTGATGTTGCCCACTGCGGTGATCCTGCCCAGCGTGATGGAGAGCGGCAACACCACCAGCTGCTGGCTGTCGGCGGTCCAGTCGGCACTGATCGGCCCCAGCTGCTGATCGCGCCAGATGAGGTGTGCCAGACGCAGACTGCCCGCGGGCAGGTCGGCAAGCTCGGCGGGATACGGCGTCGGCTCGATGCCGACATCGATAGCCTCGGTAAAGTTGCCTGGCACACTGGCGGTCTGCGTCTCCTGCTCGGCATCCGCGGGCCACAGGGCGTCGAGATTCAGAGTGTCCAGGTCCAGAATCAGCGGTCGCGCGGCACCTGACTGCCACACCAGCTCACCACTGGCGAGCTGACCATCCAGCGTCGCGGCCAGCCCCAGCCCTTGCTGCTGCGAGCTCTGGCGCGGCGCGGCCTCCAGCGTCATCGGCCCCGTACACCGGGACTGGATCATCAGACAATCAGTGGCAACGCGCAGGCGTGACAAGGCACGCAGGGGATCGCTCTGCTCAGCGTCGCTGCCCTCTCCACTCGCGCTGCCCTCTCCACTCGCGCCACCTTCACCGGAGAGCGCTCCCGCCCACGGCTTCCAGAGCTCAGGGGCAAGGGTCGGAGTGCGCCAGGCGATGTCCCAGCCGGTCTGGGTGGGCCACTGCGGGTCGCTCGGCCAACGCTCCAGCCACAACTGCCCCGTTATCGGCACCGTGCTGCTATCATCACGCGTATTGCCGCCTTTCCAGCGTGCCCGGGCGCGATTGTCGAGTCGCACATCACCGCCACCCTCCGCGAGACCGATATCCACCGCCAGTGGGGCCGCCTCCTCTCGCGTCTTGCCAAAGGGTGCCGGCAGATTGATGGCCACTCCCTTGAGGTCACTCGAGAGCGCCAGAGTGGCGCCGTCATCGGGCAGCATCAGGCGCGCCTGGTAGTTGAACTCGCCGCCCAGCGCACGCGGCGTCTCGCCGTCCTGCAAGGCGACCCGAGTGTTCTCGGCGGCATCGCCGATCAGGTGCTCGGGCGCGCCCAGCCAGCCCAGCACCGGTGCCAATGGCGCCTTGCCATCGAAGGTGATCGCGCCCTTGCTGTGTGAATCTGCCTGCCCGATGTTGAGCGCTGCCTTGACCGCACCGCCGAACAGCTTGCCGGAGAGGTTGCCGGTCAACTGCTCACGACGCCCCTCGGGGTGGGAAGGGTCATGCACGAACTCGAGCGGCCCGCGAATATCGTCAACCTCGATGCCCGGCCCCGGGAAGGCAAGCGTCGCCGCCTGGCGCTCGCCGACCTTGCCCGCCGCCGTGATGCGCGCCTGCTCGGCGTCCTCCAGGGGCACGCGAATATCCATGGACGCACCCACCGAGCCCTTGCCCTGCCATTCGGCGAGCAACGCAGCGGTATCCTCGAGCGGCGCATGCGAGAGCAGATCGAACAGCGCCTCGACGCTGCCGGTCACATCCCCCTGGATACTCAAGGTATTGTCCTGCATGTCGACATCGGCCTGACGCACCGACAGAGGTGCTGCACCGCCCAGCGCCGTGGCAGGCTGAGAGTGCGCCGCCGCGACCGTGGCACTCAGTGCATTGTCGTGCAGCGCGAGGTTGCCCTTCACGCCCTCCAGCGCAGGCCAGCCCTCGGCGTAACCGAGTCGCCCGTCCTCGATGGCCAGCTCAAGGTCCAGCGAATCGCCGGGTCCATAGCCATCCTCGCCATTGTCGTCATCCCACACCTGGGTGAGATGCAGGCTACCCTCGGGGACCTGCCCCGCGACATCGCGCGTCAACCACTCGCTCAACGCCGGGTCCAGCACCTTCATCGGCAACCAGGAGGCCAGCGGAATGCTGCGGGCATTCACGTCGCGCATCTCGAGATCCAGCTGGAAGCGGTCATGATCCTGAGCGGGAATCTGCAGGCCGAAGCCGCCCGTCACATCGGCGCCGGCGCGCTGGATATGCAGGTCATGCCCCGTGACGCTGCTGCCACTGTCATCGACCTTGACCTCGACCACTCCGTCGGCGGCCTCGAGCTGCCAGCCGTCGCCGAAGACTTCGGGGAAGTGGAAGCGCATGCCCGGGTCGCCACGAAACGCGATCCGGCTCGCGATGCCGCCCTCCTCAAGACTCTGCGCGGTGACCCAGGCCGCCAGGGGGCCGAGTCCCGGGGCGCCCTGCCAGGGTTCCACCTCTGCTCCGGTCAGGCCCAGCGCCAGCGTCATGGTCAGCGGGGTATCGAGCCCGATCCCGGCCAGCGACAGGGAGAGGCCGTTGGCCGTGCCACGCGGATCGAGAGACTCGAGCACATCCCCAAGCTCGCCGAGCGCCAGCACATTGCGCCAGCGCGCCACCTTTTCCAGATCGAAACTGCTGGTGACCAGCGACACGCTGCCATCGGCGAGATCCCCCGACAGCGATATACGCTCGGGCAGGCTGGCAAGCGCCGTGGAGGCTTCTGGCGATGACGCCGCTTGCGGCGTCTGGCCGTTACTGCCTGCCACCGGGGCGCCGGCCGCCGGAGTGCCGGCCACCGGAGCGCCGGCCGCCGGGGCGTCATCGAGTTGCGTGGCGCCGACCGAGATCTGATTGAGCCAGGCCTGCCAGCGATCACTGCCCGCCAGGTCACGCAACCACTGGCCACGTGCATGAATGTCCTTGAGCGCCAGCTGGGCGCCATGGTGATCCAGCGTCAGACGATTGAGATCGAGACGCAGGCGAGCATCTTCCAGCCGCGCGTCACGCCAGCGCGCCCACAGCGTCGCGTTGCCATCGGCGTCGCGCAGCATCAGGCTGTCGCGTTCGCCCATCAGGCGACCGACACTCGCCAGCGCACCGGCGTCCAGCTCCACCTGCAGCTGGGCCGAGTAGTCGGCGAGGCCGTCGTCTCCCGGCAGCACTTCCAGTACGGCGCTGACTCCGGCCTGAGGCGATTCCCCAACCCGCAACTGGCCTTCCAGATGCGCGCGGTCTCCTTCTCCCGACAGCAACAGTTCGGCGGCATTCAGGTTGAGGGTATCGTTGCGACCATGCAGCACCAGACGCACATCCTCGAGCCGCACTCGTTGACGCGCCAGCAGCGCCAGCCCCTGCTCCGTCTGCGCAAGGCTCACCTGCCCTTCGGGTTCGAGCGCTTCGGGAGGACGCGGCGGCCCCGGCCAGCCCCAGCTGCCATCTTCACGCTGGTACAGGTGCACGATGACGCCGGTGGCGGTGGCGCGATCAAAGACAGGCGCCAGATGGCGCAGGGAGGAGAGCACATCGAGACGGGTTTCCAGATGGGACACGCTCAACAGTGGCGCCGCCTGCATCTCGTCGGGACGAAAGAGGTTCAGACCGGACAGCTTGATGGCCGGATCAAGGTGATCCATTCGGCCCTCAAGCGATGACATCCCAACATTGGAGTGGGTCTGGGTGGCAATGAAGTCACTGATGGACTCACTGCGCGAATCCAGCGTGGTCAACCACCAGCGCAGGCCCCCGATCAGGATGGCCAGCAACGCCAGCAGTACCGCGAGCGCCATCAGCAGCCCGCGCGCCCAGCGCCGCCCACGCGAGGGTGGCGCTGGCGCCGCAGCGGGCGAAGACGGGGTGTCGTCGACGCCCTCCTGCACCGCCTCTTGCGAGGTAGAACGTGCCGCCTCTGGTGAGGTAGAACGGGTCACTGATGGTTCTCCGAACAGGACAGACTCACGATGTGGATAACGCGACTCCCGGCTTCATCGCAGGCACGGTGGCTGACAGATCACATGAGCACAATATCGTACTGCTCCTGGGTGTAATGCGCCTCGACCTGGAAACGGATGGTCTTGCCGATGAAGCTCTCGAGGTCCGCCACGGCCGCGGATTCCTCGTCCAGCAGTCGATCGACCACATTCTGTGAGGCCAGCACCATGTAGGTATCCGGGCTGTAGGCTCGCTCTTCGCGCATGATCTCGCGGAAGATCTCATAGCAGACCGTCTCCGGCGTCTTGAGGGTGCCGCGCCCCTGACAGGTCGGACAGGCCTCGCACAGTACCTGCTCCAGACTCTCTCGCGTGCGCTTGCGCGTCAGCTGCACCAGACCCAGCTCGGTCACACCGGTCATCTTGTTCTTGGCGTGATCACGCTCCAGCGACTTCTCGAGCACCCGCAGCACCTGGCGCTGGTGCTCGGTCTCTTCCATGTCGATGAAGTCGATGATGATGATGCCGCCGAGATTGCGCAGCCGCAGCTGGCGCGCGATGGCGGTCGCCGCCTCGAGATTGGTCTTGAAGATGGTCTCTTCGAGGTTGCGATGGCCAACGAAACCACCGGTGTTGACGTCGATGGTGGTCATCGCCTCGGTCTGGTCGATCACCAGATAGCCACCACTCTTGAGCTGCACCTTGCGACCCATCGCCTTGTGCAGCTCATCCTCGACACTGAACAGATCGAAGATCGGTCGCTCGCCGGGGTAATACTCGATGCGCCCTTCCATGTCCGGCATGAATTCGCTGGAGAATTCCTTGAGACGCAGATAGTTCTCGCGGGAATCGATGCGCACGCGCTCGATCTCGTCGCGCATCACATCGCGCAGCGTGCGCATGAACAGTGGCAGATCATCGTAGATGACGCTGGGCACGGCAGCCGTGAGGCGACGTTCACTGACCTTGCGCCACAGGCGCAGCAGGAAATGCATGTCCTGTTTGAGTTCCGCCTCGCTGATGCCCTCGGCGGCGGTGCGCAGGATGAAGCCGCCGGGCGCCTCCGGATCAAGCTCCGTGAGGCAGCGCTCGGTCATCTCCTTGAGGCGGTCACGCTCGACATCGCTCTCGATGCGCTGCGACACGCCGGTATGCGGCGAGTCCGGCATGTAGACCAGATAGCGTGACGGCACCGACAGATGCGTGGTCAGCCGGGCGCCCTTGGTGCCGATGGGGTCCTTGGTGACCTGCACCACCAGTGGCTGGCCTTCGCTGAGCAGCTCGCGGATCGAGAGCTGCTCATCATGCGGCGTATGCGCCGGCATGACTTCCTGGGCATGGATGAAGGCCGCCCGTTCGAGACCGATATCGATGAAGGCCGCCTGCATGCCGGGCAATACTCTCACCACCTTGCCACGGTAGATGTTGCCGACGATGCCGCGTCGCCCGCTGCGTTCGATGAAGGCTTCCTGCAGGACACCGTTCTCGACTACCGCCACGCGGGTCTCCATCGGTGTCAGGTTGATCAATACCTCGCCGCTCATAGCGCAAGTCCTTGTAAAGTCGTTGCTTGCGATTATGACATAGCTAGGGAGCCCCCGGCTGTGATCTATCGACTAAGGATTTCCTGCAACGGGTATTTTGTGCCACGCACGCAAGCCATCGTCTTCGTGATGACGCTGGTGCGCTGACTCGACGCCCGACTGATGCAGCGTGGGACATCGCCCGTCAGAGCGGTTGCCACGGCTGAACGCCCGCCTTGCTCAAGAGCTGTGCGGTCTCATGCAGCGGCAGCCCGACCACGGCGCTGTAACTGCCCTCGAGATGACTGACAAAGACGGCGCCGAGCCCCTGGATGGCGTAACCACCCGCCTTGTCAGCGGGCTCACCGGTCGCCCAGTAGCGCGCGGCCTCCTCCGGGGTGATGGTACGAAAGGTCACGCGGCTCTCGACCAGCTCGCTCTCGCAGCGCATGTCGCGCCCGGCGTCGCCATGACACAGCGCCACACCACTGAGCACCTGATGACTGCGCCCCGAGAGACTGAGCAGCATCTCGCGCGCGTCCAACTCGTCGCGCGGCTTGCCGAGAATGCGTCCATCCAGTGCCAGCGCGGTATCCGCGCCGAGCACTCGCCGCCCCACCATCCGACCTGTCGTCCGCTGCGCCAGAGCCGCGAAACCGGCCTGCGACTTCTCTCGCGCCAGACGCAGCACGTAATGCTCCGGCGACTCATTGGCCTGCGGCGTCTCATCGATATCCGCCGGCGCCACCTCACATTGGATGCCGATACTGGCCAGCAGGTCACGACGACGCGGCGACCCCGAGGCCAGAATCAATCCCGGATCAGCAGCGTCCTGTTGATCAGAGCCCTGTTGAGCAACGCCCTGAGACATCACGTTGCGTTGCGTCGTGGCGCCAGAGTTCGCAAAGAGCGAGGAAGCGGGGCTGTCGGCATCGGAAGTGGATGGCCTGGAAGCGGATGACATGGAAGACCTCGTGAAGATAAACATGGCTGACAAGTACCAGAAAGCCGCCCGTAGGCGGCTTTTGGAAGCTCACAAGAAGTGCTATCGATGTGCGAGTGGCACTCAGGCCGCGACCCGCCGACGCAGCATCTGCAGCAGAGTATAGAGCCACGGCCACAGCGCGCCGCCGATGACCGCCGAGAGCAGGAACGACAGGCTGACCGGGCCGGCACCGAACAGGCTGCGCAGCCATTGATCCAGCAACTGTGCGATGCCCAGCACCACGATCACCAGCAACGCCTGCTGCAGCAGGGAATAGGCGCGAATACGCTGATAGAGCAGCACGCCCATGAAGGCCGTCAGCGACAGCACCAGGGCGTTGTGCCCCAGCGGTGCGCCCTGCAGGACATCCAGCGCCAGCCCGAACAGGAAGCCGTGGAAGACTCCGACACTCTGCGGCGAGACGATGCACCAGTAGACCAGCATCAGACCCAGCCACTGGGGCCGCCAGATCAGCCACACATCCGGCAATGGCATGACCTGCAGACACAGCGCCAGCAGCAGAGAGAACCAGCACAGCAAGGTGGTCTGGGGACGAAAGGCCATCAGTTGTCCTCCCCGGCAGCGTCGGTGGGTGCCTGAGCGTCTGCCGCATCCTCGGCAGAGCCTTGCGCGGCATCGTCACCCTCGGGCCTGGGCGCCGCCAGGTTGTCACGCGGCAACTCATCGAGGCTGTCATCGACATACAGGTTGTCGGTATCCACCGGCGGCGGCATCTGGATCAGGAAGTTGCGCGATCGCTCCAGCTGCGCGATGGGCTCGGCACTCACGCGGGCGAACGGCTTGCCGGGATCATGATAGACCTCGGTGACACGTGCTACCGGCAGGCCGCGCGGAAAGCGAAGCGCCAGCCCGGAAGTCACCAGCAGATCCCCGACACGAATGTCGGCGGTATCCGGCACATGCAGCACATCGACCTGATCGATCTTGCCGCTGCCCTGGGCGATGAAGCGCAGGCCATTGCGATTGATCTCGACCGGCACGGCGTGGCTGGCATCACTGATCATCAGCACTCGACTGTTATAGGCCGACGTGGAGATGACCTGCCCGACGAGACCATAGGCATCGAGTACCGGTAAGCCGATGCGCACGCCATCCTGCTCGCCGCGGTCCACCACCATGCGGTGGGAGAACGGGTCAGCATCGAGGGTCAGCAACTGGGAGGTGATATAGGGGATGTCGCTACGCTGCCCGGCATTGAGCAATTCGCGCAGGCGCGTATTCTCGGAGGTCAGGCTCGCCATGCGTTGCACACGGCTGGACAGATTGAGCAGCTGTTCGCGCAGCGCGCGGTTCTCGTCGGCCAGCTCCTGCTGATCGGCAAACACCAGCGCGCCCCAGCTGAGGCCTTCCGTCGGCAAGCTGACGACCCATTGCACGGGCGATACCAGCGTCGCCATGCTGGCGCGCACATCGACCATCCAGCTGAAGCGATCTTCGGCAAACATCAGCGCGAGTGACAGCACCGCGCACAGCAGCATGCGGTAGCCGGGCACGGGGCCACGCGTGAACAGGGGTTTGATAGCACGTCCTCCGACAGGCCGGGACCAGCCGTACAGCACACAGCATGCCCGGCCCCGGACGAGGTCAATCGCTCGACAGCAGCTCGAAGGTGTGCTGATCGATCATTTCCAGCGCCTTGCCACCGCCGCGCGCCACGCAGGTCAGCGGGTCTTCGGCGATGATCACCGGCAGGCCCGTCTCTTCCGCGATCAGCTTGTCGATGTCACGCAGCAGCGCACCACCACCGGTCAGCACCAGGCCACGCTCGGCGATGTCGGAAGCCAGCTCCGGCGGAGACTGCTCGAGCGCGCTCTTGACCACCGAGACGATGGCCGCCAGCGGTTCCTGCAGCGCATCGAGAATCTCGTGGGAGTTGAGCGTGAAGGAACGCGGAATACCCTCGGCCAGATTGCGGCCGCGCACGTCGATCTCGCGCAGCTCGCCACCCGGGTAGGCACAACCGATCTCTTCCTTGATGCGCTCGGCCGTCGCCTCACCGATCAGGCTGCCGTAATGGCGACGCACATAGGAAGTGATGGCTTCGTCGAAGCGGTCACCGCCGATACGCACGGATTCGGAATAGACCACGCCGTTGAGCGAGATGATGGCGATCTCAGTGGTACCACCACCGATATCGACCACCATGGAGCCCATCGCCTCTTCCACCGGCAGGCCCGCACCGATCGCGGCAGCCATCGGCTCCTCGATCAGGTAGACCTCACGCGCGCCGGCCCCTTCGGCCGATTCCTTGATGGCGCGACGCTCGACCTGGGTCGACATGCACGGCACGCACACCAGCACACGAGGGCTGGGTGTCAGGAAGGTGCTCTGATGCACCTTGCGGATGAAATGCTGGAGCATCTGTTCGGTAACGGTGAAGTCGGCAATAACGCCGTCCTTCATCGGTCGGATGGCCGTGATATTGCCGGGGGTGCGCCCCAGCATGCGCTTGGCATCGGCACCGACGGCCGCCACACTGCGGGCATTCCCGGACTGGCGAATGGCCACGACTGAGGGCTCGTCGAGCACGATACCGCGACCGCGCACATAAATAAGCGTGTTGGCAGTACCCAGATCGATCGACAGATCGCTCGAGAACAGCCCACGTAAACGTTTAAACATGGAAGTTGATCACCTAGTCCAGACCGGAACCCTGTGCAGACGCGAACGGTACCATTGCCACCCCATGGCGGCAAGCTGACACGCCTGCCAGAGCGACGCAGATGTGGTACATTTCACGCCGAATCACACTGTAACGGCGCATTCGGCGACAGATTGCTCCATCGCTGCAAAGCGCGCTGTTTTACAGGGTAACGGGCATCGGGTTTGCCGGGACACCACAATTTTCGAATTCGGCTTTTCGCGCTCGTCGCGCCAGTCTGATTTCGCGTGGTCGTCTCTGACTCCTGCCGTCACCTCAAGCCTCTCGAAGCCAAGACAGGGAAACTTCAATGGCCCTTGAACATTCAGATGTGCTGCGTGCCGCTCACCTCGCACGCCTGGGTCTTGCCTCGCAGGATGCCGAAGCCTACGTCGAGGATCTCGACCGGATTCTCGCCATGGTCGACCAGCTGCAACAGGTCGATACCGACGGCGTCGCACCGCTGGCGCACCCGCTGGAAGCCACGCAACGCCTGCGCGCGGACGAAGTCACCGAATCGAATCAGCGCGAGCGTTTTCAGCAGGTGGCCCCGGCCACAGAGCAGGGTCTGTATCTGGTTCCGCGCGTCGTCGAGTGATCTCGCCTGGCAGATCGCTCACGCATCGTGACCGACTGCCATCGGATACCACGTCACGCGGCACGCCCCGTCCGCCCCGGAATTTCTGCGGATGATGCCCGGCGCATCGTCTGCACTGATGGAATCGAACATGTCATCGTCCATTGCACTACATGACAAGACGCTCAGTGAGCTGGCGCAAGGCCTGGAGGCCGGCGAATACACCAGTCGCGAGCTGACGGAAGCCTTCCTGGCCCGTATCGAACGCCTCGATGGCGAGCTCAACAGCTACATCACCCTGTGCCGCAAAGAAGCGCTGCGTGATGCGGATGCCGCCGATGCACGCCGTGCCGCCGGCAATGCCGCCGCGCTGACCGGCGTCCCGATGGCCATCAAGGACATCTTCTGCACCGAAGGTGTGCGCACCAGCTGCGGCTCGAAGATGCTCGACAACTTCGTCTCGCCCTACGACGCCACCGTGATCGAGAAGCTCAAGGCCGAGGGCGTGGTGATTCTCGGCAAGACCAACCTCGATGAGTTCGCGATGGGCTCCTCGAACGAGAACAGCCACTACGGTGCCGTCAGGAACCCGTGGGATCTGTCCGCCGTACCGGGTGGCAGCTCCGGCGGCAGTGCCGCCGCCGTCGCCGCAGGCCTCGCACCGGCCGCGCTGGGCACCGACACCGGCGGTTCCATCCGCCAGCCGGCCGCCTTCTGTGGCATCACCGGCCTCAAGCCGACCTACGGTCGCGTCTCGCGTTACGGCATGATCGCCTACGCCTCCAGCCTCGATCAGGGCGGCCCGATGGCTCGCTCCGCCGAAGACTGCGCGCGCCTGATGAACGTGATCGCCGGCGCAGACCCGCGCGACTCCACCAGCGTGGTGCGTGGCGTGCCGGATTACGTCGAAGGACTGGACTACAACCTCAAGGGCCTGAAGATCGGCCTGCCGAAGGAATACTTCGGCGAAGGCCTGTCCGAGGAAGTCGAAGCTTCCGTGCGTGCCGCGATCAAGGTCTTCGAGGATGCCGGTGCCAGCGTGCAGGAAATCTCGCTGCCGCATACCCACCTGGCCATCCCGACCTACTACGTGATCGCGCCGGCCGAGGCCTCCTCCAACCTGTCGCGTTATGACGGCGTGCGCTTCGGCCATCGCTGCAATGACCCGCAGGACCTGGAAGACCTCTACAAGCGCACTCGCGAGGAAGGCTTCGGCGACGAGGTGAAGCGTCGCATCATCATCGGCACGCACACCCTGTCCGAAGGCTTCTTCGATGCCTACTACATCAAGGCCCAGAAGGTGCGTCGCCTGATCCGCCAGGACTTCCTCGATGCCTTCGATCAGGTCGATGTGCTGATGGGCCCGGCGGCACCGACCCCGGCGTTCGATCTCGGCGCACACAAGGACCCGCTGTCCATGTACCTGCAGGATCTCTACACCATCGCCATCAACCTGGCAGGCATTCCGGGCATCAGCGTGCCGGCCGGCCTGGCAGGCAAGCGCCCGGTGGGGCTGCAGATCCTCGGCCCGCACTTCGGTGAGCAGACCCTGCTGGGCGTCGCGCACCAGTTCCAGCAAATCACCGACTGGCACCGCCAGCGCCCGGAATTCGGACAGGAGCAAGCCTGATGCAATGGGAAGTCGTAATCGGGCTTGAGGTTCACGCTCAGCTCGCCACCCAGTCAAAGATCTTCTCCGGCTCTTCCACCACCTACGGTGCCGAGCCCAACACCCAGGCCAGCGCCGTGGACCTCGGTCTGCCGGGCACCCTGCCGGTGCTCAACGAGCAGGCCGTGGCCATGGCCGTGCGCTTCGGCCTCGCCGTCAATGCCGCCGTTGCCGGCCGTTCGGTGTTCGAACGCAAGAACTACTTCTATCCGGATCTGCCCAAGGGCTACCAGACCAGCCAGATGGATCAGCCCATCGTCGGCCCGGGTGTGCTCGAGATCCTTCTGGAAGATGGCACGCGCAAGTCGATCCGCATCCATCACGCCCACCTCGAGGAAGATGCCGGCAAGTCGCTGCACGAAGACTTCCAGGGCATGACCGGCATCGACCTCAACCGTGCCGGCACACCACTGCTGGAAATCGTCTCCGAGCCGGACATGCGTTCCGCCAAGGAAGCGGTGGCCTACGTGAAAGCGATCCACGCCATCGTCACCTACCTGGGCATCTCGGACGGCAACATGGCCGAAGGCTCGCTGCGTTGCGACGTCAACGTCTCGGTGCGCCCCATGGGTCAGGAAGCCTTCGGCACCCGCGCGGAGATCAAGAACGTCAACTCCTTCCGCTTCATCGAACGCGCCATCCACTTCGAGGTGGAGCGTCAGATCGAGCTGATCGAGGACGGCGGCAAGGTCGTGCAGGAAACCCGCCTGTATGACCCGGACGCCGACGAGACGCGCAGCATGCGCACCAAGGAAGAAGCCAACGATTACCGCTACTTCCCGTGCCCGGATCTGCTGCCGGTAGAAGTGGATGAGGCCTACATCGAACACCTGCGCCAGACCCTGCCGGAACTGCCGGCCGAGAAGCGCGCACGTTTCGAAAGCGAACTGGGCCTGTCCGCCTATGACGCCGGCGTGCTGTCCGCCAGCCGCGAGATGGCCGACTTCTTCGAGGAAGTGAAGGATGTCTGCGGCGACGCCAAGCAGGCCGCCAACTGGGTGCAGGGCGAGCTGGCCGGTCGTCTCAACAAGGAAAACCTCGACATCACCGTCAGCCCGGTCTCCGCGGCCCAGCTGGGTGGCCTGATCAAGCGCATCGTCGATGAGACCATCAACGGCAAGGCCGCCAAGCAGGTGTTCGCCGCACTGTGGGATGGCGAAGGCGAGAGCGCCGACGAGATCATCGAGTCACGCGGCCTCAAGCAGGTCACCGACACCGGTGCCATCGAAGCCGTGGTCGATCAGGTGATCGCAGACAACCCGGCCCAGGTGACCCAGTATCAGGAAGCCGAGCCGGACAAGCGTGGCAAGATGATCGGCTTCTTCGTCGGTCAGGTGATGAAGGCCTCACGCGGCACCGCCAATCCGCAACAGGTCAACAAGGTGCTGAAAGACAAGCTGGATAGCCTCAGCTGAGCCTGTCCATCAGTCGCTGAATGAAAAAGCCCCCACCGTCATCACGACGCTGGGGGCTTTTTCATGCTCTATCGAACAGCAATTGACTGCCGCCTATGCGGGCTCACGACTGCCACACACCTGGCAGCCGGGGTCGCGCTTGAGGCCCATGCGCCGCCATTCACCACTGAGGCCATCGAAGGTGGCAAGGCCGCGATGCACGCTGCCGGCACCGCTGATCAGCTTGAGCGCTTCCAGCGCCTGAAAGGCGCCGATGATGCCGACCAGCGGCGCGATGACGCCACTCTCGGCACAGGTCAGTTCTTCATCGCCAAGCTCATCCGGCGGATACAGGCAGCCATAACACGGTGCCTGTGGCTCACGGCGATCAAACACTGCCAGCTGACCGGAGAAGCGTATCGCGGCGCCGGACACCAGCGGGGTGCCCGCTGCCACGCAGGCGGCGTTGATCGGGAAGCGCGAGCTGAAGCGATCGGTGCAATCGAGCACCACGTCTGCGGCAGTCACCTGCTCGGTCAACGCCTTACCCTGCAGCCGCTCGGACAACGCGATCACCTCGATGTCGGGATTGATCGCCAACAGTGAGGAGGCAAGTGATTGCGCCTTGGGCTGATCGATGTCGGCGTCACCATGGGCGATCTGACGCTGCAGATTGGACAGCTCGACGTGGTCATCATCGGCCACCACCAGGGTGCCGATGCCCGCGGCTGCCAGATAGAGCGCTGCCGGGCAGCCCAAGCCGCCCGCCCCGATCACCAGGACCCGCGCCGCCAACAGGCGTTGCTGCCCGGCGATGTCGACCTGGGGGAGCAGGATCTGGCGCGAGTAACGCAACAATTGCGAATCTTGCATGGGAGAAAAGCCGCCTATCGGTAAATGAAGTGAGGTGCCACGCGCCCTGCCTGACACCAACAGGGCTTGCCATTACTTGGCATCCAGTTCCTCGATATCGGGCACATGCAGCGAGAACTGCTCCTTGACCTCTTCCATCACCACATAACTCTTGGATTCCTTGACGCCGGGCAGCGTCAGCACCACATCGCCGAGCAGCTGACGATAGGCGGACATTTCCGGAATCCGGCACTTGAGGATGTAGTCGAACTGACCGGAGACCAGATGACATTCCTGGATCTGCGGCAGCTTGGAGACGGCGCGGCGGAATTCATCGAACACCGACGGCGACTGCGTCTCGAGACTGATCTCGACGAAGACCAACAGATTGGCCTTGAGCGCCTTGGGGTCGAGCACCGCCTTGTAACCGCGGATGACGCCGGCACGCTCGAGGCGCTTGACGCGCTCCAGGCACGGCGTGGTGGAAAGGCCGACTTCCGAGGCGAGGTCGACATAGGAGATACGGGCATTCTCTTGCAGGCAACGCAGAATCTTGAGGTCGATGCGGTCCAGAGAGCGTGATTTTGCTTTCATTGTAATAGTTTTCCCAGCAGGGTGACTTGCAGCAGGATCATCCGTGTTCCTGGCTTCCGTGCAGTCAGGCCGTCGGATAACAAGGGGGTTATCAGATGACCATGCCAATCATGCAGGTTCATTACTACCATACCCGGCCAACAGGGGATACGCCTTCACTAGCGGTGCTGTGACGAGGATTCCACGCAGACTCCACTGAAAACGGTGGAATGCACTACAGAGGTAGCAAGTGCGAAGATGTCAGCGGGGACCACGCACGGGCACCGCTAACCGGTGCCCGGCGAGCATCAGGCCAGCTTGCCCAGCGTGATGCGTTCTCGCCCGCCCAGGTCTTCCAGGGTCTCGACGTCGATGAAACCGCCGGTACGCAGTGCCTCGCGCACTTCATTGCCCTGGGTGAGACCATGCTCCAGCATCAGGTGACCACCTGCGGCCAGATGCTGCGGTGCCGTCGCGATCAGATGCAGGAAATCTGCCAGGCCGGCCTTTTCCGCGACCAGCGCAGAACGCGGTTCGAAGCGCACATCGCCCAGCACGAGATGCGGGTCGTCATCGGCCAGATAGGGGGGGTTGGCGGTAATCAGCGCAAAGCCGGTCTCGATGACGCCACTGAACCAGTCACTTTGGCGGAATTCGGCATTGGCGATCGCCAGACGCTCGGCATTGCCGCGAGCAAGCTGCACGGCCCCCTCGATGAGATCGACCCCCAGTACCTGCCACTGTGGGCGATGACGCGCAAAGGCCAGCGCGATGGCACCGGTGCCGGTACCGAGATCCAGCAGCTTGCCGCTGGTGGCCTCGGCCAGTTCCAGCGCGCACTCCACCATGACCTCGGTGTCCGGGCGCGGAATCAGCGTGACCGGCGAGCAGGCCAGCGTCAGACCATAGAACTCACGCCGCCCGAGCAGATGCGCCACGGGATGGCCCTCGGCCCGGCGTGCCAGCAGCGCCTCGAAACGTGCCACGCCCTCGGCGCCTGCCTCGCTCTCGAGATCCCGATCGCCCCAGGTGTAGAACCAGGTGCGCTCACGTCCCATCACTTCGCCCAGCAGCAACTCGGCATCCAGACGCGGAGAATCGCTGCCCGCCTCGCTCAGACGGGCAGTCGCGGCTGCCAGGGTGACATCGATTCTCACCTTATTGCTCCTGCAGCGCGGTCAGCTGATCGGCCTGGTATTCCACCACCAACGGCTCGATCACTTCGTCCAGCTGGCCGGCGATCACTTCATTGAGCTTGTAGAGCGTCAGGTTGATGCGGTGGTCGGTCAGACGCCCCTGCGGGAAATTGTAGGTCCGGATGCGCTCGGAGCGATCACCCGAGCCGACCAGCTTGCGACGGGCATCGGAGGTGGCCTGTGCCTGGGAATCCACCGCGGCCTGCTTGAGGCGCGCCGCCAGCAGTGACATGGCGCGCGCACGGTTCTTGTGCTGGCTGCGCTCATCCTGACACTCCACCACCACACCGGTGGGCAGGTGGGTGATGCGAATCGCGGAATCGGTGGTGTTGACGTGCTGACCACCGGCGCCGGAGCTGCGATAGGTGTCCACGCGCAGGTCGGCCGGATTGATGTCGACGTCACCGACTTCATCGGCCTCGGGCATCACCGCCACGGTGCAGGCCGAAGTATGGATACGCCCCTGGGATTCGGTGGCGGGCACGCGCTGTACGCGGTGCGCGCCGGACTCGAACTTGAGGCGCGAGTAGACACCATCGCCTTTCACGCGGGCGATGACTTCCTTGAAGCCGCCGTGCTCCCCGTGACTGGCGCTGACGGTCTCGACCTTCCAGCCCTTGAGCTCGGCGTAGCGCGAGTACATCTTGAACAGGTCACCGGCGAACAGCGCCGCCTCGTCACCGCCCGTGCCGGCGCGCACCTCGAGGAAGACGTTGGCGCCGTCATCCGGGTCACGCGGAATCAGCAGCTGGGTGATCTCGGCTTCCAGCGTCTCGAGCGCCGCATCGGTATCACGGACTTCTTCACGCGCCATGTCGCGCATCTCGGGATCACTGTCCTCCGCCATCGCCAGCGCGGCATCACGATCTTCGTTCAGGCCGCGATGGCGGCGCCATGCCTCGATCAATGGTTCAAGCTCGGCATACTCCCGCGACAGGTCGCGGAACCTGGCCTGGTCCCCGATCACTTCGGGCTCCGACAACAGTGCGGAGATCTCCTCGAAGCGATCATGGAAGGTGTCGAGCTTGGTGATGAGGCTGTCTTTCATGAAGGGTCCTGTGATGAATCAGCCGGCGCGAGCAGAAGCGTCTGGGCCGTCTGAAGAATATCCTGGCGATCATCTCCCGAGGCTTGGCGCAGTGCCAGCGTCGGGTGATGCATGAAGCGATTGGCCAGCTGGCGTGCCAACTGCGCGACCACTTCCTGGGGGTCGCGTCCCTGATCGAGCTCCGCCAGCGCCTGCGCCTCGCATTCGGCGCGCAGTTGCTCGCCATGGCTACGGTAGCGCTTGATGACTTCGCCGCCACTGCGCACCCGCTTGCGGTGCAACCAGGCGTTGACGCCCTGGCGAATCAACTCTTCTGCCTGGGCAGCGGCCAACTCACGGTGGCGACGATTCTCGTCGATCACTTCCTGCAGGTCATCGACCGTGTAGAGGAAGACGTCGTCGAGGTCTCCGACCTGCGGCTCGATATCGCGCGGCACGGCGATGTCGACCATGAACACCGGCTTGTAGCGGCGCTTCTTGAGCGCGCGTTCCACCATGCCCTTGCCGAGAATCGGCAATTGGGAGGCGGTGGAGGCTATCACGATATCGGCATTCTCGAGGGCATGAGGAATACCTTCCAGGCCGATGGCAGTCCCGCCCAGCTCATCGGCCAGACGCTCGGCGCGCGACACGGTGCGGTTGGCGATGCACAGGTTGGCGATGCCCGCTTCCTTGAGATGGCGCGCGACGAGTTCGATGGTCTCGCCGGCGCCGATCAACAAGGCATTGGCCCGCGAGAAGTCATCGAAGATGTGGCTGGCCATGCTGACGGCGGCGTAGGCCACCGAGACGGGGTTCTCGCCGATACCGGTCTCGGTACGCACCTGCTTGGCGACCTGGAAGATATGCTGGAAGAGCTGCTCGAGCTCACCGCCCAGCCCCACCGAGTTGCGCGCGAACTGATAGGCGTCCTTGAGCTGCCCCAGAATCTGCGGCTCGCCCAGCACCATCGAGTCCAACCCCACCGCGACACGGATCAGGTGGCGTACCGCCTCTTCCCCCAGGTGCTGATAACTGCAACGCGACAGCTCCTCCACAGGCAGGCGATGAAAACGCCCCAGCCACTCGAGCACCGACTTGGCGCCATCGCTGGTCACGCAGTACAGCTCGGTACGATTGCAGGTCGACAGCACCGCCGCTTCGGAGACCGCCGGCAGGCGCTTCAATTCGCCCAGCGCGGCATCGAGCTGCGCAGGCGTGAAAGCAACGCGTTCGCGCACGTCAACGGCGGCGGTGCGGTGATTGATGCCAAGGGCAAGAAGGGTCATGGAGTCAGTCGTCAGGGTCTGGCCGGCAGGGGGCGGCGTCAATGTCAGGCGGCTCTCGGTTCTGGACTGCCACGAGGCAGCGACCAGAGACAGCAGGCAATCCGCGAGGGCTTCGTGCTTTCATGCCTGTCGACTCAATGGGGACAAGGGCGACAGACATAAAGGCACACAGGGCTGCCAAAGCGGCTGAGATCGTAATATTAGCGCGCTCATTCTACCACAGCGTCTGCACCACGCGACCCCGCAGCATGTCGCAGCCGATGAGGATTTTCCATGATGCTGGCAGGCTATCGCTATCAGCCCGTGCGGTGTATCTGCCGGCATACGAGTGACCGGCGGGGCATGCGACTTCCTTGCATCGGCAACGCTATCCCCGCTCGCCGCCAGCCGTTATGCTGCGAGACACGACGCCTTCGTCAGTGCCACACTACGCGCATGACCTGGCCTGCGGCTCAACCGCCCCCGTACTCTCATCCTGCCCCCCACCGACAAACGCGAGGTTGCATGCACGCTTCGACTGCCGCTGAACATAGCCCCCCGCATACTCTCGCCTCTCTTGATACCCCCCGTCGCCCGCGCGGCGGGTGGAAGTCCTGCGTCGTAGGCGGGTTACTGCTGAGCATGACCGGCTGTCAGTCGATGAGCGACTCCGCGCCCCTGTCGGCACAGCCCGACCCGCTGGCCACGGCGCCTCCCATCCAGCAGGGCCTGGATGCCGACAGTCTCAACCAGCTGCTGAGCGCCGAACTCGCCGGACAGCGCGGTGACTACCCCCGCGCCGCCAATGGCTATCTGGCCGCCAGCCGTCACTTCGATGACCCGGAACTGGCGCGACGCGCCGTGCTCGCGGCTCGTTTCGCCGACAACCCGGCCCTGCTGGAGCGCGCCGCCGAACGCTGGCAGCAACTCGATGAGTCCGCCAGCGAGCCCGGCATCATCCGCGCCCGCCTGGCGGTCGAGCGAGGCGACTGGCAGGCTGCACTCGAGCAACGCCTGATGCTCACCGCCAGTGGCGGCAATGGCAATCTGGCGACCCTGGCCGAGCAGGCGATCGACGCCGGCGCCGAACTCGAGCCCCTGCTGGCGATGCTGGAGACGCATATCGCCCAGCATCCCGAGCAGCCGATGCCCGAGATTGCCGCGGCACTGTTCGAGTCTGCGCTGGGCAATGAGACCGCGGCGCGTGCACGCCTGCTACGCCTGGAAAACGCTCACGCCACGTTGCCGGAGCTCTGGCTGGCGCGCAGCGAGATCGAACGCAGCGCGGGGCGTCTCGTGGCGGCGCGCCGCGCGGTGGCCCAAGGCCTTGAGATCGCTCCCGATGACAGCCGCCTGATCCTGAGCGCCGCGCAGACCGAACTGGCCGGCGGCAATCTGGACGCGGCACGCGAGCGCATCGATAGCCTCATTGCCCGCCATCCCAACGCGCCACGTCTGCGTCTGGCGCTGGCCAGCCTCTATCTTGATGCCGATTCGCCCGAGGACGCCCATCGCCTGCTGCTGCCGCTGCTCGATGAAGACCCGGTGCCGGACGCCGCCTACGCCCTGCTGGGGCTGGCCGCCGAGTCCAGCGGCGATGTCGACAACGCCATTCTTTACTACCGGCAGGTGCCGGACGGCGAGCGCTACATCTCCAGTCGCGCCCGTGCCGCCCAGTTGCTGGTCGAACACGAGCGCACGGACGAGGCACGTCAGTTACTGGCCGTGGAGCGCCTGCGCCATCCGCGCCATGCCATGACGCTGCTGAGCTTCGAGATCGACCTGCTCGACTCCCAGGAGGCGTATGCCGAGGCCGAGGCCCTGCTGAACAGCAGCATCGCCACGCGCCGCAAGGCGCTCAAGCAAGCCATCGCCGGCCAGGAGACGGACACGCGCAACACGCTGGAAAGCGAGCTGGGCAGCCTGTTGTTCCTGCGCGGCATCCGCCGTCTGGAAGATGATGAGCTGGGCGGCATGGAAGAAGACCTGCGGGAAGTCATCGCGCTGGAACCCGACAACGCCAGCGCCTACAACGCGCTCGGCTACACCCTGCTGGTGGAGACGGGTCGCCTTGAAGAAGCACTGGCCTTGATCGAGCGCGCCCATGCGCTGTCGCCCGACGACGCGGCCATTCTGGATAGCCTTGGCTGGGGCCGATATCTGACCGACGACCTCGGCAATGCACTGGCACCGCTGGAAGCCGCCTGGGCCCAGCAGCAGGATGCCGAGATCGGCGCTCATCTCATCGAGGTGCTATGGGCGCTGGGCCGCGAGGATGAAGCCCGTAGCCTGGCGATAGAGCTGAGCGAGCGCTTTGAAGAAGCCAGCGAGCTCGAAGCCCTGTTCCAGCACATCCCCGAGCTACGCCCGGTGGTAGATGCGCCCTGAAGTACGCAGCCACGCTACCCGGCACTTTCTGCCCACTGGCGAGTCCATTATCCTGACCCGCCAGTGAGTGGAGCCTCACTCACCGTCACTCATCTTCTCGCCATCCGGAAGGCTTTCGCGTCATGATCACTTCTCCCCTGTCACTCTCCCTGCTGAGCCAGACACGCCGCCTGCTCGGGCCAGCCCTGCTGGCCATGACACTGGTGCTCAGCGGCTGTGCCAGCCAGATGGCCAGCGACAATGCCGGTGATCTGACGCGCAGCGACGGCGACTGGCAGCAACAGGACGCGCAACTTGCCGCCCTGACCCACTGGCAGCTGGCAGGCAAGGTCGGCATTCGCACTCCCGAGGAAGGCCACAGCGCCAACCTCGACTGGCAGCAGGACGGCGATGATTACCACATGCTGATCACCGGCCCGCTGGGCGCGGGACGCACGACTCTGGTCCGCGATGCCGATGGCGTGCGCCTCTCCTCCTCCGAGGGCGACTTCGAAGCCCCGGATGCCGAGAGCCTGATGCTGGCGCAACTGGGCTGGTCATTGCCGCTGGGCGCCCTCGACAACTGGGTGCGCGGTGTACCGGCCGCTGGCGAGCATGATCTCGAGACGGATGCACTGGGCTTCCCGACCACCCTCTACCAGGACGGCTGGGAGGTGGACTATCAGGATTGGACCCGCGCCGAAGGGCTGTGGCTACCGCGCAAGATGAAGCTTTACTACGGCGACCTCACTGCCACTCTCATCATCAACCAGTGGCAGGCGCTGTAATCGTGACACCTTCTCCTTCTTCCATGACGACTCCGACATCCGCATCGACCATGACACTCACGCTGCCCGCCCCGGCCAAGCTCAACCGCATGCTGCATATCACGGGTCAGCGTGCCGATGGCTATCACGAACTGCAGACGCTGTTCCAGTTTCTCGAGCACGGCGACAGCCTCAGCTTCACGCTGCGCGACGATGAGGCCATCCGCCTCTCACCGCCTATCGAAGGTGTGCCCGAAGAGGCCAACCTGATCGTGCGCGCCGCGCGCCTGCTGCGAGAAGCAGCGCACGCGCAGGGCAAGGTCGCGTCACCCACCGTATTGCCCGGTGTCGATATCACGCTGGAGAAAGTGCTGCCGATGGGTGGCGGTCTGGGTGGCGGCAGCAGCGACGCCGCTACTACCCTGCTGGCACTGGACAGACTCTGGGGGCTCGAGCTTGGCGAAGACGCCCTTGCCGAGCTCGGTCTGTCGCTTGGCGCGGATGTGCCGGTGTTCGTGCGCGGCTTCGCCGCCTGGGCCGAGGGCATCGGTGAACGCCTTGAGCCAGCCCCGCTGGACACCCCATGGTTCGTGGTGATTCACCCCGGTGTCGAGGTCGCCACACCCGCCGTGTTCGGCCACCCGCAATTGACACGTTCCAGCCTCGCGATTAGTATGGCGCGCGCACTGCAGGGGGGCCGCAACGACTGTGAAGTCGTGGTGCGCACTTTGTACCCGGCAGTCGCCGACGCCCTGGACTGGCTGGACCAGTTCGGCACCGCCAGACTGACGGGCACCGGCGCCTGTGTGTTCTGTGCGTTTGACGACGCACGACAGGCCAGCGAGGTGCTGGGTCGACTCGAACTCGAGCGCCCGATGTGGCACGCCTTCTCGGCACGCGGTTGCAATATCTCCCCTCTACATGCCGCTCTGGCTTCGGCCTGAGCACAGCAACTGGTTGAAGTGAACGTTGCTGGGGTATCGCCAAGTGGTAAGGCACCGGTTTCTGGTACCGACATTCCCAGGTTCGAATCCTGGTACCCCAGCCAATCCTGGCCGTTCCCGGTCAACCCGGAATTCTCCACTCCCGAGATCCCACAAGACTCCAAAGGTGGCTGCGCGTGTCAAAACTGATGGTATTCGCGGGGAATGCCAATCCCGCTCTCGCCCGCAAGGTAGCTGAAGCCCTCGATACCCGCCTGGGCCATGCAACCGTCGGTCAGTTCAGCGATGGCGAGATTGCGGTAGAAATCAACGAAAACGTTCGCGGCAAGGACGTCTTCATCATGCAGTCCACCTGCGCACCGACCAACGACAACCTGATGGAGCTGATCCTGATGGTGGACGCGTTGCGTCGTGCGTCTGCGGCGCGTATCACTGCGGTCGTTCCCTACTTCGGTTACGCCCGTCAGGACCGCCGCGTGCGCTCTGCTCGCGTGCCGATCTCGGCGAAGGTGGTCGCGGACATGATGGTCAAGGCTGGCGTCAATCGCGTCATGACCATGGACCTGCATGCCGATCAGATCCAGGGCTTCTTCGATGTGCCGGTGGACAACGTCTACGGCTCACCGATCCTGCTCGACGACATCGAACGTCAGAACTATGACAACCTGATCGTCGTCTCCCCGGATGTGGGCGGCGTGGTACGTGCCCGTGCCATCGCCAAGCAGCTCAACTGCGAGCTGGCCATCATCGACAAGCGTCGCCCCCAGGCCAACCAGGCCCAGGTGATGAACATCATCGGTGATATCAAGGACCGCACCTGCGTGCTGGTCGATGACATGATCGATACCGCCGGCACCCTGTGCAAGGCGGGCGAGGCACTCAAGGATCATGGCGCCAACCGCGTCGTGGCCTATGCGTCCCACGCGATCCTGTCCGGCCCGGCGGTCGACAACATCACCAACTCCGTCCTCGACGAAGTGGTGGTGGCCGACACCATCCCGCTGTCCGACGCCGCGCGTCGTTCCGGCAAGATCCGCCAGCTGACAGTCGCTGGCCTGATCGCCGAGGCGATCCGTCGCGTCAGCAACGAAGAATCCGTCAGCGCCATGTTCCACTGAGTCCTGGCGGCGGGCCCTGCTCGCCACTGCTCGGGGAAGAGGCACTGACACCGGCAGATGATCCATCATCTGCCAACAAGCGGCCGGCCCGGAAATCTCCGGGCCGGCCTCATGGATCCGGCAGCGCTCTGGTCGCGGGGGCTGCCGGATTCTCATTAGACCCTTGAGGTATCTGCAAAATGAAACTGTTCAAACTGAATGCTGAAGTTCGTGAAGACCTGGGGAAAGGTGCGAGCCGCCGCCTGCGTCGTACGAACGACTTCGTGCCGGGAATCGTCTACGGCGCCGACAAGGCCCCGACTCCGATCATGGTCGACAAGCCGAGCCTGTACAAGGCGGTTGACGATGAGGCGTTCTACTCCTCCATCATCACCCTGAATGTTGCTGGCAAGGCCGAGAAAGTCGTCATCCGTGACCTGCAGCGTCACCCGTTCAAGCCGCTGCTGACTCACATCGACTTCCTGCGCATCGACCCGACCCACAAACTGACCATGAACGTGCCGCTGCACATCACTGGTCAGGAAGCCTGTGTCGGCGTCAAGGATCAGGACGGCGTCCTGCACATTCTGGCAACCGACGTCGAAATCAGCTGCCTGCCGGAAGCCCTGCCGGAATACCTGGAGCTGGACGTGTCCAAGCTGGAAGTTGGCCACACCCTGCACCTGTCCGACATCGCTCTGCCGGAAGGCGCCGAGTCCGTTGCACTGTCTCACGGTGCCGATCACGACACCGCTGTGGTCAACGTCACTCGTCCGAACATCTCTGCTGACGCAGAAGATGCCGCTGAAGGCGAAGAAGCCGCTGCAGAATAACGCAGCCTTCTGATCAAGGAGCCAGACGACGCATGTCACGAGTGAAAGCGATCATCGGCCTCGGTAACCCGGGGAACGAATACGAAGACACCCGTCACAATGCCGGCGTCTGGCTCCTTGACGCTCTTGCGCGCCACGGTCACACCACGTTGCGTCCGGAACGCAAGTTCCATGGCCAGTACGCGAAGGTCCACTTCGCAGGTCAGGATCTGCATCTGCTGTTCCCATCGACGTTCATGAATCGCAGCGGTCAGGCCGTGGCCGCATTGTGCAACTTCTACAAGCTCGCACCGGATGAACTGCTCGTCGCTCACGATGAGCTGGACATCGACCCCGGCACCGCCCGCTACAAGCAGGGTGGCGGCCATGGTGGTCACAACGGATTGCGCGACATCATCAGTGCACTGGGCAACGACAAGTCGTTCCATCGTGCCCGCATCGGCATCGGCCACCCCGGCAATGCCAAGCTGGTGACCAACTTCGTGCTCGGGCGTCCCGGCAAGGCTGAACGCCAGGCCATCGACGACGCCATCGACGAAGTGGTGATGACCCTCCCCGACGCCATCAGTGGCGAATGGGCACGGGCCATGAATCGCCTGCACTCCTTCAAGAGCTGAACCTCTGCATCACCCCTCTCCGAATTTCGGTGATTCGCTCAGCGCATCACCTCGCTTGCGTATGCGTGTCTCGCCACGCGATCAGCAGCAAAAGGCATCATTTGTCGCGCGACATGCGCCCAATGGATGACCTCGGCGGCATGAGGCCTTACACTTCCCGCCTGTCTTCATTCCGTGCCTGCCCACTCGTTTCCCCGCATGCCCAGTGTCTGTGCACTCAGAGCCTGCTGGTCGAGACGACTGCCAGTGCCACGCCCCATTCGATACGTCACACCAGGATCTAGCGCCATGGGTTTCAATTGCGGCATCGTCGGCCTGCCGAACGTCGGCAAGTCCACTCTCTTCAATGCACTGACCAAGTCTGGCATTGACGCCGAGAACTTCCCCTTCTGCACCATCGAGCCGAACACCGGTATCGTGCCGATGCCTGACCCTCGCCTGAACGCGCTGGCCGAGATCGTCAAGCCGGAGAAGGTGATTCCGACCACCATGGAATTCGTCGACATCGCGGGTCTGGTCGCGGGCGCTTCCAAGGGCGAAGGTCTGGGCAACAAGTTCCTGGCCAACATCCGTGAGACCGACGCCATCGCGCACGTGGTGCGTTGCTTCGAGGATGACAACGTCATCCACGTCGCCAACCACGTCGACCCGGCCGCCGACATCGAGACCATCAACATCGAGCTGGCCCTGGCCGACCTCGACAGCGTCGAGCGCAGCATCCAGCGTCTGACCCGTGTCGCCAAGGGCGGCGACAAGGAAGCCATCGCCACCAAGGCCGTGCTGGAACGTATCCAGCCGCACCTGGCCGAAGGCCAGCCGCTGCGCAGCTTCGGCCTCAGCGATGACGACCTGAAGATCGTGCGCGGCTTCGGCTTCCTGACCCTCAAGCCGACCATGTACATCGCCAACGTCAGCGAGGAAGGCTTCGAGAACAATCCCTACCTCGATATCGTGCGCGGCATTGCCGCCAACGAAGGCGCCAGCGTCGTGCCGGTGTGCAACAAGATCGAAGCCGAGATCGCCGAGCTGGACGAGGAAGAGCGCGAGATGTTCCTCGATGAGCTGGGCATGGAAGAGCCGGGCCTGGACCGCGTCATCCGCGCCGGTTATGAGCTGCTGGGTCTGCAGACCTACTTCACCGCTGGCGTGAAGGAAGTGCGTGCCTGGACCGTCAAGATCGGCGCTACCGCACCGGAAGGCGCTGGTGTCATCCACACCGACTTCCAGAAAGGCTTCATCCGTGCCGAAGTCATTTCCTATGACGACTTCATCGCCTACAAGGGCGAGCAAGGCGCCAAGGATGCCGGCAAGTGGCGCCTGGAAGGCAAGGACTACATCCTCAAGGATGGCGACGTGGTGCACTACCGCTTCAATGTCTGATGGCTCACAGGTGCCCGGCGACGCCCGGGCCCAGCTGATGCCCTGACAGCCTGTCCTGACGGAACGTCCCTGATCTCTCACGAGGCCAGGGGCGTTCTGCGTTGTGGCGCGGAAACCTCATCCAGCGGAAGCTCAGCCAGCAGTAGGCTCAGTTCACCGAGGGCTCTACCAGCGGCACCTGCAGCCACTGCGCGGCCTGTCTGGCGAGCTGATCTGCCAGCGTCTGCGCCAGCCGCGAACGACCCGCCTCGCGTCGCCACATGGCATTCAGCACCAGCTCACCCGCCTGGGGCAGCTGACGCGCGCTCAAGCCGCGCTCCGTAGTGGCGGCATGCGCCGTGAGTGCATCGACCACCGCCAGCCCCTCCCCCGCCTGAACCAGCGCCGCCGCCAGGGGATAGGTCTGCACTCGCGTCACGATGCGCGGTGAAGATGGCAAAGCGCTTGAAGCTTCCTGCGCCACGCTCGCCAGCAGACCATCGAGTCGCCGCGCCAGCGGATCGTGCGCCCCCAGGGCGATCAGGCGCTGACCGGCCAGCTCCGCCACCGTCATCGGCGTCTGCTGACAGTCCTGTGCCCAATACCCTTCGGGCGCGAGCACCAGTAGCGGCATGCGCACCAGCGGACGCGTCATCAGTGCAGGATGCGTCGGCGCACTCAGCGTGAAGGCGATATCGACCTCATGCAGCAACAGGGCATCGACGATCTCGCGGGTATGCTGGGTCGCCAGCTCACAGCTGACCCGTGGCTGACGCCTGCGCCACTGACCCAGTGCCTGTGGCAGCAATTGCTGGGCGATGGCAGGCGTCGCCACCACCTTGAGCGTGCGTGCCTCGCCCTCGCGCAAGCCATCGACCAGCCGCCTCACATCGTCCAGCTGACCGAGCATTCCCTGGCTGGCCGCTTCCAGCTTGCGCGCCTCCTCGGTGGGATGAAGCTGCCCTGCACTGCGCGTGAACAACGTGATGCCCCACTGGCGCTCGACCTGCTGCAGCGCCTTGCTCGCCGCCGGCTGGGAGATATGCAGCAACCTCGCCGCGCCGGTCACGCTGCCGGCCTGCAGGACAGCGTGAAAGATTTCCAGGTCCCTGAGCCGCATGCACTATCTTCCTGTCCGGTTATCTTATCTAGAGGGCTCACTTGAGGGCGCACTTGAGCGCCTGTGCATCAGGTTACCCCATAACCTCGGGTTATGACGCGACACATTCTTTTCATTCGCCACTCACGCAAGCGACCGGCAAGCTCGAGCACAACGCAACACGACCTTCACGACCTTCACGACCCGGGAGCCCAGCATGCAACGCCACGTGACTGTCATCGGAGGCGGCGTGATCGGCCTCGCCAGTGCCCACGCCCTGGTGCGCGCCGGCCACTGCGTGACCCTGATCGACGCCCATGCCGAGGTTGCCAGCGAGACCAGCCGCGCCAATGGCGGTCAGCTGAGCTATCGCTATGTGGCACCACTGGCCGATAGCGGCGTGCCCCGCCAGGCCATCAAGTGGCTGCTGGCAGGCAACGAGGCACCGCTGAAACTGCGCCCCAATCTTGACCCCGCACAATGGCGCTGGATGGCCCGATTTGTGGCCGCCTGCAATCACCCTACCCATCAGGCCAGCGCAACTCAGATGCTCTCGCTGGCGCTGCACAGCCAGGCGATCATGAGCGATTGGCGCGCACGAGATGCGCTCGGCGACTTCGCCTGGCAGCAGCGCGGCAAGCTGGTGATCCATCGTGATCCCGAAGCGCTCGACAAGGCGGCCGCCGCGCGCGTCGCCCCGCAGGACCAACAGGTACTCGATGCACGCCAATGCATCGCGCTGGAGCCCTCACTGACCCACCAGCAAGCCCATCTGTCGGGCGGCATCTTCAGCGCCTCGGACGAGACGGCGGATTGCCATGCTTTCTGTCAGGCGCTGGAGCACAAGCTGCAGGCCTCCGGGCGCTATACACGCATCGCCAATACCCGCGTCGCCCCGCTGAGCGCACGCAACGGGCGCATCGCGCAGCTCGAGCTCAGACATCTTGATGGCCACCGAGAACGCCATGCCGTCGAAGAGGTCGTCATCGCGGCCGGCAATCATGCCGCCGAGCTGGCACACCCCCTGGGTATCCGCCTGCCCCTGCAGCCGCTCAAGGGCTATAGCCTCACCCTGCCACTGACAGCTGACGCCCCCGAGACGGCCGCGCCGCGCATCAGCGTCACCGACTCGGCACGCAAGGTGGTCTACGCCGACCTGGAGTCGTCGGCATCACGCCAGCTGCGCGTCGCGGCAATGGTGGATATCGGCCAGCGGGAACGCGACAGCTTCCACCCCGAACTGGATGATCAGCGTATTGCCGCCCTGCGCAAGCTGGCCAGCGATACCTTCCCCGAAGCCGGCGATTTCGCGCAGGCCACTCCCTGGGCCGGACTGCGCCCCAGCACGCCCAAGGGGCCGCCGATCCTCGGCCGTCCCCGGCAAGTGAACAGCCCGGACAATCTGTGGCTGAACGTCGGCCATGGCAGTCTGGGCTTCACGCTGGCCTGCGCCAGTGGCGACCTCATCGCACGCGCCATCTCGCGAGAGGCTCTCCCCAGCACTCTCTCCGACAGCCTACCTGAAGCCCTCGCTGCGCGGCCTGGACGCTAGCCTGATGAATTCCCTGCCACTTTTTCGCGCTGATGCATTGACAACATCACGGACAATCCGTAATATTCGCCTCCGTTGGACGGCTACATAGCTCAGCTGGTTAGAGCACATCACTCATAATGATGGGGTCCCCTGTTCAAATCAGGGTGTAGCCACCAACCAGGATTCGAAAGGCCTGACTGCTTGCAGTCAGGCCTTTTTCGTTGTGCGCGATCTATACACATGACTCGCGCATCCGGCGCCCTGCGCCGTAGCCCTCGAGCCAGGTCACAGGCAACAAAAAGGGCGACCCACAGGCCGCCCTTTTTCCGGGCTCGTCTTCTTACACTACGCGCCCGCTCTCCCAGCACACTCCGGCTCGACTCAGTCCAGCTGCTCGCGATTGCAGAAGGCTACCAGCACCTTGATCAGCATGGCGACATCGGCACTGCCGGATGTCTCACGAATCGAGTGCATGCCCCACTGCGGCAGCCCCACATCCAGGGTCGGCACCCCCACCTCACTGGCGGTGATCGGCCCGATGGTGCTGCCACAGCCCATGTCGGCACGACTGACGAAGGTCTGCACCGGCACATCCTGCTCGCGACACATCTCGCGGAACAGCCCGGCCGTGGTGCTGTTGGTGGCGTAACGCTGATTGGCATTGACCTTGATGACCGGCCCGGCATTCAACTTCGGCCCATGCCCCGCATCATGCTTGTCCGCGAAATTGGGGTGCACGGCGTGAGCATTATCGCAAGAAATCATCAAGGAGCGCTGCACAAGGCACTGATAGCCTTCTTCGCTGTCCAAGCCGACGTAGTGATTGATGCGCTTGAGCACATCGGCAAGGAAGGGCCCTTGGGCACCACAGGCGCTGGCACTGCCGACTTCTTCATGATCGGTGGTGATGAACAGCGCCCCCTGACTGCCGTCGACCTCCAGCAGCGCCTCGAGACCGACGAAACAGGACAGCAGATTGTCGAGGCGGGCACTGGTGATCAACTCGCCCTTCAGCCCCGACTGCGCCGCCGGCTGCAGATCATGCAGGCCCAGCTCGAAGTCGACGACATCCGCGACCCGCACGCCGTGCTGCTCCTCGATCAGATCGATCAACAGCGCGTTGAAGGCCTCCGCGGGCGTCCCGGCCTCGTCATCCAGCTGCATGACCACGGCTGACATCTGGGTCTGGGCATTGATGGCACGCCCACTGTTGACGTCACGATCCAGATGGATCGCCAGGCTCGGCACGCAGGCAAACGGACGCATGACCGCCAGCAGCAGCGTCTCGCGACGACCGTCCGCATGCCGCACCTGGGCACGCCCCGCAAGCCCCAGATCGCGATCGAACCAGGTGCTCAGCAACACGCCGCCATAGGTCTCGACACCCAGCGTCAACCAGCCCTGACTGACCTGTGCCGGATTGGGCTTCAAACGCAGACAAGGCGAATCGGTGTGCGCACCGATCATCCGAAGTGAGCTCAGCGGCGTATCACCCTTCGGGAGCTGAAAGGCGATCAACGAGGAATCATTGCGCGTGACATAGGCGCGATCACCGGGCGCCAGCTGCCAGGAAGATGTCTCGCTGAGGCGACGGTAGCCCGCCTGCTCAAGACGCTGCGCCATGGAAGCCGTCGCGTGCCACGGCGTGGGAGAAGAAGACAGGAAGTCGAGCAGTGCGGGAACGCGGGAATCCGCAATCGCATGAGTCATGATGGCGTCTGGTCCTCGAAGATATATGCAAGGCACTGTATAAGAAGAAACATGATGGGAAAACCTGTGATGACCCTTCGATGACACGACTGCCATCCAGTCACCACACAGGGGGCGTCCAAAGGCGCGACATGCCAGCCAAAGGCCTGCGCTGACAGAGTTTTCACAACCCCAACGCATCAACGCCAGACAACTGTGTATGGTGCATGAGACTGCTACAATGCCCGCTCGACCCCCTGCGGGGAGGTCGTTCAGGGAGCAGAGTGTACATGAATCGGGAGTGCTTCATTGATGAGCCTGTTCGCAAACGTCCGGCGCACGGCATTCGTTGCCCTGTGTCTTGCCATGGCCGGCCCTGCCAGTGCCGCGGTCACCCCTACTGACGCCGATGCACAGGCTGCTCGCGAAGTTGCCGAGTCTTTGCGCTATGGGCATTACGAAGATGTGACCCTGGATGACCACTGGGCCAACCGCGCCTTCACGCAATACCTCAAGACTCTCGACCCCCAGAAAGCCTACTTGCTGGATGCGGACATCAGCGAATTCAGCGACCTGCGTCATGATTTCGACGACGCCATGGTCGATGGTGACCTCGAGCGCCTCTATGGACTCTACGATCGCTATCAACAACGCCTCACCGCACGCCTCACCTGGCTGGTGAAGACGCTGGATGCCAAGCCGAGCTTCGATTTCGACAAGGACGATCGCCTGGCGCTGGACCGCAAGGACAGCCCGTGGGCCGATAGCGAGCAGGAGCTCGACGAGCTGTGGCGCAAGCGCCTCAAGAATGCCTGGCTGTCGATGTCGCTGTCCGACAAGAGCGATGACGAGATCGCCAGGACGCTCAGCGAGCGCTATTCCAATCAGCTCAAGCGCATCAAGCAGACCAACGATGAAGATATCCTGACGCTGGTGATGCATGCCGTGACCGGCAGCATCGACCCGCACAGTGAATACTTCTCGCCGCGTCAGGGTGAATCCTTCGACATCCAGATGAAGCTGTCACTGGACGGCATCGGCGCCCTGCTGCAATCCGAAGGCGAATACGTCAAGGTCTCGAGCCTCGTGCCCGGCGGCCCTGCCGAGAAGGATGGCGAACTCAAGCCGGCTGACCGCATCGTGGCCGTCGGCCAGGGCCAGGGCGACAGCGAGTGGACCAACGTGGTCGGCATGCGCCTGGATGATGTCGTGGACCTGATCCGTGGCCCGAAGGGCTCCGTCGTGCGCCTGGAAGTGATCCCGGCCCAGTCACTGGATGTCACCAAGACGCGTGAGCTGGATATCACCCGCGACACCGTCAAGCTCGAGGACCAGGCCGCCAATGCCAAGGTCATCGACGTCAAGCGCGATGATGGCGTCCACAGGATCGGCGTCATTCATGTGCCCGCCTTCTATGTCGATTTCGATGCCTGGCAGGCCGGTGAAGACGACTACCGCAGCACCACCCGCGACGTGGCGCGCCTGATCGATGAACTGAAGGCCAAGCAGGTGGAAGGCATCATTCTCGATCTGCGCAACAACGGCGGCGGTGCCCTGCAGGAAGCCAATTCGATGATCGGCCTGTTCATCGATCGCGGCCCCACCGTGCAGGTGCGTGATGCACGCGGCCGTATCAGCCTCTACGGCGATACCGACGCCGGCACCCACTATGACGGCCCGCTGACCGTACTGGTCAACCGCCTCTCGGCCTCGGCATCCGAAATCTTCGCCGGCGCGATCCAGGACTACGGCCGCGGCCCGATACTCGGCAGCCAGACCTTCGGCAAGGGCACGGTGCAGACCATCTCCTCGCTGAGCGAAGGCGAGATCAAGCTGACCCGCGCCAAGTTCTATCGCATCTCCGGCGACTCGACCCAGAACAAGGGTGTGAAGCCGGACATCGCCTTCCCCAGCGTCATCGACCCGCAGGAGATCGGCGAATCCAGCCTCGACTACGCGCTGCCCTGGGACCAGGTACGCCCGGTGAAGTATCGCCGCTACGGTGAACCAGCACGCTATCTGGCCGCCTTGCGCGCCCGCCACCAGAGCCGCGTCGAACAGGACCCCAACTTCAGCTACCTGAAGAGCGAAGTCGCGCTGTCAAAGGCACTGCGCGCGCAGCAGACCAGCATCAGCCTCAATCGCGAGCAGCGCAAACGCGAGATGGATGCCCAGGAAGCCGAGCAGCTGGCACTGGAAAACAAACGCCGTCGTGCCCTCAACCTCGAGCCACTGACAAGCTTTGCCGAACTCGATGCCGCCAGCGACCACATCTCTTCCCCCGAGAGCGTTCCCGAGCAGGAAGCCGATATCGAAGAAGGCAGCAGCGACAAGGAAGCCAAGGACCCGATCGATCAGGCCCAGCTTCAGGAAAGTGCCGAGATCCTGCTCGACTACGCCCACCTCACCGGTGATCGCTAGGCCCTCAGGACTCGCGCCATGACCCGCGTTTGACGAAGCTGGTCGACCGCCAAGGCCCCTGCTCTCATGCAACACCGAGCGCAGGGGCTTTTTCTTGCCACAAAGAAAGTCTGTGGCACGCAGCATCACGGCCGCGCGAGGCAGCAACGCGCGCACAACAACGCACAGACAGCAGCAACTAGACAGAAAGCGCAGCAGCAGAAACACAATGGCCAGCATCACAACGTCAGGCAGAGCCGCGTAGAGAACGACAGCAGAAGGCTGGCGACGCGAGAGCACGCTCGAGGCAGAAAGCACGAGACATCTGACAGGTGGAGGAGCAGGAACGGATTGATGAGCAGGGCTGACAAGCCAGGATTACGAACAGAGCTCAAGCGCAAAGCAACAAGCAAAGCTCAGGCAGCGATGATGCCACCAGCAGAGAACACGAGGGGAAGCAGGGAAATGATATTGGCTCCTCGAACAGGACTCGAACCTGTGACCCAATGATTAACAGTCATTTGCTCTACCAACTGAGCTATCGAGGAACAACAAATATCGATCGATATCAGGGCGATATCGAAGCTGACGACGAGGAACTCATCTATCAGCGTCATTTCCGGCATTGGCAGGAAGCCTTGGATTGGCTCCTCGAACAGGACTCGAACCTGTGACCCAATGATTAACAGTCATTTGCTCTACCAACTGAGCTATCGAGGAACGACCGGAAATCCATATGCCAGTGACATCATCATGGATGCTATCAGGCTGACATTTCAAGCATGCTGCATGTGCTATTGGCTCCTCGAACAGGACTCGAACCTGTGACCCAATGATTAACAGTCATTTGCTCTACCAACTGAGCTATCGAGGAACAACCTTGAACACGCGACGAATTATACGGAAATACTCAATGGCGTCAACCACCTTCGGCCATTCAGACCACCGCAGAACTCGCTGGATTCCTCCTGCCGGATCCACCTCCGAAAGCGCACGAAGCGACATCCAGATGTGACAAGGCCCGCACGGATGCAGGCCTTGGAATCACTGGTGGCTACACCCTGATTTGAACAGGGGACCCCATCATTATGAGTGATGTGCTCTAACCAGCTGAGCTATGTAGCCACACGACGAGGCGTATATTGCAGGTCAGGCTGCTGAATTGCAAGCACTTTTTATCAAAAGCTCAACAGACGAGCCCGACGGGCCGATCAGATCCCCAGCGATGTCTTCACCGCGGCAAGGCCAGGCTGGCCCTCCACGGTCTCGACCCCCTTGAGCCAGGCCTCCAGCACCTGCGGGTTCTGCTTGAGCCAACTGGCCGCCGCGTCATCCGGGTCTTCGCCGCCATCCATGATGTCACCCATCAACTGGTTTTCCATCTCCAGGGTGAACTCGAGATTGGAAAGCAGGGCCCCGACGTTGGTGCATGCTTCGCTGTAGCCCGCGCGGGTGTTGGTATACACCGTCGCACCGCCCAGATTCGGCCCGAAGTAATCATCGGCCCCTTCCAGATAGCCCATCTCGAAGCGGGTGTTCATCGGGTGCGGTTCCCAGCCAAGGAACACCACCCACTCCTTGGCGGCAATCTTCGATTTCACTTCCGCCAGCATGCCGGCTTCCGAGGAGTCAATCATCTCGAACTCGCCCATGCCGAAGGCGTCGTCGTCGATCATGTCGGCAATGATCATGTTGCCGTCGTTGCCCGCCTCTATCCCGTAGATGCGACCGTCGAACTTCTCGAGATTGTCGGCAAGGTCCGCCACCGAGGTCACGCCGGCATCCAGTACATACTGCGGCACCGCCAGGGTGTATTTCGCGCCCTGGAGATTGGCGCGCGGGCGATCGACCTGCCCCTTGTCGATGTAGGGGTCACTGATGGAGGCCATCGACGGCATCCAGTTGCCCAGGAAGACATCGAAGTCATCATTCTTCATGCCGGCATAGGCGATCGGCACCGAGATGGTGTCAGAGGTCGTCTCATAGCCCAGCCCTTCCAGCACGGCACGCGTCAGGGCGGTGGTGGCCGTGATGTCCGTCCAGCCGACTTCGGCGAAACGTACCGTGCGACATTCTTCCGTCACGGCGGCCTGGGCCTGATTCGCCATGACCGGCACGGCGATGACGCCCAGTGCCAACAGCACCTTACCAGGTGATCGTTTCATGCTAACCCCTTGTTTTATTGTTCATTGTCAGTCAACTCTCGAGCGCCGGCACAACGTTCAACCTACGTTGAGATCGACATGCTGCACCTGCATGTTCTACCGCACTGTAGCGCTTTTACCAACCGACCTCGCCAACCCACAGTCTTTCATGCCCGCCTGTCGCTGGCCGCCATCTGGCCTCGATTCCTCGCCCGCCTCCCCTCTGATGCCCTCCCGGACTGCCTGTGGACAGCCCCCTGGCTGCCCCGCCCTGCCTCAACTTGACGCATCGAGAACCAGCCTCTACACTTTTTGTTAATTGAACGTTCAATAAAAACTTTGCACACGACAGCATGGTGCAGCGCTCGCGGCAAACCGGTGATGATCCAGTACCATGGCCACACCCGGTGTCACACCGACCCGATATACGAAAAGGACTCCGTTGATGCCCAAAGTGGGAATGGAACCTATCCGCCGCCGCCAGTTGATCCAGGCCACCATGCAAGCCATCGATGAGGCAGGACTCGCCGACGCGACCGTGGCCCGTATCGCCCGTCACGCAGGTGTATCCACCGGTATCATCAGCCACTATTTCGGCGGCAAGGATGGCTTGATGGAAGCCACCATGCGCCAGATTCTCACTGACCTGCGCAGCGCCGTCAGTGAGCGTCGCGCCGCACTGGCAGATGATGACGTCCGCAGCCATCTGCGCGCGGTGATCGACGGCAACTTTGACCGCAGCCAGGTCAGTCAGAGTGTCTCCAAGACCTGGCTGGCCTTCTGGGCCTCCAGCATGCACCGCATTCCGCTGGAACGCCTGCAGCGGGTCAACGACAGGCGGCTGATCTCCAATCTGTGTGCCCTGTTCCGCCGCTGCATGCCGCTGAACGAGGCACGTGATGCCGCGGCCGGACTGGCCGCCCTGATCGACGGCTTGTGGTTGCGCGGTACGCTGGACCCGACCGGCCTCGATGTCGAGCGCGCACGCCGCCTCGCCTACGAATATGCCGACTACCAGCTGACACGTCACATGACAGTATCCCTGAACGCGACAGACTCCCCCACTTCCCCTGAACCCAGTAAGGAGCGCACGCATGGCTAACGGCAACGCAAGCTTCCCGACCCAGACCCTCTACATCGGTGGCCGTCGGGTCGAGGCTACCTCCGGCGAGACCTTCGAGACCGTCAACCCGGCCACCGGCGAAGTCATCGCCGAGATCCAGCAGGCCAGCGGTGCCGACGTCGATACCGCCGTCGAAAGCGCCCTGCAGGGTCAGAAGGTGTGGGCCGCGATGACCGGCATGGAGCGTTCACGCATCCTGCGCCGCGCCGTCGATCTGCTGCGCGAGCGCAACGACGAACTGGCGCTGCTCGAGACACTCGACACCGGTAAGCCGCTGTCCGAGACCGAAGCGGTCGACATCGTCACCGGTGCCGATGCACTCGAGTACTACGCGGGCCTCGCGCCGGCCATCGAAGGCAGCCAGATGCCGCTGCGTCAGGAAGCCTTCGTCTATACCCGCAAGGAGCCGCTGGGCGTCATCGGCGCCATCGGTGCCTGGAACTACCCGATCCAGATTGCCTGCTGGAAGTCCGCCCCGGCCCTCGCCGCCGGCAACGCCATGGTCTTCAAGCCCAGCGAAGTCACGCCGCTGAGCGCACTGAAGCTGGCCGAGATCTTCACCGAAGCCGGCCTGCCGGACGGCGTGTTCAATGTCGTGCAGGGCGATGCCCGCGTCGGCGTGATGCTCACCGAGCACCCGGATATCGCCAAGATCTCCTTCACCGGGGAAGCCGGTACCGGCAAGAAGGTCATGTCCGCTTCCGCCTCTTCCAGCCTCAAGGAAGTCACCATGGAGCTGGGCGGCAAGTCCCCGCTGCTGGTATTCGCCGACTCCGATCTCGACCGCGCCGCCGACGGCGCCATGATGGCCAACTTCTACAGCTCCGGTCAGGTGTGCACCAACGGCACCCGCGTCTTCGTCGAAGCCAGCGTCAAGGAGGCCTTCGAGGCCAAGATCGTCGAGCGCGTCGCGCGCATCAAGGCCGGCGACCCGCAGGATCGCGCCACCACCTTCGGTCCGCTGGTCAGCTTCGAGCACCTGGACAAGGTCGTCTCCTATCTGGAGATCGCCAAGCAGGACGGCGCACGTCTGCTGGTCGGCGGTGAGCGCATGAGCGAAGGCGACTTCGCCAAGGGCGCCTGGGTCGCACCGACCGTCTACACCGACTGCAGCGATGACATGCGCATCGTGCAGGAAGAGATCTTCGGTCCGGTGATGTCCATCCTGTCCTTCGACAGTGAAGAGGAAGTCATCCGTCGCGCCAACGACACCACCTATGGACTGGCGGCTGGCCTGTTCACCGAGAGCCTGAACCGCGCGCATCGCGTGATTCACCAGCTCGAAGCCGGTATCTGCTGGGTCAACACCTGGGGCGAGTCGCCGTCCGAGATGCCGGTCGGCGGCTACAAGCAGTCCGGTATCGGTCGCGAGAACGGTGTCGAGACGCTGTCTCATTACACCCAGACCAAGTCCGTGCTGATCGAGATGGGCCCGTTCGAGTCCGCCTTCTGAGCCATCACTGGCCGAAAGGCCTGACGACAGCAGCATCCTCTGGCGCCAGAGGCTGAAGTACCGGGCCTCAATACCGGCCCTCAAGACCGGGCCTCAAGTACCGGGACTAAGCAAGACGAAGCGCCAGATGCCCCACCTGCCGGCATGTCGAACACTCGCCATGCCGGCTGCACGCCGTGTCGCTCGCCAGCGCCGCGCGCGGTGCCCGAATTCCGATGAGTCGTCGAGTCCCCTGTGGCAGCTTGCTGTCATGCGGTGCCCCGACGACTCTTCACAGACACATCACCGTATCCATCCGCCCGGCAGTGGCCACCCCTCGTCGTCGACGGGGCGTCCTGCGCCCGCATGTGGCATCTGATACGAAAGGAGATTTCATGAGCCAATTCGAGCGTGAATACGACTACGTCATCATCGGTGCCGGCAGTGCCGGCAACGTGCTGGCCACCCGCCTGAGCGAAGATTCCGACGTCAGCGTGCTGTTGCTGGAAGCCGGTGGCCGCGACCACCGCTTCGACTTCCGTACCCAGATGCCCGCCGCCCTGGCCTACCCGCTGCAGGGTCAGCGCTACAACTGGGACTTCAAGACTGACCCTGAGCCGCACATGAACAACCGTCGCATGGAATGTGGTCGCGGCAAGGGCCTGGGCGGCTCCTCGTTGATCAATGGCATGTGCTACATCCGCGGCAACGCGCTGGATTACGACAACTGGGCCAAGGACCCCATCCTGGCCGACTGGAACTATCGTGAGTGCCTGCCCTACTTCCGCAAGTGCGAGACACGCGATATCGGCCCGAATGACTACCATGGCGGCGACGGCCCGGTGTCTGTCACCACGCCCAAGCAGGGCAACAACGAGCTCTATCATGCCTTCATCGCGGCAGGCATCGAGGCGGGCTACCCGGCCACCGAAGACGTCAACGGCTACCAGCAGGAGGGCTTCGGCCCGATGGACCGCTTCGTGACCAGGGAAGGCCGTCGTGCCTCCACCGCGCGCGGCTATCTGGATACCGCCAAGAAGCGCCCCAACGTAACCATCGAGACGCGTGCCACCACCGACGTCATCCTGTTTGAAGGCAAGACGGCGGTCGGTGTGAAGTACGAGCGCAAGGGCCAGGACCACCGCGTGCGTGCGCGCAAGGAAGTGCTGCTGTGCGCCGGCGCCATCGCCTCGCCGCAGATCCTGCAGCGCTCAGGCGTCGGCAACCGTGAACATCTCGAGCCGCTGGGCGTGAAGATGGTGCACCACCTGCCGGGCGTGGGCGAGAACCTGCAGGATCACCTCGAGCTCTACATCCAGTACGAGTGCACCAAGCCGATCTCGCTCTACCCGTCCCTCAAGTGGTACAACCAGCCGCCCATCGGCCTGGAGTGGATGCTCAAGGGGACTGGTGTGGGTGCCAGCAACCAGTTCGAGGCCGCCGGCTTCATTCGCAGCGATGACAACGAAGCCTGGCCGAACCTGCAGTATCACTTCCTGCCGATCGCGATCAGCTACAACGGCAAGAGCGCGGTGCAGGGCCACGGCTTCCAGGCACACGTCGGTTCCATGCGCTCCCAGAGCAAGGGTCGTGTCCGACTGACCTCTCTCGACCCCAAGGCCGCGCCCTCGATCTTCTTCAACTACATGGCCGAGGAGCGGGACTGGGAAGAGTTCCGCGCCGCCATTCGCCTGACTCGCGAGATCATCGCTCAGCCGGCACTGGATGATTACCGTGGCCGCGAACTGGCGCCGGGTGCTGATGTCCAGACAGACGAGCAGCTCGACGAGTACGTACGCAATCATGCCGAGACGGCCTACCACCCGTGCGGCAGCTGCCGCATGGGCAGTGACGAGACCTCCGTGGTCGATGGTGCCGGTCGCGTACATGGCCTCGACAACCTGCGCGTCGTCGATGCCTCGCTGTTCCCGGTCATCCCCACCGGCAACCTGAACGCGCCGACGATCATGCTGGCCGAGAAGATGGCCGACAAGATTCGGGGCCGTGCTCCGCTGCCGCCGTCCGACGCTGACTACTTCGTGGTCGAGCCGGGCACATCGGCCAAACAGCCCGCAAAGCGCCAGATCGATTCCGCGCCGATCAATGGCTGAGCACTGATCAATGACTGAGCTCGGGTCGATGACCAAGCACTGATCAACGCCTGCGACAGGTAGTCTGGCCTCACGCACGCAAGCGCTATCGACCGTCCAAGGCCCCGCATTGCGGGGCCTTTTTCATGCCTGTCAGAAACAGCCACTCACCCCGGTCTTGCGCTCTCCGACTGCCTGGCCCGGGCGGCTGTCCTTTTCGAGAACGAATCCGCACACCTTAGACCTTGGGCGTACTGCAGGGTCGAGCAACATGGGATACGCTGAAGACAATTCAAACAACCGTTCTAAACGCATGGCTGCTACGCTGTAGTAACACCATGCAAAGACACCATCCCTCGCCACCCGGAGATCCTGCCATGACGCAGCTCATCCTCATCCTTGTCGCCATTGCCGGTCTGTTGGCCGTCATGGCACGCGAAGCCGGGGCCCTCGCGGCCATCGGCGTTCTCGCCATCATCGGCATCGTCGGCCTGGCGGTCGACGCGCCGGTGCTGGGTTGCCTACTGCTGATCGGCGCGGCACTGGTCGCGGTATGTGGCCTGCCGGCCCTGCGCAGCAAGTGGCTCAGCCCGCGTCTGTTCGCGATGTTCAAGAAGGTCTCCCCCAAGGTCTCGGACACCGAGAAGGTGGCGTTGGAAGCCGGCACCGTGTTCTGGGACGCCGAGCTCTTTTCCGGCAAGCCGCAGTGGGACACCCTGACCGCACAGCGCAACGAGGGCATCTCCAGCGAAGAGCAGGCCTTCATCGACCAGCAGTGCTCTATCGCCTGCGGCATGACCAACAGTTGGGAGATCGCACGCGAGCGTGCCGATCTGCCCGAAGCGCTGTGGGAATACCTCAAGCGCGAGAAGTTCTTCGGCATGATCATTCCCAAGGAATATGGTGGCCTGGGCTTCTCGGCCAAGGCGCAGTCGCTGGTGCTGCAGAAGCTGGCAGTCAACGAGACGCTGATGGTCACCGTCGGCGTGCCCAACTCCCTCGGCCCGGGCGAGCTGCTGCTCAAGTACGGCAGCGAAGAACAGAAGAACTATTACCTGCCGCGTCTAGCCGATGGCCGCGAGATCCCGTGTTTCGGCCTGACCGGCCCGCGTGCCGGCAGTGATGCGACTTCCATCCCGGACACCGGCATCGTGTGTCGCGGCATGCATGATGGCGAGGAAGTCGTCGGTATTCGCCTGAACTTCGAGAAGCGCTGGATCACCCTGGCGCCGGTCGCCACCGTGGTCGGCCTGGCCTTCCGCATGTTCGACCCCGAGCACCTGCTGGGTGACGTGGAAGACATCGGCATCACCTGTGCCCTGATTCCGCGTGACACCGACGGCATGGACATCGGCCGTCGTCACCACCCGATCGGTGCGCCGTTCATGAATGGTCCGATCTTCGGCAAGGACGTCTTCATTCCGCTCAGCTACCTGATCGGTGGCGAGCAGATGGCCGGCCAGGGCTGGAAGATGCTGGTCGAGTGTCTGTCGGTGGGTCGCTGCATCACCCTGCCATCCGGCTCTGCGGGCATCTCGCGCTACGCACTGGGCTGGAGCGCCGGCTTTGCGCGCATCCGCCGTCAGTTCAATCTGCCGGTGGCCGAGATGGAAGGCGTTCAGGAGCCCCTGGCGCGCATGGCCGCGATGAACTACATCAGCCAGGCGTCGGTGCTGCACACCGCCAACATGATCGACAACGGCCACAAGCCGGCGGTGCCTTCCGCCATCCTCAAGAGCCAGTTGACCGAGATGGCTCGCTCGCTGCTGGCCGATGGCATGGACATCCACGGCGGACGCGGCGTGACGCTTGGCCCGCGCAACTACATTGGCGTGGCCTACGCCGGCACTCCGGTCTCGATCACGGTGGAAGGCGCCAACATCATGACCCGCAACCTGATGATCTTCGGTCAGGGCGCGATCCGCTGCCATCCTTACGTGCTGGAAGAGCTGGCCGCCAAGGACGCCGATGACCTGAACGCCTTCGACAAGGCCTTCTTCCGCCATGCCGGCCTGATCTTCGGCAACGCGGCACGCGCCTTCACCCAGAGCTTCGGTATCGGTGGCAAGGCCAGTGGCTTCGACACCGTTGCCACACCCTACGCCAGCCACATCAATCGCTTCAGCGCCGCCTTCTCGCTGTCCGCCGATGCAGCCATGGCAAGCCTCGGCTCCAGCCTCAAGGCGCGCGAAATGCTGTCGGCGCGCCTGGGTGACGTGCTGTCCAACCTCTATCTGGCATCACTGACGCTCAAGCAGTGGCACGAAACCGAGGCCTGCGAACACGAAGAGGCGCTGTTCCACTACAGCATGCAATGGCTGCTGCACCGCGCGGAGAAGGCACTGGATGAGTTGTTCGCCAACCTGCCCAACCGTGCGCTGGGCACTGCCCTGCGCGTGATCGCCCTGCCGCGTGGCCGTCAGTTCGCCATGCCCAGGGATAGCCTGACCCGCGAGGTCGCCCGTGCCGTTTCCACCGACACTGCACTGCGTGCCAAGCTGACCGACAACACCTGGGACGCCCAGGACGAAGGCCAGCAGGACAACGCCCTCGCCCGCTACAACGCGCTGCTCAAGGACTATCCGCGCGCCGAGCCGATCTACAAGGCGCTGGCCAAGGCCTACCACAAGGGCGAGATTCCGGCCGATGCCCTGTCACCGGAAGCACGTATCGAAGCGGCGGTCGAGGCAGGCATCCTCTCAGCAGAGGATGGCGACTTCATGCGCGTCTTCGAAGCCGAGGTGCTCGACATGCTGACCGTCGACCACTTCGAATTCGACGCCTTCGTGCGCAAGCCGATGGCGAGTGACGGCACCGCCTCCAACCCGCAGCAGGACGCCGCCTGATCACTGGCGACGCCCACGTGATCGACGCACGAACTGATCACTGATCACTGATCACTGATCGCAGAACCACAAAGGCCCCGCTCAATGAGCGGGGCCTTTGTCTTGGCAGGGCATGCCATTCGCTTGCGTCATCTCATCCTCAGATATGACGCGCGAAGTGCTCCAGGTCACGCACGAAGGCGTTCTTGTAGGTCTCGAAGTCCTTCGGGCGCGCCTTGAAGGAGCGCTTGATGCGCTCGCGGTCCAGGCGCAGCGGCGCGTCGAGGGCCGCCAGGTTGCCGACACGCGCCGCCGGATTCATGCCGACCAGCTCACGCGGTTGATCCCCTTCGGCCTCAGCCTCCAGCCAGTCGTTGATGCCGGCGCGACGCAGCACGCCGACCAGTGAGCTGTCGGTGATGCGTGCCTGCAGGCGACCGTGATCGGCCAGCTGGGAGACCAGCGCGATGCCGTGGTCATGACCGCGATGCACCGTCGGCGTCGCCCACAGCGCCAGATTCAGGCCACGTGCGTTCTCGTCGAGTACCAGCAGCGCGGCAGAGTGGATGCGCTCGGCATCGTCGACCAGCGCGAACAGGCGCGCCATCTCATTCTCGAACCACACCCCACGCACGCCGGCGTAACTCACCAGCGCATCCAGCCCCCCTTCGCGGCCATGGACTTCGGCGCACAGCATCGCCAGACAGGCATCACGTCGGGCACCGGCACTCACTTCAACCACTTTCATCGCGTTCTCCGCCACAGGCATTTTCAGCGCGCAAGACTAGCACACTCGCTCGCCGGCCGCTTATTCCGGCCTTGAGTTGCCCCCGGCGCCTCGCTTGCCAACCTGAGCCGAGCTGGCGGCGCCACACGGCGGCTGCTCAGTCATAAGTTCAGCCTCGCTCGAATGAACATCTTCCTGTCACAAAGTTGTAAGGCGGGCGCTATAGAGTCGTCTACGCTTTTCGGACGATCATCAAAAGAACAAGAAAATGTTCACTTGATCGTCGCCATCGATCGTCAGCGGCCAGCGTCCTTCTTCTTTACTTGCGGAAGCTGGCCAGGGGAACCTCTCAGGAGTTTGACCATGCGCCGCCCGACTCATCATGCAAGCACCCGCACGACTGCCACCGCGACTCGTCGCCTCGCCAGCCTCGCGCTGGCCATCGGTTTCGCCTCCGCCTCCGCCAGCGCCCTCGCCGCCACCGAGGTGGAATGGTGGCACGCCATGGGGGGCGGGCTCGGCAAGAAGGTCGACGAGATCGCGGCCGACTTCAATGCAAGCCAGGACGACTACGTCGTCAAGCCGGTCTTCAAGGGCAACTACTCCGAGACCATGACCTCCGCCATCGCCGCCTTCCGCGCCGGCAAGGGCCCGGACATCGTGCAGATCTTCGAGGTCGGCACCGCCACCATGATGAGCGCCAAGGGCGCGATCGTCCCGGTGCATCAGCTGATGGCAGACTTCGCGCCGCAGGAAGGCACCGCCTTCGACCCTAACGCCTACCTGTCTGCCGTCACCGGCTATTACACCGACACCGACGGCAAGATGCTGTCGATGCCGTTCAACTCCTCGACGCCGGTGACCTACTACAACAAGGACGTGCTGGCCGAGGCGGGCGTCGAGTCCCTCCCGCAGACCTGGCAGGAAATGGGCGCTGCGCTCAAGAAGGTCGTCGATTCCGGCGCCGCCAGCTGTGGTCTGACCACCACCTGGCCGTCCTGGGTGATGCTCGAGAACTTCTCGGCGCGCAACGACGTGCCCTTCGCCAGCCAGGCCAATGGCTTCGCCGGCACTGATACCCGCCTTGAATTCAACACGACCGCCGTGGTCGATCACATCCAGCGTCTCGACGACTGGCAGGCCGACAAGCGCTTCGTATTCGGCGGTCGCTTCGATGATGCGGCGCCCAAGTTCTACTCCGGCGAGTGCGCAATGATGATGGGCTCTTCCGCCAGCTATGCCGGCGTCAAGGAAAGCGCCAAGGGCTTCGAGTTCGGCGTCGCACCGCTGCCCTATGACAGCGACGTGATCGAGACACCGCAGAACTCCATCATCGGTGGCGCGTCGCTGTGGGTACTGTCCGGTCACAGCGATGAGGAGTACCAGGGTGTCGCCAAGTTCTTCCAGTACCTCTCAAAGCCCGAAGTGCAGGCCGACTGGCACCAGTTCACCGGCTATCTGCCGATCACCACTGCCGCGGCAGAGCTGACGCGTGAACAGGGCTTCTACGCCGAGAACCCGGGTACCGACGTCGCCATCACCCAGATGACCTCCGCGACGCCGACCGAGAACTCCAAGGGGCTGCGCCTGGGCAACATGGTGCAGATTCGTGACGTGATCAATGAAGAGCTGGAGAAGATCTTCTCCGGCAAGGAAAGCGTGCAGGACGGCCTGGACAACGCCGTCAAGCGTGGTGATTCGCTGCTCGAGAAGTTCGAACGCGCCAACGGCTGATCATCGCCACACCGGGGAGGGCGGGCCCATGCCAGGCCCGCCCTCCCGCCATTCTCAATCGCCAGAGAGCGGAAAGCACATCCGACATCCGGTGTCCTTTCCCTTCTCTCACGGCGTGATGGTGCAGGAGCGGCCGAGGCTTGCCGGCTCCGTGTTACCGATGGAACCACCCAGCCCCTCCTTGCTTGCGAGACCCCTGCTGCATGGCCCATTTCAATCGACACCCCATAACGCCCTGGATACTGCTGGCACCCCAGCTGCTGATCGTTGGCGTGTTCTTCTTCTGGCCGGCCTACCAGGCCATCGAACAGGCCTTCTATGTCGAGGATGCCTTCGGTCTCTCGCGGGAATTCACCGGGCTGAGCAACTTCGTCAGCGTGCTGAGCGAGCCGGAATACCTCACGACACTATGGACGACCACCTATTTCTCCTTTGCGGTGGCCTTCGGTGCCATGGCACTGGCGCTGGGACTGGCCGTGCTGGCGGACCGCGTACTGCGCGGCGCACATGCCTACAAGACCCTGCTGATCTGGCCCTACGCCGTGGCACCCGCCGTTGCCGGGGTGTTGTGGCTGTTCCTGTTCGATCCGACGCTGGGCATCCTGCCGGAGCTGCTGTCCGCCATCGGCATCGACTGGAACCACAAGCTCAATGGCGATCAGGCCATGTTGCTGGTGGTGCTGGCCTCGATCTGGAAGCAGATGAGCTACAACTTCGTGTTCTTCCTCGCCGGCCTCCAGGCGATTCCCAAGAGTCTGCTGGAAGCCGCCGCGATGGATCGCGCCGGCCCCTGGCGGCGTTTCTGGACCATCACCTTCCCGCTGCTCTCGCCGACCAGCTTCTTCCTGCTGGTGATGAACGTGGTCTACGCCTTCTTCGAGACCTTCGGCACCATCGATGCCACCACCCAGGGCGGCCCGGCCGGCTCGACGCGCACCCTGGTCTACAAGGTCTATGAAGATGGTTTCGTCGGGCAGGACCTGGGTTCGAGTGCTGCCCAATCCGTGCTGTTGATGGTCATCGTCGGCGTGCTGACGCTGATCCAGTTCAGATATGTCGAGAAGAAGGTGCAGTACTGATGCGCTATAACCGCCCCGGGCTTGATATCGCAAGCCATGCCCTGCTGATCGTCGGCTGCGCAGTGTTCTTCCTGCCGGTCTGGATCGCTTTCAGCGCCAGCACCCACGAGATGGGTGACCTCTATTCCAATGTCGCCCCCGTCTGGATCGGCGAGGCTGGCCTGGACAACTACCGTCATCTGCTGGCAGACCCGGTCAGCAGTCTTGGCGCCGACGTGATGACTCTGCTGTTCAACTCGATGCTGATGGCACTCGGCATCGCCATCGGCAAGATCATCATCTCGGTGCTGGCCGCCTACGCGATCGTCTTCTTCGAGTTCCGCTTCCGCAAGCTGTGCTTCTGGCTGATCTTCATCACCCTGATGCTGCCGGTGGAGGTGCGTATCCTGCCGACCTTCAAGGTGGTAGCCGACCTCAACATGCTGGACAGCTACGCCGGCCTGATCCTGCCGCTGATCGCCAGCGCCACCGCGACCTTCCTGCTGCGTCAGTTCTACCTGACCATTCCGGCGGAACTGGTCGAGGCCGCGCGCATCGATGGCGCCGGGCCGTGGCGCTTTCTCAAGGACATCCTGCTGCCGCTGTCGAAGACCAACATCGCGGCGCTGTTCGTGATCATGTTCATCTACGGCTGGAATCAGTATCTGTGGCCGCTGTTGATCACGACCGATGCCGATTACCTGACCATCGTCGTCAGCCTCAAGCGCATGCTGACCACCGGTGATGGTCTGGTGCCGTGGCAGGACGTCACCGCCACCACGCTGCTGGCCATGGGCCCACCGGTGCTGGTGATCCTGTTCATGCAGCGCTACTTCATCAAGGGCCTGGTGGACAGCGAGAAGTGATCTCGCGCTCCGACCTGCGACACCTCGTCCGCCCCTGATCCCGTTACACCGTGATGGGCAGACTTGCCCGTCACGCCACCGCTCTGGATACATGACTCATGGCAACACTGGCGCTCAAGCAGCTCAAGAAGCAGTACCCCAATGGCTACAAGGCCCTGCATGGCATCGACCTGGCTTTCGGCGAAGGCGAGTTGATCGTCATCGTCGGCCCGTCCGGCTGTGGCAAGTCGACCCTGCTGCGCACCCTGGCGGGTCTGGAAGACATCTCCGAGGGCGATCTGGAGATCAACGGCAAGCGCGTCAATGACCTGGAACCCGCCGAGCGCGATATCGCGATGGTGTTCCAGAACTACGCGCTCTACCCGCACATGAGCGTGTTCGACAACATGGCCTACGGCCTCAGGAATCGGCGCACGCCCAAGGACGAGATCCAGCAGCGCGTCAGCGAGGCCGCCGAGCTGCTGGGCCTGACCGAACTGCTCGATCGCCGCCCCAAGCAGCTCTCCGGCGGCCAGCGTCAACGTGTCGCCATGGGGCGCGCCATCGTGCGCAAGCCGCAGGTCTTCCTGTTCGATGAGCCACTCTCGAATCTGGACGCCAAGCTGCGCGTGCAGATGCGTCTCGAGATCCGCCGCCTGCAGAAGTGCCTCAAGGTCACTTCCGTCTACGTGACCCATGATCAGACCGAAGCCATGACCCTGGCGGATCGCCTGGTGGTGATGAACGGCGGCCATGTCGAGCAGTTCGGTACGCCGATGGCGCTCTATGATCAGCCCGCCAGTCAGTTCGTCGCCGGCTTCATCGGTTCCCCGGCGATGAACTTCCTGAGCGCCACCCAGGTACAGGCAGGCCTCGTACTGCCGTGTGGCGCAACCATTGCCCTGCAGGGCGAAGGCCTGACCATGGGGGATGAGCTGACCCTCGGCGTTCGTCCCGAGCACCTGCAGATGCTGGAGACAGACGATGCCCTGCCCGCAGGGGCCGCGGAGCTTGAGGCGCGCATCGAGCTGGTCGAACCGCTGGGTGCCGACACCCTCGCGTACTGCCGACTGCATGGCCAGAGCGAGCCGCTGGTAGTGAGACTGGATGGCGAGCACGCCGTCACGGAAGAACAGACACTGCGCCTGGCCATCCTTCCGGCGCGTGCCCACCTGTTCGGCGCCGACGGCAAGCGGCTGGCAACCCGCGAGCAGGTGACAGCGGCCATCAAATGACCGCTGTCGTCGTAAAGCGCTGTCATCAAGCAGGCGCGGCCATCCCGTCGCGGGCCAACTGAACCCCTTGCCCTGATAACGTCAACATTGGATGGTAATGCTTGGGACCTGCCCTGATCAGTCTCGCGCCTGTGCCTCAGTGCCCCGTCTCGACTGATCGATGCCGCAGCTGCGTAGCGGGCAGACATGCCATTCTTTCTGTGAGGATTCACCATGTCTTCATCGTCACATTCAGCTGACTCATCACGCTCAACCGACAACGCTCTGTCCCTGCCCCTGGCGATCGCGCATCGCGGTCTGTCGGCCTATGCGCCGGAAAACACCCTGGCCGCCATTCAGGCAGCGCATGAGGCCGGCTTTCAATGGGTGGAGCTGGACGTGCAGTTGCTGGGCGACGGCACACCGGTCATCTGGCACGATGCCGGCGTGAATCGCTGCTCGGATGGGCGTGGCAAGCTCAAGAATCTCGATTGGGACAGCGTGCAGACCTTCGATGTCGGCAGCTGGTTCAATGCGTGCTTTGCCGGTGAGCGGATGGCCTCGCTCAAGCAGGCGCTGGAGCTGATCGCACGCCTGGACATGCGTCTGAATCTGGAGCTCAAGCTCAGTCCCGGCCACGATGCCCAGGCGCTGGTCGATGCCGCCATTCCGATGGCCAGCGCCCATCTACCCGCCTCACACCTGATCATCTCGTCGTTTGATCCCCAGGCGCTGCGCCTGACGCGTCAACGCGACCCACAGGTGCATATCGGCCTGCTCTTCGATGACATCCCCGATGACTGGCAGAGCCTGGCCGATGAGCTGAACGCAAGCTCCGTGCATGCCGACTGGCGCGCCCTGACGCGGGCCGCGGCCAGTGCCGTCACCAGCCGAGGCCACAAGCTGCTCTGCTACACGCCCAATGATGCGGCGGCCTTCGCACCCCGCTGGGCCTGGGGTGTGGATGCCGTCATCAGCGATGACCCGGCCATCTTCAGCGAGGAGGATCGCGAGCCCACTCTGCCGAATGACACCACTACGCAAGGGCTATCCCGGACATGAGCCCGGGCATCGAGCGCGACAGTCGCAGCGTCGAACACGCGAGCAATGACGCACTGACGACGCGCCAGCAACAGATTCTCGAGCGACTGGCCCGCGAGGGCCAACTGGCGGTCGACCCGCTGGCCCATGCCTTCGACGTCACGCCCCAGACCATCCGGCGTGATCTTGCCGTGCTGTGTGAGCGCGGGCTGGCGCGTCGACGCCACGGCGGCATCGAGCGCCCACCGGGCGGTTACAACCTGGGTCATACCCAGCGCATCATGCTGGCACGAACCGCCAAGCAGGCCATGGCCGCCAGCGTGGTCGCCGAGATTCCCGATGGCGCCACCCTGGCGCTGGGCATCGGCACCAGCGTGGTAGCGGTCGCCGAAGCCTTGCTTGCCCGGCGCGGCCTGCGCGTGATCACCAACAATCTGCAGGTGGCTCAGGCGCTCTCGACCCATCCGGATGTCGCCGTCCAGTTGGCGGAAGGACAACTGCGCCCACAGGATCTCGATGTGGTCGGCAGTGCCACCGTGGCCTTCTTCGCGCGTCATCAGGTCGATATCGCGGTCCTCGGCTGTGGTGGTCTCGATACCGGTGGGCTGCTCGATTTCGACCCGGAGGAAGCTGCGGTCAGTCGTACACTGATCGGCCACGCCCAGCGCAGGATTCTGGTCGCCGACGCCAGCAAATGGGGGCGCGCCGCCATGTGCCGCATCGCCCCGCTCGAGGAGATCGACCTGCTGGTCACCGATGAGCTGCCCCATCAGCCCGATTATCGCAGCGCGCTGGAGGCTGCCAGCCAGCAGAGCCTGTCGGTGCGCTTCACCGCCTGAACCGAGGCGCGTCGCGCAAGCCGTCACGCATCGACGATACTGAAGGGACACGCGACGGATGACAGCCGCGCTCCCGCTTACCTTCTGAGGACTCCTGGAATCACCATGCAAGCCTTCGCCCACTGTCCTGCCAGCACCCTGTCGGATATCCGGTATCTGTTGACCGATATCGATGACACCCTCACCCATGAAGGGAGGCTCGCGGCATCGACGCTGGCGGCGCTGGAGTGTCTGGATGCCGCCGGCATCGAGGTCATTCCCGTCACGGGCGGCTGTGCGGGCTGGTGTGATCACATCGCGCGCGCCTGGCCGGTCGCCAGCGTGATCGGTGAGAACGGCGCCTTTGCCTTCCGCCGCCAGGGGCAGCGCGTTCTCACCACCTGGTGGGAAGACGAGCAGCGCCTGCGCGCTCGCCAGCGCCACGTCATGACCGTCGCCCGCCAGCTGCTGCTCAACCATCCGTGCGCAGCACTGGCCCAGGACCAGCCCTTCCGCTTCGCCGATGTCGCGGTGGACCACTGTCAGGCGGTCGGCCCGCTGGCCCATAGCGAGATTCGTGCCATCATCGCCGGCTTCACGGCCGCTGGCATTCAGGCGCGCGCCAGCTCCATCCACATCAATGCGTGGCAGGGCGAGTTCGACAAGGCGCGCATGGCGGTGCGGGTCCTCACCGAGACCTTCGGGCTGGACCGCATGCAGCTGGAGCAGGAGGTGATGTACGTCGGCGATGCGCCCAATGATGCGCCGATGTTCGCGACCTTCCGTCACACCGTAGGCGTGGCCAATATCATCCAGCACCGCGCGGCACTGGGTTGGGAGCCCAGCTGGGTGACACGCCACAGTCATGGCGCCGGGGTCGAGGAAATCGCCGAGGCTCTTCTTACGGCACGCAAGGGAGTCGGGAGCGTCAAGACAGACGCCTGACCCTGTGACTGATGGCGGGTATAGACCTCCAGCAGGATGACGGCCCCAGGCTTTTTATACATAAGTCAGCAGACAGGCATGAAAAAGCCCGCATGGCATCACCATGCGGGCTTTTGTTATCCATAAGATAACAAATAACACAAACTACCGGCTATCAATCCGCGAAGAACAATCCCCGCAGACCTTCACCCGGATCATCAAAGCGCATGAAGGCTTCTCCCACCAGGAAGCCATGGACACCACCGTCGCGCATCTTCGCCACATCGTCACGGGTATGGATGCCGGATTCGGTGACCACACGCACGCCTTGCGGCATGTCGGCCAGCAGGTCCAGCGTCGTCTCCAGCGACGTCTCGAAGGTGCGCAGGTCACGGTTGTTGATGCCGACCAGCTCGATGCCCAGCGCCAGTGCACGCTTGAGCTCTTCGCCGTCATGCACCTCGACCAGCACATCCATGCCCAGCTCACGCGCCTGATCATGCAGAGCGCTCAAGCGCGCATCGTCCAGCGCCGCAACGATCAACAGAATGCAGTCGGCGCCGATGGCACGCGCTTCCAGCACCTGATACGGGTGGATGATGAAGTCCTTGCGAATCACCGGAATCGAGACGGCGTCGCGCGCCTCGATCATGAAGTCCTCATGCCCCTGGAAGAAGTCGGCATCGGTGAGCACCGACAGGCAGGCAGCGCCGGCCTGCTCGTAGGCCACGGCGATCTCGGCGGGCGCGAAGTCTTCACGGATCACGCCCTTGGAGGGAGACGCCTTCTTCACTTCGGCGATGATGGCCGGCTCGCCACGATCGATGCGTGACGTCAACGCCTCGATGAAGCCGCGCGGCGCGCTCTGCTTCTCGATCAGAGCCTGCAGATCCGCCTCGCTCACCGCGGCGCTGCGCTCGGCGATCTCTTCTTCCTTGCGCGCCAGAATCCTGGCCAGGATAGTCGGCAATGCCTTGTCAGTCGTCTGCTCGGTGCTCATCAGCGGGTCGCTCCTTCATCATTGACCTGGGCGTAGACACGGGTGAAATCTGCCAACTCCTTCATCTTCTCGAACGGCAGCTTGCTGGCCTGCACGTCCTCGGCAATGCTGACCCCCTCCTTGAGACTGTCCGCGATGCCCGCCACGTAAAGAGCCGCGCCGGCATTGAGCGCCACGATGTCGCTGGCCGGGCCTTCATCACCGCGCAGCGCCTGCTGCACCAGCTTGAGGCTGGCATCCGAGGTCTCCACCGCCAGACTTTCCAGCGACTGGCGCGCGATACCGAAGTCTTCCGGCGCGATGCGGTATTCGCGGATCTCGCCATCCTTGAGTTCATTGACCAGCGTCGATGCCGCCAGCGAGATCTCGTCCAGACCATCATCGCTGTGCACCACCAGCACATGCTCGGCCCCGAGGCGCTTGAGCACCTCGGCCATCAGCGGTACCAGCGCCGGGTCATAGACCCCCAGCACCTGACGGGTGGCGCCGGCCGGATTGGTCAGCGGACCGAGAATGTTGAACATGGTACGCACACCCATCTCGCGGCGCGGGCCGATCACGTGCTTCATGGCTGCGTGATGATTGGGCGCGAACATGAAGCCGACCCCGATATCATCGATGCAGCGTGCGACCTGCTCGACGTCCAGCGCCAGATTGATGCCAGCCGATTCAAGCAGGTCGGCACTGCCGGACGATGACGACACACTGCGGTTGCCATGCTTGGCCACATGGCCACCCGCGGCCGCCACCACGAAACTTGCCGCCGTGGAGACATTGAACAGGTTGGCACCATCACCGCCGGTGCCGACGATATCCACTGCATCGGTGGCACGCACCGTGACACGCGTCATCAGCTCACGCATCACCTGGGCGGCGGCGGCCAGCTCATCGACGGTCTCACCCTTCATCGACAGCGCCATCAGCAAGGCCCCGATCTGCGCCTGGGTCGCCTCGCCGGTCATAATGGCCGTCATGACCGCATGAGTGTCGTCGTAGCTCAGGTGCTGGCGGCGCATCACGGCGCCAATCGCCTCACGCATCTGCATGTTGTGTCTCCGCAGGCGCCAGCCTCAGCGACTGACGCATGAAAAAATAGGATGTGACTCTTGCGATCAACGCCCGCTCAAGCGGCTTTCGCAGCCTCGCCACGGCGCAGGAAGTTAGCCAGAAGCTCATGCCCCTGCAATGTCAGGATCGACTCGGGGTGGAACTGGACGCCTTCGACATCCAGCTCGCGATGACGCAGGCCCATGATCAACTGAGGCGTGACATCCTCGTCATCCGTCCAGCTGGTGACGATCAGACACTCGGGCAGGCTCTCGCGATCGACCACCAGCGAGTGATAACGCGTGACTTCCAGCGGCTCGGCCAGCGCGGCGAAGACACCGCTGTTGTCGTGACGCACGGCGGAGGTCTTGCCGTGCATCACCTGGGGGGCACGTACCACCTTGCCGCCATAGACCTGACCGATGGCCTGGTGACCGAGGCACACGCCCAGAATCGGCAGCTTGCCGGCGAAGTGATGAATGGTTTCCAGCGTGATGCCGGCCTCGTTGGGCGTACACGGCCCCGGGCCCAGCACCAGATGTGAAGCGCCGAGCGCCTCGATCTGCTCGAGGGTGATGGCGTCATTGCGCACGGTCAGCACTTCCGCGCCCAGCTCACTCAGATACTGGACGATGTTGTAGGTGAAGCTGTCAAAGTTGTCGATCATCAGCACGCGTGGCGTGCTGGCGTCCTGCGAAGTGAATGTCTGCATGGTCAGTGTCCATTCTCGGGAGCGGATCATGCGCCGTGATTCACCGGCCTGCCCGCTCTCCTGTGGTGTCGTTCCCGCCGTCCAGCAACAAAAATGCCGCCCTGGTCGGCGGCATTCTTCTGGTCGTACGTCCTCGAACTTCAGACATGCGAAAGCCGCCCCCTTGTCAGGAGCGCCACCACTGCTGGCTGAGGTCGTGCGGGTCACGTAGCGTCATGGGATCAATAGTGCGTTGAGCTGCCAGGAGTGTCAATCACATGCGCCGTTGCAGGGAGCGACCCGCGAACACTGGCGAGTCACTCCCGAAATGCGTGGCGCGCCGTTCAGTCCAGGTTGTCCAGACCGCGCTCCGCCATCGCCACGGCACGGAACAGTGCACGCCCCTTGTTGAGGGTCTCATCCCACTCGGACTGCGGCACGGAATCGGCCACGATTCCGGCGCCAGCCTGGACGTGCAGCACCTTGTCCTTGAGCACCGCGGTGCGGATCGCGATGGCGGTATCCATGTTGCCGTGCCAGGAGAGATAGCCCACCGCGCCGGAATAGATACCGCGCTTGACCGGCTCCACCTCGTCGATGATCTCCATGGCGCGAATCTTCGGCGCGCCGGACAGGGTACCGGCCGGGAAGGTGGCCCGCAGCACATCCATCGGCCCCAGGCCTTCCTTCAGCTTGCCGGTGACGTTGGAGACGATGTGCATGACGTGGGAATAGCGCTCCACCACCATCTGGTCCGTCACCTTGACGCTGCCGGTCTGACTGATGCGACCGGCATCATTGCGGCCCAGGTCGATCAGCATCAGGTGCTCGGCGACTTCCTTGGGGTCTGACAGCAGGTCCTTCTCCAGCGCCAGGTCTTCCTCTTCGGTGGCGCCGCGCACGCGAGTCCCGGCGATCGGACGCACCGCGACCTCGCCATCCTCGAGACGCGAGAGAATCTCCGGCGACGAGCCGATGACGTGGTGGTCATCCAAATTGAAGAAGAACATGTATGGCGAGGGATTCAGACTGCGCAGTGCGCGGTAGAGATCCAGCGGCGCGGCACGATAGGGAATCGACATGCGTTGAGACGGCACGCACTGCATGACATCACCGGCCAGCACGTATTCCTTGATCTTATCCACTGCACCCTTGAAGCCTTCCTCGGTGAAGCCGGAGGTGAAGTCGGTCTCCTTGACCGGCTCGCCGCCGGTACCGGGGCTGACGGTATTCAGCGTCGCGCTGCGCAGCTGGATCTCGAGACGTTCGAGACGCTCGCAGGCGGCCTCGTAGGCGTTCGGCGTTGCCGGGTCGGCGTGGGTCAACAGCGTCAGACGCCCGGACAGATTGTCGAAGATCACCAGCTCATCGGCGACCATCAGCAGGATGTCCGGCACGCCCAGCGGGTCCGGCTTCTCGACACCACGCAGGCGCGGTTCGATATAACGCACGGTGTCATAGCCGAAGTAGCCGACCAGACCGCCATTGAAGCGCGGCGCACCTTCGATGACCGGCACACGGAAACGGGTCTGGAACTGCTCGATCCAGTCGAGGGGGTCCTCGACCTCGGTCATGCCGGTCTGCTCGCCATTGATCAGATGCGAGACCACCTGGCCACGCACCTCGATGCGCTCGCGACACGGCAGGCCAATGATGGAGTAGCGCCCCCACTTCTCGCCACCCTGCACGGACTCCAGCAGGAAGGTCCACGGCATGTCGGCCAGCTTGAGATAGGTAGACAGTGGCGTGTCGAGGTCCGCCAGCACGTCACGGGTGACGGGAATGCGGTTGTAACCGGCTTCGGCCAGTTCAGCGAAGTGTTGTGGGGTCATCATGACCTGCAGTTCCTTCCACGGAGGGTGCGTTGCCGGCACGAGGCCGGCTTGTCTGGGGCTCAGTCTATCATCGCGTGTCGCTGGCGGCAGCGCTGTCTGGCAGGCTCAGTCAGCCACGACAAGCTCGGCAAGCGAGTCGACGATGTGATCCGGATGGCTGCGCGAGATCGGCTCGCCATGGTTGTAGCCGTAAGGCACCGCCAGGGTGCGGAAGCCGGCGGCGCGGCCTGCCGCGATATCGTGACGCGAGTCACCGACCATCAAGGCCTGACGCGGCGGCACTCCCAGCCGCTCGGCGGCGAACAGCAGGGGCGCGGGGTCCGGCTTACGCGTCGGCAGACTGTCGCCGCCCAGCGCCAGCGCGAAGTGCTCGCTCAGCGCGAAGTGCGAAAGCAACGGTTCGATGAAGGCCTCCGGCTTGTTGGTGATCAGCACCAGCGGGATCCCGGCCTGGCGCAGGCCTTCCAGACACTCACGCGCACCGGGGTAGAGCCGTGTCCGTGAGCTGGGATCGGCGGCGTAATGTGCCAGGAAACTCTGATGCGCCTGCTCGACCCGTGACAGGTCATCGGTCGCCAGGCCATGTGCTGCCAGGGCGCGCTCCACCAGCACCCGCGATCCATTGCCGACGAAGTCGCGCACGCGGCCTTCCCCGAGTACCGTCAAGCCTGCATCGATCAGCATCCTGTCGATCGCATGGGCGAGATCCGGCACCGAGTCGATGAGGGTGCCATCCAGATCGAAGGCCACCATCCCGATGCCCCGCAACGCCGGATGCGCCAGTCCGTGATCGAGGCCCTGTGCCTGCTCGGGCCGGGCCCCGAGAGCACCCCCGCCATGCGCGGTATCGCAAGGTGTGGAAGCTGAATGAGGCGCAATCTGGACAGGCGCCTCTTCAAAAGTCTGCATCACCGTCTTTTCGCTCACCTGGCCTCCTGAGACCACCCGCTGAATCCGGCTGTCACGGGATGAGAATCGTCCGTCATTCATCCACGCAACGCATGGTTTCATCTGTTTTGTTGGAAAAATCCGTAAAAAAATTACATTCCTTCACCTTGCCACTATTAGCACGCCAGTGGCCACGTTACCATAGCGCCATTCCGTCGACCGTCCCTCCGGGTGTGGCGCCAGTGACAACGAAAAAATGCGCGACCCGACGCTCCGGCGACAGCCAGTTTCTGCTTGTCCTTTTCGACCTTGTCACTCTCAGGAGCACTCAATGGCCATTCCCCGCATCGTAGTCGTTGGCGGAGGCGCCGGCGGTCTGGAACTCGTCACCAAACTGGGCCACAAGCTGGGCCGCAAGAAGAAAGCCGAGATCATTCTGATCGACCGCAATTCCACGCACATCTGGAAACCGCTGCTGCACGAAGTGGCCACCGGCGTGCTGGATTCCGGTCTCGATGAAGTCTCCTACCAGGGCCATTCCAAGGCCCACGGCTACAAGTTCCAGCGCGGCACTCTGGAAAGCCTGGAGCGTGAAGAGAAGCAGCTGACTCTGGCCGCCATCCATGACGCCAAGGGCAACGTGCTGCTGCCTGCCCGCCAGCTCAGCTATGACTATCTGGTACTGTCACTGGGCAGCGTGTCCAATGATTTCGGCACCGAAGGCGTCGCCGAGCATTGCCACTTCCTGGACAGCCCGCAGCAGGCCGAGAAATTCCGCCGCGACATGCTCGACACCTTCCTACGCTTCAGCGCCAACGGCAAGGAATGCGAGCGCCAGCAGCTCAACGTCGCCATCATCGGCGCCGGCGCCACCGGGGTCGAACTCTCCGCCGAGCTGTTCGACGCCTCCAAGATGTTGCACAGCTACGGTTTCTCCTCGCTGGAAGACCGCCAGGTCAAGGTCCACCTGATCGAGGCTGCACCGCGCATCCTGCCCGCCCTGCCGGAACGCATCGGCAAGCCGGTTGCCAAGGAGCTGACCAGGCTGGGCGTCGATATCCACGTCGATACCCGGGTGACCTGCGCCGACTCACGCGGCATCACCACTGCCGATGGCACCCTGATCGAAGCCGACCTGAGCGTCTGGGCCGCCGGTATCCGGGCGCCCGCCTTCCTGTCCGAGCTGGGCCTGTCCACCGAGCGCAACAACCAGGTCAAGGTGCACCAGACCATGCAGAGCATCGATGATGAGTTCATCTTCGCGCTCGGTGACTGCGCCAGCTGCCCGCAGCCGGATGACAAGCGCGTTCCGCCGCGTGCCCAGGCCGCTCACCAGCAGGCCAGCCTGATGGTCAAGAACCTGCGCGCCGCGATGGCCAACAAGCCGCTCAAGGACTTCGTGTTCAAGGACCACGGCTCGCTGATCTCGCTGGCGCACTTCGACGCCGTCGGCTCGCTGATGCGCGGTGCGTCGGCGCGTTCACTGTTCATCGAAGGTCGCCTGGCCAAGTTCTTCTACGCCTCGCTGTATCGCATGCACCAGATGGCGATCCACGGCGTGGTCAAGACCGGCATGACAGTGGTGGTCGATGGCCTGAACCGTTACCTGCGTCCGAAGATGAAACTGCACTGAGACTGAGACAGCCTGCCCGGCAGGGTCGCCAGTCGACAAAACGCCCCCAGCGGAGACCGCTGGGGGCGTTTTCGTTTCAAGCATGCAATCAGCAGACCGTCAGTCGAGCAGGCTGTCCAGTGTCATCTCACCGGCGATCAGCCGGCGCTTGGCCGCCACACTCAGCTGCTTGACGCGATATTCGAGCTTGAGCGCCCGCGAGCGATCGCCGACCAACTGTTGATAACACAGCATCAAAGGCCCCTTGCCGCGCAGCGCTCGTGCACCGCGCTTGCCGCACTCATGCTCGCTCACACGGCGCGCCACATCGGTACTGATACCGGTGTAGAGGCGCCCCTGGGCCGTCTCGAGTACGTACAGCGACCACTCGCTGAGCGTCCCGGCGTGAGCCGAGCCGTCGGCTGCTTCGCAAGCCCGCGTGCTGTCATCCGCCACGCGATCAGCTGCGCACGCTGGCAAGCTCGGCACGCAGCTTCGCCAATACGCTGTCGTAGCGGTTGGCATCGCTGTCGCTGCGCGCATTGAAGATGGCGGAACCGGCCACGAAGGTATCGGCACCGGCACGCGCGATCTCGGCGATATTGTCGACCTTGACGCCACCATCGATCTCGAGACGGATGTTGTAGCCGGAGGCATCGATGCGACGACGCGCTTCACGCAGCTTGTCGAGGGTGCCGGGGATGAACGACTGGCCGCCGAAGCCCGGGTTGACGCTCATCAACAGGATCATGTCGACCTTGTCCATCACGTAGTCGAGGTAGGACAGCGGCGTGGCCGGATTGAATACCAGACCGGACTTGCAGCCCGCATCACGGATCAGCTGCAGCGAGCGGTCGACGTGGTCGGAGGCTTCCGGATGAAAGGTGATGTAGCTGGCACCGGCCTCGGCGAAGTCACCGATCATGCGGTCGACCGGCGTGACCATCAGGTGGGCGTCTATCTCGGCACTGATGCCGTAATCACGCAGCGCCTTGCACACCATCGGCCCGATGGTCAGGTTGGGCACGTAATGATTGTCCATCACGTCGAAGTGGACGATATCGGCCCCGGAGGCCAGCACATCCTCGACCTCCTGCCCCAGACGGGCGAAGTCGGCAGACAGGATCGACGGGGCAATCTTGAAGTCATTCGGCAGTAGTTCAGACATGTCATCAGGCGCCAGCGAGAAGTGGAAGGGGCATTTTACGCCACCCTCTCACAAAAGACAGGCGCTGTGTGAATGTGCACCGCCAGCCTGACGGTCCCTCGCTACCGATCCGTCGCCGCCCCCATCTGTCTCCCTACCAACAGCCACTCCCTTCAAGTCGCCACATCCCTCTTCCAGATCAGACACCCACAAGAATATTGCCGTACAAAGTTGAAATTGGTGCATTAGCAACTGATAGTTAAGCTGTTCTCTCGGCCCAGTAAGCAGTTCGCTGGCCATTCTGCGCATGTCCCTCGCGCGCACGCGTTATGTCGCATCTCATATAACGATAACAGGAACCGATACCTCTCATGTTCGACAACCCTCTCGCAAACCGCAGACACCTGAAAGCGCTGGCCGCCGCCACACTGTTGCCGCTGGCCGGCCTGCTGCCGACGGCGATTCCCGCTGCCTTCGCCGAGTCTTCCGCGATTCTGGAAGGCGAGCGCTTCCACCCCCAGGAAGGCAAGCACGGCATGGTCGCGACCAGCCACTACCTAGCCTCCCAGGTCGCACGCGATGTGCTGGCCGATGGCGGCAACGCCGTCGACGCTGCCGTGGTGGCAGGCTTCGCATTGGCCGTGACCCAGCCGCGTTCCGGCAATATCGGTGGCGGCGGCTTCATGCTGGTGTCCGATGAGAAGACCGGCGAAGTGGTGGCCATCGACTACCGCGAGAAGGCCCCGGCGGCGGCCAGCGAGACGATGTTCCAGGATGAGAATGGCGAGGCGGTCTCCGAGTGGTCACGCTTCACCCACCGTGCGGCAGGCGTGCCCGGCACCGTCGCAGGCCTTGCAAAGGCGCTGGAAGACTACGGCACCCTGAGCCTCGAGCAGGCCCTCGCCCCGGCCATCAAGCTGGCCGAAGACGGCTTCGTGATTCCGACGCGCTTCGCCAAGGGCTTGAGCGATGCCAAGGACCGTCTGGCCAAGTGGGACAGCACCGCCAAGGTGTTCTACAAGCCGGATGGCAGCAACTATCAAGCCGGTGAGCTGTTCAAGCAGCCGGAACTGGCCGCGACACTCAAGCGCATCGCCGCCGATGGCCCGCGCGAGTTCTATGAAGGCGAGACCGCAAAGCTGATCGTCGCCGAGATGGAGCGTCACGACGGCATCATGACGCTGGATGACCTGAAGGCCTACGAGCCGGCCATCCGCGAGCCGGTCCACGGCACCTATCGTGGCTATGACATCTTCTCGATGAGCCCGCCCTCCTCCGGCGGCGCGCACATCGTCGAGATTCTCAACATGCTCGAAGGCGATGACATCCAGGCGATGGGCTTCAATTCCGCCGCCACCATCCATGTGATGGCGGAAGCGATGCGCCGCGCCTACGCCGACCGCTCCGAGTATCTGGGGGATACCGACTTCGTCGATGTGCCGCTGTCGGGCATCATCTCCAAGGACTACGCCAAGGAATTGCGCGCCCAGTTCGAGCTCGACAAGGCTACGCCCTCCAGTGAGGTCAAGCCCGGCAAGCCGCAGCCGTATGAGTCGAACCAGACCACGCACTTCTCGATTGCCGATGGCAATGGTCTGGCCGTCTCCAATACCTACACCATCAACTTCAGCTATGGCTCCGGCATCGTGGTCGATGGCGCAGGTTTCCTGCTCAACAACGAGATGGATGATTTCTCCGCCAAGCCGGGCGTGCCGAATGCCTATGGCCTGATCGGCGGCATCGCCAACAAGATCGAGCCGAACAAGCGCATGCTGTCTTCCATGAGCCCGACCATCGTGATGAAGGATGGCAAGAACTTCCTCGTCACCGGTAGCCCCGGCGGCTCGCGCATCATCACCACCACCCTGCAGGTGATCATGAACGTGATCGACCACGGCATGAACATCCAGTCGGCGGTCAGCGCACCGCGTATCCACCACCAGTGGCTGCCGGACGAGATTCGCATCGAGGCGGGCATCAGCAAGGACACCATCCGTCTGCTCGAGGCGATGGGCCACAAGGTAGTGACCAAGGACGCCATGGGCGCCATCCAGTCGATCATGATCGACGACGGCACCTTCTACGGCGGTGCTGACCCGCGCCGTTCCACTTCCTCGGCGATGGGGCTTTGATCGACACGCTGTTCTGGCTGTCTCACGCGATTGCATGCGGAAATTGTTAACAGACTAATTATATGCCATATTATTAGTCTTGACCCCATTGATGGGGCGGGCTATCTGTGACGGGCGACACTTCGGTGTCGCCCGTTCGCGTCTTGCTGCGCCATCATGCCCTCTGCCCTACAAGGTGCCCTCGTGTCCTCCACCAAGTCACTCACGCCGCCCATCTCTGGCTGGCGGCAATGGGCCAACCGCTATCCGGTCGCCTTGATCGCACTGGCACAGCTGTTCGGCACCAGCCTGTGGTTTACCCCCAATGCCGTACTCGCCCCCATGCTGGAAAGCTGGAGTTTCACGAGCGACAGCGCAGCGGCACTCGGACAACTGACCTCCTCGGTACAGGGCGGCTTCATCGTCGGCACCCTGGCGCTGGGACTTGCAGGCCTTGCAGATCGCTTCGCCGCGCGCCATCTGTTCATGGTCTCCTGCGTACTGGGCGCGCTGACCAATCTGGCACTGTTGATCGCGCCGGGGCTGCTCAGCGCCTCAAGCCTGCGCGTGCTGACGGGGCTGGCACTGGCCGGCATCTACCCCATCGGCTTGAAGCTGATGTTGCAGAGCGCCCCTGACCGAGCCGGCGCGGCACTTGCCTGGCTGGTCGGCATGCTGGTGCTGGGCACGTCGCTACCGCATGCACTGGCGGCGCTGCAACAGAGCGGCGGGCTCTCATTGTCATGGGGCACGGCCATCGTCATGGCCTCACTTCTGGCGCTCACGGGCGCTGGCCTGATCGCGCTACTGGCACCACCCCCCGTGGCGCAGACAGCGAATCCCCCACCATCCAGCGGCATCACTCCCGGCAGCAGCACCTTTCTTGCGCGCGCCACCCGCGGGATGGCGGCCTGGCAATACCCGGGTTTCGTGCGCGGCGCACTGGGTTACTTCGGTCATATGTGGGAGCTATACACGCTATGGGCACTGGTCCCCTGGCTGTTGTCGCGGATGGCAAGCGCAACGGGCATGACGCTGACACCCGCGACTCTGGCCCTGCATAGTTTCATCGTGATCGCGGTCGGTGCACCGGGCTGCATCGCCGGTGGCTGGGTATCACGCAAACGCGGCAGCCTGTGGGTCGCGCGCCTTGGTCTGGCGGGTTCCGTCACCCTGACACTGTGCTTCGTTGCCGCCATGCAACTGGAGGCAGGTTACGGACTTCTGTTCTGCCTGCTCGCACTCTGGAGCCTGTTGGCCGCCATCGATTCCCCACAGTTCTCGGCACTCGCGGCGGGCGGTACCCCAGTGGAGTTGCAGGCCAGTGCACTGGCCCTGATGAATGCCTGCGGCTTCAGTCTGTCACTGGTCTCGATCGCGCTGCTCACTCCATTGATCGCCAGTCACGGCACGCTTCTTTTGCTGACGTTGCTGCCCGGCCCCCTGCTGGGATTGCTGGCATTGGCGCGCCGTGTCGATCCCGCATGAACTCTCGAGAATGTCGCCATCAAGTGACATGCGTGAGCATGAATTTCCACTACGCCACGGATGATTCTGCCCCTATACTCGCGCCATCCAGTCTCCGGGCTCCCGCATCACGCCACTCATTGGCAGCGGATGACCGAGACGACTTCCACGATTACCGGCCCAAGGCCAAGGATTTTTGATGATGATGCGTCAATTGCGTACCACCTGCATGAGCGTGGCCCTGATCGCCACTGCGGCAGTTCTCAGCGCTTGCGGCACCAGCCCGCAGCGCCTGTACGTCAATCCACAAGTCGGTGAGATGGGCGTGGTCGGCCATGGTCAGCAGGTCGTGGTAGAGGTGATGGATGAACGCCCGTCCGAGCGCATCGGCTCTCGCGATGGCGCCACCAACGCTTCAAGCTATCTGGTCGTGCCGACCGGTGACCTGACGCCCAAGCTTGAGGCCCAGACCATCAGCGCCTTGCGCCGCATGGGCTTCGTGCCGGTGTCCGCCGAACAGGCCAACCAAGGTGCTGCTGAGCTGACCATCTCGTTGACCGAGCTGGCCTATGGCGTGAAGCGCGGCGGCCTGATCACCGACACCGCGACACTCAATGGCGTGATCAAGGCCGTCGCCGTGTCCGGCAAGCAGCGCTATACCGGCAGCTACACCGCGACGCGTGACCAGGGCTATGCCCTCAAGCCGTGTCAGGAGAAGAATACCGAGACGGTCTCTGAGGTGATCGGCGATGCACTGACTCGCGCCTTCCAGGACACCACGCTGATCCGCCAGCTCGACCAGTAAGTCCAATCAGCAAGCTCAATCAGCAGCTCGCCACCAACGAAAACGCCACCGCCGCCCATTGGGCGGCGGTGGCGTTTTTCATGAGGACTGGGCCCTCAAGAAGACTGGACCTGACTGACAAGATCCCCCCTGAGTCGTCAGCGACGCGGTCCCTTGCGCACCAGACTCCACACCGTCTCACGCAGGCCGCGATCATCCGGGGCGCGACGCTCCAGCACCTCAAGCGTGAAGTTGGCGCTCAACAGCTGACGAATCTCGTCTTCGGCGACATGGAACGGCGGGCCCTGATGCTGCTCCGTCTGCCGCTCGAGACTGATCAACAGGCCACGCGCGCCCGGGGGCAGCAGCTGCGCCAGATGGAAGGCATAGCGCTGCCGGGTGGCCGGCGGCAAGGCGATCAGCGCGGCGCGATCATAGAAGGCGTCCAGATGATCGACATGGTCGATATGGAAGTGGAAGAAGTCTCCGCACCACAACTCGACCATGCCCTGGCGGAAGCATTCGAAGTGCTCCAGCCGATAGCGCGAGACATCCCCGGCGCCTTCGGCGACGAACTGCTCACAGGCCTGGCGGGCAAGCTCGATGCCCAGCACCGGATAGCCCTGCGACGCCAGCCAGCGCATGTCGAGACTCTTGCCACACAACGGCACCAGCACCTTGGCGCCCGCCGCGATCTCAAGTCGCGGCCACCAGCGCTCCAGCGCCGAATGTGTGGCAGGCAGATGAAAGCCGATCCGCCCTTCCTGCCATCGCGCCAGCCAAGGGTCACTGGCCGGCGTCGCGTCCATCGTCGTATCTTCTGCCGACATGAGCTGGCTCACTCCCTCTGCTATCGGTTACCAGAATGCCTTACAGGAAGCCGTGACGCTTCTTCTTGCGACGCGGCAGATGCGGCACGATCAGGCCGACCAGCAGGCCGACACCCGCCACGCCACCGCCGTACATGAAGTAGCGCATCAGCAGGTCCTGCTTCTTGGTATCGAGCTTGGTTTCCATGTCCTGCATCTTGCTGCGCGCCTGGGCAAGCTCGGCTGACTGGCTGTTGCTGGCCTGCTCAAGCTCTTCGATACGCGCCTGACGCGTCTCGAGGCCGGTCTTCATGTCCTCGACACGGGTTTCCCACTCTTCATTGATGCCGTCGAGCCTGGCTGTCAATTCCTTGACCCTGGCGCTCAGCTCTGGCACCCGGGCATTGACGCTCTGGGTGTCCTGCAGGTCAGCGGAGGGAATCCACACCACGTCGCCGCTGGCAGTGCGGATCTTGCTGTAGTCATTCTTGACCTCGAGCAGCTCGACCGGCTGGCCGGCTTTCACCGTACCCACGATGCGGTAGCCATCCGTCGGGCCACTGCGCACGAAGGTGGTGAGGTCATCGGCGACCCAACGGTCGGTGGCCGCATTGGCCAGCGGTGCGCCCAACAGCAGGCTGCCGGCGACGCCAGCCCCCAGCACCACACGGCGCAGTGAGCGCGCAAGCGACGAACACGGCGATCGGGGTGACAGGAGACCGAAAGATGAAGGGGTGCTGGTAATGGAGAATCGCGTCATATCGTGTTCTTCATGGCTGTCTAAGGGCGTAAGCCGACCGTGTCAGGCGTGTGGAGACGCGGAGGAAACACGCTGAACCCTGCGTCCCCACATGCCGAACATGATCGACCGCTTTTGGGCGAAGGGAAGCTCGCCCTGTCTGCCCATGCGGTGTCTGCCAGGTTGCGCAATGCAAGGCGTCCTGCCTGGCATCGCTGTCGCGCTTGGACGTACGGTAACGAAATTGCCGCGAGAAAAATCCGAGACTGTCATTTCAGTGTCTTCAGACATCCACACTTTCTGTGGATAAGTCTTGGGACAACCTCAAAGGGGCAGGTCTGCGCACGGCGAAATGCCTGCTCCGCCAACAAATCGATCAAATTTTAACCAGCTCAGGCAGCCGGGCTATCGGCATGAAAACCTCAACAAATCAAGCCATTGACAGCCTGATGTGCGTTGCGCAACACCTGCCTGATAACTATGAAACATGCCAAGCCCCTGTTGTAGCGTCAGGGCATGCGCGGACTATCTCGTGAGGATACCACAGCCACCATCAGGCTGAACCGGTGGTTGGCAGGCATCCTCCTCATTGCTGACAGCGATGCGACAGGGCTGGCCGCATGGCCGGCAGACTCCTATACTGTGCCGTCCCGATTTTGGCCTCGACCCGATCAGCGTGCCGCTTGGCACGGTATCGTCGCGCCCTCGATTCCCGGCCAGCCATCGGCGCCGGGGCTCATTCATTACAAGTCGCGCCCGCTTCTCCTGACCGCTGACGCTGCCCGCCGCCACCAGGTGCCCGGGCGCGAGGCGCACGAAGCCCGGGTGCGCAGCTCAGAGCGTTCACACAAGGCAATGGCGAAGAAACTCTTCATCAAGACTCACGGCTGCCAGATGAACGAGTATGACTCCGCGCGCATGGCGGATCTGCTCGGCGAATCGCATCAGATGGAAGTCACCAGCGACGAATCCGAAGCAGACGTCATCCTGCTCAATACCTGCTCCATCCGCGAGAAGGCGCAGGAGAAGGTGTTCCACCAGCTGGGACGCTGGAAGAAGCTCAAGGAAAAGAACCCGGAGCTGGTGATCGGCGTCGGCGGCTGCGTGGCCAGTCAGGAAGGCGACAACCTGCGCAAGCGTGCCCCGCATGTGGACATGGTGTTCGGCCCGCAGACACTGCACCGCGTGCCGAAGATGCTCGATACCCGCCGCGACAGCCTCAAGCAGATTTCCGTCGTCGACGTGACCTTTCCCGAGATCGAGAAGTTCGACAACCTGCCCGCACCCAAGAGCGACGGTGCCAGCGCCTTCGTCTCGGTCATGGAAGGCTGCTCCAAGTACTGCACCTTCTGCGTGGTGCCCTACACCCGCGGTGAGGAAGTCTCGCGTCCCTTCGAGAAGGTGATGGATGAAGTCATCCACCTGGCCGACCAGGGCGTGCGCGAGATCAACCTGCTGGGCCAGAACGTCAACGCCTACGCCGGTCTCAACCAGCTGGGCGAGGAGATCGACCTCGCCGAGCTGATCAGCTGCGTGGCGCAGGTCGAGGGCATCGACCGTATCCGCTTCACTACCTCGCACCCGCTGGAGTTCAAGGACTCGCTGATCGAGGCCTTCGGTGAAATCCCGGAGCTGGTCAGCCACCTGCACCTGCCGGTGCAGTCAGGCTCCAACCGCATTCTGGCGGCGATGAAGCGCGGCCACGAGCGTGACCTCTACATCGACAAGCTCGAACGCATCCGCGCACTGCGCCCGGACATCAGCTTCTCCTCCGACTTCATCGTCGGCTTCCCGGGCGAGACCGATCAGGACTTCATGGACACCATGGACCTGATCGGCCAGATCGGCTTCGATCACTCCTTCAGCTTCATCTACTCCGCACGCCCGGGCACTCCGGCGGCGAATCTCGAAGACGACACCCCGGAAGAGGTGAAGAAGGAGCGCCTGCTCATCCTGCAGGATCGCATCAACCAGCAGGCGATGCAGATCGGTCGCAAGATGGTCGGCACCACCCAGCGCATCCTGGTCTCCGGCTTCTCGCCGCGTGATCCGGGCCTGCTGTCAGGGCGCACCGAGAACAATCGGGTGGTCAACTTCCGCGCTGCCAACCCGACCGAGCTGATCGGCTACCTGGTGGATGTCGAGATCACCGAGGCCTATCCCAACTCCCTGCGCGGTGAGCTCAGCTCACCCTACCGCTATTGATCGCACGTCGCTCCCGGCATTGACGAGGCGCCATCAGCCCCCGCTATCAAGCAGATAGCCACGCTGGCCGTACAGGACAATTGCCCTGTACGGCCATCGCGCATTAAGCTCTCTTGAGACTTCGGCAACGCGTCACCATTGACACTGAAATGGCGCCGTCATGCGCCGCGGCGGGCAGAGCGCTCCGTGCATCACGCCATCGCGGCTGCCCCTCATCGCCAAGCATCATCGTCACTCATCACTATCAGGATATTCGACGCCTTGAGCCACCAGTCACAGCAAGCCAATCGCATTCTCAACATGACGCTTGAGCCGGCAGACCCGCAGCGTCTGGCCAGCCTGACCGGCCAGCGCGACGAGCATCTCAAGCTGATCGAATCCCGGCTCGGTGTCACCCTGCGCAACCGCGGCAACGACTTCCAGGTCGCAGGCCCCGCGGCGGCCGTGAAGGCGACCGCCAACGTGCTGGAGCATCTGTATCGCGAGACCGGCGCCGGCAACGTCGATGCCGAGACCGTCCATCTGTTCCTGCAGGAATCCGGCGTCGAGGCGCTGGTCGAAGCCGCCGAGGACCAAGGCGCCACCTACGGTGATGTGGTGATCCGCACGCCCAAGGTGCTGGTGCGCCCACGCGGCTTCAACCAGCAGGGCTATGTCACCGAGATGCGCAATCACGACATCAACTTCGGCATCGGCCCGGCCGGTACCGGCAAGACCTATCTTGCCGTCGCCGCTGCCGTGGAAGCGCTCAACAACAACGAAGTGCGACGCATCCTGCTGGTGCGTCCGGCGGTCGAGGCCGGCGAGAAACTCGGCTTCCTGCCGGGGGACCTGGCCCAGAAGATCGACCCCTACCTGCGCCCGCTCTACGACGCCCTGTACGAGATGCTCGGCTTCGAACACGTCAACAAGATGATCGAGCGCCAGATCATCGAGATCGCGCCGCTGGCCTACATGCGCGGCCGGACGCTCAACAACGCCTACATCATTCTCGATGAATCCCAGAACACCACGCGCGAGCAGATGAAGATGTTCCTGACGCGCATCGGTTTCGGCTCCACCGCCGTCATCACCGGTGACGTCTCGCAGGTCGATCTGCCACGTGGCACCCAGTCCGGCCTTGCCCATGTGCTGGAAGTGCTCAAGGACACCCCGGGGATCAGCATCACGCGCTTCTTGGCCAAGGACGTCGTGCGTCACCCGCTGGTGCAGCGCATCGTCGAGGCCTACGACTCCTTCGAAGCCGCGGAAGAGCAGCAGGAAGGCGAGCGTCGCGAGCAGCGTCAGGCCGAGCGCGAAGCACGCATGGCGGCGCTGAATGCCCAGAGCAACGTGCCGCCTGCCAACACCCCGACGGGAGGTAGCCAGTGAGCGAAGCCCCTGCGGTCGTCGTGGACCTGCAACTGGCCATCGGCGAGAGTGAATTCGACGGCCAGCCGCTGCCGGCCAGCCATCAATTGGAAGCCTGGGTGGCGGCTGCACTGCTGGCCGCCGCGGAAGATGGCGCACTCGAGCACGATGACAGCGCCGCCGCAGCGCCTTACGAGCTGACCGTGCGTCTGGTGGAAGAAGCAGAGAGTCAGGGCCTCAATCGCGATTATCGTGGCAAGGATTCCCCGACCAACGTGCTGTCCTTCCCGCATGAGCCGCTGGATCTGGACGACTTCGCCCTGCCGCCGGAACTGGCCGCGCGCTTCGCCGAGGAAGGCGAGGACGACAGCCTGCCGCTTGCGGGCATGCCGGAGGGCGATCTGGACGCCGGCGAAGAGGAAGGTCTCGACGGCCACAACAGCGACGATGTCATGCTGGCGTCAGACACCATGAGCAAAGCTGACGAGTCAGATTCCTCTGATACCGCGTCTGCGGCTCCCGAGACCGCAGCTGAGCAGGCCTTGGGTGAACAGGCCCTTGATGAGCAAGGCCAGGATGAGCAGCGCTTTCTGGGCGACCTGATCATCAGCGTGCATGTCGTCGCCCGCGAAGCGCGGGAACAGGGCAAGACGCTGGAAAATCATTTCGCCCACATGCTGGTCCATGGCACCTTGCACTTGCTCGGCTATGACCATATCGAGGACGATGAAGCCGAACGCATGGAAGCGCTCGAGCGTCATGTGCTGGCAGGGCTCGGCATCGCCGACCCCTACCGGGAAGAGAATCACTGATGCCGGTGCCGTTGCGCATCGGCAGCCCCCGCCGTCGGGTGACTCGGGGCTTGTCCCCGGGTCGCTCGGCTGCCCCGATACCACCACGACGATGGGGTATCGCCACCGAGGAAAAGAGAAACTAACGCATGAGCGAAGACCGATCGGGAAGCCATTCGAAAACCTGGCTCGATAAGCTGTTCGGCGCCTTCTCAAGCGACACCGACGAACCCAGCTCCCGTAGCGAGCTGCTCCAGTTTCTGGCTGAGGTAGGCCCACGCCTCAACCTCGATCAGGACGCCATCGCCATCATCGAAGGCGCGCTGGAAATCAGCGACCAGCAGGTGCGCGAGGTGATGATCCCCCGCTCCCAAGTGCAGGCCATTCAGGTCGATCAGCGCCCGGAGGAATACCTGCCGCTGATTCTCGAATCGGCTCACTCCCGCTATCCCGTCATCGACGAGAACCTCGACGAGGTGCTCGGCATTCTGCTGGCCAAGGACCTTTTGCCGCTGATTCTGCAAAATGACAGCGAGCGCAAGCGCTTCGATCTGCGCGAAGCGATCCGTCCGGCGATGTTCATCCCCGAATCCAAGCGCCTCAACAGCCTGCTCAAGGAATTCCGCGAGACTCGCAATCACATGGCGGTGGTCATCGACGAGTACGGCGGTACGGCAGGCCTTGTCACCATCGAGGATATTCTCGAGCAGATCGTCGGGGATATCGAGGATGAGCACGACACCGATGAGGATGAGGACATCCGCGAGCTGGGCGATGGTCAATTCGCCGTCAGCGCGTTGACCACCATCGATGACTTCAATGAGCACTTCGATACCGACTTCTCCGATGAGGAATTCGACACCATCGGCGGTCTGATGATCCAGCGCTTCGGCCACATGCCACGCCGTCAGGAATCCACCGATTTCGCCGGCTGGCGTTTCACGGTGCTCAATGCGGACAATCGTCGCATTCGTCAGGTACAGGTATGCCGTCTGGAAGATGCCACCGGTGACGCGCCGCCCTCGGCCGAGCATCGTGCGCACATCAGCGGCGAGTGATTCATGGCCTGATCACAGGCTGACCCGATAGAGGACAATGCCAGACACATCCGCCGATGTGTCTGGCATTTTACAAGGAGAGCGGCATGTCAGATTCCCCCCGCGCGAGGAGCTTCCCGGGCGCCTCGTTGCTGGCCAATGTACTGGCGATCATTGCCGGGGTACTGGTCACCCTGAGCTTTGCCCCCTTCGAGCAGTGGTGGCTGGGCCCGATCGGCGCAGGCCTGCTCTACGGGGCGCTGCGCATGGAAGGCGGTGGCTTCCTGCGCGCCTGGTGGTTCGGGGTCGGCCTGTTCGGCAGCGGGGCCAGCTGGGTCTACGTCTCGATCCATGATTACGGCTATACCGGCATGCCGCTGGCGGTGCTGCTGACGATGCTGTTCGTGGCCTGCATGGCGCTGTTCCCGATGCTGTGGATGGGCCTGTGGCAACGCTTCTGCTCACGCAAGCTCGATGTGCTGTCATTCGCCGCGGTGTTCGTGCTCAGCGAGCTGTTCCGCACCTGGGCCTTCACCGGCTTCCCGTGGCTGCTGCTGGGCAACAGTGCCGTGGGCTCGCCGCTGGCCAGCTGGGTGCCGGTGCTTGGTGTCTACGGTATCTCGCTGATCATCGCCCTGTCCGGGGCGCTGCTGTGGAATCTGGCCCTGCGTCGCCGCTGGTGGGCGATCGCGCCGCTGATCGTGCTGTGGAGCGCGGGGCTGCTGCTGCCAACCAGCTGGACACAGTCCGGCGGCCAGCCGGCGCGCGTCGCCCTGCTGCAAGGCAACCTGCCGCAGTTGATCAAGTGGAGCGCCGAAGGTCAGCGCCGTGCGGCCAATACCTACGCCGCGATGACGCGCGCCGTGCAGGACGATGCCGACCTGATCGTCTGGCCGGAGACGGCACTGCCGATGCTGCGCGACCAGGCCGAGCCCTTCCTCGAGCGCATCCAGGCAACTCTGCCGCCCAAGACCGGTCTGATCACCGGGATCGTCGAGCGTGACGCCGACAATCGCTTCTACAACAGCGTGATTCCCATCGATGACCCGTCGGCCCAGTATCGCAAGGAGCACCTGGTGCCCTTCGGCGAGTATGTACCGCTGGAAAGCTGGCTGCGGGGCATCATCGGCTTCCTGGACCTGCCGATGTCGAGCATGCAGTCAGGCGACAGCCAGCAGCCTCCGCTGATGGTCAGCGGTCTGCGTATCGGCGTGGCGATCTGCTACGAGATCGTCTACCCGGAGCTGGTCCGCCAGCGCGCCTTGAGCTCTACCGTGCTGCTGACCGTCTCCAATGACACCTGGTTCGGTCACTCCATCGGCCCGCTGCAGCATCTGCAGATGGCCCAGCTGCGCGCGCTGGAAAACGGCCGCTATCTGCTGCGAGCCACCAGCAATGGCGTCACGGCGATCATCTCGCCGCAGGGTGAGATCATCGCCCAGGCCCCCCAGTTCGAGGAGGCCACCGTCACTGGCGATATCCGGCTGCAACTGGGCATGACGCCCTGGATGCACTACGGCCTGCTGCCGGTGTGGATCCTGATCGCGCTGCTGCTGGCGCCGGGCCTCGTGCTTGGCATCAACGAATGCTTCAAGGCGCGCCGTCAGCGCCCGCAGGACGCCTGAGCCCCAGAACGCCTGAGCCCCAGAACGCCTGAGCCTCCGGGGCCTCAGATGCTTGAACGCTCAACCTTACCCGCTGCCGGGCCGATGCCCGGCACTGCCTCTGCACAAGCGAGACCACAATGGGCATCACCGAGTTACTCGGCATCATCAAGGACCTGGTATTGCCGCCCGGCGGGCCTCTCCTGCTGCTGTTCCTGGCCATGCTCGTCCTCAAGCGCTGGCCGGGCCTGGCACGCGCCATGATGGTCGTGGCCATTCTGGGCATGTGGCTGCTGTCCTCTCCGGTCGTCTCCACGCGGCTGATGTCAGGGCTGGAGCGCATCCAGCCCAGTGAACCGGCAGAGTGGATCCAGGCGCAGGCCGTGGTAGTGCTTTCCGGCGGACGCTACTACGACGCCCCGGAGCTGCAGGGCCGTGATCGCATCAATGGCGAGACGCTCAGCCGTCTGGACGAAGGCGTACGCGTGGCACGCAACGCGGAGCTGCCGATTCTGCTCACCGGTGGCAAGGTATCATCCTCCGATGACGGCACCCTCGCCGAGTTGATGCAGCGCTCGCTGATCGATGAATTCGACTACCCGGCGCGCTGGCTGGAAAACCGCAGCGAGAACACCCAGCAGAATGCGCTCTTCACGCGCGAGATGCTCGAGCAGGACGACATCAACAAGATCGTGCTGGTGACCAGCGCCTGGCACATGCCGCGCGCGATGCGCAACTTCCAGAACCAGGGCTTCCGCACCATCATCCCGGCGCCGGTGGGCTACACCACGGTGTCGGGACTGGGCATCGATGCCTGGATCCCCAACAGCTCCGCGCTGACCCAGTCACGTTGGGCACTGCATGAATGGATCGGCTGGCTGGTGGGTCGCTAGCCCCGACAGCACTGCTGGCAAGACAAGCGAAGGACTGCTGGCAAGACACACGAAGGGCTGCCTATGGACAGCCCTTCGTGTGTCTTTATAACCCGCTCATCAGTCGATTATCGCAGGATTGATTGTGCTCATTCGCTGCCACGCATCCAGCTGGCCTCCTTGAGCCATGGCCCCAGCTGGCGGCGCTGGAAGGCGCGATCGCGCGTCCACTCGTCACTGCCGACATGCGCCGTGCCGCCAGGCGCTTCTCCCAGCACGTCGTCCGGGAACTTCAGGCTGTCGCGGCCCTTGATCTGCAGCGAGTAACACCGGTCGTGGCTGACCAGACTTTCGCGCAGATAACGCCACACGCATTCCTTCATGAACCACTGATCGATATTCGGCGTCTCGACATGCTGTGGCTGCCATCGGGCCAGCAATGTCTCGAGTGGCGGCAGGACTCCGGCCACCCCGCCCCACAGCCCCGCCAGCACCAGATCGGTATGACTCCACCAGTCACGCATGACATGGAAGAAGCGCCCGGACGTCAGCCACATCTGCACCGCGCGCACTTCGCGCAGGCTGATGACGCTGTCGCAGTCGCGAACCACGAAGTAGCCCACCGTCGGGTCATCGGCGACCGCGAAGCGCCAACACAGCCGCTGCCTCAAGGTGTCACTGGAGGGACGCTCGATCAGCTCGGCGTCCAGTTCCCGCGCCAGAGCCAGGAAGTCGTCGGGCACGCTGTCATCGTGATAGAGCCGAACCCGCCACCCCGGATACAGCACCGGCGCCAACAGCAGGTTATGCAGCATGCCGTTCAAGTAGCGCGGCCCCTTGCCCCAGAGACCGAAGGCCAGCACTCGCGTCTTGCCGGCCGCGACTGCCGAGGGGGGGGCAGCGGGCAGTCGCCAGCCCTTCGCCAACGGCAGGCTCCCATGCTGCTCGTCCTTGAGCGCCAGGGCGCGACTGCCATGCTCGCGTGCCTCATCGTGGCGCTTGAGCCTGGCCGCGCTGCTGGCCAGCGAGTCGAACAGCACCGGATTGAGACAGCCCCGTGCGGCCAATGCCTCACCGGCCGCCAGCGAGCCAGCGGCATCATTGGCACGCGACAGACACACCACCTGGTTGAGCGCGATCTCTTCATCGGCCGGACACTCCACATGCCCCTGGGCCAGAATCTGGCTGGCCGAGCGATAATCCGCGAGCAGAAAGAGGTAATAGGAGATCTGCTTGAAGAGGCCCGCATCACGTGGACGCGGGCGCTGGTTGAAGTGCTCGATCAGCTGTTGCAACGCCTTGTGGCGCTGACCGGCGCTCCAGGTGGCGTGCGCCGGGGCGAACCAGTCTGACGGTGTCGCCATCAGCTCTGATCACTCTCGTCGGTCGTGGGGGGCTGACGAGTAACGGGCGGCGCGCCACGCGAGAAGAAACGATGTCCACAGGCATGGCAGGGTTCCAGCACGCTGGGCCGCGTGAGCGTGGTGGTCGACTCACAGTGCACGCAATGCAATAGCCCCGGCGCGATGACCTCGCCGCTGGTGTAGTCGGCGCGCGCGGCCTCGAGGTCCTCCTCGAAGTGGGCGCGGTCCACCACGGTGCGGTCCGCGATCGACATCAGCGCGGAACTGACACTGCGCGACAGCACCGAGAGATCGATCCCCAGCCAGCTGGCGATCCCTTCTCCACCGGTCGCCAGGTGGCGGCGGAATTCACGCATGTCACGCTCGACCCAGGCACGCAGCAGCGCCAGCTCGTCGAGCGTGAATTCCTCGACCTCGGCCTCGAACTTGACCGCCTCATCCAGCTCGGCTTTGAGGCCATCCCACGACAGCTCACCACTGCTGTCTTCCAGCCGCGTCAGGATTCGCCCATAGGCATCGCCGAGACGTCCTTCCCCTTCGCCCTGCGGCTGACTGGCGGCTGAACGCGAAGGCATCGGCGTATCTTCAAAGCCACTGTCGTGCGAGGACGTGGCAGCCGTATCACGCTCCGTGGCGCTGATCGGCTCATGGGGATCGCGGGGTTCACGTGGTTGGCTCATGGACTCTCCTTGTGTCTTCACCTTCTCCCGTACTGCGGGAGGGCATGGCGCTCTACCTTCAGCATGGTGGCGTTGGCGTTGCGACACAAGCCACACGCTTCCACTCCCTGACACGCATCAAGCGCGTGGCACTGGCAGCATGAAGCGCATTCGCCTGGCGCCACAGGGCTCGCCTCCCCTACCTGAGTCCTGGCGTCTGGGGTAGACTTGACCCCATCGCAGACAGTGGCGGCCCATCCCGATGTGACCGCCCACCTCTTCACGCCCTGCCTGTCCCTGGTGACGGGTAGCGGCCAATGCCAAGGTAGTGACGGACCCGATGGATTCACAGGATACTTCTCAACAGTACGCTCCCGATCAGATCGAACAGGCTGCCCAGCAGTACTGGGAGAAAAATCAGTGTTTCAAGGCGGTGGAAGACGCCAACCGCGAGAAGTTCTACTGCCTGTCGATGTTCCCCTACCCCAGTGGCAAGCTGCACATGGGTCACGTGCGCAACTACACCATCGGTGACGTGATCTCGCGCTTCCAGCGCATGCAGGGCAAGAACGTCATGCAGCCGATGGGCTGGGACGCCTTCGGCCTGCCGGCGGAAAACGCCGCGATGAAGAACAACGTCGCGCCGGGCAAGTGGACCCACGAGAACATCGCCTACATGCGCGATCAGCTCAAGGCGCTGGGCTTCGCCTACGACTGGAGCCGTGAGTTCGCCACCTGCGACCTGGAATACTATCGCTGGGAGCAGTGGTTCTTCGCCAAGCTGGTCGAGAAGGGTGTCGTCTACAAGAAGAGTTCCATCGTCAACTGGGACCCGGCTGACCAGACCGTGCTCGCCAATGAGCAGGTCATCGACGGCCGTGGCTGGCGTTCCGGCGCACTGATCGAGCGCAAGGAAATCCCGCAGTGGTTCCTGCGCATCACCGATTACGCCGAAGAGTTGCTGGCCGACCTCGACAAGGTCGAGTGGCCGGAGCAGGTCAAGACCATGCAGCGCAACTGGATCGGCAAGTCGCGCGGTGTCGAGCTGAGCTTCGGCCTCGATGCCAAGGCAAGCCAGGTGCAGGAATCCCTGACCGTCTTCACCACCCGTCCGGACACCCTGATGGGCGTGACCTACGTCGGTGTCGCCGCTGCTCACCCGCTGGCCAAGGCCGCGGCGGAGCACAATGCGGAGCTTGCCGAGTTCAACGCCGAATGCGCGCGTGGCGGTACCAGCGAAGCCGACATGGCGACCATGGAAAAGCGCGGCATGGATACCGGCTTCAAGGCCATCCACCCGCTGACCGGCCGTGAAGTGCCGGTCTACGTCGCCAACTTCGTGCTGATGGAATACGGCACCGGTGCCGTGATGGCCGTGCCGGCCCACGACGAGCGTGACCATGAATTCGCCACCAAGTACGACCTGCCGATCGAAGCCGTGATCGCCGATGCCGACGGCAATGCGCCCGACGTCAGCGACGCCGCCTTCACCGAGCACGGCGTGCTGATCAACTCCGGTGACTTCAATGGCCTCGACTTCGAGAGTGCCTTCGATGCCATCGCCGCGCGCCTGGTCGAGCAGGGCCGTGGCGAGGTCAAGACCAACTTCCGCCTGCGCGACTGGGGCGTCTCGCGTCAGCGCTACTGGGGTGCGCCGATTCCGGTCAAGAATGGCCCGAACGGTGAATCCATCCCGCTGACCGACGACGAGCTGCCGGTCGCTCTGCCGCTGGAAGTCGAATTCGACGCCTCCGGTGGCTCGCCGATCAAGAAGATGCCGTCCTTCAGTGACCTGGGCGATGGCTGGCAGCGCGAGACCGATACCTTCGACACCTTCATGGAGTCCTCCTGGTACTACGCGCGCTTCTGCTGTGCGGACAACGCCGATGCCATGCTGGACGAACGCGCCAACTACTGGCTGCCGGTCGATTACTACATCGGCGGCATCGAGCACGCCATCCTGCACCTGCTCTACTCGCGCTTCTTCCACAAGCTGATGCGTGACTTCGGCCTGGTCGACAGCGACGAACCGTTCAAGCAGCTGCTGACCCAGGGCATGGTGGTCGCGGATACCTATTACCGCATCAATGAGAAAGGCGGCCGCGACTGGTTCAACCCGCTGGACGTGGACGTCGAGACCGACGACAAGGGCCGCGCCGTCAAGGCCGTGTTGAAGTCCGATGGTCTGCCGGTGGAAATCGGTGGCACCGAGAAGATGTCCAAGTCAAAGAACAACGGCGTGGACCCGCAGTCGATGATCGACCGTTTCGGTGCCGACACCGTGCGCCTGTTCATGATGTTCGCCGCGCCGCCCGAGCAGTCGCTGGAATGGTCCGATTCCGGTGTCGAGGGCGCGCATCGCTTCGTCAAGCGCGTCTGGCGTCTGGTTCACGAGCACGTCGCTGCCGGCACCCCGGCCGCGCTGGACGTGACGGCCCTGAACGATGATCAGAAGGCACTGCGTCGCAAGACACACGAGACCATCGCCAAGTGCAGCGACGACATCGGCCGCCGCACCACCTTCAACACCGCCATCGCGGCCGTGATGGAGCTGGTCAACGCCATCAGCCGCTTCGAGGACACCTCCGAGCAGGGCCTGGCCGTCAGCCGTGAAGCCGTCGAGGCCTGCGTGCTGCTGCTGTCGCCGATCATCCCGCATGCCAGCCACTCGCTGTGGGCGACACTGGGTCACGACGAAGCCGTGATCGACGCCAGTTGGCCGGTCGCTGATGCCGACGCGATGAAGAAGGACAGCATCGAGCTGGTCGTACAGGTCAACGGCAAGCTGCGTGCGCGTCTGTCCTTCGCCGCCGATGCCGATCGCGATGCCATCGAAGCCGCGGCGCTGGCAGATGCCAATGTCACCAAGCACACCGATGGCAAGACAGTGCGCAAGGTGATCGTGGTACCGGGCAAGCTGGTCAATATCGTCGCCAACTGATAGTGACCCGACCAGGCAGTGCAAGATACCGGCGGCCCGAGTCGCCGGTTCCGTCAGAGACCGACAGGCAAGTAGAGGATGTCGGTCTCTGACGGCCATATTCCGTGCGCTGCGTGATGCTGACAGGCACCACGCAGCGCTCTCGCAAGATAATCATGACACTCGTTCATGACAGGAGGTCACGGTGACGCAAGCGAAGTCTTCCAGTGTTTCAGCAGACACATCAGAGCGTGCATCCCGCGGCCTCGGCCGCCGTCGTGTGCTGGCCGCCCTCGGCGTCGGCCTGGCGCTGACACTGAGCGGCTGCGGCTTCCAGCTGCGCGGCGTGGATGATGCGCCGATGGCCATCACCGAGCTGGACGTCCAGGCACCGATCACCAAGACCCATGACGCCCTGCGCGACGCCCTCGAGCGTGCCGACATCCAGTTGAGCGACAGCGCCCCGCTGACCCTCAACCTGGGCAAGGTCCGTGAGAACGTGCAGCAGATCACCTACGGCGATGCCGGCAGCATCAAGCGTGAACTGACTTACCGCCTGACCTACTCGCTGCAGCGCAAGTCCGATGGGGCCTATCTGGCCAACCAGCAGGAACTGCAGGCCAGCAGCCTCTACTACACCAACGATGACGACCTGCTCAACACCGATGACCTGCGTGAGCGTGCGGCCAGGGAAGTCAATCGTGACCTGAGCCGTCAGTTGCTGGAGCGCCTGCGCGCGATCAAGCCCTGAGCTCCACGCTCCCGCACTGAGTCGCCCCGTTCGTGAGTCATGAGTCATGATCCATGAGTTCTGAAAGGCCAGACGATTGACGCCAAGGCGATTGACGACAGGCAAGCCAAGAGAAGTGGAAGACAACTGGCAGCAGTTGGTAGAGATTGGAAATCGCAACGTTCGCCAGGCACGGCTCCACGATATCGGGCAACCGATCATCATGGGGCCGTGCCTGTTCAGGGCCACCATCACGCCGAGGCTATCCCCTGCTCGTGAATGACCGCCCAAGCCTTGGGCGCACTTGCCCACCAGACCCGCGCAGTATCGAAGGACATTCATGAAGGTCTATCCCGACAAGCTCGACGAGCAGCTCAACAAGCGCCTGTCTCCCGTCTATATCGTGGCCGGTGATGAGCCGCTGATTCACCAGGAAAGCTGCGACGCCATCCGGCGTGCGGCACGCGCTGCCGGTGTCGAGGAGCGCGAGGTACTACATGTCGAGAACGGCTTTCAGTGGGGGCGCCTGACCGAGTCTGCCGCCAGCATGTCTCTGTTCGCCTCGCGCAAGCTGATCGAGCTGCGCATGGGCACCCAGAGTGCCGGCCAGGAAGGCAGCAAGGTCCTCAAGGCCTACGCCGAGCGCATCGAGAAGGATGGCGACATCCTGCTGATCACCGCGGCGCGTCTCGATCGCAAGGTGCAGCAGACGGCGTGGTTCAAGGCATTGGAGAAGGTCGGCGTCTTCATCGCGGTGTGGCCGGTGGACCATTCCCGCCTCGGCTTCTGGATTCGCGACCGCGCCCGTCGTCACGGCCTCGAGCTGAATCAGGACGCCGCCCGCCTGCTGGCCGAGCGCATCGAGGGCAACCTGCTGGCCGCAGATCAAGAGCTGCAGAAGCTGGCGCTGCTGCATCCGCCGGGCGCACGCCTGGATGGCAATGCCATCGTCCAGGGCGTCGAGGACAATGCGCGCTATGATGTCTTCACGCTGGCCGATGCGTGTCTGAAGGGGGAAGTCGAGCGCAGTGGTCGCATCGTGCTCGGGCTCAGGGGAGAAGGCGTCGAGCCGCCGGTGATCCTGTGGGCGCTGACCCGCGAGCTGCGCACTCTGCTTTCGCTGCGCCAGCACCTCGATCAAGGCCAGAGCTTCGAGCATGCCTGCAAGGCGCAGAAGCCGATGATCTTCGACAAGCGTCGCCCCTTCTATCAACAGGCGCTCAACCGCCTGCCCCACAAGCGCCTGCACAAGCTGCTGCTGTTCTCGCAGCGACTCGACATGGCGATCAAGGGGGGGATGACGCTGCCCATCTGGGACGGGATGGTCGATCTCGCCCTGACGCTCGCCGGCGGACGCGGCCCACTGGCCGAACTGCCTCACGCCTACAAGGTGGTATGATTCAGACACCCGGGAGAACGCATGCAGACTTCCTCCAGCACGCTTGGCGAAGCCGTCGACATCGAGACCCTGAGTCTGTGGCTTGCCGAAGGCAATACCTTGACAGTGGAAGTGCAGACGCTGGATCAAGGGCTTCATATGGTGCGCCTGCACCACGCTGCTGGCATCAGTCGTCTGGCCGATGACAACGGCCAGTCCCTGCGTTTCACCGGCACCCAATGGGTAAGCCGCCTGCTGTTGCCGCTGGGGCTGACCCACGGCGTGCAGACCTGGGCGGAAGTACAGGATGAGATGATCGGCCTGCCCACGACGCCGATCGACAATGCCAGCCTGCTGGCCCATGGCACGCGCGTGGCCTTCCAGACCCGCTAGAGCTGCGCGCCACGCCTCTCCTCGCTTGTCTTTCTCTTCGGCTCCCCTCTTGTCTTTCTCCGGCTCCCCTCGCCAATCATCAAGACGCCCCCACCAGCAGGCTGATGGGGGCGTCTTGCCATTCGGCTTTGTCTGCCTTATGCGGCTTTTCGGCTTGTAAGCGTGGCAACTTCGCTTAATGCGCCGCATCCGCCTTGGACTTCACGAACGCCTTGTAGCCGTACAGCTTGCGCGGGTTGTCGCGGAAGATCTTCTCGCGCATCTCGCGCTCCGGCAACCAGCGCTGCATCAGCTCGGCCAGGGTGTCTTCTTCCGGCATCTCGACACCGATATAGGGATGCGGCCAGTCACTGCCCCACACGACGCGCTCCGGATTGGCCGCCACCAGCGCCCGCACCAGCGCCGTGACATCGGAATAAGGCAAGCGACCGCGAGTGGTCAGTCGGTAAGGCGCCGACAGCTTGACCCAGGTGCGCCCCTGCTTGAGCAGTCGACACAGCGCGGCAAAGCCGGGGCACTCCGGGCCACGCGTGGCCGCCAGATGGCCCATGTGGTCGATCACCACCGGCACCGGCAAGCTGCCGAGGCGCGCTTCCATGTCACGGAAGGTCGAGACATCGATCAGACATTCCAGGTGCCACTTGAAGCGTGCCAGGCGATCCGCCAACAGCATCACATCACGCCAGCGCAACCCGCCGGCGAAGATCAGGTTGAGGCGAACGCCACACACTCCCAGCTCGGAGAGTCGCTCAAGCTCGGCATCACTGATGTCGGGCGTGACAACCGCCACGCCACGGTAGTCCAGCCCACGCTCGCGACAGCTCTGCAGGCTGTCGCACAGCAGGCGATTGTCATAGCCATAGACACTGGGCTGTATCAGCACGCCGTGGCTGGCGCCCAATGCATGATGCATCTCGAGTGCTTCACTGAGCCCCACAGGCGCCGGGTCATAGGTTCTGTCCGCCGCCAATGGGTAACGCACCGGGTCACCAAACAGGTGGAGGTGACAATCAATACTGCCCGCCGGCAACCGGAAGGTCAGGGGGTGTGGCAAGGGTCTGGGCGGCGTGGCGCGCGGCAGATCCTGCTCGACATGATTCCAGTCCATCGATGCGACTCCCTCGCGTAACCTCAATCATCAAGCCCGGGGCGACGTCACGCTCAATCGCCCACTGCCACGATACTGCGCCGCCCCTCTCGTTTCCAGACAAAAGCCTGCCGACAAAAAAAGCGGCATGTCCGAAGACATGCCGCTTGGAGTATCAGGCAAGAACCTGATCGCTGACTGAAGGCGCTGACGCTCAGTCGAGTCGCTCGAACACGGTCGCGACGCCCTGGCCCATACCGATGCACATGGTTGCCAGCCCCAGTCGAGTATTCTGCTGCTTCATGACGTTGAGCAGCGTGGTGCAGATACGCGAACCGGAACAGCCCAGCGGGTGACCCAGTGCGATGGCGCCACCGTTGAGGTTGACCGCCGTGTCGACGCGCTCCAGGAGGCCGAGGTCCTTGAGCACCGGAATCGACTGCGCCGCGAAGGCCTCATTCAATTCGACGGTCTGGATGTCCTCGATGGTCAGGCCTGCGGCCTTGAGCGCCTGCTTGGAGGCCGGCACCGGCCCGTAGCCCATGATGGAGGCGTCACAGCCTGCCACGCCAGTGGACAGCACTCGAGCGATAGGCTTGAGGCCCAGCGCTTCGGCTCGCTCGGCGCTCATCACCGCCATGCCCGAGGCGCCCACCGACAGCGCGGAAGAGGTGCCCGCTGTCACGGTACCGCCCTTGGGATCGAACACCGGCTTGAGATTGCCCATGGACTCCATGCTGGCATCGCCACGGATGACCTCATCGCGGGTCACCAGGACACGCCGACCCTCGGCATCATGGCCCTCGACGCCGATGATCTCATCATCGAAGCGGCCTTCATCGGCGGCGGCCTGGGCACGCTGATGAGAGCGCACGCCGAACTCATCCTGCTGCTCACGACTCACGCCATGCATCTTGCCGAGCAGTTCCGCGGTCAGGCCCATCATCATTGCCGCCTTGGCCGCATGCTTGCTGGCCGCCGGATTGACGTCGACCCCATGCGCCATCGGCACGTGCTCCATGTGCTCGACACCGCCGATGATATAGAAGTCGCCCATGCCGGCCTTGATGTTGGCGGTGGCGATATGCAGGGCACTCATCGAGGAACCGCACAGGCGGTTGACCGTCTGCGCCGGCACGGTACGCGGAATGCCGGTCATGATGGCGGCATTGCGCGCGATGTTCATTGACTGCTCCAGGGTCTGGTTGACGCAGCCCCAGATGATGTCGTCGACCTCGGCCGGCACCAGGCCGGGATTGCGATCGAACAGCGCCTGCATTACCGCGGCGGACAGGTTCTCGGCACGCACGTGTCGGAAGGCGCCGTTCTTGGCCTTGGCCATGGCGGTACGCACGCCATCGACGATTACCACATCTCTCGGATTCAGATTCATTGTCTGGCTCCCTCATGGCCCTCGCTGTCGCGAGGGCCGAAAATTCTGGTCGGATAGTGCTGGCGGCCACTCGGGCGCTCAGCCATCAAGGCTCAGGAGTAGAAGGCGTCGCCACGCTTGGCGCGCTCGCGCAGCGCCTCGGTCGGGCGATACAGCGGCCCCAGCTCATCGGCCAGGCTGTCGGCCAGCGCGACGAACTCGGCCACCCCCATGGCATCGACGTAGCGCAGCGCACCACCACGGAATGGCGGGAAACCGATGCCGTAGATCAGGGCCATGTCGGCCTCGGCCGGGCTGCCGACGATGTCGTCTTCCAGGCAGCGGATGGTTTCCATGCACAGCGGCACCATCATGCGCGCGATGATGTCGTCATCGGAGAACTCGCGCGTCTCGCTGACGACCTGTGCCACCAGCGCCTGAGCCTCATCATCCGCCAGCTTCTTCGGCTTGCCCTTGCGGTCTTCCTCGTAGCGGTAGAAGCCCAGAGCGTTCTTCTGGCCGAGGCGCTTGTTGTCATACATCACCTGGATGGCGGTCTTGCCGTCACGCGCCATGCGGTCCGGGAAGCCTTCCGCCATCACCGCATTGGCGTGCACCGCGGTATCCATGCCGACCACATCCAACAGGTAGGCCGGGCCCATCGGCCAGCCGAACTTTTCCATCACCTTGTCGACGCGCTGATAGTCGGCGCCTTTCTCGACCAGCAGGCTGAAGCCACCGAAGTAGGGGAACAGCACGCGGTTGACCAGAAAGCCGGGGCAGTCGTTGACGACGATCGGCGTCTTGCCCATCTGACGGGCATAGGCGACGGTCGCGGCGATGGCCGCATCGCTGGACTTCTCGCCACGGATGACCTCGACCAGCGGCATGCGGTGCACCGGGTTGAAGAAGTGCATGCCGCAGAAGTTCTCGGGACGCTTGAGCGATTCGGCCAGTCGCGTGATGGAGATGGTCGAGGTGTTGGAGGTCAGAATGGCGTCTTCGGCGACGTTGTCCTCGAGCTCGGCCAGCACCGAGGCCTTGACCTTGGGATTCTCGACCACCGCCTCGACGACCAGGTCCACATTGCCGAAGTCACCGTAGGACAGCGTCGGGCGAATGTTGGACAGGCCCTGCGCCATCTTCTCGGTGGTCAGCTTGCCGCGCTCGACGCCCTTGCCGAACAGCTTGCGTGCTTCCTTCAGACCCAGTTCGATGGCCTCGCCATTGATGTCCTTCATCAGGATCGGCGTGCCCTTGCTGGCGCTCTGGTAGGCGATGCCGCCCCCCATGATACCGGCACCCAGCACGGCGGCCTGCTTGATCTCGCTGGCCTGCTTCTCGTAACCCTTGGCTTTCTTCTTGACCACCTGATCGTTCATGAACAGGCCGACCAGATTGAAGGCCACATCGGTCAGCGCCATCCTGGCGAAGGTCTTGGCCTCGATGGCCTGGGCGCGCTCACGCGATTCCCCCGCGCCCTTCTGGATGACCTTGATGGCTTCCACGGGTGCCGGATAGTGCGGACCGGCCTTGCCGGCCACGAAGCCCTTGGCGGTCTCGAAGGCCATCATCTGCTCGATGGCATTGAGCTTGAGCGGCGAGGTCTTCTCGAGACGACGCGCCTGATAGTCCAGCTCGCCGGCATTGGCACGCGCCAGAATATCGAGTGCCGCCGCGTCCAGCTCGGCCACCGGCAGGACGGCATCGACGGCGCCCACTGCCAGCGCCTTGTCGGCACGGTTCTCGGTGCCACCACAGATCCACTCGATGGCGTTGTCAGCCCCGATCAGACGCGGCAGACGCACACAGCCCGCCCAGCCCGGGATGATGCCGAGCTTGGTCTCCGGCAGGCCGATCCTGGCGCTGTCGGCCATGACCCGGAAATCGGTGGTCAGGGTAATCTCGCAGCCCCCGCCCAGCGCCAGCCCATTGATGGCAGTGACGGTGGGGAACGGCAGGTCTTCGATGGCGTTGAAGATGCCATGGATATTCATGTTCATGTCGATGAGGAAGGCTTCATCCTTCTCGAACATCTGGTGGAACTCGGTGATGTCGGCACCGACCACGAACGCTTCCTTGGCGGAGCGGATGACCAGCCCCTTGAGATCGGCCGTCGCCTTGATGGCCTCGACTGCCTCTCCCAACTCCTTGAGTACGTAGCTGGCCAGCTTGTTGACCGATTCGCCTTCAAGGTCGAGGGTCAACAGGGCGATGGCGTCCTGATTGGCCTCGACGGTTAGCGTTTTGCCTGAATAGATCATCCACGGATCTCCACAAGAGAAAGAGGTGAAGGGGCTGCCGGGCGCTCGATGGTCACTGCCATTTGGGCGTTGGCCATGAGGGCGTTGGCAACCGGCCTCGCCGGACTCGCCGCTGGCTGAGGCACCACGTGAGAGTCATCTCTCATCACAGCGCTTCATACAAGCGTTTGAATACAGCCAGCTTGGGCCAGTGACGGGCAAAGATCAAGCCTGCTGACATTAGCGAAAGGTCGGGGGTCACAGCGCGTCTGTATACTGGACTGAGCTGACTGGCGCACGCTATCGACAGCCGATGTAGGCAAAGATCGACGCTACACCGCACAAGGCAGCCGCGTTACCCTGAACACTTTCCCAACCCGCAGGCTGACCGCGACACCTCCTCGCGCGCCAGCAGGCTTTCAAAGGCCTCATCGATATCATGCTTTCATGAGCAGCACTCTCACCGCCCTGTATCTACGCCTGACCGGCCTTGTCGAACGCACCAAGCGCTGGCACTGGCTATGGCCGCCCATCGGCTTCGCCGCCGGCATCTGCAGTTTCTTTCTCGTCAACCGTCAGCAATGGCTGGGCGGCCTGCTGGCTCTGGGCATGATGCTGGCCTGGTTGATCCTGATTGCCGAAGGCCTGTGGAGCCGCCTGCGTCGCCATCGCGGTCAGAATGCCCTGCCCCGCAAGCTGGCGACCTTCGTGGCCCAGCTGATCCAGCAGGAGACACTGTGTTTCACGCTGCCGTTCTTCCTGGCGACCACCGACTGGGCCAGCGGCCAGGCAGGCTTCACGCTGCTGCTGTGCGGCGCGACCCTGCTGTCGATTCTCGACCCCTTCTACTACCGGCTGGCCGAGCGTCATCGCTGGCTGTACTTCGGCTTCCACGCCCTGTGCGTGTTCGTCGTGGTGTTGGTCACCCTGCCCCTGCTGCTGGAACTGACCACGGGCGAGAGCCTGCTGGCCGCCTGTGCCGCCATGAGTCTGTTCGCGCTGCCCAGCGTCGCCAACCTGCGCATCGCGCGCGGTCTGGTCGGCGGTCTGGCGATGATCGGCATCAGCGTGATGCTCGGGGTGGGTGCCTGGGGGGCACGTGCCTGGATTCCGCCTGCCACGCTGTGGATCAATGCCAGCAGCCTGTCGCCGGACTTCGATGCCGCGGCGCGCGCACCGCGCGGCGAGATGCAGCTGACACCTGCGCAACTCTCCGCCCGAGGCCTCTACGCCTACACGGCCATTCGCGCGCCGCGCGGTCTGTCGGAGAAGGTCTATCACGTCTGGCGTCATGATGGCGAAGTCGTCGATCGCATCGCCCTGAACATCAACGGCGGACGCAGCGAAGGCTACCGCGCCTGGACCCACAAGACGGCCTTCCCGCAGGGCAGCGAGGGCGAGTGGCGCATCGATGTCGAGACGATGAACGGACAGCGCATCGGCAGTCTGCGCTTCTTGGTCAGCGATGATCCGCAGCAGGCGACCCTGGCGGACAGCACCATCAGCCAGCCCCCCGGCATCCCCGGCTGGCGTATCACCAACCTGATTCCGGGTTTGTGACAGTCGCCACCACGAGTCACTCCGCAAGCGGGAACGCTGAGTTACTCGACCATGGACGTAAAATTCGTTCGCAGGCTTGTAATTATCCAGACTGCCTAGCATGCTGATGTGAAGGGCGGCGCAGACAAGGAATCAGTCTCATTCACTTTTGAGTGATGCTGGACGCGCGCCAATGACAAAAGCCCCTTCACCTTTGCACTCAGCGGACGACCTATCCATGCATGAAGATATCGGACTCAAGCTTTCCCGCCTGCCGCGCCTGTGGCGCGCCATTCTGGACCAGCGACTGTCCCCACTAGGCCTGACCCAGACTCGTTGGATGACGCTGGTACACCTGTGGCGCATGGGCGATGGTCAGCCCCAATGTGATCTGGCTCGCTCCATCGGTATCGAAGCCCCGTCGCTGGTTCGCACCCTGGACCAACTGACCGAACAGGGCCTGGTCGAGCGCCGTGCCTGTGAGGAAGACCGCCGCACCAAGCGCATCTTCCTGACCCGCAAGGCGCTGCCATTGATCGAGAAGATCGATGCCATCGCCGAGCAGACTCGCATCGAGATGCTCGAGGGCCTGAGCGAGGCGCAGGTCGATCAATTCTGCGAATGCCTGCGTGTCATGGAGCGCAATGGCCTGGAAATCTCCGAGAAGGTGCCGGAAAGCGCCTGACCCGACATGCCGACCGGAAATGGCCGGCCGTGCCAGCAGGACATGAACGCAAGCGGGATATGAAAAAGCCCCCATCGAGTCACTCGATGGGGGCTTTTTTCTACAGGCGGGAAGGCTGCCCGTGTCAGGCGTCCGGCATCTTCGGTTCGGTGCCCACCAGCGGACGACGCTTGTGCGAGATAGGCGCCTTGTCGATCAACAGCGCATGCAAGACCTCGAATTCGCGCCGCCAGTCGTGGCAGCTCTCCACATCCAGACTCTCGCCCCACCACAGCGTCAGACCGGAGAGTGACGACTCCAGCATCAAGGCGTCCTCCGGCAGCGTGCGCGTAAAGCGCAGCAGCGCCGCAGCGACGTCCGGGTCATCCGCCAGGCGACTCTCTTCGCGCCAGCGATAGCCCGGCACCGCCTCACGCAGAGCGTCACTGGCCCATTCATCCTGCACGAGGATGAAGGGCGTGACATCGCGTTCGGTCGGCCAGGGACGGCGATAGCCGACGATGCCCTTGGGCGCGTCAGAAAGAGGCGGCGCCTTGAGGTCCACCCGCATGCCATCGGCGATCACCGCCTTGCGGACCAGTGAGGTGCGCGTCTCGCGTTTGCTGGGGCGTAGCCAGGTCAGTGGCGACAGCATCGCCAGCACGACAAAAATGATGATCAGCGCAGTCGTCATCGTCTATCCAACGGTTGTCTATTCAAGGGTTTCATCAAGCAGGACATGGCGTAAAGGCGCAAGATAGGCTATGCAGCCCCGAGGGGTTGCGTATCACGCACTGTCATTACGTTGATGTAAGTCATTGTGTTCAAGGGGGCGGCAAGCCTAGCATGGAAGCAGGTGCACGACGCCACTCGAATGGCCAACCTCTGCGGGAGGACCTCAGGATGAGCAACGAATACAAGCATGTACTGGTCGCTGTCGACCTGACCAAGGATTCCCATCTGGTGCTGGAGCGGGCACTGCCGATCGCCAAGCGCAACGGCGCCAAGATTTCCATCATCCATACGCTGGAACCGCTGGGCTTTGCCTATGGCGGTGATATCCCGATGGACCTGACCAGCATCCAGGACCAGCTGGATTCCCACGCCCGTGAACGACTCAGCGAGATCGCCACGCCTCATGATATCGCCGCCGAAGACCAGTACGTGGTGGTCGGCATGCCGGATAGCGAGATTCATCGCTTCGCGGCCGAACACGACGTGGACCTGATCGTGGTCGGCTCGCATGGTCGCCATGGCTTTGCGCTGCTGCTGGGCTCCACCTCCACGGGTGTCCTGCACGGCGCCCAGTGCGACGTGCTGGCGGTGCGCGTCGGCGCGGATGACAGCGAGGAATGATGGCGACCGGCTAGACGACACCTCCTGCCAGACGACACCTCACGTCGACGACATGTGAGGGACGACAAGAGGGCTGCCCATGGGCAGCCCTCTTGTGTATTCAGCTGACGGACTTTCTGCACGGCACGGCCATCAAGCATCGTCACTCATGGCCGTAATTCATGACCGTAGTCCATGACCGTACGTGTGCATGACCGTCACTTGCGGCTTCAGCCTTCCTGCATGGCCTCAAGCTCCATCCAGCGTTCCATCGTCTCTTCCAGCACCTGCTGCTTGTGGCTGAGCTTCTCCAGCGTGTTCTTCACCACCTTGGCATCCCCGGTGTAGAACTCCGGCGCCGCGATCTCGGCTTCCAGTGTCGCGACCTCCGCCTCCAGCTTCTCGATGGTCGCCGGAATCAGGTCCAGCTCGCGCTGGAGCTTGTAAGGCAGCTTGACCTTCTTGTTGGCCTGCTGCGCCTGGGCGGCCTCACGCTTGCGACGCTCGTCTTCTGCCTGGGCATCACGACGGTGCTTTTCCTCGCGCTCACGCTCGACTTCCCACGGTGCCGGCGGCAGATGCCCGCCCTGACGTATCCAGTCGCTGTAGCCCCCGATATACGGCTTGACGACCCCGTCGCCCTCGAAGGCGAGGATGTTGGTGACCACGTTGTCCATGAAGGCACGGTCGTGGGAAACCAGCAGCACGGTGCCGTCGAAGTCGAGCAACAGCTCCTCGAGCAGTTCCAACGTCTCGACATCCAGGTCGTTGGTCGGCTCATCGAGCACCAGCACGTTGGCAGGCATGGTGAAAAGACGTGCCAGCAGCAGACGGTTGGACTCGCCCCCTGACAGGGAGCGTACCGGCTGACGCGCGCGGTCCGGCGTGAACAGGAAGTTCTGCAGGTAACTCATCACGTGCATGTCACGTCCGCCGACCGTGACACGGTCGCTGCCGCGCGCCACGTTGTCATAGACGGTGGCTTCCATGTCGAGGCCCTTGCGCAGCTGATCGAAGTAGGCGATCTGCAGCTTGGTGCCTTCGATACGCTTGCCTTCGCTGGCTTCCAGCTGACCGAGCAGGATGTGCAGCAGCGTGGTCTTGCCCGCACCGTTGCGTCCCAGCAGACCAACCTTGTCGCCACGCTGGATCTCGATACTCAGGTCACGGATGACCCACTGCTCCTGCGCCTCGTCGTAGCGATAGCTGACGTTTTCCAGCTCCACGACCCGCTTGCCGCTGCGCTCGGCGGAGTCGACGGCGATACGCGCACGGCCCTGCACTTCACGCCGCTGGCCACGCTCGGCACGCATCTTCTCCAGCGCACGTACACGGCCTTCATTGCGGGTACGACGCGCCTTGACCCCCTGGCGGATCCAGGTCTCTTCCTGGGCCAGTTTCTTGTCGAACTCGGAATTCTCCTTGGCCTCGACGTCCATCTCGTGCTGCTTCTGGGCCTGGTAGGCCGCGTAGTCGCCCGGATAACGACCGAGACGACCACGGTCCAGCTCCAGAATCTGGGTCGCGAGGCGTTTCAGGAAAGCCCTGTCGTGGGTGATGAACAGTACAGCGCCAGAGAAGGCCGCGACCTGCTCTTCCAGCCACGCAATGGTATCGAGATCCAGATGGTTGGTCGGCTCATCGAGCAGCAGCAGGTCCGGGTCGGACACCAGCGCACGCGCCAGCGCGACACGACGACGCCAGCCGCCGGACAGGTCTTCCATCATGGTGTCTTCCGGCAGACCCAGACGGGTCAGCACGGTATCGATACGCTGCTGGAACTGCCAGCCATCGACGCTTTCCAGCGCGACCTGCACGTGCTCGAGACGCTTGAGATCCGGCTCGGGATCGCTGATCAGATGATGGTACTCCGCCAGCAGCGCGCCCGCCTTCGGCAGGCCTTCAGCGACGATATCGAAGATGGTGCGTCCTTCGGCGGCCGGCAGGTCCTGCGAGAGCACGCCGATCTTGAGGCCCGGCGCCTTCCACAGCTCACCGGCATCTGCCTGGAATTCGCCGGTGATAAGCTTGAGCAGGGTCGACTTGCCGGTGCCGTTGCGGCCGACGAGCGCCAGACGCTCGCCGCGCTCGACGACAAGGTCCGCCCCGTTGAGCAGGACGTGATGGCCGTAGGCCAGCTGAAGATTTTCCAGTCGTAACAATGCCATGTGCAGCAGCAACTCGTGACGGGTCCACGGCCGGGAAGGCCACGGAGGAAGTGGGAGTCAGGCGGACAGGCCGCCGCCAGCGACGCGCGCCGGAGAATGCTGCCATTCTACCCGAGGCACAGCGTGCAGGCGATGGAAGACGCCGCGAGGGCTGAAAGACGCCGGCGCCTTGGGTAGAATGGCCGACCGCTTGAAATCACGTCACGTGCCCTGCGCTGCCAAGGCCCGCCTGTCATGCAGCGCTATCGAGTGCCAGACCGACAGGCTGTTGTCAGGCCTTGCGCTGTCACGTGTCTCCTCCCTCCCCGCGATCCCAAGGGTGTCCGATGTCCGCGCTTCCCCCGCATGCCGATCCTGCCTCCCTGCCCTACTATGATAGCGAGCGGCTGTCCGACGAGACGCTTGCCGCCTTGTGTGACGACCTTGAGCTCGGCGAGGCCGAAATCGCGGCCGCGCTGACGCTACTGGCACCGGAGCTGCGTTTCGCCAGCCCCTTTGCGCTGGTCGACATCGGCGTCAACCTGACGCATGAGAGCTACGCGCGCGACATCGAGGGTACCTTGCTGCGAGCACGCGCGGCGGGCGTCAGCCGGCAGATCCTGACCGGCACCAGCCTGGATGGCTCGCGTGAGGCCCAGGCGCTGGCGGCACGCTATCGTGGCCTTTCTGCCACCGCCGGCGTGCATCCACATGATGCCAGCCAGTGGAACGACGGCGTCGAACGCGGCATCCGGGAGCTACTGGCGCAGCCGGAGGTCGTCGCAGTGGGGGAATGTGGCCTCGACTTCAATCGCAACTTCTCGACGCCCGCCGAACAGGCCCGAGCGTTTGAAGCGCAGCTGACACTGGCCGCCGAGACAGGCCTGCCGCTGTTTCTGCATGAACGCGACGCCGGTCGCCAGATGCTCGAGATGCTCAAGCACTGGCGCGACGATATCAGTCACGCCGTCGTGCACTGCTTCACCGGCGAGCGCGAGACGCTCTACGGCTACCTGGATCTCGACCTGCACATCGGTCTGACCGGCTGGCTGTGTGATGAGCGCCGAGGCGAACACCTGCGCAGCCTGTGCCGCGAGATTCCCCTCGAGCGCCTGATGCTGGAAACCGATTGTCCCTATCTGGTACCGCGCAATCTGCCCGCCAAGCTCAAGGGACGGCGTCATGAACCCTCGCTGCTGGTGTGGATCATGGTGGAGGTCGCGGCGCTGCGCGGTATCGACATGGAAGAACTCGCACAGGCCACCACCGCCACTGCCATCCGCTTCTTCCGCCTGTAATCGGCATACACGACTTTCCCTGCACGCTTCCCTGCTCTGGACATCACCATGCACGAATATGAACCCGAAACAGGGGACTTCCCCGCCTTCATCGCCGTCGAGACCGGCGAGGACTCCAGTCTGCCGCTGGCCATCGCTTGGGCGCTGCCCGATGGCCAGATGAAGCATGTGCTGATCCAACCGGATGACGAATGGCTGGATGGCGAGATGCTGGAGCTGGGCGACTACAGCCTGGATGACCTGCGCAGCTTCGGCGTCAGCCCCCTTGATGTGCTCAAGGAGCTGGAGCAGGACTACTACCAGACCACGCTCTATACCACCGGCGTCATGGATGACGAGCAGGCACTGGCCCGCCTGTTCGACGCCTACAACATGGACCCGTTCGTCGAGTTCGCGCCTGCGGAAGGGCTCTATCCCGAGCTTGCCCCGGGCGACTGGGCGCGCGAGCGCAACAACATGCTGTTCGAACAGGGCCTGCAGCCCTTCCGCCCAGACAACGAGGTGCTGGTGATGCTGGCCATCCATACCCGCCTGCGCGGTGATGGCGTGCGTGGCGAGCAAGACATCCAGGGCACTGGCCCGGATTACGAGATCGACTGGGAAGAAGACGTCTGATCAGTCGTTCTCGCCCCTGACACGCAAACGCCCCGACAACCGCAAGGTTGTCGGGGCGTTCCTGTTCAAGCCTTGGCCTCTACGGCGCGGCTCAGCCGTTGGAGCGGCCACCACCGTTGCCACCGCTGGAGCGGTTGCGACCACCGCGTGAGCGGCGGCGCGGACGCTCATCATTGCTCGGCGCACGGTTGCCGTTCACCTCCGGCTGCGGCGCGATGCGATTGCCATCGACTTCACGCTGCACCGGCGCACGGTTGCCGCGGTTGTCATCATCGACACGCGCGGTCTGCTGAGACTGGCCGCCAGTGCGTTGGCCTTCAGAGCGCTGGCCGCCAGTGCGCTGGCCGCCCGATCGCTGGCCGCCCGATCGCTGGCCGCCAGTGCGCTGGCCGCCCGAGCGCGGGCCGCCATTGCCACGACCTTCAGCGGCAGGCTTGCCACCTGTGCGCTGACCGCCAGAGCGCTGGCCGCCAGAACGCTGGCCGCCACGCGGCTGACGCGGTTCACGTTCCGGCTCGACATCGACTTCCGGCACGAAACCTTCCACCTCGACACGCTTGAGCTTGCCCTTGAGCAGACGCTCAATCCCGCCCAGTTCCTTGCGCTCATCGCTGGAAACCAGCGAGATGGCACGCCCGCTGGCACCAGCACGGCCGGTACGCCCGATACGGTGCACGTAGTCTTCCGGCACGTTGGGCAGTTCGTAGTTCACGACCTGCGGCAGCTGCTCGATATCCAGGCCACGCGCTGCAATATCCGTCGCGACCAGCACTCGCACTTCGCCGTTCTTGAAGCCGGCCAGCGCCTTGGTACGCGCATTCTGACTCTTGTTGCCATGAATCGCTGCAGCACTGATACCAGACTTCTCGAGCTTGGTCGCCAGTCGGTTGGCACCGTGCTTGGTACGGGTGAAGACCAGCACCTGGTGCCAGTTTTCCTTGATGATCAGGTGCTTGAGCAGCGAAGGCTTGTGGCTCTTCTCTACGGTGTGGATATGCTGCTCGACCTTCTCGGCCGTGGTATTGCGCGGGCTGGCTTCCACCGCCGCCGGGTCATTCAGCAGCTTGTTGGCCATGCCGCGAATCTCATCGGAGAAGGTCGCGGAGAACAGCAGCGTCTGACGCTTGGTCGGCAGCAGCTTGAGCAGACGGCGGATGTCGTGGATGAAGCCCATGTCCAGCATGCGGTCCGCTTCATCCAGCACCAGCGTCTCGAGATCGGAAAAGTCGATGGCCTTCTGGGAGTGCAGGTCCAGCAGGCGGCCCGGCGTGGCGGTCAGGATCTCGACGCCAGAGGACAGGCGGCTGATCTGCGGGTTGATCTTCACGCCACCGAATACCACGGCATTGCGCAGCTTCAGGTGACGTGAATAGGCGGTGACGTTCTCGTCGATCTGCGCGGCCAGCTCACGCGTAGGCGTGACGATCAGGGCCTTGATCTTGCGGGCACCCGCGGGAGCGCTCTGCGCGAGGCGCTCGACCAGCGGCAGGGCGAAACCGGCGGTCTTGCCGGTACCGGTGCGCGCGGCAGCCATCACATCGCGGCCTTCCAGCACGGCAGGAATCGCACCTGCCTGGACGGGAGACGGCGTGGAATAGCCCATCTCGGCGATCGCTTTCAGGACAGGAGCGGACAGCCCCAGGGAGGCAAACGCCGGGACGGAATTGGCAGTAGTCTCAGTCATCAATATCTCTTCGGCTGACCGGCCACGTGCTGGTCGATCATTAAGGAATGGCGCCTGGCCGGGCACGTGCCGGGAGAGGGAGCGAGGCGTATCAGGCGCAGAGAAAAAGGAGTCGGTCAGAGGGACCTCATCCGGCTGCTGCCAGTCGCTCGCGTCAGGCGATGGCCCAGTCTACCATCTTCCGCCGTCGCCTGCAGAAGCGCGCATCCGATGGGCTCAATGCCAGTGCAGCGGATAGCGGCGATGACGCGCCAGATTGTTGATCAACACCGCCAGCACCAGCATCGCCAAGCAGCCCAGCCCCACCGGCAACAGGGCGTACCAGTAGCCCAGCTCATGCAGCGGCTGACCGCCGATCACCGCGATCAGGGCGGTGGCGCCGCCCGGCGGGTGCAGGGTGTGCGTCAGCTGCATGACCAGCAGTGACACCGAGACCGCCATGGCCGCTGCCAGCCAGCCATCGCCCAGCCAGTGATAGCAGGCGACCCCGACCAGTGCCGACAGCATGTTGCCGCCCAGCACATTGCGCGGCTGGGCCAGCGGGCTGTGCGGCGCGCCGTAGAGCAGCACCGAGGTCGCGCCGAAGGACCCCACCAGCAACAGCGAGCTGACTGCCAGATAGTGCGAGGACAACCAGCCGATCAGCGCCATGCCCAGAAAGGCTCCGAGCCATGACCACAGGGCATCGGCAACATGCGGCCTGCCCCGCTTCAGGGGGCCACCACGCATCTTGGCTACGTAAGGCTTGAACATCGTGCGAACCATCTCCGGCATTGTCCTGTCAGTGTCGAGCGCTGCACCCTAGGCGATCTCCACATGAGGAACAACTCCCGTTTGGCAATAAGCTGATACCAATGCTGTCGTCGTCATGACTCGCTGCGCGAGGCCACGATGGTGCGCGAGATCACGATCACCGGCAGGATACCGACCACCACGATCACCAGCGCCGGCAGCGCCGCCTGCTCGAGCATTTCATCCGAGGCGTACTGATAGACGTGGGTGGCGAGCGTGTCGAAGTTGAAGGGTCGCAGCAGCAAGGTGGCCGGCAGCTCCTTCATCGCATCAACGAAGACCACCAGCGCCGCGGTCAGCAGACCGGGGCGGATCAAGGGCAGGTGCACCCGGCGTAGTGTCGAGAGGGTGTTCTCGCCCAGCGAGCGCGCCGCCATGTCCATCGAAGGCGTGACCTTGTCGAGACTCGATTCGATGGAGCCCGCGGCGATGGCGAGGAAACGCACCACATAGGCGATGATGATCGCGCCCATCGTCCCCGTCAGCAGCAGACCGCTGGAGAACCCGAAGTTGGCGCGCAGGAAGCTGTCCAGCGCATTGTCGAACCCGGACAGCGGCACCAGCACGCCCAGCCCCAGCACGGCGCCCGGCATGGCATAACCGAGACTCGAGAGCTTGAGCGCCTGCTGTACGCTGGCGGTGCGATCCAGCCGCTTGGCGTAGGCCAGCAGCACCCCGATGATCAGCGTCAACACGGCAGCACTGACCGACAGCATCAGACTATTGAGCGCGTAACCGGCAAAGTCCGGCGTCCACGACTCCTCAAAATAGCGAATGGCATGCCGCGTCAACAGGCCCACCGGCAACAGGAAACCGAACAGCAACGGCAGCAGGCAGGCCAGTGTCGCCAGTCCGGCGCGCCAGCCATGCAATGTCGGGCGACGATAGCTACGATAGCGATCGCCCTTGCCGAACTGACGCTGCCGACGCCGGGCATGTCGCTCCAGCCAGATCAGCGTGACCACGAAGATCATCAGACACAGCGCGATCTGGGCCGCGCCGCGCAGGCTGCCCATGTTGAGCCACACATTGAAGATGCCGGCAGTCAGCGAACGCACCGCGAAGTAATCGACGGTGCCGAAGTCATTGAGCGCCTCCATCATCGCCAGCGCCAGACCGACGGCGATCGCCGGGCGTGCACTGGGCAGTGCCACGCGCCAGAAGCTCTGCCAGCCATTGCAGCCCAGGGTGCGGCTGGCATCGCGCAGTGACGGTGATTGATCGAGAAACGCCGAGCGCGCCAGCATGAAGACATACGGAAACAGCACCAGCGACAGCATCAGGATGGCACCGCCCAGACTGCGTATCTCGGGGAAGTAGTAATCCTGAGGCGAGCCCCAGCCGAACAGCGCACGCAGCGCGCCCTGGAAGGGCCCGGCATACTCGAAGACATCGGTGTAGATGTAGGCGATGACATTGGCAGGAATCGCGAACGGCAGCAGCAACGACCACTCGAAGGTGCGCCGCAGCGGGAACTGATACATGGTGGTCAGCCACGCCGAGACCACGCCCATGCTGCCGCTGAGGACCGCCACGCCGGCCACCAGCGCCAGACTCGTCATGACATAGTCAGGCAACACGGTGGAGACGAGGTGCGGCCAGACGCCGTCACCGGCCTGGTCACTGCCATCATCGCCGAACAACGCCAGCCAGATGACGGCCAGCACCGGCATCACCACCAGCGCGGCGACCCCCCAGGCCGTCGCGAACCACCCCATGTGCGTGCCCAGACGCCGCTGACGGCGTCTTATCGCCGCATCTTCGTCGAATGACGTGCCGTGAGTCGCGTGCTCCAGGGCGAGCTCCGTCGCGCTGGTTGCCGTGCAGGCTTCCTCTTCAAGGCTCGCACCTCGCTTTGCCAACAGCCGCTTGCCTTGCGTCATCTGTTCTTCCTCACTGACCTGCCAACTGCAATTGCGTCTATTTTACATTGTTCACTCAAACGAAGAGGGGCTGTCGCATCGCGACAGCCCCTCTTCGTTCATGACATCCCACCCGATGGCTCATGCCAGCGGTGAGTGCCGTTACTGGTTGAAGCCGACTTCATTGACCATCTGAGCAGCACGCTTGCGGTATTTGGCGACCTCGGTCAGCGAGAGGTCATCCTGCTTGAACTCGCCCCAGGACGTCAGCAGCTCCGAGCTTTCGGCAGCCGGGTTGGCCGGATACTCGAAATTGACCTCGGCATACATGTGCTGGGCGGTCTTCTCGGTCAAGAAGCGCATCAGCTTGAGCGCATTCTCTTCGTGCGGCGCGTACTTGGTCATCGCCATGCCGGAGATGTTCATGTGCGTACCGACACCGTTCTGGTCCGGAAATTCGATGCGTGCCTTCTCGGCCCACGGACGCTGCTCGTCATTGTCGAGCATCTTGCCGTAGTAGTAGCTGTTGCCGATGGCCACGTCACAGACGTTGTCACGAATCGCCTTGATCTGATCGCGGTCCCCGCCCTGCGGCTTGCGCGCCAGGTTGTCCTTGAAGCCTTCCAGCCATTCGCGGGTCGCTTCCTCGCCGTTGTGGGCGATACGCGAGGCGATCAATGCCACGTTGTAGGGGTGATCACCGGCTCGTGAACAGACACGGCCCTTGAGGCTCGGATCCGCCAGGTCGTCATAGCTTGCGACCTGACCGGCCTCGAGGCGATCGACACTGGTGTAGAGCACGCGTGCACGGGTGGTGATACCGAACCACTGGTTGTCAGGGCCGTGATACTGCTCGGGCAGGTTGGCTTCGATGACGTCGTCATTGACGCTCTTGACCAGCTCTTCGTCGACCAATTCCTGCAGGCGACCGATATCCACCGTCAGCAGGACGTCAGCCGGCGTGTTGCGACCTTCACGCTTGAGACGCTCGGCCAGACCTTGCTTGGCGAATACCACGTTGACCTTGACGCCGGTCTCCTCGGTGAACTCCTTGAGAAACGGCTCGATCAGATAGGCCTGACGATAGGAGTAGACGTTCACCTCTTCCTGGGCTTGCGCCGGCATGGTCGTGACAGCCGTCACGCCGACCAGCGCACTCAACAACAGCTTGCGAGCGGAGGATGCAGAAATCATGGATACAGCAGTCATCGAATACCCCTGTTCAAGGTGTCCTGTCCTGACGAGGACTGCCATGGGCAGACCTGCAGGCCAGTAGAAGCGGAACCATTGTGTCAATGCGAATCATTCTAATCACAAAGCGCTGACGCCTGCAACGTGAGTGCAACGCTGATTTGCAGATAATGCAATCCCGCTTCAGGAGGCGGGTTCCGGGAGGCAAGCCCAGCCAGCGACGACACTGCTGCCTGCCATGCACAGGAAGGCTTCACTCCAGCCGGCCGTCCTCGCCCACTGCAGGCAACAGGGGCATGGCATGGGCGATGGCCTGCTCAAGCGGCATCCCCTGCTGCCAGACACCGGCGAGTGCATGGCGGAAGGCAGCGGCACGTGCGGGCAGGCCGCGCTGCTCGACATCGGCGGCACGCTGCATCACACGTTGCGTGAAGGCGTCTCGATCCACCTCCAGCTCAAGATTGTCGACGCTGACATGAAACGGCTTGCCCACCGCCCGGTGGAAAAGCAGCTCCAGCGCCTGGGGGGCAACCTCGACACTTTCGAAGGCGCGCTGCTGCTCGGCGTCGCGGCCATCCGGTGCATACCAGTAGCCGTAATCTTCCTCGAGCCGCCGTCTGACGCCTGCGATGCACCAATGGCTGATCTCATGCAGTGCGCTGGAAAAGAAGCCACGTGCCAGATAGACACGGTGATAGCCAAGTTCTGATTCCGGGACTCGCCTGCCTTCTCCCTGCATGCCGGCCGGAAGATAGAGCGGCTCCTCGGGATCACAGCGCAGCAAGGTATTGAAGGTGCCACCGAACAGGCCGTCGAACAACGCCATCAAGGTGGCGAGGTCATGCGCACGACGAGGGCTCCCGCAGGCGGAATCAGAGGAATGGACAGCAGTTAGGGACTCATGGGACGACACGGCAATTCTCGGCAAGCGCTGGCAGTGTGGGAGCATTCGATGGCGGCAGGAAAACCTGCTCTGCCGGATGGCTCATTGTACGTGGCAAGCCTATAGCGCGTCATTTCAGCTGACAGTGTCACTCATAGCCGTGATAATTCATCAGCTTGCGTTCATGAAACCTGCTTATCTGCTAGGATGGCGCGCCAAGCAAGAATGATTCTCGATTACTAGCAGGAGCCTGCCGTGCCCCCCGCCGACCCATCCCCCTCCTCCATGCCTCAGACGGCCCCCGGTTCTCCGCCTCCGCCACTGATTCCCCGCGTCAGAGCGGAAACCTCACGCCTGGTCACTCTGGCGCTGCCGATATGTGGCGCGCAGCTGGCTCAGGCAGGCATGAGTGCCGTGGACGTACTGATGACGGGACGTTCCTCAGCCACGGACCTGGCAGCCGTGTCGGTGGGCTCCAGCCTGTGGGTGCCCCTGCTGCTGCTGATGGCGGGCACCCTGATGGGCCTGACACCGGTAGTCGCGCAATTGATGGGGGGCAATCGCAGCGGTGAGGTACGTGGCAACGTGCATCAATCGCTGTGGATCTCGCTGGTACTCGGCAGCCTGTCCGGGCTTGCGCTGTGGTATCTGGCCGCGCCGATCTTCACGCTGATGGAAGTGCCTGAGGCCGTGGCAGAGCAGGCGACTCTCTACCTGATGGCCATTGCCTGGGGCATGCCGGGCGCAGCCTTCTATCAGGTTCTGCGCGCCTACTCGGACGGTATGAACCATACCCGCCCGGCACTGATCATCAGTCTGATCGGCCTGATATCGAACGTCCCGCTCAATTACGTGCTGATCTACGGTTCTGCGGGCGTGGATGACCTGCTGGGAATCACCCTGCCGGGACTGCTGGGCGACATTCCGGCCATGGGCTCCGCCGGCTGCGGTATCGCCACCGGCCTTGCGATGTGGATCATGTGCCTGAGCATGTTCGCCTACACGCGTTACAGCAGCGCGTATCACGCCGTGGCGTTGTGGTGCCAGCCCAGTGCCCCCCATTTCAAGCAGATGGGCGAACTGCTCAAGGTTGGCCTGCCGATCGGTATCGCGATCTTCTTCGAGGTCACGCTGTTCACGGTCATCGCCCTGTTCGTGGCCAGCTTCGGCGAGATCAAGGTTGCGGCCCACCAGGTCGCGCTCAACTTCACCTCGCTGCTGTTCATGCTGCCGCTGTCGATGGCGATGGCCCTGACCGTGCGCGTCGGCCACACCATCGGCCGTGGTGACATGCGTGAAGCACGTTTTGTGGCCTGGAATGGCGTGGCCTTCTCGTTGGTAGTGGCGCTGGTGAATGACATCGTGATCTGGGTACTGGCCGAGCCGGCCGTGGCGCTCTACACCAGCAACCTCAAGGTCCAGGCCCTGGCCATGTCGCTGATCACCCTGGCGATGCTCTATCAGGTCTCGGACTCTCTGCAGGTCGCCATGGCAGGCGCACTGCGCGGTTTCAAGGACACGCGCATCATCATGCTAATCACCATGTTCGCCTACTGGGTGGTCGGGCTGGGAGGCGGACACCTGCTGGGTGTCGGCAGTGAGGCCTTCCCGATCTCGCCCTGGCCCATCGAACAGATGGGCGTCTATGGCTACTGGATCGGCATGGTGGCAGGCCTGACCGTGGCAGCGCTGCTGCTGGGCTGGCGCCTGTGGATCATCGCGCGCCGTGGCGTACGTGACGAGGTATTGGCGAGCCAGTGACGCCTGGCAAATAACGTGCGCATCTCAGCCAGGAGACTGGTCTGACAGCCACCTGAAACGCCTTGATGAGAAAGCCCCGCGACACCCGACAAGGTGACGCGGGGCTTTTGCGTTTAAACACGACAAAGCCGATAGACGGTCATTTCGTCCAAGGAGGGGTTACCGTCAAGGCGCTGGCTGTGCTAATGGTTATTCAAGGCAGTGCTCTCTCGCTGACGACACACATGGCAGAAGCGAGAGAACGCACCAGCACACGCCGAGGACGATCGACAAGCTGCTGAGGAGGGTTCGTCATGGGCGTACCAGTTTCTTCCCCCCGCTCCGCCAAGGTCATCGACCTGAGTGTCATGCGTGACAGGATGCGTGCACGACGTCGTATTCTCCGGCTGGCGCCGGAACACGACGGGTTGGAAATGCTCTATCAGCTCGACAGCGACCCGGACAGCTATTACAGCATTCCGGTACTGGCCTGGGGGCTACGCGAGGATGGTGAAGTCGTCGGCATGGTGCCGTGGATGGAGGGCCTGATGCCCTGCCACGAGCTGGAAGACCCGCAACAGGGGCATTTCGTCGGCTATCGCGACCCGGAAACCGACGAAGTCTTCATGCTGGCGCCTGACCACAAGGTGTTCGAGCTCGAACATGCCGCGGCCTATTACGACTATGAAGTCTCGGACAGGACGACACTGCTGCAGCAACTGCCGGACACGCTGGGTACCCATGCGCTGTGCATGACCAACGGCGAGTCACAGTGGCAGCTCAAGCAGGTCTTCGGTTGGCGTCTCTACAGCGATGGCAACATCGAGGCCTTGCTGGTCGATGAAACTCGCGTCACCCAGACACCGGTGCTGGCCGGCGACGACTGCCTGTACCCGGGGCGCAGTCGGCATGATGTGGTCTATTTCTTCCAGCGCGCCATCGCCAATCAGATTCGCGAGCAGGACCCGGCGACGCTGGAGGCTCTCGCGCTGATGATGACCGGCGAGAGCGACCAGGTCTGCGTCGAGGTCCATGACCGCGAAGCCTGAGGATCAGCCATGACCCACGACTCAGCGGTGCGGGCAGGCCTCAACTGATGCGGATGTAATACAGGAACTGTTCCGGCGTCTCGTGGCTCAGTTCCAGGGTGTGGCCAAGAAAGGCGCAGAACTTGGGCACATCACGGGTGGTGGCAGGGTCGGTCGCCACCACCCGCAACAGGTCACCCGAGGCAAGCTCACGCACCTTGTTGTGCAGCATCATGATAGGCTCCGGGCAATACAGGCCACTGGTTTCCAGCTCGGCATCGGCCTCGGGCAATGTGATATCGGTCATCGAAGACTCCTGACAATCCTGCCGCCCTGGCTGGCGGCACGTACAAAAAAGGGGAGACAGGCATGATCAAGGTTCTGATCGAACGGCATATCATGCCGGGACTGGAACAGGATTACGAACAGGCCTCGCGTGAAGTCGTACGCGAGGCTACGCATGTCCCGGGCTTCATCTCGGGCGAGAACCTGATGGAAACCGGCCGCGCGGGCCACCGCATCCTGATCACCTCATGGCGCGATGCGCGAGCGTGGCAGGAATGGTCGGTCAGCCCGGCCAGAAATCGCATGATGGCGCGCCTGGCGCCCATGCTATCCCAACCGGAGCGGATAATCCTGCTGGAGCATACCTGAACGCGCCTCTCCGGCGAGCGAAGGCAGCAGGCGCCCCCATCCCCATACAAGAACCCCACGGCCAGTACAGGCCGTGGGGTTCTTGTATGGGGCATGCCGCCCGTGCGTGCTGATCGAGCCTACAGCCAATCAGTGCGTGATACGCACGTGCACAGTAACCTCTTCACGGTCGTGATACAGATGACGACAGCGAATCTCGGCACCGACGTTGGAGCGCTCGAGACTGGCGGCCAGATAGTCGAGGCAGCGAGAGACTTCCTTCCAGCGCTGCTTCATCGGCAGCTTGAGATTGAAGACGGCCTCGTTGCACCAGCGCTTCTTCAGCCAGCGCTCGACCATCTCGGTCACACGAATCGGCTTGTCGACGATATCGCAGACCAGCCAATCCAGACGCAGCGGCGGCTCCCAGGTGAAACCATCTTCCTTGAGATGCTCGACCTGCCCTGTCGCCATCAGGTCCTTGTTCATCGGACCGTTGTCGATCGCGAACACGAACATGCCCTTCTCGACCAGCTGGAAGGTCCAGCCACCCGGGGCGGCACCAAGATCCGCTGCCTGCATGCCAGTGGCGATGCGACGCTCCCACTGATCGCGCGGCACGAATTCGTGCCACGCCTCTTCCAGCTTGAGCGTGGAACGGCTGGGCGCACGACTCGGCGAACGCAGGTGACGAATGCCATTGGCATATTCGCTGCGGTTACCCGGGAAGCTCATGCCCAGCTGGACTTCATCGCCATCCGTCCAGAAGACGTGCAACGCCCGACCACCGGCCTTGCGGCGCAGGGCGCCCCGCTTCTTGAGCGCGGACTCCAGCGGGCGACCGACGGCCTTGCCCAGCCCCGATAGCGCCTTGCCATCATTGGTATCCGGCATCTCGTGGCGGATCTCCTCGAAGCTCCAGCCGGCGTCGACCACCTGCTGCAGAATCGGCGAGACACGATTCTCCCGCGACATGCCGACCAGTGGCTCCAGTGCCACCAGGGTCTGACGAGCGAAGACCAACGCCTGTAGCGGCATGTCACGATGCAGGGCGTTGGCGGGCTCATCACTCGTCACCACATAACGCACGAAGCCACTGTCGCGGGCCGCAATCGGATAACCCGGCGTGCCGATATACGCCGCTTTCTCGCTGACTTCTGCGGCTAGGTCGGCCTCGAAGCCAGGGCGGCAATACAGCAACAGTTCTTGAGGTTGCATCATCATCTCCAATACAGAAGGCTCGGGAGTCTAGCCTCTCGCCTCTGCCTTCTACAAGCGTGCATGTACGTGATGGGGCTGTGACAACGCTCAGGCCGTCATCATGGGCGCGACAGGCACCTCGCGAAGCGCGTACGCCTCTTGCCGTGCGCAATTTTTCTCACCACAAAGAGAACCGCCCCTGCAGCAAGGCTACAGGGGCGGTTCAGTATAAGTGCCTGACGATGACCTACTCTCACATGGAGAAACTCCACACTACCATCGGCGCTAAGCGGTTTCACTTCCGAGTTCGGCATGGGATCGGGTGGTTCACGCTCGCTATGGTCGTCAGGCGAAACGGTGGCATCTTGCGATGCCTGAGTCTCGAGGCTTGTGACCTCGCGACTCGCAATATGAATCATGCTGACCGATATGTCGTCGATCCTGTCGCAATCCCGGCGGTTTGCCTGGGCAAACCCCTTGGGTGTTATATGGTCAAGCCTCACGGGCAATTAGTACTGGTTAGCTCAACACATTGCTGTGCTTCCACACCCAGCCTATCAACCTTGTAGTCTTCAAGGGCCCTTCAGGAGGCGCAAGGCCTCAGGGAAGTCTCATCTTGAAGGGGGCTTCCCGCTTAGATGCCTTCAGCGGTTATCCCGTCCGAACGTAGCTACCGGGCAATGCCATTGGCATGACAACCCGAACACCAGAGGTTCGTCCACTCCGGTCCTCTCGTACTAGGAGCAGCTCTTCTCAAACTTCCGACGCCCACGGCAGATAGGGACCGAACTGTCTCACGACGTTCTAAACCCAGCTCGCGTACCACTTTAAATGGCGAACAGCCATACCCTTGGGACCGACTTCAGCCCCAGGATGTGATGAGCCGACATCGAGGTGCCAAACACCGCCGTCGATGTGAACTCTTGGGCGGTATCAGCCTGTTATCCCCGGAGTACCTTTTATCCGTTGAGCGATGGCCCTTCCATACAGAACCACCGGATCACTAGAACCTACTTTCGTACCTGCTCGACGTGTCTGTCTCGCAGTCAAGCACCCTTATGCTCTTGCACTCAATGCACGATTTCCAACCGTGCTGAGGGTACCTTCGTGCTCCTCCGTTACTCTTTAGGAGGAGACCGCCCCAGTCAAACTACCCACCATACACTGTCCTCGATCCGGATGACGGACCTGAGTTAGAACGCCAATGATGTCAGGCTGGTATTTCAAGGTTGGCTCCACCGCATCTGGCGACGCGGTTTCAAAGCCTCCCAGCTATCCTACACAGACAACATCAGCATCCAGTGTAAAGCTATAGTAAAGGTTCACGGGGTCTTTCCGTCTAGCCGCGGGTACACAGCATCTTCACTGCGATTTCAATTTCACTGAGTCTCGGGTGGAGACAGCGTGGCCATCATTACGCCATTCGTGCAGGTCGGAACTTACCCGACAAGGAATTTCGCTACCTTAGGACCGTTATAGTTACGGCCGCCGTTTACCGGGGCTTCGATCAAGAGCTTCGGACGAATCCTAACCCCATCAATTAACCTTCCGGCACCGGGCAGGCGTCACACCCTATACGTCCGCTTGCGCGTTTGCAGAGTGCTGTGTTTTTAATAAACAGTTGCAGCCACCTGGTATCTTCGACCGGTAGGAGCTTACGGAGCAAGTCCTTCACTCGAACCGGTGCACCTTCTCCCGAAGTTACGGTGCCATTTTGCCTAGTTCCTTCACCCGAGTTCTCTCAAGCGCCTTGGTATTCTCTACCTGACCACCTGTGTCGGTTTGGGGTACGGTCGCATGTGGTCTGAAGCTTAGAGGCTTTTCCTGGAAGCGTGGCATCGATGACTTCCTGACCGTGGTCAGTTCGTCTCGCATCTCGACCTCAGAGGAACCGGATTTGCCTGATTCCTCGGCCTACATGCTTTCACCAGGACAACCAACGCCTGGCTCACCTAGCCTTCTTCGTCCCCCCATCGCAACCACATCCGGTACGGGAATATTAACCCGTTTCCCATCGACTACGCGTTTCCGCCTCGCCTTAGGGGCCGACTCACTCTGCTCCGATTAACGTAGAACAGAAAACCTTGGTCTTCCGGCGGGGGAGTTTTTCACTCCCCTTATCGTTACTCATGTCAGCATTCGCACTCGTGATACCTCCAGCAGACTTCTCAATCCACCTTCATTGGCTTACACGACGCTCCTCTACCGCTCATCCAGAGGATGAACCCGTAGCTTCGGTACCTGATTTAGCCCCGTTATATCTTCCGCGCAGGCCGACTCGACTAGTGAGCTATTACGCTTTCTTTAAAGGATGGCTGCTTCTAAGCCAACCTCCTAGCTGTCTGAGCCTTCCCACATCGTTTCCCACTTAATCAGGATTTTGGGACCTTAGCTGACGGTCTGGGTTGTTTCCCTTTTCACAACGGACGTTAGCACCCGCTGTGTGTCTCCCACGCTGCACTCACTGGTATTCGGAGTTTGCCTCGGGTTGGTAAGTCGGGATGACCCCCTAGCCGAAACAGTGCTCTACCCCCAGCGGTGATACGTGAGGCGCTACCTAAATAGCTTTCGAGGAGAACCAGCTATCTCCGGGCTTGATTAGCCTTTCACTCCGATCCACAGCTCATCCCAGCATTTTTCAACATACTTGGGTTCGGGCCTCCAATTGATGTTACTCAATCTTCACCCTGGCCATGGATAGATCGCCCGGTTTCGGGTCTATACCCTGCGACTGGTCGCCCAGTTAAGACTCGGTTTCCCTACGCCTCCCCTATACGGTTAAGCTCGCCACAGAATATAAGTCGCTGACCCATTATACAAAAGGTACGCGGTCACACCACGAAGGTGCTCCCACTGCTTGTACGCATACGGTTTCAGGATCTATTTCACTCCCCTCGCCGGGGTTCTTTTCGCCTTTCCCTCACGGTACTGGTTCACTATCGGTCAGCCAGGAGTATTTAGCCTTGGAGGATGGTCCCCCCATGTTCAGTCAGGGTTTCTCGTGCCCCGACCTACTCGATTTCACGTGACTCAGACTTCGACTACGGGACTATCACCCTGTATCGTCAAGCTTCCCAGCTTGTTCGCCTGTCAGTTGTCACGCTTAAGGGCTGGTCCCCGTTCGCTCGCCGCTACTTGGGGAATCTCGGTTGATTTCTTTTCCTCCGGGTACTTAGATGTTTCAGTTCCCCGGGTTTGCCTCTATAGGTTATGTATTGGCCTATAGATACTCACCTGATGGTGAGTGGGTTTCCCCATTCGGAAATCGTTGGGTCGCAGGGTATTTGCCACCTCGCCAACGCTTATCGCAGGCTATCACGTCCTTCATCGCCTCTGGCTGCCAAGGCATCCACCGTATGCGCTTAATCGCTTGACCATATAACCCCAAGGGGTCTGTCAAGGATTACGAATCTGTCGGACCTCTCCGACATATCGTTTGATGGAGATGTGCTTGGCGCACATTCCATCGTCAGCATGATTCACATTGTTAAAGAGCGGCTGTTCAGAGAACAGTGAGAAGTCACACAACCTTCACGAGGAAGGCGATATGCTTGTCACTGTGGACTGTGCAGCGCTATCAGGTAGTAGAAGCTAAACCGGACTTTTATGGTGGAGCCAAGCGGGATCGAACCGCTGACCTCCTGCGTGCAAGGCAGGCGCTCTCCCAGCTGAGCTATGGCCCCAAAAGTCGGCAAAACCGTGTCGACAAAAGCACGAAGCTTTTGGTGGGTCTGGGCAGACTTGAACTGCCGACCTCACCCTTATCAGGGGTGCGCTCTAACCAACTGAGCTACAGACCCGACACTACTACTCGATAAACTAACCTGATCAGGTAATTCGTTGTGAGCACTTGCCGCGAGCAGCAGACAGTGTCGATAAGGAGGTGATCCAGCCCCAGGTTCCCCTAGGGCTACCTTGTTACGACTTCACCCCAGTCATGAACCACACCGTGGTGATCGCCCTCCCGAAGGTTAGGCTAACCACTTCTGGTGCAGTCCACTCCCATGGTGTGACGGGCGGTGTGTACAAGGCCCGGGAACGTATTCACCGTGGCATTCTGATCCACGATTACTAGCGATTCCGACTTCATGGAGTCGAGTTGCAGACTCCAATCCGGACTGAGGCAAGCTTTATGGGATTGGCTCCACGTCGCCGTATTGCAACCCTTTGTACTTGCCATTGTAGCACGTGTGTAGCCCTACCCGTAAGGGCCATGATGACTTGACGTCGTCCCCACCTTCCTCCGGTTTGTCACCGGCAGTCTCCTTAGAGTTCCCGACATTACTCGCTGGCAAATAAGGATAGGGGTTGCGCTCGTTACGGGACTTAACCCAACATTTCACAACACGAGCTGACGACAGCCATGCAGCACCTGTCTCAGAGTTCCCGAAGGCACCAATCCATCTCTGGAAAGTCCTCTGGATGTCAAGGGTAGGTAAGGTTCTTCGCGTTGCATCGAATTAAACCACATGCTCCACCGCTTGTGCGGGCCCCCGTCAATTCATTTGAGTTTTAACCTTGCGGCCGTACTCCCCAGGCGGTCAACTTATTGCGTTAGCTGCGCCACTAAGTCCTCAAGGGACCCAACGGCTAGTTGACATCGTTTACGGCGTGGACTACCAGGGTATCTAATCCTGTTTGCTACCCACGCTTTCGCACCTCAGTGTCAGTGTCAGTCCAGAAGGCCGCCTTCGCCACTGGTATTCCTCCCGATCTCTACGCATTTCACCGCTACACCGGGAATTCTACCTTCCTCTCCTGCACTCTAGCCAAGCAGTTCCAGATGCCGTTCCCAGGTTGAGCCCGGGGCTTTCACACCTGGCTGACTTAGCCACCTACGCGCGCTTTACGCCCAGTAATTCCGATTAACGCTTGCACCCTCCGTATTACCGCGGCTGCTGGCACGGAGTTAGCCGGTGCTTCTTCTGCGAGTGATGTCTTTCCTCGGAAGTATTAATCCCGAGGCGTTCTTCCTCGCTGAAAGTGCTTTACAACCCGAAGGCCTTCTTCACACACGCGGCATGGCTGGATCAGGCTTTCGCCCATTGTCCAATATTCCCCACTGCTGCCTCCCGTAGGAGTCTGGGCCGTGTCTCAGTCCCAGTGTGGCTGATCATCCTCTCAGACCAGCTACGGATCGTCGCCTTGGTGAGCCGTTACCTCACCAACAAGCTAATCCGACATGGGCTCATCCGATAGCGCAAGGTCCGAAGATCCCCTGCTTTCTCCCGTAGGACGTATGCGGTATTAGCCTGAGTTTCCCCAGGTTGTCCCCCACTATCGGGCAGATTCCCATGCATTACTCACCCGTCCGCCGCTCGACGCCTTCTAGCAAGCTAGAATCGTTTCCGCTCGACTTGCATGTGTTAAGCCTGCCGCCAGCGTTCAATCTGAGCCATGATCAAACTCTTCAGTTGAAAGCTTGATAGTCTGTTAAGCAGACCAAACTTGGTTCAGAGTCAAACTTCTCGTGAGAGGCTTGCTCCGATATTTGGTGACCTTGTCACCACTCATCGGCAAGCGCTCACACGAATTACCTGATCAAATTTTTAAAGAGCGTCGCTGTGAAGCGAGGAGGCATATTCTACCCGGAACGCTTGGTAAGTCAAGCACTTGATGATGAGTCAATCGACTGCCTCTAAGCATCATCAAGCGGTGAGGAGCATTGCTCGATCACCTGTCCCACAAGGAGTGCGGCGTATTCTAGCCAATCGCCCGGGATTGTCAATCGATGATTTCGAAGCGGACTTCAAAAACATCAAGCAAAACAATCACCTGCAAACCTCTTTCACCGCTGGCAACGCCATGCGTCCCCGGCAGCGGATGCGTACTTTACGCAGGAATCGGTTTGATGGCAAGAGCTTTGACGCAGAAAATAGCCGCTCGCCTGATCGATACTCAGACCGCCCTGCCATCCGCAGGCCGTGATACTGGGCGCGCCTGCCAGCCACCACGCGAATGGGACTGTGTCTCAAGCGCCGCTTCCAGGCGTGCCTCCGGCAGCTGCATGACGCGGGCCAGCAGTGTCAGCAGGGCCACCTCCTCATCGGCCAGTGTCTGGTCGGCATGCACCACCTGGGCAAGCGCCGTGAACCAGCGCTGCTTGTCCATCGGGCGCAGGTGAGCCAGCTGCGTGAGATGACGGCAGCGCAGCGCAGGATTATCCCCATCCGGCTGCGACTGCGGATACGCAAGCGCCAGACCAAGTTCCGCACTGGCGTCCAGGAAGATGCCCTCGCGCAGCGCTTCATCGTCGATGAGTCCGACCATCAGCATGAGCCAGTGCTGACAGGCCGGCTGACATTGCTGCAAGGCCAGCGAGTCACTCTTGCGATCGATTCGCGGGTCCAGTGACTCCAACAACAACTGCCACAGACACCAGATGAACATGTCCTGCGGAGGTGTCTGCGCCTTGAGCATGCGATGAGCGCGCTCATCCGCTTCCCGCCAGCGCGGTATCAGCCGGTTGAGCAAGGGGATCCACTCGACTCGCGGCAAGGACTCGAGCTTGCGCCGCGCCTCGCGCACGCGCTTGCCATCCAGCCAGTCATGCTGACGCTCAAGCTCGGTGAGCCAGACCCCACGCCGGGTGAGCTCCGAGGGCGCGATCATCGCCACCACCAGCTGCGGGCAGAGAAAGCGTGACAGCGTCAGGTTCTCGAGTTCACCCCGGGAACGCGACAGCTCGCCCAGGACAGCCGCGCCGGCGATACCCGCCATGCCCCCGCCAAGCACTTCTGCCCCGATGGGCCCCTGCTGCTCGAAGGTATGCACCGGTTGCTGACGCGCGCTCAGATATTGCCTGTCCCAACGGGGTTCCAGGCGCTTGATGCGTTCATCCAGCGGCGGATGCGAGTCGAACCAGCCCGTCAGCCATGGCGGGCGCGCTTCGACGAAGAAGAGATGGTTGTAGGTCATTGCGCGCGGATGCTGGATGCGCCCCTGCCAGCCCATGCCACCGATACGCTTGAGGGCCGAGGCGATGCCATCCGGGAAGCGCGTCAGACGCACCGCACTGGCATCGGCGAGATATTCGCGTGAGCGCGCTACCCCGCGTTGCAGCAGCCTGCCGCCCAGCCCGCCGAGACTGCCGAGCAACCACAGCGCCACACCGACCAGCATCAGCTGTGGCATGCCGCCTTTCCTGTCGGAGCCGGAGGAACGCGCCCTGCCCAACACGAAGCCGATGCGCCCCGTCCCCATCAGGAAGCGTCCCGCCTCGGAGAGAAACACCAGGCCATGGACCGCACTCGCCAGACGCAGGTTGAGGCGAATATCGCCATTGGCGATATGGGCGAACTCGTGAGCGACCACGCCCTGCAGCTCATTGCGATCCAGCTGCTCCAACGCCCCGCGACTCAGCGCGATCACCGCATCATGTGGCCGATAGCCCGCCGCGAAGGCATTGATCATCGCCTCATGCGGAAGCAGGAACAGCTGCGGCGTGGGCAGATTGGCGGCGATCGCCATCTCTTCCACCACATTCAGTGCCCGCCGCTCGCTCGAGTCCTGCGTCTCGACATCCACCAGCTTGCCACCCAGGCGTGCGGCCACGACCGCGCCGCCCTGCTGCAGACGCCGCAGCTCACGCGCTGCGACCAGTGCATTGCACAGGAAGATGATGCTCGCCACTGGCCAGACATATTCAAACGTCGTGGTGGCCGGGCGCCCCAGGAAACTGCTGATCGCGACATGCACCACGGCGCCGGCGGCAAGAGACACCACCAGCGACATGACCGTGAAGGCCATCAGCAATAGCCGTGTACGACGCCGCGCACTGTCCTGCTCATGATAGAAATTCATTCGCGCTCGCCATCTACCCAGTCACGGATCACAGCGCAAGACCGCTGCGAGAGAAGCATCAGCCGGTCGACTCACGAGAAACTGACATCCGGCGCCTGGCGGATCTTCACGCTGTCATCGAAGGCCAGCAGACCTGCATCACTGCGATGACCGAAGGTCGGCGCGAACATCACCTGCGGGAAGCTCTGGCGATAGACGTTGTAGTCGGTGACGGCATCGTTGTAGGCCTGACGCGCGAAGGCGACGCGGTTCTCGGTGGCAGTCAGCTCTTCCATCAGGTCGCTCATGGTCTGGTCCGCCTTGAGCTCCGGATAGGCCTCGACCACCACATCCAGCTTGCCCAGACTCGCTGCCAGCCCCTGCTCGGCACCGGCCAGGCTGGCCAGCTTGTCCATGCTGCCGGGATGCGCCGCTGCGGCATTCAAGGCAACCATCGCCTTGTTGCGGGCATTGATCACTTCTTCCAGGGTGCCACGCTCATGACTCAGATAGCCCTTGGCCGTCTCGACCAGATTGGGAATCAGGTCGTAGCGCCGCTTGAGCTGCACCTCTATCTGCGCGAAGGCATTCTCGAAGCGCGCCTTGAGGCTGACCAGCTTGTTGTAGATCGAGATCACGTAGATGACGATCAGCGCGATGGCGCCCAGCAGCAGAAATGTTTTCATGATGAGTCCCTTGTGATGAAGCCTTTGCCATGATGCCTTTGCCATGAAGGCTCGGCAGGCGTTGCCCCACTCTCCAGCGAGTCTTTACAAGCGCCCCTGCCGGGCTTCCTGTGCAATCCGCTTCCAGTTTACCCATACCGGATGACGGCACCAGACAATTGGATGACTGATTGCCAACGGGGCATCATGCGGCCGGCAACCTCACGGCACCCAATGCGCCATGAACTCGTGCACCGGCAGTGCTTCGAGTCGCTCGCGATCGCCCAGCAACGCCATCAAGGTGTCGCAACGCGAAGGCGGGAAGCAGGTGGCCAGATTGGCCCGGCACTTGTCCTCGAGCGGGACGAGCGACTCTTCACGCCGCCGGCGATGTCCCAGCGGGTATTCCACCGTCACCTGTTCAGTGGCACTGCCATCGTGGAAAACCACCCGCAGGGCATTGGCGATCGAGCGCTTGTCGGCTTCCAGATACTCGCGGGTGAAGCGCGCCTCTTCCTTGACGACCATCCTGTCACGCAGCCGGTCGATCTCCGGGTGAGCGGCATGGAAGCCATCTTCATAGTGGTCCGCGTTCAACTCGCCGAAGATCAGCGGCACCGCGACCATGTATTGCAGGCAGTGATCGCGGTCCGCCGGATTGGCGAGCGCACCCTGCTTGGAGATGATGCGGATCGCCGATTCGTGGGTGGTGATCTCGATGCGCTCGATCTCCTCGAGCCGGTCGCGAACCTCGGGATGGAGCCAGATAGCCGCCTCGGCGGCGGTCTGGGCATGGAATTCGGCCGGGAAGGAGACCTTGAAGAGCACGTTCTCCATCACATAGCTACCCAGAGGGCGCGCCAGCGTCAGGTGCCGTTCGTTTTCAGGCTTGAGGGCGAGATCGCTGTTGCCGTGACTGAAGGAAACATCATTGAAGCCCCACTGCGGCGCACTGAGAGCGCCGGGGATGCCCATCTCGCCACGCAGGGCGATATCCGCCAGCCGCACGCCGCGTGAGGTGGCGTCCCCCGCCGCCCAGCTCTTGCGCGAGCCGGCATTGGGCGCATGACGATAGGTACGCAGACTCTGGCCATCGACGAACGCGTGCGACAGCGCTGACAGCAACTGCTCGCGATTCGCCCCCATCAAGCGCGCCGTCACGGCAGTGGTCGCCACCTTGACCAGCATGACATGGTCGAGCCCGACGCGATTGAAGCTGTTGTCCAGCGCCAGCACACCCTGGATCTCGTGGGCCATCACCATGCTCTCCAACACATCACGCATCACCAGAGGCGGCTTGCCCTGCGCGACACGCTGGCGCGAGAGGTGATCCGCCACCGCCAGAATGCCGCCGAGATTGTCCGAGGGATGCCCCCACTCCGCCGCCAGCCAGGTATCGTTGTAATCCAGCCAGCGGATGGTGCAGCCGATATCCCACGCCGCCTTGACGGGATCGAGACTGAAGGCGGTGCCAGGCACCCGCGCACCATGCGGCACCACGGTCTCGGCCACCAGCGGCCCGAGATGCTTGGTGCATTCCGGGAAGCGCAGCGCCAGGATGCCGCAGCCGAGGGTATCCATCAGACACAGCCGAGCGGTGTCCATCGCCTCCGCCGTGGGACCTGAGCGCTCGTGCTTGCCAGCCCGGACATCCGCATCCGAATCCGCGATAAGGGGATCGTCGCAATACCCCAGCACATAGTCGGCAATCTGCTGCAGCTCCGAGTCATAGTCCGGGCGCTGATTGGCGCTGGCCTGGTTGGTACTGGCCTGGCTGGTACTGGCCTGACTTGTACTGGCTTGAGTGGCGCTGAGACGGCTTTCGCCTTTCTGATCAGAGGATGGCGTGCTCATACATGACCTCCTGTCGTGAATCGTCTTTGCCCGTGTGCGGCTCCCGCGACACCAGCACATCCCCCGAAATACCTGTGTACACACCACAGACACGCGAAAGCCGGCCCTCTGCACATGCATGCCAGGCCGGCTTTCATCGGGGTGCCGCAAAGAGGGATATAGTGACAATAGACCATCGCCTGCCAATACCGGCGCTAGCGCATCAAGGTCTCCGCAGGCACCCGCACCCAGCCTTCCATCAGGATACGCGCACTGCGACTCATCACCGCTTCACTGACGGTCCACTCGCCCTCGCCTTGCTGACCGCCACCGACCTGGCCCGAGGGTGACTGACGATGGGCACTCGCACCGACCCTGAGCGTGCCGGAGGGATGACCAAAGCACACCGAGTCACGCGCGGTGACTGTCTGCCCGGCCCCAGACTCAGCACTGGCTCCGCCAGCGGCGGCAAGATTGACCAGCGTGCCCGGTACCGCAGCCGCCGCGGCGATGGCGACGGCCGCGGTGCCCATCATGGCATGGTGCAGCTTGCCCATCGACACGGCGCGGATCAGCACATCGATCTCGTCGGCCTTGATCTCGCGACCACTGGAGACAACGTGATCCACCGGCGGCGCCACGAAGGCGACCTTGGGGGTGTGTTGGCGCGTGGCCGCCTCTGCGAGATCATTGATCAGTCCCATGCGCAGCGCGCCGTGGGCGCGCAATGTCTCGAGGCGCGCGAGGGCCTCGGCGTCACCATTGATCGATTCCTGCAGCTCGGTGCCCTGATAGCCGAGATCGCGGGCATCGACGAAGATGGTCGGGATGCCGGCATTGATCAGAGTCGCCCGGATTCTCCCGCCCGCGACCACCGATTCCGGCACTTCCAGCGTATCGACCACATTTCCGGTGGGGAACATGCTGCCTTCGCCGGCGGCAGGGTCGCGGAAGGCGACCGCCACTTCGGCGGCCGGGAAGGTCACGCCATCCAGGGCGAAGTCGCCGGTTTCCTGGACGCGCCCTTCGCACATCGGCACCCGTGCAATGATGGTCTTGGCGATGTTGGCCTGCCAGATACGCACCTCGGCGATGCCATCACGCGGCAGGCGCTCGGTCGGCACCAGGCCCTTCTCGATGGCGAAGGGCCCGACCGCCGCCGAGAGGTTGCCGCAGTTGCCGCTCCAGTCGACGAAGGGCGAGTCGATGGAGACCTGGCCGAACAGGTAGTCGACGTCGTGATCCGGCTGTTCGCTGCGACTGATGATCACCGTCTTGCTGGTGCTGGAAGTCGCCCCCCCCATGCCGTCGATCTGCTTGGCGTAGGGGTCGGGACTGCCGATCACGCGCAGCAGCAGGGCATCGCGCGCCGGGCCCGGCACCTGCGCCGCTTCCGGCAGTTCATCGCGCAGGAAGAACACGCCCTTGCTGGTGCCGCCACGCAGGTAGGTGGCGGGAATCCTGAGCTGTGCCTGCTGGCTCATGCCGTCACCTCCGCCGCCGTCTCGCCCGGTGCCTGCGAGTTCAGGAAGTCCTCGGCGAAGCGTTGCAGCACACCGCCCGCCGAGTAGATGGAGACCTCCTCACGGGTATCGAGACGGCAGGTGACCGGCACGCGCTCGAGCTGACCCGCCTTGTCACCGGCGGTGCGCTCGATCACCAGCGTGAGTTCTGCCCCCGGCGCCGGCTCGCCCTCGACGGCGTAGATCTCGCTGCCATCCAGCGCCAGCGTCTTGCGCGTGGTACCGGCGGCGAACTGCAGCGGCATCACGCCCATGCCGACCAGATTGGTGCGGTGGATACGCTCGAAACCTTCCGCGACGATGGCCTCGACACCCGCCAGCCGCACGCCCTTGGCCGCCCAGTCACGCGACGAGCCCTGGCCGTAATCCGCGCCCGCGATGATGATCAACGGCTGCTTGCGCTGCATGTACGCCTCGATGGCCTCCCACATGCGTACCACCTTGCCATCCGGCTCCAGGCGTGTGAGCGAGCCCTGCTTGACCTCGCGCTTGCCGTCCGCCCCTTCCACCACGGCCATCTCGTTGATCAGCTTGGGATTGGCGAAGGTGGCCCGCTGCGCGGTGAGGTGATCGCCACGGTGGGTGGCGTAGGAATTGAAGTCCTCCTCCGGCAGGCCCATCGCGGCCAGGTACTCGCCCGCCGCACTGCTGGCCATGATGGCATTGGAGGGTGACAGGTGATCGGTGGTGATGTTGTCCCCCAGCACCGCCAGTGCCCGCATGCCCTTGAGCGTCGGCGCGCTTGCCAGGCCACCTTCCCAGTACGGCGGACGACGGATGTAGGTGCTCATCTCGCGCCAGTCGTAGAGCGGACTGGTCGTGTCGTCGCGATCCTGACGGGCCTCGAACATCGGGATGTAGACCTGACGGAAGTGGTCCGGCTTGACGCTGGCGCCGACGATGGCGTCGATTTCCTCGTCGCTCGGCCACAGGTCCTTGAGCATGATCGGCGAGCCGTCCGGCGCATGCCCGAGAACATCCTTCTCGATGTCGAAGCGGATGGTGCCGGCGATGGCGTAGGCGACCACCAGCGGCGGCGAGGCCAGGAAGGCCTGCTTGGCGTAGGGGTGGATACGGCCATCGAAGTTGCGGTTGCCGGACAGCACTGCGGTGGAGTAGAGGTCGCGCTCGACGATTTCCTGCTGGATCGCCGGGTCCAGCGCACCGCTCATGCCATTGCAGGTGGTGCAGGCGAAGCCGACGATGCCGAAGCCGAGCTGCTCGAGTTCCGGCAGCAGTTCCGCCTCTTCCAGGTACAGCTGCACGGCCTTGGAGCCCGGCGCCAGCGAGGTCTTGACCCACGGCTTGCGCGTCAGCCCCAGCGCATTGGCGCGTCTGGCCAGCAGGCCGGCGGCGATGACGTTGCGCGGATTCGAGGTGTTGGTGCAGCTGGTGATGGCGGCGATGATCACCGCGCCATCCGGCATCAGGTCGCGCCCGTCCTCATCCTGCTCATGCTCGATCACCCCGGAGATGCCACGCGCGGCAAGCTCGCTGGTCGGCACGCGACTGTGCGGGTTGGAGGGGCCCGCCAGGGTGCGCACCACCGAGGACAGGTCGAAGGTCAACTCGCGCTCATATTCCACCGCGCCTTCGATATGGCCGCTCTCATCGGCCCACAGCCCGGTCTCACGCGCGTAGCGCTCGACCAGCGCGATGTTCTCCGGCTCACGCCCCGTAAGGGTCAGGTAGTCCAGTGTCTGCTGATCGATGTAGAACATCGCCGCCGTGGCGCCGTACTCCGGCGTCATGTTGGAGATGGTGGCACGATCGCCCAGTGTCAGGCTGGCCGCGCCTTCGCCGAAGAATTCCAGATAGGAGGAGACGACCTTCTCGGCGCGCAGGAATTCGGTCAGCGCCAGCACGATGTCGGTGGCGGTGATGCCCGGCTGCGGACGCCCGGTGAGGCGCACGCCGATGATGTCCGGCAGGCGCATGTAGGAGGCGCGCCCCAGCATCACGCTCTCGGCCTCGAGCCCACCGACGCCGACGGCGATCACGCCCAGCGCATCGACATGCGGCGTGTGGCTGTCGGTACCCACCAGGGTATCCGGGAAGGCGACCTGATGGCCCTTCTCATCGGCGCGCGACTCGATCACCGGCGACATCCGCTCCAGATTGATCTGGTGCATGATGCCGTTGCCCGGCGGAATCACGTCGATGTTCTCGAAGGCCTGACGGGTCCAGTCGATGAAGTGGAAGCGGTCCTCGTTGCGCCGCTCCTCGATGGCGCGGTTCTTGGCGAAGGCGTCCTTGTCGAAGCCGGCGTGCTCCACCGCCAGCGAGTGGTCGACGATCAACTGGGTCGGCACCACCGGATTGACCTTGGCCGGGTCTCCGCCGCGCTCAGCGATGGCATCGCGCAGACCGGCAAGGTCGACCAGCGCGGTCTGACCGAGGATGTCATGGCACACGACGCGCGCGGGGTACCACGGAAAATCGAGATCACGCCGACGCTCGATCAATTGCACGAGACTGTCGCGCAGCTGGTCCGGGGGGCAGCGACGCACCAGGTTCTCGGCCAGTACGCGAGAGGTATAGGGCAGACCGGCATAGGCGCCGGGGGCGATGTCTTCCACGGCGGCACGCGCATCGAAGTAGTCGACCGGGGTACCCGGTGACGCCGTGCCAGGCAGGGGTTTGCGATACTCGGTATTCATGGGCATCCGGACTCATCAGGCGGTCAAGAAAACGATCGGCCAGCACGCGGACTGGCCGAGGAAAGGGTCAGTCGCGCTGCTCGATGGGCAGCCAGTCGCAATGCTCCGGGCCGGTGTAATCGGCGCTCGGTCGGATGATGCGATTGTTGGCGCGTTGCTCGAAGACATGCGCCGCCCAGCCGGTCAGGCGTGAACAGACGAAGATCGGCGTGAACAACTTGGTGGGGATGCCCATGAAGTGATAGGCGCTGGCGTGGAAGAAGTCGGCATTGCAGAACAGCTTCTTCTCGCGCCACATCACGGCTTCGACGCGCTCGGAGACGGCGTAGAGCTGAGTGTCGCCCACATCCTCGGACAGCTTGCGTGACCACTCCTTGATGATGGCGTTGCGCGGGTCACGTTCACGGTAGATGGCGTGGCCGAAGCCCATGATCTTCTCGCGGCGTTCCAGCATGCCGAGAATCTCGCGCTCGGCTTCCTCCGGTGAGCGCCAGTGCTCGATCATCGCCATCGCCGCCTCGTTGGCACCGCCATGCAGCGGGCCGCGCAGCGAGCCGATGGCCCCGGTCACGCAGGAATGCAGATCGGAGAGCGTCGAGGCGCAGACACGCGCGGTGAAGGTCGAGGCATTGAATTCGTGCTCGGCATAGAGGATCAGCGAGGTGTTCATCACCGCGGCATGCAGCTCGCTAGGGGCCTCGCCGTGCAAAAGGTGCAGGAAGTGCGCGCCGATGGAGTCATCATCAGTCTCGGTGTCGATGCGCACGCCGTCATGGCTGAAGCGATACCAGTAATTGATGATAGACGGGAACACCGCCAGCATGCGGTCGGCCTGGTTGGACTGTTCCTCGAAGCTCTCTTCGGTTTCCAGATTGCCGAGCATCGAACACCCGGTGCGCATCACGTCCATCGGGTGGGCACTGGCCGGGATCTGCTCCAGTACCGCCTTCAGGGCATCCGGCAGACCACGTAGCCCCTTGAGGCGCGCGATGTAGGCGTCCAGTTCTTCACGATTGGGCAGCTTGCCCTTGAGCAGCAGATAGGCGACTTCTTCAAAGCTTGCGTGGGCGGCGAGATCCTCCAGATCGTAGCCGCGATAGCGCAGGCCGGAGCCGGTCTGGCCAACGGTGCACAGAGCGGTCTCGCCGGCGCTCTGGCCGCGCAGGCCGCTGGGAGCACCTGTGCTCGGGGTAGCGGTGGCCGGGTTGGCGATGGTATCTGACATGGCGCGATCTCCTTGGCAGTGACGTCATTGGGTTGTTCTTTTTCTTGTAGGGCATAAAGCGTCAAGCCCCTCGCCGGCCAGGCGTCTGCCAGCGAGGGAGAAACGGTCGGGCCGAAAGTGCCGGCCCGTGAAGCCAATGGCCTCATGAGACGAGACATGGCGTCCGCCTCGAGCGTCTGGCATCAATCCTTGCGGCTTTCGGCCTCGAACAGGGTGTCCAGCTTCTGCTCGAAGGTGTGGTAATCGAGGAAGTCGTAGAGCTCCATGCGGGTCTGCATGTCGTCGACCACGTCCTTCTGATCACCCTTGTCGTGGATGTTCTGGTAGACCTTGAGGGCGGCGGCATTCATGGCGCGGAAGGCGGACAGCGGATAGAGCACCATCCGGCAGCCGACATCGCCCAGCTCGCGCTGATTGAACAGCGGCGTGGCACCAAATTCGGTGATATTGGCCAGAATCGGCGCGTCGACGCCCTCGCAGAAGGCGCGGTAGTCCTCGAGGGTATGCACCGCCTCGGCGAAGATGGCGTCCGCTCCGGCTTCGACACAGGCGTTGGCACGCGACACGGCGGCCTCGAGCCCTTCCTTCTGGAAGGCATCGGTACGCGCGATCAGATAGAAGTCGTCATCACGGCGGGCATCGGCAGCGGCCTTGATGCGGTCGACCATCTCCTGACTGGAGACGATGGCCTTGTTGGGGCGATGACCACAGCGCTTCTGGGCGACCTGGTCTTCCAGATGCACGGCCGCCACACCGGCACGCTCCATCTCCTGAATGGTGCGCGCGATGTTGAAGGCGCCGCCCCAGCCGGTGTCGATGTCCACCAGCAGCGGAAGCTCGCTGGCGGCGGTGATGCGACGCGCGTCTTCCAGCACGTCATTCATGCTGGTCATGCCCAGGTCCGGCAGACCGTAGGAGGCGTTGGCCACGCCGCCACCGGACAGATAGATCGCCTGATGCCCGACGCGCTCGGCCATGATGGCGGTATAGGCATTGATGGTGCCGACGATGGGCAGCGGACGGTTGGCTTCCAGCGCCGCGCGGAAGCGGGCGCCGGGGCTTGGCAAGGCGGTGGAACTCAGATGGCGTGACATGACATCTCCCGGGCTGGGCCCATGACGGGGTTGGAATTGTTGGTGATGATCCGGTCGCAAGCGGTGTGGCAGTTCACTCCTCGCCCTGCTCTTCCTTGAGCGTGGCGGCATAGCGGCGGGCGACGTTCTCCCGCGAGGCGCTGACGTGGCGCCGCATCAGAAGTTCTGCCAGCTCTTCGTCGCCGGCCTCGATGGCATCGACGATACGGTGGTGCTCGACGAAGGCCTTCTGCGGACGCGAACCACTGGCGCTGAACTGGGTGCGATACATGCGTACCAGGTAGTAGAGGTCGTCGCAGAGAATCGTCATCAGCATGTGGTTGTGGCTGCCGAGGACGATCTGATAGTGGAAGTCGAGATCGCCTTCCTTCTGGAAGTAGGCGGTGCCGGTCTTGAGGTCCGACTGCTGCTCGTGGGTCTTGAGCACGCTGCGCAGTCGCGTGACCTCCTCCTGCGTCATGTGCCGCGCCGCCAGGCGCGCGGCCATGCTCTCCAGCGCCTCACGCACGTCGAACAGCTCCAGCAGCTCGGTCATCGAGAGCTTGACCACCCGCGCGCCGACGTGAGGCACGCGCTCGATCAGGCGGTGGACCTCGAGGCGACGCATCGCCTCGCGCAGCGGGCCGCGCGAGATGCCATAGGCCTGTGCCAGCCCCGGCTCGGTGATCTTGCTGCCAGGTGCCAGCTCGCCGCGCACGATGGCGTCCTGCAGCTGGTGGAAGACGCGCTCGGCCAGGGTGCGCACCTCAGGCGCCGGAGCACTCGCGGAGGCGGTGTGGCCTGCCTCCTCGGCAGTGGCGCCGCGCGCGAGGCTTCGAGCGGTGGTGGCATTGTGAAAGGCATCGGTGGTCATGGTGGTCAGGCGATCCGGCTGGACGAGGGGCTGAGACAGGACAATGGCAATGAGGGACTTCCAGCACCATTGTCGACAATCATTCAATGACTGCCAGACTAGCCAGCGAGCCTGAGTGGGTCAAGACGCAATCCGCCAAATCCTCTACACCTTTGGCGTAAGAGAGTTGGCATGCGCTGGATAAACGGCTGCAAGAACAAGGACGAACCGCCTGAGAAGCCGCCATGTCAGCCTTCACACACCGACAGGACAGAGGCATTCCAGCTGGCAGAGGCCGAGACGAAAGACGCCCCGTCAGCACAGGCTGACGGGGCGTCTTTCGTCTCAAGGCCAGACCGTTCATCGGCCGGCTTGTCGACAATCACGCAATTTATGTGAAGCTGAGCTCCGCGCCGATGCGGCGGGGTTTCTGGAAAGGCAGCGAGTGATCGGTGCCGGGAATTTCCAGCGATTGCCAACCTACATGACGCTCGGCCAGCAGGCTGTGATAGTCGCGCAGGGTCTGCGGGCTCTTGCCACCGACCAGGCTGCGCACCTCGCTGCCTGAGGCCAGCACGTCGGCCAGCAGCGCCTCGCGGTCGATCTCGCGCACGGCATGGGTGACACAGTCCAGCGCATTGGCAAAGCCCAGATGGCGATGCGCCAGACGTGCCACCATCATGCGCTCGGCGCGCGGGTTGCGCGTACGATGCGGCGAGATGAGGTCGAGAAAGGCGGTGATGCCCGCCTCGGGGCTTGGGGCTTCGCGCATGGCACGCGCCGCCTCGGCGTAGCCGTCACGCACCTTGACCATGGTGGCGTGGCATTCGCGCTCCAGCAGCGCCGGCTCCAGCAGACTGATGTCGCCGACCTTCACCTCCGGGCGCTCGGCGCGCAGGCGCTGGACGAGACGCATGGCGACCAGCCCGCCGAAGCTGTAGCCGATCAGGTCGAAATGCGTGATGCGCTGGGTCTCGATCAACGCCATCACGTCCTCGACCACCTGCTCGAGAGTGAAAGGAGGCTCGCCACCCTGTGGCGCCAGCGTCTGCCCCATGCCACGCAGGTCGGGGATGATCAGCTCATCATGGGCCGTGAGATGCCCGACCAGCGGTGCCCAGGTCAGCGTGCCGGCCACCCCCGCGCCGTGCAACATCAGCAGTCGGCGCCCGCCCTGGGCGTCATGCCGCTTGAGACGCTGCCAGAAGATGTTCTGATCGGGACGTGACAGCAGGTGTTGGCCATGTTCGAACTCGGGATGCATGCAGGGGCTCCGGTGGGGCGCCAGGGGCTGGGCAATAGGGCTGGGCGAATGTCTGCACGTGCGCCAACGCCGTCATCGATGACAACGCAGGGCATTCAGAGGCAGGCACCTTAATCAGCACGCGGGAGAACGGCAAGCCAACAAGGGCCGCCCCTCACCGGAATCCGCACGCATGGGCGGACAAAACGCCTTCGGATGCCTAGAATGCCCTGTCCGCCAACGGAAGCTGTCATGACCATCTCGCTCGAAATCAACGCCCTACCCTATGCCCTCGCCGCCGAGGATGAAGCCTCCACGCTGTCGCGCTTCGCACGCCTGCGCTCACGTCCCGACGCCGTGCTGCTCGACAGCGGCCAGCCCTCGCTGGCCGGCGGTCGCTTCGACATCATCAGCAGCGACCCGCTGGCCGTACTGGAGCAAGGCCCACAGGGTGGCAAGCTCACTGGCCCGCTGCCGGAGACGATGCGTGACCTGAGCCAGTTAAGTGAAGCACTGGAGCGCCTCGCCCGCCTGCCGGTGATCGAAGCCCAGCGCCAGCTGCTGACCCTGCTTCCGCAGACGCTGGCAGGCGAAGAGCTCGCCCGGCATGACCTGACAGCCGAGGACCTGCCGTTCATCGCCGGCCTGATGGGCTACTGGAGCTACGACTTCGGGCGCGCGCTGGAAGACCTGCCCGCCACGACCGAGGACGACATCGCGCTGCCCTGGGCGCGTCTCGGTCTCTATGACTGGGCATTGATCAGTGACCATCAGCGCCAGCAGAGCTGGCTGATCGCCTCGCCCCAACGGCGTAGGCAGGTGCTTGAGTGGCTGGAGCAACCGGCGCCGCGCAGCGCTGACTTCGCCCTCGACACCCCCTTCTCGCCGCTGCTGGATCGCGCAGGCTACGGAGAGCGCTTCCGCCAGGTGATGGAGTATCTGCATGCCGGGGACTGCTATCAGATCAACCTGACCCAGCGCTTCTCCGCCGACTGCAGTGGCGACAGCTGGGATGCCTATCTGCGCCTGCGTCAGGCCACGCCGACACCCTACGCCGGCTATCTGAGCTGGCAGGACGCCAAGGGCGAGGAGATGGCGATCGTCTCCGTCTCGCCGGAGCGCTTCGTCGAGGTCAATCACCGCGCGGTCGAGACCAAGCCGATCAAGGGCACCCGCGCACGTGGCGCGACACCGGAAGAGGACGCGCGGCTGGCCACCGAGCTGCTGGAAAGCCCCAAGGACCGCGCCGAGAACGTGATGATCGTCGACCTGCTGCGCAATGACCTGGGCCGCGTCTCCGCGCCCGGCAGCGTCAAGGTGCCATCGCTGTGCGCGCTGGAGAGCTACGCCAACGTGCACCATTCCGTCAGTACCATCACCAGCACCCTGGATGAAGGACGCGATGCGCTGGACCTGCTCGGCGCCGCCTTCCCCGGTGGCTCCATCACCGGCGCGCCCAAGATCCGTGCCATGCAGATCATCGAGGAGCTGGAGCCGGTACGCCGCAGCGCCTATTGCGGCAGCCTCGGCTATCTGGATATCCGCGGCCACATGGATACCTCCATCGCGATCCGCACGGCGGTGATCGCCGAAGGACAGGTGCATCTGTGGGGCGGCGGCGGCCTGGTTGCCGACTCCGAGGAAGAAGCCGAATACCGCGAGAGCCTGGCCAAGATCCAGCGGCTGATGGAAGCGCTTGGCTGACAGACTGCGTTATAAGCCGTCACGAGCGCCATAACTCGATGGCATATAACGTTCGAACGAATTCGTATTGGGGAAGCGGTGCCTGCCTTTGATAGGGTAGGCGCATTCCTGCACGTCTCCTTGAGCGCTCCCCGCCTCTGCTGATGGTCCTTCCTGGCCATTGATCAGCCCTGCGCCCCGCTCCATCGGACGTGCCCTCGTTCTGGAGACTCCTCATGTCCGACACCTTCGATCTCTCTCGCATCAACGCCGAATTCGGCAACGACCCGGAAGCCCTGACCCGCTGGGCCCTGTCGCTGGACAAGCACGCCATCTGCACCACCAACTTCCGTCCCTTCGAGGCGGTGATCCTGCACATGGTGACGCGCTTCCGTCCTGACATCCCGATCGTGTGGATGGACAACGGCTACAATACCGATGCCACCTATCGCTTCGCCGATGAGGTGACGCGCAAGCTGAACCTGAACCGCATCATCTATCTGCCGCAGCGTACGCGTGCGCACCGTGAAGCCGTCGATGGCCTCACTCCGCATATCGATGACCCGCGCCACGAAGCCTTCACCCGTGAAGTGAAGCTCGAACCGTTCGAGCGTGCGCTGCGCGAACTGAACCCCGAGATGTGGTTCACCGCCGTGCGCGCCAGTGACACCGCCTTCCGTGCCGGCATGCAGCCGGTCTCGCTGAACGGCGATGGCCTGATCAAGGTCGCCCCGGTGCTCAACTGGTCATCCAAGCAGATGCACGAGTATCTGGTCGCCCACGACCTGCCCAACGAGTTCGACTACGTCGACCCGACCAAGGCGGAAGACAACCGCGAGTGTGGCCTGCACCTGGCACACTGAGCCCTGTGGTTGACGCTGTGCGCTCGAATAGCTCAGCTAGCAAAAAGCCCGCCTCTCAGGAGGCGGGCTTTTTCATCTGCGCTGTGGCAGATCTGGCGAGCGGCACTCAGTTCACCGGCACTCAGCGCACCGGCAGCTCGATGTCGTGGAAGATCTCGTGCTCGTGGCGCGGGCCGGCGGCCAGTGCCGCTTCGACACGTTCCCGCGTCAGGTGCGGCGCGAAGCGCTCGACGAATTCGAACATGTAGCTGCGCATGAAGGTGCCGCGGCGGATGCCGATCTTGGTCGTGGAGCTCTCGAACAGATGCGTGGCGTCCAGCGCGACCAGGTCTTCGTCGGCCACCTCATCCACCGCCATATGCGCGACGATGCCGATGCCCATGCCGAGACGCACATAGGTCTTGATGACATCGGCATCCGAGGCGGTCAGCACCACGTTGGGCGCCAGGCCGTGGGACTTGAAGGCATCGTCCAGCTGGCTGCGGCCGGTGAAGCCGTAGGTATAGGTAACCAGCGCATAGCTGGCCAGCGACTCGAGGGTCAGCTCCTCACCATTGGCCAGCGGATGATCCTTGGGCACCAGCACGCAGCGATTCCAGCGATAGCACGGCAGCAGGATGAGGTCGTTGAACAGCTCAAGCGACTCGGTGCAGATGGCGAAGTCGGCCTGCCCCTCACTGACCATGTTGGCGATCTGCTTCGGCGTGCCCTGCTGCATGTGCAGCGCGACATCCGGGTACTTGCGCGTGAAATCGGCGATCACCGGCGGCAAGGCATAACGCGCCTGGGTGTGCGTGGTGGCGATCGACAGGCTGCCGCGACGGTCGTCACTGTGCTCCTGGGCGACGTGCTTGATGTTCTCCACCGTGCGCAGCACCTGGCTTGCCAGCTCGACGATGGACTCGCCGGCCGGGGTCACCCGCGTCAGGTGCTTGCCACTGCGCGCGAAGATTTCGACGCCAAGCTCATCTTCCAACAGACGAATCTGCTTGGAAATGCCCGGCTGGGAGGTATACAGACTTTGCGCGGTAGCGGACACGTTCAGGTTGTGACGGGTGACTTCCCAGATATAACGCAACTGCTGGAGTTTCATGCGGCTTCACTCTCCTGAGAAGCACCATCGACGCGACGCGGCGTGACAGTGGCCCGGACATGGCCGGTCACCTTGCTAAGATGATCGGGCGATAAAATCATGAATAATGATTCCTTTCGGGAATATACGCTCAAGAGTAGATTGGCGACAGTAACCTGACAAGGGGGTAGGTAGGGATGGAAGTCACACAACTGCTGCTATACGTGCTGGCAGGCGCCGGAGTGGGTTTCGCGGTCGGTGTCACTGGCGTGGGCGGCGGCTCGCTGATGACGCCCCTGCTGTTGATGTTCGGCTTCCCGCCGCATATCGCCGTGGGCACCGACCTGCTCTATGCCTCCATTACCAAGGCGGGCGGCGCCTTCGCGCACCATCGCCAGGGCCATGTGGACTGGACCATCGCCCGACGTCTGGCCATCGGCTCGCTGCCGGCGGCGCTGTTGACGATTGCGGTCCTGCATACCTTCTTCACTGACCCTACCGCCTACGCCGGCCTGATCAAGGGCATGCTCGGTGTAATGTTGATCCTCACCGCCGGCGTGCTGCTGTTCAAGAAACGCCTGCTGGGGCTGATCAGCCCGGAAAGCTTCATCGTACGCCACGCGGCACCGCTGACCGTGCTGGCCGGCATCGTGCTCGGCGTGTGCGTCACCCTGTCCTCCGTGGGTGCCGGTGCCTTCGGCGCTGCCGTGCTGATCATGCTGTTCCCGCTGTTGAGCACCGCGCGCATCGTGGGCACCGATATCGCTCACGCCGTACCGCTGACACTGGTCGCGGGATTGGGACATCTATGGCTGGGCAACGTCGATTTCCTGCTGCTTGGCGCATTGCTGGTCGGCTCACTGCCTGCCATCAACCTTGGTGCACGCCTGACGCGCCACATGCCCAGCGGCCTGCTGCAGGGCCTGCTGACGACACTGCTGCTGGGGCTGGGTATCCGTTACGCCTTCTTCTGAGCTCTCCTTGCTGAAGGGCCTTCGCACAGGCAATACCAAAGTCGGGGCAGGCAATCCACATTGCCTGCCCCGTTGCTATTCCCTCAAACCAATAAAACAGCTATAAAAACACTAGCGATCATAACCCCGTGCTATTGAGCCGATGGGCAATGCTCATTTGTCAGTGATGCAAAGTGGCGCTACCATCGGACGCAGCCTGCATGTCCGGCAATGCCGCAGACAGCGAAACGAATCCCCTGGAGAAACAAGATGTCCAATCACGTCGATGTCACCGGCGCCAACTTCGAACAGGAAGTTCTCAACGCTGAAGCCCCGGTCCTGCTGAAGTTCTGGGCCCCGTGGTGTGGTCCGTGCAAGATGATGGCGCCGGTCGTCGAAGAAGTCGCCAACGAGAAAGGCGAAGGCCTGAAGATCGTCAACGTCAATGTCGATGACGCGCCGGAAATCGCCGCCGAGCAAGGCGTGCGTGGCGTGCCGACCGTGATCCTGTTCAAGTCTGGCGCCAAGGTCGCCTCTCTGGTCGGTGCCCAGTCCAAGGGTCAGCTGAGCCAGTTCATCGAGCAGAACCTCTGAGTCGACTTGCTGACAGGTGACTGCCTCGCCAGCCACCGCGCACTGATTCGATCATTGAAGGCCCCATCACGCACAGCGTGACGGGGCCTTCGACATTCTGGTGGTTCATTCAAAAGGGCCTGGCTCGCGGGTCATTCCTCCGCCATGCGTCGGCGACGGCGTATCCGGCGCACGGAGGGGCCCAGCAAGCGCGCCGCCCAGCGCGTGCCCGGGTGCGAGTCGAAGGCGATCTTGAGCGTCATGGTGATCGGCACCGACAGCAGCATGCCCACCGGCCCGAATACCCAGCCCCACACCACCAGCGACAGGAAGGCCGCCAGCGTCGACAGCCCCAGAGTGCGCCCCATCACGCGCGGCTCGATCAAGTTGCCGAGAATGAAGTTGATCGCCAGGTAACAGCCGCCCAGCATCAGCGCCTTGACTGCGCCACCCTCCGGCATCACCAGCGTCAGCAACACCGCAGGCACTGCAGCCAGTGCCGAGCCGATGTTGGGGATGTAGTTGAGGCAGAAGGCCAGCGTGGCCCACAGGAAGGCGAACTCCACGTCGAGCACCAGACAGCTGATCGCGACCAGCCCCCCGGTCACGAGGCTGATCAAGGTCTTGACCGCAAGATAGCGGCGCAGCGTCAGCGAGAACAGCGTGAAACGGCGCAGACTGACATGCGGGCTGCGCAGCGTGCTGACCAGCTTGTCGCGCAGTGACAGCGCCTCATAGAGCAGGAAGGTGGCCGTCAGCACGATGATGACGCTCGAGGACAGAATCCCCCCCAGTCCGGTCAGCAGGTTCGGCACCCACTGGGTCAGCGAGGCCGGATCGACCAGCTCGCTGAAGCGGGCCGGTGCGATGGATACGCCACTGTCCGCCAGCCACTCCAGCATGCTCTGGTACTGTTCGCGCAGGCTCTCCTCAAGCTTGGGCATCTCATCGCTGAACAGGGTGAAGCGCGAGACCAGCAGTGCCGTCAGTGACGAGAACAGCACACAGACCGTCAGGATGACGATGGGCACCCCGAAGCGTTGCCCGATGCCGTGACGGGCCAGCCAGCGCACCGGCGCATCGCAGACCGCAGCGACGAACACCGCCAGCAGCAGCGGAACCACCAGGTCCGCCGCCAGCTTGAGGCCGCCGATGATGATGACCACTGCGGCCATGCCGACCAGCAAGGGGTGAATCTCCAGCGCGCGGCGCACGTTGGGGACGTGACGAGAACGTCCGGAGCGTTCGAGTGCCTCCTGCTGACGCTCGTCGCGTGGCACCTGCATGCGTGTCACGGCTTCCTCGATGGAAGTGCCCTCACTGACACCGCGGGGTTCGCCAACGCTATCGTCAGGCGCTTGCGCTTCAGCCATCTGCGCCTCGGGCAGTACTTCCTCGTGTCGCGATCTTTCGTCGGGCGTGTCGTTCGCGTGCATCCTGCGCCACCTATCCTGTCAGTACTTGCCATCAGTACTTGCCATCAGTACTTGCCACAAGTAAATGCGCGTCGCTGCTCTGCGGGTTAACCGAGACAGTCTTCGATGCGCCTATCTTGGGCGCATGCCTGCCACAAGCCAAGACTGAAATGAGATTGATTGCTCGTGCCGGGGGGAAACTCCCACCTCCCTCAAGACGCACAAAAAATGGGGAGACCGAAGTCTCCCCAAGGGTACCGAGTCAGAGCGCACTGACTGGAGGCATAAGACACGACTGTTACCGATACATCGAACTGCTGAGTCTTGAAACTACTGTCGGACTTGAAACTACTGTCAGGCTTGAAGCCGTCATCAGATCTCGAAGCCGCTGCCGAAGCCTTCCACCGTCGGCGCCGTCAGCGTCTCGCCACCGGCGCGAATCATTGCGGCATGGCCTTGCGTACGTGGCAGGATGCGCTGGAAGTAGAAGCGCGCGGTATCCAGCTTGGCCTGATAGAAGGCAGTATCCCCTTCGCCGGCCGTCAGCGCCGCCTTGGCCGTCTCGCCGGCACGCGCCCACAGGTAGCCCAGCGTGACGTAACCGGCGTACATCAGGTAATCGACACTGGCGGCGCCGACCGCTTCGCGGTCCTGCATCGCGCCCATGCCCACCGCCATGGTCAGCTCGCCCCATTCGCGGTTGAGCTCGGCGAGCGGATTGGCAAACTCGCTTCCTTCGCTGGCCTGGCAGAACTTGTGGATCTCCTTGGTGAAGACCTTGAGCGATTCGCCCTGGCTCATCAGGATCTTGCGGCCCAACAGGTCCAGCGCCTGGATACCGGTGGTGCCTTCATAAAGCAGAGTGATGCGCGCATCGCGCACGAACTGCTCCATACCCCATTCCTGAATGAAGCCGTGGCCGCCATAGACCTGCACGCCGTGATTGGTCGCCTCGAAGCCGGTCTCGGTCAGGAAGGCCTTGACGATGGGCGTCAGCAGGCCGAGCAAGGTATCGGCACGCGCCTTGTCTTCGCTGTCCGGGGCATTCTCGACGATGTCATTGAACTGGGCGGCATACATCACCAGCATGCGCCCGCCCTCGGCGATGGCCTTCTGGGTCAGCAGCATGCGGCGCACGTCCGGATGCACGATGATCGGGTCGGCCGCCTTCTCCGGCGCCTTGGCACCGGACAGGGCACGCATCTGCAGACGGTCACGCGCATAGCCCAGCGCATTCTGGAAGCTGGCCTCCGCCAGCGCGACGCCCTGGATCCCCACGCCGAGACGCGCGGCATTCATCATGGTGAACATGCAGGCCAACCCCTTGTGCGGCGGGCCGACCAGGAAGCCTTTGGCGGAGTCGAAGTTCATCACGCAGGTCGCGTTGCCGTGAATGCCCATCTTGTGCTCGATGGAGCCACAGCTGACGCCATTGCGCTCACCAGCCTCGCCATTGGCGTCGGGCAGGAACTTGGGCACCACGAACAGCGAGATGCCACGCGAGCCTTCCGGAGCATCCGGCAGCTTGGCCAGCACCAGGTGCACGATATTCTCGGACAAATCGTGCTCACCGGCCGAGATGAAGATCTTGGTGCCGCTGATGCGGTGGCCCTTGCTGTCATCGCTGTCATCCAGCGGCACGGCACGGGTCTTGATCAGGCCCAGGTCCGTGCCGCAATGCGGCTCGGTCAGGCACATGGTACCGGTCCAGCTGCCTTCGACCAGCTTGGTCAGATAGATCTGCTTGAGCACCTCGCTGCCGTGATGCTCGAGTGCATTCATCGCGCCATGCGAGAGGCCCGGATACATGCCCCACGACAGGTTGGCGGAGGCGACCATTTCCGAGAGCACCATCGCCAGTGACGGCGGCAGCCCCTGACCGCCATGCTCCGGTGAGGCAGCCAGACTCGGCCAGCCGCCCTCGACATACTGCTGATAGGCAGCCTTGAAGCCGCTCGGCGCCTTGACCTCGCCGCCCTCGAAGGTACAACCCTCGCGGTCGCCCGACTGGTTCAGCGGCGTCAGCACCTCATGCGCGAAGCGTGCACCCTCCTCCAGGATGGCGGTCACGATATCGTCGCTGGCCTCATCGCCACCCGGCAGGCTGGCATAGTGCGCGGGATAGTCGAGCAGCTCATTCATCACGAAGCGGATGTCGCGCAACGGCGCCTGATAGTCCGGCATGCTTTACTCCTTGAGCCGTCGCGACGCGGCGGCACTGACCTGAACAACGACAGGTGGCGGCAGGACACTTGTCAGGCGGCGCAACACTCGCTCGAGCAATGAAGAAGCGAGTCGCTGGCGGCGAACAGGTCTGGCGCAACACTATCAAACATGCGTTTGAAACTAACCCCTCCTTCGCCACACCGTCAAGCGGTCGTTTGATTTCTGGCCTGCGACATTGGTGGCAAGCCCTGTCTCGTCAGTGGCAAGCCCTGCGTACTTACCACCCCGCGCCGCAAGTCAGAAACAAGAAAAGACATGAAAAACAGATACAAAAAAGCCCGACCGCAGCCGCGATCGAGCAATATCTCCCCCAGAGATAACCTGTCCTGCAAGATTCCTTGTGTCCCGTGCTCTCTCCCCAGAGCCGATCCAGAGAGCCCGATCCAAATGTTAAAGGCCTCGTCCGCCAGCCTCAGGCCATGCGGATGCTGCCATCGAGGCGGATCACCTCCCCGTTGAGCATGCTGTTGGTGATGATGTGCTCGGCCAGACGCGCGAACTCATCGGGCTTGCCCAGTCGCTTGGGAAACGGCACCGCCTCGCACAGCGCTTCGCGGGCAGGCTCCGGAATGCCGGCCATCATCGGTGTCTCGAACACGCCGGGCGCGATCGCCATCACGCGAATGCCATGGCGTGCCAGCTCGCGCGCCATCGGCAGCGTCATGCCGGCGACCCCGGCCTTGGAGGCGCTATAGGCGCACTGCCCCACCTGGCCGTCGAAGGCCGCGACCGAGGCGGTATTGAGAATGATGCCCCGCTCGCCGTCCTCGCCCTCGGCGGCATTGCGCGCCATGCGTGCCGCCGTCAGGCGCGCCACGTTGAAGGTACCGCTCAGATTGATCGACAGCGTCTTCTCGAAGCCCTCCAGCGGAGCAGGCTCGCCGTCACGATCCACCAGCTTGGCGACGCTCACCACCCCCGCACAATGGATCACCCCATGGATGGCACCGAAGGTCTGCTCCGCGACATCCAGCGCGGCCTCGACATTGGCACTGTCGGTAATATCGCAATGACAGAAGCGTGCTGCCTCCCCCAGCGCATCGGCCTGTTCTCGGGCGGTCTCCGAGAGATCGGCCAGCACCACCTGGCCGCCGGCCGCGACGATACGTGATGCCGTGGCGGCCCCGAGGCCGGATGCTGCGCCGGTGATCAGAAAGCAGTGGTCGGCGATCTTCATGAAACGAGTCTCCCGAAAGGTGATGGCAGGAAAGGTGATGAGAGGCGGGCGATGACAGAAAAGTCCCGTATATGGCTCGGCGTTCAGCTTTCGCGCGCCTGTGCCCGCAACAGGAAACGCTGGATCTTGCCCGACGGCGTCTTGGGCAGGCTGTCGACGAAGTCGATCTCGCGAGGGTAGCTGTGCGCCGAGAGACGCTGACGCACGCTGGCGCGAATTTCCTCCGCCAGTTCGTCACTGCCGACATGGCCATCGCGCAACACCACATAGGCCTTGATGATCTCGCCGCGCAGCGCATCCGGCTTGCCGACCGCCGCCGATTCCGCCACCGCCGGATGCACCAGCACAGCGTTCTCGACATCCGCCGGACCGACGCGATAGCCCGCGGTGGTGATGATGTCGTCATCACGCCCGGCAAAGGTGAAGCGGCCATCGGGCTCTGCCACCACCACGTCTCCTGTCAGGTAATAGCCCTCGACGCAGGGTTGCTTCTCCTGCCAGGTGTAGCCGGCGAAGAAGTGCGCGGGAGAGCGGGCGATATCCACCGCCAGCACACCCGGCTCGCCCGGCGGCAGTTCACGATACTCGGCGTCGAGCACGGCCAGTCGATAGCCGGGCAGCGGGAAGCCGACACTGCCGACCACGACCTCATGGGCCAGCGCGTGATGGTTGCAGCAGGTCATGCCGGTCTCGGTCTGGCCGTAATGATCCATCACTGCACAGCCCAGCTCCCGCGCGACCCAGCCCACCACCTCGGTGTTGAGGGGCTCGCCAGCGGAGCTTGCGACCCGCAGGTTCAAGCGCTCGAAGGCCCCTTCACCGAGCCCGGAGGCCTTGAGCATGCGATAGGCCGTGGGCGCAGCCGCGAAATTGTCGATGCGGTGACGCTCCAGGAAGGCCAGCCCGCCTTCTGCACTGAACGGTGCTTGCATGAAGTAGGTGGTGGCCCCCAGCAACAGCGGGCCGGTGATGGCGTAGTAGAGCCCGTAGGCCCAGCCGGGGTCGGCCATGTTCCAGAAGCGCTCGCCGGGGCGCAGATCCACCGCCAGGCGTTGATAGAGCCAGAAGGCAGACAACGCATTCAGCGCCACCGCCACGCCCTTGGGCTTGCCGACCGTGCCGGAGGTGAACATCTGCAGGAAGGGCGCCTCCGCCGGAAGCCACACTGGCGGCTCGGTCAGTGGCTCGCTCTGCAACAATGTCTGCCAGTCGAGATCGCCCGCCTCCAGCGCATCTCCCTCACCACGCACGCAGATGATCACGGGATGGCGGGCAAGCTCAGTGAACTTGCTGCGCTGGCTCGTCTCGGTGATCACGATCTGCGTCTCGGCGCGCGACAGGCGATAGTCGAGCGCATCGGTGCCGAAGGCGGTGAACAGCGGCTGATAGACGGCGCCCAGCCGCCAGGTCGCGACCAGCGCGATCATCAGCTCCGGCGTACGCGACAACATGCAGGCGACCCGCTGCCCCGCCATCACACCCTGTGCCTTCAAGGCAGCCGCCATCCGCGCGCTCTGCTCGTCGAGCTGTGCGTAACTCAGCTCACGCACCCGGCCCTGTTCATCTTCATGGACCAGCGCGATACGTTCGCCCTGCCCGGCGCGCAGATGACGCCCGACACACGCCTCATAGGCATTGCCGAACTCGCCCTCGACATCGGCGTCAGGCGGCGTGGTGAACAGTTCATCGCGCAATGCCTGAATATCGAAGGCGACCAGATAATCGCTCAGCGTCTGACTGGCGGCAGGTTGCATGGCGTATAAGTTCGTAGATACAGCAGAGGCGGCGCGTGACGTGCGGTTTGTTGTTGTATCGCTTGGCGTCATGGCGTGACTGGCTCCTGAGTGGTGCTCCGGGGCAATGTGAGATGACTGGGCGCCAGCCATCTACAGTTAACGTAAACGTCAAGTTAGCGACAAGCCTGTCGGGCGGCAAGCATTGTGACGCTCGACTGGCCAAAAGTTGCAGACGCCGTGTAACGGACGCTGTGTAGCAGACGGCGTATAACGGACGGCGTGTAACGCACGTCGTGTATTGGAGGGCGTATAACGGACCTTCGCTCAGGACAGACGACACAGGCTGTCGACCAGCGCTTCGGCCAGCTCATCGGGCGAGCGCTCTCCATCGGGGCGATACCAGCGTACCGTCCAGTTGAGCGCGCCAAGCATGAACTGGCGCAGCAGCGCGGCGTCGCCCTTGAGCAGCCCTGCAGCGACGGCAGAGGCGATGGCATCACGCCACAGGTCCTCGTAGTCATCGCGCAGCTGGACGAGATGCTCGCGTGCCGGACCTTCCAGCCGTCGCCACTCATAGAGCGCGACCACATGGGCATTGCGGTCGGTGAGCAGCGTGTCCAGATGCGCGCGCGCCAGGGCCAGCAGTCGCTCACGCGCCTGCTGCTGTGACGCTGCCGAGGCGGTCACTTCGCTTGCCTGGTACGGCTCGCAGCGCGCCAGATGATCACGGGCGATGGCCAGCGCACTGAACATGCCCTCCTCGATCACGGCGCACAGGATTTCCTGCTTGTCGGCGAAGTGATGGAAGAGACTGCCGGACTTGATGCCCATTTCCTGGGCCAGCATGCGGACGGTGGTGCGATCGAAACCCTCCTCGACGAACAGGCGGGCAGCGATGCGGACCAGCTCCTTGCGACGGGGTGAGGCGGTGGCTACATTCATCGTATAACTAGCGCTTGCTTGGTTTATGGGATTGAATGGATCAAAGCATAGCCACGCAGTGATCACAACGCCGACTGCACGACTCGATCTTCCAATAACAAGACACAGGAGACCGTCATGACGACCGCTTCCCGCACTACGCCAAGCCCTGCCGCCAGCAGCGATGACATCGTGATTCTCGCCGGAGCCCGCACGCCGATGGGTGGCCTCAAGGGCTCACTCTCGACGCTGAGCGCGCCACAGCTTGCCGCCGTGGCCATCAAGGCGGCCATCGAACGTGCGGGCCTCACGCCTGCCGATGTCGACGAGGGCATCTTCGGCTGCGTGCTGCCCGCTGGCGTCAAGCAGGGACCGGCGCGTCAGGCCATGCGCCAGGCCGGCGTGCCGGACAGCATCGGTGCCACCACCATCAACAAGCTGTGTGGTTCCGGCATGAAGGCCACCATGCTGGCGCATGACCTGATACGCGCAGGCACCAACCGCATCATGCTGGCCGGCGGGATGGAGTCGATGTCCAACGCCCCGCACCTGCTCACCCAGGCACGTGGCGGCTATCGCCTCGGCCATGGCGAGCTGAAGGACCACATGTTCTTCGATGGGCTGGAAGATGCCGAGACCGGCAAGCTGATGGGCGTGTTCGCCCAGGAAGTGGCCGATGCCCGAGGCTACGATCGCCAGCGCATGGACGACTTCGCCATCGAATCGCTCAGGCGTGCCATGAAGGCCACCGAGTCGGGCGACATCGCGCCGGAAATCGCCGCCGTCACGGTCAAGAGCCGCAAGGGCGAGAGCGTGGTCGAGCAGGACGAGCAGCCCTTCCAGGCCAATCTCGACAAGATCCCCGCCCTGCGTCCGGCCTTCGCCAAGGACGGCACCATCACCGCCGCCAATGCCAGCTCCATCTCCGACGGCGCCTCGGCGCTGGTGCTGACGCGCCGTGATGAAGCCGAACGACGCGGGCTGGCCGTCAAGGCGCGTATCCTCGGTCACAGCACCCACTCCCAGCACCCCAGCGAATTCACGCTGGCGCCCATCGGCGCCATCGACTCGCTGATGAAGCGCCTGGAGTGGACCACCGACGACGTCGACCTGTTCGAGATCAACGAGGCCTTCGCGGTGGTCACCCTGCTGGCGATGGATGCCCACGATATCCCGCATGAGAAGGTCAATGTCTTCGGAGGGGCCTGCGCCCAGGGGCATCCGGTCGGCTCCACCGGCTCGCGCATCATCGTCACTCTGATCAACGCGCTGGAGCGCCGTGGCAAGAAACGTGGCATCGCGGCGCTGTGTATCGGCGGCGGCGAAGCCACCGCGATCGCCGTCGAGCTGGAAGACTGACATCCCACTCGACACTGACTCGACCTGATGCTGCAACGACACTGGCCCGGATCATTGATCCGGGCCAGTGTCGTCGTGGGGTCTGCAAGGCACTCACGAAGCAGTCAGGTGTTCAACCATAGCGACCGGTGATGTAGTCCTCGGCCTTCTTGGTATTCGGATTGGAGAACATCGTCTTGGTGTCGTTGTACTCCACCAGCTCGCCCATGTGGAAGAAGGCGGTGTAATCCGCGACACGTGCCGCCTGCTGCATGTTGTGCGTCACGGTGACGATGGAGAACTGGGTCTTCAACTTGTCCATCAGGTCTTCGATGGTCGCGGTGGAGATCGGGTCGAGCGCCGAGGTCGGCTCATCCATCAGGATGACGTCCGGCTTGACCGCGATGGCACGCGCGATGCACAGACGCTGCTGCTGACCACCAGACAGCGAGGTGCCCGGCTGATCGAGAATGTCCTTCACTTCTTCCCACAGACCCGCGTCACGCAGCGCGCTCTCGACCAGATCATCCTTGTCGGCGCGGCGGCTGACCAGGTCGTGCATGGTCGGCGCGTAGGCAATGTTGTCGTAGATGGACTTGGGGAACGGGTTGGGCTTCTGGAACACCATGCCGACACGACGACGCAGGGCCACTTCATCCATGTCGCGCGCGTTGACGTCACGGCCATCCATCTCGACCAGGCCTTCGATGCGCACGCTGCGGATCAAGTCGTTCATGCGGTTCAGGCAGCGCAGGAAGGTCGATTTTCCGCACCCGGACGGCCCGATCAGAGCGGTGACATTCTTCTGGAAGATGTCGATGTTGATGTTCTTCAGGGCCTGCTTCTCGCCGTACCACAGGTTGAGGTCTTCCACGCGAATGGCCAGATCATGGTTGGCATCTTCATTGATGACGACCGGGCTTCCGGCACGCGTGGCGACGGCAGGCTTGGCGGGAGTGGCGACGGTGCTGTTCATGTCTCGTATTCCTTGATGGGTCGTGGGTCCGGGCCTGAGATGCAGGCGACCGACCATTCGGCGGGCCGCCTCGCAGCGGCCTACCAGCGACGCTCGAATTTCTTGCGCAGCATCACGGCTGCGGCATTGAGGAAGATCAGCACTGACAGCAGCACCAGAATGCCCGCCGCAGTACGTTCAACATAGGCCTGCTCCGGCTCGCCCGCCCAGGTGAATATCTGGGCCGGCAGCACGGTGGCGGCCTGGGTGATGGCCGTCGGCGCATCCGGAATGAAGGCCACCATGCCGACGATGATCAGCGGCGCGGTCTCGCCCATTGCCTGTGCCAGGCCGATGATCGAACCGGTCAGGATTCCCGGTAGTGACAGCGGCAGAACGTGGTCACGCACTACCTGCCAGCGGGAGCAGCCGACGCCGAAGGCGGCCTGACGAATGGTGTCGGGCACGCTGCGCAGAGCCGAGCGCGTGGTGATGATGATCACCGGCAAGGTCATCAGACCCAGCGTCAGACCGCCGACCAGCGGTGAGGAGCGCGGCATGCCGAAGAAGTTGATGAAGATCGCCAGACCCAGCAGACCGAACAGGATCGACGGCACCGCCGCCAGGTTGTTGATGTTGACCTCGATCGCCTGGGTGAAGCGATTGTCCGGTGCGAACTCCTCCAGGTAGACCGCCGTCAGCACCCCGACCGGGAAGGCGAAGGCCAGCGTGACCAGCAGCGTCAGGATCGTCCCCATCGCCGCCGACCAGATACCGGCGTATTCCGGCAGCTTCGAGTCACCGGTGGTGAAGAAGTTGATGTTGAACTTGAGCTCGGCCGTGCCGTTCTCGACCATGCGATCCAGCACGGCGGTCTGCCTGGGCTTCAGGTGTGACTTGTGGCCCTTGAGATACTGATCGACCTGGTCATCGGCGATCACCCAGCGGTCGATCGTCTGACCCATCAGGCTGGCGTCCGCGGCCATGTCGCGCGGCAGCTGCCGCAGCCAGCCACGGCTGACCAGATCACGCACGTCTTCCTCCACCGCTGCCAGCGGTATTTCCTGCGACTGCTCGCTGTAGGTGACCGGCACGTGCAGTTCTGCCTGCTGGAAGGCCGGATAGCCGCGCATGACCATGTCGCCGATGAAGACCACCAAGAAGGTGGCGGCCAGGGCAAGTGCGCCCATGGACATGAATTTCAGGCGCTTGGTGCGGCGATGACGGCCCTTCAGCTGGGCCGAGATATCGTCGAATGAATGGCTCATGTCTAGTCTCGGCCTCAGAGATTGTTGGCGCTGTACTTCTCACGGAAGCGGCGGATCAGGACCACCGAGACCATGTTCAGCAGCAGAGTGACAACGAACAGCACCAGACCCAGCGCGAAGGCCGACAGTGTCTCGGCACTCGCGAATTCCTGGTCGCCGGTCAACGCGGCAACGATGCGCACCGTGACGGTGGTCATGTCTTCCAGCGGGTTGGCGGTCAGGTTCGGACGCATGCCCGCCGCCATCACCACGATCATCGTCTCGCCGAGGGCGCGTGACATGGCCAGCAGAGACGCGGAGATGATGCCCGGCAACGCGGCCGGCAGGATGACGTTGCGGATGGTCTCGCCGTGGGTCATGCCCAGCGCCAGAGAACCCTGACGCATGGTGTCCGGGACAGAAGTGATGACGTCATCAGACAGAGAGGAGATGAACGGAATGATCATGATGCCCATGACCAGACCCGGTGCCAGCGCGTTGTTGTAGGACGCCTCGATACCCAGCGGCGAGAAGATGTCGACGATCAGCGGCGCGACGGTGATGGCAGCGAAGAAGCCATACACCACGGTCGGGATTCCGGCGAGCACTTCCAGTACCGGCTTGGCGACGGTACGCACTTTCTCGGGGGCGAACTCTGCCATGTAGACCGCGGCGAGCAGACCAATGGGAATGGCCACCAGCATCGCGATCAGGGTGATCATGAAGGTACCGGCGAACAGCGGTACGGCGCCGAAGTTGGCGGTGCTCTCGACACCTTCGCCACGGCCGGCGGCCATCTGGAAGCTGTTGCCCGGATCCCAGGTGGTCCCGGTGATGAAGGTCCAGAAGCTTTCCATCTGGAAGAAGCGGATGGCCTCGAAGATGATGGAGACCAGAATGCCGAACGTCGTGACGATGGAAATCATCGCCGCGCCGATCAACACATAGCGAATGAGGGTCTCGATGGCATTGCGCGCATGGAAATCAGGCTTCACCAGGGCGAGGCCGATGACCAGGCCGACGGCTGCGACGACCAGACTGGCGATCAGCAGCTGCATGCCTTCGATATCGATATCAGCGGTGGCAATCGCAACGACGGCTGCCAGACCGACCAGCAGAGCAGGCCCTGCGCTGGAAATTGCCGTGAACCAGCCGTACTGATCCGGCTGGGCGTACATTTCAGCCCCGCTGGCACGCACGCGCTGTGCCTTGCTGCGGCCGCTGAAGAAGGCCACCAGGCCAACCAGCGCCACGATGCCTATGAAGAAGAGAAAGATCTGCTGAGTCTGCATCTTTCGGGTCCCGGAGTCGCGTTGTTCACAGGGGGAAGGCTTCAGGCCTTGCGAAACCCTGCGACCAGTCAAGCAAACGGGCCGGCTGCCAAGGGCAACCGGCCGCGTCAGAGGGTCAGCTGCGTTGCTTACTTCTGGAGGTCGGCCAGAGTCAGCTTGGTGCGCTCAGCGACCTGCTCACGAAGCGTGGCGCGCTCTTCCTTCGGCAGCGGGATCAGACCGATGCCCTTGAGGTAGCCCAGCTCGCCGATCATCTTCTCGCTCATGAACAAGTCGTTGTAGGCCTGCTGAGCCGGCACGTCATCCTTGTGCTGGTTCTTCACGTAGTAGAACAGGGAGCGGGAAACCGGGTACTCGCCAGAAGAGATGGCATCGGCTTCCGGCTGCACGCCATCGATGGAAGCACCGACGACCTTGTCAGCATTCTCTTCGAGGAAGGAGTAGCCGAAGATACCGAAGGCTTCGGTGTTCTCGACCAGCTTCTGGATGATCAGGTTGTCATTCTCGCCGGCAGCGATGTAGTGACCGTCCTGACGGATGTTGGTGTAACCCTCACCGCCGTAGCCTTCCATCTCTTCGGTGGAGACTTCCATCACCAGCTCTTCGAAGGCGTCACGGGTACCGGAAGTGGAAGGCGGCCCGTAGATGGTGATCTTGCGGTCCGGCAGGGAGGAGTCGATCTCGGACCACTTGGTGTAGGGGTTGTCGACCAGCTTGCCGTCAACCGGCACCTGAGCGGCGACCGCCAGGGTGATCTGCTCACGGGTCAGGTCGATGCTTCCATCGCGGACAGACTGGGCAAAGGCGATACCGTCGAAGCCGATCATCGCTTCGGTGATATCGGTCACGCCGTTCTCTTCACAGCGCTCGAATTCAGACGTCTTCATGCGACGAGAGGCGTTGGTGATGTCCGGAGTGCTGTCACCGACACCTTCACAGAACAGCTTCATGCCGCCGCCGGAACCGGTGGATTCGATGACCGGAGTCGGGAAATCGCTGGTGGCACCCAGCTCTTCAGCGACGTAGCTGGAGAACGGATAGACCGTGGAAGACCCCACGATACGCAGCTGTTCACGGGCTTCTGCTGCACCCACTGATGCAGCGATGACAGCCACTGCGAGACCGGACTTGAGGAACGCCTTCATGCCTGAAACTCCTTGCGATAGGAATGAGCCAGTGAGGTGGCTTCTTGTCTACAGGGAGTACCTTGCCAAGCATTCATGACAACTGTGTGACAGTCGCCGACTCAAGCCATTCTCAGTCGGGCGGCGTCGCATGGCGCGCCAGAGCGCGGCGCCCTGCCAGCACCCGCAGCAGAATATTGCTGATCAGCGCCGTGCCCAGCATGCCGAGAATCATCGGCCACAGGCTATCCATCGCCAGGCCTGCGATCAGCATGCCGATCACGGCGCCACTGGCAAACTGCATGCTGCCGATCAGCGCATTGGCCGTGGCGCTGATGCGCGGGAAATACTCCAGCGCCGAGGAGATCGCGTTGGGCGCCACCATGCCGTTGGCCCCGACGAACACCATCAGCAACGGCGCGATGACGTAGAGCAGGTCCAGCCCCAGTGCCAGCGCCGATACCAGCAGGATGGCGGCAGACAGCTGGATACCGATGCCGATGCGCAGCAGACGCGGCGGCGACAGGCGTGACAGCAGACGCACATTGAGCCGGTTGGCGGTGAACATGAACAGGATGTTGGCGCCGAACAGCACCGGGTACCAGGCCGCCGTCACTCCAAAATGCTGCATATAGACGTAAGGCGACGCGGTGATGAAGGCGAACATGCCACCGAAGCCCATCGCCTGCGTCAGCGCATACCCCATCGCCGGCCCGTGACGCAGCACGCTGGCATAGTCACGCACAACCTGCATGAGACTGGCCGGGGGTTCGTCCGCCTCGCGCTTGCGCCGGGTCTCGGGCAAGCGCAGTGGCAGCACCACCAGCAGGAAGGCGGCATACATGGCCAGGAAGGCGAAGATCAGCCACCAGCCCTCCATGCCCAGCAGCAGACTGCCGATGGCAGGCGCGATCAAGGGCGCCAGCATCATGATCACCGCGACGGTGGACAGCACCTTGGCCGCCTCTCGGCCACTGAAGCAATCGCGCACGATCGCCGAGGAATTGACCACCGAGGCGCCGCCGCCCAGCGCCTGCAGGAAGCGCAGCGCATAGAGTCCCTCGAGGCTCTCGACCCGGGTGATGGCCAGACTCGCCAGCAGGAAGACGAAGATACCTGACAGCAGGACCGGCTTGCGCCCGATACGGTCTGACAGCGGGCCGAAGATCAACTGCCCCAGCGAGAAGCCGAGCAGGAAGATCGACAGCGACAGCTCCGTATGGTGCACCGTGGTCGCCAGGTCTTCCGCCATGGCCGGCAGTGCCGGCAGGTAGGCATCGATGGCCAATGGAGCCAGGGCCGTATTGGCCGCGACCAGCAAGGCCAGCTGACGGGTTTGACGCTTGTCCACATCCCCTCCTGCAATCGTTCGTCGATGGTATAGCCACGTGCCGAAAACGCCACGCCCTTGCCGTCAGATGACGACAGTGGGCGCGCCGCCGCACAATTGATACAGTTGACCTACACAGGTGACGAATGTCACATCAAGCTGATGAAATCCCCGCGGATCATCCACTTGGGGCGATCGGCCCGAGGTGTCTTCACAGCCGGCAGGCGTGGGTGCACACTCGGTGGCAGCGCTCGCTCCGGCGGCCCCTGCCCTTCACCTCTTGCCTTATTCATGAGGGCCACTCACCCCTTCGGGTGGCTCACGCTCAGTACAGGAAACTCTTGCATGGCACAGGACAAGCTCTCCCAACTCAAGGAAATGACCACCGTCGTCGCCGACACCGGTGACCTCGAGGCCATTCGTCGCTTCGCGCCCACTGATGCTACCACCAACCCGTCACTGATCCTGCAGGCCGCTCAGGACCCGTCACGTCGCGAGCGCCTGACCGAAGTCGCGCGCAAGGCCACCGACATCGATGATGCCGTCGACGCCGTGGCCGTGGACATCGGCACCGAGATCGCCGGCCTGGTGCCGGGCTATGTCTCCACCGAGGTCAGTGCCCGTCTGTCCTTCGATGCCGATGAGACCATCCGTCGCGCGCATCGCATCATCGAGCGCTACGCCGCCAATGGCGTCGGTCAGGAACGCATCCTGATCAAGACCGCCTCCACCTGGGAAGGCATCCGCGCCGCCGAGAAGCTCGAGCGCGAAGGTATCCGCACCAACCTGACGCTGCTGTTCAGCTTCGCCCAGGCCCAGGCGTGTGCCGATGCCGGCGTGACGCTGATCTCGCCCTTCGTCGGCCGTATCCTCGACTGGCACAAGGCCAATCAGCCGGACGCCGACTTCAGCGGCGACAACGACCCGGGTGTGAAGTCCGTCAAGGCCATCTACGAGCACTACAAGGGACACGGCTACAAGACCATCGTGATGGGCGCCAGCTTCCGCAACACCGGCGAGATCGAAGCGCTGGCCGGCTGTGATCGCCTGACCATCTCGCCAGCACTGCTGGGTGAGCTGGCCGAGAGCACCGGCACGCTGGAACGTCGCCTGCTGGCCGGCGATGCCGAGCAGAACGTGCCGGAAGTGCTGACCGAGTCCAACTTCCGCTGGGACATGAACGAAGATGCCATGGCCACCGAGAAGATGGGCGAAGGTATCCGCAAGTTCATGGCCGATCAGCGCAAGCTCGAGACCCTGCTGGCCGAACTGCGCAGCCACTGAGCCTAGCGCCGATAGTGAACTCTTGTTAAGCAAGAGCTCATTGAATGGCCAAGGCAACAAAAAGCGCCTGCCGTGTTTCACGGCAGGCGCTTTTGCATCGTGCATTCCGAATCGTGCTGTCAGGCTCAACGTCCCGGCACGCGCCTTCAGTGCAGCTGGCGATGCTCCTCGCTTTCCAGCAGTTCGATCAGCGGCTGGAATTCCAGGCGATTGTGGCCGTTCAGGCACATCAACAGCCGGTGAGCCTCGAGAATGCGCCCGCGCAGCTCCTGTTCCTGCTGGGGCGAGGCATCGGCGTCATCCTGAGACTCGTTCAGCGCTGGCGCGTTGCAGCAGGAAGCCCCGTCCAGATCGGCCTGGTCCGCCTCCGGCAGGCTGCCGGCGTCCACGACACTGGCCACCTCGTCGAACCCCATCACCTTGAGCATGGTCAGCACGTCGGGATGGGAAGCCACCACCTGCGCCGGCATCACCAGCCGGTCGCGGACCGCCAGCGCCAGCTTGGCCAGAAAGCCCAGTGCGGTGGAATCGACATTGGTCGCTTCGCGCAGATCGATGATCACGCTTTCCAGTCCCTCAACCGCAGCCACGCGCTGTACCTGCTGATCCAGCGTGGCACACAGCGTCAGGCGTACATCACCGGATAGCTTGAGCACGAACAGGCCATCTTCGAACACGGCCTGGATACGTCCTTCATCCATCATGGAATCCTGTCAGCGTCATCAAGGTAAGGTCATCCGGCAGCTCGCCATCCAGCGCCAGACCACGACGCAATCCTTGCACATCCTCACTGCTCAGAATCCGTTGATGCAGTGCTCGAGTCCTGTCCTCCAGCGCGTCGCCCGGCAGGCATTCCAGTACACCATCACTGGCCAGCCACAGACGGAAGCGCTCAGGGAGCGCCACACGATACGCTGGATAGCGGGTGTCTGGGAAGAGCCCTACCGGCCGACCGCTGCCTTCCAGCTCACACAGTTCGCCCTCGGGCGTGACCAGTACCGGCATCGGCAACTGGGCGCCCAGGGTGTAATGCAGCGTGCGCGTGTCACGGTCCATCACACCACACATCACCGTGGCATGCTTGCCGATACCACTGTCGATCAGTTCACGGTTGAGCAATGCCAGCCACTCGGGGCCGAAGGTTTCCGGCGTATGTTCCTCCCAATGCCGGGTCGCCCGCGCGAACAACAGCTTGAGCAGCACGGTCACGAAGGCCGATGAGGCGCCATGACCGGAGACATCCGCAAAGTAGAACAGGCTGAAGCGTTCGTCGATCGCCTGATACTCGAGGAAGTCACCCGAGAGATACAGTGACGGCGACAGGCAGTACTCATAACTGACGCCATTGATGTGCTGCCCGCTCTGGGGCAGCAGGCGCTGCTGGATCTGGCCCCCGGCCTGCTGGTCCTGACGCAGCAGCGCCAGATGCGTCTCCAGGTGCTCGTTGAGCTCCTCGAGGCGCGCGCGTGCCTTGGCGTGCTCATGGGCCAGCTGGTGATGCTCCGCCGCCCGCTTGAGCAGACTGCGCAATACCGAGCCATGCTCGCGCGGCGAGATGAGGTAATCGACCAGCCCGGCCTCCACCGCCGGCAACAGGCACTCATCGCCACGGCTCTCGGCCACCACTACCGTCGGCAGGCGCTCGGCCAGACGCGCCCACTCATGACTGGAAACGGCCTCGACATGCGCGACCACCACCGCCACCCCGCTGGGCAGTGCCGCGATGCCATCACAGGCCGCCACCGCACAGCGTTCATCCGTCAACAGGTTCGCCAGCGCATCACGCCGCGAGCCGGGAAGATCAATCAGACCGATCAACAGACGCTTGCCTTGCTCATCCGCCATGCCAACCCCTCATTCCCGTCCTTACTGCCATCCACTCGCAGTCTTGATGCTGCTTGCCCTCACGGCCGGTGCCAGCTGCCGCTCAACGACACCGGCCGCCTGCTGCGGATGACGCGTTACTGGCTGTCGTCTTCCGGTGCGAAGGCACCATCGAGATCGGCATCATCGAAGCTGTCGCTGGCGAAGGGATCATCGCCCAGCTTGCCATCGTTGATCTCGAAGTTGCGACGCTGCAGGTAGGCATCACGAATGAAGCTGTAGCGATCGCCCTGGATCAACTTCTCCTGCTCGAGCAGACCGGCACGGGTGTCGACCAGATCCAGCGCCTTCAGGCCGTAACGCACCTTGTCATCTTCGACGTAGTTGACGGGGTCAGCGAAGTAATCCACCGGCATGCCCGCGGTATCACGCACGGTACTCGGACCAAACAACGGCAGAACGAGATATGGCCCCTGCCCTGCTCCCCAGACGGCGAGGGTCTGACCGAAGTCTTCCTCGTCCACTGTCCAGCCCAGTTCGCTGGCCGGGTCAAACAGACCGCCGATGCCGACGGTGGAGTTGAGCAGCAGGCGGCCGGTGGAGACACCGGCATTGGCCCACTTCCACTGCAGCACCGAGTTGAACATGGTACGGACCTCTCCGAGATTGGAGAAGAAGTTGCCCACGCCATCCTGCACCAGCTCCGGCGTCACATAGTCATAGCCCTGTGCCACCGGCTTGAGGGCATAGCGGTCCAGGGTGTCATTGAAGGTATAGACGTTACGGTTGAAGCCCTCCCAGGGGTCCTGAGGATTCGGCTCGCTGTCTCCGGTGCTGGCGCAACCCGCCAGCAGGGACATGGCCAGCAGTGCCGGCAGGGAAGTCTTGATCGTGTGCATCTCGTCACCTGTAAGTCTATTGGATTCCTGCAGCGGTCCTTGCCACATCCCTGGCTGTCAGGTCCGGCCTTCTTTATACGTTCCGCGCCCGCCAAGAGCCAGCACAGGCCACGTGGATTCGCGCAATGTCCTGCTTCAACCGCAGCGTTTCAGCAGCACGCTGCCGGCACTGTAGCCTGCCCCGAAAGAACACAATACCCCAAGGCTCCCCGGCGCCAGATCCGCATGATGGAGGTGGAAAGCGATCACCGAGCCCGCGGAGCTGGTATTGGCGTAGCGATCGAGAATGATCGGCGCTTCCTCGCTCGACGGGTCACGCCCCAGCACACGCCGCGCGATCATGTCGTTCATGTGGCGGTTGGCCTGGTGCAGCCACATGCGATCAAGATCCCCGCCGTCCGCCTCGATCTCGCCCAGATGGGTGGTGATCAGCTCGGCCACCATCGGGCAGACCTCGCGGAAGACACGCCGACCTTCCTGGATGAACAACTTGTCATCGGCCTGTTCACGAAGGCTTGCGCTGTCGAGTGTCATCGCGGATGCCACATCGTCCTCAAGCACCGCCGTGCGATTGAGGAAGCCGAAATTGTTGCGTATCGCGTTGGAGAAGCGCGTCACCAGACGCGTGCCGAGCACCTCGAAACCATCGGTGCGCGTGGCGACATCCGCAGCCTCCAGCACCACGGCCGTGCAAGCATCCCCGAAGATGAAGTGGCTGTCACGATCGCGGAAATTCAGGTGCGCGCTGCAGATCTCCGGATTGACCATCAGCACACGCCTGGCACTGCCGCTGCGAATCGCGTTGGCGGCGGTCTCGATGCCGAAGGTGGCGGAGCTGCACGCCACGTTCATGTCGAAGGCATAGCCACCGGCCTCAAGCGCGGCCTGCAGCTCCACCGCTACCGCCGGATAGGGGCGCTCGAGGTTGGAACAGGCCACGATGACCAGATCCAGGTCCGCGGCGCTGACGCCCGCCGCTGCCAGTGCTTCACGCGCGGCCGCCACGCCCATCTCGCACTGCACCGAGGGCTGGTCATTGGCGCGCGCCGGCAGGCGTGGACGCATGCGCTCCGGGTCGAGAATGCCCTCGGCATCCAGCACGTAGCGGCTGTGGATACCCGAGGCCTTGACGATGAATTCGGCACTGGACTCGGTACGCGCCTCACGCTCACCACGCGCGATGGCGTCGGCATTGGCGGCATTGTCCGCCGCCACCCAGGCATTGAAGGACGCCACCAGTGCCTCGTTGCTGATGGCGTTGGGCGGCGTGTAGAGCCCGCTGCCGGTGATCAGTACCCGATGATTGCCGCTGGCGCTCATGGACTGACCGGCGTTGGCGTGTTGCGTATCGGCAGCGTGAACATTGTCATTGTTTGGCATGCATCCACTCCTGACAGTGCTATCCCGCGGGATATCACCAGAATTGAGCGGGGCACGACCCGGTACCGCGTCGTCATGCCCCATGTTCAGTGTACGCTGTCTCGGCGATTCCAGACGCCCGAGTCAGCATTTGTCGGGCGACCACAGTGAATGCTTAAACAGCAATTCCTGTCTGCAGCTTGGGCCATCCCGCCTCGGCACGCCTCCACGTACCGGTCACGCAAGACTCTGATGCCGCGCACAACGCCCTGGCGCTGCCCCAGACAAGGCCGAGCTTCAGCCAAGGCAGAACTTCAGCCAAGTCAAAGCTCAGCCAGAACAAAGCCCAGCCCCAGGACATCAGCGGCGCGCCATCAGCTCCTGCCAGCGCTTCTCGAGGCGCTTGGCAGAGACGGTCTCCAGGGTGCCGAGCTGCTGGGCAAACAGCGAGACGCGCAGTTCCTGCAGCCACCAGCCGAACTCTTCCAGCTCCGCATCCGGCAGTCCCTGCTCACGCGCCTTGCTCAGGCGGGCATCAAGGCGGGATTCGAAGCCCTTGACCTCTTCCATGTCACGCTGGTCACGCATGCGCTCACGCGGCGCCTTGTCGAGACGGATCAACATCGCCTCCACATAACGCGGCAGCTGATGCAGCCATTCACCGGAGGCCTGGATGAAGCCCGGCGTGATCAGGCGCGCCTGCTGGGCCTTGAGATCAGCCACCACCAGCGCCACCGAGAAGTCGATCTTGCCCTTGAGACGCTTGGAAAGCTCCAGATGCTGCTTGAGCGCGGCTTCCAATGGCTTGAGCAGCGCCTCGGCGTGCGGCACCAGCTCGGCCCGCTTGTCATCGAGACGCGCCTGCAGCTCGCTGCGCGAACGCGGCAGCGGCTCGACGGCCATCACCTGCTCGAAGACGCTGTAGATGAAGTCATCCGCCAGCTGGCGACGCGTGCCGATCTTGGCGAACAGCAGCGCACAGCGCTCCAGCGCCTTGAGGTCACGGTCCAGATAGCGCACCTGGTCCGGCAGGCGTGCCATCGCCAGACGCGTGATGCCATCACGGTGCGCGGCGGCGGCCTTGGCCGGATGATCGAACAGCTCCACGCTCAGATTCTGCTCGACCTGAGCCGTCGCGCTGGCAGGCGCATGGCTGGATGGCGCGCTGTTCTTGCCGGTCTTGCGCGCCAGCTTGCGCTGCTTGGCACTCATGCCGCCGTCGGCAGGCGCCGCCGCCTTCACCACCAGCGCCGGATAAGCCTCGACGCGAATGCCCGCCTGGGTGGTGCTGTGCGAGGTGGCGATCGGCGTCTCCGGCAGATCCTCCAGCACTTCGCTGTCGGCTGCACGGCTGCGGTTGGCCATCGCCCGCGCCGCGGCCGCGGCCGAGTCCTTGAAGCGAGCTTCCAGCGCTTCGAGATCTCGCCCTTCACCCAGCACCTTGCCGTCCTGATCGACGATGCGCAGGTTCATCTTCAGGTGCGGTTCCAGCGTTTCGGGCGCCCAGGCATCCTGCGGCAGACGCAGACCAGTCTTGACGCGCATGAACTCGGCTAGCGCATCGGCCAGAGGCACGTCGTCCGGGGTCAGCGCCTCAAGTGCGGCATCGACCCAGTTGGGAATCGGCACCACCTGCTTGCGGTACTGCTTGGGCAGCGACTTCATCAGCGCGATGGCCTTGTCACGCAGAAGCCCCGGCACCAGCCATTCGATGCGATAGCGCGGCAGCTGCGAGAGCATCGCCGCCGGCACGATCATCGTCACGCCGTCATCCACCGCGCCGGGCGCGAAGTGATAGCTCAGCGGGTAGGCGACGCTGTTGTGGTGCAGCTGTTCGGGGTAGCGCGCGACGGTGACTTCCTCGGCGTCGCGCGCCATCAGGTCGTCGAGATTCAGATGCAGGACATCGGGATTGTCGCGCTCGGCCTCCTTGCGCCACTTGTCGAAGCTGCGCCCGTTGTAGATGCCTTCCGGAATCCGCTCGGCATAGAAGGCGAACAGCGTCTCTTCGTCGACGAGGATGTCCCGCTTGCGCGCGCGGTCCTCAAGCTCACCAACCTCATCCATCAGGCCGCGATTGTGGGCGAAGAACGGCGCACGGGTCTGGAATTCGCCCTCGACCAGCGCACGGCGAATGAACAGCTCGCGGGACTCCTGTGGCGCCAGCGGGCCGTAATGCACCTTGCGCGCGGTGACGATGGGCAGCCCGAACAGGGTCACCTGCTCACTGGCGACCACCTGGGCGCGCTTCATCTCCCAGTGCGGCTCGCTGTAGCTGCGCTTGACCAGATGCTCGGCCAGCGGCTCGACCCACTCGGGCTTGATCGCCGCGACCTGACGCGCGTAGAGCTTGGTGGTCTCGACCATCTCGGCCGCCATCACCCACTTGGGCGACTTCTTGGCCACACCGGAGCCCGGGTGAACGAAGAAGCGTCGATTGCGCGCGCCGAGATACTCGCGATTTTCCTGCTTGAGGCCGAGATTGGAGAGCAGCCCGGTCAACAGCGCGCGATGCAGTGATTCGTGATCAATGGCCACCGACGGGCGGCGGCCCTGTCCCGGTGAGGCCAGCACCCGCGCGGTGACCTCGGCCTGCGCCTCGGCGTCGCGCTCATGCTGGGCGCTGGTCATCTCCAGCCCCAGGTCACGCGTCAGCTGCTTGAGCTGGCGGAAGGTGTCATGCCACTCGCGCAGGCGCAGATAGTTGAGGAAGCGCGCCTTGCACCAGCGGCGCAGCGGGTTGGCACCCAAGGCGTCACGCGCCAGCTCGAAGCCTTCCCACAGATTCAGCCAGCTGACGAAGTCGGAGTTGTCGTCATCCCACTCATGGTGGATCTGATCGGCCTGCTGGCGCTTGTCGGCGGGACGCTCGCGCGGGTCCTGGATCGACAGCGCGCTGACGATGATCAGCACTTCTCGCAGGCAGCCGCGCGAGGCGCCCTCAAGCACCATGCGCGCCAGACGCGGGTCGATGGGCAGACGCGCCAGGGTGCGGCCATCACGGCTCAGACGGTTGTGTTCATCCACCGCGCCCAGTTCGCGCAGCAGGCGGAAGCCATCGGTGACGAAGCGCGAATCCGGCGCATCGACGAAGGGGAACTTCTCGATGTCACCCAGCTTGAGCGACAGCATCGACAGGATCACCGAGGCCAGGTTGGTGCGCTGGATTTCCGGCTCGGTGTATTCCGGACGCGCGAGGAAGTCCTCCTCGCTGTAGAGGCGGATGCACAGGCCTTCGGCGATACGCCCGCAGCGGCCCTTGCGCTGGTTGGCGCTGGCCTGGCTGATCGGCTCCACAGGCAGACGCTGGATCTTGGAGCGATAGCTGTAGCGGCTGATGCGCACCAGGCCCGGATCGATCACGTAGCGGATGCCCGGCACGGTCAGCGAAGTCTCGGCGACATTGGTGGCCAGCACGATGCGGCGACCACGATGCGGCTGGAAGACGCGGTTCTGCTCTTCGTTGGAGAGTCGCGCGTACAGCGGCAGCACCTCGGTATCACGCAGCTGGGCGCGACGCAGGGTGTCAGCGGTGGCACGGATCTCGCGCTCGCCGGGCAGGAAGATCAGCACGTCACGCGGGCCCCGCATCCAGCCCTTCTCGCGCTCGATCACCGACAGCTCTTCCACCGCGCGCAGGATACCTTCCTGCAGGCTGAGGTCTTCCTCATCCTCGGCATCGCGCACCAGCGGCAGGTACCGGGTCTCGACCGGGAAGTTGCGCCCACTGACCGAGACGATGGGCGCCGGCGTGCCATCCTGGGCCGCGAAGTGCTGACTGAAGCGCTCCACGTCGATGGTCGCCGAGGTGATGATGATCTTGAGGTCCGGACGGCGCGCGGTGAGACGCTTGAGGTAACCGAGCAGGAAGTCGATGTTCAGACTGCGCTCGTGGGCCTCATCGATGATGATCGCCTCGTAGCGGCTCAGGTCCGGATCATGCTGGGTTTCCGCCAGGAGGATGCCGTCGGTCATCAGCTTGATCAGCGTCGACGGGCCGGTGGTGTCGTTGAAGCGCACCTGATAGCCGACCGTCTCGCCGAGTGTCGTCTCGAGCTCCTCGGCCAGACGCACCGCCACCGAGCGTGCTGCCAGACGACGTGGCTGGGTGTGGCCGATCAGGCCGTTGCGCCCCAGCCCCATCTCCAGACACAGCTTGGGCAGCTGGGTGGTCTTGCCCGAGCCGGTCTCACCGGCGACCACCACGATCTGATGCTCGGCAAGCGCGGCGAGGATATCTTCGCGACGCTCCACCACCGGCAGCTCCGGCGGATAGTTGAGCGCGGCGGGTGTCTGCCAGCGTGCCAGTGCCGTCTCGCGAGCGGCGCGCTGGGCGATGCTCGCCTCCAGGCGGCTCTCGATATCGTTGATGGCACGATCGACCGGCTTGCCATCCTTGAGACGCCGCCGCAGGCCAGCCAGGCGCTTGCCCAGCTCGCGCTGATCACGGCTCAGGGCGCGTTCAAGGCGAGCCGCGAGGGCTTCAAGACGCGCATGTTCGGACGGTGCGGTAGCGGTGTCGCTCAAGGACTGCCTCTTCTCAACCAGCGACCACACGCCACGCGCGCAGCCGGAAACTCTCGGGAATTCAGCCTCACGCTCGCCTGCACGAGACAGCAAGCCATGACGCCTGAATGACAAAACGGCCCGTCAACAAGTGACGGGCCGTCCATTGTAGCCCTGCGCGTAGCCGCGCCCAACCTTGGCGGCGCTTGTCCCCTGCCACGCCGCCGATTCAGCGCTGCCCTCAGTGCTCGCGTAGCGGTGTATTGCCACCGCTCTCTTCGCTGTCGCGCAGCTCACGGCGCAGCACCTTGCCGACGTTGGTCTTGGGCAGTTCATCGCGGAATTCGACGAAACGCGGCACCTTGTAACCGGTCAGCTGCTCCTTGCACCAGCTGCGCAGGGTGTCGCGATCGAGATCCGGGTTGCTTGCGACCACGAACAGCTTGATCGCCTCGCCGCTCTGCTCGTCCGGCACGCCCACTGCCGCCGCCTCGACGATATCCGGATGGCCGCTGACCACATCCTCGATCTCGTTGGGGAACACATTGAAGCCGGAGACGATGATCATGTCCTTCTTGCGATCGACGATGCGCACGAAGTCATCTTGCTGGATGACCGCGATATCGCCGGTGCGGATGAAGCCCTCGTCATCCATCGCCTCACGCGTGGCGTCGTCACGCTGCCAGTAGCCCTTCATCACCTGGGGGCCGCGCACGCACAGCTCGCCCGGCGCATCGCGCCCCAGCGTCACGCCATCGGCGTCCACCACCTTGAGCTCGGTGCCCGGCACCGGCTTGCCGATGGTACCCAGCTGCAGCTCACGAGGCGGATTGAAGCTGACGATGGGCGAGGTCTCGGTCATGCCGTAGCCCTCGGCGATCGGGCAGCCGGTGACGGCTTCCCAGCGCTCGGCCGCGCTGCGCGTCAGCGCCATCCCGCCGGAGATGGTCAGCTTGAGACTCGAGAAGTCCAGCGTCTTGAAGTCATCACGCTGGCACAGCGCCGAGAACAGCGTGTTGAGGCCGACGAAGGCGGTGAACGGTGTCCTGGCCAGCGTCTTGATGAAGCCATCGATATCGCGCGGGTTGGTGATAAGCACGCTGTGGTTGCCGCTCTCCATGCTGTAGAGACAATTCACCGTGAAGGTATAGATGTGATAGACCGGCAGCGGTGCGATCAGCACCTCCTGGCCTTCATTGAGCACATCACTGATCACGCCACGTGCCTGCAGCATGTTGGCGACCAGATTGCGGTGGGTCAGCATGGTGCCCTTGGCGACGCCGGTGGTACCGCCGGTGTACTGCAGAGCGGCGATGTCCTCGGGCTGGCGCGTGACACGCGTGTGCGAGAGGCCCGCCCCGCGCTTGAGCACGTCACGCAGGCCGTGTGCGTCGGGCAGGTGGTACTTCGGCACCATCTTCTTGACGTAGCGCACCGCCAGATTGATCAGCGGACGCTTGGGGAAGTCATGCAGATCACCGATCTCGGTGATGATGACCTCCTCGATGGACGTGCGCTTGAGCACCTTCTCGAGCTTGTCCGCCATGTTGGCCAGAATCACGATGGCGCGGGCGCCGGAGTCATGGAACTGGTGCTGCATCTCGCGCTCGGTGTAGAGCGGGTTGGTGTTGACCACCACCAGGCCGGCGCGCAACGCGCCGAATACCGCCACCGGGAACTGCAGCAGGTTCGGCAGCTGGATGGCGATGCGGTCACCGGGCTCAAGGCCGGTCTCGTGTTCCAGCCAGGCGGCGAAATTGCGCGACAGGCGGTCCACATCGGCGTAGCTGAGCGTCTTGCCCATGCAGCTGAAGGCCGGACGGTTGGCATAGTTGGCGCAGCTGGCCTCGAAGACCTCGAGAATCGAGGGGTAATCCTCGAGACCGGACAACGGCTCACCACTGAGGATCAGGTTGGCGTTCCCGGTCACGGGGCCAGCGGGATCAGACGCCTTGTCGGCTTCCGGGTCTGCCGAGGCGTTGGCAGGATTGGCATCATGCATGGCTTGGGCTCCATGACTGCATTCGTCTGCTGGATCGTGGCCGGGCGCGAAGTCTTTCACTGGCAGCCACAGGCGAGAATTCAGCACTTGTTGTTATCAGGGCGTCACGCCCACATGTGAACAATGACATGAATGACGGCGTGATGGGGAAAAGGACGGCACGACAATACGCGCGCAGGTGTCGACAACGCACCGGCAACACCTTGGCAACATCTCGGCAAAAACCTCCAGGGCCGCCGCGCTTCACCTTAACCAGTCAGGCCAATGATGTAAAACGACCGATTGAAACCATCGTTCACATCCGAAAAAAACTCGGAAAATCAGACCACTACTCTTGTACGACCTTGGTCAGATGCTGAGCGCGACTGCCAACCTTGCCATGTCGTTATGCGCTTCAGGCCTTTGAGTCGCGCTCGGCTAGCCCTTAACCTTATGCTCATACAGTCGCGACGGCCGCTGCTGAGCATCATCACTTCACTCAAGCAGCGGGCCTGCTCGCTGTCTAGCCGCCAGATACCCAGAGGACCTCGCATGGCCAGGATCTATCAGGACAACTCGCAAGCCATCGGCAATACGCCGCTGGTCAAGATCAACCGCCTCAGCAGCCATCCACGCCTGTACGCCAAGGTGGAAGCCCGCAACCCGGCGTTCTCGGTCAAGTGCCGTATCGGTGCCAGCATGGTGTGGGACGCCGAGGAACGCGGCGCGCTCAAGCCGGGCATGGAAATCATCGAGCCGACCTCCGGCAACACCGGTATCGCGCTGGCCTTCGTCGGCGCGGCACGTGGCTACCCCGTCACCCTGACCATGCCCTCCTCCATGAGCATGGAGCGCCGCAAGGTGCTGAAGTCCCTCGGCGCCAATCTGGTGCTGACCGACCCGGCCAAGGGCATGCAGGGCGCCATCGACAAGGCCTGCGAGCTGCAGAAGGCCGAGCCGGAACGCTACTTCCTGCCGCAGCAGTTCTCCAACCCGGCCAACCCGCGCATCCACGAAGAGACCACCGGCCCGGAGCTGTGGGACGCGCTGGATGGCGAAATGGATGTGCTGGTCGCGGGCGTCGGTACCGGCGGCACCATCAGCGGCATCGCCCGCTACTTCAAGACGGTGCGCGGCCAGTCACTCGAAGCCGTGGCGGTGGAACCGGCGGAGTCCGCCATCATCACCCAGCGCATGCAGGGCGAGTCGATCACGCCGGCCCCGCACAAGATCCAGGGCATCGGTGCCAACTTCATTCCCGACAACCTGGACCTGGCGCTGATCGACCGCGTCGAGCCCGTCGCCAGTGAAGACGCCATGACCATGGCGCGTCGCATCATGCAGGAAGAAGGCATCATGTGCGGCATCTCCTGCGGCGCGGCGATGACCGCGGCGCTGCGTCTGGCAGAAGACCCGGCCTACGCCGACAAGTCCATCGTCGTCATCCTGCCGGACAGCGGCGAGCGCTACCTGTCCTCACCGATGTTCGCCGGCATGTTCGACGACGTCGAAGGCTGAGCCTCACGCATTGACCAGGCAAAAGCCGCAAACACGAAGGGCCGCAATCGCGGCCCTTCGTGTATCTGGCGTTCAAGCTCTTTCTCGGTCGCTCAGTGTCAGCAACTCAGATCACCAAACGTCAGCAGCTCAAGTCAGACGCCAGCCAGTCGGGCTTGCGACGCGCGGTCGCGGTGCGATCGACTGCCCCGCTCTCGGCCTGCTCCTGCCCTGGCTCTTCCTGGCTCAGCGGCAACTCACCGCCAAGACTGGCGACCAGCTCGCCTTCGCGGAACACCACCAGTTGCCCCGGCAGCAGGCGCTGCCATTGCTCGTTGTCGGTCAGCGGATCGGTGGCGATCACCGAGACAACATCGGCATCGGTGGTGTGCTGCTGGAAGTCGACGCTCATCTCGAAGTCGGTGAGACTCGCCTGCCCGAAGGGCGCTCGGCGCGTGATGTGCGCCAGCCTGGTGGAGCAGTAGGCGTAGAGATGCACGCCGTCGGAGAGCAGCAGATTGAAGACGCCAAGCCCGCGCAGACGCTCGCACTGGGCGTGCAGATGCCGCCACAGGTCTTCGCACCGCGCCGGCGGATTCGGGAAGGCGCGCCGGATCTCGCCGAGCAGGAAGCAGGCAGCGTGCTCGCTGTCCGTGCTGCCCACCGGGCGATAGTACGGCAGGGGCAGCGCCTGCCAGTCCGCCAGCTGACCATTGTGGGCATAGCACCACTGTCGGCCCCACAGCTCGCGCGTGAACGGGTGGGTATTGGCCAGCGTCACCTGGCCGACATTGGCCTGGCGGATATGGCTGATGACCATCTGCGACTTGATCGGATAGTCGAGAATCATGCGCGCAATGGGCGAATCCACCGACGGATGCGGGTCACGGAATTCGCGATAACCGCCCTCTTCGTAGAAGGCGATTCCCCAACCATCGCGGTGCGGACCAGTACCACCACCTCGCTGCAGAAAACCGGCGAAGCTGAAGCAGATATCGGTCGGCACATTGGCACTCATGCCGAGCAGTTCACACATGGGGTTCCTCCCGCTGAGTCGGCTTGCGCGTCATGCGACGCACCAACATGATCACCACCAGCAGGCCGATCACACCGGCAACGGCGTAAGCGATCATGCGGCTTTGCGGTGATTCTGCCTCACGCTGGGCAAAGTCCGAAGCTCCTTCGAACCACTGACTGATCAACGCAGGCACCTTGTCGATGGGCAGGCGGCCCTTCATCAGCAGATCATTGAGGTCTTCCTGCTCCTCTACCGCCTGGTCCAGGCCCTGAATCTCACCGAAGGACTCACCCTCGATGGGCGAGCGGTCCAGATTGGCGGCACGCCGCGCCGCATTCTCGTTGAGGGTATAGGGCGCCAGATCGATCACTCGCGAACTCCCGCCCAGCACGATGCGCGCACTGATCTGCACATCGGCACTGACGTCACGTTCCAGCTGCGGCAGTTCGATACGCCAGCGACTCTCGCCCGCTTCCGCCACACTCAACAGCTCACCCTGCAGCGTCGCGTCCAGCTGGGTATTGGCGGTGTTGAGCAGCGGATGACGCGCGCTGACCTCCAGCGCGCTCGGCGGCGTCAAGTTCTGCGCATTGCCACCGATCGGCTCGACCAGCAGCGGGTCTACCACGCTGGTGCGCTGGCTCAACTGACGCGCAAAGGGCGCGCCATCGCGCTGACCCTCGATGGTCAGCGTCAGGCGAGCACCACCCGGTTGCTGCGGCGGCGGCATGTTGACGCTGAACTGCGCGCCGTCACGCTCAAGACCGCGCTGCTGGGCGGTGGTCACGACTGCCGTTTCTGCTGACATGCCACCCTCGTCTTCCGGCACCAGACGCGCATTTCCGTCCAGCGTCGCCAGGAAGTCCTGCTCGTCGACATCACGTGCGCCGTCGACCAGCGAGGCTGAAAGGGAATAACCAAAGCCGCGGTACAGTGTGGCCGGCAGCGGGCGCGATACCAGAGCCAGGTCTGATACCACGGTGATGCGGCTATCGACACCCACCTGCCCTTCGATACGCCACTGCCCGGCCTCGGGGTCGGTCACGGTGATCAGGTCATAGCGCGGCTGGTGTTCCCAGCGCACGCCCTCGGGCAGCGACGCCTTGTCGGCCAGCGAATAGCGCTGACCATCCGGCGCGATCAACACCGGCGCGCTGTCATCGGGGCCATGGAAAACCAGCGCCGTGAACTCCTCGACGCTGCCATCGATGGTGAAGCGCTTGTCCTCGAGCGGCACCAGCTCGCCGGGCACGATACGGTCTAGCGCCCCGAGGAAGGCACGCAGCAGGTCTTCCGGGGTCTCGGCAACCGTCGCCAACCCGCCGGTGCCATCGGCGACCTGCTGCAGCAGATCGATATCGGCATTGCGCGACAGCGCGACGGTGTGCACCGTGATGTTGTGCGCCGCCAGCTGTGGCGTCAGCTCATCGGTGATGCGCTGACGCGAGGCGCTGTCCGAGGCGGCCTTCTCGCTGCTCGGCTCACGCAGGTCGACCATGCCATCGGAGAGCAGAATGACCTGACGCGGCCCCTGGCCATCGATGCTCGCATCGGCGCCTTCGGCGGCAGCTCGCAGCCCCGCCTCGAGGTCAGTGTACTGCTCGTAATCGTCCAGCCGCCCTTCCAGCCCGCGGGCCGCCTGTTTCCAGCCCGCATCGACCGCGCCCAGCGCCAGCAGTGGCTGTACCTGCTCACCGAAGCCCCACAGCCCTGCACGCGAGCGCTCCGGCAGCAAGGTGACCAGCAGGTCCAGCGCACTGGCGCGCAGATTGGTCGGGTCGTTGTGCTTCATGCTGCCGGAGACATCGATCGCCATGCGCAGGTCAGGCGCAATGTCGCGCGCCGAGCCATTGCCTGCGTTCGCGTCACTCGCGACATCCCGGGCCACGAACGGCATCTGCTCAGCCTGTTCGCTGGCCGACTCATCTACCAGCCCACTTACCGACTCACTCATCGCCTCGCTGGCCGAGGCGTTTTCCGCCGGCGATGCCTGCTCGGCGAAGGCCGAGGGCGACGCGAGGCTGATGCCCGCCAGCATCAGGGCAGCCAGCCAGCGCGCCCCCGCAACCTTTGCGACAGGGCCGAATGAAGAGCCGGATACATGCCCTGGTGAACGGACTGGCTCAAGAAACGAAGTGACAGCTACATCACGGGGCATGACAGATCCTTAGTCCACGCTCGGACAATGCACGGCTGGCGCTGATCGAACGACGCTCGATCAGAGCGACGGTTCCTGACGGTCGCGGCCTGCGCGGGTACGCGCCGCCGCACGGGCCGGGGTGCCACGTTTCTCGCTACGCAAGCTGGCGCCAGCGGCGTTGCCCTCGCGCACTTCCTCATCCTCCTGCCCGTGGGCATGAGGCTGGTGGCGCTGCTGGGCGGCACGGCGACGTTGTTCACGCCCGCGTCCCAGCCACCAGATCACCAGCCCCAGCACCACACCGGCCCCGATACCCAGTACCAGCATGCCGAAAGCCGAGGCCATGCCACCACCATCCTTCTGTATCACGCTGACGGCAAAGGCCACGATGGCTGGCGCAAGGCCGGTGTAGGCATCTTCCGCGACGCTGGCCGTGACGTGAAAACTGGTCGGCACGGCGATCATGCCGGCGATGCCGCCGACCAGGATCCAGCGCAGAAAACGCGGCAGCATTCGCACCGCCATATAGCCGGTAAACAGCACTACCGCCGCCAGGCCAAAATAGATCAGCCACATCTGCGGCAGCGAATCGGAAATCATCATGCCCTTCACTCCTGTCATAACATCCTGTCGAGACTGACATTCTGAGGGGTGCCTGTCCTGTGCAGAAGCACCCGACACCTCAGTTCAGCCATCGAGTCATCCCATCATCGGGGCCACACGTTGCGTGGCACCAGAGGCTGCGCATTCATCTCTCACGGCGGCGATGCCTCCCATGAGGCAAGGGCTTGCGCACGCTGTGGGACAGGCTCAATGTTACACTCCATGCCCGCCCGACACACTCGAGCACCCCACTTTCACGAGGTAGCCATGCCCGATAGCCCCGTCCAGCGCCATTATCGTGCCGATGACCCCGAATGGCACTGGCTTGAAGAACGCGACACGCCAGAGGTCACCACCTTTCTCACGGCGGTCAACGCCGAGAGTGATCGCTGGTTCGCCTCGCTCGCGCCGCTGAGCGACGCCCTCTATCACGGCCATCTTGCGCGCCGCGAACTGGCCGTCTCAAGCCTGGCCGAGGCACTGGATCACTACGTCTATTGGAGCGAGACCGCCGCCGACGCCGACTATCCGGTCTGGTGGCGCCATGCGATCGGCGCCGACCCCGCCGATACCCGCCAGCACGAATGCCTGCTGGACCTGCAGAGCCTGTCGCGCCATCACGACTTCGTCGAACTGGGCGAGATGGCCATCTCCCCGGATGAACAGCAACTGGCATGGACTCTGGACACCAGCGGCGATGAGGTGTTCAGCCTGCGTCTTGCAACACTGAACGCGACGAATGGCGACTCACGCAACGCCGGCCACGATGACGAGTGTCTGCTGGAGGATATCGGGCCGGATCTGGTGTGGGCCGAGGACGGCCAGCACCTGCTGTTCACGCGCTATGACAGCACCCAGCGCCCCTTCGAGATCTGGTGCCTGAATGTGGCGAGCCGCGCCGAGACGCTGCTCTATCGTGAGGAAGACAGCGAATTCTGGGTCGGCATGGGCAAGACCCGCTCACGCGCCTGGCTGATTCTGGAGACCGCCTCCAAGGACACCAGCGAGACATGGTTGCTCAAGGCCGACACCCCGCTGGGCGAGATGCGTCTGGTGCGCGCCCGCGAGACCGGTGTCGAGTATGGCGTCGATCACCGTCCCGGCCACTTCTATGTGCTGCACAACAGGCAAGCACCGCACTTCCAGCTCGATATCGCCTCCGAGCATGCGCCCGACGACTGGCAGCCACTGATCGCCACCCGCGATGAAGTGACGCTGGAAGGCGTCGAGGCCTTCAGCTGGGGGCTGATGGTCGATGAACGCGATCACCGTCAGGCCCAGGCCTGGCTACGCGTGATCGAATTCGAAGACACGGCGCCTGCGCACACGATATGCCGCGACGAACGCCTGGCGATGCCGGAGCAACCGCTGAGCCAGGGGCTGGGCGACTGCCCGCATTTCGACGCTCGCCGCCTGCGTATCCGTGAGGAAAGCTTCACCACGCCGCCGAGCTGGATCGAGCTGGACCTCGACACAGGCGAGCGTCGCCTGCTCAAGCGCCAGACCGTGCATGGTGACCTCACGCCCGAGCAGCTGATCAGCCGCCGCCTGTGGGCGACCTCCGACGATGGCGAGCAGGTGCCGGTCTCGGTGGTCATGCGGCGCGATCTGTGTGATGACGCAGGCCGCCCCCACGCCCCGCCGCCGGTATTGCTCTACGGCTATGGCGCCTACGGCGAGACGCTGGACCCCTGGTTCTCGATCGCCCGCCTGGAACTGCTGACGCGTGGCGTTGCCTTCGCGGTCGCCCACGTGCGTGGCGGCGGGGACCGTGGCGAGCCCTGGTATCTGGCCGGCAAGCTGGAGCACAAGGAAAACAGCTTCAACGACTTCCTCGCCGCGCGTGATGCGCTGGTCGAGCACGGCGTCGGGGCCGCGGATCGCATCGCCGCCTACGGTGCCAGCGCCGGTGGTCTGCTGGTCGGCGCCAGCCTCAACAAGCGTCCCGAGGCCTTCTGCGCCGCGGTGCTCGATGTGCCCTTCGTCGATGTGCTGCGCACCATGGAAAATCCGGAACTGCCGCTGACCACCGCGGAGTACACCGAGTGGGGCAACCCGCACGAAAACGAGGCGCGGCGGCGCATCCGCGCCTATTCCCCGCTGGACAACCTGAGCGCCGCGCCCTATCCGCCGCTGTTCCTTCAGGGCAGCTGGCATGACACCCGCGTGCCCTACTGGGAGCCGGCCAAGCTCTATGCCCGGCTGCGCCAGATGGACTGCACACCGCATCCGGTCCTGTTGCGCACCGACATGAGCGCCGGACATGGCGGCGCCTCGGGTCGCTTCAAGGCGTGGCGTGACAATGCGCGTCAGGATGCCTTCCTGCTGTGGGCGCTGGGCGTGTGCGAGAAAGCCGACGCTGATGAGGCCATGCGCGACAACGACTGAGGTGTGTGCCTGCGTATCTCTTGCACGGCGCCCTGATTGTCAGATAGTCCCTGACAGCCGCATACGACAAGGCCCCCGCCGGTTACCCGGCGGGGGCCTTGATGTTTTCGTCAGCTCAAGGAAGCACTACTGACCTGACGAGGGTATGGCATGACTGACTCAGCGCGGATCGAGCTTGGCCAGCTTGGTGGCGATACGATCACCATAATCGGCATCCGCCTGACGGAAGTGCGCGATCATCTTGTCCTGGACCACGTGGCTGACGCCTACCATGGTGCCGGCGATGACGTCGGTGATGCGCGTCTTCTGGCCTTCATCGAACAGACGATAGAGGTTGCCGGCCTGGCTGTAGTTATCCTCATCGCTGTTGTCGTGATAGCCCATCCAGGCATTCTGCTCCAGCGGCATCGCCGGCTCGGCGACGGTAGCGTCCGGCACCGGGGCACCCTGATCGGCACGCTCGTTGGGATAGAAGTTGGTGCGTGAGTACTGGCCACCTTCCTTCGTTTCTCCCGGCACGCCCTGACCGACCTGGCCGCCCAGCGGGCCGCCACCGTGACCGGTGACCGGGCACATGCCCGCCATCACGCCATCACGCTGGTAGTGGTTGACCGGGCAGACCGGACGGTTGACCGGCAGCTGCTCGGCGTTGGCACCGACACGGTAGCGGTGTGCATCGGCGTAGGCCCACAGACGTGCCTGCAGCACGCGGTCCGGCGAGGCGCCGATACCCGGCACGAAGTTGGACGGCGAGAAGACGGACTGCTCGACTTCCGCGAAGTAGTTCTCCGGATTGCGGTTGAGCTCCATCTTGCCGACTTCCATCAGCGGGAAGTCACCGTGCGGCCACACCTTGGTGAGGTCGAACGGGTTGATGTGGTAGTCACGCGCCTGCTGCTCAGTCATCACCTGCAGGTTGACGGTCCAGCTCGGACGTTCACCACGCTCGAGACGAGTGAACAGGTCGTGCTGGTGGAAGTCCGGGGCGACCTGCGCCGCCTGGTCATCGGTCAGTGTCTCGTGGCCCTGATCGGTCTTGAAGTGCCACTTGACCCAGACACGCTCGCCCTTGTCGTTCCACAGGCTCAGGGTGTGCGAGCTGTAGCCGTTCATGGTGGTCAGCGACTTCGGGATACCGCGGTCGGACATCAGGATGGTGACCTGATGCAGTGCCTGCGGATGGTTGGCCCAGAATTCCCAACGGTTCTGCCAATCGACCATGTTGGTACGCGGGTCTTTCTTCTGGGTGTGGATGAAGTCAGGGAACTTGGACGGCTCGCGGATGAAGAACACCGGCGTGTTGTTGCCGACCATGTCCCAGTTGCCATCCTCGGTGTAGAACTTCAGCGAGAAGCCGCGCACGTCGCGAGTGTTGTCGCCGCTGTCCTGGCCACCGGCCACGGTGGAGAAACGCGCCAGCAACGGGGTCTGCTTGCCGACACCCTGCAGGAAGCGGGCGATGGTCAGATCAGACAGGTCACGGGTCAGGGTGAAGGTGCCGTAAGCGGCGACGCCACGGGCGTGGACGACACGCTCCGGAATGCGCTCACGGTTGAAGTGCGCCAGCTTCTCGAACAGACGCCAGTTGTCGAAGGTCAGTGAACCATTCGGGCCCGCTGTCTGGCTGATGTCATCGTGAGGCACCGGGGCGCCGTTACCTGTGGTATAGCGTGGAGTCTGGGACATGTAGACGTTCTCCTGTCAGGTAGAAAAAAGCGCTATCAAACTCGACTGGCAAGGCCAGATACTGCTGATGTCACATTTTCATGCGCTGCTTGATGTGAAGGCCTGCAGCCCATTGTCGAATCGGGTCGGGGCCGATGCCTGCCCGGCATGTGCTGGCTAGTGGCCCCTTGATGCCTGCTTACCTTACGCATCTGGTGCTTCTAGTGATAATCAATTACCAGCATGCCTTCGATAATCAGCCCCTATCACTGAGCCTATCAGCCACTCTCAGCGACGAGAACCACAGGATGGCCCTCGATCCGGTGGTATCACCAACCCTGTTTACACCTTTCTTCGTCCCCCCATTTTCACGTCCACAAATGACCGCCTCATGACCAAGAAAAAGCCCCCCGACCTTCGCAGGTCAGGGGGCTTCGTGAGTCGCATCATACCTTTTTAGGGTGCTAATGCCTCATGCCGGCATCTGATTGGCACGCGCATCACGCGACCACACACGGTGAGCCATCAGGGCATCACGCAGCGGCAGGCTGGCGGCGAGTACATCATCCACCAGGATGACGCCCTCCTCGACCGGCACACGCGCGGCGGCCAGCAGCTCCTTGCCTTCGCAGATCGCCACGATGGGCTTCAGGTGCTTGTAGGCTTCCTGAACATAATAGAGTCCAAGGCCCGAGCCGCTCAGTGCCTCGACGCTGTCCACGCCGCCAGCGACGACAACGGCATCCACCGTCACGGACGGCAGGCCATTGAGCATCGCATCCGGCGACAGCATGGTGCCATCTCCGGCCTTGATCGGCGCCATGCTCGGGGCGATCAACAGCCCTTCGGCACCCTCGGCGGCCAGCTGATCCTTGATCGAGCGAACATCTTCCATGGCGACGCCATCGGCAGCCAGGATCGCGACCTTGCGGGTGGCGATGGAATCCGGCAGACGCGCCATCAGGCTCAGCGCCGGATCGCTTTCGACCTGGCTGGTGCCCAGCTCACCGTCCGGCGCGGGCTTGCTGGTCGGTGTCTCGATGCCGTGATTCTCACCGACGCGACGTGCCAGCTCCAGATCGATATTGGGCAGGATCTCGGTGATCACCCGCTCACGGATCCACGGACGCTCGACCTTGGAGAGCTCGAAGGTGTAGGCCGCGATGATGTGTTCCTTCTCCACGTCAGTCTGGCTGTTCCAGAACAGGGTGGCCTGGGAATAGTGATCCCCGAAGGAGGCGCTGCGCGCACGTACCTTGTGCGCCTCGACGCGCTCATGATACGGCTCGAAACCACCATGGGCGTCCTGGGACGGCGGTGTCTCGGCCGGCCAGCCGCCATCGATGGAGTTCGGCTCGTAGGACGCCTGTCCTGTATTGATGGTCTGACGATGCTGGGCATCGCGCTGGTTGTTGTGGAACGGGCACACCGGCTGGTTGATGGGAATCTCGTGGAAGTTCGGCCCACCAAGACGCAGCATCTGGGTGTCCAGATAGGAGAACAGGCGCCCCTGCAGCAGCGGGTCATTGGAGAAGTCGATCCCCGGCACGATGTTGGCCGGATTGAAGGCGACCTGCTCGGTCTCGGCGAAGTAGTTGTCCGGATTGCGGTCCAGCACCATCTTGCCGATCGGCACCACCGGTACCAGCGATTCGGGGATCAGCTTGGTCGGATCGAGAATATCGAAGTCGAAGCTATGCTCGTCCTTCTCCTCGACCACCTGGATGCCCAGCTCCCACTCCAGAGGTGCACCGTTCTTGATGTCATCCCACATCATGCGACGGTTGAAGTCCGGGTCACGCCCCCACAGCTTCTGGGCTTCATCCCAGATCAGCGAGCAGGTACCGGCCACCGGCTTCCAGTGGAACTTGACGAAGCGCGACACACCTTCACGGTCGATCAGACGGAAGGTATGGACACCGAAGCCTTCCATGTTGCGGTAATGGCGCGGGAAGGCGCGGTCCGACATGGTCCACAGCACCATGTGCGTGCTTTCGGGCATCAGCGACACGAAGTCCCAGAAGGTGTCGTGGGCTGACTGGCCCTGGGGAATCTCGTTGTGCGGCTCCGGCTTCACGGCGTGAACGAAGTCGGGGAACTTCATCGCGTCCTGGATGAAGAAGACCGGCATGTCGTTGCCGACCAGGTCCCAGTTGCCGTCATCGGTGTAGAACTTGGTCGCGAAGCCACGCACGTCACGTACCGTGTCGTTGGAACCACGCGAGCCCTGCACGGTCGAGAAGCGCACGAACACCGGCGTCTTCTTGGACGGGTCACTGAACACGCCGGCCTTGGAATACCTGGCGGCATTGTCGTAAGCCTGAAAATACCCGTGCGCGGCCGCGCCACGCGCGTGAACGATACGCTCAGGAATACGTTCATTGTCGAAGTGGTTCATCTTCTCGCGGAAGATGAAGTCTTCCATCAGGGTCGGACCGCGCTCCCCCGCCTTCAGCGAATTGTGATTGTCCGCGATGCGCAACCCCTGGTTGGTGCGCAGGTCATGCCCTTCGGCGTCGGCGCGATAGGTCTCCAGCGCCTCGTCCTTGGCATGGCCGTCACCGGCATTGGGCCTGATGTCGTGCGGCCCGTTGCGGTTGGGGTGGGTATAGGGGTTCTCTCCCTCTGCCGAGCGATTCTGGCCCTCGTGATAGGGGCACTTCGCACTGTCGGCATTCGACTGGGAAGAAGGTGCTGAATCGTGCTCATTGCTCGCCATGCTCAAACGCTCCTGTTTTCGCTAGATCCGCAACGCGCCACCAATGTGGCGCTGAAGGATGATTCGGCCTTGCCGCCTCTTGCCGGCGTAATTCTTGTCCAGGTGCATCCTGTCCAGGTACTTCCTTCCAAGTACTTCCTGTCCAGGTACACGCCTCGACAAGGCGCCTCTCGGCGCCGTGACAGATCACCGGGCAGTCAGGAGCCCGGGTGACAAGAGGCGTTGCTGCGGCGGGTGGCTACATCGAATCCATCCAGACACCCACAAGGGACTTCACTTGCTGTTGACGATTGCACTTGCTGCTTGCACTTGCGACTTGCGCTTGCTGACAACCGCCTGACAGGGCTCGACTTCGCGCCGTCAGGCCTTGGACTTGACCTTCGAGACGATCCACAGTAACACCACCGCCCCCACGACCGAGACGACCAGCGAGCCGATGATGCCGGTGGAGGCCAGCCCCAGCAGCTTGAAGATGACGCTACCCAGCAGGCCGCCGACAACACCGACGACGATGTTGCCAAGAATGCCGAAGCTGCCGCCGCGCATGATGTTGCCTGCGATCCAGCCGGCCAGACCACCGATGATCAACCCAAGAATGATACCCATCTGCTGTCTCCTTCCTTGCTGATGTACGGGCGCTTGGCGCCGCTGTACAAGTCTTGGAGACGACGTCACGCAATTAAAAGGGGTCGATTCTTCATTTGTCAGAATGAGGAGCCGGGCTGGCCCAGGAAGGCGATCTCTTCCGGCGTGGACTCGCGGCCGAGAATCGCATTGCGATGCGGGTAGCGGCCGAATCTACGCACGATGTCCGCATGCCGATGCTCATAGCGCAGGGTGTGCTCGAGGCCGGGGCGTGCGAACAATTGTTCGGCGTGTTCATGGATGCGCAACGATTCGCTGTGCATCCACGGCATGATCGCGAAGGGCTGCCAGGCCAGCGGAAGACGGTCCAGGTCGCCCAGCGCGACGGCCTGTTGCGAGAGCGCGAGCGCCAGGTTGTCGCCGCTGAAGGCACGCGGCGTATCGCGATGGATATTGCGCGCGAACTGGTCCAGCAGCAGGATTTCCGCCAGCCGCCCACCGACGCTCGTCCGCCACTCCCATAGCTCACAGGCGAGCGCCTGCTCGAGGCGCATGGCGAATCGCTCACGCAGCTGGCCATCGAGTGCATCGCTCTTGCGAAACCAGTCCTTGGGCGTCAGCTGAGTGAACCAGTAATCGAGTACATGCCGTGCCTGGGGGTGGCTGTCCGTGATCAGCCTGGCAGGGTCAGGTTGTGAGAACTCCGAGGGGGTTGAGCGGGGCATGAGGGGTGTCCTTGCGTGAAATCGGGCAATAAGCCGCGAGAAAGGCCTGACTGAGTGCGGCACCTTGTACTGCAAGTGCCGGGCGTGGGCGGCGTGGAGCGATCATGGTTCTGACACCGGATCTTCATCTTGAGCGTGGAAAGTAGTCTCTCCCATCAGCGCTGTCAGCCTTTGCGGCCTGCCCCGCGATGGTTGGCGCCCTGATGTCACTCGTGATGTCACTTCTGATGCCACTTGCTATCCCAACCTGACGCCAGATTGTTACAAGGAAGCCCCTCATGTCCCGCCGTCTGTCTGATCTGCTGCCTTTGCGCTCCTCTCGCAAGTCCCACGCCGCTCACGTTTCCCCCACCTCCCACACCTCCCCCGTCTCGCCAAGCACTGCGCCAGCCGGCAATGGTGCTGCACCAGGCACCCCCGCCGGTGCCCCGTCACGGATGGACCGCCGCCAGCTGCTGGGGCGCGGCCTGCAAGGCGCCGGGGTCGGGCTGCTGGCGACCACGGGCCTGCTCGGCGCCCCCGCGATCGTGATGGCCGAGGGACGACGACCGCGCATGCCCTCCGGTGTGATGAGCGGCGACGTGACCGCCAGCCGCGCCATGCTGTGGAGCCAGAGCGACAAGCCGGCACGCATGCTGATCGAACTGGCCGACAATCCCGAGATGCGCGGCGCCTTCCAGATGCGCGGTCCGGTGGCCCTGCCGACGGATGGCCTGACCAGCAAGCTCGACCTGACTCGCATCGGCACTCGCGCCAACGCCAGCGGCGAGGTCTTCTACCGGGTGCGCTACGCGGCGCTGGATGATCACCGCGCCATCAGCGAGGCCACAGCCGGTCGCCTGGTGTTGCCGCCCAGCGCGCAGGCACCGCGTGCGCTGCGCTTCGTGTGGTCCGGTGACACCGTCGGCCAGGGTTGGGGCATCAATCCGGACTTCGGTGGCCTGCGCCTCTACGAGACCATGCGCCAGGTCAAGCCGGACTTCTTCCTGCACTCCGGCGATACCATCTACGCCGATGGCCCGCTCAAGGAGAGCGTCACCCAGCACGACGGTAGCCTGTGGCGCAATATCGTCACGCCCGCCAAGTCCAAGGTGGCAGAAACGCTGGACGAGTATCGTGGCCAGTACGCCTACAATCTGATGGACGAGAACCTGCGCCGCTTCAATGCCGAAGTGCCGATGTTCGCCCAGTGGGATGACCACGAGACCACCAACAACTGGTACCCGGGCGAGATTCTCGAGGATGATCGCTACACCGAGAAGAATCTCGACGTGCTGTCCGCCAATGCGCGGCGCGCCTTCCTCGAGAACATGCCGCTGCGCACCGGCCCTGCCGCGCCGGAGCGCATCCACCGCAACTTCAGCTTCGGGCCGGGGCTCGAGATGTTCATGCTCGACATGCGCAGCTTCCGCGGTGCCAATTCCGCCAACCGCCAGACGGGGCGCGGGCCACAGATCGACTTCCTGGGTCGCGATCAGCTGGCCTGGCTCAAGCAGTCGCTCAAGGCCAGTACCGCCACCTGGAAGGTCATCGCCTCCGACATGCCCATCGGACTGCTGGTGCGTGACGGCGACAATTTCGAGAACGGCGCCAATGGGGATGGCGAGGCATTGGGACGCGAGCAGGAGATCGCCGAACTGCTCAAGTTCGTGCGCGATCACGACATCCAGAATCTGGTCTGGCTGACCGCCGATGTGCACTACACCGCCGCACATCACTACTCGCCCGAGCGCGCCGTATTCAAGGACTTCACACCTTTCTGGGAATTCGTCAGTGGCCCGATCCACGCCGGCACCTACGGCCCTGGCGAGCTGGACAACACCTTCGGACCAAGACTCGAATTCGTGAAGGCACCGCCTGAGGGACGGGCCAACATGTCGCCCAGCGAAGGCTTCCAGTTCTTCGGCCAGGTGGATCTCGATCCCGAGAGCGAAGCGCTGACCGTCACACTGAAAGACATCCACGGCACCTCGCTCTACCAGCAGGTGCTGACCCCCGCCGGCGCCAGCGTCTGACAGCGGTGTCGGTTACTGACACCCGCTGCTGACTATCGGCTTGCGATACCAGCTTCTGACAACGACAACGCCCCGCCTCCTGCCGTCGATCGACACGCAAGAGGCGGGGCGTTCTGGTCATGGCGACAGGTCGACAGCCGCTACCGGGCTATGTCTGCACGAATCAGACAATTGCAGAAAAATGTCAGACAAATTATCAATGGTGAGGGTCCGGCATTTCTTTGACACTGATCGGCACGCTAGATGTCGGTCGCTGACAGCGTGTCTCGTGCTACCGCGCGCCAACGGTGAGGCATGTTCTGCAGACGATGGGCAGCTGAGCAAGCAGGCCTCCGAGCCCTGTTGTTCAACAAGGATAATGCCATGAACGCCCTCACCCTGAGCTCCTTCGTGTTCTTCACGGGGCTGGTCGCCGTGATCACCTGGTGGCTGACCCGTCGTGACGACCATCAACATTCCACCGGCTATTTCCTCGCCGGACGCAGTCTGACCTTCCCGATCATCGCAGGCTCCCTGCTGATGACCAACCTCTCCACCGAGCAGATGGTGGGCCTCAACGGCGCCGCCTTCACCGACGGCCTCTCCGTGATGGCCTGGGAAGTGGTAGCCGTGGTCTCGCTGGTCGCGATGGCCATGTTCTTCCTGCCACGCTTCCTCAAGAGCGGTATCACCACCCTGCCGGAACTGCTGGCACTGCGCTTCGATCGCACCACCCAGCTGCTGGCCAACCTGATCTTCATGCTGGCCTACGCCATCATCCTGCTGCCCAGCATTCTCTACTCCGGCGCCCTCGGTCTGATGGGCGTGCTCGACCTGCGAGCCCTGACCGGCATCGACTCGCAGATGGTGCTGCTGACCGGCACCGTGATCGCCGTCGGCATCGCCGGTGCCATCTATGCCCTCTTCGGTGGCCTGCGCTCCATCGCCATTTCCGACACTCTGAACGGCATCGGCCTGCTGATCGGCGGCATGATCATCGTCTACTACGGGCTGGACCGCGTCGGCGACGGCAACGGTATCCTCGCTGGCTGGGAGACGCTCAAGGAGACCCACCCGGAGAAGCTGAATTCGCTGGGCGGGGATGACCAGTCAGTGCCGGTCTCGACCCTGTTCACCGGGGTGCTGCTGCTCAACATGTTCTACTGGTGTACCAACCAGCAGATCATCCAGCGCACCTTCGCCGCCAAGACCCTCGCCGAGGGCCAGAAGGGCGTGCTGCTGACCGGTGCCCTCAAGCTGCTGGGCCCGCTGTATCTGGTGCTGCCGGGCATCATCGCCTTCCAGCTCTACGCCGGTGACGGCATCAAGGCCGACGCCGCCTATGGCCGGCTGGTCTTCGATGTATTGCCCGCGCCGCTGACCGGCTTCTTCGCCGCGGCGATGGTCGGCGCGATCCTGTCGTCCTTCAACTCGGCGCTCAACTCCACCGCCACCCTGTTCAGTCTCGATGTCTACAAGGCACGCCTCAAGCCGCAGGCCAGCGATGAAGAGGTGGTCAAGGCCTCCAAGTGGGCCGGCTGGATCATGGCCGCCGCCGCGATGGCCATCGCCCCGCTGCTGGCGACCCAGGAAAGCCTGTTCGTCTATGTGCAGAAGGTGAACTCCATCTACTACATCCCGCTGTTGGCGGTGATCGTGGTGGGACTGATGTCCAAGCGCGTGCCGGCCATCGCCGCCAATCTGGCGCTGGTGCTCGGCTGCGCGGTCATCGGCCTGTTCTACTTCGTGCCGACGCTTTCCGAACTGGTCGATCGGGTGCACAACTTCCACTTCATCGCCATCGTGCTGGTGCTGTTGATCGCCATGATGCTGGTGATCGGCAAGCTGTCACCGCGCGCCGAACCCTGGATCCAGCAGGACGTCGGCGCCATCGACATGACGCCCTGGGCCGGCACTCGTATCGCCAGCATCGTGCTGCTGGTACTGGTGATGGCCATCTACCTGGCCTTCGCCAGCTGATCGCCCCACCCGCACGACGCGATCGCACGCCGCATGTCATCGTCATCGTCATCGCCATGACCTCACGACATGTGCGTACGAGATGAACGCACGACATGCTAACGCCAGCGCCCCGTCATCTTCACTGATGACGGGGCGCTGGCGTCTCTGACTGGGCATCAAAGGTGACCCGCAATGCGCGGTGAAAGCCGCGACATGCGTCTTTTTACGACACTGCGATCAAGGCCTGATACCAGAGACTGAGAAGCAATGACCTCCTGTTCATCCTCAACGCTCAATCGACGCCAGCTGCACCTCAAAACCAACGTATGTTCTACAAATGGCGGATAGCGAGAAATCAGCAGATACCTACACTATCGCCAGTCTTGCCGTGAATGTTACCGGTGAGTCTCTTCACGGACGATGACACAGCCTGCTGTGTGCATTGCATCGCCACGGCTGGATCGGCATCGAATCATCTCCTCGGATCATGAGCCTGACCCCTTCTGATTCGACGCCGCACGCCTAAAGGAACCCTCCCCCCATGCATGCTCTGACACTTGTTTCTTTCGTGTTCTTTACCGGCCTGGTCGCTGTCTTGACCTGGTGGTGGACACACCGCGATGACACCTCGCATTCCACCGGTTACTTCCTCGCCGGACGCAGCCTGACCTTCCCGCTGATCGCGGGCTCCCTGTTGATGACCAACCTGTCCACCGAGCAGATGGTCGGCCTGAATGGCGCCGCCTTCACCGATGGTCTGTCAGTGATGGCCTGGGAAGTCATGGCGGTACTGGCCATGGTGGTGATGGCAATGTTCTTCCTGCCACGCTTCCTAAAGAGTGGCATCACCACCTTGCCTGAGCTGCTGGCCTTGCGCTTCGGACGCAGCACCGAGCTGATCACCAACCTGATCTTCCTGTTCGCCTACGCGGTGATCCTGCTGCCGATCATCCTCTACTCCGGTGCCATCGGCCTGCAGGGCATGCTGGACCTTCCCTCGCTGACCGGTATCAGCTCGCCCAATGCACTGCTGTGGATGACCATCTGGGTCGTCGGCATCATCGGTGCCATCTATGCCCTGTTCGGCGGCATGCGCTCCATCGCCATCTCCGACACCTTGAACGGCGTGGGCCTGTTGATCGGCGGCATGCTGATCGTCTATTTCGGCCTCGATGCCGTCAGTGATGGCCAGGGTGCGATGGCCGGCTGGGACACGCTGACCGCCGCCAATCCGGAGAAATTCAACTCAATGGGCGGCGAAGACCAGTCGGTACCCTTCTCGACTCTGTTCACCGGCGTGATGATCATCAACTTCTTCTACTGGTGTACCAACCAGCAGATCATCCAGCGCACCTTCGCCGCCAAGACCCTCGCCGAGGGCCAGAAAGGCGTGCTGCTGACCGGTGCCCTCAAGCTGCTGGGCCCGCTGTATCTGGTGATTCCCGGCATCATCGCCTACCACCTCTACGCCTCTTCCGGCGTCAAGGCCGACAGCGCCTACGGCCAGCTGGTGTTCGATGTACTGCCCGCACCGCTGACCGGCTTCTTCGCCGCGGCGATGGTCGGCGCGATCCTGTCGTCCTTCAACTCGGCGCTGAACGCCACCACCACGCTGTTCTCCACCGGCATCTACAAGGCGCATCTGCGTCGTGATGCCAGCGACGAGGAAGTGGTCAAGGTCTCCAAGGGCTTCGGCTGGGTGCTGGCGATCGCTTCCATGACCCTCGCGCCGCTGCTGGCCGGTCAGGAGAGCCTGTTCGGTTACCTGCAGAAGATGAATGCCATCTACTTCATCCCGATCTTCGCCGTGGTGCTGATGGGGCTGCTGACACGTCGCGTGCCGACCATCGCCGCCAACCTGGCACTGTTGATCGGTTGTAGCGTGATCGGGGTGGTCTACTTCGTGCCGGCCTTCTCCGGCGTGCTGGACGTGATCCACGAGTTCCACTTCGTCGGTCTGGTGTTCGTGCTGCTGATCGCGATGATGCTGATCATCGGCAAGCTGGCGCCGCGTGACGAGCCGTGGATCCAGCAGGATGTCGGCGCCATCGACATGACGCCCTGGAAAGGTGCCAAGGTCTGTGCACTGCTGCTGGTCGTGCTGGTGATCGCCATCTATCTGGCCTTCATCTGACGCCTGAAAGCCGCCTTTTTGGGACGGCAAATCGTCATCAAATGAGTATCACGCCCCGCGTTGCCCTCTCGGACACGCGGGGCGTTTGCATTTCAGGCATGCTGGACTGCATGTTCACTGAAGAGGTCGCCCATGCTCTGCTTACCCCATCGCCAGCTCAAGGGGCTGTTCTTTTCCACGCTGAGGGCTTCTTTCGCTTCCTCGCTGAGGGCGCCTTGGGCACTCAAGGCGCTGGGGATCGGTCTGCTGCTCTCCTGTCTGGCCACCGTCAGCCCGAGCCAGGCCGCCGAGCGCTGGCAGCGGGCCGCTGTACTGGCGGACAGCTTCATGGAAGTGGCACTCAAGCGTGAATACCTGCCCGGCAGCAGCGCCTCGCTGGTGCGCTGGCAGAAACCGATCACGGTCTGGGTCGACTCGCAGCTGGGCGACTCATCTCTGCAGCGACAGATGAGCGAGATCCAGTTCCGTCATCTATCCACCATCACCGGTCATCCGCTGAGTTTCGTGTCTTCCGCCAGAGAGGCCAATCTGCGCATCGCCTTCATCGCCCGGGAAAACATGACGCGCGAGGCCGCCGCCTATGTCGGCAAGCAGCAGGCCGCCGCCCCGGGCATGCGCAAGGCATTGCGGGAAGGCGTATGCCTGACGCTGTTCAAGACCGGGCCGGATCACGCCATCACCAGCGGCCTGATCCTGATCCCCGCGGACTATGCCCGCCAGAAGGCGCGCCTGGTGGACTGCGTCGTCGAGGAGAGCGCCCAGTTGATGGGGCTGCCCAATGATTCGGATAACGTCTTTCCCTCCGTCTTCAGTGACGTCACGGTGGATACCTGGCTGAGCCCGCTGGATTACGTGCTGCTCAAGATGCTGTATGCCTCGGAACTCTCCCCCGGCATGTCAGCTACACAGATCCGCGCTGCGCTGCCCGCAGTCATCCAGCGCCTTGCCGAGCAGGGCGAGCTGTCACACGCCATTCACCGTGTGCGCCAGGGCAGCCTGCGGGAATGGGCGGGAGACTAGGCTCGCCGTGAGCGCGACCCCGGGCATGGAGTTGGAACGCCTGGACGGAGTACAGGCATAATCAGGACAGGCGCACCGGGCGCCGATATCCGACGGAGCTGCGCCTTCATGCCACTATCTTCTCCCGCTGCCGACCGGGCACGCCTGCCCTTGGCCGTCACGCTGCTGTCGCTGTGTCAGGCCTTGCTGGTCAGCGGCAACATCCTGCTGATCGCGGTCTCACCACTGATCGGTGCCCAGCTGGCCTCGAGCAGCTGGTCGACCGCGCCGGTCGCCACCCAGTGGCTGGGACTGATGTGTGCCACCATTCCCGCCTCACTGATCACCGCCCGCCTCGGGCGGCGACGTGGCTTCGTGCTCGGCAATCTGTGCGGGCTGGCTGGCGCGGGGCTGGCCGTGCTGGCACTGCATCTGCAGCATTTCGGGCTGTTCCTGCTCGCCACCTGGCTGGTGGGCATCGGCATCGGCTTCGGTCAGCTGTATCGCTTCGCCGCGATGGAGGCCGCCCCGGAGGAGCAGCGCGAACGCGCCATCGGGCTGGTAATGGGGGGTGGCGTGCTGGCGGCCTTCTTCGGACCCTGGCTTGCCCGCACCAGTCATGCGCTGGCCGACACGCCCTTCCTGGGTAGCTTCATCGGGCTGGGGGCGCTCTATCTGGTGGCGCTTCTCTTGCTGGCCTTCATCCGCCTGCCCAGCGAGGACAATGCCCGGTCAGCCGACGGTGATGCAGTGGAACCTGCACGCCCATTGGGCGTGATCCTGCGTCAGCCGACCTTCCTGCTGGCCGTGCTCAGCGCGATGGTCGGCTATGGGGTGATGAATCTGGCGATGACGGCCACACCGCTGGCGATGGCCCATGCCGGACACGGCTTCGATCACGTCGCCACCACCATCCAATGGCATGTGGTCGCCATGTTCCTGCCGTCCTTCTTCACCGGGCGGCTGGTCGCCCGCTTCGGGTCAGGCACCATGATCGTGACCGGCTGCGCCTTCCTGCTGACAAGTCTTGCCACCGCGCAGCTGCTGGCCGCCGACTACCTGACGGGAACCCAGGGGTTCTTCCTCGGTCTCATCCTGCTCGGCATCGGTTGGAACTTCACCTTCCTGCCCGCCACCACGATGCTGACCCACTGCCATCGCCCCAACGAGAAGGCCCGCACCCAGGCTGCCAACGAGTTCCTCGTCTTCACCACCGGGGCGGTGACGGCGCTGCTGGCCGGCCCCTTGGTCAGCACGCTGGGCTGGGCGCTGCTCAACCTGCTGCTGATCCCCGCCTGCCTGCTGCCCATCGCCCTGCTGGTGTGGCGTCAGCTTGCCTTGCGCGCCGATCGCCCGCAGATAGAGGGTTGATGGCGAGCCGTACGGCGCACGCTGACAAGTCCCGGCCATCATCCAGCTCATCATCAGCTGCCAGGATGCCATCACGTCGCGCCGCCGCCTCGCCCCCACTGACAGGGAATGCCTGATGTTCAACACCATGACCCGCAACGCCCGCCAGCTTGCCCGCGATGTGGGCCGCGAAGCACATGACCTGCTGGAGCGCGGTCTCGACCGCCAGCTGCGGCTCGCCGTCACGGGCCTGTCCGGTGCCGGCAAGACCGCCTTTCTCGTCTCGCTGATCGAGCAGCTGCGCCATGCCGGACTCGGCGCGCGCCTGGAACTGCTGCCTGCCGCACGCGACGGCCGCCTGCTCGGCGCGGAACGCGTCAGCCAGCCGGACCTCTCCATCCCGCGCTTTCCGCTGGAAGCCGGCCTGCGTTCGCTGTCCGGCCAGCAGTCACCCCACGGGCCCGAATGGCCGACGCCGACCCGCAGCATCAGCGAGCTGCGTCTCAAGATAGGCTTTCGCCCCACCTCGCGCGCCGCGCGCATGCTCGACAGCCAGCGCGCCACCCTGACGCTGGACCTGATCGACTATCCCGGCGAATGGCTGCTGGACCTGCCGATGCTGGAGCAGGACTTCAGCGGCTGGAGCAGTGAGTGCGAGACCCAGCTGGCCGACGGGCGTGGCGACTGGGCGCAGGACTGGATGGCGGCCATAGAGGGCCTGACACCGGACAGCGAAGTGGATGAAGACCGCCTCGCCGAGATCGCGAGCCTCTATACCGACTATCTGCACGCCGCGCGCCGCAAGGGTGGCTTCGTCGACCTGACACCGGGCCGCTTTCTGCTGCCCGGCGAGCTGGACGAGGCGCCGGTGCTGCAGTTCTTCCCGCTGCCGGGGCTCGGTGACTGGACACGCGACGCGTTGGCCGCCCTGCCGGAAGCCAGCCTGTATCGCACCCTGGCGCGGCGCTTCGATCACTATCGCCGCCGCGTGGTGCGCCCTTTCTATCACGACCACTTCCGGCGCTTTGATCGCCAGATCGTGCTTATCGACGTGCTGGGCGCGCTGAATGCCGGCCCGGCGCCATTCCGCGACCTGAGCCGTGCACTGGACAAGCTGTTCGACAGCTTCGCCTATGGCCGCCGCCACCTGCTGGCGCGCCTGATGGACCGCCGCATCGACCGCCTGGCCATCGCCGCCACCAAGGCCGACCACGTCACGCCAGAGCAGCATGGCGCGATGCGCGACCTGCTCGAGCAGCTGCTGGCGGACCCGCTCAAGCGCCTGCGCTATCGCGATGTGCCACTCAAGGCCTTCACCATCGCCGCCATCCGCGCCAGTGAGGCGCGTGAGGTGGTAGAGAATGGCCAACGTCATCCGGCACTGGCGGGACAACTGTTAGGCGAGCACGAGGGAGCGGGCGACTCGGACACACAAGGCACTGGCCGCGAGTCCGTGCTGCTGTTCCCGGGCGAGGTGCCTTCACGGCTGCCCGACCCGAATTTCTGGGCCGAAAGCCGCTTCGACTTCCCCCACTTCGCGCCGCCGAAGATCGATGGCAATGCGCCACCTCACATCCGCATGGACGCCGTGCTCGACTGGCTGCTGGGAGACCACCTGAAATGAACACCGAATCCCGCCATCCGCGCCCGGGCAAACGCTTCACGAGCCCCGATTCGGCGCAGGCCGATGCCGCCTCGCCCCCCTATGCCGAGCGCCCCACCGAGAGCGCATCGAAGAGCACGGCAGAGGCCCTGCGCGGCGCGCGTCACTTCTCGCCGGAGATGGAAAGCCAGCCGCTGGCGGCGGCCGAACCGGAACCCGCCACGCCGGGACTGGATGCGACGCTGAGCGCCCGGCCACGTCATCGCGGCCTCAAATGGCTGCTGCTCGGCACCCTGACACTCGGGGGTGTCGAAGCCGGTCATGCGCTCTATCAGGCGGCCATGGGCGGCGACCTGATCGCCGGCGCCTGGGGTCTGCTGGGCCTTGGCGCCATCGGGCTTGGCGCCCGTGCGCTGGGCAAGGAGCTCTTCAGGCTGCGTCACCTGCGCAGGCACGTCGCGCTGCGCGCCGTGCTGGAAGAGCATCAGCAGGATGACTTTGGCCAGGAGAGCTTTGGCCAGAAAAGCTTTGGCCAACAGGGCTTTGGCCAGCGCGGTGATGCGCTGTCCACGCCTGACGAGGATTCGGGCAAGGCAGGCGGCAAGGCCGACAGCCAGCAGGAAGACCTGCTCGAACAGCTGCGTCGCCAGATGAAGCTCGGCGATGATGACGCCGGCGTGCGCGCCTGGCGCGCCGCCTGTGAAGCGCATCACACCCCATCGGAGCGCCGCGAGCTGTTCGCCTTCCACGTGCTGGGGCCGCGGGACCGTGAGGCGCGGCGTCTGATCTCGCGCATGAGTGGCGAGACAGCGGTGATGGTGGCGGTCTCGCCGCTGACCTGGGTCGACATGAGCCTGGTGGCCTGGCGCGGTCTGCGCATGATGGAGCGCCTGTCGCTCCTCTACGGGCTGGAGCTGGGCTATGCCAGCCGCCTGCGGCTGTTCAAGGAGGTGCTGGCCTCGATGGCCTTCGCCGGTGCCAGCGAACTGGCTGCCGAGGCCAGCATGGACCTGCTGTCGATGAATCTGGCCGGCCGCCTCTCCACCAAGGCCGGTCAGGGACTGGGCAGTGGCCTGATGAACGCACGTCTCGGCCTGCGAGCCATGCGCCTGCTGCGCCCCATCCCCTTCCATGCCGAGGAGGTGCCGCGCATCGGTGAGCTGCGCGCGGAGCTGTTCTCGCGCATGCGCAAGGCCGACAAGGGCGAGGACGACCCGAGCTGAGCAGGCCGCGACCTCGCCTGCCACTGCCTTGAAAAACAAGACGCGCGCCTCTGATAGCTGGCCATTCGGGCCTTCAGGGCGCGCGTCTTTCGTGAGTCATCTCACCTTCGATGGTTTCAGCCTTCGCTGGCGATGCCGGCCTCCAGCCACTTCATCACGCGCAGCGCCTCATGGGGTGAAGTCGGATTGCCGCCCTGGCCACGAATGCAGTCGCGCAGCCCCGCATACCAGGCCGGATAGTCGCCATCGCGGCCCTGATGGGTGCCGCCCACCAGCACCTGCTCGCCTTCGGCGCCATCCGGGTCGGCCTCCAGCACGGTCAGCATTCCGGGACGCGCATCCCGCCCCCACTGGCGCGCCTGGCGCTCCAGCGGGTCACGCGAGGGCCAGTCACTGGCCTTGAGGCAATCCTCCTGAGGGTCGAGCCCGAATACCACGTAGCTGCCACGGGTACCGTGTGCGGCAAAGCGTGCCGTCGGCGCCGCCGTCAGTGCACTGGCGTGCAGCTCCACTACCAGACCCGGGTGCCTTGGATGGTGGGCGTAATCGAGCACGGCGTGGAAGAAATCATCGGTCACCGCGCCCTCGCGCTGGGCGCGACGCGTGAGCTGGATGGTGCTCGGTTCGCCGAAAAGGCACAGCGCCTGATCCAGCAGATGCGGACCGAGGTCATACCACAGGCCGCTGCCGGGCAGTGCCTGCTCACGCCAGCGGTTCGGCACCGTCGGACGAAAGCGGTCGAAGTGGGATTCCAGATGCGCGATACGGCCCAGCGTGCCGTCGTTGATCAATTCCGCCAGCGTCAGGAAGTCGGCATCGAAGCGCCGATTGTGAAATACCGCCAGCACCCGTCCGGCCTGCTCGACCTGGCGGGTCAGGGCCTCACCTTCTTCAAACGTCACCGTGAAGGGCTTGTCGACGACCACATGCTTGCCTGCCGCCAGCGCCGCAGAGGCCAGCGGAGCGTGGGTCTCGTTGGGCGTCGCGATGATGATCAGGTCGATGTCGTCACGCGCAAGCAAGGCCTCAGGGGTGGCCTCCACCTCCAGCTGCGGACGCTCGGCCCTGACGATCTCGGGCCGCGAGGTGGACAGTGCCACCAGCGCCAGCCCGTCCGTGGCCTCGATCAAGGGCGCGTGGAAGGTGCGCACCGCCATGCCATAACCGATCAGCCCGACCCGGATCGCGCTCTCGGAGGGGAAGGCGGCGCCGTGCCATGCGGCAGTGTCGCTGTGCTCATCATTATCGGGGTGGGCTATGCGGCTCATCGGGCATCCTTGTCGTTGGCGCAATCTTTGGGGAGTCGTACCTGGCAGCGCCATCCTAGCAAGGCTCCCGTGCCACAGACAGAGATGACAGCCGCCTTTAATGCTTGACCATCGCAGACTTCATCCCGCGAGCGAGGCGCCGCGTAATGCCCGCGATTGAACGGCCCCCTTGAAGTCTCGTGATTCAGCCCGCAGACCTTGCTCTACAAGGAGGGGCGTGGCAGTGAGTGGGAATACCACTCGCAAGCCACCTCGCCATTTGATTCGCGAAGGAGCAGACAGCATGCGCAAGACGCTCATCATCGGTGCCAACGGCAAGATCGGTCGTCAACTCTGCGAGAAGGCTCAGGCCGCCGGCGAACCCATCGTGGCGATGATCCGCTCGACCGAGCAGCAGAGCTGGTTCCATGATCGCAGCATCCCGACGGTACTGGGCGACCTGGAAGGCGAGATGCGCCAGGCCTTCTATGGCTGCGATCAGGCGGTGTTCGTCGCGGGCTCCGGCCCGAACACCGGCCCGGACAAGACGCTGACCATCGACCTGCATGGTGCGATGCGCACCGCAGAGCTGGCCGCCGAATTCGGGCTGTCGCGCGTGATCCAGGTCAGCTCGATCCGCTCCGAGACACCACTGGCCGGCCCGGCAGCGATGCGCCCCTACTTCGCGGCCAAGAAGGCGGCCGACCTGTGCCTCGCCGAGAGCGGCCTGCGTCATGTCATCGTCAAGCCCGGCCGTCTCACCAACGACAGCGGCAGCGGCAAGCTGACCCAGAACGCCGATGACTCCGACGAGATGCAGGTCTCGCGCGCCAATGTCGCCGAGTTCCTGCTCGGCTTGATCAAGGCTCGCGAGATCGGTGGCCGTCAGCGCAAGGCGCCCATCTTCACCCTGTTCGACGGTGATACCCCGGTTTCGCGTCTGATCAACGCCACGGCGACCGCCGACTGAGCGCGCGCCTGAGCCTGTGACAAGGTACGCAGGCAGGCCGCTTTCACCTGGGTTGCCCGCGGTTGTCCCACCGCTCATCCACGCCTGCGCGCAGCCCGCGCGGGCGTTGGGCCATCTGGCCGCTTTCCCCCCATGCTCCATGTCCGTATAGTGAGCCACTGACCCCGCCAACAGAACTTCCGAAATGCTGCAGAACAATTCGCTGCTGGCGCAGCTGAAAGATCAAATCCGCCAGGAAATTCCCCGTGTCACGGGGGTGATCAAAGGCACCGACAAGGGCTTCGGCTTCCTCGAATGCGAGGACGGCGAGTCTTACTTCGTGCCGCCACCCGCCATGAAGCAGGTACTGCACGGCGATACCGTCGAAGCGACCGTCAAGGTGGAAGGTGAGAAGAAGTCCGTACAGCCGGAAGTGCTGATTGAGACGGGTGTCGATCGCTTCGTCGCTCGTGTCGGCAAACGTGATGGCCGCCTGAACGTGATGCCGGATCACCCGTCCATCAACACGCGCATGAAAGCGCGCGTGAAGCGTGGCATCAATGAGGAAGCCCTCAATGATGGCGACTGGGTCGTGGCACGTCTGCTGCGTCACCCGATGCGCAAGGATGACCGCAGCTTCTTCGCCCAGATAGAGGAAGTCATCGCCGAGGTGGACAACCCGCGCGTGCCATGGCGTGTCACCCTGGCGCGCCATGCGCTGGAACAGGCCTCACCGGAGGGCGGCAACGACTGGCCGCTGCTGGATGAGGGCCTGACCCGCGAAGACATGACCCACGTGCCCTTCTTCACCATCGATGGTGAGAAGACGCGTGACATGGATGACGCCCTGCACATCGTCGAGCGCCCGGAAGGCGGCTGGACCCTGAGCATCGCTATCGCGGACCCGACCGCCTACGTGCCGGAAGGCAGCCCTGTCGACGAAGAGGCGCGCACGCGCTCCTTCACCGTCTACCTGCCGAGCCAGAACGTCACCATGCTGCCGGAAATCCTGGCCGATGACCTGTGCTCGCTGAAGGAAGGTGAAGACCGTCCGACGCTGATGTGCATCGTCGACATCGATACCGATGGCGTGATCGGTGAGCCGAAATTCTTCGCGGCCACCATGCGCTCCCACCACCGCCTGACCTACGACAACGTCTCCGATTGGATCGAAGGCCAGGAAGGCAGCTGGAAGCCGGAAACCGAAGAGCTGGCCGAAGGACTGCGTCAGCTGGAAGCCTTCACCCAGGCGCGTATCGCCTGGCGTGCACGCAATTCCCAGGTCTTCCGCGAGCGTCCGGATTTCGAGTTCGAACTGGATGAGGAAGGCAACGTGCTCAACGTACGTGCCGACCACCGCCGCATCAGCAATCGCATGATCGAAGAATCCATGATCACCGCGAACCTGAGCTGCGCACGTCTGCTCTCCAAGCACATCGGTCACGGTATCTTCAACGTGCACCAGGGCTTCGCGCCGGAGAAGTACGACGACACCATCGAGTTCCTGGCTGGCCAGAACATCACCGCCACGCCTGAACAGCTGGGCAGCCTGGAAGGCTACCGCCTGATCCGTCAGGAGCTGGACAGTCGCGAAGACACCTGGCTGGACGTGCGCATGCGTCGCTTCCAGGGTTACACCGTGATGTCCGCACAGCCGGGGCCGCACTTCGGTCTGGGTCTGGAAGCCTACGCGACCTGGACCTCGCCGATCCGCAAGTACGGCGACATGGTCAACCACCGCTTGATCAAGCGTGTGATTCTCGGCCAGGACGTGCCGGCGGAAGCCACCGAGCAGCTGACCGAGCACCTCAGCGAACGTCGTCGTCTCAACCGCATGGCCGAGCGTGATGTGAAGGACTGGCTCTACGTGCGCTACCTGACCAAGGCCGCCGAAGAACAGCAGGTCTTCACTGGCGAGATCATCGACATCCGTCGTGGCGGCATGCGCGTGCGTCTGGAAGAGAATGGCGCCAGCGTCTTCATTCCGGCACCGCTGATCCACAGCGATCGCAAGAAGGTCGCGATCGATGACAAGGAAGGCCGCGTGCGCATCGAAGACGAGCTGCGTTACTCACTGGGCGACATCATCAAGGTCTCCTTGACCGAAGCCCGTGAAGAGCGTCGTTCACTGGTAGGTCGTCCGGCCGAATAAGCCGCGACCCACCACTGCCGTATGTAACTGCCTTGTGATCATGAGCAATTGCCCCGGCCATCTACGCCCCGGAGCGCTCTGCGCCCGGGGCGTTTTTCGTTCTCGTGTATTGCGTATACTGCGCGTGTACCAAGCGTGAGAAATTGTAATTTTGTGAAACAGAAGCTCACGCTATACTCCTCACATCGACACACGACATCTGCTTTCACTGCTGCAGCGTTACTGGATTGACCAAGCGCGAATGACTGAAGCCTGTCCCTGATGAAGTTCGTCCATGCGAGGACCCGGAAATGAAAACTCATCGCTCCACTGCAGCTACCTCACTGCGTCACCTGGCCGAGCATGCCGCCATCGTTCGTCACCCGGCCATGAGCTATGCCCGTGTCGACTCCGGAGCAGATAGCAGCTCAGGCAGAAGCTCGGATGGCAGCTCCACCTCTCCGGAGCGCCAGCGTGAGATTCAACGTGAAGCGATGGAACATGTCGCGATGCTGCTGGAACGTGATCGTCGCCGGACCCGCAACCGTCTGCTGCTGGCCGCCGGCCTGCTGCTGAGCCTTGTGCTGCTCGCCAGCCAGCGCCCAGCCGAGCCGGAAGCCGCCTTCTCGCAGGAGCTTGGCCAAGCCATGCCCAGCGCCCTGCACCTGTCCCAGCATGGACTGGCGTGATGACGCCCGATCTCCATCCATCAGGACAGATAACGATGCCAGGACCCCATGCAACACCAGGCACGGATGCCAGACATGACTGAGTCGATCCACTGCTAGATCCTGCAATGCCCGCTCCGGCGACCCTCCCCCTGTCGCCCCCTGTATTCCTGTAGTGCACGCACTTGCCCTGTCCGGTGGCTCCGGACAGGGTCTTTTTTTGCCTGTCGTAGGGCTTTTCTTGCCCGGCGCAGCTGAGAGGCCAGCTGCCGCACTCCCTCCTGAACCATCGCCAGCATGGCGAAACATCTTTCTTCCCCTCGCAGTGAATCGGATGCCAGAAGCCTGATGTCAGGGGCCTTATGCCAAGAGACTGAGCGCAGGAGCGCATCGCACCAACCTTGTTCCCTGTTGTCACACAGTCCAGTCATCTCCTGATGTAACGTCACTGCCAGGCGCATGTGGAATATCGCGTGGCGAGGCGTCTCGTCACGCGCGACACCGCATGTCATGCCTCGTACCCTTGGTTTCACGTCGGGTTCCCCCCATGACTGACCAGAGGCTCGTTCGTCAATGCCACTGGCTAGCTGGAATCCGTGTGTTCGATTGCGTCTTTCTCTAGCCCTCTGAAGCACGACAAGGCAGCCATGGCAGGCAGTGACGTCGGGATTCATCTTCATCGCGCACGACCGGTAAAGCGGTCTTGAGGAGTCCGTGTGCATATCGCTGACATGACCATGTTCCATGCCCCCTCCAGTGGCGGGGTCAGAACCTACCTGGAAGCCAAGCGACGACGTCTGCGGAAGCGGCCTGATGTTCGTCACAGCCTGCTGGTCCCCGGTGAGACCACCAGCGTCAGTGATGACCTCTACAGCGTGCCGGCACCGCCCATTCCCTTCGGCAACGGCTATCGCTTCCCCCTGCGCCGGGGCGGCTGGGTCAGCACGCTGCTGGCACTGCAGCCGGATGTCATCGAGGCTGGCGACCCCTACGTCACGGCGTGGGCAGCACTCGATGCCGGTCGCAAGCTCGATGTCCCGGTGCTGGGCTTCTATCACTCGGACCTGCCACGCCTGATCACCAATCGTCTGGGTGAATGGTCAGGGGTCAATGTCGATCGCTACGTCAAGCGCCTCTATCGCCACTTCGATCGCGTACTGGCCCCCAGCCAGGTGATGGCCGACCGACTCGACCGGCTCGGTGTCGACAATGTCCATATCCAGCCACTCGGTGTCGATCTTTCCACCTTCCACCCTGACTGCCGCGATGAGGGTCTGCGTGGTGAGCTTGGTCTGGAAGACCACGTGCGACTGCTGGCCTTCGCCGGGCGCGGCTCACGCGAGAAGAATCTGGATGAGCTGCTGGAAGCCGCTCGCCTGCTCGGCCCCGACTACCATCTGCTGTTGATCGGCTCGGGCATGCCGCGACATCTACCCGACAATGTCAGCGTGACCGGGCATTTCTGCAGCAGCACCGAAGTGGCGCGTCTGGTGGCCTCGGTGGATGTGCTGCTGCATGCCGGCACCCAGGAAACCTTTGGCCTGGTGGTGCTGGAAGCCATGGCCTGTGGTACGCCGGTGGTGGCGGCACGCGCAGGCGCCTTGGCCGAGAATGTGCCACTGGGCTGCGGTCAGCTCTGCAACCCGCACTCGCCGCATGCCATGGCGCGTGCCGTACAGGAAGTCTTCGCCAATGACCCCGTGGCACTGGGCCGCCAGGCGCGTCGTCATGTCGAGAAGCATCACGCCTGGGACCGTGTCGTGGATGGTCTGCTCGGGCATTATCACGCGGTCACCGGGACTCGCATGCAACCGGTACTGGAAGAGGTGACCCATGGCTGAGTCGCCACCTGCCAAGCAGCACTTTCTGCTGGTCCTGCATGATGTCGCGCCCGAGACATGGTCCGACTACCGGGACTTCGTCGCCGAGGTGGATGCCCTCTGCCAGGCACGCCTGAATTATCCCTGTCCGATCACCTGGCTGGTGGTACCTGATTTCCATCATCGCAGCGCCCTGGAAGACGCTCCCGAATTCATCGCCCTGCTGGACTCTCGCCGCCAACAGGGAGACGAGCTTGCCCTGCATGGCTTTTATCACTGCGATGACGCGCCAGCCCCCCGCACCCCGCGCGATTACCTGATGCGCCGCGTGCTGACCTGGGAGGGTGAGTTCTACCCCCTCGATGAGGCCGAAGCCAGACGACGCCTGTTGGAAGGCGCCGCACTCTTCAAGCGTCTTGGTTGGCCGCTGGAGGGCTTCGTGGCTCCCGCCTGGCTGATGAGCGACGGCACTCGTCAGGCGCTGAAGTCCCTCGACTTCCGCTACACCAGCGACCCCCAGCATCTCTATCGACTACCTGACTTCACGGTCATCGACGCGCCCGGACTGGTCTGGAGCGCACGCTCAGCGCCCCGCCGTCTGATGTCGCAGTGGGTGACGCAGCGCAAGCTGAGCCGCGAGCAACAGGCGCCAGTGTTGCGTCTGGGCCTGCATCCGGTCGATATGCGCCATGCACGCTCACGCCAGTATTGGCTGACGCTGGTCGAGCGCCTGCTCGATGAGGGGCGCCTGCCGATGACCAAGATCGGGTGGCTGACCCAGCAGGGGCTGCTCACCCCCGCCACGCCTGACATGACGCAACTGAACTCGCACCAGGCGGAACACAGTGCTGCCTGAGACCCACCCACCCGATGAGTCCCGTTGTATGGGCCTTGTATCAACCCGCTGCGGGAATCTGCCATGAATCGTGCCCTCTGGTTACTGGGTGCTGGCCTTGTGATGGTCATCGCGATACCGCTGGTGCTGGGTGGCAGTGGACTGGGCGGCCAGTTGCGCCAGTTCCCCCTCGACACCTTCCTCCTGATGCTCTGCATGATCGTCATGTGCTGGAACCTGAACGCCGGCCGGCTGCGTCTACTGCTGGCCGGACGTGGCGGTCATCTGGGGCAACGGCGCGCCGTCGGCATGGTGATGGCGACCGAATTCGCCATCAGCGCCACCCCCGGCGGCAGCGGCGGCCCGCTTACCCTGATGGGGCTGCTGTCACGTCAGGGGGTGCGCCCGGCGCAGGCCACGGCAGTATTCGCGGTCGATCAGATCACCGACATGCTGTTCTTCCTCTCGGCACTGGCCAGCATCGGGCTCTACGCCCTCTCGCATACCATCGACCTGCGCCTGGGGTGGATGCTGGCCGTGCCGGCGCTGCTGCTGATCATCGGCTTTGGCCTGCTGGCTGCGCTGGGCAAGCACCATCGGCGCCTGCTCAAGACCAGCGGACGCCTGCTGCGCTGGCTCAAGGTACGCCATCGCTCACGCGTCAAGCTGGCGAGGGGTCTGATCCACTTTCGCCATGCGCTGGTCGAGACGCTCGCCCTGCCGCGCCTGACACTGAGCCTGATCTTCCTGCTCTGCTGCGCGCATTGGCTGCTGCGCTACTCGATCCTCTATCTGGCCGTGTCCGGGCTGGGGCAGGACATCGACTGGAGCTGGACCTTCATCGTGCAGATGCTCTCGCTGGCAGCGGGCCAGCTGACGCTGTTGCCCGGCGGCGCCGGAGGCGCGGAGCTGTCCTCCACCGCCCTGCTCAGCCCGATGATCGGCGCCGCCAGTGCCGCGGCGGCCGTGGTGATATGGCGGGCCGTGACCTTCTATTTCTACCTGATCGCCGGCGCTCCGGTGTTCTTCGTGATGGCGGGACGCAGCATGCTGGGAAGCTTGCTCAAGCGTCGCTCGGCGACCACATGACCGAACGACCGAGCAGCGGCTCTTGCTCATCATGAAAAAAACTTGATCATCGCCTTATGAATAAGAATTTGTTATGTTGGCAGACGGCTTTATTGAACGGCCATACAATAACCACAGCTCAAGGTGATCTCACATGCCGCATCCTTCCCAGTGTCACCCGACTTCCGCCCGCATTCGTCGCCCGCTGGCCATGATGGGCGTGGTCGGCTCTCTGCTGGCCACCTCGACCTCAGCGGCACTCGCTGATGACAGGCCTCTGCGCAGCATCGACCCCGGCCATGGCACCGACAAGGTCGTGGTCGCCCACCGGGGGGCCTCGGGCTACCTGCCCGAGCACACACTCGCCGCCAAGGCGATGGCCTACGCCCAGGGCGCCGACTTCCTCGAGCAGGACGTGGTGATGAGCAAGGACGACCAGCTGGTGGTACTGCACGACCGCTTCCTGGATCGCGTGACCAATGTCGCCGAGGTCTTCCCCGAGCGTGCGCGCGACGATGGCCGCTACTACGCCATCGACTTCACGCTGGATGAGCTGCGCAAGCTGTCGTTCAGCGAGGGCTTCACCGTCAAGGATGGCGAGCAGGTCGCCGACTACCCTGAGCGCTTCCCGCTGGGCAAGTCGCACTTCGGCCTGCATACCCTGAGTGAAGAAATCGAGATGATCCAGGGCCTGAATCACTCCACCGGACGCGATGTCGGCCTGTACGTGGAGATCAAGGCACCCTGGTTCCACCAGTCGGAAGGCAAGCAGGTCTCCCGAGCCGTGCTCGAGACCCTCAAGCAGTACGGCTACGTCGCGCACGATGACAACGCTGTCGTACAGGTCTTCGACCCCAATGGCCTCAAGCGCATCCACGACACGCTGCAGCCTGAGCTGGAGATGGACCTGCGCCTGGTACAGCTGATGGGCGAGACCAGCTGGGACATGACCTTCCAGCCGGATGCGGATGGCAAGCTTGAGCCCTACGACTATGACTGGATGTATCAGGAAGGCGGCATGCAGCGCATCGCCACCTACGCCGATGGCATCGGGCCATGGAAACCGATGGTGATCGAAGACAGCTCGACCCGGGACGACATCAAGGTCACTCCGATGGTCGAGGAAGCCCATGCGCAGGGCCTGATCGTGATGCCCTACACCTTCCGCCTCGATGAAGGGCGCATCCCCGACTGGGCCAGCGATTACGATGACATGCTGCGCGCCTTCTTCATCGACGCCAAGGTAGATGGTGTCTTCACGGACTACCCGGACCGCGCCGTGCAGTGGCTGAAGCAGCACGGTGATGCTCTGTAAGCAGCTCTGAAAGCAAACCCTGCAAGCCCTGTCTACAAGCCCTGTCTGCAATCCCTCCCTGCAAGACAGGTGGTTCCTGACAAGGGGCCATCAAAAAGCCGGACTCCATGAGGAGTCCGGCTTTCTCGTCCTGCTTGATTGGCAGCGATCGATCGTCAGTTCCTGTTGTCAGTTCACGATATCAGTATCGACACGTGATGCGCGCTGCCTTCATTGACCCGCCGCTTCGGCGGCCAGCCCCTTGAGCAGCCCGGCGATCTTGTCCAGCGGTAGCTTGCAGTCGCCCAGATCATGACGATTGGCCATGTACTGCGGGTCATTCCACTCGATCACGCTGCCGCCCTCCACGGCACGAATCAACATCTTCTGCGGCAGGTCCAGGGCGGCCGCTCCATTGCACTGCATCAACAGAGTGCCCACCTTGGGATTGCCGAAGACGACGGTATGCGTCGCAGGCAGCTCCATGCCCACCTTCTTGGCTCCCGCTTCATGATCGATGACGCTGAACAGCGTCAGCCCCTTGGCCTCGAGCGCCGTCTCGAGACGCGCCTGGACGGAGGCGACATCATCACGACTGGTCACCGACTCGATGCCCTTGGCAGGCACCTGCATGCTCGCTGAAGCTTCAGGGGCGGAGGCTGCCGCCGCGCCGGAATCTGCACTAGCAGCCAGCGGTACGCCAGCAGCCAACGGCAGGGACAGCAGCGCCAGCAGGCGCGCGGAACGCGTGAGGGCGGGGAATGACTTGAGCATGGAACATCCTTATCAGTGAGTCGTGTTGCGCCGTGGGGCATCTGCACGTGTCGCTTGGTCAGGTGCCAATGAACAGTCATCAGATTAGCAACTGCTTGATATGAACGCACCTGTCGCGCCTGTACCTGTGAAACACCTCGCCCTCGCGCACGTCACCGGCTGCAGGTAGAACCGCCGGCATGCACTCGGGAGAGACTGTTGAGGGCCAGAAACGAAAAAAGGGCAGGCCCTGTGGGCCTGCCCTTTCGGTGACATGCGATCCGCTTGGCGCCGATCGCTGTCAGGAGATCAATGGCTTACCAGCCAGTGACTTCCTTGATGGCATCGCCGATCTGCGCGAGTGAACGCACAGTCTTGACGCCAGCCGCTTCCAGAGCCGCGAACTTCTCGTCGGCAGTACCCTTGCCGCCGGAGATGATGGCGCCTGCATGGCCCATGCGCTTGCCCGGAGGCGCAGTCACACCAGCGATGTAGGAGACGACCGGCTTGGTGACGTTCGCCTTGATGTAGGCAGCCGCTTCTTCTTCAGCAGAACCGCCGATCTCGCCGATCATGACGATGGCTTCGGTCTTCGGGTCCTTCTCGAACATCTCGAGGATATCGATGAAGTTGGAACCCGGGATCGGGTCGCCGCCGATACCGACACAGCTGGACTGACCGAAACCGTGGTCAGTGGTCTGCTTGACGGCTTCGTAGGTCAGGGTGCCGGAACGGGACACGATACCGACCTTGCCCGGCTGGTGGATGTGACCCGGCATGATACCGATCTTGCACTCACCCGGAGTGATGACACCCGGGCAGTTCGGACCGATGACGCGCGCGCCCAGCTCGTCGCACTTGACCTTGACTTCCAGCATGTCGAGAGTCGGCACGCCTTCGGTGATGCAGACGATCAGCTTGATGCCTGCATTGGCCGCTTCAAGGATGGAATCCTTGCAGAACGGTGCCGGCACGTAGATGACGGACGCTTCAGCGCCAGTCTCGGCAACGGCTTCGGCGACGGTGTTGAACACCGGCAGGCCCAGGTGAGTCTGACCACCCTTGCCCGGCGTCACGCCACCGACCATCTTGGTGCCGTAGGCGATGGCTTGTTCAGAGTGGAAGGTACCCTGGCCGCCAGTGAAGCCCTGGCAGATCACCTTGGTGTTCTTGTCGATCAAAATGCTCATTACTTGCCCTCCGCAGCTTTGACAACCTGCTGCGCCGCGTCAGTCAGGCTGGTAGCAGCGATGATGTTCAGACCGCTTTCGGCCAGCTTCTTGGCGCCGAGTTCAGCGTTGTTACCTTCCAGACGCACCACGACCGGCACGTTGACACCGACCTGCTCGACGGCACCGATGATGCCTTCGGCGATCATGTCACAACGTACGATGCCGCCGAAGATGTTCACCAGAACAGCTTTGACGTTGTCGTCGGACAGGATGATCTTGAAGGCTTCTGCAACGCGTTCCTTGGTAGCACCGCCACCCACGTCGAGGAAGTTGGCCGGCTTGCCGCCAGACAGGTTGACGATGTCCATGGTGCCCATCGCCAGGCCTGCGCCGTTGACCATGCAGCCGATGTTGCCGTCGAGGGCAACGTAGTTCAGTTCGAACTGGGCAGCATGCGCTTCACGCTCGTCTTCCTGGGACGGATCGTGCATCGCCTGCAGATCCGGGTGACGGTAGACGGCGTTGGCGTCGATGTTGATCTTGCCGTCGAGGCAGTGGAGGTTGCCTTCGTCGGTGATGACCAGCGGGTTGATTTCCAGCAGCGCGAAATCCTTGTCGGCGAACATCTTCGCCAGACCCAGGAAGATCTTGGTGAACTGCTTGATCTGGGTCGGGTTCAGACCCAGCTTGAAGGCCAGTTCACGCGCCTGGTACGGCTGTGCGCCGACCAGCGGATCGATCTCGGCTTTCAGGATCTTTTCCGGCGTCTCTTCAGCAACCTTCTCGATTTCCACGCCGCCTTCGGTGGAAGCCATGAAGACGATGCGACGAGTGGTGCGGTCAACGACGGCGCCCAGGTACAGCTCTTCGGCGATGTCGGTGCAGTTCTCGACGAGAATCTTGGTGACCGGCTGACCATTTTCGTCAGTCTGGTAGGTCACCAGGTTCTTGCCCAGCCACTGGGTCGCGAAGTCGGAAGCGGCTTGTGCGCTGTCGACCAGCTTGACGCCGCCAGCCTTGCCGCGGCCACCAGCGTGGACCTGTGCCTTGACGACCCACTTGTCGCCGCCAATCTTCTTGCACGCTTCAGCAGCGTCTTCCGGGGTGTCAACGGCAAAGCCCTTGGACACCGGCAGGCCATAGTCGGCAAAAAGTTGTTTTGCCTGATATTCGTGAAGGTTCATCGTGTCATGCCATTGGTTGCATTAGACTCGAACGGCAGTCGCAAGATGCCACTGCCACCGTTCGCCCCGGCCTGGCCGGGGCGACGCGCCTCTTGTTCGGAAGGACGCTTACTTGCGCTTCTTGCGGTTTGCGATGTGAATCGCATGCCCGTCAACGGCCAGCGCGGCTTCGTGCACGGCTTCCGACAGCGTCGGGTGAGCCGTGCAGATCAGTGCGAGGTCTTCGGCGCTTGCGCCGAACTCGAGGGCAGTCACACCCTGTGCGATCAGCTCACCGGCATGCTGGCCGATGATGTGAACGCCCAGGACGCGATCAGTCTCAGCGTCGGCAATGATCTTGGCCAGACCTTCAGTGGCATTGTTGGCCATGGCACGACCGCTTGCCGCGAACGGGAAGCTGCCGGTCTTGACTTCGATGCCTTCGGACTTGGCTTGCTGTTCGGTCTTGCCGACCCACGCCACTTCCGGGAAGGTGTAGATGATGCTCGGGATGGCGTCGTAGTTCATCTCGGCCTTGTGGCCGGCGATGATGTCGGCAACCATCACGCCCTCTTCAGAGGCCTTGTGCGCCAGCATCGGGCCACGCACCACGTCGCCGATGGCGTAGACGCCCGGCACGCTGGTCGCGCACTGGTCATCAACGTGGATGAAGCCACGCTCGTCCAGATTGATGCCGACATCGCTGTCGAGCAGGCTCTGGGTGTACGGACGACGGCCAACCGCGACGATGACCTTGTCGAAGGTCTGTTCCTGTTCGCCGTTGGCGTCGGTGTACTTGACGACGACTTCGCTGTCCTTGATGTCGGAACCGGTCACACGGGCGCCGAGCTTGATGTCCAGACCCTGCTTCTTGAGCAGCTTCTGGGCTTCCTTGGCGACGGCCGCATCGACCATCGGCAGGAAGCTGTCGACCGCTTCCAGCACGGTGACTTCAGAACCGCAACGGCTCCAGACACTGCCAAGCTCGAGGCCGATGACACCGGCGCCGATGACGCCCAGGCGCTTCGGCGCTTCCTCGAACTCGAGCGCGCCGGTGGAGTCGACGATCAGACCTTCGGTCAGCGGCGTCGGCGGAATCTCGACCGGCACGGAACCGGACGCGATGACGATGTTCTCGGCTTCGTAGGTCGTCTTGCCACCGTCGTGGTCGGTCACTTCGACCTGCTTGTTCGGCAGCACCTTGCCGGTACCTTCCAGCGCGGTGACACCGTTGGCCTTGAACAGACCGGAGATACCGCCGGTCAGGTTCTTCACGATCTGCGCCTTGCGCTCGATCATCTTGGCCACGTCGATCTCGACGCCGTCGGCCTTGATGCCCAGTTCGGCGAACTCATCACGCGCTTCGACGTACTTGTGCGAGGTTTCCAGCAATGCCTTGGACGGAATGCAGCCGACGTTCAGGCAGGTACCGCCGTGAACGACCTTGCCTTCCTTGTTGACCCACTTCTCGACGCAGGCGGTCTTCAGACCCAGCTGAGCAGCGCGGATGGCGGCGACATAGCCACCAGGGCCAGCGCCAATGACGATCACATCAAATTTATCGGCCATGTCTCTTCCTGTTGGTGCAGTTCGATTCGGGTTGGCAACCCGGCGCGTGTCAGTGCCACCCGCCGGGGCCGCTCACGCCCTCGAGATCCTCAAGGCCGTGAGACATTGCGGTCTCAGACGTCGAGCAGGAAACGAGCCGGATCTTCCAGCAGGTCCTTGATGGCGACGAGGAACTGGACTGCATCCTTGCCATCGATCATGCGGTGATCGTAGGACAGCGCCAGATACATCATCGGACGGATGACGACCTGACCGTTCACGGCCATCGGACGCTCCTGGATCTTGTGCATGCCCAGAATGGCGGTCTGCGGCGGATTCAGGATCGGGGTGGACATCAGGGAACCGAAAATGCCGCCGTTGGTGATCGTGAAGGTACCGCCCTGCATCTCATCGATGCCCAGCTTGCCGGCACGGGCACGCTGACCGAAGTCGACGATGGTCTTTTCGACATCGGCGAGCTTCATGCTGTCGGTATCACGCAGCACCGGCACGACCAGACCGCGGTCGGAAGACACGGCAACACCGATGTCCTGGTAACCGTGGTAGACGATGTCGGTGCCGTCGATGGAGGCATTGACGTCCGGGAAGCGCTTGAGCGCTTCGGTGGCCGCCTTGACGAAGAAGCCCATGAAGCCGAGCTTGGTGTCGTGCACCTTCTGGAAGGTGTCCTTGTACTGCTTGCGCAGCTCCATCACCGCACTCATGTCCACTTCGTTGTAAGTGGTGAGCATGGCGGCAGTCTGCTGGGCATTGACCAGACGCTTGGCGATGGTCTGACGCATGCGGCTCATCGGCACGCGCTTCTCTGGACGCTCGCCCTCGAAGGTCGGTGCAGACTTCGGCGCGGCCTTGGCATCAGACTTGGAAGCCGGCTTGGCAGCGGTCTTGGCCGCAGTGCCTTTCTTGACGGCCTTGGCCACGTCTTCCTTCAGCACGCGTCCGCCCTTGCCGGTACCGACCAGCTTGCTGACGTCCAGATCGTGCTCTGCCACCATCTTGCGCGCTGCCGGGGCGAGGATCTTGTCGCCGACCTTCTCGTCCTGACCTTCGTCAGACTCGGACTTGTCGTCGCTTGCCTCAGCGGCCGGCGCGGCGCCACCGGAAGCACCAGCGCTGAACAGTGCCAGCACGGCTTCGGTCTCGCAGGTATCGCCTTCCTCGACCTTGATCTCGCTCAGGGCGCCGTCGGCCGGAGCCACGACTTCCAGCACCACCTTGTCGGTCTCGATCTCGACGATCAGCTCGTCACGCTCGCAGGCCTCACCGACCTTCTTGTGCCAGGTGGCAACGGTGCCTTCGGCAACGGATTCCGGGAAGCTCGGCGCCTTGACTTCCAGCGTCTTGCCTTCGCCACCGGCGGCCGGCTTGCTCTCGGCCTTGGCGTCGTCCTTGCTTTCGGCCTTGCTCTCAGCGGCGGAGTCGTCCTTGGCGTCAGAAGACGCAGCGGCGTCTGCATCACCGATGGAGCCCAGCACTTGCTCGGACTCGCAGGTGTCGCCTTCCTGAACCTTGATCTCGCCCAGGGTGCCGTCCTGCGGTGCGACGACTTCCAGCACGACCTTGTCGGTCTCGATCTCGACGATCAGCTCGTCACGCTCGACGCTGTCGCCGGGCTGCTTGTGCCAGGTCGCCACAGTGCCTTCGGCGACGGATTCCGGAAAAGACGGCGCTTTGATATCGATAGCCATTGGAGTTCCTTAACTCGATTCTCTCTCGGTGCCCTTGCGGGTCGCGAGCCTTTACTTGTTGAAGGCGTCGTCGACCAGCTGGCGCTGCTGCTCGTTATGAACGGACATGTAGCCCGCGGCAGGTGCCGCAGAGGCCGGGCGTCCGGCGAAGTCCAGGCTCATGCCAAGCCCCTGACGGTGCTGCTCAGCGACCTGACGCATGTGATGCTGACTCTGATACCAGGCACCCTGGTTGAGCGGCTCTTCCTGACACCACATCACCTGCTCGAGATTCTCGTAGTCGGCGATGGCGGCCTGGAGCTCTTCCTTCGGGAAGGGATAGAGCTGCTCGACACGGATGATGGCAACGTCTTCACGGCCCTGCTCCGCGCGATAGGCGGCCAGGTCATAGTAGACCTTGCCCGCACACAGCACGACGCGCTTGACCTTGGAAGCTTCCAGGTTGCCCTTGTCGGACAGCACCATCTCGAAGCGGCCATCGGCCAGCTCGTCGAGGGTGGAAGTCGCTTCCTTGTGACGCAGCAGAGACTTGGGTGACAGCACGACCAGCGGCTTGCGCAGCGAGCGGATGACCTGACGACGCAGCAGATGATAGATCTGCGCCGGCGTGGTCGGCATGCATACCTGCATGTTGTGCTCGGCACACAGCTGAAGGTAACGCTCGAGGCGTGCGGAGCTGTGCTCCGGGCCCTGACCTTCGTAGCCGTGCGGCAGCAGCATGGTCAGACCACACAGGCGGCCCCACTTGCTCTCGCCGGAGGAGATGAACTGGTCCATCACCACCTGGGCACCGTTGGCGAAGTCACCGAACTGGGCTTCCCACACCACCAGCGCATTCGGCATGGTAGTGGCGTAGCCATATTCGAAGGCCAGCACGGCTTCCTCGGAGAGGTAGGAATCATGGATGGTGAAGGTCGCCTGACCATCCTTGATGTGCTGCAGCGGCACGTAGGTGTTGCCATCCTTCTGGTTGTGCACCACCGCGTGACGGTGGGAGAAGGTACCACGACCCACATCCTGACCGGTGATACGTACCGGATGGTCGGCATCGACCAGGGTGGCGTAGGCCAGTGTCTCGGCGAAGCCCCAGTTCAGCGGCATGCCACCGGCGGCCATCTTGCGACGGTCTTCATAGATCTTGTTGACCTGACGCTGGACCGAGACGCCGTCCGGCACTTCGCACATCTTGTTGGCGAGCGCCTGCAGCTGCTTCATGTCCATCGAGGTATCGGCAACGCCGGTCCACTCGTGACCCAGATACGGCGTCCAGTCGACGAACAGGCCGGTATTCGGCTGTTTCACCAGGGCGTTGGCCACATGATTGCCGGCATCGAGATCAGAGCGGTACTGGTCGACCAGCTGCTTGGTCTCTTCCTCGCTGAGCACACCTTCCTCGACCAGACGCTGCGCATACTTCTCGCGAGCGGTCTTCTGGGACTTGATCTTGGCGTACATCAGCGGCTGGGTACCGGACGGCTCGTCGGCTTCGTTGTGACCGCGCTTGCGGTAACATACGAGGTCGATCACGACGTCACGCTTGAACTGCTGGCGATAGTCGATGGCCACCTGGGCGGCGTGCAGCACGGCGTCCGGATCATCTCCATTGACGTGGATGATCGGCGCCTGAACCATCTTGGCGATGTCGGTGCAGTATTCGGTCGAGCGAGCGTCATCGGCACGCGAGGTGGTGAAGCCCACCTGGTTGTTGATGACGACATGCACGGTACCGCCCGTCTTGTAGGCACGGGTCTGCGACATCTGGAAGGTTTCCATGACCACGCCCTGACCGGCGAAGGCCGCGTCACCGTGGATGGAAATCGGCAGTACGCTGTCACCCTCGGCGTCTTCACGACGGTCCTGACGGGCACGCACGGAGCCTTCCACCACCGGAGAGACGATCTCCAGGTGCGACGGGTTGAACGCCAGCGCCAGGTGGACTTCGCCGCCAGGCGTCATGACGTTCGAGCTGAAGCCCTGGTGGTACTTCACGTCGCCGGAACCCTTGGCGATCTGCTTCTTGCCGTCGAATTCCTCGATCAGCTCGGACGGGCTCTTGCCCAGCAGGTTGACCAGCAGGTTGAGACGGCCACGGTGGGCCATGCCGATCACGACTTCCTTGGTACCGTACTTGCCGCTGCGCTGGATCAGCTCATCCATCATCGGAATGAAGGACTCGCCGCCTTCCAGACCAAAGCGCTTGGTGCCCGGGTACTTGCTGGCGAGATAGCTCTCGAGGCCTTCGGCAGCGGTCAGACGCTCCAGCACGTGATGACGGACATCGCGTGAGAAGTTCGGCTTGGAACGCACGGACTCGAAACGCTGTTGCAGCCAGCGCTTCTCTTCCGTGTTGACGATGTGCATGAACTCGGCGCCGATGCTGCGGCAGTAGGTCTGCTCCAGCGCGGCGTGGATTTCCTTGAGCGGTGCCACATCCTTGCCGAGGAACAGCGAGCCGGTCTGGAACTCGACGTCCATGTCAGCGGCGGACAGCTGATGGAAGGACAGTTCGAGGTCCGGTACCGGTGCCGGCTTGCGCAGACCGAGGGGATCGATATCCGCCTTCTGGTGGCCACGGAAGCGGTAGGCGTTGATCAGCTGGAGAACACGAACCTGCTTCTTGTTCTCGCTGCTTTCGCCCGCAGAGACAGCCACCGGGCGGCGACTGTTGCGACCCATCTCGTAGAACTGATCACGGATCGGCGCTAGCGGAACATCCTGGGAGGGGCTGCCGTCATGACGCGGCAGAGTATCAAAGTAGTTGCGCCACTCGTCGGGAACCTCATTCGGGTCGACAAGATAACGCTCGTAGAGATCTTCTACGTAGTGGACATTCCCCCCGCTCATATGGGAAGTGCGCCACATCAACTCCATTGTGCCTTCTTGCATCTCTCGGTCACCCTGACTGATGGGGTGGGGTAGGCGCCTGACAAGCTCTGTCGGCGTCACTCGATTATGCCCTGTATGGCGAAACCATGGAGGCCTTCACCATCTGAGTCTTCTTTTATCGTCAAAAGCCGGTGCACAAGGCACCGGCTTCAGCAAGCTGTGCGCTGCGGCAAGGTGTGACACCCTGCCGCAGCTGACGTGCATCATAGCAAGCTAAGGCGCGGCTTTTAAGTGGCGTTTGCCAGCAAAAGCTCACGAATCTTGCCGATGGCACGTGTCGGGTTCAGACCCTTGGGGCAAACCGCGACACAATTCATGATTCCGCGACAACGGAATACGGCAAACGGGTCATCCAGCTCGCTCAGACGCTCCTTGGTGGCGGTGTCACGCGAGTCCGCCAGGAAGCGATAGGCCTGCAGCAGACCACTAGGACCGACGAACTTGTCCGGGTTCCACCAGAAGGACGGGCAGGCAGTCGAGCAGCAGGCACACAGGATGCACTCGTAGAGACCGTCGAGCTTGTCACGGTCTTCCGGCGACTGCAGACGCTCGATGGCCGGCGCCGGCGTGTCGTTGAGCAGGTACGGCTGGATGCGCTCGTACTGCTTGTAGAAGATGCTCATGTCGACGACCAGGTCACGCACGACCGGCAGACCCGGCAGCGGACGCAGCACCAGCTTGTTGTCCTTGACGACTTCGGACAGCGCAGTGACACAGGTCAGGCCGTTCTTGCCGTTCATGTTCATGCCGTCCGAACCACAGACGCCTTCACGACAGCTGCGACGATAGGCCAGCGAGCTGTCCTGTTCCTTGAGCATTTCCATCACGTTCAACACCATCAGGTCACGACCCTGGGTGTCGACCTGAAACTCCTGCATGTACGGCGCAGTATCGGTTTCAGGGTTGTAGCGGTATATGGATACCTGAAGCATGGTTTCCCCTCCGGGCAAACGGGTCAGGTGCGTGCGGTGACCTGCACGCACCTCGATCACGGCGAACTCAAGCGAGAGTGAACTCGAGCGAGTGCGAACTTGGTCTGAAGAAAGGCGCGGCGCCCCAACGGGCCGTGACGCGCGCCTTGGGTTCAGACTCAGTAGGTACGAATCTTCGGCTCGAAACGCTCGACGGTCTTCGGCGCGAAGTTCACATCACGCTTGCCGACACGCTTCTCGTTCGGGAAGAACAGAGAATGCTTGAGCCAGTTCTCGTCATCACGATCCGGGAAGTCGTAACGGGAGTGAGCACCACGGCTTTCCTTGCGGGTCAGGGCCGCAATGGCAGTGGCTTCCGCCACTTCCATCAGGTTGTCCAGCTCGAGTGCTTCGATACGCGCAGTATTGAAGACCTGAGACTTGTCGGACAGACCCGCCTTGGCGATACGCTCACGCAGCTCGGACAGCTGCTTGACGCCCTCTTCCATCTTGTCTTCCTGACGGAAGACACCAAAGGAGTTCTGCATGATCTGCTGCAGTTCACGCTTGAGTTCCGGCACGGACTCACCGCTCTCGGACTCGTTCCAGCGGTTCAGGCGCACCAGGGCAGCATCGATGTCGCTCTGCGTCGGCTCGAGGTACTCGACACCTTCGTTGAGCGCGCTTTCGATGTACTTGCCCGCGGCGCGGCCGAAGACGACCAGATCCAGCAGCGAGTTGCCACCCAGACGGTTGGCACCGTGAACAGAGACACAGGCCACTTCACCCACGGCATAGAGGCCGTTGACGATGCGGTCGCTGCCGTCTTCGTTCTGTGCGATGGCCTGGCCGTGCACGTTGGTGGCGATGCCGCCCATCATGTAGTGGCAGGTCGGCACGACCGGGATCGGTGCATTGACCGGATCGACGTGCGCGAAGGTCTTGGACAGCTCGGAGATACCCGGCAGGCGCTTGTTCAGCACTTCCTCGCCCAGGTGATCCAGCTTCAGGAAGACGTGGTCGCCATTCTCGCCACAGCCACGGCCTTCGAGGATTTCCAGCACCATGGAGCGCGCGACGACGTCACGGCCCGCGAGGTCCTTGGCGTTCGGCGCATAACGCTCCATGAAGCGCTCGCCGTCCTTGTTGACCAGGTAGCCACCTTCACCACGGCAGCCTTCGGTGACCAGCACGCCCGCACCGTGGATGCCGGTCGGGTGGAACTGCCACATTTCCATGTCCTGGACCGGTAGGCCGGCGCGCAGCGCCATGCCGATACCGTCGCCGGTGTTGATCAGGGCATTGGTGGTGGAGGCGTAGATACGTCCCGCACCGCCGGTGGCCAGAACGGTCGCCTTGGACTTCACGACCACGGTCTCGCCGGTCTCGATGCACAGGGCAATCACGCCGACGATATCGCCGTTGGCATTCTTGACCAGGTCGATGGCGTACCACTCGTCGAGGAAGACGGTGCCATTCTTCAGGTTGGCCTGATAGAGGGTGTGCAGCAGAGCGTGACCGGTACGGTCAGCCGCGGCGCAGGTGCGTGCCGCCTGGCCGCCCTTGCCGAAGTCCTTGGACTGACCACCGAACGGACGCTGATAGATGCGGCCGTTGTCGAAGCGAGAGAACGGCAGACCCATGTGCTCGAGCTCGAAGACCGCTTTCGGGCCTTCAGTACACATGTATTCGGCGGCGTCCTGGTCGGCGATGTAGTCGCCGCCCTTGACGGTGTCATACATGTGCCAGCGCCAATCATCATTCGGATCAGCAGAAGCGATGGCACAGGTGATACCGCCCTGGGCAGAGACAGTGTGCGAACGGGTCGGGAAGACCTTGGACAGCACGGCGGTCTTCTTGCCGGACTGGGACAGCTCGAGGCCGGCACGCAGGCCAGAGCCGCCACCGCCGATGATGATCGCGTCGAATGTCAGGCTACGCATGGTGGACATGTATCAGGCTCCCCACAGGACTTGAACGCCCCAGACCAAGAAGATGAACAACGCAAGGATGACGAAGACCTGGAAACCGAAACGCAGTGCGGTCGGCTTCATGTAATCGGTCGCCACGGTCCACAGACCGATCCAGGCGTGTGCGGCAATCGAGATGAATGCCATCAAAGAGAAGATACGCATTGCCGTGTTCTCGAACAGACCACTCCAGGTGGTGTAGTCGAGGTTCGGATGGAGCAGCAGGTAGCCGACCATGAACACGGAATAGACTGCCAGAATCACGGCAGAGACACGCTGCAGCACCCAGTCGGACAGACCGCTGCGGCTGAAATTGGTGATGTTGTTTACCATACCCAGACTCCCGCCAGGACCACGAGAACAGCACTGATCACGACAGTGACCTGCGCCTTGCGATTAGCACTTTCCAGTTCGACACCAATATCCATGTCCATCAGCAGGTGCTTGATGCCAGCCACGAAGTGGAAACCGAGGGCAGACAGCAGGCCCCAGGCCACGATCTTGGCAAGGAAGTTGGTTGCCAGGGTGTCGCGCACTGCCTCGAACCCTTCCGGGGAGGACAGCGAGGCATCGAGTGCCCACAGCGCAAATACCAGGCCCACGAACAGAATCACGCCGGTAATACGGTGGGTGATTGAAGTCAGCGCAGGGAGAGGGAACTTTATCGTCGTCAGATCGAGATTTACGGGTCGTTTGCTATTCACGGCTCTTACACACTCTCTTGGCCCAACACGGACGCAAGCCCGCAGGGGCGGTGGTTTGAGGAAGGGTCTCGGGCGCAGGCCATCCACGGTACCGAGCCGAATTTCCCGCCAGTCGCGCGACGGTGGATTATAGGGGTTGGCCATTGGCATGACAAATGGCATGACGTCGCAGGGCCGCAACCACGGATTGCACAAAATGCAGTGAACAGGACGCGACCTGACGCCACGGGATACGTAAACGTCGGGGAACTGACGCACAACAGCATGGCGCGCGTCTCTACGCCGTGTGGCGAATTGACAATCCTTGGCGGGCTTCTATAGTGGGCGGGATTGATGCAAGCCCGGCATGGCAAGCAAGTCAAAGAGTTACGCGAATAATGAGGAGGTCGGCATGACTGACAAGAAAGCGACATTGACAGTAGACGGTATCGACAAGAGCATCGAGTTCCCGGTCTATTCCGGCACGCTCGGCCAGGACGTCATCGACGTTCGCGGCCTGACCGCCGAAGGCATGTTCACGTATGACCCGGGCTTCGTCTCCACTGCCGCCTGCGAATCATCCATCACCTTCATCGATGGCCAGAAAGGCGTGCTTCTGCATCGCGGCTATCCCATCGACCAGCTGGCCAAGAGCTCCAACTACATCGAGCTGTGCTACCTGCTGCTGTTCGGAGAACTGCCGAGCGACGAGGAATACGACAAGTTCGCCCAGCTGATCAGCAACCACACCATGGTGCATGAGCAGATCGTCAACTTCTTCAAGGGCTTCCGTCGCGACGCCCACCCGATGGCGATCCTTTGCGGCGTGGTCGGTGGTCTGGCCGCCTTCTATCACGACAACCTGAACATCACCAACGAGAAGGAACGCTACGTCAGCGCCGTGCGCCTGATCGCCAAGATGCCGACCCTGGCGGCCATGTGCCACAAGTACAACATCGGTCAGCCGTTCATGTACCCGCGCAATGACCTCTCCTATGGCGAGAACTTCCTTTACATGATGTTCGGAAACCCGTGCGAGGAGTACAAGATCAACCCGGTGTTCGCCAAGGCGATGGACACCATCTTCATGCTGCACGCCGACCACGAGCAGAATGCCTCGACCTCTACCGTTCGCCTGGCCGGCTCCACCGGTGCCAACCCGTTCGCCTGCATCAGCGCCGGTATCGCGGCACTGTGGGGCCCGGCACACGGCGGCGCCAACGAAGCCGTGCTGGCCATGCTCGACGAGATCGGTGAAGAGTCCGAGGAAAACATCCAGCGCTTCATCGACAAGGCCAAGGACAAGGAAGACCCGTTCAAGCTGATGGGCTTCGGTCACCGCGTCTATCGCAACTTCGATCCGCGCGCCAAGGTCATGAAAGAGACCTGCGACGAAGTACTGGAGCAGCTGGGCATGGCGGACGACCCGCAGCTCAAGATCGCCAAGCGTCTGGAGCAGATCGCGCTGGAAGACGAGTACTTCATCGAGCGCAAGCTGTACCCGAATGTCGACTTCTACTCCGGCATCATCCTCAAGGCGATCGGCATTCCGACCAACATGTTCACGGTCATCTTCGCCATGTCGCGCACCATCGGCTGGATTTCCCACTGGAACGAGATGATCGCCGGCGGCCACCGTATCGGCCGTCCGCGCCAGCTCTATACCGGCCACCCGCAGCGCGACTACCCGACCAAGTAACCAGTTGCCTGGCAACCAGGCAATATCGGGTCATCGGCCTGCAGGACAGACCGCCTCTTCGGAGGCGGTTTTTTTTGGCCTGTCGCCTCTCATGCGTGCAACCCCTGTCGAGATGCAAGTCATAAAGCCGCCCCGCCCCGCCCCGAACGTGCTAGCGTGCTGATGTACCGGCTTCGTCACGCCCTGCACGCGCCGGCACGCCATGCGCCCCACCGCGAGCGGCGCAACCTCACACCTGATCGATGGCAAGGAGCCTCCCAGCATGTCAGAGACACACACCACGCCACATACCGCCGCCTTCATCGGACTCGGGGTCATGGGTTACCCCATGGCCGGCCATCTGAAACGCGCAGGCCTTCAGGTGCGGGTCTACAACCGCACACGTGCACGCGCCGAGCTGTGGAGCGAGGAGTACGGCGGCAGCCATCACGCCACCCCGCGAGAAGCCGCCGAGGGCGCCGATATCGTGCTGATGTGCGTGGGCAATGATGATGACGTGCGCAGCGTCACCTACGGCGACGACGGCGTGCTGGCCGGCATGGCGAGCGGCAGTCTGCTGGTGGACCACACCACCGCCAGTGCCGACCTGGCACGCGAGCTGGCCGCCGCCGCGGGCGAGGCCGGTATCGGCTTCGTCGACGCGCCGGTCTCCGGCGGCCAGCAAGGCGCCGTGAATGGCGTGCTGACCATCATGTGTGGCGGCAGCGAGGCGGATTACGCGCGTGCCGAGCCGGTGCTGACGCACTACGGTCGCATGGTGAAGCGCATCGGCGAGACCGGTGCCGGCCAGACCACCAAGATGGTCAACCAGATCTGCATTGCCGGGCTGGTGCAGGCACTTTCCGAGGGCCTGCACTTCGCCGAGCAGGCAGGACTGGATCGCGAGGCGGTGATCGAGGTGATCTCCAAGGGCGCCGCTGGCTCCTGGCAGATGGAAAATCGTCACGCCACCATGATCAAGGACGAGTACGATCACGGCTTTGCCGTCGACTGGATGCGCAAGGACCTCGACATCTGTCTGGCGGAAGCACGCCGCATCGATGCCAGCCTGCCGGTGACGGCGCTGGTCGATCAGTTCTATGCCGACGTGCAGGCCATGGGCGGCAATCGCTGGGACACCTCCTCGCTGCTCAAGCGCCTCTCCAGATGAAGCGGCCTTGAACTCGAGCGAGTGAGCCGAACCGCATCACACGGCCTCGCACTGAAAACGCCTCATTCCAACGCCATATGGACGCGGGAATGAGGCGTTTTTCGTGCCGCATCGCAACATCCCAGACAGCAGCGGCGCTCGGCATGCTTTTCCACACTATCTGTGGATAACCTCGTTGATAACCCCTAGACAAGCGCGGCGAACCAGCATGACAGCGGGCTTACCAACAGATTGCACAAAATTTAACCAGCTCATAAACCATTGATATAAAAGAAATTTTTGGCAACACGACGTAAGCGCCAGCCACAGGGGCCGCACTTTGGGAGGAGGTGCAGGGGGAGATGTGACAGCGCGCGAACAGTGGACAAGACACGAGGTCTGTCAAGGGCGACTTGGGGATAACATGCTTTCTGCCGACACACAGGCTGTGTATAAGCCAGAATCAGGGACAAAAAAAACACACCCCGCAAGGTGTGCTTTTTTGTTGACTTCACGAGACCTGAAAGGTGACTCGAGATGTCTGAAGAGTGGCGTCCCATAGGGGGTTCGAACCCCTGTTACCGCCGTGAAAGGGCGGTGTCCTGGACCACTAGACGAATGGGACGCAGTCGCTTGAGAAACTTGGTGGAGCCTAGCGGGATCGAACCGCTGACCTCAACACTGCCAGTGTTGCGCTCTCCCAGCTGAGCTAAGGCCCCGTCTCTCAGGAACGAGGCGTATCTTACTGATAACCCTCGGGGTCGTCAACTTCTTTCTCACACAATTCTCATCGTGCTGCTGCAAGGCATGGCCCCCATGACAACAGACGTCACAGGGGCCGGCATCCGCACACCGCAGACACCTTGCCGGTCGCGATATTCTTACAGGTCGCGATATTCCTTCTCGAAGCGCTTGGCAGCCTTCTTGGAAACGCCACCCAGCACGGCCACGGCGTGGCGCAGACGCGCGCGCGTCATGTCGGAGCCCAGAATGACCATCGCGTCCATCACCGAGGTGGAGGTCGCCGAGCCGGTCACCGCCACGAATATCGGCGCCAAGAAGTCCTTCATCTTGAGCCCGAAGTGCTCGGAGAGCAGCTTCACTTCCGCCAGCAGATACTCCTTGTCCCAGCGGCTCACGGCTTCAAGCTTCCAGGTCAGGAACTGCATCTGACGCACCAGGTCTTCGCCTTCCAGCTTCGCCTTGGCGAAGTCGTCCGGCGTGATGGCCGGCAGGCCGGAGAAGAAGTGCCCGGCCAGCGGAATCGCCTCGGACAGCGTCTCGATGCGCGGCTTCACTTCCGGCAGGATCTGCTTGACGTAGGACTCGTTGAAGGCCCACTGACGCAGTTCGCTCAGCAGCTCATCCTCGGACAGATCGCGGATGTAGAGACCGTTCAGCCAGCTGAGCTTCTCGACATCGAACACCGGGCCACCCAGCGAGACACGCTGGATATCGAAATGCTCCTGCATCTCGCTCAGGGTGAACTTCTCGCGCTCGTCCGGCATGGACCAGCCCAGACGGCCGAGATAGTTGATCACCGCCGTCGGCAGGTAACCCATGCGACGGTAGTAGAGGATCGACGTCGGGTTCTTGCGCTTGGACAGCTTGGTCTTGTCCGGGTTGCGCAGCAGCGGCATGTGGCACAGTTCCGGCATCTGCCAGCCGAAGTATTCATACAGCAGCTGATGCTTGGGCGCCGAGTTGATCCACTCCTCGCCACGCATCACGTGGGAGATCTCCATCAGGTGATCATCCACCACGTTGGCCAGGTGGTAGGTCGGCATGCCGTCGGACTTGAGCAGGATCTGCGCATCGACCTGGGCCCAATCGACCTCGATCTCGCCACGCAGCATGTCCTTGACCACACAGGTGCCGCTTTCCGGCACGTTCATGCGGATGACGAAGGGCGCGCCCGCCGCTTCACGACGAGCCACTTCTTCTGCCGGCAGCGCGAGGTCGGATGGCTTGAGCGCCATGTGCAGACCTTCGGCCTTGCGCGACTCGCGCAGCTCGTCCAGCTCTTCACTGGTGCGATAGCACTTGAAGGCATGGCCGGCATCGATCAGCTGCTGGCAGTGCCTGGCGTAGATATCGCCACGCTCACTCTGACGGTACGGGCCGTGCGGACCGCCGACATCCGGGCCTTCGGCCCATTCGATGCCCAGCCAGCGCAGCGAGTCGAGGATCATCTGCTCGGATTCACCGGTGGAACGCGTCTGATCGGTATCCTCGATGCGCAGAATGAACTCGCCACCGTGCTGACGAGCGAAGCACTGGTTGAACAGGGCGATGTAGGCGGTGCCGACGTGGGGATCACCAGTCGGCGACGGTGCGATGCGCGTACGAACGGTCATGTGGAGTCCAGTAGTTCGAGAAGAGAGGGCAACAAGCGTCTCGGCAATGACTGACTGCCGGGGCGTGAAATCACGCTGCTGTCTCAGCAGCAAGTGCTGGGGCATATTATACGCAAGGTGAAGATGTGCGACAGTGCGTCGCCGTGTACCAACGCTCTCTCGGCGGTAAGCTTGCGCCAGATGCGTCATTCTCTGCCTTGAGACGTGACGCCAGCGCTTCCCTGCAACTATCTCTGCCACCACCGGCAGGAGCATGAATGCCCCGAACTGCCGCTGTACCCGATGTTTCACCCTCCCCCACCGATGCCACTGCCTCGGCAGAATTCGTGCCACGCCGCTGGCTGGAGACACTGGCACGTGCCGGTGGCCGCTGGCCCCAGCTCGCCATCCTGTGCGCCCTGCTCTCGACACTGGTCCTGCTCGCCCAGGCCTGGGCCATCGCCCGCCTGGCCCAGGGCGTCGCGATCGACCGCGAAGGCCTGGCGACACTGTGGCCGGCCATCGCGGTACTCGCCGCCAGTCTCTCGCTGCGCGGCGCGCTCACTGGCCTGCGTGGCTATGCCGGCACGCGCGCCAGCCAGCAGATCCGTCGTGGCCTGCGCGAACGCCTGCTGCAGCGCTTCGCCGAACTCGGCCCGCTGTGGGTGCGTCGCCAGCATCGCGCCAGTCTCGCCAACCGCGCCTGGGACCAGGTCGAGTCACTGCACGGCTACTATGCCGACTTCCGCCCGCAGACACGCCTCGCGGGGCTGATTCCGCTGATGCTGCTGTGTGTGGTGTTTCCGCTCAACTGGGCGGCCGGCCTGATTCTCGCCACCACCGCACCACTGGTACCGATATTCATGATTCTTGTCGGCATCGCGGCGCGCAAGCGCTCGCAGGAGCAGTTCCGGGAGATGGACCGCATGGGCCGTCACTTCATGGACCTGCTCACCGGTCTCAAGACCCTGAAGCTGTTCGGCAGCGCCAGACGCGGCCCCCAGGTCGAGGCAGTCAGCCATGCCTTTCGCAAGCGCACCATGCGCGTACTGCGCCTGGCCTTCCTGTCCTCCACGGTGCTGGAATTCTTCACCGCGGTGTCCATCGCGCTGCTGGCGGTCTACCTCGGCTTCCATTTCCTCGGCCACCTGCAATTCGGCACCTGGGGCGACTCACCGCTGACCCTGCAGACCGCACTCTTCATTCTGGTACTGGCGCCCGAGTTCTATCAGCCGCTGCGCGAGTTGGGCGTGCACTATCACGCCAAGGCCGAGGCCGAGGCTGCCGCCAGTGACCTCGCCCCCATCGTCGGCAGCGCTCCATTTATCCAAGAGTCGGATGGTGAAGCGGGCGCACTGACGCGCAACCCCGACAGCGACTTGCCCGCAGCACGCCCTAAGTCCCGCAAGTTGCACTCGCTGATGCTGGAAGAGGTCTGTGTGCGCTATCCCAATCAGTGGAACCGCCAGACCAGCACGTTGACTCCACCGGCACTCGGGCCGCTGACCCTGCGGATCACCCAGGGCGAGCGTGTCGCGCTGACCGGCGCCTCCGGTTCCGGCAAGTCGACGCTGCTCAATCTGCTGCTCGGCTTCGTCGAGGCCAGCGACGGCCTGCTGTATCTCAATGGCCATCCGCTGAGCCACGGCCTGCCGCCGGGCATGGCGGCCTGGGTCGGTCAGGAGACGGTGGTGCTTTCCGGCACGCTGGCCGACAACCTGCGTCTTGCCAGGCCTCACGCCAGTGACGCACAGCTCGAAGCGGCGCTGGACAATGCCGACCTGCTCGACTGGTACCAGCACCTGCCGCGAGGGCTTGAGACGCGCCTTGGCGAGGGCGGTCAGGCGCTGTCCGGCGGTCAGGCACGCCGTCTGTCACTGGCCCGCGCATTCTTGCATGACGCGCCACTGGTGCTGCTGGATGAACCCACCGCCAGCCTGGACGCCGACAGCGAAGCGCGCGTGATCGCCGCGCTCAAGCGTCTCGGCGAGGGTCGCACCCTGCTGCTGCTGACCCATCGACCAGAGCTGCTGACGCTATGCCAGCGCCTGATTCATCTGAACGATGGCCAACTGGTGCAGGACCGCCCGCTCCCCCTCCCGACGCCGCGAGGTGACGCATGAACCGCGCCATCCGCAAGCCCGCGTCTGACACGCCCATGCCTGTCACGGCCAGTGAGCCAGCACTGGCCGAGCCACACGTCGAACAGCGCCCACGTCTGCGCGAACTGACGCCGTATCTGGCCTTGATGCGCGAGCATCGCGGCTGGCTGGGTATCGGTGCCCTGCTGGCACTGATCACCCTGCTGGCCGCCACCGGTCTGCTGGCGCTGTCGGGCTGGTTCCTCTCCGCCACCGCCGTAGCCGGCTTGAGCGTCGTCACCACCCAGGCCTTCAACTTCTTCACTCCGGCGGCAGGTGTGCGCGGTCTGGCGCTGGCGCGCACCGCCGGGCGCTATGGCGAGCGGGTCACCACCCATGAGGGCACGCTGCGTCTGTTGGCGAGCCTGCGCCGCCGCCTGTTCGAGGCCATCGAGCCGCTCTCCCCCACCGCCCTGCAGCATGCCGGACAGGGAGAATTGATGACCCGCCTGGGCGCTGATGTCGACGCCCTCGACAGCCTCTACGTGCGCGTATTGATTCCCTCGCTGGTGGCGGTCTGCGCCATCCTCGCCGCCGGCACGCTGATCGGCATCTTTGCGCCGACACTGGCGCTGGTGGCGGTGATCGGGCTGGTGCTGACCGGCGGACTGGTGCCGTGGCTGGCATGGTGGCGGGGTAGCCGTGACGCCATGCGTCATCAGTCCTCGGCCAGCCGCCTGCGCGCACGCCTGCTTGAGCGCCTGCAGGGACTGGGCGAGCTGGTGATCTATGATCGCTGGAATGAAGAGCTTGAGCGCCTGGCCGAGCAACAGGCCGAGCGGGACCGCATCGAGCGCACCCAGGCACGCCGTCAGGCACTGGCCAGCTGGCTGAGCCACAGTCTGCTGGGGCTGACGCTGGCCGGGGTCGCCCTGCTCGGCGTCATGCAGATGGCGCCATATGCGAACGACGACATCACGACGCATTCTGGCGAGCTGCTCGATGGTCGTCTGCTGGCGCTGTTCCTGCTGGCGGTACTCGGCGCCTTCGAGGCACTGGCGCCACTGCCGCTGGCCTGGCAGGGGCTCGGTCGCTGTCTGTCGGCGGCCGCGCGCCTCAACGGCGTGCAGGCCAATACGCCGGCGGCCCAGTTCCCCAGTGGCTCTGAGGCTGCCACGCCGGTGGGACACGCCTTGGAGATCGAGCAACTGAGCGTCACCCACGGCGACACGCCGGTGCTTGAAGAGCTGTCGCTGACACTGGCCGCAGGCGAGCATCTGGCACTGCTCGGCCCGTCCGGCAGCGGCAAGAGCACCCTGCTGGACGTGCTCAGTCGCTTCCATGTCCCCAGCGCCGGACGCATCACGCTGGGCGGCGTGGCGCTGGATTCACTCGACGAGGCCACGCTGCGTGCAAGCTTCGCGGTCTGCCCGCAGGACACGCATCTCTTCTGTGCCAGCTACGCCGACAACCTGCGCCTGGCCGCTCCCGAGGCCAGCGATGAGGCACTGACGCGCATGCTGGAAAGCCTTGGCCTTGGCGACTGGCTGGCCCGCCAGCCACAGGGGCTTGCCGGCTTCCCGGATGAAGGGGGGCGTTCATTGTCCGGTGGCCAGCTGCGCCGCTTCGGTGTGGCGCGTGCGCTGCTGTCACCAGCGCCGATCGTGCTGCTCGATGAGCCCTGCGAAGGACTGGACCGCACCAGCGCCGAGCAGGTGATGAGCGCGATTCTCGCCGCCTGCGAGGGCCGCAGCCTGATCATGATCACTCACCAGCCGCTGGGGCTGGAGCGCTTCGCGCGTCTGGCACTGCTGGAAGCGGGCCGCCTGCAGGAAGACACCACCCCAGCCACGCTGAGCCGCGATTCCCGTCTCGCCAGGCTGATGGAGCGCACTGCCTGACGACAGTCACATTCGGCCACTACGGAGGGAGACATTCATGGTAGACAGCAGACTGGAAGATCAGCCATTGGCGGCGGACACCTTCGCGCGCCTGCCACAGGGCTTCTGCGCACTGGTCACCGGTGCCAGCGGCGGGATCGGGCGGGCGCTGATCGCTGAGCTGCTCGCCCATCCGCACTGTAGAAAAGTGCTGGCGGTGAGTCGCGATGTCTCATGCCTTTCGGCGCATCCCGAGCTCGAGACGCTGGAGGCCGACCTGACCACCGAGCAAGGCACCGCGCGCCTCGAGGAGTGGCTGACACAGCAACTGGATGGGGAGAGCGAGACGGGGCAGCCACCGGCGCTGATACTCAACGCGCTGGGCCTGCTGCATGACGAGCGCGAGCAGCTATGGCCGGAGAAACGCCTGGAGGATTTGAGCCTGGCGGCCCTGACGCGTCTGCATCAGGTCAATGCCTTCGCCCCGGCCCTGCTGCTGGGGATGCTGGCGCCACGTCTGCGCCGACGCACGCCAGTGATCTTCGCCTCGCTGTCGGCGCGGGTCGGCTCGATCTCCGACAACCGCAGCGGCGGCTGGTATGCCTATCGCGCCAGCAAGGCCAGCCACAACATGCTGCTCAAGACCGCCGCCATAGAGATCGCACGGCGCAATCCCGAGGCGCTGCTGGTCGCGCTGCATCCCGGCACCACCGACACCGGCCTGTCGACGCCCTTCCAGGCCCGCGTGCCCGAGGGCAAGTTATTCACGACGGGTTTCGTGGCGCGCCGTCTGCTGCGCGTCGCCTGCGAACTCTCGCCCACCGCCAGCGGCGGCTTCTACGACTGGGCCGGCCAGGCCATCGATTGGTAACCCTCTCGGTAGAGGCGACTCAGAGCTGCAGATGCTCCTGAAACCACTCGGTGATGAAGTCGAGGTAGGCGCGGGTCTTGTCGGGCAGGTACTTGCGTGAACGGAACAGCACCACCATCGAGCCATGCTCGTTCCAGTAGGGCTGCAGCAGCGGCACCAGTTCACCACTTTCCACTGCCGCGCGGGCCGAGAAGGTCGGCAGGTAGGCGAGACCGAAGCCGGCCTTGGCCGCCTCCACCACGCCGAGCAGATTGTTGATCACCAGCCGCGACTCCGGCTCCACATCGAAGGGCTGACCATTGAGCGTGAAGCGCCAATGCGCCCCCAGGTCGTAATTGCCGTAGAAGATGGTATCGAAGGCGCGGATGTCCTGGGGCTGCACCGGCGGTGCATTGACACGCGCCAGATAGTCCGGCGCCGCATACAGGCCATAGACCACCTTGCACAGCGGCCGCGAGACCATCGAGGAATCCGGCAGCGGCCCCATGCGAATCGCCAGGTCCACTGACTCATCGATGGGCTCGAAGCGCTGATCCTCGAGCAGAATCTCGACGCTGACATCCGGGTAGCGACGCATGAAGGCGGTGGTCGGCGCGGCCAGATACATGAAGCCGAACGACACCTGTGCCGAGACCTTGAGCTGGCCCATCGGCTGCGAGGTCACGGACTGTACGCGGGCCTCGGCGGATTCCAGCTCCTCGCGGATGCGCAGGCCGTGCTCGTAGTAGATGCGCCCCGCCTCGGTGAGATGCAGCTTGCGAGTCGAGCGATTGATCAGGCTGACGCCCAGCTGCTCTTCCAGCGCCGCCACCCGCTTGGACGCCAGCGACTTGGAAATTCCCAGTCGGCGCGCCGCCGCCGTGAAACTGGCCGCGCGCACGACTTCGACGAAAACGCGCAATGCATCAAGTGTCGCCATGTTTCTCCCTTTCCCTCGCTCTGCAATCGCCATGGCCCTCTGGACCCGGCCAGACACCCCATCAATCTCTCAGGTTTCCATATTGGAAACCCTAGTTTTCAATTGTACGCGCTTATTCTCCAAAGCGCGGCACCCTATACTGTGCGCCACGAACATGCGGGAGCAGGCGCGTCGCGGCATCGGCCGCCTGCTCCCGGACTAGACCGACGACGGCCGGGCCTGCGTGGCGCAGCCCGACCGTCCAGGTTCGCGCTCAGGTAGTTGCACTGCTCATCCCACCGATTCCCGGTGACTGGTCTGCATGGCGACGCCCCCACGCGCGGTTTCGCTGTCGGCCCATCCCGGGCCTCGGTGGCGATCTTCAGTGTTGTAATGCAAGTTTCTTGTGCGCTTGGCTGTCTCACGACGCCAGGCGCTTTTTTTATGTCTGTCTTCAGTGACTTACAGCCACTTCTTCCACTTGAAGAACAGATAGGTCGAGAGCGCCGATACCCCCATCAGGCACAGCGCGAAGGGATAGCCCCAGTCCTCGTCCAGCTCCGGCATCCAGTGGAAGTTCATGCCGTAGATGCTGGCGATCAAGGTCGGCGGCATGAAGACTACCGCCGCCACCGAGAAGATCTTGATGATGCGGCTCTGATCGAGATTGGTGAAACCGATCGAGGCATCGAGCAGGAAGTTGACCTTGTCGAAGATGAAGGTGGTGTGTGGATTGAGCGAGTCGATGTCGCGCAGCATGTCGCGAATCTCCTGCCGTCGCGATTTCTGACGTGGCGCCGAGGGCAGATGGCGCGTCAGCTGACGCAGCAGGCGCTGACTGTCCAGCAGCGACTGGCGCACCTTGTCGTTGTAGCGCTCCTGCAACAGGATGCCGTGCAGGGTGTCTTCCAACGCCTCGGGGTGCACCGCCTGCTTGCCCAACGCCTCCAGGGCCCGGTAGATATCCTCGATCTCATCGGCCAGGTAATCGACCTTCATCGCCAGCAGCGCCAACAGCACTTCCCAGCCATCCTCCGGGCTCAGTCGCTGGCGACGCAGGTGGTTGCGGAACAGCCGCAGCAGGCCGATATCCTCGTGGCGCATGCTGATCAACTGGCGCCCATGCAGATGAAAGGCGACGTTGGCCGTCTGCGGCTCGCGCCCCTTGCGATGCGGAAACAGCGAGACGACGTGGATGCCATCGCCTTCCAGATAGAAGCGCGACGACGACTCGATCTCCTCCAGCTCCTCGACATCAGGCAGCTCCACCGTGAACTGTTCGCTCACCCAGCGCTTTTCCTGCTCATCCGGCTCGCAGAGATCGATCCACAGCACATCGCTACGCACCAGAATCGGTGGCGCCAGCTCGTCATCGGCCAGCAAGCTGGCATGCAGGACTGCCGCCTCTTCAGCGCTGTCCGCCAGGCGCGGCGGCGCATCGGGCTGACCGGGCTGCGGGTCAGGCAACACGATATGTTCGCCGCGCAGGCGGCCATCATCGTGCAGTCGATAGAGTGTGATCATGATGACTTCCTCGAAAGGCCCCGCAGGTCTCGCCTGTGCACTGAGCGATGGCGATGGCGATGGCGATGGCTGACGACCAAGGCCAACCGTCTGAAAAGGCAGCGAAACCCGGGCACCTTGGCGGCGTACGAATAGAGTGTCGTCATTCTAAACGAGATGGCGAGCCAGCGGAGGCCGAGCGACGGGGCGCAACAGGCGTGAGCGGGGAGGCAAGCGGGGAGCGGCCGAAGGGAGACCGAGATCGAGCGCCAGAATAGAGCGCCAGAGAAAAGCGCCAGACAGGAATAAAGAAGCACCAGACACGAAAAAAGGCGACCCGTGAGAGTCGCCCTAAGACCGTGACTAGCTTGATGAGGAGAAACCCGAACAGGGGCCTGACTCCGCTGTTCTGGCTACCGCATTCCATGGCGGGAAGCGATGAATCCAGATTATGCTCTCCAGCAGACGCCGTCAATACTAATGAGAAATATTTTCATTAACATTGAGTCAGCGTTCATCTCACGCGTCGCTGGCCTCCCCTCACCGGCTGACGTATCATGGCGCCAGAATATCAAGGTCGTGACTGGCCTGATGAGACGCTTACCAGGGACCTGACATCCAAATCTGGTGAGCACGAAGCACCGCTCGACTCGCAAGCCTTCCTCCCTGTCATTGGCAGACGGAAAGTGAGTGAACCGAAAAGCGCTTCCGGACTCCTCCCTCGTGCAAGCGAAGGAGGCGTCTTTTTTTGCGCATAAAAAAGCGGCCCACCCCGTAGGATGAGCCGCTGGCAAGGACCGTAAAACTGTCTGATGAGAAGCCTCCCGGACAGGGGCCTGACTCCACTGGCCGGGACACCGCTACCCATGGCGGGGAAGCGATGACCCCAGAATATGACTCGCGGGCTCAGACATCAACACTAATGAGAAATATTTTCATTAGCATTGGAGAGTCAGGCACTTGCCGCCGCCTCTCACCTCAGCTTCAGCCCTGCTTGTGCCACTCGAACTTCTTGAACGGCTCGTCGATCGGCGTCTCGGCCAGGTGATTGGTGTAGTTGCTCATCACCTTCTGGGACAGGCCCAGAATCACTTCCAGCACATTGCGCTTGGTATAACCGGCATCGAGGAAGGTCTGCACGGTAGCGTCATCGACGAAGCCACGCTCACGCACCACGGCCAGCGTGAAGGTGCGCAGGGCTTCCAGACGCTCGGTCGGCAGCGGCGTCTCGTTGCGCAGCGCTTCGGTGATGGCGTCATCCACCTTCATCGACTTGGCGATGCCGGTATGCGCCGGTACACAGTAGTGGCAGTTGTGCTCGACGTTGATGGTCTGCCAAACGACGGTGGTCTCTTCATCATCGAAGCTGCTGTCGAGGAACAGCTGGTGCAGCACCTGGTAGCCTTCCAGCAGACCCGGTGCTTCCGCCATCACGGCGTGCAGGCCCGGTACCATGCCGAAGGCTTCGACGGACTTGCCAAGCAGCGGCTTGCTGTCCTGCGGGGCATTGTCGGCGGTATACAGCGTGAAATCAGTCATGAGAACTCCTTCGGGATGAGGGGCGAGATGCGCGGTGTCTCAGGGGCGGGCTGCCAGTCAGTGGCATGAAGCCTCGAGCAGCGCCCCTGAAGATGCAGGGCAACACATGAGCGAACGCTCAAAATCAAGCCTGGAAACCGCTGCACTGCGTTGTCGGGGAACACACTAGCTGGATTTGAGCGATCATTCAAGTTAAAATTGAGTACTCACTCAACACCTTGCTCCTTGTAGACTGCCCACTTCGCCGAGCCGCGCGAAGACAGGCGTCACTCGTGAGCCCCATCGTCAGGACAGCCATGCCACGCGCGACCTTGCACAACCGCCAGGATTCCCTCGAACGGGCGCTCAATCTCTTCTGGCAGAAGGGCTTTCATGCCACGTCGCTGAAGGACATCGAGCGCGCGCTCGACATGCGTCCCGGCAGCATCTACGCCACCTTCGGCAGCAAGGACGGTCTCTTCCAGGAAGCGCTGGACTGCTACTCCGCGCGCAGTCTGCGTGAGATGGAAAGCCTGATGGCCAGCCACGACTCGCCATTGACCGCCCTCGCCACCTATATCCGCAAGCTCGGCGGATTGCGCGACTGCGAGGTGCCGTCCCGCGCCTGCATGCTGGCCAAGAGCCTGCTGGAACTCGGCGAGCGTGAACAGGCCGCCCGCGACAAGGTCGAGACCCTGCTCGCCAACATGGAAGCCCGCTTCCGCCAGGCCTTCGCGGACGCCCGCGACGCCGGTGAACTCATCGACCCCGAGCGCCCCGCTCACCAGCCGGAACGCCTCGGCCGTCGCCTGCAGGCCGAAGTCATGGGCCTGCGCGCCTACGCCCAGCGCGAAGGCGAAAGCGAAGCCGTCCGCCAGCTCGCCGAAGACATCGCCCAGGATATCGAAGCGCTGAAGGTCAACAACACGCATTGAGCCATGAGCGGCGCATTGGCTCGCGGCTCCCTCTGACTCGGCGCTTCGCATCACAAGCTGCTAGAATCACCGCCCGCTTGTCTCGACAGCGCCTGCACCTGCACCTGATGCTCCGCCCCCTGCTCCCACACCAGCCGATATGACTGCCATGCCGATGACACCGATTGACCGCACCTTCTCCGTTGCGCCGATGATGGAATGGACGACCCGTGACTACCGCGCCTTCGCGCGCGTGTTGAGCCGTCGTACGCTGCTGTACACGGAGATGGTGACTACCGGGGCATTGCTGTTCAATCCGGACCGCGAACGCTTCCTCGGTCACGACGAGACGGAGCATCCGCTGGCGTTGCAGCTGGGTGGCAGCGATCCGCAGGCGCTGGCCGAGTGTGCGGCGATCGCCGAGAGCTGGGGCTATGACGAGGTGAACCTGAATGTCGGCTGCCCGAGCGATCGCGTGCAGAACAACATGATCGGTGCCTGTCTGATGGGCCATCCGGAGCTGGTGGCCAAGTGCGTGGCGGCGATGCAGGCGCAGGTGAAGATTCCGGTGACGGTGAAGTGTCGCATCGGGATCGATGATCAGGATGAGGACGCCGATCTCGAGCGCTTCATCACCACCGTGGCCGACGCCGGCTGCGACACCTTCAGCGTGCATGCGCGCAAGGCGTGGCTGCAGGGCCTGTCGCCCAAGGAGAACCGCGATGTGCCGCCACTGAACTACGGCCGCGTGCACCGTCTCAAGCAGGCGCACCCGTCCTTGCATATCGGCATCAATGGCGGCCTGAAGCAGATGGATGAGCTGCACGAGCAGCTGGAGCACGTCGACAGCGTGATGGTCGGCCGTGAGGCGTACCACAACCCCTGGTTGCTGGCGACGGTGGACAGCGAGCTGTACGGTGAGGCCGAGAATCCGCACACCAGCCGCCACGATGCGCTGCGTGCCTTCCGCCCCTATATCGAGAAGCGTCTCGCCGAGGGCGTGCGCCTCAACCACATCAGCCGCCATCTGCTGGGACTGTTCCAGGGCCAGCCGGGCGGTCGCCAGTTCCGCCGCCATGTCTCCGAGAACGCCCACAAGCCGGGCGCGGGCATCGAGGTCATCGATGACGCCATGGCGCGCGTGCCGGAACAGCGGCCCGAGGCACAGGTCGAGCAAGCCTGATCGAGCTGGCCTGTTCGCGCCGCTTCTGCTCTCTTCTGTCCTTTCTTGCTCTCTCTTCTGCCCTCTCTTGAGAGCAGCGCTGTCAAAAGACAGTCCCCGACACCTGGCCCTCGCGCCGGGTGTCGTCGTCTCAGCAGTCAGCAAAGTGACGACACTGCACTGTCAGGCGTGCCACCTGACGCAACTCTGCGTCGCCATCTAAGCTAATAACCCCTTGAATACCAACAACATGCATGACTTTCGTTTGATTGTCTGACAAATACATCTCGCGCAGAATGGCTGACCATACGGACAACAACAGGTCTCGACATCGTCACGCCATGCTTGCGTGATGTCAGCCACACAACTGCTCCGTCATCGGCCATTCCTCCACAGTCCTCCTCTGCAGCCCTGTGGGCCGGTTCATGCAGTCCCGTCATCCGGGCTGCGCTGCTTCTGCTGACACTTCCTTCGAGGTTCCATGTCCACACACTCCTCTACCGGAGCCAACAGCCGTGAGCTGTTCGGGCATCCGGCCGGACTCTATCTGCTGTTCTCCACGGAACTGTGGGAACGTTTCTCCTATTACGCCATGCGTGCCCTGCTGGTGCTCTATCTCACCGATGCCGTCACCAGTGGCGGTCTGGGCTGGGATCAGGGCGACGCCCTGCAGCTGTATGGCATCTTCACGGGCCTGGTGTACATCACGCCGATGTTCGGCGGAGCACTGGCCGACAACTGGTTGGGTGCCCGCCGTGCGATCCTGATCGGGGGCCTGATCATGGCGGCCGGGCAATTCGTGCTCGCCGTGCCGCCGGCCATGAGCGGCCTCAACCCCGAGATGCTGCTGTATATCGGCCTCGGCCTGCTGATCGTCGGCAACGGCCTGTTCAAACCCAACATCTCCACGATGGTCGGCGACCTCTATCAACAGGGCGACCACCGCCGTGATGGCGCCTTCACCATCTTCTACATGGGCATCAACATCGGTGCGCTGCTGTCGGGTATCGTCGCGGGCTCCATGGCCGAAGGCTATGGCTGGAACGCCGGCTTCCTGGTGGCCGGTATCGGCATGCTGCTGGCAGTCGCCATCCAGCTCATCTTCGCGCCGCGCCACCTGGGTGACCTGGGGGTCGAACCCAGCGCCCGCCGCGAGGCACGCCTGAGCAAGAGCAACAATCGCAAGACACCGCTGAGCCGCGAAGAGCGTGACCGCATCAAGGTCATCCTGGTGCTGGGCCTGTTCACCATCCTGTTCTGGGCCGGTTTCGAGCAGGGGGGGCGGCCTGATGGCGCTGTATGCGCAGGACTACACCGACCGCATGCTGATGGGCTTTGAAGTGCCGGCGGCCTGGTTCCAGTCGCTCAACCCGCTGTTCATCATCCTGCTCTCGCCGCTACTGGCAGGCCTGTGGACCCGCATGGACAACCGCGAGCCCAGCTCGCCGGTCAAGTTCGCCTTCGGCCTGATCGCCCTCGGCATCGGCTTCGTGTGCATGATCGGCGCGGTGCTGGAGCAGAAAGCCGCAGGCAGCGCCTCGATGATCTGGCTGGTCGGCGCCTTCTTCTTCCACACTCTCGGCGAGCTGTGCCTGTCACCGGTGGGGCTGTCGATGGTCACCAAGCTGTCACCGGTGCGCATGGGTGCGCTGATGATGGGCGCCTGGTTCGCCTTCGTGGCACTGGCCAACTACCTGGCCGGAATGATCGGCTCGCTGGTCGGCGAAGCCGGTGCCATGAGCGTGTTCGGCGGTATCGCCATCACCGGCGTACTCGGCGGCCTGCTGTTGCTGGTGTTCGCCGGCAAGCTGGTGGACTGGATGCACGGCGCGGAAGCGGGTCACGACGGCCCGCTCGAGACCCAGAGCAGCCACGGCTGATCTCGTACTCGTCGTCATCTTGCTGCGACGACATCACAGACTGCTGCAACGCAAACGCCCCGCTCATCGAGCGGGGCGTTTGCGTTGTCACTGCCAGGAACCAGGGCGAAAAGGGGCGTGAAGCGCCTAGATGGAGTCCGGCACGAACAGCTGCTGAAAGTTGTCGACGGCGCTCTCGGCATCGTCGATCGCATGGAAACGCGCCACGTGGTAGAGCGCCTCGCCCTCGTTGGCCAGCGGCAGGTTGGCCATGCCGATGATGATGCCATCCGCGGGTGACAGCACCTCGCTTTCGCTGTTGCCGAAGGGGTCGGCGACGATGCCCAGCACCTGATGCTTCTCGACGCGGTCCCCCAGGCCCACGCGGCTCTGGACGATGCCATCGATGGAGGCCCGCGCCCAGCTGGAGCCGTTGGACATCTCCACCGCACGCGAGCTGGGCTTGCGGTCGCGGTCCTTGGCCAGCATGCCGATGGAGCGCATCACGCGCTTCACACCGCTGACGCCCGGGCGAATCGCCCACTCATCGAAGCGCAGCGCCTCACCGGCCTCATAGGTGATGACCGGCACGCCGCGCTCGCTGGCATAGGCACGCAGACTGCCCTCGCGCAGTTCGGCATTCAGCAGCACCGGTGCGCCGAAGGCATCCGCCATCTGACGCGTGGCATCACTGCCCGTCATGGTGGCGCGGATCTGCGGCAGGTTGGTGCGGTGGATCGCGCCGGTGTGCAGGTCGATGATGTGGGTGGCCTGATCGGCGATCTGCTCACGGAACAGCGCCGCCACCCGCGAGCCCAGCGAGCCGCTCTCGCTACCCGGGAAGCAGCGGTTGAGGTCGCGGCGGTCCGGCAGGTAGCGCGTGTGCTGCACGAAACCGAAGACGTTGACGATGGGCACCGCGATCAGGGTGCCGCGCAGCCGTGCGAGGCTGGAACTCTTGAGCAGCCGCCGCACGATCTCGACGCCGTTGATCTCGTCACCGTGGATGGCACCGCACACCAGCAGCACCGGGCCGGGCTGGCGACCATGCACCACCTCGACGGGGATGTGCAGCGGCGCATGGGTGTAGAGCTTGGCGACAGGCACATCGACCTGGGCCCGCGTTCCCGGCGCGATGCGGGTACCGCTGATTTCAAATGGAGCGCGTGACATCGCCACCTCAGAGATTGTTCGACCAACGAGCGACAGGCACTGCGACATGCCCACCAGATCAGGCTATTCGCTCAGTGTCTCGAAAGAAAACACTGTGCGACATGCGCCTTTTAGCGCATTGGTGCGTCAAGGGAAAGACATCATTGCAGCGTGTCGGGGTGAAGCGCGGGCAGAATTGTTCAACAATGGGCCTTCACGACTCACCTTGCCCGCCCTCTCGACATGAGATGCCCGTGACCGATTTTCTCGATGCCCTGCTGACACTGCCCGATTACTCTGCGCTGGCCTGGAGCGCGATCATCTTCTCGACCTACCTGACCGGTATCTCCAAGGGCGGCTTCGCCGGTGGCTTCGGCTCACTCTCGGTACCGCTGATGGCGCTAGCCATCGGGCCGCTGGAAGCCGCCGGTATCCTGCTGCCGTTGTTGCTGGTGATGGACTTCCTTAGCTCCCGCGCCTGGTGGGGCAAGCAGCTGTGGCCGGAGGTGCGCATCATCCTGCCCAGCGCCGCCATCGGCATCGCGGTGGGGGTGGTACTGTTCGATGAGCTGGACGAGAACATGATTCGCGGCCTGCTGGGCGTCATCTCGCTGCTGTTCGCCGCCTATATGCTGTTCAAGCCGACAGCCAGGAAACCGCTACCACGCTGGCTGGCCATTCCTGCCGGGGCCACTGCCGGCTTCACCAGCTTCTTCGCCCACGCCGGCGCCCCGCCCTACAACCTGTACATGATTCCGCGCCAGCACCCCAAGGAGACCTTTATCGCCACCACGGTGATCATCTTCGCTGGCATGAACCTGATGAAACTGGGCCCCTACGTGGCGCTGGGCGAGATCAACCTCACCAGCCTTTCCACCTCGCTGCTGCTGGTACCGGTGGCCTGGGCAGGCGTCAGAAGCGGCCTGTGGCTGCAATCCCGCGTCAATGAGAAGCTGTTCTTTCGCCTGATCATCATCGCGATGGCGCTGGTGGGCGTGCAGCTGATCTACAAGGCCTGGGGCTGAGGGCCGCAAGGCCCATCACGCCCTGACGACCATTGCCGCCAGCCTTTGAAAACTCTCGGTACGGCCCTTGAGGCCGAGTACTGGAATGCCCCATGAGAACGATCGAGACAACGCCATGAGCGACTCCATGACAAGCCGCATCAGCTACTACCATGCACATCTCTACTACACCGATGAGCAGGGCCTGGCCGCCGCTCGCGAGCTGGCGGGCCAGGCCGAACGGCAGTTTCCGCTGCGGGTCGGCCGCTTCCACGAGAAGCAGGTGGGCCCGCACCCACTGTGGAGCTGCCAGCTGTCATTTGCCCCGGAAGAATTCGGCCGCATCGTCCCGTGGCTGGCGCTCAATCGCGGCTCGCTGGACATCTTCGTGCACGTCGGCACCGGCGACGACCGCTTCGATCACACCCAGGGCGTCATGTGGCTGGGCAACTCGCATACGCTGAATCTGGCAGCCTTCGACAATGATTGACGCCCGTTCATGACCTGACACGCTATCATCGCCTTGCCGCCTTCGCCTTACCCACTGACTCAAGGAAGACCCCATGACTCGACTGCGCCGCCTTTCCTCTCGTGCTGCCCTGCTGGGTGTGATCGCCTCAGGCCTGCTGCTGGCCGGCTGTGATGACAACGAGGTCGGGGACGTCTCACTGGGCCTGTTCACCACCAAGGACATCAAGATCGAGAGCCTGATCGACCCCAAGGTGCCGGGCGTGACCTGCCACCTGAGCAACATCGAGGCGGACCTCGACTTCTCCGATCCCTCCGACATGAGCATCGCCTGCCGCCAGACCGGCCCGATCACCGCGGAGATGATCGCCGACATCGACACCTCCAAGAGTGGCGAGGAGGTCTATCGCAAGTCCAAGAGCGTGCTGCTCAAGAGCCTCAAGATTCGCCGTATCCTGGATCGCGACTCCCAGAGCCTGCTCTATATCGCCTACAGCACCAAGGAAACCAGCGGCAGCTTCAAGCATGCGCTGAGCAGCGTGCCGCTGTGGGGCAGCGACGCCTGGCAGGCACCGGCAGCGCAGTGAGCCACCTCGGCGCCTGAATCAAGCGCCGATTGATCAAGTGCTGACTCATCAAGCGAAAGCTTCACCATCATCCCTTGAAGTTGTGGGGTGTCGCTCCAAGGTCTTGTGCAACGGCTAGCCAGCCGGATTTTCATTCGCATGACGCAAAGGAGTGACACACGATGTCGAGCCCGGAGCACAAGCAGAAGATCTGGAAGCTGATCAAGGATGTGAAGGTCGGCATGTTGGTGACGCAAGGCGATGGCATGCCCCACGCCCGCCCGATGCATCTGGTGCAGGATGACTACGACGGCACCCTGTGGTTCTTCACTCGCGCCAGCGCCGAGAAGGTGTTTGAGGCCAAAAAGGACAGCGAGGTCTGCCTGAGCTTTTCCGATCAGGATGATGGCGTCTACGTATCGCTGAGCGGTCATGCCAACCTGCACCGCGATCAGGGCCTGATCGACAAGTTCTGGAATCCGTTCGTGGCCGCCTGGTTCCCGGAAGGCAAGGATGACCCCGACGTCACCCTGCTGGAGATCTCGGTGCAATCCGGCGAGCACTGGAAGGCCAAGGAGAGCAAGGCCTATCAGCTCTACGAGGTGGCGCGCGCCAACCTCGACAGGGACCACACCCCGAACATGGGCGAGAACGAGAAATTCGGCACGGTGTAAGCAGAAGCCCGAGCCCGTCATGGAGAGCTCTTCATAGAGAGCGCTTTGCAGTGCCCGCGTGAGGCTTCACGCACACGGCCATGCCAGACACGACAACGCCAGCCCTCGGGCTGGCGTTGTCGTGTCTGGCAGCCTGCCGTTTCCAGCAGGCCTGGCGTCGGTGGTGAGGATTCGGGTCAGCGAACGCCTCAGGCCTTCATGTCGAGCACGATGCGCCCCTCGATCTTGCCGTCGATCATGCGCCCGAAGATGTCATTGATGTCCTCGAGCTTGCCGGTCTGCACGGTGGCGGCGACCTTGCCTTCCGCGGCGAAGTCCAGCGCCTCCTGCAGGTCCTGACGCGTGCCGACGATGGAGCCACGCACCGTGATGCCATTGAGCACGGTGGAGAAGATCGGCAGCGGGAAGTCCCCCGGCGGCAGGCCGTTGAGCACCAGGGTGCCGCCACGGCGCAGCATGTTCTGGGCCTGATCGAAGGCCTTGGGCGACACCGCCGTTACCAGCGCCCCATGCGCGCCACCGATGTCGCGCTTGATGACGGCTGCCGGGTCTTCCTTCATGGCATTGACGGTCACGGTAGCGCCCAGTCGGCGGGCCAGCCCCAGCTTGGCATCATCTACATCCACCGCCGCCACGTTCAGGCCCATGGCGCGTGCATACTGCACCGCCATGTGTCCCAGCCCGCCGATGCCCGAGATTACCACCCACTGGCCGGGGCGCGTATCGGTCATCTTGAGGCCCTTGTAGACCGTGACCCCGGCACACAGCACCGGCGCAACCTCCACGAAGCCCACGCTGTCCGGCAGTCGGCCGACGTAGCCGGCGTCCGCCAGCGTGAACTGGGCGAAGCCGCCATTCACCGAGTAGCCGGTGTTCTGCTGGCTCTCGCACAGCGTCTCCCAGCCGCCCAGGCAATGCTCGCAGTGGCCGCAGGCCGAGTAGAGCCAGGGCACTCCGACACGATCGCCTTCCTTGACGTGGGTGACGCCCTCGCCCACCGCCGCGATGGTGCCGACGCCCTCATGGCCGGGAATGAACGGTGGATTGGGTTTCACCGGCCAGTCGCCATGCGCGGCGTGCAGGTCGGTATGACAGACCCCGGAGGCGGCGACCTCGACCAGAATCTCGCCACGCCCCGGTCGCGGTACCGCGACCTCCTCGATCACCAGCGGTGCACCGAATTCACGTACCACGGCGGCTTTCATGCTGCTATCCATGACGTACTCCTCATCCATTGAAGACTGACGGATATTCAAGACTGACGGATATTCAAGACAGACGAACCAGCAAAGTTGCGGCGGAGAGTTGCGCCGGTGAGTGTGGGCTGGCGCCTGCATGCGCCAGCGCCTATGCCTGCACTCAGACCAGCGCGAAGCTTGCCTCTCCATTGAAACCAGACGCAGCGCTCCCTGCCCTGCGCCAGATCAAGCAATCGGATCTGGCGCGGGCATCGATGTCATTTTCTCAATCACGAATCGCGGGAGGCGTGCAGCGCCACCAGTGGCGGTGGCGCTGCCAGACAGGCCTAGAAGAAGCCGAGCGGATTGATGTCGTAGCTGACCAGCAGATTCTTGGTCTGCTGGTAGTGCTCCAGCGCCATCTTGTGGGTCTCGCGACCGACACCGGATTTCTTGTAGCCACCGAAGGCGGCATGGGCGGGATACTGGTGGTAGCAGTTGGTCCACACGCGACCGGCCTGGATGCCGCGCCCCATGCGGAAGGCGACGTTCATGTCGCGACTCCAGACGCCGGCGCCGAGACCGAATTCGGTGTCATTGGCGATGGCCAACGCCTCGGCCTCGTCACGGAAGGTGGTGACGGCCACCACCGGCCCGAAGATCTCCTCCTGGAAGACACGCATCGAGTTGTTGCCCTTGAGCAGGGTCGGCTGGATGTAATAGCCGTTGGCCAGCTCGTTCTCCAGCTGCTCGCTGCTGCCACCGGTGAGCACCTCGGCACCTTCCTCGCGGGCGACATCCATGTAGGACATGATCTTGTCGAACTGCTCGCGGGAAGCCTGGGCGCCGACCTGCACGTCGGTGTCCAGCGGGTTGCCGCGCTTGATGGTCTTCACGCGCTCCATCACCCGGGCCATGAAGCCGTCGTAGATGCTTTCCTGGATCAGGGCGCGTGATGGGCAGGTACACACCTCGCCCTGATTGAAGAACGCCAGCACCAGGCCTTCGGCGGCCTTGTCGATGAACTCGGGTTCGGCATTCATGATGTCGGCGAAGTAGATGTTGGGCGACTTGCCGCCCAGCTCCACCGTGGAGGGGATGATGCTGTCGGCGGCGCACTTGAGAATGTGCGAGCCCACCGGGGTGGAGCCGGTGAAGGCGATCTTGGCGATGCGCTTGCTGGTCGCCAGCGCCTGACCGGCCTCGGCGCCATAGCCGTTGACGATATTGAGCACGCCCGCCGGCAGCAGGTCACCGACCAGCTCCGCGAGCACCAGAATCGAGGCCGGAGTCTGTTCCGCCGGCTTGATCACCACGCAGTTGCCGGCCGCCAGCGCCGGGCCGAGCTTCCAGGCCGCCATCAGGATCGGGAAGTTCCACGGGATGATCTGCCCGACCACGCCCAGCGGCTCATGGAAATGATAGGAGACGGTATTGGCATCGATGTCCGCCGCGGTACCTTCCTGGGAGCGCAGGCAACCAGCGAAGTAACGGAAGTGGTCCGCCGCCAGCGGAATATCGGCGTTGAGCGTCTCGCGCACCGCCTTGCCGTTGTCCCAGGTCTCGGCGACAGCCAGCATCTCGAGGTTCTGCTCGATGCGATCCGCGATCTTGAGCAGGATGTTGGAGCGCTCCTGCACCGAGGTCTTGCCCCAGGCAGCGGCTGCCTTGTGGGCCGCGTCCAGCGCGAGATCGATATCCTCCGCACTCGAACGCGGGATACGGCAGAAGGCCTCGCCCGTCACCGGGCTGACATTGTCGAAGTACTCACCCTTCACCGGCTCGACGAAGCGACCGCCGATATAGTTGCCGTAGATACCCTTGAACGTGACCAGCGCATCGGCGCTGCCCGGGGAGGCGTAGATCATGGCGAACTCCTGTTGGCCCGATTCACGAGTGGCGCTCGTGATCGACGGCCTGTTGTTGTCGTTGCTGCAAGGTCGTTGTCGTTGCTGAAAAATCCGTTGTCGTTGTCGAGAAGTCGTTGTCGTGTCAGCGAAACGCCTGTGTTGGCCCTTCTGCAGTGGCCCCGTTGGAGCTGACCCGCTTCCCGATCCAACAAGCGGTTCTTGATCAGGTGACTCTCACAGTCTTGACCACCGACGCCGATCGCGACATGCCCCCATGGGTGGAGACCGTCTCATCCCTTGGGAGGAGAAAAGCGAGGAGACACGAACGAAGAGAGGAAAGAGGGTAGAGAAGAGAAAAGGGAAAGGGGAAAGCGAAAAGAGCGCCGGAAGGAAATCAGGCTGGCCCGCCCGCCATACCGCGAAGGCCGCAAGGCACGACACCACGCCGTGACGTTATGCTCAGGGTAGCTGTTATCAGCAAGGTCATGATCAGGAAAGTCATGATGAGGATCGTCATGCTCAAGATTTCGCCCGTTACCGGCCAGGAGCCACCATGTACCGTCTGTTGATCGCGGATGACCATCCGCTGTTCCGTGATGCCATCAGTCGTACCCTGAGTCTGAGCGTCGCTGACGCCTCGGCGTCGCCCTACGAGCTGCTGCAGGCCGCCAGTCTCGCCGAAACGCTCAGCCTCATCGATGTGCACGCCGATAACCTCGACCTGCTGCTGCTGGATCTCGACCTGCCCGACAGCCACGGTCTGGAAGGCCTGAGGCGATTGCGCCAGGAGGCAGACTGGCTGCCGGTGGCGATTCTCTCCGCCCACGAGGCACGCGAGACGGTGCTGGAGGCCTTGTCACTCGGCGCGGTGGGCTACCTCTCCAAGTCGAGCTCGGCGGAGGTATTGCGCGAGGCGCTCGCGCGCATGCTGGCCGGAGAGGTCCATGTGCCTGCCCGCCTGATGCGCACCGCCCCGCGGCCGGCACAGGCGAGTCAGTCGGCTTTCTCACCCTCATCAACCTCAGCTTCGGCCTCAGCGCCAGTGCCACCGCCTCAACTCGCGCCGAGCCTCAGTGAAGCGGAATTCGCGCAGCGCTGGCAGACCCTCACCACCAAGCAGCGCGGCGTGCTGGAGCGCATGGTGCTGGGTGAATCCAACAAGATGATCGCCTGGCAGCTGGGCGTGGCCGAGACCACCGTCAAATCGCATGTCTCCGCCATTCTGCACAAGCTGGGGGTCGCCAGCCGGGTACAGGCGATCCTGCTGGCCAGCCACGCCCTGCCTACCGTATCTGACGCGAGCGCACCCACTCCACAACGCGCAACGCCCCGCCGAGGCGCTAATGAGTGAGGCGCACAGCGGGGCGTTTCATGGGCCTGCTACCCACAGGACTCTTGCCTCTCACAAGGGCACAGACACTGGGACATAGGGCTTGGGACATAGAGCCTGGAACATAGGCCCTGGAACATAGGCCTTACATCAGCTCGCCGACCAGCACATAGCCATTGAGCAGGATGATGATCGCCGCGACCAGCACCCCGATGGCCGTCACCCAGTGACGGTTGACCAGGTCTCCCATCAGGCGGCGATTGGCGGTGAACATCAACAGCGGCACCAGCGCGAAGGGAATCCCGAAGCTGAGTACCACCTGGCTTGCGACCAGCACCTGCTGCTCCGGCAACTCCATCAGGATGATGGCGATGGCCGGCGCCATGGTGATCACGCGGCGCAGCCACATCGGTATGCGGAAGTTGACGAAGCCCTGCATCACCACCTGACCGGACAGGGTGCCGACGATGGAGGAGGACAGCCCCGCCAGCAGCAGCGTGAAGCCGAAGATAAGGCTCGCCGCATCCTGCCCCATCAACGGTGACAGCAGCTTGTAGCTCTCGGTGATGGAAGCCACGCCGGTCTCGCCGTTGCCGTGGAAGACCTTGGCGGCCAGCACCAGCATCGCCATGTTGATCAAGCCAGCCAGCGCCATGCCGATGATGACATCCAGACGGTAGTAGCCCATCACGCGACGACGCTGCCCGCTGTCACGCACCCGGATGCGATTCTGGGACAGCGCGGAATGCAGGTAGATGACATGGGGCATCACGGTGGCACCGAGGATACCGGCCGCCAGGAAGATGGCGTGGCTATCCGGGAAGCTCGGCGACAGCAAGCCATAGATGATCGGCTCCACCGGCGGACGGCTGAGGATGATCTCGAGCAGGAAGCCCGCCGAGACCGCCAGTATCATCGCGCCGATGATCATTTCCATCATGCGGAAGCCGAAACGCTGCATCACCAGCACCGCATAGGTGATGGCGCCGGTCAGCAGCGCCCCTTCCAGCATGCTGAGCCCGAACAGCAGATTGAAGGCCAGCGCCGCCCCCAGGAATTCAGCTAGATCGGTCGCGATGGCGACGATCTCCGCCTGCACCCAGAAGGCCCATACCACCGGACGCGGGAAGCGTTCACGGATGACCTCGGCCAGATTCTTGCCGGTCGCCAGCCCCAGCCGTGCGGACAGGGTCTGGATCAACATCGCCATCAGATTGGCCCACAGCACCACCCACAACAGGGCGTAGCCATAACGGGAACCGGCCTCGATGTTGGTCGCGAAGTTGCCCGGGTCGATATAGGCGACGGCAGCGATCATCGCCGGGCCGAGGAAAGGCAAGGCGCGGCGCAGGCGGCCAGCGACACGGACAGGGGGAGCTGTGCGCACACCACCGGCAGCAGAGGCTTCGCCTTCGCTGCCCAGTGACACGCTTGCGGCATGACGTACGGATTTATCGGACATGACATTCAGCATGGGGGGAAAACCTGCCAGATCAATGACCCGCGAACAGATAAGGAAATATGCGGGAGGCTATGTGACAAGCATACACGCCAAACGCCATTGATTCTCATTAAAAACAAGCGTGATGTCCGATAGGCACCTTCAATCGCCCCTGTGACGGACGCCTATTTGCCATTGTCTTTCTCAGCGCTCCCTCCCAGCCCCTTCTTGTGCCCCCTCAATCTCTTTCCAGCGCTCTCTTGCCTCCCCCTTTACAGCATCTCTTGCAGCACTTCTTCCAGCACTTCCGTGAGCGGCTAGCGACAATTGACCAGCAACTGGCGCAGACGCAGCGGCTTGACCGGCTTGAGCAGAAAGCCGAAACCGAGCGCGCGCGCCCTGGCCTTGAGCGGTGCCGAGTGGTCCGCGCTGATCACCACCACCGGCAACCCCGGCCAGCGTTGTCGCAGGCGTTGCGCCTGCTTGAGGCCATCAGGCTGCCCTTCGCCGAGCTGATGATCGACGATCAAGATCTGCGGCGCGGCCATGGCCTGCTGCAACAGCACCTCGGCATCATCGGCGCAGTGGACACTCGCGCCCCAGCCCCCGAGCAAAGACTGCATGCCGGCGCATACCTCTCGATCATCCTCGACCACCCAGATAACGGTATCGAGCAGCGGCTGCGCGAGCGGTGACACACAAGGCTGGCCGGGAGAAGAGGCATCAGCCGCTGACCCCACCATACTGGCAGACTGACGGATCGGCACGCGGACCGCGAAGACAGCGCCGCGCCCCGGGGTGCTGGTCAGCGACAAGGGATGCTCCAGCAGGCCGGTGATGCGCTTGACGATCGCCAGCCCCAGCCCGAGGCCGCGCTGCTCGTTGTCCTGGCGCGGCGCCAGACGCCGGAATTCCTGAAAGACCACCTCGCGCTGATGCTCGGCGATGCCGGGGCCGTTGTCGGCCACGGTGATCTCCAGCCAGTCACCACGGCGACGACATCCCAGCAGCACACGCCCGCGTGCCCGGCCATCCGGTACATGGCGCAGCGCGTTGCTCAGGAAGTTGCGCACCACTCGTGCCAGCAGCTGCAGGTCCGACGCGATACTCAGATGGCTGGCCACGTAATGCAGCTCGAGCCCACGGGCGGCACCCAGCTGGCGATATTCCTCGGCGAGCACATCCAGAAGCTCACGCACCGGGAAGACGGCGACATCCGCCGTCAGCACGCCGGCATCCAGCCGCGAGATATCGACCAGCGTGCCCAGCAGACTTTCGACATCTGACAGCGAGCGCCCCAGCCGCGCCACCAGCTCGACGGGCGTAGAGACGCCCGGCGAAGTGTCGCCCAGCGAAGCGTCGCCCAGCAAAGCGTCGCCCGGCGTGGCGTCGCTCTGCAGGGATTGATTCATCTCCAGCCTCACCAGTTGCTCTTCCAGGGTGCTTGTGAACAACCGGGCGGCATTCAGGGGTTGCAGCAGGTCATGGCTGATGGCGGCGAGAAAGCGGGTCTTGGAGTGATTGGCCGCCTCGGCGGCGGCCTTGGCGGCGGTGAGGCGTCGATTGAGCGCTCCCAGCTCATCGAGGGTGCGATGCAGGGCATCGGTACGCTCGCGCACCTGATCCGCCAGCAGTACCGCATGCTCGAAGGCGGCGTAGGGCGCGCTCGGTGAAGGGCTGCTGGATTCGACCCGCTCGATCAGCGCGGCGTTGATCTTCTCCAGCTGGCGATTGCGCGCCTTGAGGGCGACGAGTTCGGCGCCTTGAGCGTCCGTCTCGGTCAGCGGCGTATCAGGCGACATCCTCTCCTCCCATGCCGTCGGCAACCGACCGGCGCTGGCCGATCACCACGCCGGTGAAGGTCTGGTTGATGTGCATGCCGTGATACTGCTCACCGTAGGTATTGAAGCCGATCACCCGATGCCGCCTGAGCATCCGTGAGGCCTTATCCTCCAGCGCCAGCGCCTCGATCTCCATGCGTCGCAGGAAGCAGTCGCAGCCGATGGTCAGCGCGGGCGGCCCCAGGCGCGCCTCCACCTCGGCCAGTCGCTGCTCGAGCTGCTCGAGAATCGGCGCGGCCTGCATGGCGGTAAGCACGATGCCGGTCTCCACCGCACAGTAGAAACTCAGGCTGGCATCGTCATTCACACGCTGGATGGAGCGCACGTAATGCGCCTCGCCGATGCGCACCGCCAGCGGGCAACGCGCGAAGACCGCCTCCTCCAGCACTTCGGGCGCGACGCCGGCCAGCCTGGCGTACTCCTCGGCGGCGGGCTCGGCATTCAGCTCCAGCACACGGCGCGAATCACGGTCCACTGCCGTCACCACGAGCTTGTCGACCAGCGGCGTGAGGTGATGGGTGCTGATGACCTCGAACGGCAGCCGCGTGTTGATCACCACCACGACCGCCGCCTGACCATGGAAGACGCCGTCGGCGTAGACATAGGTGTGCGACAGGCGATTGTCATCCCCGGCGGAGCCACCGAAGGCGGGAATGCTGCCCAGCGCCGCATCCAGCGTCGCCAGTACCTGCTCCTCGCTGCTCGAGAGCCCATCGAGCAGCGTCAGCGCGAAGCTGTTGCCCATCACCGGCGCCACGGCCTGTTCGCGACAGCGCGCCAGCAGCTCATCACTCAGTGCCTGGGCACGCGGAAGATCGAAGCCGCTCAGATCATCGATCAGCACCTGCGCCAGCGCGAAGTCACTGCGCGCCAGGCCGATGGCGGTGATGGAGCCGCGCGCATAGCCCTCGGGCGTGATCTCGCCGGCAGTGGTACAGCCACTCACCGGCACCTCGCCGAAAGTGGCGGCCAGCGCCTGGCCCAGTGCCGCCAGCGGATAATCCGCCGAGCAGAAGAACAGCACCCCGCCCAGTCGCTCATGATCATCCAGCGCCAGATCAAGCTGTCGAGCCAGCTCGGCCACCGCCGCCTGCGGCTCCTTGAGCTGGCTGGCCGCCGTGGCCAATGGCACGGCATTCATCTCGCCCTCCGGCTGCGCCCTTTCCTTCACGCGACTGCTGACATCCGCCATGTCCCCTCCTCCCGTGGAGCGTGGCGGAGCCGGAGATGACGATCATCCATCAGCGTCCGGCCTAGAGCACCAGCCCGCTGGCTCTCACCACGCGTCGTTCAATGGCACCTTCCAGCGTCTCACGGCGGGTGCCCGCCAGCGTGACCCGCGATTTGGCCCGCGTGATGCCGGTGTAGACCAGCTCGCGGGTCAGAATCGGGTTGGCGCCCTCAGGCAACACGAATACCACATGGCGGAACTCGGAACCCTGCGACTTGTGGACCGTCATCGCGAAGACCGTCTCCACCGCCTCGAGACGAGACGGCAATACCGCGCGCACGCCACGGTGGAAGCGCTGGATGTCGCTATCCTGCCCGTCACGCTCGCCGTCTGACGCCACCTCCTCTTCGACCGGAAAGAACACGCGCAAACGCCCCCCGGCGGCGGGGTCCGGCAGGGTGATGCCGACATCACCGTTGTAGAGCCCCAGCGCGCGGTCATTGCGCGTCACCATCACCGGACGCCCGGCGTACCAGCCGCGCTCGTCGGCGATCAGGCCGCGTCGCATCAGCACCCGCGCCACGCGCTGGTTGAGGCCATCGACACCGTAGGGACCACGACGCAGCGCGCACAGCAGCTGGAACTCGAGCAGCAGGTCGATCACCTCACGCGCCGGGCGCCGCCCACGCACGGCCTCCAGCGCCGGGCGGTAGCCATTGACCACCAGTTTTTCCAGATCGCGGTCCTCCGGGCCACTGAGCTTGAGCCAGGCGATATCGCTGTAGCCGGTCTTCCAGGCGGCGCGCAGCGCCTGACGATCCCCGGCGTTGCTGGCGCGTGCCAGGGCGCCGATGCCACTGTCGGCGGAAAAGCGATAGCTCCTCTGCAGCACCACCACGTGATCGGCAAGGCGCCCACGGGTCGCTGATGTCTCCTCCGAGTTCTGTCCATCAGGCTCGGCGATGGCCTGTTCCAGCCTTTCGCCGGTCAGGCGGGTGAGATCTTCACACAGCGCCGGTGAGTAGCGCGGCGGCAGCGCATGCTCGCAGAGATCGCCCAGCACGGCACCGGCTTCCACCGAGGCCAGCTGGTCCTTGTCGCCGAGCAGGATCAGGCGGGCATGGGCGGGCAGCGCGCCGAGCAGTGCGGCCATCAGATCGAGATCGACCATCGAGGCCTCATCCACCACCAGCAGGTCCAATGCCAGCGGATTGCCGGCGTGATGGCGGAAGTGGCGGGAATCCGGACGCGCGCCCAGCAGGCGGTGCACGGTGCTTGCCTCGCGCGGGATGGCGGCGCGTACCGCATCTGGTACCTCGAGCTTCGCCACCGCACCGCGGATCGACTCCGACAGCCGCGCCGCCGCCTTGCCGGTCGGGGCGACCAGGCGGATATCCAGCGCCCGCCGCTCATGCGGTTGAGCTGGCTCATCGCCTTCCACCTCGCCCTCTACACCGACAGCGCCACCCGCCAGCGCCTGCGACTGCAACAGCGCCAACAGGCGCGTGACGGTGGTGGTCTTGCCGGTACCGGGGCCGCCGGAGATCACCGTCAGACGCTGACGCAACGCCAGAGCGCAGGCCAGCTTCTGCCAGTCCGGCTCGCCATGCGGGTCTGGCTGATTGCTGGCAAACAGCTCGCGCAGAGGCTCACCCAGCGCATCACTGACCCGCGTCTCACCCTCCTCGCTTGGCCCCATCCGCGCACGCAGCCCCGCCGCGACTTCACACTCGGCCTGCCAGTAACGGCGTAGATAGAGACGCTCGCCCACCAGCACCAGCGGACGCAGCGGCAGATGACCCGCCGGAGAATCGGCCTGCGCCAGCACGCTGACCAGCCGCGATGCCGCCAGCTGCTCGGCCCAGCGACCGGCATCGAGATTCGCCAGAAAGGCCTCCGGCAGGGCTACATTGACCTCGGCCAGATGCGCCTCGGACTGCTCCAGCGGCGGCAGCGACAGGGTCGCGCGTGGCTCGGCCAGCGCCCGCGACAGCGACAGGCACACATGCCCGCGCCCCAGCTGGTGGCTGGCCAGCGCGGCCGCCAGCAGCACGCTGGCCGGGGCTTCCGGCACATGACGCGCCATGAAGCGCACCAGATGGGCATCGACTCGCCTGAGCCAGCCCAGCTCCACCCACAGGCCGAGCGTCGCGAGCAGGGTGTCGGCAGTCGGGGCGTCAGGGGCAGCGCTGAGCTGCTGCGTTGGCACGGACATGGTGTCAGACATCGAAGGCCCCCTGCTGGCCGCTTTGCGTGAGTAGCGAGGTGTCGGCGGTGTTGAGGAGCAGGCTGTCCAGGGCGGAGCTGTCGCCGCTCAGCCAGAGATCCAGCGCCTCGATCAGCGCCTGTGATGGCCTGCGCTGGAAGACGCCGGGCGTCGCCACGCCGGGCGTCGCCATATTGCCCAGATCATGTGCCTCATCCACCGCAAGCGCGGGTGAGTCAGCGCCGGCATCCAGGCCGCGCAGGAAGACATACAGCACCCCGCCCATGCAGCGCTCGTAATCGTAGTCCTCACCGAGGCGCGCCTTGAGCAGACGGTGCAGCGCGAGGGTGTAGAGTACGTATTGCAGGTCGTAGCGGTGCTCGACCATCGCGCGCGCCAGCGATTCCCCAAGATAATCCTCGGGGCGCTCGCCCAGATAGTTGGATTTCCAGTCCAGCACATACCAGCGCCCGCCGGACTGGAAGGTCAGATCGATGAAGCCCTTTAGCATGCCGTGCATGCGGCGTGGGGCGAGTCTGGGCCGCGAGCGTGGCAACGGTTCCAGCGCGGTGACCACGGCATCCAGCGGCAGACTGCGCGCATGTACGGCTGGCAGCCAGAACTCCAGCTCCGGCAGCCAGGCCTCCAGCCGGTTGAGCAGAATAGGCTCCCCCTCGAAGCCCTGCAGCGGACGGGTCAGCGCCTGCTCCAACCAGTCGGTGAGGCGCGGCTGCCAGCTGGCATCGAAGCCACCGAAATGCAGCCGCGAGCCCACCAGCCGCTCAAGCTCGCCGCGGTAGTCATCAGCGCCGAGGCGATCGAGATCCACCGCCTCCAGCAGGCCGTGCAGGAAGGTCCCCGGACGCGGCCCGCGCGGGAAATCATGCAGATGGATCTCGCCCACCGTCATCGGCAGGCCGCCGGCCAGCAGCGGACCGGACTGCCCTGCCACCTCGCGGTCCGGGCGCGTCAGGCCCTGCTCGCCCTCTTCCAGCGCGATTTCGGTGGCGCCCTCGGGCACGCGGTCATCCGCGGCATCGGCGGTGTCTTCCAGCGCCGCCGTCACCTGACGGGCATCGGTAAGCAAGGCGGTGTAGGAGGCGATCCACCAGTCATCCTCGATGCCGCCCGCGAAGTGGCGCGCGCCGTGGAAGTGCTGATCGCGTTCCGCCGGTGGCTGGTAGTCATGACCGGGAAGCTCCGGCAGGCCGGAAACGCACGCCAGCAGGCCAGACTGCTGATCACACCAGCCATGCAGCACGGCCTCGATGGCGCTGGACTCGATGTCCGGGGTGTCACTCAAGCCGAGCAGATACCCGACGGCGGTAAACGGCAGGCTCAACTGCTTGCTGAAACCGCCCTTGCCAATGGGCGCCAATCCCAGCCAGCAGGCGAACTTGGGTCGTGTCAGCGCCACGTAGAGCAGACGCACGTCCTCCATCAGGCGCGCATGATCGGCCGCCGCGATAGCCTCCTTCGAGGGCTTCTTGACCAGGATGCTGTCATCGAGAGCGTCATCCTCCTGATCGGCTCTCCGAGCAGGCACTTCCTCGTCATCACCTCCCTGGTCATCATCTCCCACATCAGCCGAAGCCAGCCAGCGCTGCTTGAGCGTCAGCAGGCCGAAATTCCTGTCCGGCTCGGCCGCGCGGAAGCTGGCCATGAACGGCAGCAGCACGATGGGATACTCAAGCCCCTTGGACTTGTGGATGGTGACGACGCGCACCAGCCCCTCATCGCTTTCCAGCCGCTGGCTGAGGCTGTCGCTGTCCAGCGCTTCATGGCCGGATTCCAGCGCCTGATGCCACCAGCGCAGCAACGCCTGCTCGCCATCGAGGCGCTGGGCGGCATTCTGGGCCAGTTCGCCAAGGTGCAGCACGTCCGTCAGGGCGCGCTCGCCCCCGGCGCGCGCCGCCAACCGCTCACCGACCCGGAAGTCGCGCATCACGCCGCGCAGCATCGGCAGCACGCCGCGCCGTTGCCAGTCGCGGTGGTAGCCATCGAAGCGCTCGACTTCACGCTCCCAGGCAAGCTCATCGACTGCGAGGCGTTCAACCAGCGAGAGGTCCTCCGCCAGCAGGCGCGTCGCCAGCGCCGCGCGCAGGCGGCGGTCGTCACGCGGATGGGCCACGGCCTCGAACAGCTGCAGCAGCTCGAAGGCCTCCGGCGTGTCGAATACCGAGCTCTTCTCGCTCAGATAGACGCTGCGGATGCCGCCGTCGGCCAGCGCGCCACGCACCGCTGCGGCCTCACGGCCATTGCGCACCAGCACGGCGATATCGCTGGCGGCCACGCCACGTGGCGTCGCATCCCCTTCGGCCATGAACACCAGCCCCGGCTCGCCCGCCGCCAGACGCTGCTGTCCTTCCAGCAGGGCCTGGATCTGGGCGCGACAGGCCTCACTCATGGCGCGGCGGTAGTCATCGGCGCTCAGACGCTCACCGCTGGCCCACCACAGATTCAGCGCGCAGGCGGCCTCTTCGCGGCCATCCGGATGACGCTGTACCAGCCGGGTGCGCGTGCCCTGGGCCTCGACCGGCTGGAAGGGAATGTCCTCACTGCCGAAGGGCGCGGGATGCTGGGCGAACAGGGCATTCACCGCGGACACCATCGCGGCGCTGGAGCGGAAGTTGCGCGGCAGGGTAAAGCGCGAGGAGGTGACCTTGCGCGCCGCCAGATAGGTGCCGATATCGGCGCCACGGAAGGCATAGATGGCCTGCTTGGGGTCACCGATCATCAACAGCGTGCTTGGCGCCTCGCCGGCATCGTTGCCGACATCACTGCTGAAGGCATCGTCGTCGGTCGGGCCATCGCCCGCCGTCTGCGGATAGATGCGCCGGAAGATGCGGTACTGGACCGGGTCGGTATCCTGGAATTCGTCGATCATCGCCACCGGCAGTTCCTGACGGATCTGGCGCGCCAGACGCTGGCTGGCCTCGCCATTGAGCGACGGGTCCAGCGCGTGATCGAGATCATTGAGCAGGTCCGAGAATTCCCACAGCCCGAGGCGGCGCTTCTCGCAGATCAGGGCGCGGGCGACGCTGTCACGCGCATGCACGGCGACCTGATCCAGCAGCACGGCGTCCGGTGCGGGCACCTCGGCCAGCATGTCCAGCGCCTCGAAGAAGGGATGACGCGGCGTCTGGCAGTTCTTCTTGGTGCCCTTCTCGAGCTTGGCCTGACTCAGCCAGCACAGCTTCTTGCTGTCGAGCATGTCGGCGGCGAAGTCGTGCTCGCCGCTGGCCAGCCAGGCAGCCGTCGCCGCCAGACGGGGCTCGAGTTCGGCCTCCTTGTAGCTGTTGCCGTTGAGGGCCTTGCTGGCGAAGGCCTCGCCCATTACCGCGCGGATGGCCGGCTCATCGAAGCTCTCCTCGACGGCGCGCCGCGCGGCCTCCTGCTGCTGACGCCATTGTTCGGCATTGCCGAGCAGCTCGCTCAGGTCATCCGGGGCCTCAAGACATTCACCGTCGCGGTACAGCGGGCGTGGCGTGCCGTCACGCAGCAGGCCGCGCAGCTCCTCTCCCAAGGCGTCGGGGCCGGCCCAGCGGCCACGAATCAAGGCCTGCCACTCGCGGGCCAGCGGATAGAACTCGCAGCGCCAGTAATCCTCGACGCAGCGCGCCAGCAGCGACTGGCCGTCCTGCAACAGCTCGGCGCCGAAGCGTCCACCGGCATCGAAGGCATGTCGGCTGAGCATGCGCTGGCAGAAGCCGTGGATGGTGAAGATGGCGGCGTCATCCATCAGGCGCGCGGCCTGATCGAGGCGCCGCGCCGCCGCGGCCTTGAGACGCGATGCGTCCTCGGCAGATGAGGATGTCAGCAGCGGCGCGAGCAACTCGGCCAGCACCGGATCAGGACTGGCACGCTCCAGCAGCGCCTCTCGTGCCTGCTTGAGGCGCGCGCGAATGCGGTCTCTAAGCTCGGCGGTGGCGGCTTCGGTGAAGGTCACCACCAGAATCTCCGGCGGCGTCAGTGGGCGCGGATAGCAGACGCCCGCGTCCTGGCCGGGCAAGGGCCCGAGCACCAGCCGCACGTAAAGCGCGGCGAGTGTGAAGGTCTTGCCGGTGCCGGCACTCGCCTCGATCAGATGCTGACCGAGCAGGGGCAGCGTCGGAATATCGAGGGCCTGACCCTGCTGGCTCTGATCCATCTCGTCACACATTGCCGCTTCCTTCTCCTGAGCGATGCCACTCCTCACGCCACTCTCTACACCGCGCATGTCTTCCACTCTGGTATCGCTCATGGCGTCGCCTTCCCGGTGGCAAGCTCCACCGCGCGTTCGCCGAGAATGCCCTGACGCACACCGATCATGCTCTCGATCAGTGGCTGATAGAGCTGCACGCTGTTGAGCACCCCGCCGGCCTGTGCAAAGGCGTCGAACTCCGGCCACAGCTCGCCCAGCGCGCCTTCCTGACGCCTGAGCGCCTGGGGGCCCTTGAAGATGTCTTCGCTGAAGCGGGTTTCCATGGCGCGCATCAGGCTGTCGGCAAGCCAGGGCTTGTGAATGGCGGCCAGCGCCGTCTCAATGTTTGCGCTGCCGTCAGCGTCCTGCGCCTTGAGCGCGCCGAACAGGGCATTGCGATCCTCCTCGCCGACCACCTCCCAGAGGGTGGTCGCCAGTTCCAGCGCGGCCGCCAGCGGCGCCTGCCAGCCCTGAGCATACGCCTTGACGAGATGGCGCAGCGCGGCCTCGGCCTGCTCGATGCGCAGCGCAGGGAACAGCAGCCAGCGGTCCTCGAACACCGCAAGCCACTGATAACCTTCACGACTTGCGCCCTGATCGCCCACCAGCTCCCCTAGGCCGGGGCGCGCATTGGCCATCAGCCAGTCGAGGTAGCCGGCCAGCAGACGATGCGGCTTGCCAAGCTTCTTGTAGCGCCCTTCCTTGCCGGGCTTGAGGGTGCCGAAGTGGGTCGCCTCCAGCGTGGCCAGCAGGCGGCTCTCGCCCTCGGCGTCATCGCGCAGCTGCTGGCGACTGATCAGACGCGTGGTAAGGGTCACGCGCAGCATCTCGCTGCCCTCACCCTGCATGATCAGCGGTACCTCGAGGGTGCGCGGCGGCAGCGAAATGGCATCGCTGAGCTGGTCACGCCAGCTGGCCAGCTGCTGGTCGAGACGTCTGAGGCGCGGCTCGATCAAGGCATCGGCAAAGCCCAGCGCCGGCAACCGCCCGGCCCGGCGCAGACGTTCGGCGGCCAGCGGCAGTGACTGCCCGGCAAGTGCGGCTTCCAGCAGCTCGCGGGTCAGGGTGAAGTTCTCCAGCCCGTCGGGGGCGAAGGGTTCGTTGTCTTCATCCGGTACCTCGGCATCGCGGAAGCGCACGCCGACACGGTCCAGCCCCAGCTGCCAGGGGCGGCGCAGGAAGCGCGCCAGCGAATCGGCACCGAGGCGCAGGTGGGACTCCGGCGCCTGCTCCACCAGCTGCTTCAAGGCAGTCATTGCCGCCGAGCCCGCCTTGGTCTCGCTTGGCTTTTCCTGATCTTTTTCAATCACTTGAGCCTGATCTGCCGCACGATACAGGCTCGACCAGCTGGCGTCATAGCTGAACAGATCGACGACCGCCGCCTGGCAGGCATGGAAATAGCGCCGCGAGAACGGCTGCAGCGGGTGTTCGGTTATCAGGCGTTCACGCAGTGCCGCCTCCCGCGAGCGCTTGGCGGAGTGCTGCTGCTCGGGCTCCCAGCCCAGTTCGATGTAGTCGAGCAATTCACCGACCAGCACCGAGGGCGGCCGCTCGCCGTTGTCGCGCTGGTCGCGGCCGACCCACGAGATCGACAGGCGATCCCGCGCCGCCAGCAGCGCCTCCAGGAACAGGTAGCGATCATCGTCGCGCCGCGAACGGTCCCCCGCCTGCGGCCGGCTGGCCATCAGGTCGAAATCCTGCGGCATGCGCACCCGCGGGTAGTCGCCATCGTTCATGCCCAGCAGGTGCACTTCGCGGAAGGGAATCGCACGCATCGGCATCAGGGTGGCGAAGTTGACGCGCCCGGCGAGGAAGCGCTGGGCGAGACCGCCGCTGTCCAGCTCGCCGCGCAGTGCCTCGCGTACCACCTTGAGCGACAGGCAGCCCTCGAAACCGGCCTGCTGCCAGCCCTTGTCGAGGCGTGAGAGCGCCGCCTGCAGGCGCGCCAGAATGTCGAATTCCTCGGCGCTGTCCAGGCTGAGGCTCTCCTCCCACAGCCGCTGCAGCGTGGTGGCCCAGTCCGCTGGCGTACGCGAGGTGTCCAGCCAGCGGCGCCAGCGATCCAGACTCTCGATCAGCTCGCCGACCTTGCCTGCCAGCTCGGCCTCGAGACCGGCCACTTCATCGAACGGCACCACGCCATCGAAACTCAGGCCGTTCATGTCGACAAGACCGTCCATCAGATCGTCAATCGGAGCGCCATTCCGCTCATCCCCAAGTTCCCCTTGCGCCGGGGCCCCGGTGGCGTAGCCCAGCAGCATGCGCTCGAGCCCGAAGCGCCAGCTGTTCTCATCGAGGGGCATGAAGCCGAGCTGCTCCCGATGCTCACCGGAGAGCCCCCAGCGCACGCCGCTGTCGGCCAGCCAGCGCCGCAGACGCTCGAGCTCACCCTCCTCGATGGCGAAACGACGCCGGAAGGCGGCGACATCCAGCGCATCCAGCACCTCGCTGACGCCGAGGCGGCGCTCCGGCAGCTCCAGCAGCATCAAGACCAGTCCGAGCAGCGGATTGGCCTGGCTGGCCACGCGATCGGCGATGGTGAAGGGGATATGGCGCGGATTGCCCGGCGGCAGCTGGCCGAACACCGCCTCGATATAGGGAGCATATCGGTCGATATCCGGCACCATCACCAGGATGTCACGCGGCCGCAACGGCTCGCCCTCGCCACGTTTCTCGGCGTCATGGGCCCGCTCGAAGGCCGCCAGCAGGCGGTCGTGGAGAATCTCGACCTCGCGCAGCGCCGAGTGGGCGCTGACCAGACTGATTGAGTCGTCATCGGCCACGAGTACCCGCGGACTCCCCTCGGCCAGCGCACGCTCGCCGGGGTGGACCAGCTCGAGTATCTCGTCCTGGATCTGCAGCAGCAGCGGCGCCTGCTCGGGCGGCGTGTCCTCGCTGATGCGCGGCACGAAGACGTCCAGCTCGAGATCGAAGCCGCTGTCGCGCCCCGACAGCGCGCTCTCGAATTCATACAGGCTGACGATGAAGTCACGCCCCTGCGCACCAAGCCCTGCCAGCAGCGGGTTGGCCTTGAGGTGCAACTCCTCCTCCGCCAGCCCGATCAGCGCAGGCGCCTCGGGGTGACGGGCACGCTGTTGCGAGAGGCGCTCGCTGTCCATGCGCTGGCTGTCAGCTCGCGAACTGCGCCGTACGGCTTCGCGGTCGGAGACGATATCGCCCCAGTAATGGCGGCAGGGATTGGTGATCATCAGGTAGATGTCCATCACCCCGGACAGCGCATGCAGCGCATCCAGCGTCTGGCCCGGCAACGCCGAGATACCGAACACGAACAGGCGTGGCGGCAGCGGGTGACGGCGGGTCGAGGGCAATGTCTCCAGCGCGCGCGCCGCCGCGACGAAGCGACCATGCAGGGCGGCGCGGTGATGCTGACGGCTGCTGGCCGGCGCATCGGCCAGCACCGCTCGCCATAGTGCCGGCTGCCACTGCTGGCTGTCCGGCAGGTTGTCGGGCAGCAGATTGGCCGGCAGCTCGCTTGCGGCCTGCTGGCGCGCGAAGGCATCCCGGAAGTCATCGTCTTCAAGCCCGCTCTCCCAACTGCGTACCCACTCGGGGCGATAGTTGAGGTACTGATCGAACAGGTCCGCCAGCTGGCAGGCCAGCTGCCACTGCTGGCGTTCGGCCTCGGGGCCTTCGGGCAGCGCTGGCAATGCGTCCTCACCGACGGCCTCGATCAACTGGCCACGCTCGTCGCGACACAGGTAATCCCTGAGCGGCGCATAGCATTCGGCCTGGGATTCATCGGCCAGCAGCCCCGGCAGCAGGCGCAGCAGACGCCAGGCAAGCGGGCCCTTGTCGAAGGGCGACAGCTCCGGAATCTCGTCGCCCAGCACGCCACCCAACACCCCGCGATAGGCACGCCACACGAAGCTCGAGGGCAGTGGAAAATCCACCGAGGCGGCGATGCCATCGGCCTCGGCCAATGACAATCTCAGCCACTGGGCCATGCCGTTGGACTGGACGAGGAAGGTTTCCGGCACCAGCGGAGGCTGAGGCGCGGCCTTGATCACCTTGAGGGCCAGATCGCGCAGGTCCTCGAGGTGATTGGCGTGAAGAACGGTAAACATGCGGGCATCCTGCTGGGAGTGACAACCCGGCCATCGTGGCCGTGGCAAGCCGCTGCGCGGAAGAGACAATGAATGGCTCTATCCTAGCGTCGCCGTGGCGCCGGCCCAAACGAAAAACGCGCACCACCCAGAGGGTGATGCGCGTTTTCAGGCAGAGGCAGGCCACAAGGGCCTGACCCGCATCCTGCGCTGCCAGACACGCTGATCAGACGATGCGCATCAGTTCTCGGCCGCGCGGGCTGATCGCCAGCCACAGACCGAGCACCACGCCCATCAGCGACAGCGCCGCCACGTACCAGGTGGGCGACAGCGGCGAGACGGTCATCATCAGCGAGACCAGAATCGGCGTGAAGCCACCGAAGATGGCATAGGCGACATTGTAGGAGAACGACAGACCGGTGAAGCGTACCGCCGGCGGGAAGCCACGGATCGCGATGCTCGGCACCGCGCCGACGATGCCGACGCTGAAGCCGGTCAGGCAGTAGAGCGGCACCAGCAGGCTGGGGTCTGAGTGCATGGTGGCGAGGAAGACCCAGTAGGTAATGCCCAGCAAGGCGCTCCACAGCACCAGGGTGACGCCGGCGCCGATGCGATCGACCATGTAACCGGAGACGATGCAGCCGATGCAGACCGCCACGATCGCCAGACTGTTGGCGGAGAAGGCCGCGGCGCGGCTCAGGCCCTCGAGCTCCGCGATCAGGCTCGGCGTCATCAGGATCACGACCACGATGGCAGCGGTCAGAATCCAGGTGACCGCCATCGCCACGGCAATCGCCGGGCGCTGTTCACGCAGGATCATCTTCAAGGGCAGCTCGGCGGCCAGCGCCTTCTTCTGCTGCATCTCGGCGAATACCGGCGTCTCGTGCAACCAGCGACGCAGATAGACCGAGAACAGCCCGAACACGCCGCCGATGATGAACGGTATCCGCCAGGCGAAATCACTGACTTCTTCCGGGGTGTAGACACTGTTGATGGCGCTGGCCATCAGCGAGCCGAGCAGGATGCCCCCCACCAGCCCCATCGAGAGCGTGCCGCAGGCCAGGCCGTTGTGACGCGGTGCGACGTGCTCGCTGACGAACACCCAGGCGCCCGGCACCTCACCACCGACCGCGGCGCCCTGGAACAGACGCAGGATGATCAGCAGCAGCGGCGCCCACATGCCGATGACGGCGTAGGTCGGCAGCATGCCCATCAGCAGGGTCGGCAGCGACATCATGAAGATGGACAGCGTGAACATCTTCTTGCGGCCCAGCGTATCGCCGAAGTGAGCCATGATGATGCCACCCAGCGGGCGCGCCAGATAACCGGCGGCGAAGATGCCGAAGGTCTGCACCTGACGCAGCCACTCGGGAATGTCGGGCGGGAAGAACAGCTGGCCGACGACGGTGGCGAAGAACACGAAGATGACGAAGTCATAGAACTCGAGGGCGCCGCCGAGGGCGGACAGACCGAGCACCTTGATGTCACCACGCTTGAGCGAATTTTCGTTGGGCAAAACATGAGCAGCGGAGGCGGAGCCCGCTGCGGGGACGGAATCGTTCATGGATCTCTGTTTAGCGGGGGCTGGTGTCCAGCGATGGTCAAGGGTGATTCACGCGTCGCGCATCTTGTCTTGGAGGCTTTCAGTCGGAGAGACTTCGTCCCGTCGAGTGACATCTTCGAATCGAGAGACATCACTGATCTCGGAGCGGAAGTCGTGCTGATGATGACTGAAAGCACCGGGGTTGCCCCGGAGGCGTGGCGATCATGCGGAATCCTGCCAGCGTACGACGCATCACTGCATTGCATAAAACACAATACAGATCGATGCAGTCATGCGTTTCATGTATCGCGCCCAGAGTAGCAAAGGCGACCTTGGCTGGGTAGCGTTCGCTCACTGTCCGACAGGGGGCTTGCGGGAAATCACGCCGGCCTTGCAAGGCGTTGGCATGAAAGACCCCGGTGCCTCGACAAGGCGAACCGGGGTGAGGGACGTCATTCTATCTAGTTCAAGCAATGAGGGAGGTGGTGGGATGGGCGTCCTGCAGTGGGTCACCTTCCCTCCCCTGCCGGGCGACGCACGAGTCCTGGATTCAAGCTCAGGTTCATCGACAAGCGTCAGCTACAGTAGCCCCAGCCTTCCAGGCGTTGGCGAATGTCCTCGACCCGCTGACGGTTCTTGCCGAGATCGGAATGCCCTCTGCGTGAGACGCTGCGCACATGGCAGACCCCCTCCTCTTCATTGCAGACGATTTCCACATCATCGACGAAGCCCAGCACGGGGGTGTGGAACTCGGCGTGCAGATAGCCGCCATCTTCGCTGATGATTTCAGCATGGCCCATGGATTCTATGATGCCGTGCAACTTCTCCATCGCACTGACGCAGCAATCCTGCGGCATCGGGAGTGGCGCGACATAATGCTTGCTGTCAGTGGCCTGGGAACTGACCCCGTTGGGGGTGCTGGGGGCCGGAGCCAGCATGCCATCATGCAGGCCGAGATTGTCTGGACGAGGTGAAGCAAAAAGACCTTGGCGCATTTCGAATCCTTCCTGTCATCTCTGGGCGTCGGTAACAGCATCCTCTGTCACCAGCCTGATTGTTATCCAAGTCAGCTTGAAGACTTTGCGAAGTCCTTGAGAAGACTGCGCGCAAGAAAGCCCCGTGCGGGCTGCTCCGCTGATGTGATTCGCTTGAGGCGACTCCCACACGCTGCCATCGCGTGGGCTTGTCGGTGAATGACAAGGGCCTCGACTTTCAGCGTAGCGACTTTTGTCGATTTTGCCTGTGGAGGGCCTTGATCCAGATCATCTGCCTGATAATGCGCCGCACCTTGTGCGGCTTGAGGCCGTGCCCTCTTCCGCCCCAGCGAAGCCAGACCGTACACTGGACAGCATTTCACCCGGCCCGGCTTGGCGCAGCCCCAGCCGCTGGCCAGACGACTTCGCAAGGACCCCATCGTGAGCTTCCGCTTCCTGCACACTTCCGACTGGCATCTCGGCCAGAGCTTTCACGGCCAGAGCCGACACGTCGAGCATGCTGCCTTTCTCGACTGGCTGCTCGGCCAGCTCAAGACTCTGGCGCCGGACGCGCTGCTGATCGCCGGAGACCTGTTCGATGTGGTCAACCCGAGCCTGGCCGCCCAGGAGCTGCTCTACAGATTCATCGTGCGCGCCCACGAACAGGACGCGGCGCTGGAGATCGTGATGATCGCCGGCAATCACGATTCCGGCTCCCGCATCGAGCTGCCGGCCGCGCTGCTGGCACGCCTCAAGACCCATGCGCTGGGACGCGTGCGCTGGGTGGATGACTCCGCCGACGGCGGCGATACCCACAGCCTCGATTGCCAGCATCTGCTGGTGCCCCTGCATGATCGTGACGGCAAGCGCCGCGCCCTGTGTCTGGCAGTGCCCTTTCTGCGCCCGGCCGAGGTCACCGGCCTGAGCAGCGGCGAGCCGGCCGAGCAGCAAGGGGAAGCAGGCAAGGGCGAACGCACCCGCAGCGAGGCCTACCGCGACGGTGTGGCCCGCGTGCACCAGCAGCTGGTCAGTGCTGCGCGTGCCGCCCGCCAACCCGGCGAGGCGCTGATCGCCATGGGCCATGCCCACATGCGTGACGGCGAGGTGTCCGAGAACAGTGAGCGCCCGATCCTCATGGGCGGCGAAGAAGCGCTCTCGACCAGCCTGTTCCCCGACGACATCGCCTATGTGGCGCTGGGGCACCTGCATCGCCCGCAACGCGTAGGCGGCGAGGAGCGCGTCCGCTACTGCGGCACGCCGCTGGCGATGGACTTCTCCGAGGTCGACTACGGTCACCGCATCCTCGATGTCACGCTCAACAATGAAAGCCTGGAGAAGGTCGAGGAGCATCGCGTGCCCTGTCATGTCGCGCTCACGCGCGTCGGGCCTGCGCCCCTGGCCGAGATCACCTCTCGGCTCACGGCGCTGGTCGCCGAGGCGCAAGCGGATCTCGAGCCGACACGCTGGCCGTGGCTGGAAGTGACCGTGCAGCTGGAAGCCCCGCTGATCGACCTTCGCGCCCGCATCGAGGCACTGCTGGAAGGCGCGCCGCTGCGTCTGATCAAGCTGGTCACCCGCTACCCGGCCCCCAGTGCCGAGCATCGCGCGCCGAAGGGCGTGAAGCTAGATGAACTGGGGCCGATGGGACTGTTCGAGCGTCATTATCGCGTCACCTATGACAGTGAGCCGGACCCGACGCTGATCGAGGATTTCGCCCTGCTGCTCGAGGAGGTCGAGGCCGCGCGCGAAACGCGTCTCGCAGGCGAGCCGACCACCCGGCCCGCTCGCAAGGCCGACAAGGCGGCTTCGATAGACAAGGCAGCCTCGGCAGACAAGGCCAAGGGAGGTCAGGCATGAAGATTCTCGCCCTGCGTCTCGACAACCTGGCGTCGCTTGCCGGCGCACATGAGGTCGACTTCGAGAAGGCGCCGCTGTCCGATGCCGGCCTGTTCGCCATCACCGGCCCCACCGGGGCCGGCAAGAGCACGCTGCTCGATGCCCTGTGTCTGGCGCTCTATGGCACCACGCCGCGCCTGCGCCAGACGCCGAGCGGCGGCCAGCTGGAGGATGTCGGCGAACATCAGCTGACGCTCAAGGACCCGCGCAGCCTGCTCCGGCGTGGCTGTGGCGAAGGCAAGGCCGAGGTGGATTTCATCGGCCGCGATGGCCTGCGCTATCGCGCCAGCTGGACAGTCAGCCGCGCGCGTGGCAAGCCCGGCGGGCGCCTGCAGAATGCCAGGCAACATCTCCAGTTGCTGCCCACCGGCGATGACACCCAGCCGGCTCAGACCCTCAACACCACCAACAACGACGCCAAGGCGTTGATCATCGACAGGCTGGGGCTGAATTTCGAACAGTTCACCCGCGCCGTGCTGCTGGCGCAGAGCGAGTTCAGCGCCTTCCTGCGTGCCAATGACAACGAACGCTCGGAGTTGCTGGAGAAACTGACCGATACCGGCCATTACTCCGAGATCTCGATAGCCGCTCATGAGCGCGAGCGCGCCGCCCGCGAGGCCGTCAATGAACTGGAACGCAAGCTTGAAGGTCAGTTGCCGGCCAGCCCGCAGGAACGCCAGGCGCTCGAGGAGGAGGTGCGCCTGCGCCAGACGGCCATGACTCGACTCAGCGCACAGCATGATGCACTGACGGCTTATCACCAGTGGACCACCACGGCGAGCGAGCTCGAACAGGCCCTGCGTCAGGCACAGCAGGAACAGACCGAGGCTCACGCCGCAAGTGATGCACTTTCCCGTCAGCGCGAGCAACTCAGCGCCCTGGAAGCCCTCGCGCCGATTCGCCCTGCCCTTCTGCGCCTCAAGGCGATCGCGCCGCAGCATGCGCAGCTGGTCACGCAACTGGCCCGGCTGGAGCAGCAGCTCGCCGCCCTGTCGCCCAGGGTTGAGCAGGCCCGGGCCGCCAGGCACACCGCCGATGAACGCATGCAGCGCTGCGAGATCTGGCGCGGCGAGCAGCTGCCGAAGCTTGAAGAGGCACGTCAGCTGGCCTCGCGTCTGGCACAACAACGCGAAGCACACGCCAGCCAGCAGAGCGAACAGCAACGCCTGCGCGACACGCTCGGCCAACATCAGCAGGAGCTCGCGACTCAGGATCGCCAGCGTCAGCAGCTGGAGCAGAAACTCCAGCAGCTGCAGGCAACGCTGGTCGATGAATCTGGCCAGCCGCTGCGCGATGCCGAAGAGTATCGTGACCAGCTGCAACGTCAGCGCGATGCGTTACTGCAGCTCAAGCCCGTACTCAGCGAGCAGCTCAGTGGTCTGGCCCGCCGTGATGAGGTGCAGCAGCGCCTTGTCGAACTGGAGCAGCAGCTGCCCCGCCAGCAGCAGGCGTTGAAGGATGTGGCTGGCCAGCAGGCGCAGGCCTTGCAGGCCCGTGACCAGGCGCGCCACGAGGAAGAGGCCGAGCGCCGCCAGCAGGAGCAGGAGCGTCTGGCACGCAGCGACAACGTGCTGGCGCTGCGCCGCGGGCTGGTCCAGGGCGAGGCGTGCCCGGTGTGCGGCAGCCACGAGCACCCCGCCGCAGGCAAGGCCGCGCCGGCCGAGGCACTGATCGCACAGCTGGAACAGCAGGCCCGCGAGCGCCTTGACCATCGCCGCCAGGCCACGGCCACCGCGCAGCAAGCCATGGAGACGGCCAGTCACGAGCACGCCCGCCTCGAGCAGCAGCTCGGCCATCTTCAGCAGGAACAGACCCAACTGCACTCGGAGCTGCAACGCCTGCAGCAGCAGGCGCAGAGCTGCCAGACGAACCTGACCGACCTTCTGGCCCGGCACTCGCTGTCAGAGCAACCCCAGCTTGAATCCTTGCCGAAATTGCCTGCTGACCGCGCACTGCAACTGGTCGAGCAGCGCCTTGGGGAGCTGGACGCCCGCCAGAACACGCTGGTGACGACACTGCGTCAGCTGACGCCGCTGCGTGAGCAACGCCAGGCACTGGCAACACGTCACGCCACGCTGACGACGCAATGTCAGCATGGCGAAACGCAGCTTCAGCGGTGCGAGACGCAGATCACCTCGCTTGCGCGCGAGATCGAGCAACTCAGCGGCGCGCTTGCCCAGCAGCTGAGCGCGGACCCCAAGCGACAGCATGCCAGCGTGAGCGACTGGTCTGACTGGATCGAGTCACTGACCACCCGGATGCGCAACGAGCAAGAGGATGCGCGGCAGGCACTGCAGGAGCTGAACGATCAGCAACAGCAACTGACGCAGCAACAGACCAACCTGCAGCAACGCCAGACGGAGCTGCGCGACGAGCAGGACTCGCTCGATAGCGAACGCGCGCATTGGCAGGCAGCGAACCCTGCTCTGGATGACGCGCGCATCGCGGAGTTGCTGGCGGTCGAGGATCACGAGCTGCAGGCACTGCGCCAGCAACTGCGCAGCGCCCACGAGCGCGTCGCACGCGCGGATGCCCTGTGTGAGGAGCGCAATGCGCGTCAGCTCAAACACTGGCAGGCCGCTCGAACCTCCAGCTGGCAGACGGTACTCGAGCAGCTGGCAGGACTCGAACAGCTGGCAGCGCCCGCCGTGGAGACGTCAGAAGCAGGTACCGCTGGAGAAGGCACGGCGGGAACGGAAGAGACCGGCGTCATTCGCGCTCAGGCCCAGCAGGCACTGGCGCTGCATGTTCACTTGCAGGCTCATGCGCAACCCCCACAGGAAGAAGCCGCTGATGCGCCAAAGGATGCGCAGCCACAGCCCGAGGAAGATACCCACGAGCTTGGCGAGGCGTTGGCCACTCTGATCGCGGCGCTCAAGACACCCCTCACAGCCGTGCGCGAGGCCCATCAATCGGCGCAGGCGGCGATACTCAATGATGATCAGCGCCGCAGCGGCAGCGCCGAGCTTGGCGAGCAGCTGACCCGTGCCCGCGCAGTCCATGAACGCTGGGGCGCGCTGTCGGGGCTGATCGGCAGTGCCAGCGGTGCCAAGTTCCGCACCATCGCCCAGGCCTTCAACCTCGAACGTCTGATCGAGCATGCCAATCTGCATCTGGCCAATCTGGTGCGCCGCTACCGTCTGGCGCGCGGCGCCAGTCCGCTGGGACTGGTGGTGGTGGACACCGAGATGGGCGACGAGCTGCGCAGCGTGCACTCGCTGTCCGGCGGCGAGACTTTTCTGGTCTCGCTGGCGCTGGCGCTGGGCCTGGCGGGTATGGCCTCCGGTGAGCTGCGCATCGAATCGCTGTTCATCGACGAAGGCTTCGGCAGCCTCGACCCGGATTCGCTGGCCCTGGCGATGGAGGCGTTGGATGGCCTGCAGGCCAGCGGCCGTCGCGTCGGGGTCATCTCGCACGTGGCCGAGATGCATGAACGCATTCCGGTGCGTATCGCGGTGCGCCCCTCGGGCAACGGCCAGAGCCGACTGGAGATCGAAGGCTAGCGGCGGTAAGGCGTCACGAAGCCAGGTTCAGCGTAGCCGCTTGAGGCAGCTAGGCATCGCGAAGCCGCTTGAGGCGGCGGCTGGCGAGCTGGTCCGCCAGTCGGGTCGGCTCGGGCAGCTTGGTCTTGCCCAGACAGTGCAGGGTCATCGCCAGCGCCGTGTCCAGATTCATGCGCTGACCCGGCGAGACGAATACCGGCTTGACCTTCGCGCGTGAGCGCAGCACAGCACCCAGCTGGCTGCGCTGTTCACGTTTGGGCAGCTCGGTATTCTCGATGATGCCGAGCTCACCATCCGCCTCACGTACGCGATCGGTCAGTGCGACCCAGTCACCACGCGCATCGCCCGGTTCACCATGCTTGCCGCACAGACGCTTCTTGGCCACGCCGAAGGATGGCAGGTCACACCACAGGCCGAGATGCGCCGCCACGCCCAGGCGGCGCGGGTGTGCGATGCCGTGGCCGTCCACCATCAGGCATTCGGGCGGACGCTCCAGCGATTCGAGGGCGGCGATGGCGGCGGGCAGCTCCCGAAACGACAGCAGGCCCGGAATATACGGCATGCGTGTCGGCTGACGGACCAGTTGCTGCTCGAGGGGCTCCAGCGTCGTCAGATCCAGCGTCACCACCGCCGCGCGTGTCACCTCGCCCCCATCCTCGAAGCCGATATCGACCCCGGTGATGGTCGCTGGCCACTCGCCGGGGCTTGCTCCCCAGGGCGGTGTCAGCGTCAGTCGAGTGGCCATTTCGCGTTGCTTGGCAACGGCGGCGGCAGGATCGAGATTCCAATCGTGCAGTGCTGTCATCCACTCACTCATGCATTCCCTCACGTCGGTTGCGGGTCTCTCTCCCTCAGATGCTATCGATTGCTGTCACCTTCAAGCTGCTTGCCCAGTGAACGCAGCACCTCTGCCGCCTGATTGCGGAAGGTGTCCAGCCCGTTGCCGACCTCCCCCATGCTGCGTTCCAGCTGGCGTGACAGGCGATTGGAAAGCGGCTGGTCCGCACGTGCCGTCAGCTGCTCCGGCGTCATCTCGAGCACCAATCGGTAACGGATGTCGCCGGGCGCCTCGGCCGCCAGCGGGTCACTGACCGCCTCACGAGTGAAGCGCGCGAAGTCGATGCTGGCCGCCTTGTCGCCGCCATCAGGGCGAATCAGCAGGCGATGGATCTGACCACGCGTATCACTGAGCACATCCTCGACCTTGCCCAAGGCCTCGCCCTGTGGTGAAACCACCGGCGCCAGACGTAGCGCCTCCAGCGAGACCAGCGGGACGCGAATCTCCGGCGTGGCGCTGCTGGCGGACATCCCGGATTCGGCGTGGGCCGCACCCAGTGACAGCCAGGGGGTCGTCAGCAGAGCGCACAGCAACAGCTGGCGGACAGCCGTGGCGGGCAGGCCACGGCGCAAGGCATCGAGTGAAGAGTTCATGTGGGCATCCTCGGGAAATGATGGGCGGTGGAGCTATGATGAGCGATGGACCTATGATGAGCGGTGGACCTACGCCAGCACAGGATACCAGCCCCTGTGGCGCCTTTCGTCCAGGCACAAAAAAACCGGCACCTAGTGAGAGGTACCGGTCTTTTCAGTCGCCGTGGCCAGCACTGTGATCAGTGGCGGCCCGACTCAGGCCTGATCAGGCGCGACGACGGTCGTCGTTGCCACCTTCACGACGCTGCGGACGAGCGCCTGCACCGTCTTCTGACAGTTCCAGCGGACGGCCAGCGACGCGGGCACGCGCCATCTTCGACACGATGCTGGTCGGCAGACCGCTCGGCAGTTCCACGACACTGTGCGTGTTGCGGATGTCGATACGACCGATGCGCGAACCTTCGATGCCACCTTCGTTGGCGAGAGCACCAACCAGCTGCCCCGGCTTGACGCCGTCACGGTGGCCGACGGCCACACGGTAGAGCTTCATGCCTTCACGCGCGACCGGCGCGGAGTTGCGACGCTCACCACGTTCCGGACGCTCACCGCGCTCGGAACGCTCGTTGCGACGCGCGCCCGGCTTCGGCAGAGACTGGATCGGCGTCTCTTCGGCACGAGCCATCTTGACGAAGACAGCGGCCAGCTCGACCGGATCGTGACCTTCTTCGATCAGGCTCTGGACCAGAGCGCGGTGACCGTTGGAGCTGCTGCCCAGGGCTTCGACGACGCGCGCACGGAAGGCCGCGTCACGGTGGCCACGGATCTCTTCTTCGCTCGGCAGCTGGCGTTCGGTGATGCGCTGGCCCAGGGCCTGTTCCATCCAGCGAACCTTGCGCATTTCGCGACCGCTGACGAAGGTGATGGCGCGACCTTCACGACCGGCACGGCCAGTACGGCCAGTACGGTGTACGAAGGATTCGCTGTCACCCGGCAGGTCGTAGTTGAAGACGTGGGTGATACGCGCCACGTCCAGACCACGAGCGGCGACGTCGGTCGCGACCAGCACGTCGACCTTGCCACGCTTCAGGCGAGTCACGGTGCGCTCGCGCAGGGACTGGTCCAGATCCCCGGACAGCGCTGCCGCGGAGATACCGCGAGCGATCAGCTGTTCGACGACAGTGGTACAGGCGGCACGAGTGCGCACGAAGACGATGGCCGCATCGACGGTCTCGACTTCCAGCAGGCGGGACAGCGCTTCCAGCTTGGCGCCGCCTTCGACACGCACCATCATCTGTTCGATGGTGGAAGCGGTACGCGATTCGGACTTGATCGTCACCTTGACCGGATCAACCAGGTAACGGTTGACGATACGCTCGATCTCGGTCGGCAGAGTCGCGGAGAAGAAGACGCGCTGCGCTTCCTTCGGGGTATCGGCGACGACGCGCTTGACGTCGTCGATGAAGCCCATGCGCAGCATCTCATCGGCTTCATCCAGCACGAGGGCTTTCAGGCCGTCGAGCTTCAGGCTCTTGCGGTCCAGGTGGTCGATGACACGACCCGGGGTGCCGACGACGATCTGCGCGCCGCTCTTGAGGCTGCGCATCTGCTCGCGGTAGTCCTGACCGCCGCAGAGAGTGGCCACTTCCAGGCCACGCATGAACTGACCGTAACGTGTGAAGTTGACGGCGACCTGTTGGGCCAGCTCACGGGTCGGGGCCAACACGAGAACCTGCGGTTCACGGCGGTCGAGGTCCAGACGGGTCAACAGCGGGAGTGCAAAGGCAGCGGTCTTGCCGGTACCCGTCTGTGCCTGGCCGATCATGTCACGGCCTTCGAGCAGACTCGGGATGGTCTGGGCCTGGATCGGGGACGGAGTTTCGTAGCCCAGCTTCTCGAGAGAAGTCAGGACGGCAGGCAGCAGGGCAAGATCGCTGAAGCGATCGACGACAGAAGTCGTGGTCATGTATATCTCACACCTAAATGGCTACAAGTAAGGCTTGCAGCTGAAGAATGGGTCGGGTTGAACCGACACGAAGCGTAAGGGCTCCGTCTGGCGATGCAGTCAGGCACGAGGCGCTGGCATCATCAGAAAAAACGTACGAGTGCTGGACGTCTTGGCATGGACGGGCCCGGGTTGCTCTGAAGGTGGACGCAATTCCACTTTCAGGCACAACGCTGCGGCGACCGTACAGCAACCAGAGGCTCTTCTACTCTAGAGTCTCGGGGCGCTCCATCATGCACACTGTGGACAGGGACGGGTCTTGCATCGCGGCGGCCGGACATCGATCGAGTCGAGGGGTCACGGATGGCTGGGGCAAGCTACGCCACGCGGTCCGGGAGGCGCGAAATACCGGCTGATGGCCACAAGAAACGGCGATCACGTCGGGCTCGGCTACTCAGGATGGTGGGTCACTACATGCGAGGAGCTGGCATTCTAGCAGCCTCTGACGCATTCTGCATCCTTTCTTTTGACCTTGGTCGCAGGCCGGCCGCCCTCGGGCAGGCAAGCCCCCCGCCATCACGACCCGCGACACAGCCACCTGACAGGAGCCTGAATGACTGACGCGCAAGACCATGACGCCCCCTCCCCGGAACACCCCGCCGAGCATGTCACCACGCTGTGGGTCGACGCCGATGCCTGTCCGCGCGCCGCGCGCGACATTCTGGTGCGCGCGGCGGAACGCACCGCGACCCCCACCTGGTTCGTCGCCAATCATCAGGTGCCGCTGCCGCGCTCGATGCACGTCAAGGCGCTGTCGGTGCCGGCAGGCGCGGACGCGGCCGATCAGTTGATCGTCGAGCGCGCCCGCCCCGGCGACATGGTGATCACCTCCGACCTGCCGCTGGCGCTGGAGGCGATCGAGAAGGGAGCGCTGGTGATGACGAGTCGCGGTGAGACACTGGATGCCAACAACATCCGCGCCAAGGTCCAGATGCGCGACTTCATGGAGAGCATGCGCTCCAGCGGTGAGCATACCGGCGGCCCGTCCGCCTATGGCCAGCGCGAGCAGCGCGACTTCGGCAACGCTCTGGATCGCTGGCTGGCGAAGGCCAGACGTCCGAGACCGGGCGCCTGACCCGCGCCGGAGGCAACGGCAGGAATCCGGGAGACTTCCGTCAGACGTGACGGCGGATGCCCTGTCCCGTCAGGCGCTCACGATCATGGGGTGCCTCAAGGTCCAGCGCCGGGCCGATGGGCACGATGCCGGTCGGATTCACGGCCAACTGGCTGCCGTAGTAGTGGGTCTTGATGTGATCGAAGTGGCAGGTCTCGGCGATACCCGGCCACTGGTAGAGTTCACGCAGGTAGTTGGCGAGATTGGGATAGTCGCTGATGCGGCGCTGGTTGCACTTGAAGTGACCGTGATAGACGACGTCGAAGCGCACCAGGCTGGTGAAGAGCCGGATGTCCGCTTCGGTCAGCCACTCACCGGTGAGGTAGCGCGAGTCGGCCAGCCGACGCTCCAGTGAATCCAGGCACTCGAACAGCGCCGTGAAGTGACGCTCGTAGACCTCCTGCCGCGTGGCGAAGCCGGTCTTGTAGACGCCATTGTTGACCTTGTCATAGACCTCGGCATTGATGGCATCGATCTCTCCGCGCAGGTCCTCTGGATAGAAGTCCAGATCATTGCCGGTCAGCGAATCGAAGGCGTCATTGAAGATGCGCACCAGTTCCGCCGACTCGTTGTTGACGATGCGACCGGCCTGCTTGTCCCACAGCGCCGGCACGGTGACACGGCCGGTGTAGTGCGGGTCGGTCAGGGTGTAGAGCTGGTGGTGATAGCGCACGCCATTGATCGGGTCACCGCTGGAGCCTTCTTCCTCGAGGTAGCTCCAGCCATGTTCAAGCATCAGCGGGCTGGTCCAGGACATGCCGACCAGCGGCTTGAGCCCCTTGAGAGAACGCATGATCAGCGCGCGGTGCGCCCACGGGCAGGCCAGCGAGACATAGAGGTGGAAGCGGTCTGCGCTGGCGGGCACGGCCGCTTGTCCCTGCGGCCCCTCGAGCGGGGCATCGGGCGCCACGACCCAATCCCTGAGCCGCGCGCTCTCGCGCTTGAATTCGCCGCCGGTGCTGTCGGTGTCATACCAGCGATCCTGCCACTTGCCGTCGACAAGTAAGCCCATCTTGCACGCTCCTTATATGGATTGAGAGGATGCCACCAGCCTAAGAGCCAAGCGCGACAGCGCAAGCGAATTCCCTGCACGGCAACGATCGAATTTCTCGAACGATCGCGCCATGCGATCTCTCTGCCCTTCTCGAGTCCTCACTCTTTTCTTTCAGGCTTTATACGCTTTCAGGAGCGCCGTTCGCCTGCATCCTGCTCGACGGCAGCGTGGAGCTGCGCCTTCATCGCCCGGACGGCAGGGCCCGCGCGATCATCGTCCGGCAGATAGAGCATCAACGACACTTCGCGCTCGCCGCCATTGGCCAGCGGCAGTGGCAGCAGCCGCCCCCGGGCCAGAGCCTCGCTCACGCGGGTACGGGGCAACCAGGCGAAGCCCAGTCCGCGTTCGGCAAGATCGACTGACGTGGCCAGATGGCTCACCGTCCAGCGCGCCTCGGCCTTGAGCCAGCCGGCATCCATACCGCTGGAACGGCTGCTGTCGCGTACCACCAGCTGGCGATACGGCACGAGGTCACGGAGATCCAGCGGACGCCCGAGGGCATGCAGCGGGTGCCCCGGCGCTGCCACGGCGATGAAGGTTTCACGCAGCAACGGGGTGCCGAGATGGCCATCCAGCATCAGGCCGCTGATCAGCAGGTCCACTTCCTCCTCGAACAGCTCGCGCCCACCGGTCAGCGTGGCCTCGTGCAGTTGGACACGCACCTGAGGGTAGGCGGTCGAGAAGGCTTCCAGCGCCCGTGCCAGCACCTCCGGTGGAAACAGCTGGTCCACCGCGATGGCGATCTCGCTCTCCATGCCTGCCGACAGCGCATCGGCCACATCCTCGAGTGCCCGCGCATTCTCGATCAGCTGACGCGCCCGGCGCAGCAGCAATTCACCCGCTTCGGTCAGCCGGACATTGCGCCCGACCGGCTCCAGCACCTGCACGCCCAGCAAGGCCTCGAGACGATGCACGGCGTGATTCAGGGTCGAAGGACTCTTGTGGATCGCGGCTGCCGCGCGCGCAAAGCTGCCGTGGTCCACCACGGCAGCCAGCATCTGCCACTGAGCCAGTGTCACGCGTGACGACATCGGGATTCCTCTTGCGGGGTGTACGGGAATGCTCGGAGCAATCCTGACATGCCATACGCAAAAAATCAGACACCTGATACTGCGCCCCGACGGGAGCAAAAGAGCATTCTGTGCTGTCAGACTCCCGGCATCTGGTCGCAAACCTCGGACATCAAGACGGCATCCTCTGAATCCAGGAGGTCAAACACGCTATTTTGCGTAACTTTACAAAATTTAACACCAAGCAGGATTTACTGCCTGAACAGCGTTTCCTAAGCAAAAATGGCGCTATTTTCGCCAGTCCTCATGTTGCCGGTACCGCCAATTGCGCCGTCAATGATCTAAACAGGGTTGAATTACTCATACTGGACATGCGTCCAGCCTATCGAACGACGGGAACCTTGGTTAAGGTTCGAATGCCTCATTGTTGCCATCTTTTCATTTCACATAACTTTATCGGTCACATATGCTGCGAATCCTTCATTCGCTCCCTCGCGCGCACAAGTATCTTCTTTTACCTGTTGCCACCATGGTTACCGTGCTGGGTGCTCACAAGCTTCTCGAAACATTCGATGCTCCTGATGTCTCTACGGCCTCACAGTCCATCACCATCGACCTGGCCAGTGCGAATTCCAGCACACCGGCCAAACTGCCACTGGCGATTGCTGCCGCCGATGACACTCAGTCTCCCCTGAGCCCGGCGCAGCTCGCCAATCAGACAGCGGCCAGCTCGTCCTCCGGTGACATTCCGCTGGCAGCGCTGACGCCCAGCGAGATCGTTGCCATCGATTTCGATATGCCGACGCTGCTGACGGATGACAACTATCCCCCCGACAGCCAGACGGCAGGCCCGATCGTGGCACTGGCGCCGGCGGCAGTGAAGACCGCAGAAGCCGTCATCGGTACCGCGACCGACGAACAGGCCGGCGGCACCTCCTATGACGACCTCTCCGTCGATCCGGTCGAGCTCGGTGAAAGCCCGACGCTGCAGACCGAGCTGGCAGCCGAGGAAGTCTATGTACCCGAGTGGCAGACCTATACCGTGCAGGCCGGTGATACCTTCGCCGTGATGGCGGAGCGCTCGCTGGGCCTGGGCTACAGCGAAACCACGCGCATCCTCAAGGCGCTGCCTGACAAGCGCGTGTTGACCCATTGGCGCATCGGCGACAGCTTCGATTACAAGCTGGATGAAGATGGCAACCTGCTGGCATTGCGCATCATGAAGGACGCGCGTCGCGGCTTCATGGTCAAGCGTGAGGCCGGCGGTGAAAGCTTCAATGTCGCCAAGATCGAGAAGGCGACCCAGGCCACTCAGCGCTTGTTCGCCGGTACGGTCAGTGGCAGCTTCTCCCTGTCTGCGGAAGCCACTGGCCTGGGCGTCGCGGAAGTCAGCCAGCTGACCCAGGTGCTGGGCAAGAAGATCGATTTCCGTCGCGATACGCGCAAGGGTGACAAGTTTCAGGTGCTGGTCGAGTCCGACATGATCGACGGTACCAGCATGGACTCCCGCATCCTCGCCGCACGCTATGAAGGTTCTCGCAAGTCACTGACCGTGGTGCGCAACAGCAGCGATGGCCGCTACTACACCCCCGACGGCAAGGGGCTCGACCCGGCCTTCAATCGCTATCCGCTGGCGCACAAGGCGCGCATCAGCTCGCCGTTCAACCTCAGCCGTCGCCATCCGGTGACCGGGCGCATCAGTCCGCACAAGGGCACTGACTTCGCGGTGCGTGTCGGCACGCCGGTGCTTTCCACCGCGGATGGCGTCGTCGAGCTGGTCGGCAACCACCCGCTGGCCGGTCGCTATCTGGTGCTGCGCATGGACAATGGCTACAAGACCCGTTATCTGCACCTGTCACGTCCGCTGGTCAAGAAAGGCGAGCGCGTGACCATGGGCGAGAAGATCGCCCTGTCAGGCAACACCGGCCGCTCCACCGGCCCGCACCTGCACTATGAGGTGATGGTCAACAACCGCCAGGTCGATGCCATGCGCGTTCAGCTGCCGAACAACAAGTCACTATCCGGCAAGGCGCTCGCCAACTTCAAGCGTCAGTCAGAGAACATGCTGGCCAAGCTGGAAGCCGCAGACAACACTGGCGCCATCGCCAAGGCCTCTACCCCGAACCAGGGAGACGAGAGCTAGGCGCGAACCCGCAAGCACGATGCCTGCGCCTGACATGAAATGTGCCCGACCAAAGAAAAGGCCCCCCACCTCACGGTGGGGGGCCTTTTCTTTGGTCGGTGTCTCATGCCAGCGATCAGATCACTTCTTCATGCCCTTGTTGGACGCCTGCTCCAGCAGCTCTTCCGCTTCACTGCTCGCGCCCTCCTCTCGCATCTTGGCCACATCGGCATACAGACAGACATAGGTGCCGCAGGATGCACAGAACACCTTGTCGTCGGGGTTGTGGACCTGCGAGACACGGACTCGCTGGCTGCCACAGTCCGGGCATGGCTTGGGAATACGCAGTTCCTCGGAAAGATCTGACATGAAGCATTCTCCTGTTCGGTGACTAGGCCGCTCGCCTTGAGGCTGGGCAATTGGCGTCTCCCCAAGACATGGGGCCACTCACACGGCATGCAACCCCACTGGCGGGGAGTCGCTCGTCATTCGGCTCGAGCCACCTCACCCAGGCACATCCAGGCACTGCGCTCAGACGCAAAGCCCCGGCGCGTTGGCCGGGGCTTGAGGGGCAGGCGCGAACAGACAGATGTCACGCGGCGCTGATGCTGCCGGCAAGCGACTCATGACTGGAGCCGTGGCTTGCGGTGTTGGCCATGCGCGTGGCGGGCCGCTCCGGCACACGATTCTGGCCATGTGACCTGGCGCCATCGCGCGTCAGGCGGAACTCTTCCTGCAGCGCCATCTCACGTGCCGCCAGGCGAAAATCGCCCATCGAACACAACGCATGGCCGTTGGGGCACTTGAGGATGTGATCATCCGGCAGATCACGGGCAGGCCAATCCAGCGCTTCGTTGCATTCGGGACACTGAGGGCCATTACGGGTCGGGACTGATGGGGTAAACATGCGCGAACTCCTTTTCGACGCAAAAGATGACGATGTCATGACCAGATTCTCAGTACGGAAAACATCAAGACGTGGCTCAGTTTGCGTGCGCATGATGGAGACAGATAGCGACAGACTCCATTGCACTTTCGGTTAGATGCCACAATTTTATCGCTGGTCAGTCTCTGTACCCATGGCTGTGGAAGGTCGCGCACAGAGCGCGGAACACACTTCATGGCAGCGCGACCGGCAAGAGTCTGACAGCACTATCTTACAGTCTGATAACACCTTGCGAATGACGCAGATCAAACGCATGTCAGATCCGGGGTGCGTCCGCCGCACCATTCTTCAGGCGGGCGTCAGACGGGTATTCATGGTCTTGAAACCAAAGTCTTGAAGCCAAAAAAATCCCGACCAAAGGCCGGGAAAACACTCTCAGGCAGAACAGGACCTATCGCGGAAGCAAGCGGCTCGCCGCAGGTCGACCAGGACGCTGAACAGTCGTCAGCGGTATCACGGAAATCTCGACTTTACCTGCAACACCAGGCACTCAGTTGCGCTTGCCCTGGGCAACAAATCCTGGACCAGGGCGAAACAGCGAATCCGACTGGCACTGAGGCAAAGATTCTTGTGCGCTCTCACACGCACTGGCGAACATTGGCCCTTGCAGGCGCCTGACTCAGGCCGAGGCGTCTAGCTGCTGGACCACCTTCTGCGCCATCAGGGCCGGGTCAATTGCAGCTCGCTTGCGGGCGCTGACTTCAAGGCGATCACGCAACATGAACCAGACACCCAGAAACTCATCACATTCTGCACAACTGACGATGTCATCATCTGCCGGGGAATCTTCGAGGTGAACCCGGTTGCTGCCACAGCGTGAACACTCCATGGGAACCTTGCGTACTGTGTTCATCTCGATGCCCTCCATTGGATCCATGATGAAAACCTTGTGCTCGAAACCGGTGGAGCGGGCGGCATGACGATGTGGAAACTTGCTGCAACCTGACAAGGGATTGAAAAAGCGGCTCTGCGACTCCATCAATGTTGTATCAGGTGATCTCCTGCCTGCCCCGCCGTGCTTCGACAGTTGCAAAGTTAGACACTTCCAAAACCGTGTACAAGTTTTAACGCGTATCAGAACGTATCTGTATAGCTAATGTAGACCCATTGGCAGGCGTTTTCGTGTGCGCTGATCAAGCGTTTACCTCCCCCCATGCGCCCGCTATGGCAGAAGAGCGCCCCGCCAGCCCCATGTAACACTTCGCTACAAAAAAGCCTCTTGTGACGTGCAAAAACAGCTTGCCCCACTCGTCAGGCACCCAATCAGAGAGCAGAAAAAGCCCTGAATGCGCACTGATAGCGGCATATCCACGTGCATTTCCTCGACTTGTTGCCTTGAAAGAAGCAGGCCTTGGCGTGCAAGCTCCCTTACAGCACCTCGCCTCTCTGCTCGCCCTCCCAACTCGAATCCTACCTTGAGGCCCTGCTGACAGAGCGCTTGCGGGCGGCCTGTTCGCGACAGGTACGGGGTACCAGAAACTTCACTTCCCTGGCACGACGACATTGCTCCTCTACACCTTGCATATGACAGACAGAGAAATTTTCGTACAAGTTTTTCTTTCATCCCCTTGAAACTTGTCGGTCTCGTCAGGATCTCAGTAGGTAGGGTCATGGTTCTGGCGAATCATTTGCGCCACGAGCGAGAAGGAAGCGCTTGATGGACCGGACCAGAAGTACCGATTCAACACGCAAGGAGTACGGCATGAGCAATATGAACCGCAAACAGATTCTGGGTGCGATCACCGCGACCACGCTGCTGTCCACTGCCAGCATGGCCATGGCCAATCCGCAGGGGCTCTACTCCGCAGATGAGCTGATGGATGCCGATGTCTACCTGCAGAACGATGACAACAACGTGATCGGTGAAGTCGAGGACATCCTGCTCGACGACAACATGCAGGTCGCCGCTCTGGTCGTCGAAAGCGATGACTCCATGGGGCTGGACGAGAACCAGTACGTCGTGGAAACGGGCAAGTTCACCCTCGAGACCGAACAGGGCGATGATCTGGACGCCCTGGAGTACCGCATCCACCTAGACATGGATGTGAGCGAGTTCGAGCAGCAGCCGAACTACACCACCGACTGGTGGCAGGACACGCGCAAGAGCGCCGCAGCGGCCTGGGATGAAACCAAGAACACCGCTGCCAGCGCCTGGCAGGACACTCGTCAAGCGACCGCCAATGCGCTGACCACCGCCGGCAATGCCATCAGCAGTGCCGCCAATGATACTGAGCAGGAAATGGAAGAAGAGACTCAGTGATAGCGCCCCTGCCAGAGATCACCCGAATCGGGTGATCCGCGGCAATGCAGTGGAAAACGCCTCATGCCTTAGGCATGGGGCGTTTGTGGTTCAGGACCACCAGAAATCACGCCATTGATGCACTGGCGGGGAAAGAAGAGAAATGACGAACCACAAGATAGGCCGGAATGACAGGCACAAAAAAGCCGCCATTGGCGACTTGTCGGGGCTCTGGAGCTTTTGAGCGCCTACTGAATGCCCCCCCGCTGGAAGGCGTGCATGGTGGGCCCAGCAGGACTTGAACCTGCGACCAATCGATTATGAGTCGAGTGCTCTAACCAACTGAGCTATGGGCCCATGCAGCGCGCATATGATAGCGAAAGCATGAGCCTCGGGAAAGCCCGAAAACTCAACGACATAGCGATTCTTCCTCTCATCTGCGGCGCGAGATGTGCGTTGATCCTCCCCCATCAGCCTTTGGCTGCGGCGAGTGTCGCGAACCCTTGGAGCCGCCGCCTGTCCAAGGTGCCATTGCAGCATCGAATCTTTTCCAGGCGCTCATGGCGGGCCTCGCCCGATCAAGCCCCTGGCCATCAGGAGTCATGACATGTCATTGCCTTTCTCTCGCTGGACCCGCGCCCTGAGCCGCACGCTTGCGCGTCGCTCGACTGGCTTGCTGCGCAAACCCGCCAGCCGACCCACCGTCACGACCAATGGAGGCCGCTTCAGCGCCCCGATCAAGGCCGCTGCACTGGCCTTCGCCATGAGTGGTATCGGTGTCAGCCTGCCGACCCAGGCCGCCTGGCAGCTGGTACCCGACAGCAGCGGCGCCACCGCGACGCTGACCGCGCAGGGCAGCCAGGGCAACGTGGAGCACGTGCATCACCTCAATGGCCTGAGCGGCACCGTGGGAGATGATGGCAAGATGAGCATTCCATTGAGCGTCGGACAGACCGACCTGCTCGACAAGGTTGGCGAGCTACCGCCGTGGCTGTCCGGCGTCAGCCAGATGCGCCTGGCTACGCTGACTCTGAATCTTGACCCGCTGGCCATCGCGGCGCTGGAACCCGGCCAGACGACACGCATGCAGGTGCCCTTCTCGGCCACCGATGGCAACCGTACCCACCGCGAGACCCTGCCGCTGAAGGTCACCCGTCAGGATGCCACCCACCTGACCTTCATCAACGCCGACCCAATCTCTCTGGACAGTACAGAAGTCGCCAGAAATCAGATCGGCAGCACTCTGCTCAACCTGCTGGGCTACGGCAAGCTGGTAGGCGACATTCCCGTCACGCTGCAGGGCGAGATGGTCGACCAGTAATCTTCAGCGCAGCGCGACGCCGTCAGGCAAGCGCGATAGCGTCGCGAGCCCGAGCATCGCGTCATCAGAACCGCCCCACGGGGCGGTTTTTTTGTGCCGGTATCAGCCGAAGATGACGGCCAGCGCCGGCCAGTGAGGGCACGCATGACGGGGTTGGCCAGCCCTCATGACACCAGGGCACAAGATGCGCCACAAGAAAATGATAAAAATAATTCTCATTCATGGTTCAGAAAGCCGTCATCTGAACGTCTACCCACAGGAGAGAACGACGAACAAGAATCATTCCTATATAAATCATTCAGGATGGAACACCGCGCTCATGAAAGACTCCGCCGCACATAAAGCCACTCGCTCCCTGCTGATGACCCTGCCCAGGCGCCCTCTGGCACTGGCGATTGGCCTTGGCCTGCCCTTATCCGGTCAGGCCATGGCGGCCGACCACCGTGAGTCTCAGGACGAGACCCTCGACACCATGACGGTGACCACCACAGCGGCCACCAAGACCGATACCGGCTATCTGGAAACCCCCCAGGCCGTCTCCATCATCACGCGCGACGATATCGACAAGCGCGCCGTCGAGACGGTACAGCGTGCCGCGGACTACACGCCGGGCGTCTTCACCAACCAGATCGGTGCCTCCAACCGCTATGACTATCTGGTACTGCGTGGCTTCTCCGATGGCAGTGTCAGCAACACCTTCCTGGATGGCCTGAAGCTGATGGGCGACTCGGGCTCCTACAGCTCGATGACCATCGACCCCTACTTCCTCGACAGCATCGAGGTGGTGAAAGGGCCGTCTTCCGTCCTCTACGGTCGCTCCTCGCCGGGTGGCCTCGTCGCGATGCAGTCCAAGCGCCCCGAGTTTCAGGACTCCGGCCAGGTCCGCTTCACCGTCGGCGACGACAACGAACGCAGCGCGGCCTTCGACCTCACCGGCCCGCTGGATGACGAGCAGCGTATCGCCTACCGCCTGACCGGCCTCGCCAGCGCCGAGGACACCCAGGTCGACTCCGTCGAGGAAGAGCGTTACGCCTTCTCGCCGCAGATCACCATGGACGTCACCGACGACACCACCGTCACCCTGATGGGCTACTTCCAGAAGGACCCGGAAGGCGGTTACCACTCAGGCCTGCCCTACGAAGGCACGGTGGTCAGCTACAACGGCACCAAGCTCGGCAACGACTTCTACGAAGGTGACGAAGACTACGAAGAGTTTGATCGCACCGAACGCATGCTCGGTTACGACTTCGAGCACCGCTTCAATGACGCTGTCACCGCACGCCAGAAATTCCGCTATCTGCGCTCCGATGTGGACCTCGAGCAGGTCTACGCCTACGGCTGGGCCTCGGACACCGAGCTGACCCGCTACTACTCCGGCGGCGAGGAAAGCCTGCGCGCCTGGACCGTCGACAACCAGCTGGAAAGCCGCTTCTCCACCGGCGCCTTCGATCACACCCTGCTGTTCGGCGCCGACTATCAGACCCGCACCAATGACGTGGACTGGGAATACGGCACCGCCAGCACGCTGGATGTCTCCGGCAGCAGCGATGCCGATGTCTCCATCTATGCCACCGAGAACCAGAAGCGTGAACTGGACCAGACCGGTGTCTACCTGCAGGACCAGATCAGCTGGGGTCGCTGGAACCTGGCCGCCGGTCTGCGTCAGGACTGGGTCAACATCAAGAACACCGATCGTGACTACAACACCACCAGCGAGCTGAACGACAACGAGATGAGCGGCCGCATCGGCCTGATCTACGGCTTCGACAACGGCATCTCGCCCTATGTCAGCTACTCCACGTCCTTCTCGCCGAACTCCTACACCGATGAAGACGGCGACCTGCTCGACCCGACCACCGGCAAGCAGGTCGAAGTCGGCATGAAATACCAGCCCAACGGTACGCGTGATCAGTACAGCATCTCGCTGTTCCGCATCAATCAGGAAAACGTCGCCTCCAAGGACCCGGAAGACAGCTACTACACCGCCTACGGTGAGATCGAGTCCCAGGGCCTGGAGCTGGAAGCCCGTACCCAGGTGACCCGCGACTTCGCGCTGCAGGCCGGTTACAGCTACACCGACGTGACCTATGCCAAGGCGGAAGATGGCACCGAAGGCAACGATGCCAACCAGGTGCCCAAGCACCAGGTCAGCGTCTGGGGTGACTACGCCTTCAATGAAGGCCCGCTCACGGGCCTGAATGCCGGCCTCGGCGTGCGCTACTACGCCGACATGTGGGCGGATTCCGAGAACACCGAGAAGGTGCCGAACTACGCACTGGTCGATGCCCTGGTCGGCTACGACCTGAGCCAGATCGGCTGGAGCGGCACCAGCGTGCAGCTCAACGTCAGCAATCTGTTCGACAAGGAATACATCGCGTCCTGCTACAACACCAGCTTCTGCTACTACGGTGCCGAACGCAGCATGACCGCGACCCTGACCTATGATTTCTGACCCCGACACCTGCGCAGTCCGTCGATTCTGAATCGACCCGCAAGACCCGCCGGCGGCAAGGATGTCGCCGGCACCATCGCCCTGAACCACTCATCGTCTGAAACATCTGGCATGCAGGAACCTCTGACATCGCACTCGCACTCTGCGCTTACGATGTCGAATCACGTGATACCGATGCCCACGGCTCGCGTGATTGACGTGACGACTACATCGCCAACAACAACGACCGCAAACGCGGCACTTGATGAATGTCCTGACTGGTCCTCGCACCTGAGCCATCTGTCCCAGCTGGCTGCGAGTCTCTTCCAAGTCTTTATCTGCGAACATTCGCATAAGGTTATGTAATGCACAGCCTTCAAGATTCCGCCGCCACCTACGGCGCTGCCGCAGGATCCTCCGCGTCTGACACCCAGACCGACGCCTGTGCGGGCTCCCTGTCCCGCTCGCCCAGCGCCGCCCTGTTCTCGCCTGCCAACATGGATGCCTGGCAGACCGGCATGCAGCGCATCAGCACCCTGGTGGCTGAACAGCTCGACAGTGTCCAGCAGCCGTTCAGTGGCATCACCCCGGAAGCTCTGCGTCCGGCCTTCGCCGACCTCGATCTCGAGACGCCCCTCGAGAACCTCGAAGCCGGTCTGGAGGAGCTCAAGTCGCTCTACCTGAAGGATGCCGTCTATTTCCATCATCCCCGCTACATCGCGCACCTCAACTGCCCGGTCGTTCTGCCCGGTGTCTGGGCCGAGAGCCTGCTGGGCGCGATCAACTCCTCCCTCGACACCTGGGACCAGAGCGCCGGCGGCACCCTGATCGAGCAGCGCCTGATCGACTGGACCACCGAGCGCCTGGGGCTGGGTCCGACCGCCGATGGCATCTTCACCAGCGGCGGCACCCAATCCAACCTGATGGCGCTGCTGCTGGCCCGTGATGCGGTCTGCGAGAAGCTGCCCAACCACCCCGGCAACCAGACCCACGGCCTGCCGCCGGAAGCCGGACGTCTGCGCGTCTTCGCCTCCGGCATCAGCCATTTCAGTCTGCAGAAGGCCTGTGCCCTGCTCGGCCTCGGCCATAACGCCGTCGTCCCGGTCGCCGTGGATGAGCGTCGCCGCATGGACCCCGATGCCCTGCGGGAAGCGCTGGACAAGGCCCGCGCCGAAGGCCTGATCCCGATGGCCGTCGTCGCCACCGCAGGCACCACCGACTTCGGCAGCATCGACCCGCTGGAGGCCATCGGCCGCGAATGCCATGCACGTGGCATCTGGTTCCATGTCGATGGCGCCTACGGCGGCGGCCTGATCACCTCACGTCGTCACGGACACTGGCTCAAGGGCACCGAGATGGCGGATTCCGTCACCATCGATTACCACAAGACCTTCTTCCAGCCGGTCAGCTGCAGCGCCTGCGTGGTGCGTGACCGCACCCAGCTGCGCCACGTCACCTATCACGCCGACTACCTCAACCCGGAACTTCAGGCCCGTGAAGGCACGCCGGATCAGGTCAACAAGAGTCTGCAGACCACGCGTCGTTTCGATGCACTCAAGCTGTGGCTGACCCTGCGTCTGATGGGCGCCGATGCGCTGGGCGACATGCTCGATTGCGTGATCGACCTCACCCGCGAGGGCCATCAGCTGCTCGAGACGGCGCCGGACATCGATGTCGTCCAGGCTCCGGAGCTCAGCACCCTGGTGTTCCGCTTCCATGACACCAGTGAAGAGACCCTCAGCGCCGAGCAGTGGGACGCCTTGAACCGCGAGATCCGCAAGCGCCTGTCACGCAGCGGTGAGGCCATCGTCGCCGCCACCAAGGTCTCCGGCCGCCAGTACCTGAAGTTCACCCTGCTCAACCCGGAAACCACCCGTGACGACATCGCCGCGGTGGTCGAACTGATCCGCCAGCACGGCCAGGCGCTGGTCAAGGCGCATCATCTGGCTGTCAGCACCACGGCCCAGGCAAGCCACGCCGCAGCACTGACCGATGCCCTGGTCGATACCCCGGCCGCCAAACGTCGCAGCCACACCACAGAAGCCAAGGAAAGCCGTCATGCATGACACCTCGACTCCTCACGTCACCGACACAGTTGAAACGCGTAATGAGGTGCTGGACTTCGTCGCCATCGGCATCGGCCCCTTCAACCTGAGCCTTGCCTGTCTGAGCGAGCCGCTGGAAGACGTGAACGGCGTCTTCCTCGAGCGCAAGGCAGAGTTCGACTGGCACCCGGGCATGTTGCTGGAAGATGCCAGCATGCAGACGCCCTTCATGGCGGACATGGTCTCGCTGGCCGACCCGACCAGCCACTTCAGCTTCCTCAACTATCTGAAGCTGCATGACAAGCTCTACAACTTCTACATCCGGGAAGACTTCTTCCTGCTGCGCCGCGAGTACAACCAGTACTGCCAGTGGGCGGCGCGCGAGCTGACCAGCCTGCGCTTCGATCACGACGTCCAGGACATCCAGCATGTCGGCGACATCTATGTCGTGCGCGGCACTCGCCCCAGCACCGGCGAAGCCTTCGCCTATCGCGCACGCAAACTGGTGCTGGGCACCGGTACCCAGCCCTACCTGCCGAAAGCCGCCGATGCCGTGCGTGACGTCGTGCCGGTCGCGGGCAGCCGCGTGTGCCACAACGCCCACTATCTGGCGCGCAAGGAGGAGCTGACCTCCCAGCCGGCCATCACCATCATCGGCTCCGGCCAGAGCGCCGCCGAGATCTATCTCGACCTGCTGCGCGAGATCGACCACCACAGCTACCAGCTCAACTGGATCACGCGCTCACCGCGCTTCTTCCCGCTGGAGTACGGCAAGCTGACGCTTGAGATGACCTCGCCGGATTACATCGATTACTTCCACGCCCTGCCGCGTGAACAGCGCAACACCCTGCTGGCGACCCAGAAGGGGCTCTACAAGGGCATCAATCTCGAGCTGATCGACGAGATCTACGACACCCTCTACGCCAAGCAGCTGCAAGGCGTGGTGCCCACCACCCTGATGACCAATACCGAACTGACCTCGCTGAACAAGGAAGGAGCCGACGGCGACTTCACGCTGGGGCTCTATCAGCGCGAACAGCAGCAGGCCTGGCGTCATGACACCAGCGCCGTGGTACTGGCCACGGGCTATCAGTACGTGGCACCGCCCTTCCTGCGCAGCATCGAGTCGCGCATTCGTCGTGACGAGGAAGGCCGCTACGCCGTCGGTCGCTTCTACGCCGTCGACACGCAAAGCACCGCAGATGCCGACGGCAACGAGGGCGATCAATCGCCGTTCGCCGGCGAAATCTTCGTCCAGAATGCCGAGCTGCATACCCACTCGCTGGCCGCGCCGGACCTGGGCATGGCCTGCTATCGCAACAGCTGCATCCTGCGCGCCATCACCGGCCGCGAGGTCTATACCATCGAGCGCCGCATCGCCTTCCAGAGCTTCGGCGCGCCCGGCTCTGAAAAGGGCTGTGGCAATGGCTTCACACCGCTGCCCGCCGCACACCTGCCCTACGGCGAGACGGATATTCACGCCGGCACCTCTTCTACCGGCCTATCCTCTGCCGACAGCTCTTCAGCCGGTACCGCCTCTACCGACAGCTCGTCTGTCGACAGCTCTTCAGCCGGCACCGACTCTGCCGATACCCAGGCCGACACGACTCACACCGCTGCACCGCAACACCGGGAGACCACCGCATGAACATGCCAGTCGACATCACCAGCGCCGCAAGCGCCGAACAGTCCAGCAGCGCGGCAGGTTCACACAGTGCAGCGACACCGTCACAGCAGGTATTCGGGACGACATCGCTCGCCGTGCCCGCAACGATCAACCTGCTCAGCCCGGCGCCGGGAACGCGCTTCACCCGCCGCGCAGTGGAGCTGGAGCAAGCCCAGGCACGCCAGCGCAAGCCGCAGGACGGCAGCACGAGCGAGCGCGCCGAATTCGCGCTGCGTCCGCTGGACCTCGCCGCCGACATGGCGATGGTGGATGAGTGGACCAGCGGCGAACGCGCCAGCTTCTGGGGCATGAGTGATGACCTCATCACCACCAAGTACGACTTCTACCAGGGCCTGGAAGACAGCCAGCATGCCCAGGGCTGGGTCGGTCTCTACAACGACCAGCCAGCGTTTCTGGTCGAACTCTATGACCCGGCACACGACCCGCTCGGCAAGCATTACAGTGTGCAGCCCGGCGACTTCGGCATGCACTTCCTCGTCGCGCCGCGCAGCGAGGGCCAGGCCCCCATCAGCGGCTTCTCGCGTGCGGTGATCGAATCGATCATGGCGATGATCTTCGCCGGCCAGTTCCGCGATGAGCATGCCGATGGAGAGAAAGACGCAGTACGTCCCGTGACCCGTGTGGTGGTGGAGCCGGACAGCCGCAATCGCGCCATTCATCCGCTGAATGCCGCGGTGGGCTTCGTCGATCATGGCCCGCTGGATCTCGACGGCAAGCCGGCCCGGCTGTGTTTCTGCACCCCGCAGGACTTCCGCGCCGCTCTGGCCACTCGCAGCCCGCGTCTGGACAGCGGCGTAACCGCCAACCCGGCCGTGGCCAGCCAGCACCTCACCGGGCCGGACTGGCAGCAGGCCAATCGCCTGCTGGTGCGCAAGGCGCTGGCCGAATTCAGCCACGAGCGTCTGATCCACCCGCAATGCGCCGATGACTGCGGCTCCCGCACCGCCTGCCAGAGCCATGACAACTGGCATCACTTCCGCCTGCCGCTGGCCGCGCAGGTCAGCGACACGCCGCCGGTCAGCCGCCGCGCGGTGGAATATCGCTTCGTGGCGCGGCGCTTCCAGCTCGATCACTGGCTGATCGATGCCGCCTCCATCCAGCGTCTGGATGCCGACGGCAATCCCCTGCCGCTGGACGCGCGTGAGCTGATTCTGGAACTCAACGATGTGCTGGAGATTCCGCCGCGTCTGCTGCCGGTCTATCTCGAGGAGGTCAGCGCCACGCTCGCCTCCAGCGCCTGGAAGATGCAGCGCGCCGTGCGCGAGAATCAGTCCGCCCGCGTGCTGGCAGGTGCCTCCTTCCAGACCCTGGAATCGGCAATGAGCGAAGGCCACCCGTGCTTCGTCGCCAACAATGGCCGCATGGGCTTCGATGCGCTGGACTATCGCGCCTACGCGCCGGAAGCCGCGCAGCCGTTCTCGCTGGTGTGGATCGCCGTACATCGCGACAATGCCCATTACTCGGCGGTGGATGGTCTCGATCCGCGCCGTCTGCTCGAGGAAGAGCTCGGCGAAGCCGAGCTGGCCCGCCTGGAACAGCAGCTGACCGAGAAGGGCCTTGCGCCCTCCGACTACCTGATGATGCCGGTGCACCCGTGGCAGTGGAGCCACAAGCTGGCGATCACCTTCGCCGCCGAGATCGCCAGTCAGCACATCGTCTGTCTCGGGCTGGGGGAGGACCGCTATCAGGCGCAGCAGTCGATCCGAACGCTCTACAACCGCAATCAGCCGAACCGCCGCTATGTGAAGGTGGCGCTGTCGATCCTCAACATGGGCTTCATGCGTGGTCTGTCGCCCTATTACATGCGTGCCACTCCGATCATCAATCAGTGGCTTAAGGGCCTGATCGATTCGGATCCGTCCTTCGAGAAGTGGGGCTTCCGCCTGCTGCGTGAAGTCGCGGCCATCGGCTATCGCGATGACGTGCTGGAAGACGCGGACCCGGCGGCCGTCGGCTATCGCAAGATGCTGGCCAGCCTGTGGCGCGAGAGCCCTGAAGACGTCAAGGATGAAGGCGAGCGGCTGATGACCATGGCCGCGCTGCTGCATGTCGACAACGATGAGAAGGCCTTGCTGCCAGCGCTGATCGAGCGTTCCGGCATCGGCGCCGAAGCGTGGATCGACAAGTGGCTGACGGCTTACATGACGCCACTGCTGCACTGCTACTTCAAGCACGACCTGGTGTTCATGCCGCACGGCGAGAACCTGATCATGCGTCTGCGCGATGGCGTGCCGTGCGGTGTGCTGATGAAGGACATCGCCGAGGAAGCGGCGCTGTTCGCCACCGAGAAGACCCGTGCTCTCGAACTGCCGGAAGGAGTCGAGCGTCTGGTGGTCGAAGTGCCGGAACCGATCCGCATCCTGTCACTGCTCACCGATGTCTTCGACTGCATCTTCCGCTTCGCGGTACCGCTGCTGGTGCGCGAGCAGGTGATGACGGAGGAGGCCTTCTGGTCTCGCGTCGCGGCCTGCATCCATGACTACCAGGATGCCCACCCGGAGATGGCCGACAAGTTCGCGCGCCATGACCTGTTCGCACCGCGCTTCACGCTGTCGTGCCTCAACCGCCTGCAGCTGCGCAACAACCAGCAGATGGTCGATCTCACCGATCCGTCCGGCGCCCTGCAGCTCAAGGGCGAGCTGGATAACCCCATCGCGGCCTTCGCCCGACGCTAGGGGGTGACACACCTGACGATCATCAGGTCGCGATAACCCGTTAGCCACGACCGGTCAAGAGCGACCAAGCAGCGCCGGGACCGCCCTCGTCATGCACGGGGGTGGTCCTTGGCGTGTCTGATACTCAATCATTGATAATGATTCGTAACAACAATACCATGACTCCCCCATCACGACAGATCTCATTGCGAGCCGTGGATGTCCCCTCACGCCAAGCCCCCAGTTCGGCCTCATCGCGACACGGATGAGCGAACGCCTGACGCACACGGGCCAGATGATGAAACGCCCGCTGAGCTGCAGGCTTGTGCTGCACAGCGCTACCGCCAATCGCTGGACCAGCTGTTTGCCGAGCATCGTCACGAACTGACCGGCTTTCTGGTGCGCCAGCTGGGCTCGCATGAGCTGGCGGAAGACATCAGTCATGAGGTCTATCTGCGCCTGCGCCTGACCGGAGAGTGGCCCGCCAACCCGCGCGCCTGGCTGTTTCGCATCGCACGCAACCTGATCATCGATCACCACCGTCACCAGTCCCGTGCACCGGAATTCGAATCGGTGTCCGAGGCCGATGAGCGTGTGGCGGCCGCCCACCTGGACCCGGAGAAGAGCCTGGCGCGCCGCCAGAAGCTGCAGGTCGTCGATGCGGCACTCTCCGAGCTGGCGGGCCATTTTCGCCTCGCCCTGACCTGGTATCGCCTCGAAGGGCTGACCAAGCGCGAGATCGGCGAGCGTCTCGGCGTGTCCGAGCGCATGGCGGGTCGCTACGTCACCCAGGCGCAGCAACACTGCGAAAAGCGTTTGGCCGCGGCGAGCTGTTATCGCAATGAAGTCAGTCGCGACTGCGCCGCCTGCCAACAGGGCGCCGCGGACTCGCCGCCAGCCGCGCAGCGCATGTCAGCCGCGTCGCCCGGCAAGGCGCGACGACGACGCCGGCGTGATGACACCCCGACAGCAAGAGCCGATCAGCACTGATGGCCCCGCGGAGCACGGATGGGCGAACGTCTCCGCGTCATGTCGCCCAGAATGAATCGCCCTTAGCCTGACGCCCTAGCCTGACGCCCTGACCACGGATGACGATGCTTTCATGTTCACTCTCGACCACCTGCGCTTTGACCTCGGCGAGCGCTGCCTGCTCAAGACGCAGTCTCTCGATTTCGCCCCCGGCCAGGTGCATGGCCTGATCGGCCACAATGGCTCCGGCAAGTCGACACTGCTCAAGCTGCTGGCGCGTCAGAACACGCCGACCAGTGGCAAGCTGGCGCTGGACGATCGCCCGCTCTCGCAGTTCGGCAGTCGGGAATTCGCGCGGGCGGTGGCCTACCTGCCGCAGCATCTGCCGGCGACTGAAGCGCTGACCGGCCGCGAGCTGGTCGCCTTCGGCCGTTATCCGTGGCACGGCCTGCTCGGCCGTCCCGGCCCCAAGGATGAAGAAGCCATCGAGCGCGCCATCGCGCTGACCCACACCGAAGCCTTCGCCGAACAGCAGGTCGATACCCTCTCCGGTGGCGAACGTCAGCGCGTGTGGCTGGCCATGCTGCTGGCCCAGGGCAGTCGCTATCTGCTGCTGGATGAACCGCTGGCGGCGCTGGATATCGCCCATCAGATCGAGGTGATGGAGCTGATCTCGCACCTGAGCCACACCCTGGGGCTGGGCATCATCATCGTGCTGCACGACATCAATCTGGCGGCGCGTTACTGCGATCGCCTGGTGGCGCTGCACGGCGGCCAGGTGCTGGCTGAAGGCGCGCCCGACGAGATGATGAACCCCGCCACGCTCAAGGATATCTACGGCGTCGAGATGCAGGTGATCACCCCGCCACAGAGCCAGCAGCAGATCGCGGTGCCGCTATGAAGTGGCTGTTGGCACTGATCAGTCTGAGCCTGCTGGCGGTGGGTCCCGCCAGCGCTGCCACGACGGACGAGGCAGTGGCAGACGAGGCAGCTGCGGCCGTGGCTGCGATGAAACAGACAGCGATGACCGAGACAGCCCAGCCACCGACCGGCTTCGTCGATCGCCCCATCGTGGCACTGGACTGGACCCTGGCCGAGACCCTGACCGGAATCGGGGTACGCGCCATGGGCGTGGGCCAGGTCGCGACCTACGCAAGCTGGGTGGCCCAACCGGCGCTGCCGCAGGGCACGCGGGATCTCGGCCTGCGCACCCAGCCGAATCTGGAGCAGCTGGCCGCCCTCGCCCCCGCCGACATCCTGATCAGCCCGATGCTGTCCAGCCTCGCGCCGCGCCTGTCGGCCATCGCGCCGGTCACCAGCATCGCCATCTATACCCCGGACGCCGACACCTGGCAGACACTGGTCAAGGCGACCCGCCAGCTGGGCAAGCTGACGCAGCGCGAGCCCCAGGCCGAACAGCTGATTCGCCTGAGCACCGCTCGCCTGGCCGGTTACAACGCCGCGCTGCGCCAGCAGGCGGCACGCAAGGGTCAATCGCCCCTGCCGCTGTTGATGGTGCAATTCATGGATGACCGCCATGTGCGCATCTTCGGCGACAACAGCCTGTTCCAGGCCGTGATCGAGCGCATGGGCATCGACAACGCCTGGCAAGGGGACACCAACGCCTGGGGCTTCGCCACCGTCAGTCTCGAGAAACTGGTGACGCTGAAGGGCCGCATGGTGGTGGTAGAGCCGCTGCCGCCCGGCGGACACCAGGCACTGGCACATAACGGTCTGTGGCAGGCCATGCCCGGCGTGCGCGAGAACAGCCAGGCCTCGGCGCCGCTGTTCCTGCCGCCGGTCTGGAGCTTCGGCGCCCTGCCCTCGGCCAATCGTTTCGCCGCACTGCTTGCCAGCCATCTGATTGATGATGAGGCGACACTTGAGGGGGAGAGCACCGATGGCAACCACTGAGCAGGCCATGAGCACCCGCCCCGCATCAAACCATCGCCCGCTGCACCTCACGCCGGGCCGGGCCTGCAGCCTGTTGGCCCTGGCCCTGGTGGCACTCGGCAGCCTCGCGCTCAACCGTGAAGGCCTGAGCCTGATGCAGGGTCTGACCGCACTGTGGGCCTCGCCCGACTTCAGCGCTGCGACCAGTCTCGGCCAGGCAGACAGCGCGCTGCTCTCCGCGCAGCTGGTGGCGCATGTCAGCTGGTGGCCGCGTCTGGTCTGCGCGCTGCTGGCCGGTGGCGCGCTGGGCATGGCGGGCGTGCTGATGCAGCAGGTGCTGCGCAATCCACTGGCCGCGCCCACTACCCTTGGCGTCGCCAGTGGCGCGAGTCTGGCGATGATGCTGGCGACGCTGTTCGCCCCGGCACTGATGGCCGGCACGGGTCTTGGGGGAGACGGCTTCCAGCTGGGCCGTGAATGGGTCGCGCTGGCCGGTGGCCTGGCGGCCATGGGGCTGGTGTTCGCGCTGGCCTGGGCGCGTGGCATGTCGCCGACCGTGGTGGTGCTGGCGGGGCTGGTGGTCAATCTCTACATCGGCGCGCTGGGCATGGTGCTGTTGCTGTTCAATCAGGAAGCCCTGCACGGCACCCTGGTATGGGGCGCAGGTTCGCTGGCCCAGAACAGCTGGGATGGCGTGATCACGCTGCTCACCCGCCTGCTGCCGGGCATGTTGCTGGCGCTGGTGCTGATGCGCCCGCTGGCGGTGCTGGACCTCGACGAGGCCAATGCCAGAAGCCTGGGCGTCTCGCTGCGCAAGCTGCGCCTGATGAGTCTGGGACTGGCGGTATTTCTCAGCGCCTGCGTGGTCAGCGTGCTGGGCATCATCGGCTTCATCGGCCTGGCCGCTCCGGCCTGCGTGCGTCTGATGGGCGCACGCCGCCTGGGCCAGCGCCTGCTGTGGGCACCATTGTTCGGGGCGCTGCTGCTGGCGGTTACGGACCAGGTGGTCGCCAGCCTCGATGGCCTGCTGCCCAACCTGATTCCGACCGGCGCGATGACGGCGGCCCTCGGCGCGCCGCTGCTGCTGTGGCTGATTCCGCGCCTCAAGATGGCCCAGGGGGCTGGCCCCGCCAGTCATCACGGCATGTCACTGACGCATCGTCATCCCCGCCCCGACCGCCTGCTCGGCTGGCTGCTGGCCGGGGTCTGCGTGGCCCTGATGCTGGCCCTGCTGGTCGGCAATGGCGCCGATGGCTGGACTCTTGGCGCTGACATGCTCCAACAGCTGATGGCCGGCCAGACCAGCGTGCTGGACTTCCGCCTGCCACGGGTACTGGCGGCGGCAGGCGCCGGCGTACTGCTGGCCCTGGCCGGCACCCTGTTGCAGCGTCTGACCAGCAACCCGATGGCCAGCCCCGAGATTCTCGGCATCAGCGGCGGCACCGCCATCGCCCTGATGCTGACGCTGCTGCTGGTCCCGTCGCCGGGGCAGCTGACCCTGCTAGGCGCAGGCATCTGCGGGGCGCTGGCCTGTCTGGCGCTGCTGGTGGTGCTCAATCATCGCAGTGGCTTCATTCCCGAACGCGTGCTGCTGTGCGGGGTGGCGATCACGGCGCTCTACGATGCGGTGCGCGGCATCATCCTCGCCGATGGCGACCCGCGCGGTCAGCAGATTCTGGCCTGGCTGTCCGGCTCCACCTATTACGTGGGCCTCTCCGCGGCGGTTGGCGTGCTCGCGCTGGCGATCATCGCGGTCCTGCTGGTGCGTCCGCTGGCACGCTGGCTGGACATCCTGCCGCTGGGCATGGCGAGCGCCAGTGCGCTGGGCATCGGCGTGACCCGCGCCCGCCTGGTGCTGCTGGGCGCGGTGGCGGTGCTGACCGCGCTGGCGACCCTGATCGTCGGCCCGCTGTCCTTCGTCGGCCTGCTGGCCCCGCATCTGGCGCGCCTGCTGGGGCTGAGCCGCGCCCGCGAGCACATGCTCGGCGCGGTGCTGTGCGGCGCGCTGTTGATGGTGCTGGCCGACTGGCTGGGCCGCCAGCTGCTCTCGCCCTACGAGATCCCCGCCGGCCTGATGGCCTCGCTGATCGGCGGCAGCTACTTCCTGTGGAGCCTGCGCAGAAGCTGACACGCATACGCACATGCATGAACGACGAAGCCCGCCACCGAAAGGTCGCGGGCTTCGTCGTTTGTGGAGTCTATGAAGTTCATGAACAGAGCGAGCTGGCGGACGCAGCCCGGGCTCAGTTGCCGAACACCACCGTGCGCTTGTCATGCAGGAAGACGCGACGCTCGAGGTGATAACGCACACCTCGCGACAGGGTCAGACACTCGATATCACGGCCCTTGGCGATCAGGTCTTCGGGATAGTGGGCGTGATCCACCGTCTCGACGCCCTGGGTGATGATCGGCCCTTCATCGAGATCATCATTGATGTAGTGCGCGGTGGCACCGACCAGCTTGACGCCCTTCTCGTAGGCCTGGTGATAGGGGCGCGCGCCCTTGAAGCCCGGCAGCAGCGAGTGGTGGATGTTGATCGCCCGCCCCGAGAGCTTCTCGCACATGTCGCTCGACAGCACCTGCATGTAGCGCGCCAGAATCACCAGCTCGGCCCCGGTGTCCTGCACGATCTGCCACACCCGGGCCTCCTGCTCGGCCTTGGTCTCGGCGGTGATCGGCAGGTGGTGATACGGCAGGCCATGCCACTCGGCCAGCGGTGCCATGTCCGGATGGTTGGAGATGACGGCGGTGATGTCCATCGGCAGCTGGCCGATGCGATGGCGATAGAGCAGGTCGTTCAGGCAGTGGTCCGAGCGCGAGACCATGATGACCACCTTCATGCGCTCATCCGGCGCACTCAGGCTGACGTCCATCTCGAAGTCGGCGGCACGCGTGCCCAGGCCCTGCTCGAAACTCGCGGCATCGAAGCCGTCATCGAGGGCTCCGGCCTCGGTCTGCGGACGAAATTCGGCCCGGATGAAGAAGCGCCCCGACAGGCGGTCATCGAAGGAATTGAGCTCGGTGATATAGCAGCCCTGCTCGCGCAGGTAGCGTGTCACGACGTCCACCGTGCCGATGCGGCTGGGACATTGGGCGGTCAGAATCCAGGTATCACGCATACGTAGGTGCCTGTCATGTAAGGATTATCTATTGTTGGAAGCAGCAACGTCAGGGTTGCATCCGAGGCCCTGCGCGACAAACCAATATTATTGAGGCGGGCTTCAGTATTTCTGAAGCCCGCCTCCTGGCCCGGGCAAGGCCCCTGGCAGTTGATTCAGCTCATTGCGCGCGCCTGTGACAGACCTCTCTCCAGACGTAGATCTCTCCAGACGCAGACCTCAGGCCTCAGATATCAGGCCTTGATGCAGACCCCGAATTCCTCGCTGGCATCCAGCAGCCAGCGGCCGAGGTAATCGGCGAAGCTTCTGCGCACCACCAGCTCGAATTCGCTCTCGCTGACGCGGCGCAGCACCAGTGTCGCCTTGGCGAACACCGCCGGCACGCCACGTCCGACCGGGAAGGCACGCGGGTGCACATCGGTGGGCGTCGACTTCATCAGCACCTGACGCGCCTGGTCGCCACTCAGCGAGATGACGGTCTGGCCACCGCTGACGTTGACCACCTGATAGCGGCCGGCCAACGTCTCATGCAGCGCCTTCTCGACAGTGAAGGCTTCCTCGCCGGGCACCAGGATCAGCCACTCATCCGGTGACAGCCACTGGATCGAGCGACCGCCCTCATTCTGATGGAGAGTCGCCGGCGTCAACGGCAGCGCCAGACCCAGCGCCGCCTCGACACCCTCGGCGAAGCCCGGCTGCGCGGGGTCACCGCGCAGCGTCAGGTGACCGAGAAACGCCTTCTCCTGCAGCACGACGCCGGCATCGCCGTCATCGCGGGCCGTGAACAGATGCGCCAGCGGCGATCGGGCGCACTGAGCGTGGACCTCGGGCGTCGGGCGCTGGTCGATCACCGACGTCTGAGAACTTGTCATGTCCTGCGGCTGCGCATCGACGGCGGCACCCGCTTGCGGGTCGAGTGTGGTGGCATCAGACATGCTGGCGCTCCCCTTTCTTGTCGTAGAACACCGGTGAGGTGATTTCGGCTTCCAGCGTCGTGCCATCGGCCTGTGGCAGGAACACCGTCTCGCCGATGCGCTTGGCACCGCCCTTGACCACCGCCAGCGCGAAGCCATGTCCCAGCGTCGGGCTGTAGTAGCTGGAGGTCACGTGGCCGACCATCGGCATCGGGATGGCATGCTCGGGGTCGAAGACGATCTGCGAGCCTTCCGGCAGCACGATGCGCTCATCGCCGGCCTTCTTGCGCGTCGGAATCAGGCCGACCATCTGCTTGCGGTCGTCACGGCGGGTATCCGGGCGCGACAGCGCACGCTTGCCGATCCAGGAATACGGCTTGTTGTAGCCGACACACCACTGCATGCCGAGATCTTCCGGGGTGATCGAGCCATCGGTGTCCTGACCGACGATGATGAAACCCTTCTCGGCGCGCAGCACGTGCATGGTCTCGGTGCCGTAGGGCGTGAGGCCGTACTTCTTGCCGCACTCGAACAAACGCTTCCAGACATGCAGCCCGTAGTTGGCTGGCACGTTGAGCTCGTAGGACAGCTCGCCGGTGAAGGAGATGCGGAAGATGCGCCCGGGAATGTCGGCGATCAGCCCTTCACGCACTTCCATGAACTTGAAGCTGTCGCGATCAAGGTCGATGTCGGTCAGCTCGCCGACCAGCGCGCGCGCCTCGGGGCCGGTGACGGTCAGGGTCGCCCAGTGATCGGTGACGCTGGTCATCTGCACGTCCAGCTCCGGCCATTCGGTCTGGTGCCACAGCTCCAGCCATTCCAGGATCGAGGCCGCGCCACCGGTGGTGGTGGTCATCAGGAAGTGGTCTTCGGCCAGACAGGTGGTGACACCGTCGTCCATCACCATGCCGTCGTCGTGACACATCAGGCCGTAGCGCGCCTTGCCGACGCCCAGCTTGGCCCAGGCGTTGGTGTAGATGCGGTTGAGGAACTCACGCGCATCGCGACCGGTGATGTCGATCTTGCCCAGGGTCGAGGCGTCCAGCACGCCGACCTTCTCGCGCACCGCCAGACACTCGCGCTCGACCGCGGCATGCATGTCCTCATTGCCTTGCGGGTAGTACCAGGGGCGCTTCCACTGGCCGACATCCTCGAACCTGGCGCCCTGCGCTACGTGCCATTCGTGCATCGCGGTGTAGCGGATCGGGTCGAACAGCTCGCCGCAGTGACGGCCGACGATGGCGCCGAAGGTCACCGGCGTGTAGTTGGGGCGGAACACGGTGGTGCCGGTGTCGGGGATGGTCTGCCCCAGACAGCGCGCGGCGACCGCCATGCCGTTGATGTTGCCCAGCTTGCCCTGGTCGGTGCCGAAGCCCATCGCGGTGTAGCGCTTGACGTGCTCGATGGACTCGAAGCCTTCGCGGGTGGCGAGCTCGATACCGGCGGCGGTGACGTCGTTCTGCAGGTCGACGAACTGCTTGGGCGCGCGCGCGGTGGGCTTGTCATGCGGCACCTGATAGAGCGGCAGCATCGGCGTTTCTGCAAGCTCGGAGACCGCAGGCACCTCGGCCTGGGCGGTCTCGAACTCGCAGGCTTCCACCGCGGCGACACCGCTGGCGTAGGCCGCGACCAGCACATCTTCAAGCGCGAAGCTGCCATTGGCGGCGCCGCAGGCATCGAAGCCCTTGAGCATCGGTGCGCCCAGCGCCGGCAGGAAGCCGTGGATCTCGTCACTCCATACCGGACGTGCGCCGGTGTGCGCCGCCAGGTGAACCACCGGGCTGTAGCCGCCGGAGCTCGCGATGGTGTCGCAGGCGAGCTCTTCCACCGCCCCCGTCACGCTGAAGGCATCGATATCGATGGCCGCGATGCGCGCGCCTGTCACGCGACGCTCGCCCTTGGCTTCGATCACGGCGGCGCCGGCGATGATGCGGATGCCCGCGGCACGCGCCGCCTCGACCATCACGCCGGAGGGCGCCGGACGCGCATCGGCGATCGCGACCACTTCACGACCGGCCGCCGCCCAGGCAAGCGCCGCGCGATAGGCGTGGTCGTTGTTGACCGACAGCACCAGCTTGTCACCGGCGGCGACGCCGTAACGGGTCAGATAGGTGGTGACGGCACCGGCCAGCAGGTTGCCCGGCACATCGTTGTGGCTGTAGACCAGCGGCCGCTCATGGGCGCCGGTGGCCATGATGACGCGATGGGCGCGCACGCGGTGCAGGCGGGAGCGTGCCTGCTGGGCGCCACGGGCATTGCGCGGTGCGAGGTCGGCCTGATGCTCGGTACGGCGCTCGTGCAGGGTCACGAAGTTGTGATCGTGGTAGCCATTGGCGGTGGTGCGCGGCAGCAGCTGCACATCCTCACAGGCTTCGAGTTCCGCAAGCACCGCGTCACGCCATTCGATGGCAGGCTGGCCATCCAGGGTCTGATCGAGACAGTCCGCCGACATGGAGAGCAGCGAGCCACCCAGCTCTTCCTGCTCGTCACACAGGATAACGCGCGCGCCGCTGCGGGCCGCGACCAGCGCCGCCATCAGGCCCGCCGGGCCGGAGCCGATCACCAGCACATCGGTGTGTTGATGCAGGTGATCATAGATGTCCGGGTCCTCTTCGAGCGGAGAACGCCCGAGACCGGCGGCCTTGCGGATGTACTTCTCGTAGGTCATCCACAGCGAGGCCGGCGCCATGAAGGTCTTGTAGTAGAAGCCCGGCGGCATGAACTTGCCGCCCAGCTTGCCGACCTGCGGCAGGAAGCGGCTCATCAGGTCCTTCTGGGCCTTGACCCAGCCGCTGACGGCGTGGGCTTCCAGGCCGTCGTAAAGCGCCTGCTGGGTGGCACGCACGTTGGGCACCTGGCCGGCTTCGGTGCTGCCCAACTGCAGGATGGCGTTGGGCTCTTCGGCACCGGCGGCGACCAGGCCGCGCGGACGCGCATACTTGAAGCTGGCGTTGAGCACGTCGAGGCCGTTGGCCATCAGTGCCGAGGCGAGGGTATCGCCTGCCAGGCCCTGATAGCGCTTGCCATTGAAGGTGAAGGTCAGCGGCGTGGCGCGGTCGATGCGTCCACCCGAGGCGAGACGGCGCGGGGCAGCGGCGGTCTGGTTGTCTTGCTGGCTCATGCGCTCACCCCCTTGGCTTGCATGGTCGGATCGGCTTTCGTCTCACCGGTGATGGTGGGCTGCTCGCCCATGCGATAGGTCTCGAGAATCTCGTAGGTAACGGTGTGGCGGGTGATGTTGAAATACTTGCGACAGCCCACGGCGTGAATCCACAGCTCGTGGTGGACGCCACGCGGGTTGTTGCGGAAGAACAGATAATCCCCCCACTCGGCATCGGAGCAGGCTTCGGGGTCCTTCGGGCGCTCGATATGCGCCTGGCCCTTGACGTGGAATTCCTCTTCCTCGCGCAGCTCGCCGCAGTAGGGACAGAAGATATGCATCATGGTCGGTCGTCTCCTGACGGCAGGTTCAGTGCGCGACGCCAGCGGCGCCGTGTTCGTCGATCAGCTTGCCCGTGTTGAAACGGTCATAGGAGAAGGGTTCTGCCAGCGGATGGGTGCGCCCCTTGGCCAGTGTCCAGGCAAAGACGTTGCCGGAACCCGGCGTGGCCTTGAAGCCACCGGTACCCCAACCACAGTTGAAATAGAGCCCCTTCACGGGCGTCTTGGAAATGATCGGGCAGGCGTCCGGACAGGTGTCGACGATGCCGCCCCACTGACGGTTCATGCGTACCCGCGAGAAGATCGGGAACATCTCGACGATGGCCTGCAGGGTGTGCTCGATGGTCGGGTAGCTGCCACGCTGGCCGTAGCCCACGTAGCCATCGATGCCGGCACCGATGACCAGGTCGCCCTTGTCCGACTGGCTGACATAGCCATGGACGTGATTGGACATCACCACGGTGTCGAGAATCGGCTTGAGTGGCTCGGAAACCAGCGCCTGCAGCGGGTGGGATTCCAGCGGCAGTCGGAAGCCGGCCTTCTCGGCCATCACGCCGGAGTTGCCGGCGGTGACCACGCCGACACGCTTGGCACCGATGAAGCCGCGCGAGGTTTCCACCCCGACGATGGCGCCATCCTGCTTGCGGAAGCCGGTGACTTCGGTCTGCTGGATCAGGTCGACGCCGAGGCTGTCGGCGCCGCGCGCGAAGCCCCAGGCCACGGCGTCGTGACGTGCCACGCCACCGCGCGGCTGCCAGGAGGCACCGAGAATCGGGTAGCGTGCGCGGCTCGAGCAGTCCATCGCCGGCACCAGTTCCTGCACCTGCTGGGCGTCCAGCACCTCGCCATCGATGCCCTGCAGACGGTTGGCATTCACGCGGCGCTGGATGTCACGCATGTCCTGCAGGGTGTGGCCCAGGTTGAGCACGCCACGCTGGGAGAACATCACGTTGTAGTTGAGATCCTGGGACAGGCCTTCCCACAGCTTCATGGAGTGCTCGTAGAGCGCCGCCGCCTCGTCCCACAGATAGTTGGAGCGCACCAGGGTGGTGTTGCGCGCGGTGTTGCCGCCGCCCAGCCAGCCCTTCTCGATCACCGCGACATTGGTGATGCCGTGCTCCTTGGCCAGGTAATAGGCCGTGGCCAGACCATGCCCGCCGCCACCGACGATGACGACGTCGTATTCCTTCTTGGGTTCTGGGCTACGCCAGACCTTCTGCCAGTTCTCATGGTGGCTGAGCGCATGCTTGACCAGCCCGAATCCCGAGTAACGCTGCATTTGCCACCCTCCTCACATCTTTGCCACCGCAAGCGCTGTCCGGTGCTCTCGCCCGAGTGATGTCTGTTGTTGTCACCCGAGTGATGTCTCTGCGCTTGCGGCATGTGTCGTTGTTATCGTTGTCTCTCGCCAGCGCCTTGTTCAGGCAAGCGAGGCGGGGTCGGTCACGCTGTTCGATGCATAGACCGGGAAGCGGGCACAGACTTCCTCGACCTTGCCGCGCACCTCGGCTTCCACCTTGGCGCTCTCGCCGGTGGACAGCGCGTCGAGCAGATCACAGATCCAGCCGGCCAGTGCCTCGCATTCCGCCTCGCCGAAGCCGCGCGTGGTGGCGGCCGGAGTGCCGATGCGCAGCCCGGATGTCACGAAGGGACTCTGCGGGTCATTCGGCACGCTGTTCTTGTTGACGGTGATATGGGCGCGGCCCAGTGAGGCATCCGCGTCCTTGCCGGTCACGCCCTGACGGATCAGCGAGACGAGGAACAGGTGGTCATCGGTACCGCCGGAGACCACGTCATAGCCGCGCGCCATGAAGACCTCGGCCATCACGCGGGCATTGGCGATCACGCGGGCCTGATAGCTGACGAAGTCCTGGCTCATCGCTTCCTTGAAGGCCGCGGCCTTGGCGGCGATGACGTGCATCAGCGGGCCGCCCTGCTGGCCGGGGAAGACGGCGCCATTGAGCTTCTTGTGCAGCGCTTCATCACCGGTGGCGGAGAGAATCAGGCCACCGCGCGGGCCGCGCAGCGTCTTGTGCGTGGTGGTGGTGACGACATGGGCGTAGGGCAGCGGGCTCGGGTAGTGACCCGCCGCGACCAGACCGGCCACGTGGGCCATGTCGACCATCAGCCAGGCGCCGATCTCGTCGGCGATATCGCGGAAGCGACGCCAGTTGACCACCCGCGAGTAGGCGGAGAAGCCGGCGATGATCATCTTCGGCTTGTGCTCGCGCGCCAGACGCTCCATCTCCTCGTAGTCCAGCTCGCCGCTCTCGGTCAGGCCGTATTGGATGGCGTTGTAGTGCTTGCCGGAGAAGTTGGGCGCCGCGCCGTGGGTCAGGTGGCCACCATGCGCCAGGCTCATGCCGAGGATGGTGTCGCCCGGCGAGACGAGTGCCATGAACACGGCCGCGTTGGCCTGGGCGCCGGAGTGCGGCTGCACGTTGGCGTAGTCACAGCCGAACAACGCACAGGCGCGCTCGATGGCCAGCGTCTCGACCTTGTCGACGAATTCGCAGCCGCCGTAGTAGCGCTTGCCGGGATAGCCTTCGGCGTACTTGTTGGTCAGCTGGCTGCCCTGAGCCTCCATCACCAGCGGGCTTGCATAGTTCTCGGAGGCGATCAGCTCGATATGCGCTTCCTGACGCGCTGTCTCTTCGAGGATGGCCTCGGCCAGTGCAGGGTCGAGTCTGGCCAGTCGGTCATCACGGGTGTAGCCATGTTGCTGAGACATTGCGCGCCTCCGGTAAGCGGATCGTTGTTGTTGGAGTGGATCGATGAAGGGTGATCAGTGATCGTCTGTTCGCTCAAATCCTGTCGAGTCAGCCGGCGCCAAGGCCTTGAGTGGCTGTCTTGACCCGATACTAGCCCTGCCCCCCTGCGGCAAACTGCTTGTCAGCGTCACCCCGCAGCGCGAATGCGACATCGGCAGGCAAAAGCGACATCCCGATGGCCCGCACAGAGCTGCTTCGAATAGTGGCTGCCCGCCACTGGCGCTACACCGAAGCCCCTGCGGGCAGGTATGCTAGACACCGATATCGTGCGATCAGGCGCCGGATGACGACTGATCCATGCAAGCGCGCGCCTGAGGAAGGGAGTTGAGAATATGCTGATGGAATTGCTGGCGGTGATGGCACCGGTACTGTGTGGCGCCGCCATCGGCTTCTTCTGGGTCAGGCTGGGCAACGACTACCCGATGGCCTTCGTCACCCGACTGGTGCTCTACATCGGCACGCCGGCGCTGATCCTCAATGCGCTGGGCAGCGCCGAGATCGACAACTCGAGCTTTTTGCGCACGGGCCTGGCGACGCTGTCCGTGATGGCCCTGCTGCTGGCGCTTAGCTGGCCCTTCGCGCGCCTGATCGGCAAGCCCTGGAAGGTCGCGGTGGCGCCGTTGCTGTTCTCCAACGTCGGCAACATGGGCCTGCCGGTCTCGCTCTACGCCTTCGGCCAGGCCGGCTTCGCCTACGCCATCACCATCATGGTCACCATGTCACTGCTGCAGTTCACCCTCGGCGCCTGGCTTGCCAGCACCAGCGGCAACCCGCTGCGCAGCGTGGTGCGCTCGCCGACCATCTGGGCCAGCATCGTCGCCACCCTCATGCTGCTCTGCGATGTACACATGCCGCGCTTTGTCGCCAACAGCCTGGAGCTGATCTCCGGCTTCACCGTGCCGCTGATGCTGATCACCCTGGGCGTGTCGCTGGCCAGCATTCGCGTCAAGAATCTGGCGGCGGGCGTGGGCTTCAGCGTCCTGCGCATTCCCTTTGCCGCCCTATGTGCCTGGGGGATCGGCACCCTGCTGGACCTGCCCCCGCTGGCGCTGCATGTGTTGACCATGCAGATGGCCATGCCGGTGGCGGTCTACAACTACATGTTCGCCCAGAAGGCCGGGCGTGAGCCGGAGTACGTCGCTACGCTGGTGTTCTGCTCGACGCTCGCCGCCTTCCTCTATCTGCCCATGCTGCTGGCGGCGATGGGGGCGACACTGGGCTGACCCGACGGAAGCGGCCCGAGCCTTCCCGCAGTGAATGACAGGCACAAAAAAACCACGCGAGCCTGAGCTTGCGTGGTCGTGTGACACCTTCCTGCGGAAACTGCCGTGCCGTGAAGAAGACGGTATTGCACCATCCCGATATTGAGCAGCACGGCGCTTCCTGTTGCGACGATCAGCCTTGTAGTCCTGCTGGCACCCGCTCCCGGCCTGGAGGTGGCGCACCGTTCCCCTGTGTCATCATTGCCCTTTTGACCAAACCCGTGACTGGAGTGGCAGTCGTGGACCTGACGTGAACGCTCTCCGCTCTCGACCCGCAGCTGAAGATGGCATGCAGCCCAACGGGGCCTTGTGCTTATGGCACCAGGGCGAACCCTGGCGTGGCCTGGCGGGACTTCCCGCAGAGCCCCCTGCACTGCATGCGCTCATTCACGTGGCAACATCTGAAGGGTAGCCCCGAAGTCGTCTGCACCTCCAGATGGTTTGTGCCGTCTTCCTGCGCGAGTCGACTTGCTCATGAACCTGAGCATGAAGTCGTAGAGAACTCATACCGAGCAGACTATCAGCGCACCTCGGGCGTGGCGGCTTGCAGTCCCGCCAGGCCCTCGGCCTGCTGCTGACGCAGCTGGGCCAGCGTTGTCACGGCATGCTCCCTGGCTTGCCATTCGGCGCGCTCGGCATCATCGGCCCGAATGATGAAGCGTCCAAGCAGGGTGTAGAGCAGCCCCAGCAACGGTGACAGCCAGCAGGCGAAGGCCAGCGGAATGTAGAGCAGCCCCTCCATGCCCGCGCCACCGGCCATCAGCCCCAGTGAACTGACCACCACCGCACCACCGGCATTCCAGGGAATCAGCGGCGAGATCAGGGTGCCGCCCTCTTCCAGTGAGCGCGACAGATTGAGCGTCGAGTATCCCTCACCCCGATAGATCGGCGCGTACATGCGACCCGGCAGAGCGATGGAGAGGTAGGGGTCGCCCGCGATGACATTGGTCAGCGCCGCCGTGGAACTGGCCGCGACCTGCAGACCGAAGATACCGCGCACCTTGACCAGCACCGCGGCACACAGCGCCTCCAGACAGCCGATGATTTCCAGCAAGCCCCCGAAGGCCAGTGCGATCATCACCAGCAGGATGACCCAGGCCATCGACATGATGCCGCCGCGATTGAGCAGGCTGTCGATCTCGCTCACGCCGGTGCTCAAGGCGTAGCCGCCCTGCATATAGCCGAACAGTGCCTTGACCGCCTCGCCCTGTACGCCGAATGCCACGACCGCCCCGGCCAGCACCCCGACGAACAGCGCCGGGAGTGCCGGCATGCGCGCAACGGCCAGCGTCATCACCAGCAGCGGCGGCATCAGCACCCACAGATTGAAGGTGAAGTGTCCGGAAAGCCCTTCGGTGATGGCGGTGATGCGCTCGAGATCCAGCACCTGACCGGCGGCGAGCAGGTTGCCGGCGATCAGATAGATCACCAGCGCGATCAGCATGGCGGGAATGGTGGTCGGCATCATGTTGCGGATGTGCGCGAACAGATTCACGCCCGTCACCGCAGGGGCCAGATTGGTGGTATCCGACAGCGGCGAGACCTTGTCACCGAAGAAAGCGCCGGACACCACCGCACCGGCGGTCCACCACGGCGGAATGCCGAAGCCGGCCCCGATGCCCATCAGCGCAAGCCCCACCGTGCCCACGGTGCCCCAGCTGGTACCCAGCGCTACCGAGACCACCGCGCACAGCAGCATGGCCGCCGCCAGGAAGTATTCCGGCGAGACCAGCTGGAGTCCGTAGTAGATGATCATCGGTACGCTGCCGGAGGCGATCCATACTCCGACCGTCATGCCGACCAGAATCAGGATCGCGATGGAAGGCAGGCCGACACGCACGATGCGCATCATGCCTTCTTCCATCGCCGACCAGCCGTGGCCCAGCTTCCAGCCGATCAGCGCCGTGATGGCGACACCGCATACCAGCGGCACATGCGGAGTGAACTCGCCGAACACGAACAGTTGCAATGCAAGAACGGCCAGGGTGGCCACGATAGGCAGGCAGGCCATCTTGAGTGATGGCCGTAGTGGGGTCTGCACGTCCCGAGTCATGTCTTGCTCCATTAGTTAGTTGTACTTTTTGTACCCCTAACGCTAATGGGACCCGGGAAGTCGCGGCTGACTGACTGCGTCATCCAACCGCGCGAATGCGACATGTCCTCTCATTTAGCCAGCGCATTTATCCAGTGCCTGCGCCCGCCCGTGAATATCGCTCGCGAAAGCCAGCAGGGCGGGAGGCCAGGTTGTGGATCAGTAATCGATCACCACATCGCCATTGGGCACACTGCAGCAGGACAGGATGAAGCCTTCGGCGACGTCTTCATCGGTGATGCCGCCGTTGTGTTCCATCTCGACCTCGCCCGAGACCTTCTGCACCCGGCAGGTACCGCAGATGCCCATGCCGCAGGCCTTGGGAATATGCAGACCGAGCTTGGCGGCGGCGGCGTGGACGGTCTCGCCCGGGGCGATCTGCACCGACTTGCCGGTGGTGGAGAACTCGACCCGCGTGAGATCGGAGCGGTCCAGCTCATCGGCCAGCACCTCGGCCTGTTCGGCCTGCTCGATGGCCTCTTCCTCGACATCGACCGGCGTGGCACCGAAGGATTCCTCGTGATAGCGGCTCATGTCGAAGCCGTGGCTGCGCAGCAGATGCTTGACCGCATTCATGTAGGGCGTGGGGCCACAGCAGAAGATCTCGCGCTCCATGAAGTCCGGCGCGATCATCTCGAGCATCGCGTCGGTGAGATAGCCGCGATAGCCGGACCAGGTCTGGCCGGTCTCGAAGCGCTCGCAGATGACGTGCATGTTGAACTCCGGCACGCGGGAATCCATGAACTCGAGCTGACGCCAGAAGATGATGTCGCGCGGGCTGCGCGCACTGTGCACGAAGGAGATGTCCACATTGGCGTTGGTATCGAAGTACCAGCGCGCCATCGACATCAAGGGCGTGATGCCCACGCCACCGGACAGCATCAGAATGCGTTCCGCCGGGTAGTCGATGCAGTTGAAGTTGCCGACCGGGCCGTGCACCGCCAGCACATCGCCTTCATTGAGGTTGTCGTGCAGCCAGTTGGAGACCAGCCCGCCCGGCACGCGCTTGACGGTGATCGAGAAGCTGTAGGGCACCGACGGTGAGCTGGAGATGGTGTAGGAGCGCATGATCTGCTGGGCATCGATCTCGAGCTCCAGGGTCACGAACTGCCCCGGCTTGAAGAAGAACATCACCGGCTGTTCGGCCATGAAACAGAAGGTGCGAACGTCCCAGGTTTCCTGAATGACCTTCACGCAGCGCACGCTATGTCGACCGTTGGTCCAGGTCTGCGTCGTAACCGGATTGAAGTTGCTGAGAGTGGTGCTCATGAAGGCCTCGCTGGGCATGTTGTTCTTGGAGACATGTTCTTGAAGAGACAGTGTCAGGCCACCCTGCGCTGCGTGCGCGGCCAACGGTGGGACATGCTCAGGATTGTCGAGTCAGCGCCCGGCAAGCATTTATCCGTGCACGACAGAAACATGCCCGATCACTCCAATCCCGCCCCCGCAGCGCCCTGCCCCCGCCTCATCGCTACACCTGTCTGTGCCTCAAAGCCCCTGCGCAGACGACCGGCGTCGGAAATACATCATTGAGCGTCGCCATCAGACATAAGTCGCGACTTGACCTCAGCCACACTGCGATCCATGCGTGGCAATGCCACTCAGATGTCATGCGGGCTGCCTGAACTTCCACGCTGACTATCCTGTCGAGCGAGCGGCACTCTGCCTGCGCCGCCCTCGACACCCGAACCGACCAGGACGGGATGACGCACCGCGCGATGTATCGGCACTCCCTCATGGGGCCCCGATGTCGCCCCGCGGTGCTGCCCGGCAATGGTCTGTTCACTCGTTCCCTCTGTCCCGGCTTCACAACAACAATGATCAGCACACTCACTCAACCCAAGGCGACCCTGCTCCCGGCGCCTACCGACCGTGCGAGGACACCGCGATGAGCGACTTACTGGAACACGCTCAGGATCAGCAGCGTCAGGCTGTACGCGAGGCCGCCGCGCGGCTTCTAGAGGCCCGCAGTCCCGGCTACACCCTGCCCCAGCCCTTCTACAATGATCAGCGCCTGTTCGATCTCGACATGAAGGAAATCTTCGAGCGCGAGTGGCTGTTTGCCGGTCTCAGCAGCGAGATCCCGCTCAAGGGCAACTTCATGACCATGGACGTGGGCAACAGCCCGATCATCATCGTGCGCGGTGACAACGGGGCCATCCATGCCTTCCATAACGTCTGTCGCCATCGTGGGTCTCGCCTGTGCAGCACCGAGCGCGGCAAGGTCGCCAAGCTGGTGTGCGGCTATCACAAGTGGACCTATGAGCTGGATGGCCGCCTGCTGTTCGCCGGTTCCGACATGGGCACCACCTTCGACACCAGTGAATACGGCCTGCACCCCGTCCACGTGCGCTCAGCCGGCGGCATGCTGTTCATCAACCTCGCCGAGCAGCCCGAGAACTGCGAGCCGTTCTTCAAGACGCTGGAGTTCTACCTCAAGCCCTACGACATGGAGAACGTCAAGGTCGCGGCCAGCTCCTCCATCATCGAGGAAGGCAACTGGAAGCTGGTGATCGAGAACAATCGCGAGTGCTATCACTGCGATGGCTCCCACCCGGAGCTGCTCAACACCCTGCAGGAATTCGATGACACCGATGACCCGCGTGCCACCGATGCCTACAAGGCGCTGGTCGCGAAGAAGCAGGCCGACTGGGATGCCGAGAAGGTGCCCTATCAGCTGGTGCGCTTCGGCCGCCGCAATCGCATGACGCGCACACCGCTGCTGGAAGGCACCGTCTCGATGACCACGGACGGCACTCCGGCATGCAAGAAGCTGCTGGGACGCCTGCAAAGCCCCGATATGGGCTCGCTGCGCATCCTCAACCTGCCCAACTCCTGGAACCACTTCATGGGCGATCACGCCGTGGTCTTCCAGGTCGACCCGATCGGCCCCCTCAAGACCCGCGTGACCACCAAATGGCTGGTGCACAAGGACGCGGTGGAAGGTGTCGACTACGACCTGGCGAAGCTGCGCAAGGTGTGGGATGCCACCAATGATCAGGACCGTCAGCTGGTGGAAGAGAACCAGCGCGGCGTCAACTCCAGCGCCTATCAACCCGGCCCCTACTCGGCGACCTTCGAGTTCGGTGTCGTCGACTTCGTCGACTGGTATGCCGAGCGCATGCAGGAAGCGCTCAAGGAACAGCAGGAGCCGCACCTGCAGCTGGCTTGAGCCCTTGAGTCCTCGAAACCTGAGGCTCTGAAAGACAGGCAAGAAAAAACCCGCCACCGGCAAGCCGGTGGCGGGTTTTTTTTGGCTTTCACCCGGGCAACACGCCGAAGGCGGGTCACCCGAGAGGTACTACGGCTGGATTACAGCTGCGTGTCCAGGCTCATCATCAGGCTGAGCGCCATGACGATGATGATGGAGAAGCCGAACAACTTGCGTGCCCAGGAGGCATCAGGCTGATCCTTGAGGCGCCAGGCGGCCAGATACAGCCACCAGCCACCCGTGACGGTCGCGACTACCAGATACCAGATGCCGGTATATCCCCACAGTGTCAGCAACAGCGACACCGGGATGAAGCCGGCAATGTACCCCGTCACTACACGCTTGGCATGCTCCATGCCTCGCGCTACCGGGAGTACCGGAATATTGGCGGCCCGATAGTCATCGACACGAAACATGGCAATCGCATAGGAATGCGGCATCTGCCACATGCTGAAGATGATCAACAGCAGCAGCGCCCCCATGTCCGCCTGACCGGTGACGGCCAGGTAGCCGACCACTGGCGGCGCAGCGCCGGACAGTGAGCCGATGAGGGTGCCATACACCGAGCCACGCTTGAGCCACATGCTGTAGGCCCCGACGTAGATCACGAAGCCCAGCCCCACGGCGATCATCGCCATGAGATTGGTCATCGCGGCCAGAAGCCAGAAGCCTGCAAGGCCCAGCACGCTGCCGAAGACGAAAGCCCCCTTCAGCGAGATGTCGCCCTGCACCAGAGCACGGCCCTGGGTACGCGCCATGTGGCGGTCGATATCGCGATCGATGCAGTTGTTGAACACACAGCCTGAGGCCACGATCAACGCCACCCCGACCAGGGTGGCGATGAACAGCGCCCAATCCACCTCACCACCGGAAGCGAGAAAGAAGCCGCCGCTGACGGTGATCAGGTTGCCGAAGATAATGCCCGGCTTGGTGGTACGCAGGTAGTCCTTGATCATCAGGCTCACGCTATCAGATGGGCATCATGTTCTGATTCAGCTCGATCATGATCCATATGGAACCACCAACGACGATTGCCACGATCACCACGGTGAACAGCATGGCCATGACATTCCAGCTCTGCTCCTTGGAGCCGTCCAGGTGCAGGAAGAAGTACAGCTGCACGAAGACCTGAGCGATGGCGAAGCCGTAGATGGCCCAGATCACGCCGACACCCGGATCGTCCATCATCATCACCATCCCGAACGGGATGATGGTCAGGATGATGGAGAGAATCAGACCGGTCACGTACTGCTTGACGCTGCCGTGATTGTCGTTGTGGTCGTTGTTGGAATGGCTCATAGCATCACTCCTGTGAGATAGACGACGGTGAAGACGCAGATCCAGATGACGTCCAGGAAGTGCCAGAACAGGCTGAGCATCATCAGACGACCGCGATGCACTTCTGTCAGACCTTTCTTCTTGACCTGGAAGATCAGCAGCGCCATCCAGATCAGACCGGCGGTCACGTGCAGACCGTGGGTGCCGACCAGGGTGAAGAAGGCAGACAGGAACGCGGACTTGTCCGGACCCTGGCCGTTCACGATCAGGTGGTAGAACTCATAGATTTCCATCGCGATGAAGCCTGCGCCACAGGCGAAGGTGATCATCAGCCACTTGATCACCGCGGAGCTGTCTCCGCGGTTCATGCCCAGCATCGCCAGGCCGTAGGTGAAGCTCGAAGCCAGCAGCAGCGCGGTCTCGACCAGCACGAAGTTCAGCTCGAAGATCTCGGCGCCCGTCGGGCCACCGGCATACGCCTGGCTCAGTACCACGTAGACCGCGAACAGCATCGCGAACAGGATGCAGTCGCTCAGCAGATAGAGCCAGAAACCGAAGACCTTCAGGCCGTTGGTATCGTGATGCTCGTGATCGTCATGGGCGTCATGCGCCCCATCGTGAGATGTCATTGCATTATTCGCCATGATTACCCCTGAACCACTGTGTCGTTAGGTGTGCGGGCGCTGGGCAGGGCGCGACGCTCGCGACCCTCACGCTCGACACGCTCCACTTCCTCGACGGACACGTAGTAGTCGATGTCGTAGTTGAAGGAGCGCACGATGAAGGTAGCGATCATGCCGACCAGCCCGACCACGGCCATCCACCAGATGTGCCAGATCAGTGCGAAACCGAACACCAGGCTGAAGGCGGAGATGATGACGCCAGCAGCGGCGTTGCGCGGCATGTGGATCGGCGCATAAGGCTTCTTGGCCTCCTGCTCGATGCCACGTTCCTTCATTTCCCAGAACTCGTCGAGCTCGGAAACCTGCGGCTCGTGAGCGAAGTTGTAGAACGGTGCCGGTGAAGTGGTGCTCCACTCCAGGGTACGACCGCCCCAGATATCGCCAGTGGTGTCCTGCAGCTGCTTGCGGTTCTTGATGCTGACCGCGATCTGGATCACGGTGCACGCGATACCGATCAGGATCAGGACAGCACCGATGAAGGCGACGACCAGGTACGGCACCCACAGCGGGTTGTCGACGTGCTGCAGACGACGGGTCATGCCCATGAAGCCGAGGATGTACAGCGGCATGAAGGCGAGGTAGAAGCCAGTGATCCAGAACCAGAAGGAACGCTTGCCCCACTTCTCGCACAGCATGAAGCCGGTCGCTTTCGGGAACCAGTAGGTAATACCGGCCATCGCACCGAAGACCACGCCGCCGATGATGACGTTGTGGAAGTGGGCGATCAGGAACAGCGAGTTGTGCAGTACGTAGTTGGCGCCCGGAACGGCCAGCAGAACGCCGGTCATGCCACCGATGGTGAAGGTGACGATGAAGCCCAGGGTCCACAGCACCGGAGAGGTCATTTCGACACGACCACGGTACATGGTGAACAGCCAGTTGAAGATCTTCACACCTGTCGGGATCGAGATGATCATCGTCGCGATACCGAAGAAGGCGTTCACGTCAGCGCCGGCACCCATGGTGAAGTAGTGGTGCAGCCAGACGATGAACGACAGGACGGTGATGACGAGAGTCGCCCACACCAGCGAGGTGTAACCGAACAGCTTCTTCTTGGAGAAGGTGGCGATGACTTCGGAGAACACACCGAAGACCGGCAGCACCAGGATGTACACCTCAGGATGGCCCCAGGCCCAGATGAGGTTGACGTACATCATCATGTTTCCACCAAGGTCATTGGTGAAGAAGTGGAAGTCGAGGTAGCGATCGAGCGTCAGCATCGCGATGGTAGCGGTCAGAATCGGGAAGGCCGCGACGATCAGGACGTTGGCGCACAGTGCGGTCCAGGTGAAGACCGGCATCTTCATCAGGGACATGCCCGGCGCACGCATCTTGAGGATGGTGGCGATGAAGTTGACACCTGTCAGCAGGGTACCGACACCGGAGATCTGCAATGACCAGATCCAGTAATCCACCCCGACCCCGGGGCTGTAATTGGCCCCCGACAACGGCGGATAGGCCAGCCAGCCAGTCTTGGCGAACTCACCCAGACCCAGAGAGATGTTGACCAGGAGCGCGCCGACCACGAACAGCCAGAAGCTGAGCGAGTTCAGGAACGGGAAGGCCACGTCACGTGCGCCGATCTGCAGCGGCACGACAACGTTGATCAGACCGATGACCAGCGGCATCGCCACGAAGAAGATCATGATCACGCCGTGGGCAGTGAAGATCTGGTCGTAGTGATCCGGGGGCAGATAGCCCTGACCACCACTGGACGCCAGCATCTGCTGGGAACGCATCATGATCGCATCGGAGAAACCACGGATCAGCATCACCAACGCGACGATGATGTACATCATGCCGATCTTCTTGTGATCGACAGAGGTGAACCACTCATTCCACAGGTAGGCCCACTTTTTCTTTACCGTGATGAAGCCGACAAGGGCTGCACCACCGAGGATTACCGCCGCAAGCACGATCATGATGATCGGCTCGTGATACGGAACAGCCTCTATTGTGAGTTTTCCAAGCATTGCTTATTCCTCGGTTGCCATCGCAGATTCAGCGTGACCAGAAGCGTCATGATCGGACATGCCGTCTTCGGCGCTGTCGTGATGCATTCCACCCTTCTTCATGTGGCGCATCTGTTCATCGCTCATGCCCAGCTCCATGCCGTCCATGTAGGGCGCCATGATCTGCTCATACAGGTTCGGCTTGACCTGACCATAGAAGGTCGGGGCAACGTCCTCGCTCGGCTCCTTGAGAGCGGCAAGACCAGCGTCATCCAGCACCTTGCTGCTGCCGCGTGCCTTCTCGATCCAGGCGTCGAAGTCGCCTTCGCTCATGACATGCGCCTTGAAGTGCATGTCCGCGAAGCCGGCGCCGCTATAGCTGGCAGAGATACCGTCGTAGGTACCCACTTCACTGCCGATCAGGTGCAGACGGTTTTCCATCCCCGCCATTGCATAGATCTGGCTACCGAGCTGCGGGACGAAGAACGAGTTCATCACCGTGTCGGATGTGATGTGGAAGCGAACCTGACGATCCACCGGCATGGCCAGTTCATTGACCGTCGCGATCCCCTGCTCCGGATAGATGAACAACCACTTCCAGTCCATGGACACGACCTGCACCTCGATCGGCTCACCGCCGTCGACGATCTCGGCACGCGGGTCCAGCTCGTGCGTGCTCTTCCAGGTCAGGATGCCCAGAGCGAGGATGATCAGGCACGGAATGCCCCAGACCACGATCTCGATCTTGGTGGAATGCGCCCAGTTGGGCGTGTAGGTCGCCTTGCTCTGCTTGGTATCGCGATAGCGCCAGGCGAACCACAGCGTCATGAAGATGACCGGGATAACAACCACGAGCATCAGGTAGGTAGCAGTCAGGATCAGCGACTTTTCGGATTCACCGATAGGCCCCTTGGGATCGAAGAGTACGGCGTCACAGCCGGACAGCATCAATAATCCCGCGAGGATAGGGAGTCCCCGCAGAGCCCCCCGCATTAGGCTTTTTCTCATCTCACGACCTCGTTGGAACACGCCATGGCGTCATGACGAGCCCACATGTGGAACACAGCGTTCGAAGAAATGACCAACAGGAAGCCGTCGATCTTTCGAACGAAATCAGAAGATTTCCCGCAGGCGGGCACAGGATAGAGAAATGACAGGGGGGCTGACTACGGGGCAGGATGACGCACCAGGGGCCAGATGCGGATGACTTCGGCCATCCGGTGCGCGCCAATCATGCCTTGAGCGGCATGAGTTCTCTCACGCTCGAGGGAGGTTAAGGCAGCGGGATCGGGTGGCGAAGTCGACACTCACGGCAATGATGTCGCGACAGTGCATGCCTTGCAGGGCCAGATAGCTCGTCAATCGCCAGCCTTCTCCGCGATGCCAGCCCCCCTGCCCTGCTTGATGATGCCCGTGAGAATCACGACCTTGTCGCGCCACAATTCAGTGCATCCCCACGGATGTCCTCGCCATCGGCGCACCAGGTGGCGTCGAAGCAACCACTACCGCCACACGATACTGCGCAACAAAAACCCAATAAATGGCTACAACTTGAAATAAAATGCCAAAAATTGTGCCAATGAGCCTTTCAAAAGTTGCTGAAGTACTCCCCCAACCCGGGCGAGAGAGGCATTTTCCCGACATGATACTTGTATGAGGCCGGCGTTCATTGACGAGAAAACATGCATCATTATCGATCATGACCTGACAGGTAAATGCACCATGATGCGTCTCACATGATGCTGGCATTCCCGATCAACAGGGGACGCTTTTTCGCAACCTTGGCATGCCATTCTCATGATCAATGCCGGACCAAATGGCCTGATGAGTGTCATTTTCCGTCATTCATTTACGCGGACTCACCACCTTTCTGCCAGATGACGCCCGGCCCGACACCATAAAAAATACACAAATAAATACATTCCAGAAACCCTCTGGTTACCAATTTTGCACAAAAAACCGGTTTCCCGCCCCCATTGTGTGACTTGAGTCAGACAAGGAATGAACTCGACCGCGGCGTCAGGAACAACATCCTCGAAAAAGGTCAAGACCTGCGACAATTGACCACACCAAAAATAGGGACAATGATCTGGGGGAATTTCCCGGGGCCTTTTCCACGCCCAACGACCAGACAGACCACTCTTCATCAGCACCACCGGGCTGTGGTCAGGTGCGGTTCGCGTTCCACATCAGCGATGATTCGCGGCCGCCACTTGCCGCGACGGCCAGATTCTCGAGCTCTTGGCTTGCCGGGCTCTGGGCCTGGCGGGCTCTCACTCTCTCCAATGTCAGGGCCGTGCGACATGCTGCCTGAGCGTGTCGAGAGCCATGCCCTGTGACGCCCGCTCTGCGATGACAGCTCTGCGATGACAGCTCTACAACAACAGCCCTGCGATGAGACCCTCACCATGACTGCCTCCTCGACCACGCATTCCCTCATCGCCGCCGACCAGCTTCCCGCGGGCATCCTCTATCGCCTGTTCTCGGGCAGCATCGCGCCCCGGCCGATCGCCTGGGTCTCGACCATCGATGCGGCAGGCAACACCAACCTCGCGCCCTTCTCGTTCTTCACCATCGCCAGCATCAATCCGCCGGTGCTCGCCTTCAGCCCGCTGCGCAATGGCGAAGGCAAGACCAAGGACACTCTCAACAACCTCGGGCAGGTGGCGGAGTGCGTCATTCACATCGGTGGCGAGGCGATGAGCGAGGCGCTCAATCTCACCAGCGCCAGTCTCGCCGCCGACGAGGATGAGTTCACCCACGCGGGTCTGAACAAGGTGGCCATGCCGCCGCTTGCGGTTCCGCGCGTGGAAGGCGCCCCGATCGCCTTCGGCTGTCGACTGCGCGACATCATCTCGTTCGGTGATCAGCCGCTGGCAGGTTCACTGGTGCTGGCCGAGGTGGTGGTGATGCATGCCGACGAAGCGGTCTGGGATGGGCGGCATGTCGACAATGAGGTGCTGCGTGCCATCGGGCGCATGGCCGGCAGTGACTATGCACGCACGGATAGCCTGTTCAGCCTACAGCGCCCCGAATGACTTTCCGGCAAGGAAAATAAATCCATAAACCTCAATACAATCAATGCCTTTCAGCGCACGACAAGGATGACTCAAGGTTTGACGCCGTCATCTGCAACTGGCAGAAAGGCGCATGTTGCACAAGGCTTCAGACCAAGGTCTGAACGCTTCCACCAGGCGGGACAAGGTCCCTCATTCTGACTCGAGATGCCCACAGGAGCGGCTATCGAAAGAAAACATACGAGGTAACTCCATGTCATCGAATCCGTATGTGACGGATTACCAGATCGGTCAGGATAATGTTCAGCGACTCGGGCTGGATGTCCACAAGCCGGTCTTCACCATCAGTGCGCTGCTGATCGTAGGCTTCATCCTGTTCACGCTGCTGATGCCCGAGTCGGCCGAGTCGGCACTGGGCGGCGCCAAGGCATGGTCCATCACCCATGGTGATTGGCTGTTCATGCTCTCCAGCAACTTCTTCATCCTGTTCTGCCTGCTGCTGGTCCTGCACCCGGTCAGCCGCCTGCGTCTGGGCGGACGCGACGCCAAGCCGGAATTCAGCCGGATGGCCTGGTTCGCGATGCTGTTCGCGGCCGGCATGGGCACCGGCCTGATGTTCTGGGGGGTCGCCGAGCCAGTGGCGTACTACACCGACTGGTCAGGCACGCCATTGAACGCGCCACCGCGTACGCCGGAAGGCGCAACGGCGGCACTCTCGGCCACCGTCTTCCACTACGGGCTTCACCCCTGGGCCATGTATGCCGTGATCGGCCTGTCGCTGGCCTTCTTCGCCTACAACAAGGGCCTGCCGCTGACGCTGCGCTCGGTGTTCTACCCCTTGCTGGGTGAACGTGTATGGGGCTGGAGCGGCCATATCATCGATATCGTCGCGGTGCTGGCCACCCTGTTCGGCCTTGCCACCTCTCTGGGGCTGGGCGCGGCCCAGGCGGCCTCGGGGCTGGACCATCTGTTCGGCATCGGCGATGGGCTGGTCAGTCAGATCGGCGTGATCGTGGCGGTCACGCTCGCGGCCATCTACTCGGTGAGTCGCGGCCTGGATGGCGGTGTCAAACGCCTCTCCAATCTCAACATGATGCTGGCCGCGCTGCTGGTGGTGTTCCTGTTCATCGTCGGCCCGACCATGGACATCATCACCGGGCTCGGCACCACCAGCGTCGGCTATCTGGAATATCTGCTGCCGCTCTCCAACTGGATCGATCGCCCCGACGAAGGCTGGTTCCATAGCTGGACCATCTTCTACTGGGCCTGGTGGATTTCCTGGTCGCCGTTCGTCGGCATGTTCATCGCGCGTATCTCGCGCGGACGCAGCGTGCGCGAATTCGTCACCGCCGTGCTGGTGGTACCGACCCTGGTCACCATCGTGTGGATGACCGTCTTCGGCGGCACCGCACTGGAAGAGGCGCGAGCCGCCGGCAGCGAGCTGGCCCAGGGCATCGATACTCCCTCGATGGCCATGTTCCAGATGTTCGACAGCCTGCCGCTGTCCTCCATCACCTCCTGCGTCGCCATCGTGCTGGTGCTGGTGTTCTTCGTGACCTCCTCCGACTCCGGCTCGCTGGTGATCGATTCCATCACCGCCGGTGGCAAGCAGGATGCCCCGACGCGCCAGCGCATCTTCTGGGCAGCGGCCGGCGGTCTGATCGCCTGTGCCCTGCTGTATGGCGGCGGCAGCACCGCACTGAGTGCGCTGCAGGCGGGCGCCATCTCCACGGGACTGCCCTTCACGGTGGTACTGCTGGTGATGTGCTTCTCGCTGTTCCGCGGTCTGCGCTGGGAAAAACGCGAATACGATCGCGCCAACGCATCGAGCTGAAACACTGCGCGCAGTGAAAAGAGCGCGAAGAGCGACCACGCAAAAGGGCCTGTCAGTCGACAGGCCCTTTTGTTCATCTGGCAATCAGTGTCAGTGCGCGGCGCGCAATCTTTCAGGATTGCCGCGCCTAGCGCAGCCCCGGCAGCAGATACTTGTCCAGCGCCTGGCGCACCGATGGCAGCAGGATATCGGAGTGCATCACCAGCTCGCGCACCAGTTCCTGCAAGCCCGGCACGCCCACCTCGGCATGCTTTCTGAGTGCCATGCGCGCGCAGGTGTCCGCGCAGGCATGCTCGGAAATCTGCACGCCCAGCGCCACCAGCCGCTCACGAAAGTCTTCGTGATCAATCAGTTCCACGATCATCATCGTCATTCTCCTTGCTCGCTGACGGCGGGCATTGTCATTGGTATTGACCCACTCTGTTCTGAGCATAGCCCTTGTGAGGATAGCCGAAATGCGCGGCGGGCTGTCTCCGACATTCTGGTCAGACCGGGGCGTCCTCTGCGTGCCTGCCCACGCCACTGGCGTAGGCATTTGCGTCAGGCGCGTCTGGCTCGGTTGCGGTCTATTGCCTCGAGCTATCCGCTCGGTCCAGCCCGCTTGCCATGTCCACCTCACATGTCCGTCTTACATGTCTGCTTCAGCTCTCCACACCCGCCGAGGCGGGTTCGGCTCTGGCCAGACGACAGGCGGCGTACTTGAACTCGGGAATCTTGCCCACCGGGTCGAGCGCCGGATTGGTCAGCAAGTTGGCGGCGGCTTCGGCGTAGCAGAATGGCACGAAGACCATGCCGGCCGGCGTCAGCGGATCGGCGCGGGTGGCGAGGGTGATCTGACCACGTCGCGTAGTGATCGAGAGCGGCTCGCCCGGCGTGATGCCCAGGCGCTCCAGCTCCACCGGATTGAGCGTGGCCACGGCGGCCGGCTCGAGATTGTCGAGCACCGCCGCGCGGCGCGTCATCGAGCCGGTATGCCAATGCTCCAGCTGACGACCGGTGGTCAACACCGTCGGATAGTCGTCATCCAGCGTCTCATCCGGCGGCGTGGGCCAGGTCGGCACGAAGCGGGCACGGCCGCTGGCGCGCGGGAAGCCCTCGCCGAACACCACATCCTCGCCCTCGCCTCCCGGCGTCAGGCACGGATAGGTCACCGAGTTCTCCTCGGACAGCCGCGCCCAATCGATGTTGTCGAGAGAATCCATGCCCTTTTGCATCTCGGCGTAGATCTCCTCCGGCCCGGCGTAATCCCAGTCAAGCCCCATGCGCCGCGCCAGCTGCTGGGTGATCCACCAGTCCGGCTTCGCCTCGCCCGGGGCGCGCAGTGCCGCTCGCCCGCGCTGCACCTGCCGGTTGGTATTGGTGACGCTGCCGTCCTTCTCCGGCCAGGCGTACGAGGGCAGCACCACATCGGCGAACTGTGCCGTCTCGGTGACGAAGATGTCCTGCACCACCAGGTGCTCCAGATGCGCCAGCGCGCTGCGCGCATGCTCGAGATCCGGGTCCGACATCGCCGGATTCTCGCCGAGAATGTACATGCCGCGGATCTGATCGGCGTGGATGGCGTGCATGATCTCCACCACCGTCAGGCCCGGCGTCGCCGAGAGCGAGGTCTGCCACAGTGCTTCCAGTCGCTCGCGCGCCGCCGTGTCCCCCACCGGCTGGTAGTCGGGGAACACCATCGGAATCATCCCGGCATCCGAGGCGCCCTGGACGTTGTTCTGGCCGCGCAGCGGGTGCAGGCCGGTGCCTTCACGCCCGACGTGACCACACACCAGCGCCAGCGCGATCAGACAGCGCGCGTTGTCGGTGCCGTGGGTGTGCTGCGAGATGCCCATGCCCCAGAAGATCATCGCGCGCCTGGCGGTCGCGTACTCACGGGCCACGGCGCGAATCTCTTCTGCCGCCACGCCACACAGCGGCGACATCGCCTCCGGCGTCAACGCCGCGACATGCTCTGCCAGCGCGGCGAAGTCCTCGGTATGCGACGCGATATAGGCCTGATTGGCCAGCCCCTCGGTAATGATGACATTGAGCATGGCATTGAACAGCGCCACGTCCGCCCCCGGCGTGAACTGGATCGAGCGATGTGCCTGACGACGCAGCGCCAGCGCACGCGGGTCGATCACGACGATGCGTGTGCCACGCTTGGCGGCGCGCTTGAAGAAGGTCGCCGCCACCGGATGATTGACGCCCGGGTTGCAGCCGGTCAGCACGATCAGATCAGACTGCTCGGCCTGCATGAAGGAGGCGCTCACGCCGCCCGAGCCCACGCCCTCCATCAGCGCCGCCACCGAGCTTGCATGACACAGGCGCGTGCAATGATCGACATGGTTGGAGCCGAAGCCGGTGCGCACCAGCTTCTGGAACAGCCACGCCTCCTCGTTGGTGCATTTGGCGCTGCCGAAGCCCGCCAGGCTGTCGGGGCCATGCGCGCGCTTGAGGCGCATGAGCCCCTGGGCCGCGACCTCGAGGGCCTCGTCCCAGCTAGCCTCGCGGAAGTGGGTCAGCGGATGGGCGGGGTCAAAGTTCACATCCAGCCCCTTGGCCACGCCGTCACGGCGGATCAGAGGGCGGATCAGACGCTCCGGATGACGCGGATAATCGAAGCCGAAGCGCCCTTTCACGCACAGCCGGCCATGGTTGGATGGCCCATCGCGCCCACTGACCGCGATGATGTTGTCCAGCCGTGTATCCGCGACGCGCTGCCGACGCTTGTCAGCCTTATGGGAGCTAGCGCCCGCCATGCCCTGCTGGGCATCCGCCAGGGTCGCGACCGGCTGACCCTCGACACTCAACGCCTCGCCGCTGCCACGGCTGACCTGATATTCCAGCTGACAGCCCACGCCGCAGTAGGGGCAGATGGAGGCGACGCGCTCATCGACGGCGGCGGCGCTGTCGCCATGGCCCTGCTCATCCACCTGGGCGGCGGGCATCAGGGCGCCGGTCGGGCAGGCCTGCACGCACTCGCCACAGGCGACACAGGTGCTGTCGCCCATCGGGTCCTCGAGATCGAACACGATGCGCGTATTGCTGCCGCGCCCCGCCAGCCCGATCACGTCATTGACCTGCACCTCGCGACAGGCGCGCACGCACAGGCCACAGCTGATGCAGGCATCATGATTGACCGCCATCGCGGTGTGGGAGTGATCGAGAGCGCTGGCCTGCGTAGGCAACCACTCCTCCACGGTCTCCCCCAGCCACTCGCGGACCGTCTCGCGGGCACCGCCCAGGGTCTCTCGAGCACGCCCGACATCCACCGCCAGCAGCTCGGCCATCGCCATGAAGTGGCTGCTGACATCGGGGTTGTGCGCCTCGGCGGGCATGTCGGCGGCGAGCAGTTCCACCACCATCGCGCGCGCCTCGCCGGCACGCCGTGAACTGGCACTGCGTACCACCATGCCCGCCCGCGCCTCGCGGATGCAGCTGGCGGCGAGGGTGCGCTCGCCGTCGATCTCGACCATGCAGGCGCGACAGTTGCCATCGCCACGATAATCCGGCGCTTCGCTGTAGCAGAGATGAGGAATCGTCTCGCCGGCACGCTTGGCGATCTTCCATAGCGTCTCGCCGGGATAGGCCGTCACCTCGGCGCCATCCAGCGTGATGGTGAAACCATCCTCGTGCAGCGGCTGATCATCCGAGGACGAGCTGCCCAACCCTGTCAGCGCATTCATGCCTCACCTCCCGTGGCGTCAGCCGCATGGCTTGTGGCGATCAAGCGCACCCCGCTGCTGGCGAGGGTCTCCCGAAAGTCCTTGAGCAGGCCGAGCACCGGATTGGGCGCGGCCTGACCAAGCCCGCAGATCGAGGCGTCCATCATCACCTGCGACAAGCGCGTCAGCAGCGTCTCATCCCACTCATCGCTGCTGAGCGCCGCCAGCATCTGGCGCGTGCCGACACGACACGGCGTGCACTGGCCGCAGGACTCGTCCATGAAGAAGCTCATCAGATTGCGCGCCACCGCCGCCAGATCGTCCTTATCCGACAGCACCACCACCGCGGCCGAGCCGATGAAGCAGCCGTGGGCCTGCAGGGTGTCAAAATCCAGCGGCAGGTCCGCCTTGCTGGCCGGCAGGATGCCGCCGGAGGCCCCGCCGGGCAGATAGGCACGCAGACGATGGCCGTCGGCCATGCCGCCGCCATATTCCTCGACCAGCTCGCGGAGCGTGATGCCGGCCGGTGCCAGATACATGCCCGGGCGTCTGACGCGCCCGGAAAGCGAGAAGCTGCGCAGCCCCTGACGTCCCTGACGCCCGGCCGCGACGTAGTGGTCATGGCCTTCACGATGGAGCCGTGCAATCCAGTAGACCGTCTCGACGTTGTTGACCAGGGTCGGGCGACCGAACAGCCCGCACTGGGCCACGAAGGGCGGACGCTGACGCGGCTTGCCGGGCTTGCCTTCCAGCGACTCGATCAGCGCCGATTCCTCGCCACAGATATAGGCGCCGGCGCCACGCCGCAGCTGGATATAGCCCGGCGCGACAAGGCCTGCGGCTTCCAGCTCCGCGATGCACTCACGCAGCACCTCATTCAGGGTCGGGTATTCGTCACGCAGATAAATGTAGAGCGCCTCGGCCTCGATGGCATGCGCACTGGCCAGCGCGCCCTCGAGGAAGGTGTGCGGCTCACGCTCCAGATAGCAGCGGTCCTTGAAGGTGCCGGGCTCGCCTTCATCGGCGTTGATCACGCAATAGCGCGGCCCGGACTCGGCGCGCACGAAGCCCCACTTGCGAAACGTCGGGAAGCCCGCCCCGCCCAGGCCACGCAGACCGGCCTGCTCGATCATCTGCACCAGGTCCTCGATGCTGACCTCACCGCCATCCAGCGCGGCAAGCAGCCCATAGCCGCCACTGGCGCGATATTGTGCCAGCCGCGGATAGGCAAGACTCGCAGCCGGCGCGGCATGCACCTGGTCTTCGGCAATCGCCGCCGTGACGCCTTCCACGCTGGCGTGGCCCAGATGGCAATGCCCGACCTCCGCCACCGGCGCACTGTCGCAGCGCCCCATGCAAGGCGCACGCAGCACGCGCACCTGTTCGGGGTCCAGCCCCGAGGCGAGGCCGGCGCGCAAGGCCTCGGAGCCGGCCAGCTGGCAGGACAGCGAATCACAGACGCGCACGGTCAGCGCCGCGGGCGGTGTCTCGCCATCGCGAACCACGGTGAAGTGGGCATAGAAGGTGGCCGTCTCGTAGACCTCGGCCATCGGCAGGCGCATCCACTCGGCCAGCGCGCGCAGATGAGCCAGCGTCAGGTAGCCGACCTCATCATTGAGCACATGCAGATATTCGAGCAGAAGGTCGCGCTGCGCCGGGGCATCGCCCAGCAGGCGCTGTACCTCGGCCCAGGCCTCGGCATCCAGCGGACGACCGCGCAACTGGCTGCGCGAACGGCGGCGAGCGACAGGTGTCGGCTCGGTCAGGGTCTCAGGCGTCATGGCGGCACCACATTGTTATCGTTATGAACTGGCGGATCGTTCTGTCGAGTCAACGGCCTGGCTGGGCCGTGGACGCGGCCATGTATAGGTGTCCGAAGTCAGGCAAGCCCGACAAGCCAGGCAGGTTCCTTCACTGTAGATCGCAATCTACAAAGCGGGCAGAGCCGCGACAACCGCCTCCCCCACCGAATCGACTCGCGTGTCAGCCACGCACATGTCGGCGTCGTATCCAGCTAACTCGCCCTCGTCCCGCCCTCACACAATCACCAGGGTCCGGCGGCGGCCTGCCCCGCAGTCAGACCCGCCACCGCGCTCTGGATCGCCATTCCACCCCCTTCCCACATCGCAGCCCCGGGAGACAACCACGACAACACCTCGCTTCGCGCCAGCCGCCCTGTCCGGCTGGCGACACCAATAACAACATGAGGTCATCACATGTCATCGAATCCGTATGACACGGACTACGAGATCGGCCAGGACAATGTCCAGGTCATGGGTCTCGATGTTCACAACCCCGTCTTCGCGATCAGCGCCGTGCTGATCGTCAGCTTCATCCTGTTTGCCATCGTCTTCCCTGCGGGCGCGGAAAGTGCCCTGGGCGGCGCCAAGGCCTGGTCCATCGCACATGGCGATTGGCTGTTCATGCTGGCCGGCAACCTCTTCGTGCTGTTCTGCCTGCTGCTGATCGTGCATCCGGTGGGCAAGCTGCGCCTGGGCGGCCAGAAGGCGAAGCCGGAGTTCTCGACACGCTCCTGGTTCGCGATGCTGTTCGCCGCCGGCATGGGCATCGGCCTGATGTTCTGGAGCGTCGCCGAGCCGGTGGCCTATTACACCGACTGGTACGGCACGCCACTGAACGCGCCTGCCGGAACGCTGGAAGGGGCACGCGCCGCGCTGGGCGCCACCATGTATCACTGGGGCCTGCATCCCTGGGCCATCTACGCCGTGGTCGGGCTGTCGCTGGCGTTCTTCACCTACAACAAGGGCCTGCCGCTGACCATCCGCTCGGCGTTCTACCCGATACTCGGTGAGCGCACCTGGGGCTGGATGGGGCATATCGTCGACATCCTCGCCGTGCTGGCGACCATCTTCGGCCTGGCGACTTCGCTGGGGCTGGGTTCCGCTCAGGCAGCATCGGGTCTGGACTACCTGTTCGGCGTCGGCGATGGCTTGCCGACCCAGATCGCGATCATCATCCTGGTGACGTTGGTGGCCATCTACTCGGTCAGTCGTGGTCTGGATGGCGGCGTGAAGCTGCTTTCCAACATCAACATGATCATCGCCGCCGTCCTGATCATCTTCATCCTCATCTTCGGGCCGACTCTCGCCATTCTCATGGGCCTGGGCACCACTACCCTCAGCTATGTGGAATATCTGCTGCCGCTGTCCAACTGGATCGGCCGCCCCGATGAAAGCTGGTTCCACGGCTGGACCGTCTTCTACTGGGCGTGGTGGATTTCCTGGTCACCGTTCGTCGGCATGTTCATCGCGCGTGTCTCGCGCGGCCGCACCGTACGCGAATTCGTCACCGCCGTGCTGTTGGTGCCGACCCTGGTCACCATCGTGTGGATGTCCGTCTTCGGCGGCACCGCCCTGGAACAGGCCATCAATGGCGTGGGCGCGCTGGCCAATGGCATCGATTCCGTGTCACTGGCCATGTTCCAGATGCTCGACAACCTGCCGCTGTCCGGCGTGGCATCCTTCATCGCCATCGTGCTGGTGCTGGTGTTCTTCGTGACCTCGTCCGACTCGGGCTCGCTGGTGATCGACTCGATCACTGCCGGTGGCAAGATCGACGCCCCGGTCAGCCAGCGCATGTTCTGGGCAGCGATGGAAGGTCTGATCGCCGGCGCCCTGCTCTATGGCGGGGGTAGCGCTGCACTGGGCTCGCTGCAGGCGGGCGCCATCGCCACGGGGCTGCCGTTCACGCTGGTGCTGCTGGTGATGTGCTATTCCCTGTTCCGTGGCTTGATGCAGGAAAAGAAGGCACAGGACATGCTCATTCGTCCGGCTGCCGGTGCCTGACATGCCGCGCTGACCAGAGCTTTACTGCCAAATGCTGCGCTGACTGACAGGTCGCAGGACATGGGCACAAAAAAACGCCGCCCCCGGCAACCGGGGGCGGCGTTGTCATTGGATGACACGAACGTCATCCAAGCGAGATCAGGAGTTTTCCTGAGCCAGCTTCTGCACCTTCTTCATCAGGTCCGGGTCGTTCTGGACCGCTTGACCGATGGAGTTGAAGGTCGCGACTTCCAGACCGGAGTCCTCGACAGCGCTGACCATCTCGTCATTGGCTTCCTGACGCACGCTCTGCTTGGCAGTCTCGTCGTCGGCCTTCTGCAGCTTGCCGGCGAATTCCTGTGAGATGCGTGCGATGTCCTGAGAGGCCGCAGCGAACTGTTCCAGCTGAGCGTCGGTGAAATCGCCAGCCTGAGCCTGTGCCGCCTGGGCAGTAGACTGACCCTGGGCCGGTGCATCAGCAGCGAACGCCGGTGCCGACATCATGCCCGCGGAAATCAGGGCAGCCGTCATGTATGCAGTCATCCGTTTCATTGCAGCCTCCAGCAGTGATCAATAAGTGTTTGCCCTAACTCAGACGAGCCTGACGACAGGATGTTCATTTTTTCATGCAACTCTTTGAAAACATTGTGTATCGACACAGTTACATGAGTCGCAGATCAGCAACGTGAAAACCTCGGGGCCGCGCATGGCGGGCGTCATGACGGCTGGACGCGCATACAGCTTGCGCCACGATTGTGAAAATATCTGCAGCACGCCGCGTGAAGTCTGCCCACCACTACGCGGCATGCGCTTTACACAAGGAGGTCACGCCACCTGTTGCCACCGCTAGCGGCATGTCGCCATGGGTCTTTCCACAGGCTGAATGAGGGTGGCATGTCATGAAGTACCACATAAATCGCGCGCCAACGGGCAGCAAACTCTCGGTGACTGTCTTAATCTTGAAGGAGAGGCTGTCATCCGGGGTGTGCCATTCTTCCGTGCAACCTGTTTCTACAGCCCAGGCTGGCTGGCCCAGCTCATATCATTGCCGCCGGAGGACTGCCATGTCCACGTACATACCGTCCGCGCAGAGACTTTCCACACAGGTACTGTCCACACAGGTACTGTCCGCGCCGCCTCGACTGTTCTCGCATCACAGGCTGGCGTCGAGCCTGATGAGCCTCATGCTGCTGGCACTGCTGTTGAGCTCGCCGGTGCATGCCATCAGCCTGCTGGATTCGGATGCCAACCTGAACGCGCCCTCCGAGACATCCTCGGGCGCACCGCCACCCCCGACCTCACCGGACACCGCGGAGACCACCATGACCGCCGCCAATGTCGACCCCGCCGCCAACCCGCTGCTGGGCGAGACCTGGAACCGACGCTCGCTGGTGCTGATCGCGCCGGATGAGCAGGACCGGGATCTCGAGCGTCAGCGCGAGGAACTGCGCGCCACGCGTGGCGAGATGCAGCAGCGCGACATGACGCTCTATACACTGATGGGCACGCGCGGCATCCACGATGGCGTGCCGATGAGCTTCGAGGAGGTGCGTGCCCTGCGCGATGCCATGCAATTGCGCGAGGGCGCGCCCTTCACCGTCATCCTGATGGGCAAGGACGGCGGCAAGAAGATGCAGCAGGAAGGCTTCGTCTCCCCCGACCAGATCTATCAGGTGATCGACAACATGCCGATGCGCCAGCGCGAAGCCAGTCAGGCAGCGCGCAAGGCCCCCCAGGGCACCGACGAGCACACCTCGCCCGACCCCTTGAGCGATGAGGACTGGCAGTGGGAAGAGTGATTTTTCTGTAAGGAGCGACCTTCTGTGAAGAGCGACCTTCCGTGATGCATGAAAAAGCCCCTGTCAGCTCTGCTGACAGGGGCTTTTACCTCTCTCTGCGCGTCTTCAGCGCAGCACGCCTTCCTCACGCAGCAGCTTGAGGATTTCCGCCGCGCCCTCCTCGGCGCTCACGCCTTCCAGCCGCTTGCCCCCCCCCCCTTCCGCCTTGGCGGCCGCGGCCTTGAAACGGTCCCGCGCGCTGGTCGCCTTGATTCGCTTCAAGCGCTTGGGACGCTTGCGAGCCGGGGCCACGCCGAAGGCCCCGGCCTGCGCATCATGCACAAGCTCGCCGCTGGGCAGTGAGGAAAGCTCACCGCGCCGCGCCTGCGCGAAGGCCGACTGACGCGCCGCCGGCGCCGCGGAATCGACGCTGACAAGTGCCGGTAGTTTTACGCGCAGTCGTCGCCGCTGGCCACGCGGCAGCGCCTGCAAGGCGGTGAGATGCACGCCATCGCAACTCTCGATCGCGACGATACCCTCCACCAACGGCCAGCCGAGACTCTCCGCCAGCAGATGCGGCAGCAGGCCACTGCCCTCACCGGTCTCGCCCTGACCGCCACACACCACCAGCTGCGGTGCCGCCTGCTTGAGGCGCGTGACCAGCAGCGGCCAGACATCGATGACCGGTTGATCAATAGCAGCCGCCTGCGAATCAGCAGCCTTGAGCGGTTCAGCTTGAAGAGAATCCGGCGTCACCAGCGTCAATGACTCCAGCCCCATGCCCAGATAACCGCGCAGCGCCTGATCCTGCTCGCTACCGGGCGCGATCTCGCTGTCACTGGCGTGCCAGGCGCTGAGGCTGACGGCACCGGGCGCGGACTGGCGCTCCAATGCCAGACACAGCTCCAGGGCGCGGGCGTCCTGCTCGGCGCGCCGCAGACGCCCCGAAACCGGGTGCTGCCCCAGCGACACCAGACTCACCACCTCAAGCGGAGCCACGGCCTGCCGTGCAACGGATGAACGATCTGCCTTCATGTCCTTCTCCTTTCCCCTGTCGCAGGCGCGAGTTCAGGCCGCGTCGGCGGCAAGTGTGGCGGATGACGTGCTGGACGATGTCGAGGGCGCGGCAGGCGACTGTCCCACCGCCGAGTCATCACCGCCGGCACTGCGTTCGGCCTCGAGCCGCTGACAGAGACTGGCGAGAATCGCCCCTGCGTCACCGATCACCGCAAGATCGGCACGCTTGACCATGTCACAGCCACCATCGGTGTTGATCGCCACCACCTTGTCGCAGCGCTGGATGCCCTGCAGATGCTGGATGGCCCCCGAGATGCCCACCGCGACATAGACCCGCGCCGTCACCCAGGTACCGGTGGCGCCGACCTGGCGGGCACGCGGCATGAAGCCGTCATCCACCGCCACCCGCGAGGCGCCTTCGGTAGCCCCCAGCAAGCTGGCGGCGCGGTGGAAGCCATCCCAATCGCGGATACCATTGCCCGCCGAGAGAATGAATTCCGCCTCGCCCAGCGCGATCGCGGAGGGATCGACGGCCACCGGGCCAAGATCTTCGATCACGTCTGGCACGGCGCGCACGGTACTGGCCGTCTCCCACTCGAGCGGCAGCGCGGCGTGGCGCACATCTTCCACCGGCTCGGCGCACTCCGCCTCGCACAGCACGATACGGGTCAGCGGGCGGGTCAGGTCCTGCTGACCATTGCCGCTGCGCCCGGTGACGTTCACCTCGGCAAGCTCACCACGCCCGATGGCGGCAAGCTCACCGTCGAGCTGATAGGCATTGCCGCTGGGCCGCGCCAGCGCATCGCCCTGGCACAGCAGACGCGCACCGAGACGTCGGCCGCGTTCACCACCGCCAGTGCGGGATTCCGGCAGCAACCACAGCCGTGGTGCCAGCTTGCCATCGATGGCCTCGAGCTCCGCCAGCTGGGCCAGCGGCGCATAGCCATCGTGAAGGGTATCGGCAAAGTGCAGCCAGCGATCGGCACCCGCCGCACCGAGCCCGGCGCTGTCGGCAGCGTCACCATCCTCACGCAAGGTACCGAAGGTGACGGCCAGTACCGCACCCTGATGGGCGGGGTCGGCATCGGCGATCTGACGCGCCAGCCCCAGCACATCGCGGTCATGACTCGAGAGTCGCCCGCCGGTCATGTCCGGCACCACCGCGATCAGGAAGGCGGGTGATGCGATCTCGACCAGCGGCAGCACGCGCGCCTTGGCCGTGACAGCGGGCTGGCCAGCACCCGCCGCGGCAGGCCCGGAGCGGCCACTGCGATCGATGCGTTTGCGGCCATTGGCGGCGATGAAGTGCCCGACATGCGGATCGCGACGCATCACACCCTTCGGGCCCATCCAGCGTTCCTGAGGGGCTGCCGCGCTACGGCCCAGCGCCTGCAGCGCGATGAGATGCTCAGGGTGCAGCCGATTGCGTGCCTGCTGCTCCAGGCGCGGGTCACGGCGTGGCAGCGGCTCGCGCTCGGATGCTTGTGGATGCCCTGATGGGTGTGGATGCTCGGTTGCTTTTGGATCGCCGGAAATCGTCATGCCGCCACCTCCGCGTCAGTAGGCTGCGTGGTCGACGTCGCCAAGCCTTGCGTGGACAAGTCCTGCGTGGACGCATCCGTTACCAGCGCCCGCGCCATCAGTTCCGCCAGATCCAGCACCTGGGGTTCGGCTTCCCCGGCCGGTGCCACCACGCCTTCCAGCATCGCGGTGCACTGCGGGCAGCCGACCGCCACTACCTCGGCGCCGGTCTCGCGCACATCGCCCATGCGCATGTCGGGGATACGCTGCTTGCCGGGGATGTCCGTCACCGGCGCGCCACCGCCGCCGCCGCAACAGCGCGAGCGGAAACCGGAGCGCTGCATCTCGCGCACTTCCAGTCCCAGCGCCGCCAGCAAGCTACGCGGTGCCTCGAATTCCCCGTTGTAGCGCCCCAGATAGCAGGGGTCATGCCAGGTGACCGAACCGAGCGTCGCCAGTCGGGTGGTATCGAGGCTCAGACGACCGGCCGCCAGCAGCTCGTTCATGTAGCTGGTGTGGTGGTTGACGAGGTAGTCGCCACCGAAGGCGGCATATTCGCGCCCCAGCACATGGAAGCTGTGCGGATCGCAGGTGATGATGCGCGCGAAGCGATACTTCGACAGGGTGGCGATATTGCGGGTGGCCAGCGACTGGAAGGTCGCCTCATCCCCCAGACGACGCGCCACGTCGCCACTGTCACGCTCTTCCGCACCGAGGATGGCGAAATCGACCCTGGCGGCGCGCAGCACCTGCACGAAGGCGCGCAGCGTGCGCTGGTTGCGCATGTCGAAGGCGCCATCGCCCAGCCACAGCAGCGCTTCCACCGGACGCGGATCACGCGCTGCCTCGCGGGCGGCCTGCAGCTCGGCGATGCGTGGCAGGTCGAGGTCCGCCGCCCAATGCAGTCGCGCCTCGAGCGCGAAGCCGCCCGGATTGTCGGTGGCGATCAGGTTGTCGAGCACCTCGACGCCCTTGCCCGGTGTCGCGCCCTGCTCCAGCGTCATGTGACGGCGCATGTCGACGATGGCATCGACGTGCTCGATCATCATCGGGCATTCCTCGACGCAGGCGCGACAGGTGGTGCAGGCCCACAGGGTTTCCGGCTCGACCAGTACCTTGAATTCGTGGATCAGCTTGTCGCCATCTGTCGCTTCACCCGCAGCGCTCGGTGCCGCCTTGATCTGGATCGGTCCAGAGGCAACGGTCTGGCTATCAGAGTCAACGGCCTGAGCTGCCGGGCGAGCATGCGGAGAAGCCCCGACGATGGCCTGCTGCGGGCCGCCGCCATGCTGGCCGGGCGCGCGCCCGGGCTCATCGCCCGGATAGGGTGAACCGGCATAGGCGGCATCACTGCCCCCCGCCATGCCCACCACCATGTCCTGGATCAGCTTCTTGGGATTGAGCGGCTGACCGGCCGCGAACGCCGGGCACACCGCTTCACAGCGCCCGCACTGCACGCAGGCATCGAAGCCCAGCAGCTGACGCCAATTGAAGTCGGCAGGCTTGCCGACGCCCAGCGGTGCTTCGGGGTTGGTCAGGTCCAGCGGCAGCAATGCGCTGTCGCGGATGCCGGCACTGTCACGAGTGCTGAAACGTTCCGGACGTCGATGGAAGGCCAGATGCAGCGCGCCGGCGAAGGCATGCTTCATCGGCCCGGTGATGCGCGAGCCGCCGCCGGTCATGCCGACAATCATCTCGAGCAGCCCCCAGGCGATGCCCGCCACCAGCACCAACCCGAGAATACCGCCGGAGATCATGCCGCCGACGCCTTCCGGCAGCACCAGTGACAGACTCATCACGAACAGGCTGGCGGAGAACACCAGCAGGCTCCTGGGCAGACGCATCCACGGACCACGCGACAGGCGCGCCGGCGGATCGAGACGACGACGACGCACGAACAGCGCGCCACCGAACATCGCGCCACTGGCCAGCAGCAGCAAGACGCCCAGCCAGGCGGAGTCGATGCCGAAGCCGTAGACCACCACCATCAGCAGCGCCGCGGCCACGAAGCCACCGCCGGTGGCGACGTGGGTGTTGGCCATGTAGCGGTCCCGCGCGACCACGTGGTGCAGGTCCACCCCGTAACGGCGCGGTACCTTGGCAAGGCTCGCGATCAGCTCTCCCATGCTCATGGACGTGGCGTCCGCCCGCCCCTGGCGCCAAAGGCCGATGCGCTTGACTGCACCGATGGCGGCCAGCGCCAGCGCGGCGAAGATCAATACCGACAACACTGTTTCGTTCATAGCCAAACCTCCCACCTATGTGTCAGGCGCGATCAGAAATCCTTGCACAGGCGCAGGGCGTCATAGATGGCGGCGTGGGTGTTGCGCGGTGCGTTGCAGTCACCAAGGCGGAACAGCAGGTAATCATCCCCGTCGGTGGCCTGACTCAGGCACGGCTGCGGCTTGATGGCGTAGAGCGACTCGACGTCGATCTGGCCCTTGTTGAGCGAGCCGTCCTTTAAGGCGTAGTAGAGCGCCTCATCCGGGCGTACGCCGTTCTCGACCACGATCTGATCGACGACGCGCTCTTCCAGCGTGCCGGTGTACTCGTTCTCGAGCACCGCCACCAGGCCTTCGCCTTCGCGGTAGACCTCATGCAGCACCATGTCGGAGGTCATCACGACTTCCTTGGCATACAGGCTGCGGTAATAGGTCGGGAAGGTGGTGCCACCGACCGCCGCGCCGGGCTTGATGTCATCGGTGACGATCTCGACCCGGGCGCCCTTGTCGGCCAGATAGTCGGCCACCGAGACCCCGGAGAACTCGCAGATGCTGTCGTAGATCAGCACGTTGCTGCCCGGTGCGACGCGCCCGTCCAGCACGTCCCAGGAAGAGACGATCAGGCTCCTGGCCGGGTCTTCGTCGTAGCCCCAGGATTCGAACTGCTCCATGAACGGACGGCCACCCACCGCGAGGATCACCACGTCAGCGCGCAGGTCACGGATGGTGGCCTCATCAGCCCGCGTGCCCAGGCGCAGGTCGACCTTCAGGCGCGCCAGTTCCAGCTGATACCAGCGCGTGATGCCGGCGATCTGATCGCGCTGCGGCGCCTTGGCGGCGATGGTGATCTGGCCGCCAAGCTCGTCACGGGCCTCGAACAGCGTCACGTCGTGGCCGCGCTCGGCGCACACGCGGGCTGCCTCCATGCCGGCCGGACCACCGCCGACGATGACGACCTTGCGCACCGGACCGCTGGTCTTCTCGATCTGATGCGGCAGCCCCATGTATTCGCGCGAGGTGGCGGCATTCTGGATGCACAGCACGTCGAGGCCCTGATACTGACGGTCGATGCAGTAGTTGGCACCGACGCACTGCTTGATCTGGTCGAGCTGGCCCATCTTGATCTTGGCGATGATGTGCGGGTCGGCGATGTGGGCGCGGGTCATGCCGACCATGTCGACATAGCCGCCTTCCAGGATGCGCTCGGCCTGGTTGGGGTCCTTGATGTTCTGGGCGTGGATCACCGGAATCGAGACGACTTCCTTGATGCCGGAGGCCAGATGCAGGAAGGGCTCCGGGGGGTATGACATGTTGGGAATGACGTTGGCGAGGCTGTTGTGGGTATCACAGCCGGAGCCGATCACGCCGAAGAAGTCGAGCAGGCCGGTGGCGTCGTAATAGGCCGCGATCTGCTTCATGTCGTCATGCGACAGGCCATCAGGATGGAATTCATCGCCACAGATGCGCATGCCGACCACGAAGTCGTCGCCGACCTCGGCGCGCACCGCCTTGAGCACCTCGAGACCGAACTTCATGCGGCCCTCGAAGCTGCCGCCCCATTCGTCGGTGCGCTTGTTGACGCGCGGGCTCCAGAACTGGTCGATCAGATGCTGGTGCACGGCGGACAGCTCGACGCCGTCCAGGCCGCCTTCCTTGGCACGCCGCGCCGCCTGGGCGAAATCGGCGATGATACGCTGGATCTCTTCCACCTCGATGGTCTTGCAGGTGGAGCGGTGCACCGGCTCGCGGATGCCGGACGGCGACATCAGCGAGGTCCAGTCGAAGCCGTCCCAGCGCGAGCGACGGCCCATGTGGGTAATCTGGATCATGATCTTGCCGCCATGCTTGTGCACGGCATCGGCCAGATTCTGGAAATGCGGAATGATGCGGTCGGTCGACAGATTGACGGAGCTCCACCAGCCCTGCGGGCTGTCGATGGAGACCACCGAGGAGCCACCACAGATGCACAGGCCACACCCGCCCTTGGCCTTCTCTTCGTAGTAGCGCACGTAGCGCTCGGTGGTCATGCCGCCATCGGTGGCATACACCTCGGCGTGGGCGGTACTGACGACGCGGTTGCGGATGGTCAGCTTGCCGATCTCGATCGGCTGGAAGAGTGCGTCGAATGCCATGGTGAGAGCTCCTCGCCGGGGAGAGCGCCGCCTCGTCACGCTGGCCTGGCCTGCCCGCCGCCACGAGTCGTGGCTGATGGCGGCGGGGTTGGCGTCAGGCGTCTTGCATGTCAAGAGAGTCGGCGCTCAGGCGTTGCGTTGTCGTTGTTGTGGGTGATGAGTGTCGTGACAGAGAGATGATCGAGCGGCCAGCGTGTGCTGTTGCCTATTGCCTGGGCCGGATCTGGGCCCGAACCATGGAATAGAGAGTGGCGGATCCGAAAACGTCACACTGTTCCGGGAGCGACCTCGAAATACCCCACGTCACAGCCTTCCTCACCGCCGCTCTGGGTCTGGACGGCGACGGTGCGCAGCTCGCTGCCACGCGCGGCCAGAATCTGGTCCATCGCGCCGGCGAACCAGCCGGTGAACATGTACTCGAGCTTGGTGCCGGTCTTGCCCTGCTGATAGACGAAGCAGGAGTGTTCCAGACGCACCTTGCAGGTACCGCGCTCCAGATCGATCTCCTCGGTGATGAACAGGCCCCAGCCGCGCTGCGACAGACGCTTCATGTAGTGCTCGAAGACTTCCACGCCGACCAGGCCATGCAGCTCGGCTTCCTTCTCACACCAGTGCCAGGCGCTCTTGTAGCCGGCGTGATAGAGAATCTCGGCGTATTTCTCCACGCCCAGCGCCTCTTCCACCGCGACATGGTTGTTGATGAAGAAATGACGCGGCACGTACAGCATCGGCAGCGCATCGGACGTCCAGACGCCGGTCTCGCTATCCACTTCGATCGGCAGTTCAGGGGCCAGCTTGCTCATGTCGGTGTCCTCCAAAGGGGGGGCTGAAAGGGCAATGCAAAAGAGATCAGGAAAGTGCGATCAAGAAAGGGCGAACCAGAAAAGGCCTGGGCAGACAGACTCAGCCGCCCCAGACGTTTTCCAGCGTGCGCAACCAGTTCTCGCCCATGATCTTGCGCACCTGATGCTCGCTCATGCCGCGACGCAGCAGCGCCTCGGTCAGATTGGGGAACTCGCCGATGGTACGGATGCCTTCCGGATTGACGATCTTGCCGAAGTTGGTGAGACGACGGGCGTAGCCCTTGTCGTGGGTCAGCCACTCGAAGAAGTCCTGACCGTGGCCCTGGGTGAAGTCGGTACCGATGCCGATGGCATCCTCGCCGACCAGGTTCATCACGTATTCGATGGCCTCGACGTAGTCATCGACGGTGGCGTTGACGCCGGCCTTGAGGAAGGGAGTGAACATGGTGACGCCGACGAAGCCGCCGTGTTCGGCGATGAAGCGCAGCTCGGCATCGGACTTGTTGCGCGGGTGGTCCTTGAGACCGGCCGGCGCGCAGTGGGAATAGCAGACAGGCACCTTCGATTCGAGGATGACTTCCTCGGAGGTCTTCGAGCCGACGTGGGAGAGATCACACATCACGCCGACGCGGTTCATCTCGGCGACCATCTCGCGGCCGAAGCCGGACAGGCCGCCATCGCGCTCGTAGCAGCCGGTGCCGACCAGATTCTGGGTGTTGTAGCACATCTGCACGATGCCCACGCCGAGCTGCTTGAAGACATCGACATAGCCGATCTGGTCTTCATAGGCGTTGGCATTCTGGAAGCCGTAGATGATGCCGGTCTTGCCGGCGGCCTTGGCGGCGCGGATGTCGGCGGCCGTGCGCGCCACGCAGACCAGGTCACTGCTCTCGGCGATCAGCTGGTTGCTCTTGACGATGTTGTTGACGGTCGCCTGGAAGCCTTCCCACACCGAGACAGTGCAGTTGGCCGCGGTCAGACCGCCCTTGCGCATGTCCTCGAACAGCTCGCGCTGCCACTTGGCGATCACCAGACCATCGATGACGATGCTGTCATCGTGCAGGGCGCGGGCCGCATCGGACCCACCGAAGGAGGAGGAGAATTCAGACATCATGTCGCTCCGGCGCTGGGCAGGCGGCTCTGGAAGTCAGGTCACTGCCCGTACCCGGCGGACAGGGTCTGCCGGAACACGATCTCCAGCAGGCTGTGCCAGCATAGTCCTGCCCTCTTCCCCCTCTGACGCCAGATGCGACGCGTGGCTACCGAATCGCGTCAGGACTGTCGTTTCTGAAACGACGACGCCCCGACTCGAGAGAGCCGGGGCGTCGTGGGACAGCCGATGGTGTAGCGTCAAGCCGGTCAGTGCGCGGGAGACAGCTCCTTCAGCGAAGGCAGCAGATCCCAGCTCAACCAGCCACGCGGCTGTTCCAGCCGCTTGAGATAGCCCATGCCGAGATTGTTCATCTGGCGCCGCGTCCAGCTGGCACGCCGCTGGATATAGGCCGAGGGCTTGCCGGCATTGAAGCGGATCGGGTTGGGCAGTACCGCCGCCAGCAGGCTGGCCTGATAGGCAGACAGGTTGGCGGCATCGGTATTGAAGTGATGCTCGGCCGCGGCCTCGACACCGAACACCCCCGGCCCCCACTCGGCGACGTTCAGGTAGACCTCGAGAATGCGCTCCTTGGGCCAGATCACCTCGATCAGGATGGTGAACCAGACCTCCAGCCCCTTGCGCACCCAGCTGCGCCCGTTCCACAGAAAGACATTCTTGGCGGTCTGCTGGCTGATGGTACTGGCGCCGCGCAGGCGTTCACCGGCCAGCCGTGCATCGATGGCCTTGACGATCTGGTCGACATCGAAGCCGTAGTGATCGGGAAATTTCTGGTCTTCCGAGGCGATCACCGCCAGACGGGCATTGTTGGAAATCTGCTCCATCGGCACCCAGTCATGCTGCAGCGCCATCGGATCGCCGGTGATCAGGCCATGGCCCCACTTCTCCAGCATCACCATCGACACCGGCAGCGGCACGAAGCGCAGCAACACCACCAGGCCGACACAGGCCACCATCCAGCAGGCAACGACCTTGAATGCCCACACCGCCAGCCAGCGCAGACGCTCCATCGGGCGCATGCCGGCACGCGGCGCCGGGCGGCGTGTCGCCCCGCGCCGCACACCCGCCACACGCTCCGTGTCTTCCTGCCTGCGTTGCTGTCCTCGTGCCATCCCTTGCTGTCCCCTGTCGTGCTTGTCGTGGCGCGTCAATCCTGCCGCCGAGCCATTGTTTTGTCAGCTACTGCTGCATAGCGCCTTCGAGTGTACCAGAGCGTGCCGGTGGCTCCGGTGAAAACGACAACGCCCCTGCCACAGAGGCAGAGGCGCTGGACGTTGCGGGAAGCTGGCCAGTCGGCAGGTGTCAGCCCTGCAGACGCACGCTGGCGTAGGTCGGCTCACCGCGCGCATTGGCCAGTGCCAGAATCGCCGAGGAAACGGGGGACTCGCTGGCCGGTTGCAGGGGCGCATTGCCGACCATGCTCTGGCCGATCGACTGGTGCAGCAGCCCTTCCAGGCTGGCGACACCGGTCAGCTGGTGATCGCCATCGGCGCGACATGGTACCTCGAGCACGCTGACACTGCGCTCGCCACCGATGCGCTCGTCACGTGGCGGTATGCCGAAGTACTCGCGGTAGCACTTGGAGAAGTGCGGCGTGGAGACGAAGCCACAGGCCGAGGCCACCTCGATGATCGACAGCGCCGTCTGCTTGAGTAGCTGACGTGCGCGGGTCAGGCGCAGCTTGAGGTAGTAGCGTGACGGCGAGCAGTGCAGATAGCGCTGGAACAGCCGCTCCAGCTGACGGCGCGAGACATCGACATAGTGCGCCAGCTCGTCCAGGCCGATGGGCTCTTCCAGATTGGCCTCCATCAGCGCGACGATTTCCAGCAGCTTCGGCTGGGTGGTGCCCAGCACATGCTTGAGCGGCACGCGCTGCTGGTCCTGCTCGCCACGCACGCGATCGCAGATGAACATCTCGGAGATGCCCGCCGCCAGCTCACGGCCATGCTCGCGACCGATCATGGTCAGCATCATGTCCATCGGCGCAGTACCGCCGGAGGCCGTGGCGCGGTCCTGATCGATGGAAAACAGTCGTGTGGTCAGCGGTACGCGCGGGAAGGCTTCCTGCATCGCGGCCAGACACTCCCAGTGGATGCTGGTCTCATGGCCTTCGAGCAACCCCGCCTGGGCCAGCGCCCAGCTGCCGGTACAGACGGCACCCAGCTTGCGACCGGCACGTGCCTGCGCCTGCAGCCAGCTGACATGCGGGCGATGCACGGAGCGCTGGATGCCGACGCCGCCGCACACGATGACGATATCCAGTGGCGGGCACGCCTCGGCGGAGGTATCGGGCGTGACCTGCAGGCCATCGCTGGCACGCACGGGGGTGCCTTCAAGCGTCACGGTATACCAGCGGTACAGCTCGCGTCCGGCCAGCTGATTGGCCATGCGCAACGGTTCCACTGCCGAGGCCAGCGAGATGAGCGTGAAGCTGTCGAGCAGCAGGAAGCCGATGGTCTGCGGCTGACGCGTTTCGCCGGCCATACCTGCAGCGGATGAGTGAGCTTCGTACGGGCGGGCGAAACGGCCACTGGTCAATGCCATGAGAGAAGTCCTTCTTCATATCTGCTTGAGTGGCAGACCGGGGCCTCGTGGTGCCCTCTCCCGTAGCCTGATGAGGCTGGCGGGGGTCCGCAGTATTATCGTTATTGGGTCTCAGCAGGGAGCGAACCTTGAGGGGCCGGCTCCAGCAGCGACGACATCGGCGATCGGCCCCATCAGGGGGAGGCCAACAAGCGACCTCTGCAATTCCGATAGCGTCAGGGATGTCGTGATTCACTGCCTGGACGTCGTGCGTTGTCCACGTCTCGACAGTAAACCATCGCGCCTGCCTGGCGCAGTGACTTTATCGCCGCTGTGCAGCAAATCATCGTTGCCATACGACACAGAATAACGCCTGAGTTGGCTGCCACCGACGCAGCATAAGCAAACATCACCAGAACAGGCTTTCATGCCTTGAGGTTCTGAAAGACCCCGCTTCTCATGACGAAAAAACGACAGTCCCGCTATCCATCAATCGATAGCGGGACTGTCGTTTCTATCTTTCACGCAGTATCTCTGCTCGGCGAGCGATCACCTGCGATTGGCACCTTCACACCTCAGAACAGGTGTTTCGCGTGCCTTTTCATTTCTACCAGCTACCACACTCACACCTCAAAGCAGGTGTTTCGCGTGCCTTTTCATTTCTACTGGCTACCACACTCACACCTCAAAAAAGGTGTTTCGCGTGGTAGGTCAAATGCTCATCGATGAAACTGGCCATGAAGAAGTAGCTATGGTCGTAGCCGGGCTGACGACGCAGGACAAGCGGGTGATCCAGCTCGGCGCAGACTGCCTCCAGACGCTCCGGCTTGAGCTGCTCCTCGAGGAACTGATCACTCTCGCCCTGCTCGACGAACAGCTCCTGACGCGCGGCGCCGTTCTCGCCAGCCTGCTTGACCAGCTCACAGGCGTCCCACTGCGCCCACTGGGCGCGGTCATCGCCGAGATAGCCGCTGAAGGCTTTCTCGCCCCACGGGCAGGACATCGGATTGACGATCGGCGCGAAGGCCGAGACCGAACGATAGCGGCCCGGATTCTTCAGCGCGCAGATCAGGGCGCCATGGCCGCCCATGGAGTGACCGGAGATGGACTCGCGCTCGCCGTCCACCGGGAAGTGACGCTTGACGAGCGCCGGCAGCTCCTCGGTGACGTAGTCATACATGCGGTAATGACGCGCCCACGGCTCGCGGGTGGCATTGAGATAGAAGCCTGCGCCACTGCCGAAGTCGTAGCTGTCGTCTTCGCCGTCCAGATTGACGCCGCGCGGACTGGTGTCCGGGCAGATCAGGGCGATGCCCAGTTCCGCCGCCTTCTTCTGCGCGCCGGCCTTCTGCATGAAGTTCTCGTCGGTGCAGGTCAGCCCCGACAGCCACCACAGCATCGGCACCGGGCCCTGTTCGGCCTGTGGCGGCAGATAGATGGCGAACACCATGTCGCAATCCAGGCTGCCGCTGCGGTGACGGTAACGCTTGAGCCAGCCGCCATGCACCTTGTTGGCGCTGACCAGCTCGAGTTGTTCGGTCGCGGTCATCATGCTCTCCCTTGTGATATCGCCCATGAAAACGGCGTCGGCAAGCCGACGCCGTTTCGCGCGCCTGGCATCACCGGGCAACACGCTTTTTCGTGTTGCCCGGCGGCAGCTCAGCCCTGGATCAGAAGCTCAGCACGGTACGGATCGACTTGCCTTCGTGCAGCAGATCGAAGGATTCGTTGATCTTCTCGAACGGCATCTGGTGAGTGATGAAGTCGTCCAGATTGATCGCGCCGTCCATGTAACGTTCGACGTAGCCCGGCAGTTCGGTACGACCCTTGACGCCACCGAAGGCGGAGCCTTTCCAGACGCGCCCGGTCACCAGCTGGAACGGACGGGTGGAGATCTCTTCACCGGCGCCGGCGACGCCGATGATGATGGATTCACCCCAGCCCTTGTGCGCGCACTCAAGAGCCGCACGCATGACATTGACGTTGCCGATGCACTCGAAGGAGTAGTCGACGCCGCCGTCGGTCATGTCGACGATGGCTTCCTGGACCGGCACGGACAGCTTGCTCGGGTTGACGAAGTCGGTGGCGCCGAACTTGCGGGCCAGGTCGAACTTGTCCTCATTGATGTCGATGGCGATGATGCGCGACGCCTTGGCCATCACCGCACCCTGGATGGCGGCCAGACCGATGGCACCGAGGCCGAAGATGGCGACGGTAGCCCCCGGCTCGACCTTGGCGGTGTTCATCACCGCGCCGATACCGGTGGTGACGCCACAGCCCAGCAGGCAGATCTTGTCCAGCGGGGCCTCCTTGGACACCTTGGCCAGCGAGACTTCCGGCACCACGGTGTACTCGGAGAAGGTGGAGGTACCCATGTAGTGGTGCAGCATCTTGCCATCGAGGGAGAAGCGCGAGGTGCCGTCCGGCATCAGGCCGCGGCCCTGGGTGGCACGCACGGCGCTGCACAGGTTGGTCTTGCCGGAGAGGCAGAACTTGCACTTGCCACATTCCGCGGTGTAGAGCGGAATGACGTGGTCGCCCGGCACCAGGCCAGTCACGCCTTCGCCCACTTCCTCGACGATACCGGCGCCTTCGTGGCCCAGCACGGACGGGAACAGGCCTTCCGGGTCTGCGCCGGACAGCGTGTACGCATCGGTGTGACAGACGGCGGTATTGACGATACGTACCAGCACCTCACCGGCCTTCGGCCCTTCGACATCGATCTCGACCAGTTCCAGCGGCTTGCCGGCTTCCAGCGCAATCGCAGCACGTGATTTCATGAATCTCTCCTAGTGAGCATCAATAGCGGTAAACTGGCTGCCAATCTCATGCCCCCTGGCGTGGTAACGGTCACCACGGAGGCCACCCTGAAAGGTAGCAGCACCTGACATGACGCAGGGATGAGTAGCCCGAGGGGCTACCCACGCGACAGGCACTGGGCCCGACCTGGCGGTTCATCCTTGCGGGCTTGGCATGTGGCACAGTCTACGCAGTCATGCGGGTGGGATTAAGCCGTCGACACTCAGATGATTATTGCCACTCAACAACAATGAAAGAGGAGCCAGCATGCAGCGCTGGGACCGTATCGAAGCCTTCGTGGAAGTCGTCAGAATCGGCTCATTTTCCGGTGCCGCCCGTCATCTCGGGGTGTCCAGCTCACATGTCAGCCGTCTGATCAGTCAGCTGGAAGCCCAGCTCGATACCCAATTGCTTTATCGCACCACCCGTCAGACGCGTCTCACCGATGCCGGACAGGTGTATTTCGAGCACTGCCATCACCTCTTCGATGGCTTCCGCGCCGCCGAACAGGCCATCGGTGATTTCCACGCTCGCCCCAGCGGCGTGCTCAAGCTGACCAGCGCCACCACCTTCGGTGAGCGCTATGTCGCGCCGCTGGTCAACGACTTCCAGCTACTGCACCCGCAACTGGAAGTGCAGATGCACTTCACCAACCGTCCGGTGGAACTGATCGACGAGGGCTTCGACGTCGCCATCCGCATGGGCGTACTCAAGGACTCCTCGCTGATCGCAAGGCGACTGGTGGACCGCCGCGAATTCGTCGTCGCCTCGCATGACTACTTCCAGCAGGCGCCGCGCCCGCACACGCTGGCCGAGCTCTCCAGCCACCGCTGTCTGGCCGGTTCCAAGCGCGAGTGGCTGTTCGAGGTCGAGGGTCAGCGGCGCGAGGTGCGCATCACCGGCAGCTGGCAGGCCAACTCCGGCCCGGCGCTGTTGGACGCCACGCTCAAGGGCCTTGGCCTTGCCCAGATTCCCGACTATTACGTCGCGCCCCACCTGGCCAGCGGCAAGCTGATCTCGGTGCTGGACGAGTACCAGGTGCGCGATACCGGGGTATGGATCGTCTACCCCCGCCACCGCCATCTCTCACCCAAGGTGCGCCAGTTCGTCGACTTCATGGTCGAACGCTTCGAAGATGGCATCCCCAGCCTTGGCGAATGACGCGCCGCTGCGGATGAGCTGCCAAATTGATGAGCGGACAAGTTGATGAGCGGATGAGTCGATGGGCGGATGAATGGAGAAGCCGACGAATGACAGACGGGCTGCCGATCGGCAGCCCGTCTGTCGTTGCACTCACCATGTTCATCAGCGGCCTGGCCGCCAATGGCGTCAGGCGCGCTGCGCCCCGCTGCCCGGTACTGCCTCGGGCAGATGCACCGGCGGTGCCTTGACCAGCAGCTTGCTGGCCACGAAGTAGACCAGCGCCCCGAGCAGCGAGCCGGTGAACCAGCCGTAGTCGTAGAACCAGGAAAGCCCGGGTTGCGAGAAGCTGATCACCGTCAGTCCCACCGGCACGAAGAAGGCGATGAAGCCCGCCGGATTGAAGGCCGGATAGGTGCTGCCATCCAGATAGAGTGCCGGTAGATCGAAGGACTGACGACGGATCACGAAGTAGTCGACGATCATGATCCCCGCGATCGGCCCCAGCAGACTCGAATAGCCCAGCAGCCAGTTGGAATAGAGGCTCTCGAGACTGACGTCCGAGACGATCCAGCCCATCTTCTTGATCAGCTCGAAGCCCATCAGCAGCACCCCGACCAGCCCGGTCAGCAATACGCCGCGCGTCTGGTTGATCAACTTCGGTGCGATGTTCTGGAAGTCATTGGTCGGCGAGACGATGTTGGCCGCGGTATTGGTGGAGAGGGTCGCGATGATGATCAGCACCATGGCGATGGCGACCCAGCCGGGGCTGTCGATGCGCCCGATCAGGTTGACCGGATCGGAGATGGTCTCGCCCACCAGCGAGCTGGAAGCGGCCGTCAGCACAACGCCGAGCGCCGCGAAGAAGAACATCGTCAGCGGCAGGCCGATGATCTGACCGACGATCTGGTCCTTCTGGCTCTTCGCGTAACGGCTGAAGTCAGGAATGTTCAGCGACAGCGTCGCCCAGAAGCCGACCATCGCGGTCAGACCCGCCATGAAGTAGCTGGCCACGCCATCGCCCTCGGGACGATTCGGCGGCTGGGCCAGCAGCTCGCTGATCGAGGTATGCGGCAGCGCCCACACCATCAGGCCGACACCCACCGCCAGCAGCAAGGGCGCGGAGAGCGTCTCCAGCCATTTGATGGATTCCGCGCCGCGAATCACCACGAACAGGTTGAGCGCCCAGAACACGAAGAAGCCGATGACCTCGCCTACCCCGCCCAGCGCCTTCCAGTCGGCCGAGAGGCTCGACAGCAGCAGGTGGATCGCCAGCCCGCCGAACATCGTCTGGATACCGAACCACCCACAGGCCACCACCGCGCGAATCATGCATGGCACGTTGGAGCCGATGATGCCGAAGGAGGAACGCAGCACCACCGGGAAGGGGACCCCGAAGCGCGTGCCGGGGAAGGCGTTGAGGGTCAGCGGAATCAGCACCACCAGGTTGGCGACCAGAATCGTGAACAGCGCCTCGCCGACGCTCAGGCCGAAGTAGGCGGTCAGGACGCCACCCAGGGTGTAGGTCGGTACGCAGATCGACATGCCGACCCACAGTGCTGCGATATTCCAGCGCGACCAGGTGCGTTCGGCACTCTTGGTCGGCGCGATATCCTCGTTGTAACGCGGGCTGCGGGCGACATCCTGTGCCACCACCAGCTCGATCATTTCCTCATTGCTGCGCACCATGTGCGAGCGCGTCTGTGTCGGGGCCATGAGTCCTCACCTGTTCAGCTGTTGTTATTGTTGAGGGTGATGCACTGCGCTTGCCTTGTGTCACTTGTCGTTTCTTGCCTTTCTCGTCTTCTCTTTCCTGACTCCTCCTCGCTCCTCCCCGTTCGGCATACTTCACCAGGCACACTTCATTCGGCACTGCATACAGAAGATTCTGATGCAGAAAGTTCTATGGCAGGTCGTGTAGAAATACCTTGCGTAGTTCATGTGCAAAACCCTGTGGCAAACCACATGCCGCCGGTCGGATTATTGCCGACAAATCAAACCTGTCTCGCAAGACAACTTGATATTCAATGGGGCGTATTTTCCCGCATTACGCCTGACAGGTGGCGACAAGCCGTGTTCGCGCCAACTGTCAGTATGGTCAGGTTCCAAGCTGGTGCAAGGCGGTCTTGCGCAATGCCCCTGCAAACGATCACAAGCCACTGTTGTGCATCGAGTTTTCCCTTGAAACTCGCGTGAACCACGCTGATTCTCCAGGCACCACGATGGTGAAATAGGGTCTTTTTCGGGATAAAAACTCTTTGATAACAACAAGATGAATCCACAAGACTTTATTTGACACTTCATCTTGCCGAACGCAGGAACACTGTCTAATGTTCATTAAGCTAACTGGTGAGACAGGATTTAAATCGGGCCTTTCCTGACCCACGACACCTGCCATCGGCATCCAGATTAGCCAGGCAGGCAGCGTTTTTTTCCTGGGGCCATTTCGCGCTATCCCTGCTCACCCGCTCAGCCCACCAGCACTCATTGAAGACAACAACAACCGGCGCCAGGCGCCCGATGAGGAAGACATGTCGAACGATTCCCGCATCTCCTATACCGAAGATGCCGGCAAGCTGCGCTGCGCCGTCATCCAGATGGGACTCAACGTCTCCACCGACCTCGAGCCCGCGCAGATCCGCGATGCCATGAACGAGGCCCACCTGCCGCTGATCGACCAGGCCGGTGAGGCAGGCGTCAAGATCCTGTGCTTCCAGGAAGTCTTCAATCAGCCCTATTTCTGCCCGAGCCAGGATGCCAAGTGGTATGCCGCCGCCGAGCGCGTGCCCGACGGCCCCACCGTCACCCTGATGCAGCAGTACGCGAAGAAGCATCAGATGGTGATCATCGTGCCCATCTACGAGGAAGTGCAGCCGGGGGTGTACTACAACACCGCCGCCGTCATCGATGCCGACGGCAGCTATCTGGGCAAGTATCACAAGACCCACATCCCGCAGGTGGCGGGCTTCTGGGAGAAATTCTTCTTCAAGCCGGGCAAGTCCGACTGGCCGGTCTTCGACACCGCCTACGGGCGCATCGGCGTCTACATCTGCTACGACCGCCACTTCCCGGAAGGCTGGCGCGCACTGGCGCTCAACGGCGCCGAGATCATCTTCAATCCCTCCGCTACCGTCGCGGGCCTCTCCCAATATCTGTGGGAGCTGGAGCAGCCCGCCTCCGCCGCCGCCAATGGCTGCTACATCGCCGCCATCAACCGTGTCGGCCATGAACAGCCCTGGGATATCGGCGAGTTCTACGGCTCCTCCTACTTCGTGAATCCACGCGGCCAGATCGAAGCCCAGGCCAGCGCCACCGAGGATGAGCTGCTGATCCACGACCTCGACATGTCGATGGTGCGCGAGGTGCGCAACAACTGGCAGTTCTTCCGCGACCGTCGCCCGGACGCCTATACCCGTCTCACCGATGGCGAGTGACGGACTGACGACCCGTACGACAACAACAAGACGACCCGCACGACGACAACAAGACGACCTGACACTCAATGCCGGACAAGGCCGCGCGATGCGGCCGGGAGAGATTCATGGCAATCCTGATCAAGGGCGGCAGCATCCAGACCCACGAAGAGCGCTACACCGCCGATGTGCTGTGTGACGGCGAGACCATCACCGCCATCGGCACCGACCTGGACGTGCCGGACGACTGCGAGGTGATCGACGCCAGCGGCTGTCTGGTGATGCCCGGCGGCATCGACCCGCACACCCACATGCAGCTGCCCTTCATGGGCACCGTGGCCAGCGAAGACTTCCAGACCGGCACCGCCGCGGCGCTGGCCGGTGGCACCACCATGATCATCGATTTCGTGATCCCCTCCCCGCAGCAACCGCTGATGGAGGCCTATCACACCTGGCGCGAATGGGCCGAGAAGTCCTGCTGCGACTACAGCTTCCACGTGGCGGTCACCTGGTGGGACGAGAGCGTCAGCCAGGACATGCAGACGCTGGTTTCCGACTACGGCGTCAACAGCTTCAAGCACTTCATGGCCTACAAGAACGCCATCATGGCGCCGGACGACACCCTCGTCTCGAGCTTCGCGCGCTGTCTGGAGCTGGGCGCGATTCCCACCGTGCATGCCGAGAACGGCGAACTGGTCTACCACCTGCAGCAGAAGCTGCTGGCCGACGGCATCACCGGGCCGGAGGCGCATCCGCTGTCACGCCCGCCGCAGGTCGAGGGCGAGGCCGCCAGCCGTGCCATCCGCATCGCCGGCACCCTGGGCACGCCGGTGTATCTGGTCCACGTCTCCACCGCCGATGCGCTGGAGGAGATCCGCTACGCCCGCGAGCACGGTCAGCCGGTCTACGGCGAGGTGCTGGCAGGCCATCTGCTGATCGATGAAGAGGTCTATCAGAACAAGAGCTGGGAATTCGCGGCCGGCCACGTGATGAGCCCGCCGTTCCGCTCGCTGGAGCACCGCCAGGCACTGTGGGGTGGCATCCAGTCCGGAGACCTGCAGACCACCGCTACCGACCACTGCTGCTTCTGCGCCGAGCAGAAGGAGATGGGCAAGGACGACTTCTCGAAGATTCCCAACGGCACCGCCGGGGTCGAGGATCGCATGGCGATGCTGTGGCACGAGGGCGTCAACACCGGACGCTTCTCCGCCGAGGACTTCGTCGGCCTGACCTCCACCAATGCGGCAAAGATCTTCAATCTCTATCCGCGCAAGGGCGCGATCCGCGTCGGCAGCGACGCCGACATCGTGGTCTGGGACCCCAACGCCGAGCGCACCATCTCGGCCAGGACCCACCACCAGAACATCGACTTCAACATCTTCGAAGGCCGCACCGTCAAGGGTATCCCGCGCCACACCATCAGCCGCGGCGACTGGGCATGGCGCGATGGCGAACTGCATGCCAAGCGCGGCCACGGCCAGTACGTCGAACGCCCGCCCTACCCCAGTGTCTTCGACCAGCTCAAGGCCCGCGCCGAGAGCAATGTCGTCAGCGCCGTGGATCGCAGCTGACGGCAGACGAACGACTCGAACAAGACAAGACCGACACGACTGGACGACACGACTGAACGACACGACTGACCGACGGCCTGGCGGCGCACCTGACGCGCTGCCGGTCCCTTGGCACTGCAAACCAGGCCGCTGCTAGCGCATGACGATCTGACTCGCCTGCAAGACCAACAACAACGATCCCGCGCCTGAGCGCGGGCAGGAGCCACACCGTGACCACACCCTCCACACCTTCCCACTGGGCCCCGAGCGGGCTCGCGGAAGAGGCGCTGAGTGCGCGCTTCACTGATCTGCATCCGGCGCTCACCAAGCGCCAGGCCTTCATCGAGAGCTCTCGCTGTCTGTATTGCTTTGACGCGCCCTGCATCAAGGCCTGTCCGACCAGCATCGATATCCCGACCTTCATTCGCCGTATCCACGACGACAATCTCGAAGGCGCCGCCAGCGAGATTCTCGATGCCAACATCCTCGGTGGCAGCTGCGCCCGCGTCTGCCCCACCGAGATCCTCTGTGAGCAGTCCTGCGTGCGCAATCAGGGCGATGAGTGCCAGCCGGTGCTGATCGGCCTGCTGCAGCGCCATGCACTGGACAACGCCCAGTTCGAGGCCCATCCGTTCACGCGTGGCGCCAGCACCGGCCGGCGTATCGCGGTGGTCGGCGCCGGGCCAGCAGGGCTTTCCTGCGCCCATCGCCTGGCGCGTTTCGGCCACGACGTGGTGATCTTCGAGGCCGAGGAAAAGGCTGGCGGCCTCAACGAATACGGCATCGCCCGCTACAAGCTGACCGATGACTTCGCCGCCCGCGAAGTCGAATTCCTGCTCGAGATCGGCGGCATCGAGATCCGCCATGGTCAGCGCCTCGGCGACAACCTGACACTGGCCTCTCTGACACGCGAATTCGACAGCGTCTTCCTGGGCCTCGGCCTTGGCACCAGCCATGCCCTCGGCCTGACCGGCGAGGATGCCAGCGGACTGATGGCAGCCACCGAATTCATCAAGGTGCTGCGTCAGAGTGGCGAACTGAACGCCCTGGCGGTGCCCAGACACGCGGTAGTGATCGGCGCCGGCAACACCGCCATCGACATCGCCGTGCAGGCCAAACGCCTGGGCGCGCAGACGGTGGATCTGGTCTACCGGCGTGGCGAGGAGCAGATGTCCGCTACCCATCACGAGCAGGAAATCGCGCGCGCCAATGGCGTGATGATCCACACCTGGGCGCGCCCGCTGGCGATCGATGTGGCAGACGATAGTGATAGAAGCGAAGAAGGTGATGACGCCGCGCTCAGCGCGATGCAGTTCGCGCGCACGCAGGTCGAGGATGGCCGCCTCGTCGATACCGGCGAGACCTTCACGCTGGCCTGCGATGGGGTCTTCACCGCCATCGGTCAGGGCTTCGATGACGCGAGCCTGAGCGATGCCCATGCCGCAGGGCTGGCCCGCGAGGGAGCGAAGATAGAGGTGGACGAGATGCTGCGCACCAGTCTGCCGGGCGTCTATGCCGGCGGTGACTGCATCGCCCACGGGCAGGATCTCACCGTTCAAGCCGTCGCCCACGGCAAGCTGGCCGCCGAGGCCATCCATCACGATCTGATGCTCAAGGTGGAGGCCGCCTGATGACCATTCATACCCCGCTCAACGATGACAATGCACGTCCGGCAGGCGCTGGCGCGGCTGACGATCACGTCGCCAGCTACAAGGCCGATCTGTCGATCAACTTCGCCGGCATTCGCGCGCCCAATCCCTTCTGGCTGGCCAGCGCCCCGCCCACCGACAAGGCCTACAACGTGGTACGCGCCTTCGAGGCCGGCTGGGGCGGCGTGGTCTGGAAGACGCTGGGGGAAGACCCGGCGGCGGTGAACGTTTCGTCACGCTACTCGGCGCACTATGGCCCGAATGGCGAGGTCAGCGGCTTCAACAACATCGAGCTGATCACCGACCGCTCGCTGGAGATCAACCTGCGTGAGATCACCCAGGTCAAGAAGGACTGGCCGGACCGCGCGCTGATCGTCTCGCTGATGGTGCCGTGCGAGGAAGAGGCCTGGAAGACCATCCTGCCGCAGGTCGAGGCCACCGGCTGTGACGGCATCGAACTCAATTTCGGCTGCCCGCATGGCATGCCGGAACGCGGCATGGGCGCCGCAGTGGGCCAGGTACCGGAGTATGTCGAGCAGGTCACGCGCTGGTGCAAGACCTACAGCTCGCTGCCGGTGATCGTCAAACTGACCCCCAACATCACCGACGTGCGCGAACCGGCCAAGGCAGCCTGGCGTGGCGGTGCCGATGCCGTCTCGCTGATCAACACCATCAACTCCATCACCCATCTGGATCTCGACCGCATGGTCGCGCATCCCATCGTCGGTGACCGCAGCACCCACGGCGGCTATTGCGGCAGCGCCGTGAAGCCCATCGCGCTGAACATGGTGGCCGAGATCGCACGCACGCCGGAAACCGCCAACCTGCCGATCTCCGGCATCGGCGGCATCTCCAACTGGGAGGATGCCGCAGAATTCATTGCCCTCGGCGCGGGCAGCGTGCAGGTGTGCACGGCGGCGATGCTGCACGGCTTCCGCATCGTCGAGGAGATGAAGGACGGCCTGGGGCGCTGGATGGACAGCAAGGGCTATCAGCGCATCGATGAGTTCTCGCGCGCGGCGGTGCCCAACACCACCGACTGGAAGCAGCTGGACATGAACTATCAGGTGATCGCCCGCATCGACCAGGACAAGTGCATCGGCTGCGGACGCTGCTACATCGCCTGCGAGGACACCTCGCACCAGGCCATCATGCATCTGGCCAAGGACAACGGCACCGCCCGCTATGAGGTGAAGGACGCCGACTGCGTGGGCTGCAACCTGTGCGAGATCACCTGCCCGGTCGAGGACTGCATCACCATGGAAGTGCAGGACACCGGCAAGCCGTACATGAACTGGATGGAGGACCCGCGCAATCCGCATCGCGCGGCCTGATCGCCTGGTGCTCCTCTTATCCCGGGGAACAGCCAGCAATGGATGAGAATGAAAAAGGGGCTGCCAGCAATGGCAGCCCCTTTTTATTGGCTTCATGATCCAGCAATAGTGACTTTTATTAGCTCAAGGATAACAAGCCCATGAAATCACCATCTGACTCAAGCTGACAATCCGACGCCCTTCAGCAGCACCCGCGTCACGTTCTGCACTGCCTGCTCGAATTCCCGATCACTCAGCGCCCTGCCCTGATTGAGCACCGTGATCTGGTGGTCGAAGTCGGCGTAGTGCTGGGTGCTGGCCCAGATCATGTACAGGTAGGCGGAGGCGTCGACGTTGTCGATGCGGCCCTCGCCGATCCACTGACGCAGACGTGACTTCTTCATCTCGGCCCACTCGTCGAGCCACACCGTCAGCTCCTCGCCCAGCACCGGCGCGCCCTGCATAATCTCGCTGGCCCACACCTTGGAGCCATAGGGGCGCTGACGCGAGTGCATCATCTTGGCGCGAATGTAGGTGGAGAGCACCAGCTGCGGGTCGTCGTAGGCCTCGAAGCACAGCGCATCTTCCTTCCACAGCGCCAGCAGGCCATCGAGCACCGCGCGATACAGCGCTTCCTTGGTGCTGAAGTAGTAATGCAGATTGGACTTGGGCAGCTCTACCTCGGCGGCAATATCGACCATGCTGGCACCGACATAGCCCTTGAGAGCGAAGATCTTTTCGGCGGCGAGCAGAATGCGCTCGACATTATCCTTGCGAATCTGAGACTTGCGAGTGGTCATGCGATCCCCTGACGCGGTGCTGGCAGTGCGATGAGAATATCACAACCGCACTGCCAACATGCCTGAGCCGTCAGGTTCCCCGCCTGCCATCCGGCAAGGGAGATGGCGACTCTGCAAGTGCTGTCCAGTCCCGCGCCAGCGCGGATCGGCAAGCACCGCGCCCGCGACGTCATTCGAAGACCGCACCATCGATGAAACCATCCGCCGGCATCGGCACCTGGCCCGCCTCACCGCTCAGCCACCAGGGGGACGGGTGCGTGCCTTCGCTGCGCTCATCCACCACCGGCACCACCATGCCCAGCTTGCGGGCCGCCGTGCGGTAGAGGTCCGGCCGGACGCACCGCGCCAGCGTCGCCTCGAGATCCTCGTCACTGAAGCCCTGCAGATGGCCCCAGCGCTGCATCTGGGCGATGTACCAGCGTGTGTGGGAACGCCACGGGAAGTTGGCCGCGTAGCGATGGAAGATGGTCCAGCCGGGATTTTGCTGCTGAAACTCCTCCACCGACTGCTCGACATCCACGTCTTCCAGTCCGCGCGTCACCACGCTCATCGGCACCTCCGGCATGCCCTCATCATGCAGCCACTCGGCCGCCCTGGCCCGATTGCCGGGGCGGTCCAGCCAGGCGCAGGCCTTGAGCAGCGCGCGAATCAGCGCCTGATGCGCCAGCGGATGCTGCTCCGCCCAGTCCTCGCGCACGCCCAGCACCTTTTCCTGCCCGAAGCGCCAGATATCATGACTGCCCGCCACCACCTGCCCCATGCCCTGCGCCGCCGCCAGGCTGTTCCAGGGCTCACCGACACAGAAGCCATCCAGCGCACCGCTGGCCAGTTGCGCGGCCATCAGCGGCGGTGCCACGGCGCGCATCTCGACGTCGCGGTCCGGGTTGATGCCACCGGCCGCCAGCCAGTAGCGCAAAAGATACCGGTGCGAAGAGAACGGGTGCACGCTGGCCAGCTTGAGCAGCGGCTCGCCGCGCTGCTTGCGCTCGCGCACATGCGCCGCCAGCGCCTTCGCGACCTGCAACGGGCTGGCGAGGTCGTGGCCATCCTCACCGAGGGTGGCCAACAGAGCGCGCGACAGGGTGATGGAGTTGCCGCCCAGATTCAGTGTCATGGCACTGATCACCGGCGTGGCGCGACCATCCAGGCCCAGGGTCGAGGTCAGCGGCATCAGCGCCAGCATCTGCGCGCCCTGCAGCACGCCGGTCTGCAGGTCATCACGCAACGCCGCCCACGAGGGTTGCCACTTGAGTGTCACCGCCAGCCCCTCCTCGCGGAAAAGCCCCAACTGCTCAGCGACCACGAAGGGAGCGGCATCATTGAGTGGCATCAGGCCCAGCGTCAGCTGATGGCCATTCAGGGGTACATCTGTGGGCATCACGCACACCTCTTGAACGATCGAGAGAGAAGGACAGTACGGCGACCGGCTCAGCGCCGACGCGCGGCCTTGAGCAGCTCATCGGCCAGCTCATGCAGGGCCAGGCGCCGGTTCATGGCGGTCTTGCGCAGGTATTGATAGGCGGCATCTTCACTGAGCCCGCGCGTCTCCATCACCACGGCCTTGGCGCGATCGACACTGCGCCGCTGCACCAATGTGGTCTGGGTACGGTTGAGCTCACCCTTGAGTGCACGGTGCGCCTCGAAGCTGGTGATGGCGACCTCGACCATGCTGCGCACCATCGCTGGCATGACGTGGTCCACCACATAGGCCGAGACACCGGCGCCGGCCGCCTCACGCACGAGGTCTGGCGCATCTTCACTGGCCAGCATGATCATCGGCTTGGGATAGCGTCGCCCCAGCTGGCCGAGATGCTCCAGGGTGTCGCGGCTGGGCAGGTCGGCGTCGATGATCACCGCATCGGGCTGATGCTGCTCGACCAGCGCGTGCAGGTCCTCGTGCTCGTCAACGCGCAGCGCCACCTCGAAGCCGGCGCTCAATAGCGCCTGCTCCAGCGCGGCGGAGCGCTCACTGCGGACATCGACGATCAGCACGGTCACGGGCATGTCAGGTTTCCTTGAGTCGGGCATGAATCTTGCGCTACACCCAAGCAGGATCCGTGCCGCAATCTGGTGCAACCTTGCGGCCAAAGGCCTTCAGAGCGGCCGAGCCGAAAGCGCCGCTGCACTGCAATGAGGCACGCGCCTTGCCGACCCTCCCAGCGACATTGGCGTGCGCCAGTCTGGTACCCCGCGCCTTGCTGACGCACCGCCAGCGCGCATCGAGCGCGCATCCAGCCCGGGTCACCGTCTGCGCGTGCCACCCTACTGTCCTTGCCAAGCCATTGATCTTCTGGGACTTGTCCCGCCCACACCCCCGCAACTGGCGCGCTACTTGCTTTGTTCCAGTCACTTGCCGCACGGACACTCTGCTGCCGGCAACCATGGCATCACCGACTGCTGCCATCGCTATCCATGACGTGGACCAGGCTCTTCGGAGTACGAGTGCGTCGAACCAGGCCCCTCAATGACGAGGCGCCCTTGCTGTCGTTCATTCACAGCCGTTCGACCACTCGCCGAGCACACCTGACCTCGTGCCCGGCACCGACGCTGAATCAGGAGCCCACTCATGGATATCCGCAACAAGGCCAGCCGCATCCGGCTGTTCAGCTTCAACACCCCGCAAATGCGCGCCTTCCACATGTCGTGGTTCGCGTTCCACGTCTGCTTCTTCGGCTGGTTCGGTATCGCGCCGCTGATGGCCGTGGTGCGTGACGACCTCGGCCTGACCAAGACCCAGATCGGCAACACCATCATCGCCTCCGTCGCCATCACGGTGATCGTGCGTCTCGCCATCGGCGTGCTGTGTGATCGCATCGGGCCACGCAAGGCCTACACCTGGCTCTTGTGCCTCGGCTCGCTGCCGGTGATGTGCATCGGTTTCGCCGACAGCTTCGAATCCTTCTTCCTGGCCCGTCTGGCCATCGGTGCCATCGGCGCTTCCTTCGTCATCACCCAGTACCATACCTCCGTGATGTTCGGCCCCAACGTGGTCGGCACCGCCAACGCCACCACCGCAGGCTGGGGCAACCTGGGCGGCGGCACCACCCAGATGCTGATGCCGCTGGTGATGGCCGGCCTGCTGATGCTGGGCGTCGAGCAGACCCTGGGCTGGCGTCTGGCGATGGTCGTGCCGGGCATCGTGCTGTTCCTCACCGGTATCGCCTACTACTTCTTCACCCAGGATGCGCCGGACGGCAACTTCAGCGAGCTGCGTGAGCGTGGTGAGCTGCCCAAGGCCGAGAAGGAATACAGCATGCGCGCCACCTTCGGCGCGGCAGCACGCGACATCCGCGTCTGGGCACTGTTCCTCGTATACGGCGCCTGCTTCGGGGTCGAGCTGACCATCAACAACGTCGCCGCCATCTACTTCTTCGACCACTTCGATCTCGATCTCGCCACCGCCGGTCTCATCGCCGGCCTGTTCGGTCTGATGAACCTGTTCGCCCGCACCCTGGGCGGCGTCTTCTCCGACCTGTTCGCCCGCCAGTCTGGCCTCAAGGGCCGCGTGCGCTGGCTGTTCATCGCGCTGCTGTGTGAAGGCGTCGCGCTGGTCGGCTTCGCACAGATGGAAACCCTCGCGGTGGCCATCGGCATCATGCTGGTCTTCAGCCTCTTCGTGCAGATGGCGGAGGGCGCGACCTTCGGTATCGTGCCCTTCGTCAATCGCAAGGCGCTCGGCGCGGTCGCCGGTATCGTCGGTGCGGGCGGCAACGCAGGCGCGGTCGCCGCGGGCTTCCTGTTCCGCAGTGAGGAGCTGACCTATCAGGAAGGCCTGATGTATCTGGGCATGGGCGTGATCGTGATCTCGCTGTTCGCGCTGCTGGTGCGCTTCAGCGCCGCCACCGAAGCCGAGGAAAGCCGCGCCTACGACGCCGCCATCGCGGACCGCAAGCAGCAGAGCGAGCAGCAGCCCGTCTCTGCATAAGCGGATTTCCTTCTCCCCGAGCCAGACACAAGAAGGCCCCGCCTCCCAGAGGCGGGGCCTTCTTGTGTCTGATGACAGCTCAGGTCAGCGGCGACTCATCGCGGCGCTGGCAGCCGAGCCTCAGCTATCGGTGGCGTTCTCGACGCTATCACCGGCTTCCTCGACGGCGTTGTCCATCTTCTCACCGGCCTTCTCCATCGGGCCTTCGTCCTCGCAACCGGCGAGCGACAGGCCACCGAGACCGAGCATGGCAATCATCAGCGAACTACCCAGAGTCTTGAGCTTCATGATGTCTCTCCTTGAATCATCGGTCGGAATGACGCGACACCTGCCATTACCCGCAGGCTGCCACGTGGTGTTACCCATGACATGGAGCGGGAGCCTTGTCGTTTCAAGGGTCACGCAACGCCGAGTTGCCTGTTGCTGATCAAGACCAATCACTCAGGGTTGTTCAGGGCAACCGCTCAGGGCTGCTCAGCTCAACCGCGCAAGGCTGCTCAGATCCCCAGCTCAGAGAAGGTATCGGGAAACTGCACTTCACCGCCCAGCCCCTCCAGATAGTCCGGCTGCAGCTCGAAGGCGACGAAGGAACCCGGCACGTCGTCATGATGGCAGTAGAGCCCGTAGTGACACGCCGGATGAAAGCCCAGGTGGGTATAGAAATCCGCATGACCGGCCGCCACCACGGCCCCCGCCCCCAGCAGTCGACAGCGCTTGACCGCCGAGATCACCAGCCGCTTGCCGATGCCGTGACGCTGATGCTGTGGCAGCACCGCCAGCGGTGCCAACGCCATCAGCACGCGGTCCGGGTAGCCGGAAAGCTCCACGCGCGACACCATCACATGCCCCAGCAGGCCGCCCTCGCCTTCACTGAGGTGGCGGCCGGTCTCCGGGTCGGTGACACGCTCGGCCACCAGCGAGATCTGCGCCAGATTGCCTCGACGCAATCTGTCACCCAGGCGCGCTTCACGATGGCCGGCAAAGACGGATTCATGAATGCGGTAGATGCGCTCATGATCAATGAGACGCTCTTCACGAATGCGAAGGTTATCGACGGCGTTGGCAGTCATCACGAGGTACCGGATCAGCGCCCTGATGATCAGGGACGTTACCTCAAGCGTAGCCACCGCCCGCAGCGGCTGCGAGCGTCAATCTGCTGCTCAAAAAGCACGATGCCCGCCGTGGTGGCGGGCATCGCCTGAGGTGATATCAAGGTCGCATGACAGATGAAATGCCTGGTTCAGCCCCTCTCAGGCATCTCGCCGCCAGCAGTCAGACGCGTCGCCGACGCTGCCCGCCTCAGCTCTTGAGACGACGCGCGCGGAAGGAGCGGCCCTTGAGCTTGCCATTCATCAGCTGGGTGAGTGCCGACTTGGCGACATCACGCTCCACGGCGAGGAAGGTGGTCCGCGCCAGTACCTTGATCTTGCCGATCTTGCTGCCTTCCAGGCCGCCGTCACCAGTCAGTGCGCCGAGGATATCGCCGGGACGCAGCTTGTCCTTCTTGCCACCATCGATCTGCAGCGTCGCCATGCGCGCATGGAACGGCTCGCGGGTCAGCATGCTTTTCGAGGGCAGCGGCTCGGCTTCCAGGGTCTGCTCGAGGAATTCACCCAGCCTGGCCAGGCGATAGTCTTCCTTCTCGGTGTAAAGCGTACAGGCGATGCCGGAGCTGCCCGCGCGGCCGGTACGCCCGACACGGTGCACGTGGGCGTCGAGATCACGCGCGATCTCGTAGTTGAACACCGCATCCAGCGCATCGATATCCAGCCCGCGCGCCGCGACATCGGTGGCCACCAGAATCGAGGTGCTCTTGTTGGCGAACATCACCAGCGTCTGGTCACGCTCGCGCTGTTCGAGGTCACCGTGCAGCGCCATGGCACTGAAGCCGTGCTCATTGAGGGCATCGCTGACTTCCTGCGCCTGACGCTTGGTGTTGCAGAACACCACGCTGGATTCCGGGCGGTACTTGAGCAGCAGGATACGCAGCGCCTCGAAGCGCGCCTCGTCATCGGCGACACGGTGGAACAGCTGACGGATGCTGCTGTCATCGTGGGTGGAGGCCACCTCGATGCTGACCGGGTCACGCAGCATGCGCTCGGCGATCGGACGCACGCCATCGGCGAAGGTCGCGCTGAACAGCAGCGTCTGACGCTCCTCCGGGGTCTCGGCGACGATGGCATCCAGCACCTCGGCGAAGCCCATGTCGAGCATGCGGTCGGCTTCATCCAGCACCAGGGTATTGAGCTCCTCAAGGCTCAAGCTGCCCTTACGCAGGTGCTCATCCACGCGCCCCGGCGTGCCAACGATGATGTGCGCGCCGTGTTCCAGCGAACCCAGCTGGGGGCCGAAGGGAGCACCGCCACACAGGGTCAGCACCTTGACGTTGTGCAGACCGCGCGCCAGACGACGGATCTCGCCGGCGACCTGATCAGCCAGCTCACGTGTCGGACACAGCACCAGTGACTGCACACGGAAGCGCGAGACCTTGAGGCGTGACAGAAGCCCCAGACCGAAGGCAGCGGTCTTGCCGGAGCCGGTCTGGCCCTGGGCGATGACATCGCGGCCTTCCAGCATCGGCGGCAGGCTCTGCGCCTGAATCGGCGTCATGGTGTGATAGTCGAGCGTGGCGAGGTTGTCGAGCAGCTCGGGCGCCAGCGCCAGAGAGGCAAAGGCAGGGGTGGCGGTGGCGTCAGTCACGGGGGCATTCCTTCAATCGATGAACAGGCACGAGCCGAACAGGCTTACGCGCGGGCGCAGAGCATAGCAGAGCGTGGCCACCGACGCCTTCCGCGGACGCCAGCGCCTGATGCCTGCTCCCCAGGCGAGATAGCCTTTTTGAGCAACGCCTTCTCTTTTCCGCCAGCCCTACCCCTCAGCACACCGTATTAGCCAGCTCGAACGTGACTCAACTCAAAGCATGATTTTCGTCACGACAGGATTCGATTCCCGCCAAATATCATTTATTAATTATCGTTAATTAAACAAAATGACCAACATCCTGTTGGCATATCACGGCATCCCCATATCAGGCAGCGGCTGCGCAGAAGCATGTTTCACATCATGTATTCCATGCAGCGAAGTCCACGAAAATGGCGCCGACATTCGTGATGGAACAATCATCAAGACGTTCTTGTTATCTGTCTCAGACCATGAGTGCCAATGACACACCAGGATTGACGCGTACGGAGGTGGCCTTACCCCCATGCCGGGCATGAGGAATGCCATCCCTCATCCGTGATGTGCTGCTGGACACCGCTCGGCAGCCGCTGTTGAGCAGCCGCGCGCCCAAAGGCCAAGCCTAAATCGATGCCATGTATATCAATGACTTGCAGGTATCGAAATGCTATCCGCGCCGCTCAGGTGTTGTCGATCTCGGGGTGGTCTCCCGAATTCGATCGTTGCAAGTACGCTTTATGCCTTTGCAGCAGATCATGACTCTGGCCATGACTCTGATCATGAAAGGCCGGTCATGAAAATCCGATGGCCATACAAGGCAACATCGACGTGAATCCTGCAGCGTCATCGCCGGAAAGCACAACACCAAACGCATGCAAGTTGCTGTCATGACGTGAGAAATCGCAAACGACATCGCAAGGACAAGCGATCTTTGCCACCTGCAACACCACGGTCACCGCTGCCCCGATGACAGGGGGAGCAGCAATAGAGCGGCGCAGCCATCAAGCCGCCAGCTGTCAGAGGGGATCACGCCTCTCTACCGAAACAGCCACAAGATGTCACGACGACTCAGGGAGCAAGACGACATGAAGGACCTCTCAAGTATCACGGGCTACGGATGCATCGTGGCCGGTGTCGGCCCGGCTGGCATGGGATTTCTGTTCAATGCCCTCAAGACAGGCCAGATCACGGCACTGGCCCGCCACCGGCTGTTGATTCTTGATGCCGGCGGCACCCACGCCAGCGGCAAGCTTGGCGCTGGTCGGCTGGGCGAATACCGCATCACCGCCAACTCGGTCGGCGATGTGTTCCTCGACTGCCTGCGCGACCCGGCACTCGCCGACGTGCTGGCCCCGCTTGAAGGCGAACCTTGCCTGGAGCGAATCCGGGCCGATCCCTACTCCTCCCCGCGACTCGATGAGATCGGCGAGCTGCTGGAAGCCGCCAGCGCCCTGGTATTGGCGCACATCACCGCCCTGCCGGGCGTCGAGATGTGGTGCGGCACCAGCCTGGACACGCTGCAGTACCTAGACGGCACCAGCATTCTGACTCTCTCGCATGCACCGGAAGTGTCCCAGCGCACGTCGCGACTGCGCACCGAGAACCTGGTGCTCAACCTCGGCGGCCAGCAGTGCCCGGAGCGATTGACCCGGAGCCTCAATCGTCAGGGACTGACACCGTCGCGGCGCGCACGCATCTACAGCGGCGATGAGCTGTTGCGCATGCCGCCGGGGCAACTGCGCAGCCTGCTGTTGCCGCGACTGCGTCGTGGTGGTCGCGTCTGTGTGGTGGGTGGCTCGCACAGCGCCTTCTCGATGCTCGACGTGCTGGCCGACGCGCTGCGCAATACCCGCGTCAAGGAGATCACCCTGCTGCATCGCTCGCCGATTCGGCTGTTCTTCGAGAATGCCGAGGAAGCGCGCGCCGCAGGCTATCACTATGACGCCGAGCGCGATGTGTGCCCGATCAGCGGTCGCATCAACCGCTCCGGCGGGCTGCGCTACCGGGCACTGGCCATCGGTCAGGAAATTCTGGCCACCGGCCGCATCGAAGAGTGTGCGATGGACATCCATCTGGTGCAGACCGGCCCCGGCAATGCCCAACGCCTGGAACTGGCCAGCGAAGTCCTCGCCGACGCGCCCATCGTGGTGCAGTGCAACGGTTATCAGCCGATTCTTCCCACCATCAGCGACGCCCACCATCAGCCCATCACGTTGCGCGAAGTGAATGGCGGTCTGGATTCCGATGCCAACGGCAACCCCTGTGACATCCACGGCCAGCGTCTCGCGGGCCTCTACATGTTCGGGCTGGGCGCCGGGCTCGCCGTCGACCCGACACTGGGCAGTGAAGCCTCCTTCGATGGCCGCATCTATGGCGTCTGGCAGTTCCACAATCACGCCAGCTTGCCGGCCCTCCACGCCATCATCGCGCGCAACGCCAGTGACGACGCACTCGGCAACGAGACTGCTCACCCCGTCGATCAGGTGATCACCAGCGATCACGGCATGGCCGGCGTCAGCGGCAGTGGAATGACCAGCGACACGACCAGCGCAAACAGTGTCGTCAGTGAGAAAGCCAGCGCGGACAGCCTCGCACAGGCGAGCGAGTCCGAAGATTTTTCAAGCGCTCTCAAGGTGCTGAGTGACTCACTGGGCCTGCAGCAGAAATCCCGTATGGCGTAGCAAGGTGTGACGTGATTTGAGCAAGCACAGTGCTGCCTGTGAGCCTTGCCGACAGAGGATTACGTAATACCGATTATGGATCACAGAAGTTACATCCATAGTCTTTATCACCTGCACATAAGCCGCATGATTATCTTTTAGACAAAAACAATAAAAAGAAACATATAACGACGCTGGAGCCCCCACTCTCCCCGGCGCAAGCAACAAAGGCCACACGAAGACGCACGATGGCGATACTTCCCCACACGAAAGCGCCGCCCGGGCATGTCCCGAGCGGCGCTTTTGTGTGTCATCTCAGCAAGGGCCGTGGCCGAACCTTGCAGCCAGCTCGGCCGCGGCCACTTAGCGTGCCGCTTCTTCCTCAAGACGCGCCTGCTTGCCACCGAGGGTGAAGCAGGTGTCGATCTCGCGCAGCATGAACAGCGCGACACAGGCGGCCAGCATCGGCCAGGCAGCGAAGAACAGCAGATGATCGAACGGGTCCAGATACTGCTTGAAGGCAGAGAAGGTAGACCCGGCGTGCAGCAACATCACCAGACCGTATGTGAGGGTCTTCTTCACGCCGGTGACGAACAGCAGCAACAGCACCATCTCGATGACGGCAATCGCGATGACGATGCCCTCGCCCACGCCACCGATGGCATAGAACTTCTCGAAGATGGCGGCGGCGTGGCCAGGGTTGAAGAACTTGTCCAGTGTCCACATCGTGATCACGAGGAAGACCCCGAGGCGCAGCAGCAACAGGGAAATGCGGATTCGATCGGCGTACTTCGTCATGTCAATTCTCTCCAGGGGAATGGGCCGGCGCTGCAACGCAGCGGGCACGTGCTGCTGTATACGCACCAAGTGGCCACCTGGTTGCATCGATTGATGATTTTTCTCGCAAGATTAATCACTTGGCAGCCCCAACCCGCTCCGCGATTCTTGACGCAAATGCCTGCCGCATCGGAGGGATTAGTGCCCTCGAGCTGCCATTGCTGGGCAAAACAGCAGCAGTGACTGCCGCGCAAGAGACACTGACTCTCCCGTCATCCAACACTCTGCCTTTCTCGCTGTCTGATCCATCAGCGGCGATCGCCTCTGCTGCCTCGCCCTGACTCTCGACCTTCGCCACTCGCTCCTCGACCGGCCTGCCGGTTCGCCCATTGCGCTGGAGTTTATCCACATGGCCTCCAAGACTGATCATCCGTCTGCCTGCCCGTCGCCAGAGGCTTCAATGCCGTGCTCTTCCACCCAGCCCTCTCCTGCACTGCGCCGCTGGCAAGCGCCCGAGCCTGGCGACTCTCGCCTGCCAGCCCGCATTGCCAAGGCGCGCTTTCCGGCCTTGAGCGCCCAACTGCTGGCGCATGCCGCGCGCATTGCAGCAGAACGCGAGCGCGGCGAGATTCTGGACTACGCCTGTGCCATGAGTGCGGTGCCGACAGTGATTCAGGAGATCTGGCTGGCCAGTGGCAAGCTTGAGACATTCGCATTACGCAAAGGCATCCAGATCGAGAGCCTGGCGGAGCTGATGGGTGAGCACACTCCGCCTGAAAGCCCCGCCACGGCTGCACAAAGTGGCGTGCCAGCGCAGGGCGTGAGGCCCCTTGATACTTTCGACTGGCTGCATCTGGCGCTGGAGCAGCTGTTGCAGATACATCAGGATAAGCAACGTTTACACTCAGACTGATGTATCTCGGCGCCAAAACTCGTATGGTGAGAGAGAGGCTCGGCCTGTCGTCGATCAAGATGACGCGCGAGCCTCTAGCACGACTGGAACGCATTTCTGGTATGAGCAACAAGGCACGACATCAAGCACAGCACGCGGAGCAGAACATCACGATCGATCATTGAAAACGACCAGCCGAGGAGGTTCACATGAAGGTCTACAAACCTGAATGGCGTTGCACGCTCGACGTGACGGAAGGCCCCGACCCCACCGCCCGCTGGAAAACACGGCTTGCCTGGCGCTTGCGCGCCCTCGCCGACCGCTTTGATGGCGGTAGTCGTACGATGAAGATTGACTGCAATGTCACCCCGGCGCTCACCCGCGAAGAGGTCGACACCTGCCTGGGCAAGGGCTTCGCCCTCAGCCAGAATCTGATGCTGCAATTGGCCAACCACAGCGCCTGCGAAGATGTCCTGCGCGACGCCAAGGCCGAGCTCTACGAAGAAGAGCAACACCCGATGTAACGGTCTGATCTGAGTAGAACCCCACAGATCAACCCATCGGTGAACGTAGTCGCAAGACGCATGAAAAAGCCCTCCCGGCGATGCCGCGAGGGCTTTTTTGATGTTTTATATCAACGTCTTGAACAGACCTCCGGCCCCAGCTCTCCCTACCTATAACAGCGACAAAAAAACTGACAACGCCGCTCTCCACCTCACCCCTGTACAATGGATCTCTCAAGTCACTCCGCCCAACCTCAGGCCTTCCATGTCCATTTCCGCGCGTCCTTCCAAGCTGAGCCTGCCTCAGGTCAATCCCGGTGTGACGACGGTACTGGAGTATCTGCTGCTCAAGTTTCCGGCGATTGCCGAGTCTCGCTGGCGTGAGCGCATGGCCCAGGGCAAGGTGCATCGCGATGATGGCTCGCGGATTACGCCGGAGTCGCCCTACCAGCCGCATCTGCGCGTGTTCTATTACCGCGAGGTGGCAAGCGAGCCGAGCATTCCCTTCGCGGAGCGGATTCTCCATCAGGATGAGCACATTCTGGTGGCTTACAAGCCGCACTTTCTGCCGGTGACGCCCGGCGGCCTGTACGTGAACGAGTGCCTGCAGCAGCGCCTGCGCGACAGTACCGGAATAGAGGCGCTGCAGGCGGTGCATCGTCTGGACAGGGCCACCGCCGGGCTGGTGCTGTGCTCGCTGAATCCCGAATCGCGTCACCGCTATCATGCGCTCTTCAAGTCGCGGAATATCCACAAGACCTATCAGGCCATTGCCGAAACACACAGCGATGAGTCCCTGGTGGGCCAGCAGTGGGAGGTGAAGAACCGCCTTGAACAGGCCGGGCAACGCTTCCGTTTTCAGGTCTCCGAAGGCGAGCCCAACAGCCACTCGATGATCCGCTGTATTGCGCAACGCGGTAGCCGGGCGCTGTTCGAGCTGCACCCCATCACCGGGCGTCGCCATCAACTGCGGGTGCACATGCAGTCGCTGGGCTGGCCGATCCTGAATGACCGCTACTACCCCGAGCTGCAACCGCTCTCGCCGGATGACTACGCGCGCCCCTTGCAGCTGCTCTCCAAGGGGTTCGAGTTCATTGACCCTGTCACCGGCGAGGAAAGACGCTTCGAATACGACGGTGGCCTGACACTGGCGTGAGCCATGGCATCGTCCGTGGCTGTCGTCGCCAGTCGACGCACAGGCCACGGCATGTGCACAAAGAAATCATCTGACGAAAGCTTCCTGCTCGACGTCAGGCGGGCTAAGGTTTTCCTTCGTCCCCGGAAAATAGGCCCATCGATGTCCCGACGTCTCGCAGTGACCGGAGGAGCCGCGCTGGCCGCGCTCCTGTCCTTCCCCGTCCTCGCACAACAAGGGCACGACGGGCCGCCGCCTGAACACGCTGGCCCGCCGCCGATGTCAGCGGAAGACCAGGCCTTGAGCGAGGCGCTGCGCGCGCGCATGGGCGATACCAGCACCCAGATGCAGAGCGTGTCCATCCCCGAGAGCGCCGCTGAATGTGGTGATACGCCCGGTTACGAGCGCATGCTGTGCCTGATCGATCTGCTCAAGGCCGATGTCTCCGATGACCTTCTCGAGAACCTGCAGCATGACTACTCCCTCGCAGAGGCCGAGAACTGGAGCAACCTGCCAGCCGGCGCCTTCCCGAAACGCCCCGGCGTGCTGCTGGGCGAGCTGAACATCAAGCAGCGCGGCCTCGTAAAGGCCATCATGCTGGAAGCCACCGGCCACGCGCCCGATGAAGGCTTCGACGAGATGCTCCAGACGCTCAACGCCGATGACTACATCAACACCGTCAGCACCGACTACAAGGCCGGTTACTCCTCCTACAACACCAAATTCGCCTTCCTCGGCACACCGGGCGAGAGCGGCACCTGGGAGCTGTACTACGGCGGTCACCACATGGCCTTCGCCAACACCTACACTGACGGTAAGCTGGCCGGTGCCACACCCTCCTTCCGTGGCGTGGAACCCTTCCCGTATTTCGAGATGAACGGCCGCGTGAACGAGCCGCTGACCCAGGAACGCGATGCCTTCGCCACCCTGCTCAGCTCGCTCTCCGAGGATCAACAGGCCAAGGCCACGCTGGAAGGCACCTACCGTAACATCCTCGCTGGCCCCCAGGCGGATGACGCCATCCCCGAAAGCTATGAAGGCATCCCCGTCTCCGAGCTGGATGACGAGCAGCAGGCTCTGTTGCTCACTGCCATCGAGACCTACGTGGACGACATCTCCGCCCCCGAAGCCGCCGCCTACATGGAGAAGTACACCGCAGAGCTTTCGGACACCTACCTCGGCTTCTCCGGCACGCCGCAGGTCAGCGCCGAGAATGACTACGTGCGTCTCCACGGCCCCTCGCTGTGGATCGAATTCTCGTTGCAGTCGAACAAGTCCACCGACAAGGTCGGCAACCATCCGCACTCGGTATGGCGGGATCGCACCGACGACTACGGCGGCCAGACCGAATGAGCCGGCGCGTTTTCTGGCGCACCGCCCTGCTCGCCCTTGCCGTGATCTCTATCGGCCACGGGGCCAGCGGGGCGGGAGGCGGCCTCATCGAGACGGCTCACGCCCACGCCCTGCCCGGCAGCGTGCTGACATTCGAGCAGCAACCGCAGCACACGCTGCACCTCACGCTCCAGTTCCCGCGCGAGGATCTGCTGATCGCCGCGCCGGAACTGGCAGCCCTTGGTGAGCAGGCACCAGGCCAGCCCCTGCCGCAGCCACTGGTGGATCAACTCGGCGACTACCTCAGTCACCACCTCGCCTTGTCAGCGGATCACACACCACTGACGCTGCAACTGGTGGGAGCGCGCCTCGAATCCACCTATCAGCCTCAACTCGGTGACTACGTGCTGGTCATCACCGAATGGAACGTGAAGACCGACAAGGCCGAACCGGACTCACTGCTGCTGAAATACGACGCCGTGATGCACGAAGTCCGCAATCACCGCGCCGATGTCTACTGGCAAACGCCCGACGGCGACACCCGCCCACTGGCCGGTTTCGGCTTCTTCCACTCCGCCCACGGCGTCCGGCTAAACCTGCAGAAAACCAAATTAGGAACAGTTGAAAAGGAGTGAGATATGCAATTTTTATATCTCACTAGCAACTTAACAAACTTATAACCGAGCTCATCCAGGGCAATAAGAAGTTGACTTTGGCAGTGCTTCAGCATGTGGAACATAAATTTACAACAATAAAAACACCACCTGATCATGATTATCAACCGGGCTTTTTCGACATTTTTCTAATAAGAGCGAATATACGCCTATACTTCAAAGGAATATAAACCAGTCTTATAGTTTCTTGAATCGTACCATCATGATCGATGTATCTTTCAGTATCTTCATGGTAATGGTAAATGATTTGCTGAACATTAATTCTCACAGCTCCTAATTGTCTTAGCTTTTGTAATCCACTTCCAAATTGTTCAAGCAAATTATCAGCACTAATTTCTACACCACTCAAACTTACTGCAGAAGAACTGATTTCAACTTCACTACTATCTAAAACATACTTGAGGCAACCATCTTCTACATAAGCAGCACCCGCTTTATACTTAGCATCGTGTGTATCTATAGTCTCAAACCATTCATTCACAAGCGTACTAACGCTTACTAGCTCTCGATCATTGAGCATTTCCGCTATAGAAAAGAATAGTTCATATTCATCATTAGCATACTCTTTTGCTATACAAAGCTCTGCAGTTAACACCCCAATAATTCTTGGCCCTATATCTTTAGAGCTTGATAACGACACTCTTCGATATGCGTCATATACAACTTCACTACCTTTCTCATCTGACAAAATATCATCTATATCATCTGCAACGTCTATATACTGATCTCCAGATATATGCCCCTCAATTAAACGATGTTGAAATTCCTCAAAAAAATTTTCAGCCCTATACCTCGTCCACTTTTCAATTACATTAGAAGCAAACTTGGTGGCAAGAGAAGCAGCTATCGATTCTCCTTTTTCCATCATAAAGCTCATCAAAACTCCTTTATTATAATAACTCTACACCAATTGAGTTTAGTATGTATGCTTCTCATACCAAATTTCTGAAGCTTCGCTTATTAAATCCTTACCAGACAATATGCGACGATGAGCAGATAACAACTCATTTGTTTTTTCAATTAAACTATTCAAAACCATATGCAAATTATCCATCCATACTTCACTTCCTATAGTAGTATCATAGATCTCCGCTTTATTATCCTCGAAATTCCAAGCATCTAATCGGTACCTTAAACCTACGGGTAGCAGCTTAAGTTTTTTGAAATCACCTTCATGGGCATCTAACCATTCTTGAGACATATGTGCCTTCAACTTTTTAAACAACTTATCTATGTTGTGCCCTAATTTTTCAATCCAGTTAATCAGCGGTTTACCTACTCTACCTCCAGCTTCGTAATAGCATACTAGAGATTTAAGTATTGATTCCAATCCCATCCTTAAATCAATAAAACATTTTGCTCTACCTGATCTAGTAGCATTAAACACAGGGCCATCACTGTTTATGCAAAACTTATAACGCATTTCAAAATCAATTGCATCATGCAAATAATGCCCTGACATGTCTAGATAATTAGGTCTACTCACCTCTTTGCCAACATTAATACACATCTACAATCGCCCTCAAATAAAATTATTAATAAATAGGGAATAACTTCGCATGGAGGCAGAACAAATCAAGCAAGAATGCCACCTAAAGTCCTAACATACATTATTGTACAAATGTAAATATTATCTAGTCGGAAAAACCTTGATACACAAAAAAGCCCTTCCGGCCATTGGCCAGAAGGGCTTTTTGCTTGCTGCGTTCTCGTCTTGATCAGTTCTAAAGACCGTCTCGACAGAACGCTGCGTCAGCTCCAAGAAAGGGATCGTCAGGCGATCATTCCCACTCGATGGTGGCCGGCGGCTTGCTGCTGACGTCATAGGTGACGCGCGAGACGTGCTCCAGCTCGTTGATGATGCGATTGGAGACCTTCTCCAGCAGCTCATACGGCAGGTGCGCCCAGCGGGCCGTCATGAAGTCGACGGTCTCGACGGCACGGATACCGATGACCCACTCGTAACGACGGCCATCGCCGACGACGCCGACGGACTTGACCGGCAGGAAGACGGCGAACGCCTGGCTGGTCTTGTGGTACCAGTCGAAGTTGTGCAGCTCTTCGATGAAGATGGCGTCGGCTTCACGCAGGATGTCCGCGTATTCCTTCTTCACTTCACCGAGGATGCGCACGCCCAGACCCGGCCCCGGGAAGGGGTGACGGTAGACCATGTCATACGGCAGGCCGAGTTCGAGGCCGACCTTGCGGACTTCGTCCTTGAACAGTTCGCGCAGCGGCTCGACCAGTTCCATCTTCATGTCGTCCGGCAGGCCGCCGACATTGTGGTGGGACTTGATGACGTGGGACTTGCCGGTCTTGCTGGCTGCGGATTCGATCACGTCCGGGTAGATGGTGCCCTGGGCGAGGAAGTCGACGTCCTTGAGCTTGGCGGCTTCGGCATCGAACACTTCGATGAAGGTGTTGCCGATGGCCTTGCGCTTGGCTTCCGGGTCGCTGACGCCAGCCAGCTTGCCGAGGAAGAGATCTTCGGCGTCAACACGGATGACCTTCACGCCCATGTGGCGTGAGAAGGTTTCCATGACCTGGTCGCCTTCATTCTTGCGCAGCAGGCCGTTGTCGACGAAGACGCAGGTCAGCTGGTCGCCGATGGCCTTGTGCAGCAGCGCCGCGACCACGGAGGAGTCGACGCCGCCGGACAGGCCGAGCAGCACCTTGCGGTCACCGACCTGGGCGCGAACGCGATCGGTCAGGTCTTCGATGATCTTGGCCGGTGTCCACAGACGCTCGGACTGACAGATCTCGATCACGAAGTGCTCGAGGATGCGCTGGCCCTGCAGGGTGTGGGTGACTTCCGGGTGGAACTGCACGCCGTAGAACTGCTTCTCCTCCCACGCCATGGCGGCGATCGGGCAGCTCGGGGTGGAGGCGGTGACGGTGAAGGTCTCCGGGACCTTCGCGACCTTGTCACCGTGGCTCATCCAGACGTCGAGCAGCGGACGGCCTTCGTCGTCCAGGTGGTCCTTGATGTCCTTGAACAGCGCGGACTCACCGTCGACACGAATCTGGGCATAGCCGAATTCGCGCACGTTGGAGCCTTCGACCTTGCCGCCGAGCTGCTCGGCCATGGTCTGCATGCCGTAACAGATGCCGAACACCGGCAGCCCCATCTCGAACACGCACTCGGGCGCACGCGGCGAGTCCAGCTCGGTGACGGATTCCGGGCCACCGGCCAGGATGATGCCGTTGGGGTTGTACTCGCGGATCTCTTCTTCGGTGATGTCGAAGGCACGCACCTCGGAGAACACGCCCAGCTCACGCACGCGACGCGCGATCAGCTGTGTGTACTGGGAACCGAAATCGAGGATCAGGATCTTGTGGGAATGGATGTCTTGCATCTTCAGTCTCTCATTGGGGAGTCATGTGACCCGCTTCGGAGCTGCGAGGGAGCGCGGCGTCGTCTCCTTCCGGCCCCCGAAACCGCCAGGGGAGAAGTTTTCTCGACCTAAGCAAAGCGGGAACCCGTGTAGGGCTCCCGCTTTGCGTCGCGCTTCGCTATGTCTCAGTCGCGCCGATAGTTGGGCGCTTCCTTGGTGATCTGCACGTCGTGGACGTGGGATTCGGCGAAGCCGGCACCGGTGATCTGCACGAATTGCGGCACGGTGCGCATCTCTTCGATGGTCTGGCTACCGGTGTAACCCATTGAGGCACGCAGGCCGCCCATCAGCTGGTGCACGATGGCGCTCATCATGCCCTTGTAGGGAACGCGGCCTTCGATGCCTTCCGGTACCAGCTTCTCGACGCCGGCATTCTTGTCCTGGAAGTAACGGTCGCTGGACCCCTGGGTCTGGGACATGGCGCCCATGGAACCCATGCCGCGATACGCCTTGTAGGTACGACCCTGGAACAGCTCGACTTCGCCCGGCGCTTCCTCGGTACCGGCGAGCAGACCGCCGATCATGACGATGCTGGCGCCTGCGGCGATGGCCTTGGCGATGTCACCGGAGAAGCGGATACCGCCATCGGCGATGACCGGCACGTCGTACTTGGCCATGGCGGCCGCGACGTTGGCGACGGCACTGATCTGCGGCACACCGACACCGGCGACGATACGTGTGGTGCAGATGGAACCCGGGCCGATGCCGACCTTGACGCCGTCGGCGCCAGCTTCCGCCAGGGCGATGGCGGCTTCGGCGGTCGCGATGTTGCCACCGATGACCTGAATCTTCGGGTGGTGCTCCTTGACCCAGGCAACGCGGTCGATCACGCCCTTGGAGTGACCGTGCGCGGTGTCGACGACGATGACGTCAACGCCGGCTTCGGCCAGCGCAGCGACGCGGTCCGGGGTTTCCGGGCCGGTGCCGACAGCGGCACCCACCAGCAGGCTGCCGTTGCTGTCCTTCGCGGCGTTCGGGTAGGTCTTGACCTTCTCGATGTCGCGAACGGTGACGAGGCCGCGCAGGCGGAATTCGTCATCGACGATCGGCATCTTCTCGATGCGGCTTTCCTGCAGCTTGGCCTTGATCTGATCCAGCGGCGTGCCTTCCAGCACGGTGACCAGCTTGTCGCGGCCGGTCATGATGCCGGCGACGGTATCGCTGAAGTCAGGCTGGAAGCGCATGTCGCGACCGGTCACGATGCCGACCAGGTATTCACCCTCGACCACCGGGAAGCCGGAGTAGCCATGCTCCTCGGACATTGCCAGCAGATCCTGGATCTTGGCCTTCGGGCTGACAGTGACCGGGTCACGCACGATGACGCTTTCGTGCTTCTTGACCTTGCGGACTTCCGCGGCCTGCTGGGCGATGCTCATGCTCTTGTGGATGATGCCGACACCACCTTCCTGCGCCATGGCGATGGCCAGGCGAGCTTCGGTGACGGTATCCATCGCAGAGGAGATGAGCGGGATATTGACGCTGATGTCGCGTGTGAGACGTGATCTCAGGCTGACGTCCTTGGGGAGGACCTCGGAGTAGCCGGGGACGAGAAGAACGTCATCAAACGTCAGAGCTTCTTGCGCTATACGTAGCATGTCGAACGCCCAGTAGCAGTTTATGAGGGATGCGCGAAAGCCGCAGTGCAGGGCCCGATGGACAGGCGCCATGACTACGGTTCTAGCGGTTGCTGCGAGGTAATCACCCATGATAACCCATTCGCCCCGCCCGAGACAAACGTCGCAGGCTATCAAACTCGCAACTTCACGTCCCGGCGACACTAACCATCTGGTCAACTAAAGCCACGAGTGGCGCGGCCTGCGGACTGGCGGGCGGTGAGAGCGTAACGACTGCCTGTCATTGCGAAGGCGGCCGTCAGGGCGTCGGGGCGCCGCCGGAATAGGCATCGAACCAGCGGGCCAGAAAGTCATTGCGACGCGCGTTATCCAGCATGCTCAGCGAAGAGGCATCCAGCGGTTGCGGATACAGCCGCTGGCCGACCTGATCTCGCAGTGACTGGGCCGTGAAGGGGCCGGTGATATCATCCCGGATGCTGTAGAGCGGCGTCTCGCCGGCCACGACGTGCTGACCTTCTCGCCCGATGAGGAAGTTGATGAAGGCACGCGCTTGCTTCGGGTGCGGGGCATCGCGGTGGATGAAGGCGGTGCGCATCGAGATCAGCGCATAGTCAGAGGGCATCTGCACGATGATGTCGGGATGCGTCCGCGCCCACTGCAACGCATAGGAGCCCAACAGGTTGTAACCCAGCCAGTAGCGCCCGTCACTCAGGCCTTCCAGCATGCGCTGGGTGCTGGTCTCGAGGGTGGCATCGACCCGCCCCAATGCCTCGACCAGCTTCCAGAAGCGCCCCGAATAGCGGGAATCCTGCAGGTAGAGCGCATAGCCCAGCGCGCTCTTGGAGGGCGAATAGGCCACTACTCGGCCGGCCAGCGTCTCGGCATGCTCTGTCAGCAGATTCAGGACATCAGCATGCGAGACAGGCGGCAGCATCCTTGCGGCGAGGTCCAGCCGATAGGCCATCACGATGGGTTCGAAGGTGAAGGCGAAGACCTCATCGCGCCACTTGGCCCACTCCGGCCACTGTCGAGCCTCGTCGCTGTCGAGTCGCTGCGCCAGCCCCTGATTGACCAGAGCCACCTGCCAAGGCATCGCCGAGCTAAGAATGATGTCTGCCTGCGCATCTGCTTGCTGGGCCAGGGCATTGACGGCCATCGAGCTGCGGTCGCGGTAGTCGATTTCGACGTCGGGATAGCGGCGCGAGAACGCCGCCAGCAAAGGAGCCGCGACCTGCCGATCCATCGCCGCCTCGATCACCAGCCGTGCCTGGGGTGGCGCCGCAGCCGCCTTGACTGGCATCGCCGCCGCGAGGATGGCCACACTGACCCACAGCGCGAACAGCAGACGATACATAACTCGGGGTGTCCGTGTGGGAGCGGTGATGGGTGCGATGATAGGCGCTCTGGAGCGAACGATAGCGAAGGCCATGGCGCGCAGCTTGTCAGAGGTGAACTTCATGGCTGTCTCCCCGGAAAGCGTATGTGCACGCACAGCCCTCCCGCGTCGCGATTGCTGACCTGCAACTTGGCCTGATGACGCAGGGCAATCGTCTCGACGATCGCCAGCCCCAGCCCCGAGCCATCAGTGTCCTGACGCCCTGCGCGCTCGAAGGGCTGACAGAGTCGTTGCAGCATCTGCGGGTCGACGCCGGGGCCGTTGTCCTCGATGCTCAGCACCACTCCCCCGCCCTCTGCCTCAAGGCTCAGCCCCAGGGTGACCTCGCTGCCCGCCGAGGTGTAGCGCAGCGCATTCTCGATCAGATTGCCGATCATCTCGCGCAGTGCCCATGACTCGCCAATCACGTAGACCGGCTGTGCCGGCAGCTCGACCAGTCCCAGATCATGCTGGCGCGCGAGGTCGTGGTCGACCCACTCCAGCACCACGCTGCGCAGCAAGTCAGCGAGATCCAGCGCGTCCTGCTCCGTGGGCAATGCCAGATGGCGCAGCCGCGTCAGGTTCAGCAACTGTCCGGCCAGACGACTGGTACGCGCAGCACTGGCATGGATATCGCTCAAGGCTTGATGCCACTGCGCCGGCGAGTCACTGCCCAGCGCGAATTCAGCAGCGTTCTGCACGCCGGCCAGCGGTGTGCGCAGCTGATGGCTGGCATCGGCGGTAAAGCGCAGCAACGCATCGCGGGATTGCCCCTGGCGATGGAAAAGCTGCTCCAGGGTATCGGTCAGCTCGCGCATCTCCTCGGGCATGGTGCCAGACAACGGGCTGGCATCATGCGGTTGGCGGCGACGCAGCTGATGCCGCAGACGCTTGAGCGGCGTCAACGCCAGGCGCAGGGTGATGAAGATCATCATGGCGGCGAACAGCCCCATCACCAGAATGCGTCCCATGGCACGCATCAGAAGCTCTCGCGCCAGCTGCTCACGCCCTTCGATGGTGTGTCCGACCCAGACCTGCACACGAAACTGTCGCTCCCAGCCCGCCGAGCGCACGCTACGCGCATGCAGGCGCCACTCGACGCCCTGATAGTGGATGTTGTGCCACACATCGCCTTCGGCGGCTTCGCGCAGCAGCTTCGCAGAGAGCGCAATGTCGAGATTGTTGGCCAGTACCCGACCCTCATCATCGATCAGCCGGTAGAAGACGCGCTCCTGATGGCGGGTGGAGAGAATCTTGAGCGCGGCAGGCGGCATCATGATGCGCGGCTGGTCATCCTGCCACTGGATGGCCTCGGTCATGGTCAACAGCGCATCTTCAAGCTGGCTGTCGAAGGCACGCTGCGCCGAGCGCTGACTGGTTATCCAGGCGTCCATCATCAACAGGCCGCCGACGATGAGCATCATGCTCAGCAGCCAGCCCAGCAGGCGATTGCGCAGCTTGCCGTGAATGATCATCCGGCGTCGATCAGCTCGAGCCGATAGCCCAGCCCACGCAGAGTGCGGATCTGGACCTCACTGCCCGTCAGACGCTTGCGCAGCCGACTGATGTAGACCTCCAGCGCATTCGAGCCCACCTCGCCATAGCCGAACACCTTGCCTTCGATCACCTCGCGCGACACCACCTTGCCGGCGTGCAGCATCAGGCTTTCCAGCAGGCGGCGTTCGCGCGGCGGCAGGTCCAGCGTCGTGTCGCACAGCGCGAACATGCCGCTGCTGGTCGACAGCGACAGCGGCCCGAAGCGCACGCTGTTGTCGCTGCGCCCCTGGCTGCGCCGCAGCAAGGCACGCACGCGCGCTTCCATCTCCACCAGCGAGAACGGTTTGGCCAGATAGTCATCGGCACCGAGATCCAGCCCGCGCACGCGGTCATCGACGCCGTCCCGCGCCGTGATGATCAGCACCGGGGTCAGGTCATTGCGCTGGCGCAGTTCCGCCAGCAGGTCCATGCCCTGTCCATCGGGCAGACCGAGATCGAGCAGGATCAGATCGAAGCCGCCCTGGCGCGCCGCGTCCCGAGCGGGGGCGAGGCTATCGAAGACATCGATGGCATAGCCCAGCGCCGTCAGACTGCGCTGCAGGGTACTGGAAATGAGGGGGTCATCCTCGACGACGAGCAGGCGCATGCGTCCAAAGTCTCAGTAAGGTGAAGGGAAAGTGACAGGTTGATGAAAGGTCGCGCTCATACCATGCCGGTATCGCATCCACGCCTGCGATGCATTGCCCAGCCAGCGCCATTGCCGCCAAGAACATAAAGCAAAAGGCGCTGCGAAGACAAAAACAACAGCCATCAGGAGCACATCATGCCCCAGACTCGACGCCTGCCTTCATCACTGCGCCACTTCACACCGCTGCGCCTCGTCGCCGCGATGACTGCCCCCATCGCGCTGGCCGCGGCAAGCCTGGTCGCCATGCCTGCGGCGGCCGCCGACAAGAGTGAATGCATCGCCCCGGCCAAGCCCGGCGGTGGCTATGACCTCACCTGCCGCCTGGCCGCCAACGGCCTGCTGGAAACCGGCGTCATCGATTCTCCGATGATGGTCACCTACATGCCGGGCGGCATCGGCGCGGTCGCCTACAACCACATCATCGGCGTGCGCAGCGATGACCCGAATCTGGTGGTGGCCGCCAGTACCGGCGCCGCCGTCAACCTGGCGCTGGGCAAGTTCGGCAAGTACAGCGCCGATGACGTGCGCTGGGTCGGCGCGCTGGGCGTCGATTACGGCGCGGTGGTAGTAAGCGCCGATGCCCCGTGGCAGACCCTCGATGAGCTGATGCAGGACCTCAAGGACCACCCCGGTGAGATTCCCTTCGGCGCCGGTGGCACCGTGGGCAGCCAGGACTGGATGAAGGCCGCGCTGATCGCCAAGTCCGTCGACGTCTCGCCGCGCAAGCTGCGTTATGTGTCCTTCGAAGGCGGCGGTGAAGCACTGGCCGCTCTGCTGGGCAATCACATCAAGGTCTTCACCGGTGACCTGTCCGAGCTCAAGGCCCAGCTTTCCAGCGGCAAGATACGCGTGCTGGCCGCGCTGTCCGAAGAACGCATGGGCGGACCCTATGCCGATATCCCCACCGCCACGGAACAAGGCTATGACGTGACCTGGCCGATCTGGCGCGGTTACTACATGGGCAAGAATGTCAGCGACGCCGACTACAACGCTTGGGTCGAGCGCCTCAAGCAGCTGAGCAACAAGCCGGAATTCGCCAAGATCCGTGAAGCGCGTGGCCTGTTCCCGATCCAGAAGTTCGGTGGTGATTTCGATACCTACGTGAAAGACCAAATCGCTGACTTCAAGGACCTCGCCAATGAAGTGGGACTGACAAAATGAGACTCGCCGCCGATCGCATCCTGGGCTCCGCCCTGATGGGACTGGCGGCGTTCATCGTCGCCCAGTCCCTGAGTATCGAAGTGCCCTTCGCCTACGATCCGGTAGGCCCCAAGGCCTTTCCCATCGGCCTCTCGATCCTGATGGCCATCTTCTCGCTGGTTCTTATTCTTCGCCCCGGCCCGAAAGGTGAATGGCCATCAGCCAGCGTGATGCTGCAGCTGGGGCTGGCGATGGTGATCCTGATCGCCTTTGCCTTCTTCTTCGTACGTCTCGGCTACCCCATCACGGCCGTCACCGCCATCACCGCCATCGCACGACTGTTCGGTGCCAGCTGGCGCGCCGCCTGCGTGACCGGCGTACTGATGGCTGGTGCAAGCTATGTGCTGTTCACCGCCGTGCTGGAAATCTCGCTGCCGACCGGGCTGTGGTTTTCCTGATTCCGAGAGGGCTTTCTCATGTTTGATTTCATCATCCAGGGCTTTGGCGTCGCACTGACGCCACTCAATCTTGGCTTGGCCTTCAGTGGCGCACTGTTGGGCACCTTGTTCGGCGCCCTGCCGGGCATCGGCCCCATCAACGGCATCGCCATTCTGATGCCGCTGGCCTACACCCTCGGCCTGCCGGCGGAATCGGCGCTGATTCTGCTGGCAGGTATCTATACCGGCGCCGAATATGGCGGCCGGATGTCGAGCATCCTGCTCAATGTGCCTGGCGATGCCGGCGCCGTGATGACCACCCTCGACGGCTATCCGCTGGCCAAGCGTGGACTGGCCGGGCCGGCGCTGGGCATCTCGGCGATCAGCTCCTTCGTTGGCGCCAGTATCGCGATCCTGGGGCTGACCCTGTTCGCCCCGCTGCTGGCCACGGTGGCCGTGCAGTTCGGGCCGGCGGAACTGTTCACCATGATGGTGTTCGCCTTCGCCTCCATGTCGGTGATGATGGGCAATGACCCGGTCAAGACTGCACTGGGCGCCATCCTCGGCGTATTGATCGGCACCGTCGGCGTCGATTCCGGCACCGGTATCCAGCGCTTCACCTTTGATATTCCCGATCTCTACGACGGAATCGATTTCGTGGTGCTGATCATCGGCATGTTCGCGATCAGCGAAATCCTGCTGATGCTGGAAAGCCGCCTGCAGCATGGCAAGTCCGGCGCTCTACCTGTCATCGATCGCGTCTTCGTGACGATTAAGGAAATTCTCTACTGCAAGGGCGCCATGCTGCGCTCCGGTCTGCTCGGCTTTTTGATCGGCGTGCTGCCGGGCACCGGCGCCTCGGTGGCGGGGGCTGTTTCCTACACCACCGAGAAACGTGTCAGCGACAAGGACAACACCTTCGGTACCGGCGACATGCGCGGCCTTGCCGCACCGGAAGCTGCCAACAACGCGTCCGCAGCGGGCTCCTTCGTGCCGATGCTGACCCTGGGCATTCCGGGCTCCGGCACCACCGCCGTGCTGCTGGGTGCGCTGATGCTCTACAACATCACCCCCGGCCCGATGATGTTCAGCGAGCATCCCAAGGTCGCGGGCGGTCTGATCGCCTCGCTGTACATCGGCAATATCGTGCTGTTGCTGCTCAACCTGCCGCTGGCCGGCTTCTTCGCTCGCGTTCTGACCATTCCACGCTGGGCACTGGTGCCGGGCATCGTCATCCTGTCCTTCGTCGGGGTCTATCAGCTGCATTCCGACATGGGCGCCATCTACCTGATGCTGGGCATCGGCGTGCTGGGCTATCTGCTGCGCAAGCTGAACTTCTCGCTGGCGACCATAGTGCTGGGCTTCGTGCTCGGCGGGCTGATGGAAGAGAATCTGCGCCGCGCCCTGGCCATCAGCGGTGGCGACAGCAGCATCCTGTGGCAATCGGGTATCTCGCAGGGTCTGTGGCTGGCCTCGCTGTTGCTGCTGCTCGGGCCTTTCCTGCTGTCACGTCTCGGCAAGCGCAAGGCACAGACGGCCTGATCAAGGCATGCCCTGTGGGATCCCCTAGCCCCCGCTCTCCTTCTGGAGTGCGGGGGATTTTGGTGGCAGCGCCATCGCCTGTGGCATCATTGTCTTGTGCTCTTCACAAGCTTCAGTGCTTCACAAGCTTCAGTGCTTCACAAGCTTCAGGCTCGCCCTCACTCAAGCTCCCCGTCAGATCCAGCACAAGGAATGTCGCGTGTTCGAAACCTCGTCTGCCGCCAATGCCATCAGCGTGACCCAGCTCAACCGCGAGGCCAAGGGCCTGCTGGAGCGAGGCCTGGGGGAGCTCTGGATCGAGGGGGAGATCTCGGGCTTTTCGCAACCGCGCTCCGGCCACTGCTACTTCACGCTCAAGGATGACAACGCCCAGGTGCGCTGTGCGCTGTTCAAGAGCCGTGCCCAGTTCCTGCGCGAGAAGCCCAGGGACGGCGACCGGGTGCGGGTGCGTGCCAAGGTGTCGCTGTTCGAGGCGCGCGGCGACTATCAGTTGATCGTCGAGGCATTGCAGCAGGCGGGGCTGGGGGAGTGGCTGGCGCGACTGGCACGCCTGAGGGAGCAACTGGCAGCCGAGGGCGTGTTCGCCAATCAGCGCGCCCTGCCCCATCCGCCGCGCCATCTGGGGGTTATCACCTCCGCCACCGGAGCGGCGCTGCAGGATGTGATCGCGGTGACGCGCAAGCGCTGGCCGCAGGCGCACCTGAGCGTGTTGCCGGTCGCCGTGCAGGGGCCGCAGGCGGTGCCGCAGCTGATTCGCGCGGTGGCGATGGCCAACCGCGACAGCGACTGTGATGCACTGCTGATAACGCGTGGCGGTGGCAGCCTGGAAGACCTGTGGGCCTTCAATGACCAGCATCTGGCGCGTGCCATCTTCCACTCGCGCCTGCCGGTGGTGGCCGCCATCGGCCACGAGACCGATACCACCCTGGCAGAGCTGGCCGCCGACCTGCGCGCACCGACGCCCTCCGCCGCAGCCGAAGCACTGTACCCGGACCAACTCGCCCAGGTGCAGCAGCTGAGCGCCCTCAAGCAGCGCCTGTGGCGCGCGCAGCGTGCCCGTCTCGATCAGGCGGCGCAGCGTCTGGATCATGCCCGCTCGCGCCTGCGTCATCCGGCCCGTGAGCTGGAAACCCAGCGCCAGCGTGCCCGCGAGCTGGAACGCCGCCTGCACACCGCAGTGCGCATGCGCATGACCAGTGAGCAGCAGAAGGCCGACCAGCTGACCCGCCGCCTGCAACAGGCCAGCCCTGCGCGCGACATTCAGCGCCATCGTCAGCAACTGGCGATGCTGACCCCGCGCCTCAACAACGCCCTGCCACGTCGACTGGCCGCTGATCGTGAGCGCCTGGAAGGCGCGATGCGTGCACTGAATGCGGTCAGTCCGCTCAATGTGCTCAACCGTGGCTATGCCATCGTCGAGCGCGTCGGCAGCAGCCAGACGCAGTCGCCCGGCGACAATAAAGTGATTCGAGCCGCCCACCAGACCCAGCCCGGCGAGATGCTCTCGATCCGCCTCGGCGAAGGCCGCCTCGCCGTCGAGGTCAAACGCCGTTACAAGCCTCGCCCCTGAGCCCTGTCTTGCCTCGGACTGACGAGAACAAGACGCAAAAAGCCCCGCTACCAGAACCGGTAACGGGGCTTTTAATGGGCGCTTCACGTCCGCCACACCGAGCCGCTTTTGATCACTCGCCTTGCGCACAACTCACACTGTCACTCGTGAACTGCTATGCAGGTCTTGACCCTGATCTTTCGCGCAGCTCCGTGCCGCTTTTGACCTTGCGCCTTTCGCGTGGCTTCGGACGCGATAAACCTAGAAATCAGGCGGCCCCTGCTCGGCGCCCGGCTTGAACACGCCCGGCTCCAGATCGTGACGCCCCAGCAGCTTGTAGAAGTCGGTACGGTTACGCCCAGCGATACGCGCCGCCTGGGTCACGTTGCCTTCGGTGATCTTCAGCACCTTGATCAGGTAGCTGCGCTCGAAGCCGGCACGTGCCTCGGAGAAGGACGGCAGGGCGTTCTCTTCCGCAGCCAGCGCCTGGGAGACCAGCGCCTCCGGAATCATCGAGGAGCTGGTCAGGGCGACGCACTGCTCGACCACGTTGACCAGCTGACGCACGTTGCCCGGCCAGGCACTGGAGGCCAGCAGGTTGAGCGCTTCCGGCGAGAAGCCCTTCACGAACGGCTTGTGGCGCGCGGCGGCCTGACTGATCAGATACTTGGCCAGCAGCGGCACATCCTCGGCACGCTCGCGCAGGGCGGGCAGCTTCAGATTGACCACGTTGAGACGGTAGTAGAGGTCTTCGCGGAAGTCGCCGTCATGCATCGCCTTGTCGAGATTGCGGTGCGTGGCGGAGATGATGCGCACGTCGATGGGCACCGAGGTGGTGGAGCCCAGCGGGCGGATCTGGCGTTCCTGCAATGCACGCAGCAGCTTGACCTGCAGCGCCAGCGGCATGTCGCCGATCTCATCGAGGAACAGGGTGCCGCCGTCTGCCGCCTGGAACAGGCCCTGGTGGGCACTGACCGCGCCGGTGAACGAGCCTTTGGCGTGACCGAACAGCTCGCTTTCCAGCAGCTGCTCCGGCAGCGCGCCACAGTTGATGGCGACGAAGGGACGCGAGGCGCGTGGGCTGGCGTTGTGGATGGCCTTGGCCATCAGCTCCTTGCCCGAGCCAGACGGGCCGGTGACCAGCACGCTGACATCGGAGGCCGCGACCATGCGCGCCTGCTCGAGAATCTGCTCCATCTGCGGGGAGCGAGTGATGATGCCAGCGCGCCAGGCATCGTCACCTTCCTTTACGGGCGGCGCCTGGGCCAGCGCCTCATCGATGGCAGCGAACAGCTCGTCCTTGTCGACCGGCTTGGTCAGGAAGCTGAACACGCCCTGGCGGGTGGCACTGACGGCATCAGGGATGGAGCCGTGTGCGGTCAGCAGGATGACAGGCATACCCGGCTGACGCTTCTGCAGCTCACCGAACAGGGCCATGCCATCCATTTCATCCATGCGCAGGTCGGACAGGACCAGGTCTGGACGTGCGGCTTCGAGACGGCTGAGCGCCTCGCGGCCACTGCTGGCCGTCGTGACCTTGAAGCCACGGCTTTCGAGACGCATGCCGAGCAGCTTGAGCAGGCTCGCATCATCATCGACGAGCAGAATATGCGCTTGTGCGTATTTCACACTAACTCTCCTTGCGACACCCGAGGGCCTGGGACATCGACGTCGGGGCCGCACAGTCTTGCGTCAAGCAATCGCGGGGATTGAGTGACAGGGTCGTGGCCAGAGTCTGCCGCTGAGGGTTCAGGGCGTGCTCTGGCGGCGCGAATTGATCGATTCTTCGATGGCCGTCAAGGCTTCCAGCTTCTTGGTAAGCTGGGCATTCTCGGCGCTGAGCTTGCGACGGGCACCGTCATTCTTGTCACGCTCGGCGATCAGACCGCGACGCTCCTCGAGGCCATTGAGCCACTGGCGAAGCAGCGGCTGCAGGCGGCTCGGGGCAGTAGGCAGGTCCGCCTTGTAGAGGTCGGAGGCCAGCTCCCAGTCCGATTCATCGCCCCAGCTGAGCACGATGGCACGCGCGAGGCGACGGTCATGGCGGTTGCCTTCCAGCTGCAACAGGGTGCTTTCACGCCAGCCGCTGTTGCCACGCTGGGCCTGCAGCGCGAAGGCGACCCATTCATCCAGCAGGCAGTCCTCGCCGGTGAAGTCCGGCAGGTCGCCGGCGCCGTAGCAGCTCTCCCGCACACTCGGGCTGACCACTTCCGGCTCGCTGCCCGGCATGGTGATATTGGTCAGGGCGCCACAGGCGCTAAGCGTACTGAGCAATACGCCTGCGGCCAGGCGCATCAGTAGTCGTTGACCCTTCATCACTTCAGTTCCTTGCGTGCTTGATGGCGTTCAATGACGCCATTTCATGTGGTGTGGACTGCTGATCCGCCCCGGCGGCATCCCTGTCTGTCTGCGGCTCATGCTCACTGCCTTCCCCTGACGTCAGCGAGCGACTCGGTGTCGGCAATGTCAGCCGGAAGCAGACATCCGCCCTGGGGTCCTCCACCAGCGCCAATTGACCAAATTGAGCGCGGGCGCTGTCAGCGGCGACCGAGAGACCGATGCCGGAGCCCTTGAGCGGCCCCTTGCGCTTGACCTCACCCTGATAGAAGGGCTTGAACAGGTGGTCACGGTCCTGGGCAGCGATGGGCTCGCCGCTGTTGGCGACTTCGATGATCAGCTTGCGACGCTCCTTGCGGGCTCTCAACCACAGGTCACCACTGTCTTCGCCATAGGCGATGGCATTGGAGATCAGGTTGTCGAGAATACGCCCGGTACGCGGCCTGTCCGCCTCCCAACTGAGGCTGGCAGGCGGAAGATGCACGCGCATGCCCTTCTTTTCCAGTGCCAGACGATGTTTTGCCAGCACTTCCTTGAACACTTCATGCACATCGAAGCGGCTCTGTTCGAGGCCTTGATTGTGCTGCAGCAGATTGTAGTCGAGGAGTTGCTCGATCAACTTCTGCAATTCCTTGCTGGAATCATCCAGCAGGCCAAGAATCTCGGTCTGGTGCGGACTCAGCGGCCCGGCGACCTCGTCGATCAGCAGGCCGGTGCCTTCACGAATGCTGGCCAGCGGGGTCTTGAGCTCATGCGACATGTGACGCAGGAACTGCTGCTTCTGCTCCTCGAGCTCATCCAGACGCGTCGACAGCCAGTTGAGACGCTCGCCCAGCTGCACCAGCTCCGCCGGCCCCTTGATGACGATGGGTCGCTCGCTGTCGGTGCCGCTGCCCAGGCCATTGATGCGGCGCTCCAGCTGCCGGATGGGACGGATGATCAGCCAGGTGAAGAACAGCATCAACAGCAGACTGATGGAGACCAGCGCGGCGGTCTGCCACCACAGCTGATTCTTGACCTGGGAGGCGCGGGCGCGGATGCCTTCGATACGCGCGTCGACGAGTTCACGCGTGGAGTTGAGCAGGCCGCTGGCCTGGATCGAGAAGGGCCCGAAGTCTTCCAGATGGCGACTGACCTGGTCGACGCTCATCTCGGGCATACGCTCGAGCTGTGACAGCGTCGCCTTCAATTCGCTGACGCGGGGGTCCCCCTCACCCAACAGGCGCGCCTGCTCATCCAGCAAGGTGCGGAAGCTGTTGGCCTTGTCGGCGTAGATCTTCATCAGATCGGGATTTTCCAGCACGGCGTACTGGCGGGCGCTACGCTCCATCTCGACGGCGAGATTGGTCAGCGTGCGGGCGCGGCGGGTCTGATCGACAGCCTGGCGGGCACTGACATCCGCCAGTTCCGACAACTCCGACAGCGCCTGCCCTGCTTGAAACATGAGCACGGCAATCGGCAGCATCACCACCAGAAATGCCATCAGAACCAGCTGCGGCAGCGAGCGGGGACGCCAGCGTCGTGACACTGTGGAGGCCATGGAAAGAACTCTATGCAAGAAAGGGGTGGTCATCATCGAATCACGTCTTCCTAGAATACCAGAGTTCACCGGCGTCCATCGCGGTTGCCAGTTCGTTAATAAATATGACTCTTATTCAAATCATCACGCTGCCACGAGACAAACCGCCCCATTGGCAACGCTTCGCATGAAATCGTTGGCCATTCAGCGCTAGACGCACAAAAAAAGAGGGCCGGCATAGCCGGCCCCAAGTACGCAGGGAACTGAAGGGTCAGTCATCACGTGGTGCCTCTGGTACCTGGAGACCGGGGGCAACTCGTGATTGGCGGGTCTGACAGGTGGTCTGCCTGTCAGGCCCGGGAGAAAAGAACGTCACCTGGTGGTCGTTCCAGGTCAGTTGACGTTCACGCCGGACAGCGTCCGCGCTCCCTATCGGATGTGAAGCAGGGGGCAACACATCGCAATGTGGATGATCGAGTCGGATGGCTTGCCGACTTGCCCGCCTCGATCGTCAATTCGGGGATGACGGCAGCCAATCTCTCCGGCTACCGCATCGGTTTCGGGCATCCTTGCCCGGGCGTCCTTGCCCTCAAGATACTGTCCATGCCCACCAGGGGCCGTACCTGTCTCATCGCAACCTGAAGTCACACATCGCGTGGAGCAGACGCTTGGCCTGTCAGCGATCACGGAGCGCACAGGGCAGTGAGTACCGTCATCGCTGGAAGGCCAGAGAAAGGGCCGGTGATGCACCTCATATCTCTTGCTCACGATACCTATTGCCAAAGGCGTGCCATAAAACCGAAAACACATTACAAAACAATAACTTGAAATTACCATCACGACGACAGGCATGCCAATGTTGCTCGGGGTGGCACACAGAGTCGTGTTTTACTGGCCGATTCGTCGCGATTTGCCAACACATATATGGGGCGCTACATTTTTCCTTTTATTATCAATTACTTGAAACGTCTCTTTTGCAAGACAATCCCGCAAGGGGTGGGGGGAAACTGCGACACCTACGCAAGAACACCCGCTGATCTGCCCTCATCGAGGGGGTCATCAGCGGGTGTTCTCTGGGCGATTCATACTGGCAGGCAAGTGAGGTGTGACTAGAGCGACTTGAGCAATACCTTGGAGTTGCGCGCCGAGTTGTAGGCCTCGCGACGCATGGCCGGCAGGTCTTGCAGGCCGGCCGACACGAAACCGTGCTCGATGAACCAGTGAACGGTGTGGGTCGTCAGCGCATACAGACGCTCGACCCCGGCGCGACGCGCGCGCTGCTCGATCTCGGCCAGCAGCTGCTCGCCGCGCTGTCCGCGGCGATAGTCATCATGCACTGCCACGCAGGCCAGCTCGCCCATGGCGGCGTCACGGCTGAGATGCAGCGCCGCACACCCGATGATCATGCCATCGCGCTCCAGCACCACATAGTCGTCGATCTCGTGTTCGAGACGCTCCCGCGAGCGGGCCACCAGGATGCCACGCTGCTCCAGCGGCCCCAGCAGCGCCAGCAGGCCACCGACATCCTCGAGCCGCGCCTTGCGCAGCTGCTCGTAGCCCTGACGCGTGATCATGGTGCCGATACCATCACGGGTGAACAACTCGCCCAGCAGGGCGTCACGGTCGCGCCAACTCAACAGGTGGGTACGACCGACGCCGCGCCGTGCGGCGCCGCAGGCCGCGGCCAGGTGGCGCGACAGCTCGCTGTCGTCATCGCGAGGCGGCGCCATCAGCGCGGCTTCTTCAGGATTGAGCTGACGCAGCAGCTCACCGTCTTCGCCGAACAGGCCCTCCCCTTCGCCAAGCAGGATCAGCTTGTCAGCGGCCAGCGCCACGGCGGCGTGTTCGGCGACCTCAGCGGCGTCCAGATCGAACACCTCACCTGTGCTGGAATAGCCCAGCGGCGGCAGTACGACGATGGCCTGCTGCGAGAGCAGCCCCTGGATCGCCTCGCTGCGCACGCGGCGCACCTCGCCACCATGCTGGAAGTCGATGCCATGACGCACGCCCAGCGGCTTGGCCATCACCAGATTGCCGGAGACGGCGGACAGCTCCACGCCATGCAGCGGCGTATTGGGCAGCCCCTGGGACAGACTGGCCTCAAGACGCAGACGCAGCGTGGCGACCTGCTGCTCCAGATGGCCGAGAATCTCGCGCGTCACCACCCAGCGGCCCTGATGGCGGTCAGCCTCGATACCGGCAGCCTGCAACGCCTCGGCCACCTGCGGGCGCACCCCGAACACCACCACCAGCTTCACGCCGAGGGTATGCAGCAACGCCAGATCCTGTATCAACTGCGTTCGTCGTGACGAGGACAGGGCATCGCCCTCGATCAGAATGACGAAGGTGCGGCCACGATGGGCATTGATATAGGGGGAGGAGTTGCGAAACCAGTCCGCGAAGGGGAAACGCGTGTTCAAGAGCCAGCTCCGGGCAGGAGAGAGGGAAAATGGCATGTCAGGCATGCCCATGAATCATCATATCAGCGCCGCAGCCTGCACGGCGAGCGGTGCCCCCTGACATCCATGTGTCAGATACGAGAAAGACGACCCGAAGGTCGCCTTTCTCGTTTTGCCGTTCATCTCATGCAGAGCGTCAGCTCGAGCCAAGACTCAGGCTCAGAACCATGCGCCGGCTTAGCCGAACATGCCCTTGAACATGAAGAAGAACAGGATCGACAGGATCGCGCCGGCCGGCAGAGTGATCAGCCAGGACATCACGATGGTGCCGATCACGCGCAGGTTGAGCGCTGCCATGCCGCGTGCCAGACCTACCCCCAGCACCGCACCCACGAGAGTGTGGGTGGTGGAGATCGGCAGGCCGGTGCCGGAGGCCAGCACGACGGTCGAGGCGGCGGCCAGCGTGGCCGCGAAGCCGCGGGACGGCGTCAGCTCGGTGATGCCGGTGCCGACGGTGGCGATGACGCGACGACCATAGGTGACCAGGCCGACGACGATACCGCCGCCACCCAGCACGAGGACCCACCACGGCATGCTCGCCTTGGCGCCGATCTGACCGGCAGAGTCGACGACGCTGATGATGGCCGCCAGCGGACCGACCGCATTGGCCACGTCGTTGGAGCCGTGGGCAAAGGCCATCGCACAGGCAGTGAACATCATCAGCAGGCCGAAGACCTTCTCGACACCGCTGAAGTCGAAGTCGTCACCGGTGGCGCGATTCTTCTCCTTGAGGCGTGAACGCGCGACCTTGCGCTCCATCAGCACGCCGATACCCATCACGATGGCACCGACGACGACGGCCAGCAGCAGGCTGGATTCGAAGCTCAGATGCAGGCCGACATGCTTGAGGCCCTTGACCATGGTCACCATCGAGATGATGAAGCCGACCAGGAACATGTACATCGGCACGTAGCGCTTGGCGGCCGCGAACGGGTCTTCGTTGTCGAAGATCAGCGTCTGCACGGACTTGAACAGCACGAAGGCGATGGAGCCCGCCAGCAGCGGCGAGACTAGCCAGGAGGCTGCGATCTGACCGACCTTGGCCCACTCGACGGCATCCACGCCCAGACCCGCAGCGGAGAAGCCGACGATGGCGCCGACGATGGAGTGGGTGGTCGAGACCGGCCAGCCCTTCATGGAAGCGATCAGCAGCCAGATACCGGCGGCCAGCAGCGAGGCCAGCATGCCGTAGACCAGGAACTGAGGATTCTCGACCAGCAGTGACGGGTCGATGATGCCCTTGCGGATGGTGTCAGTCACCTCACCACCGGCAAGCCAGGCACCGAGGAATTCGAAGATCACGGCGATGATGATCGCCTGCTTGATGGTGATCGCCTTGGAACCTACCGAGGTTCCCATGGCATTGGCGACATCATTCGCACCCACACCCCATGCCATGAAGAAACCGAACAGACAGGCAAGAATGACGAGCACATCGCCGTATTGAGCAATGATGGACATAGAAGACTCTTGGACAGATGGCAGGACGTCCTGATGGCGCTCAGCGCGCCATCAGGATCTGCAGTCGGGTACCGACCTTTTCCGCTTGGTCAGCCACATCGCCGACCCAATCGATGATCTTGTAGAGGAAGATCACATCGACGGGCGGGAGACTGGCTTCCAGCGAGAACAGGGTCTGGCGGATGGCGATCTGCTGTTCGTCGGACTGCTTCTCGAGTTCATGCAGCTCGTTGATCAGCTTGTCGACCAGCTCGCTCATGTTGCGCCCGAAACCGGACTCGACGAGGTCTTCCAGTTCACCCAACGCACGGCGCGCCTGGCAGACCGATTCGACCGCAGTCTTGAGATACTCACGCATGGCGGGCACCAGTGCGGAAGGTATCTGCATATGACGACCCAGCATGATCCCGGCGATGTCCTTGGTGACATTCGCGATGGAATCCTGGACATGGATCAGCTCGAGAAGGTCGGAACGCGAGACCGGCAGGAACAGCGAGTTGGGCAGGTTGAGGCGCAGCTGCGTCTTCAACTCGTCCGCTTCACGCTCCAGCCCGCTGATGGTCTTGCGAATGCTGGCTGCCTGCTCCCAATCACCCTGCTCGCAGGCGTCGAAGAAGGTCAGCAAGTGCTGGGCGCACTCGTCGGTCTTGATGATGTGGGTGTGCAGCGCCTTGAAAGGCGAGCGCCCGAACATCGAAGAGAAAGGGTTGGTCGTTACCATAGTGGCCGTCGGCGTTAAGGGTTGACGCGCGGAGTGTAGCAAAGCCTTTGTGACGATCACATAACTTTCATCATAACGTCATGATACCGCCATGCTGTTGTACTTTACGCAACAACAGCGGCAGTTCGGGGGAACACGAAGGATTCCAGAGGAGAGATTGTCATGTAGCGGCAGGACCCGTGGTCACTGGCTTGATCCACTATTCTTAATATAACCAAGGACGTGACGACAGGCAATTGCTGTCACCTCAATGTCATCATGCTGTCATATAAATGTGATTATGCCGACAGCCGATACCCGCATGGCCTCCCCCCTCCCGTGCTTGCCTTGCCGCGGGCCAGGCGCGAGCATGAGAGGCATGAGCCTCGATCACCATGCACCATGCTTGCCGGAGGCTCTGCGGTCCTGGCGCCGCTGTCACCATCATCCGTCAGCATCCGTCTTCTTTCATCCGTACAGGGAGTGCCCATCATGGCGCAGGAAATCGAACTCAAACTGGCACTGTCTCACCCCGTCATTGATCGCGATGCCATTCTGGAGACACTGACGAGCATTGCAGAGCTGGCAACGGTCAACCCCGGGCGGCGCTGGCTGGCCAACACCTATTTCGACACCCCCGAGCATGCGCTGGAGCGTGCGCGCATGGCGCTGCGTCTGCGCCAGAGTGGTGAGAATGCCGACAGCACGGGGGCCCTGCGCCAGACGCTCAAGACCAGCGGCGAGAGTCATGGCGGACTGCATTCTCGCGGCGAATGGGAATGGGAGCTGCCCGAGGGCCAGACCGACCTCGACCTCGACGGCCTGCGTGGCCTGCCGCCCTTGCAGGCGCTGGAAGACGGCGCCCGCGAGCAGCTGCTGAGTGCGCTCGCGCCCAGCTTCAGCACCGATTTCGAGCGTCATGCCTGGCAGCTCGACGTCAAGGCGACATGCAGCGACGAGAATCTGAGCGACGAGCAGGTCACCGTCGGTGTCGAGATGGCGCTGGACCTTGGCGCGGTGAAGGCAAGTGGTCGCGAGGTGGCCATCCAGGAAATCGAGCTCGAGCTGACCGGCGGCGAAGAACTCGCCCCAGAGGTGAGAGAAGCCGTGCTCTGGCAGCTGGCGGATTCGCTGGCCAGCCACCTGGCACTGCGTCCGGCGGATGCCAGCAAGGCCAAGCGCGGCGCGGCGCTGCGTGATGGCGAATGGCATGAGAAGACGCTGGATACCACTGACCCCGGCGCGCTGCTGTCCGCCGCCATCGATGCGCTCGATGCCCACGCCGACCGACAGGCGAAAGACGACCTCAAGTGGTACGCGCACGCGCTGGCCGCTCTGTCGGCGCTCGCATCACGGCTGGCCGCCAGTCAGCATCCCGGCCATATCCACGCGGTGGCACTGGTCGAGGCGCTGGAAAGCAGCGACGGTGACGCCTCACAGGACTGGGCGACTCGCGACTTCGGCCAGCACAGCCTGTCACTGCTCGCGACGCTGCGCGACTGAATTTCAGCACGACTTCGACTGCCCAGCCGTCAAGCGCTAGACCACTGGCTGATGGACAACGGCCGGGCAGTCACTGAAGGTCACACACTGAGACATCCCCGATACGCCCTGACATTCAACCGGCGTCATCACGCCCGTCAAGGAAGCCTGCATGCCTGAACGCCAGGGCCCTGCCAATGAATATGGCAGCACTCCGCAAATCCCCCCAGCGTCGCCCTCGCACCCCAGCGACTACGAGCCCGCCACGGGCCGTCTGCGCGCGCGGCTGTTTCACTGGATCTTCGAATCCGACACCAAGGCGGCCAAGGCCTTCGATATCGGTCTGATCCTGATGATCTTCGCCAGTGTCGCCGTGGTGATGCTCGACAGCGTCCCCTCGCTGAATGCGCAATACGGCGAGCTGTTCCGCATCATGGAGTGGGGCTTCACGATCATCTTCACGCTGGAATACGCCGTCCGCCTCTACTGCCTGAAGCATCCCGGCACCTGGGCCAAGGGCTTCTACGGCGTGCTCGATCTGCTGTCGATCGCGCCCACCTGGCTGTCGCTGCTGATTCCGGGTGCCCAGGCCTTGCTGGTGGTCCGCGTGCTACGTGTGCTGCGCCTGTTCCGCGTGCTGCGTCTGATGGCCTTCGTCGGCGAGGGCCGCATGCTGGTCGAAGCCATGACGCGCAGCCGGCGCAAGATCATGTTGTTCTTCATCACCGTGCTCAGCATCGTCACGGTATTCGGCGCTCTGATCTATCTGATCGAGCCACCCGAGGCCGGCTTCACCTCCATTCCCAAGGCGCTCTACTGGGGCGTGGTGACGCTGACGACGGTGGGCTATGGCGACATCGCGCCCATCACGCCGCTGGGGCAGTTCATCTCGGCGCTGATGATGATTCTCGGCTACTCGATTCTCGCCGTGCCCACCGGGGTGTTCTCGGCCGAGGTCCTCAATGGCCTGCGCATGCAGCAGACCAGCGACGAAGCCTGCCCGGGCTGTGGTCGTGAAGGCCATGATCGCAACGCCAAGTACTGCAAGTTCTGCGGCACCTGGCTTGACGAGGACACCCGCGACCCGCGCGAGCCGGAACCGGAGCCTGAGCCAGACACAGAACCTGGATCTGGACCAGAGCCCGGCTTCGAGCCGCCAGCGAAGGATGAGATCGCGTCCCCAGGCGACGACTCCTCCGACCGCGACCGCAGCTGACGAAGCCGAGTGTCACTCAGCCCACGACAACGCCTCGGAAATGACAACGCCCCCGCGACCGCAAGGTCCGGGGGCGTTGTCATTCAGCCGGAAACCGGCAAGGGCTAGCGGTCAGAAAAGGGCTTGTCCCAGGCGGTCAGCGCGGCCTCGCTCCAGCTACCGTAGGAGGAATTCGGCAACATGATCCAATCCTTGCCGAAATGCTGCGCCTGCTCCGCGACCAGTGCCTTCTGCTGCTCGGGCGTCTTGTCGGAGAAGTCACCCGCGAAATCATGCAGGCTATCGCCAAGCTGCATCACGATGTCGTGATCCTTCGCGATCGCATCGCGGCGCACTGACTTGCTCGGCCCCAGCAGGCGCACATGTGAGTCATCGACACCGGGCAGGCCAAGGGCTTTCAACGTGGCGACCGTGGCGTCCTTGTTCTCCTCGTAGCGATCCGATACGTAGTAGATCGCCACGTCACGCGATGCGGCAAGTTCGAGGAACTCCCTAGCCCCCGGAATCAGAGCCGGCTTGCCATCTCGCTCCCACGCTTTCCAAGTGTCCCAGCCAGTGAAGTCATGACAGGCCTTCAGGTCACGCACCAGCAGCGCAGAGTTGTCGATCACGGTTTCATCAAGGTCGGTCATGATCGCGGGAGGTTTCTCGTCATCACGAGATGCCAGCAGTGTCTCCAGCTGACGTGTCGCCAGTGCATAGCTCTGACGCTGCAGGGCCGCGACTTCCGCCGATTGCTGCTGATAGCGCAGCGCCATGGCATACGCTGCCGGTGGACACTGCTCTGCCTCGGGTGACTCGGCCGCCTGACTGAAAGGAGCAACTCCCAGACCCATGATTCCTGCCAGTGTCGCGATCTTGGTGGCTCTAGCCAGTAACGAGACACACGCTTGAGATGAAGACGTGATCGGCATCAATGATCCTCTGTGCATGATAGGTATGTCGTTGAATTATCAAGACGGCCAAATACTAACACTCAGCGTTATTGAATTCCTGTTCAACGACCTCATCTGCCATGTCATTCGCCTCTTGTCATCATGAACATCTCGCCACGCAAGTCATGCAGCGTGCCTCACTCGACAAAGCTCGAGATATCGCCGCGCCCTTCGCGCACGATCACCGGCGGCAGCTCGCGCAGGTCCACCACGCTGGTGGTCTCGAAGCTGCAGGCGCCGCCGTCGATGACCAGATCCAGCGCGTGTCCGAATCGCTCGCGAATCTCTTCGGCGTCCGTCATCGGCAGCTCCTCGCCCGGCGGAATCAGCGTCACGCTCATCAGCGGTTCGCGATGGGTTTCCAGCAGGGCGTGGGTGATGGCGTGGTCCGGCACCCTTACGCCGATGGAGCGACGCTTGGGATGCAGCAGAAGGCGCGGCACTTCGGAAGTCGCCTGCAGGATGAAGGTATAGGCGCCCGGCGTGTGACTCTTGAGCAGGCGGAAGATGGCGTTGTCGACCTTGGCGTAGGTGCCGATTTCCGACAGGTCAGAACACACCAGGGTGAAGTTGTGCTTGTCGTCCAGTTGACGCAGACGCTTGATGCGCTCGATGGCCTTCTTCTCGCCCAGATGACAGCCCAGCGCGTAGCCGGAGTCGGTCGGATAGGCAATCACGCCACCCTGCTGGATGATGGCGACGGCTTGATCGATGAGGCGTTTCTGGGGATTTTCGGGATGAATCTGGAAGAACTGTCCCATGCGGTGCTCCTTGCGTCTGGGCGCCAGCCCGGCAGGCGAACTGGCGTCACGGTGATCTCTTGATATCACATGGAGGCAGCATCGGCCGCAAAAAAGGGCGCGATGCGTGGGTGACACCACATGGGCGGCACCTTGGTGCGGGGCGGCGGGCTCATGCTGCCGGGGGCCAGCGGGCCGCCAGGGAAGTGGAAGTCACTGCCGACGGAGGCGTAGAGGCCCAGCTCATCCAGCTGACGCGCCAGGTCACGCGCGCGATCGATATTCTGGAAGCCGCTGACCAGCTCCGCACCTTCGCCGCCGGCGGCAATGAAGTCACGCAGCAGCTCGCCACGCTTGGTACGCGTCAGCTTGTAGCGCATCGGGTGCGCCATCACGGCGATGCCACCATCGGCACGCACCCAGCCCACCGCCTCTTCCATCTCCGGCCAGTGCGCCTTGACGTCGCCTTTCTGGCCTGCGCCCAGGTGCCGCTTGAAGGCGTCCTGCAGGTTGCGTGCAATTCCGGCCTCGACCAGCGCGCGGGCGAAATCCGGGCGTGACAGCGGGCGGTCGCCCGCGCCACTTAGCATGGCCTGCTCACGGGCGCGCTCGTAGGCATTCTCGAGCCCGAGCCTTTCCATGCGCATGGCGATCTCGTGGCTGCGGCGCTCACGCGCCTCGTGCTGCTGTCTGAGGCCGGCACTCAGCGCATCGCCGGCTCCCTCGGGCATCAACGCCACGATATGAATCGTCTGATTGCGCCAGCGAACCGACAGCTCACAGCCGGGCAGCAACGAGATTCCCTCGGCGCGAGCGGCCTGCTGGGCCTCGAAGATGCCTTCCATGCTGTCGTGATCGGTCAGTGACATGCGTGACAGGCCACGCCGTGCGGCCAGCGCCACCAGTTCTGTCGGTGCCATGCCGCCGTCGGAGGCGGTGGAATGCATGTGCAGGTCGATGTCCGGCACCTCGATATCGGAATCGAAGCGCTGAGGCAGCGGGCGAAACTCGATCGGCTTGCGGGCGGAAATCGGCGAAGAGTCGGACGGGACGTCGGACACGGGGAACCTCTCGGGATGAACGTCTGTGTCACGCGATGCCTGAGATGCAGGCGATCCAGCGGGCCAGACGTCGGGCAGTATTGGCTGCGATGCGCGCCCGGACACACAGGGGCTTTGTCAGCAGGCAGCAATGGCGGCAGAATGAGCACATGCAGGCAGGGGCGCGCCGCTGGTGTCAGACAGGATACCACTCGCACAGGCCCTTGCCTTCCCGACGGCTGCGTCGTCGTGTTCAGGAGTGCGCATTACCCATGAAGATGTTGCTCGACTTTCTGCCGATCGTGATCTTCTTCGCCGTCTACAAGATGACTGGCGACATGATCATGGCTACCGCCGTATTGATTCCCGCGACCCTCGCGCAGGTGCTGTATATCTACTGGCGCCACAAGCGTGTCGAGAAGATGCAGCTGGTCACCCTGGCGCTGGTCGTCGTGCTGGGTGGCGCGACCGTGCTGTTCGGCAACAGCTCCTTCATCCAGTGGAAGCCCACCGTGGTCAACTGGCTGTTCGCCGTCGCCTTCCTGCTGTCGCCGCTGTTCGGCGGCAAGCCGCTGGTGGAGCGCATGATGGAAAAGGCGATTCAGCTGCCGCGCCCCATCTGGCACCGCCTCAATCTGGCCTGGGTGGTATTCTTCCTCGCCATGGGCGGCCTCAACATCTACGTCTTCAGCCACTATTCGGAAGACATCTGGGTCGATTTCAAACTGTTCGGCATGCTCGGTCTGACACTGCTGTTCGTCATCGTTCAGGGCGTCTACCTGTCCCGTCATATGGTGCAGGCCCCTCAGGAAGAGAACGCTTCCTCGACCAATTCTCAAAAGGATGATTCGTGATGCTCTACTCCATTGTCTGTCAGGACGTCGAAGGTAGCCTCGAAGCTCGCATGGCGGCGCGACCGCCGCATCTGGCACGTCTGGAGGCACTGCACGCCGCTGGCCGTCTGGTCATCGCCGGCCCCAACCCCGCCATCGACAGCGAAGCACCGGGCGAAGCCGGCTTCAGCGGCAGCGTCATCATCGCCGAGTTCGATTCTCTCGAAGACGCCCAGAAGTGGGCCGATGCCGATCCCTTCGTCATCGCCGGTGTCTATGCAAGCGCTGAAGTGAAGCCCTTCAAGCAGACCCTGCCCTAGCCCGGCACCCGACCGGTCATCTGACCGGCGGTTTCTCGCAGACGACGGACAGCCTGGCTGTCCGTCGTCTGCGTTGCAGACCTTGCTCTGCCGCTATCTCGCTGTGCCGCTCTCCCGCTCGACCTCCTGCCAGGAATGCCCGTGAACGATCGCCCCTCCTCTACCCGCCAGCCCGCTCCCGATCCGTCAGCCCGCAAGACGTCACCCCAGGACGCCTCGGGCACTGCGGCACGCAAGCCTGCCACGACGCCGCCGAGTGCGATCGAGCCGGTCACGGCGCCCGGCGTGGTGCCGGACGTGCCATTGGCACCGCTGGCGACACTGGAGGAGGCGCAGCTCGAGTGGGATGACACCGCGCCACAGGCCACCGATTACGGCGATGTGTACTTCTCGACCCACGATGGCCGTGCCGAGACCGTGCACGTCTTCCTCGACAGCAACCGGCTGAGCGAGCGTTTTCGTGACTGGCAAGAGGCGCGCCCCTTCGTGATCGGCGAGACCGGCTTCGGCACCGGCCTCAACATCCTGTGCGCCGCACAGCGCTTTCTGGCCACGGCACCCGCGGAGGCGCGCCTGCATGTCATCTCGGTGGAAAAGCACCCGATGCGCGCCGCGGATCTCGAGCGGGCGCTGTCCGCCTGGCCGGACCTCGCCTCACTGGCGAAGCCGCTGGTCGCTCAATGGCCCGCAGCCGTCCTCGGCGTGCACCGCCTGTGGCTGGATGAGCGCATCACCCTGGACCTGCATTTCGGCGATGCGGTGGAGCGTCTGTCGCGCCTGGAGGGGGGCGTCGATGCCTGGTTCCTCGATGGCTTCTCACCATCGAAGAATCCGGAAATGTGGTCACCCGAGCTGTTCGCTGCCATGGCGGGAGTCTCGCGACCCACGGCGACCTTCGCCACCTTCACTGCCGCGGGCTTCGTGCGTCGTGGCCTGCGCGCGGCAGGCTTCGTGTGGCGCAAGGTGCCCGGCCACGGCATGAAGCGCGAGATGATCTGCGGCGAGCTGGACGAACCGACCGCCGCCGCGCGCGCCGAACTGATGGGGCTTGATGCCTCACCCGCATCCGGCCACTCCCCCATGCAGGAGCACGCGGTGCGTGGCGCCCTGCATCCGCTGCGTCATGAGCAGCCCTGGACACAGCCCCCGCAGCCCGCGCCTGTCAGTCGCGAGACGCATGTCGCGGTACTCGGTGCCGGTATCGCCGGCACCAGCTGCGCCGAGGCGCTGGCGCGGCGCGGTGTGAAGGTCACGCTGATCGATGCCGGAGCCCCCGGCGCGCGCGCCTCCGGCAATCGCCAGGGCGCGCTCTACGTCAAGCTGGCCGCCGAGACCAACCCCGCCAGTCGCTTCCAGCTAGCCGCGCTGCAGTACAGCCGACGCTGGCTGGCAAGACTCGACCCCGAACAGACCCTGTGGTCCGCCAGCGGCGTGCTGCAGCTGGCCACCAGCGAGCGTGAGCGCAAGCGCCAGCAGCGTTTTCTCGACAATCACCCGCTGCCCGAGGCGCTGCTCACGCCTGTCAGCGCCAGTGAGGCCAGTCGAATCGCCGGCAGCGAGATTGCCTTCGACGGCCTCTTCTATCCGGTCGCGGGCTGGGTTCGCCCCAGCGCGCTCTGCCAGCACCTCGCCGCCACGCCGGGCATCTGCTTCCTGCAGGCACGCATCGAGGCCATTCAGTCGCTGGAGGCCGAGGAAAACGGGACTATTGGCAACGGCGCGCCACGCTGGCAGCTGCAGACCAGCGACGGCACCAGCATGGAAGTCGATCAGTTGATCGTCGCGCTGGGGGAGCAGACACACCTGCCCGAGCCGCTCGCGCACCTGCCGCTGCAGCCGATTCGCGGCCAGGTCAGCGAGATCACGGTAGCGTCGGAACAGGCAGCAGGTCTGCCCATGCTCGACAGCGTGGTCTGTGCCGGTGGCTATGTCTCGCCCTGCCAGCGTCACGCCGATGGCAGCGTGACCCTCAGTTTCGGCGCGACCTTCGCCCCGCGCGATGAGGATGAGGCGGTCCGCGAGGCAGACCACGCCGCCAATGTCGCGGAGCTGCGCAGTGCCCTGCCCGCCTTCGTCGCCGCCTGGGAGCAGGGGCGTGGCGTAAGGCTGGAAGACGATGACTGGCAGGGACGCGTCGCCTGGCGCGCCGCCAGCCCGGACAAGAGCCCGCTGGCCGGTCCAGCGCCGGACGCTGCGCAATGGCGTGAGGATTACGCTGCCATGGCCTTCGATGCGAAAAAGCGTGTGCCGCAGTCGAGCGGCGCCCATCTTCCCGGCCTGTGGCTCTCCACCGCACACGGCTCACGCGGCTTCACCACCGCCCCGCTGTGCGCCGAACTGATCGCCTCGCAACTGTGTGGCGAGCCGCTGCCGATGGAACGCGAACTGGCCGAGCACCTGCACCCGGGACGCCGCCTGATCCGCGATATCGTCCAGCGGCGCTGAACTGGCAAGCGTTGGAGCCGAAGACACGCGCTGGTCAGGTGAACCAGCTTTGCCAATGAAAAATGCCCTTGGCTCTCGCCAAGGGCATTTTTATTTCTCAGCTTGCCAAGAGGACTGCTGAAAGCCTGTAACGGGAGGGCTCAGTCGCCCTCTTCCTCATCATCTGCCAGCTGGCGACCGAAAGACTGCCACTGTTCCAGCGTCATCACCTCGGTAGATTCGGTGCCGATATCATGGACGATCAGCAGCTTGCCGCGTGACAGCTGGCCTTCCAGCTCCGCGACCCAGCCGGCCATGCCTTCACCGACATCAGTGGTGTCGTAGCCCTGACGGGTGACGAAGGCTTCCAGCAGGGCGCGCCGTGTATCGGCGGGCAGCATGGTCTGCGGCACCTCGATGAAGCGGTCCCGCGGGTCCATCTGATCAAGTGGCATCTGGCTCATGGGTAGCTCCTGTCCATCATCAGGGTGGCGTGACGCCGCCTGCGGTGCATCGTTCAACGTATCCGTACTCATGCATCCTCTCCCGCGCTGTCTTGCGCGCTATCCTGCACATTGTCTTGCGGATTGTCCTGCTGTGCATCAGCACCGGATTCCCATTCGGCCAGGCGCTTCACGAAGGTCTCTTCGTCCAGCACCGTGAGGCCCAGCTGCATGGCTTTCTCGAGCTTGCTGCCCGCTGCCTCGCCGGCGACCACACCAGCAGTCTTCTTCGAGACACTTCCCGCCACCTTGGCGCCCAGCGCCTGCAGACGCGCCTTGCCTTCATCACGCGTCATGCTGTCGAGGCTGCCGGTCAGCACCCAGGTCTGGCCTGCCAGCGGCTGGGGTCGCTCACCGATCTCGACCTCTTCCCAGCTCAGGCCACAGGCGAGCAACGCATCCAGCGTCTCGTTGTTGGTCGGCTGCTGGAAGAAGGTATGGATATGCGCGGCAACGATGGGGCCGATATCTTCCACTGCCTCCAGCGCGGCTTGATCGGCTGCGCGCAGCGCTTCAAGCGTGCCGAAGTGCGTAGCCAGATTCGCGGCGGTGGCTTCCCCGACTTCCCGGATGCCGAGGGCGTAGATGAAGCGTGCCAGGGTGGTGTTGCGGCTCTTGTCCAGCGAGGCGACCAGATTGGCGGCGGACTTCTCGCCCATGCGCGGCAGCTCGGCCAGGGTGGCAGCTTCCAGGTGGAACAGGTCCGCCGGCGTCTTGACCAGCTCACGCTCGATCAGCTGCTCGATCAGCTTCTCGCCGAGGCCATCGACATCCAGCGCCTTGCGACTGGAGAAGTGCTTGAGCGCTTCCTTGCGCTGCGCGGCGCAGATCAGTCCGCCTGCGCAGCGTGCCACCACCTCGCCTTCGAGGCGCTCGATCTCGGAGCCACACACCGGGCAGCCGTCCGGCAGCACGATGGCTTCGCGGCTGGCACCTTCACTGGCGACCCGCACCACCTGAGGGATGACATCGCCGGCACGGCGGATGATGACGCTGTCACCGATCTGCACGCCGAGACGCTCCACCTCGTCCATGTTGTGCAACGTGGCGTTGGAGACCACCACACCGGCGACCTGCACCGGTGCCAGCCGGGCGACCGGCGTCAGCGCGCCAGTGCGTCCGACCTGGAAATCGACGCCTTCCAGGGTGGTTTCCTGCTCCTGCGCCGGGTACTTGTAGGCGATGGCCCAGCGTGGTGCGCGCGCCACGAAGCCCAGTTCACGCTGCAGACGCAGAGCATCGAGCTTGATGACCGCGCCATCGATGTCGTGATCGAGTCCATCACGCTGCTCGCCGAGACGACGGGTGTAGTCGATGATGCCCTGAGCGCCACGCACCACCTCTAGCTGCGGGCTGGTACGGAAGCCATAGTCGTTGAGCAGCGCCATCAGACCGGAATGATTCTGGCCGGCCTCGCTGGCGAGCAGCGCATCATCCACCCGCGCGACCTGATAGGCGCAGAATTCCAGCGGACGCGAGGCGGCGATATTGGAATCCAGCTGGCGCAGGCTGCCGGCGGCGGCATTGCGCGGGTTGGCGAACACCTTGCCGTCCTCGTCGCGGCCGCGGGCATTCAGCGCCTCGAAACCAGCATGGCTCATGTAGACCTCACCGCGCACTTCCAGCAGCTCCGGCAGGTCATCCCCCCGCAGCTTGAGCGGGATCGAGCGAATGGTGCGCAGGTTGGTAGTGATGCCTTCGCCGGTGCGGCCATCGCCGCGCGTCACGCCCTGCACCAGCACGCCATTCTCGTAGATGAGTGACACGGCCAGGCCATCGAGCTTGGGCTCGCAGCAGAAGCTCAGCTCGTCACCCGCATCCTGGGCATCTCCCAGCTCCAGCGTTTTCGCCGCACGTTGCACGAAGGCACGCAACTCATCGTCATCGAAGGCGTTGTTGAGCGACAGCATCGGTACTGCATGCTGCACTTCCTCGAAGCCGCTGGCCGGCGCGGCTCCGACACGCTGGGTGGGCGATTCCGAGCTGATCAGCTGGGGGTATTCGGCTTCCAGCGCCTCGAGACGACGCAGGCGCATGTCGTAATCGGCATCGGTCAGCGTCGGATCATCCAGCACGTAATAGCGGTGGCTGGCCTCGAGCAGCTCGCGGTGCAGCTGCGCGACCTCCTCCATCACCTTGGCAGGCACGCCTTCCACCGCGGCCGGTGCAGCGGAGCGAGAAGCGCTCGAGGCGTTGGGTTCATCGGCGGGCGCCGAAAACAGATCATCCTGGGCTGACATGACACTCACTCGAAACAGTGGCTCGCCAGCACTGCCATAAGGCAGCGCTGAGCGACCTGAAAACGGGTGGCGAACCCTACGACTCGACCAGACTTGTACGGGCTTGCATGCCGAGGGGACGCCTTGATGCTGCCATTGTACTCAATGTGAACGACGGGCCGAACATTCAAGCACTCCGAGCGACCGTCAGGCGCTGTCATGGAACATCGGAGGCTGACGGAGGCAGCAAGAGATAGGCAGGACACGCAAACGCCAACGGCGACCCGAAGGTCGCCGTTGGCGTTCTGGCATGACTGCTCGACTCAGAGAATGGCTAGGGAGTCGATCAGTTGGCCTGGTAGCGATGCAGACGATTGCGACGCTCGAATTCATGCACCTGCTGGCGCTTGAACTCGATGGTCTGGGCCGTCATGACGCTGTGGTTCTCGTCTTTCAGCTCACCACCCAGACGACGCACCAGCAGCATGGCGATCTCGACCATGGTCTCGAAGGCGGCGGAGGTGTCGTCCGCGCCCGGCAGCGGCATCAGGAAGGTAACGCCGTCGAGCTGGCTTTCCACCATTTCGGCCGGCTTGAAGATGCCCGGCTTGACCACGTTGGCCATCGCGAACTGCAGCGGGCTGTCGTCGTCATCTTCCTCGTGGCGCAGGAACAGCCCCATCTCGGAATGACGCAGACCACAGGCCAGCGAGATGCCCAGCACGTCTTCACCACTGAAACCTTCGTCGCCACGTGCCATCACCGAGATGATGATGACTTCACTGGCATCGGCCAGGGTGTCACGTGCGAGCTGGTCATCGACCTGGTTGCGTTCGGCACGCAGCACCAGCGGATGACGATCATCCTCGGGCGCTGCGGCATCGGCAGAAGGCGCGACGTCCGCTTCCAGTGAAGGTTCCTGGCGCGGGGAAGCATTGTCGGCGAGATCGGCCGGCTTGCCAGCGGAGGACACCTCAGCCTTGGCATCCTGACCTTCCTCGATCTCGGCCATCGGCTCGAGATCATCGGCCTGGGTGGAGGAGACACTGATGCTGTCGTCCTCGGCGGTGATCACCGGCTTCTCATGGAAGTCGTCTTCGCGCGCCGTCTCGGCCTGTTCACTGGAGGCACTGCCGAGCACGGGCTCACGATGCGCATCGTCGTGCTCATGCTCGTCATCACGCCGTGCGCCCAGACTGGCCGTCACGTCGCGCATCGACTGGCTGGCACGCGCACCGAAGGCAGCCGCACGCTCGCCGAAGCCCTTGCGCTCCGGCGCTTCACGACGCTCCATGGGCTGCACCGGACGACTCGGTTGAGTCACCCGCGAGGCCTTGATGCCATGAGCATTGTCGAGCACGACATCTTCCTCGGTCTCGGCATGCGTCCCGGAATCGCCAACCACCCGGTAGCCGCCGTTCGGCAGCTCCCAGTTGTCACGTTCTTCCTCTTCTTCCACCGCGGGATTGCCCGCATCGTCGGTGAAATCCTCTGTACCCGCTCGATCCAGTCGGGGTACTCGACGTTGACGTTGGAGCCTGCGCACACCGTCAACGACGATGATTGCGACCAGCACCAACCCCAACAAGATGAGCCACTCTCTCAATTCCATGGGTCATTAGCCTGTTTGCTTGGGCACCATGCACGTGAACAGCATAGCGCGATTGCAGAAAAAGGGGACATTTTTTCGAATGTCAATCCTGTGGTGGTGACCTGCGCAATCGCCCTTCAATTATCCCTGACTGACACTATGACGCAAACTCGTAGTGCTTTCGATGTCTAGATGCAACACGATCTTGCCAACCAGGCCGCCAAGGCGGCCACTGGCTACCGCGCCGGAGGATGACCTTGCCCTCCTGAACGGCTTTTCCCTCACGCTTCGGCAAGCACGGCAGCTTCTTCTATCCCTACAGAGACAAGGCGCGAGACGCCGGGTTCCTGCATGGTGACACCCATCAGCCGATCCGCCGCTTCCATGGCGATCTTGTTATGGGTGATATAGATGAACTGTACGCTTTCCGACATCTCCTTCACCAGCCTTGCATAGCGTCCGACGTTGGCATCATCCAACGGCGCATCCACCTCATCGAGCATGCAGAACGGCGCGGGATTGAGCTGGAAGATGGCGAAGACCAGCGCCAGTGCCGTCAGTGCCTTCTCGCCGCCTGACAGCAGGTGAATGGTGGAGTTTTTCTTGCCCGGTGGCCGCGCCATGATCGCGACTCCCGTCTCCAGCAAATCATCACCCGTCAGCGTCAACCATGCGGTTCCGCCCCCGAAGATCTTGGGGAAAAGCGCCTGGATTCCGGCATTGACCTTGTCGAAGGTGTCCTTGAAGCGCACCCGTGTTTCCTGGTCAATCTTGCGGATGGCGCGCTCGAGAGTCTCCAGCGCTTCGCTCAGCTCGGCATGCTGGGCTTCCAGATAGTTGCGACGCTCGGCCTGCTGGTCGTATTCCTCGATGGCTGCCAGGTTGATGGCCCCCAGCCGCTTGATGCGCTCGCCGATCTGCTCAAGATTGTGACTCCAGGCTGACTCGGTGGCATTGGGGTCCAGTTCGTCCTCGAGCTGCTTGATCGCCGCCTCGTCGTAGCCCAGCTCCGTCAGCTGCTCGTCCTGCGCATCGCCCTTGAGGGTCAGCGCCTGCACCTGCATGCGGCCTTCCTCGAGGCGCTGGCGAATCCCCTCGAGATTGCGCTCATGAGTCTGACGCGCCTGTTCCGCCTGACGCATCTGTTCGACCAATTCATGAGTCTTGTCACGACAGGCGTTGAGCTTGGTTTCCTGATAGAGACGCGTCTCGAGCAGCATCTCAAGCTTCTCGCGCTCTTCTTCCTGCGGCAGCGAGGCTTCTTCACGGCTGGCCTCGAGCATCTCGATGCGCTCGGCGAGCTTCTCGCGCTGCTCGACGGCTCGCATGCGCTGGCCCTGCATGCCGTCACGTTCGGTGGTCAGGCGCTGACGCTCCATGTCGAGACGGTTGACCTGCTCACGCGCGGGCGCCAGCTGAGCACGCAGCCCGGCCAGCGCTTCCTGATGTTCACGCCGTGAACGCTCCAGCGACTCACGTGACTGGGCGTTGTTCTCGACCGCCTCCAATGCTTGCTGCCAGCGCTCGCGCGCCTCCTCCAGCGTCAGGGCCTGAGTCTCGCGCGTTTCCGCCAGTTGCTCGAGCTCCTCATCCAGCTCACGAGCGCGGCCATCGACATGCTCCAGGCGGCTGGCGATGCCGGCCTCCTTGAGACTGAGTTCACGCTGGCGCTCGCCCAGCTCGCGCTCTTCGACGCGCAGATGCTCGAGCTGCTGCTCGGCGCCGGCAATCTGTTCCGCGGCCGCGGCCAGGCGCGTCTCGATCTCCTCGAGACGCTCATCCAGTGATTCGAGCTCCAGCACGACCTGCTCGAGGCGCGCCCGCTGGGCGATGACGCTATCGGCACGCTCACCGGCCACCTGACGGCGACTCCAGCCCTGCCCCAGCCACAGGCCATCCGGCGTCAGTACACTCTCGTGCGCGGCCAGCGAGTCACGCCTGGCCCAGGCGGCTGCCTGCGACTCGACACAGTGGATGCTGGCCAGCCAACCAGTCAGGGCATCCGCGCCGCTCACCTGCGCCGCCAGTGTGCCTTCTGGGCGGGCTGCCGCGCTGGATGCCGGCGTGCCATCGATCAGCAACAGCTCGCCGCCGGGCAGCTCATCCATCAGCGTGGCCAGCCGCGACGGCTCGCCCGCCGCCATACGCGCCTTGAGGAAGGGGCCCAGTACCCAGGCACTGGCCGATTCCCAGCCCTCGGCGACCTCGAGCCCCTCGGCCAGCGCCGGGGTCTCGGCGAGCCCATGCTGCTCCAGGTGGCTCGCCAGGCTGTCATCGTCATCACGCAGCGCCGCGTCGATCAGTGCCTCAAGCGAGGCCTTCTCGCCCTGCAAGACATTGCGACGCTGGCGCAGCTGATCGCGCTCACCATCCAGCGCCAGACGATCGGCCTGAGCCTGCTCACGGGCTTCACTGGCCTGCTCGCGGCGCGACTCCAGTGATTCGCCGCTGAGCGACAATTCATCGAGCTGTTCGCGCAGCTCTTCGCGGGCTTCACGCAACTCGGCGACATCCGGCAGCTCCGCCAGCTGCTGACGACGGCGCTCGCGCTGGCGCTCGGCGTCGGCGATGGCATTCTCGAGCTGCTGGATCTCGCTCTGGGCCCGCTCGGCGCCACGCTGGGATTCGTTGTCGGCCTGACTGAAGCGCTCCCACTCGCTCTGGCTGTCCTGGCGGCGCTCTTCGGCCTCTTCCAGTGACAGCTCGAGTCCTTCAAGGGTCTCGCGGGCCAGCTCGAGCTCCGGGGCGATGTCTTCCAGACGCGCATCGATCATCTCGAGCCGCTCGCCGTCCTCGCCCTCGACGCGCTGGATGTCGCTCAGCTCGCGCCTGGCCATCTCGAGATCCGCCGCCAGCTGCTGTTCACGGGTGCGGGCGTGCTCGAGGCTCTGCTCGAGACGCGCGATCTGGGCACCGGTCTCATAGAAGGCGGCCTGATGGGTTTCCAGCTCTCCCGCCAGCTCGTCGTGCTGATAGCGCTGCTCTTCCAGCTGGCTCTCGCACTGACGCTGACCGAGAATCTCGCGCTCGACGCCGGTTTCCAGCTCCGCGACGCGTGACTGCTGCTCGCGCTGCTGCGCGCGCAGGCCCCGCCGACGCAGCACGGCCAGCTCGCCCTTGAGGCGGTATTCATCCTGCTTGAGGGTCTGATAGCGCTTGGCGGCCTCGGCCTGACGCTTGAGGCGCTCGAGCTGCTTGTCGAGCTCCTCACGCAGGTCATCCAGGCGCTCCATGTTCTCCTGAGTGCGCTTCATGCGGTTCTCGGTCTCGCGGCGGCGCTCCTTGTACTTGGAGATGCCCGCGGCTTCCTCGAGGGTGCTGCGCAGGTCATCCGGGCGCGCCTCGATCAGCTGCGAGATCATGCCCTGACCGATGATGGAGTAGGAGCGCGGCCCGAGGCCGGTACCGAGGAAGACGTCGGCGATATCACGCCGACGACATTTCTGGCCATTGAGGAAGTAGCCGGACTGGCCGTCACGCGTCACCAGACGCTTGACCGCTATCTCGGCATACTCGGACCAGGCGCCACCGAGGCTGCCATCAGCATTGTCGAAGGTCAGCTCGATGGAGGCCTGCCCCACCGGCTTGCGCCCGGTGGAGCCATTGAAGATGACGTCCGTCATCGACTCGCCACGCAGGTTCTTGGCGCTGGACTCGCCCATCACCCAGCGCACAGCATCGATGACGTTGGATTTCCCGCAGCCGTTGGGGCCGAGAATCGCCGTCATGTTGCTGTCGAAGGGTACGGTGACCGGATCGACGAAGGATTTGAAGCCGACCAGCTTGATCGATTTGAGCCGCATTGCGCCTGGCGCGTCCTTGAGTCTGGGAGAAGAGTGGCTGGTGCAGAAAACCTGACACGCTCCGGCCTTGCAGACCTCCGTGGGGAGATCCCGCACCACCGCAGGGTAAACATGTCCTTACGACGAGACAGCCGGTCATCGAGGGGGTTTTCGAAAACCAGCGCGCAGTCTACCCAAAAGCGGCGATGGCCCCAACCGGCGCAATGACAAACGAAGCCGTCATCGCGCGGGGCAGGGACCAATCGCGGCTTACTGAGTGACGCGGTGGTCGATACGCAGCATCAGCGGCGCGTCCGCAGCCTCATGGGTGACACCAGCATCGGTGCTGCGAGTAACGATGACATTCTCGAGCGTGCCTTCGAGATCCCCCGGCTGGGCCGTCGGCTGGCCGGAAGCGGAGATACGCGCCACGAGATCGACGCGCTCCGCCATCGAGAGCCTTGCCATCGGCGCCATGGCGTTGTCATCCGACAGAGTGAGCGTCAGCGGCAGCTTGTCCGCGGTGGTGCGTACCACTGCCAGCGGCGGCAACTTGCCTTCGCCATCACGCGCCACGATGAACAGGGTCGCCGCTTCGGCACTGACCGGCAGCGCCGCCAGCTGCGCCTCGAGCGCCGGGTCCAGTGACACCTTGAGCGTCAGACGTGCAGCGCCCTCTCTGGTGTCCTGATCAGCCCTCGCTCCCTGCGCATCCGCCGCGTCTTTATCTCTCGCTGCCGAGGGAGCCAGGGCGACCGACGCATCGACATCACCGGCACTGGCCATGCGCTGGCGTGCGGCCTTGATGCCTTCGCGCAGCGCCTTGGCGGCATCGGGATTCTCGAAACCGGCAATCGCCTTGCGCCAGTAATCGATGGCCTCGGGATAGCGGGCATGATCGAAGGCCTCGATCCCGAGCAGACCGAGTACCGTCGGCTGACGCGGATCGTCCGCCAGCACCTCGTCGACCAGCGTCTGCACCTCATCGGTCAGGGTACGCTGGGCGGCGAAGAACTTGAGCTGCGCCAGCTGCGCGATCAATGCGGGCACGCGGCCTTCGAGCGCGATCAACGCCTCGAGCGACTGCATGGCCTCATCGAGGCGTCCGGCATCGCGGTAGAGCGGGAACAGCGCCATCCATACCTTGGCGTTATCGGGCTGGGCCTCGGCCTCGGCGCGCAGCCGGGCGATGCGCGCCTCGAAGCTGGCGGCGTCGTGGATCGGCGTGGCGGCAATCGCCTGCGCCAGCGCCAGGTCCCCGCTCGCGCCCTCGCGCTGATACCAGTAGAGCGAGCCCGCCACCATCGCCACCAGCAACACGGGCACCAGCACACGGCCGCTGCTGGCCGCCTTGAGCGGAGAGCGCTTCAGGGATTCAGCATCTTCCAGCAGGCTGCGTTCCAGCTCGACCCGCCCCTCCGCCAGCGCCGTGTCATCCAGCTCACCACGCGCATGGCCGCGCTCCAGCGAGGCCAGTCGGCGCCGATAGACACGCACGTTCTCGGCGCCGAGGCTGTCGTTGTCCTCGAACGCCTGCTGATCGGCATGCACGCGGCGCGCCCGCCGCAACGGCAGCAACAGCAGCCAGCCGGCGGGAATCAACAGCACGGCAATCGCCAGCCATAACAGGATCATGAGCGCTCCTTGGCAGCATGTTGCCCAGCGCCGGGTTGCTCATCGCCGGACTGGCAGTGCGTGGCGAGCAGCGCCGACAGGCGCGCCTGCTCATCATCATCCAGCGCACGCACACGCGCACGCCGCCGGGCACGCACGATCAGCGTCACGACCAGCAAGCCGAGCAGAATCAGGACGGCCGGACCGCCCCACAGCAGCCAGGTGCGCCCATCAAGGCGCGGGTTGTAGAGCACGTACTCGCCGAAGCGCGCGACCATGAAATTCTGGATCTCGCTGTCGCTGCGGCCGTCCTTGAGCAGATCAGCCACGTTCTGGCGCATGTCACCGGCGATGGGGGAGTCCGAGTCACCGATCGCCTGGTTCTGGCACTTGGGGCAGCGCAGCGCGGCAGTCAGGCTGTCGTAGCGCTTCTGCAGCACCGGATTGTCGAACTGATGCATCTCGATGGCGGCATGCGCCTTGCCGGCAGACAGCCAGGCAAGAAACATCAGCACCACCAGCGCCTGCACCAGCGGGATGGCGACACTCCTGAGTACGGATTTCATGAGCTGGCCTCCTCATCGGGCGTGCTGGCGACGTCAGGCGCGGGCTCTGCAATGCGTTCAAGCGTCGGCAGGATGACGTCGCGGACATCTTCGGGGCGGATGTAGCCGGTGTGGTGATAGCGGATCACGCCCTCGGCATCGACCAGGAAGGTTTCCGGTGCCCCATAGACGCCAAGATCAAAGCCCAGGGCGCCGTCGGGGTCGAACAGATTGACGCTGAACGGGTTGCCGAACTCCTCCAGGAACTGGCGCCCCTTGGCGCGGGTGTCCTTGTAGTCGACGCCGACCATGTGCACGCCGCGGCTGGCGAGATCCAGCAGTTGCGGCATCTCGTGCTTGCAGGTCGGGCACCACTCGCCCCAGACGTTGACGAGGCTGACCTGCCCCTTGAGCAGCGAGGCATCGAGGCGCGCCTGCGGCTCACTCAAGGTGCTGAGCGAGAATTCGGGGAAGGGCCGCGACAGTAGCGCGGAGTCCCGTGCGTAGGGGTCATCATCGAGGCGCTGGTAGAGGAAGGCACCCAGCCCCACCACGACCACCAGCGGCACGAACAGCACCAGACGACGAAGATTCATGGGCGAGCCTCCTGTGTGGCGATAGAGTGGGTGTCAGACGCCGTGCTGGCCTCGACACGGCGGCGATAACGGCGATCCAGCACGGCGATCACACCGCCCGCCCCCATCAGCAAGGCGCCCAGCCACAGCCAGCGCACGAAGGGTTTGACCTGGATGCGTACCGCCCAGCTGTCGTCATCCAGCTTCTCGCCCATGGCGACGTAGAGGTCACGCGTGAAGCCGGCATCGAGCGCGGTCTCGGTCATCGGCATGCCGCTGGCCAGGAACAGACGCTTCTCGGGATGCAGTGTCGTCACCGCCTTGCCATCGCGACTGACTTCCACCGTGGCGCGGTCCGACAGGTAGTTGGGGCCGCGATATTCGCCAAGCTCAGTCATGCGGAACTGATAGCCGCCCACGCTGACCTCCTTGCCCTGCACCATGCGTACGTTCTCGGCGACCTCGGTATTGGAGACCAGCGTCACGCCGACGATGGTCACTGCCAGCCCCAGATGCGCCAGTTGCATGCCCCAGTAGCTGGGCGTGAGGCGCTTGAGCCCCGCCCAGCGCCCCGCCTTCGAGGCACTCTTGTCCCACAGGTCGCGCAGCAGCGGCAGCACCACCCACAGCGCGATGACCAGCCCGAGTGCCACCGGGAAACTCCACTCGATATCCAGCGTCAGTGGCAGCAGGCCACCGATGACGAGTGCCGCGCTGCCGGCCAGCGCAAGACGGCGCGTAAGCTCGCGGCCCGGCATCTGCTTCCAGCGCGAAGCCGGCCCGAGGCCCATGAAGGCACACAGCAGCGTGGTCAGCGGCACGAACAGCGCATTGAAGTACGGCGGGCCCACCGAGATCTTGCCCAGTCCCAGCGAATCCAGCACCAGCGGATAGAGAGTGCCCAGCAGCACGGTGACCATCATCACCAGCAACACGAGATTGTTGACCAGCAGGAAGGCATCTCGCGACAGCCAGTGAAAGCCCAGCGTCGAACGTACGCGCGGTGCGCGCAACGCGAACAGCAGCAGCGAGCCACCGACGGTGATGCCGAGCAGCACGAGAATGAACAGCCCGCGGTCGGGGTCACTGGCGAAGGCGTGCACCGAGGTCAGCACGCCGGAGCGCACCAGGAAGGTGCCCAGCAGTGACAGCGAGAAGGCGAAGATCGACAGCAGTACCGTCCAGCTCTTGAAGGCGCCGCGCTTCTCGGTGACCGCCAGCGAATGGATCAGGGCGGTACCGGCCAGCCACGGCATCAAGGAGGCGTTCTCCACCGGGTCCCAGAACCACCAGCCGCCCCAGCCGAGCTCGTAGTAGGCCCACCAGCTGCCCAATGCGATGCCGACGGTCAGGAAGGCCCAGGCGATGTTGGTCCAGGGGCGCGCCCAGCGTGCCCAGGCGGCATCGAGACGCCCGCCCATCAGTGCCGCCATCGCGAACGCGAACGCCACCGAGAAGCCCACGTAACCCATGTAGAGCATCGGTGGGTGGATGATCAGCCCGATATCCTGCAGCAGCGGATTGAGGTCCGCGCCGTCAGCCGGCATGTCAGGCAACAGGCGCGCAAAGGGATTGGAGGTCAGCAGCACGAAGGCCATGAAGCCGGTGGAGATCAGCCCCATGATGCCCAGCACCCGTGCCAGCATGTCGCGCGGCAGATGGCGCGCGCCCAGCGAGACGGCAAAGCCCCAGCCGGCCAGAATCAGGCTCCACAGCAGCACCGAGCCCTCGTGGCTGCCCCAGACGGCACTGAACTTGAAGTACCACGGCAACTGACTGTTGGAGTTGTTGGCGATGTAGGCGACGCTGAAATCATCCAGCAGGAAACTCGCGGTCAGGCAGGCATAGGCGATCAGCACGAACAGGAACTGCCCCCAGGCCATCGGCTGGGCAAAGCTCATCCACAGCGGGCGACGCGTGCTGGCCCCCGCCAGCGGCACGACAGCCTGCACACAGGCCAGACAGGCACCCAGAATCAGCGCGAAGTGGCCGATTTCCGGCAACAGTTGCATCACCATCACGGGGCCTCCTGCGGATCGATCGCGGCCTTGGTAGCGCTGCTGTCGCTGGCCAGGTTGCCCGTCCTGTTACCAGACACATCGCGCCCGGAGGCCTTGAGTGCATCGGATACCTCCGGCGGCATGTACTTCTCGTCATGCTTGGCCAGCACTTCGCTGGCCTCGAGATGATCACCATCGAAGGTGCCCATCACCACCACGCCCTGCCCTTCACGGAACAGGTCCGGCAGGATGCCCTGATAATGCACCGTCACATCATGATCGAAATCGGTGACGGTGAAGATGGCATCCAGCGTCTCGTTGTCGCGCCTGACACTGCCATCACGCACCATGCCACCCGCACGGATCTGCCGCCCCTGGGGCGCTTCGCCACTGGCGATCTGGGTCGGGGTATAAAAGGCGTTGATGTTGGCGCGCAGGGCATAGAGGGTCAGACCCACCGCGAGGGCGGCCAGCAGCACGATGGCCGTGACGATATACAGGCGCTGCTTGCGTTTGGGAGTCATGGTCAGGGCTCGATCAGGGCAAGGGACAGTCAAGCCTCTCGCGGTCAGCGGGACAACCGCCGCGGGAGGAAGAAAACAGATTCAATCACGAGAGGTGCGGCGCGAATCCTGAGGTGACGAACGATGCGAAGCGCGGTGTGTAGCAGGGTGCGAAGAATGACGGGAAGCGTCGCGGCGCAGCCGGCGACGGATATCCGCCTCCAGCGCGCGACGCGACAGCCGCGTGGCGATCACCAGCCCCACCAGGCACGCCGCCGTCAGCCCCCAGGCCGACCACACATACAGCGCATGGCCGCCCATGGCGAAGAACTCGCTGACACTCGAGAAGGCGATGCCCGGCAGATTCATGGCTTGTCCCCTTCTGCCGCGACCACCGCAGCATCGGGGCGCGCACGCGAAGATGGACTCAGCAGATCACGCACCCACTGCTTGCGACTCTCGCGCCTCAGCACCTCGACCCGCGTGCGCATCAGCACCAGCGCGCCGAACAGGGCGTAGAAGCCGATCACCATCATCAGCAAGGGAATCCACATGCTGGCCGGCATCGGCGGCGCTTCGCTGAGCGTGAAGGTGGCCGGTTGATGCAGTGTGCTCCACCAGTCCACCGAATACTTGATGATCGGGATATTGACCATGCCGACCAGCGCCAGGATCGAGGCCGCACGCGAACCACTGTCACGGCTGGCAAAGGAACCACGCAATACGATCACGCCCAGATACAGGAACAGCTGGATCAGCATCGAGGTCAGCCGGGCATCCCAGATCCACCAGGTGCCCCAGGTGGGGATGCCCCACACCGAGCCGGAAAACAGTGCCAGCGCCGTCATCAAGGCACCGACGGGCGCGGCGGCCGTGGCGACCATGTCCGCCAGCTTGATCTTCCACACCAGGAAGAGCAGCGCGCACACCGCCAGCAGCATGAAGCACGACTGGGCGAGAATCGCCGCTGGGACATGTACATAGATGATGCGGAAGCTGTTGCCCTGCTGGTAGTCGGCGGGCGCGAAGGCCAGCCCCCAGACACTGCCGGCCACCAGTGAGATGATCGCCAGCGCCCACAGCCACGGCAGCCAGCGCTGACTGGCCGCGAAGAAGGTCGTCGGCGCACCCATGCGATGCAGCCACGGCCATAGCCCGCCCTTGCGGGGACGAACCTTGCGGGAAGGCGCTTGAGGAGAGTCGGAATCGGCGGTCACACGGGCCTCTTGTCAGGGGCAATGAAGAGCCTTGCGAATGCCCGAGCATGCTCGGGCAGCGTCATGCAGTTCTTGATCCGGTTAGCCATTGATGCTCAGCCTGAGTCCGGCGGCGATGGCGAGCGGCGCCAGCAACAGGGCCAGCGCCAACATCGCGCCCAGAATGGCCAGATGCGCCAGACTGGGCATGCCATTGACGGCGCTCTGTACGGCGCCCGCACCGAAGATCAGCACAGGGATGTACAGCGGCAGGATGATCAGCGAGAGCAGCACCCCGCCGCGCCGCAGCCCCACCGTGAGTGCCGCACCGATCGCGCCGATCAAGGACAGGCTCATGCTGCCCAGCGCCAGCGAGGCGATCAAGACGCCAAAGGCGCCGCTCGGCAACCCCAGCATCACGCCCAGCAAGGGTGCCATCAGCGCCAGCGGCAGGCCGGTCAGCAGCCAGTGGCCTGCTACCTTGGCCAGCACCAGCAACGGCAATGGTTGCGGCGTCAGCAACAGTTGCTCGAGGCTGCCGTCCTCCAGATCCTGCCGGAACAGGCCGTCCAGTGACAGCAGCGTTGCCAGCAACGCCGCCACCCACAATAAGCCCGGCGCCAGTGTGGCCAAAAGCGCCTTGTCCGGTGAGATGCCCAACGGAAACAGCGTGATCACCAGGGCGAAGAACACCAGCGGATTGATCAGCTCACTGCGCCGGCACAGCGCCTGACGCAGGTCGCGCGCGAGGGTCGCCTTGAAGGCCCCGGCCAGCGAACTGTTGGGCGGGGCCTCGGGTAGTGCCGTCAGCAGCTCATGGTTCATGCCGAGACGCTCCCTCTCGAATCCACGCCTGCAACTTGTCCCAGACATATCCGTCGCAAGCGTGAGGCCTGCGAGAAGCGATGATGGGTCGTCATCACCACGCTACCCCCACGCTGGACGTGAGCGAGCAGCAATGATTCCAGCGCCTGAACACCGTCGCGATCGATGGCGGTGAAGGGCTCATCGAGCACCCACAGCCGGCGTGGTGTCAGATGCAGCCGCGCCAGCGCGATACGTCGCTGCTGCCCAGCGGACAGCTGCTGGGCAGGTACATCCTCGAAACCGGCCAGTCCCACGGCGTTAAGCGCCGCCCAGGCAAGCTCGCGGCGGGCCTCTGCCTTCGCCTGCGGTTGACCGCCAAGCGCCTGATACCAGGCAAGGTTTTCCAGTGCGGTCAGGGTGCCCTTGATGCCGGGCTGGTGGCCCAGATAGAGCAGTGAGCCCAGAAAGTCGTCACGCACCCGCGAGGTGAGCTGGCCGCGCCAGAGCACCTCGCCCTCGTAGTCATGGAACTGACCGGACAGAATCTTGAGCAGGGTCGTCTTGCCACTGCCATTGGCCCCTTCGACCTGCAGGATCTCTCCCGCATGCAGCGAGAGATCCAGTCCCTCGAACAGCCAACGCTCATCACGCTCACAGCCGAGCGCCACGACCGCCAACAGAGGCGGCGCGCTACTGACTTCATCGCTGGCAGGCTGGCTGGGCATCCCGGATTCTCGCGGCTGAGCCGTCGCGGAGTGCGACATCAAAGGCAGACCCAAGGGTCACTGCGGCCCATTCTACGAGCTGAGTTCGACACTGACCACCGAGCAGCTGATCGCCTGGCATCGCAGCCCCGCCATGACGGGCAGTCAAGCACTCGAGAAATATATCAGCGACATGTGGTGCACATTCATACGACACACTTTCGCTGGTTTGGCGCCGGTCGATCCGCTGACCTCTTGCCACTTCGCGAGAGCTTGCTATGATGCAGGCACTGTATACAAAAACAGTATCCATACAGTACCTTCATCACACGTCTGCCGAGTGCAGGCACAGACTGATCGGGTCGGCTCAACGCGTTATCAGCATGTTCGCGGAGCCTAGCAGGCGACAGATGAACTCAGCCTGACGACCCTCCACGCTGCACCGCAGGCCGACGCACCATCCGCGCCGACCGCACGGCATCAGGGGATAGCTCATGTCACGTCTTCACGCTCCGCACTACCTTCAGCGTCTTCACAACCTGCCGCTCAATGACCAGGCCTGGCAGGAAATCACCGCCAGCGACATGATGGATATCCCGCTGCTCGGCAACATCACGGCCGGCATGCCCATCGAAGCCATCGCCGACTGCGGTACGGTTGCCGTGCCGACACGCATGGTGCGCCGCAACACCTACGCCCTGCGCGTGCGCGGCCATTCGATGATCAACTGCAATATCCATGATGGCGACATCATCATCATCGAACGCAGTGAAAGCGCCGAGAACGGCGAGACCGCCGTGGTGATGATCAACCAGCAGGAAGTGACGCTGAAGAAGCTGTATATCGAGAAGACCGGCGTGCGCCTGCAACCGGCCAACGACAGCATGGCCCCCATCTATCTCAAGAATGCCGATATCGAAGTGCTGGGCATGGTGATGGGCGTGGTGCGCGGCAATGCCGTCACTCACTGAGGACGACGCTTTGGTAAGATGGTGCCATGACCTATCTGATACCGGCACTGGCGCCCGAGGCGCACCATGAACACAGCATCGAGATCGAGAAGAGCCGCTTCATCGCCTGGCTGGCCCATGCCCCGACGCCAGAAGGCATGACGCGGCTGCTGGCTCAGGCGCATCTCGCCCACCCCAATGCACGCCACCACTGCACGGCGTTCATCGCCGGGGCGCCCGATGAGCAGAATGCCATCGGCTTCTCCGATGATGGCGAGCCGGGCGGCACTGCTGGCAGGCCGATGTATCAGGTGCTCGAAGGCAGTGGCGTCGGTCAGGTGGCCTGTGTGGTGATCCGCTACTTCGGCGGTATCAAGCTGGGCACCGGCGGACTGGCGCGCGCATACAGCCGCGCAGTGCTCGAGGCGCTCGAGAACCTGCCCACCACGACCTTCACACCGCGCACGCCCAGGCGCCTGAAGGTCGGCTTCGCCCATGAGGCCGATGTTCGCCACTGGCTGAACGGCTACGATGTGCCGGTGGATGCCAGCGACTATGGTGCCGATGGCGTGGTGTTGACGGCGGGCTGGCCGCAGGGCGGTGCCCAGCCGCCGCTGGAAGAACTGCATGCGCGCCTCAAGGGAGCGCTGGAAGTGCTCGACTCCCGCGACTGATCTGCACCAGCGACTGATCGACGCCAGCGACTCCCTTTTGCTGTGCACAAACACGAACGCCATCGCTATCGGGCGGCGATGGCGAAGGATGAGGCCAGCGCGCGTGAATTACCCTTGCCAGCGAACAGGGAAGCAGACACCAGCAGGACATTGAGTGAGGCTTTTGACCTGTGGAAGGTCTCCATGAAGGTGAGGCGTGATCCTGTCGACGGTATTCGACCCGATCCGCATGCACCGCATGATAAATGAGCCATTCCACACGAAAAGCGACTTGAATCGCCTATATCATTCGAAAAAGGCGAATGTCACAGCCAGCCACCACCCTTATTCGACCGCTGACGGATAACGGAACGCCTCTCCACAACCCTTCAATTCCTGCCCTGCAACCGTCAAGGTCGCCGTCAGCGGGTAGGGGGCGCCCTGCATCGAATCGAAGCAGGCACCCGGCGCGACCACCAGCTGCAACGGCTCGCCCTGCTTGCCGTCAGCCGGGAGTTGCGCCTTGAGCACACGGCTATCGTTTGCCTCGCGGGCGACCCGATAAGGCAGCTTGACCACCTGGATGCCTGACGAGCGAGCGCCAGCCTCCGTCTTTGCAGAGCGCTCGGATTCCTGCGCCTCGTGTAGCGACTCGAGCAAGCCCTGCATGACCGTCAGCGTCAGCAGATTGTGCTCGCTGTCGAGACTGACCTGCCAACCGGGCTCATTACCCTGTGCCACCAGCAGTGGCTTTTGTGTCGTCGGATGAATCACGCGCCGATCATCCTGCACACACTCCAGGTTGCCGCGGGCATTCTGCAGCATCGCCTCGGAACCCTTGAACCACACCTCCAACCCCTCTTCACCGGGCAGCGCCTTCGCATCACCAGACGCCTTCTCGGCCGGCGATGCACCGACATTGGCCTGATAGCGCTCGCCCGAGGCACTGACGATCCGCTCCAGGGTATAGGCATGCCGTCGTGACCACAGCCGCAACCACTCATGCGACGCCTCGGCGTCGCCTTCGCTGAAGGCCATCAGCAGATCCTGCGCCGGAGTACATCGCCACACCTGATACTCACTCGCCCGGGGCGGTGGCAGAAAGCTGGCGGGCAAGGTCACGGCAGCGGCCTTGCCCAGCGATTCCGCACTGGGCGGCGCAGGCTTCTTCGCCACCTCATGCACCACGGGGCCCGGGTCCTGTGCGGGAGCTGGCACCTTCAGCGGCGGTTGGCCAGCATCCGTCCCTGTCGTGGCGTCCTGACTCCACGGCAGGGAGGTACATGCGGCCAGCAGCAGGGGCACCGCCAGAGGCGACAGGCGCCATCCCGTTCGACCGGCAGCGATCATCCCTGGCGTGAGGCTCGCGGCCCACCTATGGAGCAACGCACGGAAAATGGCAAAAAGACGGCAGCAATGACGTGACATGATGAACCCTCCCTGGGCATGTCGGACGACAAGAGGCAACGCAGGAGTCTGATGATGAGACACTGCGGCATGGCTGGACTTCAAGGCGGAGACGGCGGCCTTCCTGGCGCACCCTACCGAAGTCTATCAAGCGCAGTGAAGCTTGTGGGGATGGGAATGCCCTGAGAGCGCAAGACGCGTGCGCTGCAGGCCTTGCATGCCCCCCTCTTGACGCCTTCGTATGCCGCTGCCCCGAGTGATACGCGAGTCGCCATGAATATGAGACAGTATCATGAGCGCCCTCGGTCAACCGCGTGTCATGGTGGTTGCCTGGCAGGGGGGGAGATCCCGCTGCCACTCCCCCACTGATCCAGTCTCGTGGGAGTATTTGACCCGCTCGCGGCTTGCGCCAAGACTTTCAACTTATCGTTCTCGACTCGCCTATCCAACTGGCCTGTCTCAACTTGCCGTTCGCAACGCACCTTTCTCACTCAACCTCTCAACATGAGCACCATTCATCATGCTTGAATTGCGCCATCTGCGTACCCTGCTGGCCTTGCGTGATGCTGGCTCGCTGGTCGAAGCCGCGGAGCGTGTCCACCTCACCCAGTCCGCCCTGTCCCATCAACTGAAGGACCTAGAGGAGCGCCTGGGCGCGCCGCTGTTCATCCGCAAGACGCGCCCCGTGGAGTTCACCCGCGCCGGGCAGCGCCTGTTGTCGCTGGCAGAGCAGGTACTGCCGCAGTTCCGCATGGCCGAGCGCGACATTGCCCGCATGGCGGGTAGCGAGCAGGGTCGACTGCACATGGCCATCGAGTGCCATAGCTGTTTTCAGTGGCTGATGCCGACAGTGGACCGCTTCCGCGATCACTGGCCGGAGATTGAAGTCGATATCCCTTCGGGCCACAGCTTCGCTCCCCTGCAGGCATTGGGCCGCGAGCAGCTGGACCTGGTCATCACCGCCAACCCGGTGGAGATGACCGGTATCCAGTACATTCCACTGTTCCGCTATGAGGTCATGCTGGCCGTGGCACGCCAGCATGCATTGGCCATCAAGGGCCATGTGGAGCCGCAGGACCTGTGTGACGAGACCTTGATCATCTATCCGGTCGAGCATGATCGCCTGGACGTCTTCACCCAGTTCCTCGAACCCGCCAACGTGAGCCCGCGCGAGATCCGCAGCGCGGAGATGACGGTGATGATGATGCAGCTGGTCGCCAGCGGCCGCGGCGTCACGGCGCTCCCCAACTGGGCACTGGCCGAGTATCTGACGCGCGATTACGTGCGCGGCCTGTCGCTGGGCGACGGTGTCTGGGCCACACTCTACGCCGCCGTCAGAGAAGACTTGCTCGGCACGCCATGGATGGACGACTTCCTGCGTACCGCCCGTGAGACTTCATTCGAGGTGCTGAGTGGCGTGAAGCCTGCCTGATCCCCGGACCTCAGCGCTTACGAGGAATGGATACACGAAAGCCCCACCACTCGATGCCTTGCGGCCTGTCGAGTGGTGGGGCTTCTTGTTAGTACTGCTCACTGCTTGTTCACGCCATATCACGACGGCTTGCGTCCAAGACTTTTTCTTCAGCACAAACAGAACCGCCCCAGCATGAGCTGGGGCGGTTCTTGACATCTATCATCTCAAGCGGAAAGCATTCCGCAATGAGTGATGATCAGTCGATAGCCTTGACGTTGGCTGCCTGCAGGCCTTTCTGGCCCTGAGTCACATCGAAGGAGACCTGCTGGCCGTCCTGCAGGGTCTTGAAGCCATCAGCCTGGACTTCGGAGAAGTGAACGAACAGATCGTCACCACCGTCAGCCGGAGCGATGAAACCAAAACCTTTAGCGTCGTTGAACCACTTAACTGTACCTGTAGCCATGAGAAATTCCTCTCTGATCAGCATGTTTGAAATAACGGGCATTACCCGAAGAGCGTGGGCAAAGCAAAACCATGCATCAAATCAGCGAGGCTTCTCGGGGCGCTCAAGGTGATTTACCGAGCAGCACAGGCGACTGAGTGGTGCGTCTTGCTATCCAACAGGGGCTACATTGCACGCTAACCCATGATCACGTCAAGCCTTTTCGACAATCACTTCACACGGTCGTCAATCGATGCCACTCCAGCCATGTCAGAAATCCCCCTTCCGGCAGCTGAAGGTTAGGTGCATCGGTCCCCAACAGCAGGCGGTCTCCCTCGAGCGTGACGCGCCGAACGAGCGTCACCTCATCCCAGTCGGCGATCGTGGCCAGCGACAGATGATGGCAGACCTCCTCTCTCTCATTGTCCCACTGCCAGCGCCCACAGTAGGCAAAACCCTCTCGAAAGGCGGCGACCAGCTGATCATCCGTCGGCGCCATCCCCAGGGGCTGACGCTCACAGGACACCAGCTGCACGCTCATGTAGCCATTGGCCATGTAATGCAGCTGCCCCTTGCACTCGCCCAGCGGCTCCAGCTCGCGCCCATCCGGCCAGGCATACCAGAAGCGCTTCAGCCGCCATGCGCCGATCAAGTCAGGATGCAGTGAAAAGGAAGATTGCCGCATGGCCGATTCCTCAAACGGTCGTGATCAGGTGGCGTGCTCGTCCTGGAGTGACGGCGGCTTGACCGGCGGCAAGGGCACAGGTGCCTTGCGTTCCAGCTGGCTGGAGGTCAGTGGCAGCAACAGGCTGAAGCGCGCGCCCTTGAGCGATCTGCCCTTGTCCACCACCACACTGCCACCGTGGGAGTGCAGGATCTTCTGCACGATCGAGAGCCCCAGCCCGTAGCCGCCGGAGGCACGCGTCCGCGAATCATCCAGGCGCGCGAAGGGCTTGAAGACCTTCTTGCGATCTTCCTCATTGATGCCGGGGCCATCGTCCTCGACATCGAGCCTGACCACCTGCGGGTCACTGGTGATACGCACCAGCACACGGGAATCCGCGTGCCGGCAGGCGTTGGAGACCAGATTCTGCAGCGCCCGCTGCAGATAGCGTGCCTCGGCCTCGACTTCCAGCGCCTCGCCTTCGATGCTCAGCAGCAACTCAGGATGCAGCGGCGCCAGCGTCTCGCAGACCTGCTCCGCGATCTCGCGGCAATCCACCATGCCGAGGTCCAGCTGGATACCGGCGGCATTGTTGAGGCGTGCGTAGGTCAGGATCTCGTCGATCAGCTTGTCGAGCTCCTCGATGTCACCGTCCGCGCCCCTTATCTGACGCTGGACGAAATCATCATCGACCATGTCCTCGATCATCTGCAGCGCGAAGCGGATACGTGCCACCGGGGTACGCAATTCATGCGAGACCGCCCGAATCATGTCCTGCTGCGCGCCCAGCAACCCCTGCACCCGCTCGGCCATGCCATTGAAGGCCATGCCGAGGCGCCCGAGAAAGTCATTGGACTCGATGCGCACCCGCGTATCGAGATAACCGCCCGCAATGCGTGTCGCGGCCTTTTCCAGACGCGTCAAACGTGCCTCCAATGAACGCACCACCAGATAGATGACGCCGCCCAGCAGACTGATGACCGCCAGTATCATGGCGATGATCAAGGCCGGTGGTGTCGTCTCGAAACCGCGGATGGGGCCGACCTTGAGCATGGCGCGGTCACCCAGGCGAGTATAGAGCGCCATCGCCTGACCATGACTGGCCACGTTGAGCACCACCCGGCCGGCTTCCAGGCGACTGGCCTGCTGCGCATCGAGATTCTGCGGAATGTCAGGCAGCAGCGCGAAGGACAGACCGGAAGCCTGCTGCAGCTGGGCCAGCAAGTCGCTGCGCTGCTCGGCATTCATGGGCTGCAGGGTGTCATGCAGCGACACCATCAATCCGCGCAACTGGCGCTCCGCGAGATGCAGCAGCCGGAATTCCAGCACCCTCTCTTCGCCCGGCACCGCCATCAGCAGCTGCCAGCCGGCGTCATCATGCGGCCGCACCAGAGGCCGCCCTGCCTCAAGGCGGCGCTGCTCCCACCAGCTGAGGTCAAAGACCGCTGCCGGTGCCAGCAACAACCGCCCATCCAGCAGTTGGGCGCTCCGATTGAGGAAAGCCCCGCGCTCAGCCTCCGGCGTGGCCGCGATCTGACTCACCAGCAGGCGCATCGGCGCCGCGCCCAGGCGCGTCTGGTAGGCCTCCAGTCGGACCATGTTGGTCAGCTGAAAGCCGCCCAGCGCGATGCCCAGCGTGAGCACCAATGCCACCAGCAAGACGGCATAGACACGCAGGAAGATGCTGTCGGAGAGAGCCCGGCGCATCGTCTAGAGGTCCTTGACGAACAGGTATCCCTTGCTGCGCACCGTCTTGATCCGCTCAGGATGATTGGGATCATCGCCAATCTTGGGGCGGATGCGCGAGACGCGCACATCGATGGAACGGTCCTGGCCGTCGTACTTGATACCGCGCAGCGCAGAGAAGATTTCCTCACGCGTGAGCACGCGCCCTGCATTCGAGGACAGCAGCCACAGCAGGTCGAACTCGGCACTGGTCAGTTCGATGCGCTCGCGCGCCAGCCATGCCTCGCGGGTGGCGTTGTCGATCTCGAGATCATTGAACACCAGGCGAGTCTCACCGGCGGCCACTTCGGGGCCATCGGCGCGACGCAGCAAGGCTCGCATACGTGCCAGCAGGACACGCGGCTGCACCGGCTTGGGCACGTAATCGTCGGCCCCCATCTCCAGGCCCAGCACCTGATCCATGTCATCGGTACGCGCCGTCAGCATCAGGATCGGCCCGGCGAACTGAGGCCGCACGCGACGACAGATGGACAGACCATCCTCGCCCGGCAGCATCAGGTCCAGAATCACGATGTCGGGGCGCAGACTGATGATCAGGTCCACCGCCCGCGCGCCGTCATTCTCGACGCTCACGCGGAAGTTGTTGGCTTCGAGGTATTCGCGCGTCAGTGTCGCCAGACGCTCGTCATCCTCAACAATCAATACATGTTCTTGCGCATTGGTATCCAAGGGCATTCCATCCGCATCGTTGGGTCAACGTGGCCAGCAGCTCACAAGCAGTTACTTTCCTGTGCCACGTCGTAACCTTTTCAGGGTGATTTGTCACGAATGATACGCCAATTTGGGCGTTTACGCGCCAGCAGCGCAGGCACCATCTACATTGACGCAGCGCAGAAAATTTAACACCTGAACGCTTGACATCCCCCAGCGGCAAGGCCGGATTTTCAACCACACCTTACCCACAAGTTATCCACTTGCACGCCCCATCAAACAACACTATCTTGTGTCCAAAATCAGCTTACACCCCATATGTAGGGTTTTGGCGACGTCGACGCCCATAGATCATGGCGACGATTGTCAAGCCCCGAAAGCATGAATCAGCGTATGGGACGGCAGTCACGCAATGCTGCCGGATCCGTGTCTCATGAACGCTATCAGGCTCAGTCCGGGCGATGATTGCCCCGCCTGAGCCTGATCGAGTTTCTCGACGACAAGGCTGACGACGACAGAATGTCCCCGGGGCGCAGGCAGGAATTTCCAGCCTGCGCCCCGACACGAATTGCCCTCGAGCCCTAACGGGCAACGATTCACCTTCAGACGATTCAGGAAGGCGTCATGGATTCCACTTTCAGCACCGATCAGGCGGCCGTCGACGTGACCGCACCTCAGCGCCTGCGCGTCATCAAGCGCACTGGCGATGTCGCGCCCTTCGATGCCAGCAAGATCTCCGTCGCACTGTCCAAGGCGTTCATCGCCGTGGAAGGCGACCAGGTCGAGTCCAGCTCGCGTATCCGCGATCTGGTCCAGCAGCTGACCAGCCAGATCACCGATGCCTTCCAGCGTCGCATGCCTGACGGTGGCACCCTGCACATCGAAGACATCCAGGATCAGGTCGAGCTGGCGCTGATGCGCTCCGGCGAGCACAAGGTCGCTCGTGCCTATGTGCTGTACCGCGATGAGCACGCCCGTGCCCGCAGCGCGCAGAACGACGGCATCGCCAAGCCGCACCCGACCATCAACGTCACGCACCTGGACGGCAGCGTGCGTCCGCTGGATCTGGGCCGTATCGAGACCCTCGTCTTCGATGCCTGCGCCGAGCTGTCCAACGTCGATGCCCAGAAGATCGTCGATGACTCCCTGAAGAATCTGTACGACGGCGTGCCGGTCGATGGCGTGTCCACCGCGCTGATGATGACTGCGCGTACGCTGGTCGAGAAGGACCCGAACTACACCTACGTCACCGCCCGCCTGCTGCAGGACAACCTGCGCCGCGAAGCCTTGAGCTTCCTCAAGGTCGCTGACGAGGCCACCTTCGGCGAGATGAAGGACCACTACCCGGTCGCCTTCAAGGCCTACATCGAAAGCGGTATCGCCTTCGAGCAGCTGGACGAGCAACTGGCCACCTTCGATCTGGAGCGTCTCGGCGCGGCCATCGATCACACGCGTGACAACCAGTTCACCTACCTCGGCCTGCAGACCCTGTACGACCGCTACTTTCTGCACCAGAACGACGTGCGCTACGAGCTGCCGCAGGTCATGTTCATGCGTGTCGCCATGGGCCTGTCCCTGAACGAGGAAGATCGCGAAGGCCGTGCCATCGAGTTCTACGAGCTGCTGTCCAGCTTCGACTACATGGCTTCCACGCCGACGCTGTTCAACGCGGGTACCCGTCGCAGCCAGCTGTCCAGCTGCTACCTGACCACCGTGCCGGACGCCCTCGACGGCATCTACGGCGCCATCCGCGACAACGCCATGCTCTCCAAGTGGGCGGGTGGTCTCGGCAACGACTGGACGCCAGTGCGTGCGCTGGGGTCGTACATCAAGGGCACCAACGGCAAGTCCCAGGGCGTCGTGCCCTTCCTGAAGGTCGTCAACGACACCGCCGTTGCCGTCAACCAGGGTGGCAAGCGCAAGGGCGCCGTCTGTGCCTACCTGGAAACCTGGCACATGGACGTCGAGGAATTCCTCGACCTGCGCAAGAACACCGGTGATGACCGTCGCCGTACCCACGACATGAACACCGCCAACTGGGTGCCGGACCTGTTCATGAAGCGTGTCTTCGATGACACCGAGTGGACCCTGTTCTCACCGTCCGACTGCCCGGACCTCCACGACCTGTACGGCGCGGCCTTCCAGGCGCGTTACGAGCAGTACGAGGAGATGACCCGTCAGGGCCAGCTGAAGCTTTACAAGCGCGTCAAGGCGCGTGATCTGTGGCGCAAGATGCTCTCCATGCTGTTCGAGACCGGCCACCCGTGGATCACCTTCAAGGACCCGTGCAACCTGCGCAGCCCGCAGCAGCACGCCGGTGTCGTGCACTCGTCCAACCTGTGCACCGAGATCACCCTCAACACCTCCGAGGACGAGATCGCGGTCTGCAACCTGGGCTCGATCAACCTGGCGCAGCACGTCATCAACGGCAAGCTGGATGGCGACAAGCTCAAGAAGTCGGTGCGCACCGCCGTACGCATGCTCGACAACGTCATCGACATCAACTACTACGCCGTCCCGCAGGCGCGTCGCTCCAACATGCGTCACCGCCCGGTCGGCCTCGGTATCATGGGCTTCCAGGACGCGCTCTATGCGCAGTCCATCGCCTATGCCTCCGAAGAAGCCGTGACCTTCGCCGACGAATCCATGGAACTCGTCAGCTATCACGCCATCGAAGCTTCCAGTGATCTGGCCGCCGAGCGTGGTCGTTACGAAAGCTTCGACGGTTCGCTGTGGAGTCAGGGCATCCTGCCGATCGATTCCATCGAGAAGCTCAAGACCGAGCGTGGCGCCGACTACATCGAGATGGATGAAAGCCAGACTCAGGACTGGGACTACATCCGCGAGAAGGTCCGCACCCAGGGCATGCGCAACTCCAACGTGATGGCGATCGCGCCGACCGCGACGATCTCCAACATCTGTGGTGTCTCGCAGTCCATCGAGCCGACCTACCAGAACCTGTTCGTCAAATCGAACCTGTCTGGCGAGTTCACCGTGGTCAACGCCTACATGGTCAACGACCTCAAGGCGCGCGGTCTGTGGGACGAGGTCATGATCAATGACCTCAAGTACTACGACGGCAGCGTGCAGCCGATCGAGCGCATCCCGGAAGACCTCAAGGCGCTGTACGCCAACGCCTTCGAAGTCGAGCCGAAGTGGATCGTCGAAGCCGCCTCGCGTCGTCAGAAGTGGATCGATCAGGCCCAGTCCCTGAACCTGTACATCCAGGGCGTGTCCGGCAAGAAGCTGGACGTGACCTACCGCATGGCATGGTTCCGTGGCCTCAAGACCACCTATTACCTCCGTGCTCTGGGTGCGACCGCCGTGGAGAAGTCCACCGTCGATCGCAGCAAGCACAACGCCGTCGGCAACGCCCCGGCTCCCGCGCCGACTCCGGCACCGGAAGCCAAGCCGGAACCGCGCGGCATCGAAGACTTCCTGCAGGGCAAGAGCGGCCAGCGCGCCCCCTCCGCCAGCAACATCGATGAATTGGGCTGTGAGGCCTGTCAGTAAGCGATTGCGCCAGATCCGAGTCCGCTGACGCTGACTCACCGCCTGCAAGACATGCTTTGCAGGCGGGCTGCGGCAAATCCACAAGACCGAGCCCCGCTCGGTCTTGTGCCGCCACCAACAATCACTGCCTCCTGACATTCCCTCGAAACAAGCCCGGGCCTGACTCCCCGCCGGGAGCCACGCCACTCGATGGCGCTCGCGTCGTAGAACGCACCGCCCCTGCCTTTTCGTCACGCTGACTGCCCGCGTGACCATCACCGAACACGAGGAACGCAACATGTTGAACTGGGACGATTTCCACGAAGACGACGCCCCCGCTGCCGAGAAGCCGGCGACAGCCAAACCGGCGCCGCAGCCCGAAGCTCCCGCTGCTGCCCCGGCGGCTGACGCTGTCGTCGCGAGCGAGAACAGCGAAGGCTACGCGGTCAGCGATGCCGAGCGCATCGCCCGCGCCCAGCAGGCGCTGGACGATCTCGACGTGGCCAAGGGTCTGGAAGAACTGGAAATGGGTGCCCAGCGCATTCAGGTCGACGAGAAGCGCATGATCAATGCCCGCGCCGACGTCAACCAGCTGGTGCCCTTCAAGTACGACTGGGCATGGCAGAAGTACCTCGACGGCTCCGCGAACCACTGGATGCCGCAGGAAGTGAACATGAACGCGGACATCGCACTCTGGAAGAGCCAGGACGGCCTGACCGAGGACGAGCGTCTGATCGTGATGCGCTCGCTGGGTTACTTCTCCACTGCCGACTCGCTGGTCGCCAACAATCTGGTGCTGGCCGTCTACAAGAACATCACCAACCCGGAGTGCCGCCAGTACCTGCTGCGTCAGGCCTTCGAAGAGGCGATCCACACCCACGCCTACCAGTACTGCATCGAGTCACTGGGCATGGACGAAGGCGAAGTCTTCAACATGTACCGTGAAGTGGACTCCGTGGCGCGCAAGTCCGCCTGGAGCCTCAAGCACACCCAGGCGCTGGCGCGTGCCGACTTCCACACCGGTACACCGGAAGCGGACCAGGAATTCCTGCGCAACCTGATCGGCTTCTACGCCGTCACCGAAGGCATCTTCTTCTACTGCGGCTTCTCCCAGATCCTGTCCATGGGTCGTCGCAACAAGATGACCGGCGTCGCCGAGCAGTTCCAGTACATCCTGCGTGACGAGTCCATGCACCTGAACTTCGGCATCGACGTGATCAACCAGATCAAGGTCGAGAACCCGCACCTGTGGACCGCCGAATTCCAGGACGAAGTCACCCAGATGATTCTGGAAGGCACCCAGCTCGAGATCGAATACGCGCGTGACACCATGCCGCGCGGCGTGCTGGGCATGAACGCGGCCATCATGGAGGAATACCTCCACTTCATCTGCAACCGTCGCCTCGCACAGCTGGGCCTCAAGGAGCAGTTCCCGGGCGCCAAGAACCCGTTCCCGTGGATGTCCGAGATCATCGACCTGCGCAAGGAGAAGAACTTCTTCGAGACGCGCGTCACCGAATATCAGGTCGGCGGTGCCCTGAGCTGGGATTGATCGCTGATCACTCCCTCTCCCAGAGACAGGCACGCGGCTGACACCTGCCTCTGCTGAGCACCCCAGCGGGCCATGTCATTGATATGGCCCGTTTTTGCGTCCAGCGCCCGCACAGGGTAGGCTTCGCGCCGTCCCGACTCTCCCCGGCTTCACGTGAAAGGAACGAACATGCAACTCGGTATCATCGGACTCGGCCGCATGGGCGGCAATATCGCTCGTCGCTTGATGCGCAATGGCCACGAAGTGGTCGCCCATGACCGTGACGCGGCAATCGCCCAGTCACTGGTCGCCGACGGTGCGACGCACGTCGATAGCCTCGTGGAACTGGTTCAGCAGCTCGAGGCGCCGCGCGCTGTCTGGGTCATGCTGCCGGCTGGCGAGATCACCGAGCAGACCATCGCCACGCTGGCCGAGCTGATGGAAGCCGGCGACACCATCATCGATGGCGGCAACACCTTCTACAAGGACGACATCCGCCGCGCCACGGCTCTCAAGCTGAAGGGCCTGAACTACGTCGATGTGGGCACTTCCGGCGGCGTGTGGGGCCTGGAGCGCGGCTACTGCATGATGATCGGCGCCGAGAAGGCCGTGTTCGAGCATCTCGAGCCGCTGTTCGATACCCTCGCCCCGGGCTATGGCGACCTCGAGCGCACCAAGGGCCGCAACGCCCCGGATGAGCGCGCCGAGCGCGGCTACATCCACGCCGGCCCGGTCGGTGCCGGTCACTACGTGAAGATGGTCCACAACGGCATCGAGTACGGCCTGATGCAGGCTTACGCCGAGGGTTTCGAGCTGATGCAGAGCAAGGGCTCCGAGGACCTTCCGGAAGACCAGCGCTTCGACCTCAATCTGGCTGATATCGCCGAGGTATGGCGTCGTGGCAGCGTGGTGTCTTCCTGGCTGCTCGACCTGACCGCCCAGGCACTGGCCGGGGATGCGCGTCTGGACCACTACAGCGGTGCCGTCTCCGACAGTGGCGAAGGCCGCTGGACCGTCGATGCCGCCGTCGAGCAGGGCGTCGCCGTGCCGGTGCTGGCCAATGCGCTGTTCTCGCGCTTCAGCTCGCGCAAGGAAAACACCTACGCCAACCGCCTGCTGTCGGCGATGCGCTTCGGCTTCGGTGGCCATGTCGAGCCGCCCAGAAAAGACTGAGCGCCTGCTCTGACACGCCAGACGTGAAACGCCCCACTCATGGAGATCATGAGCGGGGCGTTGTCGTTTGCGGGGCCTGCTGCCAGCGCGGTGGAGTGTCAGCCGCTCTTTCTGCCAGCCCTGTCAGCCATCCATGGTAGTCACTGGCGTGATCGGTCATCGCCATCCACCGGCGTCAACGTCATCTGTTGACCGCGCATGTTGATATCAAACTCCCCGAGGAAACTCATGCCCAGCAGCACCACCTCATCGTGCATGCCCGGCACGATGGCCCCGCGCACCTCGCGCTGGCTGAGCCCCGCCAGACTGACGGCGTCCAGTGTGGTCAAGGCGCCGTGACTGATGCCATTGGCAGTGGTGAAGCGCGCATCCCGCCCGCGTGGCAGCTGCAGGCGCTCGGCCAGCGCCTCGGGCACCGAGACATAGGTAGCGCCGGTATCGAGCAGGAAGGTCACCGATTGACCATTGATCGCGCCGGGGGCCACGAAGTGCCCGGAGCGATTGCGCGACAGCGTCAGCGGCTCTCCGGAGGACAGCGACTGACCGGCCAGCGAGGCATTGGGCCGGGTACGCTCATCAAGCTGACCCTGGAACCACCACACCAGCATGGCGAGAATCAGCGCCCAGCACAGCACCAGCATGCCGACACCATAACGGCGGGTCGCGCGACCTCCTGAATCACTCATCCACCACCACCCCGCAACAGCAGACGCAGGCCGACGGCGCACAGTGCGAAGCCGAGAACCAACGGCACCCCGATCAACCAGCCGCGCGTCCCCGGCAGGCTGGCCTCATGCGGGGCATCGAGGCGATAGACCAGCGCCATGCTCTCCCCCACGGCGGGCGTCGGCGAGGGCGCCGCCAGCGGCGAGATGATCTCGTGCCAGCCACCACGCTGATCCTGATAACGCACCACGGGCGCATACTGGATCGACTCGATATTGAAGCGCCCGCCCGGCGGCAGCCCCGCCATCGCCAGGGCCTCATCCTCACTGAGCCTGCCGCCCTTGGGCAGATGGATAGGGCCACGCCCTTCGACGTGCAGCGTGCGGTCGTGGTTGATGACCTCGCCCATCACCTGTGCGCTGTTGCGGGCGAAGGACTGCGCCTGCTGCCAGCGATAGCCGCCGAGCAGCACCAAGGCGATGCCGATGATGATCAATCCCCAGGTCAACGCCATGCGATGCCTCCTTGTGGTCGGTGCCATCATGTACGACGCGGTGCCGAAGTGCGGGCCTGGACGTGGTCGCTAATGTCATGGGCCACGCCCTGCTCGTGTCCGCCGGCCGCTTCCAGCCTGGCGCTCAGCGCATCGAACTGGCGCCAGCGCGCATGCGCCAGTGGCGTGACACCTTCGGCATCCGCCAGATTGACGTCGGCACCGTGGGCCAGCAGCTGCTCGACGATCTGCTGATAGTCAACGCCGCCATCCCCCAGCAACACGGCCTCGATCAGCGCCGTCCAGCCGAGCGTATTCTGGTGATTGACGTCGACATCGGTCTCCTCGAGCAACTGACGGCAGATATCGGCATGACCACGCTCACTGGCCGACATCAGTGCAGTGGAAGAGAAGCGATTGAGCACCGTCGCCGAGGCACCATGCGCCAGCAGCCGGCTTAGACAACGGCCATAGCCGAGCGCAGCGGCGGCCAGCAGGGGCGTATCGTGCAGGGCATCGGTCTGCTCGCAATCGGCGCCGGCGGCCAGCAGGGCCTCCACCGCCTCCGGCTGATTGGCCTGCACCGCGACCAGCAATGGCGAGCGCCCGCGATAATCCACGTCATTGACGCGCTCGTGCGCATCGTGGGCGGCCAATGCCTGTGCCAGGCCCTCCAGATCGCCATGCTGAGCACACATTGTCATGTCCTTCATCACCACCTCCTGACGCCCGGCGTAACGGATGCTTACTCTCAGACAGCCTATGCGATCATGAGCGTGACCGTTAGCCCCGCCAGCGTTCAATCGGCGCCTTGAGCCTCACCGATCTGGCATGGCGCGACGAATGACAGGCAAAAAAAAGCGCTCCCGAAGGAGCGCCAGTTCGTCATCACCGCAGGGCGCGGCAGACGAGACTCAGAAACGAAGCCCGTCCAGCTGCCAGCCGGACACCGTCAGAATACGGTGTCGTCCTGGCCGCGCCCAATCATCTCTCGGGATGGCTGTGATAGCGCTGAACTATCAAGACAAGACCGCCGATAAACGAGGCGGCACTTTGTCATTCCGTCGGCTGCGCGCCGACCAGCGGGGAACTCGGCAGCCAGACGCGCGCCGCCAGGCCGCCCAGTCTGGAGCGCTCAAGCGCCAGCTCGCCCCCATAGAGCGCCATCAGATCGTCGACGATCGCCAGCCCCAGACCGGAGCCTGAGCGCCCCTCATCAAGACGTGCCCCACGCCCCAGCGCGGCGGCACCCTCTTCTTCGTTCATGCCTGGGCCATCGTCCTCGATGATCAACAGCACGCCGCCATCGCGGGTCTCGCTGCTGACGCGGACCTGCTGGCGAGCCCATTGCAAGGCGTTCTCGAGCAGGTTGCCGACCATTTCCTGCAGATCCTGCGGGTCGACCCGCACGCTGGCGTCGTCCTCCAGCGCCAGACTGAGCGTGATGCCACGCCGGCTCGCCAAGCGCCCGAGCCCTTCGAAGACCGGCCCCGCCGCCTCACGCAGGCTGATGCGCCCGCTGAGATGCGCGCCACCGGCGGCACTGGCACGCGCCAGGTGGTGACGCACGGCTTCATCGATGCGCTTGAGCTCGGCGTCGATTCGCGCCCGGTCCTCACCGTCGAAGCGCTCGGACTGCGCCTTGAGCACGCTGACCGGCGTCTTGAGGGCATGCGCCAGATTGCCGGCGGCCGCACGACCGCGCTCGATCAAGCGCTGATCACGCTCGAGCACGGCATTGATGGCGCGGGTCAGCTCGGTCAGCTCCGGCGGCAGCCGGGTCTCTTCCAGCCGCTCCGCCTCGCCGTCGGCGACTTTCTTGAGGCGAGCCCGCAGGCGCCGCAGTGGCGCCAGCCCCCAGCTGATCTGCGCGGCAGAGCCGCACACCAAAAGCGATGCCAAGGCCACCAGCGCGCCCGCCAGCAGCCACTCGAAACGCGCGACTTCGGCGTCGACCTCACTACGACTGGCCGCTACCATCACGTGCAGTGGCTGGTTGCGGCCGGGCAGGCGAATATCACGCTCGAGGGAGCGCAGCACCTGATGGCGCGGGCCCTTGAGGTCACGGCTGATGATGACGCCCTTGTCCATGTCTTCCAGCGGCGGCAGGCGCTGATCCCACAGCGAGCGCGACGTCAGCACATTGCCGTTGCGATCGGAAATCTGCCAGTACCAGCCCGAATAGGCCTGATCGAAGCGCGGGTCACCCAGCGAGCGCGTCAGACCGGGGCGGCCCTTCTCGCGGTCGAACTGGATGGCGGCGATCAGCACCTTGGACAGCGACAACAGGCGCTGGTCGAAGGCGGTGGTCACGGCATCACGGAAGCTCCAGGCCAGACCGAGTCCGGTCAGCGGCATGACGATCAAGGCAATGACCAGCGAGCCGCCCAGCAAGCGGCGGCCGACGGACAGTGGCTTCATGCGTCGCGGCCATCCGTCGGCGTCTGTGTCTCGGCATCCGGATCACGCAGACGATAGCCACGCCCGCGCAGCGTCTCGATGCGCTCGGCACCCAGCTTGCGACGCAGACGGCTGATCTGCACGTCGATGACGTTGGAATCGGGTTCATGGTCGCGGTCATAGACATGCTCGACCAGTTCAGAACGGCTGACCACACCGGGCACGGCGTGCATCAGGTGCATCAGCAGACGCGTTTCCTGGGCGGTCAGCGACACGGGGCGCCCCGCCAGACTGACGGTACCGCCGTGGGTGTCACAGGCCAGATCGCCCAGCTTGAGCACGGGGTGGGCATGGCCGCGTGAGCGACGCACCAGCGCCCGCAGACGGAAGATGACCTCGGCGGTCTCGAAGGGCTTGGTGACGTAATCATCGGCGCCGGCAGAGAAGCCGGCGGCCTTGTCAGACCAGCGCTCGCGTGCGGTCAGCACCAGCACCGGCACCTCGATGCCGGCTTCCCGCCACTGGGACAGCCAGCGGGTGCCATCGCCGTCCGGCAGGCCGAGGTCCAGCACGACGGCATCGTAGCTCTCGGTCTGGATCAAAAAGTCGGCGTCTCCCCCGGTGGTGGCATGCTCGACCAGTACATCGGCTTCCCCCAGGCGCGCCATCAGCGCTTCGGCCAACGGCATGTCATCTTCAACCAGCAATATCTTCATCGATTCTCGGGCTCCTGACGCAAGCGGCGCTCTACCGGTGGCGCAATGGACAATGGCACTAGCATACCGTTCCTCAGGGCCGCCAGGCACCCTCGACGCCCTTGTCACAGCCTGCGCTGGCACTGCCTGGCCTGGCCACTGCCTGCCTCATCCTACTGACGCTCGGCCTCAGCATTGCCGCCGTCAGTCACGAGCGGCGTGTCGTCGGTCTCGGGCTTGGTCGGGGGCTTGGTAAGGGGCTCGGACAAGGAACCGCTGCCAGCGCGACGCATGGCATCGAGGTTGACCCCGCGCACCTCACGCAGACTGCCATCCGAGGCGCGCACGGTGAATCTGGCCATCTGGCCCTGCGGCCCGAGCATCTCGACCTCATAGATCAGCTCACCGTGCGTCTCTTCGAGCTCCACCTCGACCACCTGACCCAGCCAATCGCGCTCGAGGCTATCCAGCAGCTCGGACAACGAGATGACACGTCCGGCAGCGACTTCATCGTGCAGGCTGCGCCAGCGCTCGCTGTCACACAGCGCATGCGGCGGCAGTGCCAGCGCACCGACCAGCAGGCTCCCGAGCCCGAGGCACAGCCAGACATAACGTTGCCGCCATTGACTGCCACGCGCTGCATTGGCGTCTGGCTGAGCCTTGTGGGGAGTCTGCATGAAGGGGAACCTCGTGAATGACGGCGGGGCTGGTGTACGCCCAAGGCGGGCGCTTGCGCGTGGCGAGCAATCTAGCAACGGAATGTGCAATCAAACCTGCGTTGGAACAACGCGGACCATCCCGAGAGCAACCACTGACCCTGTGATGCAGAGACTGACAGGAGGCAATGAACCTCAGATGAATTCACGTCTCAGCGTCGCGCAAGGTCGCCTGGCCCACAGTGAGTGCCATGCCCAGCCAACCTTGAGGAGGGTGTCATGTCCCCATCGGCCGCGTCCCGTATTGCTCCCGCGCGTGAATCAGACTCCGCATCCCGACAGCCGCCGTCCGCAGGCGCAGGTACCGGCCCGTCTCGCTTCTGGCTCGCCAGCCGCGCGGTCCAGCACTGGCGACACGGCCTGGGCGTCAGTGCACTCGGCCTGATGCTGGGCTCGGCACCCGCCTATGCCAATGGCATCGAGGACCTGCCGGTGCGCCATCAGCTGTCGGCGGCAGAGCTCTCGACCTCCGGACTCTCCGCAAATGGCCCCTCGGCCACCGAGCACTCGAATGACGGCAAGGCGCACGTCACACTCGGCGATGATGCCGGGGATAGCGCGCTGGACACGGCCGCCACCCGCATGGCCGGCAAGCCGTCGACGGATATCTCTGACGCCGCGTCGACTCAGGGACTCGCGCCAGAGCTGCTCACGCAGATGATGATCCACGCCAGTCGCAAGGGCATGATGGAATTCAGCACGCTGGATATCCGTGACGATCATGTTCAGTTCACGGGCTGGGGGCATAATGGGTGGCAGATGGAACTGGCCATCAATCTCGCCGATGGAGAATTCATCAGCGAAGCGCTGCGCCAGAGTGATTCGGTGCCCGGCGACAAGGCCATCGATGGCGACAGCATGCGCCAGACCTTGAATTTTGCTGCTGTCGACGGCATCAAGAGTGTACAGAGCGTCGACGTCGCTGCGCACACCATCCAGATTCACGGGCGCGATGCGCAAGGCAGGCCGCAACGGATGACACTGAACATGCCGCTGCCGGACAACGCTTTCAACTTCGCCGCCAGCGTGTCCATGAATCCGGATTATCGGCAATGAACTGATCGACCCGATTGACCAGCCGCCGTGCCTTGAAGTGGTTCAAGGATTGAACCGACTCCCAGCGCTGGATCAACGCCGAAGCCGCTTGACGGCAACGATGCCAACTTCGATGCTGAACGAGTCAACCGGCCGCCCGATGCCATCAAACGCCTCATGCAAAAGTGCGTCGCATCGAGTCCCATTTCCCCATCCCCCGGCCCAGAGCACGAATGACAGTTGCGCCGGGAGGGCAATACCCCCGTTTCCTGACCCGATATCCCCGACCACCCACTTTTACCTATCGGGTCATCCTCGCCCGGCCTGACGGCCCGGCTCTATCGTGGAGAAGACACATGCAAGGCCAACAGCACAACACACTGTGGAATCAGGCTCGCCAATGGCAGGCCAATGCAGGCAACCAACGCCCCTCCAATGGCCTGTCCGGCCTCAAGCTGGTCGCCGCCTGGCTGATCGGTGGTGTGGTCATGATCTTCAGCCTGTTCGCAGCGCTGGTGATGATGGTACTCGGCATCATCATGCTGCCCTTCATCCGCCGTCGCATGAAAAAGCGCATGAGCGAGATGCAGCAGCGCATGCAGGAGGCTCAGGACAGGGCCAATGGCCGCCAGAACTACTCGCGTGATGCCACGCGTGAAGACGGCAGCAGCACCGAGACGCTGGACGGTGAATACCAGGTCAAGGAATAAGCCCTGACGCCAGAGACAGCTGAACCTCTCACACTGAACGTCTCACACTGAACGTCTCGCATTGATCATCACGACGTTCGCCCAAAACACAAAGGCCGCCCCATGGGGCGGCCTTTGTGTTTTGCACCGTCCTGAAGCTGCAAAGGCAGGCTCAGGCATCTGATCATCACACCCGATAGACGCTGGCCGTCATCACCTTGGACATCAGGCGCATGGCGCTCTTCAGCGGCCCCGGGAAGCGATGGCCACCGGCTTCCAGCGCCCACTGCTCATGATGGGCTTCGTCGATTTCCATCTGGCGCAATACGGCGCGTGAGCGCTGATCGCCCTCGGGCAGCGTCTGCTGGTGCTTCGACAGGTGCTCGCCGACCAGCTCTTCGGTCGCGGCCACGAACCCGAGGCTGACCTTGTCGTTGATGGCACCCGCTGCTGCCCCGAGCGCGAAGCTCGTCATGTAGAACAACGGATTGAGCAGGCTGGTATTGGCATCCAGCTCGACGAGTCGTGCATCGCACCAGGCCAGGTGGTCGATCTCTTCCTGGGCGGCCAGCTCCATCTGCGTGCGCGTTTCGGGCAGACGCGCCGTGAACCCCTGCCCCTGATAGAGCGCCTGGGCACACACCTCGCCGGTGTGATTGATGCGCATCAGGCCAGCGGCGTGCTGGCGCTCTTCATCGCTGATCGCTTCATCATGGATGTCGCCCGCCGGAGAGGGACGCGACGGCTGGGCGGCATGTGGCACCAGGGTACGCAGTACGGTGTCGAACTGATGGATCAACTGATCGGCGCGGCTGTGATGACGTTGCGCCGAAATGGCATCGGAATGCGGCATGGGAAGACTCCTGCACGGCGTGAGCAATGAGGCCATCTTACGCAAGCCAGCCCGCGACGGTAAGGGGCAGAGTGTCGCCGGGCGAGGCCTGACCGGCACCCTTGCGCTGCGCCCTCCCCAATGAAAACCGGCAACGCCGTTTTCACGACATTGCCGGTATGCGCCTGTGTGCCGCGCGCTTGTTATCGCTAGCCGCTACCTGCCCGCGAACCGCCGGTACAGGCGCCTGCTCTACGCCGGCTCAGCCAGCCGGCCATGTGAAGCGGCGACCACCCATCAGGTGCATATGAATATGATAGACCGTCTGGCCGCCATCTTCATTGCAGTTCATCACCACGCGATAACCGCCCTCGGCAAAACCGTAGTCCTTCGACAGTCTGGCGGCGGTGTACTGCAGGCGCCCTACCGTGGCCAGCTGATGCTCCTCGATATCGTTGAGCGTGGCGATGTGCTGCTTGGGGATGATCAACACATGGGTCGGCGCCTGCGGATTGATGTCATTGAAGGCCAGCACCTCATCATCCTCATAGACGATATCGGCGGGAATCTCGCGGTTGATGATCTTGCAGAACAGACAGTCCATGACACCTTCTCCCTTGAAGTGGGGCTGCCCACGGCAGCGTGGCCTGCCAGCGTAGCGCCAGCCGGGCAACAGGCCAAGGGCAGAGACAGGAATATGCGGGCCAGCTGGCGGACAGGACAATGTCGCCTTCAGGGAAACAGACTGATTCACCGCTGCCAGTGGGCGAATGAGGAAAACAGTAGGATAATCATTGTTAACCCGCTAACGAGAAGTCGCCTGTCATGCCCGTGTTCACTCGCCAAGATTCCTCCCTGCGCAAGGCCAACCACGAACTGGAGGCCGGCCTTGGCGCTCAGGGCGAGACACGAACGGCCACTGTCGGCGCCCCCGCCACTGAACGCGCAGCCCCCACGCGCGCCGAGAAGGCGCGGGCGGCGCTGCGTGCCGCGCCCAGGGTCACGCGTGTTGACGGCGAGCAGGCCCCGGGCGAGTTCCTGCAGCGTGCCAAGGGCTTTCTCAAGGCCGAGGTCTATATCACGCACCTCAATGGCCAGCCGGTGGTCTGCAAGGATTATCGCCGCTATGCCGGCACGCCGGCGGCATTGGTGGCACGCTGGCTGGTACGCCACGAACTGAAGATGCTAGAGCGTCTGGGCGACTGGGCACACGCCCCTCGCGCCGTGGCACGCCTGTCACCGCTGTCGCTGGCGATGGAGTACATCCCCGGGCCGCTGCTGAGTGACGCCGCCCTGGATGACGTGACGGACGCCCGCCTCAGTCAGCAGCTGATTCTCGTCGTGCAGCAACTCCATCAGCGCCAGATGGCCCATAACGACATCCGTGGTTCCAACGTCGTGCTGCGCGATGGCGTGCCGGTCCTGATCGACTTCACCTCTGCCGTGCGCCTGCCACGCCTGCCGGGCACAGCCAGCCTCGCGCGCATGATGCGCCGCTTCGATCTGCGTCACTCGCTGAAGCTCAAGCAACGCACCCTCGGCCTGCCGCTGAGCACCCGCGAGGCACGCCTGCTGATCCGCAGCGGCCGCCTGAATCGCACCCTGCGCGTCTGGAAGAAAGGTATCCTGCCACGCCTCAAGGGCCGCAGGCACTGAGCCAGCCCGAGCCCAGACCCCTTCATGTCTCTCGCTAGCGGAACCGCCGCTGCGCCAGCAGGCTCTTGACCAGCGGCGTGATGATCAATTCGATGGCCAGTGCCATCAACGCGCCGGGCACCACCAGCGTATGCGGGCGCGACATGAACGAGCCCTGGATCATCGCGAGCAGGAACGGGAAGTCGACACTGCCGGGGTCACGGAAGTGGATCACGACCATCGACTCGGCATCCGTCGGGATATCCTGCGGCTCGAAAGGGTTGGAAGTATCCACCGTCGGCACGCGCTGGAAATTGATGTGCGTGCGTGAGAACTGCGGCTGGATGTAGCGCACGTAGTCATCCATGCGGCTCAGGATGGTGTCCACCACCGCTTCCTGGGAATGTCCGCGCAGCTTGGTGTCGCGATCGATCTTCTGGATCCACTCCAGATTCATGGTCGGTGCCACCCCGATCAGCAGATCGACATGACGCGCGATGTCATGCTCCGGCGTCACCAGCCCACCATGCAGCCCCTCGTAGAACAGCAGGTCCGTACAATCCGGCAGCGACTGCCATTCGGTGAAGGTGCCGACCTTGTAGCCGGCCTCGATCATGCGCTTGTCTTCGGCATGGATGTAATGACGATGCGTGCCGGAGCCCTGCTCGCCATATTCGACGAACAGCGCTTCCAGACGATCCAGCTGGTTGGCCTCGACCGCGAAGTGAGACAACTCGCGCTTGCGCTCCGGCGCCTCCTGGAACATGCGCACCAGCTCATCACGGGTATAACGGTGAAAGGCATCCCCATCCACGTAGGCGGCATGAATCGCCTCACGCGAGAACATGCGCTCGAAGGTTCGCATGACCGTGGTGGTGCCCGCGCCGGAAGACCCCGTCACGGCGATGATCGGATATTCCCGCGACATCAGTTGGCTTCTCGGGAAGACATGGCAGAGACGGCCTGCTCGATGGCGGCACTGGCGCGCGCGCTCGGTTCCGCCAGCCCCTGCTCGCCAGCGAACACCAGCCCGACGCGCAGCGTCGCCAGTACCGCGTCATCGCTGACACGCAGCAGACGGTGATGGACACCAAGCCCCTTGCCGGACACGCTGTCGATGGCCGTTTCCACCACGAGGGCGTCACCCAGCCGGCCCTCGCCCTGATACTGCACGGCGAGATCCGCGACGATGCTCATCAGCCCATCGATGTTCCATTCGGGGAAGCCCAGCGCCTGCCAGGCCTGGCCCCGCGCCTCGTGCGCCAGGCTGGCCACGCTGTCGTGGCCCAGGTGCTGGCCATAGTTGATGTCGCTGACCCGAATCGTCATCGGGTGGCGATGTACCAGACGGGAAACCGGAAATTCAAGCCGGATGCGGTCCATGCAGACTCCTTGTCGGCGAGACAGGAAAAAGGTTCAGGGCGGACGGCGACGCCATCTTTCGACGCCGCTCAGCCTCAAGAAGGAATAGAGGATGACTAGGGTTATCGCATGCCCGGCACCGACATGACCAGACCCCGACACGATGGTCGTAGGCGCGCAGAACGTCGAGAGTCACCCCAACGACAAGACCCGGCCTGAGGCCGGGTCTTGTCGTGAAGCAGGCATGTCGTGGGGTGATGGCCCATGCGACTCAGCGCTTTCAGCTATCGCCGCGCTCGCGAGCGATGGCGCGCCAGGCGATGTCGCGACGCACCAGCATGTCCTGCCAACTGATGGCATCGACGCCTTCATAAGCACGCTCGGTGGCCGCCGCGACGCTGTCACCCAGTGCGGTGACGCACAGTACGCGACCGCCGCTGGTGACGACCTGGCCGTCCTGCTCGGCGGTGCCGGCATGGAAGACCTTGCAACCGGTCGCTTCGGCAGCATCGAAGCCACTGATGACATCGCCCTTGCGGTAGCTGGCCGGATAGCCGCCAGCTGCCAGCACCACGCCGACCGCCGCGCGGGAATCCCACTCGCAGGTCTGGGTGTCGAGACGCCCGTCTTCGGCAGCCAGACACAGCGCGACCAGATCGGACTTCAGACGCACCATGATCGGCTGGGTTTCCGGGTCACCGAAACGGCAGTTGTATTCGATGATCTTCGGCGCGCCCTGGGCATCGATCATCAGACCGGCATACAGGAAGCCGGTATAGGGGTGGCCTTCGGCCGCCATGCCACGCACGGTAGGCAGGATGATCTCATCCATCACGCGCTGGTGAACGTCAGCCGTCACCACCGGAGCCGGAGAGTAGGCCCCCATGCCGCCGGTGTTGGGGCCGGTATCGCCTTCGCCGACGCGCTTGTGATCCTGACTGGTGGCCATCGGCAGCACGTTCTCGCCGTCGACCATCACGATGAAGCTGGCTTCCTCGCCGTCGAGGAATTCCTCGATCACCACGCGTGCGCCGGCATCACCGAAGGCGTTGTCCTCGAGCATGTCACGCACGGCGGCGCGAGCTTCCTCGTCGCTCATCGCGACCACGACCCCCTTGCCCGCCGCCAGGCCATCGGCCTTGATGACGATGGGTGCCGGATGTGCCGCCAGGTACTCAAGCGCCGCATCGACCTCCGCGAAGGTCGCGTAGTCGCCGGTCGGGATGGCATGACGCGCCAGGAAGTCCTTGGTGAAGGCCTTGGAGCCTTCCAGCTGGGCGGCACCGGCCGTCGGGCCGAAGCACTTGAGACCCGCTTCGCGGAAGCGATCGACCACGCCGATCACCAGCGGCGCTTCCGGGCCGACGATGGTCAGCTCGATGGCATTGTCACGCGCGAAGGCGACCAGCGCATCGAGATCGTCAGCGGCAATCGCCAGATTGGTCAGCTTGGACTCGCGCGCCGTGCCCGCATTGCCGGGCGCCACGAAGACCTCCTCAACACGGGATGACTGGGCGGCCTTCCAGGCCAGCGCATGTTCGCGGCCACCGCCGCCGATGATCAGGACCTTCATCTTTTCAACCTTCATGAGCCAGTGAGGATCAGGGCGACCCGCAGGGCGCGAGCTACCGAGGAAATATCAGGCTGCGCATTATGGCAGAAAGGCGCCCTGCTCGGGGCGCCCATTTCACATCACGATGAATTCATGTGAAAGCTGGATCTGACACGATGTCACACTCAGCGACGCTCATCGTCCGGCGGTGTATCCGACTCATCAGGCGCCGCATCCGCATCGCTCGGCTGTGAGCGTGAGGCGCTCTTGCCAGCGCCCATGCCGCCGCCCATGGCCTGCTGCCAGAAGCGCAGATTCTCTTCGGCGACCTCGCGCATCATCTCCATCGGCGAGTGACGCATGGCCTGGGACCACTGCTCCTGCATGCGCTGCTGCTGTTCCATCATCAGACGCGTGCCCTGCTCCAGATAACCGGCCAGCGGCAACGGCTTGGCCATCGCGTAGATACGAATGAACTGCTCCAGCAGCTCGTTGGAGAAGACCTCGGCTTCGCCCTCGCCCTGCTCCTGCTCGATGATGATGGTCAGCAGGATGGTGCGCGTGAGGTCCTCACCGCTCTTGGCGTCCTCGACCTTGAAGACCTCTTCCGCCAGCACCAGGCTGCGCAGGTCCTCCAGGGTGACGTAGCGGCTCTGCTCGGTATCGTATAGGCGCCGATTGGCATATTTGCGGATCACTCGCACGTGTCAGGCTCCTGTCGATTTTTCTTCATTGTGCACTCAAGGGGGGGGACTGCAAGAAAAGGCGTCTCCACGCGTCAGCCATTGGCGCCAAGCCAGCGCTGTCCCCGTCGGGTCAGCATGCACGACATGCTAGAATAACGCCCGCTTCCCGCTGTCTGTAAGCGATGTACCCCGCTCCCCACTGCCCCGGTATTGCCATGAATCTGATTTTGCTCGGCGCTGACGACCTGACCGCTCAGGACCACGCACGTGTCACGGACCCACGCCGCCTGCGCCATCTGCGTGAGGTGCATCGTGCCAACATCGGCGACGAGATGACGCTGGGGGTGGAGGGCGGCCTGATCGGCCGTGGCCGCCTGGAGCGGCTGGACGCGGACGTCGCTGAATTCAGCCTGACGCTGGACCGGCAGCCGCCGGCACCGCTCGACGTGCATCTGCTGCTGGCGTTGCCGCGCCCGCGCATGCTGGCACGCTCGCTGGAACACGTCACGGCATTGGGCGTGAAACACATCACCCTGCTGCATACACGGCGGGTCGAGAAGAGTTATTGGCAATCGCCGGAGCTCAAGGAAGACAAGATTCGCCAGCATCTGGTGCTGGGACTGGAGCAGGCGCGTGACACCATCATGCCGACGGTGACCCACGAGAAGCTATTCAAACCCTTCGTGGAAGACCGCCTGCCGGCACTGATGACGCCATCATCAGGCACGACTCCGCGTGGCATCATCGCCCATCCGGGCATGCCGGATGAGTGCCCACGCGCCGTCAGCGAGCCGGTGGTTCTGGCCATCGGCCCGGAAGGCGGCTTCGTGGACTATGAGGTCGAGAAATTCATGACGGCAGGCTTTGAAGGGGTGCATCTGGGCGAGCGCATTCTGCGCGTCGAGACAGCCGTGACGGCGCTATTGGCGCGCCTGGGCTGAAGAGCGACAGGTTGTAAAGAAGAGCCGCCCGGGGCTGGCTCTGCTCGTACGACTCGCGTGATATCGACACCTCCTTACACATCGAAGCCCGCCAGATGCCGCCATTCTCCCCAGTGGGTGGCGGCGTCGTAATCGAGCAGACAACGCTCGAACCAGCGCGCACCCAACCGCCAGTCGCCGCCGCCGTCCAGCCAGACGCCGGCCAGATACTTGCGCTCTGACCAAGGCAACCAGCCTTCACGTACCAGCACCTGCATGGCCTTGTCGGCCCGGGCATCGCCTGTTCGCCCTTCGCTCCAGCGCGCAAAGGCGGCATCATTTGCGGCATCTTCCCGCAACGCGGCGCCATACCAGGCCGCGCGAGCCTCCTCATTCTTGTCACGCAGCATGCGCTGCCAGCATTCACGCTGCAGCACGATGGCCAGTAGCTGCCGATTGATCGCCTCATCACCCGCCTCACGGCGGCGGGCATCCAGCATCTGCAGGATGCGGCGCGGACTGATGCAACCCAGCGCCAACCATGCTGCCAATGGCCATGCATCCGCCGGGCGCGTCATCAATTGCATATCGTCCAGCGTCTTCCCCGCCTCCCGCTGGGGTGCCAGTCCCGTCGGCACACCAGCGCCTTCGCCATCGACAGAGTGCGATCGCTGATAGGACGCCCCTTCGATCGAGTCGCCATCGCCGTTGCCGGCATCTCCCTTCACCCAGGCCTTGCCCCACAGCAAGCTCGACAGGTATGCGCGGGCTGGTTCCTCGCCGCCCTGTAGCTCCGCAAGCCTGGCAGTCGCCGGCTGCCAGGCTTGCGCCGAGCCACAGATGGCATCCAGCGGCGGTAGGCCACGCGAGGCAGAATCAGGCCACGGCGGCAGGGAATAGGGCAGCCCCTGCAAGGGTGGCTGCGCCTCGCACAGCGCGCGCCACTGCTCATCGTTCAGCCCCGTCGGCAAAGCCTCGCACTGAGACAGAGCCTCGCGCTGAGGGCATACCTGCATGGCACCGGGTACCGGCGTGAGCACAGCGGTAGGAGGCAGCATCAGGTCAGCCACGCCAGAATCAACGCCACCACTGGCGTGCAGCACCTGCGAGGCAAGCGCGGCGCAGGTCGTCAGGGCGTCATGATCGCCTGAGGCGCCTGTGTCAGCAGGGGCCGTGTCACGCAGAGTGAAATCACTGGAGGGAGCCGCACACTCGTCAACTTCGCAGGACGCTTCATGCTCCATGCGCAGGCGAGCCGTCTCTTCTCGAGGGAGTCTGCCCGGCAGCTGGCGATCAAGCACTGGGCCATCCAGCAACTGGCTGTCGAAGGCTATCTGGTCAGGCGGGTGACAGTGGAGCCGGGTCGAGGCCGGTAGACGCCGTGAGAGCTGCTGCAGGGCGCGGCTGTCTTCCGGCGCGGCGGCGAGACTGACCTCCAGACACTGGACATCATGCTGGGCGACCTGCGTCAGCACTTCCTCGACAGGGTCCCCGACGCGCACCAGCAGGTCACTGCCACGGCGCAGCAGCATGCCGCGCAGGTTCATCAGACTCTGCCACAGCAGGCGCAGACGCGCTGGCCCCAGGCGTGGCAAGCCGTCGCTCGGTCTCAGCCAGCGACGGTCGAAGACATACATCACCATCATCTGATGCGGGCGACGTGACAGGGGCAGCGCGAACAGCGGGTTGTCTTCCAGCCGCAGGTCGTGACGCAACCACACCAGAGAGGTTTCCGGTGCGTTGCCCGAATTCATGCTGGCGACCTCGTGCATGGTGACTCCGTGGAACGTATGGCGTGCAATGTTTGTACAAGAAAAACGACATCTTGTACAACACTTCACACGGTGCATGTCGCGTTCCGGCGCGTCGGGCATGCGCTGGCGAGGGGTGCAAGTGCGTGATACATTCGAGAGGTTAGGTCACGTTCCATCAATGTTTTCAACAAGATCGCGCAAGTGTCTCCACTCGAACACACACTTGTCATCCAGGGGCTTCAGGAGGAATACGGCCATGCTCGCAAGACATGACATGACCGCACCAACCCGGCATATTCGCCGTCTGCCCGTTGCGGGCAGCCGGGGACGCGCTGCGGACCTCATCCCATCCTGGATGCTGGCACCCCGTGCCGTGCGACTCCCCTTCCTGACGGATCCGCCCCTTGCGACGGTAACGTCATGCCCGGAGCGATTGACGCACTGAACCCGCGCCAGATCCTCCGTGCAGCCTGAGCCAGCCACTGTCAGACCTTGCTGCCGCGTGACGCATGTCGTGTCTCGCATGGCCCCATGAGAACGTCTTCCTGACAGAGTCTCGTGTGTCCGGCACTTCATCGCGGCAACCTGCAGTGCGCTCGCCTATTCTGTCGGCACCCAGTGGCCGAAACTCCGCCTCCCGATCTCGAAGCTGGCAGTCCGGCCCTGAGCCTGTGTCTGCGCTGCCCACGAATGACGGACTACGTACTACAACAACGACTGGAGCGAGTCTTCCATGACCCTGCTGTTGATCGTGCTATTGCCGTTACTCGGTGCCCTGGTGCCCTTGATGGCCAGAAATCTGCCCCGTGCACGCCTTGCCTGGCTGACCGCGGTGGCACCTGCCCTAGCACTCGGTATCGCCGTCTTCCACCTCGGGGACGTCTTCTCGGGCATGGTGCCCCAGTTCCATCTGCCCTGGATCACGGAGCTGGGACTCAATCTGTCGCTGCGCTTCGATGGTCTGTCGGGGCTGTTCGTGCTGCTGATTCTCGGCATTGGCCTGCTGATCATCCTCTATTCCCGCTATTACCTGTCGGGCGAGGATTCACTGGCACGCCTCTACAGCTTCCTGATGCTGTTCATGACCGCGATGCTCGGCATCGTGATGGCAGACAACCTGCTGCTGATGTGGGTGTTCTGGGAGCTGACCAGCCTGAGCTCCTTCCTGCTGATCGGCTACTGGTACCAGCTGAGCGAGGCGCGCAAGGGTGCCCGCATGGCCCTGACCGTCACCGGCGCCGGGGGCCTGGCACTGCTGGCCGGTATCCTGGTCATCGGGCATATCGTCGGCAGCTACCAGTTCGATGACGTGCTGGCCGCGGCGGACCAGATCCGCTCCCACGAGCTCTATCCGGTCGCGCTGGTGCTGGTACTGCTGGGCGCCTTCACCAAGTCGGCCCAGTTCCCGTTCCAGTTCTGGCTGCCCCACGCGATGTCGGCACCGACACCGGTGTCCGCCTTCCTGCACTCCGCCACCATGGTCAAGGCCGGTGTCTTCCTGCTGGCGCGCATGCATCCGGTGCTCGCGGGCTCCGACCTGTGGTTCTACATCGTCAGCCTGACCGGCCTGGCCACCCTGCTGTATGGCGCCTGGTTCGCGCTGATGAAGCAGGACCTCAAGGGCGTGCTGGCCTTCTCGACCATCAGTCACCTGGGCCTGATCACGCTGCTGTTCGGCTTCAACAGCCAGATGGCCGCCGTCGCGGGTCTGCTGCACATCATCAATCACGCCACCTTCAAGGCCTCGCTGTTCATGGCTGCCGGCATCGTCGATCACGAGTGCGGCACGCGTGACATCCGCAAGCTCAACGGCCTGTATCGCTACATGCCGCATACCACGGTGCTGGCGATGGTTGCCTCGGCCTCGATGGCCGGTGTGCCGCTGCTCAATGGCTTCCTGTCCAAGGAGATGTTCTTCGCCGAGAGTCTCGATGCCCAGCTGCTGGGTGGCCTGTCGTGGCTGATTCCGGCACTGGCGACCCTCGGTGGCATCCTGTCGGTGGCCTACTCGCTGCGCTTCATCCACGACGTCTTCTTCAATGGCGAGCCGAAGGACCTGCCCAAGACCCCGCATGAGCCGCCGCGCTACATGAAGCTGCCCATCGAAGTGCTGGTACTGATCTGTCTGCTGGTCGGTATCCTGCCGTCGCTGGTGATCAAGGACCTGCTGGTCAATGCCTCCGCCAGCGTGCTGGCCGGGCCGGTACCGGACTTCAGTCTCGCCATCTGGCACGGCTTCAATCTGCCGCTGTTGATGAGTGGTATCGCGCTGGCGGGCGGTGTCGCCATCTATGCCCTGCGCCACCACCTCTATTCCTTCCAGCGTCAGTTCCGCGCGCGCAACGCCCTGCTGGTGTTCGAGGCCAACGTGCAACGCCTCGTCAGTCTTTCCGAGCGCAGTATGGACAGCTTCGAGAATGGCTCGCTGCAGCGCTACATGCTGTGGCTGCTGCTGACCGCGCTGCTGTTCGTCGGCATCGGCCTGCTGGCCGTGCCGCGACTGGGCGGGGAGCTTGAGCAACAGCCCTTCGACGGCATGCTGCTGACCGGCGCCGTGATCACCGGCCTGGCCGGTCTCGGCACCGCGATCACCCACCGCAAGCGTCTGATCTCGTTGCTGATGCTCTCGGTGGTCGGTCTGATGACCTCGCTGGCCTTCGCCCGCTTCGCCGCGCCGGACCTGGCACTGACCCAGCTGGCGGTCGAGGTGGTGACGATGATCCTGCTGATGCTGGCGCTGTTCTTCCTGCCCCAGCGCACGCCAAAGGAATCCAGTGCGCGCCGCATCATGCGCGACGTGCTGCTGGCCAGTGCCTTCGGCGTAGTGGTGGCAAGCCTCAACTTCGCCATCCTGACCCGCCCGGTGGAGTCGATCTCCGACTTCTTCATGGCCAATGCGGTTTCCGGTGGCGGTGGCCATAACGTGGTCAACGTGATTCTGGTCGACTTCCGTGGCTTCGATACGCTGGGTGAGATCACCGTACTGGGCATCGCGGGCCTAGCGATCTTCAAGCTGCTCAACCGCCTGCGCCTGTTCATGCCATCCAGTGACCTGGATGGCCGTGGCTGGTCGCCGGATCGCCATCCGATGATCCTGGCCACCGTCTCCCAGACGCTGCTGCCGCTGGCACTGCTGGTCTCGGTCTACATCTTCCTGCGTGGCCACAATGCGCCGGGCGGCGGCTTCATCGCCGGTCTGGTGACGGCAGTCGCCATCATCCTGCTCTACATCGCGCGAGGCGTGGACTGGACGCAGCGCTGGCTGCGCTTCCCCTATCAGCCCGTCGCGGCAGCCGGGGTGTTGATCGCCGGCCTGACCGGCGCCGGCAGCTGGGTGTTCGGCTATCCGTTCCTGACATCCTCCTTCGGCCACTTCACCCTGCCCGTCATCGGGGAAATCGAGCTGGCCACCGCGCTGCTGTTCGACCTCGGCGTCTACCTGACCGTGGTCGGTGCGACCCTGATGATTCTCGCCAATCTGGGCAAGCTGACGACTCCGCATCGCCCGACCAAGGAGAAGATGTGATGGAAGCCCTCTACGCCACTACCACCGGCCTGCTGGCCGCCTGCGGTGTCTACCTCACCCTGCGCGGCCGCACCTTCCCCGTCGTGGTCGGTCTGACGCTGCTGTCCTACGCCGTCAACCTGTTCCTGTTCTCCATGGGCGGCCTGGCCATGCACGGCACACCGGCCGTGGTCGGCTCAGGTTCACCCACGGCAGACCCCCTGCCCCAGGCGCTGGTGCTGACCGCCATCGTGATCGGCTTCGCCATGACGGCCTTCGTGGTCATTCTGGCGATGCGCGCGCGCGGCGACCTGGGCAGTGACCACGTCAACGGCAATCGCCTAGATGATTCGAAAGAGAAAGAGGACACCAAGTGATGCTGCAACACCTGATTGTCCTTCCGATTGTCCTGCCGCTGCTGGTGGGGGCGGGCCTGCTGCTGAGTCGTGCCACTTCACCGACCCTGCGCCGCACGGTCAGCCTGGTGGTCCAGGCATTGATGGTGGCCATCGCCATCGCGCTGGTGGTGCAGGCCGGTGATGGCACCATCCGCTACTACGCGCTGGGCGACTGGCAGCCGCCGTTCGGGATCGTGCTGGTGCTGGACCGCCTGTCGGCGACCATGGTGCTGCTCAGCTCGCTGCTGGGACTGCTGGCCTGTCTGTACGCCACGGCGGGCATCGATGAGACCGGCTCCAATTTCCATGGTCTGTTCCTGCTGCAGCTGATGGGCATCAACGGCGCCTTCCTGACCGGCGACCTGTTCAACCTGTTCGTGTTCTTCGAGGTGCTGTTGATCGCCTCCTACGCCCTGCTGCTGCATGGCGGCAGCAAGGCACGCACGCTGTCAGCGCTGCACTATGTGGTGCTGAACCTGATGGGTTCGGCGTTCTTCCTGATCGCGCTGGGTATCCTGTACGGCGTGACCGGCACCCTGAACATGGCCGACATGGCAGTCATCGTCACCACGCTGGACCCGGGCCGGGCCGGTCTGATGGAAGCCGGTGGCCTGCTGTTGCTGGTGGTGTTCGGCCTCAAGGCGGCAATGCTGCCGCTGTATTTCTGGCTGCCACGCGCCTATGCCGCGGCTTCGGCACCTGTGGCGGCGCTGTTCGCGATCATGACCAAGGTCGGCATCTACTCCATCCTGCGCGTCTACTCGCTGATCTTCACCGACAATGCTGGCCCACTGGCGGACCTCGGTCGTGACTGGCTGTGGTGGGCGGGTCTCGCCACCCTGGTGGTGGCGATGCTGGGCGTGCTCTCGGCGCGTGATCTGCGCACCCTGGTGGCCTATCTGGTGATGGTGTCGGTGGGCACGCTGCTGACGGCGCTGGGCATGAACACGATCGAGGCAGACAGCGCCCTGCTGTTCTACCTGATCCACTCGACGCTGGTCACCGGCGGGCTCTTCCTGCTGGTCGACGTGGTCGCCGCTCAGCGCGGCAAGGCCGGGGCACGCATCGTGCGCTCGCGCCCGCTGCTGCAGGCAGGCCTGCTGGGCGGCCTCTTCCTGATCGGTACCGCCGCTGCCGCGGGGCTGCCGCCGTTCTCGGGCGCCATCGGCAAGGCGCTGATTCTCGCCTCGGCGACGCCGGAGCAACAGATCTGGCTGTGGCCGCTGCTGCTGCTGGCCGGTCTGTGCTCGCTGGTCGCCTGCTCGCGCGCCGGCTCCAGCGTGTTCTGGCGCACCAGCAAGGCCGAACCCAGCGGCGAGCGAGTCGGCGCGGCCCGCGGCATCGCCACTGGCGGGCTGATCTCGGCCGCACTGATGCTGGTCATCCTCGCGGGGCCTCTGTCGAACTGGACCAAGGCCACCGCCGAGCAGCTGTCCAACCCGGCCCCCTATCTTGAATCCTTGCTCGGCAAGGACGCGGCCCCTGAAACCGCACCGCCGCTGAAGGGAGATGTCTCATGATCAAGCCTCGTTCCCGTCTCTTGCCCACGCCGATGCTGTCGGTGCTGCTGCTGATCGTCTGGCTGATGCTGCAGAACAGCGTCGCGCCCGGACAGATTCTGCTCGGAGCAGTGCTGGCCATCGCGATTCCCATCCTGACCTACCGCTTCTGGGAGCCGCAGCCCGACCTCCAGAAGCCCTGGCGGCTGATCAGCTACTTCCTGCGCGTGATCATGGACATCATCATCGCCAACCTGCAGGTGTCCTACCTGATCCTCAATCCGCGCGCCAAGTTCCGCCCGGCCTTCGTGCGCTACCCGCTGGAGCTTGAGGAGAAGTTCCCGATCACCCTGCTGTCGAGCACCATCACGCTGACGCCGGGCACGGTCTCGGCCTATCTGACGCTGGATGGCCGCCATCTGATCATCCACGCGCTGGATGTCGAGGATGAGCAGGAGTTGATCGACGAGATCCGCCAGCGCTACGAGCGTCCGCTCAAGGAGATCTTCGAATGCTAGACATCGCCCTGTGGATCAGCATCGCACTGTTCGCCGCCTCACTGATGCTCAACGTCTTCCGGCTCGCCATCGGGCCGGACCTGCCGGACCGCATTCTGGCGGTGGACACCATGTACGTGAACTCCATCGCCCTTATCGTGCTGTTCGGCATCCAGCTCAACAGCAAGTCCTACTTCGAGGCGGCGCTGTTGATCGCCATGCTCGGTTTCGTCAGCACCGTGGCAGTCTGCAAGTACCTGCTGCGCGGCGACATCATCGAATGACCTGAGCGGAGATTCCCCATGCCCACCTGGTTCTATCCTGTCCTCGAAGGCGTGATCGCCTTCTTCCTGGTTGCCGGCGGCCTGTTTGCCTTCATCGGCTCTCTGGGACTGACGCACCTGAAGGACTTCTACATGCGCCTGCACGGCCCCAGCAAGACCACCACGCTGGGGGTCGGCTGCGTGCTGATGGCGTCGATGATCTATTTCCGCGCCACCACCGGCCACTTCAGCTTCCAGGAAATGCTGGTGTCCATCTTCCTGTTCATCACCGCCCCCGTGACTGCTCATCTGCTGTCCAAGGCGGCGCTGCACCAGAAGCTGGTGGCGGACAAGCGCACACGCAACGTGCCGGAGCGACTTGAAGTCGCCGAGGAGCCGGACGAGGTCAACGCCGAGGCCAGCGAATCCCGCCTGCCGTGATCGGCTCTCGGGTCTCGCCAGACAGGCTATCACCCTCCTCGCTCTGAGCCACGAGCGCTGATTCGCAGGAGCAGATTCACGAACAACAGACAAGCAACATGAAAACGCCCCACCAGTGATGACTGGTGGGGCGTTTTCATTTCTCAGGCTATGGAAGTCTGACGGGCCTGCTGGTTACCAGCCCTGAGTATGCTGGCGACACAGCGCCTCGAGCAGATCGATATGATCACTGCGATCATTGAGCGCCGGAATGTAGCGGAAGTCGCCACCACCGGATTCGGTGAAGTAGCCGCGGTTCTCTTCCTCCAGCTCTTCCAGCGTCTCGAGACAGTCAGCCGCGAAGGCCGGCGAGATGACATCGACGCTTTCCAGCCCTTCACCGCCCCACGCCTTGAGCGTTTCGTCGGTGTACGGCTTGAGCCATTCGGCCTTGCCGAAACGTGACTGATAGGTCATCGCCCATTCATCGTCACCAAGCCCCAGCGCCTCGGCCAGCAACTGGCTGGTTCGCTCGCATTGCGTCGGGTAGGGGTCACCTGCGGTGGCATAGCGCTTGGGAATGCCGTGATAGCTCATCAGCAGGCGCTTGCCCCGCCGGCCTTCCTTCTCCCAGTGCTCACGCACGCTGGTGGCCAGCGCCGCGATGTAATCCGGATGATCGTGATAGTCGCGCACGAAACGCAGCTCCGGCAGATGCGGGCACGGCTTGAGCGCACGCGCCAGGCGATCGAAGACCGCGGCGGTGGTCGTGCGCGAGAACTGCGGATAGAGAGGCAGGATCAGCATGCGGTCGGCACCGCGGCTGGCGAGCTTGCGCCCCACCTCTTCCATGGTCGGCTTGCCGTAGGTCATCGCCAGCTCGACGGGAATATCCTCGCCCAGTGACTCGGCCAGGCGTGCTTCCAGCGCGGCGCGCTGACGCTTGCCGATCGCCATCAATGGTGAGCCGTCTTCCGTCCACACCGAGGCGTAGGCCTCGGCCACCTTCTTGGGACGCGTCGTCAACACCAGGCCATGCAGAATCGGCAGCCAGAGCAGACGCGGCAGGTCGATCACGCGCACATCACCGAGAAACTCCGCGAGGTAACGGCGCACCGCCTTGGGGGTCGGGGCATCGGGGGTGCCGAGATTGACCAGCATGACGCCAAAACGCGGGGTACTCATGGATGATGGACTCCTGACTAAGGGCAAGAAGAGAGGTAAAGCGGCAGCGTATCCACTTTCACCGACAACGCAGCAAACTTCACCGACAGCGCAGCCATATTACCAGCTCGCCCTGTGCGTGAGGGATGAAGTTATACTATCATCACGATTTGTATAGCTTTAAGACAATTATTGTCACAACCCTCCGGAGGCCTCGTGCCCGATCCCATCCCCGCTATTCTGCGTCTGGCGACGCGTCATGACTTTGCGCGGCCACTGGTGCTGATTCTCGGCGACCAGCTCAGCCATGAGCTGGCAAGCCTCAAGCAGGCGCCAGCCGACAGCGTGATCGCCTTCTGCGAGGTCGAGGAGGAAGGCCGCTACGTACCGCACCACCCGCACAAGATCGCGATGATGCTGGCCGCGATGCGCCATCACGCCCAGGAACTCAGGGAATGTGGCTGGCAGGTACATGAAAGCCGACTGGAGGACCCGGATAACCTCCAGCGTCTAACCAGCGAGGCAGAGCGTCTGGCCGCCCTGTATCAGTGTGATGGCGTGCTGGTGACCCGCCCCGGTGAGTGGCGTCTGCTGGACGACTTCATGGCGCGACGCGAAGCCGGCAGCGTGCGCTGGGAAGTCCTCGAGGACACGCGCTTCTTCACCACGCCGGCAGCATTCGCCGGCTGGGCCGAGGGCCGCAAGCAACTGCGCATGGAATACTTCTATCGCGAACAACGCCGTGACACCGACCTGCTGATGGAAGGCAACGAACCCGCCGGCGGCGAGTTCAATCACGACCACGACAACCGCGAACCGATTCCAGACGACTTCCATGCCCCGCCACCACCGGTGCATGCCCATCACGAAGATGCGACCACTCGCGAGGTGCTGGCGCTGGTCGCGGCGCGCTTCGGGGAACAGGCCAGTGACAAGGATCGCCACTTCGGCAGCCTCGAGAACTTCAATTGGGCCGTCACCCGCGCCCAGGCCCGCTCTGACCTCACGCATTTTCTCGATCACTGCCTGGCAGACTTCGGCCGCTATCAGGATGCCATCGAGGACAGCGACCCCTTCCTGTTCCATTCACGTCTGTCCGCCGCGCTCAATATCGGACTCTTGAGCCCGCAGGAGGTCTGCAACGCCGTGGACGCTGCCTGGCGGCGCGGCGATGTACCGATCAACTCGGCGGAAGGATTCATTCGTCAGATACTCGGCTGGCGTGAATATGTGCGCGGCATCTACTGGACACGCATGCCCGGCTACAAGCGCGAGAACCGGCTGGAAGCCAGCCGCAACCTGCCGGAATTCTTCTGGACGGGGGATAGCGGCATGCGCTGTCTGGATCAGGCCATCGCCAGCACCCGCGAGCATGCCTATGCCCACCATATTCGCCGCCTGATGGTCACGGGCAACTTCGCGCTGCTGTGCGGCGTGAAGCCCGAGGCGCTATGCGACTGGTATCTGGCAGTCTATGTGGACGCCTGTGAGTGGGTCGAGCTGCCCAATACGCTGGGCATGGTGCTGCATGCCGATGGTGGCCTGATGGGCTCCAAGCCTTACTGTGCCTCGGGCAAGTACATCGACCGCATGTCCAATCACTGCGACAGGTGCCAGTACTCGCCGAAGAAGGTCACCGGCACGCATGCCTGCCCGTTCAACAGCCTCTACTGGCACTTCATCGAGCGCCATCGCGAGGCATTGTCACGCAATCCGCGCATGTCACTGGTCTACGGCAGCTGGCGACGCATGAAGGACGACAAGCGCGAAGCCCTGCTGCAACAGGCCGACGCCTTTCTGGCTCGCCTCGACAGCGCAGTGGACTATGGCAGTGATGCCCATCGCGCCGGTTACTACGCAGCGCCCTCCAGTCTCACGACCGACAAGGAATCCCCATGAGTCGCATCTGGCAAGCCAGCGCACCGGTCACGCTCTATCACGATGGCAAGTGTCCCCTGTGCCAGCGCGAGGTCGCCTGGCTGGCCAGGCATCCCGGGCGGGAGCGGGTCAGAACGGTGGATATCCGTGCACCAGATTTCTCGCCTCAGGCGCTGGGCTTGAGCTTCGAGACGATGATGGGCCGCCTGCATGTGCAGGACGCACGCGGGGAGTGGTATGTCGGCATGGATGCCAGCCGAGCACTCTATGCGGTACTCGGCTATCGGCGCCTGGTGCGTCTGTCGCTGCTGCCGGGCCTGCGCCCGCTGATGGACTTGAGTTACCGCTTCTTCGCCCGCCATCGCGAGCGCATTGGCCGCTGGGTGCCTCAAAAGCACACCTGAGCCAGGAGGCGCGGGCTCAGAAGCTCAGCGGGATACGCGAGCTCAAGGGTTGATGGTACTGCGGCGGGCGTCCGATCATCTCGTCATTGGCAACCTGCGAGACCAGCCACGCCCGTGACATCCCGCCCCGCTTGAGCTCGCTGTAGACATCCTCCAGCGAGCGGAACAGCATCGGCTTGCCGCGCTTCATCAGCAGCTCACTGCGCTCCTCCCCTTCCTCGCCGGCGGCTTCCAGCACCAGCTGAACCTGATAGAAACGACTGGCGGCATGACTGATCACGCGCGCCTCCAACGCCGGATATTCGGCCATCAGTGACTGTAGATTACTGGCAAAGATGGCGGACGGCGTAAAGATGCTGGCGGTTCTGGACATGTAAAGACTCCTGCGCATCCAGGGGACTGCGCATGGTGAGGCCGCAAGACGACGACGTGGAACAAGAATAGCCCGTAAAAAAAGGTGCTGAGCGAATCAGATGCCACAGCAGCCCGACAGACGCTTCAGGGAAAACTTCAAGACTTCACGCCAGACTGATGGCCAGCGATGACAGTCATGGGGCAGGCGGATGACGATTGAGTGACTCGCAGGCAGAGATCAATGCACCGGCGATGCACACGCCTCGATGACCCGCCCGGAGTCCCGCGCCTTGGCCTCGCTCTTGAGCTCGCTCCAGCGCGCGGAGATCCGGGTCGTCTCGCACCCGGCAAGACCATGCAGCGCCACCAGTGACAGTCGCGTCAGCGGGAAGAAGCGCGTGGTACCGAAGCGGTCGTGCCCCTGAAAGCCCCCCGCTGCCAGCACATCGGCCGGATACAGGCTGGCGACCGCATGCTGAAATGCCGACTGCAGGCCGGCCAGGCGTTGCTCGAGCGCTGTCAGGCGCAGTGCCCGGTGAGATTCGGTCATGCACAGCGTCATCACGAAATCATCGCCGCCGACATGACCGAGAAAGTCCCCCTCCTGCAGCGCATCGCGCAATACCGTCGCCAGTGCCAGCAACATGCGGTCACCCTGCGCGTGACCGAAGCGGTCATTGAAGGGCTTGAAGTTGTCGAGATCCAGATAGATCGCCGCCCACTCGGCACTGCGCGCACCGCTGTCCACACCCGCCCCCTCACCTATTCCCGCAGCCTCGCCAGCCACGCACTCGAGCAACTGACGCTCGATCGGCCCGTTGCCCGGCAGGCGCGTCAGTGGGTTGGCCTCCTCGGCGCTGGCCACCTGCAGCTCCGTGATGATGCGCAGCAGATCCAGGGTGCGCCCCAACCCCTGATAACGCCCGCCTCGCGTGATGATGAAGTCCTCATCGCGATCGCTGCCTTCGCGGCCGGTCACCTTGGCCGAGACGCGCTCCAGCATCTCATCCGCCTCGACGCGCAGTGGGCTGGTCTGCATGACCTCGTGGATCAAGCGACGCGCATGCAGTTCCGGCCCGAAGCGCTGGCTCAGCAGCCCCAGCAGGCGATGGCGAATGATCAGACCCACTGGACGTTGCTGCTCGTCCACCACGGCCAGTGACATCACCTCCTGCTCGGCATGTAGACGCTGGGCGACCTCATTGACGGTGACATCCTGCTGCACAGGCGCCACGGCGCGCGCCAGACTGCCGATGCTGCGGCCAGGCGGCGGGCGGTGATGCAGCCTGCGACTCAGTCGGCGCAGATACCGGTCGAGCGCGGCGCGCTGGCCGCGTGGGTCGGCCTCGGCCGGCGCGAACAACCAGCCTTGCAGGTAGTCGGCCCCCAGCTGTCGCACGCACTCCATTTCCGCCTCATGCTCGACGCCCTCGGCGATCACCTGACTGCCACTGCCGTGGGCGATATCGATGATCGAGCGCACGAAGCGCCGCTTGAGCGGGTCGGCATGGATGCCACTGATGAAGTGACGGTCGATCTTGACGAAATCCGGCTGCACCGACGACCACAGCTTGAGGCTGGCATAGCCCTCCCCGAGATCATCGAGCGCAATGGCGAAGCCCATCGATTGGTAATGGCTGACGGCTTCCCGCATCAGCGCCGAATCCAGCCCCGGCGTCTGCTCGGTCAACTCGATCACCACCTGATGCGGACGCAGGCCGAAGCGCCGCAGCAGGCGTCGCGTCAGGCCGGACGAGTGAGCGCCATCCAGCAGCACACCGGGAGACACGTTGATGAACAGCCGCTCCGTCAAACCCAGCGTCGACCACTGCTCGAGCGCACGTTCGCGACACAGGCTGTCGAGTTCCACCAGTCGGCCGTGTTCGCGCGCCACCGAAAACATTGCCAGCGGTGAGGCCAGTGGCCCTGCCGCACTTCCGCGCGCCAACGCCTCATAGGCGAAGACCTCTCGGCCATTGGACGACACGATGGGCTGGAAATGCATGCTCACCTGGCGCAGACGCAGCAACGTCTCCAGTGCATGACAGGATTCGATGGCTGGCTGACCATGAGCGGCTTGCAGGGACGGGGATGGGAGCATGTCAGAATCTGAACATGCAGATATGACAGAGGGGTGACAAAGGTGTCACGCGGCGCATGAGACGCCTCATCCGCCAGAGGGGATGCCAGACGCCAGAACGACTCACTCGAGGTGTCGACTATCTCGATGTACCGACTATCTCGATCAAAACAGGATCACGCCATGCCGGCCTGGCAGCCGGCATGGCGTGATTCTCATGCGCCAGAGCGACGCTTACAGCGAGTTGGGGTCGATGGCCTTGCCGAGGGAGTTGCGGTCGATCCACTTGCCCGCCTTGGTCTCCTTGTAACGGAAGACGACCATGTCGCCAGCCACTACCGGCACTTCGCTGTCTTCGGTCTGGTAGCTGTAGCTCTCACCCTCCACGACCAGCGTGAAGCGGTAGAGGTCCGGCATGCCCAGCCACTCCTTGAAGGGCCCTTCACGCTCCAGGCTCTCCAGCGTACCGCGGCCCTGCAGCTTGGGGGTACGTGCGCGTCCGCGCCCAAATCCACCTGCCATGCTATCTCCTCCCCGTCAGTGCGGGTCTTGCGAGGCAACGGCGATGCCGCCGCCCGGGTACATGATTGACGCGCGTACGCATCACGTTATTCAGCGAAGGCCTGGCCATAACTGTCGGGTGCCAGGTCCTCGAAACGGGTGTACTTGCCGATGAAGGCCATGTGAACGGTACCGATGGGGCCGTTACGCTGCTTGCCGATGATCAGCTCGGCCAGCCCCTTGTTGTCGGGATTGTCCTTGTTGTAAACCTCATCACGGTAGACGAAGGCGATGACATCGGCATCCTGCTCGATGGCGCCGGATTCACGCAGATCCGACATCACCGGGCGCTTGTTGGGGCGCTGCTCAAGCGAGCGGTTCAGCTGTGAGAGCGCCACCACCGGGCAGTCGAATTCCTTGGCCAGGCCCTTCAGCGAGCGCGAGATCTCGGAGATCTCGGCGGTACGGTTCTCGGAAAGCCCCGGCACCTGCATCAGCTGAAGGTAATCGATCATGATCAGACCGATACCGCCGTGCTCACGCGCCATGCGTCGACAGCGCGAGCGCATCTCGTTGGGCGATAGCGCTGCGGTGTCATCGACGAACAGCTGCTTGTCCTTGAGCAGGTTGACCGCCGAGGTCAGACGCGGCCAATCCTCGTCTTCCAGCTGACCGGTACGCACCTTGGTCTGATCGATGCGGCCCAACGAGGAGATCATGCGCAACATCAGCGATTCGGCGGGCATCTCCATCGAAAACACGGCGACCGGCTTGTCGCCGGAGACCACGGCATGTTCGACCAGATTCATGGCGAAGGTGGTCTTGCCCATCGAGGGACGCCCGGCAATGATCACCAGATCCGACGGCTGCAGACCGGAGGTCATGTCATCGAGATCACGGAAACCCGTCGACAGGCCCGTCATCTGGCCCTTGAGGTTGAACAGCTCATCGATGCGGTCCACTGCGCCGGTCAGCAGCTGGCTCATGCCCTTGGGGCCGCCGCTCTTGGGCCGCGACTCGCTGATCTGGAACACCAGGCGCTCGGCCTCGTTGACCAGCTCATCGGCATCACGGCCCTGCGGGCTGAAGGAGCTCTCGGCGATCTGGTTGGCCGCCTGGATGAGCTTGCGCAGCGTGGCGCGCTCGCGAACGATGTCGGCATAGGCCTTGATGTTGCTGGCCGAGGGCGTATTGCGCGCGAGCTCGGCGAGGGTCGCCAGCCCGCCGACCGACTCGAGTTGATCACGACTTTCCAGCAGCTCGGACAACGTCACTACATCCAACGGGCGGCTGCCGCCGACCAGCTGAGACATGGCGTTGTAGATGAGACGATGCTCATAGCGATAGAAGTCGTCGGCCACCAGACGCTCGGAAACCGTATCCCAGGCGCTGTTGTCCAGCATCAAGCCGCCAAGCACCGATTGCTCGGCTTCCAGCGAATTGGGCGGCACCTTGAGCGCTGCCGTCTCGCGATCCTGATCCTGAATCTCGCTCATGCCTGACTGACTCCTGCTGATGACTGACATGCCCGCGGGGGCTTCTAGTTTCACGCATTGACGCAAGCCTGCCAACCGCCGCGCCCACGCCGAAGCCTCTTCCTGACGAGGGCAGGCATTCTACCGGATTTTGTGCGTCATCGCCTCGCCGACGACAAGGCAAATGCCATGCCGATGACAAATCGTGCCCATGAAAAAACCGCCTTCGCATCAAGGATGCAAAGGCGGCTTGGGTACCGCAGCAGTCGCTACACCGGATCACCGGCCAGCCACTGCAAATCAGCGATTACTCGCCGACCACGACCACACGGACAGTGGCAGTCACTTCAGCGTGCAGCTGCAGCACGATGTCGTATTCGCCAGTGTTGCGCAGCGGGCCTTCCGGCATGCGGACTTCGCTCTTGGCGACGTCGATGCCAGACTGGGCGATAGCTTCGGCCAGATCACGCGGACCGATGGAACCGAACAGCTTGCCTTCATCGCCAGCCTTGGCGACCAGGGACAGTTCGATTTCGTTCAGCTGAGCGGCACGCGCTTCAGCTTCGGCCTTGCGCTCTGCTACCTGTGCTTCCAGCTCAGCGCGCTGAGCTTCGAAAGCTGCCTGGTTTTCAGCAGTGGCCGGAACTGCCAGGCCGTACGGCAGCAGGTAGTTGCGACCGAAGCCAGCCTTGACGGAAACCTGGTCACCCAGGTTACCCAGCTTGCCAATCTTGTCGAGCAGAATGACTTGCATCTCGTAAACCTCTTATCGATGACTGCCGGCGAGACGTGCGCGAAAATCCGCAAAGACGTCCACAAGCGCCAACAGCAGCAAAATCAGAATCGTGGGCCAGGTGGTCAGCATCATGAAATAGACGCCGACGAGCCATAACCCGCTCATCCCCTTTAACCCGATGTAACCATGTACCAGGGCAATGCCCGCCACCAGCAGCGGTATCCAGATCAGCAGGAGCACTGCAGGCACATTGAGCAGTACGCCAATGATCCCGCAGGCTGCCAGTATCAGGATTTCGGGCAAACTCAGCCGAAAGGCATGGAATTCGCGGCGAAACCCACCCGGATTGTAGAGCCCGGACTGCCAACTACGCGCCAGGGCCAGACAGCCCGTGGCGGCCAGCAGGACTACCAACCCGGTAATACCACCGATGACCAGCCCTGCGAGCTGTTCAGTCGGTACACCTTGAGCGGCAAAGTCGTTCAAGCGTGCGTCGAGCTCAGGGGCATTCTCGCGAATGCTCTCAAGCAGTGGACCGGCTCCGCCTGGTGGCAGGAATATCCCGGACTGCACCATCAGTGCCGCCGTCAGGCTGGCGCCTATCAGCGCCTCACCCCATCGCACGCGAGCGCGCAACAGGGTTGCCATCAGGGTGACCAGCAATACGGTTGCCAGAGGCACCGGATCGCCTTGTACCCACCACCAACCGGCCGGAACGGCGGCGGCGATGACTACGGGTGCGGCAGGCGCAAGGCCACGCCGAAGCGTGACCAGCGCACTGATGGCGGCACTGAACCAGAAGAACCAGGGCACGATTCCCGTCAGCAATGCAATCGCGATGCATTGCAGGGGGCCGCGCATGGCCCAGCGTGCCAGTGCCAGCATCATGGTGTCGCCTTACTGGTGGCTGTCGCTGTACGGCAGCAGAGCCAGGTAGCGAGCACGCTTGATGGCGGTCGCCAGCTGACGCTGGTAGCGTGCCTTGGTGCCAGTGATACGGCTCGGGACGATCTTGCCGGTCTCGGTGATGTAAGACTTCAGGACTTCGATGTCCTTGTAGTCGATCTGCTTCACGCCTTCAGCGGTGAAGCGGCAGAACTTGCGACGACGGAAAAAACGTGCCATTGCAATGACCTCCTGGGGGTGCGGTATCAGTTAGCGTCTTGAGCTTCGGATTCGTCACGCTTGTCTTCGCGACGCGGACGCTTCTCTTCAGCCGGCTTCATCATCGGAGACGGCTCGATGGCCGCTTCCTTTGAACGCACAACCAGGTTACGGATGACGGCGTCGTTGAAACGGAAGATGGTTTCGAGTTCTTCAACCACCTCACCGGTAGTTTCGACGTTCATCAGCACGTAGTGGGCCTTGTGGATCTTGTTGATCGGGTAGGCCAGGTGACGGCGACCCCAATCTTCCAGACGATGCACAGTACCGCCGGCTTCGGTCACGATGGAGGTGTAACGCTCGATCATGGCCGGAACCTGTTCGCTCTGGTCCGGGTGGACCATGAACACGATCTCGTAGTGACGCATGGCTTGGCTCCTTTCGGTTTGACAGCCCCCACGGCGCGTCTCGGGCCGGGAAGCAAGGAGTGGAGTGATTACTACGGTTGTGCCATTCAGACCCGAAGGCCACGAAAGACGCGCGCGGGCAAGGACAGGTGCCCCCATGCCGCGCATTCACTGCAGACTGCACTTCACAGAACCGCAGTATTGTAGAGAGGAGTCAAGGGCTTGGCAAGCGGGCCGTGAAAGACAGCCCGCTCGTTCCGCCGGCCGTCTTTCTCTTGCCTCTCTCTTGCCTCTGCCCTGCCTGCCTGACTATCCCCTGCCGACAATTGCCTCAGCCGCGGCGCTGACGCACGGCCTCGAACAGGCAGATGCCCGCGGCAACCGAGACATTGAGGCTGGAGACGCTGCCCGCCATCGGCAGCTTGATCAGGCTGTCGCAGTGCTCGCGGGTCAGACGGCGCATACCCTTGCCCTCGGCCCCCATCACGATGGCGACCGGGCCGGTGAAGTCGGCTTCGAAGGCCATGGATTCGGCTTCCCCCGCCGTACCCAGCACCCAGACACCGGCTTCCTTCATGGCGTCCAGCGTGCGGGCCAGATTGGTGACCTGATAGACCGGCACCACTTCCGCAGCCCCACAGGCCACCTTGCGCACGGTCGCGTTCAGGGAAGCCGACTTGTCCTTGGGCACGATGACGCCATGGGCGCCCGCGGCATCGGCGCTGCGCAGGCAGGCACCGAGGTTGTGCGGATCCGTGACGGAGTCCAGCACCAGAAACAGCGGAGCTTCTTCGTGGGACCAACCATCAAGACGCAGCTTGAGGCCGGTCTCGTTCTCGGTGGCCAGTGGCGCGCACAGCGCGACCAGCCCCTGATGGGCACCACCGCCGACGGCCAGTGCATCCAGCTCCTCGCGCCCCTTGAGGGTGACGCGCGAGCCGGCGGCACGCGCCTGCTCGATGATCTCGCTCAGGCGCAGCTCGGCCTCGCCCGCCTGCACCCATAGCTCGCTGGGTGCACGATCTCGTGCCAGCAAGGCTTCCACGGCGTGCACGCCATAGACGGCTTCCAGCCCACCGGGAATCTTCGGCGCGGCGGCGCGAGCACCACCCTTGCGCGCCCCGCCACGCTCATGACGCTGAGCGCCGCTGCGCTCGCCTCGGGAATGCTCACTTCTGGCGTGGCTAGCACGCTCGCCGGCGGGCTTGCCGCGGCCGGGCTTGCGCCCCTTGTCCTGACTCATTGTGCCTTCCTGACTGATGACCCGACGGGCCCTGTCACATTGACGGAAACTGAGCTGCCGCCGACGCGACAGCCTTGAAATCGTGCAGTCTGACGACTGCCCAACGCATCAGCCCCGACCGGAGCCGGGGCTGATGCAATTGCAATGACGCGCGAGGAGCCGAGCCGAGATCAGCTACGGCCGTTACCGCGACGCCCGCGCGAGCGCGAACCCCGCTTGCGCGACGGATCGTCCTTGCCTGCGGCACCCATCGGTGCCACCGGCGCGAACGGACTGTCGGCTGCTTCCGGGCCACTCGGCACGGCCGGACGCGCTGCCGCCGGCGCTTCAGGCGCAGACTCACGCTCATTGCCAGCAGACGGCTTGCGCTCTCCACGGCCTGAGCGGTCATTGCGCTCACCGCGCGGTTTGCGCGGCGGACGCTCACCTGACGGTTTTTCGGCCGCCGCCGCGCTGCCATTGCCCTCCTGGCTGACTTCTTCAGTCAGGGACTTGAGACGCTCGCGTTCACGCTTGCCGGGGCGTCCCTTGGAAGAGGACTCCTTGCCGGTAGGTGAGCTGCTCTTGGCCGCAGATGACTTGTCACCCTCTCGCTCGCTGCTGCGCGACTTGCGCGGCTTGCGCTTGGGACGCGGCGTCGGGTCGCTGAGCATGAAGTCGATCTTGCGCTCATCCATGTCGACACGGGCCACCTGGACGGTGACGCCATCGCCGAGACCATAGCTGACGCCGGCACGCTCACCCTTGAGGCGGTGCTTCTCGGCCTCGTAGTGATAGTAGTCGGACGGCAGCGAGGAGATGTGCAGCAGGCCCTCGACGTAGTAGGCATCCAGACGCACGAACAGGCCGAACTGGGTGACCGCCGCGACGGTGCCTTCCAGCACTTCGCCGACCTTGTCCTTCATGAACTCGCACTTGAGCCAGTCGTTGACGTCACGCGTCGCCTCATCGGCGCGGCGCTCGGTCATCGAGCAGTGCTCACCCAGCTCGAGCATCTGCTCGAAGGTGTACGGGCACCACTTGGTCGGGCGCTCGGTCACGGCGTCTTCAGCGCGCAGCACGGTGTCGGTCTTGCGCGGGCCACGGATGACGGAGCGAATCGCACGGTGCACCAGCAGATCCGGATAACGACGGATCGGCGAGGTGAAGTGCGCATAGGCATCGTAGGCCAGACCGAAGTGACCTTCGTTCTGCGGCGAGTAGACCGCCTGGGTCATGCTGCGCAGCATCACGGTCTGGATGATGTCGAGGTCCGGACGCTCGGCGATCGAGGCACGCAGTGCCTGGAAGTCCTTGGGTGCCGGCTCGTCACCACCTTCCAGCGTCAGACCCAGCTCGCCCAGGAAGGCACGCAGGTTGTTCAGACGCTCCGGTGCCGGCTGCTTGTGGACACGATAGAGGGCCGGGAGATCGTGCTCATCCAGGAAGCGTGCCGTGGCGACGTTGGCCGCCAGCATGCACTCCTCGATCAGCTTGTGCGCATCGTTGCGGGTACGCGGCACGATCTGCTCGATCTTGCGCTCATCGTTGAACAGGATCTGCGTCTCGGTGGTCTCGAAGTCGATGGCACCACGCTTGTCACGCGCCTTGCGCAGCACACCGTACAGCGCATGCAGGTTGTGCAGCGACGGCAGCAGCTCATTGTACTGCTGGCACAGTGCCTGACCTTCCTCACTTTCCGGGTCGGTCAGCATGGTGCCGACCTTCTCGTAGGTCAGGCGTGCATGCGAGCGAATCACGGCTTCGAAGAAGCGGTAGTCGAGCATCTCGCCACTGCCGGCGGAGATGGTCAGCTCACAGACCAGTGTCAGACGATCGACATGCGGGTTGAGCGAGCACAGACCGTTGGAGAGCAGTTCCGGCAGCATCGGCACGACCTGCCCCGGGAAATACACCGAGTTGCCGCGCACGTAGGCTTCCTGATCCAGCGGACTGCCGCCACGCACATAGTGGGAGACATCGGCGATGGCGACCAGCAGCTTCCAGTTGCCGCTGTCGTCCTGCCAGGCACAGACGGCGTCATCGAAGTCCTTTGCGTCTTCGCCATCGATGGTGACCAGCGGTGTCTCGCGCAGGTCGATGCGACCCTTCTTGTCTTCTTCCAGCACCTCGGCGGAGATGGTCGAGATCTGGTCTTCGACTTCCGGCGGGAATTCACTGGGGATATCGTGGGAGCGGATCGCGATATCGATTTCCATGCCCGGGTCCATGCGCTCACCGAGCACCTCGACCACTTCACCCACCGGCTGAACGCGTGTAGCGGGCTGCTGAGTGATGCGCACGGACACCACCTGGCCGTCCTTGGCTCCATTGGCCACGCGGTTGGGGATGATGACTTCCTGCGCGATGCGCGAGTTCTCGGGAATCAGCACACCGAAGTCCGGCTCGGACTGACGATAGATGCCGACCAGGGTCTGGGTGTTGCGCGCCAATACCTCGACGATGGTGATCTCGTCACGGCCACGACGGTCACGGCCGCTGACGCGCGCCAGCACCTGATCGCCATGGAAGACGCGACGCATCTGGCGCGGCGGCACGGCGAGGTCCGGCTTGACGCCATCTTCGCGCGCCAAGAAGCCGAAGCCGTCACGGTGACCGACGATGCGGCCACGGATCAGGTCCAGCTTGTCGATCAGGGCATAGGCGCCGCGACGATTGCGCAGCACCTGACCGTCACGCTCCATGGCATTGAGACGACGACGCACAGCTTCCTGCTGCTCCTCGTCCTCGAAACCGAGCATGCGGCTCATGTTCTCGTGGGTAATGGGCTTGCCATACTCTTCCAGCTTGTCGAGCAAGAACTCTCGGCTGGGGATGGGCTTGTCGTACTTATGGGCTTCGCGTTCCGCGTGCGGGTCGTCGCTGAGCGTCCATTGGGTCATTAATCAGGATTCCTTGACGATGAATTCGAGACGGGCAGCGATCGCGGCACGGAATGACAGGTTGTCTCTCATCCGCGCATTATAGCCTCTACCCTTGGGCCGACCCAACCATTCCCCGCCACTCATCACGGCGGAGGGGCCATTCAGTGCTCTCAATGGCGCCCCGAGGCCTGACTCTCAAGTCTGAAAGCTCGCCAATCGATGAGCTTCATCTGTCTGTCCTCTCTCTGCCCTCTGTCTATCCTCATGAAGCGAGAGAGGCTTTCTGCGGCTAGATCAGCAGGCATGAAAGAAAAAGCTTGCATTCCCTCAGTACATCCGTATTATTCGGCACCACTTGCCCAGATGGCGGAATTGGTAGACGCGCTAGCTTCAGGTGCTAGTGTCCGTATGGACGTGGAGGTTCAAGTCCTCTTCTGGGCACCAATTTCAGGTTTCATGTTGGCGTGACACACGTTAAGATGGATACCAGAAAACGGGTAAAGCATTTAAGTTTCAATAACTTGACTGCTGATCCGGGTCTGCGGACCGAAACGAGTTCTGATGTCTGCCCAGGTGGCGGAATTGGTAGACGCGCTAGCTTCAGGTGCTAGTGTCCTTATGGACGTGGAGGTTCAAGTCCTCTCCTGGGCACCACGGACGTCAGACTCACAACGAACGACTCCTGTATCGCGCTTCGCCCAGATGGCGGAATTGGTAGACGCGCTAGCTTCAGGTGCTAGTATCCGTAAGGATGTGGAGGTTCAAGTCCTCTTCTGGGCACCACGATGCGCACTCGAACAGGGAACATGGCATCCACTACCAAGGATCTCATGCTCGTTCAGCTGCAAGACTCAGTTCTTGAGGCTTCAGCACACAACTTGATGCCCAGATGGCGGAATTGGTAGACGCGCTAGCTTCAGGTGCTAGTGTCCTTATGGACGTGGAGGTTCAAGTCCTCTTCTGGGCACCATCAAGTTGATATCCGATGCATCCTCGCAGCGCCTGCTGCTCACATCGCGATACTCCCCCTCGCAATACCCTGATTGCCTCACCCTCTTGTTTTGCCCAGCCCCACAGCGCCCTGCGTTGTCTTTCGCATGCCCCGACGATAATACCGCCCTCCTCATGCGCAACTTGTCCACACCCGTTGCCATGCCTGGCGCTGTGGATAACTCTTTTCAGCCGCCCTCTTCTCGTCAGACCTGGTTCTGTCGGACCTTGGCTTGGCGCTGATAGGCTCCTATGTCACCTGCCTCTCCCTGTGCGCTCAATAACGTGATGGCGTACGACTGAAACTGTCCACCTGCCAGCCATCGCGCACGACTTGCGCCTCGAGGCGCTGCTCGACGTCATCGGGAAGCTCATGGAAGAAGTCCAGCCCTGTCAGAGACTCGATGCGGTCGATGCTGACCAGAAAGCGATCCAGCGGCTCATCTCCCCTCACCTGCTGCGGAAGGAGAAATGCCAGCGCACGCGGTGCCTGCCGGCCCGAACCGGGCGAGATGATGATCTTGTAGAAGGCATCGGGAATCTCGATCAGATTGGGCAGCCGCTCGATACTGCCGCTGAAGACCGGTCCTGCCGTGATCCACAGCGCGCCTTCACGCGGCAGGATGCTGTCCATGATGGCGGCTTCCAGCCGTTGCCAGAGCTTGCGATTGAGTGCCGGTGTCTGTGGCGAGATATTCGTCATGCGGAAGGTCTGATGCTGCGCCTTGACGCCGTAGATCTTGCCGATGGCGTAGTTGGGCGCCAGATGCCCACGGTCATAGCCACTGTTGCGATAGCTATCCGGCGTGACGGGCCACAGTGAGCGCCAGTCGCGCTCGAACTCGTCAGGACGCTCCCCCAGCCGCGACCCCTGGGTATTCTCGAGTCGCCATGTCACCCATAACGGGTTGGCACGCAGATCAGACCAGCCCACCAGATAGGCGTCGCTGCGCAAGCCGCGCGCCAGCGTCTTCCAATCCAGTGCACGCGCCTGCGGCACGCCCTGCCAGACGTAGAACTGCTGGTAGTCGCGCTCCTGCCACCACCAGAGCCCACCTCCCACCAAAGCAAACACCACGCTGACCCCGAAGCCTCGCCACAGCTTGCGGCCGGCCGAGCGAATATCATCCATCACATCCAGCATCCCGCCATTTCCTTCTTGTCGTTGCAGTTACCTCGGCAAGGCATGCATTCATCATTTCGCCATGGCTCGCGGGCCACAGCGATGTCATTCACGCTACTGCGTGGCTTCCATCATGCCAGAGTTATGCCAGCGAGGCTGACGGTTGCCCCAACTCAAGCCACAATAAGCAGGTAGCACCCGCTTGATGCACCATCGGCAAGCAGAGACCTCCTGACAAGTCTGCCCGAACACTGATGGCGCAGAACCTGACCACACGTTCAGCATCTGGCATGCCACCTGCATCCATGAATGTCAGCAAGCGGCCAGCAATGCCACACAGAGTGCCCCTCAAGGCACCGGTGGCACCCGCGACACTGCAACGATTGACATGCAAGCGCCTCCTGACAGGCGAGCCGTGACCGCAGCACATCCCGACGGTTGTGCTCCATTGATGAGAAGGAATCCGACCATGGCCAATCAGAGCCGCCGTAACTTCATGCGCAACAGCCTGCTGGGGCTTGCTGCCCTGCCGCTGGGCGCCACCATGCTCTCCCCCCGCGCCCTTGCCGCCGACCTGCCGCGACTGGATACCTCCAACCCACAAGCCAAGGCGCTCAACTACGTGGAAGTCGCCAGTGAAGCCGAGGACCACCCTACCTTCAAGCCGGGCTCGGACTGCGCCAACTGCATGTTCTACAAGCCCGAGAACGAAGGCTGCCAGCTTTTCCCAAGCCATAGCGTCGAGCCGAAGGGCTGGTGTCAGTCCTGGACCAAGCGCCCGGCCTGAGATGCTCAACCGGAACCCTCTGGCTGTGAGCACTAGAGCCCACTGAAACAAGAAAACCGCCGCGAGGGTGTCCTCACGGCGGTTTTTTCATGCCTGCCTTATGCCGATTGCGCGCCGATCAGGGCTGGCATCCCTCGACACCTACTCGACCCGCCATGAGCATCACCTGAAGCCCTGTCAGCCGGGATTGGCGTCCTCCGGCAGTGGCCACTGGTAGCGCCTTGCCACCTCATCGTTCTCCATCGACTCCAGATGGACAGGAAAGCCCCACAGCTGATGCAGATAGCGCATCACGGGGTAGACGCTGCGCGCCAGCGGGCGCCGATCATCCTGCACATGGCGCAGGGTCAGCGAGCGATCCCCGCGAATGTTGGCGGCCCACACCTGGATATTCGGCTCACGGTGGCTCAGCGCGTACTGCACGCACAGCGCCTCACGAATGCGCTTGTAACCACGACTGTCGTGAATGGCGTCAATGACGAGATGCTCATCGCTGTCATCATCGACCAGCGAGAACAGCTTGAGATCCCGGATCACCTTGGGCGACAGGAATTGCTGGATGAAGGACTCATCCTTGAAGTTGCGCATCGCGAAGTGCACCGTTTCCAGCCAGTCGCTGCCGGCGATATCCGGGAACCACTCACGATCCTCATCGTCGGGGTGCTCACAGATACGCTTGATATCGGTGAACATCGCGAAGCCCAGCGCATAGGGATTGATGCCGTTGTAATGCGGGTGATCGAAGCCGGGCTGCTGCACCACCGAGGTATGCGACTGCAGGAACTCGAGGATCACGCCCTCGCCGATCAACCCCTCATCGTAGAGCTGATTCATGATGGTGTAGTGCCAGAAACACGCCCAGCCCTCGTTCATCACCTGCGTCTGGCGCTGCGGGTAGAAGTACTGCGCCAGCTTGCGCACGATACGTACCAGCTCGCGCTGCCAGGGCTCCAGCAACGGGGCATTCTTCTCGATGAAATAGAGCAGGTTCTCCTGCGGTTCCGGCGGATAGCGGCCGCGACGATGCAGACCGAGAGGATCATTGACCTCATCGACCACCTCATCCTCTTCGCCCGCCTGGGGAATCGTGGTCCAAAGCGCATTCACCTGGGCCTGCAGATAGGCCTCACGCTCCTGCTGACGCTGGACCTCCTCTTCCGGCGAGATGGCCGATGGACGCTTGTAGCGATCCACGCCATAGTTCTGCAGAGCATGGCAGGCATCGAGCAGCTGCTCGACGGCGTCCACGCCATGACGCTCCTCGCACTCGGATACGTATTTCCGCGCGAAGACGAGGTAGTCGATGATCGCCGAGGCATCGGTCCAGGTGCGGAACAGATAATTGCCCTTGAAGAAGCTGTTGTGGCCATAGCAGGCATGTGCCATGACCAGAATCTGCATCATCAGGGTGTTCTCTTCCATCAGATAGGCGATGCACGGGTCGGAGTTGATCACCAGTTCGTAGGCCAGCCCCATCTGCCCTCGCCGATACGCCTGCTCCACCGACAGGAACTGCTTGCCGAACGACCAGTGATGGTAGCCGACCGGCATGCCGATACTGGCGTAGGCATCCATCATCTGCTCGGACGTGATCACCTCGATCTGGTTGGGGTAGATATCCAGATGGTACTGCGCGGCGATGCGCGCGATCTCGCTTTCGAAATGCTCGAGCAATTCGAAGGTCCAATCCGACCCGCTGGCCGGTTGGGTATCTTCGAACCGGCTATCGATGTGCTTGCCCATTCGGTCATCAAGACCGCCATCAAGACCATGGCTCATGAGGCCTCCTGACCCGGCGCGACTGCCGGGCACGTCGCATGATGTGATCAGGCGCTGATGCGGCGCTTGAACAGCTCGCGGAATACCGGGTAGATATCGCCTGCCTCGACGATCTGCTGCATGGCAAAACGTTCCGGAAATTCCGCCTCGACCCGCTCGTACTCCTCCCACAACGCCTGATGGGCATGCGGCGTGATCTCCACATAGGCGTAGTACTGCAGGCGCGGCATCAGCTTCTTTATCATCAGTTCGCGACAGTTGGTGGAATCATCGTCCCAGTTGTCGCCATCCGAGGCTTGCGCCACATACAGATTCCACTCACCGGCCGGATAGCGCGATTCGATCACCTCATCGAGCAGCGTGAGGGCACTGGACACGATGGTGCCGCCGGTTTCGCGGGAGTAGAAGAACTCCTCCTCATCGACTTCCTTGGCAGCGGTGTGGTGACGGATGAAGACCAGCTCGACCTTCTCATAGTTGCGCTCCAGGAACAGATACAGCAACAGGAAGAAACGCTTGCCGATGTCCTTGTGCGCCTGGGTCATCGACCCCGAGACATCCATCACGCAGAACATCACCGCCTTGTTGGACGGCATCGGCTGATTGATGAGGTGGTTGTAGCGCAGATCATAGGTATCGAGGAACGGCACCGCCTTGAGGCGCGCCTCGAGCCGCTCGATTTCCGCCTTGAGCTCACTGATGCGCACCTTGTTGCGCAGCACCGGGTCCTTGCGCTCCTCCTGCTCCAGCGCTTCGACAGCCTCCTTCAGCGCCCGCTTGATCGGGGAACGCATCGCGATGCGCCGCGCCTGTGCCGAGCGCATCGAGCGAACGATGTTGATACGTGCCGGTGTGCCGTCACGCGCAATCCCCGCGCGTACCGGGCGCACCTCTTCCATGTCCGCGATCTGCTTGCGCTCCAGATGCGGCAGTTCCAGCCCGTCGAAGACGAACTCGAGAAATTCCTCACGCGACAGGGTGAAGGCGAAGTCGTCTTCCCCTTCGCCCTGATTGGAGGCCTGGCCTTCGCCACTGCCACCTCCCCCGCCGCCACCACCGGGACGGCGCATGCGGTCCCCTTCGACAAATTCCTTGTTGCCGGGATTGATCACACGCCGCTTGCCGCCCTGCCCGTGCTGGAACACCGGCTCGGAAATGTCACGCGTCGGGATGGAGACTTCCTCACCGCGCTCCATGTCGGTGATGGAGCGCCGATTGACGGCATCCTCCACCGCCCGCTTGATATGACTGCGATAGCGCCGAATGAAGCGCTGTCGATTCACTGCACTCTTGTTGCGTGCATTGCTGCGTCGATCAATGAAATAACTCATTCGCCCTCCTTGCCGGCCCCGCCCTCAGCGGATGGCCGGATGGCAAGTGCCGGCGGCAATCGAGCCCGCCGGCAGGCCTGTCGTCAGTCGGCAGGGCTTACTGCGACTTGCGTACACGCAGGTACCATTCGGACAACAGGCGCACCTGCTTCTCGGTGTAGCCGCGATCCACCATGCGCGCCACGAAGTCCTCGTGCTTGCGCTGATCAGATGCCGAGGCCTTGGCATTGAAGGAGATGACCGGCAGCAGCTCTTCGGTATTGGCGAACATCTTCTTCTCGATCACCGCACGCAGCTTTTCATAGGACTGCCAGCTCGGGTTGGTACCGTTGTTCTGCGCCCGTGCGCGCAGCACGAAGTTGACCACCTCGTGACGGAAATCCTTCGGGTTGGAGATGCCCGCGGGCTTCTCGATCTTCTCCAGTTCCTCGTTGAGTGACTGACGGTCCAGCAGTTCGCCGGTCTCGGGATCGCGATACTCCTGCTCCTGGATCCAGAAGTCGGCATAGGTCACATAGCGATCGAAGATGTTCTGCCCATACTCGGAATAGGACTCGAGATAGGCGGTCTGGATCTCCTTGCCGATGAAATCGACGTAGCGGGGTGCCAGGTATTCCTTGATATAGCGCAGGTAGCGCTCATGGGTTTCCTTGGGCAGCTGTTCCTGATCGAGGCGCTGCTCCAGCACGTAGAGCAGATGGACCGGATTGGCCGCGACCTCACTGGCATCGAAGTTGAAGACCTTGGAGAGAATCTTGAAGGCAAAGCGCGTCGAGAGCCCGTCCATCCCCTCGTCAACACCGGCGCTGTCGCGGTATTCCTGGATCGATTTGGCGCGCGGATCGGTATCCTTGAGGTTCTCGCCGTCATAGATGCGCATCTTCGAGTAGACGCTGGAATTCTCCGGCTCACGCAGACGTGACAGCACGATGAACTGGGACAGCATGCGCAGCGTATCCGGGGCACAGGGCGCCTGATTCAGCGACGAATGCTCCAGCAGCTTGGCGTAGATCTTGACCTCCTCGGAGGCACGCAGGCAGTAAGGCACCTTGACGATATAGACGCGATCAAGGAAGGCCTCGTTGTTGCGGTTGTTGCGAAATGCCTGCCACTCGCTCTCGTTGGAGTGCGCCAGCACCACGCCATCGAAGGGAATCGCGCCCATGCCTTCCGTCGGGTTGTAATTGCCCTCCTGGGTCGCGGTCAGCAGCGGGTGCAGCACCTTGATCGGCGCCTTGAACATCTCGACGAATTCCATCAGCCCCTGGTTGGCCTTGCACAGCCCGCCGGAGAAGCTGTAGGCATCCGGATCGTCCTGGGCATAGAGCTCCAGCTGACGGATATCGACCTTGCCGACCAGCGCAGAGATGTCCTGGTTGTTGTCATCGCCCGGCTCTGTCTTGGAGATACCGATCTGATTGAGGCGTGAGGGATAGAGCTTGACCACGCGGAACTTGCTGATATCTCCGCCATATTCCTTGAGCCGCTTGGCAGCCCACGGCGACATGGCACTGCGCATGCAGCGCCGAGGAATGCCGTACTCCTTCTCGATCAGCTCACCATCTTCCTCCGGCGAGAACAGCCCCAGCGGAGACTCGAATACCGGCGAGCCCTTGATGGCATAGAAGGGGATCTGCTCCATCAGCAGCTTGAGGCGCTCCGCCAGAGACGACTTGCCGCCGCCCACCGGGCCGAGCAGATACAGGATCTGCTTGCGCTCCTCCAGCCCCTGCGCCGCGTGCCGGAAGTAGGAAACGATCTGCTCGATAGCCTCTTCCATGCCATAGAACTCGGCAAAGCTTGGATAACGGCGGATCAGCTTGTTGGAAAAGATACGGGAAAGACTGGGGTCCTTGGCGGTATCGATGACCTCCGGTTCACCGATGGCCGCCAGCATGCGCTCGGCAGCGCTGGCGTAGGCAGTAGCGTCCTGCCGGCACAACTCCAGGTACTCCTGGAGACTCATCTCTTCTTGCTGAATCCGCTCATAGCGGCTCTGCACGTGATCGAAGATGCTCATGGAAGCCTCCTTGTCGCGACATCAGTCGCTGGGACCATCGCCGGGCCCACTCAGGTAAGACCGCAAGATTCGCTCGTCCGCTCAGCCTGGATAGCGTACGCAGGACGGCTGCCTCGGCGTGTTTATCAGCATAGGTCGATATAGGGTGCAGGTGTCCAATACAGTGAGTGAATGCATTCAACGAACTTTCCGCCGGCGGAGCCAGTTCTGCCAAGCACCGCAGCATCTACGGCAGCCAGTGGGTCAGCAGACACTACGTTCGCGCCTCAATGCCCCTGACAACGCGTTGAAGAAAGCTTTGAAAGACGCGAAAACTCGACCAATGCTTCTGCTGTCGCGGGTGATTCACTCATGTCATGTTGCACCGCAGCACACCCTGAGCATAGGAACAGACTGACGGTTGACGCCAGTCACTCGCACGCCCAGACGACACTGCATACCAGCCAGTCGAGCAAGAATGATCGCGTCCACACCTCTCACCCGACCACCCCCGCCGCTCTTCACACAGCCTCCTGCTTCGCCACAAAGACCATGAAGACAAAGACTGGCGACGAAGTGGCTACCAACCTGATCAGACTATTGCCTCAGTCACACATGACGTTGACCAGACCGGACAACAGGCTATAAAAAAATCCCCATCGCCGGGGCGATGGGGATTTCGAGGGAGGCGCTCACGCCTTGGGGACCGCCTGAATCGAGAGACTCACAGCACGTCGCGAATATCCTTGAGCAAGGCATCGAGCAACTCGGTGGTGGTGTTCCAGGAGCAGACGAAGCGCGCGCCGCCCGCACCGATGAAGGTATAGAAGGTCCAGCCACGCTCACGCAGCGCCGCCAGCACATGCTCGGGGAAGCTGGCGAACACGCTGTTGGCCTCGCTGGGGAACAGCAGCTCGATGCCCTCCAGCGCCTCGAGTCGCTCGGCCAGATACTGCGCCATGCCGTTTGCATGACGGGCGTTGTTCAGCCAGACATCATTTTCCAGCAGCCCCATCCAGGGCGCCGCGATGAAGCGCATCTTGGAGGCCAGCTGACCGGCCTGCTTGCAGCGATAATCAAAATCGCGTGCCAGCTTGCGATCGAAGAAGATCACCGCCTCTCCCATGGCCAGACCATTCTTGGTGCCGGAGAAGCACAGCACGTCCACGCCCGCCTTCCAGGTCAGCTCAGCGGGCGAGACACTCAGCGCGGCGCAGGCATTGGCGAAACGGGCACCATCCATATGGATCTGGAGGTCATGACGGTCTGCCACTTCACGAATTGCCTGCAGCTCTTCCAGGCTGTAGACGGTGCCGACCTCGGTGCACTGGGTCAGGGAGATCACCCGCGGACGCGGATAGTGGATATCGCTGCGCTTGGTGACCAGCTGCTCGATGCCTTCCGGCGTCAGCTTGCCGTTGGGGCCCGGCGCGTTGAGCAACTTGGACCCGTTGGAGAAGAACTCCGGCCCGCCGCATTCATCGGTCTCGATATGGGCCAGTTCGTGGCAGATGACACTGTGGTAGGACTGGCACAGATGGGCCAGCGACAGGGAGTTGGCGGCGGTGCCATTGAAGACGAAGAACACCTCGCACTCGGTCTCGAACAGCTGACGGAAGCTGTCGGTGACCTGCTGCGTCCAGCGGTCATTGCCGTAGGCGAGATCGTCATCACGATTGGCCTGCATCATGTACGCCATCGCCTCGGGACAGATACCGGACGTGTTGTCACTGGCCAGAAAGCGTGAAGTGCACGCTTCATCGGCAGCAGAGGTCGCAGCGGGGGTCGGGGCAATGGCGTCAGTCGTCATGGGAATTTCCAGAGCGGGACAGGGGATCACCCTGTCCGGTGAAACAGACACGGCTCCCGGATGGCAGGAGCCGCTGCAGAAACTCCATCATAACAGCGCTGCACGCCGCCGCCAGTGGCAGGTGAATGCTGCACGCAAGCCACCGGATGGCGCCTAGCGAGAGGAGACGAGCCAGATGACACTCGCCTCGCCAGCACCCTCAGATGGCCTGCAACGCCGGATAACCTCGCCGCCCCTGCAAGCCGCCGCTGTGCAGCACGCGAATGCGCGTACCGCGTGCGATCAGACCATTGACCAGATGGTGCGCCAGCGCCGCAAACAGCTTGGCGGTGTAGACCGGCTCCACCGCAACGCCTGTCTCGGCCTCGAAGCGCTGAATGAACTGGATCAACCAGTCAGGTGCCTTGGCAAAGCCGCCGGCCTGCGCTCCCAGCCACAAGCCCCACTCCGGCGTCTTCTGCTGGCTGCCGCCACTCTCCGCCAGCAGGCGACGCACACGATGATAGAGCTGATCGCCATGATTCATGGTCGGCACCCCGATGACCCGCAGCCCATCGCGCTCACCCAGCGCACTCAGCACCCCCGCGAGCGTCGTGCCGCTGCCACAGGCCAGCAGCACCAGCTGCGGCGCAGACTCGCCCGGCACCGGCTCGGCCAACGCCTGGGCCAACGGTGCCAGCCCGGCGACACCCTCCGCGCAACCGCCACCCTCGGGAATCCATACTCCCTCGCCATGGCGCCTGGCAAAATCAGGCTGGTCGCGCTGCCGGTACTCTGCTCGCGAGACGAAACTCAAGCGCATGCCATTGTCACGTGCATCGGCGAGCGTGGGCGTCAGCGGCGCTTCGGGGTGCCCGCGCACCAGGCCATGCGTCTCGATGCCCAATCTGGCACCCGCCGCCGCCAATGCATGCAGATGGTTCGACCACCCCCCTCCACAGCTGATGATACCCCGCTTCTCGCTCAACGCCCTGGCCAGCGGCAGACGCAACTTCCAGGCCTTGTTGCCGGAAATCTCGCTATCCAGCGTGTCGGCGCGCAGGCACTCGACGATCACACCGGCCTCATCGGCCAGCGGCCACGCCAGGCGCTCGACCGCTGGCGGCGTGAACAGATCCAGCAGGCTGTCCAGCGTCTCGGCTACCGGCGGGGAGGCGGCCTGCGATGATGAAGCCCGAGCGCCCTCCCTCTTCGGCGGCAAAGGACTGTCCTCGGTGTCCGGCATCAGAGCCTCAACGGTGGCATGGCGTGAGGCGGCGGCGTGCGGTGACATGAGCAGATCCCATCGTGGCGGCAAGGCAGAAATCAGAGCGCATCGAGCCGCTGGCGCGGCGCCCGAGGCAAACTCTGAAGACGACAAAGCCACCACGGAGGCACATGCAACAAAGGCACGGCGTCCGCGGTGGCTTCCATCAGTCTAGGCAGTGGTCAGGCTCAGCTCAACGCTGAATATCCCCATGCGTGATCGCGGTCAACTCAAAGGGCAGCGGCCGCCATGGTGCCCTGCGCGATCGCACGCTTGGCATCCAGCTCTGCCGCCTTGTCGGCGCCACCGACGATATGCAGCTCCACCCCCGCCGCCTCCAGAGGCGCCTTGAGCTCCAGCACCGAATCCTGCCCGGCGCACAGCACGATGCTGTCCAGCGCCAGATGCTGCTCTTCGCCATTGAGGCTGACGGTCAGGCCTTCGCTGTCGATCGAGCGATACTCACAGCCGGCGACCATCTTGACGCCACGCTGCTTGAGGGTCGCGCGATGCACCCAGCCAGTGGTCTTGCCCAGCCCCTTGCCGGGCTTGGAGGTCTTGCGCTGCAGCAGCCACACCTCACGTGGCGCCTGCGGTATCACGGGCGCCTTGAGGCCGCCAGGCGTGCTGACCGAGAGATCTACCCCCCACTCCTCGCACCACAGCTCACCATCCAGCGAGGGCGACGGCTCGACGTGGGTCATCAGCTCCGCGACATCGAAGCCGATCCCGCCAGCCCCGATCAACGCCACGCGACGCCCGACCCGCTCCGGTGCGCTGATCGCCTCGGCATAGCTGAGCACCTGACCCCGCTCGATACCGGCTTCGACACCCTCGATATCCGGCGTCCGCGCCTTCACGCCCGAGGCCAGAATCACGGCATCGAATTCCGCCAGTATCTCGGCGGTGGCGCGGGTATTGAGACGCACCTCGACCCCACAACGCACCAGCTTCTCGTTGAAGTAACGCAGTGTCTCGTCGAACTCTTCCTTGCCGGGGATGCGGCGTGCGAAATTGAACTGGCCCCCCACCTCGGACTGCGCCTCGAACAGCACCACCTCGTGGCCACGCTCTGCCGCCGTCACGGCGGCAGACAAGCCGGCAGGCCCTGCGCCTACCACTGCCACACGGCGCTCATGTCGCGCGGGCTCGATCACCATCTCGGTTTCATGACAGGCGCGCGGATTGACCAGGCAAGAGGTCAGCTTCATCTGGAAGGTGTGATCGAGACACGCCTGGTTGCAGGCGATGCAGGTATTGATGATGGCAGCATCGTCCGCCTTGGCCTTGCTGACCCATCGCGGATCCGCCAGGAACGGTCGCGCCATCGACACCATGTCGGCATGGCCCTCGGCCAGCACCGACTCGGCAACCTCAGGCATGTTGATGCGATTGGTGGTGATCAGCGGCAGGCTGAGCTCCTGCTTCATGCGCTGGGTCAGCCCGGTGAAGACAGCGCGCGGCACGCTGGTGACGATGGTCGGCACACGCGCCTCATGCCAGCCGATGCCGGTATTGATCAGGCTCGCCCCCGCCGCCTCGATGGCCTTGCCGAGCGCAACCACTTCATCCCAGGTGCTGCCCTCGTCGACCAGATCCAGCATCGAGAGGCGATAGATGATCAGGAAGTCCTCACCCAGCGCGGCACGGATACCGGCGACGATCTCCACCGCCAGGCGGATGCGATTCTCGAAGCTGCCACCGTACTCATCCTCGCGCTGATTGGTGCGCCGACAGATGAACTGGTTGATGAAATAGCCTTCTGAGCCCATCACCTCGACGCCGTCATAGCCGGCCTCGCGTGCCAGGCTGGCACAGCGCACGTAGTCGGCGATCTGCTCCTTGACCTCCGAGGTGCTCAGCGCGCGTGGCGTGAAGGGGTTGATCGGCGCCTGAATCGCCGAGGGCGCGACCTGATCCGGTGAGTAGGCATAACGCCCCGCGTGAAGGATCTGCAGACAGATGCGCCCATCCTCGGCGTGCACCGCCTCGGTGACCTCGCGATGGTGCTCCGCCTCCTCCGGGGTGGTCAGCTTCGCGGCCCCCTGCATGACAGCCCCTTCCGCGTTCGGCGCGATACCGCCCGTGACGATCAGCGCCACACCATGGCGTGCACGCTCACGATAGAACGCCGCCAGGCGCGCGAAGCCATTGGGAGTCTCCTCAAGCCCCGTGTGCATGGAGCCCATCAGCACACGGTTCTTGAGCGTGATATGGCCCAACGTCAGCGGACGGAAGATATTCGGATAGGCAGTCATTGCGGTCTCTCCTTGGCTGTCTCGAGCACCTCGGACAATCATTGTTGTATCGCGCCGCCGCCATTCTCATCAGCAACACTCATGAGTCATGGCCATCAGCAGTAACAGGTCGTCAGGACATCAACGGCTGAGGTCAGATGGCAAACGGTCGTATGAAACGAATGATCCCAGTGTAGAGCATCGCGCCCCGGGCTCAATACTCCCAAAGGCCACATCGCGAATGAGACCAGAGATGACAGCAGCGAGGGGAAAACCGTGCAGGATACCCATCAACGGGGGGAGGGGAGCGTCGCGATGTCCACCGAGAAGGCCGACAAGCCGGGAACAGGGCCAGATCGAGACGTAGAGAGGCAAGAACGGGAGACAAGCGAGGCTGGATCAGTACTGAAGACTTTTCGACAGCCAGAAACGCAAAAACCCGAGCTCGAAAGCTCGGGTTTCACGAATTCTTGTAGATCGAATGGCGGACCGGACGGGACTCGAACCCGCGACCTCCGGCGTGACAGGCCGGCATTCTAACCAACTGAACTACCGGTCCGCATTGGTGGGTGATACTGGATTCGAACCAGTGACCCCAAGCATGTGAAGCTTGTGCTCTAACCAACTGAGCTAATCACCCAACACAAACGATCTTTGCTGCAAGCAGCGGTGATATCTCGCGATTCTGATGGCGGACCGGACGGGACTCGAACCCGCGACCTCCGGCGTGACAGGCCGGCATTCTAACCAACTGAACTACCGGTCCACTTCAGAACAACTCAACATCGGGCGCATGACAAACGAGAATGGCGGACCGGACGGGACTCGAACCCGCGACCTCCGGCGTGACAGGCCGGCATTCTAACCAACTGAACTACCGGTCCACGACAAACGCTTGCTTCTGCTAACGAACCAGGCCATTTAATCAAGTAACGCTTTGAAAAGCAATGACTTTTTTCAAATGGTGGGTGGTACTGGGTTCGAACCAGTGACCCCCAGCTTGTAAGGCTGGTGCTCTACCAACTGAGCTAACCACCCCTGTCTCGTTGGCGCTGCATTCTACGGAATCCGGCCCATGAGTCAATACTTTTTTTACGCGCAATTTCAGCAATCGCCCGCGACAGAGTATTGATAAGACAGGACTTTCCCGCTGCATCTTGCCTGCAGGCCAGTAAACATCAGCGTTGCGTCATCATTCTGACATGCCGCTGTCGCCATCGAAGGCCTGGGTAATGCCCCTCGAATAATGATGATTCACTGCCGCTTTCCACCCAATGCCGGGTGATGGGCCAAGGCCTGCGCCGCACGCGAAATCAGTCCTTCACGAGTCTCGCCACTCACTTTTCGTGGTTTGAAATCATGTTCGCCATCATTCAGCCAATGCAAGGTGAGGCTTTCCGGCAACGGATATGCCGTCACTTCCTCTCGAGTGCCGAAGGGATCGCGGCTGCCCTGACAGATCACACCCGCCATCGGGATAGCCGGCAGATGGTCGATGCGCAACTTGTCGGGCTTGCCCGTGGGATGGAAGGGATAGCCCAGCGCGTACCACCCGACCGGCAACGGCGCATGCGCCGCCTGGGCCAATTCCACCAGCAGATGAGAGGCCACACGACTGCCCATCGACTTGCCGCCAACCAGCCAGGGCAGCGTCCGCAAGCAGTCGACGTCTGCCACACACGCCATCAGCGCCTGACACCAGCGCGCCATCTCCTCGATCAGCCCGGGCAGCCGGGGTGGCGGTCTGCGGCGACGCTCGCAGCGCATCCTGACGAGATAGCTGAAATCGAATGCCAGGCATGCCATGTCATGCGCCAGGCAGGCAGCAGCGAACCGTTGATGGAAGTCGGTCTCACGCCCGGCACCGGCACCATGGGCATGCAACAGCAGGGCACGCTCAGGACGTCCATGGATCTCAAGCGGGCCCAGTTCCGCCAACCAGCCTCGCCACGGCCCTCGCGCTGTCAGCGCGTCGTGGGACATGGTCTGGCGAGCAGCAAGCTCCGAGGCGACGTCGACCAGGCTGGCGACACGAAAGCCTTCCTCTGCGTAAGGGCTGGGAACCTCGGCCGTATTGGACGCATTGACATCTTCGTCCGATGATGAAGTGACGGCGGGCAAGCGAAATTCTCCTGTTGATCTCGTACGGCTCGCGCCAGACAACGCTGGAACCGATGAAGGGTAAACGCTGCATTCCAGCGCGAGGGATGGCCTGTCAGTCGGCCATGGTCGCGCGTGATATCGGTCAGCGCCAGCCCTGCCGCCCTGAACAGTGGCGTCGGTGATATGGCTGCTCCCGCAGCGCCGCTTCCAGCACCGTCGCCACCAGCACTGCGCTTTCGCCCACTGCCGACGAGGTCGTGATATGCGTACAGCTCTTGAGGCTTCGGCCTGCCAACCCCGCGTGAACCATCATCATCACGTAAGCCATGATTTCGCTCGCATGGCCGTCATCTGGGGCCTGCTCAGCCTCTGTCTGGCCGTATGGCTCAACCTCATCTGGCTATGGCCCTCGCTGGGGCCGGAAGTGTCCTGGCTGAGCTACGGCCGCCTCGCCCCCTTGCAGCACCACCTGCTGCTCTACGGTCTGGGCGGCTCGGCAGTGATCGCCGGTGGTTACTCCATCGCCATGCACAGCGTCCTGCAACGCGAATCACGCACGGACGCCGAGACGGCGATACCGGATATCGCACTGCCCCCTTTCACGCTCAAGCTGATGCATTCCACCTTCCTCGGCTGGCAGGCCGTGGTCGCGCTCGGCGCACTGGCGATTGTCGCAGGCTACTCCTCGAGCCAGTACATGGCCGAAGCCCCCTGGCTCGTCGATCTACTGATGACCCTCGTCTGGCTGGCCGTGGCGTGGGTCTTCTTCACGGTACTGGAACAGCGCACGCTGCGCCGCCTGCCGGTGGCCTGCTGGTACTTCATCGCCGGCATGATGCTGGTGTTGATGCAGCATGTGCTGATCTCGCTCAGCGTGCCGATCGGCCTGCTTGAATCGATACCGCTCTTCACGGGCAGCCTCGAGGCACTGATTCAGCGCTGGCAGGCCGGGCCACTCCCCGGCGGCATGTTCGCATTCGGCCTCATTGCCTTGCTCCATCACATGGTGATGAGCCGCTCGCGGCGGCCGCTCCACTCGCATCGGCTGGCGACCACCAGCTTCTGGATGCTGGTGCTGCTGGTGACATGGGGAGGTGCTCCGCTGCTGTTCGCGAGCGCCCTGCCAGCCTGGAGTCAGACGCTGGGCATGGCGATGGGCCTCCTGCTGCTGGCACCGGGGCTGGCACTCAGCCTCAATGGCCTGATGACACTCAAGGAGGATTGGCACTCATTGCGCCGGGATCCGCTGATCTGCCTGCTGGCGGCAGCTCTGGTCAGCTTCGCCCTTGCGGTTCTTGAATACAGCCTGCTGTCACTGCCGACCCTCAATGCCCTGGCCTTCAGTGCCACCAACAGCCTGTCGCCGGCAGCAAGCCTGGGGGTGGTCGCGACAGTCGCCATCGTGATGGCCTATCACCTGCTGCCCCCGATGCGCTCCCTCGCGCTGCTCAAGACCCATGCCCTGCTGGCCATCATCGGCACCCTGCTGTGCATTGCCGCCAGCTGGGCCACCACGCTGCTTCAAGGCAGCATGTGGCATGTGCTGGCAGATGACGGCAGACCGCTATACACCCTGAGCGAGGTGCTGGAAGCGGCCCGCATGCCGATGATGATCTCGCTGGGCGGGCTCGCCTGCTGGGCGCTCGGCATGCTGCTGATGCTCCTCAACGTGATGCGCACCCTGGCTGTCCACAAGAGCGAACGGCAAGCCGCTCATGAGCGCCAGCTCCCGAAGTCCGGCTCGCGGAAGACATCATCACAGCCTGCCATACACCCTGCATCACCCTCTGCCACGCCCCCTGCCACATCCTCGGGAGGGCACTACGCATGAGACATGTCCTGCTCGAACGTCACGCCGGCCTGATGACGGCACTATGCCTGCTCACCATGAGCCTCGGCGCCCTCGCCCAGCTGGTGCCGCTTGGAGCTCACCCCAGTCTCGCCAGCGCGCCCGAAGACCTCAAACCGCTGAGCGCCCTGGCGCTGGAGGGTCAGCGCATCTATCAACGCGAGGGCTGTCAGCAGTGCCACACACGCATGGTGCGCTATCTACCGGGCGACACGGCGCGCCACGGCGATGCGACGACCACCCGGGCACGCTTCTACGACCGCCCTTCGCTGTGGGGCGTCGAGCGCTGGGGGACGGATTTGAGCCAGCTGCCTGCGCAGCATGACGATGCCTGGCAGCGCCTGCATCTGCATGACCCGCGCAGTCAGGTGCCGGGTTCGGCGATGCCTGCCTACCCGTGGCTGTTCGAGCGGGCGTTGAGCGGCGAAGGTATCGCGGCACGCATGCGAGCCCTGCAAGGCCTGGGCGTACCCTACGCGGAAGACGAGATTCTCGCCGCCCCCAATGACGTGCGTGGCACTGCCGAAATCACGGCTCTGCTCGCCTACCTGCAGCAGGCCGCCCCTGCGAGCGACACCGCCAGCCGTAGCCCATGACAGCCCCCCTCAGGAGACACGACATGAATCTGCTGGAGACAACTGGCCTCCCCCTGTTCTGGAATCTCTGGGTGCTGGCCCTCACGCTGGGCAGCCTGGTGTTGTTCGCCATGCTGGCGCTGGGCAGTCTTTCGCGCGCTGACAGCGACGAGCGCGAAGGCGATGGCCCCATGCAGGAACATCGCATCAACGGCATACGTCAGCCTGACACACCAGCGCCACGTGCCTGGGGCATTCTGGCACTGGCGACGCTGGCCGCCGCGCTGATCCTGCTGCTCGGCGCAGCTGGCTGAGCCCAGATGGCCAGCGACGGATGACCAGCGACTGATGCCTGAGTGCTGGTCACTGCATACTGACTCGCGCCTTCGGCTGAGGCAGGTCGTCGCGGTATGGTCACGCGGGGTCAACCAGGCCTAAAGTTCACACACCTTGCAACGCCCATGGGTTGGGCAGGATAATGAATTAACAAAATCTAATATTATGGCGTCACGGAATGCGCTGCCTCGGCCGATGAGCGCTCAGACTCTGTCCGCTCGATACACTGCGGCTCAGCAGTGCAGCGGCGGGCGACAAGGCCCCGCCCCACCGTTCGTTGCGCCCGAAAGACCCCTCCCGCTGCCCTACCCCAGGGGTAGCGGTGACATTCCTCAGGAGAGTCACCATGACGGCCAATGCACAGGCATCACACCGCTTGCGCGCCCATGAAGCCCGCTGCCAGACATGTTCGCTGAGTTCACTGTGCCTGCCACTGGCACTGAACATGGAAGATATCGACCAGTTTGACGCCATCATCCGCCGTCGCGCGCCACTCAGAAAAGGGGAAGTCCTCTTCACCCAGGGCGATGCCTTCGATTGCGTCTTCACGGTGCGCTCCGGAAGCCTCAAGCAGATCACCAATGAAAACAGCGGTACGGAGCAGCTGACCGGCTTCTACCTGCCCAGCGAGCTGGCCGGACTCGATGCCATCGACAGCAATTGCTATCCCGGCACCGCGGTGGCGCTGGAGACCACCACCGTCTGCGAGATTCCCTTCGACCGACTCAATGCGCTCTCGGAGCAGATGCCTGAGCTGAGAACCCAGCTGTTCAAGAGCCTGAGCAAGGAATTGCACGAAGATCGCCGCATGATGATGCTGCTGTCACGCAAGACAGCCGATGAGCGGCTGGCGAGCTTCCTGGTCAACCTGTCACAGCGCTTCCGTCGCCGAGGCTATTCGCCATACAGCTTCCGCCTCTCGATGGCACGCGCCGATATCGGCAACTATCTGGGACTGGCCGTCGAAACCATCAGCCGCATCCTGACCCGCTTCCAGACCCAGGGGCTGGTCGACATTCGTGCCCGCGAGGTGCATATCCTGCATCTGGATGGCCTGATCGAGCTGGCCGAGGGCGAGTGTCAGGGCGGTCGCTGATGACGCCTGCTGACAGCACATCACGCGGTGCGACACTGCGCTGATCTACCGCCGGACGCCATGTCGGCCCCACACAAGGCAGAGGCCAGTCGTCAGTCATCGAAACAGTTCGACAACCCAGACAGCCCTGACGACAGAGCGTGTCTCGGCCGCTCAAGCCCCGCTGGCAATCAGCGGTTCTCGAGGCGGTTATAGTCCAGCAGGCCCGCTTCGACAGGGCGATCAGCATAGTTGACGCGCAGCACGCTGTCGGAGAACTGCCAGAAGCGCGGATCAGTCCGGCGCACTCCGATATCGGCCTGCAGGGCGCGGTAGTCCTCTTCGGTCTCGAGTGCCGCCACCCGCTCTGCCAGCCCCGTCAGAGTGTCAGGCGTCAATCGCCAGAAGGCATTCGGGTAATCGCCCGCCACGCCACGCAAGACATCGAGAGTGTCTTCCTCAGGACGGCGGTTTTCCTCCTCATCGAACAGACTGGTGATGTTGGCGTGGGCGGAATTGCGCAGCACGCTGTAAAGGCGTGGCGAGTCATCAGTGCCATCCTCCAGCGCGACGATCGTCACCTCCGGCATCAGGCTGGCCGAGACTCCCTGCACCGCAGCGAGGGCCTGCAGCTCATGTCGCACATGCTCATCCTCGACATTGCTCAGACTGCGCTCATGCCCGAGTTCCGGCGCGAGGCGCTCCTGCATGCGCCGCATCAGGCCAAGGCGGGCCTGATCCGGCGACGAGAGTTCCTGCGGTGTCCAGACAATGTCACTGGGCGCATCGAACTGCGGCGGTTTCTTGAACAGCAGCCCCCCAAGCCCCGGGCTCACGTCGCGATACCAGCTATCATGCACCGCCTGGCGCTCGCCCGCCGGCAACAGCACCAACAGGTTGTTCTCGCCCTCCATGCGCAGGAAGTCCATGTACAGGCGAGTGACCAGCTGATGCCCGAGATTGCCGTAGACATCGAATCCGGCGACCAGCAGGTAGTGGATACGCTCCAGCATCGGGTAATCGATGATCCAGCCCGTCTTGGGTACGCCACCGACCAGCCCCTTCATTACCGCCGCATTGTCGAAGTGACGATAGATGGTCAGGGCCGCGTTGGGGTTGCGCCCCTGCCCGGGGCCGTCGGCCCAGCCGCTGCCGTCCCACATCACTCGCGTATCCAGGCGCAGGTCACCATCGCGATAGGCCTGGGACATCAGACGCTGTTTGGCCTTGAGATAGGCGGTCTGCTTGCTCTCGAACTTGACCCAGGAGCTGATAGGCAACGCGTTGCTGCTTTGCTCGGCGGGCAAACTGAGGTTCTTTCCTTCCTCGGCCAGGGTGCGCTCCACTTCCGGGTGACTGAACATCTTCGGATCAGTGAAACCGACCCAGAAGTGATCATTGATCACATCCACCGCGACCTGCCCGCGACAGACCGGCCCCTTGATGAAGCCCATGATGGTGTTCTGCGACTCATCCAGCATGAAGCGATAGCGTGACTCGGCCGGAATGGCCTCGAAGGTCAGGAAAGGATTCGAGGCCGTCTTGAGGTCGTAATCCGGCAGGTCATTCACGGGGTAATCCGGCGTCAGGAACAGCGCCTGCCAACGTTTGAAGCGAGCATCATTGAGTGCATAGGGCAGATGATTCTTGGCCAGGATCGTCGCGCGCTCCTGCCACAGACGGTAATAGACCCGCGGCCGCCCGGCGTCATCGTGGGGCATGCTCGCGCGTTCATCGCCGGTATAGGAGGCGTAGGGTGGGTCGTAGGGACGGCGCGTGGAGATGCGCTTGATCGGCTCGCCCGGCGGGGTGCTGGAACGCACCAGCTTGAAGAAGATCGGCCGTCCATCCGCGCCCTTGATGCCCGGGAAATACACATGGCTCAGGAAGAGATGCTCGTAGATATAGCGATTCATCAGGCGCTGCTTGAGGCTGTCGCCATTGAAGAAGCGCTCGGCCTGCTCGATGTGCGGCATCAGCGCCTGGGGCAGCGGCGCCGGGCCCGTCATCGCGCCACCCTTGGCCAGCCAGTTCACCAGCGTGCGGTGCTCTTCATCACTGACCTGTGGCAGGGCGTAGGGCATACCCCAGTCAGGATGGTCTTCGGCGAACTTGTCGTAGCCCTCGACGGGGGCACATACCTGACTGCGATTGAGCGACAGGTCGAAACGGTCTTCCGGCAGCCGGCCATCTTCCGTCACCGGCAGCGGCGCCTTGCGCTTCTGGCTGAGCGCACGGAACAGCACACTGCCCTCCAGATTGGCGGCCGGAGAGTCGAAGCGCTCATTGAGCACCGGCGAGAAGTCCATGCTGCGCCACTGCTCAGTGGTGTCCGCGTCCTCGAACATGCGCGTCAGATTGGCCGCCAGCAAGCGCGTGCCATCGTAGACCGGCGCCGGATTCATGCCGCGATCGATCCCGGCGGCCGATGACATCTTGAGCTGACAGGGAGCGTCGTAGCAGCCATGACAGACCACGCAGCGCGTCTCAATCACCGGCTTTACCTCATCCTCCCACTGACGCCCGGCAAGGCTGTCGTGAGACACCACCCGCTCACGCGGTGACGCGGGGCCGAAACGCTCATCGAGCTGATGAATCGCGACGGCACTGCAGCCCCCCAACAATAGAACGAGCACGATGCTCCAGCGCCAGCGCGGTATGCGCCACAGGCGTCGAAGTAGGTCCGGCATGGGGAACTCCAGCAAGAGGAAGGGATATCGGCAATCGGGCAGATGATGGCGAAAGCGTACCATAAGCATGCTCACTAATTCGGCAAGACTGCCTTTCCAAGCATAGTGAACAATGATGTCAGATTTTTTTGGCGCTACCGCATCCAACTTTATTTTGACGGCGTATGACGTCATGACCCGCCTGAACGAGCTGTCTGACGCAGCGGGTGCCACGATGTTCCTGATCCATAATTCAAAAAATACGGGCCCTGCCCGATAGGAAGCCATCATGACCATGAAGAAGACCGTTACTGCTGCCACCTTCGCCGCCGCTGCCGCCGCGCTGTTCTCCACTGCCGCTCTGACCTCGTTGCCGGTGCACGCCGGTGACAATGCCGTGAAATGCTCCGGCATCAACTCCTGCAAGGGCACCTCCGAATGCGCGACCGCCAACAGCGCCTGCAAGGGCCACAACGCCTGCAAGGGCCAGGGCTGGTCGTACACTGCCAGCGCTGAATCCTGTGTCGGCGAAGGTGGTAGTGTCGTCGAGGGTTGATCCTCAGACGCCTCTGGCGAATTACCGACGGGAGGACGGCACACCGTCCTCCCGTTCCTGATTCTGGCTCTGATTCTGTTTCTGTCTGAGAGCCTTGGCGAGTGTCTTTCAGCCCTCCTGACTCGCCATCTGCCTCGCCCTTTTCCGCGCCCTCTGCCTTCGCTCAGAAGAGGACTCACACATGACGACAGCGGTCACCACTCGCCTGCCCACACCCGCCAGCGCCGGCATCGGTCAGGGGCTGGGCCTGCGCCCCGAGTACTACCACGAGATTCTGACGACGCTGCCGGATATCGACTGGTTCGAAGCCATCAGCGAGAACTACATGGGACACGGCGCCAGCGAATCCGGCGGCATGAGGGGAGGCGGATTGAGCGCCGGTGGCAAGCCACTTCATCATCTCGAGCGAGTCCGCGAGCACTACCCCATCGCCTTGCATGGCGTCTCGCTATCCATCGGCGGCAGCCATCCTGTCGACAGCCGTTACCTGCGCGAACTGCGCGCCTTGTGCGAGCGCATCGAACCGCTGTGGGTCTCCGACCACCTGTGCTGGACGCGTACCGGCGCGCATCAGTTCCATGACCTGCTGCCGCTGCCCTACACCGATGCCACCATCGACCACCTGGCCGAGCGCATCGATCAGGTCCAGAACGCGCTCGGCCGTCAGTTATTGCTGGAAAATGTCTCCAGCTACCTGACCTGGCGCCCTGACGAGATGAGCGAGTGGGAGTTCCTGGCCGAGGTCAGCCGCCGTGCCGACTGCCTGATCCTGCTCGACCTGAACAACATCATCGTCTCGAGCCACAATCATGGCTTCGATCCGCTGACCTATCTGGACGCCATGCCGGCAGAGCGCGTCTGGCAGCACCATCTGGCCGGGCATGTCCGGCAGGAAGTCTCCGGCGGCGAGCTGTGCATCGACACCCATGACCAGCCCGTCCCGGACGCCGTATGGACACTATATGATGCCGCGCGGGAGCGCTTCGGCGATGTCGCCACCATGATCGAGCGCGACGACAACTTCCCGCCGTGGTCAGAATTGATGCAGGAGTATGCCGAGCTGCGCCGACGCAGTGGTCGTCCGCTGGCGGATGCCGCGCGCACGGGCCAGACGGCAGACCACGGAGGGCTGCGCGCATGACGCAAGCGAGCCCCGCAGGCGGTGCTGATCGCAGCGCCTTGGCGCAGCTGCAGGAGACCACGGGCGCCTACCTCGCGACACCTGGCCCTGGCACCCGCAACGCGGCGGCCGAGTCCGTCATCAGTGATCAGCTTGCCAGCGCCGAGGAGCGCCTCGGCATCTACGCGATGGCCTATCGGCTGCGGCTCTTCGAGGTCTTCGGCGGGGATTTCGAGGCCGTGCACACCCTGATCGGCGATGACGCCTTCGGGCTGCTGTGTCGTGACTACCTCGCGGCCCACCCGCCGAGTCATTATTCGATTCGCTGGGCAGGCCAGCATTTCCCGGCCTTCGTCGAGGCGCGCGAACCCGAGCGTTCCCTGGTGACCGAGATGGCCGCCTTCGAGTGGGCATTGGGGCTGGCGCTGGATGTGGTGGACAGCACCCCGCTGAGTGTCGAGACCCTGCAGACACTGGCCCCCGAGGAGTGGCCAGAGCTGGCCCTGGCGGCGCATCCTTCCCTCAAGCATTTCTCGTTCCACTTCGATACGCCGGCCATCTGGAAGGCCATCGACAACGATGAGCCGCCACGCGCGCCGGTCGAGTCCGACACGCCCACGCCCTGGATCGTCTGGCGCCAGCCCACCGCTGGCGCGCCCGAGGTGCACTATCGCTCTCTCGATGCACTGGAAGACCTGGCTCTCGGCGCCATCCTCGCGGCCGGAGACAAGGGCCTGAGCTTCGGCCGGCTCGGTGAGCTGCTGACGCCGCAGGTGGGGGCAGAGCAAGCCCCGGGCGTGGCGATCAACCTGCTGGTGCAGTGGCTCGCCGCCGGTCTGCTGATCAGGCCCTGACGCCAGACATCCGTGTGCCCGACGCCACGCCGGACATGACAGCCAGCGGCGAAAGCCGGACAATACACGCCGACCCTCATTGCGATGGTCGGCTTTCGTCTTCCTGCTGCCGTGATGCCCATGCCCTCTTCTCCTTATGCTCCGCACTCCGACGCGCCGACGGCGCCTCAGACACCTGCGACGATGGCGGACGCCACGCCCACGCCTCTCGAGGCCGAGTCTGCTGAGATAACCGAGCCTGTTGAGCTGACTGAACCCGCCGAGCCACTCGACATCCTGTTCCAGGATGAGGTGCTGGTGGTGGTTCACAAGCCATCGGGCTTGCTGGTACACCGCAGCCCCATCGACAAGCACGAGACCGAGTTTCTGCTTCAGCGCCTGCGCGACCAGATAGGTCAGCATGTCTTCCCCGTGCATCGCCTCGATCGCCCCACATCAGGGCTGATGGTGTTCGGCCTCTCGCCCCAGGCGGCGCGCAAGCTGAGCACCGCCTTCGAGGAGCAGCAGGTCAGCAAGCGCTATCTGGCGATAGTGCGCGGCGTCGCGCCCGAGCAACAACGCCTCGATTACGGTCTGCGCAAGGAAGATGGCAAGCTGCCCAAGGCCGAGATGCCGGAGCAGGAAGCCATCACCGACACGCGCCGCCTGGCACAGGTCGAGCTGCCCATCGCCATCGACCGCTACCCGCAGTCGCGCTTCTCGCTGGTCGAGGCCCGTCCGTTGACCGGCCGCCGCCATCAGATTCGCCGTCACCTGTCACGCCGTGGCTACCCGATCATCGGCGACGCCAAGCATGGCAAGGGCAACTACAATCGCTACTTCGCCACGACACTGGAATGCCCCCGCCTGCTGTTGGCGGCTGTCGGGCTCGAGCTTCCCCATCCCGAGGGCGGCTGGCTGAGCCTGTCATGCCCGCCAGAAGGGGCCTACGCGGCAGTGATGGAGCGCTTCGGCTGGCTGGGCCATCTGCCCGAACGCTACGCTGAACATCTGGCAGAGCGCCCGAGCAGACATTGGCTCGATGCGACCGCCGGCGACCTGGCTGACTGAGCGTGCCCCTGCCGATTGCCACCCGTTCCCCCGAGATTCGCGAGCTGCGCATGACCACCTCTTCCGACACCCCGGGCTCGACCGACATGAGCCCAGAACAGCAGAGCTCTGAAAATAAAAGCTCTGAAAACAAAAGTTCTGAAAGCCAAAGCTCTGAAGAACAGAGCCCTGACCGCAAGCCCGCAGGCGAGCCGTCGACCCACGACAGCACGCCCTCCGCCAGCGAACGGATGCTGGAAAGCTTCTTTGCGGCCGGCGCTGCCAGCCAGGCCCCTGCAGAAGACGACTACGACTTCCGCTTCGGCGGCATCCGTCGCCTCTACGGTGCCAGCGCCTTCGCCCACTTCCGCCACGCGCATGTCGCGGTGATCGGTGTCGGCGGCGTCGGCAGCTGGAGCGCCGAGGCACTGGCTCGCTCCGGCATCGGCGAGATGACGCTGATCGATCTCGATGATGTCTGCGTGTCCAACGTCAATCGTCAGCTGCATGCGCTGGATGGCCAGATCGGCCGACCCAAGGTCGAGGTGCTGGCCGAGCGCTGCCAGCTGATTGCGCCGCAGATGAAGATCCACGCCATCTCGGCCTTCGTCACGCCGGACAACCTCGCTGAGCTGATCCACGACGACCTCGATCACGTCATCGACGCCATCGACAGCGTGCCCGCCAAGACGGCGCTGATCGCCTGGTGCAAGCGGCGCAAGCTGGGCCTGACCGTGACGGGCGGCGCCGGCGGCCAGCTCGATCCGACACGCATCCAGATCGGTGATCTTGCCCGCACCGAGCAGGACCCGCTGCTGGCGCGCGTTCGCTCACTGCTGCGTCGCGACTACAATTTCAGTCGCAACCTGAAGCGCCGATTCGATGTCGAGTGCGTCTATTCCGACGAGCAGCTGACCTACCCCGGCGCCGACGGCGAGGTGTGTGCCACCAAGCCCGGCGACAGCGCCACGCGCCTGGATTGCGCTGGCGGCTTCGGTGCGGCCACCTTCGTCACCGGCAGCTTCGGCTTCACCGCCGCTGCCCGTGCGCTGGCGCGCATCGCACGCCGCGGTGCCAAGGCCACGCCTGCCGCCGATGACACCTCTGTGGCTGATGACGCCCAGGCGCCGAATGCTGCCGACTGATACGCCTGCTTCTCGCTGTTGGCTTCAATGCTTCTTGCTTCTCGCTTCACCCTCAAGGAAATCGCCATGACTGACCTGCCTGCCATGCCGCCGCTGCCGGAAAATCGTCCCGTGCCGGGCCTCTACCGCCACTACAAGGGCGCGCAGTACGAAGTGATCGGCACCAGTCGCCACAGCGAGACCGAAGAACTGCTGGTGGTCTATCGTGCCTTGTATGGTGAATGCGGGCTGTGGGTGCGCCCGCTGAGCATGTTCATGGAGAACGTCGAGATCCAGGGCGAGCCGGTGCCACGCTTCGCGCTGGTCTCGGCGTGGTCCTGCTGATCCACGGGCGCACCCACATCCTGACCGTCCAGACAGGTACATGCCGCCTGTCGGTCGCGGTGCTATACTGCGCCGCTTGTTTTTCCAGACATACGCATTGAGCCGCTTGCGGGCATGATCTGCCCGCGCGGCTCGGCCACGCCCACACAGCGCATTGCCCGGCACGTCTGGCAGGCACTGTGAGCTGGTTCATACCACGTCAAGAGCGGAGGAAGCATGAGCGCACTGGTTGGTGTCATCATGGGATCAAAATCGGATTGGGCGACCATGTGCCATACGGTCGAAACCCTGGAAGCGCTGGGGATCGAACACGAAGTCAAGGTCGTCTCTGCCCATCGCACGCCCGACCTGCTGTTCGACTATGCCGATACCGCTGCCGAGCGTGGCCTTGAGGTCATCATCGCCGGTGCCGGCGGCGCGGCGCACCTGCCGGGCATGTGTGCCGCCAAGACCTGGCTGCCGGTGCTGGGCGTGCCGGTGCAGTCCAGCATGCTGTCAGGTGTCGATTCCCTGCTCTCCATCGTGCAGATGCCCGCCGGCATCCCCACCGGCACGCTGGCCATCGGCCGCGCCGGTGCCGTGAATGCCGCGCTGCTGGCCGCCAGCCAGCTGGCCAACAAGTACCCGGCCATCCGCACCGCGCTGATCAACTTCCGTGCCGAGCAGACCGACCGTGTGCTCGACAATCCGGACCCGCGCCCCGACACACCCAGCCTGTCCCACGGAGGCGAGTAAGCCATGAGCCAGCCGTTCCGCTTCGGTATCGTCGGCGGCGGTCAGCTGGGCCGCATGTTGGCTCAGGCCGGCGCCGCCCTGAATGCCCGCTTCACCTTCCTTGATCCTTCGGATTCGCCCTGCGGTCGCGTCCACGGCCATCACCTCTGCGCCGATTGGCAGGATGATGCGGCCCTGACGCAGCTGGTGGCAGCGTCTGACGCCATCACCTTCGAGTTCGAGAACGTGCCGGCGGACGCCGTCGCGCATCTGGCGGCCGAGCGCCCGACCTTCCCGCCGGCTGGTGCCCTGGATACCGCGCGTGACCGCTGGAGCGAGAAATCGCTGTTCATGCGTCTTGGCATCGAGGTGCCGCCGCTGGCGCTGGTCGACAGCCAGGCGGATCTTGAAGCGGGCGTCGCGACCATCGGTCTGCCCGCCGTGCTCAAGACACGCACGCTGGGCTATGACGGCAAGGGCCAGAAGGTGCTGCGCGAGATGGCAGACGTCGCCGACACCTTCGCTGAACTTGGCAGTGTGCCGCTGATCCTGGAAGGCTTCATCGCCTTCGATCACGAAGTCTCGGTGATCGCGGTACGCGGTCGCGATGGCGAGACACGCGCCTGGCCGCTGTCGCGCAATGAACATCGCAGCGGCATCCTGCACTGCTCCACCCCGCTCGACTCCCACGGCCTGCAGGCCGAAGCCGAGGCGGCGGCTTTCAAGGTGATGCACGAGCTCGACTATGTCGGCGTGATGGCCTTCGAATTCTTCGTCGTCAAGAACGCCGATGGCAGCGAGCGCCTGCTGGCCAACGAGATCGCCCCGCGTGTGCACAACTCGGGGCACTGGAGCATCGAAGGCGCCGTCACCAGCCAGTTCGAGAATCACCTGCGTGCCGTCGCCGGCATGCCGCTGGGCGAGACCGCAATGCTCACGCCCTGCGCGATGCTCAACATCATCGGCCGCATGCCGGAACGTGACGCCGTGCTCGCCATTCCTGGCGCGCGCCTGCACGACTACGGCAAGGCGCCGCGCGCGGGCCGCAAGATCGGCCACATCACGGTGCTGGCTGGCGACAAGGAGAGCCTCGACGCACGCATCGCGGCTGTTGAAGCGCTGCTGGTCAATGAACTGGGCAAGTAAGCCGGTTCTGCGCCACTGAAGACAAAACGCCCCCACTGCCATCGGCAGCGGGGGCGTTTTCGTTTCGGCACGACTCAGCGCGCCACCAAGGGATCAGTCGATCTCGTGGTGGATCTGCTTCTGCAGGTAGAGCTCGATGCCGACCTTCTCGATTAGGCCCAGCTCGGTCTCCAGATGATCGATATGCTCTTCCTCGTCGTCGAGGATCTTGCGGAACAGATCACGCGAGGTGTAATCGCGAATCTGTTCGGCGTAGGCGATCGCTTCCTTCAGATCGCCATGTGCCTGGTGCTCCAGCGCCAGATCGCACTCGAGCATTTCCTTGGTGTTCTCGCCGATGCGCAGCTTGCCGAGGTCCTGCAGGTTGGGCAGACCTTCCAGGAACAGGATGCGCTCGATCAGGGTATCGGCGTGACGCATCTCTTCGATGGACTCGTCGTATTCCCACTTGGCCAGGCGCTTGAGGCCCCAGTCCTTGTACATGCGCGCATGCAGGAAGTACTGATTGATGGCGACCAGTTCGTTGGCCAGTATGGTGTTGAGATGCTCGATGATCTTGGGATCGCCTTTCATGTCGCCATTCCTCTCTTGTCAGGGTTGCTTCCTGTCAGGGTTGCTGCTTGCGTCAGGTTCTCTACTGCGCCTGATGACGGCATGCATCAGCCGCAGCGCGGGCACGTCAGGCGCGCCCTATCGGTCAGGTGCGGCAAGTATGGCGCAAAAACATGATTTTTTCGAGACATAGCAACAAGTTATCGACTTTTAGGCGCAAATGGGAAAGATTGGTATCCGCGTTGTCATGTAGCGGCCGACATCGACTTGCCTGGCGCCCATGCGAAAACGCCCGCCACCCGGTCTTGAGACCAGGTGGCGGGCGTTTTCGCATGGGCGCGAGTCCTTGCCGGGACTCGACGAGACCTGCGTCACACCGCGTAGGCGAGATCCTCTGCCGGCATCATTTCACGCGCGACCGCTTCGCGAGTGATGGTCTTGGCCATGCAGGCACATTTGCCGCACTGGGTCGCGCATCCGGTCTGCTCACGGACTTCGCGGAAGCTGCGCGCTCCCTGTTCCACGACTTCGCGGATCTTGTGGTCTGACACACCTTTGCACAGACAGACATACATGGCTCACCTCGCTCACTCCAAGTGAGACAAATGTAAATGATTCGCAGAAACATGCGCAACACCTGACTGCAAAAAATTCTCATTCCCACGATATATCAAATACTTGGCGAGGCGGTTTCGGGCCGGTTTGCGGTTGCGGAACACACGATCTCTCAAGCAGGCCACATCAGGCTCACAAAGCGATTGCCGTGGGCAAAGCCAGCGCCGTATAAAGAATGATGGCCCGTGGATGACAGAAAGGTAGGGTTGCGATTTCACACGAGGCCGCTAGTATGTATAACGATTTTTTATGCAATTCGAAAAACAATCGCACCAAAACATAATGAGTCATCGCTAGCCGATCACTCAGGCGGGTCACTCGAACGCAGCCCAGCTCCTCGCTCACCGGAAGCGCCGCGTCACGATGAAGGCAAATGACTGCCACGCCCCGCCAGGCAATCAGGAAAGAACATGAACAGGACACCGCAAGAGATTCCGTCGCTTCACCTCCTCATGGCCATGACCCGCATCGGCATGCCGATGATGGGCGCCATGCTGAAGCCGTGACCGGCCTGAATCCGTCTGCTGTTGCCCTATCTGCCGATTTCCGAACGCCAATCCGCAAGGAGCCCGATTTCATGTCAGTACAACTCGCCACCGCTGATCATCACGCCACGTCCCACCTGCCACTTGATCTGGACGCCGTCCGCGACGCCGGCAGCTGCTTCGGTGACCACCACCGCCTGCCGCTGACCCCGCTGCTGCGCAATCTCTATCGTGAAGCCCGCCGTGAAGGCCTGGTGGATGAGCATTGCAACGCGCGTGAGCTGATGAGTCATATCGCTCTGCCCCATGACCATGTGGTCACCCAGGAAATATCCGACCGTGTCTGGCGCTACAACGTCGGTTACTCCAACACCGGCGAGAGCACGGAACAGGGCGACCTGAGCGCGGCGCTGGACTCCCTGAACGAGCGTACCCTGGATGAGCCGCTGCCGGGTGCCCTGCAGCGCCTGACCGAATCCTGGCTGTACCTGCCGGGCGAGCTGGAAAGCCCACGTCAGGCCAGCGCCGACGTGCTGTGGCTCGACAAGCAGGGCCGTGCTCGCTACCGCCTGGATCAGGCGCGCCACTGGTTCGCCACCCTGCGCGATGAAGCCGTCGACATCGATGGCTGGCTGGCATGGCGCCTGACACACCTGCCGCTGACCAGCGCGCCGGTGCTCGATACCGTCAGCGCCTTCACGCGTCTGGCGCGCCTCGACCACGGTGGCCAGCGTCCGATCGGACAGCTGTCCTTCGTGCGCTACCGTGAGGGCGTGCGCCTGGAAGGCATGGGTACCGCGGTGATCGACCTGCCGCGCGAACTGCCCGAGGCAGCGGCACAGGAAGACAGCCTGGTGGTGTCACGCGCCAGCGTGGAGCGCATCATCACGCGCCTGGATGGCCTGCTGGGCGTCTGATCACGCCCTGCACTCGCGAAAAAGACAACGCCCCGCCAGTCGATGACTGGCGGGGCGTTGTCTTGTCTGACTGAGACCACTTTTGGCTGAGGTCACTTCTGGATGAGCTCACTGCTTTCCTGCACGGCGCACGCGCCAGAGGCGCTTCACTCGCGCCGCGGCTTGGGCACCACCACCACGCGAGTACCAGAGGCGATGTCCTGCCAGCTGCGCTGCTCAGGGTCCCACAGCTGCCAGACATACCCCAGTCCGCAGGTGCCCAGTGACAGCCCGGCAACCACGAAGCGTATCAGGCACTGCTGCAGCGTCGGGGCATGGCCCTGTGGCGTCTCGATGCGCAGCCGCCAGGCCTGCATGCCCAGCGTCATGCCACTGCGGCTCCAGCAGCCGCCGAAGAAGGCGAACATCGCCACCAGCAGCAGACTGCGGAACAGCGGCGACTGATTGGCCTCACCGCCATTGACGGCGACCCCGATGAAGCCCAGCACGATCAGCAGCGCCATCACGAGGAAGGCGTCATAGACCACGCCGCCCAGACGCCGCATCAGGCCCGCAGGGCGCGCTCCCTGCGGGTCGAGACGGCGGCGAGAGTGCGGGGCGCCCCTAGCCACTGCGCCGGATCAGCAGCAGGCCGATCACGTAACAGGCCAGCATCGGCGCCAGCACCGCCCAGATGGGCGCGAAGCCGAACACCACCGAGGCCGGGGCGAGCAGGTCCTGCAGATACTTGAACAGCAGGCCAACCACGATGCCGTAGAAGACCCGTGTCCCCGCCGCCACCGTGCGCAAGGGTCCGAACACGAAGGAGGCGGCCACTAGCACCAGCGCCGCCAGTGTCAGCGGCTGCAGAATCTTCTGCCAGAAGTAGAGCAGCGGCTGATTGGCCGACAGCCCCTGGTCCTGCAGGTAGCGGGAATAGCGCCATAGATCCGAGGCTGACTGCTGCTTGGGGTCGCTGATGACCAGCTTGAGCAGGTCCGGCGTCAGCTGGGTATCCCACTCGCAGGTCTCCTGCTGAGCCACCGTGGTGGCGCTCGGCTCGCCATCCCGGGACTCGAAGGTGGTGGTCTGCACTGCCTCCAGCGTCCAGCCATCGTCCTGCCAGACGGCGCGCCTGGCGTAGAGCGCCTGGGTCAGATGGCGCTCGTCATCGAAGCGATAGCGGGTGACGTTGAGCACCACATCATCGCTGCGAATCGAGCCGAATCGGTAGTAGTCGTTGCCCTCGCGCTGCCAGCCGCCACCTTCCGCGTAGACGGCACCTGCACCCTGCTGCTTCTCGGCGCGCCAGGCGTCGGCCTGCAGTTCGGTGACGGGGGCGACGTATTCACCGACCGCCATGGTGATGGCGATGACCAGCCCCAGCGGCTTCATCACGCCCCATAGAATGCGCGTCAGTGAACGACCGGCGGCACGCATGATGGTCAGTTCATTGCTCGAGGCCATGCTGCCCAGCCCGATCAGGGCGCCCAGCAGTACGCCGACCGGCACGAATTCGTAGAAGCGCGAGGGCAGACGCATCAGCAGATAGAGGAGCACTTCAAAGGCGCCATAGTCGCCTTTCACGTCCCCCAGATCATTGATGTAGGTGATCATCAGGTCGAGCCCGAGAATCAGTACCTGTACCACCAGCATGGCCACCAGCACATTGCGGGCGATGTAACGGTCGAGACGATCAAGCAGCATCAGCGGCCACCTCCGCGGTTGTCGCGCCAGCTCAGCCAGATGCCGAGCGCCAGATAGACGCCGTGAATGGGCCACAGACCAATGGCGGCCGGGTACTTCTCGGATGCGACGGCATTCTGCGCCGCGATCAACAGACTGAGATAGGTAATGTGCACGAAGATGGCCGGCAACAGACGCGCGAAACGCCCCTGACGCGGATTGACGCGCGCCAGCGGCAGACCGATCAGCATCAGGATCGGCACCATCAACGGCAGCGAGATGCGCCACTGCAGCTGGGCCCTGGCCTCCGGAAGATCGGAAGCCAAGAGCTGCGCCGTGGTCGCAAGCTCGATGTCTTCCTTGAGAGTCGCGGCATCCTGGCCCTCGGTGATGCGCACGCCGTAGCGATCAAAGCCCAGTCGCTGGGCGATCGCCTTGCCCGGTTCCACCCCGTAGCGCGTGCCGTCGCTCAACACCAGATAGCGGCTGCCGGTCTCGGGGCTGACTTCCTGGAAGGCACGCTCGGCGCGCACCACCGATTGGCTGGGATCGCTGTCGGGCGTGCTGGCGGCATTGCTGTCACCTGCCTCGGCGATGAAGACGTTTTCCAGCTCGCTGTTGTCATCGCTCATGCTCTCGGCATAGACGGTGCGATTGCCGATCTCCTGGAAGCGTCCCGCGCCGAGAATCGAGAAGTCGGTCTTCTGCTTCTGCTGCTCGAGCAACAGCTCATTCTTGAGCGCGCCAGCAGGCGTCAGATAGAGGCTGCAGGCCGCGACCAGCGCCGTGATCAACAGCGCCGGCAGCAGGGTGACACGCAGCAGGCGCTCAGGGCCGACGCCACAGGCGACCAGCACGGTGATCTCGCTGTTCATGTACAGCTGCCCGAAGGCCAGCAACACGGCAAGGAAGAAGGACAGCGGCAGCAGCAGCTCAAAGAAACCCGGCAGGTGATAGAGCATCAGGCTGCCGAGAATCGACGCCGGGAAATCCCCCTCCGCCGCATCACTGAAATAGCGGATGAATCGGCTGCCCATGATGACAAGCATCAGCACCCCGGCCACGGCGGCCATGGTGGTGAGTATCTCGCGTGTCAGGTAGCGGAAGATGATCAAGTGGAACTCCTGTTTCCCGCTCGCAAGCGAGCGTGTTGACCAGATCGATGATAGCCGGTGGAGGAATGGTCATGATCACATGAAGGCATCATCCCCCTCATGCATGGTGCGCAGCCTTTGCGTACACTGGCGGCACGGGTCTGAAGACTGGACGGGAGCGGCTCCCCCTCATGCAGCAGCATTATCCAGAAAGGATGCTGCCTTGTCGCGGCTCCAGGCATTGCCGTGGACAGCCTGACATGATGGACTGCCCTCACTCGTGCGTGCCAGCTCAGCTTGTCATGAGCGGTCTGCGCCCCCATCCAGACCATGACCCCGATGTCGCCGCGAGCCGGGCACGCCTGGCCTGGCGACATCCTTCATTCTTGTACTGTTCATCTTCGTACCCTCACTCGCGCGCGTGGAGTTGCCATGGAATTTCCTGTAGTCACTGCCAATCCGGCCCAGCTTGAAACCGCCTGCATCGTGGTACCTGTCATTGAGGGCGACCTCACCGGTGCTGCGGCACGACTCGACGATGCCAGCGAGAAGCTGATTTCCCAGCTGATCGAGCGCGGCGACTTCAAGCCCGAGCTCGGCAATACCCTGCTGGTGCCCTTCGCTCCGGGCCTCGGCGCTCAGCGCCTGCTGCTGGCCGGTTTCGGCAGCGAGGAAAAGCTCGACGAAAGCCGTTACAAGCGTGGCCTCGACGCCGCCATGACTGCCCTGCTCAAGCTGCCCGTCGAAGACGCGGCCTTCGCTGGCCTCGAGCTGAATCTCGAGCTGCGTGAGGCTGACTGGATGGCGCGCATGATCGCCGAGAGCGCACTGCGCACTGCCTATCGCTTCACCGAGATGAAGAGCAAGCCGGGCGAGCCAGTCTCTCTGACCCGCCTGAGCGTGGTTAGTGCCGACAAGCAGCGTCAGGCCGTACTGGAAGCCGGCCTGCGTGTCGGTGCCGCCATCGGCATGGGCGTCAATGAAGCGCGCACGCTGGGCAACCTGCCGGGCAACATCTGCACGCCGCGCTACCTGGGCGAGCGTGCCGAGCAACTGGGTGCCGCCTCGGATGGCGCCCTGAAAGTGACCGTGCTCGGTGAAGAAGAGCTCGAGGAGCTCGGCGCCCTGTCCCTGCTGTCGGTCGGCCGCGGCAGTGAAGAGCCGAGCCGCCTGATCGTGATGGAATACCGCGGCGCGGAAGACGAGAACGAAGCCCCGCACGTGCTGGTCGGCAAGGGCATCACCTTCGATACCGGCGGCATCTCGCTCAAGCCGGGCGCCGGCATGGACGAGATGAAGTACGACATGGGCGGCGCGGCCAGCGTGTTCGGCACCATGCGCACCGTGCTGGAACTCAAGCCCAAGCTCAACGTGGTAGCCATCGTGGCCAGCGCCGAGAACATGCCGGACGGCCGCGCCACCAAGCCGGGCGACATCATCAAGACCCTGAAGGGTCTGACCGTCGAAGTCCTCAACACCGACGCCGAAGGTCGTCTGGTGCTGTGCGATGCGCTGACCTACGCCGAGCGCTTCGAGCCGGCCAGCGTCGTCGACATCGCCACCCTGACCGGTGCCTGCGTCATCGCTCTGGGCAACCACGCCACCGGTCTGATCTCCAATGATGATGACCTGGCACTCGACCTGCTTGACGCCGGCGAAGAAGCCTGGGACCGCGCCTGGCACATGCCGCTGTGGGACGAGTATCAGACGCAGCTGGATTCCAACTTCGCCGACATCGCCAACATCGGCGGTCGCGAAGCCGGCATGATCACCGCAGGTTGCTTCCTGTCCCGCTTCGCGGACACCTTCCCGTGGGCGCATCTGGATATCGCCGGCACCGCCTGGATGTCCGGCAAGCAGAAAGGCGCCAGCGGCCGCCCGGTAGGCCTTCTGACCCAGTACCTGCTGGATCGCGAAGCGGAACTCAGCGCCCCGCAGGAAGAGACCGTCTGAGGCTTCGCATGCTCTCGATAGCGTGCTAGCGTTGAGACACGCGGGTCGCGACGCCACTCGGCACCGCTGACCCGAGAGGTCCTATAAAAATGACTCGACCCCCGGCGTTCCGCGTCGGGGGTCTCGCTGCTACGGAGACACCCACGTGACCAAAGGCTTCGACGTCCGCGCGTCCACGCAACCGGCGGATGCTGCCGTTCGTGACACCATTCTGGCCAATCCCGGTTTCGGCCGTCACTTCAGCGATCACATGGCCCATGTACGCTGGACCACCGACGGCGGCTGGCACGGCCATGAAGTCCGCCCCTACGGCCCGCTGAGCCTCGACCCCGCCGCCTCGGTACTGCACTACGCCCAGGAAATCTTCGAAGGTATCAAGGCCTACCGTCATGAAGACGGCTCGGTGTGGACCTTCCGCCCCGAGAAGAACGCCGCACGTTTCCGCAACTCCGCCCGCCGCCTGGCACTGCCGGAGCTGTCCGACGAGGACTTCGTCGGCTCGCTCAAGGCCCTGCTCGCGCAGGACAGCGCCTGGGTACCGACCCCGGCCAGTGTCAGTGACGAATGCAGCCTCTATCTGCGTCCGTTCATGATCGCCAGCGAAGCCTTCCTCGGCGTGCGTCCGTCGCGTGAAGTCGATTACTACGTGATCGCCTCACCGGTAGCGGCCTACTTCAAGGGCGGCATCAAGCCGGTCTCCATCTGGCTGTCCTCGCACTACAACCGTGCGGCCGCCGGCGGTACCGGTTTCGCCAAGTGCGGCGGCAACTACGCGGGTTCACTGGCCGCGCAGAGCGAAGCCTCCGCCAATGGCTGTGACCAGGTCGTGTTCCTGGACGCCGCCGAGAACAAGTGGGTCGAGGAACTGGGCGGCATGAACCTGTTCTTCGTCTTCAAGGACGGCCGTCTGGTCACGCCGCGCCTGACCGGCACCATTCTGGAAGGTGTCACCCGTGACTCCATCCTGACCATGGCGACCGACCTGGGCCTGACGCCGGAAGAGCGCCCGATCAGCATCGACGAGTGGCGTGAAGGCATCGCCTCCGGCGAGATCACCGAGGTGTTCGCCTGCGGCACCGCCGCCGTCATCACCCCGGTGGGCAAGCTGGTCAGTGAAGAAGGTCGCCTCGACCTGACCGCCAACGCCGGTGATGTCGCCATGCGTCTGCGCAGCCAGCTGCTGGACCTGCAATACGGTCGCGCTGAAGACACGCGTGGCTGGATGACGCGCCTGGCTTAAGTGCGAGGAACAAGCCCTCGAGCCTGCCCCTGTGGCTTGAAGGATGACCAAAACCCCAAGGCCCGCCTCGAAAGAGGCGGGCCTTGGGGTTTCTGGCGCACGGATATCTGACTACGGAAAGACGTCAGGGGAGGCAGGCTGCATCGAAGCCGCGCGGCGAGTGCGGTATCCTGAGCGCTCGAGAATTCCTTGCCCGAGCGGTGCCCATGACCCAGATCGACTTCTACATCCTGCCCGACACCACGCTGGAAGCCCGGCTGGAATTCGCCTGCCGGCTGGCCGAGACCATTCACTCCAAGGGCTTTCGCCTGCATGTGCATGTCGAGGACGAGGCGATGGCACGTCAGTTCGATGAACATCTGTGGCAATTCCGCCCGGAAAGCTTCGTGCCCCATGCGTTGGATATCGATCTCGACATGGCCGCCCGCGAGGCCGAACACGCCGATGACGTGCCGCGCCCGCCGGTCACCATCGGCTGGCAGGACGCCCCGGCGCCGGGTATCGAGGCGCTGCTCAACCTGCACCCCGAGATTCCCGAGTGGTTCTCACGCTTCGAGCGCGTCGCCGAGATTATCAATCAGCATCAGGATGTGCTGGTAACCAAGCGCGAATGCTGGCGCACCTACAAGTCGCGCGGTTATGCCGTGCGCTCGCATCAGCTCAAGGGCGTCGGCTGAGCGACACGCCATGCGTCAGCGGTCCGTATTGCAGGCACGCTGGTAGTTGTCCATCAGATGCGTCATCCAGCGTTCGATATCGGCCATGCCCGGTGGACTTTCACCGCTGTCGAAGAAGGCCTCGGGCAGGCCGCCTGCGGCTTCGCTGGCGTCACGCTCCCCGATACGCACGGCCCACAACGGCAGTTCGCGCGGCATGCGCTGGATCTCGGCGAACAGCGCTGCAACGTTCATGTCAGGCACATCGCCGAAGATGACCAGACACGGGCTGATATCTCGCACCAGGCGCAACGCCTGGGCTGCACTGTTGGCGATGATGATCTCCAGATTGGCGACGTGACTGCCGATCACCTCGAGGCGCAGGCGGTCCTGCGCCCGTGTGCTGATCACCAGCCAGCGACAGGGCACCGGCAATACCTTCTCCGCCGACCACGCCGCCTGGACGACGCGCTCATGGGCGCTGACATCCGCCAGTGGCAACCAGACCCGGAAGCTGGCGCCCTCGCCCAGTTCGCCCCGCGCCGTGATATCACCGCCCATGCGGCGGGCAAGCTCCCGCGACAGCGCAAGCCCGAGCCCGGTACCCTCGATGCCTGAATCTTCACGCCCCAGACGCGAGAACGGCTGGAACAGCTGGACCGCCTGCGCGGAATCAAAGCCGAAACCGCCATCGGTGATTTCCACCCAGCCCATCTCCACCCCGCTGGCATTGCGCTCCTGGCCGATGGCCAGGCGAATCCACCCTCCCTCGCGATTGTACTTGATGGCGTTGCCCATCAGGTTGCCGAGAATCTGATCCAGTCGACGCTGGTCGGCATTCAGCCACAGTGACTCGCCTTCCAGTGCCAGCGATAGCGTCAGATTGGCACTCTCCAGGCGCGGCTGATATTGCCCCGCCAGCCGTATCAGCTTCTGGCCCACCGAGAGGGGTTGGCAATCCAGCGGCAGGTCACCAGCCTCCAGACTCGACATCTGCAGCACGTCCTCGATCAGCGCCGACAGCTGTGCCGCCGCATGACTGGCCTCATCCACGTAGCGGCGCTGCTCGCGGGTCAGGTCGGCTTCCTCACAGAGCAGGTCCGTGAAGCCCATGATGGCATTGAGCGGGGTGCGAATCTCGTGACTGAAACTCGAAAAGAAACGCGACTTGGACTGGCTGGCCTCGGTGGCACTGTCGCGGGCCGCCTCCAGCAGCTTGAGCGACTGCTTGTGGCGCTGGATGTCCAGCGCAAGCCCGGTAGCGCGCTGTGGCCGGCCCTCATGATCACGCCGGGTGATCTGGCCGCGAATCTGCACCCAGACCCAGTGACCACGCGCATGCCGATAGCGGACGTCACGTGCCTCGGCCCAGCTCTCACCGTGCATGACTCGCCAGCGCGCCTCGAGCAGACCGACGAGGTCTTCCGGGTGCGTCATGGCGTCAAGGTCCGCCAGATGCATGCTGGCGCGGACCGGCAGTCCCAGCATCAGGAAGAAATTCTCGTGCAGGTAGAGATCGTCCTGTTCGAAGTCATAGCGCCAGGTGGCATCGCCGGAGGCCGCCATCACCATCTCGACGTGCCGCGCACCTTCGGCGCGTTCAAGCTCGATCTGATCGCGCCGCTGGGCCGCTTCGCGCAATGCCTCGCCGGCCTGGTCCAGCTCCTGCAGCTGGAAGCGCTCGCGAATTACGGGCTGGCCGCGACCGATGCGCAGTGCCATGTCGCTGAGGCGTGCCAGTGATTCGGACAGGGTGGCCGCCATGGTCTCGGCCCGCCAACGCATCACCACCAGCAGGGCGAAGAAGAACAGGATCAGTCCCACCAGCATCACGTAGCCCAGCTGGTTGAAACGCTCATTCCAGATATCGATGCCGCTGTTCACCTGCTGCGCATCCACCACCGCCAGCAACCGCCATTCGGTGCCCGGCACCGATTGCCAGCCGACCAGCCGCTCACCGGCGAGCAAGGAAACGCTGCGCACGCCCTGCGCCTCATCCGAGATGCTGCGCAGCAGATGCGCCATGGCCGGGGAGTTCTCGACATCATGCGCCGTATCGAGGAAGCGATCGTGCAGCAGCGGCATCGGCACCACTTCGGGATCGGGCTGGGGGCCGAAATCCTGCTCGCCGACATGCGGCATGGCCATGACGACATCGTCACTCACCAGAATCAGATAGGCGCCCCAGGGCAGCTCGGCATTTTCGAGCCGCTCGACCAGAGAATCGAGGGTGACATCGATCCCGACCACGCCTTCGAGGAAGTCGCCGCGATGGACCGGCATCAGCGTCGAGACCAGCCAGCCGCTGCCGACCGGGTCCTGGTAGGGCGGCGTGATGACGGCGCCACGACTCGGGTTGTTGCGGTCATCCGCCAGGTAGTAGAAGCCGTAGCTGGTGAGGTCGACGCCGGGCGTGAAGATGTTGCGGGTATCGGTCCACGGCAACATGCGGAAATAGCCATCGTAGCCGGAGAACCAGATCTGGCGCAGCTCGGGTTGCGTGGCGAGCATGTCCGACACCTGAGCGTCCATTGCCGAGAGGCGCACCACCTTGTCGTGGTCCTGCAGATAGCTGGGCACCAGCGAGGAGTAGTAGGAGCCGGCGCCACCATCATTCCTGGCGACGTACAGGGTGCCGTCGCCCGCGCTCATGTGGCGCTTCAGCTCCTGCTCGCGCTGGCGGGCCGTCACGGGGGTATCCATGTGACGCAGAGCACTGCGCGCCAGCTGGCGGGCATCGCTGCGCCAGTCGTCCGCCAGCAGGCTGATATGCTCTGCCTCGTAATGGGTCAGCTGCTCGAGCTGGGTATTCACCCGCTCACTGCGCGTGGAGTCCTGCTGCCCGGAGACCAGCCAGTGCAGCACCAGATAGCAGCCCAGCAGCGCCACCTCGAGCACCAGCAATGGCACCAGCGCATGACGCAGCAGCTCATGCCAGACCCAACGACGAGTCGGACGAGGGGCACCGTCCGTGGGGCGAGGCTTGGACATTGCGGCTCCGCGAGCGTGAGAAAATGGGAAGTGTGCGAGGCGGCAAGCCTCGGCCTGATGAGGTCGCAACAGGATACGGCATCAGTGCGTGGATGTTGCCTGCTTTATGAAAACTGCGTCTGCCGGACGCCACGAGGGCCTGCCCGCCAAGACCGAATGACGCCCGACATCAGCGGCGCTATAATCGAGCCCATTTTCTGCCTGCGCTGACCGCTCCTTGAGCCGGCGCGGGACGCCCCGCCCAACCGGATCAATGCAGACCCATGGACAAGACCTACCAACCGAACGCCATCGAGACGCGCTGGTACGAGCGCTGGGAATCCGACAACCGCTTTGCGCCATCAGGCCAGGGCGAGAGCTTCTCATTGGTCATCCCGCCGCCCAACGTTACCGGCTCCCTGCACATGGGCCATGCCTTCCAGGATTCCATCATGGACACCCTGGTCCGCTGGCGCCGCATGCAGGGTCGCAACACCCTGTGGCAGGTAGGCACCGACCACGCCGGTATCGCCACCCAGATGCTGGTCGAGCGCAAGGTCGCCGCCGAAGAAGGCAAGACCCGCCATGATCTCGGCCGTGAAGCCTTCACCGACAAGATCTGGGAGTGGAAGGAAGAGTCCGGCGGCAACATCACCCGCCAGCTGCGTCGCATGGGCACCAGCATCGACTGGAGCCGCGAACGCTTCACCATGGATGACGGCTTCTACAAGGCGGTGCAGGAAGTCTTCGTGCGCCTGCACAAGGAAGACCTGATCTACCGTGGCAAGCGTCTGGTCAACTGGGACCCGACCCTGCACACCGCGATTTCCGATCTCGAGGTCGAGAACCGCGAGCAGCAAGGCAGCTTCTGGCACTTCCGCTACCCGCTGGCCGATGGCGTCAAGACCGCCGATGGCAAGGACTACGTCATCGTCGCCACCACGCGCCCGGAAACCCTGCTGGGTGACACCGGCGTGGCCGTCAATCCCAAGGATGAGCGCTACGCGAGCCTGGTCGGCAAGTTCATCGAACTGCCGCTGGTCGGTCGCCGCATCCCCATCGTCGCCGATGAACACGCCGACATGGAAAAGGGCTCCGGTTGCGTCAAGATCACCCCGGCCCACGACTTCAATGACTACGAAGTCGGCAAGCGTCAGGGCCATCTGCTGATCAACGTGATGAGCCAGGATGCCACCATCCTGGAGCGCGCCGAGATCTATGACCTCCAGGGCCGTCCGCAGCCCCAGGAAGACGCCAGCCTGCCGGGGGCCTACGCCGGCCTGGATCGCTTCGTCGCCCGCGAGAAGCTGGTCGCCGACATGGACGCGCTGGGCCTGCTGGAGCAGGTCGAGGCCGTCAACAACACTCTGCCGCACGGTGACCGCTCCGGCGATGTCATCGAGCCGCTGCTGACGGACCAGTGGTTCGTGGCCGTCGAGGAGCTGGCACGCCCGGCCATCGAAGCGGTCGAGAACGGCGACATCGAGTTCGTGCCCAAGAACTACGAGAACATGTACTTCGCGTGGATGCGTGACCTGCAGGACTGGTGCATCTCGCGCCAGCTGTGGTGGGGCCACCGCATTCCGGCCTGGTATGACAACGACGGCAACGTCTATGTCGGCCGCAATGAAGAAGAAGTCCGCGCCGAGAACCACCTGGGTGCCGACGTCGAACTACGTCAGGACGAAGACGTCCTCGACACCTGGTTCAGCTCCGCGCTGTGGACCTTCGGCACCCTCGGCTGGCCGGCGGATACGGAAGAACTCAAGACCTTCCACTCCACCGACGTGCTGGTCACCGGCTTCGACATCATCTTCTTCTGGGTGGCGCGCATGATCATGTTCACCCTGAAGTTCAAGGGTGAAGTGCCGTTCCGCAAGGTCTATGTGCATGGTCTGGTGCGCGACAGCCTCGGTCAGAAGATGTCCAAGTCCAAGGGCAACGTCCTCGACCCCATCGACCTGATCGACGGCATCGGTCTGGATGAGCTGGTCGAGAAGCGTACCGGCAACATGATGCAGCCCAAGAAGGCCAAGGCGATCGCCAAGGCCACACGCAACGAGTTCCCGGAGGGCATCGAACCTCACGGCACCGATGCGCTGCGCTACACCCTGCTGTCACTGGCCTCCACCGGGCGTGACGTGAAGTTCGACATGGGCCGTCTCGATGGCTATCGCAACTTCTGCAACAAGCTGTGGAATGCGGCACGTTACGTGCTGATGAATGCCGAGGACCAGGATTGCGGCGTCAACGGCGAAGCCGTCGAGCTGTCGCTCGCCGATCGCTGGATCATCGCGCGCCTGCAGCAGACCGAGCAGCAGGTCACCCGCGCGCTGGAAGAGTTCCGCTTCGACCACGCCTCCCAGGCGCTCTACGAGTTCATCTGGAACGAGTACTGCGACTGGTATCTGGAGCTGTCCAAGCCGGTTCTGTGGGACGACAACGCCAGCATCGAAGCCAAGCGCGGCACACGTCGCACCCTGGTGCGCGCCCTCGAGACCATCCTGCGTCTGATCCATCCGATGATGCCGTTCATCTCCGAGGAGATCTGGCAGCGTATCGCACCGCACGCCGGCAAGCCGGTGGAAGGCGAGAGCATCATGAGCCAGGCGTGGCCGCAGGCCGAAGCCGACCGGATCGATGAGCAGGCCATCCGCGATATCGAGTGGCTGAAAGGCATCATCATCGCCATCCGCAACGTGCGCGGCGAGCTCAACCTGTCACCTGCCAAGCCGCTGGAAGTCTTCCTGCAGAACGGCGCAGCTGGTGATGCCGAGCGCCTGGAAGCCAACCGCCTGTTCCTCTCCAAGCTGGCACGTCTGGAAAGCATCACCTTCCTGGCGGCAGGCGACGAAGCCCCGATGTCCGCCATCCAGCGCGTCGGTGAGCTGGAAGTGCTGGTGCCGATGGCAGGCCTGATCGACAAGGAAGCCGAGCTCAAGCGCATCGACAAGGAGCACGAGAAGCAGCAGAAGGTCATCACCGGCCTCGAGAACAAGCTCGGCAACGAGAAGTTCGTCGGTCGTGCACCGGCTGATGTGGTCGAGAAGGAGCGCGCCAAGCTGGCCGATGCCCAGGCGGAACTTGCGCTGCTGGAAAGCCAGCGCGTCAAGATCGAAGCGCTGTAAGTCACGCTCGCGCTTCACGCAAGCAAAAGCCCCCTGCACCGAACGGTGCAGGGGGCTTTCTCGTTTCTGGCAGCCCGCTCGCGAGTCGCCATCCCGAACGCGCCGAGCAATTACTCGGCGGCACCCTCCAACGGCATGAAGGTCGCCAGCAGATAGCCGGTGTCATCCATCACCCGCAGCCGAGCGCTCTCACCACTGCCGATGATCTGATAACTGGCCACTTCCTCGAGCATGCGATTGAAGGCGTTGGACTGCTCGGGGTTGGGGCACATCTTCATGGTCGAGGCCAGCGGACCGATATCCAGCGTCTGACGCGACTCATCCAGCACCACCGGCCCCATCAGGCGGTTGCAACCATTGCTGCCGACCAGGCGCAGACGATCATCCTCCTCGTCTGCCAGCTGCTGCTGGCTGGGGGGCTGTAGCAGGAAGTTGGCGGCCTCTTCACCGGTATCCGTGGCGGAGAAACTCCATTGGGTGCCCACCAGGGCAGGGGCATCCGATGATGCACCGCCCTGCGGATGCTGTGTCATGGCCGCGCAGCCAGCCAGCAAGGAGATAGCGAACCCCACGGAGGTATAACGCGATAGACGACGCACGGTAACAGACATGGATGACTCCTGTGGCGCCCGTCGGTGGCACTGCCGGCAACGGCAGTCACCCGACAGACGGAAAGAACGATGGGTAAGGAACGGACATGGCAGCAAGAGTAGCGATCATGCGCACGGCTGTCATGAACGAAAGGCCCTCACGACATGCGCTTGAGTGTCACCTTCCGGACTGCGCCAGCTTGCCACAAGCGCGATGGACGCAACCATCTGTCCACCTCGTCAACTTTGAAAACAGTGTTTTCAAAGCGGTGCCTGCTCTAGAATTTCGACCAGATCACCACTCAGCGTCGCCTGCCCCGAGTCCTCTGACCACCGAGCTACGGACCTGAGTGAGCCTGTCCCGACATGAGCCCCGCAGAGCTGACACGACATGACTCCCGCTGCCCCCGATACCCCTTCCTTGCACGCCGCTGATACTGCGCCTTTACAGCGAGTCAGTGGTTCGCAGCAGGCCCCGCACGTGCAACCCTCGCCCCCGCCCCGCCCGCTCAGGACGCAGACGGGATTCAACCTGCGACGGCTGGTGCTCCTGAATGCGCTGGGAGTGGCGCTGCTGGCGTGCTGGTGGATACCGGCGCTGGATTTCTGGCCCACTCTCGACAGCGATGTCTTCTGGGGCTTCAACCAGTTCATCACACCGCTCAATCCACGCTGGGACACGCTGCTCGGCATTCTGAACACGCGCGCCTTCGACGCCGTGGCCTTCGCCATGATGGGAGTATTGTTCTGCTGGGCGATGCTCAATGATCAACAGCCTGCCCGCTACCGCCGCTGGACCAGCATCGGCATCACCATGCTGCTGACGGCGGGCCTGCTCTCGCTGTTCGTGCTGCGCGCCATCAGCTATGGCCATGCCAGCCCGACGCGATTCTTCAGCCACGCACAGCATCTATCCGAACTGGTGTCCTTCAAGACCAAGGACTCGGCGTCGAACAGCTTCCCGGGGGATCACGGCCTGATGCTGATGGTATTCGCGAGTTTCATGCTGGCCTTCGCACCGCGCCGCATCGCCCTGTGCAGCCTGGCGTTCGTGGTACTGCTGAGCGCTCCACGGATCATGGTTGGCGCTCACTGGGTCAGCGATGTCTATCTGGGCTCGCTCAGCATTGCACTGATCGCGTTGCCCTGGGTGCTGTGCACACCACTAGCGACCACCATTGCCCGTGGCATGGAGAACGCGCTGGCCCGATTGAAGCAGCGCTCCTGATCAAGAGCAGCACTCGTGAAATGGCAGGGGGAAAAGCGGAAACGAGCGCATGTCAGCCAACGAGGGGTGTCCGCGAGAAAGGGCTGGAGTCCTTGTGGTGCCGCTTTTCCTGGCGGTCATCCTCCTTGTCGCGAGCGCCCTCCTCCATGGCCTCTGCCTTGCCAAGTCCGCCGCCGTCATTGCCGGGAGGTGGAGGGCTGACATCGGCCGTGGCAAAGCCTGTCATCTCATGTTCCCCACCGGCCACCACCTGATCACGCCCATTGTGCTTGGCGTGATACAGCCGCCTGTCGGCCAGCTGCATCAGCTCATCCAACGAATCGACTTCATGACTGATGGAAACGCCGATGGAAACCGTGATCGGTACCGGCGTGCCGGCGAAGACCGGAGGGGATTTGGCCAGCAGGGAGCGCATGCGTCCCGCCACGGAGATGGCTTCGGTACGCCCGATGCGCGGCAGCAGCACCAGGAACTCCTCTCCCCCGACACGTCCGGCGCGATCGCCCTGACGTAGTGTGGCCGTCAGCAGGCGGCCCAGATGGCGCAGTACTTCATCACCGACGGCATGACCATGCAGGTCATTGACGCGCTTGAAGTTGTCGGCATCCAGCATCAAGACCGCACAGGGCACTCCGTCACCCCACCAGTCCTCGGCATGGCGCAATATCTGGCGGCGATTGAGCAATTCGGTCAACTCATCACGACTGGCATCCTTCAGATACTGGCGCTCGAAGTGTTCGGTAAGCGCCAGCATGCGCCACAGGAAGGTGACCATCATCAGGAAGACCGCGAACAGGTTGGCAGACTGCAGCATCCAGGCCCGCAAGAGTTCTCCCTCATACAGTACCGGCGAGACCATCAATGCCGAGACAGCCGCCATGAACAGCATCAGCGTCGTCACCACACGAATGCGCGGCGCCAGCGGTGCCAGATGAATACCGGCCATCACGATGAAGAAATAGTACTCATAGCCCGCCGAGAGCCCGAAGCAGAAAACCGAGAGCCAGGCCATCAGCGTCAAGGCGCTCATCATCAGGGCCAGGCCCAGCGTCAGCTGATGCGCCCGATGCATCATCACGCCCAGCACGGACACGAGTGCCATGATGCCGCTGACGAATGCCAGCCGCGGCTCGTTGAAGAGAGTGAAGAAGGGAACCCACATCACGAAGAGGCCCATCAGCATCAGATAGACCCAAAGATAGGCATGGTAGAAACGACGATGCTCCACGGCGAGCAATCGTGGTTCATGACGTAGCCAGGCACTTGTGACTCTTGGCATCAGGCAGTCCTTGCCAGCTAGGCAGTGTCCGCGTGGCAGTCCCTCACGCGAGTGCAGAAGGTGCAACATCGCGGCAGGCGGGCAGCAGGAAAAAGGAAGAAGGTATACCTGCCTGCCGCGATGACACTCCACTAAGGCCGAGCACGATATGTCACACATCATGCTACGGGGCTTATGAACTTCATTACATCATAAGCCCTGCTGGGCGATGCACCAGTCGTAATTCGGCTATTGCGTTGCCTGGATGCGACGCTTACGCGCACGTCAATATGCGACCTTGCTTGCTTACCAGCTGCCAGTATTGCTCATGGAGGCCCAGGGTTCCTGCGGCTCAAGGGCGTCACCGGCCTGCAGCAGCTCCAGCGAAATCCCATCCGGGCTTTTCACGAACGCCATGTGGCCGTCACGCGGCGGGCGGTTGATGGTCACGCCGTTGTCCATCAGATGCTGACAGGTAGCGTAGATATCCTCGACGCGATAGGCCAGATGGCCGAAGTTGCGCCCACCTTCGTATTCCTCCGGGTCCCAGTTATGGGTCAGCTCCAGCATCGGCGCCTTCATCTCACGGGCTCGTTCGGCATCCTGCGCGGCTGCCAGGAAGATCAGCGTGAAGCGGCCCTTCTCGGAATCCTTGCGCGAGATCTCGACCATGCCGAGCAGGTCACAGAAGAAATGCAGTGAAGCGTCGACATCACGGATACGCAGCATGGTGTGCAGATATTGCATGGATCACTCTCTTGAACGGTGGCTGAGGCAACACTGAAGATGGAAAAGGCGTGGCCGAGCGTAGCGGGCTCGGCGCAGGGATATTCTAGACACGCGACTGCCGCGCGACGAGTCTCCTCGCGGCACGGCAGTGTGGCGATGCATGCACCCTGCTGCTGGCGTCTCGCGCCATCAGGCGATGCGTGAACTGCGCTCCAGGCGTACGGGCACCGCCTTGGAGGATGGCGTGCCAGTATCAGCGCCGTGACTTTCCAACGCGACCAGTACGTTGGTTTCGGGATAGTAGGCCCCGATGCAACCGGCCGGGATGTCGTACTCGACCAGACGGAACTGCGGCGCACGCCGTTCGCTGCCGTCCGGACGCGGCTCACCGAGCATGTCGACCCAATCACCATCGGCCAGCCCCAGTCGCGCCAGGTCTTCGCCATTGATGAAGATCACCCGCCGCTGACCGGATACGCCACGATAGCGGTCGTTGTAGCCGTAGACGGTGGTGTTGTACTGATCGTGACTGCGCATGGTCTGCAGCGTCAGCCAGCCGTCACGCTGCGCCAGCTGTTGATGTATCACCGACTCTGGCAGCGGCATGTGCGAGAACTCGGCCAGGCCGCTGGAGGTCCGGAAGGCAAGCTCGCGCACCGGATTGGCAAGGTGGAAGCCGCGCTTGTGTGCCAGTCGTGCATTGAAGTCCGCGAAGCCGGGGATGACCGCCGCGATCTCGTCACGGATCAGATCATAGTTCTCGCTCAAGGCCTGCCAATCGACCGGATCACGGACACCTCGCGCCGGCAGTACGCGCGCCAGGGTGGCACGCGCGATCGCCGCGATGATGCCGGGCTCGGAGCGCAATTCAGGGCTGGCCGGCGCCTTGATACCGACGCTGGAGTGCACCATCGACATCGAGTCCTCGACGCTGATGTGCTGGGAAGCCACCTGTGAGGAACGATCGATCTCACTGCGACCGAGACACGGCAGAATCAGCGCATCGGTCTGCTTGCCCATCACCAGATGACTGCGATTGAGCTTGGTGCTGATCTGGACGTTGAGCTCGAGGTTGCGCATCGCGGCCTCGGTTCGCTCGCTGTCCGGCGTGGCACGCGTGAAGTTGCCGCCCAGCGCGATGAAGGTCTTCGCCTTGCCCTGCTCCAGCGCCGCCAGGCTCTCCACGGTGTTGTAGCCCGGCGTACGCGGCATGCTGACGCCGTAGCGCGCTTCCAGCGCATCGATCAGCCAGGTGGGCGCCTTCTCGTCGATGCCCATGGTGCGATCGCCCTGGACGTTGGAATGACCACGTACCGGACAGGCCCCGGCACCGGGGCGACCGAAGTGCCCCCCGAGCAACAGCAGATTGACGATCTCCCGCACACTCTGGACGGCATGCAGATGCTGGGTGATGCCCATTGCCCAGGTGCAGATGACGTTGTCGGCGCCAGCGAAGATGGCTGCCGCCTCCTCGAGCTGAGCGCGCGTCAGGCCGGACTGGTCCTCGAGGGTTGCCCACTCGGTCGACTCGACCAGCGCCTGCCAGTCCTCGACGCCCCGGGTATGCGCCTCGATGAAGCTGGCGGCGCGCGTGAATTCGCCCCGCGCCTCCATCGCGAACAGCGCCTTGGCCATGCCACGCACCGCCGCCATGTCGCCGCCCATGCGCGGCTGGTAATAGCGATGGCTGATGGGCTGGCTGGAGAGGGTCATCATCTCCAGCGGCGACTGCGGGTCGGCAAAGCGCTCCAGCCCCCGCTCACGCAGCGGATTGAAGCTGACGATGCGCGCGCCACGCCGTGAGGCACGCCGCAGATCGCCCAGCATGCGCGGGTGATTGGTGCCGGGGTTCTGACCGAACACGAAGATGGCATCGGCATGCTCGAAGTCCTCCAGCAGCACCGTGCCCTTGCCGACGCCGAGGCTCGCCTTCATGCCGACGCCGCTGGCCTCGTGGCACATGTTGGAGCAGTCGGGGAAGTTGTTGGTGCCGAACAGACGCACGAATAGCTGGTAGAGATAGGCCGCCTCGTTGCTGGCACGCCCCGAGGTATAGAACAGCGCCTCATCCGGCGACGACAGCGCGCTGAGATGCTCAGCGACAAGCGCGAAGGCCGCGTCCCAGCTGATCGGAATATAGCGATCACTGGCCGCGTCGTAGCGCATCGGCTCGGTCAGGCGGCCCTGATCCTCGAGCATGAAGTCGTCCCAGCCCAGCAGCTCCGTGACGGTATGCTGAGCAAAGAAGCGCGGTGTGACACGCTTGGCGGTCACTTCCCAGGCCACCGCCTTGGCACCGTTCTCGCAGAATTCGAAGGAGGAGCCGTGTTCCGGGTCCCCCCAGGCACAACCCGGGCAGTCGAAGCCCTTGTCCTGATTGGCCTTGAGCAGGGAGCGCACGCTCTTCCACGGCGCCCTGGAGTGACTGACATGCTGACCGACGCTCTTGAGCGCGCCCCAGCCACCCGCCGGCCCGGAATAGGCGGCAATGCGCGGATGACGCGTCTGTTGCGCATCCTCACGGGGCAGGCTGGCAGACGCCGGCTCGGGCGTCTCGATCTCGGGGGCTGCAGACTCGGTCATGTCAGGGTCCAGTGGCTAGAAGGAACAGGAGCTAGGATAAACAGGGGCGATCAGCGTGACCGCTGAGCAGTTCGAGTCGACGCCCGCGGTGGGCACAGACCAGATTTAGGTCGCAGGCGCGGGCGGTCTCGACGGCGAGGCGCGAGGGCACCGCGAGGGTGATCAGGGTCGGAATGCGCGCACGGATTGTCTTCTGCACCAGCTCCAGGCTGCAGCGGCTCGACACCAGCAACGCCTCGGGCCACACACCGCTGTCGAGACTCATGCCGATCACGCGGTCCAGCGCATTGTGGCGACCGATATCGGCGCCCTGCGAGATCAGACCCCCTTCGGCGTCCAGCCCCAGCGCCAGATGCATGCCGCGGCGCGTGGCGCGCTCCAGACGTTCCAGCCCGCGCATCAGTGCATAGGGCGCCAGCGCTGCCCGTGGCGGCAGACGCATGAGTCCCGCCATCAGCTCCGCTTCGTCCTGCACGCCACAGGCGCCGCAGCTCGAGACACTGCTCTCACGTCGCTGATGCCGCTCGGCCTTGCGCGCCAGCGAGTCACTGACCTCAAGACGCACCGCCAGCCCATGACGCAGCCGCGAGAGATGGATCGCCAAGACCTCGTCACGCTGCGTGATCCAGCCCGCCGTGAAGGCATGCCCCAGCGCCAGTGGCTCAAGGGCCTCTGGGCTGGCCAGCAAGGTGCCCATCGCGGTGTCATTGAGCGCCAGACTCACCGGCAGCTCCGATGGGCCATCCAGCTCGCGCAGCGGCACCTCGCGGGCGTCCGCGTAGCCTGCAGCGCCTGGCGCTTGTTGATAGAGCGAATCTTTCATTACGGCTCTCCGTGGCGCAGAGGCGTGGCGAGAATGGTGCGCGCAACCCTCACCCTACCTCTGCGCAATATGGGAACATCCTACCGTCATGCCGTGAGGGCGACCAATTGAACCGAGCCGCCAATTGATAGAAACCGCCAATGAAGATGGCGTCATGCCGGTGACAGGCACGCGGGCCATCGCGGTGGGCGAGAAATTCGCACGCGAGTCGCGTAAAATGCGTCGCCGACCCTTGAGGGTGCTCCTGCTGACGCGATATCACCCGCTCGCCGGCCGCTCTCATCTCTCGATCATCCTGCTCCGGATTTACGTTCCGGCCCGCATGAGGACCTTCGCATGACCGACACTCCCGACCTGACTGCCACGCCTGATCAGGCCAGCACCCCGCAGCTGACCAGCACGACTGCCTCCGCCCGCCCCAGCCCGCTGGCGCCACAGCATGTGGTCTGCGCGCTCTACAAGTTCGTCACCCTCGAGGACTTCGAGGCGCTGCGCGACCCGCTGCTGGCGGTGATGCACGAGCACGCCATCCGCGGCACCCTGCTGCTGGCCCGCGAAGGCATCAACGGCACCGTGTCCGGCTCACGCGCCGGCATCGATGCGCTGCTCGCCTGGCTGACCAGCGACCCGCGCCTGGCCGAGCTCGACACCAAGCAGTCACTGGCCGAGCAGGCACCCTTCCTGCGTGCCAAGGTCAAGCTCAAGCGCGAGATCGTCACCATGGGCGTCGAGGGCATCGATCCGCGTCACACCGTCGGGACCTATGTGGAGCCGAAGGACTGGAATGCGCTGATCTCCGATCCTGAGGTGCTGCTGATCGACACGCGCAATGACTATGAAGTGGAAGTGGGGACCTTCGCCGGAGCCGTCAACCCGAACACCACAGCCTTCCGTGATTTCCCGGACTACGTCTCGCGTGAGCTGGACCCGAAACAGCACCGCAAGGTGGCGATGTTCTGCACCGGCGGCATCCGCTGCGAAAAGTCCACGGCCTATCTCAAGGAGCAGGGCTTCGATGAGGTCTATCACCTCAAGGGCGGTATCCTGAAGTATCTGGAAGAGGTGCCCGAGGAAGAGACCCTGTGGCAGGGCGAGTGCTTCGTGTTCGATGAACGCGTCACCGTCGACCACCAGCTGCGCCCTGGCCAGTACGACCAGTGCCATGCCTGCCGTCTGCCGATCACCGAGGAAGACAAGCAGAGCGAGCGCTACCAGAAAGGCGTCAGCTGCCCGCGCTGCTACGACAAACTGAGCGATGCCCAGAAGGCGCGCTTCGCTGAGCGCGAGAACCAGATTCGTCTCGCCAGAGAGCGTGGCGAAGCTCATCTGGGCATGGACGCCGTCGCCCAGATGCAGGCACGCCGGGATGCCAAGCAGCAGCAGCGTGAAGCCGCCCGCCGTGCCGCGCTGGAAGCCAGCAAGAAGGCCAGCGAGAAGTCCGGCAAGTAGATCTGCCAATAGATCTGCAAGCAAGCCGGCAGGAAGCGCTGATAGCAGCCAACGCCGCTTTCGCTATCCGAACACCCCGTCTCGACGGGGTGTTCTGCGTTGCAGGCTCGCTCAACCGGCCACACCCGATGGCTGAGGTAACGAACGCAGCAGCTCAAGCACGGCCTCCAGCCGTCGGCTACGCTGCTGACCACTGCGCCACAACAGCCCGACCGTCTCGCCCTCCCCGGGCAGTCGGCGCGCGATCAGCTTTTCACCAAGCCGCGAATCGGCCAGGTTCTCCGCCAGCACGCTGACCCCCAGACCAGCCTCCAGCATCACGCCGAGGCCGGAAATCGAATTGGCCTCCAACAAGGGCGAAGGCTGCAGCCCCAGCAGCTCGAACTGCTGATTGAGGCGTCGCCGCTGCTGCATCTCCGGCGTCAACAACACCAGCGGATAGTCACGCAGACACTCCCACTGCGGCGCGTCGGGCAGGCGGAAATGCGCCTGACTGGCGATCAGGGCCGAATGTTCCTGATAGAGCGGTCGACAGGCGAAGCCGCTCATGGCCGGCGCCGCGGGGTAGCCGACCGCGAGATCCAGCTCGCCATCCTCGAGTCCCTGGGCCAGCGATGACGTCGACAGCTCGCGCAGGCGCAGCGAGAGCTGTGGAAAGGCCTCGCGCAGCCGCGGCAGAAACTCGCCGACCGCCGCCAGCGCCGACGGCACCACGCCCAGTGACAGGCGGCCGGTCAGCACCGCGTCCGGCGACAGGTCTCCCTTCAGTTCATCCAGTTCGGCAAGAATGCGCCGTGCGTGGGTCAGCACGCGCTCCCCTTCCGGTGTGAAGCCCTCGAAGCGGTGACCGCGTATTATCAGCGCCGTGCCCAGCTCCTCCTCGAGCTGCTTGAGGCGTGCCGACAACGTCGGCTGGGTGACATGGCAGACTCGCGCTGCGCGACCGAAATGGCGCTCACTGGCCAGCGCGACCAGAAAACTCAACTGTCGATGATCCATGTCGGGCCCTTGGCTCGCGGTGGAGGGAGTGACGCACGCCGGGGACGCATGCCGTCAGCGGTATGATGACGCAAGGCGGCCCGTCAGTCAGCACGCCTGCATGTCTGCATGTCTGCATGTCTGGCGATCAGACACGAAAACGCCCGGCGCGATGGCCGGGCGTTGGATATCACCACTATCCGGGGCGTCGCCTATTGAGCGGCGTCCTGGACAGCTTCGCCAGCGTGCTCGACATCCTGGCCAGCACCGTCAACGGTGTTGCAGCCGGAAAGCGCTGCCAGAGTGAAGAAAGAGGCGAAGATGAGTGCAATGGTGCGGGACATGGTCATGCTCCTTGCGGTAGTGAATATCGAGAAATCTCATGAAGACGCCAGTTCCTGCGCCTCTCCCCTCATACCTTGGGCCGCCCCATGGGCTTTCAAGGGGTGAGATTCATGTTTTGTTCACTCACCGCCCATGTCATGGACAGTGCCATCAACTGGCCGATTCCTCGATGGAACCCCCAAGGTGTTCGAGATCTTCCCCGAAACCTTCCACGGTATTGCAGCCACCCAACAGCAGGCCGAACAGCAGCGCGGTGCCAGTCATCATCATGAATCGTCGCATGGGCATTCCTCTCTCTCGGGCAATCAGCTGGCGGCGTTGTCGATCGAACCGCCCAGATGCTCCAGGTCCTTGCCGAAACCGGCCACGGTATTGCAGCCGGCCAGACTCACACTGGCCACCAACAGGGCAGCCACCATCAAACGCGTCATTCTCATCACTTCCCTTCCTGATCAACGGCCAACGAAGGTGAGACACCCTCACTGGCCGAAGGTGCCAACACTCAACGATTTACCAGCAGAATCTTGCCCAGCGCCTCGCCGGATTCCAGCAGCTCGTGCGCCTTGGCCACGTCACGGAAACTGAACTGGTGCTCGTCGAGCAGCGGACGAACCGCACCGGCCTCCAGCATCTCGCTCAAGGCATTGAGCAGCTCCGGCTGGTCGTCCATGCCGATACCGGTCAGCAGCGGCACCGAGCGGAAGATGACGTGCAGCGACAGGTTCTTGGCGTGCAGCTGGGTCAGATCGTGGGTCGAGCGGGTATTGATGGAGCACAGACGGCCGGAGGTCGCGGTGGCCTCGATGGAGCGATCCAGGTTATCCCCACCGACGGTGTCGAAGACTAGATCGAAGCCACGCCCGGAGGTCAGGCGAGTCACGTAGTCCGCGACCGCTTCCTCGCGGTAGTTGATGATCTCGTCGGCGCCCAGCTGGCGCGCCAGATCCGCCTTGGCTTCGCTGGACACGGTGGTGGTGACATGCGCGCCGAGATACTTGGCGATCTGTACCGCGACATGGCCGACGCCGCCGGTGCCGGCGTGGATCAGCACGTGCTCGCCTTCCTTGACCTGACCGCGCGAGACCAGCGCTGTCCAGGCCGTCAGGAACACCAGCGGCAAGGCCGCGCACTCTTCCAGCGTCAGCGCCGCCAGGCTCGGGCGCTTCACGATCACCCGGGTGTCGGCGATCATGTAGTCCGCCAGAGCGCCCTGCCAGCCCTTGACGCCACCGGCACAGCCCAGCACTTCATCCCCGACGGAGAAGTCCGTCACGCCTTCGCCGACGGCATCGATCACCCCGGAGACATCGCCATTGAGAATGGCCGGGAATTCCGGGTGCGACTTGACCAGCCCGCTGCGCAGCTTGGTCTCGATGGGATTGATGCTGGAAGCCGTCACCTTGATACGCACCTGCCCCCGCGCCGGTGTCGGGGTCTCCAGTTCGCGCTCGGCGAACACTTCGGGACCGCCGTACTGCTCGATGACCATGGCTTGCATGAGGAAAGACTCCTGAACGATGAAGGAAGAGACGCCATAGCCGGGCTCGGCGCCATCATGAATAGGGGGTGAGCGGCATGCCGGTGTGTCGACAGGACAGGCAGGCATTCCGTTCAGATTACCGCGAGCTTACTCCGTATCTAACATAAGGTCAGCATCAGGTCAGCATCGACTCAGCATCAGGTCAGCGCCAGCTTGAGCACGATGATGAAGATGACCGCGACCGTCAGCCACTTGACCCACCGCGCCCCCGCGGGACTCATGTTGACCCGCGCGCCGAGAAAGGCACCGCTCATGTTGCCGATCGCCAGCACCAGACCATAGGCCCAGCGCACCTGACCATCGAACACGAACACCGCCAGCGCCGGCAGGGTATACATCAACACGATGAAGACCTTGAAGACGTTGACCTGGGTCAGGTCGATCTTGAGCAGCCGGTAGAGCACCACGATGAACAGCACGCCGACACCGACCTGGATGAAGCCACCATAAATGCCGATGCCGAACATCGCCAGCACCACCACGGGCGTGACGCGCTCCGGCGTCAGTTCACGGGTGTCGATGCGCGGCGTCGGCAGCAGCATCATGATCGAACACACCACCATCACCACGATCAGGACACTCTCGAAGGCCTCGGCACTGATGCGGGTCGCCAGCCAGGCCCCCAGCATGGCGCCTGCCACGGCAGGCACGGCCAGCCGCCAGGCCACCCCCATGTTGTGTGCACCCGCCTTGAGGAAGGTGCTGGTCGCGGTCGCACTCTGCAGCGCGATCGCCACGCGATTGGTGGCATTGGCCTGGGCAGGCGGCAGACCGAGAAACATCAGCAATGGTAGCGTCAGCATCGAGCCACCCGCCGACAGCACATTGATGAAACCGGCCACGCCTCCCAGTGCAATCAGCGCCACTACGCTGATCAGATCAAGGCCGCTTGTCAGCCCTGCAACATCCGACATCATGCCGACATTCCTTGTCCCACTATTCCGTTGAGTGAAGACGCCTGCGGCAGACATGCCCCAGAGCGCGCGATGCCCGACACACCACCCTCGCGTGACTGAGCGGGGGAAAGTGATGCCGGGCATCGTTCATAGCATATCGCGTCGCGTCACGCCTGCTTCAGCCATATCGGCTGACGCGTCTGGCGCTCATCCGACACGCCTGGCTCAGTGCGCCAGCGCTTGCTGGCGGCCACTCTGGCGCACGCTGTAGGCCAGCACGCCCAGGAAGATGACCAGACCCGCGAGGTCGTAGGTCAGCTGACCATGCGGCCACAGCATCAGCGCACCCAGCGGGAACATCGCCAGACGCAGCCACCAGGGCAGCTCGTGCTCCAGATAGCCTTCCAGGCCCGCGACGATGGCGTAGATCCCGAACAGCGCGAACACGAACACCGTCAGCATCTCGCCGATGTCGCCGGAGATCAGCGGGCTCCAGGCGAACAGCAGCGGCACGATGTAGAGGCCCTTGGCGATCTTCCAGGCCATCAGGCCGGTCTTCATTGGCGGCGTGCGGGCGATCGCGGCTGCCGCGAAGGCGGTCAGGCAGACAGGCGGCGTGACGTTGGAATCCTGGGACAGCCAGAAGATGATCATGTGCGCACTCACCAGCGCCATGGTCAGCACGTGCGGCGACAGCGCCTGCTCATACAGCTGGCTCTGGAAGGTATCCGGCACCAGCGCCAGCAGTTCGCGGGCGGCGTCCATGCTCATCGGCGCGCCCAGCAGATCCAGCTTGTCCGGTGCGGCCAGCATGAAGATGGCCTTGGCCTGCTCCGGCAGGTTGCCCGCCGCCAGCAGATCCACCAGCTGGGAATGGGCGATCAGGTTGTAGAGCGCCGGGGCGGACAGCGTGCCCAGCACGATATAGGACGCCGTCACCGGTAGGCCCATGCCCAGAATCAATGACGCCAACGCGATCAGGATGATGGTGATCAGCAGGCTGCCACCCGCCCAGTCGGTGATCATCAGCGAGAAGGTGTTGCCGATACCGGTGGTGGAGACGACGTTGACGATCAGGCCGACGGTGATCAGCAGGATCGCGGTGGTGGTCATGTTGCGCACCCCGGCCAGCATCGCCTCGATGATGTCGCCGAGCTTCATCGGATTCTTCGACAGCCAAGAAGCCGCGATGACGGACAGGATCGCGATGCCGGCGGCGTAGGTCGGCGTGAAGCCATAGATCAGCGCGCCGACCAGCACGAACAGCGGTGCCAGATAGTGCCAGCCATCCTTGAGCACGTCCTTGAGACGCGGACCCTGCGGGTCGTCCAGCGCCGTGGCATCGGAGCGCTTGGCCTCGATGCGCACGAACATTGCCACCGACAGGAAGTAGAGCAGCGCCGGCAAGGCGGCCACGCCGACGATGGTCAGGTACGGCACCTGGGTGTAGGACGCCATGATGAAGGCGCCTGCACCCATCACCGGCGGCATCAGCTGACCACCGGTCGAGGCGGCTGCCTCGACGCCTGCCGCGAAGCGCGCCGGGAAGCCGGCACGGCGCATCAGCGGAATCGTGATCACGCCAGTGGAGACGGTGTTGGCGACACTCGAGCCTGACACCGAGCCCATCAGGCCGGAGGCGAACACGGCCACGAAGCCCGGACCACCCTTGAAGCGACCCGCCGCGCAGCGCGCCAGATCGATGATGAAGTCACCCGCGCCGGACTTGACCAGGAAGGCCCCGAACAGGATGAACATGAACACGTAGGACCAGGAGATGCGCGCGATGGAGCCCAGCATCCCTTCGCCACCGATGAAGCTTCTGAACAGCACCGTCTCCCAGGTCAGGCCCGGGAAGTTGAATACGCCGCCCACATACTTGCCCCACCAGGCCACGTAGGTCAGCGCGATCAGACACAACACCGGGATGAACCAGCCAGTGGTGCGACGCGCGAACTCGAGGATCAGACCGACCGCGACGATGGAGACCACCCAGTCCGCGGTGGAGAACACCACGCCACGGTCATAGAGCGCATCCTCGAAGCCGATCAGGTAGAGGCCGCAACCCAGTGCCGCCAGCCCCAGCAGGACATCCACGCCCAGCACCCAGCGCTTGGCACCATCACTGGCCGGGGTCAGCATCGGAATGGTCAGCGCACACAGCAGACCGAACAGGCCGTAGTGCAAGGCGCTCACCCACAGCTCCGACAGGGTCGAGACGGTGTTGAAGTACAGGTGCGCCAGACAGATGACGATGGAGATCACGAAGACGGCACGCCCCAGCCAGGGCAGCTCCATGCGCCACGGCGCAGCTTCGGCGGATTCGTCGCGCACACCGGAGAGATCCGGCTCCTGCGCTTCGCTATCAGTGGGACGAGAGGGCTCTGGCGAGCGGGAATCATGCATGGCGTTGCCTCAAGACGGGATCAGACAGCGATGGCGCAGCGGCGACTTGCGTCACCATGCGCCCGGGCTTGCGAGGAGAATACGGGCTTCTACAACAATCATTCGTGGGCACTGCTCTGGTCCTGCGCCTCACCTTGTCCGCGCGGGGCAGTGACATGGCGCCGGACCGGCGGTGGTTTATTGGTCTGGGAAACTGCGCTGCCCTCACCGCCGCCAGAGGCGAGCGATGAGGGCAGCGGGAACATCAGGTGTGGATCACTCGGCGATCAGGCGCGCCGGAATCTCGATGCCCTGCTCCTTGAAGTAACGTGCGGCACCCGGATGCAGCGGCAGCGGCAGGCCCGCGATGGCCTTGTCGAGGGCCATGGCCTTGGTGGCCGGGTGGATGTTGTTCAGGAACGGCAGGTTCTCGTACATGGTCTTGGTGATCTGATAGACGTCTTCTTCGGAGACATCGTCACGCACCACCAGGATGTTCGGCTGGGCGATGGTGTTGATCGCCTCGTCCTGGCCCGGGTAGGTGCCAGCGGCAATTTCATACGGGGTCCACAGCTCGAACTGGGAGTTGACCTTAGCCAGCTGCTCTTCGGTGAAGTCCAGCGTGGTGATCTCACCGCCCAGGTTGGCGTAGGCGCGGGTCACGGCGGAGGCCGGTGCACCGGCCGGAATGTTCATGCCGTCGATGTTGCCGTTCTGCATCGCGTCGGCGCTCGGGCCATAGCCCATGTAGGCCAGATCCATCTTGTCGGCATCGATACCCAGCTGCTCGAGGATGAAGCGACCCGAGCCTTCGGTGCCGGAATTCTTCTTGCCGATGGAGAAGCTCTTGCCGTAGAAGTTGGTCATGTCCTCGATGGTGCCGGTCTTGACCTCATCGTTGCGGGCCACGAAGTGCTCGACGTTCTGCCACAGCATCGAGATGCTGCGCAGGTTCTTGTGCGCCTTGTTGACCGGCGGGGTGCCATTCCATGCCCAGGCGCCGTAGAGGCCCTGGATGATGCCGAACTGGGCCTGGTCCTCTTCCATCAGCTTGAGGTTCTCGCCGGAACCGGCAGAGGAGATCGCGGACACGGAGATGCCGGCGGTCGGCTCGAGCTTGACCTTGATCAGCGTGGAGAGTGCCACGCCGACCGGGTAGAAGGTGCCACCGGTGGTGGCGGTACCCATGATGTACTTGCCTTCCGCCTGAGCCACGGCACTGAGACCAAGAGAGGCTGCGATGGCGAGACCGAGACCGGCCTTGAGGATCTGGCGCTTTTGCATGGAGTGACTCCTTGGCGAACCTGCCGGGCGCAGGTTGAGCGTTCTTGTAATGTGGGTAAGCAGACGGACATAGCGGCTGAGCAGGCTCTGGCCCTGGGCGGTGCTGGCCATGTCGCGACCGACAATGCGCAAGGTAGCCCTCTTTTGCGTGGGGCGTTCGTTGCGAGCCTCTGCTTCAGCGTAGGAAGAAGGTTAGCAACTGTCCGCGCGACGCGGTATTTGGCGATGGGGGCATTGCGCAGCCTCCAGAGCGCGCACGGGCAATCCGCAAAGTGGCAGGATTCTGCCGATCTGGTCACACTGAGGGCATTCGCGGGTGTTCAAGCCAAGGCGTCCGCCACGATTCGGGTTACCCTTTGCCCTCGACTCACGCCCGCCCTGCTCCATCCGATCAAGGAGAGACGATGCCCCCCTTCAGCCTTCACCCGCAGCTGGATGCCGACACTCACTTCGTGGCCGATCTGCCGCTGTGCACCGTGCGCCTGATGAACGATGCGCGCTATCCGTGGCTGATACTGATTCCGCGCCGCGATGCCATCCGCGAGATCTATGAGCTGGACAGCAGCGCCCAGCAGCAGCTGTGGCAGGAAACCACCCAACTGGGCGAGCTGCTGATGACGGTGAGCGGCAGCGAGAAGCTCAATATCGGCGCACTGGGCAACATGGTGCCGCAGCTGCACATGCACGTGATCGCCCGCCGCAGCGATGATGCAGCCTGGCCGGGGCCGGTGTGGGGCGTCGGCACGGCCGAGCCCCACGACAACGAGGCGCTGACGATACTGATCGACACCCTGCGCATGAAGATCGCCGAGCTGCCGAGCTATTCCTACTGACAGCGTCACCGGCGCTGTCACTGACATCTACGCTTTCACATCTACGACAACGGGGCCCGATGGGCCCCGTTGTCGTAACTCGCAGGTAGTGTGTGGCAGGTAGCAAGCGACAGGTAGTCAGTGGGATACCAGCCTTGCTGGCGCTGATCTCACTCGTCGCCTGAGGTCTGTCCTGAGGATCTCGGGCCCAGAGGGCTCTGGAGGGAGGTGCCCGGCGCCGAGCGATCGAACGGCGAAGCACCACGACCGGTGGAAGAGTCCAGCGCCTTGAGACTGCTGGCGACCAGCAAGGCGCCGAAGACAGTGATGATGATGCCGCCGAGCAGACCGACCAGCGCCGCCCACGGCCACTGACGACGCGCGCGGCCGTCCGAGTGCGGCCCACCCAGGCGCGCGCCGGCCGCCGCCAGACGTCCGCTGGCCTTCATGATCAAGGTGGCCATCGCCACGCTACCCACCGTCAGCGCGGTGCCCAATGACATCGCCAGCACCGCCAGTACCCCGCTGCCGACCATGTTCAGCGCCAGCGCGGCCAGCAAGACCAGAATCGCGCCGGAACACGGCCGCAGGCCGATCGCCAGCACCGCCATGCCCATGGTGCGCCAGTCGCCACTGGCCTGCTCCGCCGTCACGCCATGCGCATGACCGCAACCGCAGTCATGTCCATGTGAATGAACATGGCCGTGAGAGTGAGAGTGAGAGTGAGAGTGAGAATGTGAGTGGTCGTGGCCAGGCGACGGCTCGAACGCCAGCCCCTGCATCGCTGACGCCTCTGGCTTGGTCGTGCCTGAAACCGGGCTTGAGACAGCCCGGGCGCTGAGCGCGCGCCACAAGGAACGCGCGGCGCGCCACAGCAACAGCCCCCCCAGTACCAGCACCCCGAGATGACTGAGCAAGGTGACCTTCTCGACCTGCCCGAGCACATCGCGCCCCGCCCAGTCGAGCAGCCCCGCCCCGAGGCCGACCAGCACCAGTGCACTGACGCCCTGCAGCAAGGCCGCCAGCAGTGACAGCCACAGCGCGCGGCGCCGAACGATGGGCTGACTGACCAGCAGCGTACTGATGACGACCTTGCCATGCCCGGGGCCCGCGGCATGCAGCACGCCATAGGCGAAGGACAGCCCGATCAGCGCCCAGGGGGTGCCCGGATGCGCGGCAAGCTCGCTCATCGCTCGCCCCAGCGAGCGCTGGAAACGTGATTGCTCGGCGAAGACCCACCCCAGCGCCTCGCCCCAGCCCTGCACCAGGCCTGGCCAGAGCGCCATGCCCAGCACGAGCAGCCCGCAGCCGACCGCCAGCCAACCGGCCAGGCGCCGCCCTCGCGACGAGGCCGGCTTCAGCAGGCCATCGCGCATGCCCTTGAGGCTCTTGATATCGCCAAGCCCGCTGGTGTCCTTCGGCTCACTGCTCATCAGCCACCTCACAGCTGACACTGCCGACTTCGGCGAAGTACTGGCCGAGATCCATCGGAGCAGTGGCGTTGATATCCAGCATCGAGGCCTCGGCGACCTTGGACGGGTCCGGGTCGGCCGGCGAGATTCCCGGCGTGCAGCTCAGCGCCGAGCCCTGCCCTTCCAGCCCGCTCACCACCAGTCCTTGCTGCACGGCGATGGCGTCCGGGTCATGCAGTATCTCGATGTAATAGGTGGGATCGTAGATGCGATAACTGAGGGTGTGGCCAGCCATCGCGACCGGCTCGGCCAGCGGCAGCTCCATCTGGAAGGCGACACGCTCGCCCTTGAGCCAAGTGGTCTGGCGCGTCGCCTTGCCAAGCGCCACGGGCTCGCCGTCCAGGGTGACATGGGTGTAGTAATCGAACTGCGACAGATTGGCCAGAATCTCGCTGCCCAGCACATCGAGACGCTGCTCCATGCTGGTATCGTCCTCAAGTGCGGACAGCTCCTGACGCAGCGTCAGGCTGTAGAAGGGGTCGAGCAGCCAATACTGGCGCATCGCGACGGCCCGCCCCTGGTCATCGAGACGCAACGTCACTCGCAGGTCGACCCAGCCGTGCGGGTGGGCGGCGGCAGGCTGACTGACGACCAGGGTGCCCAGCATCAGCAACGGCGTCAGCCAGGCTACGGGGCGCAGGCCATGACGAGATAGGAAACGCGCCAGCGCGGACGACAGCGCCGCCACCAGGCGATGAACAGCAACAGACATCGAGAAACTCCGGCAGAACGTCACGGGGACGACAGGAAAGATTTGGCAGGATGTTACTTCATGACCAGACGGGCGGCACCCCGACGCAGCCCGAGGACACCTTCGACAAGCAGTGGTGATGGTCAGTTCGCCGGATCCTCATGACCATGACGAAAGTCTTCACGGCGCAGTCCGTACTTGTGCATCTTGAGATTGAGCGTGCGCCGCGGCAGTGCCAGCTCCTCCAGCACCTGAGCGATGTTGCCGCGTGCGCGGGTCAGGGCGGCGCGAATCAAGGTCGACTCGAACATCGCCACCTGTGCCGCCAGCCCCTGGTCCTCGCTGCTCGCCAGCGCCTCGTCGCTCCCACCATTGCCGGCCTCGTCTGCATTCTCCTTTGCTGAGGCATTGCCCGGCGCGGATGGCTGTCGCGTCGTGGACAATTCCCCCAGCACCACACGGCGACTGGCGGCCTGGCGCAGCTGCCAGAGATTGCCCGGCCAGTCCGCCGCCATCAATGCAGCCAGCTCACCGCTGGCGAAGGGTTGCGCCTCCACCTCGTGCACCTCGGCGGCCTGACGGCTGAAGTGCGCCATCAGCAACGGGATATCCTCGCGCCGCTCGCGCAGGGCGGGTGTCGTCAGTTCGATCTCGGCCAGCGCATGCCCCAGGGTGCGAGTCAGAGGCCCGCTTGCCATCAAGTCACCCACGCTGCACAGCGCGCTGCACACCAGCCGCGGCGCCTGGCGGGCGCCGTCCTCACGAGTGGCGATCCAGCCGTCCAGCCACTGCCATTGCGCGCCACTCAGTTGGTCCACCTCATGCAGCAGCAAGGTATTGGCTGCAGGACATGCCGCGAGTGCATCCTCGATCGCGCTCGCCAGTGCCTCCGCGCCCTCTGCCCTGGCTTGCGACAGGGGGGCGCATTCCACTCGCGCCAGCAAGGCCGTCGCCGCCGTCGGCATGGCGGTAGATGAGAGCGATGCCTCAGCAGGCGGCGCATGCTCGGCCAGCGCCAGCGCCAGAGTGCTGCGCCCGCTGCCCGTCTCGCCGCTGATCCAGACACGCGCCGGATGTCCGCGCAATTCAAGCAATCGCTCACGCAGCTGGCGAATCTGACGACTCTCGCCACGCAGCAGACCACTGAGGCCGCGCACGCTCAAGCGGCGGCGCAGGCGTTGGTTTTCATCACTCAGACGCCGCCCCGCCAGCGCCTGACGCAGCTTGAGCTCCAGTGCTTCGGGGTCAAACGGCTTCTCGATGAAATCGCGCGCGCCGGCCTGCATCGCGGCAACGGCCGTGGCGACATCGCCGTGGCCGGTCATCATCAGCACCGGCAGCTCCGGTGCCTGCAGCGCAAGCCGCGCCAACAGCGTCAGGCCATCCATGCCCGGCATGCGAATATCACTGATCACCACGCTGACCGGCTCGGCGGCAGCCAAGGCTTCCAGCAGCGCCTCGGCGCGCGAGAAGCAGCGCAGGTGGATCTCGGCGAGTTCCAGCCACTGGGTGAGGGATTCACGCACCGCCGGGTCGTCATCCACCAGCCATATCGGGGCCTCGCGGGTCAGATCGCTGTCCTGCTGCAGGCGCAGCTCTGCCGGGTCCAGGCCCGTGGCGGCAAACTCCTCTGCGCCCTCGAAGCCAGCGCTGTCGTGCGTATAGCCTGTCATTCGTGCGAATACCCCGTCATGTCACGGATTGCTGCCCGCTGCCTTGCCGTGGAGTGTCGTCAGTGGCGTGCTCCGCTTCGGACGCCGGCGTGCGTAGCCACAATTCGAAGCAGGCGCCGCCCAGCGCAGAGCCATCGGCCAGACGCAGCTGGCCACCGAGGTCGCGCGCCAGGCCATAACTCAGAAACAGCCCCATCCCCATGCCTTCACCGACCTCACGTGTGGTGGTGAAGGGATCGAACAGCGTGGCACGCAGCGCAGGGTCGATGCCGGGGCCATTGTCCTCGATACGCAGACATCCGCCCGGCTGCCCCTCAAGACTGGCCACTGACGGCCAGGCCTGCCAACTGAGGCGCAATCTCGGGGCCGCGCGGCCATCGTCAGGCTCGTCGCTCTGCTGACCGGCCTGCTGCGCTTTCTGCTCCCCTTCCAGCGCATCGAGCGCATTGCGGATCAGGTTGGTCAGCAACTGCTCGAGACGCACCTGTTCGCCCATCACGATGACGTCCCGGGGCAGCGCCTCCCGCTCCACCGTCAGATCGAGGGCGGTGACTCGCTCGGCGAGCAATTCCAGTGCGAAGTCGATGCGTGGCGCCAGCGCCAGGGCAACGGGTGCCTGCTGACTGGCCGGACGCACGAAGACCCGCAACTGGCGAATCATGTCCGCCAGGCGCTCGGACAGCTCACTGATGCGCGTGAAGTTGCTGGCGGCGGATTCGGCGGCACGTGCGGTCAACTCGGGGCGCGTTGCGGCGGAGGCGATGCCCCGCGCCAGCAGTTTGCCGCCGCTGGCAGCGTAGGTGCGAATGCCGACCAGCGGCTGATTGAGCTCATGGGCGATACCGGCCGCCATGGTGCCCAGTGCGGCCAGCTTGCCGGCCTGCACCAGCTCATCACGCGTGGCCTCGAGTTCGCGCGAGCGCTGGGCGACCCGCTCCTCGAGGCGCTCGTTGATCTCGCGCATCATCACCGCTTCACGCCGAATCAGCCCCAGGCGCGCCTGACGCTCGCGCATCCACAGTGCCATCATCGCCAGCCCCAGAATCACGGCGAGCCCGACCAGCACCACATTGCGCGCCTGAATATAAAGTGGCCGCAGCGGCATCAGAAAATGCAGCTGCCAGCCCAGCGGCCCGCTGGCCAGCGACTCATCCAGATAGCGTTGGCCCATCGCCGCCGTCGGCAGCGGCACGATCTTCGACGCCGCCAGCTCGTGGTTGTCACCCAGCACCAGGCTACCGTCCTCCAACTCCCGCGACAGCGGTGTCAGCGGCGCTCCGCGGAACTGCTGCTGCGCCCGAATGCTGTCCAGCGCCTGCGGCTCGATCGCCTCCAGCGCGCGATATTTCCAGTTACGCCGCGAGGCCAGCAGCACGATGCGATTGGCATCGGCGAGCAGCACCGTCTCTCCCGCCTGGCGCCAGGTATCCTCCAGCGCTTCCAGCGAGACCTTGACCACCATGACGCCCAGCGGCTGGCCCTCGGCCGCCAGCACCGGCGCCGAGACGAAATAGCCGGGACGCCCGGTGGTATTGCCGACGGCGAAGAATTCACCGCGCCCGCGCGCCAGGGCATCGATGAAATAGGGGCGATAGTCGTAGCGATAGCCGACGAAACTGTCTGGCTGATCGAAGTTGCTCGCGGCCACGGTCATGCCGTCGCGGTCGGTCAGGAAGATGGCCGCCGCGCCGGAGGCGCGCGCGACACGCCGCAGATGCTGGTTGAGGTCACTGCTCGAACCTAGGGAAGCGACGGCGCTGGCGGCATCGGGCTGATCTGAGGGGATCACAGGCGCCGTTGCCGCAGGTGGAACGCCCTGCTCGCCGAGGGCGATGCGCACACGGGCCTGGCGTGCCAGCAATTCCGGCAGCCACTGGAAGCGCGACAACTCGGCATTCAGGGTGCTGGCGTAGAAATTCAGACGAGTCGCGGCGTGCTGGCGGGCATCACGCTCGCTGCGCGCCAACTCCCAGTGCCAGAGAGCAAACAAGGCCATCAGCCCGACCAGCAGGCTGGCCGAGAGCGCCAGCCAGGCCAGACGCCGACGGCGCAGCGCACTCAGCGTCATGGGCAGTCACACCGCGCGAGCGCGGGCTCGCCCGGGCTCCGGCTCTGCCTGCCTGCAAGGTGCTGCACAAGGCCAGTGAGGCGACGCTGGGGGCCACCTCGTGGAGTTGTCATGTGCGGAGCAGTCACGGCGCGCCGATCACCGGCACGGTGCGCGCATTCAGGGTCACGGCGACCTCCACCAGCAGGTTGTCGAGGCGGCCCGGCGCGATATCGGCGCCATTGCTGTCACCGCTCACGCTGAGACGAATCTGGCCGTTGACCTCGCTCACCCAGGCTTCCAGCGCCAGCGGCGGCCGGGCAGCGTAGCTGGCATCGAGACGCTCGAGGTCCGGGTCTGCCCGCTCGATGATGAAGCCACGCTCCGCCAGCGTCGTCAGCAGGGTGACGAAGACCTGCCGGGAGCTCAGGGTGCCACTGTTGGGGGCGATCACCGCGGTGCGTGAGTCCGGCGCATGGGTCGGCTGATTCATGCAGCCACCCAGTACCAGCAGACCGGCGAACAGCGTCGCGAGCCCCAGACGTTGCCACAGAGAGCGTGGAGATACCTTGCACATGACCATCAGCGAACCTCCCGTGGATCACGACCCGCCAGCGCGGCCTGCAGCTGACGCTCGATCTGGCGGCAGCTGTCGCTGTCATTGTGAGGACGGGCATCGATGACGTAGCCACCCTGATTGATGACCTGCTCATCGCGGATCACGCGCACGCGCTCGTCCGGCGCGACCAGCGAAATGCGCTCGAAGCTGATCGGGTCATCACGGAAGGTGTCATGGCCGACGCCCACGCCGAAATCGTTGCCTGCCGCGACGCCATAGCCCACCGAGAAGCCGATGCGCGAGCCGAAGGGCCCGTCGATCGCACCCAGGCCCGGCTGGTCCACCTTGCGCTCACCCGTCACCACGCCCAGCGCCTGTTCACTCTCGCGGATCTTGTAACCACGGGCTTCCACGACCTGCGCCGCGGCACGCAACCACTGATTGGCATCGCCCTGACGCGGGAAGATGCAGGCCTCGGGCAGGCCAGCGCTGTCATTCGCGGCCAGCGGGTCCTTGCCGGAAAGGGCCGAGCAACCGCTCAGCAGCACCAGCCCCACTGCGAGCAATGTCATGCGCGGCAGTCGCGAGCGTGCTGACGTGTCAGCCAGATCCGGCCGCGCGGGAAATTCGGAAAGTCGATGGAGCATGCGAACGTCTCCGGTCAGCCATTTGAGTCGACGCGACATCATGATTTTCACACCATGAGACACACCAGAGGCACTAGACTGACACATAAGTCTTGTAGGGTTTCTGCATAATTATGGTATCAAGACAGCGGGATACCCTGGATGCAGGAAACCTCATCTTAGCCTCCAGCCATGCCAGCGCCTACCGTATCCAGCACCCGACAATCCGTGACAAGGCCGCACTGGCATTGCCATTTCACACGACGATCACGCAACGCCAGTACTACCAGTGCCACTCGCTCGGTGCGCAAACCGCCGGTCATCGCGCGCAACACTGGTTACATATGGAAACGATATCGCGCGGACAACTCACGACGCTACAGGTTCAATAAGTTACCATTATCGACGAATAGGCAATCAGGGAGAGAAATTTATGTCAGAAAATGCCGACCAGCCCACGGTCGCCAAGATCAATCCGCCAGTCTTCTTCGGCTCCGCCGCCGTGATTTTGGCGTTCGTGATCTTTACGGTCGCCATGCCGGATACCGCGCAGACCGCCTTCGGTCATGTCCAGACCTGGATCATCGACACCGTCGGCTGGTTCTACCTGCTGGCCATGGGCCTGTTCGTGATCTTCACGCTGGGTCTCGCCTTCTCGAGCTATGGCGACATCAAGCTGGGGCCAGACCATTCCGAGCCGGACTTCAGCTACGGCTCCTGGTTCGCGATGCTGTTCTCCGCGGGCATGGGCATCGGCTTGATGTTCTATGGCGTTGCCGAGCCTGTCTTCCACTTCACTGCGCCTCCGGTCGGCGATGCCGGCACCGTCGAGGCCGCCCGTGAGGCCATGAAGACCACCTTCTTCCACTGGGGCATCCACGCCTGGGGCGTCTATGCCGTGGTGGCGCTGGCACTGGCCTACTTCAGCTTCCGCCATAACCTGCCGCTGCGCATCAGCTCTGCGCTGTATCCGCTGATCGGCAAGCGCATCCATGGCCCGATCGGCCATGCCGTCGATATCTTCGCCGTCTTCGGCACCATGTTCGGGGTCGCGACCTCGCTGGGCCTGGGCGTGCTGCAGGTCAGCTCCGGTCTGCATTACCTGTTCGATATCGACAATGACCTGACCACCCAGATCATCCTGATCGCCATCATCACCTGTCTGGCGACCGTTTCCGTGGTCATGGGCCTGGACGGCGGCATCCGTCGTCTCTCCGAGCTGAACCTTGGCCTGGCACTGGCGCTGATGCTGTTCGTGCTGTGCGTTGGTCCGACCATCTTCCTGCTGCAGACGCTGATCCAGAACATCGGTGGCTATCTCAGCGAAGTGGTCGACAAGACCTTCAACATGTTCGCCTATATCCCGGAAGATGGCCCGTCCAAGTGGCTGGGTGGCTGGACCCTCTTCTACTGGGGCTGGTGGATCGCGTGGTCCCCGTTCGTGGGCATGTTCATCGCGCGCGTCTCGCGTGGCCGCACCATCCGTGAGTTCGTCTACGGCGTGCTGTTCGTGCCGATGGGCTTCACCTTCCTGTGGCTGACCTTCTTCGGCGACAGCGCCCTGCACATGCTGCTCACCGATACCGCAGGCAACCTGGCGGAAGCGGTCTCCGCCGATGCTTCCGTGGCGCTGTTCAAGTTCCTGGAGCTCTTCCCGTTCGGCAGCATCACCTCCATGCTGGCCACCCTGCTGGTAGTGACCTTCTTCGTCACCTCCTCGGATTCCGGCTCGCTGGTCATCGACATGCTGACCTCCAAGGAAGGTGACGAATCTCCTGTCTGGCAGCGTGTCTTCTGGGCCTTCTCCGAAGGTTTCGTCGCCGTGGCGCTGCTGATGGCAGGTGGCCTGGGTGCACTGCAGACCGCCTCACTGGCCTCTGCCCTGCCGTTCGCGATCATACTGATGTTCGTCTGCTATGGCCTGCTCAAGGCACTGCGTCTCGAGGGCGTCAAGCAACGCTCCATGCAGCACCTGAGCAACACGCCGGGGCACACCGCCGGTGGCGCACGCAGCTGGCAGAAGCGCGTCCAGACCCTGGTCGAGACGCCGCGTCAGAAGAACGTCGAGCAATACCTGATCAACACCGTCACGCCGGCACTGGCGGATGTCGCGAAGGAATTCGAGGCCCAGGGCCTGGATACTCGCGTCAATGACGAGGAAGACCGCAGCTATCTGCAGGTCAGCCACGGCGAGGAAGTCGACTTCGTCTACGGTGTGCGGGTGCGCGAATACGCAGCACCGGCCTTCGCGCTGCGCAACGTCAAGCGCAAGGGCACCAGCGACGTGGAACGTCATTACCGCGCCGAGGTCTTCCTGCGTGAAGGTGGCCAGACCTATGACGTCATGGGTTACACCAAGGAGCAGGTGATCGGCGACGTGCTGGACCAGTACGAGAAGCACATGCACTTCCTGCACATGGCGCGCAACTGACGCCTGAGCGTTGCAGAAGTGATGACAGCTGATGACATGGCTGTCGCAAAGGCCCCGCCCCGTGCGGGGCCTTTGCGTATTTGGCCGAAATCAGAATGTCCGAGCCGACGACATTGGCTGCAATATCCGTGTGCGACCTTGAAAACCGCGTGCGCGCACCACATCTCTTTCCAAGCATTCATCTACGGCTTGAGGGTGGTGCGCCGGCGACGATAGGGGCGGCCGATGAGGGCGATACAGTGAATTCGTTACCCTGCATCCCGACCAGCCTCTACACTGGTGGCATACTGGCAGCACGGCTCGCCACCTGCATCTCCACTTTCCCCACAATGCCGTTCACTTCACATTTTTCAGGAGAGTCTTCATGTCCAACGATACCAATGCCATCGGCCTGCACACTGCCAGCGCCACTCAGCTGGCCGAGCACCTCAACATCCTGCTGGCCAACTACCAGACCTTCTACATGAATGCCCGTGGCTACCACTGGAACGTGAAGGGCAACCAGTTCTTCGAGCTGCACGTGAAGTTCGAGGAAACCTACACCGACCTGCTGACCAAGGTCGACGAGATCGCCGAGCGTATCCTGACCCTGGGTCACGAGCCGCTGCACGCCTACAGTGACTACGCACGTGTCGCCACCATCAAGGAAGACACCCATGTCAGCGACGGCACGGCTTGCATCAAGGGCCTGCTGACCGGTTACAAGTCTCTGATCGAACTGCAGCGCGAGATCATGTCCGTCGCGTCTGACGCCGATGATGAAGGCACCGCCTCACTGGTCGGTGACTACATCCGCGAGCAGGAAAAGACCGTGTGGATGCTGTCCGCCTACCTGGGCGAGTAAGCGCTCAAGCCAATGCAGCGCCAGGACATGGCAGCGCGGATCTCTGATACTGCTGCCTGACGCTGTATTTGACTGACACTGGGCCGCGAGGCATTCGCGCAGTGTGAACGCCGCCTTTCGACCCTGCACACGCGGGACTCGGAAGGCGGCGTTGTCATGTGGCCATGAAGGCCCGCCAAATACCGACCAGGAGGGTTGCATGTCACTGCCGCTGACACGTCTGCTACGCAAGCTGCTGCATGTGGCTGCCAAGCCCATGCGCCACGCCCAGGGCAAGGATGGCTATGTCATTCACGCCTATCGTGGCTACGGCTCGCACAGCGAAGCCTTTCTGATGGGGCGCATCTTCCGCCAGCCAGGCTCACGCAGCCAGCTGGCCCCCGGTGCCGGGCGCGACCTGATGGATGTCGGCCGCCGCATGCTGCGCTGGGGCAAGAGCGGCGTCGAGGTAGAGGTCGCGCTGGGGGACAACCGCACCACCGCCATTACCGACCGCGATGGCTACTTCAGTGTGCATCTGCCGCTCGATGCGCCACTGGAGCACCAGGGCCAATGGCATACCGCCCGCATCACGGCGTGTCCGCCAAAGCAGCCCCCGGTGGAGGGCGAGGCACAGGTCTATCTCCCCCCCATCAGTACGCGCCTCGGGGTGATCAGCGATATCGACGACACCGTGATGTACACCGGTGTCGCCAACAAGCTCAAGATGCTTTATCGCCTGTTCATCGAGTCTGCCGAACGCCGCACCGCCTTCCCCGGCGTGGCCGCGCTCTATCAGGCGCTCCATGAGGGTGATGACGGCCAGCAGCAGCGCCCGCTGCTCTATGTGTCGCGTGGTCCGTGGAGCATCTACGAGATGCTGGAAGTCTTCTTCCAGCACAATCGCATCCCGGTCGGGCCGATCCTGTTCCTGCGCGAGTGGGGGCTGACCCTGCAACGCCCGCTGCCCAGACGCTCCGAAGACCACAAGCAGGCGCTGATCGAGAAGATGCTCGGCCTGTATGACGAGATGCAGTTTCTGCTCATCGGCGACAGCGGCCAGCATGACCCGGAGGTCTACGCCGAAGTCGTGCGCCGCTATCCCGGTCGCATCTGCGCGATCTACATCCGCCAGATAGGCGATTCGGACTCGCGCAAGGCCGAACTGAACCAGCTTGGCGAGGAGCTGGCCGCTCTCGGCTGCGTGATGCTGTTGAGCACCAATAGCCTCGACATGGCGCACCACGCGCATGCCAACGGCTACATCGATGCCGCCAGCGTCGAGATGGTGCGTGCCGAGATCGAGCACCAGCTCGCCGACGAACCGGCCTGAGCGCTTCGAACGCCAGCGGACAGGTAGCGGCAACACAACGCAAGACGGAGACCCCGAGGTCTCCGTCTTGCGTTTGTGTGACTGACATATGGCTCACCGGACGGCACAGCCGAAGGACGGCCTCAGACGATGCGTGAGCGAATCAGCCGATCGAGCGACAGGCGCCCCGGGCCTTGCAGCACCAGCACCAGCAGGCTGGAGAGCCACAGACCGTGGGTCACCCAGGCATGGGGATAGACGAACAGCTGGATGGTCAGCGTCATGAGGGCCAGCCCCAGCGCCGCGAAGCGCGTCCCCAGCCCCAGCCACAGCATCAGCGGGAAGAGGTGCTCGGCGATGGTCGCAAGCCACGCGGCCAGTATCGGCGAGACCAGCGGCAAGGCGTATTCGTGCTCGAACAGGAAGAAGGTGCTGTCCTTGATCGAGAAACCGTCGACCTTGGTCTGCGCCGACATGAAGAACACGGCACCGACCACGATACGCATCAGGATCAGTACCGCATCCATGCGCAGGTTTTCCAGCCAGACGAACACTTTCAGGGCCTGCCCCGCCACACCGGTCCGAACCGCAGGCGTCGTTGATGATTCAAGGCTCATGATGAGAACTCCTCAAGAGTGCGCAAGGGCGCGAAGGGTCGAGCGGAAAAGAACCGTGCAGGATAGAACCGTGCAGGATGGAACAGAGCAGGAAGCTACCGAGCAGAATCAGGTCGGCGCGCGAAAGGCACCACTTGCCAGCAGGGGGGCCAGCAGCGGCCCCAGTTCCTGCTCGGGGTGCGCGTCCGCGAGCCGCGCTGCCGCGTCCGCCAGCGTCTCCCCCGCCAGCAGCAGCTCGAGCAGCAAGGCAGCGGCCTCACACAGCACCGCGACCTGCACCTCCAGCGCCGGGCGCGTGATCAACACCTGCTCCGGTCGTGCGATATCCAGCCCTTCAAGCGTCGCGCCGGCATGCTGATGGCGCTGCCAGATCTCGAGCACCGCATGTTCCAGGCGCAGCAGGCATGCTGCGGGGTGCGCCGAGAACCTGAGTTCCATCACTGCCTCAGGCGGCAACCCCGCCAGCTGTGTCGGCACCAGGGCCTCGGCGTCCGCCGCGTGATAGGCCACCAGACGAGCGGCCTCGAAGCGTGCCAGGTCCACCGCATAGAACGGCAGCTGAGCAGCTGATACCTGACGCGCGTCGACCAATGTGGTCAGGGTCGCGTGCAGGGTTTCGGCAAGCCCGGCCCCGTACTCCATCATCAGCGGTGAGCGTGGCAGATGCTGGCGAGAATGATCATGGGCCAGGGCCGCAAAGAAGCGCTCGCCCACCACCTGTCGGGTCACCGGGTAGGCCTCTTCCAACGCACTGATCAGGCTGGCCCAGACATTGTTGCGATAGACATCGAGGCGCTGCTGATGGCCTGCCTCGATACCGGGCAGCGCGGCATCGGGCTTGGTGAGTGCCTCGATGAAGGCGCGCTGCCAGTCGGGCTGGCGCTCAGCGCTGGCATGCCGCTCGAGAGAGCTCATCGGGCGCCCTCCATGCCGGAGCGCGTCAGCTGCTGCGCCCGTGTGCTGTGCAGCAACGCCTGAGCGCGCGTGGTCTGCCCCAGCAAGACCTCCAGCGCCGGCACCTGGGTATCCCACTCAATCAGGGTCGGACGCGGCCCGATGCGATTGATGAAGTCGGCATACAGCTCCCAGACCTCATCACAGACCGGTGCGCCATGATTGTCGATCAGCAGGCCCTCACGCGTGTCCTCGCCATGCCCCGCCAGATGGATCTCCCCGACGGCGCGGGCCGGAATGGACTCCAGCCAGGCCGCGGGATCGATACCGATGTTGTGCGCCGAGACGAAGACATTGTTGACGTCGATCAACAGACCGCAGCCACTGCGCTCGACCAGGCGAGTGAGGAAATGCGTCTCGGGAATCAGTTCCGATCCCAGCTCGCGCGCATCGAAACGCAGATAGTGGGCGGGATTCTCGATCAATACCTGACGGCCCAGGGTGTCCTGCAACTGCATCAGGTTATCGCTGACCCGTGCCAGCATCGCGTCCGTCAGCGGTACCGGCAGCAGGTCGTTGTAGAAGTGGCCGCTATGGCCGGCCCAGGCCAGATGTTCTGACACGCTGGTGGGCGGGTGACGCTCGCAGAGCGTCCTGAGGCGCGCCAGATGCGTGGCATCCAGCGGGCGCTCCGATGCCAGCGACAGGCCGACACCATGAATCGAGAGAGGATACTCCTGCAGCGCATCCAGCCGGGCATGGGGGGCCCCGCCGGCGCCCATGTAGTTCTCGGCATGAATCTCGAGAAACCCCAGTGCCGGTCGCGACGACATCAGCTCACGCACATGCTGCGCCTTGAGACTGATGCCGACGGCCATCTCGTCGAGTGAGGGACAGGCCGCACCGAGATCCGGACTGCCGGAGGGAGGGAATGGCTGGTGCATGAAGACCTCTCGAGGCAGTGGACATCCGGTGGCGTGATGCCAGGCCACCGGACGTCAAGTTCGGGGGTACTCGGGGAAAACCGAGCCAGCCCGACGCGTGATGCTTACTTGATCTCTTCCAGGCTGCCGGTGCCATTGGGCGTCTCGATGGAGGTGCAGGTGCCTTCCGGAACCAGCTTCCAGGCATTGCCCTGATAATCGACGGTCGAAGTCCCGGCACACGAAGTGCCCGGGCCAGCGGCGCAGTCATTCTCACCGGCCAGCGACACGCCGTAGCACTTTTCCATGCCCGCCGCGTGGGCCGGGAGGGAGACGACAGCAGTAGACAGAGCGACAGCGGTTCCGAGCGCGGAAGCCAGGGCAAAAACGGTCTTGGCGGACTTGTTTGTCTTGGTAGACATGGGCACATCTCCTGAGAAAATGCTCTTTAATGAGCCAAACGTTATTTATCTATCACTTTCGCCCCTGCGCTGCGGGCTCAATCCAACTTACGGGGGGCTTGGGAAGATGGATGCAGAAAAGATCGAAATTATTGTCGCGACTCGACAATATCGCGCAGACCACACTCCCTCACCGCATGCGGAGACGATACTCCGCGCTTGCGTTGACCTCGCCATGCAAAAACGCCAGCGGCCCCATGCAGGGGCCGCTGGCGTTGACTGTCATCTGCTGTCTGAGGGGCTGACACAACGGCTGTCTGCCGAGCTGTCGCCGATGAAGGCGATCAGCTACCGCCCTGCCACTTGCGCTCCATGAGCTCCCAGCGCGAGAGCGACGCAGACGCCTGGCCTGCCTCGGCATCCAGTGCTTCGGCACCCGGCGACCCGGCGTCCGGCGACTCAGCGTCCGACAACCCGTCGTCCGGCGCTCCGGTGACACCCCGGCCTTCACTGGCTGCCGCTTCTTCGCTGGCAGGCGGTTCGGGCTCGGGCGCGGGCTGGCGATCTAGCGCCGGCGGCGCGGATGTCGATGGCTGATCCAGTGACTGCTCGGGTTGATGCAAGGTGTCACGCGACTGGCGCACCAGCGACTCCGGTAGCGGCTTCTTCATGCGCGCGCCGAGCTCCAGCAGCTCCTCGGCACGGTTGATCAGGTTGCCGCGCCCGCTGGCCAGCCGCTTCATGGCGGTATCATGCGCCTCACGCGTGCGCCCCAGCTGTGTGCCGAGTTCCTCGAGGGATTCGGCGAGGCCACGGAACTTGTCGAGCAGTGCTCCGGCGCGCTCGCCGATCACACGCGCATTGTCGTTCTGGCGCTCCAGACTCCACAGACTCGCCACGGTGCGCAGGCTGGCCAGCAAGGTGGTCGGCGTCACCATCACCACCCCCTGGGTGAAGGCGTCCTGGAACAGGCTGTCATCGTGTTCGAAGGCCAGCGCGAAGGCCGGCTCCATCGGCAGGAACAGGAACACGAAGTCCGGCGATCCCAGCCCCTCGATGGCGGGATAATTGCGCCGCGCAAGCCCGGTGACATGGCCGCGCACCGAGGACAGATGCGCGCGCAGTGCGCGTGCTCGCGTCACGTCATCCTCGGCGTTGACGTACTCGGTGTAGGCGGTCAAGGAGACCTTGGCATCGATGATCAGATGCTTGTTGTCCGGCAGGTAGACGATGGCATCCGGACGCTGGCGACCGCCCTCGCCGGTGAATGACACCTCGCGCTTGAACTCGATGCCATCACGCAGGCCGGAGCGCTCCAGCACGGTCTCAAGAATCATCTCGCCCCAGTTGCCCTGCATCTTGCTGTCGCCCTTGAGCGCCCGCGACAGGTTGGCCGCTTCCTCGGTGATCTGGCGGTTGAGCCCCGCCAGCTGGTCGAGCTGACTCTTGAGGCTGGTGCGCTCACGCACCTCCTCGCCATGCAGCTGCTCGAGGCGCTGACGGAAGTCGCCGACCTGCTCACGAAACGGCTTGAGCAACTGCTCGAGCTGGGCGCCACTGGCGGCGGTGAAGCGCTGCTGGCGCTCCTCGAATACCTTGCCCGCCAGCTGCTCGAACTCCTGACTCAGGCGCTCGCGCGACTCATTGAGCAACGCCAGCTGCTGCTCGTGATGGCTGGCCTCCTGACGCTGACGCGTCACCAGCGAGGCATGGGTCTCGCGCAGCTCGGCGTAGCGCTCGGTCAGTGTCTCGAGACGCTCTTCGCGCTCCAGCAGCTGCGCCTCCAGCACTTCCTGCTGGCGGGTCAGGCTGCGTGCCAGCGTCTGCTGCTCACTCAAGGCGCGTGACTGTTCATCCAGGCGCCCCTGCAGCGATTCGCGCAGCGTGGCGAGTTGCTCCGTCAGGGCATCGCGTGCCTGGCGCGCCTCCTCCAGCGACTGGCTCAGATAGCGTTGCTGTTGCTCCGCCTGCTGCCCATCCAGCGCGGCACGCTGCTCGACCAGGGCCGCCCGCTGCTCGGCCTGTTGCTGACGCTCACGCGACTCCTCCAGCGAGGCCTGCCACGTCTGCTGCATCGATTGCTGCTCCTCCTCACTGCTCTCCTGCAGCGCACGGAGCTGCTCGCGGGTTCGCCGCCAGCCCAGCCCCAGGATCAACGACAGCATCAACAGCACGCCGACCAGCAACCACATCACGGCGGATGATTCAGAAAGCAGCGACATCGGGCACTCCATGGCCTGTGAAAACGCAGCGGGGTCACCCCCTTGAAAGTCAGTATCGCGCATCCATGTCTTGAGTGTCAGGGCACGAAAGGACGGGGATTGCCTGCCATCATCGAGCGGCGCCCACTGCGATGAGTGGCGCACGCCGAGAGCAGAATTCTCCCCTTCTCTGCCCAGCACGCTCGCAAGAGCCGAAGCACGGAAAGGAGATTCGCATGACACAGCAGACCGATCAGCAGACACGTCAACAACTGCAAGGTAAGCGCGTGGCCATTCTCGCGACCCATGGCTTCGAGGAATCCGAGCTCGCGGTGCCGCGCGCCGCACTGCAGGAGGCAGGTGTCGAGGTAGACATCGTCTCGCCGGAGAAAGACGGCATTCGCGCCTGGGCCGAAGCCGACTGGGGCGAGAAGTATCAGGTCGACACCCCACTCAGCGATGCCAGCGAACACGACTATCACGGCCTGGTGCTGCCGGGCGGCCTGTTCAATCCGGATACCCTGCGTCAGGACGAGAGCGCACTGAGCTTCGTGCGCAGCTTCTTCCAGGCCCACAAGCCGGTCGCCGCCATCTGTCACGCGCCGTGGATCCTGATCGATGCCGGTGTCGTCGAAGGCCGTCAGATGACCTCCTTCCCCTCCGTCGCACAGGACCTGAAGAACGCCGGTGCCGAGTGGCAGGACAGCGAAGTGGTGTGTGACAGCGCGCTGGTCACCAGCCGCAAGCCTGCAGATCTTGATGCGTTCAACGCCAAGCTGCTCGAGGAACTGGCCGAAGGCAAGCACCAGCATCAGCACGCCTGAGGTCGCAAGTCAGAGATCCGCAAGCCAGAGATCCGCAAGCCAGAGAGCCGCACGCTCTGAAGCTTGAACCGACAGACGCCCCTGCCACTTCGGCAGGGGCGTTTTCGTTGTCTCAAGGGCGCAATCCGGTGCCTTGGTGGCAGAAGTGAAGTGTCCTCGCAGCACTGGCTGAACCACTCATCTCCAAGGTTCGTTGGCCATTGTGCAGCCGTGCATCTCAGAACCCTATTGCGAGCAATCACTTACGCTACAGGCAACGCAATCTGGACAACTCAGTACCACGACTACACACCGAGCGACGCACGGAGACATTAGCGAACGCCTTTCGTAAAAGGCGCTGCGACACGATATTCTGACGACAAGGATCCTCTTGGGTGACTGACCGACCATACGGGAGACCGCCCCATGCATATCTCGGCATTGACCACAGCCCTTGCCTCTCTGCTGCCCTCCCTGCTGCTGGGACTGACGCTGATGTTCGCCACGCCGACGCTGGTCGCCGCGGATGATCGCCATCGCGCACAGGGCCAACACGGCGAGCGCCACAGCACGCCGCAGAGTCGCCACGAGGCGATCAAGCGCCGCCACCTCAGGATGTTCGACGAGCCGCGCGTGGAGCGCCATCACTCGCGCCAGCATTCCCGGCAGCACTTTCGTCAAGATATCCGCCGCCATGTTCCCAAGCGCCGCTACTATCAGCATGGCCGCCATGAGCACGACCGCTACCGCCCTTACGACTACCGGAACCATGACTCAGGTCGGCATGCTATCCGCCGCTACCATAACGGCGTGAGCATCGGCATTCCGGCGATCCGCATCAATATCAACTGAAGCCGCGCACTCTCATCAGGCCAGGCCAGGCCAGCGCCTGATGCCCAGACATGACGACGCCCCAGCAGGCTGGCCTGCGGGGGCGTCGTTCGTCTACGTGATGCGTCTTGCCTGAGAATTGCTCAAGCGGCCCTGGCAGGCTCGGCCAGTTCCGTGATCAGTCCCTTGAGCACCTGCCAGAATTCACCGACCGACTCGACCTCGACCCGCTCGCTGGGCGAGTGAGCACCGCGGATCAGCGGCCCGAAGGAGATCATCTCGAGCTGGGGATACTTGGCCCCGAGGATGCCGCACTCGAGCCCGGCATGGATGACCTTGATCTCCGGCGCGCGGCCAGTGACGCTCTCGTGCAGGCTGCAGAAGCGCGCCAGCAGCTGCGCATCCGGCGCCGGCTGCCAGCCTGGATAGGCATTCTCGGCCACGGTGGTCGCGCCGATCAGCGCAAAGAGCCCACGAATGCGTTGCTCCATCATGGTCACGGCATCATCGCGCAGCGAGCGCACCAGCGCGCAGAGATGGAAGCGCCCCTCGCGCAGCTGCACCACGCCGAGGTTGTTGGAGGTTTCCACCACGCCTTCCACCGCTGCACTCATGCGCTCGACCCCGTAGGGCGCAGCATCCAGCACCGCGACCAGTCGCTGGGTGTCCTCGACGGACAGCGCGTTCTCGGCGTTGCCGCGGGTCACGCTGAGCGAGACATCCGGGTCCGTCTCGCGCAGCTCGTCGCGTATCTGGGCCTCGAAGTCCGCCAGGCGCTGGCGCGCGGCGGCGACGCGCTCGTCATAGATCACCACGCCGACCGTGGCCTCACGCGGCAAGGCATTGCGCAGCGTACCGCCAGACCAGCTGACCAGACGCGGCTTGAACTCGGCCAGCGCGACCAGCGCGAGTGACATCAGGCGATTGGCATTGCCGCGGCCACGATGGATATCGAGTCCGGAGTGGCCACCGACAAGGCCACTGATGGTCAGCTCCAGCTCCGCTTCGGCATCCTTCAGGGATGAGGTGGCAAACTCGTGGGCGACATTGATATCCGCGCCACCGGCACAGCCGATATAGACCTGCCCGCGGTCTTCCGAATCCAGGTTGAGCAGGTAGCGCCCTTCCAGCCAGTTCTCGGCCAGATTCAACGCGCCGCCCATCGAGGTTTCCTCCTCGAGAGTGAACAGCGCTTCCAGCGGACCGTGCACGAGACTGTCATCTTCGAGAACGGCCAGCGCCGCCGCGACGCCGAGACCGTTGTCGGCCCCCAGAGTGGTGCCGCGTGCCTTGAGCCAGCCATCTTCCAGATAGGTATCAAGGGAATCACGCGTGAAGTCGTGATCACTGTCGCTGGCCGCCTGGGCGACCATGTCGAGATGGCCCTGCAGCACGATGCCCGGTGCGCTCTCGTGGCCTGGCGTGGCGGGCTTGCGCAGACGCAGGTTGCCGAAAGCATCGCGATCATGGGCGAGACCACGCGCTTCGGCCCAGTCGATCAGATAGGCCACCAGCGCGGCTTCATGCCCGGACGGGCGCGGGATATTGCACAGAGTGCGGAAATGACGCCAGAGGATGGCGGGGTCCAACGTATCGATATGCTCATTCATGGCGAAGATTCCTGTTCTTGTCATCAGCGAGCATACGGAACAGCGGACGGGCGTGGCTAGTGGTTGTCGACACCTATCGATCAGCGACTTCGAATATGCAAGGATGACAATCATGATCCTGCTGACAGATACATGCCATTCCCCACCCTCATCGGAGACTTTATGCCTCGCCGACTATTGCTGCTGACCGCCATCTCCGCCACTGCCGGCCTGCTGATGCTGAGTGGCTGCTCGCCGATTCCTGACATGCCCGGCCCGATCGGCATTCCGGGCCTCTGAGCCGCGACCGGCCGCGCTGCCCTTGCCTGATGCGCTAATCAATCGCTCTTTTCGATCAGGTGCCCGACGGATGCACGGCACCAGCGATCGCGCGCCTTGCGGCCCACGATGCCCTGCCCCTCGGCCCAGCTGACGAAGGCAGGCGCATCCTGTCCGCCCAGTGCCAGCACCAGTCCGTGACGTGACGCTTCATCGAGTCGTGAAGGCTCATCGAGTCGTGAAGGCTCACTGGCCTCGAGTACTGTCTCGAGCCACGGCCGCACCAGTGCCAGCCCCCCGCCACCACGGCAATACCAGTCCAGTCGCTGCGCGCATGCGGCTGGTGTCAGCATGGCCAGGTCAGTTTCACTTCCTCGCTGCCGCAACCTTTCGGCCAAGACGGGCGGCAAGGCGTGCAGCTCATGCTTGAGCAGGCTGGGCAGCAGACGCTGAAAGTCCTGTTGCAGCGCCCCGAGCAAGGCATCCTGCGTCAATTGGTCTTGCGGCGCTGATGCATCACTCCCGCTCTCGCCGATGGCCTTGCCCATCATCACCGCGTGCTCGCCACTGGCGGCATCGCGCTTGAGGCCCATGCGCAGCGGCACGAAGCCCTGCGCCTGCCAGAAGGCGACCAGATCGGCCTCGGCCCCGAAGCTGGTGCCGAGTCGCGTGACACCTGCTGCCAGTGCCTGCTGCTCGAGCGCCTTGAGCAGGCGCGCGCCCTGACCACGCCGCCACAGTGCGGGATGCACCGCGATGCGCAGCACCCGCCACCAGCGGGCTTCAGCGGCGCTCTGGTGGCCTGCATGCGCCGCCAGCGACTGTGCCAGCAGGTGCCCACGCGGACGCCGCTTGCCGCACCAGATGTCATGCGCCAGGGGCGTCGGGAAGCCGCCCTCCTCGACGGCGGCCACCACCCCCAGCCAGGCATCACGCCCAGTCGTGTCATCGCGCTGACGAATCGCCATCAGCGTGAGCCCCGGCGTGTCGAGCAGCTGGCGCAGGTCCGCCGGTGCAGTGCGGTAATGCGCCTGCACCAGCAGGCCGAACAGCTGCCGCAACGCCGCCTCATCACGCGCCAATGCATCACGCTCCAGTACGACAATGTCGCAGCCCTCCAGCCACTGCTGAGCATTCTTCGCGCATGGCTCAGGCAGCTCAGGAAGCTCCGGCGGCTGCGCCGAGAGCAGCAGCAGATCATCGGTCAATGCTTCCAGCGGATCGCCGGGCGCCCAGCGCACGGGCGTCGTCATCTCCAGCGCCTGCCAGCCGGGACACTGGCGCTCGAGATGATGGCGAAACCGCAGCTGGAAGCCGCGCCCGGTGCCTTCATAGCCATGCACGGTGGTGGCGAAGGCGATGCGCGGAAAATTCGCCAGATAGCCTTTCAGCAAGGGGGTGGGGATGGCGGCAGCTTCATCGACGAACAGCTGCGGCAGTAGCTCATCGTGACAGGCAAGGCGAGCCGCCTCGATGGCATCCGGTGCCAGAAAACGCAGCTCGCTGCCGGAAGCCGTGTCGTCGTCCGCCTGTCCAGCCGGCAAGCGAAAGACATTGCCCTCGCGCTGCCCTCGGGGCAGCAGGGCCGCCAGGCGTTCGAAGATCGCGCTGACCGCCGCAGGGCGCGGTGCCGTCAGCCAGACATCCTGTCCCGCTGCCAGACAGCGCGCCGCCGCGATGCCCAGCGCGCCACTCTTGCCACGCCCGCGATCGGCACTGACCACCACGGGTCGCGCAGGTGCCAGAGCCTCCAGCGCAGCCACGCTGGCGGCCTGGTCCTGCGTCAGGCAATCGCTGTCGGCGATGGCGTCTGATCGTGCTGCCTGATTGCCGCTATCCAGCGACGGCGCAGGCAAGTGTCCGCCCTGTGGCCAGTGCAGCACATTGGCGTGGGATGAGAGGCGGCGTGCCAATCGCGCCAGATAGCGCGCCGTCAGCTGTTCACGCTCGAAGGGCCAGTGGGCCAGGCGCATGTGATCGCCATCCGGCGCTGGCGCTGGGTCTGTCGCGGCCCAGGTGGCAGGTGTCATCAGTACCAGCAGGCCACCCGCTTTCAGGGTACCGGTAACGGCACCGAAGGCATCAGGGTCGAAGCCAGTCGCCGGCTGCGCCGCATCGAAGATGACCAGTGACTGCTCACCGCCCAGCTGGGTGGCAGCCTTGGCCATCGTCAGCGCACGCACCGGCGGCGCGACCGCTGTCGACAAGGCTTCACCTGTGCCCAGCCACAACGGGGCAGCCTCACGCGCTGGCCATAGCTCGCAGAGTGCCTGCGCGGCGCCGGAGGGGTCATCGCCACTGATCCACAGGCAGGCACGCTGGCGCCGCGCGAGCAGATGTTGATGCAGCGCTCGGCACCACGCCTCGAGGGCGGGCAGGTCAATGCAAGCAGGAGAATCTGAAGGAGGAATCGTCATGTCGCGCAGCATGCCGCATGGCAGCGCGTCAGACCAGATGGGCAGACCGGATGGCGCGAGAAACTCGCGAGGCAGCCGTGTGGCAATCGTGAGGCTGTTGCAAGAAAGCCGCGATCTGCCCGGCGCTGCCGCCCGGTCTGTCACCCGCCCTCGTTACTTGAGAACAATCTCATATTCACACAACGTCCCGTTGCAAGATGAGCAACGCAAGCGGCGCAGGGATGAGAATAGTTATATTTAGGCTTATCGGGATAATGAAGCTCCACTTCCCATCATTGCGAGTCCCCCCGATGCCACAGCGTCACTCCCTCACCACTGCTCTGCCCCGCGCGCTCAAGCCTTGCCTGCTCGCCCTGAGCCTGGCGGCAACGTTCGTGGCGGGTCAGGCCTCGGCACTGGAATACCCGATCGGCACGCCGGTCAAGGAAGGCGGCATGGAAATCGCTGCCGTCTACCTGCAGCCGGTGGTGATGGCCCCGGCCGGCAAGCTGCCGGCCAACCAGGCCGATATCCACCTGGAAGCCGATATCCACGCGCTGATGGAAAACGACAACGGCTTCGCGCCGGGCGACTGGATTCCCTATCTCGGCATTCACTACACCCTGACCAAGCAGGGTGGCGAGACGCCGATCGAAGGCGAGCTGGTGCCGATGATCGCCAATGACGGCACCCACTACGGCAAGAACGTCAAGCTGGATGGCCCGGGCAAGTACCACCTGACCTTCGAGATCCAGCATCCGGACATGCCGCGTCATATCGACAAGGAAACCGGCGTCGCCGAGTGGCCGCAGACCATCACCACCGACTATGACTTCGTCTATGCCGGCGTCGGCAAGAAAGGCGGCTACTGAGCGCCGCTCTGCCCTTTCTGCATGCCCCTGAATGTCTGCATTCCGTGAGGCGGCCTTTGCCGCTTGCTCCTTCGATGGCCGCCTGTGCTGACCTGCACTCGCGGCCATTGGTCGCTCTACCGCCAGCGCCTTGTACTGGTGTCAGTGTGCGCTTTTCCTCATCGTCCGGAGTGTCCCATGCGCCTGACCGCTTTCTTGCCCTCCCTCTTGCCCTCTCGCCTGCCCTGTCGCCTACCCCCTCGGGCAAGCGCCCTGCTGCCCGCGCTCACCAGGTTGCTCGTCGCCCTTTTGCTCGTGGCCCTGCTGCCTCGGCCGGCGGCCGCCAGCGACATGCCGTCCTACGACCTGACCCTCGACAACGGCAAGCTCACTCCTGAGGTCCTTGAGGTCAAGGCGGGCGAAAAGTTCGTCATCCAGCTGCACAACGCGGGCAATACGCCGGCCGAATTCGAGAGCAACTCCCTGCGCAAGGAGAAGGTGCTGGCGCCGGGCGTGAAGTCGTTCGTCGTCATCCATCCGCTGCGCGCGGGCAGCTATGACTTCTTCGATGATTTCCACCTGCCGGACGCGCGTGGCAAGGTCGTCGCCGAATAAGCTCGGCCACCCTGTGCCAATGACGCCTTTTTCGTCATCGATGGCGCGTACCGATCGTCAGTAGAAGAGAGTCCGCATGTTTGATCAGATCCTGTTTATCGTCTGGCGTGAAAGCGTCGAAGCCATTCTCGTCATCGGCATCATGCACGCCTGGCTGGTGCAGTCCGGCACCCGTGCGGGCCTGCGCTACCTGTGGGGCGGGGTCGTCGCCGGTCTGGTGCTGGCCGGCCTGATGGGGGCGGCGCTGATGGGTGCCGACACCTGGCTGACCGGCACCGCGCAGGAGGTCTTCCAGGCCGTACTGGTATTGACCGCCTGCCTGTTGATCACCCAGATGGTGCTGTGGATGCGCACCAAGGGGCGCACGCTCAAGGCAGAACTCGAGAGCGGCCTGGCCAGCGCCGTCTCCTCCGGCAGTTACTGGGGCGTGGCGACGCTGGTCGCCATCGCCGTGGCACGTGAAGGCGCGGAAACCGTCGTCTTCCTCTACGGCATGGGCGCCGCCAGCCTGCAGTCCGGCAGCATCGCCAGCTTCGCGCTCGCCGCAGGCCTCGGCTTCGCCCTCGCGGTGGCGACCTTCATGGCACTGCAGCTCGGTTCACGCCTGTTCTCGTGGAAGCTGTTCTTCCGCGTGACCGAAATCCTTTTGTTGTTGCTGGCGGCGTCGCTCTTGATGTCGGGCCTCGAACAGCTGATCGGCCTCGGCTATCTGCCGGCAGGACTCGACCCGCTGTGGGATTCCAGCTGGCTGCTCGATGATGGCAGCGGCCTCGGCGGACTGCTGGCGACCTTCGCTGGCTATCGCGCCTGGCCGGCCGCGACGATGGTAGTCGGCTATCTCGGCTACTGGGTCATCGTCGCAAGCCTCATGAAGCGTCAGCGCAAGAGGGAGCGCGTCGACCAGCGCCGTCAGCTCACTGCCCGCGCGCGCAGCTGAGCCCTGTTCACGCGATCTGCCAGCCAGGAGAAACGACAGCCATGGCCAATTGCGGTTCCAGTCCCCACGGCGACATCGCCAACCTCATCGCCAGTGATGGCGGCACCTCGCCTGGCCGTCAGGCCACGCGCATCGCGCGCTTCGGTCAGGCGATGCAGCAGCGGCGCGGTCTGATCCAGCTGGTGCAATGGCTGGTGGTCGGCATCTATGCCTTTCTGCTGGTGGTGCCGGCCCTGTTGCCGCTGCCGGATTACCAGGCGCATATCCTCACCAACCTGACGGTGTTCGCCGAGTTCGTGTTCTGGGGGCTGTGGTGGCCTTTCGTGCTGATCAGCATGGTGCTGATGGGGCGCGTGTGGTGCGGTGTCTTCTGCCCCGAAGGCACCCTGACCGAAGCCGCCAGCCGCATCGGCCTCGGCCGACCGATTCCCGGCTGGATGCGCTGGGGCGGCTGGCCCTTCGTGGCCTTCCTCGGCACCACGCTCTATGGTCAGCTGGCCAGCGTCTATCAGTACCCGCTGGGCGCGCTGGTGGTGTTGGGGGGCTCGACGGTGGCCGCGATCATCGTCGGGCTGATCTACGGCAAGGGCACGCGCGTCTGGTGCCGTCAGCTGTGTCCGGTGAATGGCGTCTTCAATCTGCTGGCGCGCCTGTCACCGACCCACTTCCGTACCGACCAGGCCCGCTGGAACGCCCACAATCAGGCTGTCCGCCAGGGCAACGCCGTACGCATGCATGCCCCTGACTGCGCGCCGCTGATTCCGCTCAAGCAGCTCGACAGCGCCGGTGACTGCCATGTCTGCGGACGCTGCAGCGGCTACAAGGACGCGATGCAACTGGAGTGGCGTGCGCCGGGGGTAGAGCTGGTCGAGCCGCCGCAGCCGGTGCGCTTCACCCACTACTCGGTGCTGGTGTTCGGCCTGCTCGGCATCGCCATCGGTGCCTTCAGCTGGAGCGCCAGCCCGTGGTTCGTCGCGCTCAAGCAGCAGCTGGCGGTCTGGCTGATCGAGCACGATCTGATGTGGCCGCTGACCACTACCCTGCCCACCTGGATCCTGACCAACTACCCCGAGCACAACGATGTCTTCAACCTGCTCGATGGCAGCCTGATCACGCTGTGGATCGTGGTCGGTGGCGGCCTGCTGGGCGCGCTCACCAGCCTGCCGCTGCTGCTGGGCAACTGGCTGATGGGGGGCAAGGCGACGCTGTCACGCCTGTGGCATCTCTCGCTGAGTCTGATTCCGCTGGGCGGGCTGGGCGTGTTTCTCGGCCTCTCCGCCACCACCATGACGCTGCTGCGCGGCGACGGCATCAATCTCAGCTGGGCCAATGATCTGCGCGCCACCCTGCTGGTGCTGGCCTGCCTGTGGGGGCTGCGGCTGGCCTGGCGCATTACCGGTGAGCAGTGCAACGGCGGCCTGCTCGCCGGCAACGCTGCACGGCTGGTCGGCACCGCGAGTGTCGCGCTGGCCTGCCTGCCCGCGCTGGGCATCTGGTATCTGATGTTCTGGGGCTGGTGACGCCCTGCTGGCTGAATGCTGGCTGACTGACAGAGGCTCATGGCCTGACACACCAAGGCTTGAAACACGAAGACCCGCCGATTGGCGGGTCTTCGTGTTTCAGCGACATGCGGCGTTTTCTCGAAGTTCGATCAAGGAGCCTTCAGGCACCATCAGTGCGCTGGGCTCTGTTCGGCACTTTCGCTGGCATCCGCCTTGCTGGCAGGGTTTTCCGGTCGACGGAACAGGAAGGCCGCCACGCTGCCGAGCACATAGACCGCGCCCAGCCACAGGAAGATATTGTCGAAGGCCAGCACCTCGGCCTGGATGCTGATGCGTTGCGCGATCATCTGCACACCGGCCTGCCAGGGATCAGCCAGCCCCGCGAAGGTCGACTGGTAGCTTGCCAGCTGGTCGATCACCACCTGACGGCTCTGGTCGATGGCCCCGATCATCTGGTTCCAGTGATAGTCCTCACGCAGCTCACGGAGGGTGTCGATCAGCGCCAGCCCCACCGCGCCGCCCAGGTTGCGCATCACGTTGAACAGGCCACTGCCGTTGCCTATCTCGTGGGGCGCCAGACGCCCCATCGCCAGCCGGGAGACCGACAGCAGCACCATGATCTGGCCCGCGCCGCGGATCACCTGCGGCCAGAAGAAGTCATCGAAGCCCGAGTCCGAGGTCAGGTGCACGTTCATGCCGGTGCCGAGACCGGTCAGCACCAGGCCGATGCACAGCATCAGGCGCAGGTCGATGCGGTCGGAAAGCTTGCCCGCCACCGGCGCCATCAGGAACATCACCACGCCGCTGACGAACATCACCTGCCCGATCTGCACGCTGGAGAAGCCGGAGATCGAACCGAGAAACAGCGGCACCAGATAAACCAGCCCATAGAGCACCACGCCGATCCAGAAGCCGATGATCGCCCCCAGCGCGAAGTTGCGGTCCTTGCATACCCGCAGGTCGACGATGGGATTGCGGGTCGTCAGCACGCGCCAGAAGAAGCCGATCGCCGACGCCGTGCACACCACACTCCAGAACAGGATCAGCGAACTGGCGAACCAGTCATCGCCGGGCCCCTCCTCGAGCACGAATTCGAGGCTGCCGAGAAAGACCGCCATCAGCACCAGTCCCGGCGTATCCAGACGGCTGAGCAGGCCGCGGTCGCCGCTGTCGATCTCCAGATTGCGCCACACCAGAGTCGCCACGATGAGGCCCGGCACCAGGTTGACCAGGAACAGCCAATGCCAGCTCATGTATTCGGTGATGTAGCCGCCGACGGACGGCCCGATGGAGGGCGCCATGGTCGCCACCAGGCCGATCACCGCCTGGATGCTGCCCATCATGCGCCGGGGGAAGATCGAGAAGCTGGCCGCCTGGGTCAGCGGAATCATCGCCCCGCCCATGAAGCCCTGGACCGCGCGCAGCACGATCAGGGCTTCCAGCGAGGTCGAGAGCGCACAGCCTAGACTCGCCAGCGTGAAGCCCAGCGCCGAGGCGGTCAGTACCAGCCGCGTCGAGAAGATGCGGGCCAGCATGCCGGAGAGCGGAATCATCACGATCTCGGCGATCAGATAGCTGGTCTGCACCCAGGAGATCTGGTCCTGACTGGCGGCCAGGCCCGCCTGCAGCTCGTTGAGCGAGCTGGACACGATCTGGATATCCAGAATCGCCATGAACATGCCGAACACCGCGGCCACGAAGCCGATCTGCTGGCGGCGCGTCGGCATGTCACTGGCGGTGCCCGCGGGGGGCGGTCTCGGGGTCTGTCTCGGGGGCTGGGCCGAGGACTGGGTCGTCTCGGTCATGCTTACTGCGCTCCGCGATCAGCGCTGGCGACCTGCGCGGCATCGGGCGCGATGACGTCCCTGGAGAGGGTATCGACGGCATAGGTGCCGGTGTCCGGCAGTTCACGCGTATCGACACTGGGGATGACCGACAGGCCAGCACGCAGACGCGGCAGCGCATCCACAGGGCCGGTCAGACGAATGCGCACCGGCACGCGCTGGACGATCTTGTTGAAGTTGCCGGTGGCGTTGTCGGTCGGCAGCAGGCTGAACTCGGTGCCGGTCGCCGGCGCCAGGCTATCCACCACGCCCTCGAACTCGATATCCGGGTAGGCATCCACCTCGAGACTGACCGGCTGACCGACGCGCATGCGCTCGGTCTGGGTTTCCTTGTAGTTGGCCACCACATAGGCGCTTTTCACCGGCACCAGCTGCATCAGGGTCAGCGAGGCGCTGGCCATGGTGCCCACCTCGACACTGCGATTGCCGACCACGCCATCCTGCGGCGCGTAGATCGAGGTCTTCTCCAGCTGGTGGCGCGCGTAGGCGAGATCCGCCGCCGCCGACACCACCTGGGCACGCGCCGACTCCAGCTGCGCCTTGTAGACCTCCAGCTGCTGACGCGCGGACGCCAGTGCAGCGTTCTGCTGCGCCACCTTGGCCTCGGCGGTGCGCAGGGTGACCTGATCATCTTCATAGGTCTGACGCGAGGCGTAGCTGCGGCTCTCCAGACTTCTGGAGCGCTTGAGATGCAACGCCGCCTGATCGCGTTCGGCCTTGGCCGAGGCCAGCGCTGCCTTGGCTTCGTCGATCTTCGCGCCCTGCAGGTCCAGCTGACGCTCGGCCTGGACTTCCCCGGTGCGGGCGTTGTCCAGCGCGGCACTGGCCTGATCCAGATTGGCCTTGGCATCTTCGTCATCCAGCTGCACCAGCAGCTGCCCCTTCTTCACCGGCTGGTTGTCATGCACCAGCATGCGCGTCACCCGCGCGGTGATCTCGGAGCGCACCGCGACGCTGTCGGTACGCACATAGGCGTTGTCGGTCTCCTGCATGAAGCGCCCGACCTGCCACCATTCGACCCCCATCACTCCGCCAGCGATCACGCCCGCCACCACGATGAGTGCCACGACACCCTTGCCAGCCTTGTTCATTCGGTGACTCTCTCTTGCTGCCTGTCGGGGACAGGCGTGTAATCTGTCCGACGCTGCGGATGAGGCCGCCACGGCGCTTGCGAGCGCCCAGGCCACGGCAGTCATCTTGCATCGCCACAAAGTGTAATAAATACTACACTTACTTGAGGCAGCCCCGACAGTTTCGACAGACAGCGTCTCTCGTTCGCAATATCGCAACCTTGCCTGTTTCAGGCGGTTCCCGGATCACAGACAGGACACTCACATGACTGATTCGCCCTCATCAGAGAACGGCCCTGACTCGGGAAGCACCGTGACTCGCGCCTCACCGCGCGGGGAAGCACGCCGCAAACGCCAGCTGGAAGTCGCGCGTGAACACTTCCTCGAACACGGCTTTGCCGCGACAAGCATCAATGAGATCGCCCGGCAGGCTGGCGGATCACTGGCAACGCTGTATCGTAATTTCGGCAACAAGGACGGCCTGTTTCTGGCCGTGATGCAGCAGGAGGCGCAGACGGTGTGGTCGGTGATGGACCACGAAGCCAACGAGACACGCAGTGTCGAGGAAGCGCTGGAAGACTTCGGCATGGCGATGCTGGCGCTGGCCCTCGCGCCCGAGCTGATCCGCCTGTTCCGTGGCCTCGCCTTCGAGAGCGGCCGCAATCCGCAGCTCGGCAAGCTGTTCCTCGACAACGGCCCCAAGCTGACCCGACAACGCCTGGCAGGCTACCTGTCGCGTCAGGTCGCCCAGGGCCACCTGCCGCCCACCGGCCTCGGCCAGGAACCGCTGGCCGCCGCCAACCTGCTCACCGGCATGCTGCTCAACCCGTTGCATGTCGACGCCCTGCTCGGCTGCCCACCCGACACCGCAAGCCCCGAACAACTCCGCCCACATGTCAGACGCTGCGTGCGCGTCTTTCTGGCAGGTTTCGGTGCCTGAGGAACAAGCCATGAAAGAAAAACGGTGACACGCTCTTCGAGGGAGTATTGAAGAGGCGAAAAGAGAGGGGCGAGGATGAGCCAAGGCCCGGGCAGCACTGCCGGCTTCAGGGCGTGTGGGTGAACTTCTGCATCTTCTTGACCAGCGTCGACTGGTTGATTCCCAGTGATGCCGCCGCAGCGCGAGTGGTGCGGTGCTTCTCCAGGGCCTGCTCGATCAAGCGCCGCTCCAGAGCTTCGGTATGTTCCTTCAGCGTGCGCTCCGGTGTGCCATCCCCCGGGGCGGTCATCACGTCGGGTATCATCGAATCCTCCCACCCTGAACTGGCATGCGCCGCAAGATACTCTGCCGGCAGGACATCGGATGTGATCACTTCGCCGCTGGTGGTCACCACGAGGCGCTCCACCAGATTGATCAACTCACGGATATTACCGGGCCATGCATGGCCGCCCAATAGCTCGAGCACTTCAGGATCAAGGCGCCGGACCAGAGCATGACGCTGACAGAAATGGCGGAGATAATGCTGCAGCAGCGGAATCACTTCGCTGCGCCGCTCACGCAATGGTGGCAGCGTGATGGGCACGACACTCAGGCGATAGTAGAGGTCTTCCCGGAAGCACCCCTCCTTCACCCGAGCAGCCAGATCATGATGCGAGGCGGTCAGCAGACGGACGTTGGTGCGCCGAAGCTCTGTCCCGCCGACAGGCATGAAACGCTGCTCCTCGACGACCTTCAACAACTTGGCCTGCAATGACAGCGGCAGATCACCGATCTCGTCCAGGAAGAGCGTGCCACCATTGGCGACGTCCAGAAGCCCCTGCTTGCCACGTGCGTTTGCCCCGGTGAAGGCGCCGGGCGCATAGCCGAACAGCTCGGCTTCCAGCAGCCCTTCCGGCAATGCAGCACAGTTGAGCTCAAGGAATACCCCCTCGGCACGCGTGCTGTGCTCGTGAAGATAGCGGGCCAGCAGCGTCTTGCCCGTGCCCGTCTCGCCCTGGATCAGCACCTTCACATCAGTGGCAGCCACGCGTTCCGCCAACGCGAAACAGTCGGCAGTGGCGTCACTGGTCACCAGTTCCAGCGACTGTTCATCCGTCCCGGAGCTGACGCTGTAGGTGTCATGCAGGGAGTGCAGTTGACGCAGCTGCTCCTGCGCATGCTTGGCGCGCAGCAGCTCGGTGATATCGCGCACGCTGGTGACCACGTGGCTCAAGGTCCCGTCGTGGGCCAGCATCGGCAGGCCGCTGACCAGAATCTTGCGGCCATCGCGCAGACTCTGCACGAGGGTGACGGGCTTGCCGTCACGGATGACCTCCAATGACACCGACTTGGAGATATACCCTCGGCGCACCAGCTCCTGCATATGATGCCCCAGCACGTCACTGCGCTTGAGCCCGGTAATACGCTCATAGGCCTGATTGATGGCGACGGTCACGCCGCGCCCATCGGTGATGTAGACACCGTCATGCAGGGCATCCAGCAGACGCTGGGTCGGCACCTGAGCCAGCAGATCAGACGCCGGATCGGCACCAACCTCCGTGGCATTCTTCCCGGTGGCGCTGCCCCGCTGCCTGGAGAGCGCGAGGCGTTCCTTGAGTTCCGCGGCGGACTCCACCTCCTGACGCGTCAAGACACCGATCACCTCACCACGTGTATCGATGACCTTGACGGCCTCCAATGATTGGCGCTCCAGCATCGCCAACGCTGCTTCCAGCCTGAGATCCTGCTCCACGTTCTGCATTGACGACTCCCCCGGCAGAAACCCCCGCGCACTCAGGCGGCGGGGGGACATGGGGTCACGATACGTCAATGCGAGGACGTCGGGGAGTCTGTCGAGGCGGCACCTGTCGAGGACAGGCTTGCCGTCTTGCTGTCGGCCGGCGCGATATCCGACTTGCCGATATCACGACTGAAGGTCTCATCGATCTCGCCGGAGAAGAAGCGCTTGCCGTAGATCAGCAGACACAGCGCAATGCCGATCCCGAAGGCCCAGGCAGCCCCCTTGATGACCAGTACGGCAGCGATCACCCCGGCAATGCCCAGGTCACGCTGGCTACGCGCTTCCAGAATGCCCAAGCGCACGCTGACATAGCCCTGGATCAACAACGTCAGCGCCAATGCTATCCCCAGGATGGGCTGGACCAGACTGACGATGGGCAACAGCAGCAGACCGGTATTGGTACCCCAGCGGAATGAGCCCGAGCCACCGAACAGCGAATGCATCGCCTGCTTGCCTTCCTTGTAGCGTTCGACCACCACCACCTGCATGGCAGCCCACAGCGGGCCACACATGGTGACGTCCGGGCCGAAGAGACTCATCAGGGTATTGCGCCCGCCGAAGATCATGTGCGCACGGTTGGCGTCGTAGTCGATCTTCTCGTCGGGGCGCGATTCATCAGCCTCCTCGACCAGTGCCTTGGACTGCAGAACATCGCCGAACAGCACGATATAGGCAGCCAGCACGGTCGGCAGCGCCGTCAGGAACATCGCCAGCGGCGGCAAGCCGACACCGAAGACAGTGTACTGGCTGAACATGGTCACGAAATCAGGTTGGCTGAAGCCCCACTGCACATCCGGCCATGCGGCCTCGCCCACCAGCGGAGCGACGACGATCGCCAGCAGGATGATCGGGAAGATGCCCAGCTTGCCGAGATTGCTCCAGAACGGATTCGTGGTCTTCAGCTTGGCGAAATGACGCGAGAAGATGATGTAGAACGCCAGACCCACCGCGATGCTGATGGTGATGGGATAGGTGTCGAAGCGCCCGCCTTCCTTGAAGACCACGCTGATTGCGGCCAACCCAGCACCCATGATGATGCCAGCCTTGATCGCCGAGGGGATCATGTTGACCACCTTGCTGGCCAGCCCCGTTCTCCCGAGCACGATGGCCAGTATCCCGAGCATCAGCTGGAAGGCGATCAAGGCATGCACCCGTGTCTCCCCCTCCGGGAAGGTCGCCACATAGGCCATCAACAGTGGAATGGCCGGTGTGATCCAGCCGGGGATGACCGGGTCGCCCAGCAGGTGGTGAACCAGATACAGCAGACCATTGAGCATCACGATGGCCAGTGCGGCCTCGAACGGCATGCCCAGGAGCTCCGTCATCAACGGGATGGCGGCGAGATCCACCGCGCACATCAACAACCCTTGCAGGTAGTCGGGCAGTTCGAAACGGTAGTGCAGGAAGGGAAGACGGATCTTGAAGGGCCCCAGCGCGAAGTAGGGGCTTTCCTCACCGGGCTGGCGGGTTTTCCAGTGGCTCATGATGGCGTTCCTGTTGTTATCGTTATGCATCTGCACCCTTGGTGGAGATGGTGTTCAGAAAGAAGATTCAGCGCTTCAGTAGGCCGCGCGATAGATACTCTCGATATCGGCCTGGCTGAGCTGACGTGGATTGTTGCGCAGCAGGCGTTCGACCTTGAAGGCATCTGCCGCAAGAGAGGGAATGTCCTCTTCGGGGATGTCGAAATGACGCAGGCCGCCGGGGATGTCCACATCACGACATAGCGTATGCAGTCGCTCGACGACCAGTTCGGCAGTCGCTTCATCCTTGAGCTTGCGATGTGGGGTATCGAGGGCCTCCGCAATGTCCCGGAAGCGCTCGACACAAGCCAGTGCATTCCAGCGCATCACGTGGGGCAACAGCAGTGCGTTGGTTACCCCATGTGGCAGGTGGTAGCGCCCTCCCAGCGGATAGGCCAGGGCGTGCACCGCCCCGACACCGGCATTGCCGAATGCCATCCCGGCCAGCAGACTGCCGGTCGCCATGTCTTCACGCGCCTTGAGGTCGGCAGGATTGGCATAGGCCTTGGGCAAGGCCTTGATGATCAGGCGCATGGCCTTGATGGCCAGTGCATCAGTGATCGGCGTGGCGAAATTGGAAAGATAGGCTTCGATGGCGTGGACGAGCGCATCGACACCGCTGGCAGCAGTGACATGACGGGGGCAGCTCACCGTCAGCTCCGGGGCAACGATGGCGACATCCGGCAGCAAGTAATCATTGACGATGCCTTTCTTCATCCTCGCTTCGGTATCAGACAGGATTCCGATGTTGGTCACCTCGGACCCGGTGCCTGATGTCGTCGGCATGGCGACAAGTGGTGCACCGCGGACACGCGCCTTGTTCTCGCCAAACAGACTCTCGAGGTCACCATCATGGGTCGCATACACCGCCACGCACTTGGCGATATCCATCGCACTGCCACCCCCTACCGCGATCAGGCCATCGCAGCCTCCCTCGCGGTAGCTGCTCATGCAGTCCTCGACGATATGCACTTCAGGCTCGGCGCTGACATCACTGAAGATGCGATAGTCCGTCAGGTGTCCTCTGGCCTTGAGGTCATCCAACTGAGCCTTGATCGGCTCCAGTGTTCCGGACCCCAGTACACCAGGGTCGGTGACCAGCATCGGCGAATGCATGCCCAGTCGCACGACCTCCTCGGCAAGGCGGGTCGAGGCTTGTTGCCCGGTGATCAGACGATTGGCAGATTTGAAGCTGGCGATACTCATGGCGATATCCTTTGGTGAGTGACGAGATGAATCCGCTGACCGCGTCTCTTGTCACTGTGGATAGCAAGCGCCATGCCAGCTCCATTCGCCTTACAACCTGCTGATATTGCTGGCATTATTTTCAGCCCCCTCCCAAGGTCGCTACGCCGATGGTCTAGAGGTGATTCCATATCGCATCAAATCAGCGCCAATTTGATTCCCTATGCAATCAGGGCGATGCCTTCATGCTGTGCAGCCGGCGTGGATTGCCCATACAGGTAAGTATGCGAGTGACCAGAAGTGCACCCCGAAGAAAGCACACGAAAACGCCGAGTCGACTGACTCGGCGTTTTCGTGTGCAGGCGTGAACAGGCACGCGCAGGAGAGATACCTGGCAGGAAACCAGCGATGGCCGCCAGGCGAGTGACCTCAGGCGGGTCTGGGCTGGCGCAGGCGCGCCAACCACCCGCCGCTGCGGGCCTGGGCGCGCACGCCAGGGAAGTTGAGTTCGACCTGGCGCAGACACAGGGTCAGCAGGATGGTCAGCACGAGATAGATGGCGCCAATGAACAGCAGCGGTTCGTAGGTGAGGAAGTTCTCGTCGCGAATGATGTTGGCGACCTGCAGCAGGTCCATCATGGCGATCGTCGAGACCAGTGGAACGGACTTGAGCAGCAGGATCATTTCGCCGGTCAGGGTCGGCAGGCACAGCTGGATGGCGCGCGGCAGCCACAGGCGACTGAAGACCTGGAACGGCCCCATGCCGAAGGCGCGCCCCGCTTCCCGCTCGCCCGGCGGCACGCTAAGCAGCGCCCCGCGCAGCACCTCACCGGTGTAGGCGCCCACCGAGAGGGTGAAGGTCAGGGTGGCGTAGAAGAACGGATCACGCAGGATTCCCCATAACATGCTCTCGCGAATACCGGGAATGCCTTCCAGCAGCCGGCCGATGCCGTAATAGAAGAAGAACAGCTGCACCAGCAGCGGCGTACCACGCATCACGATGGAGACGCCGCTGGCCAGCCAGGCAAGAGGCCTGGGACCCTTGATGCGCGCCATCGCCATGCCGACCGCCAGCGTGAAGCCGAGCACGGCCGATACCACCAGCAGTACCAGGGTGTTGATCAGCCCCGTCCACAGCGACTCCTGATAGTAGGGGTCCGATAACCAGCTGAAATCCATGTCACGCCTCCTGGGCTGAAATATCGGGCTCGCCGCGGCGCACGTAGCGTTCCAGACGACTGAACGCGGCGCTCGAGGTCAGGGTCATCAGCAGATAGAGCAGCCCCGCCACGCTGTAGAACAGGAAATAGGCGCGCGAGCTGGCGGCCGCCTGCTGCACGGTGAAGAACAGCTCGCTGAAGCCGATGACGCTGATCAGGGCGGTGTCCTTGATCAGGATCAGCCACAGGTTGGACATGCCCGGCAGTGCATTGGGCAACATGCCCGGCAGCGTGATGTAACGAAAGCGCGCCATGGGCGAGAAGCCGTAGGCATCGGCCGCTTCCAGCTGACCCTTGGGGATGGCCAGGATGGCGCCGCGGAAGACTTCGGTCATGTAGGCGCCCTGCACGAAGGCCAGTACACCGACGGCAGTGACGAAGCCGCTGATCTCGACCTTGCCCGCGACACCCAGCGCATTCATCAGGGCGGTAAGCGCCTGGGAGCCGCCGTAATACAGCAGGATGATCAACAGCAACTCCGGCACCGCGCGCACGGCCGTCGAATAGCTGGTGGCCAGCGCGCGCAGCGGCGCCCAGGGGCTGAGTCGTGATGCCGCCCCCACCAGTCCGAGCAGCAAGCCGATGGCATAGGCGGCGAAGGCGATCTGCAGAGTGGTGACAGCACCGGCGAGTATCGGGGCCGCCCAATCGGCGAGCCCTTCCTGGGCGAACTGGGACATGATCAGCGTCCTTCTCGTATCAAGAGGAAATGGCGGCTGCGATACGCGAGGCGTGCTGACCGGGCGATCTCGGCCGTTCGGCCAGCACGCGCAGGATCAGCCCAGGCAGACGTCGGTATCGAAGTACTTGTTCGAGAGCGCCGTGCAGGTGCCGTCCGCGTAGACCTGGTGGATGGCGCCATCGAGTGCCTCTTTCAGCGCGCCATCTTCCTTGCGTACCCCGATACCGGCCCCGATGCCGTAGGCCTCGTGCTGCGGCGTGGTCGCCTTGATCTCGAAGTTGCTGGCCTCGTCACGCTTGACCAGTGCGCTCATGGCGATCTCGTCGGCCAGAATCACGTCCACGCGCCCGGACAGCAGGTCACTGTTGACCTGCTCCTGCTGATCATAGAGACGCACATCGACGCCGGTGCTGCGCAGCGCTCTACGAGCGAAGTTGGCATGGGTGGTCGCCGCCTGGGTACCGAGAATCTTGCCGTCGAGGCCGTCCGGAATCTCGAGCTCGAGATCCTTGGCGGCCACGTAGGCACCCGGCGAGTTGTAGTAGGGGATGCTGAAGTCGATGACCTTCTCGCGGGCCTTGGTGATGGTCATCGAATTCATGATCATGTCGATGCGACCGGCCTTCAGCGAAGGAATGATGCCGCTCCAGCCGGTCGGGGTGATCTCGCATTCACGCTGCATGGCGTCACAGATCGCCTCGGCCAGCTCGACCTCGAAGCCGGTCCACTCACCGCTGGCAGAGGTGTAGGTAAAGGGCGGGTAAGGTTCGGCGGAGATACCGACCTTGAGGGTGTCGGCGGCATGCACCTGAGCGGCGCCCAGCGTCAGTCCCCCCATCATCAATGCACCGGCCAGCTTGCGCAGCGCAGAGGTGGAAGCAGAAGTGGAAACAGAAGTGGAAACAGAGTCAGAACGCGTCCCGCGTGCGGTCAGTGAAGGGGTATTGGCAGCGAATCCAGCATCGTTCATCAAGGTCATCAGGCCATCTCCTGGCTGTTGTTGTGGGTCCATCTACGTCATGGCGGGGAGGTCCATGACGGGGTGTTGCAGGCGGGCTCAGGCCGCCGGTGCAATGAAGCGGCGGCAGCGCTCGTGCTCGGTCTGCTCGAAGACCTCCTCGGGACTTCCGGCCACGCCTACCCTGCCCTCATCGAGAAACACGATCTGATCGGAGACTTCTCTGGCGAAGGCCATCTCGTGGGTCACCATCAGCATGGTGCGGCCCTCATCGGCGAGGCTGCGGATGACGCCGAGCACTTCACTGACCCGCTCCGGGTCCAGCGCCGAGGTCGGTTCATCGAAGAGCAGCACGCGCGGCTCCATCGCCAGCGCACGCGCAATCGCGACCCGCTGCTGCTGGCCGCCGGAGAGAAAGGCCGGATAGCTGTCGGCGCGTTCCAGCATGCCGACACGCTCCAGATAGTGCTCCGCGATGCGTGTCGCCTCGCGGCATGACATGCCCTTCACGCGCATCGGCGCCTCGGTGACATTGCCGAGCACGGTCAGGTGCGGCCACAGATTGAACTGCTGGAAGACCATGGTGACCTTGGAGCGCAGGCGCTGGATCTGACGACGATCCAGCCCGATGAGGCCGCCGCGGCTGTCACGGTCGAAGCGCACATGCTCATCGGCGATCGACAGCTCGCCACGGTCGGGGCGCTCGAGCAGGTTCATGCAGCGCAGCAAGGTGCTCTTGCCGGAGCCACTGGCGCCGATGATGGTGGTGACGGTGCCTTCCTTCACGCGCAATGACACGTCGTGCAGCACCGCCAGATCACCGTAGTGCTTGACGATGTTGCTGGCTTCGACGACGACCCGATTCGAGGCAGCACGCGCGGGTCTTGCCTGGCCGTCCGGGCGCGCCTGCTGAGGCTGGGAGATGCCTTCACTGTCTGCATTCATCGAGCGGGTCATGGGAGATACGTTCGAGGGCGAGATAGTCATGAGCGACTCACAAGTGGGTGGCTGTGGCTGGCGTGAAATGAGCAATCGTGCGGCCGATAGCGGCGTGACGCACCCTGCTGGTGCAGAGTGATGCTGCCGAGCCTGACGGATAATGCGCGGATGACGCCTCTCTTGCCGCCACGGGCCACGGTGGGCTGTGCAACCGGCGATCGAGCTGCAATCGAGCGAACGACTATTGATACACTTGTATAGCAAGAGACGTTCCACATTGCGACTTTCCACGCCAGGGGCACGGCAAGCAGGGTCGTGATTCACGGATTGCACGCCTTGGACGCAACAAGACCTGGGCGAGAGCCATCCCTCGGCTCCCGCCCAGGCCGTCAAGGTGGCAGCAAGGCTACGTCAGCCTTGCAGGCTGGCCTTCACGGCAGCCAGGGCATCCTCGCCATCGCGTGTAGTCACGCCAGCGAGAAACTCCGCCAGCCGATCTGGATTGGCGACAAGCCAGTCGTGCGCCACCTCATCGAGGTCACGCTCCTTGAGGCTGTAGTCGAGGATGAAGGCACTCTGCTCTTCGGAGCTGAAGACCAGCTGATCGAGGAAGCGAGCGAGGTTGGGGTTGGCTTCGGCGTAGGCGGTGCGCACCACGGTCTTGACGTCACTGGCGCCATTGTCGGGGCCGAACACCGACTCAGGATCTTCCAGGATGTGGGTGTCGAATTCCGGCACCATCCAGTGCGGTGTCCAGCCGTAGAAGGCGATCCAGCGTTGCTCGCGCTGAGCGGCACGCACCTCACTTAGCATGCCGGGCGTCGAGGACTCCATCGCATCCCAGTCGCCCAGGCCATAGACATCATCGTCGATGGCTCCATTGAGCATGTCGCTGACGGTGGAGCCGCTTTCGATGGAGTAGACGGTCTCGTCGAATCGCTCGGCGTGGGCGGCAAGGTCCGCAGCGCTGTGGATGCCGGCCTCGTAGACATAGCCCGGCACCGCGAAGCCCATGCGGGCGCCGGTGACGTTGTTGCCGAGATCGGTGATCGCGCCGGCGGCCATGGCCGCGTCATAACTGTCCTTCTGAGCAGGCAGCCAGCCAGCGAGGAAGGCATCACTGTCGCCGGTGGTCAGGGTGTTGTAGCCGACGGTGGAGCTGACCTCCTGTCGCTCCACGTCGTAACCCAGCGGGGCGAGAATCTGGGCGACGATCTCGCTCTTGACGGTGACGCCGGGCCAGGGCGGCACGATCAGCGTCAGCTCGTCATCCTTGTCCTGGGCGGGGGTTGCCAGGCTTGCCGTACTGAGCAACAGGGTCGCGAGGGCAAGCAGGCCACGGCGGGCGCCGTGCTTCGTCGTACATGTCAGGGGGTACGGGGTGGTGGTCATCGTGTCTGTCCTTGTCGGTTCCGGTCGCGCCGGGCCTTGTTGTTGTCGGGGCTGAAAGGTTTCGTGGATGGCGGTCGTCGTGCGTGTCCATCGCTCGCGGCGCTGTCATGGTCGGGTGCTTGCGTCTCCTCCGCCCTGCCGCCCCGCTGGCTGCGTCGCAAGAGATTGCTTCAAGAGAGTTCTATCCTCCGGCGGAGTGCGCCTTCAGCGAGCACTGGCCTGCCTGCTCGGCGCTGGTTCAAGTGCTGTCTCAAGTGCTGGCTCCGGCACCAGATCCGGCAAGCCGCCAAAGGGCGCGCGTCCCATCACGCGCTCCAGCATCGGGATGAAATGCTCCAGCGGCAGGGTGTCGTATTCGGGATCGAAGCTGGTCTGGTCCCACTCGTCACAGAAGCGCACAGTGCGCTCATAGGCGGGATGCCCGGCATGTGCCTCGCGGGCGTGGCGGTCCTGACCGAAGAATTCGCGGTAGTGATAGCCCTGGAACAGCTCGTGATGACGAATCATCCAGGTGTTCAGCGGGTCGATGAAGGGCTCGAGAATACCGGCGGCGATCTCGGCATGATTGGCCGGTGCCAGATCATCGCCGATGTCATGCAGCAGCGCGCAGACCACCATCTCCTCATCGGCACCATCACGCAACGCGCGGGTAGCGGTCTGCAGGCAATGTTCGTAGCGATCGACTGGATAGCCGTGGTGATCGCCCTTGAGCCGCCCCAGGTGTTCCAGCACACGCCGGCAGGCATCGGACTGATATTCCCGGAAGCGCGCATCGATCAGCGCCCACTCGGCATGCGTGCTTTCCTCGAAACTGCGGAAGCGGGCCTGTTCGCTCATGCGCTGGCCTCCTCATTGGCGAACTGACCGTCGCGCTGTCCCTCGAGTTGACCGGCGAGCTGATCGGCCAGCAGCAGACGGCGGCTGGCGGTAGAATCGCGGTCCACGTAGCCCTGGCGCATATGGCGGATGCCGCCCTCCAGCTGGAAGGCGCTGCGACCATGGAACAGCCGATAGTTGTCCATGATCAGCATCTGGCCCGGTGCCAGCTTGAGGTGCAGCGTGAAGTCGTCACCGGAGATCAGGCGATAGAACGCCTGGCGGGCAGCATAGTAGCGACGCAGGGTCGCGCCGGGCAGCGCCGGTACCCGCTCGGTGCGGTTGGAGAAACGTACTCGGGCGACCTGGCCACGGCTGTCCAGCTCGATCAGCGGGCCTTCGCTCTCCAGACGCGTGGTGGCGTCGTGGTAGCGGAAGCCGGGACTGACCTCTGTCAGGCAGGCGAAGGCCTCGGGGTCTTCACGGCGCAGGTGCTCCGCCGCGCTGAAGCCATCCACCAGCATGCTGTCGCCGCCCTGGGCCGCGTTGCGCAGGCAGTGAAGCCAGATATAACCCGGAATCGGGTCGCGGTAGGGATTGTCGGTATGCGGCTCCAGCCCGCGCTGGGTCATCGTGAGGTCATAGGCATTGGCGACGGATTTCACATCGGCGATACCGCCCCAGTTGGTGCGTCGCAGCGGCCCGATACGGTGGATCAGCCCCTGCATGCCGTCCTCCGTGTCCGGCACGCCGCTGACCCGCACGAAGCCGAAGCGCTGCAACTGCTCGAGCATGTCCAGCAGTGCCGCGTCATCCTCCAGCGCTGCAGCGAAGTCGGCCTCGGGCAGCTGGGCGAGGCTCCCCTGCCAGAAGGTCATGCCCTGATAGGCCTCACACGGCTGACACTCCGCCAGCAGGGCCGCCAGCGAGAAGCTCGCCGCATGGCCGTCACTGAAGGCCAGCGACAGCGTATCGCCATCCAGCTGCGCCTGAGTCAGGCTCAGGTCCAGCGGCAGGTCCGCCGCCTCGATCAGGCGCTGACCGGTGAGGGAATCGAGTGTCGTCTCATCGGGACTCCGCTCTCGCAGCCAGAGCGCCTCGAGGGTCAGATCGCCCTCGGCGTGGCTCAGATGCAGTTGTTGTCCATGGTCTTTCAGGCTGACGGAATGCGGTCTGCTGGGCACTCGATGATCTCCACGGCTGAGGGAGCGGCACTTTTGTCTTACCGGGCAGGTGCCTGCTCGCGGATGCTGGTGCGACGCTGAGTCTCCCTTTACCTTAATCACTTCAGCCAAAGCAGATTGATGGAATTGGACGTATATTTGATCAAATTGGCCATATGTCAGACCAGCAGACGACAACAAGCGGCCGTGGCAATGCCACGGCCGCTTGTGTTGTCAAACGTCTGTCAGGAGATCAGTCACTCAGGTGCAGTACCTGACCATTGAGGGAACGCCCGGCGCCACCGGCCAGAAAGCGCGCGCATTCCGCCACGGCGTCCGGTCGGCTGCCCTCGGGGCACAATAGATTGGCGCGTACCTTGTCCGGCGCGCGTGATGCCAGCCGCTGGATCAGCTCACTCAGCGCCGCCTGTGCCATGGCAGTGCCGTGATGGTCCCGAGAGGACAGCTGCGAGGACGGCGACGGCTGCGAGGGCAGCGGTGGTGCCACGGCCAGCAGGCGTCCGCCGTGGCGCAACATGCGCGCACAGGCCGCCTTGAGCAAGGCGCCGGGGCCGGCGACCTGCGCGACCAGACACGCCTCCAGCGACTGCCCGGCCATGGCCTGAGGTGGCATGCAGACCAGCACATCGAGGCGCCCGAGACGCGCCACCAGTGTCTCGAAGCAGCCCTCGCCGACCACCTGGCCGAAGCGGTCCGACTGCTCGCCGCCCAATGCATCCAGCACGCGTTCGAGATCCGCCGGCGCGGTGCCCATCAGGGCGATGATGGCACCATCTTCCAGGAAGGTGCGCGCCATGGCCTCCAGCCACTCCCCCTGCCCCGCGATCAATACCCTGCGTCGTGGCAGCATCTCATTCTCCCTGATAGAACCTCCGCCGGGTCGCCCCGGCGTGCCTCACGCCGTACTGTGCCGCTCTTCTCACCCAGACATCACCTCCCTGTGATGCCTCAGTGGCGTGCGTCAGGGCATCAGCCCCGGCAGCCACAGCACCAGCGCCGGGAACAGCATGCACAGGGTCAGACCCGCCAGCTGCAGGCCGACGAAGGGCAGAATCGAGCGATAGATGGTGCCGATGGATACCTGCCCGGCGGTGATGCCCTTGAGATAGAACAACGCATAGCCGAAGGGCGGCGTCAGGAAACTCGTCTGCAGGTTGATGGCGACCAGAATCGCGAACCACACCAGCAGTCCCTGGCCGGAAAGCCCGAGCCCGAAGTCCAGCGCCTCGACCACCGGCGCCACCAGCGGCAGCACCACGAAGCTGATCTCGATCCACTCGAGGAAGAAGCCGAGCACGAAGATCAGCCCCATCAGCAGCAACAGCAGGCCGTAGGGCCCAAGGCCGGTGCCGGTGATGACATCCTCGATCAGGTAGTCGCCGCCGAGGCGCTTGAAGACCACCGAGAAGCAGGTCGCGCCGATGACGACGAACAGGATCATCGCGCTGGTCCGCGAGGTATCGCGCAGCGTGTTGCGCAGGGTGGAGAAGGACAGTCCGCCCATCACCAGCGCCAGCAGCAGACTGCCGCCCGCGCCGATGGCCGCGGCCTCGGTGGGCGTGGCGATACCGGTCATGATCGACCCCAGCACCGCGACGATCAGCACCATCGGGCCGAGCAGGTCGCGCAGCAATGCCAGCGGCAGCGGTGTCTTGTCGGTGCCGAGCAGCGACTGATCCGGCAGCGGTGCCCAGTCCGGGCGCAGCTTGGCGGTGATCAGCAGATAGGCGACGTAGAGCGCGCCGAGCATCAGCCCCGGAATCAGCGCCGCCTTGAACAGCGCACCCACCGAGATCTGCAGAATGGAGCCCATCAACACCAGCATGATCGAGGGCGGAATCAGGATACCCAGGGTGCCGGAGGCCGCGATGACCCCGCAGGCCATCTCGGCCTTGTAGCCCTGCCCCAGCATCACCGGCAGCGCCAGCAGGCCCAGCATGACCACCGAGGCACCGATGATGCCGGTACTCGCGGCCATCACCACGCCCAGCAGTGCCACCGAGACGGCCAGACCGCCATGCACGCGGCCGAACAGCCGCTGCAGCGTCATCAGCAGATTGCGCGCCACGCCGGAGCTTTCCAGCATCAACCCCATGAACACGAACAGCGGAATCGCGATCAGCAGCCAGTTCTCGATCACGCCACCGAAGATGCGCGAGCCGACGGTGCCGAGAAACGGCAGCGGAATGTCGCCGATGAAGGCGAACAGGATGCCCAGCCCGCCGAGCAGAAAGGCCACCGGGTAGCCGGAGAAGATACCGATCAGAAGTGCCACCACCATGGCGATGGGCAAGGCGTATTCAGCGAGCATTGTCATGGCTCCCGTCTGCATGATTCTGGGGTGCCGTGGCGTCGGTTGTCGCTTGCGCAGCATTCTGCTGATCCGCAAGGCCGGCCAGACTGGCAATCTCGTGGTCTTTCAGGCGCTCAGGGGTGCGCGCCGGGTCGAACAGGCAGGCCAGATTCTCGAAGATCTGCCCCAACGCACCGAGGGCGAGGAACACCAGCCCCGTCGGCAGCATCGCCTTGATCAGATAACGGTCCACCAGGCCGCCATAGTTGGACTTCTCGCCGGACATGTAGGACATGGTGACGAAGTGCTTGGACAGCCAGGCGATCAGCAGGCAGAAGGGGATCAGCATGATGAGGTGGCCGAGGATATCGACCACGGCGCGTCCGCGCGGCGAGAGGCGCTGATAGAACAGGTCGACCCGCACATGGGTATCGCTGTGCAGGGCATAGGTGCCACCAAATAGCGTCAGCAGACCGAACAGGTGCCACTGCAACTCGGTGACGGAATTGATGGTGATCGCGGTGCCGAACAGCAGCACGTCGGGCGACCCCCAGTTGGCGATTTCATTGATGCCCAGGGCGTTGAGCGTGACGGTGGTGAGCACGGCCAGGATGATCGCCAGACCCAACCAGCTGGTCAGGCGACCCACCCAAAGCCCCAGGCCGACCAGCGGTCGGCCCAGGGCGTCACACACCGCCCCGCCCTGTGCCCGCCAGGGCGCAAGGCGGGGGTCGGTCATTGGGCGCTACCCTTGTCAGCGTTGTCTGCCTGCTTCATGGCCATCGGCTGCGGCATGGCCTGCAGCTCGTACCATTCGTCGATCAGAGCGGCGTGCTTCATCAGTGAATCGTAGGCCTTGGCGAAGTCAGGATTGGTCTGCTTCTCTTCGGCCAGCACTTCACCCCAGGCTTCCTGCAGCGCGGTCATTACCGGTTCCGGGAAGCGCTTGACCTCGACACCCTTCTCCTCGAGCTCGTGGATCGCACGTACCTGAGCCGGCGGCGCTTCGGCCATCGCCCACTGCAGGGTCGCGCGGCAGGCAGTCTGGAACTGCGCCTTGCGCTCATCGCTGTAGCTGTCCCACACCTGCTGGTTGATCAGCAGCGAGAACCAGCTGGCGCTCTGGTGCCACCCCGGGAAGTAGTAATACTTGGCGACTTCATTGAAGCCCATCGCCTGATCGACCTGCGGCACCGAGAACTCGGTGGCATCGACCCGGCCACGCTCCAGCGCGAGGTAGATCTCGCTGCCCGGCACCAGCTGGGTGGAAGCGCCCAGCTTGTTGAGCACCTTGGCGCCGAGGCCGGAGATGCGCATCGACAGGCCCTTGAAGTCCTCCGGCGAGTTGATTTCCTTGTTGTACCAGCCGCCGGTTTCCTGCGGCGAAATGAAGCACGGCAGCACCTTCACGCCGTAGGGGTCGTAGGCGGCCTGCACAAGCTCGGTACCCTCACCGGCCCACATCCAGGACATGAAGGCTTCCGGGCTCGGGCCGAACGGCAGTGCGCCGTAGAGGTTGGTGATCGGCACCGTGCCGGCCCAGTAGCCCATCCAGTCCCAACCGGCCTGTACCGCACCGGAGGAGACGGAGTTGAAGACTTCGAAGGCCGGAACGAGATCGCCCGGTTCGTGCACGCGCAGGCCGACCTCGCCGCCGGTCGCGCTCTTGAGTTCCTCTGACAGCCGCACGGCACCGGCGCCGAGGAAGTTCTTGGTCGAGAAGGTACTGGCGACGTCGAGCTGTTTCGGCCCTTCCGCCTGAGCCGGCGCGGCGGCCATCAAGGTGGTGGTGGCCACGGCCGCCGCAATGGCAGCTCCGAGGCGCAGGCGGCGGGTCGGCGTCGATTGATACGGCGTGGCGTGTTGCGACATGGTGCGGCTCCCTGATTTGTTGTTGTGCTCGCTGGTTGTACGGCTTGTGGCTTGCTGGACATGAACCACGTTGCAAGATGACGCTTACGTCAACTTACCCGAAGACAACGCAAGCGGCTGACCACGCCACAACAACGTCAATGATTTCAGAGAGCTACGAGAACAAGGCCCGCGAGAACCGACCCACCGCGCGCTGCGCGGCAGTATCGGCTCACGACAGCGTCCGGAAAACCGGACACTTCGGTCGCCGAGGCTGCGACCAAGGTCGCGCGCTGTCATGCATTCTGTCTACGACTCCAGTCGAATATGCCGATAGAGGAATGCAGACCCCACGCGGGTGTGCAGGCCATGAGGTGACGGGAAACGCAAAGCATCCGGAATTCCGGTCACCGACCGAATTTCCGGACGCTCTGGCCACTCATTGGGGAGGAAAGATGGAATGTCTGTCGATCAGGGCGCTTCGGCCAATAGCCCATGCCGGTTGAGCTTCTCGTAGAGCGAGGACTTGGCGATGCCGAGCTGACGGGCGGCACGGGTGCGATTGCCCTCGGCAGCGCGCAGCGCATCCTCGATCAGCTGGCGCTCCGCCTGGGCCATCGCCTCACGCAGCGAGGCCGGTGTGGTGTGTGGCTCCCGGGCGGTTGTGGACGACTCGGGCGCTGAAGCGGGTGTGGACAAGTCGCTTTGATGGGTAACGCCATGCCGGGCATCGCCATGCCGGGCACCGATGGCATCCGGGAGATCGGTCGGTTGGATATGGCTGCCGCCCAGATAGAAGGCGGCTTCGAGCACGTTTTCCAGCTCGCGCACATTTCCGGGCCAGTGATGGGCACACAGGCGCTCGAGGGCGGCTTCGGAGAGCATCGGCGGGCGACGGCCACTGCGTCGCGCCAGGCGTGACAGCAGGTGCGTGGCCAGGGACGGCAGGTCGTCGCGGCGCTCGCGCAGTGGCGGTACCTCCAAGGGCACCACATTGATGCGATAGAAGAGGTCTTCGCGGAATTCGCCGCTCTCGACCAGTGCTTCCAGCGGACGGTGAGTCGCGGCGATGACACGGACATCGACGCTGACCAGACGGGTCGCGCCGACCGCCTCGACCTCGCGGTCCTGCAGCACGCGCAGCAGCTTGGCCTGCATCGCCAGCGGCATGTCACCGACCTCATCGAGAAACAGCGTGCCGCCATCCGCGAGCTGGAACTTGCCGGGCTTGCCGCCACGCTTGGCGCCAGTGAAGGCGCCTTCTTCATAGCCGAACAGCTCCGCTTCCAGCAGCGCTTCGGGAATCGCTGCGCAGTTGAGCTTGATGAAGGGGCCCTTGGCACGCGCCGAGCTGCGGTGCAGCGCATGGGCATACAGCTCCTTGCCGGTGCCGGACTCGCCACGGATCAACACCGAGGCGCCGCCGGGGGCGATCTTGCGCACCTTGCAGGCCAACTCCCGCATCGCGGGCGAATCGCCGATGATGTCACTCAGCTGCCAGCGGGCGCCGTTGGGGGATTCCAGCGCCTGACGGTAGTAGTCCACCTCCGCTTCCAGCGCCTGAACCTGAGCATTCACCTGCCGCCATTCCCAGGTGTCGTGATAGAGCACCGAGCCGATGGCGCCGATCAGCTCGCCGTCGCGGAAGATGGGGTAACGGTGGGCAATCATGTGGTGACCACGAATCAACTGCAGTTGGGCCAGCTCCGCGCGCCCGCTCTCCAGCACCTCGTGCATGCGGGTGTTCTCGATCACCTCGCTGACGTCACGTCCCAGCACCTCATCGGCATCCACATCCAGAAACTCGGCATAGGGCGCATTCAGAAACTGGATACCGCCCTGGGCATCCACCACCACCACCCACTCCTCCACCGCATCCATCGCGGCACGCAGCAACTCGCGGCGCCCCCGCTCGACATGAATCGAGGTGGCAGGTGAATCGTTGCGCAGCGGGGCAGCCGCCTTCGCTTCCCCTGCCGCACCTGATACAGGCATCTGCTGAGCCATCACCGCTCTCCCTTGGCGTGTCCGATCATCGTGGGTAGCCGTCATGCTGCCACCAACACCCGCCGGATCTGGTTGTTATGAGCTGTGCCATCACGCAGCCAGCGTCCGGAAAACCGGACACCACTCACAGCATCGCCTTAAGCAGGTTAATTTTCAATTTCACAAATAGTCTATTTGGATAGTTGACATAAGCTATATTTAACTGACATATAGCTTATGCGGCTTATAGATATTAAATGTGCATGACACAGGGAAAACAAAGACAAGGAGCACCTATGCTATTCCAGAGTATGTCACGAAAAAACAAGGGATTAGACATCTCACTAGGCTCCCCGGAGGCGGAGGCCGAAGCTCTGGAAAGCTCTAGAGTAAAAATAACTGAAGTATACGAAGATTGGCATAACCTATTTTCACAATTAGGCCATGAAAAATTCATTGTAATTGGGCGTAAAGGAGCAGGGAAAAGCGCTTTCGCACAATATGCAAAAGCCAAATCACATTCTGACAGCAATCTATTTATAGACTTTATAAAGCAAGACAAAATAAATCTAGAGATGCTAGTGCAAGTCGGCAATGATGTCGGGCATGAACTGGAAAAAGAATCTATTTTCAAATGGCTAATCTATACACATATTGTAAAACTCTTTACAGAAAGCGAAGCCGCTAAAGACTCTAAAGACTTCGATCAGCTAAGACAATTTTTGAAAAAGAATACAGGATTCGTCAATATAACTGAGACCGATATCTTTGAGATAACACAAAATAAATCTATAGATGTCAATATCGAACCGCTTAAAAGATTCTTTAGACAAAAATTCCATGACGATATAACCATAAAGTCAAATAGAGCACCATTTTACAAACTAATCCCACATCTCGAGGATGTTATAAAGAGCATCTTCAAGAGTCCTATAGAAATGCAGAACCAAAACTCTTATGTAATATTTGTAGGGTGCCGGATGATCGTTTTAAATCTACTGACAAAGCCAGTGTGGACAGTGTCGTTAGCTTACTTAGAGTCGCTAAATCCATAAACAATGACTTATTTTCAAACAATGGGATTAATGCGAAGGTAATAATACTACTCAGGGATGATGTGGAAAAATTTATTGCTGACAAGTACGCTGATACGGCTAAAATGTTGGCCTCTTATTCAGCAAGAATAAACTGGTATCAAGACGACTTCCAAAAAGGAGATAATGAAAACGACTTGAATCTGAAAAAATTCATAGACCTTAGAATAAAAAAGCTTTTGAAAGAGCACAACTTCCTTATAATCACTCAAACCCATGGAACAGCCTCGTTGACTCAGAAGAGGACTATACACCTAAAACATCTTTCAAGCACATATTAGACCATACCCTTTTCAGGCCACGTGATCTGCTTTTATTTTTCCAGCCTATTGAAAGCGGAACTATAAAAATACCTCTAAAGAAAAAGTCTGTGCAAGACTTGATCACCAAATACTCATCACAACTCATGAGAGAGTTTCGAAGCGAGCTTTCGTCTTTTTATACTCCAAGTGAAGTCGATTCTGTAACAAATATATTGCAACTACTGCATAAAGAAGGCGAGCCTAGCTACCAACGAGCATTAAAAATAACCGAAGACAATTACAATGGGGATAGCACTCCTAAAGAAGTTCTCGAAGATTTATTTGATCGCTCGGCTATTGGCAACAAATACTCGAACACTTATTATCAATTCAAGCATCGAGAACCATTAGATGGTTCCGATGTTTACTACTTAGATCCTGATGCAAGCATAGTGATGCACTATGGTTTTAAACGATATTGCACTAGCCGTGACAAAGGAAAGCAATAACCCCTCTATAATCAACCAAGAGGGGTTATTGGCTATAAATTTTTAATGCGCTTCTTCCCAGTTGTCGCCTTGCTCGACTTCGACGAGCAGCGGGACGTCGAGGGAGGCGGCGTTCTGCATGCGCTGGGCGACGTCTTTCATGAAGTCTTCGACCTGAGCCTCGGCGACTTCGAAGACAAGTTCATCGTGTACCTGCATGACCATCATGGCGTCGTACGCCTTGTTACCGTCATTGCCCGCCAGCCAGGCGTCCACGTCGATCATGGCGCGCTTGATGATGTCGGCGGCGCTGCCTTGCATCGGGGCGTTGATGGCGGTGCGCTCGGCGGCAGCACGACGCGCGTGATTGCGCGAGCCGATTTCCGGCAGGTAGAGGCGACGGCCGAAGATGGTCTCGACGTAGCCCTGCTCGGCGGCGAGCTGACGCGTGTCTTCCATGTAGGTGGCGACACCCGGATAACGCTCGAAGTAGCGCTCGATGTAGGTCTTGGCCTGGCCGGGTTCGATATCCAGCTGACGCGAGAGGCCCCAGGCGGACATGCCGTAGATCAGCCCGAAGTTGATGGCCTTGGCGCTGCGACGCTGATCACTGCTGACCTTCGCTTCCTGGGTGCCGAAGACTTCCGCGGCGGTGGCAGCATGCACGTCGCGATTCTCGGCGAAGGCCGAGAGCAGGCCCTTGTCACCGGAGAGATGCGCCATGATGCGCAGCTCGATCTGCGAGTAATCCGCCGCGACGATGCGATAGCCGGGGCGCGCGATGAAGGCCTGACGGATACGACGGCCCTCGTCACTGCGCACCGGAATGTTCTGCAGGTTCGGGTCTGACGACGACAGACGGCCCGTGGCGGTGACAGCCTGATGGTAGCTGGTGTGCAGGCGGCGCGTGGTCGGGTTGACCAGCTGCGGCAGCTTGTCGGTGTAGGTGCTCTTGAGCTTGGTCATGCCGCGATGACGCATGATCAGCTTGGGCAGCGGGTAGTCCAGCGCCAGCTCCTCAAGCACCGCTTCGGCGGTGGACGGTGCACCCTTGGGGGTCTTCTTCTTGACCGGCAGCTTCTGCTCCTCGAAGAGGATCTCGCCCAGCTGCTTGGGGGAAGAGAGGTTGAACTCGCGGCCCGCCAGCTCGAATGCCTGCTTCTCGATGTCGTGGATCTGCTCGGTCAGCTCACGCGTCTGAGCGTGCAGGCGCTCGGGGTCGATCGCGACGCCGTTGCGCTCGATGCGCGCCAGCACCGGTATCAGCGGGTATTCGTAATCACGCAGTACCTCGCCCAGGCGTCCCAGCTTCTCGATGCGCGGCATCAGCAGCGCGGCGAGGCGCAGGGTGATGTCGACATCCTCACAGGCATACGGCATCGCCTCTTCCAGCGCGATCTGATCGAACGTCAGCTGCTTGGCGCCCTTGCCGGCGATGTCGGTGAAGCTGATGGTGCTCTCGCCCAGATACTTGAGCGCCAGCGAGTCCATGTCGTGACGGGTCGCGGTGGAGTTGAGCACGTAGGACATCAGCATGGTGTCGGCCAGCGGGCCGGCCACCGCGATGTCATAGCGCGCCAGCACCTCGATGTCGTACTTGAGGTTCTGGCCGATCTTGGTGATGGCGGTGTCGGCGAGAATCGGCGTCAGCGCTTCCAGCACGGCCTGACGCTCCAGCTGCGCAGGGGCATCCAGATAGCTGTGGGCAACGGGAATGTAGACGGCCTCGCCGACTTCCAGCGCCATGCCGATGCCGACGATATCGGCTTCCATGTAGTTGAGGCTGGTGGTCTCGAGGTCGAAGCACAGCGAGGTGGCGTTGCGCACGCGCTCGAGCCACGCATCCAGCTCGGCCTGCTCGGTGATGGCGCGGTAGTTGCGCTCCTCACGTGGCGGCAGCGCATCGGGCATCTCGTCGCCCTCTTCCGCCGCTTCCAGATCAGGGGTTGGCGCAGTGGCGGTCTTGCCCTTGCCTGAGGCCTTTTCAGCGACCGGCGCGATGCTGTCACCGAACAGGTCACTGCCGGCGACCCCGCTGTCCTTCTCGTCAGCATGCGGCGTGGCCGCCATGTCGCCGCCTTCCAGCAGCTCCTTCAGCCAGGCCTTGAACTCCATCTCGCGATAGAGCTCGACCAGCGCTGCGGTATCCGGCGCGGCGATGGCGAGGTCATCCAGGCCATATTCCAGCTCGCAGTCCAGCTTGATGGTGGCGAGGCGATAGGAGAGATAGGCATCTTCACGATGCGCTTCCATCTTCTTGGCCAGGGTCTTGGCGCCACGGAAGCTGAGCGTCTTGATGCGATCGAGATCGCCGTAGATGGTGTCGAGGCCGCCTTCCATGCCCTGCAGCAGGCCCAGCGCGGTCTTCTCACCCACGCCCGGCACGCCGGGGATGTTGTCGACCTTGTCGCCCATCAGCGCGAGGAAGTCGATGATCAGGTTCGGCGGAATGCCGAACTTCTCGGTGACGCCGTCCACATCCAGCGTCTCGTTCTTCATGGTGTTGACCAGGGTGATGTGCTCGTTCACCAGCTGGGCCATGTCCTTGTCGCCGGTAGAGATGACGGCGTCACGCCCGGCTTCGGTCGCCATGCGCGCCAGGGTGCCGATGACGTCATCGGCCTCGACACCTTCCACGCACAGCAGTGGCAGGCCAAGGGCACGCACGCAGGCATGCAGCGGCTCGACCTGCAGGCGCAGGTCATCCGGCATCGGCGGACGCTGGGCCTTGTACTCGGGGTACATGTCGTCGCGGAAGGTCTTGCCCTTGGCATCGAAGACCACTGCCATGGGGCTGTCCGGGTACTGGCGAATCAGGCTCTTGAGCATGTTGATCACGCCCTTCACCGCGCCGGTGGGCAGGCCCTTGGAGGTGGTCAGCGGCGGCAGAGCATGAAAGGCACGATAGAGATAGGAAGATCCATCGACGAGAACGATCGGCGTGGCGGCCATGAGCAGTCGCATCCGTAGGCTGAAGGGTGAGCTTGGGGCAAGCAGAGTCGGGGCCGAAAACCTCTCGGCAGCTATGGCTGTCATGATACGCAAGGGCTGCGGCGAGGCACAGTCGCCACCCTCGGCGCGTGTGTCTTCTGCGCCCGGCATTGATGGCGGGAAGTCGTGCACACTGCCCGCAAGGGACGTAAACTGCGCCCATCAGGCAAGGTTTCAGGCCAGCGCCGATTCGCTTGTCTTCTGCACAGATACGCATCGTGCTCTTGCTTGCAGACCCCTTGCTCACAGAACTTTCGCACGCGGAACCTGAGACAGGCTGCGCTTGTGTAAAGGAGGATTGTCATGCGCTCGACTGCTTCCATTGCTCCGCATTCCCTGCTGCGCCTGCCCACGCTGCTGGCCACCGGGCTGCTGCTGGCCGTCACCGCCCTGAGTGCGCCGCTGGCCGTCGCCGAGAGCGAGACCCCCAAGCCGCAGATCACCAGTCGTCAGCAGGATGACCGCCAGCTGCGCGAATACCGCGTCAATGGCCATCTCTATGCCATCGAGATCATCCCCAAGGGCGGCGCGCCCTTCTTCCTGCTCGACAGTGACGGCAACGGCAACTTCATCAAGTCCAGCGTCACCAGTGCCAACCAGCTCAAGGTACCCGGCTGGGCATTGAAAAAGTGATAAGCTCGGCATCTGGTTCACGCGAGAGCTGAACCAGCAGCGACAGGCGTCACGCCCGCGGCATATCGCTTGCCTCCGGGCGTGGCGGTATCCTTCCTGCATACCTACAACAACTCCTGTCAGCGCATTGCCGCCGCTTCGCTCCGGCGGCGCGCCACTGGCGGGGCGGACACATTTCGGCGAGAAGAGTCACCCATGGCAGTCTTTACCCCCCTGAGCGACGCTCAGGTCGCAGAATTTCTGGCAGAGTACGACGCAGGCACACTGACATCGCTTGAGGATGTCGCGCACGGCACCGAGAACTCGACCTTCTTCGTCACCACCGAGCGCCGCGAGATGGTGCTGACCCTGTTCGAGCAGGGCGAGCATGCGGAACTGCCCTTCTTCGTCGAGCTGCTCGACTTCCTCGCCAGCCACAAGCTGCCGGTGCCGGGCCCGCTGCACGACCGCGACGGCCAGGCGCTCAAGGTGCTGGCAGGCAAGCCGGCGCTGCTGTTCCCGCGTATGCCGGGCAGCTGGCCGGTCTCGCCCAACGTGGCACAGTGCCGCGAGATCGGCGCGGCGCTGGGGCGCATGCATGCCGTCTCGCAGCACTTCACCGGCCACCGCCCCAACACCCGTGACCTGCATTGGATCAAGCCGATGCACCACAAGGTACTGGCGTACCTGAACCCTGAAGACCAGGCGCTGATGGCCGACGAGATCGATGTCTGCGAAGACGTCTTCAGTGGTGTCGAGCTGCCGCAGGGCGCGCTGCACGGCGACCTGTTCCGCGACAACACCCTGTTCGACGGCGATCGCCTCGGCGGCATCATCGACTTCTACAACGGCTGCACCGGCGACCTGATCTTCGATCTTTCGATTCTGGTCAATGACTGGTGCTCCAATGACGATGGCCGTCTGGACCAGGCGCGTTATGACGCCCTGCTCAGCGCCTATCTCGCCGAGCGCCCGATGAATGCCGACGAACGCCGTCTGTGGCCGAGCATGCTGCGCATGACCGCGCTGCGCTATTGGCTGTCACGCCTGCTGGTGGTCTACGTGGACCCGCCCGCCCACAACCTGACGCCGAAGGACCCGGCGCAATACCGCCAGCTGCTGGGTCGGCGCATCGAGGAAGGCGCTCTGCCGCTGCCCGAGGCCACGCAACCGGCCTGATCGGCATCTTGCGTACTGACCGAGTCGTCAAAGCAATTGCCTGCTGGCCCCCAGCAGGCATAATGCGCCCTCTGAGCGCCCGCATTCCTGCGGGCGTCATTGTCTTCTCCGACGCTGCCCACACCTGTTGAGCACCGCCGGGCTTGCCTTCACGCCGTCCATCTCCGGAGACCGCGATGACCTCCTTTGCAGCCGAAGCACGCCGCACCTACAACATCGACCAGTGGGGCAGCGGCTATTTCGACGTGGGCCAGGATGGCCTGACACTGGTGCGCCCGCATGGCGAGCCGGGCACGCCTGCGCTGCCGCTGATCTCGCTGATCGACAAGTCGCGCGCCCAGGGCCTGCGCCTGCCGTTGCTGGTTCGCTTCGCCGATATCCTGCATGACCGCGTCGAGCAGCTGTGCGCTGCCTTCGATGCCGCCATCAGTGCGCGCGGCTATGGCGCCAGCTACACCGCCGTCTACCCGATCAAGGTCAATCAGCAGCGTCGCGTGGTCGAGGAGCTGCTGGCGACCAGCGAGCGCTCACGCGGGCGTGTCGGGCTGGAAGCCGGCAGCAAGCCGGAACTGCTCGCCGTGCTGGCGCTGTCGGACAACGGCCCGTCGGTGATCGTCTGCAATGGCTACAAGGACCGCGAATACGTGCGTCTGGCGCTGATGGGCGAGAAGCTCGGCCACCGCGTGCATCTGGTGGTCGAGAAGGCCAGCGAGCTGGAACTGGTGCTGGAAGAGGCCAGGCGTCTGGGCGTGCGCCCGCGCATCGGCCTGCGCGCGCGCCTGGCCACCATCGGCAAGGGCAACTGGCAGAACACCGGCGGCGAGAAGTCCAAGTTCGGCCTGACCGCCAGCCAGATCGTCGCGCTGGTCGAACGTCTGCGCGAAGTGGATGCGCTGGATTGCCTCAAGCTGGTCCACTTCCATCTTGGCTCCCAGATCGCGGACATCAGCGATATCCAGCGCGGTCTGGCCGAGTGCGCGCGCTTCTATCAGGGTCTGCACGAAGCAGGCGCCGGCGTGGAGATCGTCGATGTCGGTGGCGGCCTGGGGGTGGACTACGAAGGCACCCGCTCGGAAAGCGCCTGCTCGCTCAACTACTCGATGCGAGAATATGCCGACTACGTGGTCGGCGCCTTCCACGCCGTCTGTGATGCCCATGATTTGCCGCACCCGCACATCATCTCCGAATCCGGCCGCGCCCTGACCGCCCATCACGCGGTGCTGATAACGGACGTGATCGGCGAGGAGTGCGTGAACCTGCCGCTGCCCGCACGCCGCGAGGACGATGCCCAGATCGCCGCGCTGTGGGCCCAGGCTGCACGACTGGAGGGTCAGCTGGAGCCGCGTGAGCTGGTGGAGATCTACCACGCCGTGGTGCACGCCCAGCATCAGGTGCAGGAGCGCTTCGTGATGGGGCTGGCGAGCATCGCCATCCGCGCCGAGGCCGAGGCCATCTACACCAACGTGTGTCGCAGCCTGGCCGGGCGTCTCGATGCGCGTCAGCGTTCGCACCGCGCGGTGCTCGATGAGCTCAACGAGAAGCTGGCCGACAAGCTGTTCGTCAACTTCTCGCTGTTCCAGTCGCTGCCGGACATCTGGGGCATCGAGCAGATCTTCCCGATCCTGCCGCTGACCGGTCTCGACCGCGCGCCGACACGTCGTGGCGTGATTCAGGACATCACCTGTGACAGCGATGGCCGCATCGACACCTATGTGGATGACCAGGGCCTGGACGCCACCCTGCCGCTGCCGGAATGGCATGCCGATGAAGAGAAGCTGCTCGGCTTCTTCATGGTCGGCGCCTATCAGGAAATCCTCGGCGATCTGCACAACCTGTTCGGCGATACCGATTCCGTGGATGCCAGCCTCGACGACGATGGTCAGTGGCAGCTTTCCCATGCCATTCAAGGTGATAGCGTGGCGCAGGTGCTGCGCTACGTGAACTTCGACCCGGATCAGCTGGCCGCGCGCCTCGCGCGTCAGCTCAAGTCATCCAACCTGAATGCGCTGGAACAGGCAGACCTGCTCGAAGACCTGAAGGCCGGTCTCGACGGCTACACCTACCTGGAGAGCTGAGACGCTGCCGAGATTGGGGCCTGGTGTCCTGAGCCGAGTCCGCGTCAAAAGCTGAAATCCAGACAGCAAAAGCCCCTGCCGGTGACCCGGCAGGGGCTTTTCTTTTTTAACCCGCTCGGGGCTGCTGTTACTCGCTCAGGGCTGAATCAGCCCCATACGTCATGCCACGCCGCGCGTGCGTGTCTCGACACGCAGAAGCTCGCCGCTGCCATCCGGGGCATCCAGCGCCAGTGCCAGCGCCTGATCCTGATTCAGCTCGCCGACGCCTTCCGGCGTGCCGGTCAGCACCACATCGCCGGGCAGCAGGGTGAAGCTGTGGCTGATTTCACTGAGCAGCCGCGCGACGGAGAACAGCATCAGGCTGGTATCCGCCTGCTGGCGCTGCTCGCCGTCGATGGCGAAGCGATAATGCAGCGCCTGGAAATCCACATCGTGCAGCTCGCCATCGGCATCACGCCAACGTGGTCCATCCAGCGCCACGAAGGTGGACAGCGGACAGCTGCCATCGAAGGCCTTGGCCAGCTCCCACGGCTGGCCCTTGGCCTTGAGCTTGCTCTGGCGCTCACGCAGGGTCAGGTCCAGCGCCAGGCCCATGCCGGCCAGTGCTTCCAGCGCCTCTGCTTCATTGGCTTCACACAGCGGCTTGCCGATCAGCAGCGCCAGCTCGGCCTCATAGTGGTACTGGCCGCGCCGCCGCGAGATCGCCAATGGCTTGTCCATCGGTGTCACGCTGGTGGCGGGCTTGATGAACAACAGCGGCTCGCTGGGCACTTCATTGCCGAGCTCCGCGGCATGGGCTGCGTAATTGCGGCCGACACAGACCACCTTGCCGAGGTCACGAGCGAAGACGCGACCATCGCTGAAACGCGGGGTGAAACGCTGAGCAAGCGGCATGCCGAACTCCTGTCGGGGCGTGATGGAGGATCAATGAGAGATATCGCAATGATACGTCGCCCCGACAGCCTGCCACTACCACACCAACGTCCGAGATTTCGCCGCCTGAGCGCAACCCGGCGTTGTGCAGTTCTGTCCACTTCGGTCTTCAGGCCAGGTCTTCAACCCAGGTATTCAAGTTCAGTTTTCCAGCTCAGTCTTCAACTTCAGTCTTCAAGTTCGTCCCAGCCACCATCGAGACGGTGCGCGAGAAATTCCGGGCGCGGACGCGCGGCGGCAAAGGGCGCCTGCATCGCGTTGTCGACGCGGTTGTAGACGAAGAAGGCGTTGCTGCGCGGGTCCGGCGACATGTTGGCGTTGGAGCCATGCAGCGTGTTGCAGTCGAACATCAACAGACCACCGGCGGCACCGGTCGGTGCTTCGATACCACGCTCGGCGATCAGCTCGCTCAGCGCTTCGCGCGAGGGCACACCGACCTTCTGGGTCTGCAGGGATGACTTGTGGTTGTCATCCGGCGTCTCGCCCAGGCAGTGCACGAAGACTTCATGCGAGCCGGGGATCAGCATCAGCGGACCATTGAAGTGGTGATTGTCGGTCAGGATGATCGAGGCGCTGACCGCGCGCATCTCCGGCATGCCATCCTCGGCGTGCCAGGTTTCGAAGTCCGAGTGCCAGTTGAAGCCCTTGCCCTCGAAGCCCGGCTTGTAGTTGATGCGCGACTGGTGGACATAGACATCGCCCCCCAGGATCTGGCGCGCGCGATCGACCAGACGCGGGTCCTCAGCCAGCTGGCGGAAGCGCTCGGACAGGAAATGCACGGCGAAGATGGAGCGAATCTCGCGGCTCTTGGGCTCGGTGATGGTGAAATCACGTCCCTGCCACTCTTCATTGTCGAGCAGCGCTGCCAGCTCGGCCTTCAGCGTCTCGACTTCCTCCGGCGCCAAGAATTCCGGCTCGAACAGGAAGCCGTCACGCTCGAAGCGCTTGAGCTGCTCGGCGCCCAGCGGCCCCTCATCGGCACGCGAGTGCACGACGGGCTCGCGGCGTTTCTGCCACAGGTGCTCCGGTGGCTGGCTCAGGCGCGTCGGATAGGCATCTCGCGAGTGATCGGACCCTCGATCGCTGCCCGACTTGTCGAGATAGGCTTCCGGCGCCTGATCACGGTCGGCATTGGTCTGACGGGCGTCCAGCGACTGATGGGAGGCGTCTGCAGCGGCGCTGACGTTGCCACCATCGGTCTGCTCGTGTTGACGTTGCTTGGACGAAAGAGCGGAAGTGGCGTTGTACGAAGTCATATGGCGTGAAGCTGTCATCGTGCTCTCCTTAAGGCATCAATGTCTTGCATTGAGGAAAGTGGAATCTGGCGTTCTAGCATGCGGCTTGCCCGCACTGTCCCACCTATGGGCCATACAACAGACTTCAACCCCCGAGATTCATGAAATAAGCATAGAGATCTGATCCTCAAGATCGTTAAAAGACCATCCAATCTCACACCACTCCCGCCATCACCCTTCTCAAGAAAACATGAGGCCGTCTGTGCCTCGCGAATGACAAAATCCTTCAGTCATCCCCTCTCGCCAGTTCTGGCTCATCCTGTTGGCACTGAATCTCATCTTTCGTGAGATAACCGGCTTAATCAGCGGCTCACCACTGGCACCATGCCCGTGGTATTTCCCCTCACTTCGCTTCGCCATTTGCAAAACGCATCGCGCGCAACATCGCGCGTTAATGCGTAAGTGTCTGTGAAATATTGTGAAATTGTTTGGCACGCTTCGTGCCCCTAGGAAAGCACGGCAGAACAACTGATAGAGACATATCAGAGAAAAATAACGGCGCAGGATCATGCGTCACACCAGGGGAACTTCCAGCATGTTTAAGCCACGGATATGCATGGCCGCTTGCATGGCCACAGTGCTGGGGGGCTGCGCCGCTGTCGAACCGAAATTCGACAATGTCGAACCGGTCGTAGGGCCACCAGTCACCTCCAACAACACGCCATATAGCGAATGCCTCGTGTCACTCAGTCGAATTCAGGGAGCCACCAACCTGCCTGTGATTGCAGTGGGTCAGGTGACGGACAAGACCGGTCAACGCAGTTACTCCACCGTGACAGAGAGTGCTGCCGTGACCCAGGGTGTATCCGAGATGCTGATAAGTGCTCTCTACAAGACTCGCAAGGTGCATCTTACCGAGCGTCTCGATGTGCGAGTCCCGCTGGCAGAGCAGCAGCTTTTCGAGAACAAGGCAATGGCCTACTCGCCGCGAAAACTGGCAGTCCTCCCTTCGCATTTCGTGATTCTCGGTGCTCTTACAGAGCTCAATTACAACATTTCAAGCGGCGGCGCCCGCCTGTTTGTCAGCGGAATCGGGGCCGGACTGCGCACTGCAGTCATCAATGTCGGCCTTGACCTGCGCATGGTCGATATCCGTACCTTCCGCACCGTCTATGTCACCAGCCTGCAGAAGCAGGTGGTGGGTTACGAAGTCGAAGCCGGTATCTACCGCTTCTTCGGCAATCAGTTGGTCGAGTTTGACTCCGGCGCAGTGCGCAATGAACCACTGCAGCTGGGCGTGAGATCAGTCGTGGAGATGGGCGCGTACCAGCTTCTGACTGAAGGCCTGGGGCTTCCTGTACCTGCGGGGCAGGAATGCGAGCTCCACCCGGGACAGCATGTTGCAGACGACGTTAGCAACACGCAGCAAGTGGCCGCAGCCAATACCAGCAGTAATGCAGCAAGTGGCAATGAATCAAATGAAGCAGTCGCAACACCGTTGCAAGCAACACCCGCATCAGAAGTACCGGCAGCATCCAGCGCAGCACAATAAGTCAACATTCATGAGGAACATGACAATGACTACCTATAACAAGCTCGCAGTCGCCATCGGTCTCGTAAGTGGTGTGATGATGGCAAGTCAGGCGCAAGCCTTCGATAACGTGGACTGGAACTGGGATGGTCAGGTGAATACCGATGTCAACATTGACGTCTATATTGATCCGAAAATCAAAGATCCAGGTGGCCTGGTGATGGTCGAAAGTCTGCAGAAGCAGATCGGTGATGTCAGCTCCGAAGCCATCGTCAGTGATGTCAGCTACGGTGCAGGTGAAGCAGGTGACCCTACTATCGAACTAGTTGATAGTCTCAGTGCAGGCAGCAGTGCGGCAGCCAATGCGAGTGCACACAGCTGGAATCATCATTCAACAGCCAATGCGGGCGCAGCTGCAGCTGCAAATGCTAACGCTGATGTTGATGTCTATATCAGCTATGCCGGTTCCACACCCAATCCTGACATCACCAAGCTCGAGTCCCTGGAGAATGCCGCCACTTCGGTGGGCAACAATGTCTCGGTGGATAGTGATGCCATGGTCAACCTGCACAATGAGCAGTTCTTGGCAGGTTCTGGTGGCTATTTCTTCTACCCGGGCACTGCTGAAGTCGAGTCCTTGGCCAAGGTCGACAACATTCTCAACCTGAGCGTGGACAATGCCGCGACCTCCGTGGGCAACAATATGTCGGTCACTCTGGATAGCACAGATATCGATAGCGCCCTGATTGCCGACAATACCCAGATGAGCTTCGCCAACATCAGTTCAACTGCCAAGGTCAGCAACATCACGCTGGATCTGCCGCCGGCAGGCAGCTTCGATGGCCCGGTCATCAACAATGCCGCGACCTCCGTGGGTAACAACATGTCCGTCTCCGTCGGTCCCGTTACTCCGTAAATCCTCAGCAGGCAACCAACACACGCGGGGCGACCCGCGTGTGTTTCAGCATCTGCCGACATCAGAAGTCTCACGCATCAGACACTGCATCTTTCACAGAGCGAAAGGAGCAAGACATGAATGCCTTTACACGTATCAGCCTGGGGGTCGTCAGTGCGGGATGCCTGCTGGCCACGACTGCCAGCGCCAACTCGCTGATGGGGCCCTTCCCCTACGACTTTCCGGCTCGTAGCGCAGAATCCGCCCTGATCCTCTACGAGAGCAAGAAGGCCGGCAGCCTGGGGGAAGGGTCCGATACCAATATCGGGCAATACACCCTCAATACCGGCAGCAGCACCTCGATCGGCAACTGGCAACAGATCGAACAGACGCTGAGTGATGGTTCCACCGGCACCATCGACAGCACTGCGGATCAATCCGCGGATGGTAGCTCTCAGACATCGTCGACTGACTTCACCATTACCCACAACAACGGAGATGAAGAGGAAGACGCCCAGTGATGCACTGCCCGGGACAGTCATCAGCGGCAAGACAGACCATCAGATACCAGGGCTCACCCTTTCAGCGTGAGTAGAGAGTTGGTCAGCCAGGCAAGCGTCGAGACTGAGAAGTCTGCCACTCAGGGGGAGCGGAAAAAACGCACTAAAAGCCGCCATGATCATCTCGCACAAGTCATTAACCTCTATATGGGAACTCGATAAACCCTCAAGACGAACACTCAACGCTGGAGAATCCAGACTCTCCGGTGAGGCTGTCACCAGAAGCAGCCCGACAATTATTCTTTCGCAGCCCGCTCGCACGAAGCGCAGGCAATGCAGAAAGACCAGCAGCAAGGGAACAACACTCATGACCGCACTGAAAGCTCATCAGGCTGCATCATCGGCTACCGCATTGAATCTGGCTGACGATATCTCCACTACCTCGCGGGTAAGGGAACTACCGGTAAAGCGACCTCGCGGTTTTGGGGAGTTTATCGGAGACTCATCGGCCATGCAGACGCTCTATCGCACTCTCATCCAGGTCGCCCACTCGGACGCTCCCATCTTCATCACCGGCGAAAGCGGCAGCGGCAAGGAATTGTGTGCCACTGCCATTCACCGCCATAGCCCGGTACGTGACGGCCCATTCATCGCCGTCAATTGTGCCGCCATTCCGGCAGAGCTGCTGGAGTCGCAATTGTTCGGACATGTGCGCGGGGCTTTCACGGGAGCCGTGAGCGCCCAGCAGGGGCTCGCCGTGGCGGCAGATGGGGGGACGCTGTTTCTCGATGAGATCGCGGAGCTGCCGCTGCCCTTGCAGAGCAAGCTGCTGCGCTTCCTGCAGACGGGGCAGGTAATGCCGGTGGGCGCCACGCGCACGGTAGAGGTCAATTGCCGCATCGTGTGCGCCACGCATCAGAACCCGCGAGTACTGGTCGATACTCACCGCTTCCGGGAAGACCTCTTCTATCGCCTGCACGTCATTCCGCTCAAGGTGCCGCCACTGCGCGAGCGCGGTCAGGATATCCTGGAGATCGCCACCGGGCTGCTGGGACGCATGGCAGGCCACGAAGGCAAGCGCTTCACACGACTCAGTGCATGCGCCGAGCGTCAGCTGCTGGCCCATGACTGGCCCGGCAACGTGCGAGAGCTGGAAAACACGCTGCGGCGCGCCATCATCCTCAATGATGGTGAGGTGCTGACGGCCGACATGCTGGATTTGCCCTCCAGCACGGCGCATCGCACGTCGGTCAGCCACAACGCGCAGGAGGACAGCGAGACCACGCTGCGCCCGCTGTGGATGGTCGAACGCGAGGCGATCGAGAGCGTTATCAGCGCCTGTGATGGCAGTATCCCCCGCGCTGCGGCGATACTGGAGATCGCCCCCTCTACCATCTATCGCAAGCGCCTGAGCTGGCTGGCGATGCACCCGGAAGAGCCCACCTCGCACTGAGAGAAGCGCTGGCCTGCGGTATACCAAGCTGCCGTCCAGACCTTTACTCCAGACGCAAAAAAGCCACCCCGAAGGGTGGCTTTTCTGTTGGCTGCCGAATTCATCCTGCGACTTCATCAGCTAGCCAGAATTGGCTGGGGTACCAGGACTCGAACCTGGGAATGCCGATACCAAAAACCGGTGCCTTACCACTTGGCTATACCCCAATTTGGTGGCCAGAGACGGAATCGAACCGCCGACACGGGGATTTTCAATCCCCTGCTCTACCAACTGAGCTATCTGGCCAACCTGAAGACACAAAAAAAGCCGCCAAGGCGACCTCTATATCGTGTGTTCTTCGCTCATCTACAGAAGCCTGAAGATGGTGCCGGCTAAAGGAGTCGAACCCTCGACCTACTGATTACAAGTCAGTTGCTCTACCAACTGAGCTAAGCCGGCACAAAGAACTCATGATATGAGTCTTCTTACTACGTTACTGCATGTCAGCTGGCTGGGGTACCAGGACTCGAACCTGGGAATGCCGATACCAAAAACCGGTGCCTTACCACTTGGCTATACCCCAACACTTGGTGGCCAGAGACGGAATCGAACCGCCGACACGGGGATTTTCAATCCCCTGCTCTACCAACTGAGCTATCTGGCCCTTGCCAACGAGGACGTATTAAATAGAAAACCTTTCCCGACGTCAACCCTTGCTTATCAAGAATTTGGCGTCGTAATTCGCCTTCCGCCGTCCTCGCCGTCCACTCAGACTTCGTAGCCCTGTCCGCCCTGCGATTCACCCTTGGCGGCGGCGTCCGTCGGCACGAAACCTTCAGCCTGGTCCGTCTCCTGGTTGTTGAAGAAGCGATCCATCTGCTCCATCAGATAGCGACGGCTGTCGGCATCCATCATGTTGAGGTGTTTCTCGTTGATCAGACGCGTCTGCAGCGCCTGCCACTCTTCCCATGCCTGCTTCGAGACGTTGGACCAGATGTCCTGGCCCTTCTCGCCCGGCAGCGGCGGAAAATCGAGACCCGGCAGGTCCTGGTCATACTTGCGGCAATGTACGGTGCGCATGGGTAACTCCGTAAGAGAACTGGATGTCAGTGCGGATGAGCGTCGAGCCTTCGCCAGACGCCTTTACTGTTGCCTCATTCTCGCACGCTTGAGCCGCTTTGCCCCAGACGTGCGGACGATGCCGACACCGACAAGGCCTCACAGCCCGAACAGATCATCCGTGCAGCGTGCCAGCAGCGCCTTGACCGGCGCCGGCAGGCCCACGGCGTCCGGCGCGGCAGGGTCGACGAAGCGACGGTCGGCGGCCGACTCGCTGACGCTCTCGGCCGCTTGAGCTGGCGCAAGCCCTGCCTCCCCCAGCTGCACCGGCTGTGGCGTGATGGTCAGTCGGAAGTGACTGAAGACATGCTCGAAACTTGCCAGTGGCGCCTCCAGATGAGCACCGCGGGCTTCGCGGGCGATCCATTCCCGCGCGGCCTCGCGGTCCTCGACCAGTGGCGGCGCCCATAGGCCACCCCAGATGCCCGTCGGCGGACGGCGTTCCAGCAGGATCTTCCCCGCCTCGTCACTGACCAGCAACATCAGTGTCTGACGCGTCGGAATGGTCTTCTTGGGCTTGCTCTCGGGGAAGCGCTTCTCTTCGCCACGCGCATGCGCCACGCAGACTTCCTCGAAAGGGCAACGCGCGCAATCCGGCTTGCTGCCACGCGTGCACAGGGTGGCCCCGAGATCCATCATCGCCTGGGTCCAGTCCGCCAGCCGCACCTGCGGCGTGTAGCGCTCCGCCAGCGTCCACAGCTTGCGCTCCACCGCCGGACGTCCCGGCCAGCCCTCCACGGCATGCAGACGTGCCAGCACGCGCTTGACGTTGCCATCGAGAATCGGCGCCCGCTGTCCGGTGCTGATACTGATGATCGCCCCGGCGGTCGAACGCCCGATGCCCGGCAAGGCCGACAGTGCCTCGACACTCTCGACCGGGAAGGCGCCGTCGTGCTCATTCACGACCTGCTGAGCGGCCTTGTGCAGATTGCGCGCCCGCGCGTAGTAGCCAAGGCCCGTCCACAGATGCAGCACGTCATCGATATCCGCCGCCGCCAGCGCCGCGACATCCGGAAAGCGCTCCATGAAGCGGGCGTAGTACGGCAGCACCGTCGCGACCTGGGTCTGCTGGAGCATGATCTCCGAGACCCACACGCGATACGGCGTGGTGTTCTCCTGCCAGGGCAGGTGCTTGCGGCCATGCTCATCGAACCAGTCGAACACGCGCGCCTGAAACGCCTCGGGACTCAGGGCGATGTCTTCGAAGCCGGGCGTGGCATGGCTCTCGGGAGCTGTCACATCTGGCGTGGCAGCAGTGTCAGGTCGCGCCATCAAAACTTCCTCTGCTCGCGCCATGGTCGACGCCATGGCCTGGGCTCAAACGGCAGCACGCCAGCCCCGAGGAGCTGGCGTGCCGGTCTTGCTGCGTAGGGAGCGCGTGATCAGTTGAACAGCCCCTGAATCGCGCCCTTCAGCTTGTCGCTGGCGCCTTCGCCCAGCTTGTCGTCGATCTTCTTGCGGGTATCTTCGTCGAGCTTCTCATCCAGCTTCTCGCTGACCTTCTCGCCCGCCTTGCGCTTGGCTTCTTCCTTGGCCAGTTCCGCTGCGGCACTCTGGAAGCCTTTCTGATCGAAGCCACACCACTCGCCCGGCTCACCGCTCAGGTTGCCCTGGCACTGCACCGGGAAGCGCAGCTTGATCAAACGCGGATTGACCGCACAGGCCGCGTCATCCGCGCCCTCGATGAAGCGCGCCGCCACGTTGTAGTCGAAGGCCTCGGTCGGCAGGTTGAGCTGGCCCTTGCCGTCCAGCGCGATGCCCGGAATCGCCAGGGCGAGATCCTGATTGCTGATCACGCCATTGGTGACCGTGAAGCTTCCCTGCGCGCGCTCCAGCGGCGTATTGGCCTTCCACTCGCGCGAGGAGGTCTTGCCACTCAGCGTCGCCACGGCAGTACACATCTCCCTGGAGATATTGACGTCGAGCACCTCGCCATTGCGAATCTCGAAGCTGCCCTTGCCGTTCAGATTGCGTTTGATGCTGTCGATCTGATTGGTGCTGGTGGTGTAGTCACCATTGAGCGTCAGGCGACCGCGCAGGATGTCCTTCTGCTCCGGCGCCAGCGCCTTGAGGAATGGCGCGATATCCAGATTGGTCAGCTTCTCGCCGAAGCTCATGCTCAGCGGTGTCTTGCGGCTGTCGATCCGTGCATTGGCCGCCAGCGAGCCGCCGTAGAGGCTGGCCGTCAGGCTATCGAGCTGCTGCACACCCGGCTGACCGGACAGCTTGGCGGTCACCTTGCTCATCTCGAGACCCGAGGCGATCAGCGTACCGATATCCAGCTGCCCCTGAAGGCCCAGCGTCTTGAGCAAAGCCACCGGCAGCAGCTCCGCGTCACCATCGGCCGCATAGACCGGCGCGATCACGCCCGCCGTGAGCGCTTCACCCAGGCTTGCCGTCTTCTCGTCTGCGCCCGCCGGTGCCAGGTAGTCATCGAGATTGAACGCATCGACATCCAGATCGAAGGTGATCTGCGAGGCATCGAAGGACGAGCCGAGGCGCCCATTGATGGTGGTGTCATCCAGCGCCATCACCAGGTTGGTCAGCTGCACCTGCGACATGTCGCCCTTGAACGGGCTGGAGAAGGCCAGCGAGGTCAGCGCGCTGCTCCTGGCGGTCTGCGGCGCCTGTATGCCGACACGCGTCATCCATGCCTTGGGCGATAGCGGTGCCAGCTTGAACTGACCGCTATAGCTGAGCGCGTCGCCGGTGATGTCCTTGGCCTTGAGTGCCCCGCTGAGGCGCAGGTCACTGCCGGAGGTCAGCAGCAGATTCTCGAGATTCGCCGTGCCCGCCGCCAGGTCCGCTTCGGCACCGAAGGTGGCTTTCAGCGGCAGAGCCTTGTCACCCAGTGCGGCCTGATGGAGCGTCGCGTCAAGCTCGGCGCCATCGGCCAGATACAGCTGCTTGTCGGTATCCAGCGTCAGGGTATCGATGTCCAGCGCCACGCTCTGGTCCTTGTCACCCAGCGACGGCATGCGCGTGGTGGTATCCAGGCTCACGCCGGTCAGCACATGACGGCCGCCCTGCAGGTCCAGCGCCACCTTGCCATCGAGGCTGACGGTGCTCTGAAGTTCCGGCTCACGCCCATCGGCCACGAACGACAGCTCGACCGGGAAGGCCTTGTCAGGGCTGACGTTGGAGGACGTCAACGCCACGTCGTTGAGCGTCATGTCGAGCCCGCTGGCCGCGTCCTGATAGGCGATCTGACCATTGGTGACCTGCACCGAGGCGATATCGAGATTGACCGCCATGCTGCCGGCGCCATTCTGCACCGACGGCGTCGTGTCATCCGCCAGCGCCACACCGGCGCTCTTGACCGGCGGCAGCGCTTCATCCGCCGCGCCACTGTCGGCGGCCGTCGCCGCATGCTCGAGCAGGCTTTCCCAGTTGCCACGCCCCTGTGCATCACGCTCGAGCGCCAGCTTGAGACCGTCGAGGAAGACGCCTTCGACTTCGACCTCACCGCTCAGCAGTGGCGTGAAGGACACGCCGACTTCCGCACGGGTAAAGGAGGCAAACGGTGACTGATCACGCTCCTGCTCCGGCAGCCAGGCTTCGGCATCCTCGACACTGACGCCGAGGCGTGGATAGAAGGACCAGTCCAGCGGGCCGTTCAGGGCCAGTTCCAGCCCCGCCTGGTCCTTGACCGCCTTGACCAGTCGCGGCTTGAGATCATTCGGATCGAGGAAGGTGGTGACATAGATCACCCCTGCCACGACCACCAACGCCAGTACTCCGACGATGGCCAGCAAGGCTCTGAACAGTGCTTTCATCTGCGTCCTCCCTTTGACACGATGAGAATTGCTGCGGTGCCCTCGCTCCTGGAGGACAGCACATGGAATGGCGCTGGGGGCTCATGGCATCAGGCGATGCCCTTTCACCCGCTCATCATCAAGTCCGAGCGCTGCGCGCCATCCTCGCGCACAGCGAGACAGTCTCAAGACAGAAATGATGATGACATAGCCGGTGGACAGGTCGCGTTGACGTCAGTTCCGCATCCGGCAACGGCTGACTTCACTCCTGCGCCAGCACGAAGCCGTCGCGAGCGGGGTCTCGCACATAGCCGAGACGTGATACCAGCAGCTCGTCGGCCAGGGTCAATCCCTGACTCGGCACGACCAGCAGACGCTGGGCACTGGCCGCTTCCAGCGACAGCAGCGCCATCAGGCGCGTACCGACACCACGTCGACGCGTGCTCTTGCGCACGCAGCAATGGCTGATCTTCCAGGCATCGCCTTCATCCTCGCAGAGTAGCGCTCCGATATGGCGATCGTTGAAGAAGGCACTGCAGAAGCGGTGTCCCGCGGCGAGATTGGCCTGAATGAAGTCATCCGGGGCAAGCGGTAGACGCTCACTGGGGGCTTCGTGATAGATACGCGACAGGTCGATACGGACTTGCTCATCGGTTTGCCAGCGTGCGTGATCGATCATCTCAAGAGTGACCGGCATGGTGAGATCCTCGCCCGCGATATGAATGCCCGCCATTGTAGCGGATGCCATTGTCCTTTCTCTATAATGACGGGTCGGGCAGGCACAAAGACGACGCGCCTGCCGCCGATCAAGCGCCCCGCCGACGGCTCTCTGCCGTCGTCAATGGCCTGATCACGATTTCGATTGCGACATCACATGACAATAACCACATGATGCGCACTTCCCGGCCGGACTGGACACACGCCTCTCATACCAAAGGCCCCAGACTGCGCCCAGACCCCATCGGCCTCGAAGCCGCTGATGGCGTCACCGACCGCTGGAGAGACATCATGGTAGAGCGTATCGCCGAAGTTCATCGCAACACCTCGGAAACCAAGATCCGGGTCCGCATCAATCTGGACGGTGAAGGCAAGCTGAGCGCCAACACTGGCGTGCCCTTCCTCGAACACATGATGGACCAGATCGCCCGTCACGGCGTGATCGACATCGAGGTCGACTGCGATGGTGACCTGCATATCGATGACCACCACACCGTCGAGGACATCGGCATCACCCTGGGTCAGGCCTTCGCGCAGGCGCTGGGCAACAAGGCCGGCATCCGCCGTTACGGCCATGCCTACGTACCGCTGGATGAAGCCCTGTCGCGCGTGGTGATCGACTTCTCCGGTCGTCCGGGCCTGTTCATGCAGTGCGAGTTCACCCGCGGCAACATCGGTCGCTTCGATACCCAGCTGTTCTGGGAATTCTTCCAGGGCTTCGTCAATCACGCTGGCGCCACCCTGCATATCGACAACCTCAAGGGTTTCAATGCCCACCATCAGGCCGAGACCATCTTCAAGGCCTTCGGCCGTGCCGTGCGCATGGCGGTGGAAGAGGACGAGCGCATGGGAGGCCGTATCGCCTCCACCAAGGGCTCGCTGTAAACGAATGATCCGGGCGCCAGACGCCTGACATCCAGCGCCGGAGCCTGCCTCCGGCCTTCGGGAGAAAGACATGACGATTGCCGTCATCGACTATGGCATGGGCAACCTGCACTCCGTCGCCAAGGCGCTTGAGCACGTGGCCGACGAGAATGTCGTGATCACCAGCGACCCGCGCGCCATCTGCGGTGCCACCCGCGTGGTACTGCCCGGCCAGGGCGCCATCCGTGACTGCATGGGCGAGCTTGAACGCGCCGAGCTGCGCGGTCTGGTCGGCGAGCTGTTGAGCAACCACAGCAAGCCGCTGCTGGGCGTATGCGTCGGTCAGCAGATGCTGATGGAGCGCAGCGAAGAGAACGGTGGCATCGATTGCCTCGCCTACTTCAAGGGCGACGTGAAACGCTTCGATGACCAGCAGCTGGACGAACACGGCCAGCGCCTCAAGGTGCCGCACATGGGCTGGAACCATGTCGCGCATACCCAGGGCCACGCACTGTGGGAAGGCATCGAGGACAACTCACGCTTCTACTTCGTGCACAGCTTCTATGTATCGGCCAGCGAGCGCTCCAAGGTCTACGGCGCCACGCACTACGCCGGTGCCGAGGCGCACGTCGCCATCGGTGAGGGCAGCCTGTTCGCGGTGCAGTTCCACCCGGAGAAGAGCGCGGCCGCTGGCCTCAAGCTGCTCGAGAATTTCGTCCGCTGGCAGCCCTGAAGGCTCGCCCGCGTGACCCTCGGCGTCTGTCTCGCGTGACGGACGCCGATACATCCGCCTTCGATATACCGACGACAATACAGGCGTGCCCAGACACGCCGAGAGGACACCCGACATGCTGGTAATCCCCGCGATCGATCTCAAGGACGGTCAGTGCGTACGCCTGAAGCAAGGCCGCATGGAAGACTCCACCAACTACGGCGATGATCCGCTGGCCATGGCCGCGCGCTGGGTCGAGGCCGGTGGCCGCCGTCTGCATCTGGTCGATCTCAACGGTGCCTTCGAAGGCAAGCCGGTCAATGGCGACGCCGTGACACGCATCGCTCGCGCCTACCCGGAACTGCCGATCCAGATCGGTGGTGGCATCCGTGATGCCGCGACCATCGAGCACTACCTGGAAGCCGGCGTCGGTCAGGTCATCATCGGCACCAAGGCCGTGAAGGAACCGGCCTTCGTCGCCGAGATGTGCCGCGCCTTCCCGGGCCGCATCATCGTCGGTCTCGATGCGCGTGACGGCTTCGTGGCCACCGATGGCTGGGCTGAAGTCTCCACCCTCAAGGCCACCGAACTGGCCAAGCGCTTCGCCGACGACGGCGTGTCCTCCATCGTCTATACCGACATCGCCCGCGACGGCATGATGCAGGGCGTCAACATCGAAGCCACCGTGGCACTGGCCCGCGAAGGCGGTATCCCGGTGATCGCGTCCGGCGGCGTGACCAACCTGGATGACATCCGTGGCCTGGCCGAAGTGGCCGATCAGGGCATCCTCGGTGCCATCACCGGCCGCGCCATCTATGAAGGCAGCCTGGACATCGCCGAAGCGCAGGCACTGTCCGACGCCATCACCGGCCGCAAGGCCTGAGGGGAGCGATCATGGCACTCGCCAAACGCATCATCCCGTGTCTGGACGTCGACGCCGGTCGTGTCGTGAAGGGCGTCAACTTCGTCGGTATCCGCGATGCCGGTGACCCGGTCGAGGTCGCCAAGCGCTACAACGAGCAAGGCGCCGACGAGATCACCTTCCTCGACATCACCGCCAGCGTCGACAACCGTGGCACCACGGTCGACATGGTGTCGCGCATCGCCGGTGAGGTGTTCATCCCGCTGACGGTGGGTGGCGGCATCCGCACCTGTGAAGACATTCGCACCATGCTGAATGCCGGCGCGGACAAGGTCTCGATCAACACCGCGGCCGTGTTCAATCCGGACTTCGTGCGCGAAGCCGCGGAACGCTTCGGCAGCCAGTGCATCGTGGTCGCCATCGACGCCAAGCGCGTCAGCCAGGAAGGCGAGACACCGCGCTGGGAGATCTTCACCCACGGTGGCCGCAAGCCGACCGGGCTCGATGCCGTCGAGTGGGCGAAGAAGATGGTCGAACTGGGCGCCGGCGAACTGTTGCTGACCAGCATGGACCGCGATGGCACCAAGGCCGGTTTCGACCTCGGCGTGACACGCGCCATTTCCGACGCCGTCAGCGTGCCGGTGATCGCCTCGGGCGGTGTCGGCACCCTCGACCATCTGGTGGATGGCGTGCTCGAAGGCGGTGCGGATGCGGTGCTGGCCGCCAGCATCTTCCACTTCGCCGAGTACACGATTCCCCAGGCCAAGGCGCACATGGCCGCACGCGGTATCGAAATGCGCCTGTAAGCACAGCCGCAGGATAATCGTTCAGGCAGAAACGCGAACGCCGCCATTTCTTCAAGGAATGGCGGCGTTCGTGTCTGTAGAGAAGCCACGTCGCTTCAGGCGATAACAGTGCTCAGACGTAGCCCAGCTTCGCGAGCGGCTTGAGCGCCTGCGCGAGTCGCTGGTCGGCAAGCGCCATGATGTCCGCGACCAGATGCTTCTCGGCGGCGGGCAGCATCACTCGCTCCCCGACCCACAGCGCCAGCTCCGCCAGATCATGCTGATTGCCCAGCCGCGCGGCCGCCTTGTCGAGCAGCTCCGGCTCGCGACGACGCCCGTGACTCGGTGACTCGAGCTCCCGCGCGGCAGCCTCACCCAGCGCCTCGTGCGCCAGTGCCAGCTGGAACATGCGGTACTTGACCCACTTGCGCAGCCGGTGAGACGTCTCGATCTCACGCTTGGTGGCCACCTTGGCCGCAAGCTTGCTGATGCGATGACGACTGCATTCCAGCCCGCCCTCGAGCTCCTCCACCGTCAGCGGCGCCGCCTGCCAGGCCGCCCGCTCTTCGCTCAGCAGCGTCTCGAGCGGCGCATGATCCAGCTCGCCCTCCGGCTCGCTCAGTGAGGCGCTGGTCAGCCCAGGACGCAGCGCATCCAGCAGGCGCTGACTGCGCTCATCCACCCAGGCGTAGGCACGACCATGCGTCTTGCGCAGCATGTGCGCTTCGCGCGGCCCGGCCAATGCCCTGGCGACGGCGCGCGGACGCGCCTGATGCTCACTCACCGCCGACTTGCCCAGGGACTCACGCCGCAATTGCCACCAGCCGCGCAGCTGCTTGCAGTCGACGCGTAGCGTGTGCACATTCGCCGCGCTCAACGTCGGCTGCGCGAGATGCTCACGCATGGCGTCGAGCCGTGCCTGAATCACGCCATTCAGCGCTGCGTTCATCGGAGAAGAATCCTGCTGACGGGTGTCGCTCATCTGTCTCTCCAACAACGGCTGGCCAGTCATCTCTGGCACCAGGATGATCCGAGTCGGGCCGCTCAGTCCTGCAAGGATAGCCCGAGATTGCTGACATCTTCATTGCGGCCCAATTGCTTGAGCGCACGCCAGTCATCGCGCGACAACTGCGGGGCTTCGACACTCTCGAGCACGGCGTCCTGGAAATCACGCTCATCGATCATCAGCGGATGTTCGCGAATCATGGCTTCCAGCGCTTCCTGCTCGATACCCTCACCGGCCTGCAGGTCGATCAGCGCGCGCACGCCATCGGTGGACAGACGACTGATCTTGAGCGCGGCTTCCGGCTCTTCGCTGATCAGCACGTCGATGCAGGCGGTCAGCGCCATCACGGCTTCCAGTGCGCGGCGCGCGCCGAAGCTGTCATCTTCCTCGGCGGGCTCGAAGGCGGTGACCTTCTCGGCCTGTAGCGAGAAATCGATCTTGGCATCGCGCACGCGCAGCTGCTCCCAGACGAGGTCCAGCAGCTTGCGCAGCTCACGCGTGGTGTCCAGTGCGCTGGCCGTGCCATTGGCTTCGGCGTAGAAGCCGGCATTGGGCAGGAGTCGCTCGGTCAGCGCCGCCATGAAGGCAGTACGGCGCACGGGGGCCAGCGCATCAAGGCGCGCACGAAAACCGGATACAGGCTGAGTCATGACGGCTCTATTCTCACTTCACTATTCAATATGCGGCGTTCGCGCTGGCGTCTTGCCTCCGCCAGCCACGATGTCACCGAAGGTCGCTATAGGGTATGCGATAGGATAGGCGAAAGGGTAGCGCCCGCGCGTGGCCGGATGAACGCGACCCTGCTCGAACACTGCCATGCTATTGCATACCTCAGGGCCACAGGCACTCCGTCGGCACGCGACCGGCACCATCGAACAGGATGCCTTCGCTGCGCAACTTTTCCCGCTGGCGCACCGCTCCGCCGTGCTCGGTGACCTTGAGCGAGGCATTGATCACGCGATGCCACGGCAACTGATGGCCATCCGGCAGGTGACGCATCGCCGAGCCGACCATGCGCGCGCTGGCGCCATCGGTCATCTTGGCGATACGCCCGTAGGTGGTGATGCGCCCTTCGGGAATCTGCGCCACCACGGTGTAGATCTGTTCGAGCAGTTCGGCCCGCATGCGGTTCTCTCCTTGTCGTGTCGCGGCTGATTCACCCGGTGCAGGTACCGGGATGCAGGTACTGGGACGCCAGCACTGGGGCCTTTACGCTGGCATGGCGCTCACGCATGATGAAGCCATGCATCTTTACTTCATACATCAGGGGCAACTCCCTGACGCTGAACCAGATTCAGCCGCCGATACCGCAACGCTAGCGCATGACTGGCAGAATCCGCTACGCCTCAAGGACTGGCTTTCCGGCATGGGGCACAGCTTCAACACCAGCTTCCCATTGTCAGGCGAGGCATTGCCGGGCATCGATGACTTCCATGCACTGGTGGTGCTGGATGGCCCGCAACGCCTGTCGAGCGCCGCAAAGACAGCCTCCCCCGCCGAACAGCAGTCGCTGCGCCTGCAGCGCAAGTTGATTCGGCGCACGCTGAACAGCAATCGCCCGCTGTTGGGGATTGGCCTGGGGGCGCGACTGATCGCCGAGCAGATGGGGGCGATCGTCTCGTCCGCCGTGGTGCCGCAGCGTCGCTGGGCCACACTGACGCGCAGCAACGAGTGCCCGCTGGGGTTACCCGCCGAGTTCGAGGCCTTGATGTGGCACGAGGAGATCTGCGGCCTGCCGGAAGACTGCGAGCTGCTGGCCAGCGGCGAGCACACGCCAGTGGCCGGCTTCAGTTGGGATGAGGGTCGCGTGGTGGCGCTCAACTTCCATCCGCATGTGGGTGCGGCGGCCACACAGGACCGCCTGGCCCACCATCCCGCGCCCCTGGAGGGCAATGGCGTGCAATCACGCGAGGCGTTGCTGGAGGACCCGAAGCGCTTTGATCGTCAGGCGGCCCTGCTGGACCGCCTGCTGGTGGACTGGCTGAATGCGTGAGCGCTGACCGCACCCATGAGGGATATCAGCGCTGCCAGCGGTGATTGGCGCTCCACTCACGCGCGAAGGCGAGGCTGTTGTCCCAGTCGCCGACGTGCAGGAAGGTGCGCTCGTGCTTCTCGAGCTGATAGCGGTACATCGGGTCGTAATACTCGCTGAGCAGCGGCGCCAGCCAGCCTTCATGGGCCATTGGATTGCCGCGCTTGTGCTCCTGGAAGGCGATGTCCTGCATGCGCACCAGACGAGCAAGGCGCGCACTGCCCAGGCGCTTGCGAAGACGCAGCAGTGCCTGACGCAGCTGGCGCTGCATCAGGGTCCAGCCGAGGAAGTCACCATAGTGACGACTGTAGGTGGCCCACAGCCCCTCGATATAGTCCTTCTGAATCTGCACGATTCGCCAATCCAGCGGCATCTCGACGCGGATCAACGGCGCCTGCTCCATCGCGCGCCAGGTAGCGAGCGGAATATTGACGCTGCCGATGAAGCGCGACTCGTCTTCCATGATGGTCGGCGCTTCTTCCTCAAGCATGAGCATCTCGGCGGCGATGCGGTGCTCGAAGTCGATCTGGCTCGGCGCCGGGAAGGGGTGACGGCCGAAGGCCGAACCCTTGTGGCGCGCACAGCCTTCCAGGTCGATGCCATTGTCCAGCGCATGGATCAGCTCAGTCTTGGCACAGCCGGTCAGCCCGCCGATCAACAGCATCGGGGCCTGCTCGGCACGCTCATCGATATGCTGACAGAGCTGCTGACGCATGGCCTTCCAACCGCCCTCAATACGTGGACGCTCGACCCCTGCTTCCTGCAACCACTGCTGGCTGAGCTGAGAGCGCATGCCGCCACGGAAACAGTAGAGGATGGCGTCAGGATGTCGCTCGACGTGCTCGACCCAGGCACGGATGCGTGCGCGCTTGATCCCGCCGCTGACCAGTTGATGGCCAAGATGTACCGCCGATTCCGGTCCGACCTGCTTGTACTGCAGCCCGACGCGATGACGCTCCTCATCATCCATCAGTGGCAGATTGACGGCACCCGGCAAGGCACCAGCGGCGAACTCGACCGGCGCGCGCACATCGATCAACGGACGGCCGTCGCGAATCAGGTCGCAGCTGGCCGCCACGGTGGGCAAACTCATGGGCATCTCTCGGCAGACAGAACAGGATTGAGGCAATGGGCGGCGACTGGCTGACTGGCCGCACCATCAAGGGGCCACATTCTATCGCAAGCGTGCAGCCGCCCCCAGCCTTGTGCTTTCACGCCAACGGTGGCGTCAGGCGCCCCCCCTGCCCCGGCCCGATCCCAGCCGGGCCGAACAGCTGACAATCGGGGCAGGCAGCGGGTTGATCACCGTGGGCGCGATGCGCTTCGGCGACCGAGTCGCGCAGCGAGGCGATCGCCGCCTCGGCGGTATGGAAGTAGTTCTCACGTCCCATGCGCTCGAGGAAGCCACCGCGCTCCATCACTTCCAGCGCGTACATGCGAAAGCCGCACATGCTGAGACTGCCGCCAGCATCGCGCAGGCGACGCTGCTCGATCTCGAGCATCTCAGCGCCCGCGATATCGATGAAGTTGCAGCCGGTGCCCAGCAGGATGACGTGCTTGCCGGTATAGCGCGCCAGCTTGCGCTGGACGTGGTCGACCGCCCCGAAGAACAGCGAGCCATCCACGCGCAGAATCACCACCTCTCGGCATTGAGCCAGCTGATAACGCTCGGCATTGCGCACCCCAAGCTCCGGATGTTCCGGGTCTGGCGCCATCTCGACCAGCCGTGGCCGTGAGGTGCGGTTCAGATACAGCACCAGCGAGACCAGCACCCCGGCGAAGATGGCGAACTCCAACGGCAACAGCAGAGTGGCGAGGAAGGTGATCACCAGCACCACCGCCTCTTCGCGGCTGACGGCCAGAATCTGGCGGATATGACCGACTTCGATCAGGTTGGCGGCAATCACCATGATCAGACCCGCCATCGCAGGCAACGGCAGCCAGGCGGTCACGTCAGGCACCAGCAACAGCACCGCCAGCACGATCAGCGCCGCCACCACCACCGACAGCGGCGTGCGGGCACCGGCATCATAGTTGGCGCCGGAACGCGTGAAGGAGCCGGAACCGGCGAAGCACGAGAAGAAACTGCCTGCCAGATTCGACAGACCCTGGCCGATGAACTCCTGGTTGCCATCGATACGCTGATGCGAGCGCACGCCGATGGCGCGCGCGATAGAGACCGCCTCGATCAACCCGAGCACCGCCAGCGCGAAGGCCGCCCCGCCCAGCGAACGCAGGGTGTCAAAGCCCAGCGGCGGCAGGGAAAACGGCGGCAGGCTACCGGACAGGGCGCCAACCATCGGGATACCTGCCGCGCTGCCGCCGAGCAATGCCGCGACACCGCAGCCGACGGCCATCGCCACCAGCATCCACGGCAGCTTGCGATTCAGCCGCCGGACCAGCACGGCCGCAAGCAAGGTACTGAGTCCCGTGATCAGTGTTGCCCACGAGGTATCGCCCAGATGCCCGAGCAGCGCCCACCAGGTGCCGAGAAAGCTCGAGGCATCGCCAAGCGCGATGCCGAACAGGTGCTTGAGCTGACTGGTGGCGATCAAGACCCCGGCGCCGGCGGTGAAGCCGATCACCACCGTGTGCGAGATGAGATTGACCAGCGCCCCCATGCGCATCAGCCCCAACGACAGCTGGATGATGCCGACCATGCAGGTCAGCGCCAGCACCAGCGGCAAGTATTCGGGACTGCCCGGCGCGGCCAGTGTCGAGACGGTGCCGAATACCACCATCGAGATCGCCGCGGCCGGGCCACTGACCATATGCCGCGAACTGCCGAACAGGCCGGCGATGATCGCCACCACGATGGCGGCATACAGCCCATGCGCCGGTGGCAGGCCGGCGATCAACGCATAGGCCACCCCCTGGGGCAGCACCAGCACCGCACCGCTGAGGCCCGCGATCAGATCGGAACGCGCATCCCCGGGCGACAGCTGACGCATCCAGCCGAGAAAGGGCAACAATCGCGACAGACGATAGGCCGCTGCACTGGTGTGCTCGCGCCCCTCTTCCCTCTCGGTAGGTTCGGGAGATTCGGGGAGCGGCGAGGAAGGAGGCGGAGTATCAGCGGACAAGAAGTATCTCCGTGGCGGGGCAGGAAAGAAGTCGTCAGCCGGCAGCCGCAATGTCCCTGAGCGGACTCGGGACGGGCTTTGAACCAGCAGTGATAAGTCTATCGCTGTAATCACTGATGAAACAGGGCCGCCACATGCTCGGCGACCACCTGCGGCCCTGCGACAACTTCAGGTTGAAGAAGCCCGATAACGAGAGACAATGAGAGACGGGAGTCACGGCGCTGGCCATGCCGCGCCCGAGCAGTGACAATACCCGCTCCTGACACCGCTGCGGACCCTGACGCCATGACCACCGACGCTACGCCGACCGATACCACGACTCCCGAGACGGCGGGTGGCTATACCCCGCCGCTGGATGCCAGCGAAGCCGAGGCCATCGACGCCACGCGCCAGTGGGTCGAGACGCACATCATCGCCGACAATCTGTGCCCGTTTGCCGCCCGCGAGATGGCACGCAACAGCATCCAGTATGCCGTGGTACCCGGTGCAGGGCTCGAGCGCTGCCTGCAGGCACTCGGTGATGAACTGCTGAACTTGGACGCCAATCGCGACGCCGAGACGACGCTGGTGATCTTCAAGGACGGCTTCCGCGACTTCGATACCTACCTTGAGCTGCTCGACTACGCCGAGGCGCTGCTCGAGATGCAGGGCTACGAGGGTATCTATCAGCTGGCCAGCTTCCACCCGGAGTACGTGTTCGAGGATACCGAGGAAGACGACGCGGCCAACTACACCAACCGCTCGCCCTACCCGATGCTGCACCTGCTGCGCGAAAGCTCGGTCGAAGCCGCCATCAATGCCTACGCGGGCGATGTCGAAGAGGTGCCGGGGCGCAATGAGGCGCTGATGCGCGAGCGCGGTGTCGAGCTCCTGGTCTCACGCCTCAAGGCCTGTGCTCATGCCGCCCGTCAGGCTGACAAGCAGGACTGACAAGGCAGGCTGAGCTTCGTGCTCGGAGAAAACCCCATACGAACAAGGCCAGCCGTGAGGCTGGCCTTGTTCGTTGCATGCAGTATCACACCACGACGCCCCCGTGCGGATGGCTCACGCGGAAGGCGCAGATGTCACAGGGCTTCCAGTGCCTGGGACAGCTTGTCGACCGCCACGATGGTCATGCCCTTGGGCGGGTTCCTGGGGGCATTGCCCTTGGGCACGATGGCGCGCGTAAAGCCATGCTTGGCGGCCTCGACGATGCGCTCCTGACCACTCGGCACCGGACGGATCTCACCGGACAGCCCCACCTCGCCGAACACCACCAGCTCACGCGGCAGCGGACGGTTCTGCAGGCTGGAGACCACCGCACACAGCACCGCGAGGTCGGCACTGGTCTCGAGCACCTTGACCCCGCCGACCACGTTCAGGAAGACATCCTGATCGCCGGTGAACAGGCCGCCATGCTTGTTGAGCACCGCCAGCAGCATCGACAGGCGATTGCCGTCCAGACCGACGGCGACACGGCGGGGATTGCCCAGCGGCGAGTCATCCAGCAAGGCCTGCACTTCGATCAGAATCGGTCGCGTGCCCTCCCATACCACCATCACCAGACTGCCGGAAGACTGCTCCTCGCTGCGCGACAGGAAGATCGCGCTGGGGTTCTTCACTTCCTTCAAGCCCAGCTCGACCATGGCGAACACGCCCAGCTCGTTGACCGCACCGAAGCGGTTCTTCTGGCCACGCAGCGTGCGGAAGCGCGAATCGCCATCGCCCTCCAGCAGCAGGGAGGCGTCGATCATGTGCTCCAGCACCTTGGGCCCGGCCAGCGAGCCGTCCTTGGTCACGTGGCCGACCAGCAGCAGCACGGTGTTGGTTCGCTTGGCGAAGCGGGTCAGCGCGGCGGCAGACTCACGTACCTGCGAGACACCACCCGGCGCGGATGACAGATCCTCCAGATGCATGGTCTGGATGGAATCGATGATCAGCACCTCGGGCTTCTCGCGCTCGGCGGTGGCCAGAATCGTCTCGACGCTGGTCTCGGCCAGCATCTTGAGACCCTGGGTTGGCAGCTGCAGACGATGGGCGCGCATCGCCACCTGCGACAGCGATTCCTCGCCGGTGACATAAAGTGAGCGCTTCTGCTGGGCGAGCTTGCAGGCGGTCTGCAGCAGCAGCGTCGACTTGCCGGCCCCCGGATGGCCACCGAGCAGCACGGCGGAGCCCGGCACCAGCCCACCGCCCAGCACGCGGTCGAACTCGCCGAAGGTCGAGGAGAAACGCGGCACTTCGGCCAGCGAGACATTGGAAAGATCGGTCACGTTGTCGCTGAGCGTGCCGGCGTAGCCGCCCCGCCCATTGCTGGCGCTACGCGCAGCACCGCCAGCGACAGCCCCCGCAGCGGGGGCTGCGCCGGGCAGTACCGCGGCGCCGACACGGATTTCCTGCAGGGTGTTCCACTCGCGGCAGCCGCTGCACTGGCCCTGCCACTTCGAGAATTCGCTACCGCATTCGGTACATACGAAGGCGCTCTTTGCTTTCGCCATCAGACAATCCTGTCGGGAAGAAGTGATTCTCGGCGTCATGATGAAGTGTCGTCAGCCGCGGATTTCCAACGGCCAGACACAAGGAAGGCGGCTTGCGCCGCCTTCCTTGTGCTCACGATCGCCTTGTGGCGCACGGCACGCTTACTGGCGCTTGAGGCGCAATGTCTCACCGTTCTGGAAGCGACGCTTCTGCGGGTCGACCAGCTCCAGTGTCTGGGCATCCAGACGCAGGAAGTAGTAGGTCTGGCCTTCGCCGTCCGGCGTCAGCTCATAGACGGTCGCGCTCGGATCCGTCACGGTGCCGGACAGCACATCCCACTGGCCTTCGTAATGCTCTGGATCCGGCTGCTGCGGATGATCACGATAGGTGGCATCGAGACTGAAGGTACGCTCATCCTGGGCTGCCTCTTCGGCGCCCTTGAGGCGCACATCGAGGTCAATGCCCGTGCAGCGACGACACGGCAGGGTGCCCTTGTAGACGGCAACCTGCTCGCTGGCTGTCTCGGTAGCGCTGTTGTCAGCGGCACCGTCATTGGTCTGGGCCGTTGATGCGCACCCGGCGAGACCGACCATCAGCGCGGCTCCCACCATCAGAGTCCTGATCTGCATTGAATCCTCCTTAAGGCGATGACTCGATAGCAGCGTCAGCGCTATCGACGGCGAGCGGTCTACCCGCTTTGGCAGGCAGACCGCTCACAAGCTTCCACGCTCAAGAATAGCGGGTATCCGCCCCGAGAGGCCACCCCCGATGGCGTTTATCGAACGCCATTCGTTAAATCGTGTTGGCCTCAGCCGCGGCGATCATGGCCATTGTCGAGGAACGGGTAGTCGGTATAGCCCTTGGCATCACCACCGTAGAAGGTATCCGGGTCCTGCTCGTTGAGTTCAGCCCCGAGGCGAATACGCTCGACAAGGTCCGGATTGGCGATATACGGGCGCCCGATGGCGACGGCATCCGCGATGCCCTCATCGATGATGCGAGCCGCACTCTCGCCATCGTAATGGCCGCAGAAGATCAGCGCGCCCTTGACGCGCTCGCGCAGGGCACGGCGGAAGTCATCACTGAACTTGATGTCTCCACCAGCCCAGTCCGGCTCGTTGACGTGCACATAGGCGATGCCACGCCGGGAGAGCTGCTCGGCCATGTAGAAGGCCATCTCTTCTGGCTCGTCATCGGTCAGGCCGAAGATCTCGATGAAGGGTGTCAGCCGGATACCGGTACGCTCAGGGCCGAAGACTTCGGCGACGGCATCGACGACTTCCAGCGTCAGGCGCGCACGGTTCTCGAGCGAGCCACCGTACTGGTCAGTACGCTGATTGGTGCCGGTAGCCATGAACTGGTTGAGCAGATAGGCGTTGGCGGCATGCACCTCGATCATGTCAAAACCGGCACGTTTGGCACGCACGGCGGCCTGGCGATAGTCCTCGATCAGCTGGGGAATCTCGTCCGTCTCCAGGGCACGCGGCGTGCTGGTAGGATGACGTCCGCTGGTGCCGTCCTCGAATTCGACGAAGCACTGGGCGCCTTCACCACGCAGGGCGCTCGGCGCGACCGGCTGCTGGCCACCCGGCTGCACCATCTCATGCGAGACACGCCCGACGTGCCACAGTTGCAGCGCCATGCGGCCGCCCTTGGCGTGCACCGCCTGGACGACGCCCTTCCAACCGGCTTCCTGCTCATCGGTCCAGATACCCGGCGTGTAGACGTAGCCACGAGCGGTCGGCGAGATGTTGGTCGCCTCGCTGATGATCAGGCCGGCACCGGCACGCTGACCGTAATAGGCCTGCTGCAGTTCGCCGGGAATGCTGTCGGGGGTACGAGCACGTGTCAGCGGTGCCATCAGGATGCGGTTGGGCAGGGTCAGATCACCGAGCTTGACCGGATCGAGCAGGGTGTCAGCGCACGGGGCATTGGTGTTGGCTGTCATCGGGACTCCTTGAATTGCAGGTCTTCGCCCAGCATCCTCATCGCACGAAGTCGCGCGAGCTGGGCAAGCATGCCTGTGACATGCGGTACACCACGCGCTGCTTCAAGCACACGCATCGCACGAGAATAATGCTGGCATGGCAACAATGTGGAAATCCGCACCAGTCGGCACGCTTTAGACTCAGGCAGAGAGCCTGCTGATGCTTGTACCGCGACGATCCAGCGGGCAACATGAAAAGCATCCATGACACGGGTCATGCACTGTCACCAGCGGCGAGAAATCATGAGCAAGTACTGGAGCCCACAGGTCCACGACCTGACCCCCTACGTCCCCGGCGAACAACCGCGTGAGCAGCTGATCAAGCTGAACACCAATGAGAACCCCTACCCGCCGGCGCCCGCCGTGGAGCAGACGCTGCGCGAGTTCAATGCCTCTGATCTGCGCCGATACCCGGACCCGAGCTCCAGCTCGCTGCGCGCCGCCCTGGCCGACACCTTCCATGTGGCCGCCGAGGAAGTCTTCGTCGGCAATGGCTCCGATGAAGTGCTGGCGCTGGCCTTCCAGGCCTTCTTCCGACAGGACAAGCCGCTGCTGCTGCCGTCCATCAGCTACAGCTTCTACCCGGTCTACTGCCGCATGTATGGCATCGAGTCACGCAGCATCGCGCTGACCGACAACTGGGAAGTCGACCTGGAAGCCTTCGGCAACGACAATGGCGGCATCATCTTCGCCAACCCCAACGCCCCGACAGGGCATGGCCATGGCCGCAAGGCGATTGCCGCGCTGCTGGAGCGCAATCCGCAGAGCGTGGTGCTGGTCGACGAGGCCTACGTGGACTTCGGTGGCGAAAGCGCCATCCCGCTGATTCATCAGTATCCCAACCTGATAGTGACCGGCACCTTTTCCAAGTCACGCAGCCTGGCCGGCATCCGTCTCGGCTATGCCGTGGCCTCACGAGAGCTGATCGAAGGCATGGAGCGCGTGAAGGACTCCTTCAACTCCTATCCCATCGATCGCCTGGCCGAACAGGTCGGCGTCGCCGCCCTCAGTGATCCCGCTTATTTCGATGAGTGCCGCACGCGAGTCATCACCACCCGCGAGCAGACGCGCGATCGCATGGCCGCGCTGGGATTCGAGATTTTGCCCTCGCAGACCAACTTCGTACTGGCGACTCACCCGACCCACGATGCCGGCAAGCTGTTCATCGGCCTGCGCGAACAGGGCATCCTGGTGCGCCACTTCAACACCGACGCACTACGTGACTATCTGCGTATCAGCATCGGTACCGATGCCGAGATGGACAGCCTGATCGAAGCCCTGGAAACCCTGTGTCGCTGAGATAGCGCACGGGCTGGCCGGTGATTGCTCCAATCAAAGAAGGCGCCCTGTGGGCGCCTTCTTTCATCAGAATGTCTCTCACGAGCTCACCGCCCGGCTCATTGCACAGTTCACCGCACAGTTCATCGCGCCTAACACTCTTCAGGAACACAACATGACAACGGACAGTCTCACCATGGCTTCGGACTCACCCTCGCCCCCCCGCCTGCCTCTGACGCGAGTGCATCACGTGGCGCTCATCACCGCTAATTACCCACGCGCCAGGCGCTTCTATCTCGAGGTCATGGATGCGCAGGTGATCAACGAGGCCTATCGCGAGGCCCGCGACAGCTACAAGCTCGACCTACTCCTGCCGGGCGGTATCCAACTGGAGCTGTTCTCCTTCCCTTCGCCGCCTGAGCGCCCCAGTTATCCGGAAGCCTGTGGCCTTCGTCACCTGGCGCTGGCGACGGAAGACATCGATACCTGTGTCGAGCTGCTGATCGCCCGTGGTGCCACGCCAGAGCCGATACGTGTCGATGAATACACCGGTGCCCGCTTCACCTTCCTGGCAGACCCTGACGGTACGCCCATCGAGCTCTACGAAGCCTCGCCCTGATGTGATGGCGCACTGAAACTTAACTGCCCGTGAAGATAAAAGGCTCCGAAGACAAAAGGCCCCTGCCGAGTTTTCGACAGGGGCCTTCTTTTGCCATAGACACGTTGCTTGGGCAGAGCTCTTTTCTTTCGCCCACAGCTGATTCGCATGCAGGACTTCTCTGCATAATTCCACTACGCACCACTTTTCCTGCGCACAAAGAGAACCGCCCCTGCAGCAAGGCTACAGGGGCGGTTCAGTATAAGTGCCTGACGATGACCTACTCTCACATGGAGAAACTCCACACTACCATCGGCGCTAAGCGGTTTCACTTCCGAGTTCGGCATGGGATCGGGTGGTTCACGCTCGCTATGGTCGTCAGGCGAAACGGTGGCATCTTGCGATGCCTGAGTCTCGAGGCTTGTGGCCTCGGGACTCGCAATATGAATCATGCTGACCGATATGTCGTCGATCCTGTCGCAATCCCGGCGGTTTGCCTGGGCAAACCCCTTGGGTGTTATATGGTCAAGCCTCACGGGCAATTAGTACTGGTTAGCTCAACACATTGCTGTGCTTCCACACCCAGCCTATCAACCTTGTAGTCTTCAAGGGCCCTTCAGGAGGCGCAAGGCCTCAGGGAAGTCTCATCTTGAAGGGGGCTTCCCGCTTAGATGCCTTCAGCGGTTATCCCGTCCGAACGTAGCTACCGGGCAATGCCATTGGCATGACAACCCGAACACCAGAGGTTCGTCCACTCCGGTCCTCTCGTACTAGGAGCAGCTCTTCTCAAACTTCCGACGCCCACGGCAGATAGGGACCGAACTGTCTCACGACGTTCTAAACCCAGCTCGCGTACCACTTTAAATGGCGAACAGCCATACCCTTGGGACCGACTTCAGCCCCAGGATGTGATGAGCCGACATCGAGGTGCCAAACACCGCCGTCGATGTGAACTCTTGGGCGGTATCAGCCTGTTATCCCCGGAGTACCTTTTATCCGTTGAGCGATGGCCCTTCCATACAGAACCACCGGATCACTAGAACCTACTTTCGTACCTGCTCGACGTGTCTGTCTCGCAGTCAAGCACCCTTATGCTCTTGCACTCAATGCACGATTTCCAACCGTGCTGAGGGTACCTTCGTGCTCCTCCGTTACTCTTTAGGAGGAGACCGCCCCAGTCAAACTACCCACCATACACTGTCCTCGATCCGGATGACGGACCTGAGTTAGAACGCCAATGATGTCAGGCTGGTATTTCAAGGTTGGCTCCACCGCATCTGGCGACGCGGTTTCAAAGCCTCCCAGCTATCCTACACAGACAACATCAGCATCCAGTGTAAAGCTATAGTAAAGGTTCACGGGGTCTTTCCGTCTAGCCGCGGGTACACAGCATCTTCACTGCGATTTCAATTTCACTGAGTCTCGGGTGGAGACAGCGTGGCCATCATTACGCCATTCGTGCAGGTCGGAACTTACCCGACAAGGAATTTCGCTACCTTAGGACCGTTATAGTTACGGCCGCCGTTTACCGGGGCTTCGATCAAGAGCTTCGGACGAATCCTAACCCCATCAATTAACCTTCCGGCACCGGGCAGGCGTCACACCCTATACGTCCGCTTGCGCGTTTGCAGAGTGCTGTGTTTTTAATAAACAGTTGCAGCCACCTGGTATCTTCGACCGGTAAGAGCTTACGGAGCAAGTCCTTCACTCGAACCGGTGCACCTTCTCCCGAAGTTACGGTGCCATTTTGCCTAGTTCCTTCACCCGAGTTCTCTCAAGCGCCTTGGTATTCTCTACCTGACCACCTGTGTCGGTTTGGGGTACGGTCGCATGTGGTCTGAAGCTTAGAGGCTTTTCCTGGAAGCGTGGCATCGATGACTTCCTGACCGTGGTCAGTTCGTCTCGCATCTCGACCTCGGAGGAACCGGATTTGCCTGATTCCTCGGCCTACATGCTTTCACCAGGACAACCAACGCCTGGCTCACCTAGCCTTCTTCGTCCCCCCATCGCAACCACATCCGGTACGGGAATATTAACCCGTTTCCCATCGACTACGCGTTTCCGCCTCGCCTTAGGGGCCGACTCACTCTGCTCCGATTAACGTAGAACAGAAAACCTTGGTCTTCCGGCGGGGGAGTTTTTCACTCCCCTTATCGTTACTCATGTCAGCATTCGCACTCGTGATACCTCCAGCAGACTTCTCAATCCACCTTCATTGGCTTACACGACGCTCCTCTACCGCTCATCCAGAGGATGAACCCGTAGCTTCGGTACCTGATTTAGCCCCGTTATATCTTCCGCGCAGGCCGACTCGACTAGTGAGCTATTACGCTTTCTTTAAAGGATGGCTGCTTCTAAGCCAACCTCCTAGCTGTCTGAGCCTTCCCACATCGTTTCCCACTTAATCAGGATTTTGGGACCTTAGCTGACGGTCTGGGTTGTTTCCCTTTTCACAACGGACGTTAGCACCCGCTGTGTGTCTCCCACGCTGCACTCACTGGTATTCGGAGTTTGCCTCGGGTTGGTAAGTCGGGATGACCCCCTAGCCGAAACAGTGCTCTACCCCCAGCGGTGATACGCGAGGCGCTACCTAAATAGCTTTCGAGGAGAACCAGCTATCTCCGGGCTTGATTAGCCTTTCACTCCGATCCACAGCTCATCCCAGCATTTTTCAACATACTTGGGTTCGGGCCTCCAATTGATGTTACTCAATCTTCACCCTGGCCATGGATAGATCGCCCGGTTTCGGGTCTATACCCTGCGACTGGTCGCCCAGTTAAGACTCGGTTTCCCTACGCCTCCCCTATACGGTTAAGCTCGCCACAGAATATAAGTCGCTGACCCATTATACAAAAGGTACGCGGTCACACCACGAAGGTGCTCCCACTGCTTGTACGCATACGGTTTCAGGATCTATTTCACTCCCCTCGCCGGGGTTCTTTTCGCCTTTCCCTCACGGTACTGGTTCACTATCGGTCAGCCAGGAGTATTTAGCCTTGGAGGATGGTCCCCCCATGTTCAGTCAGGGTTTCTCGTGCCCCGACCTACTCGATTTCACGTGACTCAGACTTCGACTACGGGACTATCACCCTGTATCGTCAAGCTTCCCAGCTTGTTCGCCTGTCAGTTGTCACGCTTAAGGGCTGGTCCCCGTTCGCTCGCCGCTACTTGGGGAATCTCGGTTGATTTCTTTTCCTCCGGGTACTTAGATGTTTCAGTTCCCCGGGTTTGCCTCTATAGGTTATGTATTGGCCTATAGATACTCACCTGATGGTGAGTGGGTTTCCCCATTCGGAAATCGTTGGGTCGCAGGGTATTTGCCACCTCGCCAACGCTTATCGCAGGCTATCACGTCCTTCATCGCCTCTGGCTGCCAAGGCATCCACCGTATGCGCTTAATCGCTTGACCATATAACCCCAAGGGGTCTGTCAAGGATTACGAATCTGTCGGACCTCTCCGACATATCGTGTTGATGGAGATGTGCTTGGCGCACATTCCATCGTCAGCATGATTCACATTGTTAAAGAGCGGCTGTTCAGAGAACAGTGAGAAGCGCGCTCTGTTGAGCACGCTTGCCACTGCCGGCTAAGCCAGCAATAAGATCAGGTAATTCGTTGTGAGCACTTGCCGCGAGCGATAGACAATGTCGATAAGGAGGTGATCCAGCCCCAGGTTCCCCTAGGGCTACCTTGTTACGACTTCACCCCAGTCATGAACCACACCGTGGTGATCGCCCTCCCGAAGGTTAGGCTAACCACTTCTGGTGCAGTCCACTCCCATGGTGTGACGGGCGGTGTGTACAAGGCCCGGGAACGTATTCACCGTGGCATTCTGATCCACGATTACTAGCGATTCCGACTTCATGGAGTCGAGTTGCAGACTCCAATCCGGACTGAGGCAAGCTTTATGGGATTGGCTCCACGTCGCCGTATTGCAACCCTTTGTACTTGCCATTGTAGCACGTGTGTAGCCCTACCCGTAAGGGCCATGATGACTTGACGTCGTCCCCACCTTCCTCCGGTTTGTCACCGGCAGTCTCCTTAGAGTTCCCGACATTACTCGCTGGCAAATAAGGATAGGGGTTGCGCTCGTTACGGGACTTAACCCAACATTTCACAACACGAGCTGACGACAGCCATGCAGCACCTGTCTCAGAGTTCCCGAAGGCACCAATCCATCTCTGGAAAGTCCTCTGGATGTCAAGGGTAGGTAAGGTTCTTCGCGTTGCATCGAATTAAACCACATGCTCCACCGCTTGTGCGGGCCCCCGTCAATTCATTTGAGTTTTAACCTTGCGGCCGTACTCCCCAGGCGGTCAACTTATTGCGTTAGCTGCGCCACTAAGTCCTCAAGGGACCCAACGGCTAGTTGACATCGTTTACGGCGTGGACTACCAGGGTATCTAATCCTGTTTGCTACCCACGCTTTCGCACCTCAGTGTCAGTGTCAGTCCAGAAGGCCGCCTTCGCCACTGGTATTCCTCCCGATCTCTACGCATTTCACCGCTACACCGGGAATTCTACCTTCCTCTCCTGCACTCTAGCCAAGCAGTTCCAGATGCCGTTCCCAGGTTGAGCCCGGGGCTTTCACACCTGGCTGACTTAGCCACCTACGCGCGCTTTACGCCCAGTAATTCCGATTAACGCTTGCACCCTCCGTATTACCGCGGCTGCTGGCACGGAGTTAGCCGGTGCTTCTTCTGCGAGTGATGTCTTTCCTCGGGAGTATTAATCCCGAGGCGTTCTTCCTCGCTGAAAGTGCTTTACAACCCGAAGGCCTTCTTCACACACGCGGCATGGCTGGATCAGGCTTTCGCCCATTGTCCAATATTCCCCACTGCTGCCTCCCGTAGGAGTCTGGGCCGTGTCTCAGTCCCAGTGTGGCTGATCATCCTCTCAGACCAGCTACGGATCGTCGCCTTGGTGAGCCGTTACCTCACCAACAAGCTAATCCGACATGGGCTCATCCGATAGCGCAAGGTCCGAAGATCCCCTGCTTTCTCCCGTAGGACGTATGCGGTATTAGCCTGAGTTTCCCCAGGTTGTCCCCCACTATCGGGCAGATTCCCATGCATTACTCACCCGTCCGCCGCTCGACGCCTTCTAGCAAGCTAGAATCGTTTCCGCTCGACTTGCATGTGTTAAGCCTGCCGCCAGCGTTCAATCTGAGCCATGATCAAACTCTTCAGTTGAAAGCTTGATAGTCTGTTAAGCAGACCAAACTTGGTTCAGAGTCAAACTTCTCGTGAGAGGCTTGCTCCGATATTTGATGACCTTGTCACCACTCATCGGCAAGCGCTCACACGAATTACCTGATCAAATTTTTAAAGAGCGTCGCTGTGAAGCGAGGAGGCATATTCTACCCAGAACGCTTGAAAAGTCAAGCACTTGATGATGAGTCAGTCGACTGCCTCTAAGCATCATCAAGCGGTGAGGAGCATTGCTCGATCACCTGTTCCGTAAGGAGTGCGGCGTATTCTAGCGAATCGCCCGGGATTGTCAATCGATGATTCCGAAGCGAACTTCAAAAACATCAAGCAAAACAATCACCTGCAAACCTCTTTCACCGCTGGTAACGCCATGCGTCCCCGGCAGCGGATGCGTACTTTACGCACGAACCGCCGTGAGGGCAAGGGCTTTCTTGAGAGAATCTCGCCACGATGAGGCCAGGCGCTCAGAACGCGCTCGGCCCCACCATGTCTGGTGAGGCCGAGCGGGAGGTGACTTACGACAGCGACTTCTCAGTAATAGTACATCTGAGTACCTCAGCGCGTCACGGTCACTCGTGCGTAGCGCTTCTTGCCCGCCTGGATGACGATGGCAGTATCGAAAGGTGCCATATAGGAAGGCTCGACCACTTCGCCATCCACTTTCACGCGGCCATTCTTGAGCATGTCCTTGGCCTGGGCACTGTTGTTGGCCAGACCCGCACGATTGATGACCGCCGCGATCGGCGCCACCTCGGCGCCCTCCAGGCTGACGGTGACATCCGGCATGTCCGCCGGCAGCTCGCCGTCAGCCAGCTGATTGCCGCTGGAAAGGTGCGCCGTCGCCGCCGCGTCTTCATCGTGGAAGCGTGCCACCAGCTCGCGTGCCAGCTCCATCTTGATATCACGCGGGTTGGCGCCGTCGTCGATGCTGGCCATCAGCGCCTTCACTTCATCGAGAGGACGCAGCGACAGCAGCTCGAAGTAACGCCACATCAGCGAATCCGGCATGGAGACGATCTTGTTGAACATCTCGCCCGGGCGGTCATTGATGCCGATGTAGTTGCCCAGCGACTTGGACATCTTCTGCACACCATCCAGGCCTTCGAGGATCGGCATGGTGATCACCACCTGCGGCTCCTGGCCGCGCTGGCGCTGAAGCTCACGCCCCATCAGCAGATTGAACTTCTGATCGGTGCCGCCAAGCTCGATATCCGCTTCCAGCGCCACGGAGTCATACCCCTGGATCAGCGGGTAGAGGAACTCGTGGATGGAGATCGGCTGATTGCCGCTATAGCGCTTGTCGAAATCGTCACGCTCGAGCATGCGCGCGACCGTGCTGGAGGCCGCCAGCTCGATCATGTCACCCGCGGAGAGCTTGCTGATCCATTCGGAGTTGAAGGCTATGCGCGTCTTCTCCTTGTCGAGAATCTTGAAGACCTGCTCCTGATACGTCAGGGCGTTGGCCTTCACATCCTCTTCGGTCAACGGCTTGCGCGTCACGCTCTTGCCGGTGGGGTCGCCGATGCGGCCGGTGAAATCACCGATCAGGAAGATGATCTCGTGACCGAGGTCCTGCAGCTGGCGCAGCTTGTTGATCAGCACCGTATGACCGAGGTGCAGGTCCGGCGCCGTCGGATCAAAGCCCGCCTTGACCTTGAGCTTGCGCCCGGACTCGAGCTTCTTGATCAGCTCTTCCTCGACCAGTACCTCATCGGTACCGCGCTTGATGATCTCCAGCGCTTCCACTACTGACTTGTCGCTCATCCTGCCCTCTCTGACCGTTGCTGCTCCCCTCGTAGCGGGGCATGTTGGCCGAGAATGTTAGCATGACGAGCATGGCATGCACCCCCTGCCGCAGGGCGGCGTGCTCACGAGCTTCACGCCCCTGTTGCACGCCCCTCCAATGATCGGGAGATCCCAATGGCGCTTTACCTTGGCTTGATGACCGGCACCAGCCTGGACGGACTCGATATCGCCTTGCTCGATATCGCCCCCTCCTCGCCAGACCACGAGCGGATTCGCTTCATTGATGGGCTCGACCTGCCGCTGCCCGAGACACTGCGGTCTCGCCTCTGGCAGCTGATGCATTGTGATGAAGCATGCTTCGCGGATCTCGCCGCCGCCGAGAAGGCGTTGGCTGAACTGGCTGCCAGCGCGGTGACGCGCTTGCTGACACGCCAGCAACTGACTGCAGAGGAAGTCACGGCCATTGGCAGCCATGGCCAGACCATCGAGCATCGCCCCTATGGCTTCAGCGATCAGCCATGCCACACGCCCTACACCCTGCAGCTCGACAATCCCAGCCTGCTGGCCGAGCTGTGCGGCATTCCCGTCGTCGCTGACTTCCGGCGCCGTGATCTGGCCGCCGGCGGTCAGGCGGCCCCGCTGGCGCCCGCCTTCCACGCTGCTCTCTTCAGTCAGCCAGGCCAATGGCATGGGCTGCTCAACCTGGGCGGCATCGCCAATCTGACACTACTTCCCCCTCAGGGCTCCACAGCTGACATCATCGGCTTCGACACCGGCCCCGCCAACTGCCTGCTGGATGCCTGGCATGCGCGTCATCGTGGTACCGCAGTGGATCAGGACGGTCAGTGGGCCGCCAGCGGCAAGGTGATTCCCGACTTGCTCGAGAGATTGCTGTCGGCCGATTACTTCCGCCGACCACTTCCCAAGAGCACCGGCCGCGAAGACTTCCATCTCGACTGGCTGGCTCAGCATCTGACCGGCGACGAGTCACCGGCCAACGTGCAGGCCACGCTCCTGAGTCTGACCGTCGAAAGCATCGTGCGAGCATTGGAGCAGACCGGCGTATCACTGGCCGCGCTGACCCCCTGCGGTGGCGGGGCACGCAATGGCGCCCTGCTCACGCAGCTGGAGCAGCGCCTGGCGCAAGGCGAGCAGGCGACGCCCCTCGTATCCTGCACTGACATGGGCTGGAATGCAGACCTGCTCGAAGCCAGCGCATTCGCCTGGCTCGCGGCACGCAGAGTACTGGAGCGCCCCGGCAACCTGCCCAGCGTCACTGGCGCGAGCGGCCCGAGAGTGCTGGGCGGCCTCTACGCTCGCTGACCCTCATCGGATACGAAAAAGCCGCCCTTCTCGTGATGAAGAGGGCGGCTTTTGATTGAGACAATCACTGCGCTGGCATCACCGACACGCCTCAGTCGTCATCCCCTTGCAACGAGAAGCGACTGGCGGCGTTCATGACATCCAGCTGGGCTTCCTGGGCACTATCGGAATCACCGAACTTGATCATCAGGCGCAGGTCGTTGGCGGAATCGGCATGCGCCAATGCCACTTCCTCGGTGATCAAGCCCTGCTGATGCAAGGCGTAAAGCGATTGATCGAACGTCATCATGCCCTGTTGCTGCGAACGCTTCATGACGTCCTTGATCTCGACCACCGCGCCCTTGCGGATCAGGTCGACAATCAACGGCGAACGCAGCATCACCTCAATGGCAGGCACGCGCTGGGTGGTGTTGCCGCTCTTGTGAGGCAACAGCTGCTGGGCCACGATGCCCTTGAGGTTCAGCGACAGATCCATCCACACCTGTTCGTGACGCTCCTCCGGGAAGAAGTGGATGATGCGGTCCAGCGCCTGGTTGGCATTGTTGGCATGCAACGTCGCAAGACACAGGTGACCTGTCTCGGCGAAGGTCAGCGCGTGCTCCATGGTCTCACGCGAGCGGATCTCGCCGATCATGATCACGTCCGGCGCCTGACGCAGCGTATTGCGCAGCGCCACCTCGAAGGACTCGGTATCGATTCCCACTTCACGCTGCGTCACGATGGAGCGCTGATGGGGATGGATATACTCGATCGGGTCTTCGATGCAGATGATATGCCCGCTCGAGGTCTGGTTGCGGTGCTGTATCATCGCCGCCAGCGAGGTCGACTTGCCGGCGCCGGTACCGCCGACGAAGATCACCAGACCACGTTTGGTTTCGGAAAGCCCCTTGATGATCTCCGGCAGCCGCAACTCTTCCAGGCTGGGAATCGACAGCTGGATGCGGCGAATCACCATGCCCATCTGGCTGCGCTGGTAGAAGGCGCTGATCCTGAAGCGCCCGACTCCCGGCAGACTATGCGCGAAGTTGGCCTCGCGCTCTTCCTCGAAGCGCTCGCGCTGCATGTCACTCATCGGTGCGAGCACCAGCTCTCTCACCTGATCGACACCCAGCTTCCTGTCACCCAGCGCCACCATGCGGCCATTGACCTTCATCTGCGGCGGTGTGCCAGTGGAGATGAACAGGTCCGAGCTGCCCTTGCTGACCATCAACTGCAGAAGTTCATGCAGCCATTCATGAGGAGTCATGAGTTGTATCCCGATATGCGCCTTGAGAGTCGCGCCCAAGGCCTCGCGCTGAAATGCCGTCCCATGAACCTGAAAAGTTGACGTGTTCCGGCCCCTGCCCCACCTACCTGCAACGTGATTGTCGGCCCTCCTGGCGAATTCAGCTCAACAAGCCCTTGGCTTTCGCCTGAGCATCTTCATTGGTCACCAGCCCTTCAGCCAACAGACGCGTCAGCGCTGCATCCAATGTCTGCATGCCCAGGGCACCACCGGTCTGGATGGAGGAGTACATCTGCGCCACCTTGTCCTCGCGGATCAGGTTACGAATGGCAGGCGTCGCGATCATGATCTCGTGAGCCGCCACCCGGCCACCGCCAATCTTCTTGAGCAGTGTCTGGGCGATGACGCCCTGCAGGGACTCGGACAGCATCGAGCGCACCATTGCCTTCTCCTCGCCGGGGAAGACGTCAATGATACGGTCGACGGTCTTGGTCGCGGAGGTAGTGTGCAGGGTGCCGAATACCAGGTGACCCGTCTCGGCCGCGGTCAGAGCCAGACGGATGGTCTCGAGATCTCGCAGCTCCCCGACCAGAATGACATCCGGGTCTTCACGCAGCGCTGAACGCAGCGCGGGCGCGAAGCCGTGGGTATCACGATGCACTTCACGCTGGTTGACCAGACACCGCTTGGACTGGTGCACGAATTCCACCGGGTCCTCGATGGTGAGAATGTGGTCGTACTTGTTCTCATTGATGTAATCGACCATTGCCGCCAGCGTGGTGGATTTACCGGAACCGGTCGGCCCGGTGACAAGAATCAGGCCGCGCGGCAGCATGCACATCTTGCGGAAGGCTTCACCGAGCCCCAGATCCTCCATCGTCAGCACTTCCGAGGGGATGGTGCGGAAGACAGCCCCCGCGCCACGCCCCTGATGGAAGGCGTTGACACGAAAGCGCGAGACACCCGGCACCTCAAAGGAGAAATCGGTCTCGAGGAATTCCTCGAAGTCACGGCGCTGCTTGTCGTTCATGATCTCGTAGATCAGCGCGCGCACCTGCTTGTCATCCATTGACGGCACATTGATGCGCCGCACATCACCGTCGACACGAATCATCGGTGGCAAACCTGCGGACAGGTGAAGATCCGACGCGTTCTGTTTTGCCGAAAAAGCCAGCAGTTCGGTAATATCCATGCAGTTCCCTCGCGAAGACCGAAGCTCTTGTACCAACGAGTCTTGTGTACTCTGGTGAAAGTGTGAAGTGGCTCTTCAGTAGATAGTGCGATGGGCACCATGTCACCAGGCCTGTCACGCCCATGCCATTGATGACATGCCTGACACCGTGCCAGCCATCGCCAGGTTGTTCCGCAAATTCTGGAGCCGAGCCGCATGACCGCAGTCCCCGACGACGAAGCTTGTGTTACCCAGTGTATCCTAGAGGCCCGTGCGCGGCTGGAAAAGGCATTGCAGGCAAGTAAACGCAACGCTGAATCGGCGCAAGTGCTGGCCGTCAGCAAGACCAAACCCGCGACGCTGATGCGCGCTGCCTGGCAATCCGGCCAGCGGGCCTTCGGCGAGAACTATCTGCAGGAAGCGTTGGACAAGCAGCAGGCGCTGTCGGACCTCACCGATATCGAATGGCATTTCATCGGCCCCATCCAGTCCAACAAGACGCGCGCCATCGCTGAGCACTTCGCCTGGGTGCATACCGTGGAACGCGAGAAGATAGCACGCCGACTGAGCGAGCAGCGCCCCGGTGAGCTTGGCGCGCTCGATGTCTGTCTGCAGGTCAATATCTCCGGCGAAGCCTCCAAGGCTGGCGTGGCACCCCAGGAACTGCTGGCGCTGGCCGAGACGGTGATCGCGCTGCCCGGGCTGCGCCTGCGCGGCCTGATGGCGATTCCGGCCCCCTGCGCCGCCGATGCCAGTGAGACCGAGCGCCGTGCGCCCTTCCGCCAGCTGCGCGAGCTGCTGGAGCGACTGCAGACGCGCTTCCCCGCCGCCAGCTACCCGCAGGCCCAGCTCGATACTCTCTCGATGGGCATGAGCGCGGATCTTGAGGCCGCCGTCGCCGAAGGCGCGACACTGGTACGCCTCGGCACTGCCATCTTCGGCGCACGTGACTACTCCCACGACCACTGAGTCCAACGCTCGCTGAGGCAAATCCAACGCTCACGCAAGGCTCTCGAGCTTGCCGCCAGCCCTCCCACTGAATGACCAGGAGCACCGCATGACGCACCAGAGCACCGCTACACCGCGCACCATCGCGTTCATCGGCGCCGGCAACATGGCCAGCGCCATCTTCGGCGGCATGGTCGATGCCGGCTATCCCGCGGACCGCATCATCGCCACGGCTCGCTCGCGCGAGACACTCGATGCCCTCGAGCAGCGCTACGGCGTAAGCACGACCCAGGACAACGCCTACGCCGTCTCGCAAGCCGATGTAGTGGTGCTGGGCGTCAAGCCACAGATGATGCATGACGTCTGCCAGGCGCTGACCCCTGCGGTGCAGAACCGCAAGCCGCTGATCGTCTCGGTAGCGGCCGGCATCACCTGCGACAGCCTCGAACGCTGGCTGGGCGGCGACCTCGCCATCATCCGCTGCATGCCCAACACGCCGTCACTGGTCGGTGTCGGTGCCAGCGGCCTCTATGCCACCCCCCAGGTGACGGAGGAGCAGCGCAGCTTGATGGATGAGATGCTGACCGCGGTCGGTATCGTCGAGTGGGTCGAGGAAGAAGGTTTGCTGGAAGCCGTCACCGGCATTTCCGGCTCCGGCCCGGCCTATTTCTTCCTGTTCATCGAGTCGCTCGAAGCGGCAGGCATCGAGCTGGGGCTGAACGCCGAGACCGCGCGCCGCCTGGCGATCCAGACCGCCCGCGGTGCCGCCGAGATGGCCTTCTCCAGCGAGCATGAGCCTGCCGAGCTGCGCCGTCGCGTGTGCTCGCCGAATGGCACCACGGAGCGCGCCATCAACAGCTTCGAGGAGGATGGGCTGCGCGATATCGTCGAGCGCGCCGCCAAGGCCTCCAGCGTGCGCGCCGCCGAGCTTGCCCGCGAGCTGGATCGCTGACAGCCTCTGCTCCACTGACAACTCCTGCAGGCCGCTGGCAGCCCGGGCCACAACAGGCCATCATGCGCTGTTCATCCGTTGTTGGCATGCTAGCGGCATGACGCGTGCTCTAACGCGCGCCCACTTCTCACCGTCTTAAGGAAAGCCCCATGGGTGCTATGGGTAATATCGGACTTCAGCTGGTCACCATCCTGCTGCAACTGTTTGTCTACATCCTGATGCTGCGCTTCCTGCTGCAGCTGTCCCGCGCGGACTTCTACAACCCGGTCACCCAGTCAGTGGTCAAGGCGACCAACCCGCTGGTGGCCCCATTGCAGGGCATCCTGCGCCCGCTGGGTCGCTTCGACATCGCCACCCTGGCCGCGGCCTTCATCGTCGTCAGTCTGGTACTGGTCGCGATCGGCGCCCTGTTCGGTGGCGGCATGCTGCCGGTCGGCTTCATCGCGCTGACGGCACTGGGCACCATTCTCGACAGCATCATCAACATTTACTTCTTCGCGCTGATCGCGATGATCATCCTGTCGTGGGTCGCTCCGCAGGCCAACCACCCGGGCGCCATCCTGGTCCATCAGCTGGTCGATCCGATCATGAAGCCGGTGCGCAAGGTGATTCCGTCGATCGGCATGCTCGACCTGTCTCCGATCTTCGTGTTCATCGCGCTCAACCTGGTCGGCAGCCTGATCAACCAGACCCTGCCGTCACTGGGCATGCTGCGCAGCGCCTTCAGCTAAGCCGGGACTCCGCCAGCAAGGATGGCTCGCAGGCGCCCAAGGCACATGCCGACGAAATCAGCGCCCGCCACGGACTCCCGTGGCGGGCGCTCTTGCATCGCGTGCCACTGGATCACGCGTGCGCACGCTGTGCTAGAGTGAGCCCTCGGCCGAAGCCAGAACCACGGTGCACGAGACGCCCACAAGGCGCATCACCGCGGCTTCGCGCCCCGGACACGGGCCTTGCCCCGAACACTCTGCTGGACATGATGCTGGAAACCTTCACCACGATGCCTGATTCCCTGCCCCCGGATTCGGTCGGTCTCGTCACGCCTCAGACTGCCCACTTCGATACCCCGCTGGAGCTGGCCTGCGGCAGACGCCTCGAGCAGTACTCGCTGGTCTACGAGACCTACGGCGAGCTGAACGCGGACGCCAGCAACGCCATCCTGATCTGTCACGCCCTCACCGGCCACCATCATGCGGCTGGCTATCACGCCATGAGCGACCGCAAGCCTGGCTGGTGGGACGACTACATCGGCCCCGGCAAGCCCATTGATACCTCGCGCTTCTTTGTGATCGCGCTGAACAACATCGGCGGCTGCCACGGCAGTACCGGCCCGACCTCGATCAACCCGGAGACGGGCGAGCAATGGGGGCCTGACTTCCCGTTGGTAACCGTGCCGGACTGGGTCGAGAGCCAGAAGCGCCTCGCCGAGTCTCTCGGCATCATCCGCTTCGCGGCGGTGGTCGGCGGCTCGCTGGGTGGCATGCAGGCGCTGCAGTGGGTGATGGACCACCCTGATCGCGTCGGTCACGTCGCCATCATCGCCTGTACGCCGAAACTATCGGCACAGAACATCGCCTTCAATGAAGTCGCGCGTCAGGCGATTCGCTCTGACCCGGAATTCCATGACGGCTGGTATTCGCGTGTCGATGCCGTGCCCAGACGCGGCCTCAAGCTGGCGCGCATGGTCGGTCACATCACCTATCTTTCCGAGCATTCGATGGGTACCAAGTTCGGGCGTGACCTGCGTCAGGATCGCCTCAACTTCGGTTACGACGTCGACTTCCAGGTCGAGAGCTATCTCCGCCACCAGGGCGATACCTTCTCCACCGCCTTCGATGCCAATACCTATCTGCTGATGACCAAGGCGCTCGACTACTTCGATCCTGCCGCCACGGCAGGCGATGACCTGTCCGCGGCCATGGCGCCGATCAGCTGCCCGGTACTGGTGGTCAGCTTCACCACCGACTGGCGCTTCGCGCCGTCACGCTCGCGCGAGCTGGTCAACGCCATGATCCATGCCGGCAAGTCGGTCAGCTACGCCAACATCGACTCGCCGCACGGGCATGACGCCTTCCTGCTGCCGGGCGAACGCTACCAGACGGTGCTGGGCAACTTCCTGACTCGCGCTTACGACCACGCCTGTGGCGCCAAAGCCACGAAAAAGCCGAAAAAGCCGAGCACCAGGGAGACCAGCCATGCGTAACGACCTCGCCCAGATTCATGACTGGATTCCCGAAGGCGCGCGCGTGCTGGATCTGGCCTGCGGTGACGGCACCCTGCTGGCCTCCCTCAAGGAGACCAAGCAGGTCTTCGGCTATGGTCTGGAGATCGACCCCGACAACATCAGTGCCTGTGTCGCCCGTGGCGTGAACGTCATCGAGCAGAATGTCGATGACGGCCTGGCCAACTTCGCCGATGACACCTTCGATCGTGTGGTGATGTCCCAGGCATTGCAGGTACTGCGTCGCCCGGACCGTGCGCTGGAGGAGATGATGCGCGTCTCGCGTGAGGCCATCATCACCTTCCCCAACTTCGCCTATTGGCGTCACCGCCTGCACCTGGGCCTCAAGGGGCGCATGCCGGTCTCCAAGTCGCTGCCTCATGCCTGGTACGACACGCCGAACATCCATCTGTCGACCTTCGCGGACTTCGAGCGCCTGTGTCGCGCCCAGGGCCTCAAGATCATCGACCGCGCGGTCGGCAATGGCGATCACGAGCCGCATCCGGCGGCGACCTGGTGGCCGAACCTGTTCGGGGAAGTGGCCATCTTCCGCGTCTGTCGCGACAACTGCTCGCCCGACCAGCGCTGAGTCAAGGCGCGCTACAGCAGTCGCCACAGACCCAGCGCCAGGTACCGCAAGAAAACGGCCGACAGGACACTCCTGTCGGCCGTTTCGCGTCATGACACCACCAATTCTTCCGCGCCGCGATAGCGCTGCACTATCCGGGCCATGCACAGACAGTCGCAACTAAAGTCTATATACTTTCGAGGTAAACGCAGCTGAGGATCACGGCTCGCACTTCCGGTGAGGTGCGCCGGCATCCCGAGGAGAGAGTGCATGAACTTCCATACCCGCAAATGGGTCAAGCCCGAAGACCTCAACCCCAACGGCACCCTGTTCGGTGGACGACTGCTGGCCTGGATCGATGAAGAAGCGGCCATCTACGCCATCGTCCAGCTGGGCACCTCGCGCGTGGTCACCAAGTTCATGTCGGAGATCAACTTCGTCTCCAGCGCGCGTCAGGGCGACATCATCGAACTGGGCATCACCGCCAGCGCCTTCGGTCGTACCTCGATCTCGCTGTGCGTCGAGATCCGCAACAAGATCACCCGCGAACGCATTCTGACCATCGACCGCATCGTGCTGGTCAGCGTCGATGCCGACTTCAAGCCCGTGCCCCACGGCCGCACGCGTATCACCTATATCGAAGACCGTTTCCGTGAGCAGGCCGGCAGCAATGACAGTCATAACGACGGTCACAGCGACGAGACGCCGCAGAAGGCACCGCGTCGTCGTGCCGACAGCGCGTCGGACCTCAAGAACGCCTGATCGCGTCGCTATTCAGGTCGCGACACGCAGGTCGCACCAACGAAAAAGGCACCTCACAAGAGGTGCCTTTTTTCATGCCGAGCATTCAACCCGCTCCAGTGCTGCTGATGTCCGGGGCCTGACCAGGCAGGGCCTGACTAGCCTCTAGCTGACGGTCGTCTGCATCGTCTCACGCAAGCCTTCACAGGCATCCACGACTGGCGCCGTCGCCGGCGTGAACCACACCAGATCGTAAGCCGGCGCCGCACCGGCGCTCTCCGGCAGATAATCGGCGAGATGCGTCAGCGGCTGCCCCGCGTCATCCCAGGCGACCGGCATCAGCGCTACGGACAGCGTGCTGCCATCCAGCCAGCGCGGCACGCCGATATCGCGACGGGCATGGCCGGAGCCACACACCAGCAGGCTGGTGGTGCCATCAGCCGCCAGGCCTTCCAGACGTTCTGCCATCTGCTGATCCCGCGCCAACTGCGCACGCAGCATCGCGTCCAGGCGCTCTGCGCCCAGCAGGCCACAATGGCCTTCATCCAGTGCCTCACGCTGCAGGCGCAGGACCGCTTCCGGCAGTGCCAGCGGCGACTGCCCCGGTGCCATGCTGGCCTCCAGCTGTGCCACCGACAGGCTGGCAGACGCCAGTGGCGCACCACTGTCCAGCGCTCCGCGCAGCAGAGGGGCGTAGTCGGTGAAGGGCCAGCGCGCATTCCAGGCCAGCAACTGCTGGAGCTCATCATCCGGCAATCCCGAGACCGCAAGCGAGGTACGATTGGTCAGTGATAGCGCGGCGTCCTGGGTCGTGTCCAGCATCTCCAGCGCCACACCGCCCAACTGACGCCGCGCGACCAGCGCATCGATCAACCAGCGTTCCAGCTGGTGATGATCCGGATTGTCGTGATGCTCGCCCAGCAGCACCATCGAGTGCGCCTGGCTCCAATCGACCAGCGCCGCTGGCGATAGACGACGATTGCCCTCCGCGACCAGAATGCTGCCCAGCAACGGGTGGGACGCCTCGGGATCATGCCAAGCCGGCAGCGGTGGCAATGGCCCGTTGGCCGGCTGAGCGGCCTGTGCGAGCGGGGTGCTCAGTGCCGTGCCCAGCACGGTAAGCCCGCCCGCCGAGACGGCCATGCCGGCCAGCAACTGGCGACGGCTCACCCCGGCCGTGCGCTCAGGTGTCCCGGATTCGTTGCTGGAGCGGAAGCTGGAAGTGATCGAGCGGCGAAATAGCGACATGAAGATGACTCGGCATGGAAGGAAGCGGCAAGACACGGTAAAAGACCACAAGAGAGCGTGCCAACGCTGCCATGATACCCGATGCGAGCCCCCTCATGTCCGAAAGGCCACCAACACTCCCCCAAGGGCCCTCATCCAGGCTGTGCTTGAGACTGCCGCTGCCATCACTGCCCGTCGGCCGCAGCATGCCACTGACACTCGATGATGGCCGCCCGGCCCTGCTGGTGATGCAGCCCGATGGCCCGCGCGCCTTTCTCGACCGCTGCCCACACCAGGGCAGCCGAATGCTGACCGAGGACGAGACTGACGATCCCTACATGGACGCGACCGGCGGCTTGATACTCTGCCACCGCCATCAGGCCTGTTTCGAGCCGCATCACGGCACTTGCATCAGCGGCCCCTGCGTCGGCCAACGATTGACGGCGCTAGACGTTGAGCTGGTGCACAACGACGCCTCGCCAACACTGTTGCTGCTGTGGGAGACCGCAGGCAGCGGTGGAGACATGAGGGAGAAATGATGGAAAGAGACATGAGCGCTGACTGACAGGCTGAGCGCCAGCGACCTGATCAGCCAGCAAAGCGCACGTCATGCAGTGGCAGCGCGCGCGTCAGGCCCAGTCTTGCTCGCCACAGTGGCTGGCCCGCATCCGAGAGAGACTCTTCGAGGGTGATCTGCATGCCCAGCGCCAGCACCTCGACACCGGCGGCCTGCGCCCGGGCAAAGGCCTGCGCATAGGCCGGGTCGAGATGCGCCGCCGGTGCGACATCCTCGATCCCGTCATGGGCGACGCAGAACACCAGCACGCAACGGTGACCTGCTGCGACCAGCGCCGCGAGACTGGCCAGATGACGCTGGGCACGCGTACTCACCGAGTCCGGGAAATAGCCGTGACCGCCGGCTTCGCGCAGTGTCAGTTGCTTGACCTCCAGATAGATCGAGGCCGCGCCCTCCTCCTTCGGCCACATCTGGAAATCGAGCCGTGAGCGCTCCGGCGTGTCATTTCCCGGCAGCAGGACCTCGACACGTGACTCGCGCTTGAGGCGCGCAAAGTCGGCGAGCCTCATGTCGTGCAGCGCGCTGACGCTGGCCTGCTGCAGCGCCGCCTCGACATGGGCATTGGCACGTCCGGTGTGCACCGCCACCAAGGCCTCACGCCGACCGTCAGCGCCGGGCGGATCCAGCGGCAGGCGAATCAGCTCCCAGGTCCAGGCGAGCTTGCGCTTGGGGTTGTCGGACGGCGACAGCCATACCTCACAACCTTCCACGCACACCGCGCGCATCGAGCCGGTATTCGGACAATGCGCCGTCACCACCTCACCTGCCCGCTCCCCCTCGAGCAGCTCCACCTCGGCGAAGAAGCGCTTGTAGCGACGGATCAGGCGACCACGATACAGCCCCTCAAGCACCATCAAGCCGACACTCCTGCCCGGGTGACACGCCGCTCAAGGAAACGCTCCATGCGGGCCAGGGCCTCGCGCAGACGCGCCTCATCGGCGGTGAAGGCGATACGCACATGGCGACGCCCTTCGGCCAGCGCGAAGTCCGTACCCGGCGTGATGGCGACATTCTCTTCTTCCAGCAGTGCGCGGCAGAAGGCCTCGCTGTCATCACTCAGATGCGAGATATCCAGCCAGACGTAGAAGGCACCCTGCGGCGGCACCGACGGCGCCAGCCCCAGGCGCTCTAGCCCGTCCAGCAGTACGCCACGACGGGCTTCGAGTACCTGCCGACGACGCTCGAGCTCTGTTTCGCATTCCGGCGTGAAGGCCGCCAGCGCCGCATGCTGTGCAGGAGTCGACGCGGCCAGGAAGACATTCTGCGCCAGGCGTGACAGTGGCTCGACCGCGGCTTCCGGTGCCACCAGCCAGCCCAGCCGCCAGCCCGTCATGCCGAAGTATTTGGAGAAGCTGTTGATGACGAAGGCGTCCGGGCACTCCGCCAGTGCGGTGTGCGCAGGCACGCCATAGGTCAGTCCCTGATAGATCTCATCCACCAGCAGTTGGGCATCTCGCGACTGACACAGCTCGCCCAGCGCCTTCAATTCCTCGGGCGACAGCACGTGTCCGGTGGGGTTGGAGGGCGATGCCACCATCACGGCCCGCGTGTTCTCGCGCCAGAAATCATCGGCAAGTTCAGCGGTCAGCTGCCAGCCACTCGCGGCACTGACGGGCACCACATCCAGCTGGGCATCCACCAGGCCCATGAAGTGACGATTGCAGGGGTAGGTCGGGTCAGCCATCAATACGCTGTCGCCACGCTCGGCGCACAACAGCGTGGCCAGCAGCAGGGCACCGGAGGCGCCGGGCGTGATGATGATACGGGAAGGGGAGACCGTGACGCCGTGACGGCGCTGATAGTCAGCCGCGATGGCCTCGCGCAGGGCCGGCAGGCCGCAGGCGGGGGTGTAGCGCGTCTGACCGGCCGCCAGCGCCGCTTGGCCGGCGGCGATCACCGCCGCAGGAGTCGGGAAGTCGGGCTCGCCCACTTCCAGATGGATGACGTCATGGCCCGCGGCCTCGCGCGCCTGAGCGGCTTCCAGCAACGTCATCACACGAAAGGCGGCAACGGATTCAAGACGACGGGCAAACTGCATGATGGCACTCCTCGGGGTCGAAGCATCATTCTAGGCAGCTGCCGAGCCCCATTCCCACCCCCTTGGCACAGGAAACTCCGTGTTTTCTCGAACCCGCCTGTGCATGAGTCGGTACAAACTATCGTCGGAGTTCGGTTGCAAACTTGCCATATTTACGCTAAATAAGCTGATCTTCTCGCGAGGGCAGCAGTCAGGACAGCCCCCTCGCCGTGGCCAAGGAGGCAGTGCAACAGACTGTCGACGGCCCAAGTCACTTGCGGAATGAGGCGGTCCCATGCCATTAGCTGAAACCAAGCCGGAAGCGCTTAAGAAATTCACCCCGTATGAGCCGGCAGCGGGTGAAGAGTACATGAACGAGAAGCAGCTAGCGCACTTCCGCCAGATCCTGATGGAGTGGAAACAGGAGCTGATGGAAGAGGTCGATCGCACCGTGCGTCACCTGCAGGAAGATGCCAACAATTACGCGGACCCTGCAGACCGTGCCACTCAGGAAGAAGGCTTCAGCCTCGAGCTGAGAACACGTGATCGCGAGCGCAAGCTGCTGAAGAAGATCAACGAGACCATCGAGAACATCGATGAGGACGACTACGGTTTCTGCGAGTCCTGTGGCATCGAGATCGGTATTCGCCGTCTGGAAGCACGTCCGACCGCTACCCAGTGTGTCGACTGCAAGACACTGGCCGAGCTGAAGGAAAAGCAGCTGGGCCGCTAAGCCCTGCTGTCGATGAAGCGACGTCAGGCCGTCGCCCTCATCCCCCATACGGGCACCCTCCTCGGAGCGGTGCCCGTATGCGTTCAGGCCCTGCTGCCTGCGAATCCCCTACCACGAAGGATGACGGAGCCCACATGCCTACCGCCTACCGTGGCCGCTTTGCCCCCACCCCTTCCGGTCCGCTGCACGCGGGCTCACTTCTGGCTGCCGTCGCCAGCTATCTCGATGCCCGCCATCACGGCGGCGAGTGGCTGGTGCGTATCGAGGATATCGACCCTCCTCGCTGCCCCGCCGGGAGCGCCGATACCATCCTGCGCCAGCTGGATGCCTTCGGTCTGCAGCGGGATGGTGAGCTCCGCTATCAGAGCCAGCGTCACGCCGCCTACGCCGATGCACTGGAACAACTGAAGGCCAGTGGTATCGCCTACCCGTGTGACTGCTCGCGCAAGCAGTGGCGCGAGCATGCCATCTACCCCGGTTGGTGCCGTGAGCGGACCGAACCGCCCGAGGGCGAGCATGCCTGGCGGCTGGACGTGCGCGCGGCAGAGCGCTTCGGCGGCTCCCGGGCCATCGCTGGCTGGCAGGACCGCCTGCAGGGCACGGTCCAGCTGGATCTTGTCACGCTAGGCGACGTGGTGCTCAAGCGACGCGATGGCCTGTGGGCCTATCAGCTGGCCGTGGTGGTGGATGATGCCGAGCAGGGCATCACCGATGTCGTGCGCGGGCTCGATCTGCTCGACAACAGCCCCTGGCAACGTCTGCTGCAATCCGCGCTCGACCTGCCGATGCCACGCCTGACGCACCTGCCGCTGATCACGGCCGACAATGGCCAGAAGCTCTCCAAACAGAACCTGGCGCCGGCCCTGCCGGAAGACGCCAGCGCGATTCGAACGCTGCTGCACCATACCCTGACACTGCTCGGTCAGGCGCCGCCGCCCGAACTGGCGACCGCCAGCCCCGCTGAGCAACTCGCCCACGCCACTCCTCGCTGGTCACTTGCGGCGGTCGGCACCGCGCCGTCACTCAGTGCAGCCACTGCTCCAATGACAAGGACTGATGAAGGCAGCTGAGGGCAGCCGAGACCGGATACGCCATACAGTCGGAACGCCTGACAACAGCCACGATTGTCGGATTGCCACCCCTGTGGGAACAGGACAGACTCGAGCGACAGTCATCCCCTCATGCACACCCTCAGGCGAGCGACATCACCCCATGGCCCGGATTCTGATCGTCGAAAAGGAAGGTGCTTCGCGCAACACGCTGCAGCATCTGCTGGAGCGCGAGGGTCACGACGTGGTGCAGGCCAGCGGCCTGGAGGATGCCCGTCTGCAGCACCCCGCCGACTTCGCGCTGGTGATCTGCGACAGCGAACTGGCCGGAGACCATGCCGTCCCGATCCTGCGTGCCAGCCGGCCGACCCCCGTGCTGCTGCTGGCCGACGACCCCAGCCTGCATGCCGCCATCGGCTGCCTGAAGGCGGGGGCAGCCGACTATCTTCCCAAGCCGTTTGACCAGCAGGCCTTCGCGCGCAGCGTGCGAGATGCGCTGTCTCTGCCACGCCTGGGGGCGCCGAGTGCTGCGCCGCCTCCGCCCCAGACGCATGCTGGCACGACCAACAAGCCGGTGGAGATGATTGGCCATTGTCGCGCCATGCAACAGGTCTACACCCGCATTCGCAAGGTAGCGCCCGCCGATGTCACCGTGCTGGTACTGGGTGAGTCCGGCACCGGCAAGGAGCTGGTCGCGCGCGCCATTCATCGCCAGAGCGAACGCCATCAGGCGCCGCTGATCTGCGTCAACTGCGCCGCCATTCCCGAGACGTTGATCGAGTCCGAGTTGTTCGGCCATGAAAAAGGTGCCTTCACCGGCGCCACCAGCTCGCGCACAGGCCTGATCGAAGCCGCCGATGGCGGCACACTGTTTCTGGATGAGATCGGTGAACTGCCGCTGGATGCCCAGGCACGCCTGCTGCGGGTGCTGCAGGAGGGCGAGATTCGCCGCGTGGGGGCCATCGAGACCCGCTACGTCGACATTCGCCTCATCGCCGCGACCCACCGCAACCTGCATCAGCTCTCGGCCAGCGGCGAGTTCCGCCTCGACCTCTATTACCGCTTGAACGTGATGGAGATCGACCTGCCGCCCCTGCGTGAGCGTGGAGATGACGTGCTGGAACTGGCCGAGCATCTGCTGGCCGGCATCGCCCGCAAGCATGGCCGCGATGGCATGCGACTCTCCCAGCGGGCGCGCCAGGAAATCCATCACTACGCCTGGCCCGGCAATGTCCGTGAGCTGGAAAACGCCCTCGAGCGGGGCGTCATTCTGGCGGAGCGTCGCATCATCGCCCCTGAGGACCTCGGCCTGCGCACGCCCTCAGGGCAGCCGCTTCAAGCAGCGCCCGCCGCCACAACAGCCGACTCGGTGCCCTCCAGTGTTCAGGTGCCCAAGACAGCGGGCAAAGGGGCGGCGAAAGGTGCAGTGAAAGGTGCCGCCAGTGGCTCAAGTCCCGGAACGACTTCCGCGTCTGTCACAGGTCAGCCCGCGGCCGGCCAACAGGGCACGGGCCTACCACCGCCTGCGGACACCCCGCGCAGCGGCCTCTCGGTGATCGGCGATGCCGGTGAGGAGGAAGACCTCTCGCTGGAGGACTACTTCCAGCACTTCGTGCTCGAGCATCAGGACCACATGAGCGAGACAGAGCTCGCGCGCCGCCTCGGCATCAGTCGCAAGAACCTCTGGGAGCGGCGTCAGCGCCTGGGCATTCCACGCCGCAAGGGCCGCCGCAGCTCTCCCGCAAACTGACATTGGCGTGATGAAGCTTGAGCGGCACTGGAGCACTGACGCTGGCGCACAGAAGTCACTGCGCTGAAGTCACTGCGCTGAAGTCACTGCGCTGAAGTCACTGCACCATGCAGGTGCCCTCCCGGGCGAGCAACCCGCCTGCGGCGCCACCTTGCCTGCCATAGATCCCCGCATCATCGATGGCATCGCTAGACTTTAGTGTCGAAAGACTCGAAAAAAACCCAGCTCAATCATTAGCTTGCAAGCCACTTCGTTAGACCTTCGCACCAATTGTTACCATCGACCCCAAATCATGACCCCATCCAGCGCACCAATGGCCACGTCAGGTAACACCTCGCACCTCTCTACACCTCACGTCTCAGCTACCTATGTCTAAATGACTGAATTGCTGGTTTTTTTTAAGCTGTGGCACATCCGATGCAATAACACGGTCAAGAAAAAGAACAACCGGAAATACGAAGCGCGCCCAACAACAACAAGAACGCGCAATGCTTCGAAAACCCTCGACACCAACAAGAACAATACCCGTCGAGCGCGTGACATTGATGATGAACCGCATGCCTCACTACATGAGTGGTGGCAGGCAAGAGCCAAAACAAGAACAAACGGCCGCAGTTCATCATCCGCCGATCCAACAACAACAAGATATCGGCAGTCCGGAATCTACTGACCAGGACGCGACGAATCCGGCCTCGAGCACCAACAAGAACAACAGGCTCGACCCCGGATCACCCCCGAAACAACAACAACTCGCGGGGGGAGGCTACTCAGCCGTCGGTGAATGGAAGATTGTTTTGAATACGAGATGGTCACCGAACAGACAGCCAGACAACAACAACATGATCTGCAACACGAAGGATCTGTCTGCATTGATTTGTGACTGTGGTGCGTATTCAGGGCGATGCGCCATCACGAAAAAGAACATCCGCTCAAGGATGCGTGTACCCTACCTGCAAGGGAGACCGAGTGATCGGTCTCCCTTTTTCCTTGTCTGAGAGGTGATTCTTGCCTCGTCAGACGCCTTGAAGTGCAGAGTCGGCCCCTGGATGGCAGACCGGCGCTTTGCCAAGGTATCTGCCCTCGGCTACACTGGGCGGCCTGCCACGCACGAGTCGAATCGCTGCATGCTCAAAGGATTTACCCGCTTTCTACAACGCCCCGGTGACCGCTTGAAGACGCTTTTCAATGCAACTGACGCGCCCGCGGCCCCATTGCCCAGCCTGCGTGTGATACCGCGGGATGAGCATCCCGTGTCCCGTCGCCAGCTCAGCGAGAATGCGCTGAAGGTACTCTATCGCCTGCAAAGCGGTGGATATCAGGCCTATCTGGTCGGCGGCTGTATCCGTGATGCCCTGCTCGGACAACGCCCCAAGGACTTCGACGTGGCCACCAACGCCACGCCGGAACAGGTCCGCGAGCTGTTCCGCAATGCCCGCATCATCGGCCGTCGTTTCCGTATCGTGCACGTGCGCTTCGGTCGTGAGGTGATCGAGGTCACCACCTTCCGCGGCAAGCCGGCCGATAGCACGCCCAGCCAGCATACCCAGCAGTCGGAAGACGGCATGTTGCTGCGCGACAACGTCTTCGGCTCCATCGAGGAGGATGCGCTGCGCCGCGACTTCACGATCAATGCCCTCTATTACGACGTGTCCGATTTCACGATCCATGACTGGGCCAATGGCGTACGCGATATCGAAGCGCGCATGATTCGCCTGATCGGGGATCCGGAAACACGCTATCGCGAAGACCCGGTGCGCATGCTGCGTGCCGTCCGCTTCGCCGGCAAGCTGGACTTCGACATCGAGGAGGCCACGGCCGAACCGATGTACGAACTGGCCCCGCTGCTGCTGCAGATTCCGCCGGCGCGGATGTTCGAGGAAGTGCTCAAGCTGTTCATGTCCGGCTATGCACTGGAAACCTTCCATCTCCTGCGTGAGTTTGGGCTGTTCCAGATGCTGTTCCCCGAGACGGAAGAAAGCTTCGCGCATTATCACTGGTCCATGCCGCTGATCGAGAAGGCACTGGCCAGCACGGACGACCGCATCCGCGAAGACAAGCCGGTCACGCCGGCCTTCCTGTATGCCGCCCTGCTGTGGCCGGGCGTCAAGGCGCGTACCGATCAGCTGATCGCCAGTGGCATGCCCGACATTCCGGCAGCCCACCAGGCGGCCCAGCAGGCGATCGCTCGCCAGCTCAACCACACCTCGATCCCGAAGCGCTTCAGCATTCCGATGCGCGAGATCTGGGACATGCAGGCCAAGTTGCCGCGTCGCCGTGGCAAACGCGCCTTCCAGACCCGCGAGCATCCTCGCTTCCGCGCCGCCTACGACTTCCTGCTGCTGCGTGAATTCGCCGGCGAAGTGAAGCCGGGGCTGGGCAAGTGGTGGACCGACTTCCAGGAAGTCGATGCTCGCACCCAGGTCACGATGATCGAAGGTGTCTCCGATGAAGGCCCCGCCGGCAGCAAGCCAGCCGGCACCAAGCGTCGCGGCAAGCGTCGGCGCAATGGTCGCGGCCAGGGCTGAGCAGTGGCTCGCCTGAGCCACTGCCGTCTCCACGCAGGAACTCCGCATGATTTCGACAGCCTTGATTGGCCTCGGCGCCAATCTTGACGATCCGCGCGCTCAACTGGAGCGCGCGCTTGAGGCTCTCGACCGGCTGCCGCTGACCCGCTGCACGCGACATTCTCGCCTGTATGCCAGCAAGCCGGTCGGCCCGCAGGACCAGCCCGACTTCGTCAACGCCGTTGCCGAGCTAACGACCCGCCTGTCCCCCCTCGCTCTGCTTGATCAGCTGCAAGCCCTTGAACAGCAGCATCGTCGCGTGCGACTGCGTCACTGGGGTCCCCGCACACTGGATCTTGACCTGCTGCTCTTCAATGACAGCAGGATCTCGACGCCGCGTCTCGTCGTACCCCATCGCGAAATGCTCAAACGTGGTTTCGTGATGCGTCCGTTGGCTGACCTGCTGGGCCCGCAGTGCCTCAGCGTGCTGGGCGAGGAGAATCTCGAAACACTGGCGTCTCGAGTTGAGGGCGATGACTTGCTCCCCCTCGGACCTCAGGAGTAGAGTTTCGCCATCTTGTTACCGTCGTGCCCACTTTGGCCTGTGCGGTAACACTTTCTGGTAACACCGGCCCGTGTCGCTCGCAGTCCGCCCTCGGCGGCCTTCTCGCGATCGCGGCTGCTCGACGCCACGGGCAGCCGCGTCATACGCGCCGCAACGAGTAAGCGTCCCGATGAAAAACGTCACCCTGAGCACCCTGCGCCGCCTCAAGGCCGATGGTGAGACGTTCAGTTGCCTCACCGCCTACGATGCCACCTTTGCTCATCTTGCCAGCGATGCCGGCATTGAAGTGCTGCTGGTCGGCGACTCTCTCGGCATGGTCCTGCAGGGCCATACCAGCACCCTGCCCGTCACCATCGATGACATCTGCTACCACACCGCCGCCGTGGCACGTGGCAAGCAAGGCAGCCTGCTGATGGCCGACCTGCCCTTCATGAGCAATGCCAGCACCGACATCCTGCTCGACCATGCGGCGCGTCTGATGCGTGCCGGTGCCGAGATGGTCAAGGTGGAAGGCGAAGCCTGGCTGGCCGGTGCCGTCACTGCACTCGTCCAGCGTGGCGTGCCGGTCTGCGTGCACATGGGCCTGACGCCACAGCACGTGCATGCCTTCGGCGGCTACAAGGTACAGGGCCGCGACGAGGCCCGCGCCGAGCAGATCATCTCCGATGCCCGCACGCTGGAAGCCGCGGGTGCCGCGATCATCCTGCTCGAATGCGTGCCGTCCGAGCTGGCCGCGCGCATTCGTGATGCTGTCGAGGTGCCGGTGATCGGTATCGGTGCCGGCGTGGACGTCGATGGCCAGATTCTGGTCATGCACGACATGCTCGACCTGACGCCCGGCCGCAAGCCGCGCTTCGTCAAGAATTTCATGAGCGATGCCGGCAGCGTGCAGGAGGCCTTCGCCGCCTACCACCAGGCGGTCAAGACGCGCAGCTTCCCGGCGCCGGAGCACGGCTTCTGATGAAAACCGTCTCCCAGATCAACGCCCTGCGCGAGCAACTCGCCCAGGCACGCCGCGATGGCCTGCGTATCGCGCTGGTGCCGACCATGGGCAACCTGCATGCCGGCCACCTGTCGCTGGTCCGTGAAGCGCGCCGCCATGCCGACATGGTTGTCGCGAGCATCTTCGTCAATCCGCTGCAGTTCGGCCCCGGCGAAGACCTCGACAGCTATCCGCGCACCCTCGAGGCCGACCAGAATGCGCTGGCCGCCGAAGGATGTGACCTGCTGTTCGCCCCCTCGACGGCAGAACTCTACCCCACGGGCCGCGACGGGCTGTGCAACGTGCAGGTGCCGGGCGTTTCCGAAGGCCTGTGCGGCGGCAACCGTCCGGGTCACTTCGATGGCGTCGCCACCGTCGTCAGCATCCTGTTCAATCTGGTACGCCCTGAAGTCGCCTGTTTCGGCGAGAAGGACTTCCAGCAGCTGGCAGTGATCCGCAAACTCAACCGCGACCTGCATTTCGGCATCGAGATCATCGGTGTGCCCATCGTGCGTGCAGAGGATGGTCTGGCGCTGTCATCACGCAACGGCTACCTGAGTGAGCAGGAGCGCGCCATCGCGCCGCGTCTCAAGCAGTGCCTCGATGCCCTGAAAGCTCGTCTTGAGCAGGGCGTGGCACGCGATGTGGCGCTACGCGAGGCCCTGGCCGCCATCAGCGAGAGCGGCTTCAAGCCGGACTACCTCGAACTGCGCCGCGCGGCTGACCTGGGGCCAGTCGAGAATGACACCCGCGAGGCGGTGATACTGATCGCCGCACACCTGGGCCGTACGCGCCTGCTCGATAACCTGAAGGTCGCCTTGCCGGTGGCCTGATGCCTGATTAGACTGCGCCGCCTTGCACCCTGGCGTGGCACTGTCCGCCACGTCAGACGCGCCATGGCCCTGGTCCCAGGGCCTTGATCTGCGCCCGGCGGCGCTCAACTGGAGACATCCTGATGCAAGCCATCATGCTCAAGGCCAAGCTGCACATGGCCCGCGTGACTCACGCCGTCCTCAACTACGAGGGCTCCTGCGCCATCGATGGCGACCTGCTCGACATGGCAGGCATTCGTGAGTACGAACAGATCCAGATCTACAACGTGGACAACGGCAAGCGCTTCACCACCTATGCCATTCGCGGCGAAGAAGGCTCGAAGATCATTTCGGTGAACGGCGCCGCAGCCCACCAGGCCGACGTCGGCGACCGCGTGATCATCTGCGCCTTCGCCAACTATGCCGAGACCGAACTGGACGCGCACAAGCCCTCCATGGTCTACCTGATGGAAGGCAACGAGGTCAGCCATACAGCTAATGCCATCCCGGTCCAGATGGCCTGAGCACGCCTTGCTGCCTGCTGCTCTACGCTCGGAGGGCTGATGATTCAGGCCTCGAGCCTGCCGCGAGCGCTCCAACACGACGCCAGCCCTGCCTGCCAGAGCGCTGGCGTCGTGCCGTCTAGATAAGCGATACGTATGGCTAAAGGCTGACACTGGAGATGTCCTTTGGCGATTGCCGCACCGCACAAAACTGCCTTATGCTGGAATCTCACCTCAGCAGGACTGCGCCTCGCCCGCTTGATGGCATGGCCATAGTCGCAGCCAATTGACTCAGACAGTCTCGCAAGAGAACAGGAGCGTTCAGATGCAGGATGTGGTGATCGTAGCAGCCCGTCGTACCGCCGTAGGCGCCTTCGGTGGCAGCCTGGCTGACATTTCCGCCGCGGATCTCGGCGCACATGTCATCAAGGATATCCTCGCCAGCACGGGCGTCAGTGGCGATCAGGTCGATGAAGTGCTTCTGGGCCAGGTGCTGACAGCAGGATGCGGTCAGAACCCGGCACGTCAGGCGGTCATCAAGGCAGGCTTGCCGGAAGGCGTGCCCGCCATGACCATCAACAAGGTCTGCGGGTCTGGCCTCAAGGCGCTGCACCTGGCCACCCAGGCCATCCGTTGCGGCGATGCCGAGCTGATTCTGGCCGGCGGTCAGGAAAACATGTCCCTGTCTCCGCACGTGTTGCCCAACTCGCGTAACGGCAAGCGCATGGGCGACTGGAAGGCGATCGATTCCATGGTCCACGACGGTCTGTGGGATGCCTTCAATGACATCCACATGGGCATCACCGCCGAGAATCTGGCCGAGAAATACGAGATCAGTCGTGAAGCCCAGGACGCCTTCGCGGCCGCCTCTCAGCAGAAGGCCTGCGCAGCCATCGAAGCTGGCCGCTTCAAGGGCCAGATCGTCCCGGTCGAGATCCCGCAGCGCAAGGGCGACCCGATCGTCTTCGATACCGACGAGAACCCGCGCGCCGGCACCACGGCCGAGAAGCTCGCGGGCATGCGCCCGGCCTTCAAGAAGGACGGTACCGTTACCGCCGGCAATGCCTCGGCGCTCAACGACGGCGCTGCCGTGGTCATGCTGTGCTCCGCCGACAAGGCACGCGAGCTGGGTCTGACGCCGCTTGCAACCATCAAGGCCTACTCCAACGCGGGTGTTGATCCGAAGATCATGGGCATCGGCCCGGCGCCGGCGACTCGCCTGTGCCTCAAGAAAGCCGGCTGGAGCCTGGAAGACCTCGACCTGATCGAAGCCAACGAAGCCTTCGCCGCCCAGGCCCTGTCGGTCAACAAGGAGCTGGGCTGGGATGTCGACAAGGTCAACGTCAATGGCGGCGCCATTGCCCTCGGCCACCCGATCGGCGCCTCCGGCTGCCGTGTGCTGGTCTCGCTGGTCCACGAGATGATCGAGCGTGATGCCAAGAAAGGTCTGGCGACCCTGTGCATCGGTGGTGGTCAGGGCGTCGCGCTGGCCATCGAGCGCAGCTGATCGCTCCCATCTGTACCCCCGCCTGAACCCTCCCTGCTCGCGCAATCTTGAGCAGGGAGATATGCAAAAGCCCCCGCCAGGGCACTGGCGGGGGCTTTTTCTTGCCCGGAGAGCTCACCTCTCACGCAGAGCAGGCAAGACCGGGGCGGGGACGATCCGCGACGATCGGTCAGTCCTGGGCGACGGCCTCTTCAGCCTGAGCAGCGGCAAAGGCCGCCTTCTCTTCTTCGCTGATCTCTTTCAGCGACAGCTTGACGCGATTGCGGTTGTCGATGTCGAGCACCTTGACCACCACCTCATCGCCTTCGTTGAGGTAGTCACGTACGTCATTGACCCGCTCCTCGACGATCTGCGAGATGTGCAGCAGACCATCGGTGCCCGGCATGAAGGTGATGAAGGCACCGAAGTCGGCGATGCGCGCCACCTTGCCGGCATAGAGCTTGCCGATCTCAGCCTCGGCAATGATGCCCTCGACGTATTTGGCAGCCGCCTGAGCCTGCGCCTTGTGCTCAGCATAGATGCGCACGCTGCCATCATCGTCGAGATCGACATTGGCGCCGGTCTCTTCACAGATCTTGCGGATGGTGGAGCCGCCCTTGCCGATCACGTCACGCACCTTGTTGGGGGCGATCTTGAGGGACAGCATCGCCGGGGCATTGTCCGAGACTTCCTGGCGACTGGCGGCCAGTACCTCATTCATCTGCGCGAGGATGGTCAGACGTGCCTCGAGGGCCTGTTCCAGCGCCTGCTCAAGAATCTCCTCGTCGATCCCCTCGATCTTGATGTCCATCTGCAGCGCGGTAACGCCTTCGGCGGTCCCCGCGACCTTGAAGTCCATGTCGCCGAGGTGGTCCTCATCGCCGAGGATATCGGTCAGTATCGCGACGCCATTGTCGTCCTTGACCAATCCCATGGCGATACCCGCGACCGGTGCCTTGAGCGGCACACCGGCATCCATCAGCGCAAGAGAGGCCCCACAGACGGATGCCATCGAGCTCGAACCATTGGATTCGGTGATCTCGGAGACGACACGGATCGCGTAGGGGAAGGCCTGCAACGACGGCAGCATGGATTCGATGCCCCGACGCGCCAGACGCCCATGGCCGATCTCACGCCGCTTGGGCGCGCCGATGAAGCCCGTCTCGCCGACGCAGTAGGGCGGGAAGTTGTAGTGCAGCATGAAGCGGTCCTGCTTCTCGCCGGACAGCCCTTCGATCAGCTGTGAGTCGCGCGTGGTCCCCAGGGTGGCAGTGGCGATCGCCTGGGTCTCACCGCGGGTGAACAGCGCCGAGCCATGCGCCTTGGGCAACACGCCCACCGCCATGTCCAGCGGTCGCACGGTGCGGGTATCACGACCATCGATACGCGGCTCGCCGGCGATCACGCGCTGACGCACGATACGCTTCTCGAGCGCCGCGAAAGCCGTGGCGACAGCCTCGACACTGAAGCGCGCATCATCCTCGGCGCCCAGCAGGTCGATGGCCTGCGCCTTGAGCGCCGACAGACTGTCCTGCCGCGCCATCTTGTCACTCAGGCGATAGGCATCACCGATCTGGGTGGCGAAGCTCTGCTCCAGCGCCTCGACCAGCACGCGGTCGAGTTTCTGCGGCACCCACGCCCACTTGGGACGATTGACCTTGGCGGCGAACGTCTCGATCCCCGTGATGGCTTTCTGCATCTCGTGATGGCCATAGAGCACGGCGCCGAGCATCTCGTCTTCCAGCAGCTCCTGGGCTTCGGATTCGACCATCAACACGGCCTTCTCGGTGCCCGCCACCACCATGTCCAGCTCGGAATGCGCCAGTTCGCTGTAGCCGGGATTCAGGAAGTAGCCGCGCTGCTCGCTGAAGCCGACGCGCGCCGCACCCACGGGGCCAGCGAAGGGCACACCGGAGATGCAAAGCGCTGCTGAGGTGCCGAGCAGTGCCGCGATGTCCGGGTCGACATTGCGCTCCGCCGACATCACCGTGCAGACCACCTGCACCTCATTCATGAAGCCTTCGGGAAACAGCGGGCGCATCGGACGGTCGATCAAGCGTGAGGTCAGGGTTTCCTTCTCGGTGGGACGCCCTTCGCGCTTGAGGAAGCCGCCGGGGATACGCCCCGCCGCGTAGGCCTTCTCCTGATAATGGACCGACAACGGGAAGAAGGACTGGCCGGGTTTCGGCGACGCCTTGGCCACCACGGTGCACAACACCGAGGTATTGCCCATGGTCACCATCACGCTACCGGTCGCCTGACGCGCGATGCGGCCGGTCTCGAGGGTGATGGTGTCATTACCGTACTGGAAGCTGTGCGTTACCGGGTTCACGGCGCATGTCCTTTAATCTGATAGTCATCGATGCCAGGCGCTCATGGTAAAGCGCGCCACAGGCAATGAAAAGCGGGTTGATCCCACGCGACAAGCGGGCTGCAGCGCGGGTCGAGCCTCTGATCTGAAGCCCGGATCACCTCGGTATCAGGCACAAAAAAACCGACACCGCCCGCAGGCAGTGTCGGTTTTCCTGTGCCCACCGGGGGCCCGCCATGCACCGAAGTGCATGGCGGCAACATCGCTGATTAGCGACGCAGACCCAGACGCTGGATCAGAGCGGTGTAACGCTCGAAGTCCTTGCGCTTGAGGTAGTCAAGCAGCTTGCGGCGCTGGTTGACCATGCGGATCAGACCACGACGGGAGTGGTGATCCTGCTTGTTGGCCTTGAAGTGACCCTGCAGGCCATCAATGTTGGCGCTCAGCAGAGCAACCTGAACTTCCGGGGAACCGGTGTCGTTCTCGCCACGGCCGAATTCGGAAACGATCTCAGCCTTCTTCTCAGCGGTAAGTGCCATCTGTCTCTCCAGTAAGCAATATGCTTGATAGATTGGAAATGTCGAAGACCACGCATATTTGCAGTCTTCATGCGGCTTGCGGCGAGGCCGCAATCAGCTCACCCAGCCGCCGCCTCGACGGCAGAACTGAGCAGTCGGCGAGGAGCGATGACGCCCTCCGCCGCAATCCGGACCAGCCCGAGCAACTGCTGGTCCTGATACACACGAGCCAGGGAATCCACTTCCAGCGATCCTGTCGTCGTTTCGGCCTGCTGACCACGCAAAATCATCCGCGCCATCCCGGCAGTGATGTCGAGACGCGGGAGATGATCGAGCAGGATGTCGACAGGTAACAGAACGCCTTCACGTGCCTGCTGATCAGCCAGCGCTTCGAGGCGCTCGAAATCCAGCATGGCATCACCCGTGAACGGGCCCGTCTTGAGACGACGCAGTGCCGTGAGGTGGGCTCCACAGCCCAGCGCCTCGCCGATATCCTCGGCCAGACTGCGTATGTAGGTACCCTTGCTGACCGCCACTTCGATCTCGATGCCATCGGAGTGCCGCGCAAGAAGCGACATATTGTAGATGGTAACGCGACGAACTGCACGCTCGATTTCAACCCCCTGGCGCGCCAGCTCATAGAGCGGACGTCCCTGGTGCTTGAGCGCGGAGTACATCGGCGGCACCTGATCTATCTCGCCACGGAACCTGTCCAGCACCGCGTCCAGCTCGGCCTGCGCAATCTCGGGAATCTCCCGCTCGCGAATCACCGTACCTTCCGCATCACCGGTATCGGTGACCTGGCCAAACTTGACCCGTGCCCGATAGACCTTGTCTGCCTCAAGAAGATGCGAGGAGAACTTGGTCGCTTCCCCGAAGCAGACCGGCAACAGGCCTGTCGCCATCGGGTCGAGCGTGCCGGTATGACCGGCCTTCTGTGCCTGGTAGAGGCGACGAGCCTTCTGAAGCGCATAGTTGCTGGACATGCCCTTGGGCTTGTCCAGCAACAGTACGCCATCGATCGGCAAGCCGCGACGACGACGGCCCATCAGGCGTCCGGCGTGGTGCCCGGGGCACCGTCTTCGCTGTCGTCATCACCACGTTCTGCACTGCGCTTGCGATCGTCGGCGACCGCATCGTTGATCAGTGAGGACAGGTGATGGCCACGAACGACGCTCTCATCGTAATGGAAGCGCAGTTCCGGTACATGACGCAGCTGAATGGTGCGCGCCAGCTGGGAGCGCAGGAAACCTGCCGCGCGCTTGAGCACGGCGAGGTTCTCCTTGATGCGTTCCGGGCTGTCGTCACCCAGCAGGGTCACGTAGACATCGGAGTAGGACAGGTCGCGGCTGACCTTGGCGGCGCTGACCGTCAGCATACCAAGGCGCGGGTCCTTGACCTCGCGCTGAATCAACAGCGCGAGCTCTTGCTGGATCTGGTCCGCCACGCGGTCAGTACGGCTGTATTCACGCATCCGTGATCTCTCCTTGCAGGGGCGCTATCAGAGCGTGCGCTCGACCTGGATCTGGTCGAACACCTCGATCTTGTCGCCAACCTGCACGTCGTTGTAGTTCTTGACGCCGATACCACATTCCATGCCGTTGCGGACTTCGTTGACGTCATCCTTGAAGCGACGCAGGGATTCCAGCTCGCCTTCATAGATGACCACGTTGTCACGCAGCACGCGGATGCGCTTGGAGCGGTACATGGTGCCTTCGACGACCATGCAACCGGCGATCGCGCCGATCTTCGGTGCCTTGAAGACATCACGCACTTCGGCAACACCGACGATCTGCTCGCGGAATTCCGGTGCCAGCATGCCAGTCATGGCCAGCTTGACCTCGTCGATCAGCTGATAGATGACGCTGTAGTAGCGCAGATCCAGACCTTCACGCTCGACGATCTCACGCGCGGAGGCGTCAGCACGGACGTTGAAGCCGACCAGGATCGCTTCGGAAGCGAGTGCCAGGTTGGCATCGGTACCGGTGATGCCACCGACACCGGAAGAGACCACGGCCACCTTGACTTCTTCGGTGGAGAGTTCTTCCAGCGCGCCACGAATGGCTTCCAGAGACCCCTGCACGTCGGCCTTGAGGACGACGTTGACCTTGGCGACTTCGTCCTGGCCCATCTGGGAGAACATGTTCTCCAGCTTGGCCTTCTGCTGACGTGCCAGGCGCACTTCGCGGTACTTGCCCTGACGGAAGTTGGCGACTTCACGTGCCTTCTTCTCGTCCGGTACCACGGTGAACTCTTCACCGGCGTCCGGCGTGCCACCCAGCCCCTGGATCTCGACCGGCATGGCCGGGCCCGCGGAATCGACCTGCTTGCCGAGTTCGTTGATCAGCGCACGCACACGGCCGTAATGCAGGCCGGCGAGGACGATATCGCCCTTCTTCAGCGTACCGTTCTGGACCAGCACGGTCGCGACCGGACCACGGCCCTTGTCGAGACGGGACTCGACCACGACGCCCTTGCCCGGCGCGGACGGCACGGCCTGAAGTTCGAGAACCTCAGAAACCAGCAGGACACCTTCGAGCAGCGCGTCGATGTTCTCGCCGGTCTTGGCGGAAACGTGGACGAACTGGGTATCACCCCCCCATTCCTCGGAGATGACACCGTGCTGGGACAGCTCATTCTTGACGCGGTCCGGATCAGCACCCGGCTTGTCGATCTTGTTCACCGCCACGACCATCGGGACACCCGCGGCCTTGGAGTGCTCGACAGCCTCGATGGTCTGCGGCATCACGCCGTCATCGGCAGCCACCACCAGGATGACGACGTCGGTCGCCTTGGCACCACGAGCACGCATGGCGGTGAACGCCGCGTGGCCCGGGGTATCCAGGAAGGTGATGTCACCGTTGTCGTGCTCGACGTGGTAGGCACCGATGTGCTGGGTGATACCACCCGCTTCACCTGTGGCGACCTTGGTGCGACGGATGTAATCCAGCAGCGAGGTCTTGCCGTGGTCGACGTGACCCATGACGGTGACAACCGGCGCGCGGGTGATCTGCTCACCTTCGTAGGAGATGCCTTCGAGAACGGCTGTCTCGAGTGCGTCATCCTTGATCAGCTTGGGCGTGTGACCCATTTCCTCGACCACGATGGTCGCGGTTTCCTGATCGATCGTCTGGTTGATGGTGACCGCAGCGCCCATGTTGAACATGGTCTTGATCACTTCAGACGCCTTGACGGCCATCTTGTCGGCGAGGTCTGCCACTGAGATGGACTCAGGGATGGAGACTTCACGGACGAAGGTCTGGACCGGCTTCGGCGGCTGACGGTTGGCATCACGGCCACCACGACGACCACCGCGACGCTCGGCGCGCTTGACCTTCTTGGCCCCGCCACGCTTGCGTTCACTACGGTCTTCACGGGCTTCGCGACGATCACGTGATTCATCACGCGGCGCAGCCTTGGCGCGACGCGGTGCATCACCACGCGGCTCCTTCGGCGGCGCATTGACTTCCGGCGCAGCGTCGGCGGCCGGCGCAGCAGCCGGTGCACTCTGACGAGGACGCTCTTCGCGACGGTTGTCATTGCCACGACGCTCTTCGCGCTGCGGTGCCGCAGCCGGCTTGTCCGCAACGGCAGCTGCCGGTGCAGCAGCCGCCGGCGCTTCTGCAGCCTGCTCTTCGCCCTCTTTGACGTAGGTACGCTTCTTGCGCACCTGCACCTCGATGGACTTGCCGCGACCACCACCTGTGTTGATGCGAGACTTGGTCTTGCGGGTCAGGGTAATGCGATTCTTGGGCGCTGCCGGAGCCGCGCCACCACCGTGGCTCTTGGTGAGGTGATCAAGCAGCTTCTGCTTGTCGACCTCAGAGACGGCGTCGTTCTCTGACTTGTGCTTCAGACCCGCTTCATGCATCTGTTCCAGTAGGCGGGCTGACTCGCGGCCCACCTTCTTGGCGAATTCTTTGACTGTCATTTCTGACATGTACGACCCTCCTGAGCCCGTGACCTAGTTACTGTTCGCTTGCGAACCAGGGCGCGCGGGCGGTCATGATCAACGCCGCTGCTCGCTCTTCGTCGACGCCTTCGATGTCTTTCAGATCATCGATGGCCTGCTCAGCAAGGTCTTCCATGGTGACGATACCCTTGCTGGCCAGGATGTATGCCAGATGACTCTCCATGCCTTCCATGTTGAGCAGGTCTTCGGCCGGCTGTGCGCCGTCCAGTTGCTCTTCAGTGGCGATGGCGAGATTCAGCAGTTCATCCTTGGCCCGAGCGCGCAGCTCCTCGACCAGATCCTGGTCAAAGCCCTCGACCTCGAGCATTTCCTCGAGCGGGACATAGGCGATTTCCTCGAGTGAGGTGAAGCCCTCGTCCACCAGGACACGGGCTAGATCCTCTTCAATCTCGAGATGAGTGATGAAATATTCGACAAAACTGTCGATTTCCTGCTCGCGCTTGCCCTCGGCTTCCGCCTCGGTCATGACGTTGAGCTGCCAACCGGTCAGCTCACTGGCCAGACGAACGTTCTGACCGCTGCGACCGATGGCCTGGGCCAGGTTGTCCGCAGCGACAGCGACATCCATGGAATGGGTGTCTTCGTCGACCAGAATGGAACCGACATCTGCCGGCGCCATGGCGTTGATGACGAGCTGGGCAGGATTGTCATCCCACAGGATGATATCCACGCGTTCGTTACGCAGTTCATTGGACACGGCCTGCACGCGTGAACCACGCATGCCGACACAGGCACCGATCGGATCGATGCGCTTGTCGTTGCTCTTGACCGCGATCTTGGCGCGCGAACCCGGGTCACGGGCAGCCCCCTTGATCTCGATCAGCTGCTCGGCGATTTCCGGGACTTCGATCTTGAACAGCTCGATGATCAGCTCAGGACGCGTACGCGACAGGATCAGCTGAGAACCACGAGCATCCGCGTCGACTTTCCACAGCAGGGCACGAACCCGCTCGTTCAAGCGGTAGCGCTCGCCGTGAATCATCTCACCGCGCGGCAGGAAGCCTTCGGCGTTGTCGCCCAGATCGATGATGAGGCCATCACGTGTCGTCTTCTTGACGATACCCGCGACCAGCTCACCTTCACGCTCGGCGTAAAGACGCACCACTTCCGCACGCTCGGCCTCGCGCACCTTCTGCACGATGACCTGCTTGGCGGTCTGTGCCGCGATGCGACCGAACGCTTCGGATTCGATCTGCTTCTCGACCACGGCACCCAGCGCCAGCGGCTCTTCGCGCTGTTCGGCGATGCTGGCCTTGATCTCGTAGTCCGGCGTCTCGAACTCGTCGTCTTCGACGACGGTCCAGCGACGGTAGGTCGCGTAATCACCGGTGACACGATCGATCTTGACGCGGATATCCGCCTCTTCCTGATCGAAACGCTTGCGTGACGCCGAAGCCAATGCCGCTTCGACGGCTTCGAAAATCACATCCCGCGGCACGCCTTTCTCGTTGGAGATGGCGTCAACGACCAGCAGAATCTCTTTGCTCATGACTTTGCCTCGCCAGAAACCTGTCCTTGCGCATCGACCCGGGCTCGCAACGCGAGCGGTGTGCCGACAACGTCAGTTATTTGAACTGCGGCACAATGCGTGCCTGGTCGATGCTTTCAATGGGAAAGCAGTATTCTTCTTCATCGACCCGGATCACGACATCACCGTCTTCGGTGCCAGTCACCAGCCCCTGGAACTTGCGCTGGCCATCGAAGGCCTGGCGAAGTCGCAGTGCCACCACGTGACCGATGTAGCGCTCGTACTGGTCAAGCGTGAACAACGGACGATCCATGCCTGGAGACGAGACTTCAAGCTGGAACTGACCGGTAATGGGGTCCTCGACATCCAGTACGGCACCTACCTGACGACTGACGCTTGCGCAGTTGTCCACGGTAATGCCATCGGGATGGTCGATATAGATCACCAGACGGGACTGCTTGCCTTGGGAGAGATAGTCGATACCCCAGAGCTCGAAGCCCAGAGCAGAGACGACTGGATCGATAAGCGCGTTAAGCGCAGCGTCCTTGGTTGACACAGACGAGGCTCCTACAGCAGTTGCATCAGGCACCTGACCGGGAGTAGAGAAGAGAGCTAGGTGGCTGATTGGCACTGGTGCTAACAAAAAGCCCCTTCATAGGAAGGGGCCTTTCAAGAAACTTGGTAGCGGGGACCGGATTTGAACCGATGACCTTCGGGTTATGAGCCCGACGAGCTACCAGACTGCTCCACCCCGCAACAATAGTCGGACGATGGTAATGTCACCGAAAAAGGAGGTCAAGGAATGACGTCTTTCCAAGGTGGCAGAGTTGCGTCCAGACTGCCAATCGATCTAACAAGATGGTGCCGAAGGGGGGACTTGAACCCCCACGACCGTAAGGTCACTACCCCCTCAAGATAGCGTGTCTACCAATTCCACCACTTCGGCACGGGGGCGGGTATCGCCTGAGACGTTACCCGGAAGAATTCAAAGTCAACGCCTTGAATTCCTTAGAGTGCTGGCTGGTCTGCGTTGCCGCTTTCCTCAAGCACTGGCGACGTATTCTCCACACTTTCCTCGGAGTCGTCAAGTGATGGCAGTGAATTTTTCTGCTGCTCGATCACGCTGGCATTCGGAATGCCCGCTTCGACTGACGGCTGGTTGGCATTGGATGCGAACCAGGCCAGTGTCAGAGAGGTCGCGAAGAAGCCCGCGGCCAGAACACCCGTGAAGCGCGCGAGGAAGTTGCCGCTACCGCTGGACCCGAAAACGGTCTGGGAAGCACCACCGCCACCAAAGGCAGCGCCAGCTTCGGCACCCTTGCCCTGCTGGAGAAGGACGAGCACGATCAGCGCGACCGCGAGTACCACATGGACCATCAGAACGGCTACTTGCATGAGATTCAACCTGCAGACTGGCAAATGGCTAGGAATTCGTCGATCTGGAGCGAGGCACCGCCCACGAGACCGCCGTCGATATCCGGCTGCGCAAGCAGCTCGGCGGCATTGGCAGCTTTCATGCTACCGCCGTACAACAATTGCATTGCCTCGGCGAGCGAGGAAGACCACTCGGCCAGGCGCGCGCGAATGGCCGCATGGACCTCCTGCGCCTGCTGGGGCGAGGCGGTGCGCCCGGTACCGATGGCCCAGACGGGCTCATAGGCGACGACCAGACGCGTGCGCTCATCGGCGGAGAGCGCGGAGAACACCGCCTCCAGCTGTCCCAGCACGACACGCTCCGTGTCACCGGCTTCACGCTCCTCGAGCGTCTCACCGACGCACAGCACCGGTGTGAGGCCAGCGGCAAGCGCCGCCTCGACACGCGCCAGCACCGCCGCATCGTCTTCAGCATACAGGCTTCGACGCTCCGAGTGCCCGACCAGCACCATCGCGGCACCGACATCCTTGAGCATCTGACCCGCCACTTCGCCGGTAAAGGCACCCTCGCTCGCCGGGTTCAGCGTCTGCCCCGCCAGCGCCACGCTCACAGGCATGCTCGCGCGAGCGGCGCTCAGATAAGGGAAAGGCACTGCCAGCGCCACCTGAATGCCCTGCGGCAGCTCAGCCGCCTGCAGGCCCCGGGCAAACTCATCGACCAAGGCAAGATCACCATTCATCTTCCAGTTTCCGGCAATCAGCGGTGTACGCATGTGCTTCTCCCTTGTGAGCAGTGCGAGGATGGTAATGGAGCCGCCCTTGACTGACAACCTTCGCGACCCCTGTCAAGCCCCGTGATCCGGCACGATCAGGCTCGGGGCAACTGCCAGAAACGACAACAGGCGCACTCGGCGCCTGTTGTCGTCCTGCGCAACCCGACCGCTCGGCGACGTGAACCGTCACCCCGGCGAGCTGCCTTGTCAGCGCATCACGCCGACATGCTGGATTCGACCGTCGCGGCGATCTGGCCCGCCAGCGCATCGACATCGAAGTGCGGACGGCCTTCGACCATGACGCGAATCAGCGGTTCCGTACCGCTGGGACGCAGCAGCACGCGCCCTTCATTGCCCAGCGTCTGCTCCACTTCGACCACCGCGGCCTGCACGGCGTCCGCCGCCATCAGCGCCTTGTTGTCGCAGCCCGGCGCCAGACGCACATTGATCAGCGCCTGCGGAGCCTTTTCGAAGCCGACCAGCAATTCACTGAGCGAGCACTCTTCACGCGCCATGATCGCCAGCACCTGCAGCGCCGAGACGATGCCATCACCGGTGCTCTGGATATGGCTGCAGACGATGTGACCGGAGGATTCGCCGCCCAGCTGCCAGCCGTTGGCTTCCAGACGCTCGATGACGTAGCGATCACCGACCTTGGCACGCTCGAAGGGGATTCCCAGACCTTCCAGCGCCGCCGCCAGACCGAAGTTGGACATCAGGGTGCCGACGACACCGCCGCCCAGCACACCGCGCTCGTGACGGTCACGCGCGATCATGTAGAGGATGTCGTCACCATCGATGACACGGCCATCGGCATCGACCAAGATCAGGCGGTCACCATCCCCATCGAAGGCCACGCCCAGATCGGCGCCCTGCTCGATGACAGCTGCGCGCAGCGCCTGCGGGTGCGTGGAGCCGACGCCCTGATTGATGTTGAGGCCATCCGGCTCACCGCCGATGACGCTGACCTTGGCACCCAGCTCACGGAAGACGTTTGGCGCGATGTGATAGGTCGCACCATGCGCGCAATCCAGCACCACCTTCATGCCGTGCAGACCCAGACGGCCCGGCAGCGTGGACTTGCAGAATTCGATATAGCGGCCGGCCGCATCCTGGATGCGTGACGCCTTGCCCAAGCTATCCGGGCCGACGATCACGATATCGCGGTCCAGCTCGGCTTCGATCTCGGCTTCCAGCGCATCATCCAACTTGGTGCCGGCTGCGGAGAAGAACTTGATGCCGTTGTCCGGATAGGCGTTGTGGGAGGCCGAGATGACGATACCGGCATCGGCGCGGAAGGTGCGCGTCAGATAGGCGATCCCCGGTGTCGGCATCGGGCCGAGCAGGGAAACATCGACACCTGCTGCCGAAAGGCCGGACTCGAGCGCGGATTCGAACATGTAGCCCGAAATGCGCGTGTCCTTGCCGATCAATACCTTGCCGCGGCCGTGACGGGCGAATACGCGCCCTGCCGCCCAGCCCAGCTTGAGCATGAAGTCTGGCGTGATGGGGAATTCCCCAACCGTGCCGCGAATACCATCCGTACCAAAATAACGTCGACTCATCGTATCGTGCCTTCCTGTAGCACGGCCCATGCCATATCGACAGCGTCGACAGTCGGGGCCACGTCGTGAACGCGAAACAGCCTGGCCCCGTCACGAACGGCCAATGCCGTCAGCGAGAGGTTACCAGCCAAGCGATCCTCTACCGCGCGCCCGAGGGCATTGCCGATCATGCTCTTGCGTGAGGTGCCGATCAGCAGCGGGAGGTTGAATTCGTGCAACTGCGCCATGCGGTGATACAGGCGCAGATTGTCTTGCAGTGACTTGCCGAAGCCGAAACCGGGGTCCAGCAACAGTCGCTCACGCGCGATGCCTGCCGCCTCACAGGCCGCGATGCGCGCCGCCAGAAACGTCCGGACTTCCTGCTCGATGGACTGAGCATAATGCGTATCCTGCTGCATGGTGTCCGGCTCGCCGCGCATGTGCATCAGACAGACGGGCAGCCCGCTGTCAGCGGCAGCCTCGAGCGCGCCGTCTCGATTCAGCGCACGCACGTCATTGATCATGCCGGCCCCCAGCTGTGCGGTCTCGCGCATGACTTGCGGGTTGCTGGTATCGATGCTCACCAACGCGCCCAGCTCGCTCACCAGCCGCTCCACCACCGGGCAGACCCGCTCAAGCTCTTCTTCGGTACTGACCGGCGTCGCCCCGGGGCGTGTCGACTCACCGCCGACATCGATCATCGCGGCACCATCAGCCAGCATCTGCTCGGCATTGCGCAGCGCGGCGTCCAGTGTCGCGCTGCGACCGCCATCCGAGAAGGAGTCCGGGGTCACGTTGAGAATCCCCATCACCCGCGGACGCGAAAGATCGAGAAGGTGTCCACCACACTCCAGCGACATCAGATGGCCCACTCGAGGCTCTAGAGGCGTACTCAAGGCAGAATTCGTCATGGCATTCCATGCAGGCGAGAGGGGCACGAAGGTGTCTTCGCAGCCCGGTCAGAAATGATTGCGCACCACTTTAAAGAGCCAGCCCATGGCGCGCAAGGCGTGGAATGGCCGCCACACGGGGCGTCAGCAGATGGCAACGCCATTGGCTCAGACCTTTCACCCCACGCTCATCATGGCGCTGACAATGCCCGTGCAGAGACATGAGTCGACGCCGCCACGCCACGGCGTAGGCAACTCATCAGCAGCACCTTAACTTCACCAGCGTCATTGCTGCAGCGGCACAGGCCACCACTGCTGCAGACAAGAAAACGCCCGACTGGCAAGCCAGTCGGGCGTTTTTCCTTTCTGAGGCTCAGACATCGCATGCGATATCGGGCGCCCCTTATGCCTAGATCAGGCCTAGATCAGGCCTACATCAATGACCGCTCGGACCACCCAGCGGGTCAGACGGGCGACGGCGGTTGCTGTCGTCATCTTCACTGCCATCAGCGTCATCATCCGCCTTGGGAGCTTCCGCCTTCGGAGTGTCGGCAACCGGGGCCACCAGGCCACCGTCACCGCCGCTTGCCGGGCCACCCCAGTCTTTCGGCGGACGCGGAGTACGACCTGCCATGATGTCCGCCAACTGCTCGGCATCGATGGTCTCGTAGGTCATCAGCGCTTCGGTCATCGCATCCAGCTTGTCGCGATTCTCTTCCAGGATCTGCTGCGCCTTGGCGTAGCACTCGTCGATGATACGACGCACTTCCTTGTCGAGACGCGAGGTGGTGTCGCCAGACTTCAGCTTGCCACCACCCTGACCCGGACCACCGAGGAACTGATGGGACTCGTCCTCGTCGTACATGATCGGGCCCATCTCGCTGGAGAGACCCCACTTGGCGACCATGTTGTGGGCAAGCTCGGTAGCACGCTTGATGTCGTTGGACGCACCGGTGGTGACACCATTCGGGCCCAGCGTCATCTCTTCGGCGATACGACCACCGAACAGCGAGCAGATCTGACTGATGATCTGCTGGCGCGAGTAGCTGTAGCGATCCTCTTCCGGCAGGAACATCGTCACACCCAGCGCACGACCGCGCGGAATGATCGACACCTTGTAGACCGGATCATGCTCGGGCATCACCAGACCGATGATGGCGTGGCCAGACTCGTGATAGGCCGTGTTGCGCTTCTCCTTCTCGGACATGACCATCGACTTGCGCTCGGCGCCCATCATGATCTTGTCCTTGGCCAGCTCCAGCTCTTCCATGCCGACCAGACGCTTGTTGCGACGCGCGGCGAACAGGGCGGCTTCATTGACCAGGTTGGCCAGGTCAGCACCGGAGAACCCCGGCGTACCACGTGCAATGTTGACCGGCACGACGTCGTCGCCCATCGGCACCTTGCGCAGGTGCACGCCGAGGATGTGCTCGCGACCACGGATGTCCGGCAGTGCAACGGTCACCTGACGGTCAAAGCGGCCCGGGCGCAGCAGCGCAGGGTCAAGCACGTCAGGACGGTTGGTCGCGGCGATGACGATGATGCCATCGTTCGCCTCGAAGCCATCCATCTCGACCAGCAGCTGGTTCAGTGTCTGCTCACGCTCATCGTGACCACCGCCCATGCCGGAGCCACGGTGACGGCCGACGGCGTCGATCTCATCGATGAAGATGATGCACGGCGCCTGCTTCTTGGCCTGCTCGAACATGTCACGCACACGAGAGGCACCGACACCGACGAACATCTCGACGAAGTCAGAGCCGGAGATGCTGAAGAACGGCACCTTGGCCTCACCGGCGATCGCCTTGGCGAGCAGAGTCTTACCGGTACCCGGCGGGCCTACCATCAAGACGCCACGTGGGATCTGACCACCAAGACGCTGGAACTTGCTGGGGTCCTTGAGGAAGTCGACCAGTTCCTCGACCTCTTCCTTCGCTTCGTCACAGCCTGCGACGTCGCTGAAGGTGGTCTTGATCTGGTCCTGGCTCAGCAGCTTGGCCTTGGACTTGCCGAAGCTCATCGGGCCACCCTTGCCGGCACCGCCACCCTGCATCTGGCGCATGAAGAACATGAAGATGGCCAGAATGATCAGAATCGGGAAGCTGGCAATCAACAGGCGTGTCCACAGCGACTGCTGCTCAGGCTTCTTGCCGATGACCTCCACCTTGTTGGCAAGCAGGTCATCCATCAGCTTGGGGTCGGACGCCGCCGGCCGGATGGTGGTGAAGCTGGAGCCATCGGCCCGCTCACCCTCAATGGTGTAACCATCGATGGTCACACTCTTGATCCGGTCGTTCTGCACCTGCTGGACGAACTGTGAATAGTTCATCGCCTGCGGCGAGGTATCGACGCTGAAGTTGTTGAACACCGTCAGCAGCACTGCTGCGATGATCAACCAGAGAATCAGGTTCTTCGCCATGTCGTTCAAGGGGACACCCTCATTGCATGAATCTGTCTTGGCATGCCGTGAATACTCCGACTGCCGTCTTGTGGTGGCCTGCCATGCTATCTGATCGTGCCTGCGGGGTATCAAGTCAGCGCAACGCGCCACTTCGCCCTACCGAGTCACTCAAAGCTTGCCGTGCATTGTGCTACTTGCCTGCCAGCATCGGTAAGGCATTGAAACCCACCGAACTGTCACTGGCCCATCGTACTCAAGACCCAATGATATCGACACTACACCAGATGGGGGCTGGCAACCATTGCTTAAAGCCCGACAATGGACTATTGCGCCGATAGACAGCCTGCATCAGCCAGCGCCAGTGATTCGCCCGGACACATTGGCACCAGCTTGGACGAGCATCGCATGGCTCGCCTTAACCCGCGATGAAGCATGCGACCAGCAACGTGGGAATCTCGCCACCGCGAGCCGATGCCTGCCGCATGCAGCGCCGGACAAGGACACTTACCGTCAACCCTTGAAGCCCTGCCCCAGCAGATAGACTTCGCGTGAGCGAGCACGCGACGCTTCCGGCTTGCGGGTCACGACCTTCTTGAAGCTGCCGCGCATGTCCTTCAGGTAGGCATCGAAGCCCTCGCCCTGGAAGACCTTGACCAGGAAATTGCCGCCCGGCTTGAGAGTCTGGCGCGCCAGATCCAGCGCCAGCTCGACCAGGTACATGCCGGCAGGCTGATCGATCGCGCTCATGCCGCTCATGTTGGGCGCCATGTCGGAGATCACAAGGTCCACCGGGCGGTCGCCCAAGGTGGCCAGAATCTGGTTCAGCACGGCCTCTTCGGTGAAGTCGCCCTGAATGAAGTCGACCCCGGCCAGGGCGTCCATCTCGAGAATGTCGGAGGCGATGACCACGCCTTCCATGCCGACGCGGTCCGCGGCGATCTGGCTCCAGCCACCGGGGGCTGCGCCGAGGTCAATGACGGTGGCGCCCGGCTTGAGCAGGCGGTCCTTGTCATCGATTTCAATCAGTTTGTAGCTGGCACGGGAACGATAACCGTCGGCCCAGCTGCGCTGGACATAGGCGTCATCAAAGTGTTCCTTCATCCAGCCAGCACTGCTCTTGCTGGGGTGAGCCACGTTGTCACCTGGAATGTCGGGGAAAATCGAATACTGGCGGGAGATAGCGCGGGGGATAACGACGACACGAAAGGCGTGGCGAGCTTGCGCACGGGTCGTGTCATGAGCGTCGTCATGGAGTAGAATGGCGGGTCCTGCGCGCGGTTCCGCCCGCGGGCACAGACATTGCCTGCGCAACAGACGGGTTCACACCCCTGGATTTCAAGCCCTGGAGTCGACCCTGTCTTTCGCTACGCTCCCCGCTCCCATCGGACGCCAACAGGGAAACTTTACGATACCATGAGCTTGTCACAGTCACAAAAGAAAGCATTTCGCAGCATCGGGCACCATCTTGACCCGATCGTCACCGTCTCGGAAAACGGCCTTTCCGAAGGCGTCGTGACCGAACTGGAGCGCGCACTCCACGATCACGAACTGATCAAGCTGAAGCTGGCGATCAACGATCGCGAAGCGCGCGGCGAGGTGGCTCGCCACCTGTGCAGCGAAACCGGCGCGACCCTGATCCAGAGCATCGGCAAGATCGCTCTACTGTATCGCCGGAACCCGCAGGCCAAGCCGAAGCTGTCGAACGTACAGCGCTTCAGCGAGAAGTAAGCCGCCAGGCCCAGGCCTGACGAGGCTCACCTCGCACGCCACGCCTGCCGCAGACAGAAACGCCGCCCTCATCGAGGGCGGCGTTTCTGTTTTCTGTTGCTGACAATCACGACCTGACGCGCTGATTCAGCTCGAAGGTGATGTCGTCCAGCGCCCGCTGGGTGACCTGATGACGCTTGAGTGTCGTCTGCCTGGACTCCCCATCACCGTTACCGGCATCGCGATACTTGATGACCAGCGTCTTCTTGTCGAAGGTGAAATCATCGATCAGCTCATAATCGATCTTGCGACACCCCATGAGTGGTGACGGCCGCAGATAAAGCGCCTGATCTCCGAAGTGCGCCAGCGGCATCACCAGGTGGAAAACTCCCCTCGCCAACAGGGCACTCCCCAGGAGCAATGATGGCGTCAACAGCACCGAGTCCCCGGTGTACCGATAGGCAAACGACTGGGAGGCCACATAAGCCACCCCGAACAGCATGAACCCGAGCACCATGAAGATGGCCACCATGGAGGTTGCCATGATGCGCTTTTCCGGCTGACTTCCCTGTACTTCCATCACTCCCTCCCTGAAGGTTTTCGTGCCCGCAGGCAAAAAAACAGCCCTGCCGGGATGACCGGCAGGGCTGTCACGACATCAGGATCTGACGAATCAGAGACGATGCACTTCAGATGTGACGTGCTTCAGATGTGATGCACTTCGGAGATTTCATACTCCACATCGCCACCCGGGGTACGCACGACCACGACATCCCCTTCTTCCTTGCCGATCAGCGCACGCGCGATCGGAGAGGTGACGGAGATCTTGCCGTCCTTGATGCTGGCTTCATCTTCGCCAACGATGCGGTAGCGCACTTCGCTATCGTCATCGAGGTTCATCAGGTCGACCGTGGTGCCGAAGATCACCTTGCCGGTCTTCGGCAACTTGGTGACGTCGATCACCTGGGACATGGAGAGCTTGGACTCGATCTCCTGGATACGACCCTCGATGAAACCCTGCTGTTCACGCGCGGCGTGGTACTCGGCATTCTCCTTGAGATCGCCGTGCTCACGGGCTTCCGCGATGTCAGCGATGACCCGGGGACGCTCAGTGCCCTTTAGGTGCTCGAGCTCCTTGCGAAGGCGGTCTTCGCCTTCGACGGTCATCGGACTTCTACTCATATCATGACTCCTGCATGCATATCCTGAAGACGACGGACCTTGACGTCGTTGCCGTAGGCAAGCGCCATGCACACGGCATTGGCTCCCGCCAGCGTCGTGGCGTAGGGCACCTTGTGTGCCAGCGCCGTGCGACGGATCACGGACGAGTCATTGATGGCCTGACGTCCCTCTGTGGTGTTGACGATATAGGCGATCTCGCCGTTCTTGATCATGTCGACGATATGCGGCCGCCCTTCGAACACCTTGTTGACGGGTTCAACCTCGAGGCCGGCAGCGGCGATCACCTCTGCCGTGCCACGGGTAGCACAAAGCGTAAAGCCTAATGTTACCAGAGAGCGGGCTACCTCGATAACGCCCGCCTTGTCGAACTCACGCACGGACAGGAAGGCCTTGCGGTCGCCAGTCAGGGTCGGTATGGCTTCACCGGCACCCAGCTGCGCCTTGTAGAAGGCTTCCGCGAAGGTATCGCCAGAGCCCATCACTTCGCCGGTGGACTTCATTTCCGGCGACAGGATCGGGTCGACCCCCGGGAACTTGGCGAACGGCAGCACCGCTTCCTTCACACTGTAGAAGGTCGGCACGATTTCCTGGGTGAAACCGGTCTCTTCCAGGGTCTGGCCAGCCATGCAGCGTGCGGCGATCTGCGCCAGCGACTGGCCGATGCACTTGGAGACGAACGGCACGGTACGTGAAGCGCGCGGATTGACCTCGATGACGTAGATCACGCCATCCTGCCAGGCCAGCTGCACGTTCATCAGGCCGACGACGTTGAGTTCCAGTGCCATGCGCTTGACCTGCTCGCGCATCTCTTCCTGGACGTCTGCCGGCAGCGAGTACGGCGGCAGGGCGCACGCGGAGTCACCGGAGTGGATACCGGCCTGCTCGATGTGCTGCATGATGGCGCCGATCACGACCTGCTTGCCGTCGGACACCGCATCGATGTCGACTTCGATGGCCGCGTTCAGGAAGTGGTCCAGCAGCACCGGCGAGTCATTGGAGACCTTGACCGCGTGGGTCATGTAGTTCTCGAGCTCGGCGGCGGAGTAGACGATTTCCATCGCGCGACCGCCCAGCACGTAGCTCGGGCGCACCACCAGCGGGTAACCGATGACCTCGGCCTTGACGAAGGCTTCCTCAAAGCTGCGCGCGGTGGCGTTTTCCGGCTGGATCAGATCGAGCTTCTCGATCATCTGCTGGAAACGCTCGCGGTCTTCGGCGCGGTCGATGGCGTCCGGCGTGGTACCGATGATCGGCACACCGGCGGCTTCGAGCTCACGCGCCAGCTTCAGCGGCGTCTGGCCGCCGAACTGGACGATGACACCGACCGGCTGTTCCTTGTCGGCGATCTCCAGCACGTCTTCCAGGGTGACCGGCTCGAAGTAGAGGCGATCGGAAGTGTCGTAGTCGGTCGAGACCGTTTCCGGATTGCAGTTGACCATGATGGTCTCGTAGCCGTCCGCGCGCATGGCGAGGGAGGCGTGGACACAGCAGTAGTCGAACTCGATGCCCTGACCGATACGGTTCGGCCCGCCACCCAGCACCATGATCTTCTTCTTGTCGCTGACTTCCGCCTCGCACTCTTCCTCATAGGTGGAGTACATGTAGGCGGTGTCGGACGCGAATTCGGCCGCGCAAGTGTCGACGCGCTTGTAGACCGGACGGATGCCCTGCTTCTGACGGTGCTTGCGGAAGGCCTTCTCGGACACGCCCATCAGACGCGCCAGGCGCGCATCGCTGAAGCCCTTGCGCTTGAGGCGGAACAGACGATCGGCGTCCATCTCGCCCAGCGAGCTTGCGGCCACTGCGCCTTCCTGGGCGATCAGGTCGGCCAGCTGCACCAGGTACCAGCGGTCGATGTTGGTGAGACGGAAGATCTCTTCGATATCGAGGCCGGCACGCATGGCATCGGCGATGTAGAAGATACGCTCGGCACCAGCGGCCTGCAGCTCGCCCTTGATGCGCGCCATGTTCTCGTCGCTGAAGTTCTCGACGATCGGATCGAGACCGTCAACGCCGGTCTCCATGCCACGCAGCGCCTTCTGCAGGGATTCCTGGAAGGTACGGCCGATGGCCATGACTTCGCCGACCGACTTCATCTGCGTGGTCAGGCGGTCATTGGCCTGCGGGAATTTCTCGAAGGTGAAGCGCGGAATCTTGGTGACGACGTAATCGATGGACGGCTCGAATGACGCCGGCGTCTTGCCACCGGTGATGTCGTTCTGCAGCTCATCCAGGGTGTAGCCGACGGCCAGCTTGGCGGCGATCTTGGCGATCGGGAAGCCGGTCGCCTTGGAAGCCAGTGCCGAGGAACGCGACACGCGCGGATTCATCTCGATCACGACCATGCGGCCAGTGTCCGGGCAGATGCCGAACTGGACGTTGGAGCCGCCGGTCTCGACGCCGATCTCGCGCAGAACGGCCAGCGACGCATCACGCATCAGCTGGTATTCCTTGTCGGTCAGAGTCTGGGCCGGGGCGACGGTGATGGAGTCACCGGTGTGCACACCCATCGGATCGAAGTTCTCGATGGCGCAGACGATGATGCAGTTGTCGTTCTTGTCACGAACGACCTCCATCTCGTATTCCTTCCAGCCCAGCAGCGACTCGTCGATCAACAGCTCGCGGGTCGGCGACAGCTCGAAGCCGCGATGGCAGATCTCTTCGAATTCTTCACGGTTGTACGCCACGCCGCCGCCGGAACCGCCCATGGTGAAGCTGGGGCGGATGATGGACGGGAAGCCCAGCTCGGCCTGGATTTCCCAGGCTTCTTCCATGGAGTGCGCGACCTTGGCCTTCGGGCACGCCAGACCGATCTTCTTCATCGCCTTGTCGAAGCGATCACGGTCTTCGGCCTTGTCGATGGTGTCGGCGTTGGCACCGATCATCTCGACGCCGTACTGCTCGAGCACGCCTTCGCGCTCCAGTGCCAGTGCACAGTTCAGCGCGGTCTGGCCGCCCATGGTCGGCAGGACAGCATCCGGGCGTTCCTTCTCGATGATGCGCGCCACGGCTTCCCAGGTGATCGGCTCGATGTAGGTCGCATCGGCCATCACCGGGTCGGTCATGATGGTTGCCGGGTTGGAGTTGACCAGGATGACCCGGTAACCCTCTTCACGCAGGGCCTTGCAGGCCTGTGCGCCGGAATAGTCGAACTCGCACGCCTGGCCGATGACGATGGGGCCGGCGCCGATGATCAGGATGCTTTTCAGGTCTGTACGTTTAGGCATGTCTCTTCCCGCAATGATCTGGTGACTGAACTCAACGATGGATCAGGCCCTCGGGCCTGCGCTCGGCTCAGCGTCGCGCGCGCATCATCTCGATGAAACGATCGAACAGCGGGGCGACGTCCTGCGGGCCGGGACTGGCTTCCGGGTGCCCCTGGAAGCTGAAGGCCGGGCGGTCGGTGCGCTCGATGCCCTGCAGGCTACCGTCAAACAGCGACTTGTGGGTCGCGCGCAGGTTGCTGGGCATGCCCGCTTCATCCACTGCGAAGCCGTGGTTCTGGCTGGTGATCATCACCACACCGCTGTCGAGGCCCTGCACCGGGTGGTTCGCACCGTGGTGACCGTGGCCCATCTTGACCGTAGTCGCGCCGGAGGCCAGTGCCAGCAGCTGGTGGCCCAGACAGATGCCGAAGACCGGCGTGTCGGTCTCGAGCACTTCACGAATCGCCGTGATGGCGTAGTCGCAGGGCTCGGGGTCACCCGGGCCGTTGGACAGGAAGATGCCATCCGGATTGAGCGCCAGCACCTCAGCGGCAGGCGTCTGCGCCGGCACGACGGTCAGGCGGCAGCCGCGGGAGGCCAGCATGCGCAGGATGTTGTGCTTGACGCCGTAGTCGTAGGCGACCACGTGGAAGGGGCGTTCGGACTCACGGGTATCGGCGTAGCCTTCGCCCAGTGTCCATTCGCCTTCGTGCCACTCGAACTGCTCGCTGCAGGAGGCTTCCTTGGCCAGGTCCATGCCCTTCAGACCCGGGAAGGCGCGTGCCGCTTCCAGCGCGCGTTCCACGGCGTCATCACCCCGGGCATCTTCACCGGCGAGGATGGCACCGTTCAGGGAACCCTTCTCGCGCAGGATGCGCGTCAGGCGACGCGTGTCGATGTCAGCGATGCCGACGACATTCTCGTCGCGCAGGTACTGATCGAGGGAGCGAGTGGAGCGGAAGTTGCTGGCCAGCAGCGGGAGGTCGCGGATGACCAGGCCGGCGGCTGCGACGCTCTCGGACTCGGTGTCCTCGTCGTTGATGCCGGTATTGCCGATGTGCGGATACGTCAGAGTGACGATCTGTCGGGTGTAGGAGGGATCGGTCAGGATTTCCTGGTAGCCGGTCATGGCAGTGTTGAACACTACCTCGCCGCTGGTCTGCCCATCAGCACCGATGGCGCTGCCGTGAAATACACTGCCGTCTTCCAAGGCCAGTATCGCGGGTTTGATCAACGCAACGTCCTCCCCATAGTGTCCACTTTCCTGCCCGGAATCCGCGGTCGAACACCGGACATGCTGCTTGATTATCGTGCTCGGCATTCGCCGAGCCTGTGTCCCGCTGCCGACTTCTGCCAGGCGCCTGTCACTGGACAGACGCGCGCCAGAAGCGGCAAATTCAGGTTGCAAAAAAGCGGGACGAAACCGAAAAATCAGGTTTCATCCCGCTTGTTATCATTCTTCGGAATGCTGCTGGCCCGAGCGCTGCCAAAACGGCAACCAATAGGGCGGCCCAATAGGGCGGCCAAGAACGTGGCCAAATTGGGTAGAGATTACCGGAATCCTTGAGTGCTGACCACCCCGCGCATGCCCCGCCAGCAGGCGACAAGGCCCACGATACGGCCGTTTCGTCGCTGCGGTCAGCTTGACGAAACCCTTGGCCGGGCCAGTACACTGCACACCACTTGCAAAGCGAGGCAGTCCAGCGGCACAAGGCGGCCCCAATGGCTCACACTTGCGCCGCATCCTGCCCACCAAGACAGCTTTCAAGAAATGCTCCTGAATGTCGCCAGACGGTCATCTCAGCGCTTCGCTCTGCATTCCGCTTGCCCCTTTGCTCTCCACTTCGCTCACTTGAGCCCCAGCACATCCTGCATGTCATAGCGGCCGACTTCACGCCCTGACAGCCATTCGGCCGCGCGTGCCGCACCCTTGGCGAAGGTCATGCGGCTCGACGCCTTGTGGGTGATCTCGATGCGCTCGCCTTCGGTGGCGAACATCACGGTGTGCTCGCCGACGATGTCACCGGCACGCACGGTAGCGAAGCCGATTTCCTTGTCGGTACGCGGGCCACACTGGCCTTCACGCGCAAAGACACCATGGGTGGCGAGATCACGCCCGATGGAATGTGCCACGGCCTCGCCCATCGCCAGCGCCGTGCCGGACGGGGCATCGACCTTGTGACGGTGGTGCGCCTCGATGATCTCGATGTCATAGCCGGCATCGCCCAGGGCACGCGCGGCGGTCTCCAGCAGCTTGAGGGTCAGGTTGACGCCGGAACTCATGTTGGCCGCGAACACGAAGGGCACGCTGTCACGGTAGCCATCCAGCTGCTCGAGCTGCTCCGGCGTGAAACCGGTCGTGCCGATCACCATGCGCTTGCCGTGCTCGGCGCACAGCGCCAGGTTGGCCAGTGTCACCTGCGGTGCGGTGAAGTCGATCACCACATCGAAGTCATCCACCACGGCAGCCAGACTGTCGCTGGCGACCACGCCCAGACGGCCCTGACCGGCCAGCTCACCGATGTCGACGCCCGCCAGGGAGCTGCCGGATTCGACGATGCCCGCCGCCAGCGTCAGACCTTCCACTGCACCGACGGCCTCGACCAACGTGCGTCCCATGCGTCCGGCGACGCCCATGATTGCGATACGGGTCATGCTGACTCCTGCCTGTTGTGGGTCTTGAGGGTGACAGCCCGCGAGCATGCCCCGAGCGTGCCACCTATGCTGTGCCACGAGTATATCAGCCGCCTGCAGCGTTGGCTGACGTCATGTATTTGTGCCGGTTACGCGCTAGAGTAGCCTCGTACCGGGTTGTCTCCTGTTGATCGTCATTTTTCTCTTCACCGCCCAGTCTCCGGAGTCAGCATGCCTGCACGCCAATTCTTCGCCTCGCGCCGCTGGCGCATGCTCCAGACCATCGCTGTCACCGCAGCGCTCGCCAGCCTGTTGAGCGCCTGCGGCGTCCACCCGCGCCCCTACACGCTGGCATCGCCGGAGCAGAAGAGCGAGTTCCCGGAAATCCAGTGGTGCGGCACGCTCAGGCTGCCGGGCAAATGGCTGGATGACACTCCCGTCGGTGGCCTGTCGGACATCGGCTGGGACCAGGACGAGTCACTGCTGTATGCCGTGTCGGACCGCGGCTGGCTGCATCGTCTGCGGCTCGCCTTCCGCCATGGCGAGCTGGTCGGAGCCAAGGCGCTCAATACCTACACCCTGCGCGACGAGACCGATGTCTCGCTGCGCGGCGCCCTCAGTGATGCCGAGGGCCTGCAGCTGCTGCGCGCGAACAATGACCGCCGCGGCGATTCCCGCCTGGTGATCAGCTTCGAGCAGCAGCCACGTGTCGAGCACTTCCTGCCCAGCGGCCTGGCCGTCAGCGAGCCCTTCACCCCGATGGGTGCGCGTGGCGCGGCGCCCAACAACGGCATGGAGGCCCTGACCCTGCACCCGCAATACGGCATGCTCGCCGGGCTGGAAGCCACGCCCGAGGGCATGAGCGAGGGCATGACGCGCATCTTCAGCCTCGACGACAAGCACGAGTGGAGCTACCCGCTGGCCAGCGACACCGGCTCGAGCCTGACCGCGATGGAGATGCTGCCCGACGGTGACATGCTGATGCTGGAGCGCGCCTTCTCACCGCCCTTCCCGCTGGTGATCAGTCTGCGCCGCGCGCATCTCGGCGAGCCCGGCACCCAGGCCGAGGTACGCACCCTGGCACGCCTGTCGAGCGGCGACGGCTGGTCGCTGGACAACTTCGAAGGGCTCACGCATCTGGAAGGCAATCGCTTCCTGATGATCTCGGATGACAACTTCAGCAGCTTCCAGACCACGCTGCTGAGCTGCTTTGCGGTCATCGAACCAGAAGCCTTCACGGCTGAATCAGCGCCGGAATAGCCATGCCCCGGGCTGCGTTACTGGACTGAATTGCCGGATTGAGCCACTGGACTGGATTGCCTGGCTGAGTCACCGGGCCTGAAACGCGAGAGCCCCGCACTCGAATTGTCGAGTGCGGGGCTCTCTGGCATGAAGGCCATCCACGGAACTGGCCCGCGAATGGCAAGGCGAATGCCTAGGGCTTCATGTCCTCGAAGAACTTCTTCACGCCATCGAAGAAGCTGTTCTCCTTCGGTGAATGGCTCTTGCCGGTATCACCGAGGCTCTGCTGGAACTGACGCAGCAGCTCCTTCTGCTCTTCATTCAGGCTGACCGGGGTCTCGATGACCACCTTGCACAGCAAGTCCCCCGCGGGGCCGCCGCGCACCGGCTTGACACCCTTGCCGCGCAGGCGGAACAGCTTGCCGGTCTGGGTCTCGGCCGGAATCTTCAGCACGACACGTCCGTCGAGGGTCGGCACGTTGAGCTCGCCGCCCAGCGCCGCATCGACGAAGCTGATCGGCACTTCACACTGCAGGTGACGACCATCGCGCTTGAAGATCTCGTGCTCGCGCAGGTTGACCTGCACATACAGATCACCGGACGGCCCGCCATTGACACCGCCCTCGCCTTCGCCATTCAGACGGATGCGGTCGCCAGTATCGACGCCCGGCGGAATCTTGACCGAGAGGGTCTTGGATTCCTGGACGCGGCCTTCGCCGTGACACTTGCGGCACGGCACGCTGATCTTCTCGCCACGACCGTGGCAGGTCGGACACGCCTGCTCGACCGCGAAGAAGCCCTGCTGCATGCGCACCTTGCCCATGCCATTGCAGGTCGGGCAGGTTTCCTTGCTGGAACCCGGCTCGGCACCATCGCCATCGCAGTGGTCACAGGCCGCCAGACGCGGCACGCGGATGTCGACCGTGGTACCGGCAACCGCCGATTCCAGATCGAGATCCAGGTTGTAACGCAGGTCGCTGCCGCGCTGCGGAGCGTTCGGGTTGCGACGACCACCGCCGCCACCGAAGATGTCACCGAAGACATCGCCGAACACATCGCCGAAGCCGCCGGCACCACCACCGCCAAAGCCGCCGCCACCGAAGCCGCCGCCGCCCTGACCATCGACACCGGCATGACCGAACTGGTCATAGGCGGCGCGCTTGTCAGCGTCGGACAGCACTTCGTAGGCTTCAGAGACTTCCCGGAACTTCTCGGCCGAAGTTTCATCATCCGGGTTGCGGTCCGGGTGATGCTTCTGGGCCAGGCGTCGGTACGCCTTCTTGATGTCCTTGGTGTCGGCGCCACGCTCGACACCAAGCACTTCGTAATAATCACGCTTGGACATGGATCAGGTCCGCCTGGATTGCTGGCAGCCTGAGGCTGCCGGTCTGTTCTGGAATGCCGGTTGTCACCGGTGGCTCGCGGCTAGCGCAGGGCGTCACCGATGCAAACGACAACGCGGGACACCTTCACAAGGCTCCCGCGCTGTCATCAGACGTCGTTCAAGAAATCCCTCAGGACTTCTTGTCGTCGTTGACTTCCTCGTACTCGGCGTCAACCACGTCGTCGTCCTGCTTCTTGCCAGCCTGACCTTCGGCAGCCTGCTCACCCTGGGCGCCCTGCTCGGCGTAGAGCTTCTGCGCCAGGTTGCCGGACGCTTCGGTCAGTGCATCCAGCTTGGCCTGGATCGCATCCTTGTCATCGCCTTTCAGGGCTTCTTCCAGCTCGGAGATCGCCGTCTCGATGGCTTCCTTCTCGCTGGCTTCAGCCTTGTCACCGGCTTCGGTCAGGGTCTTCTTGGTCGCGTGAATCATGCCGTCGGCCTGATTGCGCAGCTGGACCATTTCCTCGAACTTCTTGTCTTCGTCGGCGTTGGCTTCCGCGTCACGCACCATCTGCTCGATCTCGTCGTCGGACAGGCCGCCGGAAGACTTGATGACGATGGACTGTTCCTTGCCGGTCGCCTTGTCCTTGGCGGACACGTTCAGGATACCGTTGGCATCCAGATCGAAGGCGACTTCGATCTGTGGCACACCGCGCGGTGCCGGCGGAATGTCGGCCAGGTCGAAGCGCCCCAGAGACTTGTTCTGCGCGGCCTGCTTGCGCTCACCCTGCAGGACGTGGATGGTCACCGCGCCCTGGTTGTCTTCAGCGGTGGAGAACACCTGAGACTTCTTGGTCGGGATGGTGGTGTTCTTCTCGATCAGCGGCGTCAGCACGCCACCCATGGTCTCGATACCGAGGGTCAGCGGCGTCACGTCCAGCAGCAGCACGTCCTTGACGTCACCGCCCAGCACGCCGCCCTGGATGCCGGCACCGACAGCGACCGCTTCATCCGGGTTGACGTCCTTGCGTGCTTCCTTGCCGAAGAACTCGGCTACCTTGGACTGCACCAGCGGCATGCGGGTCTGACCACCGACCAGGATGACATCGTCGATCTCGGAGGCGGACAGGCCGGCGTCGGACAGCGCGGTCTGGCACGGCTTCAGGGAGCGTGCGACCAGGTCGTCGACCAGAGACTCGAGCTTGGAACGAGTCACCTTGACGTTCAGGTGCTTCGGACCGGTGTTGTCAGCCGTGATGTACGGCAGGTTCACGTCGGTCTGCTGAGCGCTGGACAGTTCGATCTTGGCCTTCTCGGCGGCTTCCTTCAGACGCTGCATGGCGAGGTTGTCGCCGGACAGGTCGATACCGCTGTCTGCCTTGAACTGGTCAACCAGGTAGTTGATCAGGTGCATGTCGAAATCTTCACCGCCCAGGAAGGTGTCGCCGTTGGTGGCGAGCACTTCGAACTGGGTCTCACCGTCGACGTCGGCGACTTCGATGATGGAGATATCGAAGGTACCGCCGCCCAGGTCGTAGACCGCGATGGTCTTGTCACCACGGGACTTGTCCATGCCGTAGGCGAGGGCTGCGGCAGTCGGCTCGTTGATGATGCGCTTGACGTCGAGACCCGCGATGCGGCCGGCATCCTTGGTCGCCTGACGCTGGGAATCGTTGAAGTAGGCCGGAACGGTGATGACGGCTTCGGTGACTTCTTCACCGAGGTAGTCTTCCGCGGTCTTCTTCATCTTCTTGAGGATTTCCGCACTGATCTGCGGCGGTGCCATCTTCTTGTCTTTCACCTGCACCCAGGCGTCGCCGTTGTCGGCTTCGACAATCTTGTACGGCACCATCTTGATGTCTTTCTGAACCACATCATCCTTGAACTTGCGACCGATCAGACGCTTGACCGCGAAGAGGGTGTTCTCCGGGTTGGTCACTGCCTGACGCTTGGCCGACTGGCCGACCAGAATCTCGTTGTCGTCGGTGTAAGCGATGATGGACGGTGTGGTGCGACCGCCTTCAGCGTTTTCGATGACCTTGGTTTTCTCGCCGTCGAGCACTGCCACACAGGAGTTGGTAGTACCCAAGTCAATACCGATGATGCGTCCCATAATCGTATACCTCGAATCTATTGCTAGCCTGAAAGATAAGTCTGGATGTCGGCACCTTGTGTCGGTGCCTGAACTTGTTTCTCTAGATGGGGTCGCGTGTCAGGGTTTCAAGACCCGGCCGGGCAAATTTTCCCGGGCCGGATCGCCCTGAGCCCCCACAGGGCGCGATCCAACGCCGACTGGGCGCTGGGAGCGCGCAGGCCTCATGAGGCCTTGCTGACTGCCACCATCGCCGGACGCACCAGGCGGCCATTGAGGGTGTAACCCTTCTGCATCACGTCGATGACGCTGTTCGGTTCCGCGTCCGGGGACGGCACCATGGCGACAGCCTGATGGTATTCCGGATCGAAGGGCTCGCCGTGCGGGTCCAGCTGCTCGACGCCTGACTTGTTCAGGGCATCCAGCTGCATTTTCAAGGTCATCTCGATGCCTTCGACGTGGGTCTTGGCCGCTTCGTCACCCGACATGGATTCCAGCGCCTTCTCGAGGGAATCCACCACCGGCAGCATTTCCTTGACGAACTTCTCCAGCGCGAACTTGCGCGCCTTCTCGGCGTCCTGCTCGGCACGACGGCGCGCGTTCTGCGCATCGGCAGCCGCGCGCAGCGCCTGGTCCTTGGCTTCCTTCACGGCCTGCTCAAGCTCTTCGACCTGAGCGGCCAGCATCTCGGCTTCCGGGTTGTCCACCAGAGTACCTTCGCCGCCGGTATCGTCGGCATCCAGTACGTTGTCGATCACTTCACCTTCCGGCGTTTCCGGCTGCGGCTCGGCATCGCGAGCGGCACGCTGAAGCTCTTCATCCATCGGGGTCTGCGGGTCCTGAGCCATGCTGATCTCCTGCGGGCCGGCGTCTATGCGCCATTGCCCTGATTCGTGGCCTGCTGAGCGTGTCGCGAAGCATCACACGCACTGGCTGACAGACAGGCCATGAGTTGCCTTGAGAGGCAGCAAGGCCAGGCCATTGCTGCCGACTGAAAGTGTCAGTGCCTCTATATGGGGACAGCACATCGCTTCTCAAGCCTTGCCGCGGGCTTTTCTCCCCACTGAACCCGGCATGGATTGAAGGCCACCCGAACGTGCTGTATAAAAAGCCATGATCACTGTATAAACATACTGTATGGCGACACCGTAGCCCGCCCATCGAGTCCGGGTCCGCTGATGTTCCCCCAGCACGGCGTACGTCAAAGCCCCCCTCGGAGGTAGTCATGCTGCTGCAACTCGCCATCCAAGATTTTGCCATCGTCGAAACGCTGGAACTCGATTTCCGCCGCGGCATGACCGCCATCACCGGCGAGACCGGTGCCGGCAAGTCCATCCTGCTCGGCGCCCTCGGCCTGTGCCTGGGCGAGCGTGCCGATGCCGGCAGCGTGCGCCATGGCGCCGACCGCGCCGACCTCATCGCGCGCTTCGATATCAGTGAGCTTGACGACGCTCGCCAGTGGCTGGATGAACGCGAACTAGGCAGCGACGACTGCCTGCTGCGTCGCGTCATCACCGCCAGCGGCCGCTCAAAGGCCTGGATCAACGGCACACCCTGCACCATCGCCGACCTTCGCGAGCTGGGCGAGCACCTGATCGACATCCACTCCCAGCACGCCCATCACTCCCTGCTCAAGGAAGAGACGCACCTGCGTCAGCTCGACGAATATGCGGGCCTGGAGACTCAGGCCGCCCAGCTGCGCGAGGACTTCCGTCACTGGCAGGAGGCGCATCGTCGTCTCAAGCGCATGAGCAATGATGGCGATGAAGTGCGTGCGCGCCGCCAGCTGCTGCGCTATCAGGTCGAGGAGCTCGATGAACTGGCGCTATGCGAAGGGGAACTGGAAGCCCTGGAGCAGGAGCAGGAAACGCTGGCCAATGCCGAGCAGATTCTGGCCGAGGCGCAGTCCGCCGCCGAGTGCTGTGATCACGACGAAGAAGGTGCGCTGTCTCGCCTCAACCAGGCCCTGGCCCGCCTGGCGCATCTGCCGGGCAACGAGCACGGCTCACTGGCCAGTGCGCTGGGCATGCTCGAGGAAGCGCGCATCCAGATAGAGGAAGCGGCGCGTGAGCTGCACCGCTTCGTGGAAGTCACCGAACTCGACCCCGAGCGCCTCGCCTTCGTCGATGAGCGCCTGAGCCGCATCCATCATATCGCGCGCAAGCATCATGTGATGCCGGACGAGCTGCATGGCCTTCATCAGCGCCTGAGCGAAGAACTCGACGGCCTGGGTGGCGATGAGGAGGCCATCGAAGCCTTGCGCGAAGAAGTGGCTCAGCGTCGCGAGGCCTGGAAGGGGCTGGCGAGTGAGGTGAGCGCCAGACGCGCCACTGCCGCCCCGCAACTGGCCAGCGACATCCAGGATCAGCTGGCCTTCCTGGGCATGGGCAAGGCCACCTTCGAGGTCGCCATCGAGGCGCGGGAGCGTCCGCAACCGGAAGGCATGGAGCGTATCCACTTCCGCATCAGCGCCAACCCGGGCCAGCCGCCACGTGCGCTGGCCAAGGTCGCCTCCGGCGGCGAGCTCTCGCGTGTGTCGCTGGCGATCCAGGTCGTGGCCGCCAGTCGCTCGACCATCCCCAGCCTGGTCTTCGATGAAGTCGATGTCGGCATCTCCGGCGCCACTGCCGAGATCGTCGGTCAACTGTTGCGTCGGCTGGGCGACAAGGGTCAGGTGCTGACCGTCACTCACCTGCCGCAGGTCGCCGCACAGGCGCATCAGCACCTGCATATAGAGAAGCAGGCAGAGAAGGACACGACCCGCACCCACATGGCGCTGCTGGATGAAAGCGGCCGCGTGCGCGAGCTGGCACGCATGCTGGGCGGCATTCACCTTTCCGAGCAGACCCTCGCCCATGCCCGCGAGATGCTGGGCGCTGCCGACAGCCGCCACTGAACGCTGCCGTCGACCTCCATGCACCGCTGCTGACGTCCATTCGTCCAATGACACTCCCCGGCAAGACGAGCGCTGGAGTCATGGATCGAGGAAAAATGAACGCCAGAGACACGAACGGCCGCCCTTGAGGGCGGCCGTTCGTGTCTCTGGCCGGAGAAGGCTCTCCGGCCACGTCATCCCTGACGCAACCCGCGTCAGCTATCGCTCTTGTCACCCTTGGGGCGCACGTAGAGCACTAGCGCATGCTCGACCAGCTCATAGCCGTGCTCCTCGACGATCTCGCGCTGACGGCGCTCGATCTCGGGATCACAGAACTCTATGATCTCGCCGCTGTCCAGACATACCATGTGGTCATGGTGTTCTTCCTGGGACAGTTCGAAGACAGCGTGACCGCCATCGAAGTTGTGGCGCATCACCAGTCCCGCTGTCTCAAACTGGGTGAGCACACGATAAACCGTCGCCAGACCGACATCTTCGCCAGCCTCAAGCAACGCCTTGTACACGTCCTCGGCACTCAGGTGTCGATCCGTCGATTTCTCGAGGATCTGCAGGATCTTGACTCGCGGTAGGGTCACCTTGAGTCCCGCCTTGCGCAGTTCATGGTTCTGATCGGCCATGCTGGGGTACTCTTCGCAGTCGCTTGATGTATCAGGTATGATCGGCCAAGGCAAAACGATAGGGAATCTTCAGGGCAAATGCAAAACTTGATCAAAACAGTCGCCTTTTGCAGCGCCCTGTCGCTGCTCACCGGGTGCAGCTACTTCAGCGTCTACAAGCGCGACCTTCCTCAGGGCAACCTGATCAAGCCGGAAATGGTCGAGCAATTGAAGCCGGGCATGAGCCGCGAACAGGTCATCTACGTGATGGGCTCACCGCTGCTGACCGCCCCCTTCAGTGAGGATAGCTGGGACTACGTCTATCGCCTCAAGAAAGCGGATGGCGAAATCATCAACAAGCGTGTGACGTTGACCTTCGCAGGCGATTCACTCTCCAACATCGACAAGAGTGGCGACATCGACCAGGAAACCGTCATCGTGCCGGACCTGGACATCGACCCTCGCGCGGCACAGCCTAACCGTGCTGAATCCAAGGCAGGCGCAGCCGACCTGCCTGAAGAGCGCTGATCACTGTCCTATTCACTCAGTGACAAGCCGGAAAAACAGCGGGGCACCTCTCAAGGTGCCCCGCTGTTTTTGATTCTCGCCGGCCATCGTCTTACTGGCCGGCGCGAGCAGCCTTGTCGGCGCGCCGTTTGCGCGCAAGCTTGGGGTCGGTGATCAAGGCACGATAGACCTCGACACGATCCCCGGCGTCCAGCACATGCTCATCGGGCTTGCGCAGCGCCTTGCCGAAGATACCCAGGTCCGCCTCGAGAAACACCTCGGCGGAAATCGTCGGAAAGTGCTGCTCCAGGCGCGCCATGCGCACGGCCTCGCGCGCCGTGGTGCCGGGGGCGACCGCCAGCGAGACGATCTTCTGCTTGTCGGGCAGCGCATAGGCCACCTCGACCGTGATTCTGTCTGTCATGTCTGCTCCTTTGCTCTCGCCACCTTATATACACCTCCTGCGCGGCGTTCCACCCTGGCCAACGGCCATGTGTCAGCGCTGGGTATAGATCTGGTCAGCGCGGCGCGTGAAGGCCTCGACCATCTGAGCGGCGACCTGGCTGAACAGCTTGCCGAACGCCATGCCCAGCAGACGATTGCTGAACTCGAAGTCCATCTCCAGTGAAACCTTGCAGGCGTCTTCGCCCAGTGGCGTGAACAGCCAGGTCCCCTGCAGACGCTTGAAGGGGCCATCGACCAGATTCAGCTCTATCCGCTCGGGGGCATACAGGTCATTGCGCGTGACGAAGCTCTGCTGCATGCCTGCCTTGGACAGGGTGAGCCTGCCCTTGAGATGGTCCTCATCACGTTCCAGCAATTCCGCGTTGCTGCAGCCGGACAGGAATTCGGGATAACGCTCGAAATCATTGACCAGATCGAACATTGCCCGGGCCGAATGCCGCACCAGGGCAGACCGGTTGACCGTAGGCATCTAGCTCTCCGCTGACTTGGATACGCAGCATGCGTATCATGAACAATGGGCCGGCGCACGAAGTGCCGTCTGGCCTTGAATGGTAACACGCCTCCCCCCATCCAGAAGGATGTGCCATATCCACACTGGATGACGGCAGGCGCACACGACAAATGAGGCAACATGGGCAAGAAAAAGAAACCCGAACAGGGCGGCAACCTGATCGCCCAGAACAAGAAGGCACGCCACGAGTACCACATCGAGGAAACCTTCGAAGCGGGTCTGGTACTGGCAGGCTGGGAAGTGAAGGCGCTGCGCGCAGGCAAGGGCCAGCTGACCGATACCTATATCGTGATCAAGAATGCCGAAGCCTGGCTGCTGGGTTGCCACATCCATCCGCTGGAAACCGCCAATACCCACGCGGTGGCGGACCCGCAGCGCACGCGCAAATTGCTGTTGCACAAGAAGCAGATTGCACGCATCTTCTCGCGCACCCAGGACAAGGGCCACACCTGTGTGCCGGTCAAGCTGTACTGGAAGAATGCGATCGTGAAGTGCGAGATCGCGCTGGTGGAAGGCAAGAAGCTGCACGACAAGCGTGCCACCGAGAAGGACCGCGACTGGAACCGTCAGAAAGCCCGTATCCTGCGCGACCGCTGAGGGCAGCGTGAGGGAGCTCACGCCAGCAAGCTACTGTCAGGCCAGAAATTTTCCTGAACACTTGAACTGGCGTAGCACAGTCCCCACCTGTTATGATGAAGACGTAGCAACGCAGTAAAGTGGTAACACTGTTATGGGGGCGTTCTGGCATTCGACGCTGGTGGCAAACCCTGAGGTGCATGCCGAGATCGTAACGTATCTCGTAAATAAAACGTTGCAAATATATAGTCGCAAACGACGACAACTACGCTCTAGCTGCATAAGCTGCTCCTGAAACCGTTGCGCCTGTTCAAGGTGGATGGAGAACGAGCCCGTATAAACAGGATCGTCTTGGCCGACGTCTCTAAGGTCGAGATTAAAACTCAGAGAATCGCATCGCTGTAGCCTGTTCATTGGCGGCAGTGGTGTTAAATCAAAAAATGAAACTAAGCATGTAGAGCCGAAGGCGGAGTGCCGGCGGACACGGGTTCGACTCCCGTCGCCTCCACCATATCCGTGACAGAAAGGCCTCCCTTCGGGGAGGCCTTTCTGTTTGTGGGCGATCTGTTCTGGTTGGCATTTTCCGTCAGAGGCAGAACGCCCTCTCAAGTCACCCTCTCAAGCCGCCCTCTCAGTCCTTCTCAAGCCCCTCTTTCAGGCCTGCACAAGGCCCGGCAGCGAGCTACGCAGGCGTCACAGCGTCCGCCGCCCCCGGGCTCAGGTCGCGCTGCCGCTCAGGCGCTCGCTGGTGCGCCGCACGCCAATCAGCAGCGGCGTGCCGGTGTCCGGATCGGGAATCAGGCGACACTCGACCCCATAGAGCTTGCGCACCAGCTCCGGCGTCACCACCTCGGCGGGCGCGCCGCTGGCGATCACCTGGCCTGCGTGCATGGCCACGATGTGGTCGGCATAGCGGCAGGCGCTGGCCAGGTCATGCACCACCATCACGATGGTCTTGCCCTCTTCATGGGCCAGACGCTGGATCAGCTCGAAGACTTCGATCTGGTGACCGAGATCCAGCGCCGAGGTCGGCTCATCCAGCAGCAGCAAGGGTGTCTGCTGCGCCAGCGCCATGGCGATCCAGGCGCGCTGACGCTGCCCACCGGACATCGAGGCAAGCTCACGGTCCGCCAGGCTTTCGATATCAGCGGCTGCCATTGCCTCGGCCACCAGACGCTGATCCTCCTCAGACCACTGGCTCAGCGCGCCCTGATAGGGCTGGCGGCCAAAGCGCACCAGCTCATGCACCGTCACCCCCTCGGGCGAATGCGTCTCCTGGGGCAGCAGGGCGATGCGCTGCGCCACCTCGCGCCGCTTGTAGGCGTGAATGTCCTTGCCCTCCAGCAACACCGCGCCTGACTCAGGCAGTTGCAGACGAGCCAGCCCTGCCAGCAGTGTCGACTTGCCACAGCCGTTGGGCCCGACGATCGCCGTCACCTTGCCGTCGGGCAACCCCAGGGTCAGCGAATCGATCACGGTGACATGCCGCTGGCGCGCGCCATAGCCGAGCGACAGCTCATTCGCTCGCAGGGTGTCGGTGGTAGCCGCGTCGTGGCGATCGGCCGGGGAATTCATCGCTCGCGGATCAAGCATCGTCTCAGCGCTCATGGCGCACTCTCCTGAAACATCATCGGCCGCTGGAACATCATCAGCCGCTGAAACATGTCGTGCGACGCTGAGCGGCAAGGGCTGGCCCTGAGCCGCTCAGCAGGATAATAGGGGCAACGGCTAGCGCGGGCTGCGCAGCAGTATCCACAGCAGATAAGGGCTGCCGACCACGGCCATCACGATACCGACCGGGATTTCCAGCGGCGACAGCAGGGTACGCCCGGCGAGGTCTGCCAGCACCATCACCAGCGCGCCGGCCAGCGCCGAGGCCAGCAGCGGTACGCCCTTGTGGCGCGACAGGTAGCGTGCGATCTCGGGGCCCACCAGCGCCACCATGCCTACCGGCCCGGCCACTGCGACGGCCGCCGCCGTCAGCACGACCGACAGCCACAGCGTGATCAGGCGCACACGCGACACCGGCTGTCCCAGTCCGATCGCCACGCGGTCGGTGAAGCGCAGCGTATTCAGCCCGCGCCCCAACCAGAGAGCGATCGACACGCCGATCAGCAAGGTCAGCCCTAGCCAGGTGAGCGAATCGGCATCACGCGCATTGAGGCTGCCAACCGTCCACGGATAGGCACTGTTGGCGACATCGATGGAGACTCTTGCCAACATCAGCTGCGTCCCGGCACCGAACAGCGCCCCGACCCCGATGCCGGCGACCAGGAAGCGATACCCGCGCGTGCCGATGCCGCCGGAGAGCCCGAAAGCCAGCGCAGTGGCGATCACGGCACCGCTCAGCGCCATGACCGGCGGCGCCAGCGAGATCCCCATCCCGACCACGGAGGCCACCGCGAAGGCGGTCGCGCCATTGTCGATACCGATGATGCCCGGCGTCGCCAGACGGTTACCGGCCAGGGTCTGCATCAGACAGCCCGCCAGCGAGAAGGCAGCACCCGTGGAGATGCCGGCCAGCAGTCGTGGCAGACGCAGCTCCTGCACCACGAAGACGGTAGCGAACTCGCCGTGCCCGAAGGCCGCCTTGAAGGCATCCCACGGCCCAAGGCCGGCACTGCCCAGCATCAGCGAGGCGACACTGGCCATCAGCAGTGCCAGCAACAGTATCCCGGCCGCCAGCAACGGCGCACGCAACAGCAGCAGGGACAGCTTGCCATGTCGCCACCAGAGCGTGCCGGTGGGGGCCGAGCGAAGGAGATCAAGCGGTGAAAGTCTAGACATCAGCGATTCCAAACAAGGCCCTGTCAGGACAACGCCTGACAGGGCCGGTCGATTCAAGCAATGAGGCGATGGCGCCGGCATGCGCACCAGCCTGGCCTCCATCATCGTTCACGCCGCAAGCGCCAGAGGCACCAGCCACTACAGGGTGGGCAGACGACGGGCACGCACCACGGCAATCAGCACGGGCGCGCCCATCAGGGTCGTCAGTACCCCAAGCGGCAGCTCCGAAGGCGGCACGACCAGTCGCGAGACCACATCGGCGCTCAGCAGCATGGTCACCCCAAGCGGCAGGCACAGCCACAGCGTACGCCGGACATCGGCGCCGCACAGCGCACGCGCCACATAGGGCACGGCGAGGCCAACGAAGGCCACTGGTCCGGCCAGTGCCGTCGCGGCACCGACCAGCAGAGCCACCACCAGGATCGCGACCTTGCGCACGCGCTTGGGATGATGGCCCAGGCCACTGGCGACCTGCTCACCCAGCACCATCGCGGAGAGCGGCCGCGCCAGCCACAGCGTCAGCAGCAGCGAGATCAGGATACTGGGCATGCTGCTGTAAAGCGCCTCCAGCGAGCGTCCGGCCAGACTGCCGATCACCCAGAAGCGGATCTCATCGGCCGCGCGCTGATCGATCAGCAAGGCCAGAGACGTCAGCGCCACCAGCAGGCTCGACAACGCCGCACCGGCCAGCACCAGTCGTACCGGGTCCTGACGTGCGCCGCTCATTCTCACGGTGCTCATCACGAACAGACACCCCATCAGCGCACCACTCTGCGCCACCATCACGTGCATGCCGGCCGCTTCCATCCCCAGCAGCAACGCCACGGCCACGGCAAAGGAGGCCCCGGCACTCACGCCCAGCAAGCCCGGCTCCGCCAGCGGGTTGCGTGCTACCACCTGCATCAGGGCGCCGCCACAGGCGAGCATCATGCCGACCACCATGCCAATCAGGGTACGCGGCGCGCGCAGCTCGAGCACCACGAAGCGCGCCTGATCACTGCCCTGTCCGGCCAGCACCTGCAGTGCCTGCCAGGGGCCGATATCGCCAGCCCCCCACAGCAGGCTGGCCAGACAGGTCAGCAGGGCACTCAGGCAGGCCAGCGGCATCGCCTGACGCAACGCAAGACGCCCGGAGACCTTGTGGGTCATCCGGGCGGCATGTGCGCGTGGCCTGCGGACCTGTGGAGAGGTCTCTTCAGCCTGCATATCCCCTCCCGCGTCGCGGTTGCGGGTGGTCCCCTGCCTGCGCAGGGGTCAAACGTCGTGCACCGACATGACTGCGACTAGCCATCATCGCGCGCCCGGTCGATATCCTTCAGCAACGCTTCCGCTGCCAACGGGCCGCTGGCGCTGGTCCACAGCTGGCCATTCACGCCGACCAGGCTGTCGCGGTCCGCTGTCTCGAGGCGCTGGAAGGCCGGTTGTGCCGCCAGGGCGTCGACCGCGGCATCAGAGGAGTCGTCCAGGGTGGCGAGGAAGATGGTCTGCGCATCGATGCGTGCCATGTTCTCGTCACTGAGCGGATCGGAATGCGGACGACCCGGCTTGACCAGATCACCGCCGACCAGCTCATAGCCGCTGGCCGCCATCAGGCCGGTCGCGAACAGCTGATCGGACATCGCCATCAGGCCACCCGGCATGCGACGCACCAGACTGGCGGTTTCCGGGGTGGTCATCTCGGCCTTCAGACGCGCGGTGTGCGCGTCGATGGCGGCCAGACGTGTCTCGAGTTCCGCTTCGGCCGTCTCGCCCAGCGCCTCGGCATAGACGCGACTCTGCTCCTTCCAGCCCTGCTGGCTCAGCGCCGAAGCGCTCGGCACGATGGTCGGTGCCAGACGCGACATCAGCTGGTATTGGGTCTTGTCGAGGCCCGGCGGTGCCAGGATCAGGTCCGGCTTGAGCGCCACGATCGACTCGAGATTGAATTCACGCGGCGTGCCGACGATCTTGATGTCCGGCACCTGCGGCTGGATATAGCTCGCCACGCCATCACCGCCGCGCGTGGTCACGGCACCCAGCGGCGTCACCTGACTGGCGACGGCCACATCCAGCGCGCCTTCGTACAGGGTGACGACACGCTGCGGCGTGCCCTCGATATCCAGCTCACCGTAGGCCGTCTCGACACTGCGTGCCTCGGCAGACAGGGAAGCCCCCATCAGCGCTACCGCCAAGGTCGCCATCAGGCCCTGTTTGAACCATGCAGGACGGGTCATGCCACGAGCAGTAAAAGCAGTCGACGAGACGGTCATGCAGTACTCCGAAATGAAGAAAAGGATCTCGCACTCAAGCGAAGGCAGACGTGACCCTGCGCAGGACGATACCGCAAGGCCCTCTGTGCGCATGACGATCACACCTGAACGACGAATAATAATCAATCGCAACAATACCGACTCGCCTTGCGACTCACCACACCAGTTCATGCAACGCGACATTGCAATATCCTGCGTGGCAGCAGGTCACGCCTCTCCTCCGAGGAGTGCCTGAAGACCTTGAAGGTTGGCGGCGCCTGCCGCAGGCTGGGCGCAAGAATGTCTCTGGCGGAGTCCCCACAGGGGTTGGGATAGCACCAAGTGCCCCGATAACTGAAGGATGGACTCTCGCTCGGCGTGCGCGCAGGACGTGCGAGACGCCCCTTCAACATCTATCTGACAGAACCTCGCGTTATCGATGGGATGCTTGCGAGCCTCTGATGTACCTCCGGAGCCTGCTCTCACTTTCTACCCCGATGCCTCACACACTCACCGACATGGAGAAGCCATCTGTGGCGATTCCGACACCCCCGCACTCCCCTCCCGCCCTTGCTGCCTCGCGCCAACCGGACTCATGGCGACCTGCCTGGCTGATGTCCGGCCTGATGATGCTGTTGATGGTGCTGAGCCTCGGGTTCAGCAGCCTGTCCCTTGCCGCCCCGTCCGAAGACGGCAGCGGCGAAGGCGCGACATCCTCCTATGAGAGCCTGGCCACGCTGCTGGAAGACCCCAGTCAGCGCGAGGCCCTGATCGAAGGCCTGCGGCAGCTGGACAGCAAGGCGAGTGAACAAGCCGTCGAGGTGGCGGGGGAAGACGTCACCCTGAGCGAGGACTCGCCGTCACTGTCGCGCCAGCTGGCCGCCATCAGCCAGGACCTGGTCGCGGATCTCTCCGCCACGCTGGACCGCATGCTGGGCACCCTCGATGGCCTGGCCAACGAGGACGCCGACGAGTTCGACTGGAGTCGCTTCACCAGCGAGGCCATCAGCCTCGGGCTGGTCGTCATCTCGACCATCGCGCTGTTCCTCGTGCTGCGCAGACTCGCCAAGCCGCTGTTCTCGCGCGTCGGCCAGTGGTCACTGGATGGCCAGCACCGCAGCCCGCTGCTGCGCACCCTGCTGGCGGTGCTCGTCGCGGCGGTGGTGGACATCGCGGTCATCGGTCTCGCCTTCCTCGGCGGTTATCTGCTCGCCATCTTCGCCTATGGCGAACAGGGCGTGATCGGTCAGCGCGAGTCGATGTTCCTGAACGCCTACCTGGTGATCGAGCTGTTCAAGGCCCTGATGCGCATGCTGTTCTCCTCCGGCTACAAGGGGCTGCGTCTGCTGCCGATGCCAGATGACGTGGCGCGTTACTGGAACCGCTCACTGGCCATGCTGGCCGGCTTCATCGGCTACGGCATCCTGGTCGTGGTGCCGATGGTCAACAACAACCTGGCACCGGCCGTCGGCAGCTTCGTCAATCTGCTGATCATGGCCATCACCCTCATCTGGGCCATCGTGGTGATCTCGCGCAATCGCATCATTCTGCGTGACCGCCTGCTCACTCAAGCCCGCGAGGCGAACAACGCGCTCATCGCCGTGTGTCTGCGCATTCTGGCACGCACCTGGCACCTGATCGCACTGGCCTACTTCGCCACCCTGTTCATCATCTCTCAGACCACGCCGGAAGAGGCGCTGCCGTTCATGATGGGAGCGACGCTCAAGACGCTGCTCGCCATCGGCGGCGGTGCTCTGCTGTCGCGCGTGGTGACGCAGCTGATCGGCAAGCGCATCCAGATCTCCGACAAGCTGCGCGGCCAGCTGCCGCTGCTCGAGAAGCGTCTCAACTCCTACATTCCCACCGCGCTGCGCATCATGCGCGCCATCATTCTGATCGTGGTAATCGGCATGGTGCTGAATGCCTGGCACATCGTGGCGCTCGGCGAGTGGCTGGCGACCGATGCCGGTGCCCTGCTGCTGTCGCGCATCTTCCATGTGCTGTTCATTCTCGCCTTCGCCATCGCGATCTGGGTCGGTATCGCCAGCCTGATCGAGCACAAGCTCAATCCGGACACCGGCAAGGGCAAGCCGTCCTCGCGGGTGGAGACCCTGCTGGCGCTGTTCCGCAATGCCATCGCCATCGCGATGATCGTCTTCACCGCGATGATCGTGCTGTCCGAGATCGGCATCGACATCGCGCCGCTGCTGGCCGGCGCCGGGGTACTGGGTCTGGCGATCGGCTTCGGCGCCCAGAAGATGGTGCAGGACATCATCACCGGGGTGTTCATCCAGCTGGAGAACGCCATCAACACCGGCGATGTGGTCACCGCCGGTGGCGTGACCGGCACCGCGGAACGCCTGACCATTCGCTCAGTGGGTATCCGCGACCTGTCCGGCACCTTCCATATCGTGCCGTTCTCGTCGGTGGATACCGTCTCCAACTACATGCGTGACTTCGCCTACCATGTCGGCGAATACGGCATCTCCTATCGCGAGAATGTCGACCACGCCATCGTGCACCTGCGTGCGGCCTTCGATGAGCTCGAGGCAAGCAGCTATGGTCCGGAGATCCTCGAGCCGGTCACCATCGCCGGCGTCTCGGCCCTGGCCGACAGCTCGGTCAACATCCGCGTGATGATCAAGACCACCCCGGGCAACCAGTGGGCCATCGGCCGCGAGTACAACAAGCTCGTGAAGCAGCACTTCGACGCTGCTGGCATCGAGATCCCGTTCCCGCACATGACCATGTACTTCGGGCAGGACAAGGACGGTGGCGCGCCGCCGGCCAACGTGCGCACCATGCAGGCGCCGTTCGTGATCGATGGCTCCGCTGCCGGTCAACCGAAGACCCCCGAGCAGCGCGAGGCAGCCGCCAAGGTCGCCAAGCGTCGCGAGGAGAAGCCGCTGACGCGTCATGCCACCGAAGACGGCGAAGTCGTGGATGCCGAGGAACAGCGCATCCGTCAGACCACCCAACCGGATGCCGACGGCGACTGATCGAGCGCCTGCACTATCCCGACACGGCTATCCCGACACGGCTGCCTGCGCAGGCAGCCGTACTGAAACGAAAACGCCCCCGAGCCACTGGCTCGGGGGCGTTTTCATGTGTGGGCATGAAACGCTGCCTCACACCTCATGCAAGGCGCTGGCTCAGGAGCCGGTGCCCCACACGCTGGACAGCGAGCTCAGCAGCGTCGAGCTGACGCCTTCACCGCCCATGTAGCTGAGCAGCACCGGCGCGAACTGGGAGACCATGCTGCTGTCCATGCCCAGCGCGGAGAAGGCGCTGTCCAGAGACGCGCTGTCATCGACATTGCCGACGGTGCTGGCCAATGCCGTGGCATTGTCGTTGCCGCTCAGGCTCGCCAGGCTGGAGAGCGTGGACAGCGAGCTGCTGCTGGTCAAGCTGGACAGCTGCGGCACATCAGTGGACAGCTCGGAGGTCGCGCTGGTACCAAGCTGGGACTGGGCCAGAGCCAGCATGGCAGCGGAGCCACCCAGCGCCTGAGTGGAGGACACACCCAGCTGGGAGGTCAGGCTGGACATCAGGTCGGCCGCCGGCAGGGACTGGCCGGTCTGGCTGCTCAGCATGCTGCTGGCGAGGCTCATCATGGAGCTGGACGAGCTGGAAGAGCTGGCGGCGTTGCTGGAAGAGCTGTTACCGGTAGCGGCACAACCGGCCAGTGACACGGCCAGTACAGAGGCGCCCATCAGGGCCAGGGACTTATGCAACATGCAGACTCCATCATCGCTTGGGGAAACGGACCGGACCCGGCCCGTAGATGCGCCACGTGCATGGGCGCATCCGACACGCAGAATCATCGCACGGAGGAAACGCTTCCAGCCAGCGCCACACGCTCACGCTCTGGCCGTGAGGGCCCGGACGCATCGTTGCCGGGTCAGCAACGAGAAATCCGGAGCCGTCCATGCCCATGCCCGCATGCACCCACCGACACTTCACAGCGACGTGCTGGAAGGGCGACAACCTGGATGAGAATGTCCACAGCGCCCGTCATGCGGGCAAAAAGAAGGGCATCCCGTCACACGGCGTGTGAACCAGGATACCCCGGAGAGAAACCTGCATCACCGGCCGACAGCGCGGCCGGTGCAATTGGGCAATAGCTTTCATCAAACAAGGAAACATCGTGCAAGCCGCCGAGTGTCTTGTCCGCCAGCCTGCATGACGCCTGTCATGCCTTGGTTGGCACCAGGCGGCCGGCACTCGACGGCCGCTCCTCAGACGTTGTCCTTGCTCGGCTGCGGCAGGGCCGGCAGTGAGCGATCCAGCAGCTCGACGCTCTGACGGTAGTAGAGCTGACTCTTGTTGTGCTCGCCCAGGTTGGCGAACAGACGCGCGAGTTCAGCACACACCGTACCGCTCGGACGCTGGCGCTGGCTAGCCTCGAAGTACTCCTGAGCCTTGCCCCAGCTGGCGTTGCGCAGGGCCAGTCGGCCCAGCGACAGCAGCAGATCCGGATCATTCGGACGCTCCTGCAGCCACTTCTCGGCATACACCAGCTGACGCGGTGCATCCACGTCCAGCAGGCCGTAACGCAGCACCAGACGCGAATCCCAGCACTCCTTGAGGGAGTGACGCAGCAGACGCTCGGCCAGGCCTTCCTGGCCACCGGCGATCAGCGCCTCGGCGTAGAGCGCGACCAGATTCACGTCGGTGCGCAGGTGGTCCGGCATGTCGGCCCACAGGTTGCGCACGCGCTCGATGTCCTCCGGATTGCGCGCGGCCTGCTGGATCAGCGCCACATAGGCACGCTGTTCCAGCTCCTTCTTCTCCTCGGGGGAGATGAGGTCCTGCTTGTCGAGACGCGGCATCAGACGACGTAGACCATCCCAGTCATTGACCGCCAGATAGGCCTGCTTGAGCAGCTTGAGCACCTGCGGGTGCTCGCCCAGCTGCTTGTCGAGACGCGTCAGGGTCGCCAGCGCCTGTTCATGCTGCTGGCGGTCCAGCATCAGCTGCGCCTGCACCAGACCCACTGCGCTCTCGGAGCCCTGGGTGGACTCATGCGCCCGCTTGAGCAGCGTATCCGCCTGCTCGAAACGTCCCTGATAGTGCGCGGCCAGGGCAGCGGACAGGTAGTTGACCAGCGGCGTGCTGGAATCTTCCGCCGAGTGGGTCAGCGACTTCTCGGCCCGCTTCCAGCGGCCTTCGGCCAGCGCCACCAGGCCCCGTACGGTCTTGCGCGTGGCATTGCGGTGCCGGGTACGGCTGTTCCATACCTTGAGGCGGGAGAACGGATGCGCGAAGCGCGACAGCAGGCGCAGACCGAAGTGCAGCACCACGAAGCCCGCGAACAGCAGGATCAAGCCGAACCAGAAGGAAGTCTGGACCGAGGTATCGCCGACGCGAATCAGCCAGTAGCCCGGGAAGGCCTGCATCAGTTGCCCGAACAGGGCACCGATGGCCAGCCCGATGATGATCAGCAGTATCAGGACTCTCATGCGTTGCCACCCCCTTGCTGGGCGCGACGCTCGATCAGCTCACGCAGCTTGCTCAGAGAGGCGGAGATGTCAGGCAGCTCCGGACGGATGGTCTTGCTCTTGAGCTCTTCCAGCTTGGCGACGGCATTCTGCACGCCATCGGTCTTGGTGTCGTAGTAGCCATTGACCAGCGTGATGGCCTTGTCGATGGCGGCCTGGTAGAGCTTCGGCTCTTCCTTGAGCAGCGCCAGCTGCGCCTGCTCCAGCACCAGACGCACGTTCTGACGCAGGTAGGATTCCTGCTCCGGCGTGATCAGGGCTTCCAGTGCCTCGTCATGACGACGCACCGTGACCAGATCCTTCAGCTCGTTGCCGAAGCGGGCCAGCTGCTGCTGCCAACCGCCTGTCGGCGCTGCGTCGTTCTCGACCTTGGCGGCGATCTCGGCCACGTCCTGCTTGAGCGGCAGACGCGCCAGCTGTTCCTGCTCGGCAAGCAGCGCAAGATAGATACCGCTGCGATCGACGCGCGGCACGCTGTCCAGGCTGGCCAGTTCGGACTGGATGGCCTTGCGCACCGGCAGCAGCGCCGGGTTGTTGGCCGCCGCGATGCGCGCATCGGCGTTCTCGAGCAGCGCATCGGCACCGTTCACGTCACGCTCCAGCTGCAGACGCTGGTTGGCGAGGCGCAGCAGGTACTCGGCTTCCGCATAGTGCCAGTCACGCGCGTCGGTCTGCTGGGACTTGCTGAGCTCCTCGAGCACCTTGTTGAGGGCCTGCTCGGTGTCCTGGCTTTCGCTGGACAGACGCTTGTCGAGCTCGCTGACGCGGGATTCGTTCTTCTCAAGCGTGCTCGACAGACCCTCGACCTTGCTGGAGACCTGACCGACCTGCTGGGTCACGCTCTCGCTGACCTGCTTGTCGAGGCCCTGGGCATCCGGCAGCGCATTCAGACGCTGCCAGCCGAACCACGCCAGCACCGCGACCACGATGGCCAGCAGGATGACGAGAACCAGCGCGATGCTGCCGGCCTTGCTCTTCTTGCCCTGAGACTCGCCGGGCGGCGGCGTGCCGGGAGCCGCCGTGGCACCCAGGCCTGCACCACCGGCGCTGGCCGTCTTGCCAGCCGGCGCGGAGGACTTGCCGGGAGACGCCTTGCTGGAAGAGGCCTTGCCAGCACTCGGCTTGGCGGCAGACGCCTCCTTGGCGGGTTCGCTACGCTCCGGAAGCGGCGATTTTGCGCCGGAAGGCGTCGATGCGTTGTCGTCTGAAGTCTGGCTCACGGGCGTGGACTCACTGGCAGTGGAGGATGAGGTTGAAGAGGAGGAGCTGCCCTGCCCCTTGCTACGCCCACGACGATTGCGCCCACCTCGCGAGCGGCGCTCGCGCGGGGCATCAGCCGTGTCGGATGACGAGGGAGAGGACGAACGGGAGGCCTCGGCGCCAGGGCGGCCAGAGGCAGTGTCATCGGCGGAAACGCCGGAAACGGAAGAAGCATCTGATGCGCGAGCGGCAGCATCCTTGTCGCCCGACTTGCCGGGCGTCATGCCGGCAGAGCCGTTATCTTCCTGATCGTGTTCTCGGTTGCTCATCTACGCTTGCCCTTTTCCGGATTCTTGGGAATCGATGGCCTCACGCGGACCAGGCGCAGTGGCGCCGGTCACTGCATGGCGAGTCTTGCTGATGGGGGCGCAGGCGCGAAGTACTGCCTGCGTCAGGGCCCCGGGTGAAGCGTCCTCGGCGACCGTCACGCGCTCGAAACCATGAGCGTGTGCCAGTGTAGCCAAACGGTGGCTCGACACGATTAGCGGTTGGTGCAAGGCCTGCGGCGTCACCGACGCCATCACCGTCTCGAGCAGTTCATTGCTGGTCACCACCATTGCATCATACGCGCCCGCCGCCAGACGGCCAGCCTGTTGCGGCGACAAAGCCAACGGAAGGCGTCGATAAAGTGCCAGACGCGTGACCTGAGCGCCCCGTGCCACCAGCGTTTCTTCCAGCAACGGACGCCCGCCTTCACCGGCCACCAGCAACCAGCGCTGACCCGCAAGCGCTCTGAGCGACGGCAGCGACAGCAAGGCTTCGCTGGTGGTACCGACCGGCGCATCGCGTTCGGCATGCTCACCGCGCGTGGCGCGCGGCGGGACACGCACCGACACGCCCAACCGCGAATGCAGCACTTCGGCAGTGGCCGCGCCGACGGCATAGAAGCTGATGCCTTCGGGCAGCTGCGGCCACCACTCCTCCAGCCAATCGGCCAGATAACCGGCGGCCTGGGGCGAGATCACGATCACGCCGCGATACAGATCGACATCGATGATCGCCTGGCGCGCAGCGGGTTCCAGTGGCAAGGCCTCGAGCGCCATCAGCTTGAGGCACTCCACCTCGCAGCCGGCCTCGCTCAGCATCGCATCGAGAACCGCTCCGCGCGAGCCCGGCCGCGTCGTCAACACCTCAAGACGCGACGCCTTTGCCATCGCTGGCACCTCAGCCACGAGCGTCGCCGTAGACCGCCGCCAGAATCTCGCCGGCGCCCTGGGAGAGCAGGTCTTCGGCAACGGCGACGCCCAGCGCTTCCGGTGCATCGGACGGGCCACGCGCCTCGGCGCGCAGAATGACCGTTCCGTCGGGATTGCCGACCAGCGCACGCAGCCACAGCTGACTGCCGCCTTCCTCGAGCACGGCATAGCCGCCGATCGGCACCTGACAGCCACCTTCCAGATGCGTGTTCATGGCGCGCTCGGCCAGCACGCAACGGCTGGAGTCTTCATGGGCCAGCGGCTCGAGCAGCGCAAGAATCTCCTCGTCCTGCAGGTTGCACTCGATGCCGAGCGCGCCCTGACCACAGGCTGGCAGGCAGGTCTCGGCGTCCATCTCGGCGGTGATGCGCGCATCCAGCTCGAGGCGCTGCAGGCCGGAAGTGGCCAGGATGATGGCGTCGAACTCGCCGGCATCCAGCTTGCCGAGACGCGTCTGGACATTGCCGCGCAGGCTCAGCACTTCCAGGTCCGGGCGTGCCGCCTTGGCCTGCAGACCACGACGCAGGCTGGAGGTGCCCAGGCGCGCGCCCTGCGGCAGGGCATCGAAGTTGGCACAGGTGTTGGACACGAAGGCGTCTGTCGGGGCGTGACGCTCGAGAATCACCGCCAGTCCCAGCGACTCCGGGAAGTGCATCGGCACGTCCTTCATGGAGTGCACGGCGATATCGGCGCGACCGTCGAGCATCGCCTCTTCCAGCTCCTTCACGAACAGGCCCTTGCCACCGATCTTGGCCAGCGGGGTATCGAGAATCTTGTCACCACGCGTCGACATCGGCACCAACTCGACGCTCAAGCCAGGATGCAGGGCCTCGAGTCGCGCCTTGACGTGTTCGGCCTGCCACAGGGCGAGCAGGCTCTTGCGGGTCGCGATACGCAGAATCTCACGGCGGGGCACGGCATTCTCCTTGCTGGCGCGCAACGCACGCCATCTGATTCGAAGTTGTTGAGCAAACCTGACTGACGGACAGCGCTGCCCTCTGATGACACTTATCATAAAGCCAGTCACCTCAGGGGGAAAATCCGTGGCACGCTTTCCTGCGATCCGCCGGACTGGCCGCGGCCCCTCGCCCACGCGCAGGAGTCTGGTACACTCCAAGGTCAACGATACCGGCTGCGCGACCGTGCACCGGACGCCGAACTCTGGACACGTCACCACAATTCGAGATCCCGATGAGCGAATCTACCAATCAGTCCTGGGGCGGCCGCTTCAGCGAGCCGACCGATGCCTTCGTGGCACGTTTCACCGCCTCCGTCGATTTTGACCAGCGCATGGCGCAGCACGACATCCAGGGCTCCATCGCCCATGCCACCATGCTGGCCGGTGTCGGCGTGCTGAGCGAAGAAGAACGCGACGTCATCATCGCGGGACTGAAGGAAATCAGTGAAGAGATCGCGCGGGGCGAATTCGAGTGGTCCGTGGCGCTGGAAGACGTGCACATGAACATCGAGGCACGCCTGACCGCCAAGATCGGCATCACCGGCAAGAAGCTGCACACCGGCCGTTCACGCAACGACCAGGTCGCCACCGATATCCGCCTCTATCTGCGTGACGAGATCGACGCCATCGACGCCGAACTGACGCGTCTGCGCGAAGGCATGCTGGGACTGGCCGAGCAGGAAGCCGACACCATCATGCCGGGCTTCACTCACCTGCAGAGCGCCCAGCCGGTCACCTTCGGCCACCACCTGCTGGCCTGGCAGGAAATGGTCGCGCGCGACCAGGACCGCCTGCGTGACTGCCGCGTGCGCATGAACGTGCTGCCGCTGGGCGCCGCGGCGCTGGCCGGCACCACCTTCCCCATCGACCGTCATGTCACCAGCGAGCTGCTCGGCTTCGACCGTCCGACCGAGAACAGCCTCGATTCGGTCAGCGACCGTGACTTCGCCATCGAATTCACCAGCTTCGCCAGCCTGTTGATGATGCACCTGTCACGCATGAGCGAAGAGCTGGTGCTGTGGACCAGCGCCCAGTTCGACTTCATCGACCTGCCGGACCGCTTCTGCACCGGCTCCTCCATCATGCCGCAGAAGAAGAACCCGGACGTGCCGGAGCTGGTACGCGGCAAGACCGGCCGTGTCTATGGCCACCTGATGAGCCTGCTGACCCTGATGAAGTCCCAGCCGCTGGCGTACAACAAGGACAATCAGGAAGACAAGGAGCCGCTGTTCGATACCATCGATACCGTGCGCGGCAGCCTGCGCGCCTTCGCCGACATGATCCCGGCGATCCGCGCCAAGTCCGAGAACATGTACGCCTCGGCCAGCAAGGGCTTCGCTACCGCGACCGACCTGGCGGATTACCTGGTGCGCAAGGGCGTCGCCTTCCGTGATGCCCACGAGATCGTCGGCAAGTCCGTCGCCTTCGGCATCGAACAGCAGCGCGACCTGTCCGAGATGACCCTGGAAGAGCTCCAGCAGTTCTCCGACACCATCGAGCAGGACGTCTTCGACGTGCTGACGCTGGAAGGCTCCGTCGCGGCGCGCAATCACATCGGTGGCACCGCGCCGAACCAGGTCCGCGCTGCCGTACAGCGTGCGCGTGACGCCCTGGCCTCGCGCGCCTGATCATCCTCTTTCGGGCCTGGTCGCCACCCATGGCAACCGGGCCTGCATCGCTCTATCGCTTGCTGCCAGGAGGCCGCCCGATGCGTCATCTGATGAGCCAGTCCGCCCGTCATACACTTCGCACCTTCGCGGCGCTGCTGCTGGGCGCTGGCCTGCTGGCCGGTTGCGGCCAGAAAGGCCCGCTCTATCTGCCGGCGGACGCTGACGCCGGTGGCCAGCGCGCCGAAGCTCCCGCGCCGGCACCAGACGCCTCCGAGGCAGAGAACACCGCCGCTGCCGGGATTTCCGGCAGCGACGCCTGAGCCCCCTTATTCATCTCCGGCGGGTGATGCCCGCCGGCGCGACATCTTGCAGGCCGGATCATGGATCACTTCGTTTATCAGGATGGCGTGCTGCACGCCGAAGACGTCTCGCTCGCCACGCTGGCCGAGCAGTTCGGCACGCCGTGCTACGTCTACAGCCGTGCCACGCTCGAGCGCCACTTCAAGGCCTATCAGGATGCGCTGGGCGACCACCCGCATCTCATCTGCTATGCCGTGAAGGCCAATTCCAACCTGGCGGTGCTCAATGTACTGGCACGTCTGGGCGCCGGCTTCGACATCGTCTCCGCCGGAGAGCTGGAGCGCGTCATCAAGGCCGGCGGCGACCCCGCCAAGGTGGTGTTCTCCGGCGTTGCCAAGCAGGCAGGCGAGATGGAGCGTGCGCTGGAGCTGGGCATCAAGTGCTTCAATGTCGAGTCGCTGCCGGAGCTTGAGCGCCTCAACGCTGTCGCGGGCCGTCTCGGACGCGTCGCGCCGGTATCACTGCGCATCAATCCCGACGTCGATGCCGGCACCCACCCGTACATCTCCACTGGCCTCAAGGCCAACAAGTTCGGCATTCCGGTCGAGCAGGCGCTGGAGGTCTACGAGATCGCCAACGCCATGGAGCACGTGCAGGTAGTCGGTGCCGACTGCCATATCGGCTCCCAGTTGACCGAGCTGGCGCCCTTCCTCGATTCCCTCGAACGCCTGCTGGTGCTGCTGGATCGCCTGCGCGAACGCGGCATCGTCATAGAGCACCTCGACCTCGGCGGCGGCCTCGGCGTGCCCTACCAGAGCGAGACCCCGCCGGAGCCCTTCGCCTACGCCAGCGCCCTGCTGGAGCGTCTGGCCCGCTATGAGCACGGCAGCGAGATGACCCTGCTGTTCGAACCGGGTCGCTCCATCGCCGCCAACGCCGGCGTGCTGCTGACCCGCGTCGAGTACCTCAAGCCCGGAGAAGAGAAGAACTTCGCCATCATCGATGCCGGCATGAATGACCTGATCCGCCCGTCGCTGTATCAGGCGTGGCAGAACATCGTCACCGTCGACACGCGTGAGACGCGCAAGACCGCCAGCTACGATGTGGTCGGCCCGGTCTGCGAGACCGGTGACTTCCTCGGCAAGGACCGCGAACTGGCCATCGCGCCGGGCGACCTGCTCGCCGTGCGCTCTTCCGGTGCCTACGGCTTCGTGATGGCCTCGAGCTACAACAGCCGCTGTCGCCCTGCCGAGGTGATGGTCGATGGCCCCGAGATGCACCTGGTGCGTCGTCGTGAGCGCCTCGAAGAACTGTGGACCGGCGAGCAACTGCTGCCGGAAGGTGATGCCTGATGCTGGTGAACTTCACCAAGATGCACGGACTGGGCAATGACTTCATGGTCATTGACCTGATCTCGCAGCGCAGTCGCCTGCGCGATGCCGATATCCGCCGTCTGGCGGACCGCAACTTCGGCATCGGCTTCGACCAGCTGCTGGTGGTCGAGCCGCCCCGCGACCCGGACATGGACTTCCGCTATCGCATCTACAATGCCGATGGCAGTGAAGTCGAGAACTGCGGCAACGGGGCGCGCTGCTTCGCGCGCTTCGTGCGTGAACAGCGCCTGACCACCAAGCGCGAGATTCGCGTCGAGACGGCCGGCGGCCCGCTGACTCTGGTCGTCGCCGAGGATGGGCGGGTGCGCGTCGACATGGGCGCGCCGCGCTTCGCCCCCGCCGCGCTGCCCTTCGAGGCCGAGGCCGACCTGCCGGTGCACACCCTGGACGTCGACGGCGAGACGCTGGAAATCGGCGTCGTCTCGATGGGCAACCCCCACGCGGTGCTGCTGGTCGACAGCGTCGAACAGGCCCCGGTGCTGACGCTCGGCCCGCTGATCGAGGCGCATCCGCGCTTCGCCAAGCGCGTCAATGCCGGTTTCCTCGAGGTCGTCACGCCGCACGAAGCGCGCTTGCGTGTCTTCGAACGCGGTGTCGGCGAGACGCTGGCCTGTGGCACCGGCGCCTGTGCGGCGGTCGCTTCCGGCATTCGCCGTGGTCTGCTGGCAAGTCCGGTCAATGTCACGCTGCCAGGCGGCACCCTGAGCATCGAATGGGCTGGCGACGGCCAGCCGGTGTTCATGACCGGTCCCGCCGAGACCGTCTTCGAAGGCCGCATCATCCTGTAGATCGCCAGCCCCAGCCGAGTGACGCTGCCGACGACATGGCCGACAGCGTCTCGCTACCAACCGTCCGCAAGGAGCCCCACATGGCCGAGTCACCCGTGTCACGTCGCCCGCGCACGCTGGACCCGGATCGGGTCGCCGAATGGCTGGCCACGCACCCCGACTTCTTCGAGGGGCGTGAAGGGTTGCTGCAACGCATGCGGGTGCCACACCCGGAAGCGCGCGGCGGCAGCATCTCGTTGCTGGAGCGGCTGGTACATGATCTGCGCGGGCGGACCGATCAGGCAGAAGAGCGCCTCGAGGAGCTGTTGACCGCTGCGCGCGACAACGAGAGTCGCTATCAACGTCTGCGTCAGCTGGTGCTGGATCTGCTCGATGCCGAGTCCGATGATGCGCTGGCCGAGACGCTGTCTACACGCCTCAGCGAGCTGTTCGACATCGCGGCCGTCTGCCTGTGGCAGCGCGATGCCGATGCTTCGGCACAGCCGCCGCGCCGAGCGCTTGAGGATGCGCGCGGCGAGCAGTTCGAGCGGCTGCTCGAGGGTCGTGCCAGCCGCTGCCTGGCCATGCCACGCACGCGCTGGGAAGCTTTGCTGCCCGATCATCAGTGGCCACTCGGCACCGACTGTGCAGACCTCGTCGATGCAAGCCAGGCCGATGCCACGCGCGGCTCCGCCGTCATCGTGCGCCTGACCCGTGGTGAGTGCCTGGGCTATCTGGTGGTGGCGAGTGCCGACGCCGAGCAGTTCCGTGCCGGTCTCGACACCCTGTTTCCCGAATACCTCGGTGACGTGCTGGCCCGCTGCCTGGGCCGCGATGCCCCGGGCCAGCCGCCTCTGCGCTCCTCGAGCCGTGACGACCAGGCCAGCCGATGAGCCGCCTCAAGTCAGCCCACGGCGCTTCAGCCGTCGATATATCCACCGATGGCACCTCAGCGAGCGACGCCGAGCGCCTTGCCGCCGAGCAGACGCTGTCCGCGACCTGCCGGGAATTTCTGGCAGAGCTTGCCCTCGACAGCAGCCACGCGACCGTCAGCGCCTACGCGCGTGATCTGCAGGCGTTGACCGCCTTCATGCTGCGCCCCGCAGCGGACAGCAGCGCCGCTGGTGAAAAGGACGCGGCGCCCCTGCCGAAGGATTGGCAGGCGCTGGACGTACCGACACTCAGGCGTTTTCTGGGTGCCGAGCGCAGTCGTGGCCTCGCGCCACGCTCATTGGCGCGGCGGCGCGCGGCGATCAGCCGCTTCTGTGGCTGGCTGGTCGAGCAGGATGTGCTGCCACACAACCCGGCGGGGCTGGTGCAGACCCCGCGCCTGCCGGACCACCTGCCACGCCCGGTGGATATCGACAGCCTGGCACGCTTTCTCGACTGCCCACATGACGGCACGCCACTGGCGATCCGCGATCAGGCGATGCTGGAACTGCTCTACGGCGCGGGCTTGCGTCTCTCGGAGCTGGTCAGCCTCGACCTCGACATGCTGGAAACCCGCCGCCTGCGCGTGCGCGGCAAGGGCGACAAGCCCCGCCAGCTGCCGATCGGCTCACGCGCCCGCCAGGCGCTGGATGCCTGGCTGATGGTGCGCGGCCAGCTCGCCGCCCAGGACGAGCCGGCATTGTTCGTCGGCCAGCAGGGCCGCCGCCTCGGCCAGCGTGGGGTTCAGCTCAGGCTGGTGGCGCAGGCGAAAGAACGCGGCCTGCCCGAGCATCTGCACCCACACCGCCTGCGCCACTCCTTCGCCAGTCATCTGCTCGAATCCAGCGGCGACCTGCGCGCCGTGCAGGAACTGCTGGGACACGCCCACCTCTCGACCACCCAGGTCTATACCCGCCTCGACTGGCAGCAACTGGCCAGTGCCTATGATCAGGCCCACCCTCGCGCCCGCCGCCAGCGCGGATCAGAGACGGCAACATCAGACACTGCCACCACCTTCCCCACTGATGCCCCGCTCAAGGATGACACCCTGTGACGCCTGCCAACGCACCTCGTCTGACGGCCTTGACCTTTGATCTCGATGACACCCTTTGGGCGAATCGCGCGGTGATGGAGCGCGCCGAGGCCGAGCATTACGCCTGGCTGGATGGCGAGATCGGCCATGCCAACGACTTCCCCCTCGAGGAATACACCCGCCGCCGCATGGCGCTGGGGCTGGAGCACCCGCTACGCCGCGGTGATTTCACCTGGCTGCGCCGCGAGGCCATGCACGCCATGCTGCGTGATGCCGGGCATGATGATGAGCAGGCGGGCCACTGGTCACGCGCCGCCATCGAGCGCTTCCTGGCGCTGCGTCACGAATTGACGCCCTTCCCGGAAGCCAGCGAACTGCTCGACTCCCTCGCCCACGATTACCGCCTTGGTGCCATCACCAATGGCAATGTCGACTTGGCTCGCCTCGCGCTGGACCATCACTTCGAGTTCAGCATCGCCGCCGGCGAATGGCTGGCGCCCAAGCCGGATGCACGTCCCTTTCTCGCCGCCATGGCACGCCTGGGCAGCCGCCCCTCCACCACCCTGCATGTCGGTGACTCATGGAAAGAGGATGCATTGCCTGCCGCGCGCCTGGGTATGCAGGCCGCCTGGATCGACGTCAAGGGTCAGGGTGCCCCGGGCCCCGTCCCGGCAGGTGTACATGTCATCTCGCACGTTCGCGAGCTGCCGGCGCTGATTGCGCGCCTGAATGACTGAGTGAGGGAGTAACTGAGTGGCAGAGCAAGTAGCGGAATGACTGAGTGAATTAAAACTTGTACAAAAATGACGCTTCAACCATATTTCATGTACAAGTTTCCCGCCGTCGTCGATGTTGAATCCTGTCTGAGATTCCTGAGACTGCGCCGGGAGATGCCTGCCACCTCGACGTCAACAGGAGAGGCCAGCATGAGCACCCACTCACTCCCGCGCTACCGTGTGTCATCTTCCTCTCCCCAGAGGCCACCCCTGCATGGTGAAGGGGAGCAGCATGCGCCGATCATGACGCCCTCACGGCAGTCCAGCCGCGCTCTGCTGAAAGGCGTGGCCATCGTACTGGTATCCGCATTGCTGGTCATCGTGGCGGTCTACAGTGGTCGTGCCAGCCTCGCGACGTTGCAATCCAGCGCGCAAGAGGCGCCGGCAGCCTCACCACAGGAGGCCATGCGCAGCCTGCTCGCCCCCAGCGAGGCCGTGACGATGCCGGAAGTCGTCGAGCCTACGGTGAAGGCCCCGCATATTCTCTCGGCGCCCAGGGAAACGAGCTCTCTGACCCGTCTTGACCCCATTCCCAGCGCACCGCGCAGCCTGTTCATGTGATGGGCCCCGGGGGAAGCGCAAACATCAGTGACAGCGTGCCTGTCGTAACGCAAACGGCCACCCCAAGGGGTGGCCGTTTCGTCATGCAAGGTGGCGTAGTTCGAGGCTTCGCCCCAGATCGTCTTGCACCTTCAGTCGTCGAAGGGGTCCTGCGGTGCCTCGTCGCCCGCCATCTCTTCCACGCCGTCCATCACCGACGGGTCCGCCAGCCACTCGTCGAGCTTGGCATGCACCTGCTCCACACCTGAATACTTCAGCGACGAGAACAGCTGCACGGTGACCAGGTCTTCCCACTCCTTGAGCGCGTGACGCACCTTCTGCAGGCTTGCCGCCGCCGGCCCGCGCTTCAGCTTGTCCGCCTTGGTCAGCAGGATATGCACCGGCATCTTGGCCTCATCGGCCCAGCCCAGCATCATCTGGTCGAATTCGGACAGCGGATGGCGTACATCCATCAGCAGCACCAGGCCCCGCAGCGACTGGCGGTTGCGCAGGTAGTTGGACAGATGTGACTGCCACTCGCGCTTCACCTTGTCCGGCACCTTGGCATAGCCATAGCCGGGCAGGTCGACCAGATGGCGGCCCGTTTCACCGATGGTGAAATAGTTGATCAGCTGGGTGCGGCCGGGGGTCTTGGAGGTACGGGCCAACGCCTTCTGCGAGGTCAGCGCATTGATGGCGCTGGACTTGCCGGCATTGGAGCGACCCGCGAAGGCCACTTCGGCACCCACGTCCGTCGGGCACTGGGCCAGAGTCGCGGCACTGATCAGGAAGCGCGCCTGACGATAATGGAGCTTGGGGGTCGAAGGAGCTGATTCGGCCATGGGAGTTCTGAATACCTGTTGAAGGCGGACGTCTCGCCCGCGCGACATCACGAGAGAGCAGAAGAAACGACCGGTGTAACGAAAAGAGTGCCGCCTGCCCTGCCATCGGCGCTGCAACTTGCCGGCGACAGCGGGAAGATGCACTGGATTGCTGCGATGACACGACTGACGACAGGCACGCTCACGCGCCCTGAGGGGATTCGCTATACTGCCTGCAAGGTCAGCATGACGATCATGATGCCTAGTGTACCACCCTGCTCTCACGGGCTGCGAGAGCGGGGGAGCACTTCTCACCGCGCGCAGCACGGCGCGGGCTCCGGGGAAATGACAGAGGCCACCATCCACGCCGGATGATACAAGCCCCGAACGGGCCTCTTCGTGAACAGGGACCAGTGAAATGGATGAGCTGATGAGACCAAGGCAGATCCCCGAGCGCCCCTTGCGCCTGCTGCTGGCACTTGCTGCCACGACATTGGCCGCCACCTTGCCGACGGGAGCCGCCGCCGAATCGCTGGTCGGCGATGCTTCGGCAGGCAAGGCCAAGACTGCCGTCTGTGCTGCCTGTCACGGCGCCCAGGGCATCTCGCCGACCCCGGCCTTCCCCCATCTTGCTGGCCAGCAGGCCCACTACCTGCGCAAGCAGACGGCCGACATTCGGGATGGCCGCCGCTCGGTACCACAGATGGCCGGTATCGCCGACAACCTGAGCGATCAGGACATCGCCGATATCGCGGCCCACTACGCCGCGCAGCCCGCCAATCGCGGTCAGGCCGAGCCAGAGGCGGCCCGTGCAGGCGAAGTGCTGTATCGGGCTGGCTCGCTCGAGCGCGGCATCGCGGCCTGCACAGCCTGTCATGGCCCGCGAGGTGAAGGCATCGACTCGGCAGGCTACCCGGCGCTGGCCGGACAATTCCCCGCCTACACCGTGTCAGCACTCAAGGCCTTCCGCGACGGTAGCCGCGACAATGACCCGAACGCCATCATGAGCAGCATCGCCGCGCGCATGAGTGACAGCGACATGCAGCAGGTGGCCGAATATCTCCACGGCCTGCGCTGAGGCATCCGTACAGCCGGGTGTCGCGTACGACTGACTTGATGACGACCAGCACCAGCACGCCGTTCACGGCGCGTGATCGAGCGACGCCTTGTACGGGGCGTGATCGAACGGCGTTCATCCAGCGGTCAACCTTGTCGCGCTAGGCTGGCCCGACAGTGATCCGCCGTGTCCCGCTCGGCAGTCTCGACAGCAGTGGTGGCTGACACGCATACTCGATGCATCACTAATGTTGCCGGGTATCATGCCCGGGCATGCCTCAATCCGATGGAGATGTTCCATGAAGTGGAAACCCCTACTGACTCTGGTGGCGGGCCTTGGCCTGTCAGCAAGCGTGTTCGCCGCTGAAGCCGGCAAGGACTATCAGGTACTCGACGAGCCGGTGAAGACCGACGCGCCGGCGGGCAATGTCGAAGTGGTCGAAGCGTTCTGGTATGGCTGCCCGCACTGCTACAAGCTGGAATCCAGCCTCGAGCCGTGGGTCGATGAGCTGCCGAGTGACGTGACCTTCAACCGTCTGCCGGCCACCATGGGGCAGGACTGGGTCAAGCACGCCTATGCCTTCTATGCCGCCAAGGACCTGGGCATCCTCGACGAGACCCACAAGGCCTTCTTCGATGCCATCCATCAGGACCACCAGCGTCTGACCGACCCGGATGATATCGCCAAGTTCTACAGCGACTACGGCGTCAGCGAAGAAGACGCCAAGAAGTCGCTGACCTCCTTCGGCGTGAAGAGCCAGGTCAATCAGGCCCACGCCCAGATGCGCGCCTACAAGATCATGGGCGTACCGGCACTGATCGTGGATGGCCGTTATGTCATCTCGCCGAGCACGGCAGGCTCACTGCAGAACATGCTCAAGATCACCGACGAGCTGGTCGAGCAGGTGCGTGAAGAGAAAGCCGGCAGCAAGGACGCCGCTTGATGGCAGCGGCTGCTGACTCAGTGGCCGCCAGCGCCACGGAAGGTGCCGGACTCGACGAGACGGCACCTCCCCTGCGTCTGCTGACCTTCAACATGCAGGTCGGTATCCATACCGCGGCGTGGCATCACTATGTCACCCGCGGTTGGCAGCATGTGCTGCCCCACCCGATGCGCCGCAAGCGTCTGGAGCTGATCGCCGCCGCCATCACGCCCTACGACATCGTCGGACTGCAGGAGGTGGACGGTGGCAGTTTCCGCTCCGGCAACGTCAATCAGGTCGATTCACTGGCCGAGACGGCCGAATTCCCGCATCGCTATCAGCAGCTCAACCGCAACCTGGGCCGCCTGGCTCAGCACAGCAACGGCCTGCTGTCGCGCCTGCCGATCAGTCATCTCGAAGAGCACAGCCTGCCCGGCACTCTGCCGGGGCGCGGGGCCATCCATGCCCGCTTCGGCGAGGGCGAACACGCTCTGCATGTCTTCGTCACCCACCTGGCACTCGGTGCCCGTATCCAGCATCGTCAGCTGCAGTACCTTGGCGAGCTGATCGCGCCCCTCAAGCATGTCATCGTGATGGGTGACCTCAATTGCACGCTGGCCCAGCTTCGTCAGCACAAGGCGTTCAGCGAGGCTCTCGATTCCCGCCCCAGCAAGGCCATCAACAGCTACCCGGCCTGGCAGCCACGCCGTGGGCTCGACCATATCCTGGTCTCCTCGACGCTGCGCTTGAGCCACCCGACCACGCTGTCACACCTGTTCTCCGACCATCTGCCGCTTGCGGTAGAAGTCCATCTGCCAGCCGCATGCCGCAAGGCGATCGGGCTCGCCTGACGCCTGTCTCTCTTGCATAGGCATCCCTGACGTCTGCCTCTCCCTCTCTGACGCCCGGTTCTCACGACTCAAGCTTCCGCCAGCTATCCATGGCTTGCCAGCGGCTGTCTGTGCCATGACGCTTGCGCCCGCCGCCGCGTCTGCGGCGCATCGCTTGCTATCTGTTGGATGCGCATAACGCGACCTGCCGCGACCTTTCTTGCCCTATCACTCGCCTGCCTGCCGGCATTGCTTCGCCTATCCCACTGTAAGCAAAGGCAAAGTCAGCCTGTCAGACCAATGATCCATTTGTTGTTGTGGCGCCGCTCGCTACTCTTTGTCTGCCAATGACGTGGATTAATCGTTGACTTAGCGATGACTGATGACATACCGCATCCGAGCGACGTCACTTACAGGGATGAAGCGTGGAATAGCGTTGTTCAAAGCAATGCCATCACGGCTTGCTGCACACCGCGACTGACCACAACATGAGCAACATCTGAATTGGCGACCTTGCCAGCAATCGCTTGCAACACAAGCGCTTGGTAAAGACACAGCAAACGCTGTCGGCAAAGCAACAACAACACCAACAATCATCACCTGCTACCCGCAGGCCAAGGGGACTCCATGTCTGCCAATGCCTCTACCCCCGGCTGGCTCACAGGGCTCGACCGCATGACCGAGGGGCTGGGACGCTGCGTATCCTGGCTGGTCGTCATCATGATGCTGGTCGAATTCACCATCGTGATGCTGCGCTACGCCTTCAATATCAACAGCATCCCCATGCAGGAATCCGTGATGTACATGCACGCGGCCGTCTTCCTGCTCGCCGCCAGCTACACGCTCAAGCACGACGGCCATGTGCGGGTGGATATCTTCTATCAGCGCATGTCGCACCGCGGAAAGTCGTGGGTCGATCTCGGCGGCACCCTGTTCCTGCTGTTCCCGGTGATGACATTCATCCTGCTCTCCAGCCTCGGTTACGTGGGCGATTCCTGGGGCATCAAGGAAGCCTCCCCCGAATCCGGCGGCCTGCCGGGCGTCTACCTGCTCAAGACCCTGATTCCAGCCATCGCCATCCTGATGATGTTGCAAGGCGTGGCGGAAGCCGGCCGCCACCTGCTGTTCCTGATGGGCCGCCTGCCCTCCCCGCATGCGAGCGATGACACCCCTGACCACGATGAGGAGCTGGTGTAATGCTCGAGATCATGCCACTGCTGCTGTTCGTGTGTATCTGTATCGTCCTGATGCTGGGCTATCCGGTGGCGCTGTCACTGGCCGGTACCGCGCTTGCCTTCGCCGGACTCGGCATGGGGCTGGACGCACTGGGCATTACCCAGGGCGTATTCGATGCCAGCTTCCTGTCCGCGATGCCCAACCGCCTCTACGGCACCATGACCAACCAGACCCTGCTGGCCGTGCCATTGTTCGTGTTGATGGGCGTGCTGCTGGAGAAGTCCAAGGTCGCCGAAACGCTGCTCGACGCCATGGCACTGATGTTCGGCTCGCTGCGCGGCGGGCTGGGAATTTCCGTGACCATCGTCGGCATGCTGCTGGCCGCCTCCACCGGTATCGTCGGCGCGACCGTCGTCACCATGGGCCTGTTGTCTTTGCCGACCATGCTCAAACGCGGCTATGACCCGTCACTGGCCACCGGCGCCATCTGTGCCACCGGCACCCTGGGACAGATCATCCCGCCGTCCATCGCGCTGGTCCTGCTGGGCGACGTGCTGTCTTCGGCCTATCAGCAGGCCCAGCTGTCGATGGGCATCTGGAGCCCGAAGACCGTCTCGGTGGGTGACCTGTTCATCGGCGCGCTGATTCCGGGCCTGATCCTGGTGCTCGCCTATATCGTCTACATCGCCATGGTCGCCTGGCTGAAACCGGAAAAGGCGCCGGCCGTCGACCGTGATGCGCTGATGGAAGAGCTGGGGCATACCGGCAGCATCTTCTGGCTGATGATGAAGGGGCTGGTGCCGCCGATCGTGTTGATCGTCTGTGTGCTCGGCTCGATTCTCGGCGGTCTCGCGACCCCGACAGAAGCCTCTGCCGTGGGCGCCTTCGGTGCACTGATGCTGGCCCTCGCCAACCGCAAGCTGAGCCTGAAGACCCTGACGGAAGTGGTGCGCTCCACCACCAACGTCACCTCGATGGTGTTCCTGATCCTGATCGGTGCCGCGCTGTTCTCTCTGGTATTCCGCGGCTTCGGCGGCGAAGAGGTCGTCACCGAGATCTTCGAGAACATGCCCGGCGGCGTCATCGGAGCCACCCTGGTGGTGATGCTGGTGATCTTCCTGCTCGGCTTCATCCTCGACTTCATCGAGATCACCTTCGTGGTGGTGCCGATCGTCGGCCCGGTGCTGCTGGCCATGGGCCTCGACCCGATCTGGCTGGGCATCATGATCGCCATCAACCTGCAGACTTCCTTCCTGACGCCGCCGTTCGGTTTCGCGCTGTTCTACCTGCGCGGCGTGGCCCCCAAGGAAGTCAGCACCAAGCAGATCTACAAGGGTGTCATTCCGTTCATCCTGATCCAGCTGTGCATGCTGGGGGCGCTGGCCGCCTTCCCGGACCTGGCGACCTGGCTGCCGGCCCAGTTCTAGGCCACGACTGACGAGACAGCACAAAGACAGAATACGGACAGAACAACACAGAGCAGCAACTGAATTGGCGGGGCCTGCCCCGTCAGCTGATGGGAGAGCCGCCAGTCGGCTCATACAGATGCACGGGAGCCGTTCGCGGCCCACCTCTTGCCCAGCGCCGGTCACTGACCGGTGCACAACAACAATCGGGCACTTCAAGGAGCATGCCATGCAACTCAACAAACTCGCCTTCGGTATCGCCGTCGGCACCATGACCGCCATGGGCACCCTGCCGGCCGTTGCCAACGCCGCCGATACCTTCACCTGGAAGATGGTCACCTCATGGCCGAAGAACTTCCCGGGGGTGGGCCAGGGGCCGGAACGCCTCGCACGTCTGGTCGATGAGATGTCCGACGGCCGTCTCAAGATCAAGGTCTATGGCGCAGGCCAGCTGGTGCCGGGCTTCGAGGTACTCGATACCGTCTCTTCCGGTACCGCGCAGATCGGTCACTCGGCTTCCTACTACTGGAAAGGCAAGGCGCCGGAAGCCCAGTTCTTCGCCGCCGTCCCCTTCGGCATGACCGCGCAGGAAATGAACGCCTGGCTGCATTACGGCGGCGGCCTGGAGCTGTGGAACGAGGTCTACGACAAGTTCGGCGTCGAAGTCATGGCCGGTGGCGCCTCGGGCGTGCAGATGGGCGGCTGGTTCAACAAGGAGATCAACTCGGTCGCCGACCTCGATGGCCTGAAGATGCGTATCCCGGGGCTGGGTGGCGATGTCATGCAGCAGATGGGCGTGGCGACGGTCAGCATGCCGGGCGGCGAGATCTTCACCTCGCTGCAGTCCGGTGCCATCGATGCCACCGAGTGGATCGGTCCGTACAACGACCTGGCCTTCGGTCTCTATCAGGCCGCCAAGTACTACTACTACCCGGGCTGGCACGAGCCGACCGTCACCTTCGAGGCCATCGTCAACGACGACGCCATGGCCGAGCTGCCCAAGGACCTGCAGGCCATCCTGCGTTCCGCGGTACGTGACGTGAACCAGGACATGCTCGACGAGTACACCGCGCGCAACAACGATGCCCTCGAGACACTGCTCAACGAGCACAAGGTCGAGCTGCGCCGTTACCCGCAGGACGTGCTCGACAAGGCGCGCGAGCTGTCCGGCGACGTGGTCAAGAAACTCGGCGAGTCCAACGATCTGGCCGGCCGCATCTACGAGTCCTATACCACCTTCGAAGGCAAGGTCGAGAAGTGGCATGAGGTCTCTGAACAGGCCTACCTGAACGCACGTAATCCGGAAGGCGTGCAGTAAAACTGCGTTACCTGCGCCGCACTCCCGCGAGGCGGCGCAGTCCTGTCATCCAATGCTTGCAGCCGCCCCCTCGGGGGCGGCTTTTTCGTGTCTGTGCGATCAGCTTTCGAGCAGGAAGGTCACCGGCCCGTCATTGAGTAACGAGACCTGCATGTTGGCGCCGAAGCGTCCGGTCTCGATTCCCACCCCGAGCTCTCTCCCGCGCTCACGCGCCTTGTCGACCAGATAGGTGAACAACCGCTCGCCCTCCGCCGGTGGCGCCGCCGAGGAGAAGCTGGGACGCATGCCGCTGCCGGTGTCCGCCGCCAGCGTGAACTGCGAGACCAGCAGCAGACTGCCGCCCGCCTGCTGGACGTTGAGGTTCATCTTGTCGTTCTCGTCAGCGAAGACTCGGTAATGCAGCATCTTGTGCAGCAGCTTGTCGGCACGAGCCTCATCATCGCCCTTCTCGACGCCCACCAGTACCAGCAAGCCGCCCTCGATGGCGCCGACGCTCTCCTCCTCCACCACGACTTCTGCCCGTGTGACGCGCTGGATCAATGCTCGCATGCCGCTTGCTCCTTCAAGAGATGGATGATGGTTCATGACATTGGGTGCTCGGGAGCATACCAGACGCGAACGCCCCGCAGACTGAGCCTGCGGGGCGCGACAGGTGTTACTTGAGAGGATGGGAGGCGCTGCTAGTTGGCGAGGCTGGGCAGGAACAGCGCGATCTGCGGGAACAGCATCAGCAGCACCGTCGCCAGCAACAGCAGGGCAATGAAGGGCGGCGTCCCCCGGATGACCTCCATGTACGGTTTTCGAAATACCGCCACCGCCGTGAAGATGTCGCAGCCAAAGGGCGGAGTCGCCGAGCCTATCGCCGCCTGCAGGGTGACCAGGGTGCCGACCAGCACCGGGTCCAGTCCGGCGGCATCGACTGCCGGCGCAAACACCGGCGCCAGAATCAGGATCACCACGATGGGGTCCACGAACATGCAGCCGACGAAGTAGGCCGCCGCGATCACTGCCAAGAGCGCCAGCGCGTGCTCCGACAGGTAGGGGATGTAGCCGCCGAGGATGGCATCCGGAATCTTGGCGAAGGAGATCATCCACGAGAAGCCCGCGCCCGCTGCCACCAGGATGAACACCACCGCGGTGATCAGTCCCGTGGAAAAGGCCACACCGGGCAGGTCCTTCAGGGTCACGCCGCGATAGATCAGCATCTCGAGAATCAGCGCGTAGATCACCGATACCGTGGCGGCCTCGGTCGGCGAGAACATGCCCGAGTAGATGCCGCCGATGATGATCACCGGGAAGCCCGCCGGCAGGCTGGCGCGCTTCAAGGCCTTGAAGCGTGCGGGCCAGTCCGCCTTGGGCTGCGGAGCAATGCCCAGCTTCCATGACTTCCACATGCAGTAGAGCGAGAACAGTACCAGGATCATCAACCCCGGGCCGATACCGGCGATGAACAGGTCACCCACCGAGGTACCGGTCGCGACACCATAGATGATCATGCCGATGGAGGGGGGAATCAGCAGCGCGATATCGGAGGCATTGATGATCAACGCGATGGTGAACTTGTCACTGTAACCGGCTTCCAGCAACCGCGGGCGCAGCGGGCGCCCCATCGCCACCACCGTGGCCTGGGTGGAGCCGGATACCGCCCCGAACAGAGTGCAGCCCAGCGCGGTGGTCACCGGCAGGCCACCGCGCCAGTGACCGACGAAACGCTCGACAAGGTCCAGCAGGCGCTGGGCAGTGGAACCCTTGAGCATGATATCGGCCGCCAGAATGAACATCGGCACCGCCGTCAGCACCACTGGCTGCAGGCCACCGATCATCTGCTGGATCACCAGCTCCGGCTTGAGGAAGGGAAAATCGCTGAACAACAAGAAAAAGGTGCCGACGCTCAATGGCACCATCATGGGTACCCCAAGCAACAGCAGCCCCACCATCACGAGCAGAATCCACATCGCAGCTTCCGTCCCTGGGTCAATGAAGTGTGATCAATCGTCTATCGAGGCTCGAGAAGACATTCCAGACGCAGTGGCTAGAGCGCGCCGCTGCCGTCGACTTCCTCGTTCTCGTCCATCTCCGCCGTACGCCATGACAACCAGGCGCCCTGCGCCAGCAGATTGCGCAGAATCGCCATCAGGTACTGGAGAGCCCCGAGCGCCAGTCCCAGCGGGACCACGGCATAGAGCGCCGCCAGCGACCAGCGCAGCGACGGCGTGACACGCCCGGACTTGGCCAGGCTCTGCAGATAATCCACCGCCAGCCAAGCGAGGTAGGCCAACAAGGCACAGGTGATGACCTGCCCGACGATCAGCAGCACCTTGCGCAACCATGGCGGCATGAAGTCCAGCAGCGCCGTCACGCGGATATGTCGCCCGGCGCGCGCGCCGTAGCTGATGCCGAGGAAGGTCAGCCACAGCTGCAGGATCTGCATCAGCTCTTCGGTGAACGGCAGGCTGTAGTTGAAGATGTTGCGCCCGATGACGTTGGCGATGCTGGCCGTCGCCATGCCCAGCACACACAGGGCGATCAACCAGCGCTCGACGTGCGCCAGTCCCTGGTCACCACGTTCGAACCAGGCGGCCAGACGGCGCAGCGGCGCAGGCAGATGTGCGAAGGGGTCCTGACCGCCATTCGTCTCGGCCGGGCTGGGGCGGGTCTCATCAGCGGAGGGAGACTTGGAGGGGGGCGAGTTCATGAAGCGGTTTCCTGTTGATGTGGCATCCTGCCAGATAGGCTTTCTACCAGACGTCATGCGCGCAGTGGTTTGCGCCAGACGACCAGCATTTGCCAGTACGATCCATTGAAATTTTCCTCGGCGCCGTCGTGATTTTCACTTTGGCTACTCTTGTTCTAGCTTTATTAGCGGCGCTTGAAATCAGTATGCAGCCGACGCACGGCATGTCGCTCCGGCGCCGGGGGCCGATTGTGAAGCCCTGGTGAGCAATGAGCAGAGCCTCGAGTACCAGAGACTCATGCGCACAAGCTCAGCTTGTTCATAATAAATTCTAATCACACTATCCAATTTGGTAATTTTTTTATTATATTAAGAATGGCAATATTATCTGAATGATGCAAGTTGCACGCCGGGTATGCCCAGAGCCGCCCGACGCTGATGGAAATCACACAAGGAGAACAAGATGACGATGCAATGGAACCCGTCACCCGAGCAGAATCGCGAGACGTCCAGGACTCCTGTTCCCCTTTCTCGTCTCGCCGCGCTCATCAAGGGAGGCGCCCTCACCGCTGGATTGGGCATGGCGGCGCTGGCCTCCGCGGGCGTGCAGGCGGACACCTGGCGTTTCGCGCTGGAGGAGGTCTCCGGCAGTGTGCAGGATGCCTACGCCCAGGAATTCAAGAAGCGCATCGAAGAGGCTTCCGGTGGTGACATCGATGTCGAGATCTACCCCTATGGGGCACTGGGTACCTCCTCACAGCTCACCGAACTGGTGCAGAGCGATGCCATCCAGCTGACCTTTGCCTCACCGGGTCACCTGGCCTCGGTGATTCCGGAGTCGGGCGTCTTCACGCTGCACTTCCTGTTCTCCGACGACAATGCCGTCAATGAAGAGGTGCTCGGCAGCTCCAAGGCCATCGACATGCTTTCCGAGGCCTACACCGAGCAGAACCTCCAGCTGCTGGGCGTGATTCCGGAAGGCTGGATGGTGTGGACCGGCAACCGCGACATCAAGACACCTGAGGACATGGAAGGCTTCAAGATCCGCACCATGACCTCGCCGATTCTGGTCGAGAGCTACCGCGGCTACGGGGCCAACCCGACGCCGATGCCCTATTCCGAGGTCTACTCCGGCCTGCAGCTGGGTCAGATCGACGGCCAGGTGAACCCGGTGTTCGCCATCCAGGAAATGAGCTTCTACGAAGTTCAGGACTACATGATCCAGGCCAAGCAGGCGCAGTTCATCACCACGCTGGTGGCCTCCAGTGACTTCTATTCCGGACTGGATGACGAGCAGCAGCAGATGCTCGACAAGATCACCAACGAGATGCGTCCGTACATCTTCGAGAAGCAGGAGGAGTACAACGCTGACCGTCTGGAGAAGATCAAGGAAGACAGCGACATCGAGATCATCACGCTGACCGATGAGCAGCGCGAAGCCTTCCGCCCGGTCGGCGAGAAGGGCTGGGAAGTCTATCGTGAGCAATCCGGTGAGCGCGGCAGCAAGATCCTCGACACCCTGCAGGCCGACATCAAGGCTGCCGAAGGCAAGTAAGCCCCAGGCAAGCGCGTCAGCCCCGCCAGGCGGATAGCAAAGAGCGAAAGAGTGATAGAAAGATAAAAAGTTGGAATGTTAGAAAGACGCGCACGAAAAACGCCCCTGCCGGGACTCCCGGCGGGGGCGTTTTTCGTGGTGTCTCGGTCCAGACGCAAGACGAGAGCGATGCCGCTGCAGATGAACCAGATAGGCTAGAGGGACCAGATAGACTAGAGAAGCCAGATGGAGAGCACGCGCTACTGCCCCAGCAGCTGGGTACGGAAATCCTGCTGAGCCGGCTCGTCGCCAAGCCAGATCGCAAACAGGCCATTGGCCAGCGCCAGCGAATCGCTTTCGAAGATGACCTGCCCGTTCAGCACCAGCGACAGCGTGCCTCTGCCCCCACCGGCGGGCAACCATTGCAGTGCATAGCGGTCCCCCGGCACGACGTCCTGATAGGCACGATTGAAGCGCGTCAATTCAGGCTCGATCGCCGCAAAATCCGCCGAGGACAGGTTCTTGCGCACGCCCTTGGTGGTCGCCTTGGCGAAGTCCTCGGCGTCGATGGCATGGAAGTACTCCAGCACCAGGCGGCGCGAGACATCCTTGAGCGGCGCCGGGCGCGGGCGACGCGCATCCTGATAATAGGCGCCGACATAGGCATCCCATAGCAGGTAGGTGAAGAGCCCACTGCCGATCAGCGTCAACGGCTGTCCGGACTGCGTGGTCACCTGATCCGCGAAGGTCACCCCCTTGATCTCGACGGCGAGCGCAGCCGGGCTGGTGGTGGCAAGCAGCGCCCCCATCACGCCCGCGGCCAGCCAGCGCGGCGCACTCGCCACCGGCGAACTGACGACACGCCAGGCGGTGTTCAGGTAGCAAACGGCGCCACGGACAGCTGACACGGACAAGCGATACAGCGATATAGGCATGGCATCTACTCGTTGGCTGGCAGGGATCAAGGGGAGCCTGCGGGGTTCATCACTCCTGCAGACTTTCACGGGCCTGGCTCTCGCTGACTTACCACAGGGCGTGGAAATGATGCACCGGCCCACGACCCTTGCCGACGTTGAGCTGGTCGGAGGCGCGCAGCGCGCCCAGCAGCCATTCGCGCGCCTCGACCACCGCCTGCGACAACGGCAGACCGTTCGCCAGTCGCGCCGTGATGGCAGAAGACATCGAGCAGCCGGTGCCGTGCAGGTTGTCGGTCTCGATACGTGGCGCGCACAGCCATTGCTCGCCGGCATCACTGACCAGCAGGTCATCACAGGCCTGCCCCTCAAGCGCCCCGCCCTTGATCAATACCGCCTTCGCGCCTCGGGCGCGCAGCTCGCGGGCGACCTCAGGCATGTCGGAGCGGCCGATCAGGCGACGCTCGCCCAGCAGTACCGCGGCTTCATGCAGGTTGGGCGTGATGATGTCGGCCAGCGGCACCAGGTGCTCGGCCACCGACTGGATGGCAGCATCATTGACCAGCGCATCACCACTCTTGGCGACCAGCACCGGGTCTAGCACGACCCAGCGCGGGCGACGCTGCTGAAGGCGGTCGGCGAGCATTTCCACCACCAGCGGATCGGCCACCATGCCGATCTTGGCGGCGCGGATATCGAGATCATCCAGCACGGCGTCCAGCTGTGCGGCGATGAATTCCCGCGAGACCGCCTCCACGCTGCGCACACCACAGGTATTCTGCGCCGTCAGCGCCGTGATCACGCTGGCCCCGTAGGCGCCCAGCGCAGAGAATGTCTTGAGGTCCGCCTGAATGCCGGCTCCCCCGGAGGGGTCTGAGCCCGCTATCGTCAGGACGCACGGAATATGCATGCAGGAAGCTCCCGAAATATGGCTTTGACGTGCCAACAGCATACCCGAGCTGAGGAGGGAAGAAAGCCACCCCCAGCGCCCTGACACCGTGAAAGACAGAAGAAAGTGATATGGATGAAGCGGCCTTACTGTCATTGCCGGGATTGACCTCGCTCGCCGTGATCTCGCTGGCCAGCGCCACCCTGCTGCCCGGTGGATCGGAAGCGGCCTTCGCGGGACTGTGGTGCCAGGGACACGCGCCCTGGGCGCTGTGGATCGCGGCGACGCTGGGCAACACGCTCGGCAGCCTGATCAACGTCGCCCTGGGGCGTGGCGCCCGCCGCCTGCGCACACGGCGCTGGTTTCCGGTCTCGCGGCGCGCATTGGCGCGCGGCACTCTGTGGTATCGCCGCTTCGGCGCCTGGAGCCTGCTGCTGAGCTGGGCCCCGCTGATCGGCGACCCGCTGACGGTGCTGGCGGGGGTCTTCCGGCTGGCGTGGTGGAAAAGCATCGTCCTGATCGTGATCGCCAAGGGCGGACGCTATGCATTGCTGCTGCTGGCAGCCGACCTGTGGCTGACGCCCTGGTGTCAATGACCGGCGCACGGCTGCTGCTCCTGTCTTCCTCCTTGTCTCTGCCCATGCCACTGCCCCTGCCGCCTCAGTCAGTCGCTTGAATGAGATCGCAGACACGCAAGGCGAGGATGCGTGCTATGCTGACAGGCGCCATGCTGCACTGCACAATAAAAGCGCTTCCATTGCTTGGGCCCAGTGCCTCATTGCCTGGATCAGGTGCTTCATTGCCCTTGATATGCACCTCGTCACCCTTTCGCTGCCTCCACGAGCCCACGCCTTCCCCATCACATGGCGTCTCGCTCGCGACGGTCCCCCTGACCTCGGGCATTCCCCGGCGGAGTGCTGCACTACTAGAGAGGAGAAGGTTTCATGCGTGATACATCCTGCGACTTCTGCGCCGATGCGCTCAATATTCTGGTGTTGCAAGGCGGTGGTGCGCTCGGCGCCTACCAGATCGGCATCTTCGAGGCGCTGGCCGAGGCCGGCATCCAGCCCGACTGGGTGGTCGGCACCTCGGTCGGCGCCATCAATGGCGCCCTGATCGCCGGCAATCCGGAGGGCGAGCGCCTCAAGGCCCTCGAGTCATTCTGGTACAGCATCGCCCAACCCGCTGCCAGCATGGGCCCCGCCTTCCATCCGTGGGAACGCAGTGTCGCGCGTACCTCTGCCATGCTGTGGGGCATCCCGGGCTTCTTCCGCCCGCGCCCGCTGTGGACGGTGCCGATCTGGCAGAGCTTCTTCGGCGAGCCACCCAGCCTCTACGACACCGAGCCGCTGGGGGACACGCTCAACCGACTGGTGGACTTCGAGCGACTCGATGCCCGCCACCCGGAGAATGTTCGCCTGTCGGTCGGGGCGGTGAATATCGGCAGCGGCGCACTGCGCTACTTCGACTCCTCGCATGAAGCGCTGGACCACCGCCATATTCTGGCCAGCGGCGCCCTGCCACCGGCCTTCCCGCCGGTGTGGGTCGATGGCGAAGCCTATTGGGATGGCGGTCTTTACTCCAATACGCCCGTCAGCTGGGTGCTGTCGGAGCGCCCGCATGGCGAGACGGTGGTCAACTGCTACGTGATCGACCTGTGGAGTGCCGATGGCAAGGTGCCGGAGACATTGCAGGAGGCGCAGCTGCGCGAGAAGGACATCCAGTATTCCAGCCGTGCCGGCGAGCATCTCCATCTGCTGGAAGAGAATCAGGCGCTGCGCATGGGAATCGAGAATCTCGCCGACCATCTGCCGGAGGAGCTGCGCCAGTCACCGAAGATCCAGCGCATCCTCGCCATGACCCAGCAGCCCTCGATCAACGTGGTGCGCCTGCTGGCCTCGGCGCGCCCGGGCGAGACCTCACTGAAGGATATCGACTTCTCGCGCGCGACCATCGACTCGCGGCGCGACAGTGGCTATCAGGACATGCAGGAAGTGCTGAGCCGCTGCAGCCAGTTTGCGCCGCTGCCGGAGGATATCGGGGTCATCGTGCGCAACTTCACGCGCAACGCCGACGGCGAGCTGGTCAGCCTGTCGACCCCTGATGCCAGCCCCGCCGACGATGACCAGGCGAGTATCTCGGCAGAGGACCTGCCCGGTCAGGCGACCGGCAGCTGAGCAGCGCTGACGACGATTCAGCACGATCCATCCACCCCCCATCGCAGCCGTCACTCGCTGGCGGCGCACCGGGTGGGTGTGGATAACCCGGTGTCGACAAGATGCCACCCGCCGAGTGGCCTCACCCGCGAGGTTGCGCGGCCCCCAGCCGTGAACACTCCTCGCGGGTAAGCTCGCGCCACTCCCCCGGCGCCAGCCCCTCGAGACTCAAGCCCGCCACCGACTCACGGTGCAGCCACACCACGCGATTGCCCAGGCTGCGCCACAGCCGCTTGATGTGATGATGGCGTCCCTCGTGCAGCGTCAGTCGTGCCTGGTCCGCGCTGAGAAACGCAAGCTGTGCCGGCAGTGTCGGGCGCGGATCATGTTCAAGCATCACCCCCTGGCGAACCTGTGCAATGGCGCTTTCCTGTTCGATCTCCGACAGGGGACGCTCCAGCCCCATGCGATAGCGCTTGGCGGGGCCCTCGAGCCCGGCAGCGCTGATGCGCGCCGAGACACCGCCGTCATTGGTCAGCAGCAGGGCGCCGGTCGTCGCACGATCAAGACGCCCGACATGGTGGATGTCGGCCAGCCAGCCACTGTCCTCGCCGCGTGCATTCAGCGTGTCACGCAGCACATCGATCACGGTGGGGTGTTCGGGGTCATGACAGGCCGTCACGACCCCGGCGGGCTTGTTGAGCAGGATATGACGCGGACGCCGCGCGACCTGCAGGCAGACGGTCGCGTCACTCACTGACAGGTGGATGTCATCGAAGGGGCCGACCTCATGCAGCGGGTCGCTGACCGTCGCGCCGTTGACCCGCACGCGCCCCGCCGCCAGCGCCGAGAGCGCATGACGGCGGTTGAGCTGTGGCTGACGTGTCAGCCAGCGGTCCAGCCGCATGGCCTAGTCCGCCGCCTTGAGCTGGGCTTCCATTTCTTCCAGCGCTTCCTGAGCCTCGAGCCACTCGGCTTCGGCCTCATCGAGGCGACTCTTGATCTCGCCCTGGCTGGCCAGCAATTTGGTCAGCTCCGTCTTGCGATCCGCCTCGTAGAGCGTGGCATCGCCCAGCGCTTCCTCGATCTTGTCCAGCTCGCCCTGCGCCTTGCTCATCTTCTGCTCGGCCTTGTCGCTGACCTTCTTGAGCGGGCGCAGCTTCTCGCGCAGTTCGGCCGCCTGACGGCGCGCCTCCTTGCGGTCCGGCGTGCGCGTGCTGCCAGTCCCTGCATCGGCATCCTTCTGGGCGCGCGCTTCCCGCCGCTCGCCCTCGACCCGCGCCTTGAGCCAGGCACGGTAATCATCCAGGTCACCATCGAAGGGCGTCACGCGGCCATCGGCGATGCACCAGAATTCATCGACGCAGGCACGCAGCAGGTGGCGGTCGTGAGAGACCAGGATCACGGTGCCCTCGAAGGTCGCCAGCGCATCGGTGAGCGCCTCGCGCATGTCGAGGTCCAGGTGGTTGGTCGGCTCGTCCAGCAACAGTAGATTGGGCTTCTGCCAGGCGATCAGCGACAGCGCCAGACGCGCCTTCTCACCACCGGAGAACGATTCCACCGTGGCGTAGACCTCATCGCCGTGGAAGCCGAAGCTGCCGAGGAAGGTGCGAATCTCCAGCTCACCCGCCGTCGGTGACAGACGCAGCACATGATTGAAGGGCGTCGAGGACAGGTCGAGCCCGTCCACCTGGTGCTGGGCGAAGTAGCCGATGGCCAGATGCTCGCCGACGGTCCGCTGGCCCTCGACCAGCGCAAGCTCGCCGGTGAGCGCCTTGATCAGCGTCGACTTGCCGGCGCCGTTGGGGCCGAGCAGACCGATGCGCTGTCCCGGCAGCAGTGAGAAGCGTACCCCGGAAAGTTGCGGCGGCTGCCCGGGATAGCCGATCACCGCGCGGTCCAGCCCCAGCAGCGGATGCGAGATCCTGTCGGAGCACGGGATGGTGAAGTGGAACGGAGAGTCGGCCTTGACCGCCGCCGTCTCTTCCATGCGCTCCAGCATCTTCATGCGGCTCTGGGCCTGACGCGCCTTGGTGGCCTTGGCCTTGAAGCGGCGCACGAAATCCTCGATCTCGGCGCGCCGCGCCATGGTCTTCTCGTGCTCGACCTGCTCGCGCACCAGACGCTCGGAACGCGTGCGCTCGAAGCGGCTGTAGTTGCCCTTGTAGACCACCAGCTTGCGACGATCGAAGTGGATGATGTGATCACACACCGCATCGAGGAAGTCGCGGTCGTGGGAGATCAGCAGCAGCGCGCCGGGATAACGCGCCAGCCATTGCTCCAGCCACAGCAGCGCATCGAGATCCAGGTGGTTGGTCGGCTCATCCAGCAGCAGCAGATCAGACGGCGTGAACAGGGTGCGCGCCAGATTGGCACGCATGCGCCAGCCACCCGAGAAGGCCGCCAGCGGCTGACTGAGCTGCGCCTGGCTGAAGCCGAGGCCGACCAGCAGCTGCTCGGCACGTGCCCGTGCGGTGTAGCCATCAAGGGTATCGAAATGGGCGTGCAGCTCGGCCTGACGCTGGTGCTCGCCGCTCTCTTCGGCGGCCGCCAGGGCGCGCTCGGTCTCGCGCAGCGCGTGGTCCCCGTCCATGACGTAGTCGACGATCGGACGCTCCAGTGCATCGATTTCCTGCGCCATGTGCGCGACACGCACGCCACCGGCCAGCGATACCGTGCCGCTGTCGGGCGTCAGCTCGCCGAGGATCAGGCCGAACAGGCTCGACTTGCCGGCGCCGTTGGGGCCGACGATACCGGCCTTGTGACCGGCATGCAGCGTCAGATCCGCTTCGTCGATCAGCGGTGCTCCGCCGCGTTGCAGGGCGAGCTGGCGCAGTGCAATCATGACAACCTCGATCAGAAAATACGGGGGACGTCGGGCTCCCGTTCACCGCCACCGACACGAGCGCTACAACTCAGCAAGCTGATGAGCGCGACACGTGAAGAGACATCATCGGTGGCACGTGAAGAGACATCATCCGTGACACATGAAGAGACATCATCCGTGACACACGAAGAGGCCGACTTGATGGGCGCATATTCTATCGGATTGTGGGACTACGCGCTGTCTCTGTATGCCCTGCCCGGCGAGGTCGGCTCTGCGGGCAACTCTCAGCCGACGCCGGACATGATGAGTACCTGCCTGCTGCTGCAGGACGAGGCGGGACTCGATGTCTGCGAGCTGCTGTGGATTCACTGGCTGTCCGCCCATGGCATCGCCCTGGCCGCCTCGCCCACTCGCCTGCTGGAAGACGTGCGCGACTGGCAGGGCTGGATGACCGGCATGCTGCGCGAGCGCCGCCGTCAGTTGAAGCAGGAGCTGAAGACACTGCCCGCGACCCAGGACCCGGCCGCGGTGCAACGCCTGGAACGCCTCTATCAGCAGCTCAAGGCCTGCGAGCTTTCCGCCGAGCGGGAGACCCTCGCCCAGCTGGAAGAGCTGAGTCCTGCGCTGTCGTCAGCCGAAGGTGCGGCCGGTCTGCGGGCGCCCTTCGCGCATGTCGCGGACCCGCTGCAGGCCTTTCAACAATCACTGGCTCTGCTGAGTAGCAAGACGACGCTCGCCGTGGGGGATCACCCGACGGCTCGTGCCCTGCGCAGACTGGCACTGGCCCGCGTGCCCGCCGGCGCCTGACAACGCCAGCGAGATGCGGAACTTGTACGCGGCTGGTAGAGTCGGAGTAACACTAGTGCCCGAGGCAGGCCATGCCGCCTCGGTGTCAATTGCGTGTTTCGGGCCCGTCTCAGGCCCATTCCATCCTGAAGGAGTTTTCATGAAAAAGCTGGTCAGTGCCGTCGCGCTCGGCGCCCTCCTGGTCACCCCGTTCAGCTTTGCCGCCGATGACAGCCTCGCAGACGAGCAGGCACAGCTCAGCTATGGCATCGGCGCGACTCTGGGCAAGAGCCTCTCCCAGGACATCACCGATCTGGATCTCGACGCCTTCACTCAAGCCGTGCGTGATGTCTACGCCAAGGGCGACATGAAGATGAGCGACCAGGAAATCGCGGATTCGCTTTCCCGCTTCCAGCAGAAGAAGATGGAAGAGCAGAAGAAGATGGTCGAGCAGGAAGCGACCGACAACAAGGCAGAGGGTGACAAGTTCCTCGCCGACAACGCCAAGAAGGACGGCGTGAAGACACTGGATTCCGGCCTGCAGTACAAGGTGCTGGAATCCGGAGATGGCGCGACCCCGTCCGCTGAAGATACCGTCAAGGTGAACTATGAAGGCAAGCTGCTGGACGGCACCGTCTTCGACAGCTCCTACCAGCGTGGCGAGCCGGTCAGCTTCAAGGTCAACCAGGTCATCAAGGGCTGGCAGGAAGCACTGCAGGAAATGAGCGTCGGCGATACCTGGATGCTCTACGTCCCGGCCGAGCTTGCCTACGGCAAGGCTGGCACCGGCGGCCCGATCGGCCCGAACGAGACGCTGACCTTCAAGGTCGAGCTGCTCGACGTGACCAAGGCCGACGCCAAGCAGTAATGGCGGCGTGAGCCTCCCCTGCTGGTAACCGGCAAGCACTGCTGCCGGTAGCAACGAAAGAGCCGCCCGATGGGCGGCTCTTTGCGTTTCTGGCAATGGCGGATGTCCGCTGATTCTCCCCTCCAGAAATCCCTGTACGGACGCCGCCAGCCTGTGGATAAAACTGTGGGGAAGCTATTGACCACAGGTTGACAACCGGCCTTCATGGTGCCTGTCGCGGCAGTGATGCTGGTTGAACGCAAAGCAACCACTGACTTGACATTTTTAGTCGATATCGCGTAACAGTTTGTTTTTACTAGTTTTTATAAATCAGCTCTTGACGGCACTGCGTTGCGTGTACGAGGCATCATGATTATCCACAAAATTTTCCTTGAGCGCTTGCCAACTTGTGGACAATGTGTATTTCACCTCTTGGCAAGGCCTGAAGGCGCGGCGTATTCAGCGGGTGCACGCAGGGCTCAATCAGCGGTCGCGCTCAGGACGCGCGTCACGCCAGCGCGAACACCCGCCGGCCCCGGCGTGAATGGAATGCGATCGTAGATACGTCCCTGAGCAGAGACGAGATAGAGCGCGGCGCCATGATCGATGGTGTAACCCAGCGCGGAGTCCTGCGCCTCGACACGCCGATAGCTGACCCCATAGCGCCGCGCCACATCGGCGAGTGCCGCCTGGCTGCCGGTAATACCCTGAAAGCGTGGCCCGAAGTGCCCGGTGTACTCGGCCAGCCGGGCAGGCGTGTCGCGCTCGGGGTCCAGCGAGACCATCACCGGCACCACGCGCGCCGCCGCCCGGGGTGGCAGTTCAGACATCACCTGACGCAGCGCCGCCAGCGTCATCGGACAGACATCCGGGCACTGGGTGTAGCCGAAGTAGAGCGCGATGACCGGCGTGGCCTGCGCGTCGGCGGCCTCGCCCATCGTCACCTCCGCCAGCGTGAAGTCACCCTGCTGTGATTCGAGCTGGATGGGGCCGCCCAGACTGGCCCAGGCCTGCATGCCCGCAACCGGCGCCATGTCCTGCTGCGCCTGCTGCCAGGCGACACCGGCTCCGATCACGGCCGCCAGGCCGATGGCGCCCAGCAGCCACCAGCGTCTGGCGACTCCCTTGCCCAACTGATGGCTCTCCTGCTGGCGGGTACCTGACTGTCCATCCTGTGACTTTCGCTCTTCTCCCATCCCCGCCTCCCGGTATTCTCATGCCTGAAACGATGCCCCTGCCGGCCGGGCTCAACGCCAACGGCTAGCTGCCCTGATGCGTCGGGCGGGTATCACTGCGAAACAATTGATCGACCGAGCTTTCGAGCTGCTCCGCCGTGGTGGCCTGCGGATGACTATCGAAATCGAACCAGCTGCCCAGTCGGCCACGCTCGGTGGTCACGATCACCTGCGCGCGCCACGCCATGGTCGCACTGCTGCAGAATCCCAGCTGCCCTTCCCCCTGCCAATGCTGGCGCTCGAGGCTCTGGGCATCGGTGGTGCTCAACACGCTGCGCTTCACGCCCATGTCCATGTGGCGACCGATGAAGTCCACCTCGACCCCCTCCGGTGAGACGCCCTCCGTCATCACGCGGATGCCCAACGGCGTCAGCGGGCTGATATCGCCGTCCAGCGCCAGAGTAATACGCCCGAAGCGGCCCAGTTCGGCAGTGCAGGGGGCATGATTGAGCTCGCAGGACTGATTGGGCGCGAACCAGGTCACCTTGCCGTTGCTGCCATCACGTACCAGGTAATAGTCGATCAGGTAATACAGCGAGACCACGATGGTGATCAGCGTGACGATGATCAGCAGATTGAGCAGCCGCGGGCGGGCATTGTCTTCTTCTACGCGATACATGGCAGTTCCGGCAACGGTCCGGCAGCGCATCGACAGGCAAGGCGCCCCGAATGGGAAAGAAAGTGACGTGATGGGAATGGTCTGCACTCAGACACGGCACGACGGCAACGCGTGACCGGCGAACAAGACCTGAGTCCAAGTGCAGCGCTGAGCGAGTCATGACAAGCTTACCAGCCCGCCTCACCGCGGCAGCAGGCGAGACATCATGTCACGCGCTCGCCACATCGCTCTCAAGGCATTCGCACTCAGCCCCGACAAGGAGTCAGCATGGCAAGTGTACAGCAGGCGCTCGGCCCCCTCTTCCTGTTGATCCTCGCGGGGGCATTGCTGGGGTGGAAGCGATTCCCCGGCGAAGGTTTCTGGAGTGAACTCGAACGCCTGATCTATTACGTGCTGTTCCCCGCCATGCTGGTGTCCACGCTGGCGCGCGCCGACATGGCCAGCGTGCCGGTCGTGACGCTGGCCAGCGTGATGTTGGGCGCGATGCTGCTGTTCGCCGCCGCGCTATGGCTGAGCTGGCGTCACGCGCCGGCCTGGCTGAGCCGTCATATGGGCGACGCCGCCTCCTTTACCTCGCTCTTCCAGGGCAGCATCCGCTTCAACAGCTACGTCGGTGTGGCCGGGGCAGCAGCGCTGCATGGCAGCGCCGGGGCGACCGTCGCGGCCGTGGCGCTGGCGCTGATGGTACCGGCCGCCAACCTGTTGTGCGTGATGGCCTTCATCTGCGCAGGCACCCTGGGCGAAGGCGGCCTGCTGCGCTCGCTCAAGGCGCTGACCCGCAACCCGCTGGTACTGGCGTGTCTGGCCGGCACGGCCCTCAACCTGAGCGGCATCGGCTTGCCGGGCTGGAGTGGCGACGCCATCAGCCTGCTGGGGCGCGCCGCCTTGCCGCTCGGCCTGGTCGCGGTGGGCGTGGCGCTGCGCCCGCGTGTACTGGTAAGTAGTGGCAGCGTGGCGTGGCTGGCAAGCCTGCTGAAGCTGCTGGCGATGCCGGCACTGGTGGTCGTGCTCTGCCGGTGGTTCGGCCTCGAGGGGGTGGCGCGCGATGTGGCGATTCTGTTCGCGGCGCTGCCCACCGCGACCTCCGCCTATATTCTGGCCCGCCAGCTGGGCGGCAATGCCGAGCTGATGGCGGCGTTGATCACCGCCCAGACGCTGCTGGCGATGCTGACCCTGCCCCTGTGGCTGGCGAACTGAGCTCCTGTCGACCCAAGCTGCTGTCGAGCTGTCGATCTGACGACCGCACATCCGAACGCGACGTGAGAGCTCGCAGTGTGCGCAGCGCACAAGAAAAAGGGCATCCCCAGATGAGGATGCCCAAGACCGTGACTAGCTTGATGAGGAGAAACACCGTAGCGGGGGCCTGACTCCGCCGCTACGGCTGGGCTTGCGCCCTGCGATGTCTGCCCGGACACCGCACATACAAGATAATCATTCTCATTTGCTTTTGCAAGGCAAATGCGAAGAATTTCTATTTAAGCTTTGTCTTGTGCATCCTCGAGCGAGAACACCCTCAGCTCCGCATGCAATTCGACCTCCAAGGCCGTCATGGCTTCTGCACGTGCCAGGCCATCACGCTCGGCGCGATAAAGATGCGGCGTCATGGTCAGCAAGTCCCGGATCTGCTCATTGCTGGTCAATGAAAGCCCCGCATGCAGATGCTCGACCTCGCCTCTGATGGCGAAGCCCGCGGACTCGGCAGCGCTCAGTCCGGCCTCGCCACGCGCGGGCTTCAGCTCGCGGTAGAGAATCCTGCGCAACGCCAGCAGGTGCTCGGCCCCCGCCTCCAGCAGCACGACGTGGCCACCGGGCTTGAGGACACGCGCGAATTCCTGCCAGACAGGGAAGCCGAAGGCGCAGATGACGACATCCACACATGCATCCTCCAGCGGCAGGGCGGCGTTGGTGCCCACCAGCCAGGCGGCATCACGTGACTGCTTCGCCGCAGCCAGCACCGCATGTTTGGAGATATCCAACCCCGCCGCCGTCAGCGAGAAATCCCGCTCACCGGCAGCGCACGCCAACTGACGCAGATAGAAGCCTTCGCCGCAACCGGCATCCAGCACGGCCAGCGACGTCTGGGCCGCAGCCAATGCCAGCACACGACAGGCCAAGGCCGCCGCCAGCGGCTGATAGCCGCCGAGGGCGAACAGGCGCTGGCGGGCACTGACCATCGCCTTGCTGTCGCCGGGGTCCAGGCTGCGCTTGCGCTGCACCGGCAGCAGATTGACATGGCCCTGGCGTGCGATATCGAAGCGATGCCCGTCGGCACAGCACCAGCTCTGGCCATCACGTTCCAGCGGCTGGGCATCCAGTGGACAGGTCAGGGCCGTCAGCGGGGTCATGGTCGGGCGATCAGCCGAGTCGGCGGTAGGCGTCGTCATGGTCAGCAACTCTCGGGACGGGAAAAGAAAGGGGCCGCAAATACAGCAAGGGCACAGACAGCCACGCAGGCAAATGGCCTTGGCACGCCAAACCGCGCCATGGCGGTGGGCCTCACACGCAAGCGGCCACCCGAAGGCGGCCGCGATGCAGCGTCATGATGACGCCGCCACTGCGCACGAGGCGCTGATCAGTCCTGCTTGACGAAGATCAGGTCCCACACACCGTGGCCGAGTCGCTCGCCGCGCTGTTCGAACTTGGTCAGCGGACGGAAATCCGGACGCGGCACGTAGGGTGCGGTTTCCGCCGGAGCGGTGTTGGCAAAGCCCGGTGCTTCGGCCATCTCTTCCGCCATCGCTTCGGCGTAGTTGGCCCAGTCGGTCGCCATGTGGAAGTGGCCGCCCGGCTTGAGCACACGACGCACCAGCTCGACGAAGGCCGGCTGAACGATACGGCGCTTGTGGTGCTTCTTCTTCGGCCACGGGTCCGGGAAGAACAGCTGGAAGGTGTCGGCGCATCCGGCCGGCACGCAATCCGCCAGCACTTCCAGTGCGTCGTGACGATAGACACGCAGGTTGGTCAGGCCCAGCTTGTCGACATCATCCAGCAGCTTGCCGACGCCAGGCGCGTGCACTTCGATGCCGATGAAGTCGGTGCCCGGGTTGGCCTGTGCCTGTTCACACAGTGACTTGCCCATGCCGAAGCCGACTTCGATCACCAGCGGCGCCCGCCGCCCGAACAGCGCCTCGAGATCCAGCTCGCCCTGCTCGTGACGCAGACCAAGGCGCGGGAAGACCTCTTCCAGCCCGCGGGTCTGGGCCTGGGTCATGCGGCCACCACGAATCACGTAGCTCTTGATGCCACGCTTGCGGGCGACGGCTTCATCGGCAACGGAAGGGGTCGCTGGCGCGCTTTCGGTCTGCACGCTCTCGGGCTGCGCGTTCTCGTTCTGCACACTTTCTTGCTGCGCATCGTCAGCGGGTGCAGAAGTGGACGTGTCGTCCTGCGGCTTGGAAGTCTCGTCAGTCATGGGGTCGTCTTGGTCTTTGCATGAACGATGCGCGAGCATCGGATTCGAATGTTTCAGGGCTCAGCCGGTGATCAGGCCAGCGCCCGGTGAGGAAGCACGTGCCGTCAGGCGAGTCGGCATGCGACCGGCCAGGAAGGCACCACGGCCGGAAATCACGGCCTGACGCATGGCATCTGCCATCAACAGCGGCTGGCGCGCGTGGGCGATGGCGCTGTTCATCAGCACGCCATCACAGCCCAGCTCCATGGCGAAGGCGGCTTCTGACGCCGTACCCAGACCGGCATCGACCAGCACCGGCACATTGGCGCGCTCGATGATCAGCGATAGGGTGTGCGGGTTGAGAATGCCGAGGCCGGAGCCGATCAGCGAGCCCAGCGGCATGATGGCGCAGCAGCCGATTTCCTCGAGCTGGCGCGCGACGATGGGGTCGTCGGAGGTATACACCATCACGTCGAAACCATCGGCGACCAGTGCTTCAGCGGCCTTGAGCGTCTCGACGATATTGGGATACAGCGTGTCCTGATCACCCAGCACTTCCAGCTTGACCAGGTTGTGGCCGTCCAGCAGTTCACGAGCCAGCTTGCAGGTACGCACCGCATCACGCGCGTTGTAGCAGCCGGCGGTGTTGGGCAGGAAGGTATAGCGATCCGGTGACAGCACGTCGAGCAGATTCGGCTCGTCAGCGTTCTGGCCCAGGTTGGTACGGCGGACCGCAAAGGTGACCACTTCCGCGCCGGACGTCTCGATGGCGGAGCGTGTCTCCTCCATGTCCTTGTACTTGCCGGTACCGACCAGCAGGCGTGAAGAGAACTCACGACCGGCGACGATCAACGGGCTGTCGCCGGCGACCTGGGTGACGGGGGTGTTCAATGTCGGGGCAGAACTGTCTGTCATGATGACCTCATCGAGCTGGACGTGAACGCGCTGAGCGCGAGCGAGTAGTGAAAAGTGTCAATCCTGGAAACAGGACGGATCAGCCACCACCGATGGCATGGACGATCTCGATGCGGTCACCGGCATGCAGACGGGTGTCGGCGTGCGCGCTACGTGGCACGATGTCTTCATTGCGTTCCACTGCCAGTCGGCGGCCCTGGAGACCGAGACTCTCGACCAGAGCGGCAATCGTGGTGGCGTCCTCCACCACGTGGTCTTCACCGTTGAGCTGTATCTGCATGCTGTCCTCCCGCGAAAAGAGGCCGCTATTGTAGCGACTTTACGTGGACAGGCGTAGGCACATCGTGCCGCGCCACCTGCCCTCAAGGAATTATTGTCTATGCGTCACAACGACTCCCACTCCCGCCACTGGTGGCTGGCCATGGGACTGGCCGGCATGTCCACCGTCGCGCTGGGTGCCTTCGCCAGTCATGGCCTGCGCGGCACCCTGAGCGCGGACATGCTGCGCGTGTTCGAGACCGGCGTCCGCTATCAGATGTGGCACGTGCTGGCGGCGGTCGGGGTACTCGCCTGGCGCTCGGTGCAGCCGCTGCGTGGCCAGATGCTGACGCTGGGCCTATGGGCCGCCGGCGTCCTGATGTTCTCAGGGTCGCTGTATGCCCTGGCGACCACGGCGCGCACCCAACTGGGCATCATCACGCCCATCGGCGGGCTGCTGCTGATCGCCGGCTGGCTGAGCCTGGCCGTCACCGGCTGGCGTCAGCGCGGCAGCGAAGAGAAGGATATCAACAAGCTGTAGCGAACTGGCCCGAGGCGTTGCCCACGACCGTTCCGGGGTCAGTCATCACTGTCCGGCAAGGTATAGGTCGCGGTCACGATGGCGACCGGGTCCGTATCACCGTGGCTGAAGAGCTCGATCTCGCCGACGGCCAGCCGCCGGCCCAGCTTGCGGATACGCGCGGTGGCCATCAGGTCGCGGTCGCCGCGCGCACGGCGCAGGAAGTGGATGCTGAGGTCACTGGTGACGGCCATCGGCTCCGGGCCGATCTCGCCGAGTATCGCGACATACAGGCAGACATCCGCCAGCGCCATCATCGTCGGCCCGGACACACAGCTGCCGGGACGCAGGTGCTCGTCCTCGATGGCCAGCCCCATGGTCGCCCAGCGATCGCCGACGGCCTCGATGGTGCCCAGACGCTGGGGGAAGACTTCATCGAGGAAATCCTCGATGGCGGCGGCGCTCATCACGGGCATGACATTCTCCTCGACACACTGGGTCCGATCGCGCGGTTACGCGGTTTCTGGGGCAAGGCTAGCGGCAAAAGCGGTCTCGGGAAACATGCGCCTGGCAAAATAGTGGCCGGGCAATTCCTGCCCGGCGACAGGCGACAACGGCGACCCAGGGTCGCCGTTGTCGTGTTCACTGTTTTCACCAGCCAGTCGGGGGTGTCAGCGCGCCTGCTGCTTCTTCTCGAGGCGACGGCGATGCAGGACCGGCTCGGTATAGCCGCTCGGCTGCACGCGCCCCTGGAAGACCAGTTCGCAGGCGGCCTGGAAGGCGATGGAGCCCTCGAGATCATCCGTCATCGCCTGATAGCTGGGGTCCGCGGCATTCTGACGGTCCACCACGCCGGCCATGCGCTCCAGCGTGTCCTGCACCTGGGCACTGTCGACGATGCCATGATGCAGCCAGTTGGCGATGTGCTGGCTGGAGATGCGCAGCGTGGCGCGGTCTTCCATCAGGCCGACATCGTGGATGTCCGGCACCTTGGAGCAGCCGGTGCCGTGATCGATCCAGCGCACCACATAGCCGAGAATCCCCTGGGCATTGTTGTCCAGCTCGGCCTGGATTTCCTCGGCACTCCACTGAGGATCGAGTTCCAGCGGGATGGTCAGCAGATCATCGAGGCTGGCACGCTGACGGCTGAGCAGATCATGCTGCACGTCCTTCACCGAGACCTGATGATAGTGCAGCGCATGCAGCACGGCGGCGGTAGGTGACGGCACCCAGGCGGTGTTGGCGCCGGCGCGCGGATGGCCGATCTTCTGCTCCAGCATCGCGGCCATCAGGTCGGGCATGGCCCACATGCCCTTGCCGATCTGGGCACGGCCCCGCAGGCCGCACTCCAGGCCGACATCCACGTTCCATTTCTCGTAGGCCTGAATCCAGGTGGCGCCCTTCATGTCTCCCTTGCGCAGCATCGGTCCGGCTTCCATCGAGGTGTGCATCTCGTCACCGGTGCGGTCCAGGAAGCCGGTGTTGATGAAGGCCACGCGGGAACTGGCCGCCGCGATACAGGCCTTGAGGTTGACGGTGGTGCGGCGCTCCTCATCCATGATGCCCATCTTGAGCGTGGAGTCCGGCAGGCCCAGCAGCTGCTCGACCCGCGCGAACAGTTCATCGGCAAAGGCGACTTCCTCGGGACCATGCATCTTGGGCTTGACGATATAGACGGAGCCGGTGCGCGAGTTGCAGATGCCGCCGCGGTCCTGCTTGTCGCCCTTGAGGTCGTGCAGCGCGATCAGGCTGGTGAAGATGGCATCCATGATGCCTTCCGGCGCTTCGCTGCCGTCCTCGAGCAGGATGGCCGGGTTGGTCATCAGGTGGCCGACGTTGCGAATCAGCATCAGCGAGCGACCATGCAGCACACGCGTGGTGCCATCGGCGCCAGTGTATTCGCGGTCTGCATTCAGCTTGCGCGTCATGCTGCGACCATTCTTCTCCAGCGTCTCGGTCAGGTCGCCCTTCATCAGGCCCAGCCAGTTGCGATAGACCGTCACCTTGTCTTCGGCATCGACGGCGGCTACCGAGTCCTCGCAGTCCATGATGGTGGAGAGCGCGGCCTCCATGATCAGATCACTGACGTTGGCGGGATCGGTCTTGCCGATGGGGTGCTCGGCATCGATCACAAGCTCGGCGTGCAGGCCGTTGTGGGCGAAGATGATCGCGCTCGGCGCGCTTTCGTCGCCTCGATAGCCGAGGAAGCGTTCCGGCGACTTGAGGCTGAGGTCACGCCCTCCGGCACGCACCAGCAGATGACCATCACGAATCGTGTAGCCTTCGCTGTCATGGTGGCTGCCGCCGGCCAGCGGCGCGATGGTGTCCAGCACCTGGCGCGCATAGGCGACGACCTTGGCCCCGCGCGCCGGGTTGTAGTCCTTGCCACGCTCGGCGCCATCTTCCTCGCTGATCGCGTCGGTGCCGTAGAGCGCATCATAGAGGGAGCCCCAGCGCGCATTGGCGGCATTCAGGGCGTAGCGGGCATTCATCACCGGCACCACCAGCTGCGGGCCGGCCTGCTGGCAGATCTCGCTATCCACGAAGGCGGTACTGGCTTCGACCGTATTCGGCTCCGGCAGCAGATAGCCGATCCTGTGCAGAAACGCCTTGTAGGCCTCGAGGTCTACCTTGCCCGGATGCTCACGGTGCCAGGCGTCGATCTCGCTCTGCAGCTGCTCGCGGGTTGCCAGCAGTTCGCGGTTGCGCGGTGCCAGCTCGTGCAGCAGTGAATCGACACCCGCCCAGAAGGTCTCCGGCGCGATCCCTGTGCCCGGCAGCGCTTCCTGCTCGATGAAGCGGTGCAGGCTGGCGTCGATGGCCAGGCGCTGAAGTTGAATACGGTCGGTCATGCGTTTGCTCTCCCTGAAAACGAATCGCTGGAAACCCTCAACGGCTGACAACACTGCAAGCAGTGGTGTTCAAAAGGATTTTCGCCAGACGGCACTCACTGGCACGTCGTTCGACGCGGCTGCTGACGCGCGACTGCCCGACAAGCGTGAACCATCATGATGCCGGGCAGGAAGGCGCTGCCCCCTGCCGGGCGAGGACGAATCCCAACACCATACCCGATGGCGAGGCCGGCGAAAGGACTGCTATGACCAATGAACAAGCTCATGGTGCCCGATTACCCGCCCAGCGTTGATTCCGCGTCGCTGTTGTAGCTCGGCGACAGGCGGGGAAAACAGTGAAGAAACACTGTTCCTTGTGTAGCTCGCAGCCGCGCCAGCCGCTAGCATGGCAGCATTATGGAGATGACCATGCCCGATTTCAGTGAACTGCTCGACCACGGCCCCTTTATCCGCCTGCCTGACATGCTGCCGGGCCAGACGTCCAGTCCACTGGAGCGTTACCTGGGCCATTATGGTCTCGATGCGCTGCGCAGCGAGGACATCACCGTGCATGCCGGTCACCTGGAGGCCGGGGGCTTCCGCCTGTGGGCTCAGCTGTGGACACCGCGCAAGCCGCGCGGCACCGTCTTCGTGGTCCACGGCTACTTCGATCACCTCGCCCTCTATCGTCATCTGCTGGCGCACCTGCTGCGCAACGGCTGGCAGGTCGCCTTGTGGGACCTGCCGGGCCATGGCCTGTCATCCGGTGAGCCCGCCTCCATCGATGACTTCGGCGACTATGTCGGCTGCCTGCAGGCCTTCCAGGATTACCTGGAGGATCACAGCCTGGCGCCGCACCCGTGGTTCGGTATCGGCCAGAGCACCGGCGGCTCGGTGCTGGCCACCGACGCTCTGATGCGCGGCGATGAATCGCACTGGCAGGGAATTGCCCTGCTCGCACCACTGGTACGGCCCTGGGGCTGGTCGCAGTCACGCTGGTTGCACAGCATGGCGCGCCCCTTCATCGATTCCATTCCGCGCAAGTACCGCGCGAACACCAACGATGTGGCCTTCTACGAGTTTCTCAGCACCAATGATCCGCTGCAGGCTGATCGCCTCGCGGTGAAGTGGGTGACGGCGATGCGGGAGTGGATTCCCCGGCTGCGCGCCCTGCCTCCTTGCTCACTGCCGGCCCTGATCCTGCAGGGCGAACAGGACACCACCGTCGATTGGCAATGGAATCTCGGCGTACTGGCCAGCAAGTTCCCCAATGCACGCATCTACCGCCACCCCGAGGCCCAACACCATCTGGTCAATGAAGCCGAGCCGATTCGTCAGGAGCTGTTTGCCGAGCTGGACGCCTTTCTCGATGCCCTGTCGCAGCGCCCGTCAGACCTGCCGCAGCAGGGGCGCACGGCATGATGGCCATGCATCGCCTGCGCATGCTGGCCGCGACCCTGCTACTCTCCACGCTGGCGGGCTGCATGAGCCTGGACCAGGTGCCGCGTGCCGAACGCGACCCCATCTATGGTCTCGGCCAGAGCGCGGCGCGCCTGATCGCCGAGCAGCCCTGGACACCCCCGCTCGAGCAACAGGTATTGCTGCTCGCGCCGCCCGAGGTGGATGCCACGCTGCAGGCCAACCCGGGCGCGCTGAACGAGGCGCTGACACGCGCACTGCTGGCGCTCAAGAACGGGCCTCAGGTACTCAACTGGAGCACCGACCGCCCCGCCGTCGATAGCCGTCAGTGGCGTCTCGAGACCACCCTCGAGGCCAGTGGCATCGCGCTTACCTTGTCAGACCGCACGCTTCAGCCGTACCAGCTGCAGCTGACGCTGATTCGCAGCGCCAGTGCCGAGCGCAATGAGACGCGCACCTTCACCCTGAGCGGCGCCTTCGACCAGGCGGCTCTCGAGTCGCTGGCGCGCAATCGCCCTGAGCCCTGAGCTCCAGGCCTTGAGTTCTGAGTCTTGCGCCCAGCTACGCCGTGGCCCCCGCCACCTCTGATACAGCTTTTATCGTTTCTGCTTTTCCGGAGCCAACATGACCACCGCCAGTCCCCGTCGCTTTCTTGCCCACCTCTATCAGGATGGGCCGCATAACCCGTTCCCCGGCATCAAGGCGCTGGAACGCAGACTGGGACACGCGCTGCCGTATCAGTATGGCTCCAACGAAGGGCTCGACATGCCGCACCACACGCTGGGCGGCGCGCTGGGCACCGCCCTGGCCGACCTGAGCCGCAGCTATGCCGACGCCGATGCCTGGCAACTGCGCCAGCAACTGGCTGAGCGTCTGGGAGTCGCGTACGAGAACCTGCTGGTCGATGCCGGGGCCGACAGCCTGCTGGCACTGGTAATGCGTGCCACCGTCTGTGCGGGCGAGCGCGTCATCACCAGCGCCGGCACCTATCCGACCCTGGCGTACTTCGCCCGCGGGCTGGGTGCCGAGGTCATCGAGGTGCCCTACAGCGAGAGCTTCGCCACTACCGATGACGCCTCATCGTCGCGACTGGCACCGGACCTCGCGGCACTGCTAACCGCGGCAAGGCAACATGATGCCCGCGTCGTCTATCTCGCCAACCCTGACAACCCCAGCGGCCACCTGCATTCTGACGCCGATGTGCGCGCTCTGCGCGACGCCCTGCCGGAGAACTGCAGCCTGCTGCTGGACGAGGCCTATCACGACTTCCGCCCGGACGCCGCACACGCCGACCATGCGCCGATGGCGCGCACCTTCCGCCTGCGTACCTTCTCCAAGGCCTATGGGCTGGCGGGCCTGCGCCTCGGCTTCATGATCGCCGAGCCTGACGATATCGGCATGCTGACCAAGGTGCGGATTCACTACGCGGTCAGCGCCCCGGCAATGGCCGCAGGTGAGCTGCTGCTGGCGCACCCTGAAGAGGCGGCAGCGCATATCGCCGGCGTGATCGACTGTCGCGATCGGCTCGCCGAGCACCTACGCTCGCTGGGTGCGGAAGTGCTACCCAGCGCAACCAACTTCCTCTGCGTGCGCCTCAAGAGCGCCGAGCTGGCAGCGCAGGTGCAGCAGCAGCTGATGGCTCAGGGCGTGCTGATCACTCGCTCCCCGCACCCTTCGCTTGGCCACATCCTGCGTATCTCGACACTCGAGGACAGTCTGGTGCCGGGCCGTCTCGCGCGTCTCGAGCAGGCCATCGCCGAAGAGCGCCGCTCATGAACGATTTATCGTGAGGGCCTCGCGATGACGCTGGTCAGCCTCGCGGCCCGCGCCTTGAGCAGTCTCGCCGTGGCGGGCGCGAGCCTCTGGCTGGTGCCCGCACTGTGGTTCCGCCTGCCGGGGCCGGAAGGGCTGCGCACCACCGTGGCTGCTCTCGCAGCGGTGCTGGGCCTCGTGTGCGTGATTGCCCTGTGGTGGCCGCAGGCCAGCACGATTCGCTGGCGGCTGATGGGCAGCTACCTGATGCTGCTGGTCGCAAGCCTTGCCTGGTGGGCCAGCATCACGCCACGGGCGGACCGCGACTGGGCGCCGGAGGTGGCACATCTGGTCGAGGGGCAGGTGATCACACCGGCACGGGACGAGGCATCACCGGCAAGCGCCAGGGACGAGGCTGCCACGCGGGGTGGAGTGCTGCATCTCGAGCAGGTACGCAACTTCGTGTGGCACAGCGCAGAGGATTACAAGCCGCACTGGGAAAGCCGCGACTACCCGCTGGAGGAGCTGACCTCGGTGGATCTGCTGACCAGTCACTGGATGGGGCCGCAGATCGCCCACACACTGGTCAGCTTCGGCTTTGCCGATGGCCGCTATCTGGCCTTCTCGGTGGAGATCCGCAAGGAGCGCCACGAGCAGTTCTCGACCCTCGGCGGCATGTTCAAGCAGTACGAACTGGCGGTGATCGCCGCCGACGAACGCGACATCATCCGCGTGCGCAGCAACATGCGCGGCGAACAGGTACACCTCTACCGCGTGCAGATGCCGCGCGAGATGATCCGCGAGCTGTTGCTGGCCTACGTCGACGAAGCCGAGACATTGCGCACTCAGCCACGCTTCTACAACACCGCCACCAGCAACTGCACCACCCTTGTCTACGCGATGATGACGCGCCTGACCGACGGCCTGCCGCTGGACTACCGTCTGCTGCTCTCCGGCTATCTGCCGGAATATGTCGCGGACCAGGGCGCCCTGAGTGACGCTGCGCCCTTCGCGGAGCTCAAGGCCAGCAGCCTGATCAACCCCGCCGCCATCGCCGCCGACGATCACCCGGACGGCGACTTCTCACGCCTGATTCGTGAGGGCATCCCCGGCGCGGACAGACCCTCCTACTGAGCTCGAGCAGGGCTGACGTCCTGATCCGCCGGCATCAGGCGCTGCGCTGCTGGGTGCCGGCACCCGGGCGAGCCGGGTCCCTGCCCATCATGCGGTCCAGTTGCCGATAGCCGATAGCCTCCATCAGCTGCGGCCGCTGCACGCCATCCTGGTCGATCAGATCACTCAGTGTCAGCGCGACACGCAGCACCCGGTGATAGGCGCGCGCCGAGAGATTGAGGCGTGACAGCACGCCGGCCAGCCACTGACGCTCGCCGTCTTCCAGCTGGCAGGCGGCTTCCAGCGCGTGAGTATCAAGATGAGCATTCAGGCCACCGCGTGCCAATTGGCGCGCGCGAGCGGCCAGCACTCGTTCGCGCACGCCGGCCGAGGCCTCGCCGGGAGTAGCGGATGTCAGCTCCTCGGCGGGCAGGCCAGGTACCTCGACCTGCAGGTCGATGCGGTCCAGCAACGGGCCGGACAGGCGCGCCTGATAGCGCTGGATCTGCGCCGGGGTACAGCTGCAATTGCGGCGACTGTCGCCGAGGTAGCCGCAGGGGCAGGGATTCATCGCCGCGACCAGCTGGAAGCGCGCCGGGAAGCGGCGTTGATGGCTGGCCCGCGAGATCAGGATACGACCGCTCTCCAGCGGCTCGCGCATCACTTCCAGCACGCCACGGTCGAACTCCGCCAGCTCATCCAGAAACAGCACGCCATGATGCGCCAGCGACACCTCGCCCGGGCGCGGCTTGGAGCCACTGTCATTTTCAGCAATTGATGCGACCCTCAGCGCGTAATATCGGGCTATTATGGTAGTCTGTACAGGATTGAGTGCGACAGAATTAATAGCAATTGATGCGACAGGCCTTGTTTTATTCAACATTTGGTGCGACTGCCCATGCCACTGCCTACATCCGTTCGTAAAATCGGCCCTACGCGACGAAGTGTGTCTGGCTACTATGCCTTTCGCGGGGAGGAGTCTATTGCGTTCGAGTCGACGCTCGAACGTGATTTCCTCATCAAGGCTGACTTTGATGTGAGCGTCCTTGGTGTGATTTCCCAGCCGTGCGAGATCCCGTTTCATCATCCCGTGACCGGTAGGCGCTACACCTACACACCTGACTATTTGGTGTATTACCGTCTCGGTAACCGTCATTACAGGGATTACCCAAAACCTCTCCTGGTGGAGGTCAAACCACGGGAAAAGTGGCAAGCACATTGGCGTGAATGGTCGCCTAAATGGAAGGCGGCGATACGGCATGCCAACAACGAGGGCTGGGCGTTTCGCATTCATGATGAAAGCCGCATTCGTGATAAGACCTTGGACAACATTACCTTCCTAGCGCGCTATAAGCGGATGGTGTTTCCTTCTGTCGAAAGCCAGGCAGTCCTCAACACCGTGAGGGAGATGGGGGTGGCGACTTTGGATTACCTGCTGTCTCGGCACTTCATGGGCGATATTTATCGGGCAGAGGGGATTGCGCATTTATGGCATCTGCTGGCGACCCGACAGCTAGATTGCGATATGGCTCAATCTTTCAGTCCTCTATCAGAGGTGTGGGTACCCGATTATGAATAATCATCGTGGCAACACAACTGAGCCCAATAGCGGCGTCGCTCAAACACGCCAACACTTGCAGATCATGGTGGGTGAGCAGGTTCAGAAAGATGGCACCGTTTACCGAATTTCCCAGGTGCTTGATTTTGAGACAGTCATTGGCATTGCCGTTGAGTCCGGGCGTAGTTGCCCGCTTCGCATCAAAGAACTAGCGCCTCTCAATAGCGGGTCTGTGCTCCCTGATCAGGATATATCCGAGATTGGGGATGCCGATTGGCAAGAGGCCGAGCATCGCTTTTCGATCATTAAGCCCTTGGTGGATCGCCGTACGGTGGGGCGGGATGCAGCGGAGGAGCGTGCGAAACAAACGGGGGTTGATACGGCTACGATTTACCGTTGGTTAAAGCGGTATAAAGCGACGGGCTCGGTGCTCGCATTGATTCCTCAAAAGCCAGGGTGGAAGAAGGGAAAGTCGCGTATTCCCGCGCATGCCGAGGCAGTGATTCAGGAAGTCATCAAAGAGGTGTATTTGACGCTGCAGCGTCCGTCCGCACAAAAGGCGGTACAGGAAGTGATGCGGCGTTGCCATGAACGGCGCATCGACCCGCCGAGCCCTGGTACCGTTCGTGCTCGTCTGCGTGATATCCCAGAGCGTGACCGGTTGCGTGGCCATGGTTTTAGAGACAAAGCCATTAACAAGTTCCAGCCAGCAGCTGGGAAGTTTCCCAATGCTGACTATCCGCTAGCGGTCATGCAGATTGACCACACGCCTGCCGATATTATTTTGGTCGATGACGTGTATCGCAAGCCGATTGGTCGCCCATGGATTACGTTGGCCATGGACGTGTTTACCCGTGTGGTCACGGGGTATTACTTGTCGTTTGACCCGCCCTCTGAAACATCTGTCGGCATGTGTGTGGCGCACTCCATGCTTCCTAAAGATGAGTGGTTGCTACTGCATAATGTGGAGGCTGAGTGGCCGGTATGGGGCACACCCGCCACGATTCATGTCGATAACGGCCCAGATTTTCGCTCAGAGACGTTTCGGCGCTCATGCCTAGCCTATGGGATCAACCTTGAGTTTCGGCCTGTTAAGCAGCCTCGTTATGGTGGCCATATTGAGCGGGTGCTGGGCTCTATTCTCAAAGAAATCCATAACCTGCCTGGGACGACCTTCTCCTCCATTAAAGAGAAAGAGGGGTACGATCCAGAGAAGCACGCGGCCATGACGAAAAGCGAGTTTGAAGAGTGGCTGGTGACGTTGATTTGTAAGGTTTACCACCAGCGTCTTCATTCTGGAATTGGTATGTCACCGGTGCGGAAATGGGAAATCGGTGTGTTTGGCAATGCTGACGTGCAGGGAGTTGGCTTAGCGCCACGGCCTGCTGATAGACTTTCTGTATTGCTCGATTTTTTGCCCAGCTTTCAGCGCACGATCCAGACCTTTGGTGTGACCATCGATGGCATGAACTATTACGATGAGGCGCTAAGGCCATGGATCAATGCCAAAGATCCAGATACGCCAAGCAAGAAACGCACCTTTGTGTTTCGGCGTGACCCTCGTGACATTAGCGTCGTTTGGTTCAAAGACCCGGAGCTCGGGCACTATTTTCGCGTGCCCTTTGCAAATCTCGCCCTCCCCTCGATGAGTGTTTGGGAGCATGCCCAGGCCAAAGCGCGCCTTCGCCAGGAAGGCAGGAGTTCGGTCAATGAGTCTGAAATCCTACGCGCTATTAGTGAACTGCGAACTCATGTGGAGGAGTCGCAAGCACGTACCAAGCGAAGTCGCCGTCAGGCACAACGACGTAAAGAGCATGAGAAGAAGGTGACGCCTGCAGATCCCCTTTTACATGCGCCCTCAACCGCGGCCCCCCAAGAGTCACCCACTCAGGAAGATGGTCTCTTATCGGGTGATATCGATGTGAACTGGGACATATCATGAGCACACACCTTCATCCTGATCTTCGTCATGTCTTGGGGCTGTCCGCTAGAGAGCGAATGGAGTTTATGGATCAACCGCGATGGTTGGGGTATCCATTGGCCAATCGTGTCATTGAGGTCATGCGTGGGCTGATGGAGAAGCCTAGTCGTCCTCGTATGCCTAACCTCTTGCTCGTGGGTGACTCCAACAACGGAAAGACAACCATCGTTCAACGGTTTCGTAAACAGTACGGTGAGGGCTACGTGAATGAAGACGTAGAACCGGTGAAACCAGTGATCGTCACTCAAGCCCCACCGAGTGCCGATGAGAAAAGTCTGTATATCGCAGTGTTAGAGAGCTTTTGGGCTCCCTATCGGCCTTCAGACCCGGTACCTAAGCTGCGCTACCAAGTGATTCATCAACTGCGGGCTTGCCATACCCGCTTGTTGATCATTGATGAGTTCCACTCACTGTTAACCGGTGGTGCCGTCAAGCAGCGCGAAACGATGAATGCCATTAAGCTCCTATGCAATGAGTTAATGATTCCCATCGTTGGTGTGGGTACGCAGGATGCTGTGCGTGTACTGCATTCAGATCCGCAGCATGCGAGTCGCTTTGATGTGGTTGCATTACCGAAGTGGGAGCTCAATCAGGAGTTTCAGAAGCTGCTCGCTGGCTTTGAGAAGATATTACCGCTCAAACATCCTTCCCAACTGCATGAGCCACAATTGGCGACCCAGCTTCACGCGATCTCTGGCGGCAATTTTGGCGACCTGCACCGGCTGCTGATTGAGTGTGCCAATGCCGCTATTTTGTCCGGGGCTGAACGTATCGATGAGAAAATTATTCAGAGTAAATCATGGGTGCGACCTACCCGTGGCATTAGGGAGGTGATGCTGTAATGCCTTGGGCGCTGAGTGTGCCTCTGTTGCCTGAAGAGTCGCTTTCTTCATGGCTGGTACGGGCGGCGTTGAGACAGGGGTGTGATCCTTTGTCGCTCACCGGGGCTATCTGGCCAACATGGCGTATATGGACAAGGGATATTGATAGGGAAATTCCCCTCGTAAGAATGCGCCCATTAGTCAATGCATCGGGGATATCGTCCGCTGAGTTTCAGAAAGCTGGGATGCGGGACGATTGTGAGAAAGTGGCCGGTTACTCATTACCGGAAACGCGGACTTGGCCCTGGTTGTTAGCCCTTGGTAGCCGAAATCGAACTCGCCATGGAGGACAACAGATTTGTGCATTGTGTTTGGCAGAGGACTCAGCCCCCTACTTGCGCCGACACTGGCGATTCGCTTGGCACACTGGGTGCCGCTTTCATGGGGTGCAACTGATAGATGAGTGCCCGGTATGCAAGGCCCCTATAGAGCCTCATCGCCTGTCAGCAGAAGATCAACATTTAGCTCAGTGCAGCCGGTGTTATAACGATTTTAGAAAGGCGGTATGCACGTCGCCTTTACCAGAAGCGTTCAGTTTCCAAGTGATGGCTGATCGTGCTTTAACAAGAAGCAACGTGACGTTTAGGGAGGCCCCTATCGCACCCGCCGATTGGTTTTCTATGGTGACTTTCTTTGTTGGCGTTGTTCGGCGTGCAAGTCGGCGGCCTGCGTCACCCCTCGCAGATGCGCTTCTAACATTGGGCATTTCGATTACGGATAGCCGAATGCCTGTGTCTGGGTTGGCGTTTGAGCTTCTGCCTGTCAACGAGCGTTGTGCTTTATTAGCGGCGGTGGAGCGTTTGCTAAGTATAGGCCTTGAAGAAACGTTTAGCGCTCTGGTCGCTTGTAATGTCAAAACGAGTGCGCTTCATGATTCCCGAAAGTCACCCCCCGTTATATTGTTGCCGTTGTTATCACGGTTATCTCATCACCCTCATGGGCCGCATCGCCGCCGTGCTCTACCGGCTCATCGCCCCATGTCGGAACGCGCAGTGAGAGCCTCATGGGCGCGTTTAAAACGGAGAATGAAAGCGGAGCCAACCTCTTGAAGCAACACAAAACGGTAGACTGCGATGAGTGTGGTCGAGAAGTCTCCAAATTGTGGCGACGCCATAAGGGGCATGGTTACTGCTCAACTTGCTATGCTCGTGAGTTTAAGCAGCGGATGTGCCCACGATGTGGTGAGTTAGCTCGTTTGCCTAAGAATGACCCAGACGCCGTCTGTCGTCAGTGCGAAGTCGACAAACCGTGTGCACGATGTGGAAAAGCCAGTTCAGACTACAACATCGGCAAGGTCACTCCCTACGGCCCTGTCTGTATCGCCTGCGCTCCCTATTTCAGAGAGTCAGAGTCCTGCGAGGAGTGTGGGGAACCCTCTCAACGTCTTACCCGAGTGACGCGTATGGGGCATGATCATCGCTTATGTCCACGCTGTGCGACGGCAGATCACGGTACCTGTTCCGCGTGTCGTCGACATCGCTTATTGGTCATGACATCCAGCGGTGACGCATTGTGCAACGTCTGTTATGAGCAAGGGAAAATTGCCTGTCCATTGTGTGGCAATCCCATGCCAGCGGGTCGAGGCGATGCCTGTGAGCCCTGCTATTGGACGCGAACATGCCGTAAACGCATCACCATTGGCCAAGCCGGTATCACTACCCAAGCGTTAAGTGAGGCCTTTGGGGAATTTGGTGAATGGCTGATTCGTACCACAGGGCCGCATAAGGCTGCCCTCAAGATCAATCATTTCTTCTCGTTCTTCCTTGAGATCGACCAGGCATGGTCACGGATACCGAGCTATTCGGAGCTGCTTCATCACTTCGGGGCGGAGGGGTTGCGGCGTGTAAGACTTCTTATGCGATGGCTGCATGAAGAGCAAGGGGTAGAGCCGGATCACCAAGCAAAGAAGATCGACTCAGAGAAACGACGTATCAAAGCGTGTCTCAGGTCTATGCCGTCCGCTTCTTTATCAGAAAAAGCGCTGCATGCTTATTGGCAGCAATTAGAAACCCGTATAGAGGCGGGCAAAACGTCCCACACCTCCGCACGACTTGCACTAAGAGCGGCAGCCGCATTGCTACTCGCTACTGACCGGGAGGGGCAGCGACTGCCTCAACAGGGCGATGTGGACAACTATTTGCAGGCGGTGCCTGGACAAGCAGCCTCGGTGACGGGGTTTACTAATTTCTTGAATCGCCAACATGCCACCACGTTGGCTCCTCGGGTGGATGTAAAACGGGCAAGAAAGCGGCGAAAAGAAACACTAGCCCGCACCCTGATGACGATGGCCCGGTGTGCTGATCAAGGAGAGGCCTGGAGGGAGGCATGGATCGTTGCTGCCATGGAGTATTTCCATGACACAAAAGTAACGCAGAAAATGCTTCGACAACAGACCGTAGAGCGGACGACAGACGGGATACAGGTGGTAATGAGTGACGTTACCTACTGGCTGCCTCTGGATATTGAGTGCTAAGACACTGATAGCGCGCAGTCACTTGGAGGGCTCCGCGCGAATGTCGCCCCGCCGTTTGGACGGGGCTATGGCTCTCTACCTATATGCCAGGGCTCAACGGTGTGCCAGAAGGCGTGTCATGACCGTTGAGATGACATCAGATCCAGGTCTTCATAAATGCCTTGATAGACTTCTCTTCTGGGCTGTGGCGCTGTGGTTCCTGTTCCTGTTCCTGTTCCTGTTCCTGATTTGGATGTAGGGGGGTTATAAGCCCGTTAGAGAGTGACAGGACATCGCTGAGCTGCTCGTAATCGAGGTTTACGTTATCGACATTGTATTGGTTTAGGCGTGTCATGGTCTCTGTGAGTGCGGTCATACTGTGCTCTTCTTCTCCAAGCGGCGGAAAGGCTTGAATCAGCGGCTGACCGCCTTCCCAACCTATCTTGATCGACTGATTGATGATGTTGACTTGGGTGCCGGGTGGAATGCGGTCAAATATAGATTCGATGTCTTTGGGTAACATGCGGATACAGCCTCGGCTTGCGCGCATGCCAATGCCATCGGGCTGGTTGGTGCCGTGAATCAAATAGCCATCGAAGCCTAGGATGATGGCATGGTCTCCTAGCGGGTTATCGGGGCCGGGTGGCACAACGCTGGGCGCGGTTTCACCGCGTGCTTCCGCTTCGCGTTTTACCGACTCAGGCGGGTACCACGCGGGGTTTTTAATGTTCATGGTGGTCTCGGTCACGCCTAGAGGAGTATCAAACCCTTCGCGACCAATGCCAATAGGATAGGTCTCAACACGCGGTGTCTCACCGTTTTTGACATCTGGGTAGTAGTAAAGCCGCAGCTCGGCGATATTGATAACGATCCCAGTACGCTCCACATTCGGCAGAATAAAACGTCCCGGAATAGTCACTTCCGTGCCCACCCCTGGAACCCAGATGCTAACCTCTGGGTTTGCACGGATCATCTCCAAATAGCCAAGGTTGTGACGCCTGGCAATATCTATCAAGGTATCGTCGTAATCCTTTACGATAAAGGTGTCAGCCTCTCCGATAATATTACCTTCCTCTGGTAGCGGGTAATGCCCTTTGGGCCATTCCGTCTCCTGGGTCGTGTCGGGTTGTGTCGGGTTGTGTCTCCATGGCGACAGTGGGCCATGCCAGAAACGAAACCACCACACTCACGATGAAGCCGATCTGCATTGGCCATGGGAGGAATCTCTTAAGTATTACTGCGTTCTTTGCCAGGAGTATCGCTAGGTTCATTTTTCATCTAATGCGTCGTTTTTTGATCGAGATAAGTTCAGTTGTAACCCGAGCAGTGTCAGCAAGGCAGCGAGTATCCAAGCGGGGCCACTACCGGTGCGTGTGAAAGGAGTTAGGCCCTGCATCGGGGTCACCTCGCCAGTTAAACTGGCCTGTTCAAACTGTGGGGCACGGGCTGTGACGTGACCTTGTGAATCGATGATGGCCGTCACGCCATTACTGGTAGCTCGAAGTAGGTGACGACCATTTTCTAAGGCACGTAAACGCGCCATTTGAAGATGTTGGTGTGGGCCAATGGAACGCCCAAACCACGTATCGTTGGAAACCGTTAATAGCAGCTCGGCATTACGCGCCTGTTGGGCGACATGATCGGCGAAAATGATCTCGTAACAGATGGCAGTGCCAATGGTAGTGCCAGCCACGTGTAACGGAGCCTGTACGTCTGAACCAGGGGTCAGCCGGGGTGTTGGCAAGTCGAAAAAAGCAAGGGTGTCAGCGAGGAGGCTTTGGAATGGCAAATACTCGCCAAAGGGTACTAAATGCGCTTTTTGGTATTCGCCTTGCACATCATTTAGCCCTATGACGCTGTTATAAGAGCGCCCTTCACTGTCGCGTTGCAAAATGCCGGTCAACAAGGCGGTGTTAGGCCCCAGGTCGGACGCTACTTGCTCCAGTATTCGCTGTGCTTCCTGCTCAAGCATGGGAAGGGCTGCCTCGGGCCAAACGATGAGATCGATGTCCCTTGCTTGCTCTTGTGTCATTGTTGTGTAGATATTGACCGCCTCGCGCTGCCCTTGGGCAGTCCACTTAATGCGTTGGTCAAGATTCCCTTGCAGCAATGCCACCCGGATGGGCTTGCCAGCCGGGGTTGTCCATTGGGCGGGCAATAAGAATGGAACGACCCACAAGGCGGCCATTGGGACAAGGCAACTCCAGCGGCGACGCAGTACCTCTACCCCTAACGTACCTGTCAGCGCGGTCATAAGTGACAGCAAGTACACACCACCAACGGGTGCCCATGGGGCTAGTGGAGAATCTATCTGAGAGGTGCCTAACAATAACCAGGGGAAGCCGGTGAGCAACCAGGTGCGTAGCCATTCGCTCACCACCCACATACCGGCAAAGCTAAGAAAGGCGAACCGTGGCCCCGTGATGCGTCGATAGAGCCCAAAGGGGACTGCAAAGAAGAGCGCCAGGACGCTGACAAAAAGAGTGGTGAGGAACATCGCCACCAAGGCCCCGGTGCCACTGAAATCGTGAATAGCAACGAAGACCCACGACGTGCCTGAACCGAACAGGCCTACCCCATAGCACCACCCACGCAGGGTGGCCATGACGGGCGTTAGCGACTGTATCTTCCAATAGACCAGTGCCACGGCCACTGGGCCAAGCCACCATAGGGAAAAGGGGGCGGCACTCAAGGTGGTCAGTACCCCAGCGGCGAGCGCTACAACGCAATCGATTATTGGTGAGAGTCGCCCAGCAAAAAGCGTATATTCTTTATCTTGATCGACCACATCCATAGCGTTACTCAGAGCGCTTAAAAACAGGACTTTCACGCCATAACGCCACCGCGAACATCAATACACCGGCAAATAGCGCGATATCGGCCATGTTAAAGGCGGGCCAATGCCATTCGCCCCAGTAAATGTCCAGATAGTCGACGACGTACCCTCGCGCTAAGCGATCAACGGTATTACCGAGCGCGCCGCCAAGAATCAGACTGTACGCACAGGCTTCCAAACGCGGCAGGGGTTTGCATAGCTGCACCATCAATACAATGGCGACCACCAACGCTAAACCTAGAAAGAGGTAGCGCTGCCACCCCCCTGCTTCTGCGAGAAAGCTGAAAGCGGCTCCTGTATTCCCGGTATAAACCCAGTTAAAAAACGGCGTTAGCGGAATGACTTGGCCAAACGACATCTGGGCATGCACAATTTCCTTGACCAGTTGATCGGCTAGAGCCATCACGCAAGCTAATATGAACCATGGCCAGCGACGTGAAGGGCTATCGTGTTGCACTGTTCTCATGAGGTTACTTTTCCTTGTGACAGGCCTGTCATTGCGGTACTGGGCGAAAAGCGGTAACCCAGCAGTCGCATGGCGTTCAACGTCACCAGGACGGTAGCACCGGTATCGGCCATCACCGCAATCCACATGCCGGTAATACCCAGAGCTGTGGTGACCAGGAAAATGGCTTTTAAGCCGAGCGCGAGAACAACGTTGGTTTTCACATTGCGCAGCGTGGCACGAGAGAGGTCTATCAGCTCAGCGATGCCGGTAACGCGGTTCTTGAGCAAGGCTGCATCGGCGGTTTCCAACGCCACATCCGTGCCGCCTCCCATCGCGATACCGACATCGGCTGCCGCGAGTGCCGGTGCATCGTTGATGCCATCGCCTACTTTACCGACGGGGCCACGGCCTGCCGCTTGCCAGTCTCGAACATACGCTGCCTTGTCTTCAGGCATTAGTTCGCCGTACGCTTCAATGCCTAAGCGCCCCCCCGTGGCAGCGACGGTGCGGGCATTATCACCGCTGAGCATGACCGCCTGTACGCCTAAACGGGATAGCGCCGCTAGGCCTTCAATGGCATCTTCGCGTGGCTCATCGCGAACCGCGATCAAGCCCAACAAATGCTCGCCTTCGACGAGGAGAGCGAGGCTCTTACCGGCTTCTTCTAACGCGACAATCCGAGCACTGAGACTTTCCTCAAGGATGACCTGCTCGTGAAGGTGGCGAGGCGTCATTAAGCTCAGCTCGCGACCCTCCACCTGGCCGGAAACACCGCGCCCCGCCAGAGCGCGGCTGCCGGTGACGGTGGGGAGGTTGATGCCCGACTGTCGAGCATGCTCAACGATAGCCGTGGCGATAGGGTGACTGGAATCCCGCTCTATTGCGGCGGCGAGCCGCAATACGCTGTTATCGTCTTCCTCAGCAATCCAAGACTCCACATCTGTGACTCTTGGGGTACCCGCAGTGAGGGTGCCCGTTTTGTCTAATGCCACCAAGCGAAGCTTACCTAACTGTTCAAGAACGGCTCCCCCTTTGATCAGTAGGCCGCGCCGAGCGCCCGCCGAGAGACCGGCGGCGATGGCGGCTGGGGTGGAAATGACCAACGCGCAGGGGCATGCGATTAACAGCAATGCTAACGCACGGTAAATCGACTCCGACCATGCCATGGTCGATACCAGCGGTGGCACTATCGCCATCAGTAGGGCGAGTAAGACGACGGCGGGCATATAGTAATACGCAAAACGATCAATAAAGCGTGCTATGGGTGCCTTGGCGGCTTGTGCTTCTTCAACCAGGCGAATAACGCGTGCGATTGTATTGTCATCAGCGCCTCGTGTTACCTCCACCTCCAGGGCGGCATCAAGATTCACTGTGCCAGCAAAAATGTCATCACCAGGCGAGCGCGAACGGGGGATGGACTCGCCGTTTACCGGCGACTCATCAAGGTCGGACGTGCCCACCAGGATACGTCCATCGCAAGGAACGCGATCACCGGGCCGCACCAGCACACGCTGACCGAGTTTAAGTGACTCCGCCGAGACGTCACGCAGATGGCCATTGTCCATCAGCCTTGCCGTTGAGGGTGTTAAATTTGCCAAGGCTGAGATACTGCGGCGCGCCCGTGACGCAGCTACCCCTTCGAGTAGCTCACCTACGGCGAACAAGAATACGACCATCGCGGCTTCAGCAGCAGCATCGATAGCCAATGCACCAAGCGCAGCGATGCACATCAGCATTTCGATAGTAAAGGGGTTGCGCATTTTGAGGGCGCCCCAGGCACTCTGCGCAATGGGCATTAAGCCGACCAGCGTGGCCAGAATGAACGGCACATTACCCAGCGCAGGCCATGCTAAACGAAGCGCGAAGGCTACGATCAGCAGATTGCCTGTGATAATGACCAAGCGCCCTTTAGCGGTTTGCCACCAAGGGGATGAAGCATCAGATGCGCGTGTTTGGCCTGCAGGGGAAGTCACTTGATAGCCTAGTTCGTTCAGGATGCCCTCAATGGTCTGTTGAGAGGGGCCACCCTGATCGCGGTGGTGAATCTTCACCGATCCCGTGACCGAGCTTGCTGTGACTTCCTCAATGCCGTCCAGCCGCTCTAGCGCCGACACAACCTTGCGCTCACAACCGCCGCAGTCCATGCCTTCAACACGCAGCGTCAAGACGGTAGGCGCTGTTGTCGGCGTCGATGTTTTCATGGTGCCTCTCCTGCCAATGGGCTATGGTTTTGAAGTGTAAACCTTGTAGCAACTACAGCTTCAAGCCCTGCCTAAGGAGTTTTACCATGTCGATGATCGGCCAAAGTATCAGCATTGGTGAGTTAGCACGACGAGCTGATTGCAAACCTGAAACAGTTCGTTATTACGAGCGTATTGGGTTGCTGCGCGATGCGACCCGAACCGGCGGAGGACAGCGCCGCTATGGAGACGACGCTGTGCGGCGTTTGACCTTTATTCGTCATGCCCGAGACTTTGGCTTTTCGGTGGAGTCAGTGCGAGAGCTTTTGGCCATGTCAGATCAACCTGATATGCCTTGCCAAGAAGTCGATGCCATCGCCACGCATCACCTAAAGCAAGTGGAGTCTCGCCTTCAACGACTCTCCGCACTGCGTGAGGAGCTTCAACGGATGGTCACGCAGTGTGCCGGTGGCAAAGTGGAAAGCTGTCGAATCATTGAGGTCATTAGTGATCATCAGCTCTGTATCACTGAAAACTCGCATGGAGGGGCTCACGACTTGGGTTAGCACTAACGCTACGCCCCACGCCCCACGCCCCACGCCCCATGGTTAGCCCAGCGAGACATCCAAAAACAGCATGAGCACCAATCCGATGGAGAGGCCCAGCGTGGCCTTTTTTTGGTGCCCGCTACGATGAGTTTCGGGAATAATCTCATGACTGATCACATACAACATCGCCCCCACTGCAAAGGCCAACCCCCAGGGCAGTAGCGCTTGTGACATGCTGATGACTCCAGCGCCTAATAAGCCACCCAACGGCTCAACAAGCCCCGTAAGGGCGGCAATCGTCCATGACCGCCAACGTGAATAGCCCACGCTTAGCAGTGATACTGCTACGGCCAGTCCTTCTGGGGCATTCTGAAGTCCAATGCCAATCGCTAGCGGCATGCCTCCTTCGCTTCCCCCTGCGCCAAAGGCCACGCCAACGGCCAGCCCTTCTGGCAGGTTGTGTATCGTAATGGCAATAATAAACAACCAGATACGGCGTAGTGAGGCAGCCTCTGGCCCTTCTCGCCCCTATTCGAAGTGCTCATGAGGTAAGAGCTCGTTCAGTAGTGCGACCATTCCAATCCCTAGCAAAATGGCCGCACAAGCAATGGCAGCCGGCACAACGCTACCGCCATAACGCAGCTCCGAGGCTTCTAAGGAGGGTATGATCAGTGAGAAGAAAGAGGCCGCTAGCATGACACCAGCGGCGAACCCCAACGCTAAATCGCGAACACCACGATTCGGTGTTTTGGTAAACAAGACAGGAAGCGCCCCTACAGCCGTCATCAAGCCCGCCGCAAGGCTTGCCAATACCCCCATGGTGACGGGAGAAACCTCTTCCATACCGATTACCTGTGTTGTGATAGATGAGTGATTACACGGCTTGGGTTCCATAACGAGACAAGCGCACTTTCACGTTACTAACCCCCATGCAACGTTGTTAAGCACGAGTGGTTACGGCTCGTTAAACGAGATCAAGTCATAAAGTGACGCCGTACCGATAGCTTGTTCTAAGCGATCTCTTGCCTCGTAAAGTGACGCTTGATATTCACTTTGAGTCGGCTGTTCGCCTAGCATGATGCGTTGACCTTGACCAAGGGGGTCAACAGGCTGGTTATTGACTCTCACTTCGTAATGCAGGTTGGGCCCCGTGGCGACCCCAGAGGCACCTACCTCTCCGAGCGACTCTCCCGCATTGACTAAATTCCCAACCACTAACTGTGGGGAAAATCGGCTAAGGTGTGTGTAGCGACTGATTGCCCCTGTGTCGTGCTCCACCTCGATCACCTGCCCATATCCCCCTTGGCGACCCATAAAGGATACGCGCCCAGGTGCGGTGGCAATGACCGGCGTTCCTGTCGGCGCAGCCAAGTCAATTCCATTATGAGGACGCATCCCTCCATACACAGGATGTCGCCGATTCCCAAAGCGAGACGTTAAGCGGGCACTAAGCACGGGCAACCGCAACGTGCCTAGCAGGGTGTCGCTTTTGAAAAGAGCTACGTCCCCCTTTTGGGTGACCGGCCAAATGACCTCCAAGGGCTCTGCCTGATCAGGCAGAGCGGCATAACTGAGGCGTGGTGGCCCAACACGGGTGCCGTCCTGGCGTCGATCTTCCTCCCACACTAATTGAATACGTTCACTGCCAGAAAACTCCAACGGCGCTTCGATAAACTCGCTGAGCAGTGTTTCCAGTTTAGTGGCGAAACGCGTTGGGACACCTTCTGCAGCCAAGGCCTCGTAGAGGGTGGTATCAATGACGACATCACGCCCAAAGGTTAGGGTATCAACGCTATCGAGCGGTAATGTGCCTTCTTGCTCGCTAGCCGCCTGTAACTTGACAGGGCTAAGTTCAGACGGCGGCAATGGCAGATGCGTTTGCCAATTGGCTTCGGCTAGCAAGGGGTAAAAGCCCACCAAGCCTAATAACCACCAGCGCTGCATCACTGGCCATCCCCTTCCCCAGAGATCTCCGCTACTTCACTCTCGACGGCATCAATCAGCTCTTGCATACCAAAGGGGTCTAAAGGCTCGCCATTGACAAAAAAGGTGGGTGTTTGGCGAATCTGATTGGCTCTGACATCCGCCATGTCTTGGTCAATCACCGCCTGCACCTCAGCAGAAGTCAGTTGCTCTTCGGCAGCCGCTAAATCAAGGCCTCCTTGGCTCGCGATATCGAGGATGGCGGATTCATCAAAACTGCCATGTGAAGCCCATTGATCCTGGCGAGCCAGCAGCCTCTCCAGTACCGGTTCAAAGACGCCCTGACGACGAGCAACTTCTAATACCCGAATGGCCTTGTCCGATACGTCGCCGTGGAAAGGAGTGTAGCGCACGATGAGCCGCACTTTTTCTGGGTAGGTTTCCAGAATACTTTTTGTCAGTGGGTAGAAGGCACGGCAGGCTTCGCAAGCCGGATCGAAGAATTCCACAATCGTCACCGGCGCGTCTTCTCGTCCCAAGATGGGGGAGTGTGGACGCACCAAGGAGTCCTCGGCCTGGACACCGCTCTCTTTTGCTGCCTGAGCTTGCATGTCTAAGAGGGCAGGCTTCGATACGGCGACGATTGCAGCGGTCAGCATTAACGTACCAGCTAATATAAAAGACGCTTTTTTGAACATGTTTCTCTCTCTGTCTCAACGATGGGGGTGGAAAAGTAGGGTTGAAAAATAAGCCAATCGCTATGGGAGTAAGTCGATCGCTACCTACCTGAGCCGGGAGTCGGCCTCGGTCTGTCACTCGTGCCCATATAGATTGGCATTTTGATGCGCGTGATCACTATGCTCAAACTCTAGGCTAGAATGAGCAATACTGAAGCGCATTTTAAGCTGCTCCTTGATCTCTGCTTTGACGGATTCAAGCTGCTGCCAGCCGGTTTCTGTCAGAACCACGTGGCAGTCAAGGGCTGCCATGTTTTCCTGCATCTGCCATAGATGCACATGGTGAATATCCTGGACTCCCTCGATATTTCGGACGGTATCAACGACTGCCTGCCCGTCAATTTCCGGGGGAGACCCCAGCATTAGCGTACGGATAGGGCCACCAATTTCAGAGAAGGCAAGGTAAAGAATATATAGCGCAATCCCTATCGTGATGGCGGGGTCTACCCAGCGCATGTCGTACAGTAAAATAAGCGAACCACCGATAATCACAGCGATGGAGGCAAACGCATCCGATAAGTTATGCAGAAAAAGGGCGCGGATATTGACACTCTCTTTTTGCATTGACCACGTGAGCATGGCGGTAAGGGCATCGACGACGAGCGCGACGCCACCAATAATCACGATCGTCCATCCCTCTATCTCAGGGGGATCGATCATCCGCATAGCGCCTTCGTAAATCAGGTAGACGCCGACAATAATGAGGGTGGTGTAATTGATGAGTGCTGCCACTATCTCGATGCGGCCATAGCCAAAGGTCATATGCGCATCGGCGGGCCGTCTGGCGATTTTACGAGCGGAAAAAGCAATGACTAACGCTGCCATGTCTGAAAAGTTATGTAACGCATCAGCGATCAGCGATAAGCTTCCCGCCATAATGCCACCGACGATTTGAGCGATGGTTAAGAGCCCATTGGCCCATATGGAGATGCTGACGCGCCGGTCGCCAGAGGCAGGATCAATGTGAGGATGATCATGATGATGTCCCATCTGTTACCTTCTCTCGAATTATCTGTTCTTGGTACTATAAAACCTCTAGCAACTAAAGCTTCAACCCTTGAGCATTGTCTATTTGCATCGCTGGATTGGGAAGAGCGTCCCTTGCTCCCAAGCAAGTCATGGCGTGCTGGGCCGAAGTGATCATGTTTTAGGTGCGGGGCTCAATCCACTTCAACCGGTAACGTCCAATCCACCATGAGTAGATTCATTTATTTTGTCGAGGCGCACCTTGTCTGGTTTGTAATCGTCGTCGCGGGGGTAGGCTTACTCTTTCCGGCCACCGGAATAATGCTTGAGTTCGCGATTGGGCCATTACTGGCATTACTGATGTTGATCATCAGCCTCACATTCGATGCGCATGCAGTGCGCATCGTGTTCCGTAAGCCGTCACGGCAGTTGTTGGCATTGGGGCTGGTCTATGGGCCGATGTCGATTGCCGGGTGGCTAACGGGCCGTCTATTTTTTGGAAGCGGCTCACTGGCTGCTGGCCAAATCTTGCTCGGCACTCTGCCGACGGATGTGTCCTCTCCTCTTTTGGTACTGATGGCGAAAGGCAATGTGGCGCTTGCCGCTGTTTTCAACGCAGTCAACACCGCGTTATGTCCGTTCATTGTCCCCTTCCTGTTTTTATGGCTCACCGGCCTCCAGTTGGACGTGCCGCTTGGTTCAATTATTCTTGAATTAACACTAATCGTGCTTGTTCCTACCGTGATTGGGGTCAGCTTGCGGACAAAGTTTTCGGCTTTCTTTGCACGGCATGATGAAGTGGACCCCATCCTTTGGACCACCTGACGGGTCGTCTAAGCTCGGATCAGGTCATCATCGGCGTCAGGCCGCCTGGATCAGTGGTTGAGAGAAGTACACTTCATCAGGTGTAGCATCGTCTAGCCCTTGGTGGGGCCGCTCTGTGTTGTACCAAGCGAAGTAACGCTTCAGATCCCCTCGCAAGTGGGCGCCGCTCTCGAAAGCCTTCAGATAAACGCACTCATACTTCACACTGCGCCAGAGTCGTTCCACGAATATGTTGTCCTGATAGCATCCCTTGCCGTCCATGCTGATCCGGACATCATGGGCTTCCAGCACTTCGGTGAACGACTGGCTGGTGAACTGACAGCCTTGATCTGTATTGAATATCTCGGGCTTTCCATAACACGCCAAGGCTTCCTCCAAAGCATCGATACAGAAGTCCGTATCCAGGGTGTTGGAGACCCGCCAGGCCAACACGCGACGGCTGTGCCAGTCCATGATGGCCACCAGGTACATGAACCCGCGCGCCAAAGGAATATAGGTGATATCGGTCGCCCATACCTGATTGGGGCGGTCGATGACTCGCCCCCGCAGCAAGTAAGGATAGATCCGATGTCCTGTACCTGGCCGGCTAGTGCATGGCTTCGGATAAATAGCCTGTAGTCCCATCCCGCGCATCAATCGCTGGACGCGCTTGCGGCTCACTGCGTGGCCCAAGCGATTGAGATAGGCTGACATCCTTCGTGAGCCATAGACCGGTGTGCGCAGATGTTCCGCGTCGATCAGACGCATTAACTCCAGATCATAGGCCCGTAGCGCCTTGCGCTGATAGTACATCGAGGAGCGACTGATACCGAGTAGCTGGCATTGACGTCGGAGGCTGATGCCGGGCGCTTGCGGCTCGACCATTGTCAGGCGCTGGGCCCGACTCAACGATCGAGCCTGCGTGACAAAAAATCCCGTTCCACCGTCAGCTTGCCGATCTCGCGATAGAGCGTATCGATCTCCTCCTGGGTCTTCTGGGCGGTTTTACTGGAACTTTTGCCCTCGAAGACGCCGGTGGCGTTGTCCAGCAGGTCGCGCTTCCACTGACTCACCATGGTTGGGTGGATCTCGAAGCGGGCTGCGATCTCTGACGTGGTCTGTTCCCCCTTGAGGGCAGTAAGGGCTACCTTGGCTTTGAACTCACTGCTGTACTGTCGACGTTTCCTGCTCATGATCAAGCTCTCCTGGTCGGTATGATCAGAGCTTAGCGCCTGGTCCGAATTCTGGGGTCCACTTCATGATTCAGCGTATGCAGGGATAGGGTCAATTCTGTATCTGCTGATCCTACTCGCCGTGGTCGGGCCGAATGCCACCACGATCATTGGCTATGGCTGGTATGCGTTTGTGATTGCGGGCGCGGCCCTGTGCCTCAATTTGATTGGCTACCTGGTAGGTATGTCCTCACGGTTACTCACCTCTGATCGCAAAGAGGTGATTACCTATCTTTTCACGGTCAGTAAAAAGGAATTCAGCATTGCCGCAGCGTTTGTCGCTGCTTCCGGTTTGCCATCAGAAATCGCGATTCCAGCCGCTTTTTTTGCCGTGATTCAAATGATCACTTCGCCCATCGCAGCGAAGATTCTCGCCCGTCACTGAAGGGATGGCCGTATCGGTTCTCCGTCAGAAGAGCAACCTGCACACGGTGTGTACTGGTTGCTCTTACCGACAAAACAGATACCGCCTACTTATAAGGTTACAAATAGTACCTACGCTAAGTCACTGCGACCAATACTGACCTTGCTAAAAGCATTTAACACAGAGGCTTCGCAGGGTATCTGTTCCTTTTTGGATTTAGGGTGCTTAAACGTATCGGCGAATCCTGGGCAGTGACGAACTAGTTTTTGGACAACACCTTCTACGTGCCGCACGTTAGACAGCACTTGGCGTAACCACTGCTCGAAGCTGCCTTGGTGGCTCAGCGTGAAGACCAAACCTTTATAGGAAGGAGGCTTGGATGCCTCCTCGCTACCGCCAGCTCTGGGTTTTGGAGGGCGTCGTTGAATCTCCATGAGATAGAGTGTTTGATCTAACACATGCACCCTAATGACGAGCACCCCGCGAGGTAGCTTGGTCTGAGTATCAATGTAAACCCAATTAGCGACTGTCGTTTTCACCTCCTCGTCTATTTCGAAAGGTTCGAGGCTGATCAACCGAGGGTCGGGGGAAGTGCTAAAGCCGTCTTCAAAGGTAAACCAGCTAACGCCACGAATCGTTGCGGGATAGGCCGATTGTAAATAGAGAAGCGCATTCCACATATCACGTAGAAAGCCCTGTGATTCCAGTGTAATAGGAGCATGAATAGAGGCCTGTCCGACCCCTTTTCCTGATCCATGTGGCTCCCCAGTGGAGAAAATGGTTTCGTCACCCGGAACGGGGACGCCTCGTGTATCGGGCACATTTTTTCGAGTATATCGTTTATCCAAGACAGCGCGAGGCTTACCTAAAATAACGAATTCGTCCTCAGGAAGGTCTAGCCAAGAAGAGCCATGGTCGGGCTCTTCATCATCCGTCAGGTCAATGACATCGGGGATGTCTTGAAGCTGATGATAGGGAAATTGAGTGGGAGCATCATCGCCATCGGTGGCTGGTACTGTCGTTGACTTCTCTCTTTCGCGGTGGATCGTGGCACCGTCGGGCTGCGTACAGCCTAATATCTGCAATCCTAGAAATGTGTTGCCACCATCAATCGGAACGCCAGAAACAGAGATTTCCCCGCTGCCCTGGAACCAAGGCGTGACCTCAAAAAGTATCCTATCTGCGGGGAAGCGGGCTTCAATCTGTGAGTAAATGCTTCTGGCAGCCTGTTCAGCATAGGGATCGTACAGCATATGCGCGAGCAAAATAGCATCGTGTTTATGAACACGATACGTAAATTTGACAGGCCACGTACCTGGGGATGCAGGCGCGTTAAGCGGTCGATAAAGACGCTCTTTTACTTCTTCCCAAGGGTAAGTGGCGAGCACCCGCTTGATTTCAGATGATCGACCGTAAACGCGTGCAAAAAATTCGGTGCAAGGGATGAGCAGATGTTTGCCACCTGGGAGGTAAAATTCAATCAGGTACGATTTGTGTTTTCTGTCCAGCGGTAAATAGCTTGCCTCATGAAAGGAGGTATAGAGGCTGCGCCCTGCTTTGTGTAAGTCGTCTAAGGAGACAATCCGCCAGCCGCCCGGAGAGAACGAAACAGGGAATGTTTTCTCCTCAAATGCGATGCGGGAGTTGCTCACGCCCTTTTCCCAGACGGAGCCGATTCTCAATAGCCCGACATGCGTTAAGACCGTCGTTCGCTTAATCACATCTCCTAATTTGTTCTCCTGATCAATAGGTCTTAAAAATACATAAATTTTAGGGACGCTTTGTGAGCGGATATTTTTGAAGATAGGCCCGTACCACCAAACGACCAAGCGCTCAGTTTCGTCTTTAAGGGTGCCATCTTGAAAGCTAAAGGTTCTGCATTGTTTGAGAGAAACGGTCACAAGGGCGTGCTCTATGTAAACTCAACATAGAGATTGTCGCAGTAATTATTGTTTAGTCGCAACAATTGTTGGAAATGACAGCCACCGCCCACCAGCGCGACCCCACTGGCCGTGTGGTGCGGAGCACGAAAAGGCCGCTGACCCCAGCGCTCCATGATCGGCAGGCCACATACCGAGCGCACCGCCGCGACTTCCAGTGCCTCCCCTTCGCCCAGTGGCGGCAAGATGCCGGACAGGCGACTGGCCAGCATCGTCTTGCCGGTGCCCGGCGGACCAGCGAATAGCAGGTTGTGGCCGCCCGCCGCGGCGATCTCCAGTGCCCTGCGTGCCTGATGCTGGCCACGCACCTCGCTCAGGTCGGGCTCTGGCAGGCGCGCCTGGGGAATGATCGAGCACACATGCGCTGTGAGGCGCTCGCGCCCCAGCAGGTGGGCCACCAGCTCCAGCAGGTGGCCCACCGCCAGGACTTCCAACTCCTCGGCGAGTGCCGCCTCGTCGGCATTGCCGCGCGGCACCACCAGCGTCCGCCCCGCCTTGCGACAGCAGAGTGCGGCTGGCAGCACGCCAGTCACGGCGCGGATGCTGCCATCGAGCGCCAGCTCACCCAGGCACTCCATCGCAGCTACGGCTTCTTCCGGTATCTGCCCTGAGGCAACCAGAATCCCCAGCGCAATGGGCAGATCGAAGCGTCCGCCTTCCTTGGGGAGGTCCGCTGGCGCCAGATTGAGGGTGATACGGCGCGCCGGAAACTCGAAGCCGGCATTGAGCAGCGCACTGCGCACCCGCTCACGACTCTCCTTCACCGCCGCTTCCGGCAAGCCGACGATGGACAGCCCCGGCAAGCCGTTGGAAAGGTGTACCTCCACCTGAACTTCCGGCGCTTCGAGACCAAGTGACGCGCGCGTGCGCAACATTGCCAATGACATGAGTCTTCCCTGCGTGATGCCGCCTCTCAGTTGCACGGCGCAATCGGAGCAGGCCCTGGCCTGCCATGAGCACGAAGGCACACACCGCTGCCAACCCTCCCAGCATGGCAAACCTCATACCCCCCCAGACGGCGAGCGCCTCAACGCTCGGGCGCTCGACAATTGCCGCAAGGCTTCGCATCCCCCCACGACACTGCCATGCATCACCTGAAAATGTGTGTTCAGATGACGATTCTCGCGCATATAACGTAAACCTCTTTACGCCCCAGGATACCGAAATTACTGGATGCGTAACTAATAGACAGGCTGTGGACAAGATTACATAATCATCGCGTGTGGACATTTTTTGAGCGCTCAAAACTTCATCAGTCAACACGCTGATACCATCGATGATCAAACGTGCCAACGTCAGACCAGGCAATCCACAGCCTTCACATCTCCAGTCAACAGAAATTAAACTCAATAAGCACAGACAGGTTCTTGGACACTCGACTCAGTCGAGTGATGAAAGCCATGTCAGAGATCAGGTTGAATCAGAGAAGGCGCATGCGCTGCGCTCGAGGAATTTGCACGAGTATCGGGTTGTTGATGCCTAGGGATTGGCGCCTGAGGACCTGGCACTGGGTGACGACTTGTTGCTGCCTGGTAGTTGAGAGCATCTGGCGCCCTGCGGCTGCGGCTGCGACTGCGGCTGCGGCTGCGACTGCGACTGCGACTGCCATTTCAGCTTCACGCGTCGCAACGCACCCGGGTGCTGACGATGCGGGTCGCTCGCCAGCATTGCCGACAAGCGCTCACGGCGGATTAAAAGTAGCGGTTTCGCCAGCACTTTCCACGCAAAAGCGCCTGTTTTGGCGCATTTCAGCGCCACCAGGCGCCACACGGGAATGGCGAGAGGCCGACTTGATACCTGCCTGCACCAAGAAAGTGCTCATACAGGGGCCATGGCGCCCTCGAGAGAACCACAAGAGTGCCGCCGGACGGGGACTGCTGTATATTTGATCGGTTGTCCCGGCCTTGCCGGGATGACCGCCAAGCTGTCTCACGGAACGCCGCCGATGCGCGGCAGAGAATCGTCCAACCCACGGAAAGGGCCAGCCATTCAGGACGACTTCGGCTTGTTTCAGGAGCACTACCCATGCAAGACATGCTTGCCCCGCTGGCATCCCTGGCGGATGTGATCGGCATGCTAGGCACCACTCTGGTCGTCGGCGCCTTCTTCCTGCTGCAGCTCGGCAGACTCGATGCCCGCAGCCTGACCTACAACCTGATGAATCTGAGCGGGGCGATCCTGCTGTTGATCAGCCTGTGCATCAATTTCAACCTCGCCAGCTTCGTGATCGAGATCTTCTGGATCATCGCCTCAGTGGTAGGTCTGGTGCGCTGGATGCTGGGCACTCGTCCCCAGACTGCCTGAGGCTTCCCCCGGAATCAGCGGCGCCCATGACGCAAAAAACCGCCACGCCCCGAAAGGGCGTGGCGGTTTTGGTTCAGCCGTCACCTGACGAGTCAGGCGTCGCGCTGGCGCTCGATCTCCGCGGCGTGGCTGGCGGCTTCACGCTTCGCCACCGCGGCTTCCCCCTCGTCATCCACTGGCATGGCGGGCTCGGCAGCCGGTGCATTGCCCGCTACCAGCCCTTGCTTTTCCAGCAGTGCCTCAAGAGCGATGACCTGCTTTTCCAGCGACTCGACGCGGCTGCGCGTACGCGTCAGCACATCCATCATGATGTCGAAGTCTTCACGCGAGACCAGTTCCATGCGGTCGAAGGCACCGCGCATCACCCCTTGCACGGACTTCTGCAGCTCTTCCGGGCCATGCGAGGCATCCTGCAGGCGCTCACCGATCTGCTGGGCCATACGCCCGATGACGTCATTCTTGAACATGCTGCACCTCAGCCGTTGCGGGCCGGCAGCCGCGTCGTGCGGACTGCCGGTCAGAAAATGATGACACCCCTGTACATGGGGCCGTCGTGTCCTGCTGCAAGGATACGCAACCCTGGAGTCGGGTGCATGCCCCGCATCGTCCTGCACCAGACAATCCTCATCGGCAGGCACACACCTGCACCACATTAGCACTTGCCCCCACACCCAAAGGCGCAGAAGCAGCACCATTACGGTGCATGCCAGGTGACCTCCGGATTCAGCCATCTTTGCACAGGCCGAAAGACGGTCAGCCATCTGGCGATAACCAGATGAGTTACAAGGATTTTCAGCCTCATGGCACATCTCGTGCGATGCACTTGTCAGGAACAGGCCGCCAGCTCATCTGACTGGCCATGCTTAACAAGAATGATCATTCCGGTAGCGAACGGGGGCAGCACATGAAACTGATCACCGCCATCATCAAACCCTTCAAGTTGGACGACGTACGAGAAGCACTGGCCGACAACGGCGTGCAGGGGATTACCGTCACCGAAGTGAAGGGCTTCGGACGTCAGAAGGGGCACACCGAGCTGTATCGCGGTGCCGAGTACGTCGTCGACTTCCTTCCCAAGGTCAAGATTGAAGTGGCTATCGATGACAGCAGTGTGGAATCGGTACTGGACGCCATCACCCAGGCGGCCAACAGCGGCAAGATCGGCGACGGCAAGCTGTTCGTCACTCCGCTGGACGATGTCATCCGTATCCGCACCGGTGAACGCGGCGCCGACGCTGTCTGAGCCCCGCGCACAATAACAAGGAGAACCCCGCATGAACGAGATCATCGAGGTCAAGTACGCACTTGATACCTTCTACTTCCTGGTCTGTGGCGCCCTGGTGCTATGGATGGCAGCCGGCTTTGCCATGCTCGAGGCCGGTCTGGTCCGCGCCAAGAACACCACCGAGATCCTGACCAAGAACGTGGCGCTGTTCGCCATCGCCTGCACCATGTACATGGTCGTCGGTTACCACATCATGTACTCGAGCGCCGAAGGCGGCTTCCTGCCGAGCCTGGGCTTCCTGATCGGTGCCGAGAATACCGCTGAGGAAGCGCTCGCTTCCGGTGGCGACATCTACTACAGCGCTCGTTCCGACTTCTTCTTCCAGGTGGTGTTCGTGGCAACCGCCATGTCCATCGTCTCCGGTGCGGTCGCCGAGCGCATGAAGCTGTGGGCCTTCCTGGCCTTCGCCGTGGTCATGACTGGCGTCATCTACCCGGTGCAGGGTTACTGGACCTGGGGTGGCGGCTTCCTGAGCGCAGCGGGCTTCAGCGACTTCGCCGGCTCCGGCATCGTGCACATGGCCGGCGCTTCCGCCGCTCTGGCAGGTGTGCTGCTGCTGGGCGCTCGCAAGGGCAAGTACGGCAAGAACGGTGAGATCAATGCCATCCCGGGCGCCAACCTGCCGCTGGCCACGCTGGGTACCTTCATCCTGTGGCTGGGATGGTTGGGCTTCAACGGCGGCTCCGAGCTGGTGCTGTCCAACATCGATGAAGCCAACGCGGTCGCTCAGGTCTTCGTCAACACCAATGCCGCTGCCTGTGGTGGTGTCATCGCCGCGCTGATCCTCGCCCGTCTGTGGTTCCGCAAGGCTGACCTGACCATGGCCCTCAACGGCGCGCTGGCTGGCCTGGTCGCCATCACTGCGGGTCCGCTGGCACCGAGCGTCGGTGCTGCCACCCTGATCGGCGCCGTCGGCGGTCTGCTGGTCGTGTTCTCCATCGTCGGTCTCGACAAGCTGAAGATCGATGATCCGGTCGGTGCCATCTCCGTGCACGGTGTGGTCGGTCTCTGGGGTCTGCTGGCCGTGCCGCTGACCAATGACGATGCCACCTTCTCCGCACAGCTGCTGGGCGCCGCCTCCATCTTCGCCTGGGTGTTCATCGCAAGCCTCGTGGTGTGGCTGATCATCAAGGCCATCATGGGGATCCGCGTCAGCGAGGAAGAAGAGTACGAAGGTGTGGATCTGGCCGAATGTGGCATGGAGGCCTACCCGGAATTCACCTCCAGCCGCAAGTAAGCCTGGACGTGACAGCATCTGCAGCCTCAAGACTCCCGCCACCTGGCGGGAGTCTTTTTTCCTGACTGGATAAGCGGTGTATGCTTGAGTTAGAGACCGGCGTGACGAGCAGGCCTCGTTACCCGCACCATCACCCAAGGAGAGACACGATGAAACTGGTCACTGCCATCATCAAGCCATTCAAGCTCGACGACGTGCGCGAATCCCTGTCGGAGATTGGCGTGCAGGGTATCACCGTGACCGAGGTCAAGGGATTCGGCCGCCAGAAGGGCCACACCGAGCTGTATCGGGGTGCCGAGTACGTGGTCGACTTCCTTCCCAAGGTGAAGCTGGAAGTCGCGGTGGATGACGCCATGATCGATTCCGTGATCGAGGCGATCACCAATGTCGCCAACACCGGCAAGATCGGCGACGGCAAGATCTTCGTCTCACCACTGGAGCAGGTCATTCGCATCCGTACCGGCGAGACCGGCAAGGACGCCGTCTGAGCCTCTGGCGCAAGCCCCTGGCTGACGTGCTGCCCCGACCGCTGACATGAGCACACAAAAAACCGCAGGCCATCGGCCTGCGGTTTTTTGTTTCAGCACTTGCCGTTCATGCGTGATGCTCGCGGATCACTTCTCGACGAAGGCGCGCTCGATCACATAGTCACCCGGCACGCCCATCTTCGGCGAGATGGCGAAGCCACGCGCATCCAGCATGGCGCTGATGTCGTCGAGCATCGCCGGGCTGCCGCAGATCATGGCGCGGTCGCGCTTCGGATCCAGCGGCGGCAGGCCGATGTCCTCGAACAGCTTGCCGTTCTCGACCAGGTCCGTGATGCGGCCCTGGTTGCGGAACTCCTCGCGCGTCACGGTCGGGTAGTAGATCAGCTTCTCGGCGATCTCTTCGCCCAGATACTCGTGCTTGGGCAGCTCTTCCGCGATCATGTCGGCATAGGCCAGCTCGGAGACATGGCGCACACCGTGCATCAGGATGATCTTGTCATAGCGCTCATAGGTTTCCGGGTCCTGGATGACACTCAAGAACGGCGCCAGGCCGGTGCCTGTGGAGAACAGGTAAAGATTCTCGCCCGGCAGCAGATCGTCCAGTACCAGCGTGCCTGTCGGCTTGCGAGAGACCATGATCTGATCGCCCGGCTGCAGGTGCTGCAGGCGTGAGGTCAGCGGGCCGTCCTGCACCTTGATGGAGAAGAACTCGAGGTGCTCCTCGTAGTTCGGGCTGGCGATCGAGTAGGCGCGCATCAGCGGCTTGCCTTCGACTTCCAGGCCGATCATCACGAACTGGCCGTTCTTGAAGCGCAGGCTGTCTTCACGCTGAGTGCGGAAACTGAACAGCGAATCGTTCCAGTGATGGACGTCGATGACTTCGGTTGTGGTCAGACTGCTCACCTGATGGCCTCCCGGGGCGTGACCCCTCGAATTCAATATTCTATCTTGGCATAAACAAATAACAGCTTATGACCCAATGAACTATGCAGCGATTGTAGTCACTGCAGGGTTATGCGTTAAATGGTTTATCTGGATATAGGTTATCTAGTTTACCAATATTGGTTGCGAATGAATCGCATTTCAACCTCGATCGTGCAGGATCCGTCCGCTCTGACGGCGAATCCTGCGTTGCGTTCACTTTCGCCTCCTCACCTCTGCCCCTTCACTGCATGCCCCGGGAGGTCGAATGCGCTACAGTCTTCGCCAGCTGGCCGTCTTCGTGGCGGTGGCGCGGCATGACAATGTCTCTCTGGCCGCCGACAGTCTGGCCATGTCGCAATCAGCGGCCAGCACGGCACTGGCCGAGCTGGAACGTCAGTTCGATTGCCGGCTGTTCGATCGCCATGGCAAGCGCCTGCGACTCAATGGCCTGGGGCGTGAGCTGCTGCCCAAGGCGATCGCACTGCTGGACCAGGCCGAGGAGCTGGAGCAGCTGCTTGGTCAGCAGGACGCCACCGGCTCGCTGGAAATCGGCGCGACGCTGACCATCGGCAACTACCTGGCGCCTCAGATCATCGGTGACTTTCTGCACCATCATCCCGCCAGCCGTGTCGAGCTGCACGTGCACAACACCCATCAGCTGATCGACAAGCTGGTGCACTTCGAACTGGACATCGGGCTGGTGGAAGGCGAGGTGGAGCATCCGCTGCTGGAGGCGACCCACTGGGTCAGTGATCGGCTGAGCATCTTCTGTGCGCCGTCACACCCGCTGGCACAGGGTGAGGTAACGCTTGAGCGTCTGCTGGCGGCACGCTGGATCATGCGCGAGCGTGGCTCCGGCACACGCGGCACCTTCGAGCAGGCATTGCGCCCGCACCTGGAAGGGCCTTCGACCAGCGTTTCCCAGCGCCTCGACATCATGCTGGAGCTGGAACACACCGAAGCCATCAAGCGCGCCGTGGAAGCGGGGCTCGGCATCGGCTGCATCTCGCGCCTCGCGCTGAGAGATGCGTTTCGGCGCGGCAGCCTCGTCGAGCTGCCCACTCCATGGCTGGAGCTGACCCGCGCCTATCGCTTCGTCCACCATCGTGATCGCTTCATCACCCAGGCGATGCGCGAATTCGTCGCCGGTTGCCGCAACCTGAGCGGCAGCGCCTCACGCAGTGACGAGATCATCCTGCCGCAGGTACCGTGATTCGCACATGCACGGCCTTCAGCAACCGAGCCTGATGGCACAGAGCATCAAGGCACCATCCCTCTTGTCACGGGAATCACAATAATAGTGACCACTTACACACAGACGCCGCCAACGTTACCGCTGGCGGCGTCCTGGTCTCTGGATGACGGGGGGGTGTGATCAGTGAGTCAGGCCGGTGAAACGTGCCTTGATCTCATCAGCGCTCTCGTGGGAGAGGTCCTTGTCGACGGTTTCCGTCACCAGCTTGGCGACCGGCTTGTCGAGCTTGTCGCGCAGCGCCCCCAGGAACTTGGGCGCAGCGGCGATGATCAATTCATCGAACTTGCCGTCATTGGCCGTCTGCTTGAGGTATTGCGCGACTTCCTTGGCGAAGAAGTCCTGATGCTTGTCAGAGGTCGCGCCATCATCGCCAGTCTGATGCAGGCTGCCGTGACCGCCGCTGGATTCACCCTTGCCACCGGTTCTCAGGTCACCGGTATGCTGGCGGCTTTCAGGATGTACGAGGCTTTCCACTTCGGTGACCTTGCCAGCGGCACGGGCAAAGATACGTGCACGGGCGGCGTCGGCAGCAACGATGTAAGTAACCATTTACACACTCCCTGTCTCTCGTAAGGCGTCGTTGATGAGGAATGACGATCATCGCTTCGCTTTCAATTGACTACATGCTGGCACCCTTGCGCACATTCAACCCTTGCCGCTCATTTCCCGCTCACCACCCCGCCAGCCCGACGCCGGAAGATCGACAGGAAAGCAGATAATCAAAAACGCCAGGGCCGCCCCGAAGGGCGGCCCTGGCGTCTGATGCCTGTCACTGGCGACTGACTGGCTTGCGTGCTGCTGGTCTTACCAAGCTTGCCAATCCAGCTCCTCCGATGCAACGGGTCTGGCAGCGCGGGGGCTGGAGTCCTGTGCGGAGAGAGTGCCAGCGCTGCGTGTCGCCATTGCGGGCGGCTGCGCAGGGCCATCCAGACGGAAGCGTCCCACCATCTCGGCCAGACGCGCCGACTGCTCGGAAAGCGCATCCGCTGCCGCGGCGGATTCCTCGACCAGCGCCGCATTCTGCTGTGTCACCTGGTCCAGCTCGGCTACGGCGCTGGAGACCTGTCCGACACCGTGATTCTGCTCCTGGGTGGCATGGCTGATCTCGCCGATCACCTCACTGACGCGCATGACGCTGGCGACGATTTCGTTCATGGTGCTGCCGGCCACCCTGACCTGTTCGGCACCATTGCGCGTGCGCTCGTTGGCGGAGCTGATCAACGTGGCGATTTCCCGCGAGGCCTCGGAAGAGCGCTGGGCGAGGGTACGCACCTCACCGGCCACCACCGCGAAGCCACGCCCCTGCTCGCCGGCACGGGCCGCCTCGACGGAGGCATTCAATGCCAGCAGGTTGGTCTGGAAGGCGATGGAGTCCATGACACTGACGATCTCGGTGATCTTGCGCGAATCATCATCGATGCCCTGCATGGTGGTGACGACCTCTCCAATCACCTCACCGCCGCGACGCGCGACCTCACTGGCCGACTTGGCCAGCCCGTCAGCTTCATGTGCGGAGTCCGCGGACTGGGCGACGGTGCCGGAAATCTGCTCCATCGAGGCCGAGGTTTCCTGCAGATTGGCCGCCGCCTGCTCGGTGCGTGACGACAGATCCTGGCTGCCCTGGCTGATCTCGGCGGCGGCGGTCTGCACCGCACCGCTGGCGAGGCGAATCTCGCTGAGCACGCCATTGAGGGTCGAGACGAAGCGGTTGAAGGCATTACCGATCTCGGCGACTTCATCACGCCCGCTGACCTGAATGCGCCGCGTGAGATCGCCCTCCCCCGCGGCGATATCCACCAGCGCATCACGCACCAGCGCCAGGCCGCGCAGACTGCGACTGGCGATCCACGACATCACGGCAGCGGCTCCCAGCAACACCAGCAGCGTCATGGCCAGCGTGGTCCACAGCTGGGCATAAAGCGGTGCATTCGAGTCGGCCACATCCAGGGCCAGCGCCAGACGCCAACCGGCATCACCCAGCCCTGTCGAATCAAGCTCGGCACTGAACATGCGGTACTCACGCTGCTGGATATCGACCACCAGTGCCGACTGGCCAGCGGCCACCAGGCGACTGCTGCTGGTCAGGGTCTCGGGCGTCAGGGCCGATGCGAGTGCACTCATCGGCTTGAGCACCAGGGCATCATCCGGGTGGGCGATCAGCGTGCCGGTATCGTCGATCAGGAAGGCGAAACTGTTGGGCGTCGGCGAGAGTTCGGCGACCGTTCGAGTGATGAACGCCAGCGGCAGATCACCACTGACCACGGCGACCAGCCGTGAGCCACGATAGACCGGCGCCGCCACACTGATTTCCAGTTCGCCACTGGTAGCTCCGACATAGGGCGCCGTGATGACGGGCTTGCCGGCCGCCACCGCCGCCTGGTACCAGCCGCGTTGGCGCGGGTCATAACCTGCCCGCCCCGGGCGCCCATCGAAGTAACGGAAACGACCATCCGGGAAGCCGACATAGGTCTTGCTGAAGTCGCCCTGCTTCATCGCCTGGGTCAAGGCGGCATCGGGGAAGTTCTCGAGGCTACTGGCCGCGATTCCGCTCACCGCATTGATATGTACGCTGAACCACTGGCTCAACTGGGCGGCGTTCGATCTCAGCAACTGTTGCTGGTAGTCGCTCTCATCGGCATGCGTATTGCGGAACGTGGTCCAGGCATTCAGGCTGCTGACGACCACCAGCGCCACCAGCACTATCGCCACACAGGCTAACGTGATGCGCGCACGTAACGAGGCAAACATCGCCACTCCTTGGTTCGAATCCATCGGGAAGGGGGCCGGGGGCCGCCAGCGCAGAGCGCGTCGGTCTGCCCTCGGTGGCAAGGCATGCGGGCATGCGGTGTACCGCCGTCATCATCGGCACGTGCCGCCCTCTGTATCGGCATGCCCGGCCTTTCCTTTACCCCGCCAGCCACATGCAACGCTCCTCCATCGTTGCCGGAACCGACACTGGCGTCGCGACTCCCGGACATGACGTCGATAGCGAAGTGCGTGCTAACATCCGCCCAACGCGGGGTACCGCCTGCCCGTCTGCCACCGCTCCCCTCATCCTGTGGTCTTTTTCGGAGAAGTTTCGATGCGCAATCTACTCCTGATGCGCCGCCCGCTGCCCCGGCGCGTGCTGGTCACCGCTCACCTGATGCTGCAGCTGGGATTGCTGGCGGCTGCCTGCGGCTGGACGCTGCAGCACTTGACGCCCATCGGGCCTGACAATTCGCTGGTCGCGCAGTGGCCGGTACTGGCGCAGGGTGCCGGCGGCTTCCTGCTCGCCTTCGTGATGACGCGCCTGCTGTTCGAGTTGCTGATGGCGCCGCATCACCTGCTGAGCATTCGCGGGGCCAATCACACCCTGGATGCCGCGGCGCTGGTGACGCGCTCCATCTCGCGCCGCCCGGCGGTGCACGACAATGACGACAGCTGGGTCGGCAAGCCGCGCAGCGTCACCTGGCCGCGCGAAGGCGAAGAAGCCCCCGCTGCCACAGCGGCGACGGCGACATCTGCCAATGCTCCTGCCGCTGCATCGCCCAAGGCCGCGGCCAAGCCGCAGGAGCCAAGTCTGGGTAGCGATGAAGAGCTGCCAGACACCCGCAGCAGCAAAGTACGCCGCACCGAGCCCAGCCTCTAGGCAAGCCTCTTTATTCAGAGGAACGAATTGATAGTGATCACCCACTAACTACTTTGCGACTCACACACGAAAACGCCCCGCGTGATGGAAATCACGCGGGGCGTTGTCTTTTGACGGCTTACAGCATCCGATCAGTCCGTGGCCTCAATGCCCCAGAATCTGGCTGAGGAACAGCTGAGTCCGCTCGGACTGCGGGTTGTTGAAGAACGGCTCCGGCGCGTTCTCTTCGATGATCTGGCCCTGATCCATGAAGATGACGCGATCGGCGACGGTCTTGGCGAAGCCCATCTCGTGGGTCACGCACAGCATGGTCATGCCCTCATTGGCCAGTTCGACCATGACATCCAGCACTTCCTTGATCATCTCCGGGTCCAGCGCCGACGTCGGCTCATCGAACAGCATCACCTCCGGGCTCAGGCACAGCGAGCGCGCGATCGCCACACGCTGCTGCTGGCCGCCGGACAGCTGACCGGGGAACTTGTGGGCCTGATCGGCGATGCGCACGCGCTCCAGGTACTTCATGGCTTCCGCTTCCGCCTCGCGGCGCGGCCGCTTCTGCACCCAGATAGGCGCCAGACAGCAGTTCTCGAGCACCGTCAGATGCGGGAACAGGTTGAAGTGCTGGAATACCATGCCGACGTTGCGACGGATCGCCTCGATCTGCTTGATGTCCTGGGTCAGCGGCATGCCGTTGACCACGATATCGCCTTCCTGATGCTCCTCGAGATGATTGATGCAGCGGATCATCGTCGACTTGCCGGACCCCGAAGGGCCACAGATGACGATACGTTCGCCCTTGCGCACGCTCAGGTTGATGTCGCGCAGCACGTGGAAGTCGCCGTACCACTTGTTGAGGCCCTTGAGCTCGATCATCGGGCGCTCATCGGCGCCGGTGTTGCCCTGCGAGGCGGATGTTGTCGTTGTCATGATGAAGATTCCTTGGCGCCGTGATCAGCGCTTCTTGTGACCGGTATGCAGCAGGCGCTCGAGATACTGGCTGTAGCGCGACATGCTGAAGCAGAAGACCCAGAAGACCAGCGCCACGAAGGCATAGCCCTCGATGGAGTAGCCCAGCCATTTGGGGTCGGCGAGACCGGCCTGCACGATGGCGAGCAGATCGAAGAGCCCGATGATCAGTACCAGCGAGGTGTCCTTGAACAGGGCGATGAAGGTATTCACGATGCCGGGAATCATCAGCTTGAGCGCCTGGGGCAGCACGATCAGCCCCATGTTGCGCCAGTAGCCCAGTCCCAGCGCCATGCCAGCCTCGGTCTGCCCCTTCGGGATCGCCTGCAGGCCACCACGCACCACTTCCGCCATGTAGGCACTCTGGAACAGGGTGATGCCGATCAGCGCACGCACCAGCTTGTCGAGATTGACCTCACCGGGCACGAACAGCGGCAGCATCACCGAGGCCATGAACAGCACCGTGATGAGCGGCACACCGCGCCAGAACTCGATGAACACCACACAGATGCTCTTCACGATCGGCATTTCGGAGCGACGCCCCAGCGCCAGCAGGATCCCCAGTGGCAGTGCCGCTACGATACCCACCACCGCCAGCACCAGCGTCAGCATCAGACCGCCCCACTCGTGGGTGCCGACGATCTCGAGGCCGAAGCTGCCGCCATGCAGCAGGAAGTAGGCAATGAAGGGGAACACCGCCAGGCTGACGATGGCGACCCAGCCCTTGGCCGGCAGCTTCGGAATCGCCAGCCAGGCGATCAGAGCCGCAAAGACGGCGAAGACGATATCGACCCGCCAGGTTTCCTCACTCGGGTAGAAGCCGTAGATGAACTGATCGAGACGCGCACTGATGAACACCCAGCAGGCGCCCTCCCCCGTGCAGTCCTCTCGTGAGGTACCGCTCCAGCTGGCATCGATCAGCGCCCATTGCAGGCTGGGCACCACCAGCAGGTAGACCAGATACAGCGCGAACAGCGTGAACAATGTATTGATCGGTCCGGCGAACAGATTGGCTCGCAGCCAGGCCACCGCGCCGATGCTGTCGCTCGGCGCCGGACGGGAATCGATCATCTTCTCGGTGACCCGTGACAGGGTCTTTTCAATCGACATGGGCAGACCCTCAGCGCTCGACCAACGCCATGCGGGCGTTGAACCAGTTCATGAACATGGTGACCAGCAGACTGATGGTCAGATAGACCAGCATCGTCATGGCGATCACCTCGATGGCCTGACCGGTCTGGTTGAGCGTGGTACCCGCGAAGACCGAGACCAGATCGGGGTAGCCGATGGCCGTGGCCAGCGACGAGTTCTTGATCAGGTTCAGGTACTGGCTGGTCAGCGGCGGGATGATGACGCGCAGCGCCTGCGGCACCACCACCAGACGCAGTGTCATGCCACCGGACAGCGACAACGCCCGTGAGGCTTCGGTCTGGCCGTGCGGTACCGCTTCGATGCCGGAACGCACGATCTCGGCGATGAAGGCTGCGGTATAGACCGACAGCGCGACCCACAGGGCGAGGAACTCGGGAACGACCGTGATGCCGCCACGGAAGTTGAACCCCTTGAGTTCCGGCAGCTCCCAGCTCAGCGGCATGCCCATCGCGAAGTAGGCCAGCAGCGGCGCCACGATGATCAGACCGAGCGAGATCCAGCCCGCCGGCAGGCGCTGACCGGTACGTGCCTGCCGCTGTCGGTTCCAGTAGCTGAAGATGCCGCTGGCGACGATGGCCAGCACGAACACGGCGATCACCACCGAGAAACCGCTGGAGGTGATGGGGGCCGGCACGAACAGACCACGCACGTTGAGGAAGAATGCCTCGCCCAGCGACAGCGAGCCACGCGGACTCGGCAGGGTTCTCAAAACGGCGAAATACCAGAAGAAGATCTGCAGCAGCAGCGGGATGTTGCGGAAGACTTCGATATAGACCGCCGCCAGTCGCGAGATCAGCCAGTTGGGGGACAGACGCGCGACCCCCATGATGAAGCCGATCACGGTCGCGGCAATGACACCCAGTGCGGATATCAACAAGGTATTGAGCAGGCCGACGATGAAGGTATCGCCATAGGTGGATTGCTCGGAATAGTCGATCAGGCTCTGCAGGATGCCAAAGCCTGCGGTGTTGTCCAGAAAGGCAAAGCCGGTGGTGATGCCACGGCTTTCGAGGTTGGTCAGGGTATTGCTGACGATGATCGCCAACACACCGAACACGCCTGCCAGCATCAATAGCTGGAAGATCAGTGCCCGCTTGGCCGGGTCACGCCAGAATGGCGGCTTGACCGTGGCCGGCGGGCGAGAAGCAGGTTGTGTCATACAGGCAATCTCCGCCGGAAAGCTATGCGACTTCCGCCTGCCGTCCTATCGAACGGCAGGTCAGTTATCTCTCGGCACTCGATGAATGGGTCACGAGGAACAGGCTGGGCCTCACAGGCCAGGCCTCATCAACTGGGGGCCCACATGACGCTGGCCAGAGGAAGTGGAGCAAGACGCTCACTTCCCCTGGCCAGCGTCCTTGCTCAGCCTGTCATGAGGGGCAAGGCCCACCCGCAGTACAGGGCGAGCCCGCGCATCAGCGAACCGGCGGGGCGTACTGGACGCCGCCATCGGTCCACAGTGCGTTCAAGCCACGCTCGATACCCAGTGCGGAGCCGGTACCCACATTGCGCTCGAACATCTGGCCGTAGTTACCGACCTGCTTGATGACCTGGTAGGCCCAGTCAGCCGGCAGCCCCATGGCTTCGCCGTAGTTGCCATCGGCACCGACCAGACGCGCGACGTTCGGGTTGGTATCTGCCTTCTTCTCTTCGATGTTGTCGGAGGTCAGCCCCATCTCCTCGGCATTGATCTGCGCGAACAGGGTCCATTTGACGATGTTGAACCACTGGTCATCGCCCTGACGGACGACGGGGCCCAGCGGTTCCTTGGAGATGACTTCCGGCAGCACCATCGCGGACGCCGGATCGGAGAGCTTGATACGCAGCGCGTAGAGCTGGGACTGGTCGGAGGTCAGAACATCACAACGGCCAGCCTCAAAGCCCTTGACGGTCTGATCGGAGGTATCGAAGACGACCGGTTCGAAGGACATGTCGTTGAGGCGGAAGTAGTCCGCCAGGTTCAGCTCGGTGGTGGTACCGGACTGGATGCAGACTGCCGCGCCGTCCAGTTCCTTGGCACTGGAGACGCCCAGGTCCTTGCTGACCATGAAGCCCTGACCGTCGTAATAGTTCACGCCAGCGAAGTTGAGGCCCAGTGAGGTGTCACGGGTCGCCGTCCAGGTGGTGTTGCGGGACAGGACATCAATCTCGCCGGACTGCAGCGCGGTGAAACGCTCCTTGGCCGTCAGCGGTACATAGCGCACCTTGCTGGCATCGCCCAGCACGGCTGCCGCGACGCCGCGGCAGACGTCGACATCGAGGCCCTGCCAGTTACCGGCGTCATCCGGTGCCGAGAAGCCCGGCAAGCCGGTGCTGACGCCACACTGGACAAAGCCCTTTTCCTTGACGCTATCCAGGGTCGCGGCACTGGCGCCTGTCGCCATGGAGGCGGCCAGGACAGCGGCGCTAGCGATCAGCAGTGGCTTCTTGTTGTTATGCATCGTGATTCCCTCGCGAAAGTCTGGAGTCCGCTCGATCAGCCTCGAGTCAGAAGTGGTGCAATGCATTGCATGGCACCTATCGACAATAGCAAGCCGCGTTCCAATTTCCGCCTGTCGCGTGATCCGCTGCGTTCAACGCTGAAAAAAGCATTGAAGCCCAGTGATATAGGCCAAATCCTCGGGGTGGGGCGGCGGATCATTCCGCACGAATGGCGCTCAGTTAGGCTCATGGTGGGACCAGTTCGCCTCATATCGGTGCAAAATAAAAACGGCCGTTTCATTGCGAAACGGCCGTTGGCGGTGCAGCGATGTAGCGCGAGTGTCAGATTGCGACCAATGTCTCGGTCTGTCTGACTCAACGCTTGTTCATCCCATCAGTCACGTTTTCGTGCCTGATGGGGCTTGCTTGCCACCGCAAGGTGCATGCGGATCACTTCTCCAGCAGGCGCTGCATGAAGGGCGGTAGCACCAGGGCGGCGCGATGGGCTTCGACGGTATAGAAGTCACGCGCGAAGGTGGCGGCAGCGGCGTCTTCCTCGCGGAAGGACTTCACATCACAGCCCTTGCCCGCCAGGGTGCAGCTCCACCAGCCGGACGGATACACCGGCTGCGGGAACGGCAGGGTCGCGACGCTATCAAAGCCCGCTTCGCCCATGTCGTTGCGCAGGTCCTTGATGATGGAATCGGTGTGATAGAGCGGAGACTCGCTCTGCTGCACCATCAGGCCGCCCTGCTTGAGGATACGATGGCAACGCTTGAGGAAGTCGGTCTTGAACAGACCTTCCGCCGGGCCGACCGGATCGGTGGAATCGACGATCAGCACATCGATGCTCTCGTCCGGGCAGTTGTCGACCCACTTGACGCCATCCTCGAACAGCAGCTCGGCGCGCGGGTCGTCATTGGACTCGACCAGCGCCGGGAAGAATTGCTCGGAGGCACGCGTGACCGCCGGATCGATATCGATCTGGGTGACCTTCTCCACGCCCGGGTGCTTGAGCACCTCACGCAGGGTCCCGCAATCGCCACCGCCGATGATGACGACACGCTTGGGGTCTGCATGAGCGAACAGCGCCGGATGCGACATCATCTCGTGATAGAGGAAGTTGTCACGGTCAGTCAGCATCACGCAGCCGTCCAGCACCATCAGATTGCCGTAGGTCTCGGTGGCATAGACTTCGAGATGCTGATAAGGAGTCTGCTCGTCATGCAGCTTGTGGCTGACCTTGAGCGAGAAGGCGCTGCCGTGGCGATCGAAGATTTCGGTAAACCAGGAGCCATCGAGACGTTCGGTCATGGGGGACCCTCGCATTGGATATCACAGACGGGATATCAAGGTATGGATAGAGACGGCACGATGGCCATCGGAAATTGCGCCAACCAGCACTGCGCCAGCATCAAGCCGGCAGTTCACGGCCCGCATGACGATCACGTGTCGTGATGCGTTACATGCCGGGCAAGCGCCAACATGGCGCAGGCGCTGCACCATAGCCAAAGACGGGCGGAGTGGAAAGTGTTGATGCATGACAATTTCAGTCAGGCCGCGTATCGGTGACACGCGGCCCGGGGGAGAGGCTCAGCGAGAGGCCGGGCCGAGGCGGGCCAGATGGAGAATCAGCCTGACGCCCTGAAACACTCCCAGCCCGATGAGGATGCCGGCGAGGTCCGCCAGCGCATCCAGTACTTCAGCGCCGCGATAGGGGATCGCCAGCTGCAGACATTCGATGGCGACGCCCAGCAGCAGCAGGACCGGCAGGATGATCAAGCTGGTCAAGCCCGCCAGCCGCGTAGTCAGCGCCAGCAACGCGAAGGCAGAGAAATGCTGCAGCTTGTCCCAGGGGAAGGTCTGCTCCGGATGCGGCACGCCCGGGGAGAGCGTGCCGAACAGGATCAGCAACAGACACAGCAGCGCCACGAGGGCCCAACCGCGGCGCGGGATGAGACGCTGCTCGACCGGCGTCACGCTGACGCCCCCGCTTTGCGGCCATCGCGGTGCCCGGCCTGCCATGGCGCCGGGTGCACTGCCCGGCGCCCTTCTGCTGGCAGCCCTGCTGCTTGCCACCTTCTACAGGCAGCTACAGGGGTGACAGCAGAAAAGACCATTAAGGGCATCCCCATCAACCGCGGGCAACCGGTGTCGCATTGGCGGCGTCATCCTGATGGTAGGCCGGGCTCAGCTCGTGCAGCGCATCCATCAGGGCATTGACGTTACCCGGGTCGGTGAACTGGCTGATGCCGTGACCCAGATTGAAGATATGGCCCGGCCCCTGGCCGTAGCTGTCGAGGATACGCCCGACTTCGGCACGAATGGCGGCCGGCGTACCGAACAGCGCATTCGGGTCCAGGTTGCCCTGCAGGGCCACACGGTGGCCGACACGCTCACGCGCATTGGACATCTCGGTGGTCCAGTCGAGGCCGACGGCATCACAGCCGGTGGCGGCGATGTGCTCGAGCCATTGGCCACCATTCTTGGTGAACAGGATCACCGGCACACGGTTGCCTTCGCTGTCCGGCTTGAGGCCGGCGACGATCTGCTCCATGTAGCGCAGCGAGAACTCGAGGTAGGCCGGCGTGGACAGGGTGCCGCCCCAGGTATCGAAGATCTGCACCGCCTGAGCACCCGCAGCAATCTGGGCATTCAGGTAGTCGGTAACGGCCTGCGCCAGGGTGTCGAGCAGCTGATGCATGGCTTCCGGATTGGAATACATCAGGCCCTTCACGTGACGGAAGTCCTTGCTGGAACCGCCCTCGACCATATAGGTAGCCAGTGTCCACGGGCTGCCGGAGAAACCGATCAGCGGCACGCGACCGTTCAGCTCACGGCGGATGGTGGACACGGCACGCATGACGTAGTCGAGATCACGCTCGACATTCGGCACGCTCAGCGCCGCGATTTCCTCGGCAGTCCGCACTGTCTTGCGGAATTTCGGGCCTTCGCCAGTCTCGAAGTAAAGGCCCAGCCCCATGGCATCCGGGATGGTCAGGATGTCGGAGAACAGGATGGCGGCATCCAGCGGGAAGCGCTCCAGCGGCTGCAGCGTCACCTCGCAGGCACGCGCGGTGTCCATGCACAGGTCCATGAAGCCACCGGCCTGACCACGGACTTCGCGATATTCCGGCAGATAGCGGCCAGCCTGGCGCATCATCCAGACGGGAGTACGGTCGACCGGCTGACGGGCCAGCGCGCGCAGGAAGCGATCATTCTTCAAGGTCATCGGAATCACACATCAGCTCGGGGAATGTCTCGGCATTCTATCAGAGCCTGAGAAAAATCCCGCCCATCGTGGTGATGCAACAAATACATTGGCAAATCGCCCCACCTTATAGTCCCTTTGCTGGCGTCATCCGGCCATTGTGGTGGTGGCGGCAACAACGCTTTTCCATACAGAGCGATGAGTCATCGGCCACAGACTGGTAAACTCGCCACATGACTGCATGCTGGCCGCAGGTATCTCGAGCGACTCATCGAGACATTGCCGGACTGCCGCATGCCCGCGCTTTTTCAGCCCGGCGATTGTCCGGGCGTTCGAGGTGAACAGTGACCATTCGATTCATCGCCGCCTCGCGGCTGCCAACGCCCTGGGCGACCTTCACCATGCACGGTTTCGAGGATGAGACCACCGGCAAGGACCACATCGCCCTGACCCTGGGCGACATCGATGACGGCGCGCCGGTGCTGGGCCGCGTGCATTCCGAGTGCCTGACCGGCGACGCCCTCTTCTCGATGCGCTGTGACTGCGGCTATCAGCTGCAGGAAGCGCTCAAGCGCATTGCCGCCGAAGGCCGCGGCGTGTTGCTCTATCTACGCCAGGAGGGCCGCGGTATCGGTCTGCTCAACAAGATTCGCGCCTATGAGCTGCAGGATGGCGGCGCCGATACCGTCGAGGCCAATGAGCGCCTCGGCTTCGGGGCTGACATGCGCCGCTATGATATCTGTGTGCCGATGCTGGAGCATCTCGGCGTCAGCACGCTCAAGCTGATGACCAACAACCCGCGCAAGGTCGATGCCCTGACCCGTGATGGTGTCACCATCAGTGAGCGCCAGCCGATCACCACCGGCCTGAATCCGCACAACGAGCACTATCTCTCGACCAAGGCGGGCAAGCTGGGCCACATGATGGCACTGGATGATTTCACCCAGGCAAGCGACGTAGATATCGAGCGCAGCGAGTAGCCACGCGCGGGGGGAGCCTGATTGGCTCCCCCTTCCTTTATAGGCAGATGACTGGCTGGCACAGCGAGCGTGACATGACGACGTCACCCGCCAGGAGTAGGCTGGAGTCGAACCCGCGCCGGAGACACCGCCATGCGCAAAGACTCAATGGCTGAATCATCACAGCCTTCTTCATCGCAACCTCAGTCATCACAGCCTTCGTCAACACGGCCCGCCTCGACACCTCCTCAGGCATCACCCTCTTCCAGCGCATCGCCTGCCGATGACGCAGATTCACGCGACACCTCCGCAACGCCTGCTCTCTATACCTGGCTGGAGGAATGGCTGCACAGCGCCAGCCACGGCATCGGCGCCGTCATGGGCCTCGTCGGCATGATCGTGCTGATCGTGATGGCCAGCCTCGCCGCCGAAGTCGACCCCTGGAAGATCGTCAGCGTCAGCCTCTACGGCCTGACCCTGGTGGTGCTGTATGCGGCCTCGACGCTCTATCACGGTATCCGTCACCCACGCCTGAAATATGCCTTCCAGCTGCTGGATCACTGTGCCATCTATCTACTGATCGCCGGCACCTATACGCCATTCCTGCTGGTCAATCTTCGCGGCCCGACCGGCTGGACGCTATTCGCCATCATCTGGTCGCTCGCGCTGGGCGGCATCTTCCTCAAGCTGCGCTGGCCTGAACGCTTCAGCGCCCTGCGCGTGAGCGTCTATCTGCTGATGGGCTGGTTGATCGTGTTCGCCTCACCGATGCTGGTCGAGAAGCTCTCCGAGACGGGGCTCGTCCTGCTGGTCGCCGGCGGCATCACCTATACCCTGGGCGTGATCTTCTTTCTGATGACGCGCCTGCGCTATCACCACGCCATATGGCACCTGTTCGTGCTTGGTGGCAGTACCTGCCACTTCTTTGCCATCTATACCGCAGTGCTGCCGTATTCCGTGTGACGTAGTCGGGGGCCGCCACGCTGGCCAGCGCTCTTGAGCACATCGGCTTGAAAGCACAGGTTTGAGAACACGGCACTGAGAACACGGGCAAGCCACCTCAAAAAAGCGGGGAGGGTCGTCATGACCCTCCCCGCTTTTTTTCGCGATTTTTTGACCCTTCAAGACTCATCCCTCACAGCACTGTTTCCTTGAGGCGCTATTTTCTTGAAGAGCTATTTCCCTGTGGCGCTATCTTCCTGAGGAACGAAGACCGGCAAGCGATACCGGGTTCCGCGCCCGACACCGTAACTTTCCAGTACCTGCTTGGCGGTCAGATCGGCGAGATCGCGGGCGGCGGTAGGGTCGGAGGTATCAACCAGGGCTCGGTATTCGGCGCGACCCACGCCCTCTTCGTCATCTCGCTCCAACAATGTCAGTACCAGCTCGCGCTGGCGGGCATTCAGCGGCGTACGCGCGTGCTCCAGCCACAGACGCTCGGCGCGCTGGACGCGCTGGTAATGGAAGGCCGTCCGACGACCGGCGTCGCGCAGGCGCAAAAGCCACCACTCGGCCCAGACATTCATGTCACCGGGCGCTGCATCCTCCACCTCACCATTGAGCGCGCGGTCCAGCTGCGGCGGCAGCTGATGGCCGCTGGCAGAGGTCTGAGGCTTGCCGAGATAACGCTGCTCCAGCTCGCGCAATTCATCCTGATGCTCGATCACCACCGAGAACAGCGCCTGGCGGCGCCAGCAGAGTTGCTCCAGCGCTTCCGGCTCCCAGCGCTCGGCGACCTTGCCGACAAACTCGCCCTGCTGCTGCAACGCGGCCAGGGCATCGATTCGTGTCAGCCAACGCATCAGCAGCAAGCGCCCGATCAAGCCGTTGCCCAAGGCCAGCGGTGCGAGCGCCTGCCAGTGCGCATGCAGCTGCAGGGCATTCAATACTCCTGAGTTATCCACATCCGGTTCTTCCGTCGCCAGACGCTGCCAGAAGACATCCAGCTCCCGGTCCAGCGCATCGGGGTTCTCCGCCGGAGCGCGATAACGCAAGCGCTTGAGACCGTAACGACCGCTGACCGCTTCGTAGCGCGCCTCGCGCCATGTACCGAGTGGCTGACCACTACTACGCGGCAGGAAAGGCCCCAGACGCCGATGCCACTCGAGCACCTGTTGGCGGGTCAGCGGCTGAAATGCCGTGCGCACGACTTCCAGCGTCACATCCACGAAGACTTCGACACCAGGCGCCGGTCCGCGCGGTGACTCCTGATGGCCGGACTCCAGCCCCAGCGCCTGATACAGCGCATCACGCAACGCCGCCCGCCCGAGCACCACACCGGACAGCTGGGCACTGGCTTCCATCTCTTCGCTGAGGAGCGTCGCCTCGAGACGCAGGCGTTGTCGGGGATAGAGATTCTGCCCCTGAGCGACCAGCGGCGACATCACCGCCTGGGTCGCCGCCAACTGCCCCATCAAGGGCATGACCTCCAACCGACCTCGTGGCCAGTCAGGCTGCTGCCAGATCCACATAAGTTGTTACTCCCATTGAGGTTTTCATCAACATCCTATCAAAAAGATCCGCAATAAACCATATATCGAATCAATAAATGATGCGAAAAATAGACAATATACGATCACTGATCTCGAATTGATCGATTGCATGTCATGAAAATCTAATAAACCTCTCAACCCCATGATTTTCATCGGATATGTCGCCGCTCATATCGCATGAGTGCTGCCTAATCCCTCATAACGATCAATAGTTGACCATCATGACGAAATAGGCCAATCATCGAATCATTAATAGATACAAAAAAGAATAAACAGCGCATCATTCAGCGCCTGATGGCTGAAACCCATCCTCGATCGATGGCTTGCCTCGCGCCGCCCTGGCGCACCGCACTGTCTCGAACTGACCTGACTCGAACTGACTGCCTCGAGCCGACCTGAGTCAGCCGTCACCAGACAGCCAGGGGTGCCCCCGGGCGGCTGACGTCGCTGAACGCGCAAGGCGACCTCTCAACCTCGCCAGGCATCCTGCAAGCGCCTCCAAGGCCCAGAAACGCAAAAGGCGCCACCCTGATATCAGGATGGCGCCTCGTAGCGTGTACTCGCTCTCAGAGCGCTCTCATGGCTTCATTGCAGGACATGCAGGACAGATCAGCCCGTCAGCTTGGCCTGTGGCGGCGTTCCATGACGGCTTTCGACATCAGTTCTGGCAACAGGGCTCAGTGCTGCTGACGCTCCTCGGCGGCCTGTTGCTCTCGCTGACGGGCCCGCTCGCAGGCCGGACGCGCCCGCACCTCTTCGCCCCACTGCTCAAGCACGGCCGGCAGAGGTTGCCCGGCCATCTGCGCCCAGCTGAGGGTCTGGGCGAGGAAGATATCGGCGACACTGAATTCATCGGCCACCAGCCAACCCTGACCACCGAAGCGGCGCTGAAGTGCCTTGAGAGCACGCTGGAATTCCCATTGGGCTGTCTGCTTGATGGCATCACAGCGTTGGTCCACCGGCAGCGCGAAGGTGTGCTTGGCCAATGTCCACAGCGGCTGCTCAAGCTCGGTGGTGAGGAAACTGAGCCATTGATCCATCTGTGCCTGTCCAGCCAGCGATTGTGGCAGCAGTCGCCCTTCTCGCGCTGCCAGGTAGCGGCAGATGGCGCTGGACTCGAACAGGACCAGCTCACCATCCACCAGGGCTGGCGCCTTGCCATCGGGATGAATGGCCAGGTATTCAGGGCTGTACCCCTCACCGGCCTTCAGATCCAGACCATGAATCCGGTATTCGAGTCCCAGTTCCTCGAGTGTCCAGGCGACCCGCAGCGAGCGGGAATTCGGGTAGCTGTAGAGAGTCAACATGGTCGGGCGCACTCCGTGGCGTTGCGGTGGTGACTGGCGCAGGTGACGGCTTTCGCGCCGGCCAGGCCCTGGCTGCTTGAGCATAGGGCTTGATGGTCATCCAGCATGGGCGGGAAGTCGCGGAGATTCCATGCATCCTTCGCCGTCTCGGCGCAGGCAGTCACGCAACGAAAAACGCCTGTGGACAACTCGAACGCTCGAGTCATCCACAGGCGTTTCGGTATTGCATGCCACCAGGATCAGCTGGCGAGGCGAGCCTCGATACTGGCGCGAATGCCGGCGGCATCCAGACCGCAATCACGCAGCAGCTCGACCGGCTTGCCATGCTCGACGAAGCCATCCGGCAGCCCCAGCAGCAGCATGGGCTGGGCCAGTCCCGCGTTCAGGTAGAGCTCGGCCACGCCGGCTCCCGCGCCACCCGCGATGGCATTCTCTTCGACGGTCACGACCAGGTCGTGCTCCGCGGCGATCTCGAGCAATGCCTCACGGTCCAGCGGCTTGATGGAGCGCAGGTTGAAGTGGGTCGCGTCCAGCGCCTCGGCGACCTCGGCCACCGGCGTATTCATGCTGCCCACGGCGACGATGGCGACACGCACCTCGGGGCTGCCACTGATACGACGACGGTATTCCCCCTGGCCGATGGCCATTGGCGTCAGGTCGGCATCGGTGGCCACCCCCGGCCCGGTACCGCGCGGATAGCGCACCGCGGCCGGCCCGGGATGCGCCAGTGCCGCGCTCAGCATGCCACGGCACTCAGCTTCATCGGCCGGCGCCATCAGCACCAGCTCCGGCACACAGCGCAGGAAGGACATGTCCAGGCTGCCGTGATGCGTCGGGCCGTCCTCGCCGACCAGACCGGCACGATCGATGGCAAAGGTCACGTCCAGTTTCTGCACCGCAACATCGTGGATCAGCTGATCATAGCCACGCTGCAGGAAGGTGGAATAGATCGCCACCACCGGCTTCATGCCCTCACAGGCCATGCCCGCTGCCACTGTCACCGCGTGCTGCTCCGCGATGGCGACATCGTAGTAGCGATCAGGATATTCCTTCGAGAAACGTACCAGATCCGAGCCTTCCCGCATGGCCGGCGTGATGCCGATGACGCGCGCATCAGCGCTAGCGGCATCACACAGCCAGTTGCCGAAGACACTGCAGTATTTCTGCGGCTTGGGAGCCGGCGCGTCGGTGACGGCAGGCGCCTGCTCGGCTGCCTGGGGCGCGGCCTTCTCGAGCTTGGTGATGGCGTGATAGCCGATCGGGTCACGCTCCGCCGGCAGGAAGCCCTTGCCCTTGCGCGTCACCACATGCAGGAACTGCGGGCCATCCAGATCACGCATGTTGCGCAACGTCTGCACCAGCGCCGGCAGGTCATGGCCGTCGATGGGGCCGATGTAGTTGAAACCCATCTCCTCGAACAGTGTCGCCGGGCTGATGAAGCCCTTCATGTGCTCTTCGGTACGCTTGGCAAGCTCCAGCGCGCCCGGCAAGGGCGACAGCAGTCGCTTGCCGTTGGCACGCATCTGGGTATACGGCTTGCTGGCCAGAATACGTGCCAGGTAACTTGCCAGGCCGCCGACATTCTCGGAGATCGACATCTCGTTGTCGTTGAGCACGACCAGCATATTGGCCTTCACGTGCCCGGCATGCGCCAGCGCCTCGAACGCCATGCCAGCCGTCAGGGCACCATCGCCGATCACCGCACAGGCACGCCGTGACTCACCCGCCGTGCGGGCGCCGAGCGCCATGCCCAGCGCCGCACTGATCGAGGTGCTGGAATGGCCCACCCCGAAGGTGTCGAACTCGCTCTCGGCACGCTTGGGGAAGGCAGACAGGCCATTGTACTGGCGCATGCTGTACATGGCTTCACGACGGCCGGTCAGAATCTTGTGCGGATAGGCCTGATGACCCACGTCCCACACCAGACGGTCATGGGGCGTTTCCAGCGCATGATGGAGCGCCACGGTCAGCTCGACCACACCGAGCCCGGCACCGAAGTGCCCGCCGGTACAGCCGACGCTGTACAACAGGTAGGCGCGCAGTTCGTCAGCCAATTGGCGCAGCTGTGCCGCGCTCATGGCGCGCAGCGCTTGAGGTGTCTCGACCGCATCGAGCAGTGGCGTCGCGGGGCGCGCCTGAGGTATCTCGTCAAACAGCTTCATAGGCGTCAGGAATCAGTGGTCTCGCTCGATCATGTAGCGCGCCAGCACCGCGAGTGGCTCTGCGGCCTCTCCCAACGGTGCCAGGGCATCCAGGGCCTCTTGCAGTAGCTGACCTGCTCGCTCTTGAGCACCTTCGAGTCCAAGCAGCGAGGGATAGGTCGGCTTGTCGCGCGCAGCGTCAGCACCGGCCGTCTTGCCAAGCGTTGCGGTGTCGCCCGTCACGTCCAGAATGTCATCCTGGATCTGGAAGGCCAGGCCGATAGCCGAAGCGTAGCGCTCCAGGGCAGCAAGACGCGAATCCTGCTCGTCGACTGCCACCAATCCGCCCAGACGGACCGCGGCGCGAATCAGTGCGCCGGTCTTGTAGGCATGCATGCGTGACAGCGCCTCTACCTCGCGGAACTGCCCGACCGCCTCGAGATCCAGCGCCTGACCGGCCACCATGCCGCGCCGCCCGGAGGCCTCGGCCAGGGTACGCACCAGGGCAGGGGTGCGTACATGGCCGGTCGTCGCCATCACTTCGAAGGAGAGCGTCAACAGGGCATCGCCCGCGAGAATGGCAGTCGCCTCATCAAAGGCGCGATGCACGGTGGGACGGCCACGCCGCAGATCGTCATCGTCCATGGCCGGCAGGTCATCATGGACCAGCGAATAGGCATGCACCAATTCGAGCGCTGCTGCCGCCGCGTCCAGCGCAGCGCTGTTAGCAGCCTCTTCATCGCAACCCAGGGCACGCCCCACCGCATACAGCAGCACGGGGCGCAGACGCTTGCCGCCACCCAGCACGCTGTAGCGCATGGCGTCCTCGAGACGCTCACTCACCGCCGCACTGCCGGGTGTCAACAACGCCTCAAGCACGGCCTCACTGCGGGCCTGTCCAGAGCGGATCAGCTCGCTGGCCTGCGATGCAGTCGGCGTGACTTGCGTATTCAATCCACCTGACATCACCAGTCCTTCTCCTCGTCCGCGTCACCCGCCATGCTGCCTGCGGCATCGGGCGCCGTAAACGCCGTGGGCGTCAGCGCTCCCTCCGGGCCTTCCACCAATGCCTGCAGGCGCAACTCGGCGCTGTCTAGCCGCTGCTGCGCCTCGCGCGCCAGACTCACGCCCTCTTCAAAAGCGCCCAGTGACGCTTCCAGCGACATGTCGCCAGCCTCGAGCCGCGTCACCAACCCTTCAAGACGGGCCAGGGTGGCGGCGAAATCCTGTGGCACTTCCTTTTCGGCCATGGGTGCTCTCGCTCATCCGACCGGGCGGGCCCGGTGTCTCTGTGTGGAGCGCCAGTATAACCCGAAGGGCTTCACGACGCTGCCCACCCCCTGCGCGTGCAGCAAGAGTCACATCAAACGGCTGTGCTGTGAATTTTTCATGCCCGGCACGCGGACATTTCATCCGGAGGCCCCGTCGGCTGTGATATTCTTTGCTCCCCTGTTGACAGCACGCCCCGCTGTTTCTCTGGCATTTTCTTGAGGTGTGACACGCCAGCAGGTCATGAAAAAGACCAAACGAACAGAAACGCCGGCATGACCGGCGAGAGGGTTGATCCGACAATGGCCAAGACGTCCCTGGACAAGAGCAAGATCAAGATTCTATTGCTCGAGGGTGTCCACCAATCCGCCGTGGATAATTTCCTCAACGCGGGTTACACCAACATCGAACTGCTTCAGACCTCGCTGGCCGAGGAAGAACTGATCGAGAAGATCCGCGATGTGCACTTCATCGGCATTCGTTCCCGCACTCAGCTCAACGAGCGCGTGATCTCCGCTGCCGAGAAGCTCACCGCCATCGGCTGCTTCTGCATCGGCACCAACCAGGTTGACCTGGAAGCCGCACTGAAGCGCGGTATCCCCGTGTTCAACGCGCCCTACTCCAACACTCGCTCGGTCGCCGAGCTGGTTCTGGCCGAAGCCATCATGCTGATGCGCGGCGTACCGGAGAAGAGCGCCAAGGCACATCGTGGCCAGTGGATGAAATCCGCCAAGAACAGCCATGAAGTCCGCGGCAAGACGCTGGGCATCGTGGGCTACGGCAGCATCGGCTCCCAGCTGTCCGTGCTCAGCGAATCCCTGGGCCTGGACGTCATCTACTACGATGCCGTCACCAAGCTCGGGATGGGCAATGCCCGTCAGGTGGCAAGCCTGGAAGAGCTGCTGGCACGCGCTGACATCGTCACGCTGCATGTGCCGGAAATCCCCTCCACCAAGTGGATGATGGGCAAGCAGCAATTCGCGCTGATGAAGCAGAACAGCGTCTTCATCAATGCGGCACGCGGCACCACCGTCGTCATCGAAGACCTGGCCGAAGCCCTCTCCAGCGGCAAGCTGCTGGGCGCCGCCATCGATGTCTTCCCGGTAGAGCCGAAAGGCAACGGCGAAGAGTTCGTGTCTCCGCTGCGCGAGTTTGACAATGTCATCCTGACGCCGCACGTCGGTGGCTCCACCATGGAAGCCCAGGAGAACATCGGTGTTGAAGTCGCCGAGAAGCTGGTGACCTACTCCGACAACGGCACCACCATCGGCTCGGTCAACTTCCCGGAAGTCGCCCTGCCGGCGCACCCGGAAAAGCATCGTCTGCTGCATATCCACGACAACGTTCCGGGCGTGCTGTCACGCATCAACCAGGTGCTGTCCGAGGAAGGTATCAACATCTCTGGCCAGTACCTGCAGACCAACAACACGGTCGGCTATGTGGTCATCGATGTCGACAAGGCCTACGGCAAGAAAGCGCTCGAAGCGCTCAAGACCGTCGACCATACCCTGCGTATCCGGACTCTCTACTCGGAAGCTGATTTCGAGAACTGAGTCCGTGCTCTGCTTCATGGCCGTGGAGCAGAGGGCAGGCAAATGAAAACGCCGCAGCCAGAAATGGCTGCGGCGTTTTTTCGTTGCGGATTATCAGGCGCGTTGGCTCTTCGCGTGTCTTGCTTCCCACTCCCCTCCTTCATGCCTCTGCCATCCATCAGCCGACTTCCCATACTCTGACACTGCCGACCAGGACCAAGGGTGTGTTTCACGTGGAACATCTTTATTCCTCGCAAAACACCTTTTGAATCAAATAGATGAAAAAAGCGCCCGATTGAAAATTTTCTCTCACCGCTCTGACAATGGCGTACCAGCGACGGCCCAGTTTTCCGGCTCCACTTCCTGCAGCACCACCCAGACGGACTGCTCACGCACGCCCAGCACGCGAGCCGTCTCGCGCGTCAACGCCTCCACCAGCTCTCGCTTCTGTTCCTGTGTCTTGCCAGTCAGAAATTCCGCACGAATCATCGGCATGGTTGTCTCTCCTTGTTATTCATGTCTCTTTTTCAGCGTGCCTGGCCAGCCTCGGCTCGCGATTGCCATAGTCGCCTTATGGCGCTGCGGCCTATGTTCCACGTGAAACATCAACCAGCAGCAATAAGCGCAGCCCAGCGGTGTCACTCTGCGGCATAGGCTGGTAAAGAAATTGGCTGCTTTACGATAAAGCAGCCAATCCTCACCACACACCATCCAGGAATTGCTTTTATATCAGCCTGTTGGCGAGCTTGAGCCAGATATCTCAAGCATCATGTTCCACGTGAAACACTGCTTAGACGTAGCAGGTATCGCCCAGCAGCACTTCCTCGACGCGACCCTTCAACAGCATGCCAAGCAGTGGTGTGTTATGGCCGGCACTGACCAGCGTCTCGCTTGAGACATGCCATTCCTGCTCCATATCGATCACCGCCAGATCACAGTACTCACCCACTTTCAGCATGCCGCCCTTGAGCCCGAAGCGTCTGGCACTGAACGTCAATGTCTCGATCAGGCGAGGCAGGCTGAGCAGCTCGGCCTTCACCAGCGCCAGCCCCAGCGGCAGCATGGTTTCCAGGCTGGTCATGCCGGGCTCGGATACTGCGAAGGGTGCGCTCTTGGCAGCGGCTTCATGGGGCAGATGATCACTGACGATGGCATCGATGGTGCCATCGATCACACCGGCCCGCAGCGCATCCCGGTCTGCCGCGCTACGCAGTGGCGGCTCCAGATGGAAGTTGGCATTGAAGCCTTCCAGTTGCTCATCGGTCCAGTGCAATTGCGCCATCGACACATCCGCACTGATATCCAGCCCTCTGGCCTTGGCATCACGTACCAGCTCGACGGCCCGTGCGCTGGAGAGCAGCGACACATGCGCCCGCACGCCGGTCTGCTCGATCAACAGCAGCCACTGGGTCAGAGCGACCGTTTCGGCAGATTCCGGGATGCCGGCCAGCCCGAGACGCGAGGCTATGGCGCCCTCATGGGCGCAGCCCTGCCCGGCCAAGGCGGCCTCCTGGGCCTGGAACACGACGGTGATATCAAAGGTCCGCGCGTATTCCAGACAACGCCGCAGTACACCGAGATCGCGTATCGGCTGGCGCAGGTTGGTCAGTGCCACACAGCCTGCGGATTTGAGCGCGGCCATATTGGCAAGCAGCTCACCTTCCAGCCCCTGCGTCAGCGCTCCCAAGGGCGCAAGACGCACCCCCGCCACATCACGCGCGCGGTCCAGCAGCGTACGAATATGCGAGGCGCTGTCGAGCACCGGGCTGGTGTCGGGGCGCGGCAGGATGGTCGCGTAACCACCCGCCAGAGCGGCGGCCGACTCACTGACCAGGCTGCCCTTGTAGCGCGGGCCCGGGTCGCGCAGGTGCGCGCCAAGATCGATGAAGGCCGGCGTGACCAGCTTGCCCGCCAGCTCATCACGCTGCTCGGCACTGAAATCCGCCGGTGCTTCGCCGATCGCGATCAGACGGCCGCCATCGAGATGCAGGTCGTACTGGCCATCGCGGCCGTTGGTCGGGTCGATCACCCGTGCATTGATCAGGCTGCGTTTCATGCGCCAGCTCCTCGTGAACGTTCACCCCTGCGCTCGGCGCGCGCCTTCATCTGTCCGGAGACCGCCATCGACAGCACCGCCATGCGCACCGCGATACCGTTGGTGACCTGATCGAGTATCAGCGAGCGCGGGCCATCCGCGACGGCGGATTCGATCTCGACACCCCGGTTGATCGGCCCCGGATGCATTACCACGGCGTCAGGATGCGCGTGTGCCAGGCTTTCGCGGGTCAGACCATAGCGACGGTAGTATTCCGATTCCGAGGGCAACAGTGCGCCATCCATGCGCTCCTTCTGCAGGCGCAGCATGATGACGACATCGACATCCTTCAGCCCTGCTGACAGCTCAGTGAAGACCTGACATCCCAGCGTCTCGACCCCGATGGGCAGCAGCGTCTGCGGCGCGACCACACGCACCTCCGCTGCGCCCAGCGTATTGAGCGCCTGAATCTGCGAGCGAGCGACGCGCGAATGCAGGATGTCACCGACGATCGCGACGCGTAGATTGGCGAACTCGCCCTTGTGACGGCGGATGGTCAACATGTCGAGCATCGCCTGAGTCGGGTGTGCATGGCGACCATCGCCGGCATTGATGATCGCCACATGCGGGGTGATCTGGCTGGCGATGAAGTGCGCCGCGCCGGAGTCGCCATGACGCACCACGAAGGCGTCCGCCTGCATGGCCTCGAGATTGACCAGGGTGTCCATCAGCGACTCGCCCTTGGCGGCCGACGAGGTCTTGATGTCCAGATTGAGCACATCCGCCGACAGACGCTTGGCGGCCAGCTCGAAGGTGGCACGCGTCCGGGTCGAGTTCTCGAAGAACAGGTTGGCCACCGTACGCCCGCGCAGCAACGGCACCTTCTTGACCTCGGCATCGCCGATGCCACGGAAGTGATCGGCGGTGTCGAGAATCTCGGTCAGCACGCTGCGCGGCAGGCCTTCGATATCCAGAAAGTGGCGCAGTCTACCCTGCTCATCCAGCTGGACCTGTGCCGGCGAGGCAGCCCGCACCTCCGCGCTGGCCTGCGAGAGATCAAACAGGTTCATGCCGTCACCTCTGTGGTATCGACCAGCGTCAGGCGCAGGTTGTCGGGGCCCTCCAGCTTGATGCGCTTGCCGGGCGCCAGCGCCAGGTTGGCTCCCAGGGCGTCCGGCTGCACCGGTAGCTCACGCCCTGGCAGCTCTACCAGGCAGGCCAGCAGCACGCGGCGCGGACGGCCGTAGTCGAACAGCTCATTGAGCGCCGCGCGCACGGTACGCCCGCTCATCAGCACATCGTCCACCAGCAGCAGATCGCGATTCTCGATATCCGGCAGCTGTGATCCCTGGCCGCCATCCGGCAGGCCCTTGTGGCCGAAGTCGTCGCGCCAGAAACCGATATCCAGTGTCGCGAGGGGCTCCTCAAGCCCCAGCCGCTTACGCAGTGCCTGGGCGACCCAGACACCGCCGGTATGAATGCCGACCGGAATCAGACGTTCACGATCGAGTTCACGGCGCTCGAACAGCAATTCGAGCTCTTCGGTCATGGCCTCGAGCAATGCCTCGACCTCTGGCAGCGTTTCATGTTCTTCGTGCATCTCAGACTCTTGCATGGATATCGCTTCCTATCTTCCCTGCCGGATGGCGGCAAACAGACAAAAAAAACCCGCTTCCGGAAAGGAAGCGGGTGGAGTATTCAGTAACCGACAAGGTCGCCCTCGCCTCGCTGGCTTGCAAACCAGCTTTCGAGAATCAGCTGAGCGGCGAGGCCGTCCACGCCATCATCGCGATAATTGCCGCGGTGGCCGCGCTCACGCGCCAAGCCCTTGGCCGCCTTGGTGGAGCCGCGCTCGTCCCACATTTCCAGCGGCTTGCCGTAGCGGCCATACAGGCGCTTGCCGAACTTGCGGGCTCGGCTGCACATCAGTGTCTCGCTGCCGTCCAGCTCGAGGGGCAGGCCGACCACGAACAGATCGGGCTGCCATTCCTCGATCAGGCGATTGACGACATTCCAGTCCGGAATGCCGTCCCGCACATGCAGCGGTACCAGAGGCGTCGCGGTGCCGAGCATCTCGGTGCCCACCGCGACACCGATACGGCGCGTGCCGAAGTCGAACGCCAGCGCCGTACGGCTGACTTTCCGCTCAGCCATGCCCGATCTCCCGCGACATCAGATTCATGTCGACGCCCAGCTTGCTGGCAGCCGCTTCGAGACGGGACTCACTGTCGGCATCGAAGAGGATGCCACTGTCGCCTTCGACGATCAGCCAGCTGTTCTCCTTCAGCTCGTTGGTGAGCTGGTCCGGCTCCCAGCCAGCGCAGCCGAGGCAGACCATGAAATCATCAGGGCCTTCGTTGCCGGCTATCGCCTTCAAGATGTCCAACGAAGTGGTCAGCGCCAGCTCGTCGGTCACCTGCAGGCTGGAATCCCACTCGCTGGCCTTGCCGCGATGCAGGATGAAGCCGCGGTCCTTGTGGACGGGGCCGCCGTAATAGACCACCTCATCGAGGCGTTCACAGCTGTCGGCAGCGATCTCGAGCTGCTCGAACAGACCGCGCATGGTCAGCTTGATCGGCTTGTTGACGATGACACCGAGGGTGCCCTTGTCATCATGATCACAGAGGTAACTGAGCGAGCCGGAAAAATTGTCATCATCGAGATGCGGCATCGCCAGCAGGAAATAGTCTCGCAGACTTTGCATGGTCCTCCCGAGGCGTCAGGGCGCGCCAGAATCGTTGCCGGGGCCGAATCGCCAGATGCGGGTGATGGTCAGCTGGCTCATCCCCTTGAGACTTTCATCAAAGGGCGCATAAGGAGCCGCGCCGTAGACCGTATCCAGAGCCGCCTGGTCGAGTTCAGCATGTCCCGAGGATTGTAACACTTCCGCGAACTCAAGCTGACCGCTGGGCAGCACGACGGCGCGAATCCGCAGCTCGCCGCTCAGATGAGCAGGCGCCGGATAGTGCTGGTTGCCGAACGTTTGCACCGTGCCGGTCCAGTCGTTGATATAGCGCGCACGGGCCGAGGCACGCGCCGCCTTGCGTGAGGCGGTGTCACCCACCACCTCACGTGACTGGCCGGAGGCCTGGATTCGCTGGACGTCCTGCTCGCTGGCCTGCTGTTCGTTGTCCGGCGTATCCGGCAGCAGTTCGGAACGCGCCACCTGCTGTGACGATGCCTGTTGGGTCGCGATGACCTCGGGGATGCGCTCCGGCAGCACCAGCGCCTGCGTAGCCGGAGCCTGGGCTTCCGCCACGGCCGGCTCGCTGGCCTCGGACGCACTCTGCTCGCCCGGCTGCGGGGGCGCCAGATTGACTGGCCCGGCCTGCACCGCTGCCTCGCGCCCGCTGCCACTGGCCTGCTGGTCCTGCTCGGCCACCACCTGCGAGTCGACGGCAGTGGCGCTGGCCTGACTGACCAGCGTCACATCGAGCATCACCGGCTTGGGCATCGGCGGCACCTCGGGCGGCGTGAGCAGGCCGCTGCCCAGTAACCACCAGCCGATGACGGCATGAACGGCCAGTGCCGCGCCCCATGCCACCACACGGCGATGCCCCCGCGTCACCGGAACATAGGTGATCGGGTCGGTGACGCCATGATTGCCTGCCCACCACTCGACGGGTGCTGCCATACCCCACTCCCTGTCCACGGAACCTCATTGGCAGCTTCGGCTTCCCTGCCGTTTACTGCGAATCCATTGCGGGTCAGCCACTGGCGCCGACCTCACCGCGATATTGCTCAGGCGGGGGGCTGCGCCGCCAGACGCGCTTCGATGGCATCCATCAACAGACCGGCGATATCAGTGCCGCGCTGGGTATCGATCTCGCGCACGCAGGTCGGGCTGGTGACGTTGATCTCGGTGATGTAGTCGCCGATCACGTCCAGGCCGACGAACATCAGACCCAATGATTTCACCACCGGCTTGACCTGCTCGATCAGCCAGTAATCGCGGTCGGTCAGCTCACGCGATTCGCCACGTCCGCCAGCCGCCAGGTTGCCGCGTGTCTCGCCGGCGCTCGGAATGCGCGCCAGACCGAACGGTACCGGTTCGCCATCCACCAGCAGAATGCGCGTATCGCCGGCACTGATTTCCGGCACATAACGCTGGGCCATGATCTGACGGGTGCCCTGCAGCGTCAGCTGCTCGATCACCGAGCCGAGATTGCGGCCATCTTCGGCGACGTGGAAGATACCACTGCCTCCCATGCCATCCAGCGGCTTGAAGATCACGTTGCCATGCTCGGCATGGAAGGCACGCAGCACCTTGGCGTTGGCCGACACGGTAGTCGGCGGGATGCACTGCGGGAACTGCTGAGCGAAGAGCTTCTCGTTGCAGGTCTGCAGCGCAGCTGTCGGATTGACCACCAGCACGCCTTCCCGCTCGGCAAAGCCCAGCAGGTGAACGGCATTCAGGAAGTGTTCGTCGACGGGCGGATCCTTGCGCATCAGGATCACGTCAAGCTCGGCCAGCGGAGTCGCGACGACCTCGCCCAGCTGATAGAAGTTGTCCGGGTCGTGGTAGACCTCCAGATCACGCATCCGGCCCATGGCGCGACCATTCTCGAGATAGAGATCTTCCTGCTCGAGATAGTGCAGCGACCAGCCACGCTGGCTGGCGGCCCACAACATGGCCAGAGTGGTGTCCTTCTTGTAGGCGACGCTGGACATCGGGTCCATCACCACGCCGATCTTGAGCTTGCGAACAGTCATTGAGGCAACCTTGTGACGACACTGCCAGCCCGGAACGCGGCCGGCAGCGGGGATAACGGAGACTCCCGTCGCGACATGACACCATGGCGCGGGAGCGATGGGACAAGTATGCAGCAGCGCCGTGCTGCTCACCACTGGCGAAACGCCCTTGCCGGCGCACGCTGTGTTGCCGGCAGATAAACAATTCCGCCCGGGCGCCCGATGTTGGGAGATCAGCGCGGCAGGTCACCAAATCGCTGCTGCAGCAAGGTCAGCGCCACCACCGGCGCCGTCTCGGTGCGCAGGATACGCGGCCCCAGGCCGAGCACCTCACAACCGGCGGCGGCCGCTTCTGCCACCTCCTCCTGCGTGAAGCCGCCTTCCGGTCCGATCAGCAGGCTGGCGCGGGCAACGCCGCCCTCGGCCTCGGCCACGTTCAGCGCCTCGGCACCGCCCGGCTGCAGAATCAGGCGCAGCGGCTCATCACGCTCGGCCAGCCACTGCGTCATCGCCACCGGGGCATGCACGACCGGCACGACACTTCTTCCGCACTGTTCGCAGGCGCTGGCCGCCACGCCCTGCCAGTGCGCCAGCTTCTTGTCGGCGCGCTCGCCCTTGAGCTTGACGTCGCCACGCGCGGTATAGAGTGGCGTGATGGCAGCCACGCCCATCTCACAGGCCTTCTGGATGGCGTAATCCATGCGATCGCCCTTGGAGATCGCCTGTCCCAGATGCACCGCCAGCGGCGCCTCGCGGTCATTGGGCACCGCCTCGATCACCTTCACGCTGACGCCCTTGCGGGTCACCTCCTCCAGCACCACGCGCACCTCCTGCCCACGCCCATTGAACAGCTGCGCCTCACTGCCGACCTTGGCACGCAGCACCAGCCCGAGGTGGCGTGCAGGCCCCTCGGGGAGGGCGAAGGACGCCCCGGCGCTGACATTGAGATCAAGATCGGGGCAGTGCAGACGAATGGCCATGGGCGGGGTCTCGCGGACAGAGAAGCAGTGAAAGTGAGCCGCGATGAGTCAATGCAGCATCGCAGGCAAGGCGGCGGCCATTGTCGCCCAGAAACGCAGCGACGGGCCACTGGGGCCCGTCGCTGGTCGTACCTGTCATGTGGCCCATCAAGGCCGGCTCACTGATCAGTGAGCGGTCGCCTCGGCGGCGCCCTGGGCTTCACGCTGCTTGCGCTGCGCGTACATGGCCTCGAAGTTGACCGGAGCCAGCATCAGCGGAGGGAAGCTGCCACGGTTGACCAGGTTGTCGATGGCTTCACGCGCATACGGGAACAGCACGTTCGGGCAGAAGGCGCCCAGGGTGTGGTCCAGCTGCTCGGCAGACAGGCCAGCGATACGGAACAGGCCAGCCTGCTCGACTTCCGCCAGGAAGGCAGTGGTCTTGTCTTCGCCGTTGGTGACCTGAGCGGTGACCTTGATGGAAACTTCGAACAGCTCCTCACCGACCTGCTGGTGCTCGGTATCCAGCTCCAGCGCGACCTTCGGCTGGAACGGCTGGGAGAAGACCGCCGGAGAATTCGGGGCTTCGAAGGACACGTCCTTCACGTAGATGCGCTGCAGGGCAAACTGGAGCTGATCCTGAGCCTGTTCTGCGCCTGCTGCAGCCTGTGCGTTCTGTTCTTCAGCCATGAGACATATCCTTGAGGGTTCGGAGATTTATTCTTGGTTGCGAGCCGGCTTCCAGCAGGCCCGCAAACTTGCCCAGCCAGCGGAGGCAATGACAGCTGGCAGACACTCGGCGAGCGAGCCTGCGACTCAGCGAGTCACGACCGGCAGGCTGTCGGCTTCCCACTGGCCCATGCCGCCCTTGAGCTTGACGGCCTGCTTGAAGCCATCCTTCTCGAGGCGCGCTACCAGCGGTCCCGCCGTCTGGCCGTGTTTGCAGACGATGATCACCGGGCGTTCCTTGTACTTGGCCAGCGGAGTGGTCTCGCTGGTCAGCTGACTGCTGGGAACGTTGACGGCACCGGCGATATGCCCTGCCTTGAATTCCTTGCTGTCGCGGATGTCGATGAAGACACCCTCTTCGCGATTGACCAGTCGCGTGGCCTCGCTGACGCTGACGCCGTGGTTGCCACGCATGGTTTCCATGACAATGAGGGCGACCAGCAGGGCGACGAAGGCACCGACCAGCAAGGGATGATTCTGCGCGAACTGAAGCAGCTGTTCGATCATGAGACGGGCTAACTCCGCTGTGACGTGCATGCCGACGCGTACGCGGCAAAGGAAATAGACCGCTACCTGAGGTAACGGAGCCAGCATTATACATGACAGGCCCAAGCATGAATGCCGCTGCATGGCATCAAAAAGGCGTAGCCGAGCGATGCGCCGGCTGCTGTCAGCTCAGCCGGGCCGGAGCGATCCACCGATAGCGCGACCCAATCCCGGCGATACACTTGCGACACTTGCACTCGGCACCTTACCACCCCTCTAATAGAGGGCAGAACGAGCAGGTAGTTTTATCACTACATGTCGTCTCCGCCGAGGACTCTGCCTCGCGGATGCGCCACAGCATGGCCACAGGACATGACAGCTGCATGATGTGTCTCCCGCCGAGCATCATCCTGGTATCCCGGCCCCTGCTCACCCCAGATCATTCGTCATCACAGCGAGGAAGTCATGGCAGCTCAAGCACAAGGTCCGCGTCCCGTCGCCCTAATCATTCTGGACGGCTACGGTCATAGCGAAGAGGAGAAGGACAACGCCATCCTCGCCGCCGACACGCCGGTGATGGACCGCCTGCGTCGTGAATATCCCAGCGAACTGATTCACACCGATGGTGGCTTCGTCGGCCTGCCGGACGGCCAGATGGGCAACTCCGAAGTCGGCCACATGAACCTCGGTGCCGGACGCATCGTCTATCAGGACTTCACGCGCATCACCAAGGCGGTGCGTGAGAATGCCCTCAAGGACAATGAGGTCCTGACCGCGCCCATCGATGCCGCCGTCAAGGCCGGGCGTGCCGTGCACCTGATCGGCCTGCTGTCACCGGGTGGCGTCCACTCCCACGAAGACCACACCCTGGCCATGGCCGACCTGGCCGCCGAGCGGGGCGCCACGCGCATCTATATCCACGCCATCACCGATGGCCGTGACACCGCGCCCAAGAGTGCCGAGGCCTCCATCGCGCGTGCCGATGAGCACCTCGCGGGCCTGGGCCTGGAAGACGGCCGTGTCGCCACGCTGGTCGGTCGCTACTTCGCACTGGACCGCGACAACCGCTGGGACCGCGTCGAGCAGGCCTACCGCCTGATCGCCAACGGCGAGGCCGAGCATGAAGCCGCCACCGGGGTCGCCGGTCTGGCTGCCGCCTACGAGCGCGACGAGACCGATGAATTCGTCACCGCCACCCGTATCGGCGATTCCGTCGCCATGCAGGAAGGCGATGCGGCCATCTTCATGAACTTCCGCGCCGACCGTGCCCGCGAGCTGACCCGCGCCTTCGTCGAGCCGGACTTCGCAGGCTTCGAGCGCACGCCGCCCAAGCTGGCCCACGACGGCCTGGTAATGATGACCCAGTACGCCGCCGACATCCCGGCGCCGGCAGCCTTTCCGCCGACCGAGCTGCACAACACCCTGGGCGAGGTCGTGTCCGACCGTGGCCTGACCCAGCTGCGCATCGCCGAGACCGAGAAGTACGCGCACGTCACCTTCTTCTTCTCCGGTGGCCGCGAAGAGGAATACCCCGGCGAGACGCGCATCCTCGTGCCGTCCCCGCAGGACGTGAAGACCTACGACGAGAAGCCGGAAATGAGCGCCGGCGAAGTCACCGACAAGCTGGTGGAAGCCATCGAATCCGGCAGCTACGACCTCATCGTCTGCAACTACGCCAACGGCGACATGGTCGGCCACACTGGCAAGTTCGACGCCGCCGCCCAGGCCGTCGAGTTCCTCGACAAGTGCGTGGCCCGCGTGGTCGAGGCGCTGGAGAAGGTCGGTGGCGAATGCCTGATCACCGCCGACCACGGCAACGCCGAGCAGATGGTGCACCCGGAAACCGGCAATCCGCAGACTGCGCACACCACCTTCGAGGTGCCGCTGATCTACGTGACGCAGCGCGATGCCAAACTGGCCGCCGACGGGCGTCTGTGCGATCTCGCCCCGACCCTGCTGACCATGATGGGCCAGTCGGTGCCGGAAGAGATGGATGGCAAGGTGCTGGTCGATTATGCCGAGGCCTGATAGCAGGCTGCATGGCGCGCCCTTCGGTGCGTCATGCCTCTCGCCCTGCCCGAGCACATCGCTCGGGCAGGGCGACCGCCCCCGAATCTCAAAGCGCCGGAGCCGAGTCTCCGGCGTTGTGCTGTCTGCCTGGCTGCTGAGTCTCGCCCCGCTGGCACTCGCCCCCGTAACGTCCGCCACTGCGCTGGCCGCTGACGACACCGCCACTCTGACCCAGAAGAAGCAGGCCTCCGAGGCGGACCTCAAGCGCCTCAAGCGCGAGATCCAGGCGATGCAGGGCGAGCTCAAGGCCACGGCAGCGCGGCGCAGTGACACCCGCAACGGGCTGGAGAAGATCGAGCGCCAGCTCAACGCCACGCGCCAGCAGACCGGCAAGCTCGAGGATGAGCGCGATGACATCCAGCAGCAGCTGGTGGCGCTGACGCGCAAGCGTGAAGCCCTCAGTCAGCAGCAGACGGCCCAGAAGGCGGCGGTCGCCGAAGAGATGGCTGCCCTCTATCGCCTCGGTCGTCAGCCTGAACTGAAATTGCTGCTCAACCAGGATGACCCCGCACGCCTTGAGCGCCTGCAGATCTATCTGAACCACCTGAGCGAATCACGGCGCGCGGCGCTGGAGCGCCTGGCCGAGCTGAACCAGTCACTGGCCGACACCCGCGCGCAGCTGCTGGCCCGCCAGACGCGCCTGGATGACGTACAGGCAGACCTCAAGCGGCAGGCCAGTCAGCTGATCGCGCAACAGAATGAACGCGCCGCCCTGCTGCGCAAACTGGATGCACGCTATGCCAGCCATGAGGCGAAGATCGCCGAACTGGACCAGGACCGCGCACATGCCAATCAGCTGATACAGACCCTCGAGAAGCGCCTCAAGTCGATCAAGAGCGCACCGCCGCCCAAGACCCGCATCACGCGTGCAATGGGCAAGATGGACTGGCCGGCGCCAGGCAAGGTGATCTCCGCCTATGGGCGTGGCGAGGGCGTCAACCGTGATGGCGTGCTGATTCGCGCGACGCAGGGTACCGCCGTCACGGCGCCGCACGCCGGTCGCGTGGTCTTCGCGGACTGGATGCGCGGCTATGGCAACCTGCTGATACTCGATCATGGTGACAACGTGCTGACGCTCTACGCCCACCTGGCAAGCTTCAGCGTGGGCCCGGGCGACAGCCTGTCACGTGGCCAGCAGCTGGGCAGCGTCGGCAGTAGCGGCGGGCGCGATGGCCCGGCGCTCTATTTCGAAGTGCGCCGCAGCGGTCAGCCGACAGACCCGAGTCGCTGGCTCTCGCGCCGCTGAAGTGCCTGGCAGCGGCACCTCGCGCATCGTCTGATTGTCAGACAACGCTGAATGCCACCGCTACCCAGCGGGCTAGTCGCCAGGCACTCGCGCGGGATATGCTCGCAGTAGCCTGTGACTGCGAGCATGCTGGGAGGTGTGTCCCCTGACATGCCTCGACATCCGGCCCCGGCGCTCAGCGCATTTCGGTACCAGTCGAGTCAGTATCCGTTGAGAAGGAAATCGCATGTCTGCAATGTCGCCGTTCCGTCCTGCCCCGCGCCGCCTGCGTCAGCTGGCGGTCAGCGTGCCGCTGAGTTTTGCCCTGCTGGGTGGCGGACTGCCGGCCAGTGCAGAAGATGTCACCGCGCCGGTCGACAGCGCTCAGGACGCCCGTCAGGGCACTGACCTGCCGCTGGATGAGCTGCGCACCTTCGCCGAGATCTTCGAACGCATCAAGCGCACCTACGTCGATCAGGTCGATGACCGCACGCTGCTCAAGAATGCCATGCGCGGCATGCTCGAAGGGCTGGACCCGCACTCCGCCTATCTGGATCAGGAGGACTGGCAGGACCTGCGCGAGAATACCGACGGCGAGTTTGGCGGCATCGGTATCGAGGTCGGCACCGGCGACGATGGTCAGCTGACCGTCATTGCCCCCATCGATGACACCCCGGCGGCCCGCGCGGGCCTGCAGCCGCGAGACGTCATCCTCAAGATCGACAATACGCCGCTGGATGGCCTGTCGATGTCGGAGTCGGTCAAGTTGATGCGCGGTGAGGCAGGCTCTCGCATTCGGCTGCTGATTCTGTCCGAGGGCGCCGACATGCCGCGCGAAGTGGTGCTGGAACGGGCCATCATCAAGAGCAGCAGCGTCAGTCAGCGCCTGCTGGATCCGGGCTATGGCTATCTGCGCATCAGCCAGTTCCAGAGCGCGACCGGTGACGAGGCCCACACGGCGCTGGCCAGACTGCAGGAAGACAACGATGGTGAGCCGCTCAAGGGGCTGGTGCTGGATCTGCGCAACAACCCCGGCGGGCTTCTCTCGGCCGCCGTCGAGATCAGTGACCTGTTCCTGTCCAGTGGCCGCATCGTCTACACCGAAGGCCGCCTGCCCGACAGCGAGCTCTCCTTCTCGGCCAGACCCGATACCCCGGCGGGCGACACCCCGCTGGTGGTGCTGATCAATGGCGGCACGGCCTCGGCCGCGGAAATCGTGTCCGGCGCGCTGCAGGACCAGCACCGCGCCATCATCATGGGCACCGACAGCTTCGGCAAGGGCTCGGTCCAGACAGTGATGCCGCTGGGCAATGGCGATGGGCTCAAGCTGACCACCGCGCTCTACTTCACGCCCGGCGGACGCTCGATCCAGGCCGAGGGCATTCGCCCGGATGTGGAGGTCGTGCGAGGTCGTCTCGAGCGCGACACGCGGCGTGACTTCAGCGTGCGTGAGGCTGACCTCGAGGGGCGCCTCGACAATGCCAACGCCGCCAGCGAGTCCGCCAGCAGCAAGGCACCCGACAGCCCGGTAGTGGCGGAAAGCGACTATCAGCTGGGTGAGGCGCTCAATCTGCTCAAGGGCATGAACGTGCTGGGGCGCAGCGCGGCGCTCAAGGCCACCGTGCCCACAAGCGACGAGTAAGCATCACGCCATGGTCACCAGATCATCAGGCCACAACGACAAGGCCCCGCCATCTGGCGGGGCCTTGTCGTTGCAGGGGGCATGACATACGCACTTGTATAGAAACATGCAGCGGCATGTGTGGCAGCGGTCGGTCAATCCTGCGCCCAAGCGATGATAGTTTGCGCCCACATACCCGGCAACACAGATACTACATCACCTTCATTCTTGTTACGGCCTGCAGCTGGCAGGCAACTCACCCCGCTGCCCCATTGCCTGACGCATCAGGATACGCTTCAACTCGCCTTGGCCGTCGACGAAACCAAGCCCGAAGTTGCGCAGCAGACGTACGCCCGGCTGACGGCTGCCGAACAACAGCCGGAAGCCATCCATCATCTTGAGCATCATGGCATTGTCGCTGCGACGCCGGCGACGATAGCGCGCCAGCCAGCGCTCATCGCCAAGCGCCACCCCGCGGCGATGCCCTGCCAACAGCTCGTCTGCCAACACCGCCACATCCATCAAGCCCAGATTGACGCCCTGCCCTGCCAGCGGGTGAATGGCATGCGCGGCGTCCCCCACCAGCGCCAGCCCCGGCAGCACATAGTCTTCGGCGTGGCGCTGATGCAGCGGGAAACTGAAGCGCTCACTCGCCCATTCGATGGCGCCCAGCTGGCCTTCAAAGGCGTCTTCCAGCTCACTGCAGAATGCCGCTGGTGACAGTGCCAGCAGGCGCTCAGCCTCTTCTGGTGTGGTCGACCACACGATGGAGCAATGCCGCTCTGCAGCCGAGGCTCCCTCAGCCGGCTGAGCCAGGGCGTCATTGACGGCCAGCGGCAGGAAGGCCAGCGGCCCGGTCGGCAGGAAGCGCTGACGCGCGACGGCCTGATGCGCGAGTTCGGTGCGCACCGTGGCCACCAGCGCAACCTGGCCGGTGTCGTGTTCCCGCGTGGCGATCCCGGCCAGCTCGCGCAGCCGTGAGCGCGCACCATCCGCCGCAACCACCAGCGCCGCAGTGACTGTCCGGCCATCGGTCAGCGTCAGGCTGGTCACTTCCGCCGCTTCTAGCTGGTAAGCATTCACTACTGAGGTGGCGCCCGAGCGTGGCAGCGCCATACCTGCTACACGTGCCCCGAAGCAGCGCGTGATCGCAGGGCAGGTATCGATGGCCTGCTCCAGCGCGGCGAGCGTGACCCGGTTCTCGACGATATGACCCAGCACCGGCACGCCGCTGTCCTCGGCGCTGAACTGGATCTCGCCATTGCCCTCCGCGTCCCACACCTGCATGCCGGTATAGGGCATCAGACGACTGGCGGCGATGGTCGGCCACACACCCAGGCCGCTCAACAGCTGCTGAGAGACCGGCGTCAAGGCACTCACCCGTGGCTCGGGGGCGCTATCTGGTTGCCAGCGGGTCGCGGACTCGCGACCCTCGACCAGCATGACCCGCAGCCCCGCCTGCCCCAGCAGCAACGCCAGGGTGGCACCGACGATACCGGCACCGACGATGGCGACATCGGCATCATGTGCGCTACCTGCTGATCGACCGTCCTTCATGCCTGCTCCCTGTCTCGTAGTACTGTCTCGTAGTACTGTCTCGTAGTACTGTCTCGTAGTACTGTCTCGTAGTACTGTCTCGTAGTACTGTCTCGAAGTTCTGTCTCGTAGCCTGATCTCGAAGACCAATCTCGTGCCCTGATTTCGAAGCCCTGTCTCGTGGTTAGATATCAAGGCGCTGTCAGTGAGGCCCTGTCAGTGACGCCCTGTCTGCGAGGCTCTGCCCACGAGCCAAGTCAGCGAGCACTTACCAACCTCAGCGCTCAATACCCATCGAGCGCCTGGCCAACAGGCGCTTGAGCGGCGAGACCAGATTGAGTCCGATCAGGCCCGCTGCCCGTGCATGCCCCAACCAGCGACTCTCGACCCCGAACAGGCGGATCAGGCCATCGCTGAACAGCACCACATTGTCGCGATCCGCTCCGCGACGCTCCTCGAAGTCACTCAGCACGCTGGTGGCCCCCGGCGACTCGCCACGCGTCAGGCCCGCCTCGATGGCCGCGACCAGGTCGGTCACGCCGCGCAGCGCCAGATTGAAGCCCTGCCCTGCCACCGGGTGCAGGGCGTGGGCGGCATTGCCGAGCACCGCAAGGCCGGGGCGTGTGCCTTCGCTGGCACGCACCAACGACAGCGGATAGGCGTGGCGTTGCCCGACACGGCGAAAGCGTCCGGCGCGTTCACCGAAGGCGCGCTGCAGCGCCTGCAGGAAGTCGCTGTCGGGCAGCGCCATCAGGCTTTCCGTGTCAGCGGGGGAGCGCGTCCACACCAGCTCCATGCGCTTGCCGGCCAGCGGCAGCAGGGCCATCGGGCCTTCACTGGTAAAGCGCTCATAGGCGACTCCCAGGTGAGGCTGGCTCATCTCCACCGTGGCGATCAAGGCATGCTGCTCATAGTCCTGCGCCGCACTGTGGATGCCGAGGCGCTCCTTGAGTCCGGAGCGACCGCCATCCGCCAGCACGGTCAGCTCAGCCTCGATCAGGCGACCATCCTCGAGCGTGAGGCGATGGCCTTGTGCCGTGACAGCAATCTCTGCCACGCGCGCCGGGCAATACCAGGCCAGCGGTAGCTCGGCCAGCTGGCGATGCAGCACCTGGCCCATCCAGGCATTGGGAATCACGTGGCCGAGCGCGGCCACCTCGAGTTCGGAGGCTCGCATGCGCGTCGCACCCAGGAGGCCACGCTCACTGACATGGATGGTGCGAATCGGCGTGGCGTGCTCGCACATCGCCTCCCAGACCCCGAAGTCGGTGAACCGCTGACGTGAGCCCGCCGCGATGGCGCTGGCACGTGCATCGAAACTTGGCTGGAAGCGCCGGGCATCTGCCGTCGCGGCGGGCAGCTCATTGGCCTCGATCACGGCGACACGCAACGCTGCGGCCTCACGGCCCTTCTCGTCGGACACACGCGCCATCAGCGGCGCCAGCGCACAGGCCAGGCTGGCGCCCACCAGGCCGCCGCCGATGATCACGATGTCGAAGTGTTCGGCATCACGCCCGCTCATGGCGTCAGGCTCGCTCATGACGTCAGGCCTCCGCGCGCATCAGCGCCTCGATGGCCTCGACGGACTTGGGCACGCCATGACTCAACACCTCGTGACCAGAGGCAGTCACCGCGACGTCGTCCTCGATGCGAATGCCGATGCCGCGATATTCGACGGGAATGTCGCCGTCCTGCGGAATGTAGAGACCCGGCTCGATGGTCAGCACCATGCCCGGCACCAGCGGGCGTGGCTCACCCGCTTCGCGATAGCTGCCCACGTCGTGCACATCCAGCCCCAGCCAGTGCGAGGTGGAGTGCAGATAGAAACGACGGTAGGCATCGCTCTCGATCAATTCCTCAACCTCGCCCTGCAACAGGCCCAGCTCGACCAGCCCCGTGGTCAGGTCATGCACCACCTGCTGGTGAATGCCCACCAACGTTGCACCCGGCACCACGGCGGCCACCGCGCGCTCCTGCGCCTTGAGCACGATCTCGTACAGACGGCGCTGCGGCTCACTGAAGCGGCCATTGACCGGGAAGGTACGCGTGATGTCGCCGGCATACAGGGCGTACTCGGCGCCAGCATCGATCAATACCAGCTGACCATCCTCCAGAGGCGCGCGATTCTCGATGTAGTGCAGCACACAGGCATTCACGCCCGCCCCGACGATGCTGGTGTAGGCCGGAGCCGGCGCGCCCTGCCACTGGAATTCATGCTCGATCTCGGCCTGCAGATGATACTCGTGCAGGCCGGGACGGCTGATCTGCATCGCACGCACATGCGCGCGCGCAGAAATCTCGGCGGCGTGACGCATCAGTGCCAGTTCACGCTCATCCTTGATCAGGCGCTGCTCATGCAGCAGCGGCGCGAGATCCTCGAAGGCGGCCGGCGGTCGTGCTCCGCGACGCACCGCGGCGGCCAGCTCATCGCGCAGCGCTTGAGCCAGCGCCAGAGCTTCATCATCCTCGAACAGTACATAAAGGCGCTCGCGGCCATCCAGCAGGCTAGCCATCACCTCATCACGGGCCTCATTGGTGAAGGCCTGATCGAAGCCTGCCGTGGCGACGGCACCTTCGGCGCCGATGCGGATGCCGGTCCAGGCTTCGGCCAGCGGGTCCTTCTCCTGACAGAACAGCACGCTCTCGCCTTCGGCGCGTCCGGGCAGCATCAGCAAGGCGGCCTCGGGTTCCGGCCAGCCGGTCAGATAGTGGAAGTCGCTGTTCTGACGGAAGCTGTATTCACTGTCGCGGTTGCGCTGGGCCAGGCCCGACGAGACCACCAATGCGGCAGCCCCCTGCGGCAGCTGCGCGATCAGGCGCTGGCGGCGTGCACGAAAATCCTCTGCCGTCAGGGCAGCAGGTGCGGGCAGGATGGCTGGGGCAGTCATGGCAATCTCCGTCGAGAACCCGCCGGGCATGGCGCGTTCGAATGACAAACAGGCGTGATGCTGTAGATGGGGTCACCCGCCCTCTTGCACCAGCCCTGCGTCGGACGCGGTGCAAGTGGTGGGTGACCATCGATTCAGTGGCTAGCGATTGAGCAGATGCTGCTACAGATACTGACTCAGTGGGTGTCGGTACGCGAGCTGACGCCAAGGCTGCCCTCGAGACCGCCTTCCGGCAGCTGGTCATCGCTGGGCTTCTCGACGTCCGGGTTGCCCGGGTGCTGCTCGGTATACAGCAGCAAGGCCGCCATGCGCACATGGTCAGCCAGCGCGAACAGGTCGGCCTCGTCCTCGGCGTTGTCGTCGTCGAGGTCTTCGGCGTTGGCGAGGCCACTCGAGATGGCTTCGACATCGCTCAGCGCATCCTTGAGCGCCTGGCTCCAGCCACTGCGGACATCGTCATCGGCACCGGCCAGTTCTTCCTGGAAGCCCAGCGTCCATTCGCGCAGGCTCTGACCGCGTTCGGCCAGCGAGAACATGTCATCCGGCAGCAGCGGCTCGAAGCTCATCTCGCTGGCGGCCAGACGCTCCTGATTGCGCGTGCGCCAGGTGAGGAAGACTTCACCAGCTTCACGCGTGGCCGGCTGCTCTACCCCCAGCGAGGCGCAGACACGCGCCAGCCAATCCTCGGCACTGATGTCATCCAGCGCCAGTGCGGCTACCAGCTGACCGTCGAGGAAGGAGGGATTGTTGAGGCTGCCGTGAGCCAGGAAGTGGTCAGCGACGAGCGAGAAGTCGAAGGTATCGTTGATGATCGCCATGATGCGGCCCCATTGAGTCAGTGAGAAGTGGTTCTGTAGCGGGAGAATGGCATCTGGAGGATGTGCTGCAACACAAGGCAGCCGCGCCGCGCGGCGCGTTGACCCTCCAGAAGCGGCTCTCTATAGTGGCTCGAGAATGCCCCCATCTTACCGCACTGGCCCTCCTTCTGGCTTGCCGTCCTGACTGCGACGGTGACGCACTGACAGCAGGACGTCGGCATCAATCTGGATGACGCCGGACAAGGCCCGAGAGGATCTACATGAGCGATTCCGCCACCCCACGCAATACCACCGAGATCAGCCTGCTCGGCCGCAGCTATACCGTCAGCTGTCAGCCCGGCGAGGAAGATGGCCTGACCCGTGCGGCGGCTTATCTGGATCTCGCCATGCAAGGCATCCAGCAGCGCGGCAACACCATCAGCGCCGACAAGGTCGCCCTGATGGCCGCGCTCAATATCTCACATGAGCTGATCAACAGCCGTGACAGCGAGCGCGCCCTGCAGCACGACTTCGAGACTCGCCTCACCGCGCTGGACCGTCAACTGGATGCCGCGCTCAGTCAGCTGCCAGCCGACTATGCCGATCAGGCGAAGGCGCGCGCTGCTGAGCGTAAAAACGCTTCAGAATCAAACAACTGATACATTCAGGCAACAGATTGTTCCCGACAGGATTAGCCCTTGGGCAGGCAGGCGGGGTTTGGTAGACTGGATGAGTTCTCTGGGGTGTACGACAGTTGCCGATGTCCCTCGAGCTTATAAGCTATTCCCAGGGAGTCCACTGCGCAGTGCTGTGTGCATGTCCGTGCGTCGGAACGCCTGATGCGCTGCGCGGGACTACCCACCTTGAACCGCTGGGTTCAAGGGCCCCCGGTAACACCGGCACCTTGGAGAACCCTGTCTGACGGAGATTGTCAGGCATGCACAAGCCCCCCGCGGTCTATGCCGCACCCGCGAGCCCACGCTCGCCACTCCCTTCTGCAGCACTCGATACCACGCTCTGGGCGCTGCCCAGCGAGCTCGATCACCCTCAGGCCGACCGTCGTGCGCTTCGCCGTCTGCTGCGCCAACGCCGCCGTCAGCTACCGCCTGCCATTCGCCTGCAAGCCGAAGATGCGCTCCTGCGTCAGCTGAAACGGCTGCCGGAACTGCTGCGCGCCCGCCACGTCGCCCTGTATCTGCCCTACGATGGCGAGATCGATGCCACGCGCCTGTGCGATTGGCTGCAGCGACGAGGGGCGAAGGTCTATCTGCCGGTACTGCGTCCATTCGCGGCCAATTCGCTATGGTTCGTGCGCTACGACGGCCAGACACCCCTGGTCAGCAATCGCTTCGGCATCGCCGAACCGGACACCCGTCATGGTGCTTCCAGGGCGCGGCGCCTGCCTGCCTGGGCGCTGGATATCGTGTTGATGCCGTTGGTCGGCTTCGATGGGCGCGGGGCTCGTATCGGCATGGGGGGCGGCTTCTATGATCGCAGCTTCGCCTTTACCCGCCGCCCCGGCCCAAGGCCACTGCTGATCGGTCTCGCCCATCACTGCCAGAAGGTCCCCGCCCTGCCGGTACAGCCCTGGGACATTCCGCTGGATGCCATCGTCAGTGATCGCGAAGTCGTACGCCCTGCTCGTGCTGAATGAGACGCTGGGCGTTTTGACGAGATCGATGGCACGACCACGAGGCGACTGAGAGACAGTAGAGCGCGAGGGGGAAAAGCAGGCAGAAAGGGGGCTGTTTGCGAGGAGGCGAAGCAGCAACTCAGTGAAGTCAGATGGGGGCAAGCTGAGGGGAAGTCGGGGAGCTGGAAAGCTGGGAGTTGAAAAGCCTGACAGAAGGAAGGTCATGTCATCGGGGCGTGGCGCCAGAGAGACTGGCGCCAGCAGCACCGCTACCGCCGGTGAGGGCAGCAGCGCAGGATTCAGGAACCCATTACGGTCTGGGCGTAGCCGGTTGCCACTACACCAATCCCGAAAATGAATACCAGGGCCATGACCAGATCGGGCTTACGTTTCATGAGAGCGGGCTTCTTCTTATATCGTCAGTGGCTTTCGCGTGACGGTTGTCGATGACTGTCTTCCTGACAGTGACCAGATGATAGGCATCTGACTTCTGTATGACAATCACCATGCAATCGTTTGAATGGACGCTTTTCCACGCAGCTTTTGATGTCTGGTCACCCCTGCCGACCAGAGCTTCAGTCAGAAACACCGTTCTTTTTCGCACCTGGCATGAAATGTGGAATTTCCTGCGGCATGCCCGCCGGAAACGCATGAAAAAGCCCCGGCCTTCCACGTGAAGGACGGGGCTTTTCTATCCACGAATGTGACCAATGCAGCATGATGGGTCGCGCCTCAGCTCGCCGCCTTCAACGCCAATGACTCATATAGCCGTCATCGCCCCATCGCTCAGGACAGGAACAGGCGATAGGCGGGATTGTCGCTCTCTTTCCAGAAGCGATAGCCGATCTCATTGAAATATTCCTCGACACGCACACGGTCGCCATTGGGGATCTGCATGCCGATCAATACCCGCCCATGCGACGCGCCGTGGTTACGGTAGTGGAACAGCGAGATGTTCCAGTCCGCCGGCAGGTGAGTGAGGAAATTCATCAGGGCTCCCGGGCGCTCCGGGAATTCGAAGCGATAGACCTCTTCCTCGAGATCGCTGGTCGTTCGCCCACCGACCAGATGACGCGTGTGCAGCTTGGCCAGTTCATTGTCGGTCAGGTCTTCCACCGCATAGCCCGCCTCACGCAGCTTCTCGACCACAGCCGCACGGTCCTCACCACCCGGCTTGACCTGCACGCCGACGAAGACATGCGCTTCCTCCGGATTGGCGTAGCGATAGTTGAACTCGGTGACCATGCGCTTGCCGATCACCTTGCAGAACTGCTTGTAGGCCCCCGGGCGCTCCGGCAGCGTCACGGCCAGAATCGCCTCACGCTGCTCGCCCAGCTCGGTGCGCTCGGCAATGTGCTGCAAGCGATCGAAGTTGGTGTTGGCGCCGGAGTTGATGCAGACCAGCGTCTCCCCTTCCGCGCCTGACTGCTGGACGTATTTCTTGAGGCCCGCCAGTGACAGTGCGCCACTGGTTTCGGAGACGGCGCGCGTATCCTCGAAGATATCCTTGACCGCTGCACACATCTCGTCGGTATTGACGGTGATGACCTCATCGACGGTGTGCTGGATGAGCTCGAACGGTGCCGCGCCGATCTGCGCGACCGCCACGCCCTCGGCGAACACGCCGACCTGGTCCAGCACCACGCGTTCGCCGGCTTCCATGGCGGCCTTGAGGCAGGCGGCATCTTCCGCCTCGACCCCGATGACGCGGATCTCGGGGCGCAGGTACTTCACGTAGGCCGCGACACCGGCGATCAGACCACCACCGCCGACCGGCACGAAGATCGCATCGATCTTGCCGGGGTGCTGACGCAGGATTTCCATGCCGACGGTGCCCTGGCCGGCAATGACATCCGGGTCGTCATAGGGCGGGATGAAGGTATAGCCGTGCTCGTCCATCAGGGTACGCGCGTGGGCCAGTGCCTCGGGGAAGGCATCGCCCTTGAGAATCACCCGCGCGCCGCGCTCGCGCACGGCCTGCACCTTGATTTCCGGCGTAATGCGCGGCATCACGATTACTGCCTTGACGCCCATCAGCTTGGCCGCCATTGCCAGGCCCTGCGCATGATTGCCGGCCGAGGCCGCAATCACACCGCACGCCTTCTGTTCATCCGTCAGCTGGGCCATCTTGTTGTAGGCGCCGCGAATCTTGAAGGAATAGACAGGCTGCAGGTCTTCACGCTTGATGAAGATGTGATTGCCGAAACGGCGCGACAACAAGGGTGCCGGCGAGAGCGGAGTTTCATGGGCGGCCTCGTAGACACGAGCCGACAGGATTTTCTTGACGTAATGTTCGAGCATTATAGGAATGTCCTGATGTGTCACAGCGCAGGCCGCATGAGCGCGACCGAACCCCCATTGTTATCAGACCGCTGGCGAGAGCGTCCAGCGCCATCGCGGGGTTTGCCGTTATAATGTGGCGTTTTCCGGCGTTGCGCTTCACGTCAAGCCGTTTCCAGCGCCTGTCGGCGATAAACTGCTGGCCACGCAGGGAAGACCGCGCCAATACCCACTTTCACCACCGCCCCACCAACCCGAGGTATCATATGACCCAGGATGAGCTGAAGCAGGCCGTGGCCCGCGCCGCCCTTGACGAGATTCGCCCACTGCTGAGCCGCGACACCATCATCGGCGTCGGCACCGGCTCGACGGCCAATCTGTTCATCGATGCGCTGGCGGAAGTGCGTCACGACTTCGCCGGTGCCGTCGCCAGCTCCGAAGCCACTGCCGAGCGCCTCAAGGGCCATGGCATCGACGTCTTCGAACTCAACCATGTCGGCACCGTGCCGGTTTACGTGGATGGTGCCGACGAGATCGACCCATGCCTGGCGATGATCAAGGGCGGCGGCGCCGCGCTGACCCGCGAGAAGATCGTCGCGGCCTGCGCCGAGCGCTTCGTGTGCATCGCCGATGGCTCCAAGCAGGTGGATATTCTCGGCGGCTTCCCGCTGCCGGTGGAAGTCATTCCGATGGCGCGCTCCTATGTCGCGCGTGAGCTGGTCAAGCTGGGTGCCGACCCGGTCTACCGCGATGGCGTGCTGACCGATAACGGCAACCGCATCCTCGATTGCTACAACTTCCTTATCGAGGACCCGATCGCCATGGAAGCGCGCATCAATGCCATCGTCGGTGTCGTCACCAACGGTCTGTTCGCGGCACGCGGTGCTGATGTGCTGCTGGTGGGACGCGAAAGTGGCGTCGAACGCATCACTGCCTGAGGAGCTGGCATGACGATGAATCTGCGCCCACGACTGCGCCTGGCGACCGCACTGCTGCTGGCAGCCAGCGCAAGTCCGCTGGCGCTGGCCGATAGCCTGCCGATCAGCCAGCCAGTCACCGTGACGCTCGACAGTGGCGTCAAGATCCTGCTCAAGCCGGACCACAGCTGGGAATATCAGCTGGATGAGGTGCAGGCCGCGTCCGCCCCGACCACACAACCGTCCGGGGAAGCTGGCGCTGGCAGCGCGCTGGTGCCGACCTCGACGGCCGTGCCGGTGACGGCGGCGGTCATTGCGCCGGGCGACTCGGCCTCACCATCAGCCGGAGCGGCCGCCGCCAACGGCAGCAACGCGGCGCCTGACAGCGCGTCACGCCTCAACAGCAGCGCGCTGGCCAATCCGCGGCTGTTGAGTGAAGGCCACCGCGATGGTCTGGTCGCGCGTCTGTCCTCGGTGAGCGAAGAGGATGACGAGGCGCTTTTGCAGTTCAGCCTCGACAACACCGCCGGCCAGAGTGTCATCGGCGTGCAGGCCAGACTCCGCCTGTACGCCGATGATGGCCATCTGCTCGCGACGCGTGAGGTGCCACTGTGGGTCGGTGAATATCGTCTGCCCCAGACCTACCTGCGCCCCGGCCAGACACGCGATAGCCGCGAGGTACGCGTCTCGCTGCCCGAAGGAGAGTGGTCACGTCAGCTGGTGCGCGTGGAAGTCACCGAGGTGGAGTTCCGCTGATCTCCAGATGCCGGTCTTCAGGCGCCAGACGAAAAAACGGGAAGCCCTGAGGGCTTCCCGTTTCTGTTTTAGCGCCGGTCGCTCAGCGAGAGCGATGCGGTGATCAGAACTTGTAGTTGATGCTGAAGTAGTTGCCGAAGCCGGTGGTGTCCTGGCGAACGCCGGTGGCAGTGGAGCCATCGGTGAAGAACGCCATGTTGTTGTAGTACTTCAGGCCGTAACCGAGTGCAATACGCTGGGTGTGGTAGTAGATGCCATTGAACCACTCCATGCTGTTGACACTACGGCCATCTGCACTGCCCACCTCGTCAGCCTTAAACTTGTAGTCCAGGTAGCCCTGATAGGCGATGAAGCTGCCATCTTCGAAGTTGACGAACGGCTTGAACCAGTTGGTGGAAGCCATGTAACCATCCCATTTCTTCTCGTCTTCACCGCCGTAGTTCTCACGCACGTAACGCGCGTAGAGGTTGAAGCCCATCTTGCCGAACCACGGCACCTGCACATCGCTGCCCAGGCCGACGTAGTGCTCCCACAGGCCACTACCAACACCGTTCTCATCTCTCGCATTATCACCAATGTTGGTGACGGTGGCGATGTAGAGCTCATCCACCGGTCCGAAGGACAGGTCGTAACCGGTCATGGCGTCCAGCGAGAAACGCGGCGCCAGCTTGGCGAAGAAGTTGTCATTACCGTTCTGATCATCCGATCCATCATCGAAGATATCGAAGAAGTCGACATACCCGTAGAGATCGACGATGCCTGAGCGGCCGCCGAACTCCATCTCCAGGTAGGTATCTTCGCTGTTGCGGAACGGCAGGCGGTTGTCTTCACTGCGCATCAGGTTGAAGGTCAGCCACTTGTAATCATTGGCGTGGATATCGCCATTGAAGTCAGTAGCCTGCGCCGGTGCTGCAGCAGTCAACAGCGTGGTGGCAGCCAGAGTGCTGGCCGCGAGGGTCTTGAGCATGGTCATCGCGTAACGGTCCTGTCCTGAATGATGAGACTGTTCGAATTCTTGTGGTCTTGCCCGCTGAGCGGGTCTTGTCGCCATGAAGTCCGACGAAGGCGCGGGAGTGAAACTCGCAGGGGCCCAGTCCGGAAAGGCGGCGATGTTAGCACTTCCTCGCAAAAACGACAGAGCGACATTTCGAGGATGATCAACGTGCCATCGACGACAATGTGAACCGTTTCACACTCTCGCCAGGCAGCTTGTCACCCCCGGCTTTCCCGAGATGACGTCCCGATGTTTCCTCGCTTGCCGCCCGGCGCATGCCGGCAGGATGGCTTCCGTCGACTGACCGGGCGGAGAGCGAGGAATGCATCAGGCCGCCAGCGCCAGGAAGAAACCGGCAATCGCCGCCGACATCAGATTGGACAGCGTGCCGGCGAGTACCGCCTTGAGCCCCAGGCTTGCGATCTCATGACGGCGTGTCGGTGCCAGGCTGCCCAGCCCCCCCAGCAGGATGGCGATCGACGACAGATTGGCGAAGCCGCACAGCGCGAAGGACAGCACTGCCATGGTGTAGGGCGTCATTACCGCGCCAGTGGCCGCGACGATGCTGTCACCGCTGAGGTAGGGCGCCAGATTGATGTAGGCGACGAACTCGTTCACCACCAGCTTCTGGCCGATGAAGGAACCCGCCAGGGTCGCCTCGCTCCACGGCACGCCCAGCAGGAAGGCCAGCGGCGCGAACAACCAGCCGAGAATCATGTCGAGACTCAGCGTGTCCATGCCGAACCAGCCACCCACGCCGCCGAGAATGCCGTTGATCAGGCCGATCAGCGCGATGAAGGCCAGCAGCATCGCCCCGACATTGGCCGCCAGCTTGAGGCCGGAAGACGCCCCGGAGGCCGCGGCGTCCAGCACATTGGAAGGCGCATCATCATCCTTGAGGGCGGCATCGGCGAGAGCGATCGAGTCGTCCGGCTTCTCTGTCTCCGGGAACAGCAACTTGGCGAACAGCAGTCCGCCGGGTGCGGCCATGAACGATGCTGCCACCAGATATTCCATCGGAATGCCCAGCGCCGCATAGCCGCCCAGCACCGAACCGGCGACGGAGGCCAGGCCACCGCACATCACGGCGAACAGCTCGGAGCGCGTCATGCTGGCCAGATACGGCTTGACCACCAGCGGCGCCTCGGTCTGACCGACGAAGATGTTGGCCGTGGCCGAGAGTGACTCGGTACGTGACGTGCCCAGCACACGCTGCAGGCCGCCACCCAGCAGGCGAATCACCCACTGCATGATGCCGAGGTAGTAGAGCACCGCGATCAGCGACGAGAAGAAGATGATGATCGGCAACACCTTGACCGCGAAGATGAAGCCGACACCACTGCCCGGATTGGCCAGGCTGCCAAACAGGAAGTTGATGCCCTGATCGGCATAGTTGACCACCTGGCTGACGGCACCGGAGACACCGGCCAGCACTCCCTGGCCGAAGGAGGTGTAGAGCACGAAGGCGCCGATGGCCAGCTGGATGGCAAAGGCACCACCCACGGTACGCAGGCGAATGGCGCGTCGATTCGACGACAGCGCCACGGCAATGAGGATGAGCGAAGCCATCCCGACGAGACTCATGAGGGGATTCATTGGGAAGATCCTGAGGGTTCTTGTGGTTGTTATGAGTGCTGCGTGCAGGGCTGCGACGACCCGTTCTCAACGTCGTGCAGTGTTATCCTGCATTCTCACCATGTTCAAAAAGTCACAGCCTGACCAAATAGTCAATACGTCCGTTTTACCTCACGCCCACTTGTCTTCCAGTGCCAGACTGGCAATGACAGGGGCATTTTTGAGGTTCTCCCTGTGTGTCAGTGGTTTATCATCTGCTTCTGACGTGGGACGTGGCGCTTCAGCCCAGTTTTTCGCCAACGCTCCCTCATCGGAACCGGCACCAAAGGACAAAAGCCGCATGAACAATCACAGCGCCGCCCGACTCGACCGCCTGCAGGCCATTCTGCGCGAAGGCAGCCCTCTGCAACTGAGCGACGCCGCACAGCTATGCGCCGTCTCGGAGATGACCATTCGTCGCGACGTGGCGCACAGCAACGGACTGCTGGAAATTCTGGGAGGCCGCCTGTTGCTGGTCGATTCATCCGCCGGCAGCGTCTATCGCCTGGATCGCGAGATCGACGCCAGCGCCCCGATCAAGCAAGCGCTGTGCCAGCAACTGGCCAATCATATCGAGGATGGCGACACCCTGTACGTGGATTGCGGCACCACGCTGGTCCATCTGGCGGCCGCCATCGACCGCCAGCAGACGCTGACCCTGGTGACCTGCGCCCTGAATGTGGCCAATGCGGTCGGCCATCTGCCCGGGGTGCGGCTGGTGATGCTGGGGGGCCTTTTTCACCCGGCCACGCAGTCATTCACCGCCACCGACATGCCGGAGGCCATCCGCCGTCTCGGCATCAACAAGGCCTTTCTCTCGGCGGGCGGAGTACATGCCGAGCGAGGCGTCAGCTGCTTCCATTTCCATGAGGTCGCGGCCAAGCAGGCCGCGCTGGAAAGCGCGATGCAGCGCTTCTTGATCGTCGATGCGCGCAAGTTCGAGATGGTGCGCCCCGCCTTCATCGCCCCACTGAGTGACTTTGATGTGGTGATCAGCAATGCCAGCCCCGCCGCACGTGATTGTCTGGGAGCGCTGGAGGCAGAAATGGGCGTGACGGCCGAGCTTGTCGACTGCTGAGCAGCTGATTGCCTTGCAGGAAGGAGCCAGGCCACTCGCAGCGCCAGACCAATGCCAAACACCTGGATTCATAGAATAACCGCCGCACGATTGTGCGGCGTTTTCTGTCTGACCAGACAGTCAATGCACACTTAGCGTGCGCGGGGACGTCACAGCGGCAGGTGGTGCTCGAGCATCGCCAAGGTGCCGCTCAGCGCGCCACGATTGCGCGCCACGACCTGACTGGCCGCCAGGCCTGCCATCTGCTGCGCGGCCTGATCCGAGAACAGCGCATTCACCGCTTCGGCCAATGCCGCGTCATCCGCGACGACCTGGAGCGCGCCTTCCGCGGCCATCGCCTCGGCAATCTCGCTGAAGTTGTCCAGCGATGGGCCACTCAGCAGTGGCAGCCCCAACGCAGCGGGCTCGAGCAGGTTGTGCCCGCCGATGGGTACCAGACTGCCGCCGATGAAGGCGATATCACTGGCCGCATACAGCGTCAGCAATTCCCCGAGACTGTCACCGACCAGTACCGATACGGCATCAGCCACGTCGGTGCCGCTCTCTGACATGTCACTGCGCCGCAGGCTGCTCTCGCCGCGCGCCTGACACCACTGCGCCGCCTGAGCGGCCACTGCCTCGAAGCGCTGGGGATGGCGTGGCACCAACAGCAGCAAGGCTTGAGGATGCTGGTCACGTACCACGGCATGCGCCGCGAGCATCTGGCCGTCCTCGCCGTCATGCGTCGAGGCTGCGATCCATACCGGCCGCTGCGCGAATGACTGGCGCAGCGCCTGTCCGTCGGCAACGACCTGTTCAGCAATGTCCAGTTCGAACTTGAGCGAGCCGACGGCCGTGCCGCGCGCTGGCGGCAGGCCGAGCGCCATGAAACGCTCCAGATCCTGCTGCGACTTGGCCGACAGACCACTGACGTGGGCGAGGCTGTCGCGCATCAGGGCGCTGATCCTGCGATAGCGCTGGAAGGCGCGCGGTGACAGGCGGCCATTGATGACGCACAGCGCAATGCCATCCCGCGCGCAGGCGGCCATCAGGTTGGGCCACAGCTCGGTTTCCACCATGATCGCTAGCGCCGGACGCAGCCGGCGCACGAAGCGCCGCGCGCTCAACGGGAAATCCAGCGGCAGGTAATGGTGTCGGGCTGGGGCATGCTCCGACGAGCCCTGCGGGGTGTGCAGCAGACGTGCGGCCTGCGCAGCACCGGTGGCCGTCATGGTCGTCAGCACCAGCGGGCGCCGTGGGTAGCGCTGACGCAGCGCCTCGACAAGACTCGCCACCATCACCACCTCGCCCAGCGAGGCGGCGTGCAGCCAGATGGGGCGCTCACTGTCGGGCGTAGTGTTCGGCGTGGAGGGGATGATACCCAGCCGCTCCAGGCGCGGGTGCTGGGCATCGTGCTCGCGCCAGACCCGCTGCCAGATGAGGGGCGACAGCAAGGTCAGCGCGGTGCTGTAAAGGCCACGGGCAAGGCTCACGCCTAGTCCTCGCGATCGAGAATGGTGGCGATCATCGCGGTGGTGGAGACGCCATCCTCGAACCCGAGCACACGGACTTCACCGCCATTGGCGATCACCGCCTCTCCCCCGGCGATCTCTTCGGGGCGATAGTCGCCGCCCTTGACCAGCACATCCGGCAGCACGGCTTCGATCAGACGTGCCGGGGTGTCTTCGCTGAAGGGCACCACCCAAGCGACCGCGCCGAGGCCCGCCAGCACCTGCATGCGCCGCAGCACCGGGTTGATCGGGCGTGTCGGCCCCTTGAGGCGTGCTACCGAGCCGTCGTCGTTGACGGCCACGATCAGGCGATCGCCATGGCGCGCCGCTTCCTGCAGGTAGGCCACGTGACCAGCATGCAGGATATCGAAGCAGCCATTGGTCATCACCACGCGCTCGCCGCGTGCCTGGGCGGCCTTGACTGCCGGGATGAGCGCCGCTTCCTGGATCACGCCGAATTCCGCCAGCTTGTCGCCGTGCAGTGCGGTGTAGAGCTCCGCCACCGACAGGGTCGCGGTACCCGGCTTGGCAACCACCAGACCCGCGGCCAGGTTGGCCAGCATCACGGCTTCCGGGAAGGCGTGACCGGCCGCCAGCGCCAGACCCAGCACACCGATCACGGTATCGCCGGCACCGGTGACGTCGTAGACCTCACGCGCATGCGTCGGCAGGTGCAGCGGCTGATAGCCCTCGCGGATCAGGGTCATGCCCTTTTCGCTGCGGGTCACCAGCAGGGCTTCCAGCTCGAGCTCGGCACGCAGCGCCTCGCCCTTCTCGGCCAGTTCCTCATCGCTGCGGCACGGCCCGACGATGGTCTCGAACTCGGTCAGGTTGGGGGTGATGATGCTGGCGCCGCGATAGCGCGAGAAATCACTGCCCTTGGGGTCGACCAGCACACGCTTGCCCGCCGCACGCGCGGCGGCGATCAGCGCCTCGACCTGATTCAGCGAGCCCTTGCCGTAGTCGGAGAGAATCATCACGCCACTGGCGCCCAGTTCGTCCTCGACCTGGCTCACCAGCGCGCTGGTATCCACCTCGTGCAGCGGCTCCTCGAAATCGAGGCGCAGCAGCTGCTGGTTGCGGCTCATCACGCGCAGCTTGGTGATGGTCGGCACGCTGTGACTGGCCTGAAAGCGCGTGATGACATTGGCGTTTTCCAATGCGCGGGTAAGGATGGCGGCGTTGTCATCCTGACCGACGACACCGGCCAGGGTGGCGTGTGCGCCGAGCGAGGCGATGTTGAGCGCGACGTTGGCAGCACCGCCGGGGCGGTCTTCGCTCTCGCCGACTCGTACCACCGGTACCGGCGCTTCCGGCGAGATGCGTGAGGTGCCACCGTGCCAGTAGCGGTCGAGCATCACATCACCCACGACCAGCAGGCGAGCCTGTTCAAGCGCAGTCAGATCAAGCTTCATCAGGCGTCTCCGCGTGCAGAGGGGGATTGGGAAGAAGAGGTATCCGTAGAGGAGACAGCCGCGACCGGCAGACGTTCGCAGCTCTGGCCGCGAATGACGCCATCGGTGTCCGCCAGCAGCTCAGCGAGACGCGCGATGACATCCTCGGCGCGGATCAGGCTCATGGCGTCCTGATGGCGCACGCGCTGGCCCCAGTTGATCTCGTCCATCTGCTTGTGAAGATAGGTCTTCACGGCGTCCGGATAGCGATTGACCACCAGATGCTGCCAGCAGTACGGCGCCGCACGCTCGGGATTGGTGGTGGCGTACAGGCCGATCACCGGAGTGTTGAGCGCATTGCCCATGTGCACCGGGCCGGAATCCGGCGCGATCACCGCCACTGCGCGATCGATCATCGCCAGCAGGCCCTTGAGCGAGGTGCCACCGATGGCATCGATGACCGCGCCTTCGCTGACCAGCGCCTTGATGCGTGCGCCCATTTCACGCTCCTGCGGGCTGCCGCCACCGGTCATCACGCTGCGGATGCCATATTGCTGCCAGGCATGATCGACGACCGCCGCATAGCCTTCCGGCGACCAGTTGCGGAAGTTGCGCAGTCGCGGATTGGCACACGGGCTGATGATCAGATACGGCGCCTCGCCGGTGACGCGTGCGGCTTCGGTGTAGGCCTCGGACGGCACATCGAGCCGCCAGTCGAGGCGGCAGTCCTCGACACCCAGCGTACGCGCGAAGTCCATGAACGACTCCAGCACGTGGGCGCGCTCTCGCGGGGCCAGCTGATGGGTGGTAAAGAGGTACTGCCAGTCCTTGGCGCGCGCACGATCGTAACCGATGCGCACCTTGGCCTTGAGGCCCAGCGACAGCGCACTGGCGCGCAGCGCCTGCTGCATGTGCAGCAGCACATCGAAGTGCGTGTCCTTGAGCTGTCGCCAGATGGCACGCATGCCCGCAAGACCGGTGGACTTGTCGTAGACCACGAACTCGACCCCGGTCAGGCCGGACAGTAGACTGTGCTCCCCCTTGCCGACGATCCAGGTAATGCGGGCCTCAGGCCACTGACGCTGCAAGGCGCGTACCGTTGGCACAAGATTGCAGACATCGCCGAGAGCGGAGAGCCGGAGCACGCAGATATGTGCGGGCTGGGCAGGGAGAGGATGCTTCATGCGGATGGCAGTTTTCCGAAATGAGAATGCCCACATTCTATATGATGGCGAAACAGCGCCACAAATGACGCCGGACTGGTTCATGCCATCGTTCTGGCGTGAACACGACGCCGTGACCGGCGAAGCGCCGGGGCGCGGGGCGAGTCTGTTCCTTGATGTCTGTCGTTTGCCAGCCGAGCTGCAACCCGCCAATACCACCGCGACACCGGCTCGCCGCTGGGCACTGCGCCCCTATCGTCGCGGCGGCCTGATCGCGAAGCTCGCCAGTCAGCGCTACCTCTATACCGGCCTTGAGCGTACCCGCGCCTTCGCCGAACTGCGCCTGACGGAGCGTCTGTATCGCCAGGGGCTGCCGGTGCCAGAGCCCGTCGGCGCCTGCGTGTGGCGGCATGGCCTGACCTACGAGGCCGCCCTGATCACGGTGCTGATTCCCGGCGCACGCGCCTTCGCCGATGACCTGATCGCCCTCGAAGCACAGCGCCTGCCTGCCGGGGCCGAGCTGCCCGACACCTTGCTCCGCCTGCTCGATACGGCTGGCCACGCCATCCGTGCCGTGCATGACGCGGGGCTTGAGCATGTCGATCTCAACGCACGCAACCTACTGATCGATGAACGCGGACGCGTCTACGTGATCGATCTAGATCGCTGCCAGCTGCATGCCAAGACTCCCTGGGATGCACGCTGGCGCGAAAGCAACCTCTCCCGCCTGGGCCGCTCGCTGGCCCGCTTCACCCCGACACATCATGCGGCGTGCCTGGCACGCATCCGCAGCGCCTATCAAGCCTGAGCCGACCAGGACTGCCCCTTCACGCATGGCGCTTCCGATCGGCACTTCAGAACACCGCCCGGCAAGGCATCGTCGGCCATGCGGTGTACGATAGCGACATGAATCGTCGGCAGACGCTTCGCCCAGGCGAGCCTGCCACTGCGTCCCATCGGCGCCTGCCACACCCCGTCGTGCTGCAGGCGCTCTCAAGACAGAGACCGTCATGAACACGAGCGACGAGGCCTCGGCCGCCCCTTCACCCGATGGCAAGCTGCGCACTGCGGTGCCCATCACCGGCTGCGTCATCACCCTCAATGAAGCCCACAACATCGAGGACTGCCTGCGCTCGCTGGCCCAGGTCTGCGATGAGTTGATCGTGGTGGACTCCGGCTCCACCGATGCCACCTGCGAGCTGGCGCGCGACATGGGCGCCGTGGTGATCGATCAACCCTACCTGGGCGACGGGCCGCAGAAGAATGTCGGGCCGAGCCATGCCAGCCACCGCTGGGTGCTGTCACTGGACGCCGATGAGCGCCTGACCGACGGCGCCGTCAGCGCCATCCGGGCACTGGCACTCGACAGCACGCCTCACGATGGCTTCGCGCTGCGCCGTCGCAACTTCATCGGCTCGCGCTGGGTACGGCATGCCGGCTGGTATCCCGATTACTGCCTGCGCCTGTATGACCGCGAGAAACTCGCCTTCCGCGATTCGCGTCAGCACAGCTCGGTGCAGGCCAACCATCCCTGCGAGCTGGACGCCGATCTCGAGCATTACAGCTTCGCCAATCTCGGTGAACTGTTCGTCAAGGCCAGTGGCCGTTTCTCGAACCGCGCCGCCAAGATCATGTATCAGAAGGGAAAACGCGCCAACGCCTTGACTCCCTTCCTACATGCCAGCAATGCCTTCATGCGCAAGTTCGTCTTCCAGGCCGGCTTCCGCGATGGCGTCGATGGCTTCTCGGTGGCGCTGTCGGCCAGCGTCAATGCCTACCTGAAATACGCCAAGCTGCTGGAATTCCAGCGCGACGCCAAGGTGCGTGAGGCCGAAGATTTCAACAAGGTATGGTGACCATGACCTCTAGCTGTGAGCCGACTGCCGCGCGAGGTGTGACGCGCCCGCTTCACGTACGCCATGTCAATCTGGCACGCGGCTTTCGCGGCGGTGAGCGCCAGACGCTCAACCTGATCGCGGACCTGGCGCGACGCGCAAGCCCGGGGAAAGACGGGGAAGCCGGCGCGCCGATCCGCCAGTCACTGGTGTGCCTGCAGGGCTCGCCCTTGATCAGCGAACTGGCGGCGCTTGAGCTGGCCGTCACGGTGGACGTGATCGAGGTCAGCGGACGCTTCAAGGGCCATCTCGGCCAGCCCCGCGCCGATATCGTGCATGCTCATGAAGCCAAGGCCGTGCACTGGGCATGGCTGCATCAGCGCCTCACCGGCACGCCTTACCTGCTGACACGCCGGGTGCCCCAGCCGGTGAAGGACAAGCCGTTCAATCGCCTGACCTATCGTGCGGCCGCCTGCCGGGTGGCGATTTCGTCGGTGATCGAATCTCACCTGCGGGAGCGCCAATGGGGTGAGACGGCGTTGATCCCCAGCACTCTCGCCCACCTGCCCAGCGACAAGCAAGCCGTGGCCGAGCTACGCCAGCGCTTCGGTAATACGTCCGCGGGGGGGCGCATCGTCATCGGGCATGTCGGCGCACTGGTGGACCGCCACAAGGGCCAGCGAGTGCTGATCGAGGCGGCCCGCAGGCTGCGCGACAGCCACCCGCAGCTGCTCTTCGTCTGCCTGGGTGCCGGCGAGGACGAAGCGGCCTTCAAGGCGGAAAGTGCCGATCTCGACAATCTGGTCTGGGAAGGCTTCCACACCAATGTCGGCGACTATCTGGAAGCCTTCGATCTGTTCGCCTTTCCATCACGCAATGAGGGCCTCGGCTCGATTCTGCTCGACGTGATGGATCACGGTGTACCGATCATCGCAAGCGATGTGGATGGCATCCCCGATATCGTGCATGACGACAGCACCGGCGTGCTGGTGCCCACCGGCGATGCACAGGCATTGGCTGCCGCCATCGAGGCACTCGTCGCTGATGCACCACGTCGGGAGCGACTGGTCGAGGGGGCACGGGCGCATCTGGCACGCTTCACTCCCAGCGCCATGGGCGAGGCCTATCTGGGGCTTTATCAACGGCTGGCACGCTAGACCGCTTTTCATCCCAGACACCTGGCCCACAAGCACCTATCATGCAGGCACCCATCACCCGGCTAGAGAACGAAAAAAGCCCTGTTTCATGTGAAACATCACAATGAAACAGGGCTTTTTTCGCTTTTCCAGACAGCAGGTCAGCAGCTCAAGCGCGCGAGTCACCGTCCTCCAGACCGCGGAGATCCGGCCAGCCTTCGTCCACACCCAGCACGGGATAGGTTCTGGGGTCCAGCGGGCCGGGCTCGCTTTCGGGACGACACTCTTGCAGCACAGCCTGCAGACGCTGCAGAGCCTCATCGCCTTCGGCACCGGCGGTCACCCTGTCCCAGAACTCGCGGTGCACCGCCTTGATGACGACAGGCACGCTGGGTACACCAACCTGTTGCGCCATCGCCAGGCGATGCAGGCCACGATTGATCTTGAGCAGACGGCCATCGCGCGTCACCGCGACGCCCATCTCGTCCTTGGTGATGCCCTGGCGGAAGCCATTGGCGGCCATGTCCTGCAGATAACCGCGATAACAACGCAGATAGCCGAGAATCTTCTCTTCGCTGTCCATCAATAGCCCATCACGCGGTGACGACCACGGCTTGCCTGCATCCAGCAAGGCCTTCAAGTGCTGATAGCGCTCCGTCACCGTCAGGTCATCGCCATGCTCGATCAAGTCCCGCATAAGACGCGAGCGTGAACCGAAGCGGAAGGCACCGCGCCGCAGGTCCCAGTCGCCATTCCAGATGAAGGCGTTGGAGGAAGGCCGGTTGCGCTTGTCACGCCCGAAGTTGACGTCACGCACCAGCTCACGCGGATTGACCCAGACCGTCAACGCCTCATGCCCCATCACGTCTTCCAGCGCATGACGCGGCAGGCCACGGCGCTCAAGGGACTGATGGCGTGCACGCTGGCGTTTCCAACGCATCAACCAGCAACGACTGAACGGCAGAATCAGGTGGTGCTCGCACCAGGCACGCAGCGCCTCTATCCGCTGAGCACGCTGCATTGCCCCGCGCATGCGCGGGTGGATCAGATCATCCGTCGTGCGGTTTCTCGGCAGGTTCACCGCGCATCCTCATCCAGCGAGATCGCCGTCAACAGACGCTCGGGAGCAATATGGTTCAGACAATTGGTATGCCCCAGCGGACAGACGCGCTTGAAACAGGGGGAACACTCCAGCGCCAGCCAGTGGATCTCGCGATTGGCCGTCAGCGGTGGTGTGTAATGCGGCGACGAGGAGCCGTAGATGCCCTGAATACGGGCCCCTACCGCGGCCGCGACATGCATCAGGCCGGAATCATTGCTGACCACTTCCCGACACTCGGCGATCAGGTCCACCGCATCCGCCAGCCGCGTCTTGCCACACAGGTTATGAACGCCCGCAAGCCCCTGGGCGATCTCCTCCCCCGCCGCGACATCCTTGGGGCCACCGAAGATGCGCACCTCGGCCCCCTGGCGAGTCAATGACTCGGCAAGCGCGCGAAAGTGCGCCAGTGGCCACTGCTTGGCCGGGCCATACTCCGCCCCCGGCATCATGCCGATGATGGGCGCTGGCGGCGCCATCAGCCCCAACTCGCCGCGCAAGCGCAACTGATTGGCGCTGTCGGTGACCAGAGCGGGCTCCGGAATGCCCACTGGCGGATTGGCCTCCTCAACGGGCAGGCCCAGCGACGTGAAGCGCTTGACGGTCTGATCGAGCACCGACTTGTCGAGCTTGCGGCACTCGGTGAGCAGGCCGTAGCGCTGCTCACCAGTGAAGCCGACGCGCACTGGAATGCGCGCGAAGAACGGTACCAGCGCTGACTTCCACGAGCGCGGCAACACGATGGCGCGGTCGAAGCGCCCTCGCAGCGAACGCCCGAGCTGCCAGCGCGCCTTGAGAGCAAAGTCACCATGCCCCGCCGGCAGCGCCAGTACCTCCTCGACCTCGGGCATGCGCTCGATGATCGGCTGCGACCAGGCGGGCGCCAGCACACTGATCCGGCAGCCGGGCGAGCGCTGCTTCAGCGTCATGAACAGGCTCTGCGCCATCACCATGTCGCCGACCCAGCTGGGCCCGACCACCAGAATGCGCTCACTCATGCCTTGCTCCTCTTCACGGCCAATCCTCCTTGCGGGTGCGCTTGCCCTGCCTCGTCACCCTTGCGAGGCAGGCGCTCGCACTCAGTCCACCCGTGCTCAGTCCATACGTGCTCGAACTCAGCGATTCAGCCATTCGAGATAGGCGCGGGTGCCCTGGGCAACGGTCTTGAATTCGACGTTGCAGCCGGCCTTGCGCAGCTTGCCGATGTCGGCACGCGTGAAGCTCTGGTAGCGGCCCTTGAGGTTTTCCGGGAAGTCGATGTACTCGATCTCGCCCTTCTCGTAGTACTCGATGACGGTCTCGGCGATCGCCTTGAACGGCTCGGCGCGGCCGGTACCCAGATTGAAGATGCCGGAGGCTTCCGGGTGATCGAGGAACCACAGGTTCACGTCGACCACATCACCGACATAGACGAAGTCACGGCTCTGCATGCCGGCTTCAAAGCCATCGTAGGCACCGAACAGCTTGGGGTTCTCGCCCGCCTTCACCTGGGTGTGATGGTGATAGGCAACGCTGGCCATCTTGCCCTTGTGCTGCTCACGCGGGCCGTAGACATTGAAATAGCGGAAGCCGACGACCTGGGTGGTCAGGCTGTCCCAGCGCTGGCGCACGTGCTGATCGAACAGCAGCTTGGAGTAGCCGTAGACGTTGAGCGGACCTTCGAACTCTGGCGTTTCCTTGAAGACCTGGCTGTCGCCGTAGGTCGCCGCGGAGCTCGCGTAGAGGAAGGGAATCCGGTTCGCTTCGCAGAAGTTGAGCAGCACCTTGGAGTACTCGAAGTTGTTCTCGAGCATGAACTGGCCGTCCCACTCGGTGGTATCCGAGCAGGCACCTTCATGGAAGATCGCCTCGATCTTCGGCAACTCGGCATACTCGCCCATCAGGCTCGACTGGACACGAATCAGGAAGTCGTCCTTGTCGAGGTAATCGGCGATGGTCAGGTCCGCCAGATTGACGAACTTGGTGCCGTCACTCAGGTCATCCACCACCAGGATATCGGTACGGCCGCGGTCATTGAGTGCCTTGACGATATTGGCACCGATGAAACCGGCGCCTCCGGTAACGACGATCATTTGAGCTCCCAGAGCCTCTAGAGGCTTGTAGGCAACGCGCGCGTTCAGGAACGCGACACATCAGAATTTGGAAATGGCACGCACTCGGTTTCGTCTGCGGCCTATAACCCGATAAGCGGGGATTGTATACTCGGCAGTTCTCGAATTCATGGGCCAACGGGCTTCACCAATGACACAGCCAGACGTGAAAACCTTCCAGGGCCTGATTCTGGCCCTGCAGCAATACTGGGCCGAACAGGGTTGCATCATCCTGCAACCATTGGATATGGAGGTTGGCGCGGGGACTTTCCACCCGGCGACCTTCCTGCGTTCCATCGGTCCTGAAACCTGGAACGCTGCCTACGTGCAGCCTTCCCGCCGTCCCACCGACGGCCGCTACGGCGAAAACCCCAATCGCCTGCAGCACTATTATCAGTTCCAGGTGGTGATGAAGCCGTCACCGGCCAACCTGCAGGAGCTCTATCTGGGCTCGCTGGAGCGTCTGGGCATCGACCCGCTGGTCCACGACATCCGTTTCGTCGAGGACAACTGGGAATCTCCGACGCTGGGCGCCTGGGGCCTCGGCTGGGAAATGTGGCTCAACGGCATGGAAGTGACCCAGTTCACCTACTTCCAGCAGGCAGGTGGCATCGAATGCTTCCCGGTCACCGGCGAGCTGACCTACGGCCTCGAGCGCATCGCGATGTACCTGCAGGACGTGGACAGCGTCTACGACCTGATCTGGACCACCGCGCCGGACGGCTCCGTCGTGACCTATGGCGACGTCTTCCTGCAGAACGAGAAGGAGCAGTCGGCCTACAACTTCGAGCACGCTGCCGTGCCGGAGCTGTTCGCTGCCTTCGATCACTGCGAGAGCGAGTGCCAGAAGCTGCTGACCGCCAACCTGCCGCTGCCGGCCTACGAGCAGGTCCTGAAGGCATCGCATACCTTCAACCTGCTGGATGCGCGCCACGCCATCTCCGTCACCGAGCGTCAGCGCTACATCCTGCGCGTGCGCACTCTCGCCCGTGATGTGGCCCACGCCTATTACGATTCGCGCAAGGCCGCCGGCTTCCCGCTGGCCCCGCAGGCGCTGCGTGATGAGCTGCTCGCCGCCGATGACACCACTACCGAGGGAGACGCGTAAGCATGGCCTCCGTGAATACCCTGTTGATCGAACTGGGCTGCGAAGAACTGCCGCCGGGCGCCATCGACGCACTCGCTGACAGCCTCGCCAACGGCCTTGCCGAGGGCCTGCGCGACGCCGAAGTCGCCTTCGGTCAGGTACGTGCCTACGCCACACCGCGTCGTCTGGCGGTGATGATCGAATCCCTGGCCGAGCGCCAGCCGGACCGCGAGATCGAGAAGCGCGGACCGGCCAAGGCCGCCGCCTTCAAGGATGGCGAACCGACTCGCGCGGTGCAGGGCTTCGCCCGCTCCTGCGGTGTCGAAGTCAGTGACCTGATCGAGCTGGAAACCGACAAGGGCACCTGGCTCGGCTATCGTTACACCCAGCCGGGCGAGCACCTCTCCGCCCTGCTGCCGGCCATGCTGGAGCAGGTAGTGGCTCGCCTGCCGGTGCCGAAGAACATGCGCTGGGGTGCCTCACGCATCGAGTTCTCGCGTCCGGTGCATTGGCTGGTCGCGCTCTACGGCAGCGAAGTGATCGAGGCCAGCGTGCTCGGCCTCGACTCCGGTCGTACCACTTTCGGTCACCGCTTCCATGCGCCGCAGGCCATCACGCTGGCGCACGCCGAGGACTACCTCGACGCGCTGGAAGGTGCCCGCGTGCTGGCCAACCGTGAGGTGCGTCGTGAGCGTATCCGCGAACAGGTCCAAGCCGAGGCGGAAGTCTATGGTGCCAACGCCGTCATCGAGGAAGCCCTGCTCAACGAGGTCAACGGCCTCGTGGAATGGCCGGTGGCACTGACGGGTACCTTCGACGAGCGCTTCCTGGAAGTGCCGGCGGAGTGTCTGATCTCCTCCATGAAGGCCAATCAGAAGTACTTCCACCTGCTGGACAATGACGGCAAGCTCAAGCCGGCCTTCATCACCATCTCCAATATCGAGAGCAAGGACCCGCAACAGGTCATCTCCGGTAACGAGAAGGTGATTCGTCCGCGTCTGGGCGACGCCGCCTTCTTCTACGAGACCGACCTGCGCAGCACGCTGGAATCGCGTCGCGAGAAGCTCGAGAGCGTCGTCTTCCAGCAGAAGCTGGGCAGCATGGCCGAGAAGGCCCGTCGCAGCGAAGCCGTGGCACGTCACATCGCGGAACGCATCGGCGCCGATGTCGACCACGCCGCACGTGCTGCACAGCTGGCCAAGACCGACCTGGTCACCGAGATGGTGCTGGAGTTCCCGGAACTGCAGGGCATCATGGGCCACTACTACGCCCGTCACGATGGCGAAGATGCCACCGTCGCTCTCGCGCTGGAAGAACAGTATCTGCCGCGCTTCGCCGGCGATGCGATCCCCACGACCAAGGCCGGCATGGCGATTGCCCTGGCCGACCGTCTCGACACCCTGACCGGCATCTTCGGTATCGGTCAGCGTCCGACCGGCGCCAAGGACCCGTTCGCGCTGCGTCGCGCCACCATCGGGGTGCTCAACATCCTGATCAAGGGTGAGCTGGACCTCGACCTGCGCGAGCTGCTGACCGTCAGCGCCGAGCAGCATCGTGATCTGCCCAAGGCCGAAGGACTGGTCGAGGACGTGCTCGAGTACATGCTCGATCGCTTCCGCGCCTGGGCCAGCGACGAAGGCATGGGTGCCGAGCTGTACCTGGCCGTGCGTACCCTGAAGATCAGCAACCCGCTGGACTTCGCGCGGCGTCTGCGTGCCGTGCACGCCTTCGGCGAACGCCCGGAAGCCGCTGCTCTGGCGGCAGCCAACAAGCGAGTCTCCAACATCCTCGCCAAGGCCGAGCACGATGGTCGCACCGAAGTGGACGCAAGCCTGTTGAGCGAGCCGGCCGAGCAGGCACTGGCAGACGCCCTGACGGCACGTGGCGCGGAAGTGGCACCACTGTTCGAAGCGGCGCGCTACCAGGAGGCCCTCGATGCACTGGCCAGCCTGCGCGAACCGGTCGATGCCTTCTTCGATCAGGTGATGGTCAATTCCGACGATGCCGCCGTGCGTGCCAATCGTCTGGCGATGCTGGCGAGTCTGCAAGGCCTGTTCATGGGTGTGGCCGACATCAGTCTGCTGACCCAATGAGATCTGCCGATCCACGGTGTCCCTGACATCGTTGAACCGCAGCCTCTGCAAAAGAACCCCGCCACGGCGGGGTTCTTTTGTATCCGGGGTCCTGAAATGCCGTGTTGCGTGACAGGATTTCACGCAACACGGCAGCGATGTCACAATTTCTGCCTTGATCCCCTACCTAAGTCGCACTAGTATTCCAGTATAGAAACAGTGTTCGAAAAGCGCGGCAGCCTGTCGCACCACGCACTTCGAGCACTCGGCGCCATTTGCCCATCCCCACGTGCGAGCGTCATCTTGTGACTCGGCTCACAATTTCCCAGGCAAAGCGGCGACCCCTGACAAGCAGCCCGGCTGACGCCCCTGACTGCCCTGAAGTGAAGAGTTGACCATGCAAAAACTGATCGTGCTCGACCGTGATGGTGTCATCAATGAAGACTCCGATGCCTTCGTCAAGAACGCCGAGGAGTGGATCGAATACCCCACTTCCATCCAGGCCATCGCCCGTCTGACTCGCGCTGGCTATACCGTGGCCGTGGCGACCAATCAGTCCGGCATCGCCCGTGGCCATTTCGGCCACCGCGAACTCGACCAGATGCACACCAAGATGATGCAGCTGGTGAAGGAAGCCGGTGGCGATATCGCTCACATTGCGTACTGCCCGCATGGCCCGGACGACGGCTGCGATTGCCGCAAGCCCGAACCCGGCCTGCTCCACCAGATCCAGGATGCCCTGCAGATTCCCGACTTTGAAGGAGCCTGGATGCTGGGCGACAGCCTGCGTGACCTCATCGCGGGCCAGAAGGCCGGCTGTCACGCCGCGCTGGTGATGACCGGCAAGGGCCAGAAGACGCTGGCAGATGGCGAGGGCCTCAAGGACGTGCTGGTAGTGGCCAACCTGGCCGACTTCACCAACCGCCTGCTCGATGGTGAGCTCAACCACCCCATATCGGATGGTGAGCCGGGAAAGTCCCAGCGCCGCTGCGTGAGCTGTGAAGCCGCTGCCGAAAGCTATCTGTGAGGCGCGCCTGCCCGGCGAGAACCCTGCGCACGGCGCGCTTGCCTCTCTAATCAACAGCGGCGATATGCTACCCTTCAGACATGAATCCGGGCGGGCAACTGCCTGCCTGTCTCACTTCCTCATGCTGGAGGCTTCACATGCCACTGCTGGATAGCTTCACTGTCGATCACACCATCATGAAGGCGCCTGCCGTGCGCGTGGCCAAGAAGATGGGCACCCCGAAAGGCGACAACATCACCGTCTTCGACCTGCGCTTCTGCGTGCCGAATGAAGAGATTCTCTCCGAGAAAGGCATTCACACCCTCGAGCACCTGTTTGCCGGCTTCATGCGCGAGCATCTCAACGGTGATGATGTCGAGATCATCGATATCTCACCGATGGGTTGCCGTACCGGCTTCTACATGAGCCTGATCGGTGAACCGGAAGAAGCTCGCGTTGCCGCAGCCTGGTCTGCTGCCATGCAGGACGTGCTCAACGTGGCGCGTCAGGAAGAGATTCCGGAGCTCAACATCTATCAGTGCGGCACCGCACAGATGCACTCTCTGGAAGAAGCCAAGCAGATCGCCAGCAACATCCTGTCCCGCGATATCGGCGTCAACCGCAATGACGAGCTGAAGCTGGATGAAGGCTTCCTCAATCAGGCGCACTGAGTCTTGAGGCAGCAAGCCTTGAAACATCGAGCCTTGAGGTACCGGGCTTGATCAGCCTGTCGAGTGCGCCGAGCACTTGAACGAAAAAGCCCGCTATCTGACCGGTTCAGATAGCGGGCTTTTTTCATGACGTGGCCTCCGAGCGAGTGTAGCCAATGCCAGATTCCAGCAGCCATGCCTTTGATTTCACGACCTTCCTGGCAGACAAGGAAGCGTGGTCAGCGCCGAATGAACTCGTCCCCTACCGCTGCCGCGATGACAGTAGCCTGGGCTGTCGCCATTATCCCGCAGCAGGCATGTCAGGGAGCCGCTCACACCTCATCCTGCTGCATGGCTCCAGTGCTGACAGCCGTTATCTCGCATCGCTGGCAACGCGCCTGGCTAAGGCCGGCCATCATGTGCATACGCCGGACTTGCGCGGCCACGGCCCAGCTCCACAACGACGTGGCGACATCGACCACCTGCTCCAGCTCGAGGAAGATCTCGAGGACCTGATCCTGTCGCTCGAGTTACCAGCCGATGCCAGGGTCATCGTCGCTGGTCACTCTGCCGGAGGCGGCCTGGCACTGCGCTTCTCGGCCGCTGTCTGTCAGCACCAGCGTGCCGATATTCCGTTGCACGGCGTGATACTGCTGGCGCCGTACCTGCATCACCTCGCACCCAACATGCGACGTGATTCACGCTGGGCACAGCCACGCATCGCGCGGATGCTGGCCTGCGCACTCCTGAACCGGCTCGGCATCCATCGCCTGGATCATATTGAGGTGCTTGGCTTCAGTATCCCACCAGAGTACCGCGATGCACATACCACCGACGCCTACTCGTGGCGCCTGATGACGGGCCTCAATCCTCGCGACTATCAAGGTGACCTCAAGGCGCTCGCCCATCATCAGGTGCCAGTGATGGCGCTGATCGGCGAGCATGACGAGGCATTTCATGCCGAACGTCTTGCCCAATGTCTGCAACCCCACCATCCCGTGGCGCAGGTGGAAATCCTCGAGACGATCAATCACCTGGGGCTTGCGACAGCCTTTATCACGGCAGAGCGAATCATCGCCTGGCTGAACGAGCAACGCGCCGGCTGAGACTGAGCCAAGCCCTGTCCCGCACTGTCATCCTTGTTAATGATTGCAGCAACACGCACATGCAAAAACGGCGCCTGATCGAAGATCAGGGGCCGTTTTTCTGGCTTGACTTGGCAAGACATCCGCCAAGCGCTAGCTCAACGCCATCATACGTCGAGGTTGGCCACCAGCGCGAAGCGCTCGATGAAGTCACGGCGCGGTTCGACTTCGTCACCCATCAGGGTGTTGAACATCTGATCGGCACCGATCGCATCCTCGACGGTCACACGCAGCATGCGACGGGACTCCGGATCCATGGTGGTTTCCCACAGCTGATCCGGGTTCATCTCGCCCAGCCCCTTGTAGCGCTGGATACTGAAGCCACGTGCCGCTTCCTTCATCAGCCAGTCGAGGGCTTCGTAGAAGGTAACGACTTCCTTCTTGCGCTCACCGCGCGAGACGTAGCTGCCAGCTTCCAGCAGGCCTTCCAGCATGCTGCCCAGCTCACTCATCTCGCGGTAATCGGCGGACTTGAAGAAATCGACATCCCACAGGTAATCACTGCTGACACCATGTGCCGTCAGCGTCACTGCTGGGAGATAGAGATTGCGCTCGCCGTCGTGGCTGAGAGTGAAGCTGTAGTGCGGGCCACCCTCATAGGCGATCAGGTCATCCATTTCCTTCTGGAGACCGTCGATCCAGCCTTGCGCCTGAGACTGGTCCGCGAGTGCGGCCTCATCCAGATGCGGAGCATGCACGATCTTGCGCAGCACGGCAGATGGATAGACACGCGCCAGACGATCGATGCGCTTCATCACGCCACGATACTGGTTGACCAGTGCTTCCAGCTGAGCGCCCGCGATGCCCGGGGCATCGGCGTTGACGTGCAGCTTGCCGCCGTCCAGCGCTGTGGCGGTCAGATAGTCCTGCAGCGCCTGCTCGTCCTTCAGATACTGCTCATGCTTGCCACGCTTGATCTTGTAGAGCGGCGGCTGGGCAATGAAGATATGACCGCGCTCGATCAGTTCCGGCATCTGGCGGAAGAAGAAGGTCAGCAGCAGCGTACGGATGTGCGAACCATCGACGTCGGCATCCGTCATGATGATAACGGAGTGATAGCGCAGCTTGTCAGGGTTGAACTCTTCACGACCGATACCGCACCCCAGCGCGGTGATCAGCGTGCCGACCTCGGCAGACGACAGCATCTTGTCGAAGCGCGCCTTCTCGACGTTGAGGATCTTGCCCTTCAGCGGCAGGATCGCCTGAGTACGACGATCACGGCCCTGCTTGGCGGAACCACCGGCGGAATCACCCTCGACCAGATACAGTTCGGAGAGGCTCGGGTCCTTCTCCTGACAGTCAGCCAGCTTGCCCGGCAGGCCTGCGATATCCAGGGCCCCCTTGCGTCGCGTCATGTCACGCGCCTTGCGGGCGGCTTCACGTGCGCGAGCCGCATCCAGCATCTTGTTGACGATGGCCTTGGCTTCGTTGGGCTTCTCGATCAGGTACTCGGAGAACAACCGGCCCATCTCCTGCTCGACCGCTGTCTTGACCTCGGAAGAGACCAGTTTGTCCTTGGTCTGCGAGGAGAACTTCGGGTCCGGCACCTTGACCGAGATGATCGCAGTCAAACCTTCACGGGCATCATCCCCGGTCGTACCGACCTTGGATTTCTTGAGCAGACCTTCCGCCTCGATATAGCTGTTGAGCGTACGCGTCAGTGCCGCACGGAAGCCGGCCAGGTGAGTCCCGCCATCACGCTGAGGAATATTGTTGGTGTAGCAGAAGATATTCTCGGCGAAGCCTTCATTCCACTGCATCGCCACTTCGACGGCAATGCCATCCTCACGCTCCATCTCGAAATGGAACACCGGATTCAAGGGCGCCTTGTTGGTGTTGATATGGTCAACAAACGCCTTGAGGCCACCTTCGTAATGGAACAGCTCTTCCTTGCCGCTGCGCTCATCAATCAAACGGATGGCGACACCGGAATTCAGGAAGGACAGCTCGCGCAGGCGCTTGGCCAGCACCTCGTAGTGGAATTCGATATTGGCAAAGGTCAGCGGCGAAGGCTTGAAGCGTACCAGGGTACCAGTCTTCTCGGTCTGGCCCACGATGCCCAGCGGCGACTGCGGCTCGCCATGGCGATAGATCTGCTCGTGGACATTGCCTTGACGCCAGATGGTCAGCTTGAGCTCTTCGGATAGCGCGTTGACGACCGAGACACCCACACCGTGCAGACCGCCGGAGACCTTGTAGGAGTTGTCATCGAACTTACCGCCTGCGTGCAGCACGGTCATGATGACTTCCGCTGCGCTGACGCCTTCCTCTTCATGGATCTCGGTCGGCACACCACGACCGTTGTCGCTGACGGAAACTGACTCGTCGGCATGAATAACGACCCGGACTTCGCTACAGTGACCGGCCAGCGCCTCGTCGATGGAGTTATCCACCAGCTCGAACACCATATGATGCAGCCCCGTGCCGTCATCGGTATCACCGATATACATGCCGGGGCGCTTGCGTACGGCATCCAGGCCCTTGAGGACCTTGATGCTTGATGAGTCGTAAGCCTGTTCGCTCATTGGCTTCTCCGTCGTGAAATCATTCCGTGTGCAGTCGCCCGTGTTCCACGTGAAACATCCTGACATCAGTGTTCGGCAACCATACCCGATCCAATGTTTCGGGTTCGACGCAGGTCACGAAGACCTGGCACTCGAGGCCTGCCAACAGCTGGCAGAACAGACGGCGATGCTCGCCATCCAGTTCCGCCGGCAGATCGTCGATCAGGTAGACACAGGTACGTCCGTTCATTTCTTCAAGCAAGCGACCCTGAGCCAGCTTGAGAGCGCTGACCACCAGCTTCTGCTGGCCGCGAGACAACACCTCGACTGCAGGGCGTCGCCCCAGGCGAATACGCAGGTCGGCGCGTTGTGGGCCGGTCTGGGTAAAGCCCATATGGCTATCACTGTCGCGCCCTGCTGCCAGCACGTCGCCCAGAGGGCGTTTGGCATCCCAACCGCGCTGATAGCGCAGAGTCAGCTCGGGTAAATCAATCAGCTCGGCAAGCGTGGCTTGAAACAAAGGCGCCAGCGCCTGCATATATTCCATGCGCAGGGCATCAAGACGCTCGCTCCAGTGAGCAAACTCTCGATCCCAGACGTTAAGTGCCTGAACGTCCATCTTACCATGCCTGAGCAGTGCGTTCCGATGTTTGAGCGCCCGACGCACGCGACGCCAGACGTCGAAGAAGTCGTGTTTCACGTGAAACACACCCCAGTCGAGGAACTCACGTCGGGCAGAGGGCGAACCTTCCAGCAAACGGAAGGCATCAGGGTTGATCAGCTGCAATGGCAAGGCCTGAGCCAGCTGGGCGACTCGCTCGACCTTCTCGCCATCCAGCCGCATCTCCAGCCCATCTGCGGCCTGATCGCGCCTTACCCCCAAGGGGCGCGGCGGATCGCCTGCCAGGCGGCCAAACAGCGTCATTCCCGCCGTGTCATGCGCAATGGCATGCTTGAGCTTGTGCGTGCGAAAAGAGCGCGCCAGCCCCAGCACATGGATACCTTCCAGCAGGCTCGACTTGCCACTGCCATTGGCACCACTGACCAGATTCACTCCTTTTCCTGGCGCCATATCGACTGTCGCCAGGTTACGCAGATTCTGGAATTGGAGTCGTTCAAGCGCCATGACGGCCTCATTCGATAGAGAGAAAGAGCCATGGCCGCCTTCGGGGCTCAAATACGACAACACCCGCCATTCAGGAGTGAAAATGGCGGGTGTTGTCGAGGCTCATTCTGCGATTGCGTGCATCAACTGCACCGCAATTACGATTCAAGTTTCTGATTTTCTTACAATTACGATATTACAGACGCATCGGCATCACTACGTAACGTGCATCACCTCCGCCCGGCTCTTCCAGCAGCGCTGAGCTGTTGGCATCGGAAAGCGTCAGCTGCACGCGATCGGCATCCAGCACTCCCAGCACATCGATCAGGTAACCGACATTGAAGCCGATCTCGAGGCCAGCCCCTTGATAATCAAGGGCAATATTCTCTTCGGCTTCTTCCTGCTCGGGGTTGTTGGCCAGCACGCGCAAGTTGCCTGCCTCCAGATAGAGGCGCACGCCACGGTACTTCTCATTGGAGAGGATCGCGGTGCGCGACAGTACCTGACGCAGCTCGGCACGCTCGGCCACGATGACCTTGTCACCGCCACGCGGGACAACGCGCTCGTAATCCGGGAACTTGCCGTCCACCAGCTTGGAGGTAAAGGTGAAGTCGCCGGTCTGGGCGCGCACGTGCGTCCCGCTGACCGTCAATGTCATCAGCTCGTTGCTGCCGTCGAGCAGGCGCGTCAGCTCGAGGATACCCTTGCGCGGAATGATCAGCTTCTGCGCTTCCGGCACGCTGATGTCAGCGGCCTGCTCGCAGACGGCCAGGCGGTGACCATCGGTCGCCACGGTACGCACCAGGTTGCTGGTCAGTTCCAGCAGCATGCCGTTGAGGTAATAACGGACATCCTGCTGCGCCATCGCGAAGGAGGTCGCGTCGATCAGATGCTTGAGGGTACCGCGCGGCAGGCTGACGGTGATATCGCCCTGACCATCATCGATGTTCGGGAACTCGGCCACCGGCAAGGTCGACAGGGTGAAGCGTGAGCGGCCGCTGCGCAGAATGGCACGCCCTTCTTCCAGCGCGAGAATGATCTCGCTGCCTTCGGGCAGTGACTTGCAGATATCCATCAGCTTGCGTGCCGGTACCGTCGCGGAACCCGGCTCATCGACACGGCTGGGCTCGACACGCCCGATCAGCTCGACCTCAAGGTCAGTCCCGGTCAGCGACAGCTGCTGATCGGACACCTCAAGCAGCACATTGGACAGCACAGGCAGTGTCTGGCGACGCTCGACGACACCCGCCACCAGGGACAGCGGGCGCAGCAGGGCTTCACGCGAAATGGAAAATTTCATGGAGACTCCACTCTCTGGAAACGGGGCAATGCTCGCTGACAGGCAGCGCGCACGCAAAAGAAATTCGGGGCCGCGACAGGCAAGCCCGGAGCACAGCAGGTCGATAGCGTGATTGTCGCCAACCCGACCTGCCGCTGCAATTCGATCAGCTGGTCAACAGACGCAGCAGGTTCTTGTAGTCCTCGCGGATATCGGCATTCTCTTCTCGCAGCGAGGCCACCTTGCGACAGGCATGCAGCACGGTGGTGTGGTCTCGTCCACCGAAGGCATCGCCGATTTCCGGCAGGCTGTGGTTGGTCAGCTCCTTGGCGAGCGCCATCGCGACCTGACGCGGTCGGGCGACGGAGCGCGAGCGACGCTTGGAGTGAAGATCGGAAATCTTGATCTTGTAGTACTCGGCCACGGTGCGCTGGATGTTGTCCACCCCCACCTGCTTGTCCTGCAGTGCCAGTAGATCCTTCAGGGATTCACGGATGAAGTCCTGATTGATCGCGCGCCCCATGAAGTGGGAGTCGGCGATGACCTTCTTCAAGGCACCTTCCAGCTCGCGAACGTTGGAGCGGATCTTCTGCGCGATGAAGAAGGCAGCATCGTGAGGCAGATCGACCTTGGCCTGATCGGCCTTCTTCATCAGGATCGCGACGCGCGTCTCGAGCTCCGGCGGCTCGATGGCCACTGTCAGCCCCCAGCCGAAGCGTGACTTGAGACGCTCCTCGACCCCATTGATCTCCTTCGGATAGCGGTCCGAGGTCAGAATCATCTGCTGCCCGCCCTCGAGCAACGCATTGAAGGTGTGGAAGAACTCCTCCTGGGAGCGCTCCTTGCCAGCGAAGAACTGGATGTCATCGATCAGCAGCGCATCCACCGAACGGTAGAAACGCTTGAAGTCATTGATGGCATTGAGCTGCAGCGCCTTGACCATGTCCGCCACGAAGCGCTCGGAGTGCAGGTAGACAACCTTGGCATTCTCGCCGCCCTGCTTGGCCAGATGATTGCCCACCGCGTGCATCAGGTGGGTCTTGCCCAGACCCACGCCGCCATACAGGAACAGCGGGTTGTAGGCGCCGCCGGGATTCTCGGAGACCTGGCGCGAAGCCGCGCGAGCCAGCTGGTTGGACTTGCCTTCGACAAAGGTTTCGAAGGTGAAGTTCGGATTCAGGCCACTGGAATGCTTGAGGCTACCTTCTACCTGCACCTGGCGCGTGTTGCGACGCGGTGCCTGTTCCTGGGCGCCATCGCCGGCCATCTCACGCTCTTCCGCAAAATTGCCTCGCGGTGGCGTATGCACGGAAGGGGCACGCGGGCTCGGCATCTGACCCGGCGCCGGCGCCTGGGCAGATACCGGCGACGCAGCCGCGCCTTCCGGACGCGGGTTCGAGACGGTCCGACGGCTACCGACGCTCAGCTCGACCTTGGGCGGCTTGCCCGGTGCCAGCTCACGCAGCAGCTCGTGGATTCGTTTGAGGTACTTGTCATTGACCCAATCACGCACGAAGCGGTTGGGGGCGAGCAGGCACAGCTCTCCGCTGTCGCCTTCCTCGGCCTGCAGGGGACGAACCCAGGTATTGAACTGCTGTGAATTCAGCTCGTCTTGCAGGGCGTCAAGACATTGTTGCCAAAGTGCGAGCGACAC